>NZ_AP031497.1:1485000-4429217 GCF_042853465.1 Simiduia litorea | reverse complement strand
TCGCGCCTTGTTAATGCACTTATTATGACGAACCTAAACCCCAAAAGGACGATCGACTTTTATGTGCACATAACAAGAGAGTGGCAGCCTAACCTGCCCCAGAGCGCAGCGATAAACCACGTCTGATTTGAGCTGCGTATTCTAACCCGCAGCCTAACTAACTACCATAGTTATCCACAAGTAACCGGTTAGTTTTTTAAAAATCGTTATTTAAATCTATATATATCAATAGCTTGTGAAAATAATCGCCATATTAATACGAACAGCTCCATCACCCAAACCTGTTTACAACACCAACCAACCCTGTTGATAACCCTGTGTATAAAACATGAAAAACCAGTCAGTAAATAGTGAACTAGTTGCTCGTATTAATAGCTACCACAAGATGTAGTGGTGTTAGAAAAAGCGTTGAAAATAATCGCTAAAGCCACGAATTATCTACGCTTGCTGATTGCTTTACCGGCAACAATTCTTTAGAATCCGCCCTCTTTTCGCGTTCCGGTAAATTTATTTCCGTAGATAGACCAAACGCGTTGATATCCAAGCTCAATATTTGGCAGGTTTTAGTTCCATGAAAAGAACATTTCAGCCCAGCAACCTAAAGCGCGCTCGAGTTCACGGTTTCCGTGCTCGCATGGCTACCAAAGGCGGTCGCAAGGTTCTGGCAGCACGTCGCTCCAAAGGTCGTAAGCAACTGGTAGCTGCTTAATCACCTCTCGAGGTTCTGGGGTGCCCAGTTTTACGTTCAGCAAATCGCTGCGTCTACTGACCCCCAGTGACTTCAAGCCTGTTTTCGATCAGGCAACCTTTCGTGCTTCACATCAATATTTTATGTTTTTGGCATCCAGTAACGGGCTTTCGGCACCGCGACTCGGTTTAGTTATCGCTAAAAAAAATATCAAGCTTGCTGTTCAACGCAATCGCATAAAGCGACTCGTGCGCGAAGCATTTCGCCATTTACAACATGAGCTCCCCCCTATCGACTGCGTATTCTTGACTCGTCGAGGTTTAGATAAGCTCGACAACGAGACAATAACGAAGCAACTAGAACAACAACTGAAGCGCCTGGCGAAAAAAGCGAAAGAAGCAGCACAAACATGAAATGGGTAATGGTTAGATTGATTAAAATCTACCGTTTTCTGCTTAGCCCCTGGGTCGGCAACCAATGTCGGTTCCATCCAACCTGCTCCTATTACGCAGAAGAAGCAATAAATAAGCACGGTGTTATAAAAGGGGGTTATTTAATGTTCGCCCGCCTTATAAAATGCCACCCTTGGCACGCGGGTGGTTTTGACCCGGTACCCGATACTCATTCCGATAACGGCAAACAACATGAAAAAAGATTGGACTAAATACCTCTTAATAGCAGGAATGGTGGCGACCGCCCTATTACTGGTGAAAGAATGGGCCGCATTTCAAGATGCGAAAAAGCCCGAAATTGCCCTAGAGCAAAACACCACCTTGTCTGCGCCTATGGTGACCTTGCCAGAAACCGGTGACGACGAAATTCCGGTTGTCAGCAATGGTGAGCCTGCGGCGATAAGCCAAGCTTCACAGCAGTTAGTCACCATAAGCACTGGCACACTGATTCTAAAAATCGACACCCAAGGTGGCGATATCGTGTACGCAGCGCTGCCTAAACATCTTGCTAAACTGGGTGAAAAAGACGCGCCATTTGTAATACTCAACCAAAACCAAGACCACACCTATGTGGCACAAAGCGGTTTAGTTGGCCAAAACGGCACAGACGCTCAAGGCAACAGACCCGTATTTAGCGTTAATACTAATCACGTCACGTTAGAAGACGGTAAAGACTCAGTGTCCGTCGACTTGCTGTACCAACAAAACGCGGTAACGATCACCAAGCGTTTCACCCTAACGCGCGGTAGCTATCTAGTCGATGTGAGCTATCTGATCAACAATCAGTCCAGCGACAATTGGCAAGCCAACCTTTATGGTCAGATTAAAAGAGACTCCCACATTGTCGCAACGGATGTCGGTATCGGCATGAGCCCCTATCTTGGCGCAGCACTTACGTCCACCGAAGAAAAATACCGCAAGGTAGATTTCGAAGATATGGCCGAGGCAACCAAGACCATCAAGGTTGAAGAGTTAGGCGGTTGGGTTGCGATGGTGCAACACTATTTTATCAGCGCTTGGATTCCTAACGCAGAAAGCCAAAATACCTTCACCCTGCGTAAATCCAAAAACAGCGATATGTATTTCATGGGCTTTACCACGCCGGCGCTAAAAGTAGCGGCGGGTAGCGAAGGTCAAACCTCGGCATCCTTCTATGTAGGTCCAAAAGATGTCTATGCCCTGGAGGAAATTTCACCCTACCTAGACCTCACCGTGGATTACGGTTGGTTGTGGTGGATAGCTAAACCACTATTCCAATTTCTGACCTTTATTTACGGATTTATTGGTAACTGGGGTTGGTCAATTATTGCATTAACAATAGTTATCAAAGCAATATTCTTTCCGCTATCTGCTGCCAGCTATAAGTCTATGGCAAAAATGCGCAAGCTTGGCCCATTAATGGCGGACCTAAAAGAGCGCTATGGCGACGACCGCCAAAAGATGTCTGCCGAGCTAATGAAGATGTACAAAAAGGAAAAAGTTAACCCCATGGGTGGCTGTTTACCGGTACTTGTTCAAATGCCCGTGTTCATTTCCCTCTACTGGGTATTAATGGAAAGCGTCGAATTGCGCCACACACCTTTCCTAGGTTGGATACAAGATCTTTCTGTGCGCGACCCCTACTTCATTTTGCCTGCGATCATGGGTTTGACTATGTTCGTGCAATTTAAGCTCAACCCGACCCCTCCCGATCCAACGCAGGCAAAAGTAATGCAAATGATGCCGCTGTTCATGACCTTCATGTTTATGTGGTTCCCCGCCGGATTGGTTTTGTACTGGGTGGCCAACAACGCCATCTCCATCGTTCAACAATACATAATTACCAAACAGATAGACGCGGCAGACCCCGCTTAACCGAAACCACAAAGGGCGCACTTAGCGCCCTTTTTCATTGCCAGGCGTTTTGCTCATAGTTATTCCAGCTTCTATATAATGTGTTCTCAACCGACGAGGCGCATCAATGACTGGCAATAACTTACCTAATATCGAAAAAGACACCATTGTTGCCATTGCCACGCCACCAGGTAGAGGTGGTGTCGGCATCATCCGACTATCCGGTAAAGACGCTGCCACCATCGGCGCACAGTTAACAAAGAAAAATCTTAAGCCTAGGCACGCCCACTACGGCAACTTTTACGACACCAACAACAAAGTACTCGATCAAGGTATCTGTCTTTTCTTTCCAAACCCCCATTCATTCACGGGTGAAGACGTGGTTGAACTTCAGGGCCACGGTGGCCCAGTAGTTATGGACTGGATACTCAGCCAATGCATCAGTTTGGGCGCACGCATAGCCAAGCCCGGTGAGTTTTCAGAACGCGCCTTTCTAAACGACAAAATGGACCTTACCCAAGCAGAAGCCATAGCCGACCTTATTGATGCCTCTTCAGAACAGGCGGCTAAGAATGCCCTAAACAGTTTACAAGGCGCATTCTCACGCAGAATTAACGACCTACTGGATTCCCTGACCAACTTGCGGATATATGTAGAAGCAGCAATAGACTTCCCTGAAGAGGAAATCGACTTCCTAACCGATGGTCATGTGGCACGCCAGCTAGACGCCATCATGACAAACCTCGCCCTAGTCGAGCGCGAAGCCCAGCAGGGCGTGTTAACACGAGAGGGAATGACCGTCGTGATTGCAGGAAGACCTAACGCCGGCAAGTCCAGTCTGTTAAACGCGCTAGCTGGCCGGGAAACAGCCATTGTCACAGATATAGAAGGCACAACCAGAGATATTTTAAAAGAGCATATCCACATCGATGGTATGCCGCTTCATATATTAGATACCGCAGGCCTTAGGGATAACCCAGATATAGTGGAGGCGATAGGCATAGAGCGAGCACAACAGGCAATCCTCCAAGCCGACCGGATTCTGATTGTTCAAGACCCGACCCGAGACAAAGCCAATGCCGAGACATTGGAAACACTGATACCAACACTCGCGCCATTGCTCGATAAAAACAAAATCACCTATCTTCATAACAAAGCGGACTTGCAAGGACAAAAGACCGGCTGGGTCAGCCAAAATCCAGCAACGCTCAGCATTAGCGCTAAAACCCAGGCTGGTTTAGAGGAATTACGGGCCCACCTAAAACACGTCATGGGCTTCAACGCCAACACAGAGGGCAATTTTACCGCCCGAAGGCGCCACTTAGATGCCCTTAAACGCTGCAAACACCACTTAAATGCAGGTGAACAACAGCTCAATGGCTATGGTGCGGGTGAGCTTTTAGCGGAAGATTTACGCGCTGCACAACAATCTTTAGGGGAAATAACGGGCAATATGAGTGCTGATCAGTTGCTCGGTAAGATATTTTCGTCTTTTTGTATTGGAAAATAAAAAAATCCTTTCATTTATACCGCTAATTTACCGTTTACAAAGGGGACAATAAATGTCTCCTTTGTCTAAATAACAACCTAATCAACGGCTTACCCGCAAGTTATTAACACTCATTCACAGGTTTATCCACTAAACTGCTGTTTTTAAACGATTTTACCTTACCAAAAATAATTTCTGTGGATAACTCATGAAAAACCTGCGCTAAAACACTGATTAAATCAGGTTGTTTGACTGGTTGTTTTTTGAGCTGTGGAAAACTGGCCATTTAAGACACAAGTTAAACGCCCATTACACCGAGCTTTCCGACCCGCTTATACGTGTTTTATACTTCTTGTAACTAGTTGTTTTTAAACATAAAAAATAGCTTATCCACAGAAAAACGCGTTACCATATATAACAACAGCTTTAAGTACTTCTATATATATTCTCTATATATTATTTATTTAGATTAATTCTTAATTAAATGCGCTAGATGTTTTTTTGAACAATTACAAAGACAGGCATATAATCGGCGCCCTTTTTCACAATGCTCTGAACACACCATGGATTACCCCACTAGATTCGACGTCATCGTTATTGGCGGTGGACACGCTGGCACAGAAGCTTGTTTAGCTTCTGCGCGTATGGGCATGAAAACCCTGCTGCTTACCCACAATGTCGAAACACTTGGGCAAATGTCCTGTAATCCAGCCATTGGTGGTATTGGCAAAAGCCATCTGGTGAAAGAAATTGATGCCCTCGGTGGTGCCATGGCGTTGGCAACCGATAAGTCCGGCATACAATTTCGCGTACTGAATGCTCGAAAGGGCCCAGCGGTGCGGGCGACGCGCGCGCAAGCAGATCGCATTTTGTACAAAGCTGCAATTCGCTATACCCTCGAAAATCAACCTAATTTATGGATATTCCAACAGGCAGCCGATGACCTCATCGTCACAGGCGATCAGGTTGAGGGTGTCATCACCCAAATGGGCCTTAAATTTTTCGCCCAGTCGGTGGTACTAACAGCGGGTACCTTCCTAGCCGGCAAAATACATATTGGCTTGGAGAACTACTCGGGTGGACGCGCCGGTGATCCACCGGCAATAGCGCTCGCGAGTCGATTGCGAGAGCTTCCGCTACGTGTTGAAAGACTTAAAACGGGTACACCACCGCGTATCGATGCGCGTTCGGTTGATTTCAGCGGGCTAGAACCCCAATGGGGCGATGACCCACGGCCGGTTATGTCGTACATGGGCTCCAGAGCAGATCATCCTGAACAGCGCTGTTGTTACATCACCTACACCAACGAGAAAACCCACGATATTATCCGTGGTGGGCTAGATCGCTCGCCCATGTATTCCGGCGTAATCAAGGGCGTAGGCCCACGCTATTGCCCGTCCATTGAAGATAAAATTCATCGTTTTGCCGACAAGGACAAGCATCAGGTTTTTATCGAGCCCGAGGGTTTAACCACACACGAACTCTACCCCAATGGCATATCGACCAGTTTGCCCTTTGATGTGCAGTTAAATTTAGTGCGCTCAATTGCCGGCTTTGAGAATGCACACATTATTCGTCCAGGCTACGCGATCGAATACGATTATTTCAATCCGCAAGACCTGAATTACAGTTTTGAAACCAAAGCGATAGCGGGATTATTTTTTGCCGGTCAGATAAACGGCACGACAGGCTATGAAGAGGCTGGCGTACAAGGTTTATTGGCGGGTACTAACGCGGCGCTGCGTGCCCAGAATAAACCGGCTTGGTGTCCAGGCCGAGAGCAAGCTTATTTGGGTGTGTTGGTGGATGATTTAATCACCTTGGGTACACAAGAACCCTACCGTATGTTTACCAGCCGCGCCGAATACCGCTTAGTGTTGCGCGAAGATAACGCCGATTTACGCCTTACCGACATGGGACGTGACTTAGGATTGGTGGATGATGCCCGGTGGCAGGCGTTCAATGAAAAGCGCGAAGCGATAACATTGGAACAGCAACGTCTAAAAGAAACTTGGGTGCAAGCTGGTAGTGAGCAAGCGAAAAAAATTGAACAAAAAATTGCAACGCCGTTAACCCGCGAATACAGCCTGCATGATTTGCTAAAACGGCCTGAGCTTGTGTATGCCGATATTTCTCAGATCTCTGATATCAAGTTGGATGAAGCTGTTTCTGAGCAAGTGGAAATATCGATAAAGTACGCAGGTTATATCGACAGACAGCAAGAAGATATCGAGCGCTTACGTAGCAACGAAGCGATGTTGCTACCTGAGAATTTAGATTACGCAGTCGTCGATGGTTTATCAAACGAAGTTCGACAGAAATTAACAGAAGCTAAACCTCAAACCTTGGCTCGCGCAGCGAGAATTCCTGGCGTAACGCCAGCCGCTGTTTCGTTATTAATGATCTATTTGAAAAAGCGTGGTCTATTAAAAAAACCAAGTAGCGCTGCGATTTAGGAAAATTCTCACCATGGATTCGAGTGTTTTATTTTCAGATCAGCTTGAGCGTGGCTTAGCGAAAATGCATTTGTCGGCGACTGTATTTCAGCAGCAGCAATTGGTTCGCTATTTAATGTTGTTTGAGAAGTGGAATAAGGCTTATAACCTGTCAGCTATTCGCGATAGAGAAGATATGGTTTCTCGGCACTTGCTGGATAGCTTGGTCGTACAACCGTTTGTTAAAGGCGAGCGCATCATTGATGTGGGAACAGGTGGTGGCCTTCCAGGTATTCCCTTGGCGATAATGAATCCCGATAAACACTACACCTTGCTCGATAGTAATGGCAAAAAAACGCGTTTTTTGTTTCAGGTGAAAATGGAATTGAAACTGGACAACGTTCAAATTGAAAATACGCGGGTAGAAAACTTTAAGCCAACGTCTTTATTTGATGGTGTTATTAGTCGTGCCTTCGCAAGTATCGAAGACATGGTAAAAGGCTGTGATTCTCTGCTCAGTGCAAATGGCCGCTTCTGGGCTATGAAAGGGGTTTACCCTGAAACAGAGTTGAGCGTTTTGGCAAAACACTATACTGTCGAAGCCAGTCATTCCCTCGACGTACCCGGTTGCGATGGGGAAAGACATCTACTCGAAATCTCCCGTATGCGCCGACCCGTTTGATAATAAGGATAAAACCGTGAGTAAGATCTACGCGATAACCAATCAAAAAGGTGGTGTTGGAAAAACAACCACTTGCGTCAATTTGGCCGCCTCTCTCGTGGCAACCAAAAAAAAGGTGTTACTGGTAGATCTAGATCCCCAAGGCAATGCGACCATGGGTTCCGGCATCGATAAAAATGAACTGGAAGAATCGATATACGATGTGCTTTTAGGTGAGTCAAAGTTGTTAGATGTTATCCAGTATTCAGAGTCGGGCGGTTACGATGTTCTACCGGCAAACAGCGACTTAACGGCAGCCGAAGTTAAATTACTATCCATCGATGAAAAAGAACAGCGTCTAAAAATCGCACTCAAGCCGGTCATTGGGCGTTACGACTACGTGTTGATCGATTGCCCGCCGTCGTTAAACATGTTGACGGTGAATGCCTTGACTGCCTGCCAAGGTGTCATTATTCCCATGCAGTGTGAATACTACGCGCTCGAAGGTTTGTCGGCCTTGGTGGAAACCATTAATCAAATAACGGAAGTATTGAACCCCGAATTAGTTATCGAGGGGATTTTGCGCACGATGCACGATCCGCGCAACAGCTTAACCGTGGATGTATCTGCGCAGCTAACCGAATATTTTGGTGAAAAATTGTATCGCACCTGTATTCCGCGCAACGTGCGCTTGGCAGAGGCGCCCTCTTTCGGTCAGCCGGTATTGGCCTACGACAACCAGTCTAAAGGTGCTATTGCTTATCTCGCTTTAGCCGGCGAAATGCTGCGTAGAAACGAAGCACATCAAAAACAAGCCGTGCCACAAGCGCAGTGATAAAAATTTAAAGGAAGATATCGAATGGCAGCTAAGAAAAGAGGTTTGGGTCGAGGTTTAGATGCACTTTTAGGCGCAGGCAAACCCGTGGTTACCTCATCCGACGGTGACAAACCTGAACAGGCTGCCTACGTTGATGGAAAACTCGCAGAAATTCCGGTTGAATTTATTCAGCGCGGAAAATATCAACCGCGTCGGGATATGCACTCAGAGGCGCTCGAAGAGTTGGCCGCATCAATCAAAGCGCAGGGAGTGATGCAGCCCATTGTTGTGCGGCCAATTGGGGATAGAAACTCGGGTCAGCAACAATACGAAATCATTGCCGGTGAGCGGCGGTGGCGAGCGACCCAAATTGCCGGACTAGATAAAATCCCCGCCGTCATTCGCGATGTGCCCGATGAAGCGGCCATTGCCATGGCGCTGATCGAAAATATTCAGCGCGAGGACCTAAACCCTGTCGAAGAGGCTGTGGCACTTAAGCGCTTACAGGATGAATTTGATTTAACCCATCAAGAAGTAGCTGATGCGGTGGGAAAATCGCGCACGACGGTAACCAATTTGTTGCGTTTAATCGCCTTAACAGATGATGTCAAAATCATGTTGGAGCACGGCGATTTGGAGATGGGGCATGCTCGTTGCCTACTCACTCTCGACGATATGGACCAGCGCGAGGTTGCCCGTCAGGTGGTGGCTAAAGGTTTTTCCGTTCGTCAGACCGAAGCATTAGTCCGAAAACTGCAACAGGATCAGACTAAAGCGGTGCCGGCCGAGTCAAACAGCGCCGATATCCGCAAGCTGGAAGAGGCGTTAGCCGAGCATGTAGGGGTGCCGGTGCAAGTCCAGCAAACCGCAAAAGGTAAGGGTAAGTTAGTCTTGTCGTACAACAGTTTGGATGAGTTAGATGGGATTTTGGCCCATTTGAGGTACAAATCAGACAACTAATACTTATCTTTATCGGGTGAATGGGCCACTCAAGCTGGTTGAATGCACCCTTCTTTAAACCTATAATGCGCGACGCCCCGTGTGCCGCCCTTTGGTGCGCGCTGGCTGATCTGGTGCAAAATGGTCGAAAAACGAGCTGCGAATAAAGTTACCTTAGAAGTACGCGCGGCAAGTATTAGCAAGCCTCCGATAAAACTGTGGCTGGGAATTGAACTGGTGTTTTTAACGCTGGTTGTGGCATGCGCTTGGTTTTTGCAAATCATCGTCTCGCCTTCCGGTAGCACTATCGCGATGTCTTGTCTCTTGGGTGGAATGGTCGCCATTATCCCCCACGCCTATTTTGCCGGTTTAGCATGGCGCTATACGGGTGCACGCTCAGCTTCGAGGATGATTAAGTCTATCTACCGAGGCGAAAGCGGAAAATTTATTCTGACATTGGTAGGTTTTGGGTTGATCTTTGTATCCCCGCTACCGGTGCAACCTGTGGTGTTGTTCGCGTCATATGCGGTGCTATTAGTTCTACAAATGGGCTTGGCGGCGCGCTTTAGCAACACACAGTAACTTTTTTTATATCTATTGAGGTGCTTGAGACATTATGGCAAGCGAAGGAATCACAGCAACGGGTTATATTCAACACCACTTGCAGAACTTAGCTTACGGGAAGTTACCCGCAGGCTACGAACGCATTAACGCAGATGGTAGCGTTTCGGTGTTGGAGCAGGATATTTGGACTTTGGCTCATAGCTCACAAGAGGCTGTGGATATGGGCTTTTGGGCCATCCATTTAGATTCTATGGGTTGGTCCATCGCACTGGGCTTAATGTTTTCATTCATATTCTATCGGGTAGCGGCTAAGGCTTCTGCTGGCGTGCCCACGGGCATGCAAAGCCTGATTGAGTTAGTTGTTGATTTTATTAATAAAACAGTCAGCGACACCTTCCACTACAAAAACAGCATGGTTGCTCCAATGGCGTTAACCATTTTTGTGTGGGTGTTCTTTATGAACCTAATGGATTTGATACCTGTCGATTGGCTGCCAATGGCAGCGGCTTCCGTTTCGGGCAACGATCATCTGTTTTTTAAAGTGGTTCCCACCACAGACCCCAACATAACCTTGGGTATGGCTTTGGCTGTCTTTTTCTTAATGATCCTTCTGAGTATCAAAGAAAAAGGATTGATGGGGTTCGTGAAGGAGCTGACTCTGCACCCTTTCCATGCCGGTAAGTGGTATATCGATATCCTACTAATACCGATCAACTTCCTTTTGGAAACCATCGCTCTCGTATCTAAACCTGTGTCCTTAGGCTTGCGTCTATTTGGAAATATGTACGCTGGCGAAATGATCTTTATTCTAATTGCCCTGATGTTTGGCGCCGGTTTTGTTTTAGGTTTATTTGCTGGTGTTCTTCAGTGGGGTTGGGCTGTATTCCATATTCTGGTTATTACAATCCAAGCTTTCGTATTTATGGTGTTGACCGTTGTTTATATGGCAATGGCCCATAACACCGGCGAAGACCATTAATTTAATTTTGCTTTTTCGGTTTAATTTTTACTTCTTGTTAATATTGGAGATATAACTATGTCAGCTTCACTCGTTTATTTTGCAGCGGCTTTCTTGATTGGTTTTGCTGCGCTAGGTACAGCAATTGGCTTCGCTATTTTAGGCGGAAAGCTAATTGAGGGTGCTGCACGTCAACCAGAGCAGGGCCCACAATTGCAAACCAAAATGTTTTTAATGGCTGGTTTGTTAGATGCGGTACCTATGATCGGTGTTGGTATTGGTATGTACTTGATTTTCGTTGTTGCGCCAAGCCTGGCAGTAGCAGCCTAAATTCACCTTTTTGCCTTTTAACCACTCACTAAAGAGCAAGAGGTGTTAGTGTGAATATTAATCTAACCCTAATAGGTCAATCGATTACCTTTTTGGTATTCGTCTGGTTCTGTTGGAAGTTTGTTTGGCCTGCGCTATTAGGCGTAATGGTTGAGCGAGAAAATAAAATTGCCAATGGGTTGCAGGCTGCAGAGCGTGCCGACAAAGATTTAGAACTTGCGCAAAAGAAAGCCACTGATCAACTGAAGGAAGCTAAAGCGCAAGCGGCAGCTATCATTGAACAGGCAAATAAGCGCGGTGTTCAAATTGTAGAAGAAGCGAAAGAACAAGCGCGCGCTGAAGGTGATCGTTTGAAAGCTTCTGCTCAGGCAGAAATCGTGCAGGAAACTAACCGTGCCAAAGAAGCTCTGCGTTTGCAGGTAGCTACTTTAGCACTGGCCGGTGCTTCCAAGGTGTTAGGTTCGTCTGTAGACGCTACCAAACATACGGATTTGCTTAATCAATTGGCGCAAGAGCTGTAAGCGAGGATTCCATGGCTGAATTGACCACCCTGGCCCGACCTTACGCCAAAGCCGCGTTCGAATACGCACTGGCAGCAAAAGATCTTGCTGGCTGGTCTGTGTCGCTGAAAACGGCTGCTGCCGTTGCTCAGCAAAAGGTAATGCAGCAGGTGTTAAGCTTGCCGTCTTATACTGCAGATCAAAAAGCCCAGATTTTTGTCGATGTTTGCGGTGATCAGCTTAGCGCCAAGGGCCAAAACTTTATTAAGAACCTGGCCGCCAATAAGCGTCTTGCTCTTTTACCGCACATAGCGGTGATTTTTGAGCAGCTTAAAGCAGCACAGGAAAAAACCATCGATGTGGAAGTGGTATCAGCTTTTACCCTTTCCGCCGACCTTCAAGAGAAATTGGCGAACGCACTGAGTAAGAAACTCAGTTGTGATGTGCGTGTCCAGGCTAGCGTAGATGAAAGTTTAATTGGCGGTGCGGTAATTCGCGCTGGCGATACCATCATAGATGGTTCTTTACGCGGTCGACTGGCCAAGCTCGCCGAAGCGATGAACGCCTAACTCTTATAGGATTGAGGACAATAGCATGCAGCAACTGAATCCTTCGGAAATCAGTGAAATTATCAAGCAGCGCATCGATAACCTCGATGTGTCTACTGAAGCCCAAAATGAGGGCACCATTGTTTCCGTATCCGACGGCATTATCCGTATCCACGGGTTGGCCGGCGTTATGTACGGTGAAATGATTGAATTTGATGGCGGCCGCTTCGGCATGGCCTTGAACCTCGAGCAAGACTCTGTCGGTGCCGTGGTTCTGGGTGATACCCAAGGTTTAGCGGAAGGCCAAAAGGTTCGTTGTACCGGTCGCATTTTGGAAGTGCCCGTAGGTGAAGGCCTATTGGGTCGCGTAGTTGATGCCTTGGGTAACCCCATTGACGGCAAAGGCGCACTTGCCACGACTGAAACTGACGCGATCGAAAAAATTGCACCCGGTGTAATTGCTCGTCAATCGGTTGATCAACCTGTTCAGATTGGCTTAAAAGCCATCGACGCCATGGTGCCAATCGGCCGTGGCCAGCGCGAATTGATCATCGGTGACCGTCAAACCGGTAAAACCGCTATTGCTGTTGATGCCATCATCAACCAAAAAGGCACTGGCATTAAGTGTGTGTACGTAGCGATTGGCCAAAAGGCCTCTTCAGTAGCGGCGGTAGTACGTCGTTTAGAAGAACACGGCGCTATGGATCACACCATCGTTATCGCAGCGACAGCCTCTGACCCAGCGGCAATGCAATTCTTGGCGCCCTTCGCCGGTTGCACCATGGGTGAGTACTTCCGCGATCGCGGTGAAGATGCATTGATCATTTATGATGATTTGACCAAGCAAGCTTGGGCTTACCGTCAGATCTCTCTGTTGTTGCGTCGTCCACCAGGCCGTGAAGCCTACCCAGGTGACGTGTTCTATTTGCACTCGCGTCTTCTTGAGCGTGCGTCGCGTGTAAACGCTGACTACGTAGAAGCTTTCACCAAGGGCGAAGTGAAAGGCAAAACCGGTTCGTTGACCGCACTGCCAATCATTGAAACCCAGGCTGGTGACGTATCTGCATTCGTACCGACTAACGTGATTTCGATTACCGATGGTCAGATCTTCCTCGATACCAACCTGTTTAACGCCGGCGTACGCCCTGCAATGAACGCCGGTATTTCGGTATCGCGTGTAGGTGGTGCAGCGCAGACCAAAATCATCAAAAAGTTGTCTGGTGGTATTCGTACCTCTTTGGCACAGTACCGCGAACTGGCGGCTTTCTCCCAGTTTGCTTCTGACCTTGATGAAGCGACTAAAGCGCAGCTCGACAACGGTGAACGTGTAACAGAATTGATGAAGCAGAAGCAGTATCAACCATTGAAAGTGGCTGAACTGGGCGTTGTGGTTTATGCCGCTAACGAAGGCTTCCTTAAAGATGTTGAAGTAGCCAAGATCGGTGCCTTCGAAAATGCCCTACTTTCTTACATGAACGCTGAACACAGCGATTTAATGAAGAAAGTAAACGCCAGTGGTGATTACAACGATGAAATCGCCGCGACGTTGAAAGGTGCATTGGAGAAATTCAAGGCAACCCAAACCTGGTAATTGGCCGGGGCTGCACAAGCCCCAGTTAATAACTTTAACGAATCTGTTTGAGGCCCACTATGGCAGCCGGAAAAGAGATACGTACTCAAATTACGAGTATTAAAAGTACGCAGAAGATCACCTCTGCCATGGAAATGGTTGCGGCGAGTAAGATGCGGAAAGCGCAAGAGCGCATGCAACTTGGTAAGCCTTACGCTCAGCGCATACGCGCTGTAGTTGGGCACATTGCTAATGCAGCTCCTGAATACAAGCATTTGTATTTGCAGGAGCGTGAAGTAAAGCGCGTTGGTTACATTCTTGTATCCACTGACCGTGGTTTATGTGGTGGCTTGAACATCAATATGTTCAAAGGCGCTATAAAAGATATGAAGCAATGGGCGCAACAGGGTGTTGGTATCGATATTTGTGTTATCGGTGCGAAAGCGCAATCATTTTTTAAGAGCTACGGCGGTAACGTTGTGGCCTCTGTGCGCGATGTGGGCGAAAACCCCTCGTTAGCCAGCTTAATTGGCACAGTGCAAACCATGTTAAATGCGTATGCTGAGTCAAAGATTGATCGCTTGTTTTTGGTCGGAAACGATTTCGTTAACACAATGACACAAGTGCCCTATGTGAATCAGTTGCTGCCTTTATTGGCGGAGAAAACCGAAAAATTGTCGCATGCTTGGGACTACTTGTACGAACCAGATGCGAAAGTATTGTTAGATGGTTTGTTGGACCGTTACATCGAATCTCAGGTCTATCAGGCCGTTGTTGAGAACGGTGCTTGTGAACAGGCAGCGCGTATGTTGGCAATGAAAAACGCCACTGATAACGCCGGTGATCTCATTAAGGATCTACAGCTGGTGTACAACAAAGCACGACAAGCGGCGATTACCCAAGAATTGTCTGAGATTGTAAGCGGCGCAGCAGCGGTTTAACGCAGCAGCAGCAAAAAAGTTTTGAAATTTAGGTTTTTAAGAGGAACCGGAAATGAGTAGCGGACGCATTGTACAAATCATCGGTGCCGTTATTGACGTGGAATTTCCGCGTGATTCCGTACCCCAGGTCTACGATGCATTGGTAGTGTCAGATAAGAATCTGACCCTCGAAGTGCAACAGCAGCTGGGTGACGGTGTGGTACGCGCGATTGCCATGGGCTCTTCAGAAGGTTTGAGCCGTGGATTAAGCGTAAATAACACCAACGCACCTGTATCTGTACCCGTGGGCAAAGAAACCCTGGGTCGCATTATGGATGTTTTAGGTAACCCTATCGACGAAGCCGGTCCTATTGGCGAAAAGGCTCGCATGCCTATTCACCGTAAAGCACCCGCCTATGATGAGTTATCGCCTTCTTCCGATTTGTTGGAAACTGGCATCAAGGTAATCGACCTTGTTTGTCCTTTCGCCAAGGGCGGTAAAGTAGGCTTGTTCGGTGGTGCTGGTGTAGGCAAAACTGTAAACATGATGGAACTGATCAACAACATCGCCAAGGCGCACAGCGGTTTATCCGTATTCGCCGGTGTTGGTGAGCGTACCCGTGAAGGGAACGACTTCTACCATGAAATGAAAGAGTCCAATGTACTGGACAAAGTAGCGATGGTTTACGGCCAGATGAACGAGCCACCGGGTAACCGTTTGCGCGTCGCCTTGACCGGCTTGACCATGGCGGAAAAATTCCGTGACGAAGGTAAAGACGTACTGTTGTTCGTAGACAACATTTACCGTTACACCTTGGCCGGTACCGAAGTATCTGCGCTGTTGGGTCGTATGCCATCAGCGGTGGGTTATCAGCCAACACTGGCCGAAGAAATGGGTGTTTTGCAGGAGCGTATTACTTCTACAAAAACCGGTTCAATTACGTCAATCCAAGCGGTATACGTACCTGCGGATGACTTGACTGACCCCTCGCCTGCCACCACCTTTGCGCACTTGGATTCAACCGTGGTATTGAGCCGTGATATCGCCGCTAAGGGTATTTACCCAGCGATTGATCCACTGGATTCAAGCTCGCGTCAGTTAGATCCACTGATCATTGGGGCCGAGCACTACGACACAGCGCGTGGTGTACAAACCGTTCTTCAGCGCTATAAAGAATTGAAGGACATTATTGCCATTTTGGGCATGGATGAACTGTCTGAGGAAGATAAGCAGACTGTTTATCGTGCACGTAAAATCGAGCGTTTCTTGTCTCAGCCTTTCCATGTGGCCGAAGTTTTCACCGGCGCACCTGGCAAGTATGTGTCTTTGAAAGACACCATTGCAGGCTTTAAAGGTTTATTAGCTGGCGATTATGACAATATGCCAGAGCAGGCGTTCTACATGGTTGGCTCTATCGACGAAGCCGTCGAGAAAGCTGCGAAAATGAAGAAGTAATAGCCGATAAATGAGGCAAGTAATATGGCCATGACAGTCCATTGCGACATCGTCAGTGCAGAAGAAGCTATCTTCTCTGGCTTGGTAGAGCTCGTAGTAGCGGCCGGAAGCGAGGGTGATCTTGGTATTACCTATGGACACGCGCCCTTACTATGTAGCCTTAAACCAGGCCCTGTTCGCGTAATAAAGCAAGGAGGGGTAGAAGAAGTATACTATCTCTCCGGTGGTTATTTGGAGGTTCAACCCTACCATGTAACCGTGCTGGCAGATGCGGCGCTGCGTGCTGATGATTTGAATGAAGCTGCAGCCCTCGAAGCGCAGAAAGCGGCGTTAAAGGACCTCAATAACCACAACGGCGAAATTGACTTCTCCCGCGCGGCAATTGAGTTGGCTGAGGCTTCTGCACAACTTCGTACGCTCCAAGCAATTCGCAAAAAGCTTAATAAGTAAGTTTGCGCGAAAAGTTAGGTAAAAAGGGGTAGCATTAGCTGCCCTTTTTTATTGGGCAAAATTTGAGGTCAAAGCTCAATTCAGGTTGGGGTTATATCAACTTCAACGCTACTAACGATGTTCCTATGGGGCGTCCAGGGACGGCCGGGAACCCAAGGTATGAAATTATTATGTTAGACATCGTTGTCCTTGCCGCGGGCAAGGGAACCCGCATGAAATCAACAATACCAAAAGTTCTGCATCCTGTAGCGGGAAAGCCGTTATTACAGCATGTTCTCAATACTAGCCAAAGCCTTGGTGAAAGTAACCTCATCGTTGTCGTGGGTCATGGCGCCGATCAAGTTCAAGCTCGGGTTTCAGCACCCCAATTAAGTTTTGTGGCGCAAACCGAGCAATTAGGTACGGGTCACGCTGTCTTACAAACATTAGATCAGCTGCGCGATGATGCCATCGTACTAATACTTTACGGTGATGTTCCTTTAATTGGCGTTGAAACCCTGAATAACCTACTCACGAAAGTAAACCATTTCGAAATGGCCTTGTTGACAGTGCTCCTCTCCGATCCAACAGGTTATGGGCGCATAGTTCGCAACAACGAAAAAAATATCGTTGCCATTGTTGAACAAAAAGACGCTACAGCGGCGCAACTGCGAATACAGGAAGTCAACACCGGCGTTATGGCCGTAAAAGGTGCATTATTAAAAAGATGGCTGCCAGAACTATCTAACGACAACGCGCAGGGAGAGTATTATTTGACCGATGTTATCGCCCTAGCCTCGCGCGACGGCATTCAGGTAAATGGAGTGCACCCATTATCGGAATTGGAAGTGCTTGGTGTGAATAATCGCCGTCAACAAGCAGAGCTAGAGCGTTTTTATCAAAAAACCAATGCCGATCGCCTCATGGATGATGGTGTAACACTACTCGATCCCTACCGTTTCGATGTACGCGGTAAATTAACTTGCGGCACCGACGTTATTATTGATGTGAATTGTGTTTTTGAGGGCGAGGTGACACTTGGTAGCGGCGTTCATATCGAGCCAAATTGTATTCTGCGCAATGTTAGTGTTGGCGATAACGTACTGATTAAATCTAACAGCCACCTTGAAGATACGCGCGTCGCCTCGGGCTGCGAAATTGGCCCTTTCGCTAGGCTGAGACCAGGAACAGAGCTCGCTGAAAACGCGAAAATAGGTAATTTCGTTGAGACGAAAAAAGCCAAAGTGGGTAAAGGCAGTAAGATCAATCACCTAAGCTATGTTGGCGATGCCGTACTAGGCACCGGTGTTAATATTGGTGCAGGCACTATTACCTGCAACTACGATGGCGTGAACAAATTTAAAACAGTGATTGGCGATAGAGTCTTTATCGGCTCGAACAGTTCATTAGTGGCGCCGGTCGAAATTTCCAATGATGCGACCGTAGGCGCTGGTTCAACCATTACAAAAAATATCGAGCAAGCAGAGCTTGCCATAGCTAGAGCAAAGCAGCGCAATATAGAAGGCTGGCAAAAGCCGAGTAAAAAATAAGCTTCAAGAAACGTGGCTAATCTATTTTTAAAAATATACTGACAGGGAGTAATTATGTGTGGAATTGTAGGTGCAGTTGCTAGTCGCAACGTGACCGCGATTTTAGTTGAGGGGCTTATGCGCCTTGAATACCGTGGCTACGATTCAGCGGGATTAGCTATAATTGATGCCGATAAGCAATTACAAATCAGAAAGGCAGTCGGCAAGGTCAAAGGGCTAGTGGATAATCTAGAAGCTAATCCCGCGTTGGGCACCGTTGGTATTGCTCACACACGTTGGGCAACTCATGGTAAACCGACAGAAAAAAATGCCCATCCTCATCAATCGAACGAAATAGCGGTTGTTCACAATGGCATTATCGAAAACCATGGGTTGCTTAGGGAAAAACTGAAAAGCCAAGGATATGTATTTTCTTCTGAAACCGATACTGAAGTTATCGCACACCAAATTCACGCGCTAGTAAAAACTGGATTGAGCTTACTCGAGGCAACCCAACAGGCTGTTGCGCTGTTCGAGGGTGCTTATGCAATAGCGGTGGTAAACACAAACTTTCCGGACGAACTCGTAGCCTGCCGTAGCGGCAGCCCTTTAGTCTTGGGTTTGGGTATTGAAGAGAATTTTGTCGCATCTGACCAAATGGCCTTGCGTCAGGTAACGGATCGCTTCGTGTTTTTAGAAGAAGGCGACTTCGTACACCTAGAGCGAAAAAAATTTACCATCTTCAATGACGAAAAAGAATTCGTCGAACGGAAAGTTGTTCAATTAACGGATAAAGCTGAAGCCGCATCTAAAGGCGAATATCGCCACTATATGTTGAAAGAAATTTTTGAGCAGCCTGAAGTTTTAAAGCGAACCTTGCAGGGCCGAATTTCTAAACATCATGTTTTGGAAGAGGCCTTTGGCACCGAAGCTAAAGCTATTTTTGATCGCGTAAAAGGCGTTCAAATTGTTGCTTGCGGCACAAGTTACCACGCCGGATTGGTCGCTAAATATTGGATGGAATCTATAGCCGGTATTCCGTGCCAGGTTGAGGTAGCTAGCGAGTACCGCTATCGAAAAGTATTTGTACCTGACGATACCCTGTTCGTTACCATCTCTCAATCAGGGGAAACCGCAGATACTTTAGCAGCACTAAAAGAAGCGAAGAAAAGTGATTATCTCGCGAGTCTCGTTATCTGTAATGCTCCAAGCTCATCCCTTGTTCGGGAGTCAGATTTGGTGTTTATGACGCATGCAGGCCCAGAGATTGGCGTCGCGTCGACCAAAGCATTCACCACCCAATTGGTGGCCTTGCAGTTGTTAACCATAGCGTTAGGGCGTCGTCATGGACTAACAGAGGCAATAGAATCAGACATGGTTTCAGCTTTAGCATCGCTGCCCGAAGCGGTTAGTAAAGCTCTATTGTTGGACGATGTCATTAAGAAAACCAGCGAAGCCTTTGCCGATAAGCACCACGCACTTTTCCTTGGCCGTGGCGTGGAGTACCCCGTTGCGATGGAAGGTGCACTTAAACTCAAAGAAATATCATATATTCATGCGGAATCATATCCCGCAGGAGAGTTGAAGCATGGTCCGCTAGCGCTTGTGGATAGCGATATGCCGATTGTAGCTGTCGCACCAAATAATGAATTAATGGAAAAACTAAAATCCAATTTGGAGGAAGTTCAAGCTCGAGGTGGCAAGTTGTTCGTGTTTTCAGATCAAGCGGATGCGTTTCCTAATTCCAATGATGTTACTGTCATTGATGTCCACTCGGTTCCTGAAACCATTGCACCTATGGTTTATACTATCCCGTTACAACTGCTTTCATATCACGTCGCTATTGTAAAAGGAACGGATGTAGACCAGCCAAGAAACCTCGCCAAGTCTGTCACAGTCGAATAATCATACCTGGTTTGATTAAACTAAATGATCCTCTCTTATCACGATTAAAATTGGCTCACTAGAGCCAATTTTAATCGACATCAAATTAACATTGGGGGCCGGCATTTGAGCAATGTGTTCAGGCGTCTAATCTACAAAACAAAGAAAAATTCCTAGTAGCGAAGTCACCTAGGAAAAGCTACCGAACACAGAGAAAGTTAGATTCTATCTATTTAGAAAGGCCAAAAAGGCACATCAAATGAGTGGATCAGCAACCCAAATTTGGTCCTAGATCGGGTTTGGGCTATTCTAATGAGCCCTTGGATAGACTGTAAACTTGGATCTGACGGCTTGGCGATATAGCTCCCTCATCGAAGGGTGGTAGCACCCAATTTTCTTGATGTTGGTCTTGGATTAGCCCCTACTAATCCAGAATAATCCATGGATTTTTAGTTTTGGGTTGTACTACTATGGGACTGAGACTAGGCTGTAAAAAGGAGAAGAACCCAATACATATCGGTGAATTAATAATAAATTACACCTCGAGTGTATGATTTCAGTCACAACATCCAGCGAGTACTCGCTCAAACCTAGACCATTTACGAGGTTTTTGGCGGCTGTCCTTCTGCTGGATGTAGGAAAAGCAAAGCACCTTCGATAGATGGATTTGAATAGGACCCATTAATGCTAAAGAGTCTGCTTGGTACGATCTGCATACCTGCCGTCCTTCCTTGTGCAAGTAACACGACTGGAGCTAAGGCGCTAACGGCTATAGACTTGGCTTCAGTGTGTAATACTTTTCCTGACGGCCCGAAGGCCAATCGCGGAACGTTTTGCTTAAGTTATAACCTAGGGTTTATTGATGGTGCAGTGGCCTTGGACCAAAAAGCGATACAAGACGCAAATACCGAGGCTAAAACAGAAGTAGCCTTTATTAAAAGTGCCGCACGTATTCGAGGAGTAGGTTCAAATACCAATATTTCGGCAAACATAGCGGCTGACTCAGTGATTGAAGACCTAAAACTTTGCAACTTGGTGAAGAGTGTTACTGAACGAGCTTATTTATATTAATCGTTGGGTAAACATTATCCCAACGAATCGCAGACCTGTAACACATAGCAGAGAACCCTATGATTGTGACTGATTTCCGTTATCTACAAAGGTTAGCCCTGCTCTTATTGGTATTAATTGTTGCTTGGTTACTCTGGTCTGGTATCTATAAGCCATTGCTAATCGGTCTAGGTGCTTTCTCTTGCTTGCTTTCCTTATACATGGCTCACCGGATGGGTGCACTGGATGATTCTGTTTATTCTTGGAGTGCTTTCCCGCGGTTGCCTCTATATTGGATTTGGCTGTTAAAAGAAATTGCATTATCTAGTTTTAAGATTGCAAAGATTATATTGAGCCGAGATTTACCTATCAGTCCAACGCTAGTTGTAATAGACACACTGCCAACTGATCCCGTGGGCCAAGTGATTTTGGGAAATTCGATTAGCCTAACGCCAGGCTCTGTGACGTTAGATATTTATCAAGGGAAATTGACAGCACATTGTTTAACCCAGGCGGGTGCAAAGGCCTTGCTGGAAGGCGAAATCAACCGCCGTGTTGCTGCGCTAAAAGGTAACTGAATATATGTATTATGCGGCATCGATAGCACTTCTGTTCACTATGGCGCTGGCGTTAATTCGCGCTTTGTCCGGTCCTAGTGTGTATGACCGAGTCTTAGCAGTAAATATGATCGGTACTAAAACAGTATTGTTATTTTCGGTTATTGCGTTTCTTTATGGTCGCCCAGATTTTTTGGACCTTGCATTGGCCTATGCACTCATTAATTTTATCGGTGTACTTGCCGTGCTGAGATTTTTCCAGAATGCAACTGCGCGTGGCGCAGCCAACCAAACGCCGGATATCGAGTAAAATGGAATTTCTTCTAAATTTGCTGAGCTGGGTCCTGTTGTCCCTAGGGGGCGTATTTATTCTTATCGGTGCAATTGGTGTTTTACGTTTGCCCGAGTTTTATGCGCGTATACATGCATCAAGCCTCACAGACACCATGGGTACTATACTGATTTTGACTGGTATCATGCTGCAGTCAGGTGTTTCGCTGGCTACCATTAAACTCTTAGCGATCATGGTATTCATGTTGATGACAGGTCCAACCGCAACTTATGCGCTCGCCAATGCGGCTTTGCTGTCGGGTATGAAGCCCAATGCAACAACGCTACCTCAAAAGGAAGGCTAAACGATGGTAATTCTGTTTGGCATCTTTCTATTAACGATGTTGGTTATTATTGCAATAGCAATTATTCGCACCACTGACCTATTTGTTGCGGTCATGCTTAGCGGCATTTTCAGCTTAATGATGGCGGCAATTTTCTTCGTTCTGGATGCCGCAGATGTTGCGCTTACAGAAGCCGCAGTGGGTGCAGGAATCTCTACGGTGTTGTTTTTGAGCGCGCTGGCACTTACTGAACAACACGAGCGTTCTGTTCGATCTTGGCGTTGGTTGGTGGTTCCGTTGGTGGTGGTGGGCACACTCATTGTTTACGCAACTTTCGACCAACCAAGGCTTGGTGATCCTGACGCACCGGTTCAACAACATCTCGCTCCTTGGTACTTAGAGCAAACACCGAAATTGATTGATGTACCGAATGTAGTAACCGCCGTTCTCGGTAGCTTTCGCGGTTACGATACATTGGGCGAGGTGTTTGTGGTATTAACTGCTGCAATTGGCGTTATGTTGTTACTAGGTACTCGCGAAAGCAGAGCGCCATCGTCTACCTCTAAGGGTACTTCTGCCCTTAGCCACCACATTGTTCCCCGCGTGGTTGGAAAACTATTAATACCCTTCATTCTATTGTTTGGACTTTACGTTCAATTTCATGGAGATTTTGGTCCTGGCGGAGGCTTTCAAGCGGGCGCTTTGTTTGCAGCAGCAGTGATTTTATATGCATTACTCGAGGGAGAGGGATCGGCACTTACCGTATTACCCCTACCTGTAATTAAAGCCATGATGGCGAGTGGTGCTTTGCTATACGCACTCGTTGGTGTGGCTTGCATCCTACGAGGCGGTAACCTTCTCGATTATTCTGCGTTACTCGCCGACCCTGTAGCAGGGCAGCACCTAGGGATCTTGTTAATTGAATTGGGTGTCGGCGTTACGGTTTGTGGATGTTTACTATCTATTTTTCATGCGTTCGCCGCTCGGGAAAATCATCAATGGAATGGCTAGGTCTCTATAATTATTGGGTGTTTGCGGTTTTGTTGATGACTGGTTTTTGCGCCGTGATTACTAAAGGTAATCTCATCAAGAAACTTTTGGGTTTATCTATTTTTCAATCAGCTGTGTTTCTTCTCTACATTTCTATGGGTAAGGTTGATGGTGGTACCGCCCCTATCTTTGTAAACGGGGCCAGCGACCAAATTTTTTCCAATCCGCTTCCTCAGGTATTGATTCTTACCGCAATCGTAGTGGGTATTTCTACTACGGCGCTGGGCTTAGCAATTGTGGTTCGCATTAAAGAAACCTATGGCAGTATTGAAGAGCATGAGATTCAAGCTAAGGACGATCAACAATGAGTATTGCTGCGCACTGGCCTGCTATTCAGGTAGTGATGCCTCTGTTGGCTGCACCAATAGTGATGCTTTTAAGAGGGTCGATCTTACCTTGGTTGACCGCACTAGCAACGAGTCTTATGGCGTTTGCTATCGCTATTTCAATGGCTAGTACGGTGCTGGAAGGTGATGTAATTGTTTACGCAGTAGGTTCATGGTCTGCGCCGATAGGGATAGAGCTGCGCGTTGATGGGTTGAGTGCGCTGCTTTTGCTGGTCGTAACAGGCGCTTCTAGCCTGACATTGTTCGCCGCAAGGCATTCGCTAACCGAAGGTTTAGCAGTAGATCGTCATATGTTGTTCTACGCTGCTTGGCTGCTTGCACTAGCAGGAATGCTAGGAATTTTGGTTGCCGGTGACGCATTCAATATTTTTGTATTCATGGAAATCGCTGCTCTTGCCAGCTATGTGCTAATTTCCGCGGGGTCTGATCGTCGTGCGCTACCGGCGGTGTTTAAGTATGTGGTTATGGGTACCATTGGGGCTACGTTTTATCTAATTGGTGTCGGCTTAGTCTATATGATGACGGGAACACTAAATCTAGCCGATATGGAAACTAGGTTGGCGGATGTAACAGAACTTAAGCCGATAATAGTAGCAGCAGGTTTTATTACCGTGGGTCTTGCGCTTAAAGCGGCTTTATTTCCGCTGCATGCTTGGTTGCCCAATAGCTATACTTACGCGCCACACATTGCCACCGCGTTTTTAGCCGCATGTTCTACCAAGATCGCTCTATACATTATGCTGCGCTTTGATTTCGTTGTTTTTCAAGGCAATTTAATTGGGCATGATATTCACTTCTCTAGCTTCTTAATGCCGTTAGCGTTGATTGCCATTTTAGTAGCATCGGGCGTTGCACTTTTTGAAACCCATATTAAACGATTGCTCGCTTATTCATCTATTGCGCAACTTGCTTATATTTGGCTTGGAGCCAGTTTAGTGAGTACAGCAGGGCTCACAGCCAGCGCCGTGCACATGTTTAATCACGCTCTAGCTAAAGGTGCGTTGTTTCTTGCGGTAGCCTGTTTAGGTTTGCGTTTTAGTAGTTTGACGCTAAACGACCTAAAAGGTGCGGCGCGTTACATGCCTTGGACCATGGCCGCATTTGTAATCGCTGGCATGAGTTTGGTTGGTGTTCCGGGAACAGCTGGTTTTATTAGCAAATGGTACTTCATTACTGCGGCTCTTGAACAAGGCGTTCAGGGAATGTTTATTGTTGCAGTAATACTGGTGAGCTCGCTAATGGCGGTTGCTTATCTTTGGCGAGTAGTAGAATCCGCTTATTTTGGTGTAACCGAGATGTCGCCACAGCAAGCTGAAAAAATATCGGAAGCACCTCCATTTTTATTAATCGTCGTGTGGGTAGCTGCCTTGGCAAATGTCTATTTTGGCCTAAACCCCGAAGTGCCGTTGGCTCTGTCAGAGCAAGCCGCCAATACATTGATGGAACATATACGATGATTATGGAAACACAGCAACTGCTGTGGATAGTCGCTTTGCCATTGCTGGGTGCTATCGCTATTGGCTTAGTTGGCCAACGGTTTGCAAATTTACGAGAAGCGATAACGCTTATCTGTGGCATATGTCTTGCGTGGCTTGTTTGGAGTTTACTTCCAGAGGTCATTAATGGAGCCCAACCGCAGGCACATCTTACTACTTTGCTTCCTGGTGTTGAGATAGGGTTTAGGATTGAACCACTGGGTATGATTTTTGCCGCGCTAGCGTCGCTTCTTTGGATAGTGAATTCGATCTACTCCATTGGCTACATGCGCGGAAATAAAGAGCACCATCAAACACGTTTTTATGTGTGTTTCGCGGTCGCTATCGCTGGTGCGATGGGTGTGGCGATGGCAGAAAATCTATTAACACTATTTGTTTTCTATGAGGTGTTAACGCTTTCCACCTATCCATTGGTATCCCACAAAGGCGATGCTAAATCGGTTGCCTCGGCTAGAGTTTATCTGGGTGTGTTGTTGGCAACATCCATGGGGCTTTTACTCCCCGCCATCATTTGGACCTACTCTGCTACCGGTACACTAACATTTACTACCGGCGGCATTCTCACCGGCGCGATTGCTGGCCCCGCGGTAGCGCTACTTCTTGCGCTGTTTGTCTTTGGAACGGGTAAGGCGGCATTAATGCCTGTACACCGTTGGTTGCCATCAGCGATGGTAGCGCCGACGCCTGTTAGCGCACTATTACATGCCGTTGCTGTCGTAAAAGCGGGTGTTTTTACTATCACAAAAATAGTAATTTATATTTTTGGAATAGATTTTTTAGCCTCTTCATCTGCCGCAGACTGGTTGGTATATGCAGCGATATTTACCATTATTACCGCAAGTTTCATTGCATTAAGACAAACTAACTTAAAGCGCTTGTTAGCCTATTCAACGATTGCGCAACTTTCGTATGTGATATTGGCTACAGCATTGTTAATGCCGCTTTCTATAATGGCTGCTGCTTTGCACATTGTTGCTCACGCGTTTGGCAAGATTACCCTCTTTTTTGCAGCAGGAAGTATTTATACCGCTAGCAAGAAAACCGAATTAAACCAATTGCATGGAATTGGTCGACGTATGCCTTGGACGATGGCTGCGTTTACGATTGGTGCTCTAAGTATGATAGGCATACCACCCACGGCAGGATTTATTTCCAAGTGGTATCTGCTTACAGGATCCTTTCAAGCTGAAAACTACATTGCCATGGCCGCTATTGTGGTGAGCACCCTACTCAATGCGGCTTATTTTTTACCAATCGTATATAGCGCTTGGTTTAAAGCGGAGGTTGTTCCACCAGTGAAAGATCACCGTGAGGCACCTCTTGCCATTGTGATTGCGCTAACTTTCACAGCAACACTAACGATCATTTTCTTTTGGATCAATCAGCCTGCTTTGGCCCTTGCAGCTCAGCTAGTTGGAGCAAATTAATGAATTCCAACCAACAAAACAGTGATCATTGGTTAGTACGCCCTTCAACAATTCGCGGACTCTGGATAGGAGGAAGTATATTGTTAGCGCTAACAGTCTTTTTACAGTTTTTCATAAAGATTAAGGGCTATTTCGTCGTCGATGGCTGGCTGGGTTTTGGCGCTGTGTTTGGGTTCTTATGTTGTGTCGCGATGGTACTCGTCGCAAAAGGTTTAGGGCGTTTTATCAAACGCGACGACAATTTCTATCAAGGTGGAAATTCAGATGATTGAAGTTCTACCCCCTGCGCTGATTCTGTTTCTTGGTTCTGCGCTGATCGCGCTTACACGAGGTTTAGTACGAATTAGCGTAGTGTTATTAGCGCCACTGTTTGCGCTTTGGTTCGTTTGGCAGGTGCCAGACGGTGTATCACTTAGCTTTACTTTTATGGATCAGGCAATTGAACCGGTAGAAGGAGGAAAATTACGACGCCTATTTGCCACCATCTTTGCGCTAATGACTTTTGTAGGTGGCCTATATGCGTTCCGCCACGCGAAAGCTTTAGAGCTTTCAGCCGCATTTGCCTATGCAGGTGGTGCACTCGGTGTTGCCTTTGCAGGTGACTTACTAACACTGTTTATTTTTTGGGAAGTAATGGCCATCTTCTCAACGATAGTCGTGTGGTGTGGGGGAACCGAACAATCACGAGCGGCTGGTTTGCGATATGCCTTGATGCATTTTCTAGGTGGCGTGATATTAATGGTGGGGATCGCAGGTGTTGCGATGCAGGAGGGCACAATTGATGTTGTCGCAATGCGCGCCGATAGTGTGGCCACCTGGCTAATTTTAATCGGTGTGTTGATTAATGCAGCAGCCCCGCCGGTTTCAGCTTGGCTTTCAGATGCATATCCGGAAGCTACGGCCACCGGCACTGTATTTCTCTCTGCCTTTACGACGAAAGCGGCGGTACTGGCTTTAATCCTTCTATTTCCCGGCGAGCCGATACTGATTGCTGTAGGCATCTACATGATCTTCTACGGCATTATTTATGCGTTGCTGGAAAACGATGCGCGGCGAATTCTCGCCTACTCCATTGTTAATCAGGTTGGGTTTATGGTTTGCGCTGTCGGCATAGGAACAGAGCTTGCCCTAAATGGAGCCGCAGCACACGCATTCGCACATATCATATACAAAGGGCTGCTTTTTATGAGCGCGGGTGTCGTATTGTATCGAACGGGAATGCGCAAGTGTACGGATCTAGGTGGCTTGTTTCGAACTATGCCAGTTACATGCATTTGCGGAATTATCGGTGCCCTTTCCATATCTAGCTTTCCACTTACCTCCGGCTTTATTAGCAAAGCGTTGATTTCTGAAGCAGCCATGACGCAGGGCATGGTATTTGTTTATTTTTGCCTGGCTGCCGCGTCGGCGGGTGTGTTTTTACACGCGGGTATTAAATTTCCTTGGTTTGTATTCTTTCAAAAAGATTCCGGGCTTCGCCCTAAAGATGCCCCTTGGAATATGGCATTGGCGATGGTTCTATTTTCATTGGCGTGTCTTGGTTTAGGTATGTACCCCGAAGCAATTTATCAGCACCTGCCCTATTCCATGAGCTATGTTCCTTACTCGTTAGGAAAGGTGTTGTTCTATTTGCAGCTATTGTTGTTCTCGGGCTTAGCATTCTTCCTTTTATTGCCGTTAATGAAAAGAACACTGACAATAACCCTTGATTTTGATTGGCTATGGCGCCGTTTTATGCCTGCAACCGGCACGTGTATTTTGAATTTGTTGTCAACTTTGGAGAAAGTCTGGCATAAATTTAAGGCGAAAAACGCGTTGGATCTTGCACAATTTACAACCCGCTACTTTGGAGTCAACGGACTTTTTGGTCGGTCTTGGACTATAAGTATGACGGCGATGTGGATTGCAATATTGCTAAGTGTTTATATATTTGTGTACTACGTTTAAACAAGTTTTTGTCAAATAATCGGAAAATTAGGGTTTCGAGTTAAAAAATAGTTAATTTGGAATGTTGAGTGATTTTTCAAAAATATTAAATGTAGCACTGATATCGATCAGAAGATAAATATCGAGTTGCTCAAGTATTGTTTTGATAATAGCCAATCAGCAAGAATGGCATATAAGCAATGACTTATTAAGTCGCTCTATCAAATTTGCACCTATGGAAATGTAATAAATGGCGTTACAAAGGTGCCTTTTCTTAAATGTGGCGATACTTTTGTTATCGACAACTTTTGGAATTTGTTGTTTTTCTGCAGAAAAAATTCAAATTATTACCTATAAAATCGAGGGGCTCCACCAAGATGACAAAATGGGCAAATACGATAGCGTCTTATCCGAAGTGCTGCCTCATGAATTTCATTATTCCTATCAGGTAGCACCTCCGAAACGCGCATTGCGCATGTTTGAACAGTGCAAAATCTGCTGCCTAAGCCCGATGAACGACAACCCAGAATTTTACGACTATGCCGAAACACTTGGTGCTATCCAGTTACCGGCATACAATTCAGCAGTGGCTTACCTATTTTCTCAAAAAGATAGAGAGCCAATCAAAAATGTAGACATGTTGGCCGGTAAAACAATTGCTCTACAAGCGGGAATGTCGTTTGGCAAAACGTTTATAAAAAACATAAAGGCATTAAATATTACCACTGTTCAAGTTCAGGATTTCGATAGCTTATTCAAAATGCTGGAACTTAACAGAGTTGACGCCGTAGCTGCCTATACCCCCGATGCACTGCTCTATTTTAAAAATAGAAATCTGTCGGTTTTTCCATATTCCAAGTCCAACCCTATTGTCATCCATGAAGACGCTCTACTTTGCAAAAATGTATCGCCAGAGTTTCTGAAGATATATCGAAGCAACATGACGCTCTTTGTAAAAAGCGAAAAATTCAACGTGCTTTTTGGCAGCTCCACTATGTAATTATAGTGAGCCCTTAAGTTGCCACTGTTAAATCATTGATTCCTTACTTACGCTCGAATATTGCTAAGAGTTCAGGATTATCTAATTCACGAACGTACTCGACTAAATTTTGATCGTCAAACAAAATATCTAAACTTGCTCCGTGTTTAACCATAGACTGTACGACGGCAACAGAAGCACCATAGTTTATAGCATAGTGTAACGGTGTCTCTCCATCGACTTCGGATAAGGATTTCAAGCTAGCACCGGCCTCAATAAGTGCGATGGCAAGCGCTTCGTTTTCGTTATAGATAGCCATCAACAAAGCGGTATCTCCATCTCTATCGACATAGTCAATATTCGCGCCCCGGCTCAAGTATTTCTCTACGTCTTCAATTTTCATATCATCCTCTAGAACATGGGTGTAGAGGCTTTTTTCACCGTAGCTATCGGGAAACTTTAGGGAGAAAGCTAGTGCTACAAAAATGGCTACGGCGTAAGAAACGCCGGTTTTGATACCGTTCCACATTTTTCTTGCGTACTTACCGTCCGGTTTCCAACGCGTGATCAATGGTGGATTTTTAGCGCGTTGGACAAGTGTAAATAAACTACCTGCTATCCAAATGCCGCCAATGATAATGGCAAGCCAACGAAACTTATTGAAGTAAACGTAAGTTAGCGCGAATCCAAAAGCTAAGCTTAATATCGGACTTAGAGTGGCAACGATAGCTGGTTGTTGGTATACATTTTTAACCAAATGGCTAGGTGCGTAAGAATCAAGAGCTTGAATAAACTCATCCACTTCGGCTGTACTTTTGAAGTACAGCGTCTCCTCCTCGATATCTTTTTTTGCTTTGTAAGATACTGTAATGTCGTCATCTGTACTACGGCAGGTTATACTTTGAATTTTAGAGAATGGAATCGTTAGTAGATCATCAGTACCGAATATTTCGAATGGATTAACCTTTGACGCTAGTTGTGATTCAACTTTTTCATAAGATTCTTTGTCACAAGAAGATATAGCAATGCCACTTTTATTAACCAAGATGGCGTTGTTAGTCTCGGATTCTTTGTCTAACCAATATTTCATCGTTCTAATTCACTCTGCATTATAATTTATATTAAAGCTCGTCTTCGGCAACCACTACTAGGCAATCTTCTGGACATAATTGAAAGAGATGATCTTTAGGAGGGATAAGTATTACGCCGTTGTTTTTATCCTGATTGTTTTCAAGCGCCTTTATTTTAACGCCAAAACAGGATTCATTGCGTTTTTGTGCAATTGCGATTAAATCAGCGAAGGAGACTTGCTCTGGTATATCATCGAAATAAAGAGATACAGGCTTTAAATAGATCTCTGACCCATCTTCTTCAAAGATATCGTCGTAGACTTCCTTTATCCCAGGACTTTCTGAAATTTGCGCGGTGATCATACTAACCAACCTACTGGATATAATCATGTCTTTGACGCCAGCCTGAGCAATTAACGCGTGGTTTTGGCTTTCCAACACTTCGGTAATCAATTTGGTTTCGCGAACTTTGTCCATTTCCTCAAAAATGCTTCTCAACAATAAAAGCGTTACGATATTCTCAGAGTCGATTGTTTTGGTATCTGAATGCAATCGTGCACTGGCCAATACGATAACTGTACCATAGCGCTCCAATTGAAGAGCAATGAGCTGGCTTCTATCTAAGGGGTTTATGTCCATCAAATTGATTTTTATATTACCGAGCTCGGCATTGATTTCTTCGACTTCACGTCGCTCTGCTTCAGTAGCATTATAAATCACTACATCGATTTCACTTCCTGATGCAACGTAGTCTGAAAACTCGCTAAGTACACCGCGAGCCTTATGGTTCCATCCGATGATGAGTTCACATTCAGTCATCTGCTTCAAACGTCTGTCACTAAGTGGAAAGTCCTGAGCGATATATATCGGATCTGGTTCAAACTTTATGGTTGAATCGTCGTCGGCGACGATTAGAATTTCATCACCTGACTTCATCTGGTAGCACTGCGACGGATTAACCAGAAGCTTTCCGTTAGCATCTCGAACGCCAATAGGTACACCATCTTCGAAGTGATAGGCTAAGTCACCGAATCGCGTGTCGCGCCACTCAGCAGTATGAAAATAAAGCTCGCAGCCATCAAATGAAAGAATTTCACTATAAACGACCGAAAGACCCACTGAGCGGGAGGTTTGGACCATCAGTTTCGCTAAAATATCGCTTGAATCTAAGGTAACTACGTAGTCGGGAAAGGTAGTCTTGATGATCTCACGGTATGTTTCGTTAAATACCTCCGCGACTACCGCGTAATTCTCTTTCAGCTGACTTTTTGTAGTGACCGCCAAAAGTGTCTGAATTGACATGGCATCGCTGCGAATCTTATTTTCGTATGATGCCGTATCGGCACAAGCTGCGAGAATAATAACTGATTTAGCGGTGGTCAGATTGACTCTGTCTAAATTGGATAACAGGGTGCCGGAACCAGACCGCGTCACAATGCGAGTAGACGCCGTATTAGGTAACCGCATTCTTAGCACTTCATCCATTAGTTGCTTGTCTTGCTCGGCAAGAATGACCACACAGGCATCGTTTTCGCTTTCATTAGCCCAGATCAGCTCGCGTAAAATTTCAACCACGCGTTCTTCGTCCCAGCCAATTATCAAGGTGTGACCTTGCTCCAGCGTTTTAGAGCGGCCACGCTTCAATTCGGCCAATTTTTGATCAAGCGCTGTGGTTATCACCGCTATAAGTGCCGATAACAAGATGACGCCTGCTATACCGGCCAAGATGGCAAAAAACTTATACCATCCAGAGGACAAAATATCCTGAGCCATATTGCCAGGGTCGGTAAGTTGCAGAAAGGTGACGTAAATATTCCCCAAAACGCCCAAATCGGCGTACTGCTGAACGGTATCTGGCGATAGCCATCGAACGCCGGCCCTGATGCATGCGATGATTCCAAAAAATCCAAGAAAAACAATTAATAAGGCCTTAAAAGAAGAAGAGCTCCCTTTCGCCATGAAGGTGTCAAAGCGATACTGCAGGCGCTCTTTGAATCGAGAAAGCCGCTGAACTATCCGAGAGGGTTTCTCGTCGCTACTTTCAGTGATGGTGATTTTAGGTTTTGTGGGGCTAAGAATAGCAGCTTCAGGTGTGGGATCTTCATTCGTTGCGGTGGGCGCAGTATCGGATTCTGGGGCCCGCTCAATATGGGCAACAGCACCTGTGCGGGCAAGATACGCAACTACCTTCTCAGCTTGCTGGCGATTTTGCGTTGTTTTTAACACAAGCATTTTACCGGAGAAAACTGCCTCCGTTTTACTAATATCTAAACCCAATATTGGCAAAAGCTTTAGTGCAACTGAGTCGCGATCCTCGCCCTCAGCAATTTCACCATTAAAAATGACGCGAAATTCTGTTTCCATGTAATATCCCTATACTCTCTAAATTCATTCCATGAACAGCTGGATAATCTGTTACTGCTCTAAATATTGACAGGCCATTCAGTTAGGTAGATCGAGACTAGCACTAATTAATTAGATGTGACAAGGAAATGGTGGGTTGAATTATTGACTAAAACATTCTTGAAGTATGCGGTTGAAAATGTAACGGATATTTTGGACAGCTGGAAAAATCATGTAGCTAGTCAGCTGATACAGTCAAACCCAACAAAATATAAAGACTCCATTTCCTCAGACTGTATAACTATGGCTATTTGGGTGCATAAAGCACGCATTTGAACAAACGGGTCGGCCTGCTATATCAAGTAAAGTGCGAACATTGGGTAAAAAGGGTACCGAACTAGCGAAGTACTTGATAAACCACGAAAACTGGAGTGGTATTTACTACAATCCAGATGTAAATCACCCTTTAGATCGCGATGGCGAGCATTTTTTAAGTTATTACAATGAGGTAAAAAAAGACGTGTAGCTACAGCGTAGAAAAAGTGCCGGTTGGCCATCATGTTATTAACTATAGGCCACCGGGGAAAGTTGTAACTACCTACCGAAGCCACAACGAAAACCACCGTGGATTATGATCTCTTTAAGCAAATCCCCTTCGAACTCGGTAGGTCGAGAGGGGGAATGCATGTATGGTTATTTTCGTACGGAAACGTATGCGAATCCCATTGCTATCAAGAATACCTCTATGGGCTGTACGCAGCCATGCCTTTAAATCAATTTCCTTGGCGGTCAGGCACAGTGGTTGTGCCGCCTGATGTGCAGAGCCTGTTAACTATATCAAACGTAAAGTGTGGATAATAATTATGAATAAATCCTCAAGAGTGCAAGTGACTTTACTGTATTTTCTACCGCTGTTTGCCAGCGCAGAAAATCAATTTTTAGAACTAAGACCACAGTAAAAACGGGTACTGACTCTAAAATTTACTTCAGGGCTTGGAACACTAAAGGTCTTGGTTATGCTAAATCGACACTAAAGATTAGTGTGTGATATACGGAAGGATTGATTGGTAGTATTGGAATATTACGCGCCAACTCAGAAAGTGCTGTGTTCGCTTTAGAGGAATGCGTACCAGATGATCTACGTTCACCATGATACGTGGACGTACAGTAGTGTTAATGGAGAAAAAGCTCCGACTAAAAAACCGCTAATTTATTGATAATATTGAAAATGGTTTCACGACCGGCGGGCGGGCAGCGGATTGAGCAGTTTCGTTAAAAGTGCGGATGATCTTAATAGAAGTTAAAGTTCTGAATAGCGTCGATAGAGGTAGTTAATTGTCCCTTTGTGAACAAAATCGAGATTGATTATCCTATCTGGCATGTACAAAGCGCGTCGCGCTAGAGTATCCGCAATGGGCTCCATCTACCTGAATCCAAAGTGCGTTCTTTAAGTAGTCTGATCCTTTAATCAGCGTGACCTACTCGTTGATCCAAGGGGTGGTAGTAGCAGCGCCGAGCACCGGAATACCCGTCAACAGAACCAAAAACAATTAGAAATTCAAAATCAGTAATTAATTGATATAAGATATTAGGCAGAAAGGTGCATGACGACGTGTAATATTTTATGCTCCAATACCCATCTAGGTACATTTTTAGGAGACCATTGGGGTGGTCTCTAAAAAGATGTTTAACGCCTGCTTCGGATGGAATCCGAGCTCAAGAAAAATGGAGTTTTAAATGAAATATCTAGTTACAATCAGTGTATTCCTGCTAACTATTTTATGCTGCAAAACCACGAGCGCAGCGCTTATCACCTATTCTTACGACAGCCCTATTCACAACGCTAATAATAGCTATCACGCCACGGCGATTATCACGGTAGACGATCAGTCGCGCAAACTAGTGGAAGTAGACTTTAGCAGTGACCCGTTTGCTTTTTTCTGGCAGGGCGAAGTGGGACTCATGTACGATCAACCAGTCTCAGATTCTGACAGCCTTTACCAAAACGGTTTTCATTCGTTTTCTACAGCGGGGATTACTTTCAGTTTGTACCTGGACTATTTTTATCTCGCCGCTGGCGAAGATCTATTTCACAATCTCCATAAAACTCATCCCTATGAAGGTGCCTCTATCACCAATACACTTATAGGCGAAACCCTTTGGCTCGCGGGTACGCTATCGAAAATCGATACCATCGAGGTGCATGAAACCACCTCCGCTACTCTGCTTTTTATCGGTCTACTGTTACTCGCGATTAGACGTAAGAACGGTTGACCAAAGCAGAAGGTACCGAAAAGACATTACTATCCGCTGTGGTATTGGGTGCGCCTAAGCGCAAAGGATAGCACTAACTTCTGTTTGGCAAAGCCGGTGATAAGTGATTATTGCAGGCTTATTGATCCAATCATTTTGCTATATCTGAAAATATTCTTATTTAACTTACGATTAATTACCCCTGCACCCTTAGCTTCCGCAACCCCTGCTTCAATCGAAACAAATGATCGTGCAGCTTTGGTCCTTTATGTTGCGCCACACCAATGGCCAACACATCAATCACCACCAAATGCGCAATACGCGAAGATAAAGGTGTGTAGATTTCGATGTCTTCTTCTACATCCACTTCAATGGCGATGCTGGCTCTTTGAATGACCGGTGAATTGGAGGGTGCTATGGCGATGACAATACCGCCGACACTTCGCACCACTTCAATAGCGTTGATTAATGCTTCCGTGCGACCCGACTGTGAAATGGCAACGACGACATCGCCGGGCTGCATGCTCATGGCACTCATGTGTTGAATGTGGTGATCTGAGTAGGCGGCGGTGGCGAGCTGAAGCCGGAAAAACTTGTGTTGCGCATCAGCTGCCACCGCACCGCTGGCGCCGAAGCCGAAGAACTCCACGCGGTTGGCTTTGCACAGTGCGCTGACGGCGCGATCCATCACCTCTGGGTTGAGCGAGTCGCGCACTTTTAATAGCGTGTCGACGGTGGAGTCGAATACCTTGTGGCTATAGTCGGCAACGGAATCTTCATCGGTGACAGCAATCTGGCCGAAGCTTGGGCTTGAGGCTAGCTGTTGGGCTAGGTTGAGTTTGAAGTCTTGAAAGCCCTCGCAGCCAATAGCGCGGCAGAAGCGCACTACCGTTGGTTCGCTGACGTCGGCTTTTTTTGCCAAGTCGACAATGCGCATGTGTATGATGTCTGCGGGATTGGTTAATACGAATTCAGCCACTTTGCGTTCTGATTTGCGCATCGTTAAAATGGCGTCGCTGATTCTTTGCGTCATTAGCGCGGGTTTCAAGGCCTTCTCCCTATAAAGTACAGATAAAAACCGGTATTTGCGTCGATCTTCCCAGAGCCATCCGTTTGTGCTCGGTATAGATCGTTATTTTATTCAAATATGTAGTAAAAACGCTATGTTTTTGTAGTTTTCCTACATACAGCTAAAAGATGGTGCATGGACGTCTCTCGCTTACTTGACCAACTTAATGACGCACAGCGTGAAGCTGTGAGTGCCGAGCCCTGTAACCAGCAAATCTTGGCTGGCGCTGGCAGCGGTAAAACGCGGGTGTTAGTACACCGCATTGCTTGGCTGATAGAAGTCGAGCGGGTGTCGCCTGTGTCGATTATGGCTGTGACCTTTACCAATAAGGCCGCGCGCGAAATGCGTGCCCGCTTAGAAGAACTGCTTGGGCTGAACCCGCGCGCCATGTGGGTGGGCACCTTCCACGGGCTTGCGCATCGATTACTAAAGATGCATTGGCAAGATGCCAAGCTGCCGCAAAACTTTCAGATTCTCGATAGTGACGATCAATTGCGCATGATTAAGCGTGTCTGCGCTGAGTTGCAGTTGGATGAGAAGCAGTGGCCGGCGCGACAAGCCCAGTGGTGGATTAACGGGCAAAAAGACGAAGGCCGGCGCGCGGCGCACGTCGATGATACCGGCGATGTCTATACCCGCACCCACCTGTCCATTTATCGCGGCTATGAGGCCGCTTGTAACCGCAGCGGTCTAGTGGATTTTGGCGAGCTATTGTTGCGTGCACTCGAATTGTTGCGCGATAACGCGGCGCTATTACGTCACTATCAGCAGCGCTTCCCGTTCATTTTGGTGGACGAGTTTCAAGATACCAACGCTGTACAATATGCCTGGCTCAGAGTCTTGGCAGGTAAAACCGCGTTTGTGACCGCGGTGGGTGATGATGATCAATCTATTTACGGCTGGCGCGGTGCGCGCATAGAGAATATTCAGCGCTTTACGGAAGATTTTTTGGGTTCCAAAACCATACGGCTGGAGCAAAATTATCGTTCTACCGCGAATATACTGAAAGCCGCCAATGCGGTGATTGACCACAACCAAGGCCGACTCGGCAAAGAGCTTTGGACTGATGGCGATGAAGGTGATTTGATTGCTCTTTATGCCGCCTATAACGAGCAGGACGAGGCGCGTTTCATCGTTGAGCGTATCGAACAGTGGCACACGCAGCCAGACGCGCGTTTAGATCAAGTAGCGATTTTGTACCGCTCGAATGCGCAGTCGAGGGTGTTAGAAGAGGCGCTGTTGCGCGAACAAGTGCCCTACCGTATTTATGGTGGCCAGCGCTTCTACGAGCGCTTGGAAATTAAGAATGCCTTGGCCTATTTGCGACTCATTAATAACCCGCACGACGATCCTGCCTTCGAGCGCGTGGTGAATACACCCACTCGAGGTATTGGTGAAAAATCGGTGGATACTATTCGCCAATTTGCCCGCGCTGAAGGTAGCTCCCTTTGGAGCGCAGCCAATAAAATGGTACAGGAAAAAGTCTTGGCGGCGCGGGCTCGAACGGCGGTGGAAGGCTTTCAGCACCTAGTGTTGCAATTAAAGCAAGACACCAGTGAGCTAACCTTAGGTCCGCTGGTTGATAAAGTCATTAAAGATTCTGGCTTGCTCGAATTTCACAAAAATGAAAAAGGTGAAAAAGGCCAAGCGCGGGTTGAAAACTTACAGGAGCTGATTAATGCCTGTGGTAGCTTTGTAGGTGAAGATGAAAATATCACTGATCTCGCGGAATTCTTAGATGGTGCGGCACTCGATGCTGGTGATCAACAAGCCGATGAGTTTGAAGACGCGGTGCAATTGATGACCTTGCACAGCGCCAAAGGATTAGAGTTTCCTTTAGTGTTTCTAGCCGGTATGGAAGAGAACCTGTTTCCCCATAAAATGTCTATGGAGGAGCCGGGACGATTAGAAGAAGAGCGCCGCTTGGCCTATGTGGGTATTACCCGCGCGATGCAAAAACTCTATTTAACCTATGCGGAGTCGCGCCGCATGTACGGCAGTGAAACATATAATGCCCTGTCCCGTTTCGTTAAAGAAATACCAAGTAACCTGCTAGAGGAGGTGCGGGTTAAAGCCAGCTTTAGCCGGCCTGTGTCTTTCCAGCGTGCGGCACCTTCGCGCTGGGATAATCAGCAAGCAGTGGTGCAAGAAACGGGCTTTAATTTGGGCCAAGCGGTGAGTCACCCGGTATTTGGCGAGGGTATGATTACCCAGTTTGAAGGTCAGGGCGCGAATGCCCGCGTACAAGTTAACTTTCGCGATGAAGGTTCAAAGTGGTTGGTGTTGCGGTTGGCGAAATTAGAAGCCGTTTAGAAAATAAAAATCAAAAAGAAAATCTGACTATGGATAGCAGCAAAAAAACATTAGTGCCCTTGGTAATTGTTGTACTTGTCGCCTTGGTGGTTGGTTTATTTTACGCCTTGGTTTTTACTCAGCCGGCGGCGCAATTAAGCTTCGATCAAGGTGATTTAAAAAATCAGCAAAAATACCACTGGCGTATGGTGACTACGTGGCCAAAAAATTTTCCAGGCCTTGGTATGGCGGGTGAAAACTTCGCCAGGTGGATTAACGAGGCCAGCAACGGTCGCATTGAAGTAACCGTTTACGGTGCTAATGAATTAGTACCCGCTCTGGGTGTTTTTGATGCCGTGTCTAGCGGCAGCGTCGAGCTGGGTCATGGTGCGGCATATTATTGGAAGGGAAAAATACCCGCCGCGCCGTTTTTTACCTCCGTACCTTTCGGTATGAATGCGCAGGAAATGAATGGTTGGTTGCATTACGGTAATGGTGGCGCACTGTGGCGCGAGGCTTATGCGCCGTTTAATATCGTTCCCTTTGCTGGCGGCAATACAGGCGTGCAAATGGCTGGTTGGTTTAATAAGGAAATAAATTCGCTGGCTGATATACAAGGCTTAAAAATGCGCATTCCTGGTTTGGGTGGTGAAGTTTTTACCCGCGCCGGTGGTGTAGCTGTGAATATCCCTGGTAACGAGCTCTATACTTCTTTGCAAACCGGTGTGATAGACGCCACCGAGTGGGTTGGCCCCTATAACGATCTCGCGTTCGGTTTTCATCAGGTGGCGAAGTACTATTACTACCCTGGTTGGCACGAGCCTGGCCCTACGCTTGAGCTGTTAATTAATAAAACCGCGCTGGAGTCCTTACCTGACGATTTGCAAAAGTTGGTTCAGGTGACGGCTCGGGCGGTTAATCAAGACATGCTCGATGAATATACCGCACGCAATAATCGCGCGATGAATGAATTGGTAAATAAGCACGGTGTGAAACTTCGTCGTTTACCCGACGACGTGTTGCAAAAATTGAAAGCGATTTCTGTGCAAATGTATGCCGAACAATCAGCTAATGACCCGTTTTTTGCCAAAGTTTACGCTGACTATGAAAGCTTTTTAAACCAAGCCCAGCAGTATCATAAAATTTCAGAAGAGGCTTACTACCAAAGCCGGTAGATCCGATAGTAGAGGCCGGTGCCGGCCTCTCCGTTAGGTCTTAGATCGTATTAGGTAGTAGATAGTAAGACTAGATAGCTAACACTATTTCTGAATGGGGCGGGTTCTACCGTTGCCATCAATGGCGACAAAGACAAATTCGCCTTCTGTTATTTTCTGTGCTTCGCCGCCGCGTGGATCGAGTATCCAAGCTTCCACCAGTGTGCGAATGGAGGAGCGGCCAACTTCTTCTACATCCACATAAAAGCCCACACAAGCACCAACAGGCACTGGGCGCAAAAATACCATAGAACCTGCCGCCACCGTGGTTACCCTGCCGCCAGCTATAGCTTGTGCTGAGACGGAGCCGGCTAGATCCATTTTGGTCATCAGCCAGCCACCGTATATGTCGCCGCTGGGGTTAGTATCGGCCGGTAGCGTCAGTGCTTGGAGCATCAATTGGCCGTTAGGTGTGGGGCTCTCGTCTTCGTTTTGCATGTTTTATTTCTCGTTATAGATACTTCAACGCTTTAGCTAGTTGCGGAGCAAGTCCGGTAGCCAGCTTACAATCTCCGGTTTCATTGCTAGGAGCGCAAGCAGCGACAATTGGATCACAATATAAGGTACCACGCCACGGTAAATCTGCCCTGTGCTGACAGAATCTGGCGCAACACCCCGCAGGTAGAACAGCGCGAATCCAAAGGGCGGCGTCAGAAAGCTGGTTTGTAAGTTGATGGCGATCATGATGCCGAGCCATAAAGGGTCTACGCCCATGGTGAATAGCACTGGCGCGATGATGGGCACCACCACAAAGGTGATTTCGATAAAGTCCAGAATGAAGCCAAGCAAGAAAATCACTAGCATCACTAAAAGTGTGGCTGTGAAAACACCACCCGGCAGGCCCTCGAACAATTGGTGTACTAAGGTCTCGCCACCTAAGCCCCTAAACACTAAAGAAAAGAGCGAGGCGCCAATGAGAATGGCGAAGACCATGGCGGTAATACGCGTGGTAGATTGCACCACATCTGAGAGTACAGTTTTACTGAGCTTGCCTTTAAAGAGGGCGAGCAAGAGTGCGCCCAGAGCGCCTACACCGGCCGCTTCTGTGGGCGTAGCAGCGCCGCTTAAAATTGACCCCAATACCAGCAAAATCAATAGGATAGGAGGAATCAAGCTCGATAGAAAGGCTCCCCACTCTGGCATTTCATCATCGCCGGCGGGTGCTAAATTGGGCGCTCGCCAAGCGGTGAAAATCAAATAGCCGAGGTACATCAGAACCAACAATAGCCCGGGTATCAGCGCGCCGACGAATAGGTCGCCTACAGAAATGGGTTCGGCATTGTATATGTTCTGCGTCAGCTGGGATTGCTGGTAAGCGCCGCTCAGTACATCGCCCAATAACACCAGCGCGATCGACGGGGGAATAATTTGACCAAGCGTTCCGGTTGCACAAATGGTACCGGTGGCAAGCTCAGGCGAATAGCCGCGCTTAAGCATGGCGGGTAGAGACATCAACCCCATGGTGACGACTGTGGCGCCGACGATACCGGTGGAGGCTGCGAGCAACGTGCCCACTAAAATTACAGAGATACCCAGCCCGCCCGGCAGCCTACCGAAAGCACGAGCCATGTTATTGAGTAGGTCTTCGGCGAGGCGAGAGCGCTCCAGCATGACGCCCATGAACACGAACAGCGGTACGGCAATAAGTGTGACGTTAGTCAGAGTGCCATAAAGCCGATCGGGTAGCGCCAATAAGAGATTGGGGTCAAAATGCCCTAATAAGATACCTAGGCCGGCGAAGATGAGTGCAACGCCTGCGAGTGTAAAGGCAACTGGGTAGCCAAGCATGAGCGCAAGACAGACAGCCGCGAACAGAAACAGCGGTAGATATTCGATCATTGCTCGAACTCCCCCGTTATTAAATGCCCAAGTTGCCCAAGGATTTGTCCAATAGCATGTAGAACCAAACTGGCAGCGGCGAGTGGCAATAAGCCTTTCAATAGGTAAACAAAGGGCAGGCCTGCGGCTTCTGCCGAGGTTTCTCGGATGTGCCAAGCGTTGAGAAAGAATGGCCAGGTCACCCAAAGCAGGTAAACCGCAAAGGGCAACAGGAAGACCAAGCTGCCTAAACAGTTAATCCACGCTTGGCTGCGTGGGCTAAAGCGTCGATAAAAGATGTCCACGCGCACGTGTTGGTCGGTGTCGGCGGTATAGGCGAGCGCCAAAAGGAACACGATGCCATGCAGGTAAATGACACTTTCCTGCAGGGCGACGCTGCCAATATTAAAGCCGTAGCGCAAAAGCACCACACAACTGGTCAGCAACACCATTAATAGGGTGAGCCAAGCCACGGCTCGGCCGAGCGAACTGGTTATTGCGCTGAGCCGGCGCTGGGTTTGGATAAGAGTCGCAAAATCCATCTTATTGTGTCTTATTTGGAGGTATTTTGGGCTGGCATTATACATAACAAGCCGGATCAGCTGCGGGGGATTGGCTTGTCACAATACTGTCATCTTCCTTTCATATAATTGTCACCTAGGCTACATAAAGTAGCGGACGTCACAAAACCCACGTCCCATTTGGAGAATTCCGTGAACAAACTCATTACTACAGCCGCCTTATTCGCAACCGCCATGGGCGTTGCTATGACGTCGCAAGCCGCTGCCCGCGACCATATCAGCATTGTTGGTTCATCTACTGTGTACCCTTTCTCAACCACTGTTGCCGAGCGCTTTGGCCGCTCAACTAACTTCAAGGCGCCAAAGGTAGAATCTACCGGTACGGGCGGTGGCTTCAAGTTATTCTGCAGCGGTGTTGGTGTGCAATTTCCGGACATGACCAACGCGTCGCGCGCGATCAAAGATTCGGAGTTAGCGATGTGCGCTGAAAACAACGTGAAAGAGGTGGTTGAAGTGCTGATTGGTTACGATGGTATCGTCATCGCCAATGCCAAAACAGCACCTGCTTTCAGCGTTACGCGCAAAGATTTGTTCTTGGCTCTGGCGAAGTCAGTTCCAAACCCTAAGGGCGGCGAATCCCTGATCCCAAACCCATACAAAACGTGGAAAGATGTTAACCCGGCGTTGCCAGCTAATAAAATCGAAGTGCTTGGCCCACCACCTACATCAGGGACTCGCGACGCGTTCTTAGAGATGGCAATGGAAGGCGGCTGTCAGGCCTTCACTTGGGTAAAAGCTTTAGAAAAAGCCGACAAAGACAAGTACAAGGGTATCTGTCATGATATTCGCGAAGATGGTTCTTACATCGAAGCGGGTGAAAACGACAACTTGATCGTGCAAAAACTAAATGCCAATCCTAATGCGCTAGGTATTTTTGGTTTTAGCTTTTTAGATCAGAATAGCGATAAGGTAAAAGCCGCTCTTGTCGACGGTAAAGAACCCACCTTCGAGACGATTGCCGATGTTTCTTACCCGATCTCGCGCCCACTGTATTTCTACGTGAAGAAGGCACACGTTGGTGTTGTTCCCGGTATTGCAGAATACCTAGCTGAATTCACCAGCGAAAAGGCCTGGGGCGACGATGGTTACTTGACGGAGAAAGGCATGATTCCTATGTCTAAAGACAAGCGCACCAAAATGGCTGCAGCTGTGAAAAGCTTGAAAGCAATGTAACACCCGTTACTAATGATCGACGCGATCGTCAGGTGCTAAGCGGTACCTGACGATTGTTTTATTGAGAACGATGGAATTTATGCAGCCTATAACCTTAGCGACAATACTCTTAGCCCTCTTTGCTTTTGCCTTTGTATTAGGACGCGGGCGTTCGGTACTGCAATCGCAGGCTATTGGTGGAACTAGCCGCCTAGCATCACTGCCGTTTTACTACGGTATGTTGACGGCGCTTTGGTGCGCCCTGCCCTGTTTGCTCGTGTTGGGCTTGTGGCAACTATTGGATGGTAAAATTATTCAATGGCTAGTGATAGATCGTTTATCAGAAGTACAGCAGGGTCTCTCTAGCTCTGACGTTGGCCTGTTGCTTAATACGATTACTAATTTGTCCCAAGGTCACTTAAGCTCGGATGGTCAATCCGCTGAAATGCTGAGTGCCGCAGAAAGCTTAAAAGCCATTTTAAACATTAATCAATTGGCTTTAACTGGTACCTTGTTAAGCGTTTCGATTCTTGGTTTGTTGTTTGGTTGGAGCCGCGTTTCGCCAACCTTGCGCGCCCGCCAAAAAGTAGAGACAGCCTTTAGTTTTGCGCTTCTAACGTGTTCGTGTTTAGCGATTTTCACTACGATTGGTATTGTATTGAGCGTGCTATTTGAATCGCTACAATTTTTTAAATCCATCTCGCCTATTGAGTTCTTATTCGGTACTCAATGGAGCCCTCAAATGGCTATGCGAGAGGATCAGGTAGGCAGCTCTGGTGCATTTGGCTCTGTGCCCTTGTTTGCCGGCACCATGCTTATCTCCTTAATTGCTATGGTGGTTGCCGTTCCGGTTGGTTTAATGGCCGCGATCTATTTGGCGGAATACGCCAACAAGACGGTTCGCTTGGTTGTTAAGCCGATGTTAGAAATTCTGGCCGGTATTCCAACCGTAGTTTATGGTTTCTTTGCGGCGTTAACCGTTGCCCCCATGGTGCGGGATGCGGGCTTTAGTTTAGGCCTATCTGCCTCGAGCGAAAGCGCTTTGGCCGCAGGTCTCGTGATGGGCGTCATGATCATCCCTTTTATTTCTTCTCTTGCCGACGACGTTATCACTGCTGTACCGCAATCGCTTAGGGATGGCTCACTGGCATTGGGAGCGACCACGTCAGAAACCGTTAAAAAGGTGGTGTTACCGGCGGCATTGCCTGGTGTGGTTGGTGGTATTTTATTAGCGGTATCGCGCGCCATTGGCGAAACTATGATTGTGGTTATGGCCGCGGGCCTAGCGGCCAAACTTACAGCTAACCCTCTCGAGTCAGTAACCACGGTAACCGTGCAAATTGTTACCTTGTTAGTGGGCGACCAAGAGTTTGATAGTCCGAAAACTCTGGCGGCTTTTGCATTAGGGCTAATGCTTTTTGTAACAACTTTGGCATTAAACTTTGTTGCGTTACACGTTGTGAAAAAATACCGAGAACAATATGAGTAAAAATGAATCAACCATTGATATTGTTAATCGGAACTTGGCCAAGCGCTATCGATCCGAAAAACGTTTTCGCTGGTACGGCATTGCGTCTGTGCTATTTGGCTTAACCTGTGTGGTGGTTCTGTTTACAGACATCATCGGCAAAGGCTATAAGGGCTTTTTGTCTACGGAAATATATTTATCGGTGGACCTCAATGCACAAGATCTTGGTCTTACCGATTTAGAGCGTAAAGACGTCTATTTAATGGCGGATTTCGAAGGTCAAATAAAGCGCTCCTTGTACCAAGAGTTAAATATTACTGATCGTCGCGACAAACGGGCGGCTTCGGCGCTAATTAGCAGTGGCGCAAGTTACAGTCTCCGAGATACGTTAAAAGCTAACCCCGAATTGCTAAATACAATGCAAGGGTTTTGGCTGTTGGCAGACGATGATGTCGACACCTGGTTTAAAAGCCGTAGCGCCGATGGTAAAGAGGCATTTACGGGTCGTTTAAGTGAACAGCAACTGACGTGGTTAAATGGCTTATTAGACAAGCAGGCCTTGCGTACATCGTTTAATACCACCTTTTTTACCAGCGGTGATTCACGCGAGCCGGAAATGGCGGGTATTTTAGGTGCAGCAGCGGGCTCATTTTTTACCGTGCTGGTAACCTTATTGTTGTCTTTTCCGATTGGCGTGTCAGCGGCAGTTTACCTGGAAGAATATGCGCCGAAGAATCGATGGACGGATTTAATTGAAGTCAATATCAATAACCTAGCCGCTGTGCCGTCAATTATTTTTGGTTTGCTGGGTTTGGCAATTTTTATCAACTTTTTCGAAATGCCGCGCTCCATTCCGTTAGTCGGTGGCTTGGTTTTAACCTTAATGACGTTACCCACCATTATCATCTCAAGTCGCGCAGCGATTAAAGCGGTACCGCCGTCGATTCGCGAAGCCGCACTGGGTCTTGGCGCGTCGAAAATGCAAGTGGTTTTACACCACGTATTGCCGCTCGCCATGCCAGGTATGTTAACCGGCACCATCATTGGTATGGCGCAGGCCTTAGGTGAAACAGCGCCGTTGTTGATGATTGGCATGGTGGCATTTGTTGTCGATGTGCCGGGCGGCATTATGGATGCGGCGACAGCGCTACCGGTACAAATTTACTTGTGGGCCGATAGCCCAGAGCGCGCGTTTGTTGAAAAAACCTCAGCCGCCATTATGGTGTTATTAGGATTCTTATTTTTAATGAACACCCTTGCGGTCTTGTTGCGCCGTAAACTCGAACGCCGCTGGTAATTCAGCCTGAGTTCTAATCTTTCTCATGACCTATGTAGTTAAGAGTGAAACAATGAATATTGCAGAACAAAGTGCCACGCATGAAATGACCGTTGGCACACCGCTTTTGAATGATCCAAAAATGTCTATGCGAGGAGTCGATGTTTTCTATGGCGACAAGCAGGCGATATTTGGTGTTGATCTCGATATTGGCCGCAACCAAGTGATTGCTATGATTGGGCCATCGGGCTGTGGTAAATCGACGTTTTTACGCTGCCTGAATCGTATGAACGACACTATCGATATCTGCCGTGTACAGGGTAAGTTGATGTTGGAGTCGCAAGATATATATGACCCAAGTTTGGATGTCGTGCCCTTGCGCGCGCGCGTCGGCATGGTGTTTCAAAAACCTAACCCGTTTCCAAAAAGCATTTACGATAATGTTGCTTACGGCCCTAAGGTGCACGGTCTTGCAACACGACGTACAGAACTCGATGAAATCGTCGAAACCTCGTTGCGCAAAGCGGGTTTATGGAATGAAGTGAAAGATCGATTGCACGGTCCGGGCACGGGTCTGTCCGGTGGCCAACAGCAGCGCTTATGTATTGCGCGCACTATTGCTGTGAGCCCAGAAGTCATCTTAATGGATGAGCCCTGCTCGGCACTTGATCCTATTGCGACGGCTAAGGTTGAAGAACTAATCGCCGAGTTGAGTGAAAACTTTACTATTGCTATCGTCACTCACTCGATGCAACAGGCGGCGCGGGTGTCGCATCGCACGGCCTATTTCCATTTGGGTAAGTTGATTGAAGTGAATGAAACGGAAAAAGTTTTCACCAACCCCGATCATGCCTTAACAGAAGCATATATAACTGGCCGCTTCGGCTGATGGAGCAGTAGCTGTGGATAAATTAAATCTCGATCGTCATATTTCTCGTCAATTTAATGCTGAGTTGGAAGCGTTGCGCACCCAAATGTTAGAAATGGGTGGCTTGGTGGAGCAGCAAGTGTCTGATGCCGTTGCTGCCATAGAAAGTGGAGACACTGCTCTGGCTGAGAAAGTGATTGTTAATGAAGATAAAGTGGATGAGTTTGAAATTGAACTCGATGAGCAAGCCACCTTAGTGCTTGCGAGACGACAGCCAGCCGCGTCGGACTTACGTCTAGTGTTAGCCGTGATTAAGGCCATTCGCGATCTCGAGCGGATTGGTGATGAGGCGCAAAAAGTCGCCAAGATGGCCATTGAATTATCCGGTGCGGGCACTAACAGCCGCGGAGCCAGCGAACTTCGCCATATCGGCGCGAGTGTGGCGGCTATGATGAATCAGGGTCTAGACGCCTTTGCTCGCTTTGACGCCGATGCGGCGCTAAAGGTTGTCGAAGCTGATGAGTTGGTGGATCGCGAATATAAAACCGCCATGCGCGAGCTAGTGACCTACATGATGGAAGACCCGCGCGAAATTTCCCGGGTGATGAACGTGCTATGGGCGCTGCGAGCCTTAGAGCGCATCGGCGATCATGTGCGCAATATTTGCGAGCATGTTATCTATTTGGTGCGTGGGCTGGATATTCGACATATCAGTCTGGATGAGGCCGAAGCCAAATTACATAAGAAGTCGTAAGCTCCTGCCGACCGCCAAGCACCTCGGTGTTGAGGTGTTTGGCGGCTTCATTAGCACAACTGTGCCAGCGTGAGTTTGTGAGCAAATCTAGCAGGCGCCGCCTAACTACGTATAATGGGGCATTGTCTTCAGTTCGGATTGGCCTGTGACCCCAGCTCCCCTGCTTATTTTGTTCGCTACGGTTGTGTTGCTTGTGGCCTGTGAACCCTCGCGGATCGAGAGAATGTCAGACTTCGAGCTGTCCGAGCGCTATGACTATTGTCTCGAAAAGAAGCCCACAGCCCCCGGGAAGGCCACCGCGTGCGAAAACTTACGTCGCGAGTGCGAGCGCCGCAAGCGCGACCTGGGCTCCTACGTCTGCCGTAGCCGATGACTAGCGAGTGTCCTAGCGACACTAGAGACAGTGCATTGGGTTAGATCCACGCTTTGCCTTATAATCCCCCGCCATTCGCCTACCGTAACTGTTTTAGGATATGCCATGAACGCCCTTCAAGTGATCGAAATTTTTGCCGGTCTTAACCCCCAAGGTCAGCCCGTTGCCGAAAAAGTTCAGGTGCGGGTTAATGAAGATCAAAGCTTACAGCTAGTAAAGTCCCCAGCGTTTGTTAAAGGCTTGGCCAGTGGCGACAATATTCAATTTGATGAACAATCTCAGGAATTTGAGATTGTGCGTCGCAGTGGCAATGTGTGCGTCCGGGTGTTTTCTCGCGATGATATCAAGGCCGTTGCCGAACAACTGACACCTGCATTAGAAAAATTGGGCGGTGAACTGGATATTGAAACGCCGCGTATGTTGGTTTACAGCGTGCATGTGAGTTTGGGCTTTAGCGTTATTGAAGATATCTTAAATGATTGCCTCGATGAAGAGTGCATGTGGCTGTACGGCAATGTTTACGACCCCCAAGATGGCAAAACACCGTTGAATTGGTGGCAATCTATACTCGCGCCTGAATAAAGTTGGAAATTAGTAATGTTATTGGTTATCTCGCCGGCAAAAACCTTAGACTTTGACACTGCTTGGAAAATCGCGAAAACGACGCAACCGGATTTCCTCGACTACTCTCAAACGCTGATCAATGGCCTAAAAAAATTATCTCCCCACGATATTTCTGCGTTGATGAGTGTGAGCGATAAGATCGGCACGTTGAATTTTGATCGTTTTCACGCGTGGCAGTTACCTTTCGACGAAAGCAACGCAAAGCCTGCAATGTTGGCTTTTAAAGGCGATGTCTATACGGGCTTGGACGCCGAAAGTTTCGACGCAAAGGCGCGTACCTTTGCACAAAAACATTTACGAATTTTATCAGGCCTATATGGCTTATTGCGGCCCTTGGATTTAATGCAAGCCTACCGATTAGAGATGGGAACGAAATTTTCTAATCCAGTAGGTGCTGATCTATATGCGTTTTGGGGCGACAAGATTACTCAGGCCCTGAATACCCAACTGCAAGCGAGCCGCAGCGATGTGCTTGTTAATCTCGCCTCGGCGGAATACTTTCGTGCGGTGAAAAAAAGCCAACTGAATAAACCTATCCTTACCCCAGTGTTTAAAGATTATAAGAATGGTCAATATAAAATTATTAGCTTCTTCGCCAAAAAAGCGCGGGGTTTGATGGCCGCTTATGTTATTGAAAACCAATTAACCGAGGTGGAGGAGCTTAAAGCATTTGATAGCGATGGCTATCAGTTTGATGCGGCTAGCTCGAGCGATACGGAATGGGTGTTCAAGCGTAAACTGGGTAGCTAGCCAAAGCGATAGTCTATTTGAAATAGTTTAAGGTGTTTTTTAGACCAAATCCGTCTTGCGCGCTTTTTCCGGGCTGGTAATGTAGCGGCACGGTGGATTTGCCTCTCTGGCTGCAGCTAAATCTGAATGCCCTACAGCGTTTAGTTACTTGCAGCCAACAACCATAATAACGGGTAAACGCAGTCACCCCAGTTACTATTTGCAGCGCGAAAGATTGCCCTGCAGAGCCAATGGAGTGACCCATGCAGCAAGATCTTGCGTTTGTAGACTATGTTATCGCGCAACTACAGAAAGCGGGTGGAAACCGCACCGCCACGGTCGAGACTCGTCATCGCTTTAACGCTGTTAGCATTAGTTATCACGGTCAATTGGTTGGCTTAATCGTCAATAACACCCTGTATTTACAGCTAGGCCATCAAGTTGCCGCCGAATTATTGCCGGGCATACGCCCGTTAAAGCCCACCGGTGTGAATGTCGATAGCCAGTTTTTCCCCGTCCCCCTCGCGTGGTTGGCCGATAGTAAACAGCTCGGCCGCTGTTTGAATAATGCGCTGTTAGTGAATCAACCTGTCTCAGCCTACGCATAAACCCCCATCCAAGTCGGCCCGCTGCGCACTTGCCTGCTAGGCTATACGTTAAAGCTTATGTAGGGGTTGTGGAATGTCTGCACGTATTCTGGTGGTCGATGACGCCAGTTTTATTCGCGATATGGTGAAGAAGAACCTAAGGGCGCTGCTTCCGGGTGTCACCTTGTTCGACGCTGCCGATGGTCAGCGAGCGGTTGCGATCTTAAAAAAGCAAAGTGTCGATATTATCTTGTCGGATTGGGAAATGCCCGGCATGTCTGGCGAGGAATTGTTGCACTGGGTGAGAGGCGCCGATGCCCACGCGAAAACCCCCTTTGTCATGGTTACCAGTCGAGGTGATCGGGAGTTTGTGGTGAAGGCGGTGCAAGCCGGCGTGTCGGACTACCTCGTCAAGCCGTTTACCCCTGACGAGCTGATGACTAAAGTGTCGAAACAATTGAAACGCTTGGGTATCGATGCCGTTAGCCGGCCCGCGGGCGGCGCCCAAGGCGTGGCCTTCGGCTCTATTGAAGCGCTTACCGGTAAGCCAGCGGCCGCATCCGGTGCCGATGCCTTTGCACCTAAGGCTAAGCCGGCGGTTGCTAAAGCCCCAGCTAAGTCGAAAAAAGGCATGGCGCAATTGCGTTTGGCGGGTCAACAAATGGACTGCTTAATCCGCGAACTCTCGCTCCAAGCTTTGAACGGAATCGTCCAACGCACCGATCAGCTCCCGGTTTTGTTTGAGTCTGCCGTGCTAGATATCACCGATGTTGATGGTAACGCTGTGGCGCGAGTAAATGGCTATATCAGCAGTCTACAAGCGGCCGAGGCGCGAATGGACACGCGGTTGATTAAAATCACTATTCGCTTTGTTGACCATGATCCTGCTAAATTTGAGAGCTTGTCGAAATATATCGCTAAGCTGTAGTCGCGTATATCGACGCCCTTAAGAACAATAACTAGGTGTTGTCTGTGGAATCTCTCGATCTTAAGCCTTTTTCGCAAGCCTGCCAGAACAATAGAGCGCCTATTCTGAAGCACTTGCGGCGCCTGTTAGATGGCGCTAAGACCGTCTTGGAGGTGGGTAGTGGCACAGGTCAACACGCCGTGCATTTCGCTAAGTCGCTCCCGGATGTGACGTGGTTAGCGAGCGACCTCGAAGAGCATCACGCGGGTATTCGCCTGTGGATGGCGGAGTACGATTTACCCAACCTACGCGGGCCCTTTGTGCTTGATGTGAACGAACCTTGGCCTGAATTACCGGCAATTGACGCTATTTACTCGGCTAATACGGCACATATTATGGCTTGGCCTAGTGTTGAGCAGCTGTTTGCTAAGGTCGGTGCACAGTTATCCACCGGCGGTTTGTTTGTGCTTTATGGACCGATGAATTATGGCGGCAGCTATACCAGCGAGAGTAACGAGCGCTTTGATGTTTGGCTAAAGGCGCAAGACCCCGAGCGAGGTATTCGGGATTTTGAAAAGATTCAATATCTCGCGCAGCTGGCGCATTTACAGGCTTTAGAAGATAACGAAATGCCGGCAAATAATCGCTTGTTGGTGTGGCGGAAAGCTTGACGACAGGACAATGAGCTTACAGTTTACAGGAGAAGCTAAAGGCCTTGAGTTGCAAGCTGAATGGCTTAGCTGGGTTGTTGGGCTTGTTTGAACGGCAATAGATCCCGAGCGGCATTTAGGTAGCTTTGGGTTTGGTTGCGCTCCTCGGCGATGAAGTGATTAATGGCGGCGCGTGCGTCGGCGTCTTTGATGTAGTGGTTGGAGTAAACCGCCACCGGCTCGAAGCCGCGTTGGATCTTGTGCTCGCCTTGGGCGCCCGGGTCAAACCGCGTCAGACCGCGCTCGATGGCGAACTCTATGCCTTGATAGTAGCAAGCCTCAAAGTGCAGGCATTCCACCTCTTCTAGACAGCCCCAATAGCGGCCGTAGAGTGTTTGATCATCAAAAAAGCACAAGGCCGCGGCGATAGTTTCTTGGTCGCGTTGGGCGAGCACCATCATCAATTGGTCAGGCATGACCTCGCCTAGGCGTTGGAAAAAATCAAAATTGAGGTAGCCGGCGCGGCCTGATCGTTTCAAGTAGGTGGTGTGGTAGCAGTGATAGAAAACACGCCAATCGGCGGCACTGATGTCGGCGCCACATTTGCGGACAAGGGTGACGCCTTGCTCGAATACTTTGCGTCGTTCGCGCAACAGTGATTTTCGCTTTCTGGCGTTAAATGTGGCTAAAAATTCGCTAAAATCTTGAAAGTCATGGTTAAACCAGTGGAATTGAGCCGTTTCTCTTTGTGCCCACCGGGCGCTTAACTGGGCGCTCGCAGCCGCTTCTGGCAATAGCCAGTGCAGGCTACTCAGCTGTTTATGGTCACTGTGTTGCTCTAGCCATTGCTGCACGTAGAGCAATTCATCTTTTGGCAGCTGGCCGAATAGGCGTGGGCCCCAGGCCGGCGTGAAGGGAATGGCGGCAACCAGTTTTGGGTAATAAGGCCTGCCGGCTCGTTGAAATGCCTCGGCCCAAGCCCAGTCAAAAATGTACTCGCCCCAAGAATGTTGTTTTAAATACAGCGGCGCGCAGGCAATGATCTGCTGGGACGGATTCCTCACGACTAAGTGCTGCGGTAGCCAGCCAGACGCCGAGCCAACACAGCCGGTTTGTTCCAGCGCCTGTAAAAAACCGAATTGGCCGAAGGGGTAGCGGCTTTGCAATAAGCCCTGCCAAGTACTGGCGCCTATGGCTTCGATGGAATCAACGAGTTCTATGTTTAGCATGGCGCCATACTAAGGTTTGCCCACGCACTTGGGTAGCGGCGGGTGCGATACCTATTGCGGTGTTACTTGTAACAGTCGCTGTTTGGGAAAGTGACAGGTAAAGCTCGAGCCCTTGGATACTTGGCTGCTGATATCGAGCCTAGCGTCGTGGCGGGACAGTGCATGTTTAACGATGGCTAAACCTAGGCCGGTGCCGCCCGTTGCGCTGTTGCGACTGTCGTCTACTCGGTAGAAGCGCTCGGTTAACCGCGGCAGATGTTTGGCTTCAATTCCGGGCCCGTTGTCCACCACCTCCACCTGCAAGCCATAGTGATCCTTGCGCGCATTGACAGTGATAGTGCTGGTGTTGGGAGTGTATTTGAGGGCATTGGTAATGAGGTTGCCAAAGGCGCTCTGCAATTCCTTCTCCACCCCGAGTATGGCGATGTCGTCGGTGCAATTCAGTACCAGGTTGCGCGGTTGCGTCGCCACCGAATGGGCTTCGTCAATTAATCTGCTAAGCAGTGGGTGGAGCGCGACCGGTTGATGTCGCTCTGGGTTCACCTCTGTTTCGAGGACCGACAGTGCAATGAGATCGTTCACCAGCATGTGCATGCGCGAGCATTGCTGCTGCATCTGTTGCAGCGGCTTTTGCCAAGCAGCGGGCCTTTCTTCGGCGTCGGCGAGGGTTTCTAAGTAGCCTTTGAGCACGGTGAGCGGGGTGCGCAGTTCGTGCGAAACGTTGGCGACGAAGTCTTTGCGCATTTGCCCTAGCTTGTGCAGCGAGGTGATGTCGCGCGCCACCACCAAACGTTCGTTCTGGCCATAGCGGGTTATTTGAAATTGTAAGCGCTGGTCTTTATTGCGCGACGCGGGTAGATCAAGCGGTTGGCGATAGTCTTGTTGTTCCATGTAGGCAACGAATTTTGGATTGCGCACATAGTTCACCAGCGGTTGGCCTTGATCGGTCTTCTCAAAGGCGAAGAGCCGCTCCGCCGCTGGGTTCCACCAATCGATATTGCCCCGGCTGTCGAGTAATAGCACAGCGTCGGGTAGCGCGCCGGTGGTTTCTTGGACGCGGTTTAATACTTGTCTAACGCGATCGGATTCTTTTTCCTGACGCTTTTGCAGCCGGTAAATGCTTTCGAATATGTCAGACCAGATACCACTGGCCTCGGGTGGCGGCGACTTTTTGCGCTGGTTTAGCCACAAATCCAGCTGGCGTATTTGCCAAAGCATCCAAAACATGTAGAGGGTGCCGCCCAACAACAAGGTGATCAGCACAAAGCCGTTAGCTAAGCCAAAACCGATACACAAGGTGGTGAACAGGGCAACGCGCTTGAGTTCGGCATTGAATCCTCTTAACACGAATGTAGATTCCTTTATTTACTGGCTACTTTGGTGGAGAAACGATAGCCGGAGCCGCGCACCGTTTGCACAAATCTGTCGTGCTCTTGCATGGCTAATGCCTTGCGTAGGCGGCGGATGTGGACGTCTACCGTGCGCTCATCAATATACACATTGCCGCCCCAGATATGGTCGAGCAACTGGCCGCGATTGTACACCCGCTCTTGATGGGTGAGGAAAAAAGCCAGTAAGCGATATTCCGTGGGGCCCATATCCACCGGTTCATCGGCAATAGTGACGCGCTGGCTGATTGGGTCTAGGCACAATTGGTCGACGATGATGGGTTGCTCGGGCGTATCTGGTTCAATTCTGCGCAGCACGGCTTTTAAGCGAGCAATCAGTTCGCGCGGCGAAAACGGTTTAGTGATGTAATCATCGGCGCCGGTTTCTAGGCCTTGGATCTTGTTGTCCTCTTCGCCCTTGGCGGTGAGCATGATGATGGGGGTTTTGGCGGTGATTTCTTCACGCTTTAACCGCCTGGCCAGCTCGATACCCGATGTACCTGGCATCATCCAATCTAACAGGATTAAATCTGGCTTTTCATCAATTGCCAAGGCGTGGCCTTGTTGCGCATTTTCGGCCTCTAGGCAGCGGTAGTCCGCCATTTCCAAGGCCACTCGCAACATGTCGCGAATGGAGGGTTCGTCATCAATGATCAAAATGGTCTTTTTGCTCATAACCGGTTCGTCTGCACTTTGGTTGGACCTGTATTAGATTACGGTTAGATGACAGTTATATGACGAGCCCCTAATCAACCGAGTTGGGTGTCGGCCAGCAGGCCGGCAAATATCACCGCGCCGACCCATTGATTGTTAAGGAAGGCTTGAAAACAGGCCTTGGGTTGGCGCTTGCGGCTAAGCCACAGTTGCCAAAAAAACAGCAGCGCGGCTGCACTTAGCCCGGCAAGGTAGTAGTGTCCAAGCTTGAAGTGATCGCCCGCTAACCATAGGGCAAACAGTGTCATTAACTGCAGGCAACCGATAATAGTGAGATCTAACTCACCGAATAGAATGGCGGTGGACTTAACGCCAATGCGCAAGTCGTCGGCGCGATCCACCATAGCGTAGAAGGTGTCGTAGGCAACCGTCCAAAGCACCACGGCGGTGTATAGGAGCCAAATGCCATTGTCCAATTCACCTCTGACGGCGGCGAAGGCCATGGGAATGCTCATGGCAAATGCTGCACCGAGTACCACTTGCGGTAGATGGGTATGGCGTTTCATGTAGGGGTAAATGGTCGCTAGTGCCAAGGCGCCCGCAGCCAGCGCTAGCGTTAATAGGTTGGTGAGCAAAACTAGAAAAAAGGCGCAGAAAATCAGCGCGGCAAAACACAACAAGGCACCGGAAGGGCTCACTTGTCCGGTGGCAATGGGGCGTGATTTAGTGCGAGTTACTTGGCCGTCGACTTTGCGGTCGGCGTAGTCATTGATAACACAGCCGGCTGCACGCATAACAATGACGCCGGCTACAAAGATAGCGAGTACTCGCAAACTGGGTGCGCCATCGGCCGCTATCCAAAGTGCCCAGAGCGTCGGCCAAAGTAATAACAAGGTGCCAATGGGTTTATCAAAGCGCATCAAGCGCCAGTAAGCAGCCAGTGTTGAAGTGTTGGTTTTAGCGTTGCGGGCTGAATTCGCTGGGCGCGATTTGGGTTTGGCTGAGGCACGCTTGTTGGGATGATCCTTGGCCATGAGGTGTTCCTTAAAGGCTCGCAAGAAAGTCTGGTAGGAATACTTCGCTTACCAGCAGTGGGTTTTTGTCGATGTAGAAAACCGAGCGTCTGCCCCATAAGGCGAATTGTTCGGGCAGATCTAAGCTGGAGTGCAGGTATTCATGCTCGGCACCTATTGCCGCAGCCTCCAACGGGTCCCTCAACATACCGGGGTCTTGAAATAACAGCGCACCGAGGGGTTTGTTGTCGAGGTATTTTAAGGCTTTAAGTCGGCCGGTTAGGCTGGTGTAGGGAACTAAACTTCGTGCGAAAACCCAGCTTTCTCCCCGACCTTTGAGAATCACTTCGCGTACTAACATTTTTTGCCGAGAGGGGCATTTCAACGCGAGCAATTCACTCTGTCTCGCTTGGCCCCAACCTTGATTGAGTAGCTGAACCTCGAATTGACCTTGGCTATGCGCCTGCAGACGGGCTGTTAGAGAGCCTTGATCGAGAATCCACGGGGCTAAGTCGCGCGGCAGTTGCCAGCTTTTTTGCGCGGCGGGTCGCCACAGGGGTTCGCGTTGTCGATAATTTGTGGGCAATGGCCTTCCTAATTGTAAATATGCGGTGTGTTTAGACAAATGAACGTGCCTAGGCGCGCTATTCTATGAGGCGCAAGCCCGTGGGGCAATCGACATTGGCGCTGGCGCTGGCTTGTGGAAAGGCGTTAGCATTACGTCTTAATTGGACAAAACAAACAAAAACGCAGGACGGATTCTCCATGCATAAATCAGATCTTATTGCTGCTGTTGCAGAAACAGCGGACTTAACTAAAGACAAAGCCGATTTGGTGGTGTCTTCCATATTAGAGCAAATTACCAATGCGCTATCGCGCGACGACGTGGTGAGTCTGGTTGGTTTTGGTTCATTTTCGCAACGTAAACGTGCGGCGCGCACTGGCAGAAGCCCGAAAACCGGTGAAACGATTCAAATTCCAGCCAGCGTTTCTGTTGGCTTCAAGCCTGGGAAAGGGCTGAAAGACGCCGTAAATAGCTAAAGTATCGTTCGATTTTGAGCTGGCTCGAGCTGGCTCTCCCTCCCCCCTCATCAACAATAAAACTAAATCAGGAACCGCTTATGAGCTTAACCAGTCGTATTTTGATTGCCATGGCCTTGGGCTTATTTATCGGGGGGATGTTCAATTTTGCCGAGGGCCAGGGTTGGTTGGCGGGTGTTTACAACGCCTGGGTTGATCAGTTTTTAGTCAGCGGACTGTTCGACCTCGGCGGAAAAGTATTCGTTGCGCTGTTAAAGCTATTAGTCGTGCCCTTGGTTTTTGTGTCCCTCGTTTGCGGTGTCGCTTCGTTGGGTGACAACACGCGGATGGGACCGATGGCGGGCAAAACGTTACTGTTGTACATGGTAACGACGGCTGTGGCGATCAGTTTGGCGTTGATTGCCGGGGTGATTATTCAGCCGGGTGCGGGCTTTAATCTCAGTACTGAGGCCACTTTTGTGGTGAATGAAGCGCCGTCTTTGAAAGATGTTATTTTGGGCATAGTGCCAACCAACCCAGTGGAAGCGATGGCGCAGGGCAATATGCTGCAAATCATCGTGTTTGCCCTGCTCGTGGGGATTGCTATGTCGCGCGTGGGTGAGGCGGGTAAACGGGTCGCTGCATTTTTTAACGATTTCAATGAGGTCAACCTAAAAATGGTGGTGATCTTGATGAATTTTGCTCCTTATGGCGTATTTTGCTTGATGGCGCAAATGGCTGCCGACCTTGGCTTGGAGGCCTTTGCCAATCTACTGGTGTATTTCTTCACGGTACTTTTTGTTTTATTTATTCATGGGCTTGGCACTTACCCCCTCGCCTTGCGCATGCTCACTGGTTTAAGTCCGCTGATGTTTTTGCGCAAGATGAAATCGGTGATGCTGTTTGCCTTTAGCATGAGTTCCTCCAATGCCACCATTCCCGTGACCTTGCGAGCGGTGCGCGATGAGATGGGTGCCGATAACCGAGTCGCGTCTTTTACCATTCCCATGGGGGCCACCATTAACATGGATGGCACCGCCATTATGCAAGGCGTGGCCACGGCATTTATCGCCCAAGCCTACAATATCGACATAGGGTTGAATGGCTACATGATGGTTATTCTGACGGCGACCTTAGCCTCTATTGGCACCGCAGGCGTACCTGGGGTTGGCTTGATTATGTTGGCCATGGTGTTAGAGCAAGTGGGGCTGCCGGTCGAAGGCATAGCGCTCATTATTGGTGTAGACAGACTGCTCGATATGACTCGCACGGCGGTGAACGTCTGTGGAGACGCCATGGTTACCTTGATCGTCGCGAAAAGTGAAGGCATGTTGGATGAACAGCGTTTCAATGAAGACCCATCGCTACCAGGTCACATTAACTAATGTAAGCGCAAGAGTACTTCGCGAATGACATCCGTAAGACAAACCGGCCGTTTATGCGGCCGGTTCCATTTGTGCTGAAATATTTTCAAGCTCAACGGAGGACTCTAGGATATTGTCGATGGTCGTTTCAGCCTTGATTGGGTCTAGTTGTAGCTCTTCGTAGACCGATGCGGGGATTTCCAGTTTTGGCCCACACCGCAATCCTCGCTGAGATAGCAACCGTCTCGCGACGAACAATAATTTAGCATAGGCTGCATGCGGGCCTTGGCACGTAGGCTCGTTTTGGAAGCGCAGCGCGTAGGCGACCTCATCGGGCATGTTCCAAAGCTCCATGAGCCAACCGGCAATGTGATCGCGAGTTAAACCCAGCAAATGCTTTTCCGCCAAGGTGTGATCCACATGGGGGTTGGCTTCCATCATGCGACACAGCTTGTGGAAATAGGGTGGAAAAACCTCGGACATCACCAAATAGCCGAAGTTAAACAATAGCCCTGAGAGATAGGCCATACCAAAACTGGGTCGATTATCCCGTGGGATAGCCGTAACCAGTCCCTCCATGGCTGCGGCCATATACACCGAATGCCGCCAGTAAGGTGTAACACCGAATGGACCATCTGTTGGCATGGCAAGGGTTTTTCCGAGGGATAAACCAAGCGCTAAGTTGAGCACCATGTCGAACCCCAATACGCGCACGATAGCATCGTGAATGGACTTAATTTTGCCCGGCGCTGAATAATAAGGCGAGGCTGCCCAGCTCACGACTTGCGCGGCTAGGCTAGGGTCTGTTTCTACGATATTGGCCAAATCGCTGATATCGGCGTTGGGATCCACGCGCAGTTTAATAATCCGCTGCGCCGTTTCCGGTAGCGGCGGTAGTTCAAGGGTTTCCTCTAATCGTTCTTTTACTCGCAGCTCGGTAAATTGGCGCACAGACGCCAAGATGAGTGCAGAATCGGCGGTAGATGAAATCTGTTCAAGTTGGCTCAAAGGAATGGAGATTTCGCCCTTGATCGCGTCTTTTGCCAGTGTTTGGAAAGAAATCTGCGATAGATCCAGCATCTGCTCGCGGCTGCCGGCATCTAAAAAAAGTTGGTCGCGTTGATACAAGCGCTGTTCTATCACCGTTGTCATGCCGGCTAAGCCAGGCAGCGCCGGTACCGAAGAGAGTTTGTGCTTCTCAAATAAAGTCCTCAGTGTCGTGGGCGACATGGCCTGCATCGACCGGCCTAAAATTCGGTTGACGGCGCTGAGGTCGAGCAAGGCGTCGGCGGGGTAAATGGCGAGAATTTTTTCTTGGCTGTCTTCGAGCAGCGTAGCTCTGGCAGCGCCATTGTTACGAAGTTGTTGATCGTGCCAAATAGGAGCATCTAAGGGGGCGGTAAGCTGATATTCGAGTTGTTGCTTATCCAGAAATTGCGTAACACTGTTTGATAGCGGCACAGAGGCTCCTTTGATCCATCATCGTCTGCACTGTGAAGTGTAGTTAAGTGTAGGTCATCGGATAGGCACTTCTTAGAATAACTGGCGTCTAAATCTACACTTTGGCATAGACCTCGTTATAACCTAGCCATCTTCGTGTCAGCGCTCGGGCATGGTCTGGATATTTCTGCAGTAGGTTTGCCGCAGCTTCTCTTACTAGGGGAATTAAATCGCCGTCGCGCTGCAAATCGGCAATGCGAAAAGCCATCTCGCCGGTTTGCCGCGTGCCCAGTACTTCGCCAGGGCCGCGCAACTCTAAATCTTTTTCGGCAATGAAAAAGCCGTCGTTGGAGCTGCGCATGGCCTCCAGCCGCGCCCGACTGTGGTTAGAAAGTGGGCCTGAATACAGCAGTACACAATGACTTTCCGCCGTGCCGCGCCCCACTCGCCCGCGCAATTGGTGCAGCTGGGCGAGGCCTAGGCGCTCGGGATTGTCGATGATCATCAAGCTGGCATTGGGCACATCCACGCCGACCTCTATCACAGTTGTGGCTACCAGAAGCGGGATTTCTCCGCTTTTGAAACATGCCATTACCGATTCTTTTTCTGCTGCTTTTAACCGCCCGTGCACGAGGCCAATGGCGACCTTGGGTAGCGCCAAAGCCAGCTCTTCTTGGGTTGCTTGCGCTGCTTGCGCGGTGAGCGTTTCGGATTCCTCAATCAGCGTGCACACCCAATACACCTGGCGCCCCTGGCCGATGGCTTCGCGCACGCGATCTACTACCTGATCGCGTCTATCTTGGTTAATGACAACGGTGGTTACGGGCTTTCTTCCCGGTGGCAGCTCATCGATAACCGAGCAGTCGAGATCTGCGTAGGCGCTCATGGCTAGGGTTCTTGGAATTGGCGTCGCGGTCATAATAAGCTGGTGTGGGCGTCGCTCGCTGCCGGCTTTTTCCCGCAAACTTAGCCGCTGGTGAACGCCAAATCGGTGCTGTTCGTCGATAATCACCAGGCCTAAATCGGCGAACACCACCTGGTCTTGGAACAGTGCATGGGTGCCGACAATTAACTGGGTCTTAGCTTCTGCCAAGGCCAATAACTGATCCCGCCGCTCGGCAACTTTCTGCTTGCCGGTGAGCCAGCCAACGCTAATGCCAAGCGGTTCAAACCATTGATTGAAATTAACTCGATGTTGCTCACTGAGTATTTCCGTGGGCGCCATAAGAGCGACTTGGAAGCCGTTATTAATCGCTTGCAATGCCGCCATGGCTGCGACCAGCGTTTTTCCAGAGCCCACATCGCCTTGCACAAGCCTGAGCATGGGCAGCGGTTTAGCTAGATCGCTGGCAATTTCGTTAGCGACGCGACGCTGTGCCTTGGTGGGAACAAAGGGTAAGTTTTTCAGGAAGGCATTTAGCCGGTCGGCATTGAGAGGCAAGGCCGGCGCACCTTCCGATTGAATCTGTTGTCGCAACGAAAGCAAGCTGACGTGGTGTGCCATCAGTTCTTCAAAAGCCAGCCGCTGCTGGGCCGGGTGCGCACCGAGGGTCAGTTGGTCTATATCGGCCTGTTTGGGCGGTTGATGTAGGTAGTGTAGCGCTTGGGCTAGGGGCCATTGTTGGTAGCGCTGCTGTAAATCTTTGGGCAGTAATTCCGCTAAGCTTTGCGTGGTCAGCAGGGTGAGTGCCTGCTGCGCCAGGGTTCGAATGCGTGGTTGGGTAATGCCTTCGGTGGCTGGATAGACCGGCGTTAATTTGTCGGCGAGCGGTTCGGTATGCTGATCAACCAGTTCATATTCGGGATGGTACAGCTCTAAGCCGGAGGCGCCTCGACGCGCCTCGCCAAAACACCGGAGCCGAGTGCCCTTTGCCAGACTTTGCTTTTGCGCCTGGTTAAAGTGAAAAAAACGAAGGCTAATGATGCCGGTATTATCTTGCAGCTTTGCCACAAGTGAGCGGCGTTTACCAAATACGATGTCGGCGGCTTTAATTTCGCCCTCTATCACCACTGTGCTTTGTGGCTGCAGCGCACCTATGGGGGTGACGCGCGTCCTATCCATGTAGCGCAAGGGCAAGTGAAACAAGAGGTCTTGCACGCTGTGCAGGCCGAGCTTGGCGAGTTTTTCGGCCAGCGCTTTGCCAACACCTTTGAGCGCCGTTAGCTCAACCCTATCGAGGGTGGGTGCTGGGCTAGTCATTACCAAGTAAGTGGCATTGATTAATCGAGGCTCGCAGGGCGTCAATGGCCTTAAAGCGTGGGTAGCTGGCGCGCCAAGCCATGGCCACAGTTCGGCGCGGCGCCGGTTCGGCAAAGGGGCGGCAGACTAAGAGATCGTCTGCGTAGCGCGTGGCTTCGGCGGCGGAGTAAGGCAAAATTGTGATGCCTAACCCAGATGCCACCATGTGTCGCAAGGTCTCCAACGAGCTGCCTTTAGAGGCGGTTCTTATGTGCCCTGCTTTGGGGTCGGCGCTGGCTTGTAGCGCTGGGCAGGCGTCCAGTATTTGATCCCTAAAGCAATGGCCCTCGCCCAGTAATAGCACGTTGTATTCGTGCAATTGGGGCGTGTCGATCACGTCGAACGCGGCCAGTGGATGATCCTTGGGCATAAGCACTACGAATGGTTCGTCGTAGAGGGTTTGGGTAACCACATCCGCCTCGGTAAAGGGCAGCGATACAATGATCACGTCGAGCTCACCTTTGCGCAATCGCTGGCGCAAAGTGGCGGTGTAGCCCTCTTCAACATAGAGCGGCATGTTCGGTGCAATTCGTTGCAATTCAGGGATAAAGTGGGGAAATAAGTAAGGGCCAATGGTAAAAATAGCGCCCACATGCAGCGGGCTGGAAAGCTGGTCTTTACCGGATTTCGCGATATCTTTAATGGCCGCCGCCTGCTCGAGTACGAGCTGCGCTTGGGTGACAATTTTCTCGCCAAGTGGTGTTGCTTGAACTCGGGTTTTGGAGCGTTCGAATAAGGCTATACCCAATTCTTCCTCGAGCTTTTTGACCGCAATGCTCAAGGTTGGCTGACTTACGTAGCAGCGCTCAGCGGCTTTACCGAAATGTTGTTCTTGCGCAAGGGTGACGATATAGCGCAATTCATTAAGCGTCATGGCATTTTTCCGACCGGTTCCCGTATGATTGCGACTTTATATCAGAACCTGTTATCTCGATAGCCCCTATTTATGGAATCTAACGCGTTGAAAACCTTATTAATTGGCTTTGGTGATTTAGCGCAGCGCCTGCAATCTTTGTTACCAGGCGAGCTAGTGGCGATAAGGCGCAGTCCAAGGCCAGAGCGTTTTTGTCGGCAGCTTGATGCGACGGATGCCAGCGCTATGCGGGCGCTTTTGGCCGAGGACTTTGACCAGATAGTTGTGACCCTAACGCCTAGTGAGCGCTGCGATGCAGGTTATCAGCGGGCTTATGTGGCGCCGATGCGTCTACTGGTTTCGTTATTGGCTGAACGTCAGCTGCGACCGCGTATCCTGTTTGTGTCTAGTACTGCTGTGTATGGCCAAGATCAAGGCCAATGGTTGGATGAAACCAGTGCAACAGAGCCGACGCAGTACAATGGCGTGCGCTTATTGGAGGCTGAACAGGTGCTGCTGAATGCCGGCTTAGACGTGATAGTTGCGCGTTTTTCAGGAATTTATGGGCCTGGGCGCGAGCGTTTGCTCGAGCAGGTTCGCCAGGGTTTACCCATTTCCCGCAACTTATTGGCTTTTAGCAACCGCATTCATGTGGACGACGGTGCCAGAGCGTTGGCGCATTTGTTGCGACTTACGGCGCCTGAAAGCCACTATCTGGTGACTGATAGTGAACCCGTATTACTCGGTGAGGTTGTGCGCGGTCTGGCCAACGCGCTGCAAAGGCCGGCACCGAGCAGCACTGCGGGGGCACCTTTTTCAGGTAAGAGGTTGCGCAACACGCGCCTGCTGGCCAGCGGCTTTCGTTTCCTTTACCCCAGCTGGCGCGAGGGTTATGGGCTCGATAAGCTCGAGCCCAGCTGAGTTAAATAACCATAATCGCTTCGGCTTCAAACATCGCCGCTTTCGGCAGCTCTTTAACACCCACGGCGGCGCGTGCTGGATAAGGTGCCTCAAAAAATTCTGCCATCACTTCATTGACCACGGGAAAGTGGCTCAAATCGGTTAAGTACAGGTTTAGTTTGACGATTTGCGCCAAGCTGCCGTTGGCGGCTTCGCACACGGCGCTGAGATTTTTGAACACTTGTGTGGCCTGAGCGCGAAAATCGTTGCCCACCATTTCCATGGTTTCCGGAATAAGTGGGATCTGGCCAGACAAATACACAGTGTTGTTAACCTTGACCGCCTGCGAATAGGTGCCTATGGCGGCGGGTGCCTTGTCGGTGCTGATAATCGCTTTGTTGGTCATGGTAATGTCCTGTAACAGGTGAATAAAAACGGCCAGCTTAAGCCTCTGACTGGTGGGTCGTCAAATAGGTACGCTTGTTGGGGCGTTAGCTGTTTGGTGGAAGGTAAATGTTGGATGTTAATTGCGGTGGCGGCTGATGCGAATAACCGAGCGCAGGCTCTTAAGGCGCTTAATAATATTCGCCAAATGTACTCGCCCGCTAACGTCGATGGTGAGGTTGATGACGCTGTTGTGGGCATCGCGCTCGTGTACCTGAATCTGCTCGATATTGGCGTTTTGCTCAGTAATACGTGTGGCTAAATTGGCGATGATACCGCGGCCCGATTCCACTTCGACACGGATGTCCACGGGGAACTCGCCTTTTACGTCTGGGGACCAATTAACGATGGATATTTTCTCCGGGTTTTCCCGCAGTTCGGCGATATTACGACAGGTATCGTGGTGCACCACCAAGCCCTTGCCGGCGCTAATGTGGCCGAGAATGGGGTCGCCAGGAATGGGGCGACAGCAGCGCGCGAAGCTAATCATCATACCGTCGGAAGATTCAATCATCAGCGGTGATTGGCTATTGGCTTTGCTGTTTTCCGATTGCACCAAATTGGCTACCGCATGGGGTAGGCGCTTGCCCAAGCCCACGTCTTCGAACAAGCTCTCGAGCGAGTTTACCCCGCATTCTTTGAGCAGGGCCTTGCGCTCGTCTTTATCTAAATTTTGCAGGTCGATTCCGCGATCGGCGAGCGAACGGGTCAGTAATCGGCGGCCCAGATCGATGGATTCGTGGTGGCGCTGGTGTTTGAGAAAATGGCGAATGGCCGAGCGCGCTTTGCCCGACGTGACGAAGTTCAGCCAGCTGGGGTTCGGTTGCGCACTTGAGGCGGTAATAATGGTGACCTTTTGACCGCTTTGTAGCGGTTGCGACAGAGGCGCCAGCCGGTCGTTAATGCGGCAAGCCACGCAGGCGTTACCGATATCGGTGTGCACGGCGTAGGCGAAGTCGACCGGCGTGGCGCCGCTTGGCAGCTCAACAATGCGGCCTTTGGGTGTGAACACGTAGACTTCGTCGGGGAAAAGGTCGATTTTGACGTTTTCGATAAACTCTAAACTGTCGCCGGCTCGCTGTTGCATTTCGAGCAGGCCTTGCACCCACTGGCGGGCGCGCAAATGGCTGGCATTGGGGTTGTCGTTGGCTTTGTATAGCCAGTGTGCGGCGATGCCGCTATTGGCCATCTCATCCATCTCTTTCGTGCGAATTTGCACCTCGATGGGCACCCCGTGCATGCCAACTAACACCGTGTGTAAGGATTGATAGCCGTTGGTTTTGGGGATGGCGATGTAATCTTTAAATTCGCTAATGATGGGCTTATAGAGGTTGTGAATGGCGCCCAGAGTGCGGTAGCAGGTGTCGACCGAGTCGACGATGATACGGAACGCGTAGACGTCCATAATTTCTTTGAACGACTTCTTCTTTGAGCGCATCTTCGTGTAAATGCTGTAAAGATGCTTTTCTCGACCAATCACCAAGGCATTGATATGCTCGCTCTCGAGGCGCAGTTGAAGGCTCTGGTTGATCTGATCCACCAGTTCTTTGCGATTGCCGCGGGCGCTTTGCAAGGCCGCCTTTAGGCGCTTGGCGCGCAGCGGGTGCATGGCTGAAAAGCCGCGGTTTTCAAACTCGATGCGCATGTCATTCATACCCAGGCGGTGGGCGATGGGCGCGTAAATCTCGAGTGTTTCACGGGCGATGCGGCGCTTTTTTTCTGGCGGCATCACGCCGAGGGTGCGCATGTTGTGCAGCCGGTCGGCCAGCTTCACCAATATCACGCGAATGTCGCGCGACATGGCCAGAGTCATTTTCTGAAAGTTTTCCGCCTGCTTTTCAGCTTGGGATTCGAATTCTATTTGGGTGAGTTTGCTGACCCCATCCACTAGGTCTGCCACGGTATCGCCGAACTGATCGCCCAGCGCGACTTTCGCGATCCCAGTGTCTTCGATGACATCGTGCAACATGGCCGCCATCAAGCTCTGATGGTCCATGTGCATGCCGGACAAAATCACAGCGACAGCGAGGGGATGAGTGATGTAAGGGTCGCCGGAGCGGCGTTTTTGACCATCGTGCGCCTGCTCTGCATACAGATAGGCGCGACGGACCAAATTGATTTGTGCAGGTTCTAGATAGGAGGAAAGTTGATGCGCGAGGGCGTCGATGGTTTGCAATCCTGCCTCCTACCTAGTGCGCATTACTCTTCGGTAAGCATGGGGGCTTCAATTTCATATTCTGGCTCGTCTTTCTGAGTCAGGATGGATGCGTCGATTAAACCCTCTTCGATTTCGCGCAAGGCGATAACCGTGGGCTTGTCGTTTTCCTCAGGCACCAGTGGGGTTTTGCCGCCAACAGCGATTTGACGTGCGCGCTTGCTGCCCACGATAACCAGTTCAAAGCGGTTATCAACATGGTTCAGACAATCTTCAACGGTAATGCGTGCCATAAATTTTATTCCGGTAAACCAGTGAAAACACCCAGTCTTAATAATAGCCTATTAGCCCTTCGACGGGTGCCGAGAAAAAGGCTGGCAAGTGTACGCAAAACAACCAGTCAGCTCAATAGCTCTGCCAATAAAGGCTGATGTCTTTGTGCCTGCCGTTGCTGTGTTAAGCGCTGGCTAATGACCAAGGCCTTAAAATCGTCAAGTGCGACATCGAACTGGTCATTAATGATTAAGTAATCCGCTTCGACGTAATGCGTCATTTCATTGATCGCCTCTTTCATGCGGGCATCGATGATGTCTTGGCTATCTTGTCCGCGCCCAGTTAGGCGCTGGTGTAAAGCGGCTCGGGAGGGCGGCAAAATAAATAAGCCAATGGTGTCGGGGATCAAGCGTCTGACTTGCTCGGCGCCCTGCCAGTCAATCTCCAAAATGACGTCCATACCGCTGGCGAGCTGTTGTTCTACCCAAGACTTGGACGTGCCGTAAAAATTAGAGAATACCTGCGCATGCTCTAAAAAGGCGGTGTTGTTTAGCATCTCGGTAAATGTTTCGCGGCTAACAAAGTGATAGTTCACCCCGTCCTGCTCGCCCGGGCGCATGGCGCGAGTGGTGTGGGACACCGAGACGCGAATACCCTCCATAGCGTCGACCAAGGCCGCAACTAGGCTGGTTTTTCCGGCACCAGAGGGTGCAGAAACGGTAAATAGATTGCCGCGAGAGGTTTGCATAGTGATTGGCTGCCTATTCGATATTCTGTACTTGTTCGCGCATTTGCTCGATTAACACCTTTAATTCCACTGCCGCTTGGGTAGTTTCACTCACGACAGACTTGGACGACAGCGTGTTGGCCTCGCGGTTTAGCTCTTGCATTAAAAAGTCGAGTCGACGGCCAATGGGTTCAGATTTCTTTAAGGTTAATCGAACTTCGCTGATGTGTGCGGTTAGGCGATCGAGTTCTTCCTCCACATCGGCTTTTTGTGCCAATAAGGCGATTTCTTGTTCAATGCGGTCGGGCTCAAGTTGTACCTGTAATTCTGCGACGCGAGCCACCAATTTCTCTTTTTGCGCCTGCAATATGGTGGGCATAAGTTTGCGCACGTCGGCGACTTGCGCGGCGATGGCAACCAAGCGCTGTTCGATAAACTGCCCGAGCTCGGCGCCTTCTCGCGCGCGGTTTGCGCTGAGCTGTGTCAATGCATTGGAAAATCCCTGTAGCACAGCGGCGGCGAGTGCCTCGTGGTCGAGGCTGTCTTCAACCATCACTCCAGGCCAGCGCAGAAGCTCGAGCGGGTTGATCGGGGCGAGGTTAGCGTTGCTGCGGCCGAGCTGCTGCACGGCGTTTACGATTTGATCGATGCGTTGACCATCGAGACAAAGCTCGGTGGCGTCACCCCTACCAACTTGAAGTTGCAAGGTTGCTTCTACTTTGCCTCGGTTTAAGACTTTGCGCAGTAGGTCGCGCAATGCCGGTTCACATTGGCGCTGGGTTTCCGGCAGGCGAAAATGTGGCTCAAGGTAGCGATGGTTTACGCTCCTGACCTCCCAACTTAAATTACCCCAATCAAAGCTGGCTTCAATGCGGCCAAAGCCCGTCATACTGCGTGGCATAATTGTGTTTCCTAAAAGCACTGTTAACTTGGCATGTTACCACAGCCAATCGCCGGTATAATCGCCCCTTTAGTTCCTTAGTAAAACCCAATCTTAAAGGTATTTTCATGCAAAGACCCAGCGGCCGAAGCGTCGATCAACTGCGCCCCGTGCGTATCACCCGTCAATTTACTTGCCACGCCGAAGGTTCAGTACTGGTGGAGTTTGGCAATACCAAGGTGATTTGCACTGCCAGTGTTGACGCTGGAGTGCCACATTTTTTGCGCGGTCAGGGGCAAGGTTGGATAACCGCCGAATACGGTATGTTACCGCGCTCTACCGGCACCCGCATGGGGCGCGAAGCGGCGCGCGGCAAGCAAGGTGGCCGCACGGTAGAGATTCAACGTCTAATCGGTCGATCATTGCGTGCAGCGGTGGATCTTAAGGCACTAGGGGAGAACTCAATCACCATCGATTGCGATGTTATTCAAGCTGATGGCGGCACTCGCACGGCTTCGATTACCGGTGCCTGCGTTGCCTTAGTTGATGCCATCAATGCCATGATTGCCAAAGGCATGATTAAAACATCGCCGCTCAAGCGCATGATTGCCTCAGTCTCTGTAGGTATTTATGAGGGAGAGCCTGTCTTGGATTTGGATTACCCTGAAGACTCGAGTGCCGAAACGGATATGAATATTGTTCTTGGCGATGACGGTGGCATTATCGAAATTCAGGGTACGGCAGAAGCTGAACCTTTTAGCGAGAGTGAGTTTGCGTCGATGTTGGCGTTGGCCAAGAAAGGTATTGCCGAGTTGCACCAATTGCAGAAAGCCGCGTTAGCTAGCTAGGACCTTGTGCACTCTGCAATGTCAGCTGAATAAATAAAAAGGGCCTTTAGGCCCTTTTTGCTATTACGGACGCGTGATCATCCCTATTCAATTTCTAGGTCGTAATCGATGATCACTGGTCGGTGGCTAGAAAACGGCTGACCTTTATAAATGGTTGCGTACTCGACTCGGTTGGCAAGGTTATTGGAGACGACTTGAAAGTCTGTTCGCCATTCGCTGCCATGTAGGTCGCCTTCGGTGGGCAGCCAGCTGTATTCATCGGCGTCGTTATTCACCTTTCGAAAGGCATCGGTGTATTCGATCTGGGTGAATAGCTGGTTGAGCCAATTGCGCTCGTGCGGCAAATAGCCTACATCGCCCTCGTGGGCGCTGGCGTTTTTCACGTCGCGTGCCTTGTGCGCCATGGCCCAATTGCCGCAAAAGACATAGTCGCGGCGCTTGCGGCTGATCTTAATCAGGTGCGCTTGCAGGTCGTCAAAGAATTTCATTTTGACTTCTTGAGACTCGTTCGCTGCCATGGCTGCGGGCGCAAGTAGGCTGCCGATACTGATCTTATCGAAATCGATTTGCAAGTAGCGCCCTTCCATATCCACGCCACTGGCAAAGCCAAAGCCGTAAATAAGGGCTTTGGGCACCTGCCGGCTGTAGATGGCTACACCGTTGTAGTGCTTAACACCGGAATCGAAAAAATACGCGTTGTAACCCTTTGGATGAAAAACATCGTGGTCCAACTCATATTCCAGTGCCCGCAAATCCTGCAGACAAATGATGTCAGCGTCTTGCTCTTCCAGCCAGTCGTACAGACCACGCTGTGCCGCCTGGTGTAACCCATCGACGCTGAGATTAATAATGCGCATGTTAGCCCCTTAAAAACGGACTGTGTATGATACCCGAGTGTTATAAGTTTTTGTAAACATTGGGTTTATAAGACACGACTCCGGCTTTTTTAGTTTCGATACCACGACATTTATTTTTAGCTAGGGTGCGAAACAGCCAAATGTGCCAAAATAACGGCCCAGTAAATACGCTGGGCTAAACCTAACCCCTGTTTAAACAGGGTTCAGATTAAACGTTCAGATTAAACATAGTTCAGAACTTCAGTTTTTGATACGGGAATTCATCATGCAAACTTACCAGCGCGCATTTATTGAGCTGGCGATCAAACATCAGGCTTTATGCTTTGGCGAGTTTACGCTCAAAAGCGGCCGTGTTAGCCCTTATTTCTTTAATGCCGGTAAGTTTCAAACCGGCAGTGCCCTCGCTGACTTGGGTCGCTTTTATGCTGCTGCTATCGACGCGGCGGGCGTCGACTTTGACCTCATTTTTGGTCCTGCTTATAAAGGTATACCCCTTGCAGCGACCACAGCGGTGGCATTAGCCGACCACCACGGCCGCGACCTACCCTATTGCTTCAACCGCAAAGAAGCAAAGGCACACGGCGAAGGTGGTAGTCTGGTGGGCGCACCCTTGCAGGGTAAGGTGTTAATTATTGACGATGTGATCACCGCAGGTACGGCTATTCGCGAAGTTATGGCAATTATTCAGGCCGCGAAAGCAAAGCCTGCGGCCGTGTTAATCGGCCTGGATCGACAAGAAAAAGGCAAGGCAGAGCTGTCCGCAATTACCGAGGTTGAGCAGGAATTTGGTATTCCTGTGATCAGCATTATTAATCTTGGCCACATTATCAGCTATCTTGAAGCTGACCCGAGTCAAACAGATATGGTAGAAAAGATTCGACAGTACCGTAAAACCTACGGCATCAATAACGTGTAAAGGCAGTGTTATGAGAATGTGGATCGCTGGGCTGGCCTTCAGCCTACTCACCGCCTCGGTGGCTTTCGCTGCCCCGGCAGATGATGGTAAGAATGCTGGTCTCGTCGGCGAAAAGGTGTTTTATCGGTATACCAATGCTGCGGGTGCTAAGGTAATGCACCATTCGCTGCCGGCGGACGCGGTGCAAAATGGCTATGAAATCGTCAGTCTGTCTGGTGTGGTCTTAAAGGTGGTGCCGCGCGCCTTGAGTGGCGCAGAAGCAGAGCGCGCGGCCGAGAAAAAAGCCGAGCAACAGGAGTTGGATGAATGGGATGCCGCATTGCTGCGCCGCTACAGCACGGTGGAGGACATTGAGGCCGCGAAACAGAGAAAGCTGGCTGATCTTGAGGCCAATATGTCCATTCTTATCAGTAATTTAAATACTGTCCAAGGTCAGGTGCGAAGCGAGTACAGCCGAGGTGCAAGCTTTGAGCGCCGAGGCCAGCCAGTACCACAGGCAATTTACGATACCTTGGCAGGATTAAAACAGGAACTAGAAGACACGCGCGAAAAGTATATTCAACGGGAATGGGAATACGAAGACATTGCCGAAAAATTTGAGTTGGATAAAGAGCGGTTTAGCTTAATCCACACAAAGAAATAACAAAGGCCGCTCTCGCGGCCTTTGTTACATTTAATTCAATTGGGCGACCGGTTCGTAGAAAAAGTCTTGCATGAGTACTGGCCACTGCTCAGCCCAAAATTCGGTCGGCTTACGCTTAAAGCCAGATCGAACAAATTGAGCGATACGCCCTTCCGCTGTCGCCATTAATAAACCCGCGGCAGCGGTCAAAGGTAGTTTAGGGCGCAGGCCTTCGCGAATTTCCGCCTCGCGTAATATTTGCTTAATTTGTGTTTCTATACGCTCAAACAGTTGTTGTACGCGAGTGTGCAAGCGCTCAGTTTCACCGGTTAGCGCATCGCCCGTTAAAATACGGGTGATGCCTGGATTGCGCTCCGTGAAGGTGAGCAATAGGAAAAATATTTTTTGACATCGAGCTTCGGCGGCGTCCGCGTCGCTGAGTATCAGGCCAATTCTGGAAAACAGCGTTTCTTCAATAAACTCAATTAAACCTTCAAACATCTTCGATTTACTGGGGAAGTGTCGGTAAAGAGCTGCTTCTGATACGCCTACTTCTTTTGCCAATGCCGCTGTGGTAATGCGGGCTCCTGGGCTGGTTTCCAACATGTGCGCCAGAGATTCTAAAATCTGTTGGCGCCGGGATACCTTGGTAGACGAGTTTGTCATAAGACCTTCGGAATTCTTTGATCAGATGTAACCGCTTATCCTAGCTACATTGACGGTATGCTTCAACGAAAAAAATCGGTTTGGTGCTGAGTCAAACCGATTTTAGCGTAAAATCTATTCAGATTTTGCGTTGGTAATTTTGGTGCCAACACCAGTATCGGTGAAAATTTCAAGTAGAACTGCGTGGTCAACACGACCGTCAACAATGTGTGCTGAGGTGACACCTGATTTAACGGCATCAAGGGCACAGGAAATTTTTGGCAACATGCCACCGTAAATAGTCCCATCTGCAATCAAATCATCGACTTGTTGGGTGGATAGACCGGTGAGTACCTCTCCCTGCTTATCAAGCAATCCCGCAACATTTGTTAACAGCATTAGCTTTTCCGCTTGCAGAACCTCAGCGATTTTTCCGGCGACTAAATCGGCATTAATGTTGTATGCCGAGCCGTCGGCACCAACACCAACGGGCGCGATCACAGGAATGAAATTGCTGTTAGTTAACATGTCGATCACTTCAGTGTTAATTGCAGCTACCTCGCCGACATGGCCGATATCGACAATTTCGGATGCATTCATACCGGGTGTCTTTCGCGTTACTGTCATTTTACGCGCGCGAATGAGTTTGCCGTCTTTCCCCGTCAAGCCAATAGCTTTGCCGCCATTGCGATTGATTAAGCTGACAATTTGTTTGTTGACCGAGCCGCCTAAGACCATCTCAACGACATCCATGGTGGCGCTATCGGTAACGCGCATACCGTCCACAAACTCTGATTTAATACTGAGCTTTTCCAGTAGTTGCCCGATCTGAGGCCCGCCGCCATGAACAACGACAGGGTTTAGACCCACAAGTTTCATTAATACGATATCGCGAGCAAAACTATTTTGTAGTGCTTCGTCGACCATGGCATTGCCGCCAAATTTAACCACGATCGTCTTACCGGTAAAGCGTTGAATATAGGGCAGTGACTCAGTAAGTACCTTTGCGATTTGCATCGCGTTGTCGCGTGATAGTGACATGTTTAACCTCTGTGACTAGTATTTTTATCGGTGTCTATATTGAACAGAATGTTAATTTGAAATTGAAAATTATGCTCGCTCAATGTTAAAAATCTAACGCCAGTGAAGGATCAATTTTAGCAATTTCCCGTTTAAATAACCCTTTTAATTGTTCAATGGTTTCTTCGCTATCGGCCTCGAATCTCAGTGTCAGTGCCGGCGTGGTATTCGATGCTCGGACTAGCCCCCAGCCTTTGGCAAAATCTACCCTAAGGCCGTCGATAGTGGTGATTTTGCCACTTTGAAAGTTGCCATCGGCAATAAGTTTATTAATAAGTACAAATTTCTTGTCTTCGGCATAGGGCAGAAGAATTTCGGGGGTACTTGGCAGCACCGGAAAAGCTTCAAAAATACTATCGATATCTTGATCGCGTAGCGTCATTATTTCTAACAGTCGGGCCGTTGCGTACAGTGCGTCGTCGAAGCCGAACCACCGATCCTTGATGAAAATGTGGCCCGATAGTTCTCCGCCTAGTAAAGCGCCTGTTTCCAACATTTTTTGTTTCATATTCGAGTGGCCGGTTTTCCACATGATCGGCCGGCCACCATAACTGGTAATCAAACTGTTCAATTGGCGCGTGCTTTTAACGTCGAATAATACATCTGCCCCCGGGTTGCGTGAGACAATATCTTTGGCAAACAACATGAGTAGACGATCGGGCCATATGATCTGGCCTTTGGGCGTTACAATGGTTAAGCGGTCGCCGTCGCCGTCGAAGGCAACTCCTAAATCAGCGCCGGAGCTTTTCACCTTTGCGATCAGCGCGTTGAGGTTTTCGGGTCGACTTGGGTCGGGTTGGTGATTGGGGAAGCGACCATCTACCTCACAGAAAAGTGGTTCGACCTCACAACCTAATTCCTCAAAAAGTTGAGGGGCAATTACGCTGGTTGCACCATTGGCCGCGTCTATGACTAATTTAACATCGCCAGCGAGCGCCACATCGGAAAAAATTCGGTCGATATAATCTGCGCACACATCTTCTATCTGCTCGACGCCGCTGCCAGTTCTAAATTGTGCCCGTTGTATTCTGGTATAAATGGCGTTAATAGCATCGGCTGTCAGTGTGTTGCCGTTGAGCACCATTTTAAAGCCATTGTATTCGCCAGAATTATGGCTTGCGGTTACTACAATGCCGCTTTTGGTACTGCCAATGGTGGCGCAAGCAAAGTAAAGTACGGGCGAGGGCACAAGCCCTATATTGATGACATTACAGCCGGTGCTCAGAATACCATTAATTAAATTGATGCTAAGTTCTTCGCTGTGCACGCGGCCGTCGCGGCCAACGAGTAAGGTAGACTCTCCTAGTTCAATTGCTTCTGAGCCTAACGCTTTGCCTAAGGTTTCCGCAAACGCGGGCGTTAGTTGCTCGCCCACGACACCGCGAATATCGTAGGCGCGGAAAATCTTTTTCAGCGCGCTATTATCCTCGGGGTCGTCTACTGCAACTTGCGTTGACTTTTTTTCCGCCGATTGGGCGAGAGATTTTTCTTTACTGCCCAACAGTTTTTTATCTTCTTCTTTTACTTCGACGTCGAGAGCGCCTTTTTCCTGTGAGGGCTTGGCAGTCATCATAGCCTTCTCGCGGGCTTTATGCGCCTTCTGAACCGCTTGGTGTGCAATTAGTTTTCGCGATGCGAATGCGCTCGTGAAAACGAGCGCTAAGAAAACGACAATACAGCCGCCGAGAAATGGAATGGGACTGATAGCAGCGCGTTTCATGAGTGCGTAAGAAGGTATAAATTCCACTTGCCAATTGCTACCTGGTATATCTTCGGTCAGTGTTAACTCGGATTCGCCCACACCAGAGCTCAAAAAAGTACTGCTCACCGATTTTCCAAAAACTTGTTTAACCGTGGTCTGGCCAAGCTGCTGATCTTGGTTTTTCAGCAGTTCCCTCAAGGCCTCTGTACCTAGGGTAACTAGCATGGTGCCTAAGGCTGGGCTGGCGGGGTCTGTGGGGAGTCCTGTGGCAATCTGAATGAACCACTCGCTATCAATACGAACGGCTTCTGGTAGTAGTGTTTGGCGCGATTCTGCTGTAAAGATTAAATCCATTTGCACGAAGTTGATGGGAAATTGGGCGTCTTGATTAAGATCGGCACTGCCGCGTGGGAAAAAGTCGATGTGCTTAACGCCCTGGATGCTTTTATCAACGGCACGGCGATAATCTGCGATGACGTTTTCATCTTGATAGGCAACTGCCGTTGCCAATGTATCTCTCTCGCCAAATTGGGCCACGTCTACCTGAAGCGACTTGATCCATTGCTCAACGGCACCCACGCGTTTTTTGAGTTCGACGTCGGCCAATGTTCTTAGTGTGTTAGCTTCAGATTGCACGACGAATTGCTGAAACCCAACCCAACCCAGGATTGCTGTCAGCAACAGAGAGGCGAGCGTAAAAATCAAAAAATAGGGCGTTTGCTTGGGTTTTTTTGGGCTTGCTGATTTCGGCTTTTGCTCTGCAGACACCTTCGATTCCTTGTGTATCTATAAATGGGTCAAATTTGCGTTAGTTGGCTACCGGTAGGCAATCGCAATTCGTCGAACTAGCTCTAGTGCTAATTGATATTTACTGCGCGGTTCTAAGTACTCTTCACTTGCTGCCGAAATTAAGGTTACGGCATTGTCGTCGCTGTTAAAGCCTATGTCATGACGGGACACGTCGTTGGCAATGACTAAATCTAAGCGTTTCTTAATCAGTTTGTTTCTGGCGTAGTCGACGATATTTTCTGTTTCAGCCGCAAACCCCACCATAAACGGTTTATGTGTACCGGCAGCAATGGTGGCAATAATATCTGGGTTTTGCACCAAGGTCAGTGTCGTTGAGGCGCTATCAGAGCCCTGCTTTTTAATTTTTTGCGCGGCGATGGTCTCAGGGCGATAATCGGCGACAGCGGCGGCACCGATAAATATATCGGCCTTGCAAGCCAGAGCGGCTTCGAGCATATCCTGTGCGCTAACGACGTCGATACGCTCGACATTGGCTGGACAGCTAAGGCGTGTAGGCCCGCTAATCAGCCGCGTGCGTGCGCCAGCTTCTGCACAGGCTTGGGCCAGCGCGTAGCCCATTTTACCGGAACTGTGGTTGCTGATGTAGCGCACGGGATCTATCGCTTCGCGCGTTGGCCCTGCGGTAATAACGACGTCCAATCCGCTGAGCAGGCCCGAGCTGAAGCACTCGCTCAGTTGCGTTGCCAAAGCTGTTGGCTCCGACATGCGCCCAAGGCCAGTATCACCGCACGCTTGGCTACCGCTGTCGGGGCCAAACACCTTTGCGCCGCGTTCGATTAGCTGGGCTAAATTGTCTTGTGTTGCGGCATGACTCCACATGCCTTGGTTCATCGCTGGCGCTAAGGCTAACGGCGCTCGGCAGGCAAGTGCGATGGTGGTGAGCAGGTCGTTGCCTTGGCCCTGAGCTAGGCGGGCGATCAGGTCTGCGGTACAGGGGGCGATGAAAAGAATATCGGCCCAGCGCGCCAGCTCAATGTGACCCATACCCGCCTCGGCCTCTGGGTCTAATAATTCCGTGTAAACCGGGTTGCCCGACAGTGCTTGCAGCGTAAGTGGTGTAATAAATTCCTGAGCTGCGGGAGTCATGACCACGCGTACATGGGCACCGAGATCTTTGAGCCGACGAATGAGTTCAGCGCTTTTATAGGCAGCAATGCCGCCACTGACGCCCAGCAGTACATGTTTATTGATTAGGCTTGACATAGCACCTGTTGCTGGCAAGGTTTGAGTAAGGGGCTAAGATACCATTGTCGGCGTGACTATCGTAGTCGATGCACGCCCAGCGTGTGAAATCTCGCCATAAAAAAGATCAAGGAGGATCGAATGGCCATTAATCATTGGCCTGCGGGTGAACGCCCAAGGGAAAAATTATTGGCACAGGGTTCCGCGGTGCTATCGGATGCAGAGCTGCTAGCCATTTTTCTACGCACTGGGGTGGCGGGTTTAACGGCCGTGGATTTGGCGCGCGACCTGCTGACAAAGTTTGGCGGCTTGCGGCCGCTGCTAGACGCAAGTCGGGATGATTTTGTTCAGGGCAAAGGCTTGGGCGACGCGAAATTTGCCCAACTTCAAGCCGTTCTCGAGATGTCGCGTCGGCATCTGCAGGCGGAATTGAGGCGCGGCGATATGTTAACCAGCCCGGATTTGGTTGCGCGTTTCTTACAAGCGCAGCTGCGCCATAGAGACCGAGAAGTGTTTGCGTTGCTGTTGTTGGATGCCCAACATAGGTTAATTGAATTTGTGCATCTATTCGAAGGCACCTTAGATGGCGCCTCTGTGTATCCAAGAGACGTGGTGAAGTGCGCCCTGCTCAAAGCGGCTGCTGCGGTTATTTTGGTGCACAATCACCCCTCCGGTGTCGCTGAACCTAGCCAGGCCGATATTGCAATCACCCGCCGGCTAAAAGACGCCCTAGCGTTGGTAGATATTCGGGTGTTGGATCATTTGATCGTGGGTGATGGTTATTGCGCTTCTCTAGCAGAGCGAGGTTTGGTTTAGCGCAAGGCTTGCAGCCACTTAGGCGCTGCCCCTAAAATGTGCACTCTTGTCACAATTATTGGCGGCCCGCCAAGCCTTTGGAGGCTGAGTGAGTAAAAAACCGCCGATTGTTTGGTTGTTAACGGATCAAAAGCCTGGCCACTTAAATCAATTGCGCGGCTTAGCTCAGCAGCTTGAAGCCAAAGTAAGTGCACAGAGCCATGTTATCGATATTACCTCGACAGCGTTAAGTTTTTATTCTGTATGGCGTGGTGTAAACCTTGCGCCACGTTTGCCTGTACCGGATATGGTCATCGCAGCGGGGTCGGGTACGCAGAGGGCGCTATTGGCGACAAAGCGCTGTTTTGCCAAGCCTAGCGTGTTATTGATGCGGCCGAATTTCCCCTATGCATGGCTAGACGCCGCAATTGTGCCGGCGCATGACAATCCGCCGTTACGCGCCAACATACTGGTCACTCAAGGGGTGCTTAATGCTGTGCAACCGAGTGCGGAGCGGAGCGAGGCATGTGCGGGAGCCATACTTATTGGGGGCCCGTCTAAGCACTATGGTTGGGATGATGCTGGACTGGTTGCGCAGGTTAAAACCTTATGTGAAGAATCGCACCATCGAACCTGGGTGCTGTCGGATTCCCGTCGCACACCGGAGCACTTCTTGAGCCTGTTAGCGGATCAAAATATCGTCAATTTAACCTGTTTCTCATATCGAGAAACCGAAGCTCAATGGTTGTCAGAGACCTTGGCGCTGAGTTCCCCCGTGTGGGTTACGCCCGATAGCGTATCGATGGTTTATGAGGCGTTAACCTCTGGCGCGGCAACGGGGTTATTCGCGCTACCGGGCGGGCGGCCGGGGCGTGTTACGCAGGGGTTGGATAAGTTGGTGAGCGCTAATCGATTGGTATCGTTTGCGAACCGGCAGCGCATATCGACCGTTGCAGCGGCAGATGGGTTTTGCGAGGCGGAGCGCGCGGCAGCGTGGCTTGTAGAGCGCTTTTTGAAGGACTTTATGGTATGAAGGTGTTGCAGGTTTTACCCAATCTAAACAGCGGTGGGGTTGAGCGCGGTACGGTGGAGTTCGCTCGCGAACTGGTGCGCCAAGGTCATGAGTCAATCGTGATGTCTAATGGCGGCCGCCTGGTGGCGCAGCTAGAAAGTGAGGGCTCTAGCCATATCCAGCTGCCAGTACACCGCAAGTCTTTGTGGTCATTGCGTTTAGTCAGGCCGGTGCGAAAACTATTGCAAGAGTTAAAGCCCGATATTATTCACGTGCGTTCTCGAGCGCCAGCATGGATTATCTGGCTGGCGTGGCGCAAGTTGCCAGCAGCCAGCAGGCCTCGTTTAGTGAGTACTTTTCACGGCCTCTATTCGGTCAATTTTTATTCCGCTGTGATGGCCAAGGCCGAGCACATCATCGCCATTTCTCAGTGTGTAGAAAAATATATCAAGCAGCATTATTGCCAAGATGAGCAGCGGATAACCGTGATACCACGCGGCGTAGATGTGGCCGCATTTGCTGCGGGTGCTCCACCTGACGCTTGGTCAAAAGAACTCTACCGCCAATACCCGCAGCTGCGTGAAAAACACATCATTCTCATGCCTGGTCGTTTGAGTCGCTGGAAAGGGCAAGAAACATTTTTGACCATGATGCAGCAAATAATAGCGCAAAATCCGCGCTGCCATGGGGTTATTGTGGGTGATGCAGAGCCGAAAAAAGTCCATTATCGACGCGAGCTGGAGGCGATGGCAACTGAGTTACAGCTAGACGAAGGCGTTACGTTCGTCGGCCATCGGTCTGACATTGCTGAGTTTTATCGATTGGCAGATATTGTTTGCCATATGTCCAGTCAGCCCGAACCCTTTGGCCGCACGCTGACAGAAGCGCTGGCGACGAATACGCCGGTGGTGGCCTTTGATCGCGGCGGTGCCTCGGAGTCCCTATCAGCCTGTTTTCCGGCAGGCTTGGTGCCAGCAGATGATGTGCAAGGCTTTGCTGAAAAAGTGCTGAGTTTGCTGGGGGCGGAGGTGGATATTAAAGTGCAGCCAGAATTTCACATGCAGCATCAGATCGAGGCCACGATCTCGGTCTACCAGCGATTGCTGGCAGTAACACCTTAGGGCGCAGTGGTATACTGCGCCGCGCTTATCAACCAAGATTGGAATACCCATGAGAGTAGTTCACATAGCCTACCAACAATTACGCCGCTACGGTAAATCCCGAGTAAGCTGGGCCCGTAAATTGACCCATGGCTTGATTAAGCAAGATCATTTTGTCGAAGTGTTCAGTGATCGCGATATAGCCGCTTTTGAAGCGCCATTCGGTATTCGCGATCTCGGTATTGGCAAGGCTAATAAGCGCGTGTTGGAAACTATTGCAGCGGTAGAGCCCGATCTTGTCATTGCTGGTCACTGCGACATGATTAGTAATGACACCTTGAAAGAAATCAAACGCCAAAATCCGAATGTGATCATAGCCCACTGCAACAATGATCCGTTATTTGTGCCGTCGAATGTTGAGCGTATTAAGCATAGGGCGGAAGTTGTGGATGCTATTTTTATATCTACTGGCCGTCCCGAGTTAAAGATATTTGAAGGCATTGGTGCTCGGGTTTATCACATGCCTAACCCGGTAGATCCTGCCATCGAAAATTTGAATAACAGCAGTAAAACCGATCTACCTATTGATCTTCTTTTTTGTAGCAACAGTACTGATTTTACCAAGCGCTTGGCGATGGTGAAGTGGCTAAAAGATGAACTAGGCACTGATTGTAAATTTAAAACGTTCGGTAGCTTTGGCGAGCCGCCTGTATGGGGGCGGGACTATGATCGCGCTCTAGCAAATACAAAAATGGGTTTAAATTTCAATCGTCAAGAAGGTGATTATTGGTATTCGTCGGCGCGTATGGCGCAGTTAGCGGGGAATGGCATATTGCAATTCACCCATCAGGCCAACAAGTTTGACGAACTCATGCCGGCAGAATCTCTGGTGTATTTTGATCAGCAAGAGGATCTACTGGCGAGTATTCGTGATTTTCAAAATGATGATGCAAAACGTCAACATTGGGCTGGTAATGCGCGCAGTTTTTTCCACACAGAAATGAATAATAAGCTCTATGCACAATATATTGTAGAGGCTTCTTTAGGCATTGCTTTTAGTCACGATTATGTTTGGGCGCGCGATATTCATCTCGATGGATCAATGAAATGATTACTGTTGGAATCATGAGAGTGAATGCGTGACGAAACTCATCGTGTTATCTGAGGAGCGGCCATTTGCCCAGGGTGGTAATCGCTTGTGTTTTGTGCATCCAGAAAATCCCAATCTTTGTATCAAAGTACGTAGGCCTGATTTTAGTTTGGCAGACCGACGACGTAAAAAAGGTTTCCCAAAAAATCTGAAGCCACTGTCGAGCTTTGATGACAATCAAGAAGAATGGCGTGTCATGCAGTCGTTTGAAAAGCATCTCGATGCTGATGCTTTTAAATTGCTGAGTCGCTGTTATGGCTTTGTTGAAACAGATATGGGCTTGGGTTTAGTTTCCGATTTAATTCGTGACGATCTAGGTACTATTTCCGAAACCTTAAAAAAATGTATTTGGGATAATGGTATTAACGAAGATATTAGCACGGCAGTAAAGTCTTTTGCTGAGCAGTGGCAGCGCTACTCAATTCCCTCGCGTGATCTTTTACTCCACAATATCGTGGTGCAAAAACACGAGGGAAAAATTAAGCGTTTAGTCGTTATCGATGGTCTAGGCAGCGCCGGTATTGTGCCTTTTTATTGGTTGACGACGAAATCATTGGCTAACAAAGCGCGCCGGAAAACGGCTAATTTATATGAGCGTATAGATGCGCTATTGGACCAAAGAGGCCAAGATAAATTCCCCGGTTATCACGGCTTGCTGTTGCACACAGGTCATACAGATTCATCGAATAATGGAGGCGCACACTGATGCGAGTGGCCCAGATTTTAGCCGGTGCCCCGCAAGGTGGCGCCGAAAATATGTACGTCAGGTTAGTTAAAGGCCTTAATACATGTGAGCAATTACAGCAGAAAGCCTTTTTGCGAAATCATGAACATCGAGTTAATGATTTACGCGCTGCTGGCGTTGATGCTGAAGGCTTTCGCTTTGGTGGCCCGTTAAACCTAATCGACAGAATCAGCTATATCCGAGCCTTGAAGAAATTTGATCCAGATTTGGTCATGACGTGGATGAACCGTGCCAGTGGCTCCACACCTTCTGGAAAATATATTTTAACTAGTCGCTTAGGGCACTACTACGACCTGAAATACTATCGCCATGCAGATTATTGGGTGGGTATTTCGAAGGGCATTTGTAATCATTTAGTCAACGGTGGAATGCCTGCAAATCGAGTTTTTCAAATTCCAAATTTCGCCGATGAAACACCAGTTACCCCGATTTCGCGTGCGAGCTTTGACACCCCGCCGGATCAGCCTATCATTCTTGCCGCTGGCCGATTACACGTTAATAAAGCCTTTGATACCTTATTAAAGGCTTTGCAGCATATTCCCGCTGCAACCCTTTGGCTGGCCGGTGCTGGTCCTGAGGAGGCGTCATTAAAAACATTATGTGAAGATTTGGGTTTAACCAATCGAGTACGGTTTTTGGGGTGGCGATCGGATGTTACGACCTTAATGGCCTCAGTTGATTTGTTTGTCTGCCCTTCGCGCTACGAGGGTTTGGGCTCTATTGTAATGGAATCATGGGCACACCAGTGCCTGATAGTTGCGACAAATTCAGAGGGGCCTGGCGAAGTTATTGAGCACGGGGTCACAGGGTTAGTTACGCCTGTGGATGAAGTCTTGCCCTTGGCGGCGGCAGTGAATGAAATGCTCAATAATCCTGAACAAAGAGCGGAGATTGTAGCTAAGGCCTTTGCTCATTATCAGGCCCATTATGCCCGCGAGATAATTGTTCAGCAGTACAGCCAGTTGTACAGCGATTTGGTTGCGAGGGGCAAATAAAATGATGGCGGAAAGTAAAAAGGTTTTGCCCTGTTGGATTATTACCTTGCACCCCGATGGAGACGGTGTTCAGCGCTTACTGGAAAATCTTTCTGCGCAAGGTATTGAGGCCGAACTATTCCCCGGCGTCGATGGCCGTCATGCGATGCCGGCGCTGGATGCTGATGAATTTTTAGATGTACAAAAATCCAGGCTCCGGCATCTTTGCGACATGACGAATTCAGAGGTTGGTTGTTATTTATCGCATTTGCGCGCCATCAAAAAGGCTTATGCGCTGGGTTGTGAAAAACTCTGTTTATTGGAAGACGATGTAGAGGTGGAGCCAGAATTCGGACGCGCGCTGCGCGAGATAAATACTTTCACGGAAGACTTCGAGTTCGTTCGATTGATGGCTTTGCGAGTGCGTAAACGTAAGATTGTTCGAGACATGTTACAAGGCAGTCACCGGTTGACTCGGCCAGAACGAGGCGTGTTAGGTGCGCAAGGTTATGTGGTTAATCGAAATGCGATGGCAAAAATAATTCAGCATGCCAGTAATATTTTTGAACCAATTGATAAGGTTTATGATCACTACTGGGAGTTTGGTCTTCACCAATACTGTGTGGAGCCTCATTTGTTATGGGAGCGGCCGCATCCATCGTCGATTCTAAAGTCGAATGTTAAGCGCGCTCGGGTAGGTTTTTTTTACTACCTCATGCGGCCCTTCGTTAAAGGTTTGCTTAGCAAAAAGCGTAATGATTATTTAACGGCCTATTCAGGAGCGCTGTATCCAGCTGAGCTACCTTCTGAAAAGCCGGGCAAAACAGCCCGTATGAAAATGCCTAAAGTGAAGTAATTAGCGTGACACATTTATCACAGGGTGTACCAAAATTGACAGAGAATCAGCCGCAGGATAGTTTCGGCGATCAAATTGATGCGCGCATTAATATTTGTATTTGTACTTGTAGAAGAGCGGAGTTATTAAAAAGATGCTTGGCTAGTATCGCTGTAGTGAATGTGCCTGACCGAGTGCAAATTTATGTATCGATTATCGATAATGATAATGCACAAAGCGCAGCGGATTATATCGCGATACTAAAGAAGGATTACCCCTTTGCACTGCACTATCAGCACGTAGCATCCAGCGGTATTCCTTATGCGCGCAACCGAGCCATAGACGTTACCTTAGAGCTAAAGTGCGATTACTTGGTGTTTATCGATGATGATGAATGGGTAGAGCCTGAATGGTTGGATGTATTGTACGGATATAGTCGAAAAGTTGGCGGTGAGGCTATTGTTTCTGGCCACGTTATTCAGGAGTTGCCCGACAATGTGTCCGAAACAGTGGCGCGATTTTTTATCAAACGAGAGCGAGGTACTGGCACGGCGTTAAGTGCTTGTGCAACAAATAACGTACTAATACCTGTTTTTGTTATGGCGGATCTTGGGCTTCGATTTGTTGAGGATAATCCGCACATGGGCGGTGAAGATACAATTTTTTTCACCCTGGCCTCGCAAAAAGGAGTGCCAATCTATAAGTGTGCGGAAGCTATAGTGCACGAGGTAATACCCGAAAGTAAGGCTAACATGGCATGGTTATCACGACGAAAATTCCGTGTTGGTATAATATCTGCGTGGCGCAAGAAAAAATATGGGCGAAGTCGTTTGATAATTTGTTTAAATGGCGTGCTTATGGTTATTCTTGCCTTTGGGTTTTCAGCCTTGCTAGCTATTGCGTTGCAGCGTGAGCTGAGGAATAAATACTGGCTGAAGATGTGCAAATACCTTGGCGTTGTAGCAGGCGTATTTGGCGCCAGTATGGATGATTATAGAGTGATTCATGGCGAGTAAATATAATCTCGGGTATTAGGTATTAGGTAAATCGTTGTATATGGACATTAATATTCGCTTGTTGGTGAAGGATCACTTTCTCAATCAAATGTGGCTTGTTGGTTGGTTGCTGGTAGCATTGGTTGGCTATACGGTGTTATCGATTTTCTCGGATAACTTGGCAAAGCCATTTATCGACTTGATATTGTTAGCCGCGTTGGTCGCATTTTTCTTTGCCCCAAAGCCAGTAACATCTAGCCCGGCAATCTATATTTTTGTATTTGCCTTAGCGGCGGCATTGCTTACTTGGGCATTGATGTTGCTACAGCATGCAGATATTGCTGAAAGCTCTCCGCAAGTTCATAAGCTGACCTATTGGTTCTTTCTCATCCCCATTGCCTTCGCATGCGGTGGCGATCGGCGCAAGGTTATCGGCATTTGGTTGATTGCGGGTGTTGCCTTGGTGTTCACGCCGTGGGTGAAAGGGATTGGAGTCACTGCGATTGTAAATGGGATCACGGGCTCGCGAACGGATTTAAACCTGCTTAACGCCCAACATGCGGCCATGTATTTTGCTGTATTGGCGCTTGGCGCGGTTGCGGTGTTACCGCGTCTGCTAGCGCTTAAGAACCTGCGTTGGCTCGCGGTTGGGGCTTGCTTGCTTGTGCTTGTTTACGCCTTGGTGGCAGTTATTATTACGCAGACGCGCGCTGTCTGGCTCGGTTTATCCATCGCACTAATAGTTCAGATGGCTGTATCGCTACGGGTTACTAGCGCCAGTTGGCGGCGGGTGACGAGGTTAGTGGCCATGGTAGTCATTCCTTTAATCATCGTATTGGCTACGAATTGGCAGCTGATACAGCAGCGCGTTATAGCAGAGAGCGATTCTATTGCCGCCCTATGGGCTGATGATGCAATCGCTTTCGACAGTGCCGGTATTCGACTGCATTTTTGGCGTGAGTCATTGCATTGGATAGCCGAGCGGCCGTTAGTGGGCTGGGGAGTGGAGGGTAAAAAAATGGTGATTCAGCAGGCTGACTCCTTCCCTGAGGCGATAAAGAAGCAGGATTTATCGCACCTACATAACTCGTTTTTGGATGCCTTGGTTAATTTTGGTCTATTGGGCTTGGCTGCAATAGTCGCGCTTTGGGCTTATCTGGTTCGGGCGTGTGTGCAACTCTGGCGTAATGGACATATTTCTAACGATTTGTTGGTGTTCTATCTGTCCTTTTTAGCGTTATGGTTTGTAATAAACTGTTTTGAGTCTTATATGCAATTCGCCAGTGGTCGGTTTGTGTTCGCATTGATTAGCGGCGGTATGCTGAGTTTGGTGTGGCGCACCAGACTATTACCGGGTAAGTCGGCGTAACGGTTGAAATATTAACCATTTTGGCGCTTTTGGTTGCTATCAATGGGTGCTTCTGGTATAAAACGCGGCTCTTTCTGGTGGGGCATCTACGGTTGCTCTCCGGGTGGCCCCCGATACACAGATTTCTTGCAACCTCTGATCCATTTGGTGGGTCGAGAACGATTTACAGACGAGGCAATACGATGTCCAAGGTATGTCAGGTTACTGGTAAGCGTCCAGTTACCGGTAACAATGTTTCCCACGCGAAAAACCACACCAAGCGTCGTTTTTTGCCAAATCTTCACTCACACCGCTTCTGGGTTGAGTCTGAGAAGCGCTTTGTTAAGTTGCGTGTATCTGCTAAAGGCATGCGCATCATCGACAAGCGTGGCATCGACCTAGTGCTGACTGACCTGCGCGCGCGCGGCGAAGCCGTTTAATTTAGCTGGAGCAAATACCATGCGTGATTTAATTCGATTGAACTCAAGTGCCGGTACTGGTCATTTTTATACAACTGACAAGAACAAGCGCACCATGCCTGAGAAAATGGAGATCAAGAAATATGATCCCGTTGTTCGCAAGCACGTGGTTTATAAGGAAGGCAAGATCAAGTAATTGATCCTTGCACCTTGAAAAAGCCCGGTACGACCGGGCTTTTTCGTATCTGGCCCGCCGCTATGCATACACTGCAAACTATTGGAATCGTGCACTCCTGTTTTAAGGAGAAGTTTGGCGTGCCGCGCCAGCCGGCCTTGGCGCCGTCGGCTTGCGCCTGCTTAGAATTGCTGCCGCCATACAATCAGGCCGATGCTGTTCAGGGTTTGGAGAGTGTCAGTCATATTTGGCTGCAGTTTATTTTTCATCAAAGCCCAGAGTCAAAAAGCCCCAAGGTTAGGCCGCCGCGCTTGGGTGGCAATCAACGTATTGGCGTCTTCGCAAGTCGATCACCGGTGCGGCCAAATGCCCTAGGTTTGTCGGTGGTGAAATTGGATCGCGTCGAGATCGATGGCGCCAAGGTGCTGCTTTGGCTTTCGGGTGTGGATCTGGTCGACGGGACGCCGGTGGTAGATATCAAGCCTTACCTGCCCTACGTCGATAGTGTCCCTGCTGCGCGTAACTTGCTTGCGCCAGCGGCGCCCGAGCCCATCGGTGTTGGTTTTGCCGAGGGTGTTTCTATCAGCCCAGTGCTGGCGCAGCTGATTGTTGAAGTCTTGGGTCAAGATCCTCGCCCTGCATATCAAACCCCAGAGCCAAACCGTATTTATGGTATGCACCTGCTCGATTTCAACGTCCAATGGCGCTATTTAGCGTCTGATGCTTGTACTTGGTCGATCGAGGTTATCGGTTTGCAAGCGAAGCGAAACTGATGCGGAACTAAGGAGTTCAGATGCCGGAATTACCTGAGGTTGAAACAACCCGCCGAGGCATTGAGCCGCATACTCGGGGCAAAAAAGTTAAAGCGCTACTGGTGCGCAATCCTTCGCTGCGCTGGCCCATTCCACCTGAATTGGCCGAGCTGATAACCGGTAAAACCCTGCGTTCTGTGACCCGCCGCGGTAAATACTTACTGTTTGAGTTCACGCTGGGGCACGTGTTGGTGCATCTCGGCATGTCGGGTAGCTTACGGGTTATTTCGACGCAAGAGCCCCCTGGATTGCACGACCATGTGGATTTGCAGTTTAGCGATGGCATCGGTCTGCGCTATACCGACCCGCGGCGCTTTGGTTGCTGGTTATGGGCTGAGGGGGATGTGTTGGCGCACAAGCTGTTGGCGGCTTTGGGACCAGAGCCTCTGTCTGATGATTTTACCGCTGACTATTTATATCAGCGGTCGCGCGGTAAGAAGCAAAACTTAAAAACGTTCATTATGGATAGCCACGTTGTCGTAGGGGTAGGCAACATCTACGCTAATGAAGCGCTGTTCATGGCTAAGTTACGACCGCGCCGCGCCGCTGGCAGCTTAACCTTGGCAAAAGCTCGTGTATTAGTCGAACACATAAAAGCTGTGCTTGCTAAGGCTATTGAGCAGGGCGGCACGACGCTGAAGGACTTCGTCGGTGGCGACGGCAAACCGGGCTACTTTCAGCAGAAGTTACTCGTTTATGGGCGCGGTGGCCTGCCTTGTCGGGTCTGTCACACTCCGCTGAAAGAAGTTCGCGTAAGTAATCGTGCCACGGTATATTGTGCCAATTGCCAGTGCTAGCTACACTGCACATTAGCATTCGACGCTAAGCCACTGATGGCTTTATACTTTATGTACAATGCGTAAAGTCCGGTACTTGCCCAAGTAGTAATGGCATACTCAGGACGATAACTGAGGAGACTCGCTGTGAATCTGAAAAAATTGAGCGTTAGAGCCGTTGCTTTAACCACTTGTTTAGCCATGTCTAGTTTTGCGCTTGCTAAAGACGGTGAGTTGGAAGATCCATCAGCGGCCGCTATGGCGTTAGATTTGGTAATTGTACGCCCAGTGATGCTGGGTGTTACGGTATTAGGCACAGCGGCGTTTCTCGTTGCCCTGCCCTTCTCTGCTGCTGGCGGCAACGTTAAGCAGTCGGCTCAGACGTTAGTGGTTGGGCCTGGCGAGACGACATTCGTGCGCTGCTTGGGTTGTACCACGCCTGGCTATCAGCACGACGTCGAGTAATACCTACTTTACGCTATTTTTCTTATAGCGTTCGATGAGTGCATCCTTAACCAAGGGGTGCACGAATTTACTGACATCCCCGCCCAGCGAGGCGATTTCGCGTACCAGTGATGAAGAGATGTAAGACAGGTGCTCGGAGGGCGTGAGAAAAAGGCTTTCCATTTCCGGCATTAGGGCGCGATTCATATTGGCCAATTGAAATTCATATTCGAAGTCAGAGACGGCCCGCAGCCCACGCAGCACGCCTTGCGCTTGTTTCTGCTTTACCAAATCCGCCAGCAAAATATCAAAACCACAAATTTCAATATTCGGTAGGTGCCCGAGAACCTTGTGCGCCAGTGCAACGCGTTCCTCAAGGGTGAATAGCGGATTCTTCTTGGTGCTTGCAGCAATGGCAATGATGACTTTATCGAACAGGCGGCAAGCCCTTTCAACCAAGTCGATATGACCATTGGTCAGCGGGTCGAAAGTGCCGGGGTAAACTACAGTGCGCATTCAGTCACCAAATATTAAGGGGGCGTAATTCAGCTGCGGATAGTATCAAGCTGAGGGCGTTTCTTAAAGTAAGCGATAAAGACGGAAGCACACCTCGCCCGCGACCTTTTCTCGACTCAGGCTCCAGTGAGCGGGGGTTGCCAATAGCAAATTTTTGGGGCTTTCAACGTAGATCAGCGCTTGGGTAGATAGGCAACCCGGTCGACTCAATAATTCAATGGCCTGTTGCCATAAGTGTTGGGCGAAGGGTGGGTCGAGAAAGACCAAGTCAAACATTTGGTCTGTCTGCGCCAACCACGCCAGGCTGTCGACATTTAAGATGTCGGCGCTTTGTGCTTTCAGCAGGCTGCAGTTGTGTTGCAATTGTCGATAGGCCTGCCGGTTGAGTTCTAGGAATGTGCAGCTTCCGGCGCCGCGGGAAAGCGCCTCAAGGCCTAATGCGCCGGAACCGGCAAACATATCCAAGCAGCGAGCATCGGCGACATCCGCTTGCAGCCAGTTGAACAGCGTCTCGCGGATTCTATCGCCTGTGGGCCTGAGGCCGTCCGGGCTGGGGAAGCTGAGTTTTCGCCCGCGCCATTGGCCGCCGATGAGTCGTAACTGGCCGCCCTGGTGAGTAGCAGAGGCTTGGCGGTTTTTCATGCAATGGGTCAACTCAATTTTCGCTGGGAGTGGTAGGATAGCGCTCTTTCTATGGAATCAGGCAGCGCGCCCCAGATTGCGTGCGCATTTTAACGTCATTTAGTCAGTGAGTATCGATGTTTTCCAAGTTGTTTAAGAAAAAAGAGCAGCCGGCTGCACCCAGTACTGAGTCGGCTGAGCAGGCAGTTGCGTCTGCAGCAACACTGCAACCGGCTGACAAACCTAGCTTGTTTGCTCGAATAAGGGCGGGGCTCAGTCGCACACGCAGTCAATTTGCCGAGGGGATTGGCAATCTGTTTTTGGGTAAAAAAGCCATCGATGACGAGTTGCTCGAGGATTTGGAGTCGCAATTGCTGGTTGCTGATGTTGGCATAGAGGCCACCACAGACATTATAGAATCCTTGACCGACAGTGTTGCTCGCAAGCAATTAAAAGACCCACAAGCGCTGCTGGCTTTGTTGCGCGAGGCGCTTGGTGAGCTGTTGCTGCCGGTGGAAAAACCGTTAATTATCGATAGCCAAAAGAAACCCTATGTAATTCTTGTGGTGGGCGTTAACGGCGTGGGGAAAACCACCACCATTGGCAAATTGGCGAAGCGTTTTTTAAACGATGGTAAAAAGGTCATGTTGGCCGCTGGCGATACCTTTCGAGCCGCCGCGGTTGAGCAGCTGCAAGTTTGGGGTGAGCGCAATCAGGTACCGGTCGTGGCTCAGCACACGGGCGCCGATAGCGCCTCGGTTATTTTTGACGCCATAGCGTCGGCTCAGAAGAAAGAGATTGACGTCATCATTGCCGATACAGCGGGTCGCTTGCACAACAAGAGCAACTTGATGGAAGAGCTCGCCAAGGTGAAGCGGGTGATGGCCAAGCTGGATGTGACGGCGCCGCACGAAGTGCTTTTGGTGCTGGATGCTGGCACCGGCCAGAATGCCATTAGTCAGGCGCAGGAGTTTCATAAAGCCGCCGGTGTTACCGGTTTAGTGCTGACCAAGCTCGATGGCACGGCCAAAGGTGGTGTGATTTTCGCCCTGAGTAAAAAGCTCGGCTTACCGGTGCGCTTCATCGGTGTCGGCGAAGGCGTCGATGATTTGCAGCCCTTTGCGGCTAAACCCTTTATTGATGGCTTGTTTAACCACGACGCGGTACAGACCGAGCAGGCCGATTGATGATTCGCTTTGATCACGTTTCAAAGCGCTACAGCAATGGCTTTGAAGCACTGAAAAATTTAAATTTCTCCCTTGAAGCGGGTGAAATGGTGTTTCTTACTGGTCACTCAGGTGCCGGCAAAAGCACCTTGTTAAAGCTCATTATGGCGATGGAGCACCCAAGCCGCGGCCAAGTGTTCGTCAATGGCACCAATTTAACGCGCATGCACGATAGCCAAATACCCTACCACCGGCGCCAGGTTAGCGTGGTGTTTCAAAACCACCAACTGTTATTCGATCGCAGCGTGTTTGACAATGTCGCGCTGCCGCTGGTGATTGCCGGTTATGCTGCATCTGATGTGTCTAAGCGCGTGCGCGCGGCACTTGATAAGGTCGGTTTGCTGCACAAAGAAAACCGTTTGCCGCTGGAGCTGTCGGGCGGTGAACAGCAGCGGGTTGGCATTGCTCGGGCCGTCGTCAATAAGCCGAAAATCTTACTCGCCGATGAACCCACGGGTAACCTAGACCCAGAATTGTCGGCGGAAATTATGGATTTGTTTCGGCAATTCAACGAGGTGGGGGTCACCATGTTGATTGCCAGTCACGATATCGATTTGCTGAAGCGCCAAAATAAGCGCGTTTTAGCGCTCTCGGAAGGCGAGTTGCGCGCCGATATTGCGCCGGTTGACGCGGAGACTACCCATGTCTAGCCGAGTGCCTAAGCAGCCCGAGCCAAGGCGAATGTCCACCCGTAGAGAGCCTATTGCAGCGCGTCCCGCTAAAGCTGGTGCTCGGGTTAGCAAAACGAAGATTTCCGATAAGGCCGACGCTTGGCTGCAACACCATAAGCTCACCGCCATAGATAGCTTGATGCGCCTGTTGCGCGAGCCAGTGAAGTCTTGTCTAACAGTACTGATGCTGGGCATCTCGCTAGCCTTGCCCGCGCTCCTCTACGTGGCCTTGGCCAATGTCAGTCAGCTATCGGGCCAGTGGGCGAGTAGCAACCAGCTTTCCATTTACCTACAGCCAGGCGCGACAGAGACGGCAGCCCAGAGCCTAGCCAAAAAGCTTGAGCTAGCACCCGAAGTGGCGCAGGTGTCGGTGATTTCGCCCAACCAAGGCTTGAGTGAGTTTGCTGTGCAGAGTGGCATGGGTAATTTACTCGATGACTTAACCGACAATCCACTGCCTTGGGTGCTGTTGGTGCAGCCTCATAAGGCTGTGCTGGACGCTGAAACCTTGCAGCAACTGCGCGCCAGCTGGGCAGCTGATCCGGTGGTGAGTGATGTGCGTATCGATATGGCGTGGTTAGAGAGGCTTAACCATGTGATGCAGTTGGGGCAGCGCTTTGCTCTCGGCTTGGGTTTATTGCTCGGCATAGGTATGTTGTTGGCGATTGGCAATACACTGCGTTTGGCGATCGAGAACCGACGGGAAGAGATATTGGTTATTAAGCTTGTCGGAGGCACCGATGGCTTTGTGCGTCGGCCGTTTTTATACACGGGGCTCTGGTACGGGCTAGGCGGAGGCGTTTGCGCCTTGGTTTTGGTGGTTATTGGGCTAGTGTCTGTGGCGACGCCCGTTGCTAATTTAGCGCAAAGCTACAGCAGTCAATTCAGCTTGCAAGGGCTGGGCGTTGCCAACGGCTTGATACTGCTGACAATGGCCTTATTAATAGGTTTACTTGGCGCCTGGTTAGCGGTTGGCCGGCATTTGCGCGATATTCGCCCGCAATAGCGGTGACTGGAAAGTCAGCCGCGATAGGGAATTTTTCTGCGTGTTGGCAGTCAAATCCCGTAGTGCTACACTCACGCGGTAGTTTTTGGAGGTATTGCAATTGAGTAAAAGCTTACAACCTGTTGGTGTTTTAGCACCAGGTGCTAATCTTGGCGCTTACATTCAGGCCGTCAACGCCTTTTCCATTCTGTCCGCAGAGGAAGAAAAGCAACTGGCGGAAGAACTCTATTACCAAGAAAACCTCGAATCGGCCCGCCGACTCGTTATGGCCCATTTGCGTTTTGTGGTCCATATCGCCAAGTCTTACTCTGGCTACGGCTTACAAGAGTCTGATTTAATTCAAGAAGGTAATGTTGGCTTGATGAAAGCGGTAAAGCGCTTTAATCCAGAGCGCGGTGTGCGCTTGGTCAGCTTTGCCGTGCATTGGATCAAGGCCGAAATTCACGAATTTATCTTGCGCAACTGGCGCATCGTGAAGGTCGCCACCACCAAGGCACAACGCAAGTTATTTTTTAATTTACGCGGTTCTAAAAAGCGCCTTGCGTGGCTTTCGCACGCCGAAGCACAGGCGATTGCAAAAGACTTAGACGTCGATGTTAAGCACGTTTACGAAATGGAAGGCCGCCTTTCCGCCTATGATGCCGGTTTCGATGCCGGTGCGGACGATGACGACGACACAGCCTATCAAGCACCCGCTAATTACTTGGAAGACCACCGCTACGACCCAGCTCAGCAGTTAGAAGATGCTAACTGGGAAGAGTCGAACGTTAGCAGTTTAGAGCTGGCTCTCGATAAGCTTGATGAGCGCAGTCGCGACATCCTACAAAAGCGTTGGCTAAATGACGACAAAGCTACTTTGCACGATTTAGCTGATGTCTATGGTGTTTCTGCTGAACGCATTCGCCAGCTTGAAAAGAACGCCATGAAAAAAGTAAAAGCGATGATGGAAGCGTAATACTCGCTTTATTAACGCCAGAGCCGCGCTTAGTCGCGGCTTTCTTTTTTGCTGGTGTTTTAACAAGGTTGTTTGCAATGCCCATTAAAAACTTACTAATCCTCGCCGCTTGCACGGGTGCTTTAGCCATTGCGTTAGGTGCCTTTGGTGCTCACGGGCTTAAGTCAATTCTCAGTCCCGACGCTTTGGCGACCTGGCAGACCGCCGTTTTCTACCACCTGGTACACAGTGTGTTATTGATTGGCATTTGTCTGCGCTTACTGGTGGATGACGCGCGTCGGCTATTTATCGCCGCCTATAGCCTGTGCGGTGGTATTTTGCTCTTCTCTGGCTCGCTTTATATTTTAGCCCTAGGTGGGCCACGGTTGTTCGGCCCGGTAACGCCAATAGGTGGCGTTCTCTTAATAGTTGGCTGGTTGAGCATTGCCGCTTATGCGCTTCGCCTCCCCGCCCCTGATCGGTGAATTATGGAATCCACATCTCCCAACACTCCATTGCCCGGCATTGCGGACGAGCACGGTTTTACCCCAAGACCTGAGTTCAAAAAGAAATCCATTCGTAGCTATGTGATTCGCGCTGGCAGAATGACTCCGGCCCAGCATCGCGCCTTTGAACAGCAGTGGTCGCGCTATGGATTAAGCTTATTCTCCGGCCAAATTGATCCTGCGCAATTGTTCGGCCGCACAGCGCCATTGGTTTTAGAAGTTGGGTTTGGCATGGGGGCATCCTTACTGGCCATGGCAAAGGCCGAACCCGAAAAAGATTTTATCGGCATTGAAGTGCATCCGCCGGGCGTTGGGCGCTTGCTCAACGACGCCGCAGAGGCAGGCATTACTAATCTCCGTGTGTATATGGCCGATGCTAACGATGTCTTGGAAGACTGTATTCCAAATGAGGTGTTGAGCCGATTTCAGCTGTATTTTCCCGATCCTTGGCATAAAAAAAAGCATCAAAAGCGGCGCATTGCTCAACCTGCATTTGTGGCTCAAGTTAGAACCAAGTTGAAACTTAGTGGTGTGCTGCACATGGCAACCGATTGGCAAGATTATGCCGATCACATGATGGAGGTGCTGTCTTCGGCACCAGGTTTTGATAATCAGGCGGGCGAGTACATTTTCTCGGCTAAACCCAGTTATCGGCCCAACACCAAGTTTGAGCAACGCGGTGAGCGACTCGGGCATGGTGTTTGGGATTTATTGTTTGAAAAAAAAGTTTGAAAAAACATTCTCGTCCCTTGCATTTCCAAACTGGCTTGCCCACAATCGCGCCAAATACGGCCAACTCGCCCAAAGTTGGCTGTTCAGCATAGCGATACATAGAAGGGGTGAATTTAAGGTACGTAGGTGCCTTATGTAAGTTAGCGTGTTTATTAAAAAGCTGTACCTATTCTACTTTGACATTTTAGATGTCTTTCTTTTGAAAGCGCATGAAGACGCTTTTCCAATAGCAAAATCTCATACTAATTCATTAATTGCGCCCGTGTTGCGCGATCCTAACTGAACGACTAAAGTCCAGCGCAAGCTGATTTTGTTGAGAGCATACGAGTGAAATTTAAAGGAGAAACTCTATGAAAAACGTATTAATGATGTTGCCACTAGCACTAGCCATTGGCGCTACCACCCAGGCTCAAGCTGATCAATCGGGCTTAGAGCTGACTGCTGGTTGGAATCACACCAATTGGGACAAAGATCGCGGAATAAAAGATTCTACTGGTTGGTTGGGTGGTTTGGGTTACCGCATCAATGATAGCTGGGGAATCGAAGGTTTCTACATAGAAAACGACAGCTCGGTTCAATCTACATTAGATACGTTGGAAACGAGGCAGCTGCATTTCGATGCGCTTTATCATTTCAATACCGATACCAATGTTCAGCCATTCTTTCTCTTTGGTGCCGGCAAAAACGACTACAAACTGCTGGGCGCTAAGGATGATGAAAGCACCTTTAACTTGGGCGCGGGCATTAAATTTTTCTTGACTGATAATTTCATTTTACGCGGTGATATGCGCGGCATTCGAGGTTCTGAAAATGGCGATATCGACCTAGGTACCAATGTTGCACTATCTTACTTTTTTGGCGATCGTGGCGGCAAGTCAGCGCCTGTGGTTGCCGCTGTAGCTGCGCCTAGCGATGCTGATAATGATGGCGTAATTGATACCAAAGATGCCTGCCCACAAACACCCGCTGGCGTTAAGGTAGACGCTAGAGGTTGTGCATTAGATTCAGATAAAGATGGCGTAGCCGATCATAAAGACCAGTGCCCAAATACCGAAGCTGGTTTAAAAGTTGATGAGGTGGGATGTGCTATTTCATTAACAGAAGCGGTAGCCATTAAACTGAATGTAACCTTTGATAATAATGCTGCCGTTGTTAAGCCAGCATTTTTTAGCGAGATTGGTGCCGTTGCTACTTTCATGAAAAGCTACAAAGATTCTGTGGTTGAAGTACAAGGCTACACCGATTCACGTGGATCTGAAGCCTACAATCAAACCCTATCGCAGAAGCGTGCAAATGCTGTTCGCGATGTATTGGTTCAAGAGTATGGCGTAGCTGCTGAGCGCGTAACGGCAAAAGGTTACGGTGAGGCCAACCCGATTGCGGATAATGAAACTGCGGAAGGCCGCGAAGCGAATCGTCGTGTTGTGGCTTCAGTACAATCCCAAAAAACCACGAAAGTAAAAAAGTAATCTAGCTTTTGTGTGAAAAGCGAGCCCAAGGGCTCGCTTTTTTTTGCGTTTCTAGCCGACAACCATGACATCGGTTTCGACTTTATCTAAAATTTTCTCCGCCGTATTCCCGACTAATGTTGCTTGTACACCGGCCCTCGCAGCTGTACCAATAACGAGTAAGTCGGCATGTAGCTCTTGGGTGAGATCGGTAATAACGGCCTTGGCTTTCCCCTCGCGCAAATGCATATTGGCAGAGGGAATGCCAAATCGCTCGGCGGCAAGTTGTTGATCCGGTGCTTCGCTGTGTTCTAGCAAATGAAATAATTTTACAAAATTCGGTGTTTTTTCGATGGCAGAGACAAGGTGCAGCTCGAAGCCAGTAGCTTTTGCTAAACGTTGAGCTTGGGTAAGAATTCGATTGTTGAGCACATCGTGTTCTGGCTCGTGCTCGTTTAGGCTTACCGCTGCTAAAATAATGCTGTTTTGCCAAGCTTCGTCAGATTTTACCAATAGAACTGGGCAGGGTGCTGCGCGCATTAGATAGAAATCTGATGTGTGTTTAAACTTTCTACTCAGGGCGCTGTGCTGAAAGCTGGACTTCACAATTAAGGTGGCATCGACGCGCCCTGCAGCCTGTGCAACCATCATCTCCCATCGTTGATTCCATACGACCTCACAGCTTACTTCTAGGCCCTGATTTTTTATCGGTTGAGCAAGCTCTTGCAGCCAGTCTTTGGTTTCTTGGACTTGGGAGTGTTTTGCATCCTTTCTTGAGCTGTATTCCAATAGTTCGTCTTCGCTCAAATAGGTACAGCAAAATAAGTGCAGGCTAGCGTTAATTTCCAGTGCTAATTTAACCGCGCGACCTAATGCCATTTGATCATCGGTTAACGGGTCTATAACCACTAATAGCTTATTGCCAGCCATATTTTTATCCCTCGAGGTAAGTTTCATTGGTCAATAACATACCATAGTCAAGCGTTCGCTTAAGTGTATTGATTTGAAACAAAAACGGCACCAGAAGGTGCCGTTTTTGGTAAAGGTGTAGAGCTTAGAAGTTGTAACTTACACCTAAGCCAAGCAGGTCGGTTTTGTTGTCGCCGCTTTCAGAGGCCCAACTCGCGGTAATAGCAGCGCTGGGGGTGAGGAAGTAGCTAGCGGTTAAATTGCCATGCCAGCTTTGACCTTTGTCTTGGCTGTAACCAGGTAATTCATAAGCATTGAGATCCAACGTTTGGCTCGCCATAGTAACGCCATAGTCCTCGCCCTTGAGCTCTGAGCGGATGCCCCACTCGGAGGTAACCACCAAGGCATCCCCCGCGGCACGCCAGTGCACGAAAAAGCCCACATCGGCGCTGGTTGAGGTATGTTTCTGATCACCAAAACGCAGAGACGTGGTTAGCCCCGATGCCTCGTCATAACCGTCAACATTGATTTCTCGGTGTACGAATTCGACTTTGGGGCCGTAGTCCCAATTACTGTGAGGCGAAATGCTGTAACCGTATTCAGCTGCCAGGGTTAAGGAGTCGCCCTTGGTCTTTCCGGTTTCAGTGCGCGCGGTGATGCCGAGCGGAACAACGCGATTTAAGTCGCTGTAATCCTGCTCGCCATAACCGATGCTGGCGTTAAACCAGTGGGCGCCCGAGGTATAACCGGTAAATAAGGTGATCGACTGGCTGCTGGCGTCATAGGAGGAGGCTGAGTCGTCGAAGCCCAAATCACCGCTATCGCTAGCAAAACCTAAGCCGATACTTAACAGATCGCTAAGGCTGTATTGAATGCCAAGTAGCGCGTTATTCGATTCCGCGTCTGCGTCGAGATAGTTGTTGCGAATTCCTGTCTCAACGGCACTACCGCGGGCAAACACTTGAAATTGACCTTCGCTAGCGCGTTTGCTGGCTAAGTTAGATTGCATTTGTTGGCGCAGCTGAGCTTGGCTGGCGTCTAACAAGCTGGCCCCTAGTACCGGCAGTAAGCCGACTTCTTGTGGCGCTTGTACCAAACTAAACATGTAATCGGCGATAATTTGCTGGGCTGCTGCGGTGGGATGGACACCGTCGTTAAATAGCAGCTTGCTAGGATCCCGGTTATTCGCTTGATTTATGCCGTACACGGGGTTTTCAAAGCAACTACCGCCGCTGCCGTCGTAACAGGTAGCGGCAAGTGCTGTTGCATCGTTGATGAAGCCGTATTGACTCGGGTTAGTCATGATCTCGGCCACCAAGCCGCGCGCGTCAACGCCAATGATATTGGCTGCCGAGTCTTTTAGGCCAGCTAACAAAGTGGTGTTGTAAAGTGCGCTCAAAGGACTCCACAAAGGTTGTGCGCCTGAGCCAATGCCGGCGGGCGTGCTGCCTACATCGGGTAAATTAGACACCATTATGTACTTGGCGCCAGCGGAATCCAGCGCGGTTATACCTTCAACGAGAGTGTTTGCTGCTGTGATGATTTTTGTAGCGTTAGTGGGGTCCGTTGGATTGCTAATAGCCAATACGTCGTTGCCGCCGCCGTTGACGTAATACAGTGTTGATGCCTTGGCAGTGCCAAATTCCGCGAGATAGCCATCGCGAATCTTTGCTGGACCAGCGGCAGGGTTGTAAACCGTTGAGCCATCTGCATCGGTGATGGAGGCTTTAATTTGCGCTGAGGTATAGCCACCCACGGCATAGTTGGTCCCCGCTGGGTAACCGGTGACGGGGCTAGGCAAGTAAGGCGTTGACGCCGCCAGGTAGCCAAGACCCAGTTGCTGGCTGAAGCGCTGTACGCCGACTAAGTCAGTCATGCTGCCGTTGCCATCGAGGCGATTAGTAAAGCGCAAGCCACTCGCGGGAACGCCCAGAGTTGGGTGAATTGGGCCCCCTGCATCTGGAAATTGTCCCGAGTCGGAGAGGCTGTCACCAAAAACAACGAGCTCGTTGAACGGAGATTGGGCTTGCGTGCAAGCTGATGCCAGCAACAAAGCAGCTGCTAGTGGTTTGAGAGATGCAGATATACGTATGCTCATAATGTCTTTCCGTGATCATTGCAGTGTTTATTATTGTTAGCTTTTCTGTCTAAACAGATCGCTAGTATCATTGCTGCGTAAAACGTAGGTGTTGAAATAGATCAGTAATTATTGTTGTAGTGAACTGATACGGAAGAGATAGTAGAGTGGATCTTCGCTCGAAGCTATAACAGTCTATGACTCTTGAGTCATGAATTTTTCGTTGGTTATGAAGATATTTTTGGTAAAAAAACTACACGCTGGCTTGTTCCAGAGCCTCACTGATTTCGAGCCATTGTAATTCCGCATTTTCAAGCGTGCTTTTTAGTTCGCCCTGTTCTTTGAGGAGTTTTTGCATTTTCTCTTTATTTTCACTGAGGTATAAATCCGCATCGCCCATAAGGGTTTCAACGTCCGTTAGCCGAGCCTGTAGTTTTTCCATTTCTTGCTCAACTTTCTTAAGTTTTTGCGTCAGGGGCTTAAGTTTTTCGCGCTGCGCCGCCGCCTGCTGGCGCTGAACTTTTCGGTCAATTTTTAGGTCGCTGTCTTCATTCGCTTGTTGTGCTCGTGTCGACAGGCTGGTTTGTAAGGTAATTTGTGCCCATTGATGGTAGGCGTCTAGGTCGCCATCAAAAATTTCAACTCGGCCTTGATGCACTAACCAAAATTCTTCCACGGTGTTGCGCAGTAAGTGCCGATCGTGCGACACCACTACTACTGCGCCCTCGAACGCTTGCAGGGCCACGGTAAGTGCATGGCGCATTTCTAAATCGAGATGGTTGGTGGGTTCATCCAGCAACAGTAAATTAGGCTTTTGCCACGCGATGATGGCCAGTGCTAAACGGGCTTTTTCGCCGCCGGAAAAAGGCCGCACAGTGGCTAAAGCTAGATCGCCATGAAAGCCAAAGCCACCTAAAAAGTTGCGAATTTCTTGCTCGCTGGCCGTCGGTGACAAACGCTGCAAATGCAATGCTGGTGTTGCATCCAAATCTAATGCCTGTAGTTGATGTTGAGCAAAATAGCCAATGCGCAAGTGCTCGCCGGCAATGCGGTCGCCGCTGGTTGGCGTTAACTCTTCCGTCAGCGCTTTAACTAGGGTGGATTTACCCGCGCCATTAAAACCGAGCAAGCCAATTCTGGCGCCGGGTAGTAAGGCTAAATTTAAGTTTTGAAATATTGTTCGGCCGGCATAACCAATCGTGGCCTGCTGTAAACCAACCAAGGGTGTACTGACTTTTTCGAAACACGGAATGTCAAAGTGAAACGGCGAGTCGATATGCGCTGGGGCTATGGTCTCCATGCGCTCAAGTTCTTTCAATCGGCTTTGTGCTTGTTTGGCTTTGGTCGCTTTGGCGCGGAAGCGACGCACGAAGTTTTCAATTTCGGAGATGCGCTCTTGCTGTTTTTCGAAGGCCACTTGTTGCTGCGCAAGTCGTTCAGCTTTTTGCCGCTCGTAGGCTGAATAATTGCCCTGATACAGCACCAGTTTCTGTGATTCAACGTTGACGATTCGATCAATAACCGCGTCGAGAAAATCGCGATCATGCGAGATTAATACCAGGGTGCCGGGGTAGCGTTTGAGCCATTGCTCTAGCCACAAAGTGGTATCTAAATCTAAGTGGTTGGTGGGCTCATCGAGTAGCAAGAGATCGCTCGGACACATAAGTGCCTGCGCGAGGTTCAATCGGATGCGCCAGCCACCGGAAAAATCGCTGACTAATTTAGTTTCGTCACCGGGCGCGAACCCTAAGCCCGATAAAAGTTGTAGCGCTCGGGATTCGGCTGTGTAGCCGTCGATGTGCTCCATATCGGCATAGGCCGTGGCTAATGCCTCGCCTTCGCTGTTTTTTAGCAATGCTTGCAAGCGACGCAACTCGGTGTCGCCATCGAGTACATGATCTAGGGCATTTTGCTGAGTGTTCTCAATTTCTTGCGCCATATGGGCTAGTCGCCACTGGCTGGGCACAAGGCAGTGGCCAGTATCGGCGCCGAGCTTGCCCAGCAGCATTTGGAATAGGCTCGATTTACCACTACCATTGGCGCCAATCAGGCCGACGTGTTGGCCTGGGTGGATGCGAAGGTCTGCGTGGTCGAGCAAAAATTTTTGCCCGCGCTGTAGGCTTACTTGGTTCAATTCAATCATGGCGCGCATTGTAGCAGCGCTGGCAATGGCGACTAGCGAAAAGTGATGATGCAACCAAACTTTATCGATTTTGCGTTGTCTGTATACGCGCAACCTTCAGTGGAGGCCGAGTGCCTGCAATTACAGGATCGCTATCAGGTCAGTGTTACCTTACTGCTTTGTTGTGCTTGGCTCGACTTTCGCGGTGTCGGTGCCAGCCCAGATTCTATTCGTGCGCATGCAGGTGAAATACTTGCGTGGGAGCAAGCTGTGGTATGGCCATTGCGACAGATGCGCAGGCAGTTAAAGCGTGAATCTGAAGCTAATGTCGCTGTTGCCGAGATTCGGACAAAAATTAAGCAAGCTGAGCTGTCCGCCGAATTGGAGGTTATCAAGCGCTTAGGCTTAGTTACATGGATTAGATGCTCAGAGCAGGCCTTGGCCAGTGTGTGTTTGTATTACCAAATACCGAGTGATTGTGACAGCTTCGGTGCTTTACGTGCCAGAATGGCTGAGCTGAAGGCCGATACCTTAACAGGCCAGACTAACTAGGCTAGTATTGGCCGCTCGATTTTTTATTGCCTGACCTACGGTAGGTTCAGGGCCCTCAACCGGAAGATGATAATGATTAAAGTGAAACACAGCCTGGTTTCAGGCATTGCCCTAGCTACCCTGATGCTAGCTGCCTGTGGCGCTGACAAAAAAGCTGAAGAAGCAAAGCTAGATACCCTCGAAGCCAAAATGAGCTATATCTTCGGCGCTAACATGGCGTCTCAGTTCAAGCAGGAAGGTATTACCCTAGATCCAGCAGCCCTGTCATTGGCGGTCGTTGATATTCAAAGCGGCAAGGAAAACCGTATCAGCCAAGAAGAAATGCAACAGGTGATGCAGGAGTTCCAATCCCAAGCACAGGCTAAGCAAGAAGCAAAAATGAAAGAAGTTGGTGCGGTTAACCAGCAGAAAAGCGAAGCGTTTTTAACTGCCAATGGCACCAAAGAAGGCGTACAGACAACAGAGTCAGGCTTACAGTACAAAGTTTTGACCGAAGGTAAAGGCGCACAGCCCACAACGGATGATTCAGTTACCGTGCATTACAAGGGCACGTTAATAGATGGCACCGAATTCGATAGCTCTTACACCCGTGGCGAGCCTGCAACTTTTCCTGTGACCGGTGTTATTCCTGGCTGGACTGAAGCCTTGCAATTGATGAACAAGGGCGCCAAATATGAGTTGTACATCCCGTCTGATCTCGCCTATGGCCCCGGTGGTACTGGTCCAATAGGTCCAAATTCAGCCTTGGTTTTCGAGGTGGAATTGCTAGATATCGTCAAGCCTGAAGCGGCTGCACCAAAGGCTAAGTAAGTTAATTTGCTTGATATGAAAGGGCTGCTTCGGCAGCCTTTTTGCTTTCTGTTAAGGCAGTAATGCTACTTCAAGGTGTGCACAAATCCGTTGGCCGCGACGGCGACGAAATGCTTGTCGGCAAAGGCGACGGCGACAACAGCGGCGCCAGAGGGCTGTAACGTATCGCGCTTGGGTAGGCGCCACTGCTGGGTGAGCGTCATGTTATCGACTTGCCACAGCTGTACGATTTGATCGGGTCGGCCAGTTAATAGCTGCTTGCCATCGGCGGAAAAACGCGCCGCGGTAAAGCGCAGCCCACGCTTGACCATATTGCCCGCTAAAGGCACCTCTCGCAGTGCTTTACCACTGGTGAGATCCCAGATCACCGCCCTATCGTATTTTGCAGCACTGAGTGCTTTGCTGCCGTCGTTGGTGATGGCCACCATTTGTACTTCTTCGGTATGGTTGAAGGTGTGTATGGCGTTGCCGGTGCTCACGTCCCAGACAACAGCGGTGCGATCTTCAGACCCGGTGATGGCGATTTTTCCATCCGCCGATAGGCCCACCTTGCGAACGCGGTTATCGTGTCGAAAGGTGCGCACAATGCCGCCGCGCTTGATATCGAACATCACCGCTGTGCCGTCGACCAGACCCAGCAGTGCGTAATCGCCAGCCGGTGTTAAGGCGATATCGAGCACTTCAGCAGGTGCATTCCAGAAGCGCGCGGCTTGGCCGGTTTCTAAGCTCCAGAATACGATAGTGTGCGTGGTGGCGGTTGCTGCCCAACGACCGTCCGTTGAGAAGGCAGCGCTTTCAATGGTGGAGCGCTCGTCTTTCGCGTGATTCCAGTCGTAAAGCCGCTCATTGTCGGTTAGTCGCCACAGGCTGCCACCCTCAAATATAGAGCCAATAACGGCGTAGTTACCTTGGTCTGAAAGCGCAGCACTTAAGACGCCCTTATTGGCCACTTCGACACTGGCGGTTGGGGTTGGGGTGTTATCACAGGCTAAAAGACTGAGGCAGGCCAAGCTGTAGGCAGCCATCCAATTCCATTTCATAACAAGATCCGAGTGAGGATATAACTGAAACTAAAGATAGTGCAGAAATGAAGGCGCTGCCGTCGATTGACACCTAGGTTGGCGCCAACCGATCAGGGCATACTAGGCGACCAAGTCCTTATGGGCGTCGTGGAGTACAGAAATCATCCGATCTTCGGCTGAAAAGCGCGTTTCTAGCGCATCGCCGAGGGTTGAGAGATCCGCGCGCAATGACGTTAGGTCATCGGTTTCTTGATACTTGTCGTTAAAATCGAGAATCACATCCGTGGTTGGGTCGATCTCGGTATAGAGTCCAGAGGCCTCGTCAATAGCGGCTTGGTCGTCAAATTCGTGGGCTTCTTTCACCAGCTGCTTGTACACCTCAAAGTGCCCAGCAGAGGAGTAATCCACGAGCAGTTGGCAGAGTGTTCGCACCTTGTCGCCGTGCTCCAAGGGTTCAAACTCATCGTGATCAGATAGCTTGCAGTAGAGTACTAATGCATCCTGACGTTCTTGCAGCCAGCGGTCGATAATATCGCTTACACCGCCCCAGCGCTCCTTAGCCGTTTTACAATTATCGAGCATGTGACTACTTCCTCAACTCATCCGATAGGTCTAACGCTCAATGTAGGTGAAAGGCAGAAAGGGGGCAAGACTTAATCAACAGCTAATGGTCGATTAACGGGTAAAAGCGTAGCGCAGCGCTTAAAAGTAGCCGGCTAAAAAAGGCAGCCACAGCGCGGTGAAGGCGCCGGTAAGCCCCATGGCAAGGCTGGCGAAAACACCCACTGTGGCACTCACTTCAAAACCTCTGGCGGTACCCACACCGTGGGCATTGATACCTAGCACTATGCCCTGCCCCCTTGGATCGGTAAGCCCAGTTAGTTTAAACACCATGGGTGAAATAAGTGCACCGATAACACCGGTAAAAATAACCACGCCTGTGGTTAGGCTGGTATTGGCACCAATTGCTTCTGCTATCCCCAGCGCAATGGGTGTGGTTACCGATTTAGGTGCTAGGGCTAATAACAGTTCTGCACCTGCGCCAGCGACGTAGGCAAAGGCTAGGGCCGTGGCACAGGCTATACCACTGCCGAGGGCGATGGTCCCAGTTATGGGTAAAAAAAGGCCCTTGAGTTGGTGAAACTCTCGGTGCAGAGGCAAGGCCAAGCTCACGGTGGCTAGCCCTAGGAGTTGGTAGAACAGCCAATTAGCGTTCTTATAATCGGTGTAATCCACATTTAACAGCTTAAGTGCTAGGGCAATTACTATTGAGCCAGTGAGTAGAGGATGTAGCCAGAGCTTGCGCCCACTGCGTTGATACACCCAGACGCCTATTTGATAGGCGCAAAGTGTTGCGCCTATCATTAACAGCCAATGCAGGCGATCATTCACGAGGCTTGGCTCGCGCACTAAATACCCGGTAGGTAAGGCTGGAAAGCAGCATGGCGACGAAGGTACCGCCGAGCATCGCGGCGACGACCGCGGGCCATTGGGCATTGATATGTTCGGGCAAGAAAAAAAAGCCTACACCGGCGGGCAGGAACAGCAGCGAGAGGTGATTGATGAGCTTATCACTGACTTGCTCCGTGGGTTGCACCAAGGCTTTAGACCAGGGTAACACCCTCAAGCTAACCAGCAATAATAGGAGTCCAATGACCGCGCCGGGTATCGGTAAGTGGAGCCAAAGGGCGAGCAGCTCGCCCAGTATCTGGAAGCCAATAAGAACCAGTAAGCCGATGATCACGCCCTGCGCATACCCTGCCAGGTGCACAATACAATCAAGCCGACGAAGGCAACAAAAGTCCAGGCTGGGATGGACAGGCCAAGAAAGCTCCACACCACATCGGCGCAATTTCCATCGCCTTGAAACAGCAGCGCGAGCGCGTCGAACAAGGGGAAGGTTTCGAACATGTACTCTAAGCCGGGGCCACAAGCCGGCACCTGGTCTTCCGGTAAGTTTTGAATCCACACATGGCGGGCCGAAACACCGGCGCCAATAATGCCAGCAACTACGGCTAAGCCGCTGTAAATCGTATTGCTAAAACCTTTGGAGTTGTGCAAGGCGGCTACCAAGGCAATAAGACCCACCGCAATAACGAAGACCCGCTGGGTCACGCACAGCGGGCAGGGGTGTAAACCCATTTGGTGTTGCATGTACAACGCGATCAAAATAAGGCTGGTGCAACCGGCGAAAATAACAAAATAAGTCTGGCGTAAATTGGGCAACATAAGCACGTCTCAAATCTGAAATTACTGCTGGCGTCACGTTAGGGGAAAAGCGCAAAAGGCACAACTCAATTAGCCCACAAAAGCGATAAAAGGGCTATGCTCAAAGGCCTAGCTTTGGAAATAAATGGTTTTATCTATGTTTGTGCTGCGCACCTTCACCCTGAGTTTACTGCTGGCGCTTACCGTCGCCCTACCCGCCCACGCCGAGGACGATGAAGAGGCTCCGGCTAAGCCTGAAGCACTTTATATCCCACTCTTGCCACCTTTTGTCGTCAACTATGGGGGTGTTGGTCGGTTGCGTTACCTGAAGGCCGAGATGACGGTTAGGGTGCACGACATCAGCGCCGCACAAAGCGTGCGCCATCACATGCCCGCCATTCGCGATAAAATTGTGACCTTACTGAGTAAGCAGGAGGAGCTGGTAATTGATACTCAAGAGGGTAAGGAGCAATTGCGCCAAGATGCGCTAAAAGAAATCCGCCAAGTGATTGAACTAGAGCAGGCCAGCGAAAGTGGCGTGGTCGATCTTTTCTTCGATAACTTTATCGTTCAACGCTAGATCAATCATCTACCGGCGCTAGCTTGCCTAGCGCCCGATCTTTTGTCGCCTTGCCATAGCTGCGCAGATAGGCCGGCAGCTAGCGCGAAAGTTTGCTATCCGATGGCCTTAACCAGCAATGACACCTGTTTGTGCTTGATACCTTGTTGACCGACCCTATTAAAACCTTGTCGCTGATGAAACGACAAAGAGGCTGGGTTGGCAGGTTCGATATCTATTTCCGCCGCCAACCAATGGAGTTTATGTTCCTGTGCCCAGATTTCAATGGCGCTGTAGAAGCGTTGGCCCAAACCCTGTGATCGTGCTTCGGCGGCAATGACAATGCGATCAACATAAAAAAAGGCCTTTAAGCGATCTGAAAACCAGCGATAGTTTTTGCTGTCGTACTGGCTGCCATCGGTAAAGCCGATTAAAAATCCCAGCACACGATTCTCTTGCTCCGCTACCAATATGAGCGATGATTGGTTGCTTAATTGGTCAAAGCGCTGTTGATCCATAGGGCTTAACACGTTCACGGACTGTTCATTCAGACGCAATAATGCGTCTCTATCGCGGACTTCAAATTGTCTGAGAACCATCGTCTTCATTTCCTGACGTTAATCATCTAAGCTTGAATTTACAGCGTTTTTAGAAACCGATCTTGCCTCGGCAAATAATAATTTTGGTAGTCGAAAGACAGCACCACTTGTCGAGTTCGGCCGATAATTTCATGCCTAGGGACAAAACCAATAACCCGTGAGTCGGCGCTATTATCCCGGTTATCACCTAGCGCGAGGAAGCTATCCGTGGGCACCTGAACGGCTGTAAAGCTAGCCAGAGGTGAAGACCTAGGGGCTAACTGAATAAGGTGGGGCTGAGTGGTAAGTGCTTCCTGATAAATGCGGGTCTGCTCAGTTTCATTAGCAAACTGTAACGCAATTTTTTTGCCATTGATAAACAGCTGATTATCTTGCATGGCAATTGTGTCGCCAGGTAGGCCAACCACGCGCTTAACTAAACGCTTATCCGCCGCCTCAGATTCAAACACAATAATATCGCCGCGCTTGGGGTCGCCGAGCTTGATGATTGATATCTGGCTAAACGGTACGCGAATATCGTAGGCCATTTTGTTGACCAGAATGCGATCACCTTCAACGATGGTGGGCAACATAGAACCGGTCGGTACGCTATTCCAGTCGGCAAAGGCGCTACGAAATACAAACATCAATGCAAGAAATAAAATAAGCCCACGGTTTTCGCGCCATTGTCGTTGAATAAAATGGGAAGCCATTGCTTACGCTCCTAAACGTGTTGGATAAAGCAAAATCTATCAAGTTTTTCGGCCTTATTGACGGCTAGGTGCAATAAATGCGTCGAGCGGAAAATGTGATAAGACTAAAGCGCTGTAAAAGGTAAGGTTAGACCTTCTCTGTCGGCGCGCACCGCGTGTTCGATCACGTGCATAACCTGTGCGGCCGATACGGGATCAACCGGAATGGCGTTGCCATGGTTAATGCAAGCGGCCAGCGCACGGTAAAACGCCGGGTACTCTCCTGCTAGCGTTGACACTGTTTGGTTCGAATCTTCAGTGTAGAGTTTACCGTGAGCTAACGCCGTTTCGATACCGTAACCTGCAGCCGAGGGTTGGACGCCAGATATTAATTGTGTTTCCTGTGGGTCCAAGCCTATCTTGATAAAACTTCCGCGTGTGCCCGACAACTGAAAACGTAAGTTGGGATGGGCGCTAAACGGGCTAGAGTGAAGAATCACTTCGCACTGTGGGTAGTGCAGTTGCACGTGGAAATAGTCGATGTTGAGTGACTTTTCACGTAGCATTTTTAATCGCGCGCTAATGCTGGCTGGCGTGCCAAAAAGCTCTAGTGCTTGATCAACTAAATGCGGCCCTAAGTCATACCAAATGCCTGCGCCGAGGCCGGGATTTTCCCGCCAGCGATCGCGCACCTGTGGTCGGAAACGGTCGAAATGTGACTCGAAAACTCTAAGTTCGCCAACGGCATCATTGGCAATTAATTGTTTAACCGTCATGAAATCGCCATCCCAGCGTCGGTTATGAAAAACCGTTAATACGCGCTGATGTCTTTTGGCGAGGTTGCAGAGCGCCATTGCCTCCGCAGCGGTATTGGCCATTGGTTTTTCGATAACCACATGTAAGCCCGACGCTAATGCTGCCTCGGCTAGGGTAAAATGGCTATCATTCGGCGAGGTGATAACGACCAAATTCACAAGGTTAGATTGAATTAATTGCAGCGCAGTAGGAAAAATCTTTAGCGCTGGATGTTGTTCAAATGTTAGCCCGGATTGAGAAGAGCTAATCGCAACCAATTGAAACTCAGGGCAAGATTCAATTAAAGGCAAATGAAAGGTTTTTGCTGCATAGCCAAAGCCAATAATGCCAACCTTAATCATGCTTTGTGCTCCCGATGGTGGAGATTTTTTGTTGTTTTTAGAAAGCTCAAGAGCTCAATATTCTAAGCTCCTGAGTAACTAGGCTATGGCTACCGCTTTAGCCGGCGCCAAACAAAGCGTGTAAAAAATAGCATGACCAAAAGTAAAATGAGCCAAGGAAAAATGTAGGCAAGCGCGGTGACCATTGTGGCAATAGCATCGGAGAGATTGTCGCCAAACTCGCTGATTGAATCCAAAATTGGTGCCCAGAAACCGGTGTTGGTGATTTTAGTCAGCTGGATGTTGACGATGTCTTGGTTGACCCTCTGCAATAGTTTGGCTTTTTCGCCCAGCGCATATTCTAAATCTGACTGTACTCGACTCAACTCCGAGGCCACTTTAATGAGCGATTCAATATCTTTGCTGGCTTGCGCTTCGAGTGTCAGTAAACGTTGTTGATACGCTTGTAGCAACTCGATGCGCTTGCCACCATCGACAATGGCGTCTTGCAGGTCATCAACATTGGTGGATTGTCGTGTTAGCGCACCATATTTTCTGGCGAGCTCGAACAGTTTATCGACATCTGCCGGTGCGACGCGAAAGCGTAAATAGCCATTGGCATATTCACCGGCTTGCAATTCCGAGTGCATCATAGTGCAGGACTGACTGAATTTTTGACAGTGCTCCACCAAAGCGTTAACCGCGCTCGGAATTTTCGCCTCGGCCATTTCGACGGTGGCTGAATGCTCGTAGGCTAAGTACTGGCCTCTAGCTTGCGGTCGTTTTGGCGCTATGGCCATCGCAGTTTCATTGGAGCGAAATTGATCCGCCTGTGGTGAGTGGGTATCGCTGCAGCCAATGGCGAGTGCAGCAACAACAAAAAGTCCCAAAAAGTTTTTTAGATTCATAGCAATCCATCCTTATGATTGGCGAAAAATATTTCTAACTTTTTATGCGCGCCTTTGTTGTTTTCCAGTGCTTGTGGTTGCAGGCCGGACAAATTGAAAAGCGCGCTGAATAACTCGTGATTGTAAGCACTATTTTTGGCATCGCGTTGAAAGTCAGCCAGGCTGATCCAGCGCGCGTCTAGTATTTCTTGAGTATCTAGAATTTGAATATGGTTGTGCAAGGGGCGAAGCTCGCAAATAAAGTATAAATTTGATTTGCCAAATTTATAGGGGTGCTTATTGGAGAAGCCAAGTACTGATACAAATTCGCACTTGATGCCGGTTTCCTCTAATACTTCGCGTAGCACCGCATCCTCAATGCGCTCGCCTTGCTCAACATGCCCGCCAGGTAATTTGTAGCCGGTCATGCCATATTCTTGCACCACTAATATCTCGCCAGCACTGTTTTTGATAAGCGCGCCGGCGCCCACCGTATGGCTGGGAATAAAGGGGACAAATTGTGCGGGTTGGTTTTTATGTACCAGTGTCAATTCATGCGCTTGGCAGCAATGATAGATAAAACCCAAGGCCGTGGCACGGCCCACATGGTGAGATTTTTCAATGGGTAGAGTCAGCCAAGTGATGCCCTTATTATTTTCTGCCGAATAGGCCAAGATGTTTGTAAGCGATGCACCAAATTCAACACTGTCTGTGGGTATAGTGTTGGTGTCAATTATGAGGCCATTGAATGCGTCTTCGGTATAATTCACGGGCACAAAGTCTCTTGGTTGTAGGGCGCGAGTATTGCATATTGGCAAGATAAAAACGAACGCAGTGGTAAGTACTCAGTGCGTCGAACCCTAGATATATCGGCTGGCTAAGTCAGCCACGTGGTGACACAGACGTGGGTAGAAGCGGTGAAATATGGCTTCCAATTCCTCGTCCTTTGCTATCAGTTGGACTTCAATGCGATCGAGTAGTGCCGGTTTTGTAATACGTCTACGCAAACTGCCGACCACATTGAGGTAGGTTTCGCGCTCGGCATAGCGCTCGAACAGTCTATGACTTTGTGCTCGGCGAAGGAAACCTTGTGCCTGTTCTGGCATTGATTGCTCGTGCCGGTTCAGATGCATGAAGGCGCGGTGACAAAAATCTGTTAAGGGTTGATGGTGATACTGGGAAAAAGTCTTGGCGAGGTAGTGATCGAACGCAATATCGATGACGGGGCCTGCGATACGCCGGTGTTTATCGCCCAGTAATGTTAAGGCGTTATGTGTTTCGACCTGCAAGTCTACCCAAGCGTCAATGCTCCGGTGTAATGCCACACCTTGTAGTACGCGCTTAGACCACTGAGCGCTGTGCCTTTCTATTGGGCCCTTTAGCCAATCGCCAAGAAAGCCGCCCACTTGCATGTCGGGATTTGGGCCAGACAGTGCAAGGTGAGCCAGGTAATTCATAGGCAGCTAAATTTTGGTCTGTCGCAACAGGTGTATTGTGCATAAAACTTAGCTAAATAGTCCTCGAATGGTTCTTGCTGTTCTTGCTCAAGTTGTGTCTGCGCGGCGAGCGATTCTTTAGTTAGTCGTTCAAATAAACTTTGTTTATCTTTCGATAAACTACGCTGTTTAAAAAATTCTGCATGCTCGATAGAAAGATCTTTGGCTAGCTGGAAAAAGGTTTTATTTTGCGAAGCCATATCGGCTAAAAATCGTGCCGCCGGTGTGGCTGTTGGGTCGGCAGCTTGGGTCGTTACGCGCGTTACGGCAGCAGAGAAGTCCTGGGTATCTGCACCCTGATCGAGAATCGCGGCACAGCTTGTCATGCCGTCGAGGATCTCTTTCGCCCAGTCTTGAATTTTTCGCTCCTTGCCCCGTTGGCGCAGGGTGAGTGCTGGATCTCTACCCTGTTCGACCACGCGTTTTTGGTTTTCTAGCATGTCGGCGTATTCTTCGGCGTCTGTTTCTGGACTTTGCTCGAGCAGGCAAAAGAGTAAAAATGCATCCATAGCGTGCAGTTGGTCGCGGGTGACGCCGAGTGGTTCATAGGGGTTTAAATCCACGCAGCGCACTTCAATGTATTCGACACCGCGCGCATGCAGTGCATTGAGCGCAGTTTCTCCGCGCTGGCTGGTACGTTTCGGGCGAATAGTGGAATAAAATTCATTTTCGATTTGTAGCAGGCTGGTGTTGAGCTGTTTGTATTCACCAGCGGCATCTTTTAAACCAATGTCTTGGTAATCTTTGTGGCCCTGCGTAATGGCGCCGCATAAGGTTTTTAAATAAGTGTTTAAATTGTTGTAGCAAACCGTGAGCGATTGCTGTGCATCACTTTGGTAGCCCAAGTTACCCATTCGCAGCGACGTGGCATGGGGTAAATGCAGTGAGTGGCTATCTTGCCCGAAGGGCTTTAATGCGTGTGGCCGGTCTTTAACGAAGCTTTTACACACGGCCGGCGCGGCGCCGTATAAATAAACCAGTAACCAGAAATAGCGTCGAAAGTTACGGATTAGGTCGAAATAGCTTTGGGTTTTAAAATCTTGAAAGCTGAGCTTGCTACCAGATTTTGCCTGGAGTGCGGCAATCAATTCGTCGGAAAAGGAAAAGTTGTAGTGCACGCCGGCAATGGTTTGCATGGTGCGGCCATAGCGGTGACCTAGCCCAATCCGATAGATGGTTTTCATGGTGCCGGTGTTGGAGTTGCCGTAGCGGGCGACCGGAATGTCTTTGTCGGCACCGACTGCACAGGGCATGCTCGCGCCCCATAACACCTCGTCGCCTAAGTGTTTGTAGGTGAAGGTGTGTATATCGCTGAGTTGCCCGAGCAGGGCATCGACACTGGTGTGCGGTTGCGTGATAAATTCCATCAACGCTTCACTGTAATCAGTGGTGATATGCGGGTGGGTTAAGGTGGAGCCGAGGGCTTTGGGGTGATCGGTTAGGGCCAGCGTGCCTTCGGTGTTAACCCGCAAGCTCTCCTTCTCCATGCCTCTCAGTATGACCTTTAACAGGTGGTGATTGCCCTCGGCCAACCAGGCCAGTTTGTCTTGCAGTGGTTGGGACAGGTTGCTCAAGGGGTGCTCCTTTGCGGGCAGTGGTTGCTGCCGCTCAATCAGTAAGTTTTCAGGCCTCGCGCCCGGCGATGAAACCGCGGCGGTTAGTCCTGAATCGTGTCTTGGTCAAATTCGTCGGCGGCGTCTTCAGCTTGCTCGTCCGCTTCTAGCTCGGCTAGGTCTGTTTCGTCGTCCGCCGCTTCCGGTTCTTGGATGTCAGCGTCATCATTTTGTGACAGTGTCGATTCGGCGTCGATTAAGCTGGCTTGCTCGCCTTCGCCTTTTGGTTGCTCAGGCAGGGGCTCCGGCATGGCCTCGGGGGCGATAATAGGTAGTTTTTTTTCATTTAGCTCACACTCTAGCAGGTGTATGCGCTGGGTATAGTCTTTGGCGTTGACCTCAACCTTCTGGTTGATGCCTTCATCCTTATGGGGCGTTTGATACAAGCTTTTTAAATCGCGTGCGTCAGTCCACTCGCGGTTGCGGTTTAAGATCAGCTTGTCTTGATTCTGGAGGAGGTACACGGTGTTCATAGGGCGTTTTTCGTTTCCGTAACACGTAGATACAGCCTAAATGGGGGCAAGTTTAAAAAATGAAAGACCCTGTGTGGGCGAGATTATCCCCTTGCTGGCTGTGCTCAACTAGCGGCGGCTAGGCCCTCCACGGCCACATGCTGTTTAAGAATGTTCAATGCTTGCCCCTCGCGTAGGCGCTCAGCGCCTCTGACGATCACCAGATCTCCAGCTTCTAATGCGCCTGTGACGGCGATACGGCTGCCGTAGCCATTACCCGTACGCACCTCAATGCGCTCGGCTTTCTCATCTTTGCCAACTTTAAAGACATAGACCTGGGTCTCTCGTAGCACTAAAGCGTCGCGTGGTACGGTAAGGGACGATTGGCTTTCGCCGTTGGGCAATTCGATCTTAACGGCTTCGCCGATCAACCAATGTTCAGCACTCGCGGCGATGCGCAACTCGAGCATGCGCGAGCGCTCGTCGCCCACGGGTACGAGGCTGCGCACGTGGCTCACGTGGGTGCCGGCCTGGGTTTTTATGGCCACTTCGCTACCGGCTTGGACATGCCGAAAGCTACTGAGCGTGGCTTGGGCTTTGATTTCCAGCTGATTTACATTGGTCAGTCGAACTGCCGCCTCGCCTTGATTAATGTGCTCACCAGGCTGGTGATAGCGAGCCACCACTATGCCATCGAAGGGGGCCTTAATCACTGCGCGCTCTATGTCGTAGCGGGTGCGTTCGAGCGCCACCTCAGCGGCACGCAATTGCTGGCGCAGCATTTCTCGCTCCATGGTGAGCCGCTCGAGTTCGGACTGCGAGGCATTGTTGGTTTTTGCCAAGCGCTCACTGCGCTCGACCTGTCGCACCAGAAAATCTAAATTGCTGGTTAGGCTGGCCACATTGGCGAGATCATTCGCTTGCTGTAATTGCCAAATGCGGTCGTTAATGCGCGCGAGCGGCGCGCCGGCTTTAACTTGATCGCCCACTTCGGCAACCCAGAGTAAGTTGCCGGTGATTTCGGAGGCAATTTGCGAATCCTGTTTGCTGATGACGGTGCCGGGTACCCAAACCGTTGGCGCGATATCGCGAATCTGTGCCTCCGCGACTTCCACCGCCGCTGGCGGCATATCTTGAGCAGTGCTGGTTACACAGGTCATCATCAACGCGATGCCGGCAAGCGTTTTAATTAGGTGAGCAGAGCGAATGTAAGTCATTGTATTTTTCCTCAAGCCACGGACTTTAAAGTGCGCAGTGCACTGTGGGCTGGAATATCCTTTTGTGAAAGTTGCCCCTTCGCGCCCATGCGCAGGAAGCATGGCAATAAAACCAGAGTGAAAACCGTGCTGATACACATGCCGCCGACGATCACGGCGGCGAGGCCGCGGTAAATAACGCTGCCTTCACCCGGCATGAGCAACAGCGGTAACATGCCAAAAATACTGGTCAGCGTGCTCATAAAGATGGGCCTTAGCCGCAACATTAAGGCCTGCTCGACGGCGAGATGTCGGTTCATGCCCTCGCGCTCGGCGCTGCGAGTTTGGTGCACCAGCAAAATCGCGTTATTAACCACTAGCCCGAGCATGATCACGAAACCGATCATGGTAAGTAAATCCAGCGGCTGAAAGCTGACCAGGTTTAGCAACCTGAGCGCCACTACCCCACCCACCATTGCCAGTGGCATGGCTAGCAACACCAAGGCACTGTCTTTCGGCGAGCGGAATAAAACGCTCATTAATAAGAATAAAATGAGCAAAGCGACGGCAAAATTTTCGCCCATGGTGCCGAGCGCTCGTTTCAAACTATCGGCGCTACCACCGTACTGGATATTGCCATCGGCGGGCATCGCCGCTTTGATTTTTGGCTCAACCTGGGTTTGCAGCGCAGCCAGTGCTTTTTCCAGCGACATATCTTCGGGTGGCACCACGATGAGACTCAGAGTGCGGCGTCTATCGATGCGGCGAATTTGGTTCGGGCCCACGGTGCGCTCTAAACTCACTAACTGATTCAATGGCACCACCGCACCGCTGGGCGTCGCTAGGGGTAAACTAATTAGCGCCTCGGGGTTGTCCCATAATTGCGCGCGCATGATGACGTCCATGCGCTTGACCGAATCGAAGTATTCGCCCACCCATAAACCCTTGCCGAGCATGCGCACGATGGAACCCATGTCGCGCCGATTCCAGCCCAGTTCCTGCAGCGCGCGATCATCCGGAATCAGTCGCAGCTCTGGCTCTGCGTCGGCGGTGCCGGGGTCAACCCGCGACTGCGCCTCCGGTATTGCTTCGCGCACCCATTCCACCGCCTGTTCGGCCACCGCGGCTAAGGCCTTTGGGTCTGAGGCTTGTAGGTGCATGGGAATTGCGCGGTCGCCGCCAAACTGGCCAAATAAATTCCCCTGAGCGCTAAAGGCCATAGTGTCGGGTAGGTCGACGGTGATTTCTTCGCGCACAATGTTGAGTAAGTCATTGACCTTGGATTGATCCAGCGCGCGCGCGCCCATGGTGCCGCCGCCCGGCCAAACTAGGACGTAATAATTTTTCAGTGCCGGTTCTTTTTCGCCGCTCATATAGGGTTTCATGCGCTGGTTGATTACCGCGATGATTTCCGATTCGATGGTGTCGATATTGGTGGCCGGTGGAAAGCGAAACCAGGTGTCTACCGCGTCGCGTTTTACCGGTGGCAAGTAGTCCAGTTCTGGCATTAATAACCAAGCACTGAGCAGTGGCACGGCAATTAAACCGGCGATGATAGAAAGTCGTTGCTTTTTCGTGTGAGTCAGTCGCATGACCAAGCCGGTGATTCGCAACCACAAGCTTTCATGGTGGTCGGTAAGGCCATCGCTGTTGAGCCAGCGCGATGCCAGTAGTGGCACGATGGTGACCGCAACCAAGAGCGAAATACTCACCGCGATCGTGATAGTGAGCGCCAAGTCGGAAAATAACTGGCCTTCAACATCCTTTAAAAAAACCACGGGTAAGAAAATCGCCACGGTGGTAGCGGTGGATGCCAGCAAAGCCCCCCAGACTTCCCCAGTGCCCTGACTGGCGCTGTCATTGGCAGATAATTTTTGTTCGCGCAAGCGCACCACATTTTCAAGCACTACAATGGCGGCGTCTAATACCATGCCGACGGCAAAGGCGAGGCCGGCCAAGGAAATAACGTTGAGTGTGCGACCGGTCATCTGTAAAACGATGAAGGTTGATAGCAGTGAGATGGGAATGGTGAGCGCAACGATGACGGTGGCTCTCAAGCGCCGCAAAAACCACCAGAGCACGCCAACAGCCAGCAACATACCGAGAAAAATATTGCTGGTTACTAAGTTGATGGCGCGATAAATAAACACCGAGGCATCGAACGACTGCACGATAGTCAAATTTCGATCTTTGATTGGGCCGTCCCGCAGTTCGGCCATCTTCGCTTTTACCGCATTCAAGGTGGCGAGCACATTGGCGCCGCTTTCTCGATTAATTTGAATGCCAATGGCGGGGTTGCCATTTTGTGTGGCCAAACTGTTTCTATCCGGTTTGGCAACGTTTATCTCGGCGATATCGCCCAGTAAAATAGGCTTGCCGTCGCGCCACTCCAACACCATGTCACCCAGTTCGTCGGGCTTAAAGCGGCCGGCCATACGCAGGGTGTATTGGCGCCGACCGACATCGACAAAACCGCCCGAGACATCATTTGACTGGCCGAGTAAGCCGGCGACCACGGGCAGTTGTACACCGAGTTGCGCAGCGCGATAGGGGTCGAAACGAATTTGTAATTCTTCCATATTGCCGGCACCGGCGCCGCCCACGCGGGCACTGGCAACACCGGGAATGGATTCAATAGCTGGGCTAATGACCTCTTCCACAAAGGGAATATAATCGTCGACACTGTTGGGGTTACCGGGTAAAACTTGCAAAAAATACCAGGTCAGCGCGGGTGCACCGCCGTCGCCACCGCCAAGCGAAATGATGGGTTGCATGGCATCGCGCGGCAGCGGTTTCAAGCGATTCATGCGCGAGATAACGTCGATTAAGGTCTTCTGCATGTCGGTTTCCATGCTGAAGGTCAAATTGATCCAAGCCCAGCCAGAGTTGGCTGAGGCAGCCATTTCTTTTACCCCGGGCAATCCTTGCAGTACTTCCTCGATGGGCTCGACAATTTCAGACTCCATCTCCTTTGGGCTTGCCGCGCGCCAACCGGTTTGGATGCTAATAACGGGGTTTTCAATATCGGGAAAGAGTTGAATTGGCAGTTTGCTAAGGCTAAATAAACCGAAGGCGACGGCGAACACGATAGCGACAATAGCGGCTGGGGGGTTGCGCAGCGTAGCGAGCGTTAAATTCATTTGAGTTACCTGCGGCGCCGCAACGTGTTATTCGTTCAGATTGGCTCTGATTGCGTGCGCTCGAAAGACTGATTGGGTTGCCAGTAGATTAGCAAAGTCAGGCAGAATTTAACGTTAATTGAGGTGACGGGAAAACAACGAGCGGCAAGCCGAGGGAACTTGCCGCTGGTTTCAAGGAAGCCGCGATAAATGGTTACTGGAGAAAGGTGGATACTTTTTCTTTGTAGCTTCGGCTCATCTTAAGTTTGTCGCCACTGAGTAAAATTAAATGGTATTCGCCATTGATGTGCGAGCTGATTTTTTCGATGCGCTTGATGTTCACGATGGTTGAGCGGTGTACCCGCTGAAACAACGCGGGGTTCAACTGCGCATCGAGCGCTTTCATGGTAATGCGCATAACGTGAATAACGCCGTTAACGTGTAAACACATATAGTCGCCGGCGGCGTCTACCCAATCGATATCCGCGATAGGTACAAGCGTTATGTTGCCACCGTCCTTTACCGCAATTTTTTCGGGGTATTGACCGGATTTTTCACCGGCATCGCTAAGCCACTCTTGAACTTCGCCGGCATCTTTTTTAGTGATGCGGCCAATGGCGTCTAATAGCTGCGCTTTATCAGAAACGGCGCTTTTATGGCTGTGTACTTCTTGCGCGCGCTGCACGGCTTCTCTTAGTCGCGCGTCGTCAATGGGTTTTAACAAATAATCCACGGCGTGAATCTTAAAAGCATCGACCGCGTAATGATCAAAGGCGGTGCAGAAAATGATCATGGGTAAATCATCGGCCTGTAAACTTCTGACCACATCGAAACCGTCCATGCCTGGCATTTGAATATCCAAAAACACCAGATCGGGGTTAAGTTCGGGGATAGCGGCGAGCGCTTCGTTGCCGTTGCTGCATTCGCCCACAACGTCAATGCCCTCTATGTCGGCCAATCGCAATTTTAATCCGCGCCGCCCAAGTGATTCATCGTCGACAATGAGTGCCTTTAGCGTCATGCTGCTTTGCTCCGTTCAGTGCTACTAAATGGGATGCGAATGGTAATACGCAATCCGTGCGGTTGAATGTTTTCGAGTTCAAAACTGTGGGCTGAGCCGTAGAGTTCTTTGAGCCTTTCGCGCGTATTGGCGAGGCCCACACCGCCGTGCTCGCCCTCTAAACGCTCGCGCAGTGCGATGGCCATATCGGCAATGCCCGGGCCATTGTCGGTTAACTGTATAGACAGTTGATTATGCAATACGTCGGCGTCCAAGGCGATGGTCCCGCCTGTGGGGCTTTTCGCAATGGCATATTTAATGGCGTTTTCAATCAGAGGTTGCATTAACAAACTGGGAATCAAGGCGTGCCGTGCGCTATCGCTGATGGTGAAGCTGATATTTAAGCGCTCTTCGAAGCGCAACTTCTCAATCCCCAAATACAGTTGAAGTGTCTCTACTTCTTGTGCCAGTGTCACTTTCTGCATGGGATTGTTATCGAGTGAGTAGCGCAGAAATTTACTCAACTCTGTGACCATACCGTTGGCGGTTTTGGTTTCTTTTTCCAGAATGAGTGTGGATATCGCGTTCAAGGTATTGAACAAAAAATGCGGATTGAGTTGGTAGCGCAACATTTTAAGTTGGGCCTCGTGCGCCATGGCCTGAGCTTTGAGGGTTTTTTCTTTTTCGACCTGTAGCATACGATAATATTTTAAGCTGAAATACAGTGCCGCCCAGCTTAAAAAAATGAAGAAGGAATAAGTGTACCAGCCCAAATACTCGAACAGGCTGCGCGACGTTTCCATGTCTTTATTGAGGGCAAAGAAGACTTCCATTTTTACAAAGGACCAGACCGCGGTTACACAAATCACCGCAACCAGTGAATAGAGACCGCGAGCAATCGCCTCTTTGCCCCAAATACGTTTGAAATAGCTGCGTAGCCATAGCGATAACACCAAGCCCGAGGTCACGGACATGCCGGTGTAGGCGACTTGCAAACCTAGGTGGCGATCCCAAAAAATAGCTGAAAGTGCGACAAAAAAGCCATATCCAGTCCAGCCGAAGACGTTGAGCGCCCAAAATTGATAGTTGGGAAGCGTGAGAATCTTCTTGATAAGCGGCTGTTGTTCTAGGGGCTGCATGGTTAAAAGCTAAAGGGCTAAGTGTTTTGACATTATAAGGCGCTCTGGTCACTTTAGCGTTGGTTTAATCGCGTATAAGGCCCCGTTGGGCGCAGAGCCGTAAAAATCAGGTGGATGTATGAGGTAAACCTTGGTGGGGGCGTGCTATAACCCTGTCTCCCTTTGGTCGGATTTAAGGATAAAACAATATGATTGGATATGTGATGGTCGGTACCAACGACTTCGCCAAAGCAGCTACCTTTTACGATGCCTTGTTGGCAGAGATGGGGGCCAAGCGATTTATGGAGGAGGAATCCTTCATCGCTTGGGCGAATAACCCAGAACAAGCGGGCTTTTGCATCACTAAGCCCTTCGATAAAAAGGCTGCCACCGTGGGTAACGGTGTGATGGTGGCTCTGGTTGTAGATTCGTCGGCGCTGGTAGATAAAATGCACGCGAAAGCGCTAGCATTGGGAGCGAAAGATGAAGGTGCCCCTGGCCCACGTGGCGATAGTGGCTTTTATGCGGGTTACTTTCGAGATCTAGATGGCAATAAGCTCAACATATTTTGCATGATCAATAAGTAACTGGTTGATACATAATGCTTTAACTTGATGTTTCATACGTTAAGACCGCTGGCTATCGATTGATAGCCAGCGGTCTCTTGGGATTATTGGTCGTTATAGCGTTAGGGTTTCTTTTTGCCACCAAGCATGTCGAGCAAACTGCTTAGCGTAGCGCTGCCTTGGGAGCGATTGGCCTCTGGATTGTGCTGGCCGTTACCCTCCCAGGCGACGTCTTCCTCAGGTAGCTCGTCGAGAAAGCGCGAGTAGGAAGATTCGATAATCTCACCGTATTGTTTGCGCTTGCCGGCCCACGTCATGGTTAGCGTCTTTTGCGCGCGGGTGATGCCTACATAGGTAAGGCGCCTTTCCTCTTCGATATTATCTTCTTCAATACTGACTCGATGGGGCAGTAGATCTTCTTCCATACCCACCATAAAAACATGAGGGTACTCCAAACCTTTGGAGGCATGAAGCGTCATCAGCTGCACTTGATCTTCGTCGTCTTCTTCAGCTTGGCGGTCGAGCATGTCACGCAAGACTAGTTTGGCGATGGCGTCTTCGATAGTGACATCTTCACCGTCAGCTTTTTGCAGAATGGCTTTTATCGAGTCCAATAAATACCAAATATTTTCGAGGCGTTTTTCTGCGACTTTTGGGCTGGAGGCGTTTTGGTGTAACCAGCCTTCATAGTCAATATCTTCCACCATTTGCCGCACGGCTGCCACTGGCTCCTCGCCCCGGCACAAGGTGCCGATATGGTTTAACCACTGACAAAAGCGCTGAATGCGCTCCAGGCTGTGCGCAGGCATATGTTCGCTGAGGCCAATCTCTTGGCAGGCGGCGAACATACTAATGTGTCGCTCATTGGCATAATGGCCGAGTGTCTCTAAGGTGCTGGTGCCAATTTGTCGGCGCGGTGTATTAATAATGCGTAAAAAAGCGTTGTCATCGTCGGGATTAACAATTAAACGCAAATAGCTCATCACATCCTTAATTTCTGCGCGCGCAAAAAAGCTGGTGCCGCCGGAAATCGAGTAGGGAATTTGATGGGCCTGTAATTTTATTTCTAATAAGCGTGCCTGATGATTGCCGCGGTAAAGAATAGCAAAATCTTTAAATTTTATTTGTCGCTTTAAACGCTGCGATAAAATTTCCATTGCCACGCGCTCTGCTTCGGCGTCTTCATTGGCACAGCGAATCACGCGAATCGGTTCGCCTAAGCCCATCTCGGACCAAAGCGCTTTTTCAAACTCGTGTGGGTTGTGGGCAATTAAATGGTTGGCAACACGCAGTATCCGACTAGTGGAACGGTAGTTTTGCTCGAGCTTAATCATTTCCAATGAAGGAAAATCTTTCTTGAGTAGTGCTAGGTTTTCCGGCCTAGCACCGCGCCAGGCGTAGATGGATTGATCGTCGTCGCCAACAACGGTCAGGCCGCCGCGATTGCCCACTAACAGTTTCACCAATAGATATTGGCTCGAGTTGGTATCTTGGTATTCATCTACCAGCAAATAGCGAATGCGCCTCTGCCATTTCTCCAGCACGTCGGGATGTTCTGAAAAAAGCCGCACTGGGGTGAGGATCAGGTCGTCGAAATCCACGGCATTATAGGCTTTAAGCGCTTGATTGTAGCGGCGATAGATTTCGGCTATCTGCGCTTCCCCCGGGCTTTGCGCTTTCGATGCGGCGCGCTCTGGCACGGTGAGATCATTTTTCCAATTGGAAATTTGATTTTGCACCAAATCTAAATGATCGGTGTCTAGGTCGCCATCTTTTAACATGAGTTCTTTCAATAAACCGCGGGCGTCTTCGGCATCGAAAATCGAAAATCCGGGTTTAAATCCCAACGATTTATGTTCGCGTCGAATAATATTCAGGCCGAGGTTGTGAAAGGTAGACACGGTGAGGCCGCGCGCTTGTTTACCTTTGACTAAACCGCTCACTCGCTCTTTCATTTCGCGCGAGGCTTTGTTGGTAAAGGTAACGGCGGCAATGTGGCGCGCAGGCATGCCGCACTCTTCGATGAGGTAGGCAATTTTGCGGGTGATAACGCTGGTTTTACCCGAGCCAGCGCCTGCTAGCACTAAGCAGGGACCATCGATATGCAAGACGGCTTCGCGCTGGCGCGGGTTTAAATTTGCAATGTGTTTAGACAAAAATACTTCTACGATTGAGTGGGCCAAACGCACCGGTAAAAATGAAAAACTTGGCCTTTGTTGCCAGCAATTGTCGTTGTTATTTGATCAATGGGCTGGCAAACGCCATGGTCAAGTATCACGTCTGGTGGTGCTATGTGCGGCTTTGGCCGAATTAAAATACCTCGGTCACCTGGCGCCCAGGTGCCAAACCATTGATCGAATTGGCTCGTTTTGCCGCGTATGTCGAGAACCGGCTCAGGCCGAGCGTACCAAGCTAGCGGCTCGGCGTGGTGCCAATTGTAAACCATCAGTGTCGGCAAGTGCGTATTCTCGCCGTGACTTTGTAATTCTGTGATCCAAGCTTGCTTGAGTGATAGTGCGTGTTGTGCGGCTTGATCCCAGCCAATTTTTCGCTTTAGTGGGTGTTTGTAGTCGTCGACGCTTACCCACGGCAAGGCGATGATGAATAGTGCAATGACCGCCAGCGTGGATGCCCAAGCGTAGGTTGCTATGCGCAGTTTTTTGGCGTTGGGCCACAGCTGTAAAACACTGTAGGTCAGCGCTGGGGTTAGGATTAGCCAAGATGCATAGGTCCAATGGGGCGACGAGTGGCCGCTGCCAGCATGAACTAAAAAGAGTACTAAGGTTGGCAGGGCCCAACACAGGGCTAAGCCAAGGCTCCTTTTATCTTGCGCGCTGAGCTGTTTGATACCAATAAACAGTATTAGAAAAAACGGTGAGTAAGTGGCTACTTGTGCGCCTAGTGCACGCATCAGTACTCGAGCAGACCAACTGCTGTCGCCGGCCTGATAGGCGCTTTGGAAGCGAAAGCTTAGCCAGTCGTTATCCACATTCCAGATGACAACTGGGCTGATTAACAAGATGGCGATGGTGCCTGCTGTCCAGGGCTTGGGCGATAGTAGCCAGCGCTAGTTACGCCTCCCTAGCCAGAGAGCCATCGGCAGTGACAAAACCAAGGTAATGGCAGAGTATTTTGACAGGCCTGCGGCCCCAAAGCCGACGCCTAAACCCAACCAGCCCGCCCAACTATCGCGCTCAAGAATGTTTAACAGAAACAAAAAGCCTAAACAGGAAAACAGCGCTAAAGGTAAATCCGGCGCAGCCATAAATACGATGAAGCTAATGGGAATCAATTGTAGTAGCCATGCGAGCGCTACATCGATGTTCGCTGTTTTGGGGTACAGCTTGAGGGCGATGGTTACGAGCGTATATTGGGTGGCTAGTGTGAGCACTGCTGGTGCTAACCTGAGCGAAAATTCCGAGCTGTTAAAAACTTGAACCAAGCCTTGTAACCAGCCCATTAATGGCGGGTGGTCGACGTAGCTTAGCTGAAGGTAGTAGCCGTAGAGCGCATAGTGGGCTTCGAAAAACATTAGTGGTAAAACTGCGGCCGCTAATAGGTGGAGGAGGGTGAAACCGAGCAGAATTTTGTGAGTATTATTATTTATTGTTCGCACAAGCAGCATCCGACAATCAAAGGACGATGCTAGCAGCCCGAGTCTATTTCGTCATTAGCTCAGAACAAAGTATTAGGTATTTACCATTCATACCACTAATTTGCTATATGGGATGTTTTATTATTCCACTTGTCTCTGGCCTGCGTTAGAGTCGTAACGTATATGACTATTGGTCTTTTACACGTTCAATAGTGACTAGGGAAAGCAGAATAAATTAAAGGATGTAGGCTGCCCGCTCGGGCAACGGCGAGACCATGGATACCCATATCAGGCTGCTATTAATCGACGACGAACAGGTGGAGTACCTGTTGATTGGCAGTTTATTGTCTGACGTTTTTCACACGGCGTACGAAATTACCTGGCTACCCAAATTGGAAGACGCCCTACCGGAAATATTGTCTGACAATTACGATGTTATTTTGCTCGATTACCAGTGGCATAACGGCAGCGCCAAAGATTTGATTTTGGCTGCACGCAATATGGGCGCCAAGGTGCCTATTCTGGTGATGACAGACGAGATGGAGGCCGATGTCGATCGCGAGGCACTGAGTGTTGGTGCTGCAGACTATCTCATTAAAGGTAAAATTGATGCCCAGCTACTCGAGCGCACCATGCGCTATGCCATTGAGCGCAAAGCCAATGAAATCAAGTTATCCGAACTGGCTCACTACGATTCTTTAACCGGCGTCAGTAACCGTATTTTATTTCGCGATCGGCTGGATCATGCGGTCGATTTGGCCAAGCGCGGCGACCATCTGTTTACGCTGATGTATTTAGATTTGGATGGCTTCAAGCCGGTTAACGATTGCTACGGTCACGATGTTGGCGACATGCTCATTCGCGAAACAGCGAAACGGTTGCAAGCCTGTGTACGTTTGAGCGATACCGTGGCGCGGGTAGGTGGCGATGAGTTCACCTTGTTGCTCGATGATATGCACAGCACGACCGATATGGCGCATTTGGCGGAAAAAGTGATTGATGCTATCTCTGTGCCTTTCGCACTCGCCGGCATGGAGATCACGGTAGGTTGTAGTGTTGGCATCGCGCCTTATCGCCCCGGCGCCGATGGCGAAAGTCTACAGCGCCAGGCCGATATGGCCATGTATCGCGCCAAACAAGCTAACGGCAACCAGTATTGCTTCTATGCCGAGAGTATGGATAACGATGCACGTCGGCTTTTGCAAGTCGAACAGGAGCTGCGCCGTGGTTTGAGTCGGGGCGAAATTACGGTGTATTACCAGCCTCGCATCGATACGGTGACCGGTGAAATTTGCGGTTTAGAAGCGCTGGCGCGCTGGCGCCACCCTGCGCGTGGCTTGTTAACCCCCAGTGACTTCCTCGCCGTGGCCAATAGCAGTGGCTTGGTGGTCGACATGGGCTATCAAATATTCGACATGGTGTGTCGCGATGTGGTGATACTCAAGCGGGTGGGATTGGGTGATCTATCGATGTCGGTGAACCTGTCTCGACGTCAACTGCGCGATGATAATTTAACAGAACAGGTTATTGCGGCCCTCGATAACCATGGCTTGCGCGGTAGCCAATTAGAATTTGAATTATCCGAGGATGCTGTTATGGGAGATGTTGCCTTGGCGACAGAAGCCTTGGGCACCCTGGCTATTACCGGCGCTAGTTTCTCATTGGATGACTTCGGCTCGGGTATGTCGTCGTTATCTACGCTGCAACAGTTACCGTTTTCACGCGTTAAAATTGACCGGCAACTGGTTTCAGGTATCACTCAGGACAGGGAGCAGCACGCCTTGGTTATGGCGGTTATTCAATTAGCGCACAGTTTAAAATTAAGCACTGTGGCCGAGGGTGTGGAAACCGCCGAGCAACTAAAGCGCCTGCGCGAATTAGGTTGCGATGAAGTACAAGGATTTTGGTTGGGTTCACCTCAGCCGATCGAAGATATCCTGCGCTTGTTGCAAGTGGATGCCGCGCTGCTCGAAGTCTAAGCAAAACCGCTCATCAAGGTTTAGGCCATAGGCCTGTCCAAGCGTCGGTAGTTAACGGCTTCGGCGATATGTCCGTCCTGCACTTGCTCGCTCTTGGCCAGATCGGCTAGTGTGCGCGCGACTCGAATAATACGGTGCCAAGCTCGAATAGAGAGCCCAAGTTTATCCATCGCGGCCGAGAGGTAGGCGTGTTGGTCTTCGGTTAATGGGCAGAGTTGATCGAGTTCTTTGGCGCTCAAGGCTTGATTGGTTTTCCCTTGCCGCGCTAACGCGCGTTGACGCGCCTCGATAACGCGCTGTAAAACCTCGGCGCTGGTTTCTTCTTTACTCTCACCTCTAAGCTGGTCTGCGTGTATACCCCGCACCGGTACATGCATATCGATCCGGTCTAATAACGGACCTGATAAGCGCATGCGATAGCGCCGCACCTGATCAGATGTACAACGGCAGCGACCTCTACCATCGCCGAAATAGCCGCAGGGACAAGGGTTCATGGCTGCGACGAGTTGAAATTGACAGGGAAACACCGCCTGCGCCTGTGCTCTAGCGATGCGTACCTCCCCATTTTCAAGCGGCTCGCGCAGAACTTCTAGGACCGGGCGGGAAAACTCCGGTAGCTCGTCGAGAAACAATACGCCGCGGTGCGCGAGGGAGATTTCACCGGGCTTAGGCTGTGAGCCACCGCCGACTAATGCGGGCGCCGAGGCGGTGTGATGGGGGTGGCGGAAAGGGCGCTCGCGCCAGCGATGGGGCGCGCCAGCCACCGAGTGAATTAAGGCGATGTCCAAGGCTTCTTCGTCACTCAGGGGCGGTAGAAGCGTGTTTAAGCGACTTGCGAGCAGGGTTTTACCGGTACCGGGAGGACCGTAGAACAATAAATTGTGTTGTCCAGCAGCAGCAATTTCCAAGGCCCGCCGGGCTTGAGGCTGGCCGCGTACATCCGCTAAATCTTGGCTATTGGGTATTGGCTCAGCCGGCCTTGAGGTGCAGGGATTGAGCTGGCTGCGACCGTGTAAGTGAGCGCACACTTCCAGTAGGTTGCCCGCCATCAAGGGTTTTGCTTGGCTATACAGCGCTGCCTCGTGGCTATTGTCGGCTGGCAGTATCAGTTGCCTACCTTCGGCATGGCTGGCGATAACAGCGGGCAGACAGGCTGAAATTGGCCTTAGCTCGCCAGACAGTGCCAGTTCGCCAACGCACTCTACATTGGCAAGCGCTTGTGCGGGAATTTGACCCGATGCGGCGAGGATACCTAGGGCAATGGGTAAATCGAAGCGACCGCCTTCTTTGGGTAAGTCGGCCGGAGCGAGGTTGATGGTGATGCGACGGCTGGGAAATTCGAAATGGCTGTTGATGAGCGCACTGCGCACTCTATCTTTGCTTTCTTTAACGGCGGTTTCCGGCAGGCCAACAATGGCTAAACCCGGTAGCCCGTTGGATAGATGAACCTCAACTTCAACCACGGGTGCTTGAATCCCCGAGCGGGCGCGAGAGTGAACAATAGCCAGTGACATAGACGCTCCTTGTCTGTCTTGGGTCAAAATATTACATGGCCTCCTTCCCAGAAGTACCCGTCGATCCGTTAAAGCTTAGCTTGTAATTCCGCTAACTGTTGCTCTAGCTGCTCAAGCTTGGCGCGAGTGCGCAGTAACACGGCCTGCTGGGCGTCGAACTCTTCCCGACTGATCAGGTTGAGCTTCGTGAGCAAGGACTGCAATAGCGCTTTGGCTTCACTGGCGCCGACTGGGGCGTGGTCTTGTAAGCGTTGGCGAAAATCGTTGATGAAATCTTGAGGTTGCATGGTTAAGTCCTGAGTGAATGCGCAAATATTAACGCGAAACAGGGTATTAATTGCGTTTTAAATTTGATCTAGCAGAGAAAACTGCCTTTCTATTCGTGTACTAGGCTAATGCGCAACATATCGGTGCGGCAGCATGTTTCAGTGCACCAATGTGGCGCCTTGGCACTTTAATCTCTATTTTAAAGCTTTGCATTTGATTAAATAATTAACTGTAACTTATTGTTTTTTATATTTTTTATTGTAGTTGGCAAGGCTTTTGTATAGACACAAGCACCTGAGTAACAGGCGGCTAAATAAATCATCAAGCTTGTTTAGCACAAAACAAAAAAACGACATCCCAAAGGAAGAGACACATGAAATTGGTTGCCAAATCTTTATTAGCCTCAGCTGTTCTTGCTGCTAGCACCATTGCAGCGCCCACCATGGCCGCAGACGTTAGTGCCAACGTGGGTTTTAATTCTGAATATTACTACCGCGGTATTTTGCAGAAAGGTTCTTCTGCCAACGGTGGTTTTGATGTTGAGCAAGGTGGTTTTTACGCGGGCGTTTGGGCGGCCGATGTTGGCGATGGCTTAGAGATCGATCTTTACGGTGGTTATAACTTCGAAGTGAATGACGACCTGTCGTTCACTGTTGGTGTCACCGACTACGAATACACCGGCGAGTTCGACACCGTATATCGCGAAATAAATTTAAGTGCATCGTACAAGTGGTTGAGCATTGGCTATTCAGATGGCTACCACGAAGCACTCGATGGCGTTAGCGATGATGAAAAATATGGCTTTTTAGAAGTGACGCTCGAGAACAACGGCTTCTACGGCAAAGTCGGTTCTTATAGCAAGGACTTTGATGGCGAATACTTTGAAGCTGGTTACGGCACGACCATCAGCGATATCGATTTTGGTGTGGCGTTGATCGTTAACAGCAAAGAGCTGTCTGACGAAGAGGATGGCGATGGCGACTCAACTACCGGTGAAGCGTTGATCTTCTCTATTAGCAAATCTTTCGATCTCTAATAGCAATGAGCGTCCGTCTGCAGACGGGCGCTTTCTCCCCCCTCTTATGGAGTGAAAGCGATGAAGCTGATTACAGCAGTTATCAAACCGTTCAAGTTGGACGCAGTGCGCGAAGCGCTGTCTGAAAATGGTGTACAGGGTATTACTGTTACCGAAGTAAAAGGTTTTGGCCGTCAGAAGGGTCATACCGAACTTTACCGTGGTGCCGAGTATGTTGTTGACTTCTTGCCAAAAACCAAAGTGGAAGTGGCTGTTGGCGACGCCCAAGTCGATGTGATTGTTGAGGCCATAACGAAAGCTGCAAATAGCGGCAAAATTGGCGATGGCAAAATATTTGTTTCGCCATTGGAGCAGGTTATCCGCATTCGCACGGGTGAAACTGGCGAAGAAGCGCTTTAAAGCCTCGCCGATAAAAACTAACTGATAATATTTGTTCGGAGAGACTCATGGAAAATGATATTTTTCAGCTCCAGTACGCGCTAGATACGTTTTACTTTTTGGTGTGTGGCGCGCTGGTAATGTGGATGGCAGCGGGTTTTGCCATGTTGGAAGCGGGCTTGGTTCGCTCTAAAAATACTACCGAAATCTTGACTAAAAACGTGGCTCTGTTTGCCATCTCTTGCACCATGTACATGATTTGCGGCTACGCCATTATGTATAAGGGTATGGCCTCTGAGTGGTTCTTCTTGGGTGATATTTTAGGCTCTGGTGTGGTTGAAGGCGGCGAAGAAAATGCCACCTACGCTCCCTCGGCAGATTTCTACTTCCAAGTGGTATTTGTGGCGACGGCTATGTCTATCGTTTCTGGCGCTGTTGCCGAGCGCATGAAGCTTTGGGCTTTCTTGGCTTTTGCCGTGGTGATGACCGGTTTTATCTACCCAATGGAAGGTAGCTGGACCTGGGGCGGCAACCCAGTATTCGGTTTGTACACCTTGGGTGATCTTGGTTTCTTAGACTTTGCCGGTTCAGGTATCGTACACATGGCGGGTGCTGCTGCAGCCTTGGCCGGCGTGTTAGTGCTTGGCGCACGTAAGGGTAAGTACACCGCCGACGGTAAAGCTGTTGCAATCCCCGGTGCCAATTTACCTATGGCTACTTTAGGTACCTTTATTTTGTGGATGGGTTGGTTCGGTTTTAACGGCGGCTCTGTATTAGCAACCGCGTCTGTGGATAGCGCCAACGCAGTAGCGGTGGTATTCATGAACACCAATGCGGCCGCTGCCGGTGGTTTGATCGCCGCGCTAATGTTGGCTCAGATTCTATTTGGTAAAGCAGATTTAACCATGGCGCTTAACGGTGCGTTGGCGGGCTTGGTAGCAATTACCGCTGGTCCAGATACACCTACTGCGTTGCAAGCAGCACTGATTGGTGCCGTGGGTGGTTTGTTGGTTGTCGGCTCTATTCTAACCTTAGATAAGCTGAAGATTGATGACCCAGTCGGTGCGATTTCTGTGCACGGTGTGGTCGGTCTGTTCGGTTTGCTGGTAGTGCCAATGACCAATCCGTTAACCGAAGATGGCGGCTCCAGCTTCACCGGTCAGCTGATCGGCGCGGCAACAATTTTCGGTTGGGTGTTCGTGACTAGCTTGGCAGTATGGTTCCTGCTCAAGTTGGCTATCGGTATCCGCGTTACCGATGAGGAAGAGTACAACGGTGTCGATCTATCCGAGTGCGGTATGGAAGCCTACCCTGAGTTTACCAACAAGTAAGCTCACTCGCCGCCATCTCTGATGGCTGAAGAATCCGGCTATAATGAGGTTTACCCTCCTAATAGCCGGATTTTTTTTGCACCAAATTTGAGCAGGGAGCAAATTTATGTCACTAGCGGGTGATTTTGTAATCCCGAGCGTGTAATGTTTCGCCACTCCACTGATGGCAAGAATAAGGAATACCACATGAAGTTGATCACAGCAGTCATCAAACCTTTCAAGCTAGACGATGTGCGCACGGCGCTATCAGAAGTTGGTGTGCAGGGTATGACAGTGACAGAAGTTAAAGGCTTCGGCCGGCAGAAGGGCCACACGGAGCTCTATCGCGGTGCCGAATACGTCGTTGATTTTTTACCGAAAGTGAAACTCGAGCTAGCCGTCGACGACGGCATGGTAGAGCAAGCGGTTGAAGCGATTACCAAGGCCGCACACACTGGGAAAATAGGCGACGGTAAAATTTTTATCACGCCGCTAGAAGAAATTATTCGTATTCGCACCGGTGAAACCGGCGCTGAAGCCGTTTAATTCTTACCGCGCCCTATAAAAGGCAGGGGCTCTAAATAGTGGAGCTCCGCTGATTCCCCGCTTAACTCCCGCACGACTTCTTGTAGACCTAATGCTGGCAACTGATGCAAGGCATTGGCCTTGCGCAAATAGACCAACCAATCCTCGCGTAACAGATTGAGCTTGAGGGCCAGTGCCAGCTGGCATAGGCGCACAAAGTACACACAGCTTTCAGCGTCGTGCAGCTGTTCTTCAGACACTAGCAATAAATGCGTTTGATGCTTGCGTAGCTGCTGTACAAAGAGGCCGTCGCCTAGTGCCAAGATAGTGCCATCAGGGTTGAAGAGAGGGCTGGATTCAATGCCGCAACTGGGTGAGCGCGCCTTGAGAATAGCGGCTACGGCTGTTTGCGTGGTTGCATGTGTCGCTAGGCGTTGGCTAGTGCTAAGTAAGCTGTTTGCTAAAGCGGCGCCGGAGGATGCGAGTGCAATGATCTCGGAGTCGCCCATCTGCTGTCGTCGAATGGCCGGTCTAGGTACACCCATACCCGCCGCGACCTCAGGGCAGAGAGCGGCTGTGGTTATATGGGGTAACAGGTGTTGCGCAATGGCTGGATGTTGCTTGTGCGCACCATCGTAGCGTACTGGGTCGCCCAGCAGGCATTGACTGACCAATAGGACTGGTTTGGGTAAGTGGATGGCAGGAAGCTTGACAGTCATTAATAGGGCTTTCAGGGGCTGGTGTTTAAATTTACCATTAAATTAATGGATAAATAGTGAAAAAGTGCTGAACTATTTTCCCCTTTGGCCGATTTGAACTATATGTATTAGCACTGGATGGATTGTTTCTGTAAGGGGAACACCAGTGAGTCTTTGATTTGAACTGCAACGCAAAAGTTGCACATTTTTTGCCTTTGAATTTAATCCAAAGGGCCTGCGTTTGAAAATCAGCGGTTTTCGAATGGCTTCTGGGGTCTACGGTTACCCCAAGTAACACACAGATAGTGTGGTGACGAAAATCAGAAATAAATTTTACGTTGGCACTTGCAGAATCGGATCAAAGACATTAAAAATCGCACATGGCAGGGTTTCGGGTTAAAACCAGAGTCGGCTGCCATGAGAACAGTTTCAACCGTTGTTAGGTGATGCATATGGCTACCAAAAAACCCAAAAAATCTTCTGCTGTGATCGATGAACCAGAAGAAGCCGTTGAAGTCGGTGTAGAAGCCGTCGACGATTCTGATGATGAAGAAAGCTCGGATTATTCCGCGTCTTCAGATTTCGATAGCGATACTGACTCTGACGACGATGGCCCCAGCGCTGCGGCAACTTCCGATGACCATTTAGTGGACTATTCCGTTAAGTCGCGGGAAATGGCTCGACAAACGCTCAACGATCAAATTGCAGAGTTTTTAGCCCGAGGCGGTCAGATCAACCACATTGATAATAATGTCACGGCTGATCCACCGCGCAAGCCAACCAGCAATTATGGTTCGCGACCCATCTGATTGTCGTAAATAAAAAACCCACCGTAAGGTGGGTTTTTTATTTGCGAATGACTTATAAACGCTTGTTTTTATTCTTGGCTTGGGCAAATAAGGCCGCCATGGTGCCCTGCGCCGCGGGTTGTGCAGCCGGCGCTGAACGCGTTTGCTGTTGTCTTGCCGAGGGTTTACGACCGCCGTTGCCTGCGCCAGTCACTTTTTCGCCGGGCTGATCGTCCATGCGCATGGATAAGCCAATGCGCTTGCGCGGAATGTCCACCTCCATGACTTTTACTTTGACGATGTCACCGGCTTTCACGACTTCGCGCGGATCTTTGACAAAGGTATTGGAGAGTGCGGAGATATGTACGAGACCGTCTTGGTGCACGCCGATATCGATAAATGCGCCGAAGTTGGTCACGTTGGTGACCGTGCCCTCGAGCATCATGCCCGGCTCTAAGTCCTTTAACTCTTCCACGCCGTCGGTAAATTGTGCGGTCTTAAACTCCGGCCGTGGGTCGCGCCCGGGTTTGTCGAGTTCCTTGAGAATATCGGTAATGGTGGGTAAACCGAACTTTTCGTCGACGAAGTCTTTGGCGTTAACCGAGCGAAGAAAATGGGTGTCGCCGATAATCCCTTTTAAATTGCGGCTCTGACTGCCCGCGATGCGCTCCACCACGGCATAGGTTTCCGGGTGAACACCGGAGCTATCCAAGGGGTTCTCGCCATCGCGGATTCGCAAGAAGCCAGCGGCTTGTTCGAAGGTTTTTTCGCCCAGACGGGGTACTTTCTTGAGTTGGTCGCGGCTAACGAAGGCGCCATTGGCATCGCGAAATTCTACGATGTTGTTGGCGAGTGTTTGGTTCAAACCCGACACCCGTGCCAGTAGCGCGCTGGACGCGGTGTTTACTTCAACGCCCACGGCGTTTACACAGTCTTCCACCACGGCATCGAGCGAGCGCGCGAGTTGCACTTGCGATACATCGTGTTGGTATTGACCCACGCCGATCGATTTCGGGTCGAGTTTTACCAGTTCAGCCAGTGGATCTTGGAGTCGGCGAGCGATGGAAATGGCGCCGCGAATAGTGACGTCTAAATCGGGGAATTCCTTCGCGGCAAACTCGGAGGCGGAGTAAATTGACGCACCGGCTTCGTTAACAATCACTTTTTGCGCCTGAATATCTTTGTGGGCTTTTAACACATCGCCAACAAACTTATCAGTTTCGCGCGAGGCCGTACCGTTGCCGATAGCAATTAAACCGACGTTATATTTTTTACACAAAGCTACCAGCATCATCTCGGCTTCGCGAATACGGTTTTGCGGTGGCGTTGGAAACATGGCGCCGTGATCCAGTACTTTACCGGTGGCGTCGACCACCGCTACTTTTACGCCGGTGCGTAGGCCCGGGTCTAAACCAATAGTGGCTTTTTGGCCCGCTGGTGCGGCCAGCAATAAATCTTTTAAGTTGGAGGCAAATACCTGAATGGCGCCCTCTTCCGCGCGCTCGCGCACTTCGCTAAACAGATCGGTTTCTAAATGAGTTAACAATTTCACCCGCCAGGTCCAACGCACACACTCGGCCAGCCATTTGTCGGCGCTGCGGCCTACATCTTTGACCTGCCAGAATTCCGCCACCATGGGTTCGCAAGGGTGTGAAAGACGGTTGGCCTCTTCATCGCCCACGGTCATGGACAGATTGAGAACGCCTTCATTGCGGCCGCGGAATAATGCGAGGGCGCGGTGCGATGGAATATCTTTTAGCGATTCCGAGTGCTCGAAGTAATCGCGGAATTTGGCGCCCTCCTGCTCCTTGCCTTCGACTAGCTTGGCGGTGATGGAGGCTTCAGCTTTGAGGAAGTCGCGTAGTTTTCCTAACAGTTGAGCATCTTCAGAGAATTTCTCCATGAGAATTTGCTTGGCGCCATCGAGCGCTGCTTTAGCGTCATCGATCTTGTGCTCGGGGTTGAGGAACTTGGCAGCTTCAGTCTCAGGGTCTAGTGTTGGGTCTGACAGTAAACCTTCCGCCAGCGGCTCGAGACCGGCTTCCTTGGCAATCATGGCCTTGGTGCGGCGCTTGGGTTTGTAGGGCAGGTATAGATCTTCGAGCACGGTTTTGGTATCGGCGGAGAGGATTTGCTTGGCCAGCTCGTCGGTCAGTTTATCCTGCTCTTCGATGCTTTTCAGAATCGCGGCGCGTCTATCTTCGAGCTCGCGCAGGTAGCGCAGGCGGTCTTCCAGGTTGCGCATTTGAGTATCATCGAGGCCGCCGGTAACTTCTTTGCGGTAGCGGGAAATAAAGGGCACAGTGGCGCCTTCGTCGAGCAAGGCCACCGCCGCTGTTACTTGCGCTTCATTTACCGACAGTTCTTCTGCAATACGCAGGGAGATGCTCTTCATGCTTACCTCAATCAATCGCGTTTAGCTTAGGTGCTCGATGGCACTTGGTGGCGGCATTATGCGCAAATCACTCACTAAAAACAGTCTTGTATTTGCATTGAGTTTGTGGCGGTCGACAGAGGTCACAGATAGTGTTGATCTGGTGTGTGTCAATTTACGTAAAGTCATGACCGCTAAGCGCTAACAATGCCTACAATTCGGTCACAAATTCCCGCTAGGACCTCGTATGTCACTGATTAAACGCATACCCCTTTGGTTAATTATTGTGCTGCTTGGGGCGATAATTGCGCTGTTGTTACATTTACTGAAGCCCACGCCTAAGCCCAAACCAGCGCCAGCGCCAAGCGTGGCACAGGTCAAGGTGGTACAAGCCAATCCCACGGCTTTAGCGCTACCGGTGTTTACGCAGGGCACAGTGGCACCGCGACGGGAGATAGATCTCGTCGCGGAAGTGGCTGGGAAAATTGTGACTGTAGCGCCGAATTTCGTCTCAGGTGCGTTTTTTACCCCGTCGGATATTTTAGTCAACATCGACAGCGCCAATTACGTATTGGCAGAAATACGTGCGGCGGCAAAAGTTGCCGATGCGCAGCAGCTATTGGCGTCAGAGAAAGGTCGGGCGCTGCAGGCTAAGCGCGAATGGCGCGACCTGGGTAACGAAGATGCCAATCAACTGTTTTTACGGGTGCCTCAACTCGCGGCCGCCGAGGCAACGGTTAATTCAGCGCAAGCCGACTTGGCGCAAACTCAGCTCGATATCGCGCGCACCAAGCTAGTAGCGCCCTTTTCCGGTCGCATTCGCGAGACCTACGTTAATCTCGGTCAATACGTATCGCCCGGTAGCAAAATAGCGCGCATTTTTGATAGCGAAGTGGTCGAAGTGCGTTTGCCTATTACCGATGCGCAAGCCGCCCTCCTGGATTTAACCTTAGGTTTTCGTGCGGGCTCTAAACGCGGGCCAAACGTTGAATTGACTGGCACTGTGGCGGGGAGAGATCTGAGTTGGCTGGGGCGAATAACGCGAACCGAAGCGAGTCTAGATACCAAAACCCGCATGTATCATGCCATTGCAGAAGTGGTAATAAGTGAGTTGCCAGCAGACACAATTGCACCGGTAGTGGGCTTGTTTGTACACGCTAAGATCGACGGGCGCAGCATCGAAGATGTTATCAAATTACCGCGTTCAGCTTTGTACAAAAGCGATCTGCTGCTGGCATTGGATGAGAACAACCGAGTCGTGCAGCTCAACGCAAAAGTGCTATCGAAAACCAGTGCATACGTTTGGCTTCAAGCTGATCTATTGCCCGGCGCTTGGGTGGTGACAGAGCGGCAGGGTTATTTACAACCCGGTGTGCAGGTCGAACCGCTGGTGCAGGGCGAGTTTTAGTATGAATAAAATTATTCAGTGGTTTGTTGAAAACCCTATTGCCGCCAACTTGTTAATGATTCTAATTCTGTTGTGCGGCGCGCTTAGTATCGCGAAAACAGATAAAGAGGTGTTTCCTGGTGCACTTGCCAATAGCATTGAAATCAACGTTCTCTACCCTGGTGCCGGGCCGAGAGAAGTCGAAGAACAGATTTGTATTCGCATTGAAGAAGCCCTAGCGTCGCTGGATGGGATAAAAGAAATTACCAGTAAGGCGGTGCAAAATTCTGGCACCGTGATTGTAGAAATCACCAGCGGCTACGACACCCAGCGGTTGTTGAATAACGTTAAGACTAAAGTGGACAGCATAACCACTTTCCCTGTGGATGCAGAGCGGCCGCAAATACGCGAGCGCTTGTTTCAAAGTGAGTTGATGAGCATCGCGCTTTATGGCGATGTAGATGAGCGCGCGCTTAAGGAAACCGCGCAGTGGGTGCGCGATGAAATATCTTTGTTGCCCAGCGTAACTATTGTCGAGGTGGACGGAACTCGTAGCGATGAAATGGCGGTAGAGTTGAAAGAGACAACGTTGCGTAATTACAACTTAACGTTTGAACAAGTTGTCTCGGCCATTAAGGCGTCATCACTCAATTTACCGGCTGGTGTGATTAAAAGTAGCCAAGGCGATGTGCAAATACAGACCCGCGGGCAGGCTTATGATGAGTCAGATTTTGGCGCTATCGCCGTTGCTGTACAAGGCGATGGCTCTAAACTGCTCCTTAGCGATATTGCCACGATTACAGATGGCTTTACGGAAGTGGATGTGGTCGCTAGGTTTCAAGGCAAGCCAGCGGCGTTTATCGAACTCTATGTCACGGAAAATCCCAATGTCTTGGCGACGGCAGAGGTGGTGGCAGCGTATTTGGCTGAGGTTAAACACCGTTTGCCTGCCGGTGTGAATATCGAAATCAGCCGCGACTGGTCGAAAACGTTTATCGGTCGTTTAAACCTATTGACCAGCAATGCCATTAGCGGCTTGATGTTGGTTTTTGTTGTGCTTATGTTGTTTTTGCGGCCGGCCTTGGCGCTCTGGGTTTGCGCAGGTATATCGGTCGCTTTTGCCGGCGCTATGTGGTTGCTGCCAATGTTTGGCGTTAGCTTTAATATGCTATCGCTGTTTGCGTTTTTATTAATACTGGGCATTGTGGTAGACGATGCCATTATCGTTGGCGAAAGTATTTATACCTCGCAGCAGCATGGTCTACAGGGCAATGCAGCAGCCGCTGGCGGCGCTAAACAGGTGGCCGGTCCGGTTTTTTTCGCTGTTGTATCAACCATGATTTTCTTTGTGCCCATGTTATTTGTGCCTAATGCATTGGGCGACATTGTCTATCCGATACCGGTTATCGTGATTGCCTGTTTGGCATTTTCATTGATCGAATCAATGTTTATCTTACCAAGTCACCTAGCGCATTTGAAACCGGAAACAGAAAGTCGCTTTACTGCCATGAAAAAGCTAAATAAGCTTCGCGGCAATCTGTCCGAGCGGATGACGTCTTTTGCTCGAGATAAATATCAGCCATTTATTGAGCGATGTTTGCTAAATACTTCTGTGCCTATCGCCGTTTTTTTGGCGCTTTTTTTAATAGTGATGTCAATTTATAGCAGTGGCTGGATTAAACAATCGTTCATGCCCCAAGTGCCGAGTGATTTCATACGGGCCAACGTGGTTCTGGAGGAGGGCTTACCTTTTTCTCACGCAAAATCAACTCTGGCGAAAATCGAGGCTGCGGCTGAGCAGCTTAAACAAGATGCCGGCCTAATCGCCGCTAATAATGGCGATGCTAATTTCATTCGCTCAGTTGAAGCGTGGACAACCGTAACGCAAGTGCGTGTGCGGCTAGCGCTAGAAGATGCTGAAAATCGCACGGTTAGCTCTCCTTTAGTGGCGGCTCGTTGGCGGGAGTTAATTGGCTCGATAGATAAGGCGCAAGATTTTGACGTGGGTTTCACGATCAATTCGCGTGATAAAGCCATTCGATTGCGGGTGGCCATTAATGAAAATGATTTGGATCGTCAACAACAGGCGCTGGATGCGGTTAAGCAAGCGTTAGCACAGTATCCTGGTGTTATCGAGGTGAAAGATAGTCTGCAAACGGCGCGCAATGAATTGGAACTCTCGCTGCTGCCAAATGCGGAATTGCTGGGCCTAAGTTTGCAAGAGGTCGCGCGACAAGTGCGGCAAGGTTTCTACGGCGATGAAGCACAGCGTATTCCACGTGGTAAAGAAGATGTGCGGGTGATGGTGCGCTATGTGCGCGAAGAGCGTGAAAGTACAGATAATCTCGGTAATGTTCGCATTCGCACGGCAGAGCAACACGAGGTGCCGTTGGAAACGGTTGCGCAAATTGATTTCGTTAAAGGTTTTAATGAAATTAATCGTATTGATCGGCAGCGGTCAAACGCCGTGACGGCAGAGCTGGATGGCGATAGTAGCGCTGAAGCCTTTGCTATTGTCGAAGACTTAATGCAGCGTAACGGCGACACCTGGCGTAAAACCTATTCCGGTTTTAGCTTAACCGTTGATGGCGATTTGAAAGCGCAAAATGAATTTCTATCGGAATTGGTGCGTGATTTTTTTATCTCGCTGCTCGTCATTTATGCATTAATGGCGATTGCTTTTAGGTCCTATGGTCAGCCCTTGTTGGTGATGTCCGCCATTCCTTTTGGCTTTATGGGCGCGGTGCTAGGCCATCTATTAATGGGTCGTGAAATCAGTATGTTATCTATGTTGGGGTTTTTAGCTTGCGCCGGTGTGGTGGTAAATGACAACTTGGTTTTGATTGATCGGATTAACCAGTTGCGCAAGCAAGGTTACGAGGTTGCCAAAGCCGTGGCGCAGGCAGGGCAAGATAGGTTCAGAGCTATTGTCCTGACCTCGGTAACAACTTTTGTGGGCTTAGTGCCAATTATGGCGGAGACCAGCGTGCAAGCGCGCTTCCTCATCCCTATGGTGATTTCGCTAGCGTTTGGTGTTTTGTTGGCCTCAGCCGTGACCTTAATTTTGGTGCCAAATCTCTATTTCGCTGGGCATAAATTGAAGGCTTGGTTTAGAGGGTTGATGTTTACTTGATCAGCCGGCTGATCTGGGTGAAAAGTATGTCTGCTAAATACCCACACCTTAGTCATTTGTGCTATTTTGATGGTTCATTTCAGTATTTGTCATCTAATGCGAAAAATAGTATTCATTTGGCTTTTTTGCGTCCTTTTGGGTGCCCATGCTTCTGCTCAAGCGTTGCTAGAGGGTCGCTTTGTTGCGCCTCGTATTCCCTTGCATTTGGAGTTGGATCAGTCGGGCTTCTTGATCGCTATGCACCAGTGGATTATGGATAGAGCGGATGTTCAATCTGAATTGGCGGTGGTGCCCGGTGGGCGCGCGACAGCGATGTTCGAAGCTGAAAAAGTCGATGGGCTTTATCCATCTTGGATTTCAGCAACATATAAAGCCAATTCACTTTATACTGAACCATTCATGCAGGTAAATCATTTCATCTATTCGAAACCTAACTCGGTTGTGTATTCGACGTTATCGGATTTAAAAGGCCGACGGCTTGGGCTGATTCAACACTATCAATTGCAGTTGGATTTTGCGGCGCAAGAAGATTTATTGATTGCCTATGCTAGAAATAGTCAGATGCTGATAACGCTGCTTTTAAGTGGTCGAGTGGACGCGATCATTTTGAGTGATATTGAAGTGAATGCCATGCAAAAGGCGATGAAATTAGCTCCGTTGAGCGTCGATCCATCCGCTGTTGTTGTCGCTAAATATCTGGGTTATGTGTTCCACAATACTGCTAAAGGTAGGCTCTTACACCAGCGCGTTAATACGGCTATTTTTGACGCACAAAGCTCTGGTGCCTTGCAAACCTATTTACAAAAAGCCGTGCAGGGTTTTCATTAATTTTTTGGTTTCTATTCAGGGCGCTCACTATTTTTTCATCTAACTTGCAGCGCGCCATTGCTCTTTCCCTCTTAACATCTTTTGTGGCCAGCCTAGTCGCTGCCGGATCGAAACTGGCTGCGCAGTATGTCTCAGTTCATGTGGTGGTGTTTAGTCAGTATTTAGTTGGTTTTTGTTTGTATTTGCCCCTGCTGATGAAACGAGGCACGGGTGCTTTTCAAACCCAGCGATTTGGATTGCATTGCCTGCGCGGCTTGGCGGGTTTAGGTGCATTCTATGCCTATTATTCGGCTATCTTGCATGTGTCCTTGGTGGACGCCACGTTATTGCGCAATAGCGCGCCTTTGCTGGTGCCTCTATTGGCCTTGTGGTTTTTAGGTATTCGCGTGCCGACTAAGCGTTGGTGGCCCTTGGCTATTGGCTTTGTTGGCGTTCTGGTGATTCTGCGGCCTGTGCCTGAGAACCTTAGTATTTGGCATTTGGTGGGTTTTGCCGCCGCATGGATGATGGCCGCATCGATGATTACCACGCGCTTGTTGACCAAAACGGAATCTAACGCCACGGTGTTGCTTTATTATTTTACCATCGCACTTCTAGTTAGTGCGCCGATGGCAATCTATAGCGTGACCAATGCACCCTTGTGGGTTTGGTTATTGTTGTTAGCACTGGGTTTAGGTTTGGCCTTAGCCCTTTGGTTGTATACCTTAGCCTACCGAGCCGTCAAGCCAAGTGTGTTATCACCGGTGTCCTATATGAGCGTGGTTTTTGCCGGCGCCTGGGGTTGGCTCTTTTGGCAGGAGCTACCCAGTGCGTGGAGCTATCTAGGTACCGGTTTGGTAGTGATCAGTGCGTGTGTCATCTTGTGGTTTGGCGATGATGATACCCCGGTGAGCCCGAGGCCACCGGCGTAGGGTGTTCAGCGCTCGGGCGGCAAAGACTTTAAGACATTTTGCCGGCAGGCGATCATTTCTTTATAGGTTTGCAGCATTGAAAAATCCACCGGGCCGCTCTTCATGCGCAGCGCGTCTAGCTGGCGTTCGAAACCGGTTATTTCTTTGATGAGCTTTTCTTTTAGTCTGCTGGTGCGGTTGTAGCCTACGCCGATATGGCACTCATGCTTTTGTCGGGACATAAATTAGCTTCCTTAGAGAGATCACAAATTGATCTGCTACAGAACAAGCATAGTTAAACGCGCGCCAATGGCGTCACTTTATCCAGACTATTCGGTTATTTACATAGAGGATATTTGACATCAAATGACTCTAAGCTGCCCTTAGAGGATGTTTTGCCAGTGGTAACTGGTATCGCCTATGACATAGAAGAACGGGTTTAAGATATCGGATTTTTGGTTGTAGCGAAGGATTTTAAAGTCGGTATCGACAACCACCCCCCCGGCCGCTTCGACGATGGCTTGCGCCGCAGCGGTATCCCATTCGCTCGTGGGTGCGAACCGCGGGTAGAGATCGGCTAGCCCCTCAGCGACCAAGCATAACTTCAAGGACGAGCCCATGTTGCGGGTTTGCACCGGTTTACCCGTGACCTTTTCGAGCTTTTCCATCAGCTGGTCAACCGCTTTTGCACCGTGGTTGCGGCTGGCGACCAAGGCGATGGGCAGGCCGGCTTTTAGCGCCGTATTCACTTGCCGACAATGAATGGCTGTGGGGCCTGAACCGGTATCTTTAAAAGCGCCGGTGAGAGGGTTGCCCATGTACATTAAATCTTTGCAGGGTACATAAACCACGCCTAATACTGGCGCACCATCGTCGATCAATGCGATGTTGACAGTGAACTCGCCATTGCGGTTAATGAACTCTTTGGTGCCATCAAGAGGGTCTATGAGCCAGTAGCGGTGCCAACTGCCGCGCACGTCATAACTGGGTAGCTGGGATTCTTCAGACAGCACTGGAACACCCTCTAACAAGTGGGCTAGGCCCTTGGCGAGTATGTGGTGTGCTGCTAGATCCGCTTCTGTAAGCGGGGAGCTATCGGCCTTGCGTGTGACATCCAGTGATTCACTGCGTTGGTATACCTCCATAATGGCCGCACCCGCAGCGCGAGCCAGCTGTTTTAATTGTGGCTCTAAAGCGAGGAAATGTTCTTTTGTTAGCGGCTGCAAAATAAGGGCTCCCGTGATGTTGCGCTATTCTAACTCAATTAAGCACATCAACTAGGGTAGATGATGGTGAGCCAATGATTTGCAAAATTTGGGTAATGTAAAAATATCTGGGTGTCATTTTTACTACAATGGTACAAGCGGTGGTTTTCGCCGGCATCGCGTTTATTACCTATGACATACGCCACCAGTAGCAGGAAATACTGTGCAACATTTCCGAAGCGGCGCAAGTCACAGCCCAGCAGGTTTTCTGTACTGGGAATGAATTCCTATTGGTGCATCCAGTGGTGATGCCAGCCGCAAACACCCGATTATTTGCTCGCTATTGGAAGTTTTAAGCCGCTGCCAAAAAGTGTTACATGGGTGGCGTCAAGTTTATTGCCGACTCCTAGTGCGGCAAGACTAGGGGTATTTTTCCTGACCCCTTTACTGCAGCATAAATTAACTAGGGGAGTGCAGTCATCGAGCCAGCGCCAGCCTAGGTATGGCAATGCCTGGTCGCTTTAATGCATCCACAGGTGGCGCCATTCAAAAGCAGATGTGGCGGTTTATAAGACCAAAGCGGCGGAGAAAAACACCGACCAAGGTCTACCAGGGTGAGTCGTGGTTAAGGAGTTTCGCTCAGGTTTTATTGGTGTTCGAGTTGAAAAATTTCGATTGAATCTCCGTAAGCTGATATATTGCGAAACCCTAATTTCATCTTTCGCCAGCAGATTAAAAGCGATTTTATGCACACAGTTAACCTAGATTGGAACGCCATCGATACCGTTTTATTGGATATGGACGGTACCCTGCTCGATCTGCACTTTGATAATTATTTTTGGTTGACCCACCTGCCCTTGCGCTACGCCGCTATTCACAATGTGTCGGAGGCTGACGCGCGTGAATATCTGATGTCGTGTATTAAAGATCAGGAAGGTACGTTGAATTGGTATTGTTTGGAGTACTGGTCAAAAACGCTGAAGCTGGACGTGCGTGCGTTAAAAGATGAAATAAAACATAAAATTCAAGTGCGGCCACACGTGGCGGCGTTTTTACAGTTGTTAAAGGCTGCCAAGAAGAAGGTCATTTTAATTACCAATGCCCACCCACAGAGCTTATCGCTGAAATTAGAAGTTACGGCGCTAGATAAGTGGTTGGATATTATTATCTCAAGTCATGAGTTTAAGGAGCCGAAAGAGGCACAAGCGTTTTGGTACGAGTTAGTAAGAAAAGAAAAATTTAAGCCGCAAAAAGCGCTCTTTATCGACGACACCGTGCGTATATTAGATTCTGCCAGAACCTTCGGTATTGGCCACTTACTCTGCATTCATCAACCCGACAGCCAAACCCATAGACGCATCGATGCCTATCCATCAATTGACCACTTCGATGAATTATTTACGGGATTAAACGCCGCGGGAGCAAGTGGTGGATAAGTTGCGCTTAGACAAATGGCTGTGGGCGGCGCGTTTTTTTAAGACCCGCAGCTTAGCCAAGGCTGCTGTTGAGGGCGGCAAAGTAAAGGTCGATGGCGACAGACCCAAGGTTAGTAAAGACATATCTGTGGGTATGATGCTGACCATTCGACGTGGTTTTGACGAGCAAGAGGTGGCGGTGATCGCGCTATCGGATCAGCGTCGAGGCGCGCCTGAGGCGGCGCTCTTGTACCAAGAGACGGAGGCTAGCTTGAAGTTGCGCAGCGAGGATGCCGCCTTGCGCAAGGCCAACGCGGGAGAAATTCACACAGAGGGTCGACCAAACAAGAAGCAACGCCGGCAAATTCACCGTTTCGTGCGTAAAGTTGTGGATGAAGGCTAATAAGTCTTCATTGGGTGCCTATACTGAGTTGACGGGGTTAAAATAGCCTTTTTCGCTTAGTGGTCTTTTCCCATGTCAGAGATACCTGTTACCGCTGAATCCAAAGCCAATGACTCTATCGCCCGCTTCCTCTTTGAGCAAAGCGATATCCGTGGCGAGGTGGTTACCCTTACCGATAGTTACGCCCAGGTGTTGGCGAATAACGCACTCCCTGCAACCTTGCATAATTTACTCGGTGAATTCTTAGCCGCCGCCGCACTGCTGTCGTCAACCCTTAAGTTTGAGGGTGTGATTACGCTGCAGGCTCAGGGCGATGGGCCGGTGCCTTTGATCATGGCCGAATGCAATCACCATAAAGGCCTGCGCGGCATCGTTCGTCCGCCTGAAACGGGTGAATATCAACTCAGTGCTGACACCAGCCTGCAGGGCATTTTGGGTAAGGGTGTGCTGGCCATTACGATCGATCCGGATAAAGGCGAGCGCTACCAAGGCATAGTGCCCTTAGAGGCGCCGACGCTGGCCGGTTGCCTAGAGGCTTATTTTGCCCAATCCGAACAATTGCCGACCCGCCTGTGGCTGATGGCCGATGGCAAGCGCGCGGGTGGGTTGTTTCTCCAGGCATTGCCAAAGCAGTTGGTTGCCGATGAAGCGGAAAATGCTGATCAATGGCAAACAGTGGTGACCTTGGCAAGCACTGTAAAGCCTGATGAATTGCTTTATCTTGATCATTCACAGAAGCTATATCTACTATTCAATGAATTCAGCATTAGGCTGTTCGATCCAGCGCAATTACAGTTCGATTGCACCTGTTCCGAGAGCAGGAGTTTGCATGCACTGGCCCAGCTTGGGCGCGATGAGCTAGAAGAAATACTTACAGATCAAGGGCATATAACCATTGATTGCCAGTTCTGTAACCAGCAGTATCGTTTTGAACAGGGCCAAATTGATAGTTTATTTGAAGGGCAAGAGCCAACCTTGCATTGATCTTACCAAACTATCGTTTGGTTATTCTTGATCCAAACACTATCGCTCCGGTGAATGTTCTCTGGCATAATGCGCGACCTTAGAGATACAGCAAGACATAAAGACGTTGGGCGCTCGCCCAACATCACTAAAACTCAGGCACGGACCTGAGGCTATCCTGAATATAGGTACCACCCCATATTCAGGAAAAGCGGCTACAGACCGCACCTGTGGGACGCCTATTGTTGGCCTAACCGGCAAACGGAGTGGGCGGCCATAAATAGTTAACGCAATCACGCTGACAGGACGAGAGAAAATGACCCAAGCTACTGCGACCGTATACGCGGATCTCAGCTCAGCGCAGCTTATTGAAGAAGCGCTGAAGCGCGGCGAAGGCCGCCTAACCAACACAGGTGCTCTACTGGCCGTAACCGGTGCCCGCACCGGCCGCTCGCCTGCGGATCGCTTTATTGTTAAAGAGCCCAGCACCGAGGCGTCGATAGACTGGGGCAACGTAAATCGCCCGTTCGACGCAGCGAAATTTGATGCACTCTGGTCACGCGTTGAAGCCTATTTGGCGGATAAAGATCGCTTCGTTTCTAGCTTGCACGTGGCCGAAGATGAAAATCATTATCTGCCCGTTAAGGTCACTACAGAAACGGCCTGGCATAACCTGTTTGCCCACAATATGTTTATTCGTACCAAAGCCTATAACCCGAAGGGCAAGGCTGAATGGACTATTTTGCACGCGGCCAATTTTGAGTGCGACCCAGCGCGCGACGGCACCAATTCAGAAGGTATCGTGTGCATTAACTTCGCCCAGCGCAAAGTGCTTTTGGCGGGTATGAAGTATGCCGGTGAAATGAAAAAATCAATGTTCTCGGTGCAGAACTTTCTGCTGCCAGGGGCTGGCGTTATGCCTATGCACTGCTCTGCCAACGTTGGTAGAGATGGCGATACTTGCCTGTTCTTTGGTTTGTCTGGCACCGGTAAAACCACCCTATCTGCCGATCCAGAGCGCTACTTAATTGGCGATGACGAGCACGGATGGGCCAAGGGCGCCGTGTTCAATATGGAAGGTGGTTGCTACGCGAAAACGATCGACCTGTCGCAAAAAAATGAGCCTGTGATCTGGGATGCCATCCGCTTTGGTGCCATTGTGGAAAACGTGGTGGTGAGCGAAGAAGAGCGCTTGGCAGATTACTGTGACACCAGCTTGAGCGAGAATGGTCGCTGCTCCTACCCGCTCGAGCACGTTGAATTGCGGGTTGAAGAAAACCGCGCCGGCGAGCCGAAAAACGTTATCTTCTTAACTTGTGATGTGACCGGTGTTTTACCACCTGTTTCAATCTTGTCAAAAGAAGCGGCAGCCTATCACTTCTTATCTGGCTACACCGCCCGTGTAGGGTCGACCGAGCTAGGTGCAGAAGCGGGTATTAATCCAACCTTCTCCACCTGTTTCGGCGCGCCGTTCATGCCACGCCCTGCACGCGAATACGCTGAACTGTTGATGCAGCGCATCGAAGAGTTTGGCGCTAAAGTTTACCTGGTCAACACCGGCTGGACTGGCGGTGCTGGCGGTGCCAATGGCACAGGTAAGCGCTTCCCTATTCCTGTTACCCGCGCAGTCGTAGCAGCGATTCAGAACGGCTCACTCGAAGGTGCTGAAACCGAGCATTTGGCAGCGGTTAATTTGGATATTCCAGTGGCGATTGCCGGCGTGGATGCCAAGTACTTAAACCCGCGCAAGGCGTGGAATAACGAAGCAGCCTATGACGAGCAAGCGGCGAAATTGGCAGGCTTGTTTGCAAAAAATATCACGAAGTTCAAGGTATCAGCCGACGTAGAAGCGGCCGGCCCTCAGGCTTAATCGGCTGGGCAACCAGCAAAAAATGGTGCAACAAACGAGGCGACCTTAGGGTCGCCTTTTTTGTGGCTTAAAAATGAGTCTAGCGTCGATAGCCCTGTCATAGACTGCGTTTACCACTCAGCACAGTGATGACTGGCGCGAGTTTATAAAATGTCGTTAAATTAACAGCACGTTAAAAACTACCCAAGATTGGAATTGACAAGGATGTGACGCTATGACTGAACCATTACTGTACCCTGCCGGCCCAGAATGCGTACCAGAGAATCTCACCAAAGCGAAACCTAGCTACAAGCGCCAAGTATGGTTGGCCATGGCTGGTTTGATGGTATTTATGTGCGCTTACATTGCGCTTATGGTTTGTTTTGGATTGATTACTTACAAGGGCTTTATCGGGTTAAGTGATCAGGGCTTCGATCTATTTAAGCTTATTATTACCCCCTGCGCCGGCATATTGACATTGTTCATGGCCAAGTCGTTGTTCGCTGTGCGCCGCAGTGGCGATCCGCGGGGTATGGAGGTCAGTGCTGAAAACCAGCCCGAACTGTACCGATTTATCCATACCCTGGCCGATGAAATTGGTGCGCCTAGGCCGCATCGGGTGTTTTTAACACCAGAGGTAAATGCCGCCGTTTTCTACGATCTATCGTTGTTGAATCTGTTATTTCCTTCAAAGAAAAACCTGATCATCGGTATGGGGCTGGTGAACGTTTTGTCCTTTGGCGAGCTAAAGGCGGTGTTGGCACATGAATTTGGCCATTTTGCCCAGCGCTCCATGATGGTGGGTCGCTGGGTTTATATTGCTCAACAAATCATTGGTCATATGGTGGCCACCCGCGATTGGCTCGATAGTATCGTGCGTTTTATTGGGCGCATTGATCTGCGCATCGCGTGGATAGGGTGGTTGTTATCACTGGTGATTTGGTCGATTCGCGCGGTGGTAGATAGTTTGTTTGGCTTGGTGATTATGGCCGAGCGCGCGTTGAGCCGAGAGATGGAATTTAATGCTGATTTAGTGGCTGTTTCCGTCACCGGTAGCGATGCCTTGATCAATGCGTTATATAAATTGCAGGCTGCCGATCACGGTTGGCAAACGGCACTACAAGTGGCGGAAAATGAAGCCCGCTCTGGCAAGCGCTTAACGGATCTTTTTACCGCCCAGCGGGTTGCTATGGAAGCCATGCGCAAAGTTTTAGATGACGAAGGCTATGGTGTCACACCACGTTTGCCTGAGGGCCAAGAGCAGGCATTACACCGCGTATTTAGCGAGGCGACGGCGAAGCCGCCGGAAATGTGGGCAACCCATCCAGCCAATCGGGATCGCGAGGACAACGCCAAATATCAATATGTCGCCTCTGCCATTGATGAACGCACCGCGTGGGTTGTGTTCGAAAACCCAGCGGCAATTCGAACCCAAATTAGCGAAGGTTTTTACACTCCAGATAAGCGCGACGAAATGGAAGCTATAGCCGCGAAAGACGCCGTGATGAAGCGCTTTTCCCATACCTCGCTTGAGCCTGAATATCGCGGTAATTATCTGAGCCGCTCGCCCATGCGCAACTTTGCCTCAGTCCAGGATATTTTGGCTACGGGCGAATTGGCGGCGACGGCGACAGAATCCTTAGCCAAGCTTTACCCGCTCGAGTTAAAGGCGCAGTTGAGTGAGGTGCGCAGCTTAACGTCGGAAATGGCTACGCTTAAAGCGTTGCAACGTGGTGATTTAAAGCCCTCGGGCGGTGTTATTCGCCATCGTGGCGAAGAGTTGAAAAAAGCCGATATCCCAGAGGCACTGGAGCAATTGGCGCAGGAACTAGAAGATGCCAATGGTCAATTAAAAGTTCATGATGCCCTCTGTAGACGTGCGCATTTACAAGCCGCAGAGGCTATTTCCAGTGATTGCCACGACTATCTTCTGGGATTGCTCAAAGCATTGCATTGCGTTGAGCACCTAGAAGCTGTCGTTCAAGACGAGCAGGCACTGCTTACCAATACATGGTTGGTGATAACGGCCGATGGTCAAATTGGTTATTTTGAAAAGCGCAGAATGATTCGCGTGGCGACTAAGGTTCAAGCCGTCATGCGCGACGTGTCTGCGGCATTAATTCATGTTGAGTTATCTAGCGCCATACATGAAAAACTGGGTATTGAAGATTGGAAAACGCAATGTCCAGCGTTTACATTGGTGGATGTAACCAAGGGTAATTGGGGCGAGTGGTGTCCTGCCGCGAGTGAACAAATGTCGACCATTGCTGGGTTGTTGGGTTATTTAAATGATCTGATTTTGAATGAGCTAATTGTGACTGAGCGCGCGGTGGCGGCTATTACCGCAGAAACCGAGGTTGCTGCGCCCTTCCCCGAGGCAGGCAAGGTGCCTGAAGCTTATCCGGTATTGCTACCAGGGCAAGAAAATGTGCTGCAGCGTAAATTGGATTTGTGGAATCGATTTCAGCTTGCGCACGGGTTCATGCCGTCCTTGGCTCGCCTACTCGTCGCGGGCGCGATAGTGGGCGGTACCATTTATGGTGGGCTCATCGTGCTCTAGCGCACCATCGGTTATGGTACAGAGAGGGGCGCTTAGACGCCCTTTTCTATTTAGGGTACTTATGAATTGTTGGGCAGTCGAATAGTCAGGACAGACAAGGCGCGTTGGTCTTTATTGAAGCATCTCAGCTAACACTCGTCTAACAATGAAGCGTTATTTTTCCTGCGTCAAATTACCTTGAGCTTACATTTACGTTGCACAGAAAGGATATATCCATGATTAAGACAATAATTGCACTATTGCTTATGTGCCTAGCATTTAATGCGTGGCCTGAGGATGACAAAAAGGAACCTGTCGATCTCTTTCCCGAAGAGGTGCAAAAGGTCACCGAGCATAAGGTGACTGTCGCCGGTAAAACGATTAGCTACCAAGCCACGGCGGGCATTTCCTTCGTCTACAACGATGCGCACGAAAAAATTGGATCGGTTTACTACACTGCTTACGTCAAAAAAGGTGAGAAGCCGGGTTCTCGCCCAATTACCTTTGCGTATAACGGTGGCCCAGGCTCAGCCTCAGTCTGGCTGCATATGGGTACATTGGGCCCTAAGCGCGTGGTGTTTGGCGAAGAGGGCTTTCCAACGCCGCCACCTTATAAAGTCATCGATAACGAATACTCCATTTTAGATAAAACCGATTTAGTGTTTATTGATCCCGTCGGTACCGGCTACTCCCGTGTGGGTGGTGAAGGTAAGGATGAAGATTTTCACGGTGTCTGGGAAGATATCAAAAGCGTTTCTGAATTTATTCGACTTTATATGACGCGCAATGAGCGCTGGAGTTCGCCTAAATATTTGATTGGTGAAAGTTACGGCACGCTGCGCTCGGCAGGTATAGCTCATCACATGAGCGAAAAAATGGGTGTGTATTTTAATGGCGTCATGCTCATTTCCAACGTGCTAAATTACGCCATCGAAAATGACCCTAACGATCCCACTCAGGTCATGTCGCCCTTAACGCTGTTGCCTGCGTACACGGCTACTGCTTGGTATCACAACAAGCTCAACGGTGAACTACAAAAGGATTTGGTAAAAACCGTGCAGCTGGCGCGGGAATTTGCCCTAGGCGAATACGCACAAGTGTTAATGCAGGGTGATTGGGCAACGCAAGCGCAAAAAGATCACGTCATTAAAAAACTGTCTGCATTTACTGGCTTGTCTGAGCAGTATGTGCGCGAGCAACACATGCGCATTAGTTTGAACGAGTTTGTGCATAATTTAATGCGCGAAGAAGGCAAAACGGTTGGTCGATTAGATAGCCGTTTCCTTACCGAAGAGTTGGATGCGCTGGATCAGCCCGGCTATCGCGATCCTTCCTACATGGCGATACATGGCCCTTATACCGCAGCCATTATGGATTACTTGCGTACAGATTTAAAATTTGAAAGTGACCTGACTTACCACATACTCGGTGGTGGTGTGAAATCTTGGAATTATGAGGACTTTGCTGAAGACATGTTCGATATGAGCAGAAAGTTGAGGCATGCGATGTTGCGCAATCCGGATATGCGGGTGTTTGTTGCCAATGGTTACTATGACCTAGCGACGCCGTTTTTTGCCACCGAGTTCAACTTCTCGCACATGGGTTTGCCAGCTTCACTGCAGGATAAGGTTACGATGGCTTACTATGAGTCGGGTCACATGATGTATATACGAAAACATGACCTGAAAAAACTAAAAATAGATTTGGCTGCATTCATTCAATAATTCATAGAGGCTCTGATGCAGTCTGCGCGCGAATCGCACACAGACTGCACGAAATTACTGCTTAAAGTCTTGCGTTTCATAATAGATATTTCTTTCCACCATGATTGATATGGCGTTGTCATCTGCAATAAATTCGTGCGCTTGCTGGGTGGGAAATCTCAATTCTGGCCCTTTGCGCTTGGCGTTGTACTGTAGTTCGCAAAGACCTTCGCAGTTCAGCGAGCTTTTAACTTTTGCGATATAGTCTTGATCCGGTGCATGGCTAATACGGTAAACGATAAAGGCGTTGTCACCCTGGCCTAGTTGCCAAAACTGAGCGTGCTTAGGTGCCGTTAGCTTGGCGTGCAATTGTTGGTAGATAATAGGCTTTTGCAGCGTGAGAACCACATTCGACAGCGCTTGCTTACCACCTCTTTCAAAATGCCCCATGTAAAAATCCGCCACAATTTCGGTTTGAAAACTAACCGCCTCAGGTGCTAGGTTAGCCAGCGGAAAAGCTTTAGGTGCGATGGTGATTAAGCCCGTGTAGTTGGCTCTCATTTTGTCGAAGCGACGTTTGGCATCCGAATCGCGGATTTCGACAGCGGCAATGATTTGGCGATCATGGGGTGGATGGTATAACCCGAGATGGGAGATGTAGAGTTGTTGGTTGCCAAAGAGCACCATGCCGTGCACGGCCGTGGTGTCCTGTTCCCTATGCTTCGCGTGGTCGGGTGAATTCACCGGTTTGGCAACCGCTGGACAGGCAAAGAGTAGGCCCGACAAGATGATGGATAGCGTTAAATACTGCCACTTACTTTGCATGTTTTACCTGTGAAATTTTGTTGAATATGAGCACTGGCGCATGATAACAAGCTGGCGTGGTATTTCCTGTGTTTCTGTGTAAACACCAACAAAAGGCAACAAGAACGCGCACCATGTAGCCTGTATATGCAAACGTTGCGAGGAGTGTCGCGAGTGCCAAGGTACATTTAGCCTAAGGCATCTTAGGCATTTGTTTTAGCGCTTGCTGTAGATATGTGGGTAGTGGGACGTCTTTAGGCCAGCCTTCTTTTATGTCACGTATTTCTGTCGAGCTTAGCGCTTGATAGCCCCTTGAGTAGGGCCAGCCATAGCCCCAGCGAAAAGTGGTCGGCCAAAACGGAGAGCCGCCAAGGTTGACCCCCGCGAGCATCAGCCAACTCAATGTGTTCTCGCCTTTGCTCGCGACGCAGCTGCGTAGCGCTTGATCGGCGCTGTTGCGTTGATCCAGTGTGCCGCCCGCCCAGTAAGCGGCGTCATGCGCTCGACAGCAATCCAGCCAAAGGTCCTGTTGCTGGATTGAGCCATTCGGAAACATGCTACAGCCGTCGCTGGTAAAAGGCAGCAGCTCGGCTGCCTGCGCGGGCAAGTAAAAAAACAGTAGTAGTATTAAGACGCGTCGATGTCGGTGGTGCATTCGCTGATAGGTGCCAGAACTGCTATATTTTTCCTATCAGGCCACAATACTGTCACCTAGGCAAGAATTCGCATGTCCAACACGTTCAATTCACCACAACCCTTATGCCACTACGATGTTGTTATTGTGGGTGCCGGTTTTTCAGGGCTACACGCCGCTCGCATCTTGGCGCGGAAATATTCAGTGCTGTTACTTGAAGCGAGCGCGCAAGTAGGTGGCCGGGTGCGCAATCACCAGTTTGCCAATGGCGATGTGGTGGATATCGGTGGTCAATGGATTGGGCCGGGCCAAGATCGCATGTATAAGCTGGCGCAAGAAACCCAGCGCAAGATCTTTCCGCTCTATAACCGCGGTGACAATCTTCTCTTTGTCGGCAAGCGAAAAATTCGCTACCAGGGCGCGATTCCGAAAATGAATGCGTTGGCATTAGCAGATCTTGGTCTCATGTTGAGGCGCTTCGAGCGCATGGCATTACAAATTGATCCGCAAAAACCTTGGGCTCATCCCAAAGCGCAAAAATGGGATTCCCAAACACTGCACAGTTGGATTGAAAGCAATGGCTTTACCAAAACGGCGCGCGAGGTGTTTAAAATCGGTATTGGCGCCGTTTTCGCGGGCGAGGCGAGAGACATGTCGTTGCTTCACGCGCTCTTCTACGCCGCTAGTGGCGAAAGCATGGAGCATCTTTTAAGTGTATCGGGAGGTGCTCAACAAGACCGAGTTCACGGCGGCACTTGGTCTATTTGTTCGGCAATGGCCGACGAATTGGGCGAAGGGTGCACGCTGAACGCGGTGGTGAGAAAGATTGAACAAACCGAAGACGGTGTGAGCCTGTGCTATGAACAGGAAGGCGCCATGATCTGCGTGTCAGCGCGAAAATTAATTCTGGCTATTGCACCTAATCAAATCAACAGAATTCAGGTTAGCCCACCTTTCCCTGCCTGGCGCGACCAACTGTTTCAGCGTATGCCCACCGGTAGCTGTATCAAATATGTAGCCCGTTACAATCAAGCTTTTTGGCGTGATGAGCAGCTATCGGGTCAAATTGCCAGCACCCAAGGCCCGGTTCATGTGGTGTTTGATAATGGTGAAAAAGGAAAAGATGCCGGTTTGTTGATGGGATTTGTCGACGGCGATACCGCCCGCACTTGGGATACAAAAACTGCCGACTGGCGCAAGCAGCAAGTGCTGCAGTGTTTTGTGCAATATTTTGGTGAGAAGGCCGCACAACCGGCCGAGTTTGTGGAAAAAAACTGGTCGGCAGAGCCGTTTATTCGCGGTTGTTACGCCGCCCATATGACACCCGGTGCCTGGACCAGTGGCGGTGAAAAATTGCGTAAACCAGAGGGCCATATCCATTGGGCAGGCACAGAAATGGCCACTGAATGGTATGGTTACATGGAAGGTGCGTTGCAGGCTGCTGAGCGCGCCAGTGCCGAAGTGCATTCATTGCTTAGCCGGCATTTAGAACGCGCAATAAAATAGTCGTGTGCGATACCTTCGCCTTTAAACACGAGCACAGCCTTTGGTTTGCGAAAAACTCTGATAGAGAGCCGGATGAACCGCAACGGGTGGAATATATCGCCCCGTGTCGAGATGACCAGACACCGTATTTATCGACCACTTATCTTCAAATTGAACAAGTTGCTCGGCGTCATGGCTACCTTATGGGGCGCACGATTTGGATGTGGGGCGCGGAGATGGGGGTTAACGATCAGGGTGTTGCCATCGGCAATGAAGCTATTTTTACGGCCACGGCAGCGACACAACCAACGGCGTTATTGGGCATGGATTTAGTGCGCCTAGGCTTAGAGCGGGCGGCCAGCGCTGACGAGGCGCTGAGTGTTATCACCGATCTGCTAAAGCGTTATGGCCAAGGAGGCCCAGCGGGCTATCGCAATAAAAAATTTCGTTACGACAATAGTTTTTTAATAGCGGATAAACAAACACTTTGGCAACTGGAAACCAGCGGTAGAGATTGGGTTAGTAAACAGTTTGATGTGGCCAGTATCAGCAATGCTCTTCAGTTAACAGGCCAGTATCACAACACGTCCACACCGAGCATTAAGCAAGAAGATTTTTCCCGGCGGCAGAGTTGGTTCATGCCTTTTATGGCAAAAGCGAAGGCGCGGCAAGCGTGCACCTATCAACAAGCACTGGCTTTGTCGCAAGCACAGACTGTTGAGCCTCAGCAGGTGATGGATGTATTGCGCAGCCACCGCGGCGAAAAACCCGCGAGCAATGCCGACGTGTGTATGCACGCTAAGGGATTTTTGCGCCCCACCGGTACGACTAATTCGATGGTGGCGAGATTAACAGCAAAGGGGCCGGAGGTTTGGTTTACCGGTACTTCTTTGGCTTGCGAAAGTAAGTTCATCTCAGCGCAATTTAGCGCTGCTAACGCCCAGTATTTTTCCGAGCAGCTATGGATTAGGCATCGGCAAGCGCTTAAGTCATGAATGCAATTCTACCAAGCCGCCCGACTTAGTCGGCCTTGGTTTGATTGCGCACTTTCTTGCGTTGATTGGCAAAGCGCACATGACGCGCCACTAAAACCAGCAATATACCTGCGCCAAATAATAATAGCGTGCTGGGTTCTGGCAGGGGCCAGCGGGTTTGCGTTTCTGGTTGCTGCCAATACTGACTGGGTGGCGGAGGTTGATGAGTCGGCGAGTTGAGGTGCGGCGCTTCTGCAGTAAAGTCGTTAGGCGTCAGAATAGGTAGCCAAAAAAGCGGCTTGGTCGATGTTCCATTGTTTGCGCTAGAGTCATCTACGAATTCGCCGAAGGGGTCCTGCGATATTATCGGCGCAGCAACGGCGTCATCCTCCGGGCCGACTACATCGGCGAGGGCAAGATAAGGTAGAAGCAGTATTAAAAGTAAATGGCGCACGAATAAGCCAAAAGCATTAGTTGATCGGTGAGATTAGCACTAAACATTGGCTCTGGCCACAGGCGCCGGCTAGGCCCTATCTATCTGGCGCCATGGGTTCGGATAGTGTTTATGCGGCTGCCCTGCTGTATCAGCTAGGTTGTTTTCATTGACGATTTATTTTCGCCAGCCTATCGTCCGCACGAAACCGAGACGGCGTGGTGCTGGTCCAGCGCTGAAAGGTGCGGGAGAAATTTGAGGTATCTAGATAAATCAATGGGTCCGGATTTAGTTTGAGAAAAAGCCGCGCATTCAGTTGAAACTTTTTAAAAGGATATGGGTGGCTTCGCCGTCGAGGCTGATTTGATTTTTTTTCTCCCAGTAGATTTTTATCCCTTCCTCACCTTGTTTTGTCGCCCAATCTGACAGCAACGCTCTATCTTCAACATAATCGTAAAAAGGCACAGACATGCCGCACGAGGTTTGCACCATCTCGATGGCTACATCAAATATCTGCCGAGCGCCGGGTAACGGTCTAAACAGCGCGTACAGCTCAGCCCACTCTGGATCACCTTGATGGATCACTCGGGCTGTGCCGTAAAGTCGTAAAATTAGCGGCTTACCCTCAAACGCCATAAACATCATAGTCATGCGCGGACAAGATTGCACGTGGGCAGAAGTTTCGTTGCCACTACCCGTCACGTTTAACCAGGCCACGCGGTTGTGGCTAAGCACATGGAATGAATCCATTCCTTTTGGGGAAATATTGACCTTGCTGGTTTCCGTGGCAGTGCCAACAAAAAATAATTTTTGCGATGAAATAAACTCGATGTGCTTGTCAGAAAGTGCGTCGAATTGTTGGCCCATATCGATCGTCCTAAATACCCAATATCCTTGAGTGAAATGGTCATTTACCGCGGCGAGCGGTAATGTTATTCCACGAAAAACTAATTGTTACCCATTGTTTAAACGGTATTCGTTGCGCTAGCTAAAAGTGAGTAAGCATAACCCAACGATGGCAGGCAGAGCTTGAATGAAAAATATTTTTCGACTGAAAGTGAGCGCGCCGTAGATGCCGGCAATCACAACGCAGCTTAGAAAGAAGATCTTGAAAGCAATGCCATCTGCCCCCTGTACAACGCCAAAAATCAACCCTGCCGCCAAAAAGCCATTGTATAAACCTTGATTTGCAGCCAAGACTTTCGTAGCAGCAGCTTTTTCACGGGTTTGCGCGAATGCTTTAAGGCCAATGGGCTTGTCCCAAAGAAACATCTCGAGCATCAAGAAATAAGCATGCAATAACGCAACCAAAACAATAACGCCATCAGTGACTAGATTCATTCAAGGACCTTTTCTAGCGCGTAATGTGAAGTTTCAGGATTGGCGATTATCTGTGGCAAGGGTGTTTTTGTCTATAAGAATATTAAAAATGAAATTTTTGTATAGATAAAATATATAAAAATATTGGTTGCCATCGTGCCGCACTTAATCATTTAGACGCATAAAATCCAAAAAATAGCTTTCTCTAGGGCGTTAACTCGATGGTATATATTTCCCTACTAGGTCTAATGCGTGAGTCTCTCGCGGATTTATGGCGCTAACTAGGTGCAGCTGCTTAACTCCTTGAGGCATATCTATTAGCGGCGTTGGGTAATGGTGGTGAGGCTTATCGAGTCAACAGCAATGGATGTTGAGCGAAACGGCATTAAGCGTCATGAGAAGATGCTGGCGACGTAAAACCGCAGGAGCGAAAAATTATGTGTATGAGGGATCTTCTAAACATTATCTTCTTTCTAGGTATTTCTCTGTGTGCTAACGCCGGTATGGCCGCACCAACGCAGGTGAGCACAACCTTTACTTGTTCGACCAACGCGGAATGTAAGCGAAAATGTGAGGCGTTGGGCAGTGATCACCGGTGGAAGCCAAACCCCGGCGGTCCCACCTTGGGCACGTGCACGCGACGATCCACCGGCACCTTGGTAGGGGAGCGGAACGCTTCGCCGGTCATCACAACAAATGCAATGGCAGATAGGTCCGGCCAAAGCGCAACAGATAGCGGTACTAGAGTGGATACAGCGGAAATGATTCCTTTACCGGATATTATATCCAGTGCACCCAATCCTGGCGTTTTTGCACCACCTGGGCTGAATGACAACGAGCCATGCCAAGATCCATTGATTACAGCGGCCTTGGCCGCAAGTGGCTCAAGTCAATTCATCCAATCCTGTAAGCCCGGTAATAGTTGGGACATCATCGATATGGCCGATGGTATTTACCATGGCGTGGGGCATACGCTGCAATGTGGTGGTCTGGCTGTCGGTACAGTCGCAGCTTGTCCGGGCCTCGTCGGGTTGTCACTGCTCTCCTGTATAAGTGCTGTTACTTCTGGTGGTGACAGTGATAACACAAGTCAGCTTGATGTGTGTAATGAAAATGAATTTGGCGATTCAAACTGTGAAACAACAGAAGTGCCTAGTTGGCTAATTCAATGTGGGCTTATTTTGCCTGCGGCTGAAGTTTGTACTTTAGTTGCTAAGAAATTCGATAAAGAATGTCTCGGTGAAGACGACTAAATGGATTGATTGCTTGCGATAGCATTGAGCATGTTATCGCAAGTATTGAGGTGCTGGAGTCATTCTTCCCAAGAAAAATTATCTCAGAGGGTTAGAGTTGGCCGAAATTTAAAGTATAAATATCGATTTAGACGGATAATAAAGTTAGTAGTAATATCTGGCCATCAGGGGTTTGCAGCCAATAAAATCCCAAAATATTCAACAGAATTGTCAGCCAATAAACCATTCTGAAACTCAATTTTTTAGATTTATGCCGAAAAATTTGCTGTGCAAAGGTGGCGCCTGGCCAGCCACCTAGCAGTGCCATTAGGTGCAGCCTACTTTCCTTGATTCGCCATTGGCCTTTTTGCGCGGCGGCTTTATCGGATAGATACCAGATAAATGTTAAAGAATTGATTGCTAAGTAATACCAGAGTAACACTGCAGGCATGCGTAGACTTAAAACTGAGTAAGAAACCACCAAAGTAAATAAAATGGCTAATACCACCGAAATATTACCTGATAAATGCGAATGGGCAGCGGGTAGCCTGTCGTGTTCGCGCCGAACTTTTTTGCCGCAAGTGCGGCCGGCCGAATCAGTGGCGAGGGAAAAGTTAACGGTTTGACCAACTTCCGGGCTATGAGTTGTATCGATAAAGTCTGAAATATGTACGAAAATATCCCTGCCGCCGTATTTGGGCTCAACAAATCCGAAGCCTTTGTCTAAGTTCCAAGAGATTAGCTTTCCGGTGTGTTTCATGGTGGCTTCCTAGCTAAATTTCCTATGCCCAACTGACGCCGACGGGCAGTTCAAAGTCGCTATACTCTAGGTGTAAAACACGTCGCATAGTTGGTACCTCCGCCTTGCTGGATGCGTGCAAAATAAGCGGCCGCATGGCTAATGCAGAACGAGCAGGCGCTTCAATAATCTTGGCTGAATGCGTGTTTGCGTATTGACTAATCTGTTTTTGGCTGAGAATACCAAGAGAATGGGTTTTGGGTAACAGTTTTAAACAGCCGCTCTTTGCTGTTGACTCGTCTAGGTGAATCCTGAACGTAATCATTTGTTCTAAGACCTCCTGCGGGGGTTGAACATTGTGTATGCCGTCTTTCATGCTCCATGGCCCCCAGCCAGATTTGTTAAATCTGTTAGAGAGTGCAATAGACTTATCTTGGTGCCAGGTAACAAGCCAGTTTTTCTCGGGTCGCTTATCAAACAGTATGGCTCTAACAAGTGCCGGTTGATTGGTAAGAAACTTGCCAGCATGTTTGATAATCTGTGGCGACTGCGTGAGCTCGAGCACCGATGCAAACTTTTTCTCGGCATTTCTAATGCCGCCACCCTTCTCCGTATGCAGTGCTGACTCTGTTTCATCAATGACTGCAGTTAATTCGTCGTGGCTAATGAAGTCATTGATCAGTTCATAGCCGAGCTCGTTAAAGAACATAATAGAGATACCCGAGATTTGGAAACTATAGTGTCTGGCTGAGTTCTGCTAGGCATCAGCTTGCGGAGTAATGCCCGAGGTTTCCACCGCGTGCGCCTGCAACGCTGGCCGAACTTGGCGCTGCGGTCAGCCTGCGGTTGGCCGATGTTGCAGCGCTGGTGATGAGTGTAAAAAAGTGGCGCCCAGGTGAAACAGTGGCCGGGGGCTGTCCAACCAACAGGTTGGGGATTATCTGCGTTATTTGGTTCCATGGGAACCAGACGGCGCTACCTTTGCTTCATGTCGCGACTGCCCCAAGTTGAAAAAACACGCCGTGTTTGACGAGCCAAGGCAACTGGCAGGCGTTATATGCCGATGTTTCACTGCACTTGGCCGAATACCCGCCCAAAGCCCTGCCACCGAGGTGCACCCTTGATTCTGGTCTCAAACTCAACCTGTATCTGCCAATTTAAAGAGGTTTCTGACGTTGTGTTTGAGCTTAAACAGATACCCTAATTCCTACGAGGCAAAGGAAATGCAAACGATTGTGAGCGCTACGGCATTAGCGGCGATTGTATTGATAGGACATTTGATCGCATCCGGCCTAGTGAGGCCAGCTTTAAGTCCAAGTAAAGGCTTGCACTACAACGAGCTTTCTCCAGAGGTTCGACTGATACTAAATCACTTATCTAACGCTAAGTTTAACTACCAGGCCTGATAAAGACCAAAAGCAGAGTAGGCCTATGATTTTAAAATCGGTTCTTAATATTTTGTTGTGTTTAATTTGACCTAGTATGAATGGCCAAGTATCTTTCGACTTAGGTAAAATCTCTTCAGTTAAAATCATGGATAGTGGGTACTACCCGGTTAGTCCCAAGCTTTAACTCTATTATACTCTTCGTATTTTTACGGTAGGTAGATTTTACTGTTGAATCAACGGTGCGACGTTTAAACACCGCCTTTACATGAGATACTCTTTAACGACCAGCATGATTTTTGTAGTCAAAGGAATGCATACTAACAATAGGCCTTAAGAAATGAGAGCGTTTTATCTAATTGTGCTTTGCGCACTGTCGTTCGGAATTAATGCAAAAGACACCCTAGTAAAAGATATTCCCCTTGATGATTTTATCAAACAAGGGGATTACCTCGAAATGACATTGTCACCCTCTGGCAAATATATTGCTGCGCGGATTCGTCAAGATGACCGCGTAATGGCCATTTTTATAGATCGAAAAGCCAAGAAAGTCATTGGTGCTCTAAACCCGTCGCTGGGGAGTGAAGTTCATCGTGTTCGTTGGGTGAGTGATGAGAAAGTGGTTTTTGAATATGCTGAGAGGAGGAGTTCTTTGGATTGGCCTGTGCCTACAGGAGAGATCTATGTTGCGAACTTCGACGGTCGTTTTCCGAAGCTGCTAGCAGGCTACAATGCGGGTGAGCAAACCACAGGTTCCCACATCAAGCGCAAAGAATACACGCCGGCTTCTTTCCAAATGATAAATTCGTTGCCTAGCGATCCAAACCGTATTTTAGTTATCGAGCATCCTTGGAGTCAAAAAGGGGACTCTTGGTGGGATTTGCGTCGTCGTCTACCCGTAATCAGTACATTAGATGTGCGCAATGGTAGCAAGCGTAAATCAGAAACCTTGCCTTTCCGTGATCCGTCACTTCTAACGACACGTGATGGTGAAATACGTTTTGCTACATGGGTCGAAGACAACGGAGTACAAAAGGCTGCTTACCGTAAGTCTGCTGATGATGACTGGATCATTCTCATGGATGAAAATTCCGAATTTCTGGTAGATGCCTCGGCCCTCTGGCTGGATAATGCCGCCAAAAAAGCTTACCTGTGGGGGCGCTATGGCGAAAAAGGCTTTATGACAATCTACGAGTTGGAATTCAGCACGCAAAAGCTAACGCCATTGTTTACCGACTTGGATGCTGATATTGCCGACTGGGAATATGATCCTGCTACAGGTGAAATTATTGTAGGCGTTACTTTTTTTGAAAAAGCAAAATATCACTACACCGATGCTAATAGCGAAGCTCAAAAGGCTTACAAAAAGCTAACTCGAGCATTTGACGGTAGTAATATATCGATAGTCAGCCGTACAGAAGACAACTCGCATATGTTGATTCGGGTGAATAGCGATATAAACCCAGGCGAATACTATTATTTCAACCGATTAACGAATAAAGCTGATTTTCTATGGGCAAATTGGTCCTGGATTGACCCGCGTGACATGTTACCGATAAAGACAGAAGTGCTCGCTGCGCGGGATGGAGTGGCCATTCCGGTTAGGATTACATTACCGACAAAGCATGAAGGCGCACCGCTGGTGGTATTAATTCATGGTGGGCCTCATGGTGTTTCTGACGATTGGACTTTTGACCCAGAGGTGCAGCTTTTAGCTAACCGCGGTTTCGCAGTCTTGCAGGTGAATTTTCGCGGCAGTGGTAATTTTGGCAGTGGCTTTATGCAAGCGGGCTATCGGCAATGGGGCGGGAAAATTATTGATGATATTTATGATGCAACACAATGGACCTTGGCAAACTATAACCTAGGTGCTGATCGTATTTGTGCCTACGGTGCTAGCTTCGGCGGCTATGCTTCATTGATGTTAGCAGCAAAATATCCAGATCTTTTAAAGTGCGCTGTGGGATATGTTGGTATTTATGACCTCAATCTTATGTTTAGTTCTGGAGACATTCCAATGCGTTGGGGTGGTGAGGCATATTTACAGCGCGTTCTCGGCACAGATGAAAAAGAGCTATCGAATTTTAGCCCGATAAATCATGTTGAAAAAATTAAGGCTAATGTCATGCTTGTGCATGGTGAAGAGGATATTCGAGCGCCTGTGGAGCATGCCGAGCTTATGAGAAAGGCATTGAAAAAAGCAGGGAAAGACCCTGAGTGGTTACTCTATGATCGAAGTGGCCATGGTGTTCGGGGTTTAAATGATAGGCGCGAGTTATATACAAAGTTGCTGGATTTCCTAAGCGAAAATACACGTGCCGTGCAATAGTCTGAAATTCTTAGGTTAGTTAAGCCTCGGTTAGCCGAGGCTTTTTACCGGAAGTATTAAACCGTGACATTCACCTCAAATACCTGTTACTGGTATTGACGCATTTGGATTGAAATTCTGAATTTCAAGCTAAGTTACTGCAGGTAATATTATTTGGAAAAATTATTAGGCGTCACAATGGCAGTTAAAATGTCTAGATGAATTTTTGTGGGTTAACTAGCTTGTCGAAAACGGCCTAGTCTTGACCTGCGTTGATAGCGGAGTTTCCGCCAGACTTGTTTAAGCTTGTATGCGCCGCTTGCTAAGTTCTTAAAACGAGTCTCAAACCGTGTGGCACTATGTATCCAATGCTTCGCGCCTATGTGGGACCGATTCTAGATCGGCGCTAATGCCGGGGCGATGGCACCGTATTTATTGGCACGCTTAGCTCTGTTGATTCGGCGCTGAGCACTAGTGCCATCAACTTGTACTAGAGTTTTTCTATCTTTGCGCGGTTTGGTCATCCCTGACCACCATTTACGATTATGTATATTTACGCGCTTAGCTTAACGTGTCGCCCACCGCTAACACGTTTAAAGTGCGGTGTGATTGATTTTTTACAATTGGTTAATAAAAAATCCATTACTTTTTCCGTGTATTTAACGGCGGCATTAGACAGCCAAGGTTTTCTAGCGTTTGGCTCAGGGCTGAAATGACGTGCAGCGGCGCTTAAACCAGCCTGTACGCTTTTGGTAGTTTAAAGGACAGTTTTCTTTACATTCTGAACCCAATTCTTGAATTGATTCAGCGTCTTTAAATTGAGCAATAGTTTCTCCATCGACTACATGTTTGTAACCGGGCTCAGAAGAGGTAACGAGAAAATAATTATCAATATTCCCTATTAGAATTTTTTCGCTAGCCAATGCATATACGTTGAACCTCCACATGCCCCAGGAGCTCCAATTATGCATTATCAAGCAGCCTGACATTGTTCTTAAAGGTTCTTGATGTTCTTCTCCCTGACAAACTTGGGACATAACAGCAGAAAATATCAGTAGTATTCTTATTGTCTTCATCCTCGAAATTCCTTGTGATAATGGTATTTCCATAAAGCGCGACGGAAGGATCGCCATGCACTGCGAAATTTACGGCCGATTTTAGATGGCCCTGTTAACTTTTCTAATGCACATTAAGTTCTGATTTACGAATAACTTCAATGGCTTCGTTACGTGCTTCATCTGAAAGTAAAACAATATACAACATAATTTAACTTAGTTGGTCAACTAGTTTCTCAGTGCTCTTGAAGTCTAAATGCTTGCAGTTGCTCGATCTCTAAAAATAATTATTGAAATTTTCCGCACTTTCAGGCCTCTTGTTCCACTAATCAGCGCAGGCATCTAGAACCGTCTCTGGGCTATTCGATAAGACTCCTATTGTAGCCATAAAATGTATAGTATCGTCTGAGAAGGCTGATTCTCCATCTTGGGGCCCAAATCTATTATCCAATTGGAAGACACTCACCGAGGCATTGGATTCTTTCGGAGATTTGTGCTTTTGCGCTGACTATATGTTCATATCTTTTGACTCAAGTCCATTCACCAATTCATTAATGCTTCTCTTGGCTAGCGGACTCTTAGTCGCATTGACATATTTCATTTATATATTGTTTTCGTTATTTCGTTATTTCGTTGATAACCTCTTTCCCTATTTCTGCTGCCGATCTTTCAACTAATCGTGTTAAGTGATCCAGCGGGTGTACATAGGATTTATCACAAGTAAAATTTCCATCCGGAAAGTACCTATTGGCGGACCCCTTCCCAAGTAAACGGCCACTAGCCAAGTCATATATGTAGATGCTTGCGCTCGTAGTTAGGCCATTATTTCGTGCATAATAGCCCCCGCGAGAATTAAACGTGTATGTTCCATCAAGAATAACTAAGGTTGTCGTCGTGGGCGGCAAATGTGCTCGGACGTTATCCCATTTTTCTGGGCCTACATCGGGATTAACGTAGCTAACGCTGTCTTTATCGATTGCGTAGGACTGTACGCCCAATGCCGAGAGTTCATTAGCGAGGTTTTTTGAGAATTGTGCATCTAATGAATTGTCCAGTGGTATTAGGTTATTGGTGTTATTAAACACCGTCAGGCCTATATAGGAGCAGTGCAAGTTATCTGCAATTTTCGATACGACTGCGGCACTTTTAATTAGGTCTCTATCTTCAGGTTTGATCACGTTATTATTTAACGTTGAACAGCTACACATTAGGAAAACAATGAAAATGTATTTATGCATAAAGTCGCCTGGAACTTAGGGTGAGGTTAGGATGATTTTCCGTATATATTACCATGACGGTTGGGATCAAGGCGAAAGCGGATCGCTTGATCCAAGGCTAGGCTTCCGATCAAGGAGGTTTAGTCTGACCCTTTGATCCACTTCTATTTCAGCGCTATTCATGTCTTTATGGTGCTTGTTTTTGTGGAATCGAAAAAACCGTATTGCCCATTGGATGTAGGTTTTTTCAGTGGTGTATGCAAGGCTGTGATAACGAATAAAATGCTTTAGCCGGTCTATAAATTTAATAGGCTTTTCAGCAACGCAAACTGGAATATCGTCCATCGCGTCCATGCTAATTCTCCGAATATCACTTATCTGTATTTATATACAGTGGATTTTGTTCGCGAAGAATTCTACTGGAAACCGATTTTTCAGCAGCATTGGCTTAACTTCTTTCTGGCCAAACATGTCTGAAATGTGATAAAAATACGGAAAATCAATAAGATACGGTGACAAGTAAAAGCAATTCTATGAAATATATGCTGCCAGTGATTAGCATTTTTTACATGGATGTGTTGGTACGCCGGTGCGTGTCGTGAAATAATCCCAAATTTATCAGTGGCTTAAGAAAATCCATTTCCAATTAATAGAAATGTGAAAGTAAGCGGCCGCTGCAGAATAAAACTGTTATACCTTAAGGAGAGTTTGGTGGACTGTTTCCAAATAATCTCATTGATTAAAGATTTAATTCTTGCAGGAGTTGCTATTACGGGTGCTGTCGTTGCGGTTAAGGGGCTGGGTACATGGCAGCGACAGTTAAAGGGTCAGTCCGAATATGATCTGTCCAGAAGAATACTAATCGGACTATATAGATATCGCGATGCGATTAATCGAGTTAGAAACCCGGTTATGTGGCCCTATGAGATGCCATATCCCACAGACGAAGAAGCAAAAGGCATGGATCAAAGACAGATCAGATTCTATGGCACTTCGAAAGCCTACCAAGCTCGCTGGGAAAAGGTTCAGGATGAAAAGACAATCCTGAATACAGATTTGCTTGAGGCTGAAGCCATTTGGGGCAATCGTCTTGATGAACTCTTTAAAAAGGTATTCACCCTAGAAAGTGAACTTTTTACAAAAATTCGACGCCAAATGGAAATTGCTAACCCAGATACTGACGGCGCTAGACGTGAAGCAGTCTCAAAATTGGATAATAACTCTCGAGATATTATGTACGATTTGTCAACGGAAGATCCTGACGAATTTAAAAGGGACCTTCTAGCAGCAATTGCAACTATAGAAACATATCTCAAACCGAAGCTAAGTCATGAATAGGTATAACAATGTGCTCAAGAGCCGACGCGCGAAAAGCGCGCGCGTCTTAGCACGGCGTTAGCTTTCTAGGAAGTTTGGATGACATTAGATGACTTAACCGTAAATTTCTCGCATCTAGATCGAGACTCTTTGTTATCCGATTGGGAATGGCTGTTAGGTGGGGAGTACCTACCAATATTACTTTCTGCCTCCGGTGATGCTTTCGTTCAGAGTGTGAACAACGGTCAAGTCTGGTGGCTTGATACTGGTGGTGGCGAATTTACCCAAGTAGCAGAGTCAGCTGAAGAATTTGGACGTTTATTATCCAGCAAAGATTTTGTAGTGGAGTATTTTGCGGTTCAGATGGTTGGCGACTTATTGCAATCCGGAAAAATACTCTCTCGTGGTCAAATATACAGTTTATCTAAGCCTTATCTATTGGGTGGAATGTATGAACTATCTAATATCGATCCAACAGATATTGAAGTTCATTTTTCATTAACAGGGCAAATAGTGCAGCAGGTAGGTAATGGCAAAAGCTAACAAAGCCATTAATTTCGCTCCCTTCGGTCGCCGGACGCTCGCATGCTCGCGCCGCTTATGGCGGCGTTAAGCATCATGGATAAATTCGAAGAATTATCTGATTACCATCTTAAGGCTAAGGTGTACGTTATAGAAGCTGAGTTTGGCGGTCGTCAGAGTGCAATCAGTGACGGCTATCGTGGCCAATTTTTCTGGCACATAAATGGTGTCAGCAGTACTGATTGGGATGCTCGCTATGTTTTTGAGGGTGGTCAGATAAACCCTGGAGAAAGTGGGCTTTGCAAGATAGTTGTATCAGATAACTTGCTTATGTATTCCGGCGGTAAGTTTTCAAAGAATCAGCAATTTGGCATACGTGAAGGCTCACGCATCGTGGCGGTGGGTGTTATTATTAACAATAAGGCAAAAAATGCTTAACAAACGCAAGCATCCGACTCCCTTCGCTCCCGGCTGTTGCGGGCGTTATGTGTAAATAATTAATATGCCACAATTTACAAGATCAGGTGACCATTATAGAGTCACATATATATCGGGGCCTTCACATGTTCTATTGGGCTTATTACTAGATGAAGGTAATGAAACAAAAATTGACATGGTTGGTTTAGGTGCGGTTGGAACATGTAATCACGGCTCTCATAATTTAGAAAACATGAAGCAAGGCGTTATTGAAGGTGTGTCAAAAGCCAATACTAAATTTAGTACGAATTTTTCTATTAAAGAAATAGAATACGTGGAAAATGATACTCCGAATTATACATTGTATGCACACTGCGCATATTTAATTATTAAAGGCATCTATGAAGGTGAGCAGTTTAAGGTGTTCAGTGAAACGTAAAACACATAACAAGTCGTTCAAGCCGTGTGTGCAAAAAGCACGCACACACTGGGACCAAGCAAACAGCGCGCTTGGCCCCTTAACTCGGCGTTATTGAGCCTTACCCTTTTTAAGTTTGTTTCGGTTTTAGTTTGTAATTCAAAAGTTTGCCAGTAAGTCGGCATGCCAGCATCAAGGAATGTGCTGCATCAAAGTCCGCAGTTTCTTTCCCCGTGCTAATAGTTGGTTCACCGCCAAGGCGTGTTGCATGCCTAAATCGTGGTGTGCCCTAAGTGGGTTCCAAAACGTTTCAAGTAAGGTATTCTTACCCAAATATTCGGCCACTGGCTTCGCGTTGCTCCGCTAAGTACGTTGTAGCAAATGCAAACCGGCGGCAAATAACAAGGTGGTGTTGTAAGCACCGCAAAAAACGCGGTGCGGGACGGCTTACGCTACGCTCCAGCCGCCCCAAACCACGGCGTTATGAGTAATATGAAGACATCAGATGCGGCAGGCTTTATCTGTGCGGATTGCTCAAATATTGAACTTGGTAGCTGCAATATTGATCAAGCCATTGTGGAGTTTGAAAATGCACCATGGAAAAGAGAGCTTGAACGTTTTGAAGAGCTAGATGGTAATCGTCCACCTCCATGTTGGCCTGATTTAACATTTCGTATTGGAAACTACCATATTGGCTTTATGTTAGAGAGTGAATGCAAAAAATTTCGCGTGGAAATATGCATGCCGCCACAGAAAAAACTACTTGGTATATTTAGCTTCACAAAGTTTTTTGAGTTTAAGAATGTTGAACCGGCACGAGCCAAAGAATACCTCAAGATGTTTTATGAATTGTCATATGCAGAGCAACATGATTATTTTCTTCGGCAGCAGACAACATGCTCATAACAAGTGCATCTTGTTCGCCGCTAATCGCGGCGGGACGGCTACGCGTTTGCTTCGCCGCCCCAAATGCAGGCGTTATTTTGCCTTACCTTTTTTATGTTTGTTTTGGGTTCGGTAAGTTATTCAAAAGTGTGCCAGTAAGTCGGCATGCCAGCATCAAGGAATGTGCTGCTTCAATATCGCAGTTTATTTCCCTGTGCTAATAGTTGGTTCGCCGCGCAAGGCGTGTTGCATGCCTGCATTGTGGTTTGCCCTAAGTGGGTTCCAAAAGGCATCAAGTAAGGTAATCTTACGCAAACTAATGGCCTCTGGCTTCGCAGGTGCTCCGCTAAGCGCGTTGTAGCAAATGCAAACCGGCGGCAAATAACAAGGTGGTGTTGTAAGCACCGCAAAAAACGCGGTGCGGGACGGCTTACGCTATGCTCCAGTCGCCCCAAACCACGGCGTTAAGGCAAAGGAATTTATGCGACACATCCTCTTTCTAATTCTACTTCTTACGTCCACGTCTTGCATATCTGAGCAGATTGCCTACGAAATCTACAATGTAGACGCTGACGGGAATAAAGAACTTATAAAAAAGGGGTCAAAAGCCTATGGCCTTAGTGATCTTAAGTATGAGAAAAGAGCTCCAAAGCAGACTATCTACTACTTAGAACTAGAGGATGGTTTTAGCATCGGCGCAGTACAAATCACAGACGAAGACATTACTGGATTCGCACTCCAAGCAATCCATATAGATGGTGGATTTAGCTGGGACTGGTTTGACCACAAAGAAGGGAACATTTTCAACAAGCGCCAAGAGTGTGGAGAAGTCAGCATACAGACCAGCGGCCTCCCAGGGCAATATCTCATTCGACGCGTCAATTTCATAACAGATGTTTGTCTTCGTTTGAACCAGTCAGACGATGTTGAAAGAGATACACACAAAATTAAGATAATGGAAGGTAGCACTCTATTGCTGCTGCCTTAACAAACGCATTAAAGCCGACCCATTACACGCTTGCTGGGTCGGCACAGTGCCTCAAAAGACTAGCAAGCGTGTAATGGGCGCCTTATGCGGGCGTTAGCAAATAAATAAACGAGAAGTAAAGTAATGTATAAGTATCCGTTAGTTCTTTCATTCGCGCTATTTTCAGGTGTTGTTTCTGCTGATGACATCACGGATTCAATTTCAAAAAGTGCAGCAGAGCAGTTTTGCGGAAGTAAAGAAGGTCCTATATTTAAAAGAGCAAAAAAGGACAGTGAAATAGAAGAGTGCAAGGTGGAATTTGCTAAATCGATGACCCAGTGTTCAGAGGAGCTATATCCGCAGGGCGCTATTCAAGCCATTACCGCTGGCGTGGAGATCTCCGTTCTAATTGATAAATTAGATGAGTGTACTGGTAATATATTCGAAAGCACCGAGTGGTACAAAAAATTTGTACTATTAAGGGTTGTTAATGGCTAACAAGGTGCTCAAGAGCCGACGCGCAAAAAGCGCGCGCGTCTTAGCACGGCGTTATTTTGCCTTACCTTTTTTATGTTTGTTTTGAGTTCGGTAAGTTATTCAAAAGTGTGCCAGTAAGTCGGCATGCCAGCATCAAGGAATGTGCTGCTTCAATATCGCAGTTTATTTCCCTGTGCTAATAGTTGGTTCGCCGCGCAAGGCGTGTTGCATGCCTGCATTGTGGTTTGCCCTAAGTGGGTTCCAAAAGGCATCAAGTAAGGTAATCTTACGCAAACTAATGGCCTCTGGCTTCGCGGGTGCTCCGCTAAGCGCGTTGTAGCAAATGCAAACCGGCGGCAAATAACAAGGTGGTGTTGTAAGCACCGCAAAAAACGCGGTGCGGGACGGCTTACGCTATGCTCCAGTCGCCCCAAACCACGGCGTTAATGTGCTCTGCGATTTTGTTGTCGAGTTCGTACCGTTTAAAAAGTAAGTGCTGTATTCAAGTCTATCGGAATCAAGAAAAGTGCCGCTCCAAGTAAGTCACCTTTCCAGTATCGCTAGATAGTTCCGTAAGGTCATCAAGTGTGGCATTCTTGCGGGTAAATTTACTGGGCTGTGGTTCCGCTACGCTGCACATCGTGCTTTGTAGGTCGTGCGGCAGTTCACTACATTAACAAGGGTGGCCAAGAGCGCAGCTATCGCTGCTGGACTCGGCGCTAATCGCGCCTCGCCCTTGCCACCGGCGTTAATGTGCTCTGCGATTTTGTTGTCGAGTTCGTACCGTTTAAAAAGTAAGTGCTGTATTCAAGTCTATCGGTATCAAGGAAAGTGCCGCTCCAAGTAAGTCACCTTTCCAGTATCGCTAGCTAGTTCCGTAAGGTCGTCAAGTGTGGCATTCTTGCGGGTAAAATTAGCGGTTACGGTTTCGCTGGCCCTTCACAACTTACTTTGTAGGTGGCGCGGCAGATCGCAACTTTAACAAGGGTGGCCAAGCTCGCAGCTATCGCTGCTGGACTCGGCGCTAATCGCGCCTCGCCCTTGCCACCGGCGTTAGGGCTCTATGAAGATCGTACATTACAGCGCGAATGCTCCTTGGGTTGGAAAAATGAAATGTCCAAACCCAAGTTGTGGTAAGGAAACGCCTGCGTGGCAATCGAGCGGTATGAGTGATAGTTGTCCGCATTTTTTCTGTAATACATGCTCAAATGTAATTCATCGCGAGCAAGATCACGCTTTGCTGTATGAAAACGAAATAAATCAGGAGCTGCTTAATCGCATTGCTATTACACTTCCTGGTTGCCCTTGCGGTGGTCAGTTTGTTCCAGGGGCAAATCCAAAGTGTCCTAGTTGCAATACCGAATACACACACCAATGGGACCCGGTTAAAAGGTTAAATGTCCCATTTATGCCAATTCTAGATGGTGCCTGTTTAATACGAGATCGTTTATATTCATATCAGGTATGTATAGGTTCAAAGCCCAAGTATTGGTGGGCTTTAATCAAGAGCGCCCTAACAAAGCGGTCAAGCTGACGGCTATTCCGTCGCTTGTTTATGTGGCGGTCGCTACGCTGCCACAACACAATCAACTACATAGCCGCAGCTTACCGCGGCGTTATGCAATTGGATAGAGAATGACGAAAGTCAGGAAGAAAGAGTCAATTATAGACGGTATGGCTTTCAGTGCGGGGCTTGGCCTAAAGTTCTTTTTCTTGATTTTCATAATGGTTATTCCACTAAACGTAGTAATGGATTTAATAGCGGGCAAGTCAGTTGCTGCATACTTTACCGTAGAGTTTGTTGGGTTTATGTTTCAGTCTCCATTGCTATGGGGTATTTTGCTATTCTCGGTGGCAATATTTGTTGTTGGCGGCTTGTTAAATAATTGCAGAGATAGAGGCGATCAATAAATGCATAACAAGCCGCATCAATCGCTCCCGTTGGTCGCTGGGACAGCCAAAACGCTACGCTTATTTGTCTGCCCCTGTGCGGGGCGTTATATGCCCGAGGAGAGATGATTGGAGAAGGCTAGCTGGAAGCAGCAAATAGCAATGTTATCGAAAAGCCATCCAATTCAGTTTTGGTTAGTCTTTTTCCTAATAAGTCTCGGTGGCGTAACCTTGGGAAGAGTGGCCACAGCATCATTATTTGAAGTTGCGCCTACTGGTGACACTTTAATTGGTGACTTGTACATAGCCATAGGCACAACTGCATTTTGCTTGCTAGCTTCTTTGGCTAAAAAATCATGAAAGCATATAACAATCGCAACCAAAACGGGCTATCGCCCTCGACTCGCTCCGCTCGCGTTTGTTGCGGGCGTTAATGTGCTCTGCGATTTTGTTGTCGAGTTCGTACCGTTTAAAAAGTAAGTGCTGTATTCAAGTCTATCGGAATCAAGAAAAGTGCCGCTCCAAGTAAGTCACCTTTCCAGTATCGCTAGATAGTTCCGTAAGGTCATCAAGTGTGGCATTCTTGCGGGTAAATTTACTGGGCTGTGGTTCCGCTACGCTGCACATCGTGCTTTGTAGGTCGTGCGGCAGTTCACTACATTAACAAGGGTGGCCAAGAGCGCAGCTATCGCTGCTGGACTCGGCGCTAATCGCGCCTCGCCCTTGCCACCGGCGTTAATGTGCTCTGCCTTTTAGGGAAGTTTTGGTTCACGTAAAGTGAATCGCATAAGATTTTAGAAATCGGTATCAGGGAATGTGCCGCGTCAACATCGCAGTCCTTCCCGCTACCCAAATGTATTCCGCAGTGCCTTCAAGTGTGGCATTCTTGCGGGTAAAATTAATTGGTTGTGGTTTCGCTGGCGCTCAACAACGTACTTTGTAGGTGGCACGGCAGATCGCAACTTTAACAAGGGTGGCCAAGTCGCAGCTATCGCTGCTGGACGGCCTCCGCGTTGCTGCGGCCGCCCTTGCCACCGGCGTTAATGTGCTCTGCAAAAAAGATTAGCTCGGTGTGAATTATCAACCACTGAGCAAAAATGTAGTAATCGGTATCAGGGAGTGTGCCGCGTCAAAATCGCAGTTTCTCCCGTCGTAAAATTTAAGTTTCGAAGGTTTGTCTCGTATGGCATTCTTACGGGTAAAATTAGTTGGTGTAGGTTCCGCTGTCGCTCCACAACTTACGTTGTAGTTGGTACGGTGAATCGCATCTTTAACAAGGGTGGCCAAGGACGCAGCTATCGCTGCTGGACTCGCTACGCTCGCCCTTGCCACCGGCGTTAAATGCACACTATGAAACAAGCTATCGTCATATTTCTTTCGGCAATTCTGTCTGGTTGTATTTTGCCATATCCCCACAACAACTGGACTTCGCCACAAGTGTCCGGCCGTGTAACTGACGGGGTAACGGGGTTCCCGATACAGGGAGCAGAGGTTTATATAAAAGGTGATTCTTCGCGAAAGGTAACTACGAATTACGAAGGCTACTATGAAATTCCACCTAAAAAAGATTTTGATTGGTTCGTATTTGTCTGCCCCGGTCCGTGTGATGCTATGAGCGGTAACTTTGTAGTGGTGGCTACTCATACTGGTTACGGTCCAGAAGAGGAAGAGGTGTCAGGGTGTATAGGGCATCCAAGTTCCGTGTGTAACGGGCGTAAAGAGCATGCAGATTTCATATTGCAAAAGAGCATTTAACAAAGCTATCAAAAATCGTTCCGGCCGAAAAGCGGCCTCCACTGGACGCGCTAACGCGCGCCTTTTATAGCGGCGTTATTTTGCCTTACCTTTTTTATGTTTGTTTTGAGTTCGGTAAGTTATTCAAAAGTGTGCCAGTAAGTCGGCATGCCAGCATCAAGGAATGTGCTGCTTCAATATCGCAGTTTATTTCCCTGTGCTAATAGTTGGTTCGCCGCGCAAGGCGTGTTGCATGCCTGCATTGTGGTTTGCCCTAAGTGGGTTCCAAAAGGCATCAAGTAAGGTAATCTTACGCAAACTAATGGCCTCTGGCTTCGCGGGTGCTCCGCTAAGCGCGTTGTAGCAAATGCAAACCGGCGGCAAATAACAAGGTGGTGTTGTAAGCACCGCAAAAAACGCGGTGCGGGACGGCTTACGCTATGCTCCAGTCGCCCCAAACCACGGCGTTATGTCTTTCAATTGGAGAGTTTGTGCGTAAATTAGATATCTCGGGTATTTTTAAAAGTGAAGCTGACGACCTCGTGAAAGCAAGGGAAGACGCGATTCGAATTCATGGGACTGGCGATATCAAAGCGGCTGGAAATGAAATCGAGGAACATGTTCGTGAAATATTTAGAAGGATGCTCCCCAAAAATCTATATGTTACGCATGGCCATCTAATTGATCAAAATGGCGTGGTTAGTCCGCAGCTAGATATTATTATTGCAGATACGTCGAACCTACCATCACTAATGACGACGAAGGATGGCACAGAGTATGTGCCGATTGACTCAGTGTATTCTTGTGGTGAAATCAAATCTACTTATTACAAGAATTCCAATTATATTGAGTACTTTTCTAACGTATTATCAAAAATCAACGATGAGATGTTTCACGAAAAAATACCAAACACATCTTATAAAGGTAAGTTTGACGGTTCAACATTGATGAGGGATGTATATCTTGGAAAAGGTAATAAAACCCTTAATAATATATTTTCATTTATGTTGTTCGTTGATGCGGGTGATTTTAAATTTGATGATATTAAATCTCTGCTTAAAAACACCAAAATAGAATATCTCCCTAACACAAGTGTTATTTTGAATTCCGGCGTTGTGCTTTACGGAAAGCTAGATGAGAACGGTTTTGCCAATGAGCGTTACCCTTCTGAAATAGATGATGATAATTGCAGCTGGTATTTTTCTCCTTTCAATCCAATTGATGGGAACGGATCGCTGGAAGGAAATAATCTGGGATACTTGTATTATTCAATATTACAGCACATCAACAACTCTTTTTTGGAGCCGCCTAACTTAAGTAACTATTTGGCTTCAATGATGGTTGGTAGGAGATCACTACTACAATGTGCCGACGAACAATGACATAACAATCGGTTCCACGCAGACGCCCAAACCTACGCTGCTTTTGTGGGTTTCGCTGCGCTACACTTTACCACAAAAGCCTCTCCGGCTTGGGCGCTGGTGAACCGGGCGTTATGGTCACGCGTAATATGAGAATAGTTTTAATACTAAGTATATTTCTTGCATCATGCTCGGCTCAAGAAAGCGTGCTGCCATCTGCGGAAAGGAGCTGTAATTTCACAGCTCAGCAACAAAAATCAGCTTGGTCTAATGTCACTGCACAACTCATTGAGAGATATCCTGACCATGCAAAGTTCTGCGAAACGAATGTTCCAGCATCATCTAAAGTATTTGAAGTCGTGAAAGGTGAATGCCGCGTGTACTTAGCTTGTGCACAAACCGTAGAAGGCCATTCTCTACTTCACGGTGACTGGATCGTTGTAGTAAACGAACAAACACAAAAGGTTATGGGGTTCTATGATGTCGCTTGGTAGTACAAGCCATAACAAACGCCACCAATACGCCGCTGCGCGGCTGGACTCGCAACTAGTCGTTGCTCGCCATTGTGGCGGGCGTTAATGTGCTCTGCTTTAAAAGAGAGTTCTGGTTCCAGTGAGCGGAATCGCGCAAGAGTTAAAAGTCGGTATCAGGGAGTATGCCGTGTCAATATCGCAGTTTCTCCCCCCGTAAAATTATAGTTCCGTAGAGTCATCACGTATGGCATTCTTGCGGGTAAAATTAGTGGTTACGGTTTCGCTTGCGCTCCACAACGTACCCTGTTGTTGGCGCGGCAGATCGCAACTTTAACAAGGGCGGCCAAGTCGCAGCTATCGCTGCTGGACGGCCTCCGCGTTGCTGCGGCCGCCCTTGCCACCGGCGTTATGTGTAAATCATGAACTCTAATACCATCGCAAGTAGGCGACTAAACTATAGAGATATCGACACCGGCACCACAGGGCAGCTTGTTGTGGAAATATACGAGCCGTATCTACTTCAAGAAGGTATGGTTGATTTCAAATTTTCACTTGGTACCGCAGGTTGCTCGATCAGGATTAAGGGGATTGGAACTGAGTATTACAATCATGAGACTTATGGTGTAGATACTTTGCAGGCATTACAACTAGCTTCTAACGTTGAGAGCATACTGAAACGTATCTCTAAAAAATATGAGTTGTTTTTTGAAGATGGTGAGCCTTACTTTGAGTAGCAAAATACACATAACAATCGCAGGCAAAATCGTTACGCTTCGCTCCACTGGACGCGCTAACGCGCGCCTTTGCTGCGGGCGTTAGCTTTCTAGGAAGTTGGGATGACATTAAATGACTTAACCGTAAACTTCTCGCATCTTGATCGAAACGCTTTGCTATCCGAATGGGAATGGCTATTGGGCGGAGAGTACTTACCAATTTTAGTTTCTGCTTCTGGCGATGCATTTGTTCAAAACGTGAGCAACAATCAAGTCTGGTGGCTCGATACTGGTGGTGGCGAATTCACCAAAGTGGCAGAGTCACCTGAAGAGTTTAGTCGTTTACTATCCACTAAAGATTTTGTAGTAGAGCATTTTGCGGTTCAAATGGTTGGCGATCTAATACAATCAGGTAAAACACTCTCTTGCGGGCAAATATACAGTTTGTCTAAGCCTTGGTTATTGGGTGGGTTATATGAACTATCCAACATAGTGCCTACAGATATCGAAGTTCATTTTTCTATATCAGGGCAAATAGCGCAGCAGGTAGGTTGTGACAAAAGCTAACAAGGCAATCATTTCGCCCGCTAAAAGCGCGGGCTGGGACGGCTTACACTTCGCTGTGCTACGTTCCAGCCGCCCCATATTGCGGCGTTAATGTGCTCTGCGAATTTTCGTTAAGTTTCGTGCCACTCAGAAGAATGCAGTAAGCAAGTCTATCGGTATCAAGGAAAGTGCCGCTTCTAGTAAGTAATATTTTCCCACCGCTAGAGAGTTCCGTAAGGTCATCAAGTATGGCATTCTTGCGGCTAAAATTAATTGGCTGTGGTTTCGCTGGCGCTCAACAACGTACTTTGTAGGTGGCGCGGCAGATCGCAACCTTAACAAGGGTGGCCAAGTCGCAGCTGTCGCTGCTGGACGGCCTCCGCGTTGCTGCGGCCGCCCTTGCCACCGGCGTTATATTTTTAGGAGAGTTTAATGCTTTGGATGGTGGCCATTCTTGTATTTGGCGTCCCACTTATTGTGATTATTATGCAGGGCGTCAAGAAAAATCGTGACCGGGAAGATAGGCTGGCGGAAATACGATCAAAGCTAGCAGAAAAGAACGAAAGAAAGATCAAAGAAAAAGTGGAGGCTATAAAGTCAAAGAGCCAGAACGGCTGAGCTTTCAAAGTGAAATATATTAAAAAATATAACAAACGCAGCCACACCGGCCTGAACTTCCCCCGCTTTAGTGGACACCTCTAGATAACTTATCTGGAGGTGTTTGTGCCAAAATACAAAAATCCACGGAAGACGTGGCAATATTCAACTGAATTCAAAATACGGGCTGTTAAGATGAGCTACCAGCCCGATATACAGATAAAGCAGGTTGCAGAAGGCCTGGGAATTCACCCATTCATGTTATCCCGTTGGAGAAAGGAGTACAGAGACGGCCTTCTCCAAGGGGACGGTAAGAAGCGAATCGGTTTGACCAAAAAGAAAAAGATCAAGACTTCAAAGCAGGTGTCTGAACTCGCTGGGTTGAAGAAAGAGAATAAGCGGCTGCAGCAGGAGAACGACCTGCTAAAAAAGTGGCAACTGTATCTGGCGGAAGTGCATCAGAAAGATTTGGATTCGTCCACAGATACAGAAAAGCCTTCGGAATAGCTGTTTTGTGCCGTTGGCTGGGTGTGTCTCGGAGTGGCTACTATGCCTGGCGGGATAGACAGCCTTCCCAGCGAGAGCGTACTGACCGTGTGCTGTTGGAAAAAATCACCTTGGTGTTTGACAAGAGCGAAGGGCGATATGGCAGCCCCCGTGTATTTAAAACGCTTATAAAACAGGGCTATCGGGTGTCCCGTAAGCGGATCGCTAGGTTAATGCGCGAGGCTGGACTTCAGGGTAGGGTCACTCGCGTGACGCGCAGAGCACCGGGTTTGAAGAAATTTTTTACCAGCGGAGAAAATAGATTGCTCAGCTTCGGTGAAACTACAGGCTGCGATCAAGTTTGGGTGGCAGACGTTACCTATATCAAGCTGCAAGGTCAGTGGACCTATTTGGCAACGGTAATGGACCGACACTCTCGCAGGATACTTGGCTGGACGCTAAGCAGGACTCGGTCTGTTGAGTTGTCAGTGTCAGCATTGAGAAATGCACTTCGCAAGAATCGCAATACCGATGGCCTGATACTGCACACTGATCGCGGCGTCGAGTTTACAGGCTATAAGTTCCAAGATGCGCTGGCGGAGGCAGGAATCAAGCATAGCGTAAACCGGCCTGGGCATTGTACAGATAACGCGTATATGGAATCGTTTTATCACACGCTCAAGGGTGAATTAATCCGAAAGTCTGTATTCGATGGAATGGATGGATTGCGTAGATCACTTGCAAGGTATATAAACCAGTTTTACAACATGGTGAGACTGCACTCAGGTATTGGGTACTGCTCACCGATCGAATTTGAACAAATGGCAGCGTAGAAAAATGAGGTGTCCATTTTATCGGGGCAAGATCAGCCTATCGGCCTCGACTCGCTACGCTCGCGTGTGCTGCGGGCGTTATGCAATCAATGAGAAATCTGCACATGAACTATAAGCGGTATGCTGCGTTGGCATATGCCCTCTATATAAGTAGCTATGTTCTGCTAGTTATAATTTCAATGGGCTTAAGCAGCTGGGAAATGGATTTTGGTATCGCATATCAAATAGCGAAACTCATACTATTGCCCATAGCAATATGTGCTGTGATCGCTTCCATTATATGGCTTTTTAAGCGGTCAAAATTCATGGAATATGCGGTAAAGGCTATGATCTATGTTGGGCCTATCGGAGCTCTAGTTAATTTCTTCGCTACCTACTTGCTTTGGTGGTCATCGAAAAATGCATAACAAGCGACTGTGGTTCTAAGTCAAGCCTTCAGCAACGTATTTTTTTCATCTTATGCCGCTTGCCATGACCTTTTATCACGCACCATGGCGTTCAAAATTGTCATCATTTTTCTCATGCACGCTGTAAGTGCGACCTTTTTATGTTTGCCTTCCGCAACTAATCGGTTGAAGAATCGCTTCATTATCGGGTTGCACTGAATAGCGCTCATCATTGCCATGTACAGCATCGTCCGTATAGGTGCCCTACCGCCTTTTATTCGTCGCTTGCCCCGCATCGAGCCGCTGTCTCGGTTGTAGGGCGCCAAGCCGCACAGCGCACCTACCTGTCGACTGGTTAGTTGGCCAAGCTCCGGAAGCTCTCCCAGAAGCGTATAAGCAACACCAGGGCCTATGCCTGGCACGCTTAAAAGGAGGTCATAAGTTTTCTGCCACTCGGTAACCAATGCAACCTCTTTGTTGAGCTTTGTGTTGACCCAATTGAGCTCCTTTTCGATAAACTTGATCATCCTGTTGTGGGAGCGCTGCAGAACATTCTGTGCCTTTTGTTCACGATTTAGCTCTTGAGTTCTAGCTTCCATTAACTGCCTTTTCCGCGCTAGTAAATCTCTGATATGCCTTATCTTTTTGCTGCTTATGGGCCTAATTTCTGGTTTCATTACTGCCCCGAATTGTGCAATCACTCTTGAATCGATTCGGTCCGTTTTTGCTAGGACGCCTTGTGCTTTTGCAAATTGGCGAACATTGATTGGCTGCACCACAACAACTGGGAGCTCGGCTTCCGCCAGCACTTCGACGAGTGTTCGTTCATAGCCACCCGTAGCCTCGACGACGATACGAGTCAGATTAAAGCGCTTGAGCGTCTTTCGGAGCTCCTTAATGTCATCTAGTGAATTGTAGATTTGCCAATACCTATCGAGCTCTAGGATGTATATATCCAAGAACGTTTTACCTACATCTATACCGATATTTCTCTGATGATTAATGCCAGCTTTGGTAGTTGTTTTCATGACTCACCCTTGCTACATTCGAGCTCGAGGCTCATTCGACTGTTCGAGTTAAAAGTAGGATCAGCAAAGCTCCCTTGCTTGTTAACGGGCTCGATAGTATCGGCGCCTTGCAACCACCGGAATGCTTTGCTGAATGTCTGTTGCTGCAGACATGAGCCTCACCTTATCGCTTTAATAACAGGAAGGGAAATCATGTTATTTCAACCATACAAACGCAATCAAACCGGCCTATCGGCCTCGACTCGCTACGCTCGCGTTTGTTGCGGGCGTTATTGAGCCTTACCCTTTTTCTACCGTCAATGAGTTAGGGTATTGAATTCAAATGTGTACCACCAAGTCGGCATGCCAGCATCAAGGAATGTGCTGCTTCAACATCGCAGTTCTGCTCCTGGTGCCAATAGTAAGTTAGCTGCGCAAAGCGTGTTGCATGCCTATATCGTGGTGTGCCCTAAGTAGGTTCCAAAAGGTTTCAAGTAAGGTATTCTTACCCAAATAAATGGCCTCTGGCTTCGCGTTGCTCCGCTAAGTACGTTGTAGCAAATGCAAACCGGCGGCAAATAACAAGCGGTTTTAGGTTCGCCGCAAAATGCGCGGCTGCGACGGCTTACGCTTCGCTCCAGCCGCGCCTAAACCGGGCGTTATAACGAGATAGAAAATTTCAGAATGGAAGTGAAATTACAAATATTCAAAAATAGAATTGTGGTATCACACGGCGATGAAGAGGTTTCAATAGTCTCAGATGAACCGTTTTCTACACAAAGGTTGTTAGTGGGTAATTTTGATGCTGCTTGGGCTTGCGTATCGGAGGCAGAAAAGAAGCTGTCTATTAAAGGTATTTTTAAGCCTAAGCCAAAAGTAGTCGTAGAGCCAAAAGAGCTAGTCGAGGGTGGTATTTCTCAAATAGAAGATAGGGTTTTTCGCGAGTTATCAATGGCCTTAAACCCAAAATCCGTGGAGATATTGCCGTGAGTGAGCATCGTTATAACAAAGCAATCTTGCCTCGTTCGCTACGCTCTCTGGACCTCCGTTCCGGCACTTCGTGCCTACACTACGGCCGCAAATTGCGACGTTATTTCGCCTTACCTTTTTAGAGTTTGTTTTGGGTTTTTCGCGTTATTCCAAAGTGTGCCAGTAAGCAGGCATGCCAGCATCAAGGAATGTGCTGCATCAAAGTCCGCAGTTTCTTTCCCTGTGCTAATAGTAGGTTTGCCGTGTAAATCGCGCTGCATGCCTACATCGTGGGTTGCCCTAAGTCGGTTCCAAAAGGTTTCAAGTAAGGTATTCTTACCCAAATTAATGGCCTCTGGCTTCGCGTTGCTCCGCTAAGTACGTTGTAGCAAATGCAAACCGGCGGCAAATAACAAGGTGGTGTTGTAAGCACCGCAAAAAACGCGGTGCGGGACGGCTACGCTGTCGCTGCGCCGCCCCAAACCACGGCGTTAATGTGCTCTGCGATTTTGTTGTCGAGTTCGTACCGTTTAAAAAGTAAGTGCTGTATTCAAGTCTGTCGGTATCAAGGAAAGTGCCGCTCCAAGTAAGTGACCTTTCCAGTATCGCTAGCTAGTTCCGTAAGGCCATCAAGTGTGGCATTCTTGCGGGTAAAATTAGTGGTTGCGGTTTCGCTTGCGCTCCACAACGTACCCTGTTGTTGGCGCGGCAGATCGCAACTTTAACAAGGGCGGCCAAGCTCGCAGCTATCGCTGCTGGACTCGGCGCTAATCGCGCCTCGCCCTTGCCACCGGCGTTAAGCACCCTATGAAAATGAGCCACGAAGAATACATCGAGAAACAACGTAAGCGTGCCGCCAGCGTTGCGAGCGGAATGCTTGATGGCTCTATTCATTATTTAGAGGGGGCCATTGAGATATCTTCGCTAAGGTTTGAAGTTGGCCTCCCTGAAGATGATAAGGACTTTCTGGCATTCACAGGAGTTTCATCAGAAATCGATCATTTACCAATAGGCGCGCAAAGGCAGTATTGGTCTAAAGAAGCTCTTGATCGACATGAGCTAGAAATTCAGCAATCTATTAAGTGGGCAAAGGAAGTCTCTTTGTATGAGTGTAAATCTATCGTAGAAAGATTCAATGCTTAACAAGGGTAGGCAAAATCGGCCGCAAAAAGCGCGGCCTGGACTCGCTATCGCTCGCCTTTGCTACCGGCGTTATGTTTTCAGACGGAGTTGAACCTTGAAGATAAAGATGCATCATTATTGGGCCAAAACTGTTGATGCTGAGGCTGGCAGTGACATTGAAGCTCTGGTTACTGAGCTCTTCATTTTTATGATCTTCTCTCTACTTGCATGGCATGCACACAAAATAGATTTAGGAGTAATGTTTGTTTGTATGATGTTTGGAGCCGGTATTTGTCTAATTCCCATCACCATGTCTATTATGCAAATAGTGCGAATTTGGGCCAGTAAACGTAAGAAAATAGATCATGAAAATTCAAAAACATAACAAGGGTGGCCAAGTCGCAGCTATCGCTGCTGGACTCGCTAACGCTTGCCCTTGCCACCGGCGTTATAGGGCTGTATAGAGATCTTCATGAAATTCGCTTCCGTTTACTTAAGTCTTTTGTCTCTTAGCGTTGTTGCGAACTATATTTTAGAGTTTATCTGTCCGTCTTTAGGAGAGCCGCCTGTAGGCTGTTTCCAAACATTGGCGTGGAATGCCTTAATACTATTGGTGCCATTCTTTCTAAGTTCATGTGTTGCAGGGGCGAGTACACTGTTTTTTCGAGTCAGATATCAATACTATTGGCCTACAGTCTATATCTTGTGGTTGGTAATATATTTGGTCCCCTTTGTCGGCATGTATGTACTATCAAGTAAAGGCCTATAACAAGCAGCACCACATGCGCCCGGCAGAAAACGCCGGGCCGGACGGCTTACATTCCGCTGCGCTACATTTCAGCCGCCCGTGTGCTGGGCGTTATAAGCTGGCACGAGATTGAGAGTAACCCAAGTGGAAGATGATGAATATAAAGGTGTAGCAATCACCGCTCAAACCGGATGGAACGAGGCCTTTATTATCGGGACTGAGCAAGAGCTTTTGGATTTTGCACAAAGCATCATCGACGGTGTTAAAAGTGCGAAACCGGATGAATTCTTTGGTGAGCATGTGACTGCAAGTAATGGTCTTTATGGCAATACCGCTTCCCATAGTGAAGTTCAATTTGACTGGCTGGTTGTTACTAAAGATAGCAAACAAACTTTAAAGATTTGCCATAAAGTACAGGGCTTATAACAAACGTAGGCAGTGCGACATTTATTCCGGCGCTTTTTGTGCGGCGGCCGCTACGCTGCCACACAAAATTCACCTACATAAATGCGCCTGCTACGGGCGTTAAATGTCAAAAATTATGAAGCACGAACTTTGGATAGAAAACGAAGATGAACAGACGTTTTGTCTGTCTGGTGAGCATGGTGCTAGCGCTAGGAAGCTTCTAGGCCCGAACGCCAAAATTGTTTGGACTTGTGAGGCATCATCAAATTTTGAAGCAATGTCTAAATATTACGAATACATGGAGTGGGGTGAGTATAAAACTGATTACCCTGAAGAAGATAAAAAATATATACTGAGTTAGGCTTGGAATAAATGCATTTAACAAGTTTAGCCAGCATCGCCCATGCAAAAAAACGCATGGGCTGGACTCGTTTCACTCGCCGCTGCTAAAGGCGTTAATGTGCTCTGCGAATTTTCGTTAAGTATTGTGCCGCTCAGAAAGAGAGTGCAGTAAGCAAGTCTATCGGTATCAAGGAAAGTGCCGCTTCTAGTAAGTCATATTTTCCCACCGCTAGAGAGTTCCGTAAGGTCATCAATTATGGCATTCTTGCGGGTAAGATAAGCAGTTGCAGTTCCGCTGGCGCTTCACAACTTACTCTGTAGGTGGCGCGGCAGATCGCAACTTTAACAAGGGTGGCCAAGTCGCAGCTATCGCTGCTGGACTCGCTAACGCTCGCCCTTGCCACCGGCGTTAAGTGAATGCTGATGAATGTCGAGATTTTAGAAGAATTCTTTGGTCAAGCGCTTCATGAGAGCGGCTCAATATATTCGCTAGAGTTTATATCGAGTGACTTACTCTATTATATAGAGGTTTCACCAGCGCTAAATTCATTGATATTGACTGCAAGCAATAAAGACATGGTGCCGTCGTTTCCACTGTTTGAATTTAATCTAAGTTGCAATAAATTCTCTATTCAGTCTAAGTCTAATGGCGTTGAAGAGCTGTTGGTAAATCTAAACGATCAAGATAAAAATGAAATTTCTATCAATAAACAAGATAAGGTGTTTTGGGTTAGTGTTGAGCTGTAAAAAATCACTTAACAAACGCAGGCACAACGGCCTATCGGCCTCGACTCGCTACGCTCGCGTGTGCTGCGGGCGTTAAACATACAAGGAGAGTTCAGTGCTAAATCAAATCTATAAGTGGCTCTTCCTTATCGTTCTTATATTTGGTGGTTATAAATTCTATGAAGTCCTGTTTGAGACAAAGGAAGAGCTGAGGATTTCTTTGGCTACGGCCAATGCCAATATTTCTGTTGTCCTAGAAAATACTAATAGAGTTATTGGCCAGCTATCTTCGCAAGTTGATGACATCCAAGCTAAAAGTACTGAGATCGTTACAAAGGCCGATGAAAACCGAAGCTTTGGAAATGCTCTTTTAGATCGCATTGCTTCAAGCGGAGGAGAAATAGGTAAGCTAAGGGCGTGGAAGTTTTTCACCTCGAAAATGGATGCTGAAAAGTGGGCAGCAAAAGCACGGACAGAAGTGCGAATAATGTCTTTTAATTCGTATAACCACGATGAGCTTATCTATCATCTTGGTACGACAATCATGGGTGGGGACTGGTATATTCGGTTACCCGATTCAAAGCCTGTTCCATTATATACGTGGCTTAAATCGGAGTAAGTAATGTTTAACAAGTTGCAGCAGTACGCGCCTTCGGCGCCGGACGCTCGTACCTCGCGCCGCTGTGCAAGGCGTTAATGTGCTCTGCGAATTTTCGTTAAGTATTGTGCCACTCAAAAAGAGAGTGCGGTAAGCAAGTCTATCGGTATCAAGGAAAGTGCCGCTTCTAGTAAGTCATATTTCCCTACCGCTAGAGAGTTCCGTAAGGTCATCAAGTGTGGCATTCTTGCGGGTAAAATTAGTGGTTACGGTTTCGCTTGCGCTTCACAACGTACCCTGTTGTTGGCGCGGCAGATCGCAACTTTAACAAGGGCGGCCAAGCTCGCAGCTATCGCTGCTGGACTCGCTAACGCTCGCCCTTGCCACCGGCGTTAATGTGCTCTGCTTTAAAAGAAAGTTTTGGTTCACGTAAGGTGAACCGCACAAGATTTTAGAAATCGGTATCAGGGAATGTGCCGCGTCAACATCGCAGTCCTTCCCGCTACCCAAATGTATTCCGCTGTGCCTTCAAGTATGGCATTCTTGCGGGTAAAATTAATTGGCTGTGGTTTCGCTGACGCTCAACAACTTACTTTGTAGATGGCGCGGCAGATCGCAACCTTAACAAGGGTGGTCAAGTCGCAGCTATCGCTGCTGGACTCGGCGCTAATCGCGCCTCGCCCTTGCCACCGGCGTTAATGTGCTCTGCGATTTTGTTGTCGAGTTCGTACCGTTTAAAAAATTAAGTGCTGTATTCAAGTCTATCGGTATCAAGGAAAGTGCCGCCCCAAGTAAGTCACCTTTCCAGTATCGCTAGCTAGTTCCGTAACGCCTTCAAGTGTGGCATTCTTGCGGGTAAAATTAGTGGTTACGGTTTCGCTTGCGCTCCACAACTTACTTTGTAGGTGGCGCGGCAGATCGCAACTTTAACAAGGGTGGCCAAGCTCGCAGCTATCGCTGCTGGACTCGGCGCTAATCGCGCCTCGCCCTTGCCACCGGCGTTAATGTGCTCTGCGAATTTTCGTTAAGTTTTGTGCCACTCAGAAAGAGAGTGCAGTAAGCAAGTCTATCGGTATCAAGGAAGGTGCCGCTCCAAGTAAGTAACCTTTCCAGTATCGCTAGCTAGTTCCGTAACGCCATCAAGTGTGGCATTCTTACGGGTAAAATTAATTGGCTGTGGTTTCGCTGGCGCTCAACAATGTACTTTGTAGGTGGCGCGGCAGATCGCAATCTTAACAAGGGTGGTCAAGTCGCAGCTATCGCTGCTGGATTCGCTAACGCTCGCCCTTGCCACCGGCGTTACATGCCTAGGAGAAATTGTGCTACCTGATGACAGAATGCCGGAAGCAGAAGTCACTCTAAGACTTGCCATGTTTATTATCGAGAATGCGCATACGAATGAAGATGTAGTTTGTGCCATCGACGGGGCACAGGTACAAGTAAGATCAAAAGTTATATTTCCGATTTTGGAGTTTCTGTCTTCGAAGGGCTGGTGCAGACCAAGTGACGAAGGAAGGTGGCAGTGTGGTTATAAAAACGAAGACTATGAACAAAAAATAATAGTCCACTCTTCCGCCGGCGAAGGTGATCTTGTTTCAAAACTTAACAATGGCTACACCCTTCGAGTTGAGTCCAAGAAAGGGCCATTGATAACCAAGCCCGGCTCACAAGAATACCCCCTAATTAGAGAGGCTATTGGCCAGCTAATGACAGTCGAGCATGCCAATGACGATGATATCCTTGCTGTAGCAGTTCCGGAATCCGAAAAATTTATTAATCTTGCTATTCAGTGGAGAAAAAGGCCACTGATGCAGCAGTCTGGCATTCATATAGTTACTGTAAATCGTCACAACCAAATTACAGGGTTAGAGAATGTCGGCATGTAACAAGCGCAGCCACGCGGAGCAATTTTCCGCTGCGCTTCAAATTGCCCGGTGCTGCGGGCGTTACATGCCATGATGCATCGAAATGACGATACTAACGTTCTTATTGCTGGCGACATCTACCACAAAGGCTGGTCAAGTCTTGGTGTGTCCAATCGCTGAGGCAATAGCGAATCCAAAAGAAGCAGAAGTCTCTCTCAGCTGGGAATGGGAATACGAGGAAGGAGAATCCAGGGATAACCCTCTTATAGGTTTTTTGTGTACGGGGTCCACCGCAGATTGTGTTGAGATCAACCTATTACCAAATAGGCAGGCTACATACATTTTGCCTATATCACCGCAATTAAAGAGTTTGTTTTTTTACTACTCAGAAATAGCTATGGAATATGATGAAAAGTGTGCGATCCCTCTGGCCCGCATGTAACAAGGCGCACCAGCACGCCCCTTCGGGGCTGGACGTCAAAACCGCTGCGCGGTTTCGCCGCCGCTGTGCTTGGCGTTAGCGTCTTAGGTGAGAAAGGATGAAGGTTGTACAGACACGTATCCAGGGTCTGATATTTCGCTTGTCGGAATCCGTCCCCTCTGTCTTATTGATGTTGATTATGCTTGTTGCGTTGGCTTTTCTCGGAAGAGATCTGCCAAAGGATTTTGCTGGGTTCTATTTGGCGGGATTATTGGTCTTACCTATTGGGGTTACACTTTGGCTTGCTGCTTTCAATAGCGGAAAATCAAAAATAGACGAATATTCGCTTTCAATTGAAAATGGTTCAATAGTATTTAGAGGTCTGACAAAATCCGGTTTTGTAATGGTTTCTGATTTCCAAGACTATGAGGGAAATGGTGTTTGGCCAAAAACCTTTCGAATAAAGGGGCGCGAAAAGAATATAGAGTTCAGTGAACTGGTATTCTCGCCAAGCCAAATTTTACAAATTAAAGAAGTGTTAAATGAGTTGCGCTAACAAGCGCCACCAACATGCCGCTACGCGGCTGGACTCGCAACTAATCGTTGCTCGCCGTTGTGACGGGCGTTAGGCATCATAAAGAAATATGAGCAAGAATCTTATTGCATATATTTGTTTTGGCTTTGCACTTATGTCTATTGCAGGCATATTCGCGATGCCGGGTAGTATTGAAGTCTCCGTCATTTATATATTTCTAGCTGGCTTGTGGTACCAAACCGGTGCCAGTTTCATAAAACGGAAAAAATGGTCATGGTGGGCTGCGTTAATATTATTTACCTTAATCGCTATAGGAAATCTAATTTCGGTGTGGGGCACAATCATAGCTCCCATATTTAGTTCTAGTGTTAAAGGTGTGGGTTTTGGTCGTTGGGTGTCACTGGTTTTCTTGGTCTTGTCTAGTTATCTTATATATCTACTGTTACAGTCAGGCACTAAAAATGAATTCACCACAAATGCCTAACAAATCAATCAACGGATCAAGGGGTCACCCATTAGCCAGTAGGTGTCACCCATTAGCCAGTAGGTGTCAACAGGCAAAAGTAATCCCGTTGCGCGCAAGCGCAACTAAAAACACCAAGGTCTCTGGCACTGCACCCAATACCGTTCAACTTATGGTTGCGGAAAACGGTCCGCACCAGTCACCCATCGGGATTTAGGCAAGCAACAAGATTGATGGATTTCTTGCTTGCCCTTGTCTTGTAAAGACCCAGAAGATCATTGGTTCTCAGTCGTATCCAATTGATGTATTCATCACAGAGTAAGTGGGTTGATTACCAGCCCCTTTTTGGCTTGCGACGGAGGCGCACCTGTAAAACCTTTGGTAAATAGAGTGAATGGTAGCGAGCCATTTAGACTCGATGATTTCCTTCAGACCCCTTGCTGGTTATCGCTACCATTCAATACTAGGTTGAAAATAACTTATCTAGTTCAAAATCAACTCTATCACGCATCACGAAGTAAGCAGCTCTAGCCAATTTGTGAGCGAGCGCTTTTGTGGCCAATGCACCGTTGCATTGACTGCGTTTTCGTTGATAAAAACGATGCGCTGTTTTGTTGTAGCGAATAATAGAATGAGCCGCTTCAACAAAAGCCCACGCCAAATATTTATTCCCGTTCTTCTTATTGTTAACGCCTTTTTTCTTGTTATTACTTGTGCGGGAGCTATCCACACAGCGAGCATAGGATGCGAAATTGCCCACTCTTTCGAACCGACTAATATCGCCTGTTTCAAGCATAATCGTCTGGGCCAATATATTTCCTACACCATTTATGGTGAGCAGCTTCCGAAAATCAGGCTTCAGACTGGATTGCTTAAATACACACTTTTCAATCTTGTCAATCTCATCATTTAGTACGGCAATAACGTTCAAATTGCTTCTTACAGCCATTTGCGCGTGGCGATCACTCAGACGATTAAGGATAGAAAAGTCTGCAGCCTTAATAGGTTTAGAGGTAACGTTTAATCCCGTTGAGCGCCAAACCTGATTTTGTGCGCTGAGCATGTTGCGTACACGCTGTTGCACCAGCTGCAACCGTTTTCTTAACAAATCTCGAACAGCACGTTCTTTTGGCGGGTATATATAACCGGTTGGTAAAATTCCCAATCGCATTAAATGTGCAAGCCAGAGCGCGTCGGTAAAATCATTGGTATGTTTAATTCCGCTGTATTGCTGAACAGCTGTGGTATTTACAAGCAACGTTTTATAACCGTCCATGTTTAGCCCATCAACCAACCAATACCAGTTAAATGTGGACTCGACGGCTACGGCCTGGAGATCAGGCTTAAACGGTTCAAGAGCAGCCTGAATAGCCTCCAAATTATTGGGTAGACGTTTTTGGAACAATACCTTATCGCAATCATCAATCACGACGGGGACATTGTTGTTTGAATGCAGATCAATAGCACAGTAAAGTGTCATGACAGCCTCCGTTAGTTGCTGAGGGTTTTGGTCGACACCTAGTGTACTCCTCCGATTTTGGGGAGAGCTATCGGAGGCTGGCTATATGATTTTCAGACTCCTTGATCCGCTTTGCTCTTTACACTAGATCCGTCTTGCTCTACTTTTAATCCTGCTTGATCTCAGCGTCACGCAGCGCTAGGCATCAATCTATAAATCACCAATGCCACCAAGGACGGAAGCATGGCTCGATTACCTCGGCTTTATGTTCTGGGTTGTTCCCACCATATTATTCAGCGCGGTAATAATCGCGACGCTTGTTTTTTTGATGAGCGGGATTACGCTTTTTATCTTCAACAGTTACAGCAATCCGCCAAACAATTTAACGTTGCCGTTCATGCTTTCGTACTTATGACTAATCATGTGCACTTGTTGGTGACGCCTACTACGGCGGATGGGTGCAGTAAAATGATGCAGTCGTTGGGGAGAAAGTATGTTCGCTATATCAATATTTCCTACCAGCGTTCAGGCACTTTGTGGGAGGGTCAGTATAAGTCTACCTTGGTTGATTCGGAGTTATATTTTCTCACTGTCAGTCGATATATTGAGTTAAACCCGGTTCGGGCTGGCATGGTTGAAGCACCGGGGGATTATCCGTGGTCTAGCTTTAGGGCCAATGGCATGGGTAAGTCCATTCAATTATTAACCCAACACTCCTGTTATCGAGCATTAGGCCGAACAGACGCACAAAGGGTTTTGCGCTATCGATCTTTATTTAGCGATACGATCCACACTGAATTGCTTGATGCTATACGTGAGTGCGCCAATAAATCCTGGGTGTTAGGCAGCGATAAATTCAAAAGTCAGATTGCGGTTCACGCCAATAGAAGAGTTGAATCTTGTGGTTGGGGCGGTGATAGGAAGTCACTTGCTTTGCGAGAGGATCAGGGAGTCTGACCCTTTGATCTTTAAAAAAGCCCCGTCTGAGGGTGCGGAAATATTTAGAGTAATGGTTGATGCATGAAGTGGCGGAAGAATCAAAGCAGCCTAGGGGCTGTTTTGACCCCTTCGGGGGTGTACTAACGCCCTCCCTGGCGTTAGCCCTGCGGGAAACTGCGTTTTGTTAATCGGCTGTCCTGCCGATTAATCGCTGGCGCTTGTTTAAAATGCTGTTCGCATTTTGTCGAACCAAGCGGTGGATCTCAACCGCCACTGGCCGCCATATAAAAAAGCCCCGTCCGTTGGACGAGGCTTTTGTATATGGTGCCCAGAGGCGGAATCGAACCACCGACACGCGGATTTTCAATCCGCTGCTCTACCGACTGAGCTATCTGGGCAACCCCGCTTTCGCAGGAGGCGCGTATTAAACCCGCTAGGCGGGGGTGAGTCAAGACCTTGGTGGGGCTTTTTTTGGTTTTAATTCAGGTATTTGCGGCCTTGAAACGTCTCATAAGAGTGACACCGGTGAGTTAACGAATTGGAGCCGAATTATGAAGGTACGCGAGCTGCTAACTGAATGGTCATCAACCACTGAGCGCTGGAATGGCGAAGTGAGTTACACCCTAAAACTACCGCTCAAGGATGCGGCGCGGTTGGAGGCGTTGGCGGCGCTCTACCCGGCGGTAGATAAGCAAACGCTGATTAACCAGCTGCTGCATGCGGCGTTGGAAGAGATTGAGTCGACCATGCCTTATATCGAAGGGCCGAAGGTGGTGGGGCACGATGAGATGGGTGATCCGATGTTTGAGGACGTGGGGTTAACGCCAGAGTACTTGCGCTTGCGTGCTAGCTTTGCCGAGAAGTTCAGCAAAGCTGGCTAGCGTTAGGGCTCGCTACTCTATTTGTTGTCCGGGGGCACATAGCCCTCGGCGGCATCGTAGTCTGCACCAGATAGAAACTTATCCATCTGTTCGGTCAAGTAGGCGCGCGCCGTTAAGTCCATCAGGCTCAGGTGCTTTTCATTAATGAGCATGGTTTGGTGTTTTAGCCATTCCTGCCAGGCCTGTTTAGAGATGTTGTTATACAAATCTTGGCCTTTGGCGCCAGGATAGGGTGGTAGGTCCAGCCCTTCCATGTCTTGCTTATATTTTCGACAAAATACCTGACGCGCCATGCTGATACCCTTACCTATTCGATGGCCGGTATGTTAACGCACTTCGGGTTTGGCGGGGAGAAAGTCTGGGATGTGATTTTGGCCGATAGAGTCAGCCAGCTTGCCCTGCCGCCTAAGCTCGATAATTTGGCCGCTGACCTCGAGCGCAAGATGCCTTCCGAGCTGGTTGTCGTGAAACACATAGCAGAGTGACCTATCCAGCACTGGATGGCCGATATCGACATTGGGCATTTGTCCGCCCTCTGATTGTACAATTTGTGCAACCTCATCAAGGTTTGCCACTATGGCGTCCAGCCGGCCATTGCGGAGCATGCGCACGGTTTGGCGCTGGCTGGTGGTCCAAATCAATTCGATGCCCTCCCCCGCTTTGCCTTCAAGATCGTAGGCGTAGCCCCGCACCAAACCGACTTTTTTGCCTTTTAGGGCGCTATAACTGTTGATGCTGGGCGAATTGGCTGGCGTCAAAATATAGCGAACTACCCGAGCAAAGGGCACCGAGTGAACAAAGGGCACGCCGATATTGGCATCGCAAAAATCTGGCATTAGGGCCTGGGCTCGGCCGGCCACAAAATTTTGCTGCGCCCTTAACGGCGGCGAGATGGTTGTATCAAATACCCTATTAAATTTCGCGCTAAGTGCACCGAGTATTTGCTGGTGCACTTCGTACATGGGGCCGGATTTATTTTCTTCGATGTACACGGGAATGATCATCAATGAAAAATTAATCGGCCCATCTTGTTGTGTGGGTACTTGTGCTTGGCAATGCAAAGACAAGCCAAGTGCTATGAATAAAAGATAAATAGTGTTTAACAAAGCGGCGCCGCATCCACGAGTTGTTGTAACAGTTTCTTTACCGGTGCCGCTAAGCCTAAATTGCCAGGTTGCGCTGGGTTAACCCAGCGCTGGCGGGATTCTTGAATCTGCGTTGGCATGTGAGCTAGCTGAACCAACACAGGGCTGATATCCAGATGGTAGTGGCTAAAGGTATGACGCCAGCTATCCCACGTGACCGGTGTGCCTTCACAAGCATAGCGGCTTTGCGCAAAGTTTCTCGCGCAGTCTTCAATGGCCAATTCCGGAAAGCTCCAAAGACCACCCCAGATGCCACTGGCGGGGCGCTGCTCTAGGAGTATTTCACCTTGCGGGTTGCGCAGCATGAGGAGTTGAACTTGTTTTTCCGGCAGGGTTTTGCGCGGTTTTTTGCTCGGTAGCTCGGCTGTGCGACCGGTGCCGAAGGCGACGCAGCCACCCATAAGTGGACAGGTGTCACAGGCGGGTTTACTGCGGGTGCAGAGTGTAGCGCCTAAATCCATCATCGCTTGGGTGTAGTCGGCGTTGCGGCTGTTCGGTGTTGCCGCTTCCGCCAGTGCCCATAAAGCATTGAGCGTTTGGGTTTGACCTGGCCAGCCCTCAACGCCGTGATAGCGCGCCAGTACGCGTTTTACATTGCCATCTAAAATGGCGGCGCGATCGCCAAAGGCGATGGAGCTGATGGCGCCGGCGGTGGAGCGGCCGACACCCGACAGCTCGGTTAGCGCTTCGACACGGCGTGGAAACTCGCCGCTATGCTGTTGCACAATGTGGTTTGCGGCCTTATGTAAATTGCGCGCGCGCGCGTAATAGCCAAGCCCAGTCCACAAATGCAGCACCTCATCGATAGGCGCCAGGGCAAGATCGCGCACCGTGGGGAAGCGCGCCATAAAGCGCTCGAAATAGGGAATTACGGTGCTAACTTGAGTTTGCTGCAACATGATTTCAGACACCCACACGCGGTAGGCGTTAATGTTTTGTTGCCAAGGTAAATGCTTGCGACCGTGCTGATCAAACCAGCTCAGCACGGTGTTGGCGAACACCGCCGGTTTAGTTTTTCTCATCGGTTTTCTTTTTACTACCGCCCAGCAACCCCTTGAGCACGTTGTTTAGCTCGGGGTTATTTTTCAGTTGTTTATCCAATTCTTTATTGATTTTAGATTTCACTTCATCGCCATACAGCTTTTCGAGCACAGCCATATCAGGTGCACAAGAACGCGCATTTAATTTGGCAAAGCTGTCCTTGCAACGAATGGGAATGTCCATGTTCAATAATTTTTTATTGACTATGGGGCAGTTCAATAATTTATTGGCCGCCTCGTCTACCCGTAAATTAAACTTAAAATCCAGTGCACCTTTGCTCAAGTCGACCATGCCTAAGCCAGCCAACGCCATGGATTCAACCCCAGAAGTTAAGTTATTTATGGTGAGCTTTTGATTCGCAAATTGCATGCTGGAGGTTAACGTTTGCAGCTTGGTTGAATCGGTCCACGCAATTTGTGGCATCTCTTGGCGCTGCGCCAACATGGCCAACTCACACAGGCTTTTTTCAAGGTTCATGTTGTGTAACAGCATTTGCTGACTGCTCAGTTGAATGTCGGCTTTCATGCTGTCGGTTAACGCTGTGCTGGTGCGTCCACTCGCCGCGCCGGTGACTTCCACGCCGCCAACGCCAGAGACTAATTGCTCAACGTCGAAGTCGGCCAGTAGCTTTTCCAATGGCATTTTTTTGCCCGTGGCTTTAAAGGTTAAGTTTGCCACTGATGGGCGCGCATCAAATACGGCCGTGGCATTGAGCGGACCATCGTGCAGCAAGGCGTCAAACCCGTTCAAATTAATCAACCCATCTTTCGCTTTTACCTTGGCTTTCACTTGGCTGAAATCTAAGCCCTTTACCGACATGCGATTGAAACCGGCGAGTAACTCGAGATTCAATGCCCGTAGCGCCTCTAGTGGCAAGGCATCCTCGGCGCCTGCTTTAGCGGCTCTGGGTGCTGACTTAGTTTTACCGGCGCTACCTTGTGCGGTGGCTTCGGGCGGCGCTAAGTAATGATCCAGATTGATGCTGTCGCCTTGCACATCGATGTTGAGCGCGAGGCTCGAAAAATCGGTGATGGCAACTTTGCCTTTGATCGCAGAGCTATCAACTTGCAAGGTCAAGGGTTCAAAGGTGATGGCCTTATCCGTGCCTTGAAAGGGCGAGCTGAGCGCGACATGGTGCAGCGCTTCGGCATCCGCCATGGGCGGCAGCGGTGTGCCGAGGGCGATCATTAATTTTTGCAAATTGGTGGGCGTCAATGCGAGATCGCCGCTGTAGCTCAAGCCAGAATCACTGGCGCGACCCAAGAGGATTTTGCTGTTGAGGTGCAACTCAACCTCGGCGCTGCTGCCGCCCTGAACCAATTGTGTGGGTGCTTTGAGCTTCTCGATAATGATCTGGTCGAGTTTGGCGGGCACTTTTAAATCCAGTGTGGCACGGGTGTTGCCTTTTAACGTGGCTGCTTCGGGGCGCACTAGGTTAAATTGGCTGCTGAAGCTCACTGGAAACGCATCGCCGTTTAATTTCAATTGCGATAGCTCGGCATTCAGCTCGGTCAGGTCTAGCTTCAAACCTTCGGCGGTGTGGTAGCTGAGTTGACTGTCTACCAAGGCGAGCCGGTCTAATTGCAGATTTTTCTCAACATCGAAAGGCGGCCGTTCGCTCACGGTACTTGCGACGAGGTAATCGTCGGCGCGTGCATGAGCAAAACGCAGTTGTGGCGTGCTATCTGCGTGCGCGATCTGGCCTAAGCTTTGCCAATTGCCGTTGCCGGCTTTGTCGACGCGCAGATTTACCGTGGCGCCCGTTAGGCGAATGCCATCAATCACGACATTCTGATTGAACAGCGGTTTAACTTGCAGGGCCAGCGCAAAGCTATCGATACTGGCGATGATGGCATCAGGCTTCGAGGGCGCGGCCACAGAAACCTTGGCGGCTTGAATCGCAAGCCGCGGCCAGAGCTGCCAGCCGAGGTCGCCGTCTATTTTAAGGCTGATGTTATTGCGTGCGGCGGCATCGATAATTTGCGGTTTATATTTATTGGGGTCAAAGGTGAGCACAAGCGCTACAAGCGCTGCCACAAGCAGTAAAATAAGCACCAGTAAAATTTTAAATGCACGTATCACGATAGCCTCCAAGGCAGTCCGATTTGGGCGCAGTGTAACCTACTGCAACGATGAAACAATGATAGGCCGCTAAGCCTGACAAGGAATATTCGGCAGCGCCGATTTTTTTTGTCTAAATTGTTTTCTCCCAAAGCGAATGGGGCTAGAATGCGCGTTTTTCCACTATAGGAAACAGGTGATCACTATGGGAAACAAAACTCCTCTTTATGAAACTCACAAGGCAATGGCCGGCCGAGTAGTGGATTTTGGCGGCTGGGATATGCCAGTCAACTATGGCTCGCAGGTTGAAGAGCACCATAAGGTGCGCACCGATGCCGGTATGTTTGATGTTTCCCACATGACCATCGTTGACGTTATGGGGCCAGAGGCCAAGGCCTACCTGCAGACGCTGTTGGCGAACGATGTTGCCAAGATTGAGTCGACCATTGGCAAGGCCATGTACACCGGCATGCTCAATACCGATGGCGGCGTAATTGACGATTTAATTGTTTACTTCATGGGCGATTGGTACCGCACAGTAGTGAATTGCGCGACCCGCGAAAAAGACTTGGCCTGGATGACCAAGGTAGCGGCTGACTTTGATGTTAGCCTGACCGAGCGCCCGCAGTTGGCGATGGTTGCCGTACAGGGGCCGAACGCCATTGCTAAAGCCCAAGCCGTGTTACCTAAGGCGTCCGATATCATCGCTGGGTTGAAAGTATTCCAGGGTGCAGAATTTGGCGACTGGTTTATCGCTCGCACTGGTTATACCGGTGAAGATGGTCTTGAGATTATGGTGCCAGAGACGGAAGTTGTAGCCTTCTGGCAGGCCTTGGCCGATGCCGGTGTACAGCCCTGCGGCCTTGGCGCGCGCGACACCCTGCGTTTAGAAGCCGGCATGAATCTGTACGGTAGTGATATGGACGAAACCATCTCGCCACTGGAAGCCAACATGGCGTGGACCATCGCTTGGGAGCCAGCCGAGCGCGACTTCATTGGTCGCGCTGTATTAACGGCGCAAAAAGCCGCTGGCGTGAAGCGCAAGTTGGTGGGTCTGGTGCTAGAAGAGAAAGGTGTGTTGCGCGGCCATCAGAAAGTGATCGTGGAGGGCGTGGCGGATACCGGTGAGATTACCAGTGGTACCTTCTCGCCAACCCTAGGCTATTCTATTGCGCTGGCGCGCGTACCGGTTGAAGTGGGTGACACTTGTCTGGTAGAAATGCGCAACAAACATGTGCCCGTTAAAGTGGTTAAGCCTAGCTTTGTCCGCAACGGTAAAAAAATATTCTAAGGAATCTTTGAAAAACACCCTTGCTTGTCTGGCTTGGCTAAATTTGTTGTTAAAAAGTGCTTTTACACACTGTAAACTGCGCCTTTTCGGCCAAATTTGCCTAGCTAGGCCTTAGCCGCAAAACGTTTTTCCAAGCTTCCCTAATTGACTGAAAACTGAGCGGCTCACCGCGACGAGGAACTTCCAATGAGCGAAATTCGCAAAGAACTAAAGTACATGGCCAGCCACGAGTGGGTACGCCTTGAAGACGATGGCACCGTAACCATCGGCATTTCTGACCATGCACAAGAAGCCTTGGGCGATGTGGTTTATGTGGAAACGCCGGAAGTGGGTTCTACGGTAAACGCCGGTGAAGAAGCAGGTGTGGTTGAATCGGTTAAAGCGGCGTCTGACATTTACTCACCGGTTACCGGTGAAGTGATTGCCGTTAACGAAGCCCTCGAAGATGCGCCAGAAACGGTGAATAGCTCGCCCTACGATGACGGTTGGTTTTACAAGGTCAGACCCACAGACTTGTCTGAGTTGGATGACGCGCTAGACGCTGATGGCTATGCCGCTGCCTGTGAAGACGAATAAGCATTTAGCTTTCGTTTTTTAAAAAAGCCCGCTCCGTGAAGCGGGCTTTTTTATTGGCACAAGACCAGCCACTACGGCGGTAGATGCAAATCCTAGCGCCGCCGACGCTAGCGACTGGCACCCGCTTGGCAGGCGCTGAATAGCTCGCTCACCAGGCCGTCGTCATCTAGGGCACGGGCAATAGCCATGCCGCCTATCATCAAGACCGCTGTTCTCAGGGCCTTTTCCCGCGCTTCGCTATTGGGCTCCAGCTGGTTGAGAAAACCTCGAAATACTTTGGTGTAGGCGGCGCGGATAACCGGGTCGCGCTGGCTGATATCGGTGGTTAAAAACGCCAGTGGACAACTGGCGCTATCACCGCGCCTATGGGTATCACTGAGGTAGGCGTTGACCACCTGGCTGCGGGTCGCGCGCTCGGGCAAGGCGGCGAGCAAGGTGGATTGTGCCGTTAGGGCTGCGGTGACAATGGCCTCGGCATAGAGCTCAGATTTTGAATGGAAATGTGCGTAAAAGGCGCCGCGGGTAAGCCCCGCGTGCGCCATTACATCGTTGATACCGACATTGTCAAAACCCTGTTGGGTAAATAACCGCGCGGCACTCTGTAAAATTTTTTCTCGTGTTTGCTCTTTGTGCGTCGGTGACCAAGCCATGTTTTTGCTCTTCAGAATATGTTCTTGAACATATTGTCATAGTGATTAGGCTTTGCCAAATCATCAAGCACAAAAACGGTAAAAGGAGTTCAACCATGAATGTTCATATCTATGGCCCACAATTTAGTAATTTTGTCCGCAGCGTACAGTGGGTGTGTGAGGAGAAGGGCATCGCCTACACCTTAGGCTTCGAGCTCGACGGTAAGCCAGTGGAATTTCGCGGGCCGGAACATAGCCAGTGGCACCCTTACAACAAGGTTCCCGTGTTGATTCACAATGGCTGTGCGCTGGGTGAAACCTCGGCGATCTGTCGCTATCTCGACGACAATTTCCCGGGCACCACGCTGACGCCAGTGGACCCGTGGCAAAAGGCTGAGGTGGATGCTTGGTGTCAACTGCTGAGTATCTATATCGACAAGGCGGTGGTGCGAGATTACTTATTGGAATTGGTCTTCCCCAAGGGCGAAGATGGCAAGCCGCGCGCGGACGTGCTCGCGGCTGGCAAGCCGGCCGCGATTGCGGCGTTAAACATCGTCGCGGAAAAATTAGCGTCGAACCGCTTTCTATTTGGCGATCAGCCGACCTTAGCAGATGCGATTGCCGCTCCCATTGTCTGTTACGCCACAGGGCTGCCGGCCGCATTGAGCCTAGTGGCATCTGAATCACCCTTGCATGATTACGCCAAGCGTATGATGGCAAGTGCGTCGGGCAAGAAAGTCTTTCTGGTGAAATAAATCTGCGCATAAAAGTGCAATCTAGCGGTTCAAACGAACCGCATTGTTATAACCCCGCTAGTGCTACCGATAACGGCATTCGCTCAATTTGCTTGCAAGCCTAAGGCACCGCGCTTACCCTTTCGCGACCGCTGGTTGAGAAGGGCCTATGAACCAAACGACGAATACGACACCTATTGCGCTAACCAGCGGTAGCCAGTGTGTGCTGCACAAGATAAAGACAGAGCTTATTCCAAACTACTATGTGTTAGCGTTTCCCAAACATCAGGGTGAGCCTAGTGTGGCAGATGTTACCGAAATGCTAGCGCTGGGAACACACTATGCAGCAGCATTAGCGCAAGACGTTTTAGACGATGCTCAAGCATTTACGTTGCTCTATAGTGGCTACAGTGCCAGAAGAGAAAAAGGTTGGCATGTTCATATTATTTTATTGGGGAATCGTTGGCGAAAGGCATGGTTGTACTTTGCGCTCGCCGGGAAAAATGTTCTGCAAGCGCTACGGTGGCGTAAAGATGACTCGGTGAGGCAGAGCCATGGACATTGAACGCTGGCGACAACTCATGGTGCGGTTGGCCTTCGACGATAATGAGGCGGTTTTTCAAACACTGTACAAGGCGTATTCAGAAACGCATCGCTTTTATCACACGCATCGCCATATTGACGTTTTACTAAAACATTTCGAGAGCAGTCGCGCGCAAGCGCATCAGCCGGACGATGTTGAAGTTGCAATTTGGTTTCATGACTGTATCTACAAGCCGTTTTCCAGCAGCAATGAATTAGATAGCGCGAATCTAGCTGTCGATTTTCTAAAGAAAAACGGTGCCGATGCCCAGCGCTGTCGCAATGTTCATAGCTTGATAATGGCGACACGACATACTGCCGAGGTCGACGATCAAGATCAAAAACTCTTAGTAGATATCGATCTCAGTATTCTTGGCGCAACCGAAGCCATCTATGCTCAATTCGAGCGCGATGTGCGCAAAGAGTACCGCTGGGTTCCCATGCCCATTTACCGGCGCAAGCGCAAGCAGCTGCTGGCTGACTTTCTGCGTCGCGATGCCGTATTTCAAACCGCGTTTTATCGACAAAAATGTGAACTGAATGCGCTGCGAAATTTAGCGAAAGCTATTGCTGATTTAGGTTAGCTAAATGGTCGGATCTAAGATTGCATTTAAAGGTGCGGAGTTATGCAAAAAGAATTTTGGTTAAGTCGCTGGCAAAACAATGAAATTGGCTTTCACAATAATGATGTGAATCCGTTATTGGTCACGTTTTTGCCGCATTTGACATTGCCGCCCTCCTCGCGCCTTCTGTTGCCACTGTGCGGTAAATCGCGGGATATCAGTTGGCTCTTGAGCGAAGGCTTTGCCGTGGTGGGTGTGGAGCTGTCTGAGCTGGCGGTTAGCCAGCTATTTTCCGAGTTGGGTTTGACACCGACGATTGAAGAGAAAACCCACTGTAAAATATTCAAGGCGAATAAATTAGTCATTATTGTTGCCGATTTTTTTGAATTAAGCGCAGCCGATATAGGCACCGTGGCTGGAATTTACGATCGCGCGGCGTTGGTGGCACTGCCGCCGGCGATGCGTGAGCGCTATGCCAAGCATATAACAGCTATCAGTGTTTGCGCGCCTCAGTTACTCGTTAGCTTCGACTACCAGCAAGAGGCAATGCCAGGGCCACCTTTCTCGGTCCCTGAAACTGAACTAAATGTTTTGTATGCTGGCCAGTATCAATTGCAGCGTCTAGCCAGCTCGCCTTTAGAAGGTGGATTGAAAGGTAAGTGCGATGCCTTGGAGCAGGTGTGGTTGTTGCAACCTAAGCGTGCGCATCTATAACCAATATTGGAGCTAGTTATGGAAATAATTCGAGCCAAAGAGTTTACCGCAGAGCGCGCTTGGGGCGCTAAAACCATTGCTAACATGAAGGGTGTGACGACGCGCCTACACTGGACAGATCAACCCTATAAATGGCATATCAATGATGGCGAAGAAGTTTTCGCGGTGTTAGATGGCGTGGTTGAAATGCATTATCGGGAAGACAAAAATTCGACAAGGGTTGAACAATGTGTTGTGCTTCAGGCAGGCGATATTTTTTTCGCCAGCGTTGGCACAGAGCACGTGGCGCATCCTATTGGCGAAGCGCGAATTCTAGTGGTTGAAATGGAAGGCAGTGTTTAGGTTTATCAGAACATTGAAAAATGTCTAGGGGTTACCATGGATGAGAAGCAGCCAACCTTAGCCGATCTTGGTTGGCGACCTTTTTTTCAGCAGCAATTACGTTTGGATGAGCTCACGGAATTTAGTCTTGGTCGAATCGTTGAGCACCACCGTAGCCATATTGTGGTGCTAGGTGAGCGGGGGCCGATACATGTGTTGGTGCCGCCGCAGAGCGATGCTGTTTGTGTGGGCGATTGGGTTTTATTTGATACCGCACGGCGTCTGCACCGCTGTCTGGATGCTCAGTCATTGTTTAAGCGCCGCGCGCCGGGCTCGAAAGTTGAAGCTCAATTGATTGCAGCCAATGTGGATCGCGTGTTTGTGGTGTGTTCGCTTAACCAAGATTTTAATTTAAGTCGTATTGAGCGCTATCTCGCGTTGGCCAAAGAGGCTGAGGTCGAAGCCATTGTGGTATTAACCAAAGCGGATTTATGCGCCGACGCGGAGGCTAAGTGTCAGCAAGTTCAGGCCTTAGATTCTCGCTTGATAGTGCATGCCATCAATGCGCTCAATGCATCCGATCTTGAATTGCTAGCGAGTTACTGCCAAAAGGGCAGCACCGTGGCGCTACTGGGTTCTTCAGGCGTTGGCAAATCGACCTTGGTAAATGGTTTGCTGGGTTTTGAGGCTCAGCACACCCGTTCAATTCGCGCTGATGATGGAAAGGGTCGTCACACCACCACAGCGCGAGCGTTAAAGTGGTTGCCGAGCGGCGGTTTACTTATGGATACGCCGGGTATGCGGGAGCTGCAGCTGAGTGATTGCGAGCAGGGTGTGAGTGATACCTTTGCAGAAATTATCGAATTGGCGGAGCGGTGTCGGTTCTCGGATTGCCAACACGAGCGCGAACCCGGCTGTGCCGTACAAAAGGCGATAGCAGAAAATGCATTATCCCAGCGTCGGTTGGATAGCTACAGAAAATTACAGCGCGAGCAGGCGCTCAACACTGCCACCCTTGCCGAGAAGCGCGCTAAAGATAAAGCCTTTGGCAAAATGATTGGCAAGGTGCAGAAGCAATCGCGCCACCATAAAAAAGGTTACTAACCGTTTTGTTGGCGTGTGACTCGATCTTTGGCGTGCTGAATATGCGCGCTTAGGCCATCTACTTTATTTATTAACCGTTGAACCGCGCGAAGATAAAGCCAATCGGAATGATCAGATGATCGATAAACACGCAGACAGACCACCGCCAGTGTCGCTGTTAGACGCCTTTTATTACTGGCTAAAGTTGGGCTTTATCAGCTTTGGTGGGCCGGCGGGTCAAATCAGTATGATGCACCAGGAGTTGGTGGAAAAACGCCGTTGGATTTCCGAGCATCGGTTTCTGCATGCGCTCAATTACACCATGGTGCTACCCGGCCCAGAGGCGCAACAGTTAGCCACCTACATTGGTTGGTTAATGCACGGCGTTTGGGGCGGTATTGTTGCGGGTCTATTGTTTGTGTTGCCGTCCTTCTTCATGTTGGTGGCATTAACTTGGGTGTATCTCGCCTACGGCGATTTGCCTTTGGTGGCGGCTATTCTATACGGCGTCAAACCCGCCGTTACGGCCATCGTTGTATTTGCGGCTTACCGCATTGGCTCGCGCGCCCTAAAAAATAATGCGTTGCGGCTAATGGCACTGGTCGCGTTCATTGCGCTGTTTTTTATCAATTTACCTTTTCCCTATATCGTTATCGGTGCGGGTATTATCGGAATGGTTGGGGGAAAATTCGCTCCGGATACATTTCGCTTGGGTGGCCATAGCAAAACAACAACTGAAACCTTTGGTGCGGCGTTAATTGACGACCACACACCCATTCCAGCCCACGCGGCATTTAGTCTTCGCAAGGCCGTCTTGATATGCCTGTGTACGTTGGCAATTTGGTGTGTTGCCTTAGGAGCTTTAATAGCTTGGCAAGGCGCGGAAAGCGATTTGGTGGATATGGCCACTTTCTTTACCAAGGCAGCCTTTGTTACCTTCGGCGGTGCCTATGCTGTGTTGCCCTATGTGCATCAGGGCGGCGTAGAAACTTACGCCTGGTTAACCACGGCGCAGATGATGGACGGCTTGGCACTGGGTGAAACTACGCCTGGGCCGCTGATCATGGTGGTTGCTTTTGTGGGTTTTGTGGGTGGTTGGACCAAGGCGCTATTTGGCGCAACACTGCTACCTTTAGCCGGTTTCATCGCCGCTTCCGTGGTGACTTTTTTTACCTTTCTGCCGTCGTTTTTATTTATTCTTCTTGGCGGGCCAGCGGTAGAAGCGAGCCGTAATGACGTGAAGTTAACGGCACCGTTAACTGGAATCAGCGCCGCGGTTGTGGGTGTTATTTTGAATCTCGCCGTGTTCTTTGCCATGCACGTATTTTGGCCACAGGGCCTGACTGGCCCGTTTGATTGGCTCTCCTTGCTTATTGCAGTGGCGGCTTTTGTCGCCATGGCGCGTTTGAAGCTGGGTATTATGACTGTGATATTCGCCAGTGGCCTAGCTGGTGCGCTGACGCTTGTGGTTGCCTAAGCTCAAGCTCTTGCTTTCTCGACGCAACCGAGCTTTTATCGGCACAATTCCATGCTAAGGCCTATAGTTGAGGGTAATCTTCAATAAAGGCAAGGCCATGGTTCCTATTTTGATCACTAGGCAGAGTTTCATCCGATCTAGTTTGCTGGGTTTGACGGTACTCTACGTCACTTGCTATGTGCAAATCTCGCTCGCTCAAACGGGTGAAATGTTATTGCTGCAGATTGTCGATAGCCGCGGTCAGCCTGCACCTAATACTGTGGTGATTGTTCCTTCGCAAGCAGCGGTTGCAACCGCTGGCAACGAGCCGATTAGCTATGCTATCGATCAAATAAATTTGGAATTTGTACCACACGTCAGTCTAGTGCCTACCGGTAAACAGGTGTTTTTTCCAAACAGCGATAAAACCCGACACCATGTGTATTCCTTTTCCGAGCCAAATAATTTTGAGCTCAAACTGTATCGTGATAAAGACGCGCCGCCGGTGGTATTTCAACGCGAAGGTATTGTGGAGTTAGGCTGTAATATTCACGACAGCATGAAAGGCTACATATACCTGAGCAACGCGCCTGTGCAATCTGTTGCAGATAGCGATGGTAAGGTAACGTTAGCATTGAACAGCCCATTAATAGAAAACCAAACCCTGTTGATTTGGCATCCGCTCATGGGCGCAAAAGGCCCCACGAGTTACCCCTACAATCCAAGCGCTCCTTTGCGCTTAAATTTTAGTTTACCCGACCGCGCTCCACTTAAATCCTCTTCATTAAAAGAGCGCTTGCAACAGTTCAAAAAGCACCATGACTAAATTTAGCAGCAAGCTGTTATTTACTTTTGCGTTCTTAATGGCTTTAACGCTGGCGGCGGTGAGTTGGGCTGTGCTCAAGTCAACCCAAGACACGGCTGTTCGCTTTGCCAGCAGCGAGTTAGATGTGGGCGAGCGAGTACTGGCTAAGTTGATGTTGGAAAATCGACGCCAGTTGATTGAGCGCGCAACCTTGTTGGCGGATGACTATGGCTTCCGCCAAGCGGTGGCAACCAATGAACAAGAAACATTGGTAACCGCTTTGGCGAATCATGGCGATCGCATAGGTGCGGGTCTTGTGGTGCTCATTGATAATGAAGGTGAAGTGCAGCTTAGCAGTCACGACATCTCTGGTGAGGAAGCAGAATTAGGTGCACGAATAGCAAATACGCAAGAAGCCTTTAGCATAATGTTACTCGCGGAAGATCAAGTATTTCAGTTGGCGTTAGTCCCCGTTCGTGCACCGAACTTAGTGGCTTGGGTGGGCTTGGGGTTTATTGTTGATGAGAAATTGCTAACAGGGTTAAAAGATATAGCCAAAGCAAATGTCAGCTTATTTGCCGGCGTACATCATTCCGTACTGGCGACCACCCTCCCCTCGTTCCATATTGAATTTGTTGAGGCTCGGTTGAGCAAAAATTCAGCAGAAACCTTATCTGAATATGTGGCATTACTTTCAGCACAGGGTTGGCTTAATCGCTGGGTGAGTTTGACTGATGCGGACGCGTCTGATATTCAATTTTTACTGTCGGTTTCCTCTGATCAGTTAACTGCAAGTTTCGATCAGCTGGAAACACGAATGTTGACCATTGCCGCTATTGCCTTAGTGTTGGTATTGGCCGCTATATTTTATATCTCAATGGGTATTACCAAGCCCATTGCAGAGTTAGCAAATTCTGCCGAGCGAATGACTAGGGGCGATTATTCAGAACCAATTACTTTGCGTAGTAAGGATGAATTTGGTGTATTAGCTACAAGTTTGAATGGCATGCAAACTGCCATCAAAGAGCGCGAAGAAAAAATTAGCTATCAGGCTGGGCACGATCTCGAAACTGGCTTGATGAACCGCGATATGATTCGACGACAACTCGATATTTGGTTTAATCAAGAGTCGGAATTCTCGGTAATCCTGCTTAGCATTGAAAATATTCAGCGATTAAGTGATCTTTATGGGGTGTCATACATTCAACAATTTTTACCGGAAATTGGTCAGCGTCTAACGGCGAGCATAGATTCAGTGGACCTGCTTGCAAGAATGGATAGCGGAAAATTTCTTATCGCGATAGCCGGTCTAAATAAACTAAATGGCGCGATGCATAAAATTCAGCGTGCATTTCGCCACAGTTTAGAGCGTGCTGGTGTTCAGATCAGTTTAGACGTCAAAATGGGCTCCATTCACTGTGTCACCCAAGCCAATAACTACGAAGATATGATTCGGCGGATTAACATTGCACTCGCCGAGGCAAGAGAAAAAGGTCTAGAAAATCACCACTATCAAGAGGGTGCTGATGAGCGTCATCTGCGTAAACTAACGATGTCGAATCGATTGCAACGGGCTATAGAGGTCGGTGGTTTTGAGTTGCTGTATCAGCCTCAGCTGCATTTGGCTACAGGAAAAATCACCGGTGTTGAAGCGTTAATTCGCTGGGCAGATGAAGACCTAGGCAGAGTGTTTCCCGATGAATTCATCCCCCTTGCCGAGGAGTCTGGCAATATTTCGCACATAACTCGCTGGGTTATCGATAAGGTAAAAGATGATGCTAAGCAGCTCGACTCGGTGACAACGGGGTTAAAAATTGGCGTTAACCTCTCCGCCAAAGATATTCTGTCGAGCGATTTTTCTAGCACGCTTGTCGACGACCATAACAATAATCCACTGCTGCATGTAACATTTTCCTATGAGGTCACAGAAACCGCACTGGTAGAAGACGCCGAGCTTGCAATAGAAAATTTAACGCGTTTGCAAGCGGCTGGAATTTCTCTTGCGATGGATGACTTCGGCACCGGCTTTTCGTCGCTATCTCAATTAAAAATGATGCCAATTGACATTCTAAAAATAGATAAATCTTTTGTGTTGCACTTGGCTGCCAATCAAGAGGACCAAAAGATTGTCGAGGCCACTATTCAAATGGCTCACGCTTTAGGCTTAAAGGTGGTGGCCGAGGGCGTTGAAGATCAGGCCGCGCTGAAGCTGTTGCAATCTTTCCGTTGCGATCTGGTGCAGGGTTACTTTTTGGCGCGGCCAATGACATTGGAAAATTTAATCATCTGGATACCGAATTTCATCAATATTGGCGCCAATACCAACAATAAGGAGATGCATTAAATGTTGTTGCGAACACTACCGAGCATAGTGTCTATATCGCTGTGGTTTGCTGGCTTGTTATTAACTTCAATGGCTGGGTCGGCTGTGGCACAAAGTCGAATTCTTGCGACACCTGGAGCAATGCAAGTCGAAGGTGCTGCCGGTGGTGGTCTAGTGCCTTGGGCGGTAATTGGTAGTTACGCTAACGAAGGTGAATGGGGCGCATCGGCAGCGTTGACGAAAGTAGCGGTACAGGATTTTTCTCTAACAAGCGCCGCGCTGCTTGTTGGGGTTAACAATCGATTCGAATTTAGCTATGGACACCAAACGCTACGCTTGGGCGATACCGCGGCTGATGAGTTGAGTACCGCTAGTGCTGGTGCCTATCCTTACTTAACTATTGAGCAGGATGTTTTTGGTGCAAAAGCAAAGTTGCTGGGCGATTTAATTTATGGCGATCTGCCGCAAGTGAGTGTGGGAGCTCAGTATAAAATTAATCGGAATGCCGATTTGGCTGAGCAAGTCTTAGGTGCTGAATCTGATAGTGGAGTGGATGTCTATTTGTCCGCGTCGAAGTTGTATTTGAACGCCGTAGCTGGGCGCAATCTTTTGTTAAGTGCAACGGCGCGCTATACCGATGCAAATCAACTCGGCTTGTTGGGGTTTGGTGGTGATAAATCGGCTGCGTTAGTGGGAGAATTTTCTGCAGCACTACTGCTTAACCGACATTGGGCGGCGGGTGTTGAATACCGGCAGAAGCCGGATCTGTTGAGCAGTGTCGATGAAAATGCTTGGGCCGATGCCTTCGTGGCTTGGTTCCCTAGTCAGCGCGTAACCTTAGTGGCTGCTTATGCGGATCTTGGCAATATCGCGCTCTGGGATAAGCAGCGCGGTTGGTATTTATCAGTGCAAATCAATAATTGAAGAGTTTGCTATGAATAGAGTTGGAGTTTTTACAAAGTGGCTGTTATTGATTTTCATTCTGGCCAGCTGTAGTCATCTACCAGAGCGCCAGCAAGATAAAAGCTTGTATCAGCGCCTCGGTGGCCAGCCGGGTATTGTGTTGATTGTCGATAACTTTTTGTATCAAATTGGTGATAGTGAGGTCTTGCGACCGCTGTTTGCAGATGCAGATCTAGCGCGTTTTCACGAGAAGCTGACGGAGCAGTTATGTGAACTCAGTGGTGGCCCCTGTCGATACACGGGTGATGAGATGACCGAGGTACATGCGGGGTTGGCAATGACGAATCGTCATTTTGATGCCGTCGTCACGGCTTTAGTGACGGCAATGGAACAAGCCGATGTAGAGGTCGGAGCTCAAAATGCGCTATTGCAAAAACTGGCTGCGATGCACCCCGATGTGATGCGCGATGTGGTGCCACCTCGTTAAGTTATTGGTAAAAGCGTTGGAATAATGTGCTGATAATTTCTTTGAGTGGCGGGCTAATCCCTAGAGCTGTGGCCTTGTAGAGTTCTAGGGATTAGAGATGGTAAGCCTGTTTTCGAAACTATCACCTAGCCTAGTTGCGCCCTGAGTTGCTTGGCAGCTCGCACCATCGTGGATAGGGCGGCTTTCGTTTCGTTCCAATTGCGCGTTTTTAGACCACAGTCTGGGTTAACCCATAGATTGTTAAGTGGAATTTTTTGCGCGGCTTTCTCGATTAAATCGGTGACCCACTTTTGATTGGGTTGATTGGGCGAGTGAATATCGTACACGCCTGGGCCAATTTGATTGGGGTAGGCGAAATGCTCGAAGGCATTGAGCAGCTCCATATTGGAACGCGAGGTTTCAATGGTGATGACATCGGCATCCAAGGCACTAATGGCTTGGATAATGTCGTTGAACTCGGCGTAGCACATATGGGTGTGAATTTGGGTGCTGTCGGCCACCGAAGATGAGCTGACGCGAAAGGCGTGTGTTGCCCAATCTAAATAGGCCGGCCAGTCCTTTTTCAAAAGTGGTAAACCTTCGCGCAAAGCCGGTTCGTCAATTTGAATGATGTTAATACCCGCCGCCTCTAGATCGCTCACTTCATCCCGTATCGCTAGCGCCAATTGTAAGGCCGTTGCCGCGCGCGGTTGATCGTCGCGCACGAAAGACCAACACAGCATGGTGATGGGACCGGTGAGCATACCCTTAACCGGTTTTTTACTCAGCGATTGTGCGTAACTGGCCCAGCTAACGGTCATGGCCTTGGGGCGAGAAATATCGCCCACAATAACGGGCGGTTTAACACAGCGCGAGCCGTAACTTTGCACCCAGCCATGTTGGCTAAAAATAAAGCCGTCCAGCTGCTCGCCGAAGTATTCCACCATGTCGTTGCGCTCGGCCTCGCCGTGTACCAATACATCTAAATCAATTTCTTCTTGAATGTGTATGGCTTTGCGAATTTCCGACTGCATCAATTGGGTGTATTCGTTGTTGGTGAGCCTGCCTTGTTTATAGAGCCTGCGCGCGCTTCGAATTTCGGCTGTTTGTGGGAAGGAGCCAATGCTGGTGGTGGGCAGCAGTGGCAGATTTAATAATTTTTGTTGTGCAACGATGCGCGTGGTGAAACTGGATTGTCGAGCCGCTGCAGCCGGCGCTAGCGTGTTAATACGCGCTTGTAGGGCTTGATTGTGTACCCGTGCGGAATCCTTACGCGCCGATTGAATGTTGCGAACCTCGGCGAGTTTTTCTTTGACTAACGTACTTTCTGGTTGCGCCAGCGCATCGCGCAACAGAACCAGTTCCTGTAATTTTTGTGTGGCAAACGCTAGCCAAGGTTTTACATCGGCGGCAATTTTGTCTTCTACGGTTACATCATAGGGAACATGTAGCAGCGAACAAGAAGGCGCTAACCAGAGCCGTTCGCCCAGTTGTTGCGCCGCCGGTGCTAAGGTGGCGAGTGCTTTATCGCAGTCGCTGGCCCAAATGTTGCGGCCATCAATAATACCCACTGATAGCACTTTGTGCGGGCTAAGTCGATCGAGCAGACGTGGCAGTTCTTCACCACCGCGCACGGCGTCAATATGCAAACCGGCAACGGGCAAGTTAATCGCGGTGCTGAGGTTGGCGCCTAACGGGCCGAAATAGTTCGCCAACAAAATATTCAGCTCGCGAATTTGCAGTTGATGGTAAGTCGACTCGAAGGCTTGCTGCCATTCGGGCGCTAAATCGAGAGCAAGAATGGGTTCGTCGATTTGTACCCAGGTAACGCCAGTTTTGGCTATGGCGTTGAGTAGTTGCCGATAAACCGGTAGCAATTTTTCTAGTAGCGCCAGTTTATTTTCCGCTGTGTTGTGTTCCGGCTGACTAAATTTACCCAACCATAAATAGGTGAGTGGGCCTATCAATACCGGCTTGGCTTTAACGCCCAGTGCCAGCGCTTCGCCAATTTCCTCAACAATTTGCAGGTAGCCAAGGGCAAAATTTTGCTTCAGGTCGAATTCAGGAACCAGGTAATGGTAGTTGGTATCAAACCACTTGGTCATCTCACTGGCGGCACTGTCGCTGTGGTTAGCGCAGCAGGAGCCGGCCTCGCTAGGCTGGGTCTCACCGGACTGGGTCTCACTAGACTGGGTCGAGCGGCCGCGCGCCGTGCGAAACAGTGTGTCGAGATCGATGTCACCTTTGCGATGGCGTTTAGGAATAACACCGAAGGTTGCCGACAGAGTGAGCACTTGGTCGTACCAAGCAAAATCGCCGACAGGCACTAGGTCTATTCCCTGTTGTGCTTGCCAGTGCTCAGCTCTCAGTGCTTTACCGCAGCTCTCCAATTCCGCTTGCGACAGGGTGCCGGCCCAATAGCGCTCGAGGGCGAACTTTAGTTCGCGTTGTTTACCAATGCGAGGGAAGCCGAGGTTGTGAATCAGTGCCATGTGAAATCCTTAATCTGGGTCAATTGATGATGGCGCTATTCTGGTTGCCCTGATAAGGTGAATCAAACTGATTAACTTTGATTTAACTATTAGTAAAACTAATATATCTGGTTTGAAAAAAGACATGAATATAGAATTCCGCCAGCTCAAAACCCTGCTGGCCCTAAAGGAAACCGGCACTTTGGTGGGCGCAGCCGATCGGCTATGCCTAACGCAGTCGGCGCTGTCCCATCAGATTAAGGAGCTTGAGGCGCAAATCGGTGATTCGGTGTTCGTGCGCAAGAGTCGCCCTATCCGCTTTACCGAGCCGGGTGCGCGCCTACTAACCCTCGCTCGCGAGGTTACACAGGCCATGGCCAGCGCCGAGCGGGATATTCAGAAGCTCGTGCACGGCGAGGCCGGTCGGCTGTTTATGGCCATTGAGTGCCACAGCTGTTTTAATTGGCTGATGCCCACCCTCGATGCCTATCGGCCTTTATGGCCGCAGGTGGAGTTGGATTTTTCCGGCGGTTTTACCTTTGAGCCCTTACCTGCCTTAGTGCGCGGCGAAGTGGATCTCGTGGTGACCACCGACCCAGTAGCATTGAAAGGCTTGGTGTACGAGCCCTTATTTGAATGTGAAATGTTATTGGCGGTATCGCCGCGACATCCGCTCGCTCAATGTAAAAATATTCAGCCCCAAGATCTCGCCCAAGAGCAGTTAATCACCTATCCGGTGGAGCGCAACCGGCTCGATATTTTTACCAAATTTTTATCGCCAGCGGGGGTGGAACCGGCCAGCGTGCGCAGCGCCGAATTGACCTTAATGATGGTGCAAATGGTCGCCTCGGGTCGCGGCGTGTGTTGTTTGCCCAATTGGGTGTTGGCGGAATATGCTGCCCAGGGACAGTTGGTGGCACTGTCTCTTGGTGAAGGCTTGTGGGCTAGAGTGCAGTTGGCGCTAAGAGAAGAAACTGCCGCCCTACCCTTCGCAAAAAGTTTTATTCAGTTAGCGAAAGATCACTGTTTCAGCCAATTGAAGGGTATTCGAACTCCGACCACACGAGGACACGTATGACATGGCCGTTGATAAAAAAGCTAAGCGAGCATCGCCACTGTTTCTTATTTTATTTGCCTTACCCTTCGCCGGTGTAGGTGTAGGATTTCTATTTTTTAGCATTGTTCCATCACTCTACGAATGGCAACAAATGGATCAATGGCAGCCTGTGGAGGCGCAGTTGTTGAGCGCCAAGCTGAACACTCATCACGGCGATGACAGCACCACCTATCAAGCCTTAGCGTCCTATCGCTACTATTTCCGCGGTACCGCTTATGAAAGTGATCGCGTCGGCATCATGAGTGGTTCGGATAATATTGGCAGCTGGCAAGAAGACAAAGCGCGCGCGTTAAAGCGCGCCTTGGCGAAGGGCGGCAGTATTTCAGTTTATGTCAATCCAGATCAACCTCAAAAAGCCGTTATCTATAGAGAGTTGCGCTGGGGTATGCTCGGTTTCAAATTCATTTTTGTGGTTGTGTTTGGCGGTGTCGGCGTCGGTTTACTGGTTTTTAGTTTTTACCATCGCAGCGCGACGGTGCCGGATTTGAGCACTACTTCAGAGGCCTGGCTGGCTAACAAAGATTGGCACAACCCGATTCGTTCTAATGCCAAGGCGGGCTTATGGGGTGCGTGGATTTTTGCGATTTTCTGGAATGCCATTTCTTCGCCCATCCCGTTTATCTTGCCGGAAGAGTTGGCTAAGGGAAATTACCCCGCATTAATTGCATTACTGTTTCCGATTATTGGGGCGGGGTTATTGGTGTGGGCTATTAGTGCGACGCGGCAATGGCTCCGCTTTGGCCCTAGTCCTTTGCGACTCAATCCCTACCCAGGGGCCATTGGTGGGCAAGTGGGTGGCGAGGTCGATGTACGTTTGCCTTACGATGCGAATATGGCGGTGGCGGTCACCTTGGCCTGCGTACACAGTTATTATTCCGGCTCGGGTAAGGATCGCTCGCGCCGCGAATCGGTGGAGTGGCAGAAAGATGGCTTCGCACACGTGCACGCAGCCAGCCAAGGCACGAAGCTCGCATTTTGCTTTAACGTCCCGAGCAACTTACCCGGGTCGCAATTAAGCGACGATAGCTATTATTTTTGGCGCGTCTCCCTGCATGCCGATTTACCCGGCGCCGACTTCAATCGCGATTATGAAATACCTGTGTTCCCGGGTACTGCGCAGTCGTCGCTTGCGCTCAGCGATGCCAGCCAGCACCCAAGAGCGAGTATCGAACGCGGTAAAAAACTGGAGTCTTTGTTAAACGCGCGGCAGCTGCAAGATGGGGTGGAACTTAACTATGGCTATTTTCGCGGAGCACTCGGTAAAGCCATAGGATTTCTCTTTGGCTTTGGCTTTTTCGCCGGCGGCGTTTTTATGTGGCCTACAGATGCGCCGACCTTCATGGCTGTGTGCTTTATGTTAGTGGGCGGGCTTATTGCGCTGGCGTGCTTGTATGGTTTGTTCAATGCCTACCAGGTGAAAATTGGTAAGCGCGGCATTTTTACGGTTAGAAAACTGTGCGGTGTTGTGGTTAGTAAGCGTTTCATTGCGCCGGAAAAAATACGACATCTTGAAATAGAAAGTCGCGGTTCGTCTCAGGTAGGCAAAAAAACCACGCAGCACTTTGTGATTAACGCAAAATTAACGGATGGCAGTAAACACCGCGTGGTTGAATCCTTGGACGGCCGCTCTATGGCCGAAGAGGCGCTGGAGTCGGTTAGTTTGCTGAGTGGTATTCAAGCGAAGAGCAGTTAAAGCACTAGAGTTTTTCGGTGCCGTAGCGGAGCAGAAACATTGCCGTGGTCTGCTCGATAATATGTGCGGTTTCAGCTTCGGAGGGCGAGGCCAAGCCAATGGTAATTTGTGGCCAAAAGCAAAAGCCTTTTATGAGGCTATGCAGTTGTTCTGCAGCGAAGGTTAGGTCGCTGCAAGCTAGGCGACCATCGCGAGTGGCTTGCTCGAGCCACGTGTTTAAATGGGTTTCCTTGTTGGCAATGGTTTTTACCACTGTCTCAGCAAGCTGAGGCGAATGAATCATTTCCGCCAGCACCACCCGCGCTAAGTTCTGGTAATTTTGGTCCGCCAAGAGCTTGGCTTTCGCAGCCAGTATGGCTGACAGCTGAGCTTTTATTGGCCGGTCTGGAAAATAACGGTAATCGATGTCTTGGTCGCTTCTAGCCCACAGTTGCCGCAATATTTCATCAAACAGTAACTCCTTGCTGGCAAAGTGATTGTAGACAGTGCGTTTTGAAACACCGGCGGCGGCGGCAATTTTATCCATGCTGCTATGGCTGAAGCCTTGCGCCTGAAAAATCTGGACCGCCGCGTTCACGATGGCATCGTGTTTCTGTTCGGTGAGCTTTTTGGATTGAGACATAGCAGGTGTCAACCTAAGAAATGGGTAAATATTACACTTACCAGTTTACTTTTTCCATTGGTAAGGATAATCTTGGCAAAAGGTACACTAGTCAGTTTACTTTTTGCGGGATTTTAATCGAGTTAAACCTATGCCTTTTCACCCCATTTTGATTGGAGCTATAACCGTGGCCATTGCCTGTTCCACTTCCGCTTCTGCCGATAAACCCGAGTATCTGGACTCAAATCACCATGCGGAGGCGCAGTTTTTCAATCCAGAGCAACCAGTAAACCACGCGGGTGGGCTCTGGGCGGGGCTTAAAATCTTATGGGATTTTACTTTCAATAAGCCAAAAGATGCGGCGCCGTCGACGTCGCCAACCGTGCTGCCTTTGACCAGCGAGGCTTTGTCGGCACTCGCTGACAACCAGTTTGTGCGCTTAGGGCACTCGACGCTTTTGTTTAAACTGAATCATCGGTTTTGGTTAACTGACCCAGTATTTGCAGAGCGTGCGTCGCCCCTGAGTTGGGCCGGTCCCAAACGCTTTCACGCCAGCCCTATAAGCCTTGACGACTTACCTTCAATAGAGGCGGTGATTATTTCCCATGATCACTACGACCATTTAGATAAAGGCGCCATCGTTGCGTTGGCACAAAAAACCAAACGGTTTATTGTGCCCCTCGGTGTGGGTGGGCTGTTGCAAGCCTGGGGCGTCGCCGCGGAGCAAGTCATTGAATTGGACTGGCACGAAACTCATGAAATGGCCGGCGTGAAGCTAACGGCAACACCGGCACAACATTTTTCAGGGCGCAGTTTAACGGATAAAAATGTGCGCCTGTGGGCTTCATGGGTCATCAAAACATCAACAGTTTCACTATTTTTTAGCGGTGATACGGGTTATTTCGAAGGCTTTAAGCGCATTGGTGAGCGATATGGCCCTTTTGATGTCACCTTCGTCGAAACGGGTGCTTATGATCCGCGTTGGGCCGATATTCATATGTTGCCGGAGCAGTCAGTGCAGGCCCATGTAGATTTGCAGGGGCGCTGGATGATGCCCATCCACAACGGTACGTTTGATTTGGCAATGCACGCTTGGACGGAGCCTTTTGAGCGTGCACTGCAAGCGGCGGCTAAATATCAGGTAGCGATTACGACCCCATTGATGGGCGAGCCGGTGGCCATATTGGCTCCTCACGCTGGGTCGTTCTGGTGGCGTGAAGCGGTTCAAGAAGCCGTGGCTATTACTGAATAATCTCGTGGTTGGAGCGAAAGACTGAGGGCAGTTCTTGAAATTGTCGAAAGAATAAACGCGAAAAATAGCTGTGATCGGTAAAGCCAGATTCACTGGCAATCTGTGCAATTGGCAGCGTGGTCTGCGCGAGCAATTTGCGCGCGTGTTCGAGCCTAACTTGGTGAATGTATTGTTTCGGGGTTTTATTGAGGTATTTTTTAAAACGTCGCTCGAGTGCGCTTATGGATAAATGAGTGCTCGCTGCTAATTGTGTGAGGCAAATGTCCTCGCTGAAGTGCTGTTGAATATAATCGACTGGGGTTTTTAGTGCCTGCATGGCATTGAGTGCCACCGAGGTTTTTTCTAAATGACGAGATACGCCATAGGTGCCCAGTACTTGGCCATCGCTCGCTGTTAGGCAGCGCTTGGTGGTGGAAAACCACGCCAGCCCGTCTTTCGCCGCGTGGTTGAGTTCTAGGCGGTCAGTGACATCTTGGCCGTTCATCACTTTCTCATCGTCGGCGATATATTGCTTGGCCAAATACCGGGGCGCAAAGTCGAAATCGGTTAGGCCAATGGCGTCCTGTAGTTTATCGACCCCGATTAAGGCGAGAAATTCTGCGTTGCCGTAGGCAATTTGTCCATTGCGGCGCTTTACCCAAAAGAGGATGTCGGGCAGCTGGCTAAACAGGTTTACCAGCTGCTGGGTACCGATAAAATCCAGTAAATCCACGCCTTCTGCCGACAATGTCTGCATCTTCAATCCTTTAGTGTGTCGCCGTTTGGGCCAGTTTAACCTTGTTGAAAATATAAACAACGCCGATTTTGTTGCATAAGTATCCGAAAACATACTACAGCCCTGCCGGCGGATTGGCATAGTATTCTTGTCATCATAACAATATCCCAAATGCCCAATTTTCTGGGCCAAAGGGTTGGCAAGGAACTCGATGCGAAAGATTCGGATGGGCATGGTCGGTGGTGGCGAAGGCGCGTTTATAGGCGTGGTGCACCGCATGGCGGCAGCGTTGGATGGTCAAATTGAATTGGTGTGCGGCGCCTTTAGCGCTGATCCGCAGCGATCGTTGAGTTCGGGCCTTGGCCTCTTTCTAAGCCCGGATCGCTGTTATCCCGATTACCAAACCTTGTTTAAAGCGGAAGCGCAATTGCCCTTGGGCGAGCGGATGGATTTCGTTGCCATTGTCACGCCCAACCATTTGCACTTACCGGTCGCGTGCATGGCCTTGGAAAGTGGCTTTGATGTGATGTCTGATAAACCCGCAACCCTGTCGCTGGAAGAGTGCCGATACCTCGCGGCAACCGTCGAAAAAACTGGGCGTCTGTACGGCTTAACGCATACCTACACCGGCTACCCCCTAGTTAAGGAAGCGCGGGCCCTAGTCGCTGCGGGTCGTTTGGGCCGGGTGAAAAAAGTGGTGGTTGAGTACAGTCAAGGTTGGTTGGCTGTGACCCCAGGTGTCGATAATAAACAAGCGGCCTGGCGTTTAGATCCAGCCCGAGCGGGCCTCAGTTGCTGCATGGGTGATATTGGCGTGCACGCGGCCAATTTGGTGGAATATGTGTGCACTGATAGGTTGCAAACCGTTTGTGCGCATCTGACGGCGTCGATACCCGATCGTCTATTGGATGATGATGGCACGGTGCTATTTGAAACCGAAAAGGGCGCGCAAGGGGTTTTAATTGCCAGTCAAATAAGTGTTGGCGAGGAAAATGATTTGCGCCTACGGGTCTATGGTGACAAAGCATCGCTGGAGTGGCGCCAGCAGGAACCTAATAGCTTGTGGTTAAAGTTTGCCGATGCGCCAGCGCAATTAGTGCGCGCCGGCGTGGGAGAATTATCGGCACTTGCACGTGCGAATTTGCGCACGCCTAGTGGGCACCCCGAGGGATATATTGAAGCCTTCGCTAATCACTACCGCAATTTTGCGGGTCAAATTCGCGCGCATTTAACGCACGCAAACGCTTCTTATATCGAGCGCGATGTGCCAGATATTCACGACGCACTGAGCGGTATGGCATTTATTGAAGCGGTCGTGCAGGCCAGTAAGTCGCCGCAACAATGGCAGCGCCTACAAGGCGGGAAAGCGTCTCCGTCGAACACAGTACAGGGAGTTGTGAAATGACCGCTATTCAAGGGCCAGGTATTTTTTTAGCTCAATTTTGTCAAGACGAGGCACCGTACAACAATTTAAGTGATCTTTGTCGTTGGGCCGCGGCGATGGGTTACAAAGGTGTCCAGATTCCCACGTGGGACTCTCGGATTTTTAATCTTAGCCTCGCCGCTGAGAGCGCAAGTTATCGCGACGAGGTGCAAGGCCAAGTCGCCGATGCTGGTCTTGCCATAACCGAGCTTTCAACCCATTTGCAGGGCCAGCTTATCGCTGTTCATCCAGCGTACGATACGATGTTTGACGGCTTCGCGCCCGAGCAGGTGCGAGGCAAGCCTGCGGCGCGAAGCGAGTGGGCGAGGCAGCAATTGTTAATGGCAGCAACCGTCAGCGGCCATTTTAATTTAACCGCGCATGCAACTTTTTCTGGCGCCTTGCTGTGGCAAACGGCCTACCCATGGCCGCAGCGGCCCGCGGGTTTAGTCGATGCCGGTTTTGCCGAATTGGCCAATCGCTGGTTGCCATTGTTGCAGGCATTTGACCATCAGGGTTGCGATTTGTGTTTCGAGTTGCACCCGGGCGAAGATTTGCACGATGGCGTTAGCTTCGAGCGATTTTTGGCCGCTGTCGATCAGCACCCGCGCGCTAATATTTTGTACGATCCGAGTCACTTCGTATTACAGCAATTGGATTATCTCGCGTTCATTGACATTTATCACGAGCGCATAAAAGCGTTTCATGTGAAAGATGCAGAGTTTCGGCCCAATGGCCGCTCCGGTGTTTACGGTGGCTATCAATCCTGGATCGACAGGCCGGGTCGGTTTCGCTCTCTCGGTGATGGCCAAATAGATTTCAAACAAATTTTTAGTAAGTTAACGCAATACGGTTATCAGGGATGGGCGGTATTGGAGTGGGAGTGTTGTATAAAACACCCAGAAGATGGCGCGAAAGAAGGAGCACCCTTTATTGCGCAGCATTTAATTCGTCGAGCCGATCGCGCCTTTGATGATTTTGCGTCGGTACAGATAAATGAAGATACCAATCGAAAAATTTTAGGCATATAACCATAACAATAGGGCAGCGCCATGCAAAGTATTAACCCCCAGCGACTCTTTATCGGCTGTAGTTTGGCCTTAGTTGTTACCGCTATGACGCTGGCCATACGGGCCGGTATTTTGGGCCAGCTTAATCGCGAATTGGGACTCTCCGATACGCAGCTAGGTTGGATAAATGGTATGGCTTTTCTGGGTTTTCCCATCGCCACCATGGCGGGTGGTTTGCTCTATAACTATTTAGGTGCAAAACGCTTGATGGTTATGGCCTTCGCAGGGCACTTGGTGGGGTTGGTGTTAACGATTAGCGCCGATGGGTTTTGGCTGTTGTTGAGTTCTAGTTTCTTGATCGGCTTCGCTAATGGTTCAGTCGAAGCAGCGTGTAACCCAATGATTGCCGATATTTATCACAAAAACAAAACCACTATGCTCAATCGATTCCACGTGTGGTTCCCCGGTGGCATTTTAATTGGCGCATTGACCTCCTATTTTATGACGGGGTTGGGTTTGGCCTGGCAGTTACAAATTGCGGTGATGATTTTACCGACCTTAGTTTATGGTTATTTACTGCTGAGTCAGCCGCTGCCGGCGTCGAACCATATCGAAACGGATACGCGTACGAATTTGCGTGGTTTGTTATCGCCCCTGTATTTATTTTTAGTGCTGTGTATGACGCTTACCGCCACGACTGAACTGGGCACGCAGCAGTGGATAGAAAGAATTTTAGGAGCGAGCGGCGCCTCGCCCATGTTAATCATGGCGATGATGACAGGGCTGATGGCGCTAGGTCGCTACTTCGCGGGGCCCTTAGTTCATCGTTTTAATCCTGTTGGCGTGTTGTTGGGTTCGTCGATTGCCGCAGTGCTTGGGCTTTATACCCTCAGTATCGCGACGGGCGGTATGGTGTATGTGGGGGCGATTATTTTTGCCTTAGGCGTTACCTACTATTGGCCAACCATGGTGGGATTTGTTGCCGAATACACACCGCAGACCGGTGCTTTAGGTATGTCGCTTTTAGGTGGTGCGGGTATGTTTGCGGTGAGTTTGTGGAACCCGGTGATTGGGCACTGGATTGATGCTGCGCGCTTACAAGCCGAGCAACAGCAGTTAACTGGACTGGCGGCAGAACTTGCAGCAGGTCAAGCGACCTTATTGCACCTCGCAATCTTTCCTGCGCTTCTGGTGGTCGCCTTTGGTGCTTTGAGCTTGGTACTTCGACACCGCAATAAACACGCGCAGCTTGCGCCGTCGCAGGTTTGAATAGGGGAGACGTAGATGAAAACATTGAATAGCCATATGCAACGACATGTGGCCACCACTACCCGGCGAGCGACGCTAAAAAGCTTAACCTATCTGCTGGGAGCAACCGGTGCTGCGACGTTGATGGCAGGCAATGCTCAAGCTGTCGCTGCAGCCTATCAGCGTCGAGAACCTGCGCCCATACGCGCCGGCAAGGTGCTTTCAGCGCACGCCATGATGGTGCTCGAAAAAGTCTGTGAGCTGGTTATTCCAGCAACCGATACGCCCAGCGCTGCCGACCTTGATGTGCATGGGTTTATTGATAATCAATTGTTTCACTGTCATCGCGAGATCGAACACGCGCAGGCAAAATTTGCCCTCGAGCAGATTGAAGGCGCTGCGCAAGCGTCGCAGCAGGTGGGTTTTCTAGCCTGTACATTAGATCGTCAATTAGCCCTACTAAACGCTGTTGATCGGGGGCAGGCGCCGTTTGATCAAGCTGCAACGGATGGCTTTTTGTTATTAAAAGGATTAATCGTGTTTGGCTACTTTACCAGCGAGGTAGGTGCCACCCGAGCTCTGCGCTATCAGGCAATTCCGGGCGGTTATAAAGGATCTATTCCCTACAAATCTGGCGATCGTTCTTGGGGTTCTATCGCGAGGTATTAACCGCTAGCTAACCTGGCAATCAGAAAAATAAGAGCATATAGCAATGACAACGCCAACCTATATTCAAGACACGCAAGAAGAATTTGATGCCATCGTCGTGGGGTCCGGGATCACGGGCGGATGGGCGGCAAAGGAGTTTTGCGAGCGTGGTTTAAAAACATTAATGGTGGAGCGCGGGCGCTTGGTTGAGCACCGTAAGGATTATATTACCGAGGGTAGGCCGGCTTGGCATTTTCCGCTTCGCACCCAGGTTGAAAATATTTTAGTAGATCAACAATATTACGTACAGAAGCTCTGTTATGCCTTTAGCGACGCCACAAAACATTTTTTTGGTAACGACAGAGACCTTCCTTATAGTACCGAACCAGATACACAATTTAATTGGATTCGCGCCAATCAACTGGGCGGTAAATCACTGCTTTGGCATCGACAGAGTTACCGTTTAAGTTCCTTTGACTTCGAAGCTAATAAGCGCGATGGCCATGGTAACGATTGGCCTATTCGCTACCAGGATCTAGAGCCGTGGTATTCCCATGTGGAGCAGCATGCGGGCATCAGCGGTAGTCGCGACGGTCTCGCTCAACTACCAGACAGCGATTGCTTGCCGCCGTTTGAAATGAACAAGCCGGAACTTGAGCTGCAAAAAAAGTTTCGAAAACTCTATCCCGACAGGCCTATGATTATCGGCCGGGCCGCGCATTTGACTCAGCCTACAGCGTTGCATTTGTCGCAAGGAAGGGTGCAGTGTCAGGCGCGCGATGAATGCCAAAAGGGTTGCTCCTTTGGTGCTTACTTCTCCACCCAGAGCTCGACGCTGCCGGCGGCAGCGAAAACGGGCAACCTAAGCATTGCGCCAAACAGTGTTGTGCATAGCATTATCTATGATGAAAAAACCAATCGTGCGCGAGGTGTGCGTATTATCGATAATGAAACACTGACTGAACGCGAATATTTAGGCAAGATTGTTTTTCTTTGCGCCTCAACCTTGGGGTCCACTCAAATCATGCTTAATTCAGTCTCCAAAAAATTTCCCAATGGCATCGCAAACAGCTCTGGCGTGTTGGGTCACTATCTAATGGATCACAATTACAATGCGTCGGCAACGGGCATGATAGAGGGTTTCGAACAAGAATATTATTCGGGCCGTAGGCCCACCGGTATTTATTTTCCCAACTTTCAGTTTGAGCCGGGGCGGTATAAAAAGAATTACGTGCGTGGCTACGCGTTCGCGGGCGGCGCTGCACGGGCGGATTGGCGCTGGGGCGCAAAAGATAAAGGTATTGGTGCTGCATTCAAAAAACAGCTCACCGAGCCGGGTGCTTGGCATTTTGGGTTATATGCTCAGGGTGAGATGTTGCCGAGGTACGATAACCAGGTGTCGTTGCACGCCAGTAAGAAAGATAAGTGGGGTATACCGCAGCTACATATCAACTGCCGTTGGTCGGAAAATGAAATTGCCATGATGGAAGATGCACGTCAAACCGCGCACGAGATGTTAGAAGCAGTGGGCTTGAAGGATGTGCGAAGCGAGGTGTCGGTACACAATGCCGCTCCAGGGCTTGCCATACATGAAGTCGGCACGGCGCGCATGGGGCGAGACCCAAAAGATTCTGTGTTGAATGGTTTTAATCAGTGTCACGACGTGCCGAATCTATTTGTTAGCGACGGCAGTGCATTTTGTTCTACCTCGGTGCAAAATCCGTCATTAACCTTTATGGCCATGACGGTAAGAGCGGTAGATTATGCAGTAAAAGAATTTAAACAAAAAAAACTATAAATTGAATGGTGTTTTTATGAAAATTTTCTTAGTTGCGGGATTCCTGCTGGCATTGACCTGTACCACCCGTGCTGACGCCGTGCAGCCTCACGAGTTGAGTGTCAGCGTTCAACTTTGGTCGGTTAAAGACGATGTTAAGACGAATATCGATTCGACCTTGGAGTCGTTAGCGGCCATGAGTTTCCAAGGCGTGGAGTTTGCGCAAGAATTTGGTCGCTACAAGGGCGACCCAGCCGGTCTGAAAAAGTTGTTAAACCGATTGGGCTTGGCCGTTAGCGGAGCCCACGTTAGCTTTGACAGTTTAAATGAGGACAATTTTTCAGACACTGTTGCGTTCTATCAAATACTGGGCTGTAAAAATTTAATCATCGGCTGGGATGAGCGCGCCTGGCATCCAGACGGTGTGGTATTTGTTGCGCAGGAACTCACGCGATTGGCGGCTCGGCTTGAACCGCTCGGTATGAGTATTGGTTTTCACAATCACGATCACGAGTTTAATGCCTTTAAAGGCTCTACCTTTTGGGATTATATCGCTACGCACACACCCGCTAATGTCATATTACAACAGGATGTTGGGTGGACAACCTATGCCGGTAAAGACCCGATCGCTTACGTGCAACGCTACCCCGGCCGCACAGTCACGACCCATTACAAAGTTAAACTGCCTGAGGGTGTAGAAGGCAAGTTGCCGATTATCGGCAAAGACACAATTGATTGGCCATCGCTCATAGCTGCAAACAAACTTGTCGGCGGGACTCAATGGCTGGTAGTAGAGCAAGAAGAGTACCCCAATGGTATGTCGCCGCTAGAAGCGGTTCACGCGTCTAAGCGCGGCTTGGATAGTTTCTTGATGGAGCAGTGAGATTGAGGTGGCTATGCGCTTCTGCCGATGTGCTAGCTTGTAGGGGCGGGCCATTCTGTTTGTAGCGTGACAATTACCCGCCTAGCCCCATGTCGTTTATCTGTTGGCACAGGGTTTCAAAGTCGTACTGGCTTAGGCCCACGTAAACCAAGATGTTGTCGGCAATGCGTTGCCATTCGTAATCGGTGTCTTGATTGCCTAGCGTTTTGTAGTTTTTACAAATGGTTTCGGCCATTTTCAAAATGGCGAGCAAGGTTTTTTTGCGGTTGTCTGCTTTTTCTTCACTGAGAATTTTATTGACTTGGTGGTGTTGATGTATGGCTTCGCATAAGTGAATAGGCAACTTCCAGCTCTTGGCCACGTAGTAACCTACAACACTGTGATTGGTGGTGAGACATTCGTTTTCGATATCGGTGATGGACTGATCCGAACTGGTGTAAGCGCGTTGCATCACCTCCGCATAATGTGGGAAGCGCATCATTAGGAGTGGAATGCCGCAATTGTGAAACAGCCCCAAGCTGTAAGCTTCATCTGGCGCGTCGAAGCCAATTTGTTTGGCGATGTGGGTTGAGACCTGGGCAATATCAATGGCGCTGTCCCAAAATTGCCCCAAGGCGACAATTTGTTCGTCGGACAAGGCGCTTTTAATCGACTGAGCGTTTACCAGGTTGATGACCGTTTTAATGCCTAGCAAGTTGACGGCTTGTTTGATAGACGTAATTTTATTGCTCAAGCCGAAAAAGGGCGAATTAATCGTTTTGAGGATGCAGCCGGATAGCCCTACGTCTTGGCTAATGAGTTTGGCGATATTGTCGATGGAACAGTTGGGGTCAAATTGTTCCATTTGCAGGTCGACCATGATTTGTGGCTGGGGTGGAATCAATATGCCCTTCAATATGGCATCGACTTGCTCGGCGGTTATTTCTATTACGGGTACCGACATGCGACCTACTTCCTTGCGATGAAGTGTTGAGTTTAGATCAGCTAAAGTTGTCTGCGGCGATAATCTGGCCTGAATTTGTCAGCGCTGGCCGCTATACTGCGCGCCATCTTATTTGTCATTTTCTGCGCCAGAGGTTTGCCTTATGTCCCTGCCCCAACTGCAATTGAAGTCTCAGGCTGATCGACGCCTTCGCAAAGGGCATTTGTGGATATACAGCAATGAAGTCGATGTGGCCGCAACGCCACTCAAGAGTTTCAGTTTGGGTCAGCAAGTAGAAGTGACCTCGGCCGGCGGAAAATCCTTGGGGCTGGCGTTGATTAACCCCAACAATCTCATCTGTGCGCGGCTGGTCAGCCGGGATACTCGCTACCCCTTGGATAAATCGCTGTTTGTGCATCGGTTTAAGCAGGCCCTGAGTTTGCGTGAAAGCTTTTTCGATGCCCCCTATTATCGCCTGGTGTATGGCGATAGCGATTTACTGCCAGGCTTGGTGATCGATCGCTTCGGTGCCGTGCTGGTGGTGCAAATTGCCAGTGCCGGTATGGAGGCGTTGCGCGCCGAGATAGTGGCGGCGCTTATCCAAGTGATAAACCCAACCGGTATTTTAATGGCCAATGAACACAGCGCGCGCGAGTTGGAGAGCCTGCCGCTCTACACCGAGGTGGTGTACGGCGAGGTGCCTGAGCAGGTTGAGCTGATTGAAAACCATACCCGTTTTATGGCGCCCGTGCGCACCGGGCAAAAGACCGGCTGGTTTTACGACCACCGATTAAATCGTGCCTGCCTGCAACAATTTGCCAAGGGTAAGCGTGTGCTCGATGTGTTTTCCTACATCGGTGGTTGGGGGTTGGCGGCGGCGCAGGCGGGCGCCAGTGCCGTGGTGTGCGTGGATGCGTCCGAGTCGGCGCTGGCGGGCGTAATGGCGAATGCTGAGCTGAATGGTTTTGCCGATCGCGTCAGTGCCGAACACGGCAAGGCCATTCAGGTGATGAAGGCGATGATAGAGCGCAGCGAGCAATTTGACATTGTGGTGTTGGACCCGCCTGCCTTTATCAAAAAGCGCAAAGATCACAAGGCCGGCCTCGCCGCCTATCGCCACATCAACGAGTTGGGTATGCGCCTGTTGGGCCGCGATGGTGTGTTGGTGTCGGGCTCTTGCTCTATGCACTTGGCGACCAAGGAATTGGAGGAATCCATTACCGGCGCGGCGCGTCATTTAGATAGGCAGGCGCAGTTGATCGCACGCGGTAGCCAGGGCCCGGACCATCCGGTGCATAGTTGTATCGAAGAAACGGAATACTTAAAGGCCTTGTTTTACCGGGTTTATCACGCTTGAGGATGGCCGCCATGACACGGATGTTGTTATTGCCGTTGTTGTGTTACTGCCAGTTAGTCACGGCGCAAAACACAACGCCAAAATCGATTGAAGAGTTGGATTTGTCCTATGTTTACGCGCCTATTTTTGGCACCGGTTTTTACCGCGCTGGCGCCGAGGAGGCGACGGTGCTCAAAGTCGACACCAATAGTTGGCTGTTGGAGCAATCTGAGCGGGATGAATGGTATTGGCTGATGCCGGTGTCGGTGGGTGTTCGCTATACCGAGTTGGACGATATTGTGGGCGAGGTGTTGGATGGCTCGCTGCTCAACGTTTCATTTTTACCCGGCGTTGCAAGGCGCTATACCCTCACAGACCAGTGGGAAATCGCACCCTCCCTGCAACTGGGCTTTGCTCGGGACCTCACGCTACATACGACTCGGGGTTTATATACCGCCGCCCTGCGCAGCACCAATTGGTGGATGCACGGTGACGATCGCTGGACCTTTGGCAATCGGCTGAGATTGGCAGGCCAGAATCATCCCACCAACGACAGGCGCCAAGGATTTCTGTTGTTGGAAAGCGGGTTTGATTGGGAGCGCCGGTTAAGCACGGAGTTTATGGGTGAGCCGCTGCTATTCAGCACCTTCTTTTACGGGCAATACTTTATTGAGAACACTGGTATAAAAGCGATCAGTGGAGAGCCCGTTGGCGCCCAGTCCCTCTATAATCTCGGCTTTACCGTCGGCTGGGATAGGCCCAAAGATATATTGGGGTTTTCGGTTCAGCGCGTGGGCATGTCGGTGGCAGCAGGCAATAATATCCGCGCCTATATGCTCAATCTCGGCTTTCCCCTGGGAATTGATTAACCGGCTGTGAAAATATTATGCTGATGTTGAGTGACGCTGTTGGCTAATCCATTGGCCTAGTAGCAGAACCTCTAGACGCCGCCTTAAAGTGGTTCCACTTCCACTTTTAGTGGTTGGCTTAGCTGCTGCAGTGCCGCGATGGCCGCAACCCATTGGGTCTCCGTTGCCGTGCCCTCCTCGGGCAATTTATCCAGCACCCGATTCGCCGCGGCGAGTTGCTCTAGCCAACTCTTGGCGGCACCTTTACTCCAGTGCGCAATCAGCGCCGAGCTTTGATTCTGTTCGATCAATAATGCCAAACCGTTGAGTTGCGCCGAGAGTAAGCGCTTGCCGCCGCCGCTGTACTGGTTGTGGCTTGCCACTTCGAGATGGGCTTGGCTAATAGCATCTAATTGCGGTTGCAATTGCTTGTTTATCAATAGTTCTTCAATCAAGTAAATGCTTGATGTACGCAGTATTTCAGAGCGTTGTTGCGCTGATAGGCTGGTATACACCTTGGTGTAATCCCCCACGTCCTGCCATCGCGTTGCTAGCCTGTCCAGGCTATCTATGGCCAGTTCGACCATCAGGCCGAGCAGTGCTCGGCGTCGATTATTGGCTAAATCTTCCACATTTGGTTCGTCTTCGCCGGTCGCCTTGAGCGCCTGCTTGACGAAATCTGTCACCGGTCTTTGGCCTTTATCGCCCCACAAAAGGTAGGCGATTGGATGTAGACCGAGTGCACGATCGGCTGGGTCAAACTGCTGATGGGCTTCTTTTAGTGCTTTTGCGGTGACCGGGATGGCGATGTCGTTGACTAAGCCCGAGTGGGTGTAGACGTCAAAATAATCCAAAAAGCCCGGTTGGATAGGCCAGCCGTCGAGTTGATCGTGCACATTGTCGAGTTTTACAAATAACCCAGGGTGGGCGGCACCCATGGCGAAAAACAGGGAAAAGGCCTGCTGGCTATTGTGGGCGACATGCCATTGCTCACGGGCTTGGTTGAGTGTTGCTTGAGTGGGGTTTTGCAGCAGCGCTTGCACCGAATCCCTGAGCGCCTTCAGCTCAACTTGGCTGCTCGCCAGTGCAACCGCGCCGCGATCCCATACTGCGAGACTCGCCTGATCCACGGCGGGGTCTATTTTTTGGTTGCTGATTTGAGGCGCAACGGGTGCTTCCGACAGTTTAGGTGTGGCGTCTTTATCTTGGCAGGCAGCCAAGGCCAAGGTTAACAGGGCGAAGGGTAGAATGACGGCGCGCATGGGTTCTTTCCTGAACATTATCGCAAGCTAATGATGGGCCAGTCTTTGGCATTGGCCGCTAGGCGCAATTGCTCACAGGGGTCTACCACTATCGGTTGTTGCACGGCAGAGAGCAAGGGTAAGTCATTGATTGAGTCGCTGTAAAAGTAGCAGGTCTCATTTTCGCGCCCTTGTTGTGCTAACCACGTCTGCCAGCGCGCGACCTTGCCCTCTTGGTAGCAGGGTGGGTCGATGATCTCGCCGGTGTAGACGCCGTCGACCAGTTCGGGCTCGGTGGCGATCAACTCATCCACCTTTAAGGCCGCGGCAATAGGGGCGGTGATGAACCGATTGGTCGCGGTAATGATCAACAGGTAATGACCCTGTGCGCGATGGTGTTCGATGAGCGCGACAGCCTTGGGTAGCCAGAGTGGTTGGATCTTAATCTGCATGAACTCAGCGAGCAGGGCACTTTGCTCGGCGGGGCTAAACTGCGCCACTTGCTTTAGCACGAAGCGCTGGTAGGCGCGAATGTCTAGCTCGCCACGCTTGTAGTCTTCGTAGAATTGATCGTTGCTGCGGCGGTAACTGACTACATCTACCCGTTGTTTCTCAACTAAAAATTCGCCCCAACTGTGGTCTGAATCGCCCGCGATCAACGTGTTATCAAGATCAAATATAGCGACGGCCACGACAAGTTCCTGCATTATGGGTAAAAGGCCTGCAAGGATAGCGATTCGACCGTGGGTTCTCAATGGGAAGTCCACGGGGGAAGGTAAATTGCTGAATACACTGCAATTATGGAACAATAGCTGGCATAACAAGGTGTAAGAACACTAAGGAAAACGCCGTGATAGACAATGATGGTTTTAGGCCCAATGTGGGCATCATCGTAACCAATGATCACGGGCAGGTGCTGTGGGCGAGACGCATAGGCGGCCAAGACGCTTGGCAATTCCCACAGGGCGGTATCAATCCTAAGGAGACCGCCGAAGAAGCCCTGTATCGAGAACTGTACGAAGAAGTGGGCCTGGGCCCAGAAGATGTCGAGATATTGGCCAGCACTAAGGGCTGGTTGCGCTATTTGCTGCCTAAAAAGTTGCTGCGCAAGGGCTCCAGCCCCCTGTGTATCGGCCAGAAGCAGCGCTGGTTTTTACTGCGCCTCAAGGCTGATGAGTCGAAGATCAATTTACACACGCAGAAAAAAGATGAGTTTGATCATTGGCGCTGGGTAAGCTATTGGTATCCTCTGGGTAAAGTGGTGTCTTTCAAGCGCGATGTGTACCGCAAGGCTCTGCGCGAGCTTTCGCCGCTACACTGTCGTCATCAGCGTCAACAATTGGATCACAAAGGAGCGTAAGATTTGGCCGCGAGCATGCTCAATTCGCTGCGAAACATCGTGCAAGAAGTTAACGCCGCTCGCGATCTTCAATCCGCGCTGAATATCATCGTCGCGCGCATTAAAGAGTCAATGCACACGCAGGTGTGCTCGGTTTACCTGCGCGACGGCAAGAAAAACTACGTGTTGATGGCGACCGATGGGCTTAACCCGAAAGCGGTGGGCAGAGTCAGCCTGCGGGCCGAAGAGGGTTTAGTGGGCCGAGTGGCCAGTCGCGAAGAACCACTCAACCTAGAGCATGCCGAAACTCACCCCAGCTACCAATACTTTCCCGAAACGGGCGAAGAGCGATTTAGCTCCTTTTTAGGTGTGCCCATTATTCACCACCGCGAAGTATTGGGTGTGTTGGTGGTGCAGCAGGTCGATCGTCGGCGCTTTGATGAAGGCGATGAAGCTTTCCTGGTAACCTTATCGGCTCAACTGGCTGGGGTCATTGCCCACGCCGAAGCCACCGGTGTGGTGGTTGCCGTAGGCCAAGGTAAAGGCGAGGCTAAATTTACCGGCGTCTCTGGCTGCTCCGGCGTAGCCATCGGCGAGGCGGTGGTGATATCGCCACCCGCAGATCTAAATTCCGTGCCCTATCAAGTAGTGTCGGACATCGAAGAAGAGATTGCCTTTTTCTACCGGTGTTTGGCTGCCGTGCGCAACGATATTGGCCGCATGAGCGACGAGTTGAGAAGCCGCTTGTCGCGTGAAGAACAGGCGCTGTTTGATGCCTATTTAGCCATGCTCGACGATGCCTCATTGGGCGGCGAGGTGACCGAGCGTATTCGCGGCGGCGTCTGCGCTCCCTATGCCTGGGCCGACGTGATCTTGGAACACGAACGCAACTTCAATGCCATGAGCGACCCTTATTTACGCGATCGCGCCGCTGATGTGCGCGATCTGGGGCGTCGAGTCTTGGCATATCTGCAAGAGTCGGCACAAATGTGCCGCGTCTACCCAGACAATACTATTCTGGTTGGCGAAGAGTTGACGGCCTCTATGTTGGGCGATGTGCCGGCCGACAAACTCGCCGGTATGATATCGGTTGAAGGTTCTCGCAACTCCCATGTGGCCATTTTGGCGCGGGCGATGGATATTCCCACCGTGATGGGGGTGATCGATCTGCCCTACACCAAATTAGATCAGCGCAAACTCATCGTCGACGGCTATAACGGCATCGTCTACCTAGACCCGTCCAAGGTACTTAAGTCTCATTACAAGGCGATCTTCAAAGAAGAGCAGGCGCTACAGAAAGACTTGGAAGCCTTAAAAGATAAACCCTGTGAAACCACTGACGGCCACCGGCTCAACCTGTGGGTGAATACCGGTTTGATGGCGGACGTGATGCGCTCGCTCGATCGTGGCGCCGAAGGTGTGGGTTTGTACCGCACCGAAGTGCCCTTTCTGTTGCGCGATCGCTTCCCGGGCGAAGAAGAGCAAACCAAAATTTACCGCGAACAGCTCGAGGCCTTCGCGCCGCGCCAAGTGACCATGCGCACGCTGGATGTGGGTGGCGATAAAGCCCTGCCCTACTTCCCGATTGAAGAAGACAACCCCTTTCTCGGCTGGCGCGGTATTCGGGTCACCCTCGATCACCCGGAGATCTTTCTGGTGCAGGTGCGCGCCATGCTCAAGGCCAGCGAAGGCCTCGATAATTTGCGCATTATGCTGCCCATGATTACCAATATTCCCGAGCTAGATGCCGCCAATGCCTTAATCCTGCGCGCCTTTAACGAAGTGATGGAAGAAGGCCACCGCGTCGTCTACCCGCCTGTGGGGGTGATGGTGGAGGTGCCCGCAGCGGTATATCAAGCCAAAGAGTTGGCTGCGCGCGCCGACTTTTTGTCCGTTGGCTCGAACGATTTAACCCAGTATTTGTTAGCCGTGGATCGCAACAACGCGCGCGTGGCGGACTTGTACCAAAGTATGCACCCGGCCGTGCTAAGTGCCCTGCAGGAAGTGGTGCAAGCAGGTCACTCAGAGAATGTCGATGTCAGTATTTGCGGCGAGCTAGCGGGCGACCCAGGTGCTGCGGTGTTGCTTATGGCCATGGGTTACGATGTGCTGTCGATGAGCGCCACCAATTTACCGAAAGTGAAGTCGGTGTTGCGCGCCATCTCAAAGGATCAAGCCAGTGCCTTGCTGGCCGAGGTGATGAGCCTGCACACAGCCGAAGCCATTGAGGCAACCTTGAATACGCGGTTACAGGATATGGGGATTAAGCGGCTTTATCGCCCTAACGTTTAAGTCAATATTTTAGTTACAGGTTACAGGTTACAGGTTACAGGTTACAGGTTACAGGTTACAGGTTACAGGTTACAGGTTACAGGTTACAGGCTACAGGCTACAGGCAGACCGTCTGCCCCTATAAACTCAAGGCGGGCGGCTTGCCTGTTAACCGTCAAAGCTAAAGCGCTCACGGGTTTCGCTTTGCAGTCCCCCCGCCGTATCAAAACTGCGCTCAACGAACAGCGCTCGCTGTTGCCTATCAACTAACAGCAGTGTGCTGGCGCGGGTGCCGTAGCGCTGGTTTACAATAAATCGACTCGACAGCAATAATTCCATGTCTCGGCTGATGCCTGTATCGGGCAGCTCGACCTCTGGCGCTTGATTGCGGTTGCTCAGCAGTTGCCAGAGGCCTTGTTCTAGCGCCGCCTCGCCGTCTGTATCGCTCAGTAGCTGGTGCAATTCTCGTCTGCCCGAGGCGACCTTTGGCCAGGGTGTGTTGAGGCTGGCATTACTTAGCCCGTGGATGCCGGCGTTGAGTGGCGAGCGCGGCTGTGGGTCTGATTGATTCGACGTCACCTGCATCTGCCATTGCCCGCCGTTGAGTACCCCGGTGAGCAGGTTAAAACCGCCGAAGTCGCGCCCATTGATAGAGCCTCCATGGTCTAGGCTGGCCGCGCGTTTGACCAATTCGCCTCGACTCAGTTTACCCGCCGCAAGCTGGCCATTGCGCACATTGGTGAGCGCGCCAAATCGGCCGTTGCGGTTGAGCAGCAGCCAGCTGCCTCCGGCCTCTAGGTCTTTACCGCCCAGCCATTGCGGGTTGTCCTGCCAATAGTGGGCAGCAGCCGTGGCGCGCTGGTGAAATTCATCGCGGTTGCTGGCGAGGATAAGTGGCCAGTGGTTGTGAGCTTGATGGGCAATAAAGAGTAAACACATGGGCAGTTGTGGCAGCGAGCGAGTGAAGAAAGCATAATGCCCGCCTGATGTGCGTTGGATCAACGCCTGATACTCCACAGATTGGATATTGTTCATGTTGAAATACCCCGAAATAGACCCTATCGCCTTTGCTTTTGGTCCCTTTGAGATAGCCGGTTACAGCCTCGGGCCGCTCGCGGTGCACTGGTATGGCTTGATGTACTTGGCGGCGTTTCTCGGTACCGGTTTTCTCGCCGCCCGCCGCGCCGCGCGCGCCGATAGCCCGGTTACCCGCGCCCAGGTAGAAGACTTGATTATGTATGGCGCCTTTGGCGTCATCTTAGGTGGTCGCTTGGGTTATGTGCTGTTTTATAATTTTGATCGCTTCCTCGAAGAGCCACTTTGGTTGATGAAAATCTGGGAGGGCGGGATGTCGTTCCACGGCGGTTTGCTCGGCGTGCTGATTGCGCTCTGGCTCTACGGGCGCAAGATTAAGCAGCCCTTTTTTGCCATCACCGATTTCATTGCACCCATGGTACCGCTGGGTTTAGCGTTTGGCCGCTTAGGTAATTTTATCGGTCAAGAGCTCTGGGGCCGACCCACAGACCTGCCCTGGGCCATGGTGTTCCCCCGCGACCCCGAAGCACTGGCAAGACACCCGTCACAGTTGTATCAGGCCGCTCTCGAGGGATTTTTGTTGTTTGTCATTTTGTTTTGGTTTTCCGCCAAGCCGCGCCCGCGCATGGCGGTGAGCGGCTTGTTTTTAATGGGTTACGGTTTGTTCCGCTTTATGGTGGAGTTTGTGCGCGAGCCTGATAACCATATTAGTTTTGATTTATTTGGCTGGGTGACCCGCGGCCAAGTGTTATCGGCGCCGATGTTTTTGTTGGGGTTGATCTTTTTCCTCTGGGCCTACAAAAAGCGTGATGCGAGTGGAGTGAAATCATCGTGAAACAGTATTTAGATTTAATGCGCCATGTTCGCGATAACGGCGTGCAAAAAGGCGACCGCACCGGCACCGGCACTAAGAGCGTGTTCGGCTACCAGATGCGCTTCGACCTAGCGCAGGGCTTTCCACTTATCACGACGAAAAAATGCCATCTGAAATCCATCATTCACGAGCTGCTGTGGTTTTTGCAGGGCGATACCAACACCGCTTATTTAAAGCAACATGGCGTCAAAATATGGGACGAATGGGCCACGGAATCCGGCGATCTCGGCCCGGTTTACGGCCACCAATGGCGCTCGTGGGAAGGGCCAAATGGCGTGGTGGTGGACCAAATTAAAGATTTGGTGCAGATGATAAAAACCAAGCCAAACTCTAGGCGTCTTCTGATTTCTGCATGGAACCCCACGGCGTTGCCCGACGAAGCTTTATCGCCCCAAGACAATGTAGCTCAGGGGCGGATGGCCTTGGCGCCCTGTCACACCCTGTTTCAGTTCTATGTGGCCGAAGGCAAGTTGTCCTGCCAGTTGTACCAGCGCAGCGCCGACATTTTCCTCGGCGTGCCTTTTAATATCGCCTCCTACGCGCTCTTCACCATGATGTTGGCGCAGGTGTGTGATTTAGCCTTGGGCGACTTTGTTCACACCTTTGGCGATGCGCATTTGTATAGCAATCATGCCGAACAGGTTGAATTGCAGTTAGCGCGCACGCCCAAAGCTCTGCCGACCATGAAAATTAACCCAGCGGTAAAGGATATTCTGGCCTTCACGTTTGAGGACTTTGAATTGTTGGGCTATCACCCAGACCCCCACATACCAGCGCCGGTGGCGATTTAATGGCTGGGCTAGCACTTATCGTCGCCATGGCGGAAAACAATGTCATCGGCAAAGACAATCAGTTGCCTTGGCACCTGCCTGGCGATCTCGGCTATTTTAAGCGCACGACGCTAGGCAAGCCGGTGATCATGGGGCGAAAAACCTTTGAATCCATCGGCCGACCGCTGCCCGGTCGGCCGAATATCGTGATTACGCGTCAGCGCGGTTGGCAGGCTGAGGGTGTTACGGTCTGTAACTCGCTAGATCAAGCATTGGCATTGGCACAAACGCTGTTGGCTAGCCTAAATGCGGATGAGGTTATGGTGATTGGTGGCGGCGAGATCTATCGACAGGCATTGCCTATGGCAAACCGCCTGTATTTGACTAAGGTTCATGCAGTTGTTGAGGGCGATGCACATTTTCCTCACCTTGAACAGCAGTATTGGCAACAAATAAGCGAAGAAAGGCATAGCTCAGGAGGTTCCAATCCTTATGACTATTCGTTTATAGTGCTGGATCGAATGTGAAAGTTGTCGCAAATTTGGCAAGCTTCATAACGATTCACCATGCAGTTGTACGTTTTTTGGGCTGGTGTTACCGCTGTTGGATGTACTTTCCGAGAGTTGTTACCAATCTGTTACCTTTGTGTTACTTAACGGCACAAACTGTTTTTGGATATTCGTCTAGTCGTTGAATCTTGACGGAGGGGGTCATTACAATGCCACCCTTCTCTGTCGCCGGAGCAACGCGGAATTAAGCGTGTGTGGCAGTGAAACTAAACTGACGCGCAAAGTTGATTGCACAAAAAGCACCCGAGTTGGGGGAACTATGAAGAAGCAACGAATGAAAGCGGTGGCATTGTCCACAATGCTTTCTGCTGGCGCACTGATTGGCAGTGTGGCTCAAGCAGACCAAACCCTGAATGCGATTCTGCAGACAGGTCAGGCTAAAACCACAGCAGCTATGCAGTCTCAGAAGCGTATCGACAAGATCGCCGATGACACTAATTCTCTGTTGCAGGAATTCAAAACTGTTAATAAGCAGATTGAAGGCTTGAAGGTATACAACGCTCAGCAGGAAAAGCAGATTGCTAACCAGCTCGTTGTATTGACTGATCTGGAAGAGTCAATCGACCAGGTAACGGTAATGGAGCGTCAAATCCAGCCGTTGATCCTTCGCATGTTGGATGGTTTGGAGCAGTTCGTTGAGCTGGACGTACCTTTCCACTTGACCGAGCGTCGCGACCGCATCGAGCAACTTCGCGCCAACCAAGAGCGTGCGGATATTTCAGTTGCTGAAAAATTCCGTCAAGTTCTTGAAGCTTACAAAATTGAATCTGAGTACGGTCGTAAAATCGACACGTATAAAGATACCTTGAACATCGGTGGTCAGGACCGCGAAGTAAACATTCTGCGCGTTGGCCGTGTTGCCTTGATGTACCAAACCACAGACACGCGTTTGTCTGGTGCTTGGGATGCGCGTCAAAAAGCATACGTCGAGTTAGACTCTGGCGAATACCGTACATCTATCTTACAAGGTATCAAAATCGCTAAGAAACAAGCGACTAACGATATCATGGGCTTACCCATCTTGGCTCCGGAGGCTAAATAATGAAACTGACCTTCGTAAAGCGCTGCTTAATCGTAGCCGTAGCGGGTATCTTTGGCGCTAGCGCTGCCTTTGCCCAAGACGACAAAGCCGCTTCTTTAGAGCAGCTGTTGAAAATGGTTCAAGACTCTAAAGTGTCTGAAACCCGCGAGCACAAACAGCGCGAAGCTGAGTTCTTGCGCGACAAAGCTAACCAGCAGTCACTGCTGAACAAAGCCAAGGCTGAAAAAGCTGCCGAAGAGCGTCGCTCTGAGCAGTTGGAAGCCAAGTACAAGGCACAAGAAATTCAAGTAGCCGCGAAGCGCAAGCAGCTTCAAGAGCGTTTGGGTTCTCTGAAAGAATTGTTCGGTCACTTGACGTCAACCGCTGGCGACTTGCGCTCTAACATCAACACGTCTGTTGTGTCTGCCCAATACGGCGATCGCACCGCATTCTTGGATGCCCTCATTGACAAGATGAACTCGGCTACCAAGTTGCCAAAGATCGATGAAATTGAGCGTCTGTGGTACGAACTGCAGCGTGAAACCATCGAAGGCGCCAAAGTCACTACCTTCACCGGTACCGTGATCAAGCCAAACGGCGAGAAGGCTGCGCAGACGATTGTTCGCGTCGGTAACTTCAACCTGTTGTCAGATGGCAAATACCTCACCTACTCACCGAAAGATGGCAAGATCGAAGAGCTGGTTCGTCAGCCCGATAGCTTCTTGAGCGGTGCGGCAGCGGCACAAAATTCAACCAGCGGTTTCACCAAGGTTGGTATCGATCCTACCGGTCCATCAGGTGGTTCATTACTGGCTGCGCTGATCAACACGCCTTCATTGGAAGAGCGTTGGCATCAAGGTGGTACTGTCGGTTACATCATCTCTGCAGTAGGTGCTTTCGCAGCCCTCTTGGCTCTGTGGCGCTTCATCGTGCTGATGGGTATTTCAGGCAAGGTTAACGCTCAGCTTAAGCAACAAAAAGCCAATACTAACAACCCGCTGGGTCGCGTATTGAAAGTGGCTGAAGACAATCCAAAAGTAGACACAGAAACACTCGAGCTGAAGCTTGAAGAAGCCGTGTTGAAAGAGCGTCCCCAGATTGAAAGCGGCTTGCAGCTGTTGAAGATCATTGCGATGGTTGCTCCGCTGTTGGGTCTACTCGGTACCGTTACCGGTATGATCGTGACCTTCCAGGCTATTACCATCTTCGGTGCGGGCGATCCAAAGGCCATGGCCGGCGGTATCTCTGGTGCCTTGGTAACAACCGTACTGGGTCTAATCGTAGCGATTCCAACAGTTTTGATGCATACCCTGGTTAATACCAAGGCCAAGCGTGTTGTTCATATTTTGGATGAGCAGAGCGCTGGTATCATTGCTGAAAACGCCGAAAAGAAGTAGGAGATAAACCATGTTGGCATTGATGGACGCTCTTGCAGCCATTAACGCCTTTATGGACTCGGGTGGCCCGATCCTTAAATGGATCGCCATCCTCACCTTTGTGATGTGGACTCTGATTTTCGAACGAGTTTGGTATTTCAAAGGTAGTCTGAAAGGCGATGTGCAGTCAGTACTTGATACTTGGGAAGCGCGCAAAGAGCGTAAGTCCTGGGGAGCTCATCAAGTAAGGTATGCGCTAGTTTCACGCATCTCCGAGAAGATCAACAGCAATATGGACATGATCGCAACCATGGTTGCCCTCTGTCCCCTGCTCGGTCTACTCGGAACTGTGACGGGGATGATTGAAGTATTCAACATCTTGGCAGTGACGGGCGGTGGTGATGCTAAGTCCATGGCGAGTGGTGTTTCACAAGCCACAATTCCGACCATGGCAGGCATGGTAGCTGCGCTCTCGGGCGTATTTGCTAATACCTTCCTAACCCAAACTGCTGCCAACGAAGCCCAGTTGCTGGCTGACCATCTGACGATGGACCATTAATCGCCTCGGCGAGGCGACGCGGCAGGTCTGTAGGCCTGCCGCCCGTTAACCAGTTACAACGAGAACCGTCATGAGTAAAAGACCAAGCCAAGAAGAGGAAGCCGGTGCAATCGATTTAACACCGATGCTCGACGTGGTATTTATCATGTTGATCTTCTTCATCGTGACCGCATCGTTCATTAAAGAAGCGGGTATTGAAGTTAACCGCCCAGACGCAACAACTAGCCTCTTGAAGAAGAACGCTAATATTCTGGTCGCAATTAATGCCAATAACGAGATCTGGATTGCTAAGCAGCAGGTCGATGAGCGCGATATCAAATCGCACATCGAGCGTTTGCATGCAGAGAACCCCAAGGGTGCTTTGGTGATTCAGGCTGATAACGATGCTAAAATCGAATTCATCCAAAAGGTTATCGAGGCGGCGCGTGAAGTGTCAGTTCTCGATGTGTCTGTCGCCACTGAGAAATAACTCGCTATGAACATCTTAAAAATTGGTGTAGCAGCGGCTCTGGCGGCAGCTACCACGGCAGGTTTGATATTTTTAATGCACTTCCTCATCGCGATGAACGTGACTGAGCCAAAGGACGTTGAAGATACCAAGGTTGTGGACATCCACATGCCCGACCGTGAAATCAAAACCCAGTACGAAACCGATCAAGCTGTGAAGCCTGATGACCCATTGAATCCACCGCCAGAAATGCCGGAAATGGACTTCGATACTCCTGATCTAAATCCTAACGCCATCAACATGGGTGCGCCGAAATTAGCGGCAAATTTACAAGTTGGCGGTATTGGTGGTTTCTCTAGCGATGGCGAGTACCTGCCCATCGTTAAAGTACAACCCGTATACCCGCGTCGCGCCTTGCAGCGTGGCATTGAAGGTTACGTGATCGTTGAGTTCGTGGTTACCAAGAACGGTTCTGTACGCGACCCTGTTGTTGTTGAAGCAGACCCCGAAGGCATATTTGACAGTGCGGCCACTAAAGCGGCGCTAAAATTCAAATACAAGCCACGCGTGGTGGACGGTGAAGCCATCGAGGTTCCCGGTGTTCGCAACAAAATCAGCTTCGCAATTGCGAAGTAACTGACTGGAGTGATTATGACTATTAAGACAGCAGTTACCCGTATGGTGCGAACCACACTGTTCGCCGCGCCTTTGTTGTTGGCGCCAGCCATTGCCAGTGTTGCACTGGATGGCACTGCGTTGAGCAACTGGGTGAGCAGCGGTGTTGCATTTGCGCAAGACGATGCAAAGCCACAGCACAAAACCCGTAAAACCCCAGCACTGCGTGAAAACGTTTATAAGAAGCTCGCCGAGGTTCAAGTATTCGCCGACGCCGGTGATTGGAAAAACGCGTTGAAAGAGCTGGACGAGTTAAAAGGTGAAACCGACAAGTGGAACGGCTATGAGTTGGCACAACTGTGGAACTACTACGGTTTCGTGTACTACTCATTAGAGCGCTATCCCGATGCGCTGAAGGCGTACGAGCGCGTTGTTTCAAGACCCGATGACATTCCTGAAGGTTTAGAAACCGCGACCTTGTACACCATGGCGCAGTTGTACTTCATTCAAGAAGATTACAAAAAAGCGATCGACATCTTGACTCGTTGGATGGCTGTGTCGCCGATTGTTGGTGCCGATGCCTATGTTCTCCGCGGCCAAGCATATTACTCTTTAAATGACTTCAACAAAGCATTGCCGGACATCAACTGGGCGGTAAATGACTACGAGGCTAAAGGTAAGGTTCCTAAGGAAAACTGGTTTGCGCTACAGCGCGCGATCTATTACGAGAAAGGCGACAACAAAACCGTTATCAAGATTCTTGAAAAGCTCGTGCGTCACTACCCAAAAGCGTCTTACTGGCGCCAGCTAGCGGGTATGTATGGTACGGTAAGTCGCGAGAAAGATCAGCTGCATGCGTCGGAAGCCGCCTACATCATGGGTGCGGTGACTAACGAGAAAGAGCTGCTCAATATCGCTTATTTGTTCCTTGGTGAAGAGGCGCCTTATAAGGCCGCTAAAATCATCGACAAAGGCATCAAAGACAAGCGTATCGAGCCAACCTCTAAAAACTTAGAAACCTTGGCAGTATCTTGGCGCCTATCGCAAGAGATTAAAAAGTCTTTACCCGAGATGGAGAAGGCTGCGGCTAAATCCGATACCGGTGATTTGTATGCGCGTCTTGCAGGTATCTACCTCGACAACGACATGTACAACAAAGCCATCGATGCCGGTGAAGTAGCGCTTAAGCGCAAGGGCATCAAGCGCGAAGATCAATTACAAATTGTTCTTGGCATGGCCTTTGTTAGCCAGAAGAAATACGACTCTGCGATTAAAGCCTTTGAAAAAGCGAAGGAAGATAAACGCTCTGCGAAGTTTGCATTGCAGTGGATCGAGTTTGCTAAGAGTGAGAAAGAACGCGAAAGACAGCTTGCTCTCTAAGTTGCTTTAACGCTAAAAAAACCGGCCTTTGGGTCGGTTTTTTTATGCCTAAAATTTGCAAGCCGAGTGGATGAACTCAGTTAGGTGGGAAGTTAATAGGGCAAGGCGTTTAGCGCTTACACGAAAGGCAAACGCCTTGTTGGTTTATCATTTGTAAAAGAAAACGCAAACGCAAAGAAGGAAATAAAACCTAGGCTAAAGGTTTGGCAGCAAGTCGTTGAGCTGCTTCATTGATGAAAAAAGCCGCGCTGGGCGCGGCTTAATGGTCAGGCGCTTAGTTAAAAACTGTAGCTAACTTTGCCGTACACGTACTGGCCTCTCGGATCGTGTTGGCTGGAAACATAGCCGTACAAATCCGAGTCGCCATCGCCGCTGGCAAAGGGAACATCTTCATCGAACAGGTTGTTGACGCCCACACTGAGCAAGGTGTTTTGTAAGCCCGTGTAGCGGGCTTGTAAATTCACCGTTGCCATGGCATCGACAGTCCGGGTGGCGTCAATGTAATAGTTGGTATCGCCATCAAGGTCATCAAAAGAGCCTATGTAGTTAAGCGTTGCCGATAGGCCGAAGTTTTCGAGGTCCCAATCGCCGGTGACGTTCCAGCGATGTTTTGGATACTTGTATTTGCCGGCTAGATCAATCGAGGTAAAGCCATCGCCCGCTGCGTTGAGTTCAACTCGCTCAAACTCCACCAAAAAGGCGTAATCTAGGCGCAGATTAACGGTTCCGCCCATGGCTTCTAGGTCAGCCCAGAGCAAACTGAAATCGACACCGGTGACATTCTGTTCGCCGATATTGATAAAGCCACTATTGATTGAGGTAATCTCGCCGAGCGAGTCGCCCGGTAGTGGTGTCGACCTTACGCAAACATCACTGTTTTGGTCATTACAAAACTGGGTGTATAAATAGTCGATAGATACTTTATCTATTTTACCTTCCTGTTTAATGTTCCAGTAATCAAGTGAAAGTGTTAAAGCATCTGTTGGATTAAAAACGACCCCTATATTGGCACTCTCCGACTCCTCGGGCTCAAGATTTGGGTTGCCTGCGAATACCACTGTGTAATCGGTATTGGCACAATAGGCAATGTTTACCGCGCACCCATAATCGTCGGTGAGAAATAACGACTCCTGTGATGGACCAAGACCAACTTGCGCCAAAGAAGGCGCGCGGAAGCCCGTGCCCCAGGAAGCGCGGAAGGCTAAGCTATCCATGGGCGCCCAGCGAATGTTAGCCATTGGGTTAGTGGTGGAGCCAAAGTCGCTGTAGCTGTCGTGCCGGCCGGCCAGGCTAATGTTTATTGAGTCCGTTACCGGTAATGCAAATTCCACATAGGCCGATGAAATATCGCGATTGCCTGATGCCGATACCGATTCTGTACCGAAAATTAAGCCGCGTTGAAATTGATCGTCCGGTGTATCCGACGCGCTTTCTTCACGGTATTCGAGGCCGGCTGCCATGGCAGCGTTGCCACCTGCTAACGCAAATAGCTCGCCGTCCACATTAAATTCAACACTTGAAAGCTGAGATGTACCACTGCGGACTAAACTGGTGGTAATAGCGTCGATAACGCTATCGGGGTTAGCCACACCACCGAAGGGGTTATAGCGGCCGGCGTCAATTTCCTGTTGCAGTAAATCTGTCCGCACCCAGCCCTGTGAGCGGCTACCGGTTTGCGTGGATTCACTCCTAGCGCGCTGCGCGGCTAGCTCCCAATCCCAGTCTGCTATTTTCCCGCGCAAGCCTAAAACACCGCGCACATTATCGGTTTCTATATCCCATTCGCGCGCACCAGCGTCCACCGTTCGGTAGCGATTAATGCCGATCGTGGTGGCGCCGGTAAAAGGATTGTTTGGGTGAGATACGGGTACGGTGAGGCCCGCGTCGCCATCGAGGGGGGTAGGCGCACCGCGTGCCGCCGAGGTGTTGTGCTGGACCGCAATCTCAGTAAAAAACTCAACCCCGTCGGTCAGGTTTCTGTGACCACTGACAATAATGCCTGCGCGCTCGGCGGCTGGCGTAAGTACGTTCCAGGGGCCGTAGTCGTAGACGCAGGTTGGGTCGGCGTTATTGCTGGCTGGACAACCGGGATCGATGGTGACAACGCCATCGACGGTAAAGTTACCGGGGTAGCCACGGGAAGAGCGATAATCAAACCCGCCATTGGCAGACTGATTTGCAGTGCCCAAGCGACCGCGGTCGGCGTTCATGAGCGCGGTATTCTTAAAATAATCAAAAACCAAGGTGATGTTGGAATCGTCGTCGCCATTCATGCCCCAAATGGCAGAGAAGGTGGTTTCTGAGTTGTCGGTATCAGTGGTATTGCCGTAGCCGACCGAGACGTCGAAACCATCAAAATTATCGCGCATCACAACGTTAACCACACCGGCAACGGCATCCGAACCATAAATGGCCGATGCGCCGTCTTTCAAAACTTCAATACGCTCTACGGCGCTGACGGGCAATGCGTTGATATCGACAAAGTTGGTGGTGATGCCTTCGGCGAAGGCACTGATGGCAACGCGGCGACCATTAACTAAGACTAAAGTGGCATCGGCGCCCATGCCGCGGAGGCTTACGGCGGATGCGCCGTTAGCTGTGGAATCTTGGTTATTACCGCGGGTTGAGAAAGTACCGTTACCGGCGATGGGGGATTTCTCGAACAGTTGTTGTAAATTGGTGTAGCCGGATTTATCAATACTGTCGCGGTCGAATACTTGAACCGGTGTGGCGCCTTCGAACTGACCGCCTTGAGAAAGGCGCGAGCCGACAACGGTGACTTCCTCGATACTTTTACCTTCTTGTGTTTGTGCGATGGAAACTTGCGCACTAGCTGCCATGGCAGCAACGATGGCCGTAGTTAAAAATCTTCTTTGAAAAACAGATCGCTTTTGCATGATAGTTCCTTTTTTTCATTAGAATTATTTTTCGGGCAATACCTCGCCGACCAAACAAAGCTAACAGTGGAAAAAATTTAAAACAATCGAACGCGACAGAGTTCTGAGATAACAGCTGGAAGGAGGAATAAATACGATAAATTGCGGCAAAAAAGTGATTCAAAAACTACGATTTGGAATGATCGTGCTAACGTCGCTCGGAAAATTTCCGAGCGACGATGAAAAATTACAGTTTAGATAGGTCGCGCACCGCGCCTTTGTCTGCACTTGTTGCGAGTAGCGCGTAGGCCTTTAGCGACGCAGAAACTTTGCGCGGACGCATCGCTTTTGGTTTCCACGCTAAGTCACCTTTAGCATCCTCTTTGGCGCGTCTTTCATCTAATTCTTGATCGGAAAGTTTTACGTTAATACTTCTAGCTGGGATATTGATCTGAATAATATCGCCTGTTTCCACTAAGCCGATTGCGCCGCCAGCGGCGGCTTCCGGCGAGGCGTGGCCGATACTTAAGCCCGAGGTGCCACCAGAAAAACGGCCGTCGGTGAGCAGCGCACATTTGGCCCCTAAGCCCTTTGATTTTAAGTAGCTTGTTGGGTACAACATTTCCTGCATGCCCGGCCCGCCTTTTGGACCTTCGTACCGGATAATGACGACGTCACCTTCTTTAACTTTGCCTGCCAAAATATCCGCAACGGCTTCGTCTTGGCTTTCCACCACGTAGGCTGGGCCTTCAAAAATCCAAATACTTTCGTCGACGCCCGAGGTTTTTACCACGCAGCCGTCGCGGGCAATGTTGCCGGTCAATACCGCAAGGCCGCCCTCTTTGCTAAATGCATTTTCAACCGAGCGAATACAGCCGCCAGCGCGGTCGCCGTCGAGTGTGGGGTAGCGAGTACTCTGGGAAAATGCCGTTTGCGTGGGAATGCCAGCGGGGCCGGCGCGGAAAAATTCGCGCACCGCGGGGCTGTCGGTCACCGCGATATCCCACTTAGCTAAACCTTCGGCCAGCGTGGCGCTGTGCACCGTAGGAATACGAGTATCGAGTAGGCCACCGCGGGCTAATTCGCCGAGAATACTAAATACGCCGCCGGCCCGATGCACATCTTCCATGTGATAATTTTTCGTGTTCGGCGCGACTTTGCAGAGTTGTGGAATACGGCGAGACAGTGCGTCGATATCTTTCATGCTGAAATCGATGTCTCCTTCCTGTGCCGCGGCCAACAAATGCAGAATGGTATTGGTGGAACCGCCCATGGCGATGTCGAGCGCCATGGCATTGTTAAACGCCGGCAGCGAGGCGATGTTGCGCGGCAATACAGACGCATCGTCCTGTTCATAGTAGCGCTTGGTTATGTCGACGATCCTGCGTCCGGCTTCTAAGAAAAGTTGCTCGCGATCGCTGTGGGTGGCGAGCATAGAGCCATTCCCTGGCAGGGATAACCCCAGCGCTTCGGTTAAACAGTTCATCGAGTTAGCGGTAAACATGCCCGAGCAGGAGCCGCAAGTGGGGCAAGCCGAGCGCTCGTAGGCGTCGACTTTTTCATCCGAGGCGGTGTCGTCGGCGGCAATCACCATGGCATCGACGAGGTCGAGCTTGTGCTCAGCTAGCTTTGTTTTACCGGCTTCCATTGGCCCACCAGAAACAAAAATAACTGGCACATTGATGCGCATGGCCGCCATTAACATGCCGGGGGTAATCTTGTCGCAATTGGAAATACACACGATGGCGTCGGCACAGTGCGCATTGACCATATACTCGACGCTATCGGCAATAATGTCGCGGCTGGGTAAGCTGTAAAGCATACCGTCGTGGCCCATGGCGATACCGTCATCCACGGCGATGGTATTGAACTCCTTTGCCACGCCGCCGGCTTTTTCTATCTCGCGGGCGACCAGTTGGCCCATGTCTTTTAAATGCACGTGCCCAGGCACGAACTGGGTAAACGAGTTAGCCACCGCGATAATCGGTTTTTGGAAATCGTCATCTTTCATGCCGGTGGCGCGCCAAAGGGCGCGTGCGCCGGCCATGTTGCGGCCATGGGTGGATGTTTTCGAGCGATAGGCTGGCATGAGACGACTCCGGAAGTCTGATAGATGTATTGCAATAAAAACGGCCGGCAAGCATACCAGAAAGGCTGCGGCCGGCCGAGTATTTAGGGCGGTTTGTTAGCAGTAAAACGCGCTAAATAGCCAAACGCTTAGTGAATATTTTCGATTTACGCTGATAGTTATAAAGAGATTGCTTCTCAATGGGTAGCGTCTCGATATCGCCGGGCACAAAACCCTGCTCCAAAAACCAGTGTGCCGTTTGGGTGGTGAGCACAAACAGCTCTTTAATGCCGGCGCGCATGGCATGGCGCTCTAGCTGATGCAGCAATTTGGCAGCGCGGCCGCCCTTTTGGTAGCTGGGGTGGGTCACCACGCAAGCTAATTCCGCGGCACCGGTCGAATAAGGATAGAGCGCGGCGCAGGCGAGTATGGTGCCGTCTTTTTCCAGTACCGAGAACTTTTCGATCTCGCTTTCCAGTATTTCGCGCGATCGGCGCACCAAAATGCCGGCTTTTTCTAAGGGCTCGATAAGTTCGATAATACCGCCCACATCGTCGATTGACGCGGTGCGCAATTGTTCGTAATTGTCGCGATACACCATGGTGCCGCTGCCATCGCGGGTGAATAGCTCCTTCAAAAAAGCACCGTCGTCGCTAAAGGAGACGATCTGCGCGCGTGGTACGCCCTTGGTACAGGCTTGGAAGCAGGCATTTAATGCCAGTCGGCTGCCGTGCGCCGGACGGCTGTTTTCGTTGTTGAGGTATTGCTCCGCCTCGTGCAGCATAAATTCGCGAATCAAGCCGCCGTTTTCATCCTCCACGCCATGGCCTTCCACAAAGCTGACGATCTTGTCGGCGTTGAGGTTGATCGCCACTTGTGTGGCGACTTCGGCGAAACTCAAATTAAATACTTCGCCCGTGGGTGAGTAGCCGAGAGGTGAGACAATCAAAATCGCGCCCAAATCGAGCGACTGCTGCATGGTCTTGGTGTTGATGCGGCGAACTTTACCGGTAAATTGTAGGTCGGTGCCGTCGATCACGCCGAGCGGCATGCCGGTGATAAAGTTACCGCTGACCGCCTGAATATGAGCGCCGTGCATGGGTGAGTTGGGCAGGCCCGTGGATAGCGCAGCCTCGATATCGACTCGCACCTCGCCCGCCGCTTGGATGATGGCGCTCATGGCTTGGGGGTCGGTGATGCGCAGATTTTCGTGGAACAGCGAATCCATTTCTGCCAGCTCCAGCCGCTCCTCAACTTGCGGACGCGTGCCGTGCACGATAACAAGGCGCACACCTAAGCTGTTCAGCAGCGCTATGTCGTAAATAATATTGGCAAAATTCGGGTGCCTGACGGCTTCCCCAGGTAGCATGAGCACGAAGGTTTTGCCTCGGTGCGCGTTGATGTAGGGCGATGAGTCGCGGAACCAATCAACGTATTGTTGTGCCATGGGTTTGGTGTTTTCCTGAGTCATGGATAAGCCTTACTTAACCTTGTATTAACAACAGTAGTGACGAATTAATTGCTGCAGCACGGTAACGGCGGGGGCAATTTGGTCTAGAGGAATAAATTCATTGGGTTGGTGTGCCTGATCGATAGAGCCTGGGCCCAAGACGACGGTCTCCATACCTAATTGCTGCAGAAAAGGAGCCTCAGTGGCGAAAGCGGCGCTGACAGCCGCATTACCCGTGAGCGCTTCGCACTGCAGCACTAGCTGGCTGTCGGCGGCCTGCTCAAAGGCAGGTACATCGTCGAACAACGAGCGCAGGGTAATATCCACGTTAAGCCGCTGTGCTAACGGTGCCAGCCGGTGGTCCAACTCGGCATGCAGCTGCTGGTTGTCCATGCCGGGCAGGCTGCGCAGATCGAACTGCAGCTCGCAGTCGCCACAAATGCGATTGGGGTTGTCGCCTCCGTGAATGCAGCCCAAATTCAGGGTTGGCACAGTGACGGCAAAACCGGCGTGTTGGTATTTGCTTTGTAATTCGTGGCGGAAGCTTAATAGGTCAGCCATCACAATGTTCATGGCCTCCAGCGCGTTATTGCCCAGTGCTGGGTCCGAGGAGTGACCGCTGTGGCCGCGCACGTGCACGGCTTCCATCATAATGCCCTTGTGCATGCGGATGGGCTTCAAGCCTGTGGGTTCGCCTATGATCGCGGCGCGCGCCTGGTGATGATGCTGTTTAGCCAAGGCGCGCGCGCCAGCCATGGACGTTTCTTCGTCGGCTGTGGCGATGATGGTCAGCGGCGCCTTCAAAGGCTTATGCCTGAAATCTTTTACCGCCGCGAGGATGACCGGGAAAAAGCCCTTCATATCGGTGGCGCCTAAGCCGTACAGCCGATCGTGTTTTTCGGTCAGCTTAAAGGGGTCTTGATCCCAGCTGTGTTCATCAAATGGCACGGTATCAGTATGGCCCGCCAAGACTAAGCCACCTTCACCGCTGCCGAGCGTCGCTATCAAATTGGCTTTGTTGGGTTGGCCGGGCAGCGCCTCGACCTGAGTTTTGAAGCCCAAGTCGGCAAACCAGTTGGCGAGCAAATCCACCACCTGCCGGTTACTCATGTCTAGTCGCGGTGAGGCACAACTGACCGATGGCAGGGCAACTAGTTGGCCGAGCGCTTGGCGGTACTGCTTCAAATCGGTCATGCATCCATCCTAGAAGTGATTGCGCGAACGCCGGGGACGCGGTTAGTGGCCATGATTGTGCAATGTTCGCCGGCTATAAACAATGAAGGCGCCACTAGGCGCCTTCATTTCTAGCGATATTTTTAAACCAATTTAGCTAAATAAGCCTTTAAAAATATAGAAGAAAATAATCGCCAATAGTGCGCCGGCCGGCAGTGTCACAATCCAAGACAGGAAAATACTGCCAATTACGCGCATGTTGAGCGCGCCGATGCCGCGCGCTAAGCCAACGCCCAGCACCGCACCCACCAAGGTGTGGGTGGTGGAAATGGGTAAGCCCGTGCCAGAGGCCAATACCACGGTACCAGCGGCACCCAACTCGGCGGCAAAGCCACGGCTTGGGGTGAGTTCGGTAATTTTTTTGCCGATGGTCGCCATCACTTTATAGCCATAGGTGGCCAAGCCGATGACGATACCGATAGCGCCTACCAGCAGAATCCAGGCTGGCATCATGGCCTTAGCGCCTATGGCACCGGTTTTGACGGTGGCAACAATGGACGCCATCGGGCCAACGGCGTTGGCGACATCGTTAGAGCCGTGCGCAAAGGCCATAGAGCAAGCGGTAAAAATCATTAGGATGGCAAACACTTGCTCGACGTTGGCAAAGCGCGATTCGCTGGTGCTGACGGGTTTAATTTGCTTCAGCAGGTAAATACCGAAGCCGGCGACTAACAGCCCCAGTAGCGCTGAGATTCCGACAGATTCAATGAAGCTAAAGCTCAGGCCTGAATCTTTGAATACGTGCTTCAAACCTTTCAGCATAGTGACCATGCTGATTAGGAAACCGACGCCAAACATGTAAAAGGGCACATAGCGACGGGCATTCTCGAGCGGGTTTTCGGTGTCTAAAATCAGCCGTTGAACGCTGCGAAAGAGCATAAAGGACAGGGTGCCGGCGAGTATGGGCGACACCACCCAACTGGCTGCAATAGTGCCCACTTTGCCCCAAGACACCGCATCGATAGAGATGCCCGCCACGGCGAAGCCCACGATAGCACCGACGATGGAATGGGTGGTTGATACCGGCCAGCCCAGCATCGACGCGATCAACAGCCAGGTGCCTGCAGCCAAGAGTGCGGCCATCATGCCGTACACGAGTAATTCGGGCGTATCGGCAATAGCGGATGGGTCGATAATACCCTTACGGATCGTCTCCGTAACTTCGCCACCGGCGAGATAGGCCCCTAAAAACTCGAACACCATAGCGATAATAATCGCCTGCTTAATGGTTAACGCTTTCGAGCCGACAGACGTACCCATGGCGTTGGCAACGTCGTTGGCGCCAACGCCCCAGGCCATAAAGAGGCCAAAAATACAGGCCATAATAATAAAGATGTGGCCGTATTCAGCAATAATTGACATGGAAAATCTCCGCAGTAATGGAAGCGCTTAGCGCGCTAGCAGCAGCTCTAATCGGCTACCTACTTTTTGTGCGCGGTCGGCGACATCGCCGACCCAATCGATAACCCGGTACAGGAACATCACGTCCACTGGCGGCATTTCAGACTCCAGCGCAAATAGCGCGGCGCGTATAGTGACTTCCATTTCATCGGCGCGATTTTCCAGCGAATCCAGTTCGCTGATCATATTTTCGACGATATTTAACTCGCGCCCGGCAAAGCCGGTTTCCAGTAGCTCATCCAGCTCGTTAATGGCGGTCAGCGATTGCGCTACTGTAGCCACGGCTGAGTCGACGAACGCTAACATTTGCTCGCCCAAAGCCTTGGGTAGCTTCATCTTGCGGCCGAGCATGATGCCGGCGATGTCTTTGGCGCGGTTGGCAATTTTATCTTGCCCAGACAATAACTCTAAAAGGTCTGACCGCGGCACGGGCAGAAACAGGCTCTTCGGCAGGTGCAAACGCAGTTGCTTTTTCAGCTTGTCTGCTTCGTTTTCGAGCTGGTGGATGTTGTTTTGCACGTCGGCGGCTTTAACCCAATCACCGGCAATCACGGCTTCAAAGAAGGGTTTTAGCAAATTGGCGGCATCGGCAACCACGGCCATATGCTCTTGCATGGGCTTGATCGGCGATTTACCAAATAGGATGGCAAAGGGGTTGGCGCTAGGCATTGTCTGTTCTCCCTAGAATCAGAGCGCGCAGTATAAGGATTCATGTGACAGGGGTCACGCTCGAATTCGCGCGCTGGTTGCTCTCGTTTGGTTATTGGGCGTGCCTCAGTGTAGACGCTGCGCCGCTGTGGTACATTCAGCACTGCCGCCAACCGCCACAGTGAGGGACTATGAATCAATTGGCTACCCCCGATCGTCCACTCGAATTACGCAATATTTTATTAGCGCTGGTGGAGGATGGCCGCGTCTCGCAAGGCGACGCTAACCTGTTGTCGGGTACACCCTTATCGGCCAAGCAGAAAGACAAGAACCCCCTATCCGTGATTGCCGGTCGAAAATTGATCGATCAAACCACTAGCGGAAAAACCTTGGATGGCGAGCGCCTGTCGCGTTGGCTAGCCGAGCGGGCCAAATTGGATTGGTGCAACATCGACCCGCTTGAAATCAACGTGTCGAAAATTACCGAGGTGATGTCCTTCGCCTTTGCCAAGCGCCATAAAATTCTCTGTGTGGCCGTCAAGCCCGATGAGTTGGTCGTGGCGACGGCCGAACCTCATGTGCACACCTGGGTTGAGCAGTTGACCCATACCGCGAGACGTCACATCACCAAAGTGATTGCCGATCCAGATGATATAGAGCGCTATACCGTGGAGTTCTATTCGCTGGCGAAATCGATTTCGGGCGTGGGCGGCGCCGCCACCTCGGTGGTGAATAATTTCGAACAGCTATTGGAAGTGGGTGCGGTCAAAGACCCAGAAGCCAACGACCAACACATTGTGAATATTGTCGACTGGTTATTGCAGTACGCCTTCGAGCAGCGCGCCAGCGATATCCACTTAGAACCGCGTCGCAACGTTGGGCGGGTGCGCTTTCGCATCGATGGCGTTTTGCACCAAGTTTATGAATTACCCATGAATGTGGCCACCGCCGTGACCTCGCGCTTAAAAGTGTTGGGCCGCATGAACGTGGCAGAAAAACGCAAACCACAAGACGGGCGCATTAAAACTAAAAGTCCGGAAGGCAATGAAGTGGAGCTGCGTTTATCAACCCTGCCCACCGCCTTTGGCGAAAAGATGGTGCTGCGTATTTTCGACCCGGACGTACTGTTGCGTTCATTCGAACAACTGGGGTTAGTGGGCGAGGATTTAGCGCTGTGGCAAGACATGCTGTCGCGCCCCAACGGTATCGTGCTGGTAACCGGCCCTACGGGTTCGGGTAAAACCACCACACTGTATTCATCGTTGAAGCGCATCGCCACCGATGAAGTGAATGTGTCTACCATCGAAGATCCGATTGAAATGGTGGAAGATGCCTTCAATCAAACACAAGTGCAACATAACATCGGTTTAGATTTTGCCGCGGGTATCCGCACCCTGATGCGACAAGATCCCGACATCATAATGGTAGGTGAGATCCGCGATATCGAAACCGCCGAAATGGCAATTCAGGCGTCGCTGACAGGTCACTTGGTGTTATCTACCTTGCACACCAACGATGCACCGGCCGCGATCGCCCGTATGGTGGACTTAGGTGTGCCGTCCTACTTGATTAAGGCGTCGGTGTTGGGGGTGATGGCACAGCGCTTGGTGCGCACACTGTGTCCGCACTGCAAAGAAGCGACGGAAGTTGACGCCGCGGCTTGGCAGCAATTGGTTGCACCTTGGAAAGCTCAGGCGCCAACAAAAATTTATAGACCGGTGGGTTGTTTAGAGTGTCGCAATACCGGTTATCTTGGCCGTTTAGCGATCTATGAAATTATGATGCTGAGCGATTCGGTCAAGGCGCTGATCAAAGACGACGGCGATTTAATGGTGCTGCGCAAGCAGGCGGTGAAAGAAGGCATGCGTACGCTGCGTTTATCGGGCGCGCAAAAAGTCGGCGCTGGGTTAACCACCATTGAAGAAGTGATGCGCGTGGCGCCAGCGCCGGACCGAGATTAAAAAAGTCTCTAGTTGCTAGCAAAAGCAAAAGCAAAAGCAAAAGCAAAAAGCTAGGGCGAAACTGAAACTCGCTTTGAGCGATTGAAAATATCCGCGTTAAGGAATGCTATGTCAGATTTACCTCTCGCTAATATTTCTGCACTGCCGCCATCGCTTGCCAAAATCATTACTTCATCGCAAACCGGCATTGCTGGTGCAGAAGCACTGGCAGACACTGAACTCTTGCAATTGGCGCGGCTTTTATTGGCTAGCGACTATGCCGCGCAGGAATTGCAAAAGCATCCCGAGTGGTTAGCGTATTTAGTGCTGAGCGCGGATGCGCCACGCAAAGCCTTCAAAGATCAAATCACTCAACAACTTAACGGCGACGAAACCGAAGACAGTTTTAATCGATTGCTGCGTCAATTTCGGCAGCAACAGCAACTTCGCATTATTTGGCGCGAGTTTAATGGCCTAGCCTCGGTCGCTGAATCGACCGCAGACTTGACTGAACTGGCGTCGCATTTAATCGAGGCGGCCTTGGCCTGGCACTACCCAAAGTTGTGCCAACAATACGGCACGCCTATGGGGCGTCAATCGGGTTTGCCCCAAGCCATGGTGGTACTGGGGATGGGCAAGCTAGGCGCTTGGGAGTTAAATCTCTCCTCGGATATCGATTTAATTTTTGCCTTTCCTGAATCCGGAGAAACGCAATTTACCGCAGAAAATAGTGGTAAAAACACTATCGACAACCAACAGTTTTTTCTTAAGCTGAGTCAGCGTTTAATAAAAAGTTTAGACACAGTGACCGTCGATGGTTTTTGCTTTCGCATCGATATGCGCTTGCGCCCGCACGGTGATTCCGGCGCCTTAGTTTCTAATTTCAATGCCATCGAAGATTACTACCAAACCCAAGGCCGAGATTGGGAACGCTTTGCCATGATTAAAGCGCGACCGGTGGCGTGGGTGGGGCGGGGCGGTGCACAGGCGGCCGATAAATTAATGGCGCTGTTAACGCCATTTACCTACCGCAAGTACGTGGACTTCTCCGCCTTTGAATCCCTGCGCAGCATGAAGACCATGATTAGCCGCGAAGTGCATCGCAAGGGCTTGCAGGAAGATGTAAAGCTGGGTGCCGGTGGCATTCGCGAAGTGGAGTTTATCGGCCAAGCGTTTCAGTTGATTCGCGGTGGTCGCGATGAACAGCTACGCGAGCGGCGGGTCTTGCCATTACTGGCATTGTTGGCCGACTGGGCGTTAATTCCGCTGGCCTCGCAACAAGCCTTGAGTCGCGCCTATGAGTTCTTGCGCCACACCGAGCACGCCATCCAGGCCTTGGCCGATAAGCAAACCCAGTCCTTACCCATGGAACCGGCAGCACAGGAACGCTTCGCTTGGGTGATGGGGTTTGATAGCTGGGATAGTTTTTATCGGCGACTAGAGCAACACCGGCACTTTGTGCACCAAGAATTTAAGGCCGTGATTGCCGACCCCGATGATGAAGCCGAGGCGGCGGAAGAGTCAGATATTGTGCAGTGGCAGAGTTTTCTTGCGGATATGCCCGATCAGGCCAGCGCAGAAGCTTGGCTGTTGGCGCGACATTTTGATGAACCTGCTGATATCTATAAACATCTCAAGGATCTTTATAGTCAGCGCGCCCTGAGCATGATGCAAGCCAGCGGCCGCGACCGCTTCGATCGGTTTATGCCCCGGCTGATGGCCATGATAGAGCAGGAGTCGGCGAAAGCGGCAACCTTACAGCGGGTGTTGAATTTAGTGACCGCGGTACTCAGGCGCTCGGCCTACTTAGTGCTCTTGATAGAAAACCCGGCCGCACTCGCACAGTTAGTAAAACTGTGCGCCGCAAGTGAGTGGATCGCCGATCAACTGAGCAAGCACCCGGCCTTGCTCGACGAGCTGATCGACCCACGCAGCCTGTACAGCCCGCCCGACCGAGCGCAACTCGCGGATGAGCTACGGCAGGTAACCTTGCGGATTAATCGCGATGATTTGGAGGCGCAAATGGAGGCGCTGCGCTATTTTCGCATGGCGCACGGCCTGCGGGTTGCCGCCAGTGAAGTCGCTGGTGTCTTGCCCCTGATGAAAGTGAGTGATTACTTAACCTGGCTGGCCGAGGCGGTTTTAGAGTATGTGCAGCAGCTGACGTGGGAAATGATGGTGGCGCGCCATGGCTACCCAGCTCAGTCGTCGGATCCAAGCCTTTTGGCCGAGACAGCCGAGTTTATCGTGGTGGGCTACGGCAAGTTGGGCGGTATCGAGCTCGGCCATGGCTCAGATTTAGATTTGGTGTTTGTGCACGACACCGATATCAATGGCCAGACCGACGGCGAGCGCAGTATCGACAACCAAACCTTCTACACCCGCATGGGGCAGAAGATGATCCATATCCTGAACACCCAAACCGTGTCTGGCCAGCTGTACGAAGTAGATATGCGGCTTCGGCCATCGGGCAATTCGGGCATGTTGGTCACCTCGCTCAGCGCCTTCGAGAAATACCAGCGCGGCGAGGCCTGGACTTGGGAGCAGCAGGCGCTAGTGCGTGGTCGGGTGGTGTGCGGCAATAGCGAACTGGCCCATAAATTCGAGCAGCTGCGTTTAGCGCTGCTATGTGTGCCGCGTGATTTGCCCAAACTTGCCGAAGATGTGGTGACGATGCGGGAAAAAATGCGCGTCAGCCTCGGTTCAGGCAACAAAGCTGGCTTCCACCTGAAGCAAGATGCCGGAGGTATCGTCGATATTGAATTTATGGTTCAATACGCGGCTTTAGCTTGGGCCCACCAAGTGCCGGCACTGGTGCGATACTCGGATAACATTCGCATACTCGGCTGTCTCGAAGACGCAAATCTAATGGCTACTGAAGATGTGGCCAGCCTGATTAGAGCCTACAAAGCCTACCGATCAATGGGGCATGCGCTGGCGCTACAACGCCAAAGCGTTACCCTTGATGACAGCCAATTCCGCCCAGAGCGCACTGAAGTTGAAGCCATTTGGCAACGACTGTTGGGTCCATCACCCATCCCCGTAGGCGGGGTTTAGACAGAGTAGGAGTAGGCTATGAATTTTGCCGACCGCGACGGCGTTATCTGGTTAGATGGTGAATTAATCCCTTGGCGCGACGCCAAAGTTCACGTTCTCACCCACACATTACATTACGGCATGGGCGTGTTCGAAGGCGTGCGCGCCTACAACACCGAAAGCCACGGCACCGCTATTTTTCGTTTGCAAGAGCACACAGACCGCTGGTTCCGCTCGGCTCACATCATGAAAATGAACATGCCCTACAGCAAAGATGTGCTCAACGAAGCGCAGAAGTTAGTGGTGCGTGAAAACAACTTAAAGGAAGCCTACCTGCGCCCTATGGCCTTTTTGGGTAGTGAGGGCATGGGTTTACGCGCCGATAAATTAGAAACCCACGTCATGGTTGCCGCTTGGGAATGGCCCTCTTATATGTCGCCGGAAGCGCGCGAGCAAGGCATTAAGATTCGCACCTCCAGCTACACTCGCCACCATGTCAATATCAGCATGTGTAAGGCCAAGGCTAACGGCAATTACATCAACTCGATGCTGGCTTTGCGCGAAGCAATTGAATGCGGCTGCGAAGAAGCCCTACTGCTGGATAACGAAGGCTATGTGGCTGAAGGCAGCGGCGAAAACTTTTTCATGGTGCGCGACGGTGTTATTTACACGCCGGAATTGACCTCCTGCTTAGACGGCATCACGCGCAGCACCATTTTTAAGCTGGCGGCTGAAGCGGGTTACACCATCAAAGAAAAACGCCTGACGCGGGATGAAGTTTATATCGCCGATGAAGCTTTCTTTACCGGTACCGCCGCCGAAGTTCTGCCTATCCGCGAACACGATGGTCGAGTCATCGGTGCCGGTAAACGCGGCCCCATTACCACAGTGTTACAAGCCATGTATTTTGATTCTGTTAAAGGTGTGGGTAACAAACACCCCGAGTGGCTGGCGCCTGTGGCAAGCTAGCGAACACGGCGTAGCGCTGGCAAATTTTACCAGCTCTGCTAAACATCAAGGGCGCGTTATCGAAGTAGCGCGCCCTTTAAATTTTTTTAGATGAGTGCCCAAGTCACTGATGGAAATTGGAATCACCATTTACCAGTACGCTCCCTATGAAGGGCACGCTCGCCACTGTTTAAACATTGCCCGTGAACTGTCGCGCCGTGGCCATAAGGTGCGTATGTACAGCATGCAATGGCTGGGCGAAAAGCCCGAAGAGTTGCTTTACGTGCAGGTGCCGGTTAAGAGCAAAGTGCCGGAGCAGCGGAACGAATTTTTTCAGCGCTGGGTGCAGGCCCATCGGCAAAAATACCCGCTGCAATTACTGGTTGGCTTTAATAAAATGCCGGGCCTCGATGTGTGTTTGGTGACTGAAGGTTGCTACAAAGCGCAAGTTGCCGAATCGCGCAATTGGGTTTACAAAATGAGTGCCGCCTATAAGTTTTGGTCGGATTGCGAAGACGCCGTGTTTGGCGAAACAAGTCATACCCAAATTCTGCTTATGTCTGGCGCGCAGCGCGCCATTTTTGCCAATCAATTTCCGCCTGCGGTTAAGCGTATGCACTTGCTGCCGCCCAGCGTGACCCGAGATCGCAAAGCTGACGCCGCCAGCGAGCTCTACAAGATGGAGTTCCGCAAGCAGCAACAGCTTAAACCGGATGCGCTGGTTTTGTTGGCGGTTATGACGCGCTTCAAGCGCCAAGGCCTAGAGCGTTTAATTGAGGCCGTCGCTGCCTTGCCTTCGCCGGTGCGCGAGCGGGTGCGTTTATGGGTGGTTGGCAACGACAAGCCCGACGAGTATGTGGAAAAAGCCGCAACACTCGGTGTAGCTGGGCAAATGGTTTTTTTTGGCGGCCGTGAAGATGTGCCGACGTTCATGCAGAGTGCCGATCTTCTCGTGCATCCTGCACACCAGGATATGACCGCCACCGTATTGCTCGAAGCGATGGCCGCCGGCCTTCCCGTTTTAGCAACCACAACGTGTGGTTACGCACCGCTGGTGAAATCGGGTAAAGCGGGGCTCGTGGCGTCTTACCCTTATGATCAAAACGAATTTAATGCTTTGTTAGCTCAAGCGCTGGTGTCTGATGACCGCTTAGCTTGGGGTATTAACGCCTTAGAATTTACCGATAGTCGCGATATATATTCTTTGGCCCACAAGGCATCCGATATTATCGAAGCCACCGCCAAAAGCGGAAAATAACTGCGAGGCAATATGTTTCATTGCGCTGACTTTTTACTGCCAGCTCTCAAACATCAGCATCTTCAGGATGCGGCGAGGTTGTGGGATTGGGTGGCCCGAGCCGTGAGCTTTTCCCCAGCGCAAGGCCTGTCGGAGCGAAAAACCGGTTTTATAGACATCCTCGATGCGCAAGAAAAGCCGTTAACCTTTCGCGTGATCATTAGTCAAAATCAATTACAGCGCAAAGGTTGGTTGTTGCAGCCTGAGCCAACATTGCGCGAGCTGTATCACAACCATCTTTTATGCGAAGCGCGCCAGGTGCCTGCGACCTCTGCGGTTTGTTATGCCGAAGAAAAAATTCCCGCGAGCCAATGTTGGCGCGCGGTGATGTTGATTCAAATGCAAAGCGAATTTGTTGGCGCGCAAGAGCTACAAAAAATATGGCCAGAGAAGACCTTGGTGGAGCGTCAGTCTTTACTGTTGCTATTGGCAAATCATATCGTCAAGTTACACAATAATCGCTTGTCACATCACAATCTGCACCCCGTTAACCTGTTGGTCGATCCGGTACAGTTGCGGGCTAAGCTTGATCACTTAGAGCATTTATCGTTTCAGTGGCGAGCGGTGATTGCCAGCGTTAACGATTTGGCCTGTTTTATGGGCGGTTTAAAATTTTTAGATGTAGCCGACACAGAATATTTTCTGCAACAGTACTGGCGCGAATGTCGATTGGGTTTAACCTACCAAGGTCTTAGGCAGCGCGTGTTGGCGCAGGTGCGTTAAGTTACTACCCACTTCATCACCCGCAGAAATTAGCCATTAAAATACAAGAGAAGTTTTATAACTCGGTGATTTTTAACGTTGAAATGATACCGATTGCTAACGCTATGAATTTTGTTAAATCATTAACACAATGAAAATCGTCATTTTAGGTGCGACGGGCCAAGTGGGGCAGGCGTTGTTAAGTCAATTGCCTAGCGACTATTGTGCGCTCACGCCGTCCCATTATGAGGTGGACTTTTTGGTGCCAGGCGCCATTTCTGCCTACATCGCTGACAGTGCTGCGAATCTTGTGATTAACTGCGTTGCTTATAATCAAGTTGATAAAGCAGAGCTTGAGCAAGACATCGCGAATCGCATCAATGCGCTTGCCGTTGAAGAAATCGTTGCAGCCTGCGAGCAGCTATCTATTCCATTGCTGCATTTTTCCACCGACTACGTCTTCCCCGGAAAATCTGCGCATATTAGTGAGCAACTTTATGTGGAAGCGGACACCCCTGGGCCGATTAATGTCTATGGCCAAAGTAAATATCGAGGTGAGCAAGCTGCACTCAGCGTGGCTGCTAATCTGGTGCTGAGAGTTAGCTGGGTGTTTAGCGAGTTCGCCCGCAACATGGGTAAGCACATCGCTACGCAAGCCATGCACGGCGAACCGTTGTGCATAGCAACCGACCAGTTTGGCTCGCCAACCTACGCGGGGCACATTGCCGAAGCGGTGTGGGCCTTGGTACCTGAATTGTTAGCCGGCGCCGACGGTGGCCTGTACCATTTAAGCGGCAACGCGGCGGTGAGCCGGTTCCAGCTGGCTCAAGCTATCGTGGATGAGCTACTAGTGCAGGGCAGGGTGGATGCCCACTATAAATTGAGTGCCACCACTCAGGCGCAGTGGATGCAATCGGCGAATGTTACTATCGCGCAGCGCCCGCATTTTTCTGCCTTGGCCTGCTCGCGCTTGGCCGGGCGCCTAGGCCGCCCTGTCACGTCTTGGCGTATGGGGCTCGCCGCCTTAGTGGCTGGCATTTAGTGCTAACGTGTTAGAATAACCTCTGTTAAAAAATAGATGCCCATCCTATGAGTTCAAACAACAAGAAAGACCCGGTCATCAGCCTTGATGAACAGCAGTTACAAACGGCCGGCCAAGTCTATTTGCGATTATTGGGTTATGTAAAACCCTATTGGTTTTATTTCTCGCTCAGTATTATCGGTTTTATTATTTTCGCTGCCTCTCAGCCGGCTTTCGCTGTGGTGATGGAATATTTAATCAATGCCATACCGAAAAACGACCCGATGGACCGCTGGCTCATACCAGTTTGGTTGATGTCCATTTTCGCCGTGCGCGGCCTCGGTCACTTCATCGGCAGCTATTACAGTTCCCGGGTTTCGTTGGCTATTGTTCACACCCTGCGCACACAACTTTTTAACCAGCTCACTAAAATGCCGGGCTACTATTTTGACAATAACAATTCTGGCCATTTAATTTCGCGTATTACCTATAACGTTACTCAGGTGACAGGTGCCGCAACCGAGGCATTCAAGGTCATCGTGCGCGAAGGCTTTACCGTGATTGGTTTGATGGGGTATTTATTTTATCAAGATTGGAAGTTGACTCTCATTTTTCTTTGCGTAGGGCCGTTCATTGGCGTACTAGTCTGGCAGGTGGGATTAAGACTGCGTCGCTTGTCAGCAAAAGTGCAAGGTTCGATGGGCGATGTTACCCATATCGCCTCGGAAATGATTAATGGTTACCGTGTTATGCGCTCCTTCGGCGGCCAAGCCTATGAGTCGAAACGTTTTGATGACGCGAGTCAGAAAAATACCAAACAAAACTTAAAAATTGTAACCACTAGCGCCATCAATACTCCCGTGATCCAGTTTTTGGTTGCTGGCGCCATGGGTTTTGTTATGTTCTTAGCGCTCACCTATATGGGCACATCAGACCCTGGTGCCTTTGTTGCCTACATTACGGCGGCGGGCTTAATGCCCAAACCCGTGCGCCAACTCAGTGAAGTCAACTCGACGATTCAAAAGGGTATTGCTGCGGCCAATACCATCTTCATGCAGCTCGATCAGGCTATCGAAGTGGATTCTGGCAGTCATGTGACCTCACGGGTGCGAGGCGAGCTGAACATAAAGCATCTAAATTTTTCCTACGACGGTGAAAGTACCGTACTGAAGGACATCAATCTTCATATTCAGCCCGGTCAAACGGTTGCCTTAGTGGGTCGCTCGGGTAGCGGTAAAACAACGCTGGCCAGTTTAATTCCGCGCTTCTATCAACATGCGGATGGCGAAATTTTGTTAGATGACGTGCCAATTCAATATTACACCTTGGCCAGTCTGCGCGATCAAATTGCCTTGGTGAGCCAGCAGGTCACGTTATTTAATGACACTGTGTATAACAACATTGCCTACGGCACCTTGAGTGATGCATCGGAAGAGGCGGTGATTGCCGCAGCAAAAGCAGCGCACGCGCTAGAATTTATCAATGATATGCCAGAAGGGTTGCAAACATTAATAGGTGAAGACGGTGTTCGGCTCTCCGGCGGTCAACGTCAACGCTTGGCCATTGCACGGGCGCTGTTAAAAGATGCACCGCTGTTAATTTTAGATGAAGCAACGTCGGCCTTAGATACTGAATCGGAACGCGGCATTCAAGATGCGTTAGAGGCGGTAATGAAAAATCGCACCACATTGGTGATTGCACATCGCCTTACCACTATCGAAAATGCACACCATATTGTGGTGATGGATGCGGGCAAAATTGTCGAGCAGGGTAACCATAAAAGTCTCATCGCACTGCAGGGCTATTACGCTAAATTACACGCCATGCAGTTCGAAGAAGAAACTGAGTAAATCTGAGGAAAGTTATGCTGCTCACCATGCCACATTTTAATCAATCCCAAGTGCTGGTTATCGGCGATGTCATGCTGGATCGCTATTGGCATGGTGGCACCAACCGTATTTCGCCTGAAGCGCCTGTGCCCGTTGTAAAAGTTGAGCAAGTTGAAGACCGGCCGGGTGGTGCCGGCAACGTTGCCCTCAATATAGCGGCACTCGGCGCTGGCGCGTCACTAATCGGTATTATTGGCGATGACGAGGCCGGCAAGGCGTTGGAAACACGCCTTAACGCCGCGCATATCCACACAGACTTTCAAGTGGTTAGCAATAAGCCAACTATTACAAAATTACGCATTATCAGTCGGCATCAACAACTGCTGCGCATGGATTTTGAAAAATCTTTCGCGCTGGAAGACAGCAGTGAGTTTGCCAATAAAGCAGAAAAAATAGTGCCGCATATGGGGGCAGTTATTCTGTCTGACTATGCCAAAGGTAGTTTGCAAAATGTGCAAACCTTGATAGCCATTGCTAATGCCCACAATGTGCCCGTTTTGGTTGATCCAAAAGGCGCAGATTTTTATCGCTATAAAAATGCAACGTTAATGACGCCAAATTTGCACGAGTTTGAAACTGTCGTTGGCGAGTGTAAAACAGAGCAAGAGTTAGTCGATAAAGGCCTTGCACTATTGAAGTCGCTATCGCTACAAGCATTGCTCGTGACGAGAGGCGAGCACGGTATGACGCTGCTGCGTGAAGGGCAACCAGAGTTGCATTTGCCCGCACGAGCGCGCGAAGTGTTTGACGTAACCGGTGCAGGCGATACCGTAATCTCGGTGTTAGCGGCGAGTCTCGCTGCGGGTGAGGCGCTGCCGCAATCCGTCGCCTTGGCAAATCTAGCCGCCGGTATTGTGGTTGGTAAGTTGGGTACAGCAACTATTAGTGCGCCAGAATTACGTCGCGCCGTAAAAACAGAGCAGGGCAGCGAGCGCGGCGTACTGACCGAAGAGCAATTGCTGATGGCGGTAGAAGAGGCGCGTGCGCACGGCGAAAAAATTGTCTTTACCAACGGTTGTTTTGACATCATTCACGCCGGCCATGTGGGCTACTTAGAAGATACTCGAGCGCTAGGCGACAGGCTCATTGTTGCCATTAATTCCGATGAATCTGTATCGCGTTTAAAAGGCCCCGGTCGACCGATTAATCCGGTTGATAGGCGCATGGCCGTGTTAGCAGGCTTAGAAGCCGTCGATTGGGTTATCTTTTACAATGACGACACGCCCGAACGGCTGTTGAACATAATAAAGCCTGACGTACTTGTTAAAGGTGGTGATTACACCGAAGCACAAGTAGTCGGCCATGAAATTGTTAAAGCCTACGGCGGCAGTGTGCAAGTGCTGAGTTTTTTTGAAAATGTTTCGACAACCGCTATTGTCAAAAAAATCCAAGCACAGGAAAAAGAATAATATTGTAGCCGCAAGCCGCAAGCCGCAAGCCGCAAGCCGCAAGCCGCAAGCCGCAAGCCGCAAGCCGCAAGCCGCACCGAAATGAACTGAGCTATTGATTTCCAGAAGTGTGCACTCCTGTTTAATCTATGGGGCTCACTACCCCGGATTTGCCACGTTTTACCACATGGGTATAAATTTCAGTGGTCTTCACATCTGCGTGGCCAAGTTGTTCCTGAATTGTTCTCAAATCATAACCGCGCTCAAGTAACCGTGTTGCAAAACTGTGCCTAAATGTATGACAAGTAATATATTTTGGAATCGCGAGCTGCCTTACTAGCCCTCTTAAATGCTTACTTACTGCTGTTTGGTGTAAGTGATGCCTACGTATCTCTCCTGTGCGAGGGCAAGGGCCCACACGGTTGGAAGGAAAAATAAATTGCCATTTTGTTTCTGCCGCAGCCTTAGGGAATTTCTTGTTAAGCGCATTGGGCATATACACTCTGCCGTGGCCATTGGCCGTATCGTAACTGTGCAGCTTGGTAACCTTATCGATTTGTGTTTGAATTTGTTCGCAACAGGCCTGAGGTAAGATGCAGGCTCTATCTTTTCGTCCTTTTCCTTGCCGAACGATAAGAATCTGGTTGTCAAAATCTATATCTAGAATACGCAGGTTCAAAACTTCAGCTATTCGGAGGCCTGACCCATACATAATATTAAACATTAATTTGAAGGGTTCTTTCGCACCGTCGATTAACGATTTAGCTTCTCGTTGCGATAAAACAACGGGAATATGGACAGTTGGTTTAGCAAAAGAAAAATCAAGATTTACAATATTTTTTTGCAAAAATTTATTAAACATAAATAAAATTGCATTCAGCGCGATTTTTTGAGTATTAATAGAGCAGCCATTTGTAACTGCTAAGTGACTTAGAAAAGCCTCAATTTCTATGTTGGCCATCTCCATCGGGTGCTTCTTCTTGTGGAAGCGAATAAAACGTATCGCCCATTGAACATATGTTTTTTCAGTTGTGTAAGCAAGGTTATGATAGCGAATAAATTGTCTGAGTTGATCGACAAATTTAATGGGCTTCTCAGGTATATAAACGGGAATGTCATCCATTGCGTCCATGCCAATGCTCCTAACTAATCAACTTGATCTGTATTTATATACAGTAGTATGCGCAGGATTAAAAATCTACGATATCGGGCCCTTTTCAGCAGCATAGGCTTAACTTCTTTCTGGCCAAACATGTCTGAAATGTGATAAAAATACGGAAAATCAATAAGATACGGTGACAAGTAAAAGCAATTCTATGAAATATATGCTGCCAGTGATTAGCATTTTTTACATGGATGTGTTGGTACGCCGGTGCTTGTCGTGAAATAATTCCAAATTTATCAGTGGCTTAAGAAAATCCATTTCTAATTAATGGAAATGTGAAAGTAAGCGGCCGCTGCAGAATAAAACTGTTAAGAGTCAAAAGGAGTTCAGATGAAAGGCGTAGTCTCTTATCTAGAGTTGACCGATAAGAATACGGTGAGGCTTATCTTTGATGATGTGGCGTCTAATTCCGGTGATAGAATTTCATGGATAAAAGAGCTTCTGTTCACGCACCATGATTACGACTTAGAATCTTTGAAAGAGCTAGATTTAAGTGAGCAACAATACGCGCAAATCGGCGAGAATTTGGTAATCAGGTTGTTGGCATTAAAAAGTGGTGGTGTTTAATGCAAACTCTTAACAAACGCAATCAAAACGGGCTATCGCCCTCGACTCGCTCCGCTCGCGTTTGTTGCGGGCGTTAGGAGTACGGATGAGTAGTGCAGGAGCACAAGCCAACAAATTCTACGAAGAAGTTTCGGCGAAAAGAGAAGTCTGGTTCGCAGAGAGCCGGGATGGCAATGCTCTAGAGTTTGACGTTAAAGACGGAAAAGTTTCATTTCCATTATGGTCGTCTGAAACTAGAGTTCAGAGAATTATTAAGTACAATCCGGAGCTGCTAGATGGCTTCAAGCCAAGAAAACTTTCCTGGGATTCATTCTTATCAATTCTTGTGCCTATTCTAAAAGATAAGCGTCGAATGGTAGGTGTTAATCTATCGGGCAAGAAAATTACAGGGTTCGATATGCCGGTGGATTCATTAATCCGTCAAATAGAGTCGTTTAATTAGTGAACACTCCTAACAAGGCCATTAAAAGTCGGCCGCAAAATTCGCGGCCTACGACGCTCCTATCGTCGCGCGTTTTATGGCGGCGTTAAATTACAAGGAGAGTTAAGTGTTAAGACTAAAATTTGGAATTACGATGTTTCTTACGCTAGTAGTGCCAACAGGTTATATTAATAAGCTTTTTCTTTTGGGACCTTTGGGGTCGGCTATCAAGCAATATCCACCATCGCTGAGCTATGCTATAGGTTTGGCTTTAGGACTTATTATTCCTTTTGTGCTAGCGTCGATATTTATTAAGAAATCCAATTTATACAGACGACTACCAGTGTCAATGCCAGGCCTCAATTTGCTCGTTATTGGTGCGGTGGTAATTTTAATTCCACAGGTATTGCCTATTTTTACTTCATTGGTAAAAGGCGGAGGCTTAACGTTCTCTTTAATGCCCTATATAACGTCGTTGGTTTTCGTTGCAAAAATATTGATATATTCCGGCATTATTACACTATTAATGTCAGTAAAACCTCATGAAAGCTATGTGTTTAATTAATTTAACAATGGCGGCCAAGTCGCAGCTATCGCTGCTGGACTCGGCGCTAATCGCGCCTCGCCCTTGCCACCGGCGTTAATGTGCTCTGCGAATTTTCGTTAAGTATTTTGCCACTCAGAAAGAGAGTGCAGTAAGCAAGTCTATCGGTATCAAGGAAAGTGCCGCTCCAAGTAAGTCACCTTTCCAGTATCGCTAGATAGTTCCGTAAGGTCATCAAGTGTGGCATTCTTGCGGGTAAATTTACTGGGCTGTGGTTCCGCTACGCTGCACATCGTGCTTTGTAGGTCGTGCGGCAGTTCACTACATTAACAAGGGTGGCCAAGAGCGCAGCTATCGCTGCTGGACTCGGCGCTAATCGCGCCTCGCCCTTGCCACCGGCGTTAATGTGCTCTGCGAATTTTCGTTAAGTACTGTGCTACTCAGAAAGAGAGTGCAGTAAGCAAGTCTATCGGTATCAAGGAAAGTGCCGCTTTTAGTAAGTCATATTTCCCTACCGCTAGAGAGTTCCGTAAGGTCATCAAGTGTGGCATTCTTGCGGGTAAAATTAGTGGTTACGGTTTCGCTTGCGCTCCACAACGTACTCTGTTGTTAGCGCGGCAGATCGCAACTTTAACAAGGGTGGCCAAGTCGCAGCTATCGCTGCTGGACTCGGCGCTAATCGCGCCTCGCCCTTGCCACCGGCGTTAAGCATCCAATGAGCAAACTACAAAAATTAATCGACGAAGCTTGTGAAGGGAAATCTCTTCTTGATAAAGTCTATGGGAAATTTCCTGTACACATAGCTCCCAGTTGCGGTGAAGAAGAGGTTCGTGAAGTTTTGCTCCGCTTGGATCAGCTTTCAGCTGACAAAGAAAAAGTTGAAGATTGGGATGGCGATGGTCAGGACGATATTTGGAGAGTTCAGAATGGCTTTTCGGAATTGTTGGAAGCTATATTGCCAAATCACGTAGGTGAGGTATGTAAAGGGCTAACGAGTAATCGAAAAGACACCGCATTTTATGTGGTGCACGCCCTTTGGAAGTCACCCACTAAACACGCTATTAAATCAGTGGAGGAGTACCTCAAAAGAGATATTCCAAAACTGCACCGGAAAGTGGGTATAGACGCGTTAAAAGCTTGCAAAGGAAAGAGAAGTCTTGTTGAAAAGTTACTCGGAAAAAATGCTTAACAAGTTTGTCAACAGGACGTTTTTTGCTTCGCTCCGTTTTGGGGTGGCTTCGCCACTGTACCCCAAAACTACACTACACAAAAAACGCCCGTTACAAAGGCGTTAATGTGCTCTGCGATTTTGTTGTCGAGTTCGTACCGTTTAAAAAATTAAGTGCTGTATTCAAGTCTATCGGTATCAAGGAAAGTGCCGCCCCAAGTAAGTCACCTTTCCAGTATCGCTAGCTAGTTCCGTAACGCCTTCAAGTGTGGCATTCTTGCGGGTAAAATTAGTGGTTACGGTTTCGCTTGCGCTCCACAACTTACTTTGTAGGTGGCGCGGCAGATCGCAACTTTAACAAGGGTGGCCAAGCTCGCAGCTATCGCTGCTGGACTCGGCGCTAATCGCGCCTCGCCCTTGCCACCGGCGTTAATGTGCTCTGCGAATTTTCGTTAAGTATTGTGCCACTCAAAAAGAGAGTGCGGTAAGCAAGTCTATCGGTATCAAGGAAAGTGCCGCTTCTAGTAAGTCATATTTCCCTACCGCTAGAGAGTTCCGTAAGGTCATCAAGTGTGGCATTCTTGCGGGTAAAATTAGTGGTTACGGTTTCGCTTGCGCTTCACAACGTACCCTGTTGTTGGCGCGGCAGATCGCAACTTTAACAAGGGCGGCCAAGCTCGCAGCTATCGCTGCTGGACTCGCTAACGCTCGCCCTTGCCACCGGCGTTATACAAATGAATAGACTAATTGCCACAATCATATTTATTCTCTCTGCTCCAGTATTAGCATGTCTACCTGGAACGGAAATGGTTGAATATGTACCACTTAAAAAGGTTGGTGAAAAATATGTCGAAGCACCTGAGTTACTTACCGAGACTCACATTGCTAAAGCAAAAACTGTGCTGTATCAATGTATGGTTGAAAATGGCTCCATATATTTAAGTGAAGATGGCGTGCTTAGTATCACCAAAAATATATCGGTAAATCGTTCTTGCATTGCTTCGGTTACTGAGCAAGTCGAGGCTAAAGAAAAGATAGAGCTTCCTCTGCCTAAAATTAAACCAAATATCTCGGTGCCAAATGTATAACAAGGTGGTCAAGTACACTCCGGCCGCTAAAAGCGCGGCCTGCGCGGGACAGCCTACGCGTTGCTCCAGCTGCCCCTTACCGCGGCGTTATGAGCCCGTGTTACCCACAATCAGTAGACACCCTGTATAGTTATATTGACTCTATATAGAGGTGAGCCCATGGCACGCAAAAAGTACCAACATTACACTGAAGAATTTCGAAAAGAAGCTGTAAAACGATCTGAACAACCGGGTGTAACACAAGCACAGGTTGCCAAAGAGCTTGGCGTAAGCGCACAACAGATAGCTAACTGGAAACGCCAGTTTAACCGCCTATCTGATAAGCAGTTTAATTCCGTTGACGGTGTTGATTACTCTAAGAACGAAAGCGAAGAGCTGCGTAAGCTTCGTCGTGAAAACAAGCGCCTTCAAGAGGAGATGGAATTTCTAAAAAAGGCTGCTGCGTACTTTGCGAACGACCACAAGTGAAGTACGCCTTGATCAAGGAGCATGTTGGCTTGTACCCCGTTGCATTGATGTGCCAGGTGCTAAGCGTTTCGCGAGCGGGGTATTATCGTTGGCTCTCTCGTCCTGCTAGTCAGCGTGATGCACGTAAATCACAGATGGAATCGCTGGTGAAATCTACTTTTGAAGAGTTCGAAGCAGCCTATGGCGCACCAAGAATTACTGAAGAGCTAAATGCTTTGGGGTACAGCTGTTCATTGAATTATATTGCAAAAATAATGCAGGAAAATGGCATGTTAGCGCGTAATGGCAAAGCGTTTAACTACGGTGGCCATGCATTAGCGATGAATAATGTTGCGGACAATTTGTTGTGGCGAGATTTCAATGCAGAGAAGCCTAATCAGAAGTGGGTTACGGATATAACGTACATCTGGGTGGAGCAACGTTGGTTGTATCTAGCCACTGTTATGGATTTATATTCTCGCCGCATCGTTGGCTGGCACTTGAGTGACGACATGACTGTTGACTTAATTACCAAGGCAATGAAAATGGCTTTAGACGCCCGTGAAGTAAGCCCTGGTTTAATTGTGCACTCTGATCGTGGTACCCAATACCGTTCGAATGAGTACGTAGGATACCTTGAGTCCGAGGGGATAACGCGTAGCATGAGCCGGAAAGGCAATTGCTGGGATAACGCTGCGATGGAATCGTTTTATAGCCGTTTAAAGGTTGAGTTGATATACGCCAAAAATTACCAGTCGATCGAGGCTGCACGTTCGGGTATATTTGCCTACATTGAGATATTTTATAATCGTAAAAGAAGACATTCAGCTAACGATGGCGTTTGCCCCGTTGAGTTTGAAGAAGCCGCAGCCTTAGCTGCATAAGTAGAGTGTCTACTTTTTGTGGGGAACACCAGAGCTAATCGGAGAAACGATGAAATATTTAGGAGTAATGTTATCAGTTGTGTTTCTTACATCTTGTGCAGCCACACAGAATAAGACGCCGGTAATAGTTGCTGATGGCACTGAAGTAAAACAATTTGAAAATTTGGTCTTTTGCGGCAATGCTGAAGAGTTCACGAAAGTTCTAGGCGCAGTCGGCTCAAAACTGGGAGAGGCGTGGGATCAAGTTGAGGGCAAAGAATCAAACGATGAATGTACTGTACGCATCAAAGTAGATGAAAGCGGAAATATCAAAGGTCACGAAGTGGTCACGTGTGATAAGCCCTCGGCAATTCCCGCAGTTTTGGCGGCAGCAAGCCCAATACCAGTCCCTAAAAATCAGTGCTTGTTTAAAAATGTTAATAGCGTCAAGTATGGGCTGAATAGTGCAAAATAACACTCATAACAAGGCAAGGCAGTAAAGGCCTTCGGCCGGGACGCGCTAACGCGCGCCCCTGCTTGCGGCGTTATGCAAAAAGTTAAAAGGAGTTTGAGCTCATGGAATTGGCAATCTTTCTAGGTGTCCTGCTTTTGGTTGGGGCATATTTCGCAACACCTAATTCTTGCTATGTTTGTGGGCAGTCCATCAAAAAGACATATTACACATGGAAGATTGAGGGTAAAAAGCGAGTTTTGTGCCCAAAGTGCAACACGCAAATGGAGCGCAAAGTTAGCAAACAGGCTTTTAGCAAGAAGTTCGGGTAATGCATAACAATCGCAACCAAAACGGCCTATCGGCCTCGACTCGCTCCGCTCGCGTTTGTTGCGGGCGTTATAGGGCTGTATAGAGATCTTCATGAAATTCGCTTCCGTTTACTTAAGTCTTTTGTCTCTTAGCGTTGTTGCGAACTATATTTTAGAGTTTATCTGTCCGTCTTTAGGAGAGCCGCCTGTAGGCTGTTTCCAAACATTGGCGTGGAATGCCTTAATACTATTGGTGCCATTCTTTCTAAGTTCATGTGTTGCAGGGGCGAGTACACTGTTTTTTCGAGTCAGATATCAATACTATTGGCCTACAGTCTATATCTTGTGGTTGGTAATATATTTGGTCCCCTTTGTCGGCATGTATGTACTATCAAGTAAAGGCCTATAACAAGCAGCACCACATGCGCCCGGCAGAAAACGCCGGGCCGGACGGCTTACATTCCGCTGCGCTACATTTCAGCCGCCCGTGTGCTGGGCGTTATGGTCACGCGTAATATGAGAATAGTTTTAATACTAAGTATATTTCTTGCATCATGCTCGGCTCAAGAAAGCGTGCTGCCATCTGCGGAAAGGAGCTGTAATTTCACAGCTCAGCAACAAAAATCAGCTTGGTCTAATGTCACTGCACAACTCATTGAGAGATATCCTGACCATGCAAAGTTCTGCGAAACGAATGTTCCAGCATCATCTAAAGTATTTGAAGTCGTGAAAGGTGAATGCCGCGTGTACTTAGCTTGTGCACAAACCGTAGAAGGCCATTCTCTACTTCACGGTGACTGGATCGTTGTAGTAAACGAACAAACACAAAAGGTTATGGGGTTCTATGATGTCGCTTGGTAGTACAAGCCATAACAAACGCCACCAATACGCCGCTGCGCGGCTGGACTCGCAACTTAGACCTGCACCACTTTAACGGACAGTAAATTACTAATCCGCTAAAGGGGTTCACAATGGGAATAACGAATAAAAGTCACTACGACAGCTATACCTTGGCCTACAAGATAAATGCAGTCAAACTCAGTAAGCGCAAGCACGTTAAGGCGATAGACGTCGCAGAAGCGCTGGGGATTCATCCAGTCATGCTGTATCGTTGGCGACAAGAATTTAAAGAAGGTCGCCTTTCCGAGAATAAGTATATGGTTGTCAAATCACCACCTAAACCCTCCAAAGAAGATCAGCAGGCATTGCAGTCGGCTAAAACACGCATCAAAGAACTCGAAAAACGTTTGGCAGCTAAAGAGGAAGAGGTAAATATCCTAAAAAAGGCCAAACGGTTCTTCTTGGATCAGCGCAAGAAAGATACGCGTTCATAGAGAAGAACCGAGACAGCCACAAAATTGTAGCTATGTGTGATTACCTCGACGTTTCACCAAGCGGTTATTATGACTGGCGGAATCGCGATACAAGCGATCACGCTCAGTACGATGAAGTTCTGGCTGCCCAAATTAAGGAAACGCATGTCGGTCATAAACGTAATTACGGCGCTGTTCGTGTGCACCCATATTTAAAGAGTTTGGGTTATTCGTGCAGCCGCAGGCGCATTAATCGTTTGATGCAAGTTAATGGCATTAAGTCGATATACCATGCATATAGGCAGAGGCGCGCCAGCGGTAGCAGCTCCCTGGTGGCAGAAAATGTACTGGCGACACAAGATAAAGCGATTGCTTTCGGCGAGCATTGGGCTGGGGATATGACCTACCTAAAAACAGGAGAAGGCCCTATGTACATGGCGGCTGTTCTGGATCTATTTACACGAAAAGTTATTGGCTGGGGTTTCTCGCGCTATCATGATACCGACTTGGTTAGCGGCGCATTAAAGATGTCGCTAATATCTGAGAGCGTAAAGGTAGGTTGCATCTTCCATAGTGACCAGGGTTCTGAATACTGTTCAGAAGCATATCAGCGGATTGTTACGAATGCTGGAATGGTCAGTAGCATGAGTCGCGCCGGCACGCCAACAGATAATGCATACGTAGAATCATTTTTTAAGACACTAAAAAATGAGTTGGCACATCATTGGAAATTCAGGACGATGGTCGAATGCGTGGCTAGAATTGTTGATTATGTTGAGTTTTACAACGAGGATCGACTACACTCGAGCTTAAATTATGTGTCACCTAAAACGTATCAAACAAAGAATGCTTAGTGTCCGTGAAAGTGGTGCAAGTCTAACTAGTCGTTGCTCGCCATTGTGGCGGGCGTTATGTGACAACCATCATGAGAACTGTATTCATAATTCTGATCGCAACGTCTATTTTGGGATGTGCGACCAATAGCCAAGTAAAAGTAGAGTATCACCAAGTTGATAAAGCCTGTGATGGAATAGAGTGCAATTATCAGATACACGTTTATTCAAAGAAATTTCTCGACATGAATGGTCTTTATCACTTCGCTCTTGATGCAATATTGGCTGAGTGTAAGGCAGGAAAATTCACCTTAGAAGAATCTGAAGAAGAAATTGTTATTCGTACACACAGCAATGACGGTATAGTTGGTCATTCTTTGGTGGGTAAGTTTAGGTGCTTGTAGAAAGTCACATAACAAGCCGCTCAAGGCTCGCCAGCAAGCTGGCTGGACCTCCGCTGCGTTGCTCGTTTTGTGCTTTTCCGCTACGCTCGCACAAAACAATCAACGCAGCTCCGGCCCCTTAGCGGAGCGTTATAAATCAATGAGACGTTACAATGTTGGACGAGATCATCGGATTTTTGGTTAATCAATTTTTGTTATTACCCTTAATTATTTTTGTTTTGTGGCGTAAATACAAAACGGGGAGTTTCTTTCCGTACGATGCCCCAAAAAAAGAAACGGCCAAGGTGGTTCTTAGTTCTGGCGCCATTTTGTTTGGGCTAATGGCAATGATTTCATTTTGGTTTTCATTTAGGGTATACGGAATTGTTTTTGTGGTTCTATCCCTAGGGTACATCCTCGGAATTTATCGTAGTATGTACCGTAATAATTTATAACAAGTTGCTCCAGTTGACGCGGCGGTCTACGCGCTTTTTTGTGCATTCGCTACGCTCATTGTTGCACAAAAAACTACTTCAACCGCCGCGCAACTGAGCAAGGCGTTATGTGATCACGGAAGCTCGGTAGTAAAGGAATACTAATGACCATCTATGCTGTATTAGTGCCACTATGGATATTTTGGAATCTATTTCCATTTCTACTTCTAGGCTGGCTTTGGAAAGACCAGGTAAAACACCGTAAACCTGTAGCTATCATTGCCAGTGCTTCGTTAGTTTATTTTTTGTGGGGCTATTTTGTATTCCAGAATTCAGTTATAGCTACGCCGCTAATACCTGTTGTGGTGGTCTTTATATTTTCGGGTTTTTTGGCTGTGCATAATCATTTTTACGTAAAAGCACATAACAAGCGGTTGTAGGTTCGCCGCACAAAAAACGTGCGGCTGGGACGGCTTACGCTACGCTCCAGCCGCCCCTAAACCGGGCGTTATGTGACTAAATGACCAAATTACATCTGTTTATCTTAGCGTCAGAGGTGATTTCGATTTGCCTCCTGTTAAGACTCTGGAGTAAGCCAGATTATTTAGTTTTTAAAATTTTAATTTCGGTGGTTACAGTGGTTCCGTTTGTTGGGCCTGTTCTATATTTCTTTGCCACTGACAAAACTATGCCTCAATCAACCGAGTTGCAAAATAGAGGCCCTAGAGGGGACTATACGCACAAGCAAATATCGTTAGATGCGGCATCAAAAAATACTGCTAACAAAGGAAAATTTGCCAATGACGGCACATAACAAACCAATCAACTACGCGCCTGCGGCGCCGGACAGCCTACATTCCGCTTCGCTGCATTCCAGCAGCCGGTTATTGGGGCGTTATTTCGCCTTACCTTTTTTAAGTTTGTTTCGGTTTTAGTTTGTAATTCAAAAGTGTGCCAGTAAGTCGGCATGCCAGCATCAAGGAATGTGCTGCTTCAGAAGTTCAGTAGTTTCCTTCTTGGTGCCAATAGTAAGTTAGCCGCGCAAGGCGTATTGCATGCCTACATCGTGGGTTGCCCTAAGTGGGTTCCAAAAGGGGTCAAGTAAGGTATTCTTACCCAAATAATCGGCCACTGGCTTCGCTACCGCTCCGCTATCCAGCGTTGTAGCAGGTGCAAACCAGCGGCAAATAACAAGCGGTTTTAGGTTCGCCGCAAAATGCGCGGCTGCGACGGCTTACGCTTCGCTCCAGCCGCGCCTAAACCGAGCGTTAAATGCTAGGAGGTATCGATGGAAAGACCAGTTCCTGACAGAGATCTTACAGAAGAAGAAAAAGTTCTTGTGAATTCGCTCACTGATGAGCAGATTAAAGAAATTGACGAAATGCTTTTAAGTCACGTTCATCCAAAATATAGCCGCAAGGTGGCTTTCCTTGTCGGGGCTACAATGAGTGAATTGCCCAGTCCTGTAAAAGGTATACCCGATGTTATCTATTCACAAAGAGTCGCGCACTTGGTAGAGCAAGGTATTCTATTTGCAGAAGGCAGCCTTAAATGCATGCGGTTTAGTGAAGTTCGGTTTCCATAGCATGAAGCATTTAACAAGGCCATTAAAAATCGGCCGCAAAAAAACGCGGCCTACGACGCTCCTTGCGTCGCGCGTTTTATGGCGGCGTTATGTTTAAGGAGAATGATGAAAAGTAAACTGCTCATAGTGGCATCGTCACTACTACTCACACTAATAAGTGCGTATGTCTATTTTTCTGGCAAAGAATACACTGTCAGAATTCCTGAATCTCAAATAGTAGCTACGATGGAGCAAAAATTACCTCTAACGAAGACCTATCTATTCATAATTGATGTCACATTGCAGAACCCTAGGATCGAGTTAATTGAAGGTTCTGGAAAGATTAATGGAGGCATGGACGTCGAGTTAAATATAAAACTTAATGATAATCCGAAGCCTCTAGGTGGTTCCTTAGATCTATCTGGCGGTGTGACTTATGTTTCCGAGGGAGGACAATTTTTCCTTATAGATCCTGTAATAGAGAGCCTTTCGGTTCAGGGGTTGGCTGACAATATTACGCCAAAGGTGAGTAAGGCCTTAGAAAAAGCATTGAATGAATATTTTTCAAAGAACCCTATCTATACTTTGAAGAAGGCAGACTTAAAACAGGCCGCGGCATATGCTGTGTTGAAAGAAGTGGCGGTAGAAGGTAAAGAGCTTGTTATCTATCTGGGTATATGAACATAACAAGGCCAAGCAGGTTTAGCCGCCAAAAGACAGCGGCTAGGACAGCCAACACTCCGCGCTTTTTGTGTTGTCGCTATCGCTCCAAGATATCACAAAAAGCGCTGCATGCTGGCTGCCCCTGTTGGCGGCGTTAATGTGCTCTGCGATTTTGTTGTCGAGTTCGTACTGTTTAAAAAGTAAGTGCTGTATTCAAGTCTATCGGTATCAAGGAAAGTGCCGCTTCTAGTAAGTCATATTTCCCATATCGCTAGAGAGTTTCGTAAGGTCGTCAAGTGTGGCATTCTTGCGGGTAAAATTAGTGGTTACGGTTTCGCTTGCGCTCCACAACGTACTCTGTTGTTGGTGCGGCAGATCGCAACCTTAACAAGGGTGGCCAAGTCGCAGCTATCGCTGCTGGACTCGGCGCTAATCGCGCCTCGCCCTTGCCACCGGCGTTAGCTTCACAGGGGGGGAGAATGAAGTATTACCTATTAAAAACTAATAATTTTCCTAGTGAATTCGCTGATGGTGATTCTGTGATATTAATTCAAGACGAAAATAATGATGCAGAAGTGAATGCGGAAGATCTTGTTTTTATGACCACTCTTGTTGTAAATGCAAGGAATGACCAAAAGGCGCTCGAGGAATTTAGCACGTGGTGGCAACAAAATACGGAAGGAGAATACGAACTAGAGCTCCTAACTGAAGAAGTGGAGCACTTAAACGAGGAGCGTAAAGAGTTCGTAGGTAGTCTCAGTGAAAATGAATGGTCGTTAAAAGACAGTTTTATGGCGTATGGAAGAAGCGATTTAGAATCATTGAATTATGCTAAAGAAATAGTTATTGAAAGTGAGTTTAAAGTTCAATGAGAATAAAAGCTAACAAGTTGGTCAATCCGACCTCCACTGCGTTGCGCGTTTTGTGCTTAAATAGCACAAAACTTCAACTCCGTTCCGGCGGGTTACCAAGGCGTTATTTCGCCTTACCTTTTTTAAGTTTGTTTCGGTTTTAGTTTGTAATTCAAAAGTGTGCCAGTAAGTCGGCATGCCAGCATCAAGGAATGTGCTGCTTCAGAAGTTCAGTAGTTTCCTTCTTGGTGCCAATAGTAAGTTAGCCGCGCAAGGCGTATTGCATGCCTACATCGTGGGTTGCCCTAAGTGGGTTCCAAAAGGGGTCAAGTAAGGTATTCTTACCCAAATAATCGGCCACTGGCTTCGCTACCGCTCCGCTATCCAGCGTTGTAGCAGGTGCAAACCAGCGGCAAATAACAAGCGGTTTTAGGTTCGCCGCAAAATGCGCGGCTGCGACGGCTTACGCTTCGCTCCAGCCGCGCCTAAACCGAGCGTTATAAATCTAAGGAGAGATCGTGAAGAATATTGCAGACTGCCTTTTAACCATTATGGGTTATCTGGACATATTAGAAGCGGAAGAACTTGATGAAGACACTATTGTAGATATACAAGAGGGTATTGCATCAGAATTCGAGTCTTTTAGTGATGAGGAGAAGTCGGCATTGAAAGAACAAGCTCAGCACTGTTACGAAGAAGCTATTAAAAATCACTCTCCAAAATCATGGGCTGATTTTTATAAAAACTTTGCTCAAAACTACGGATTAGAGTGAAAATTTATAACAAGCGCATCTTGTACGGCCCTATCGGGCCGGGACGGCTTACGCTGTAGACCTGCACCACTTTAACGGACAGTAAATTACTAATCCGCTAAAGGGGTTCACAATGGGAATAACGAATAAAAGTCACTACGACAGCTATACCTTGGCCTACAAGATAAATGCAGTCAAACTCAGTAAGCGCAAGCACGTTAAGGCGATAGACGTCGCAGAAGCGCTGGGGATTCATCCAGTCATGCTGTATCGTTGGCGACAAGAATTTAAAGAAGGTCGCCTTTCCGAGAATAAGTATATGGTTGTCAAATCACCACCTAAACCCTCCAAAGAAGATCAGCAGGCATTGCAGTCGGCTAAAACACGCATCAAAGAACTCGAAAAACGTTTGGCAGCTAAAGAGGAAGAGGTAAATATCCTAAAAAAGGCCAAACGGTTCTTCTTGGATCAGCGCAAGAAAGATACGCGTTCATAGAGAAGAACCGAGACAGCCACAAAATTGTAGCTATGTGTGATTACCTCGACGTTTCACCAAGCGGTTATTATGACTGGCGGAATCGCGATACAAGCGATCACGCTCAGTACGATGAAGTTCTGGCTGCCCAAATTAAGGAAACGCATGTCGGTCATAAACGTAATTACGGCGCTGTTCGTGTGCACCCATATTTAAAGAGTTTGGGTTATTCGTGCAGCCGCAGGCGCATTAATCGTTTGATGCAAGTTAATGGCATTAAGTCGATATACCATGCATATAGGCAGAGGCGCGCCAGCGGTAGCAGCTCCCTGGTGGCAGAAAATGTACTGGCGACACAAGATAAAGCGATTGCTTTCGGCGAGCATTGGGCTGGGGATATGACCTACCTAAAAACAGGAGAAGGCCCTATGTACATGGCGGCTGTTCTGGATCTATTTACACGAAAAGTTATTGGCTGGGGTTTCTCGCGCTATCATGATACCGACTTGGTTAGCGGCGCATTAAAGATGTCGCTAATATCTGAGAGCGTAAAGGTAGGTTGCATCTTCCATAGTGACCAGGGTTCTGAATACTGTTCAGAAGCATATCAGCGGATTGTTACGAATGCTGGAATGGTCAGTAGCATGAGTCGCGCCGGCACGCCAACAGATAATGCATACGTAGAATCATTTTTTAAGACACTAAAAAATGAGTTGGCACATCATTGGAAATTCAGGACGATGGTCGAATGCGTGGCTAGAATTGTTGATTATGTTGAGTTTTACAACGAGGATCGACTACACTCGAGCTTAAATTATGTGTCACCTAAAACGTATCAAACAAAGAATGCTTAGTGTCCGTGAAAGTGGTGCAAGTCTACTAATCGCGCCTCGCCCTTGCCACCGGCGTTATGTGATTACGGAAGTTCGGTAGTAAAGGATACTAATGACCATCTATGCTGTATTAGTGCCACTATGGATATTTTGGAATCTATTTCCATTTCTACTTCTAGGCTGGCTTTGGAAAGATCAGGTAAAACACCGTAAACCTGTAGCTATCATTGCCAGTGCTTCGTTAGTTTATTTTTTGTGGGGCTATTTTGTACTCCAGAATCCAGTTATAGCTACGCCGCTAATACCTGTTGTGGTGGTCTTTATATTTTCGGTTTTTTTGGCTGTGCATAATCATTTTTACGTAAAAGCACATAACAAGCGGTTGTAGGTTCGCCGCACAAAAAGCGTGCGGCTGGGACGGCTTACGCTACGCTCCAGCCGCCCCTAAACCGGACGTTAAGTGTATTTATGGAAGAAGTGCTCATAGAGATTTTAGAAAAATTACTAGATGCTAGTATTGATCAGCTAACGATTGATAAATTTTCGCATGAGAGTGGTATAGGCGAAAGAGACAGGCAGTTATTAGTCTTCTCTCGCAGATTGGCTTTGTTACAGGAGGTACAGGTGCCAAGTAAAAGTCAGATGGATTTAATCAAAAAAATTGAATTGTTTGTAAGCAAGCTAAGTAGGATAGGTAGCGATGTCCCGCTATATTTTTGGAGCGCTAATTCTAAGTCAAATAGCTGGAAAGGTTGGTGCACAGATAATGATGTTCTGTATTTTTCGGAGTCAAACACTTAACAAGGGTGGCCAATTCGCGGCTGTCGCCGCGGGACTCGCTTTCGCTCGCCCTTGCCACCGGCGTTAAGCACCCTATGAAAATGAGCCACGAAGAATACATCGAGAAACAACGTAAGCGTGCCGCCAGCGTTGCGAGCGGAATGCTTGATGGCTCTATTCATTATTTAGAGGGGGCCATTGAGATATCTTCGCTAAGGTTTGAAGTTGGCCTCCCTGAAGATGATAAGGACTTTCTGGCATTCACAGGAGTTTCATCAGAAATCGATCATTTACCAATAGGCGCGCAAAGGCAGTATTGGTCTAAAGAAGCTCTTGATCGACATGAGCTAGAAATTCAGCAATCTATTAAGTGGGCAAAGGAAGTCTCTTTGTATGAGTGTAAATCTATCGTAGAAAGATTCAATGCTTAACAAGGGTAGGCAAAATCGGCCGCAAAAAGCGCGGCCTGGACTCGCTATCGCTCGCCTTTGCTACCGGCGTTATTGAGCCTTACCTTTTTTATGTTTGTTTTGGGTTCGGTAAGTTATTCAAAAGTGTGCCAGTAAGTCGGCATGCCAGCATCAAGGAATGTGCTGCTTCAATATCGCAGTTTATTTCCCTGTGCTAATAGTTGGTTCGCCGCGCAAGGCGTGATGCATGCCTGCATTGTGGTTTGCCCTAAGTGGGTTCCAAAAGGCATCAAGTAAGGTATTCTTACGCAAACTAAAGGCCTCTGGCTTCGCAGGTGCTCCGCTAAGCGCGTTGTAGTAAATGCAAACCGGCGGCAAATAACAAGGTGGTGTTGTAAGCACCGCAAAAAACGCGGTGCGGGACGGCTTACGCTATGCTCCAGTCGCCCCAAACCACGGCGTTATTTCGCCTTACCTTTTTTAAGTTTGTTTTGAGTTCAGTAAGTTATTCAAAAGTGTGCCACTAAGTCGGCATGCCAGCATCAAGGAATGTGCTGCCCCAATCCCGCAGTTTCTTTCCTGGTGCTAATAGTTGGTTCATCGCGCAAAGGGTGTTGCATGCCTAAATCGTGGTGTGCGCTAAGTGGGTTCCAAAAAGTTTCAAGTAAGGTATTCTTACGCAAACTAATGGCCTCTGGCTTCGCGTTGCTCCGCTAAGCGCGTTGTAGCAAGTGCAAACCGGCGGCCAATAACAAGCGGCTCTTGTGCGCCGCTAAATACGCGGCGGGACGGCCTACGCTATGCTCCGGCCGCCCCAAAGCTGGGCGTTAAATGAGGGAGTAATTTTGAAGCACGAAGTAATCGGACAGATTCTTGGATTTATCATGGCACATAGCGCTGCGATTGGTGATTCATTAGCAGAGCATGAGCTAATGGTGCCGTATGTCATTACTATGAATAATGGCAAAAGGGAAAGTATGGAATTTGAAGCCGAAACGCAACAACAAGCGGTAAGTGCCGCAGAGAAAAAACTCCCTGAACTAAGCCGGTCGTTTGAGGCTTGGTCTTATAGCCAAGATGGTTTAGTAACATTAGACAACGGAGAAAAGCAGGACGTATTTTTTTTTAAAGTTTGGGTCAAGGGAATGTCAGAGCCTCTGCAAGCTTATCAAATGTATAAAAAGCATCCTTTCAAACTTATAGGCAATATACAAATCCTAAATTATTCTGAATCAGGCTTGCTTGCTAAAGAACAGGAGCAATTTTCAGTGGGTATTAATCAAGGTATTGAGTTACATCCAACCGGGTCAAAAAAGTGGCCGTTGTGGCTTTAAAAAGCATTTAACAAAGCAATCAAACGGATGGAATTTTAAGTTGCACTTTTGCCATTCCGCTTCGCTCCATTTTATGGCAAAAGTGCAACTTAAAAACCACCGTTTATCGCGGCGTTAAGTGAGTGGAAATAATGGCGTATCTGTTAATGGGCGGCATAGGCGTATTGTATTCGATGCTTTTGGAGGCTGTAGCAAAAGAATGGAATCGGTACTTGCCAGCTGCAATTGCGTTGGTATTAACATTAATAGCGGCATCAGTAAATTGGACTGAAAGCCTAACTATCAACCTATTGAATTATGTTGGATTTGTGGTTTGGTTTTTCTCTGCGGTAATAGCTATTATATTTCTTAGGGCGAAAAGTTATGGAAAAATTCAATCAGAACATCTTGTTTTCGCTGTAGGTGCTATTTCTTGGGCAGGTTTTTCAAAAGTACCATATTTTTTAGGCAGTCTTTTCGGTGTGTAATTCACTTAACAAAGTGTTCAATTTCGTTGCAGCCGCAAAAGACACGGCTTCCACTGGACAGCCTACGCGTTGCTTCGGCTGCCCATTAACACGGCGTTAATGTGCTCTGCGATTTTGTTGTCGAGTTCGTACTGTTTAAAAAGTAAGTGCTGTATTCAAGTCTATCGGTATCAAGGAAAGTGCCGCTTCTAGTAAGCCATATTTCCCATATCGCTAGAGAGTTCCGTAATGTCATCAAGTGTGGCATTCTTGCGGGTAAAATTAGTGGTTAAGGTTTCGCTTGCGCTCCACAACGTACCCTGTTGTTGGCGCGGCAGATCGCAACTTTAACAAGGGCGGCCAAGCTCGCAGCTATCGCTGCTGGACTCGGCGCTAATCGCGCCTCGCCCTTGCCACCGGCGTTAAATACATGAAGGAAAAAAGGTGAAGTTTCTATCTTTATCCATAGTCATATTAGGACTAATTCTATCCTGCTATTATTCAGAGCTATCATCAAATACCATCGCGTCTGGTTTTATAGCTCCAATATGTATTTTCCTTTTTTTAATTGCTTTGGTTTATTGGTTAGTTGCTATAGGTGGTTATGGGTCAAAGACCGATGGCCATAGTGGTTGCGGAGGAGATGGGGGCTTTGGAGGCGGTGATGGCGGCTGCTAAATATTTAACAAGGTGTTCAATTTCGTTACAGCCGCAAAAAGCGCGGCTTCCACTGGACAGCCTACGCGTTGCTTCGGCTGCCCATTAACACGGCGTTATGCAAAATAGGGTGCGGCTCTAATTGTTGAGTTTGATTGGTGTAATTCTCATAGTCGTTACGGTAATCTCCGCATTACTAGGCTTGCCCTTTGTGCTAGCCAAGGTGACAGAGTGGGAGCTAAAACAAGACCACTGGTACAGTATTCTTCAAAAGTACAAGCATGAAAGAGGGTTTCGCCTTACTTCCTATCAACAAATTTCAGTCATTCCAATATTTGTCTATTTAGTGTTTGTGGTTGATGAAAAAATTTTAAGCGATAGACAGCTAGAAAATTTTTCTATAATTTTTTGTGCATCATTATTGTTTTTTTTATGGTCATTCTGGCGTTACTTAAATGGCGGGAATAAATTTTATAAAAGTTCACTAATTATAATTTTAGCCTTGTTCTTTCTCGTTTCCTTGGTTTATTTTAAAGTGGCTTCGTCACTGTTCGCTATGTTCTACGGTGTACCTCTATCTATATATTGGGGTACAGTATTGCTTACCCGCAAAGCGTTGAGGCTAAAAAATGCATAACAATCGCAACCAAGATGGGCGGTCGCCCTCGACTCGCTACGCTCGCGTTTGTTGCGGGCGTTATACGTAAATGATCTGCGAGAAATGTAATAAGCAATTTAAATCGGAATTATCTGCCGCCAAGACCGGTACGATGATGGGTGTCTGCACCTCATGCGGTCGTCGACTCAAGTACGATGATATTCCAGAGGGATTCGCAACTGGTGCGATATTGGCTTTTACCAGCACACCACTTTTTTTTCTCTCGCTATTTAGTTGGGCTTATTTCTTATCATCGGTCGTAGTTATTGGTGGATGCGTATTGACTATCTGGTTACTAACCAGAAAATATGGCGGGTATATTGTCGCTGGTACACTGGAAGAGTATAAAAAGGGTAATATTGCGCTGGCATTTGGGGCTGGTATCGTCGGTGCAGTGGTTACTTTTTTCTGGTTAATGCTGTCACTTCGTATCTTTTCATAGTGCAGCGTATAACAAACGCTTGCAGCCGAGGCCAAACACTACGTGGTTTTGGTGTTACTCGCTGCGCTCAAACAATAACACCAAAACCGATCCGCGTTCGGCCCGGCTGAAGCGGGCGTTATAAATCATGAGAAAATTACTGGCCACCTTCTTACTATATTCTATCGCCGTTCAATCAACGGTAGTTCCGCCAGTTGTTGGTCCGGTCAACGAATATCTAGCAATGTTAAAAGATAAAATGGGACTTATATGGATGCCCTTGAATAGTGAAGAGCTGGTTAATGTTGAGTTAATTGCCGCATGTTTCTACGGGATTGAAGAAAATGCAAGAATATGGCCAGATGCTCATTGGTTTATGATTCCATGCATGGAGGCCAATGAATACCAATTGGAAAAATTGCCATGGAGCTAATTTATAACAAACGCCACCAACACGCTGCTGCTCAGCTGGACTCGCAACTAATCGTTGCTCGCCGTTGTGGCGGGCGTTAAATGCACACTATGAAACAAGCTATCGTCATATTTCTTTCGGCAATTCTGTCTGGTTGTATTTTGCCATATCCCCACAACAACTGGACTTCGCCACAAGTGTCCGGCCGTGTAACTGACGGGGTAACGGGGTTCCCGATACAGGGAGCAGAGGTTTATATAAAAGGTGATTCTTCGCGAAAGGTAACTACGAATTACGAAGGCTACTATGAAATTCCACCTAAAAAAGATTTTGATTGGTTCGTATTTGTCTGCCCCGGTCCGTGTGATGCTATGAGCGGTAACTTTGTAGTGGTGGCTACTCATACTGGTTACGGTCCAGAAGAGGAAGAGGTGTCAGGGTGTATAGGGCATCCAAGTTCCGTGTGTAACGGGCGTAAAGAGCATGCAGATTTCATATTGCAAAAGAGCATTTAACAAAGCTATCAAAAATCGTTCCGGCCGAAAAGCGGCCTCCACTGGACGCGCTAACGCGTGCCTTTTATAGCGGCGTTAAATGCCAATGAAAGATATCGCAGAATTAAATAGCTTATGGTTAGAGCATCAGAATCTGATGGTTCTATTGCCAGTGTTGGAGCATGAATATCCTGCGGTTATTGGAGAGGTTAAGAACGCCGGAGCGCTTAGCGAAAATTTACTAGCTGATGTAGTTGAGTACTCTCTTCGTTTTCCTAGTCGGCACTGGGCTCTATTAGCAGTAACATGGATTGAGAATGGTTTTCCTCTGACGAGTAGTATTTGTGAACAACTATTGGCAATATCTAAAGACAAAACTGATTCACAGAAATTAAGACATAAGTCCTTAACTCAAGCCAAGCGGTGGATGCGTGCAAATAGCATTTAACAAACGTAGGCACAGCGACAAAGATTTCGCTGCGCTGCATCTTTGCTCGTGCTACGGGCGTTAATGTGCTCTGCCTTTTAGGGAAGTTTTGGTTCACGTAAAGTGAATCGCATAAGATTTTAGAAATCGGTATCAGGGAATGTGCCGCGTCAACATCGCAGTCCTTCCCGCTACCCAAATGTATTCCGCAGTGCCTTCAAGTGTGGCATTCTTGCGGGTAAAATTAATTGGTTGTGGTTTCGCTGGCGCTCAACAACGTACTTTGTAGGTGGCACGGCAGATCGCAACTTTAACAAGGGTGGCCAAGTCGCAGCTATCGCTGCTGGACGGCCTCCGCGTTGCTGCGGCCGCCCTTGCCACCGGCGTTAATGTGCTCTGCGAATTCTCGTTAAGTATTGTGCCACTCAGAAAGAGAGTGCAGTAAGCAAGTCTATCGGTATCAAGGAAAGTGCCGCTTCTGGTAAGTCATACTTCCCATATCGCTAGAGAGTTCCGTAAGGTCATCAAGTGTGGCATTCTTGCGGGTAAATTAATGGTTCTGGTTTCGCTTGCGCTCCACAACGTACCCTGTTGTTGGCGCGGCAGATCGCAACTTTAACAAGGGTGGCCAAGTCGCAGCTGTCGCTGCTGGACTCGGCGCTAATCGCGCCTCGCCCTTGCCACCGGCGTTATGAGTCTTAATGTATGAAAGAGCTATTTGGCTTAGAAGTCATTAGGTTGGAAGCCCCTCAAGATAGGAGTGAGCTAACCTTTCAAGTAATCGATGAAGACAAAAGGGTCTTCAACGTACGCTTTTCAAACAAAGATGACTCAAAGATAGAGGTAGATTTTTCGCACCTCACGCTTTCGATAATTTGGGATGAAGATAGCAATATCGTTTCATTTGGCGAGTTTGAGCTCGTCCGTGAAATTGATAATGGTTTTGAAATTATTGGTGATTTTGGTCTTATCTGGGTTTTTTGTAATAAGTGTGTGCCACCATTAGCTGCGGACTCATAACAAATTGCTTAAGTACACTCCGGCCGCAAGCGGCCTACGTGGGACCTCCGTTTCGGCGCTTCTTTTTTGCTTTACGCTAACGCTAGCAAAAAATAATCGCCTACACTACGGCCCCTTAGCAAGGCGTTATGGTCACGCGTAATATGAGAATAGTTTTAATACTAAGTATATTTCTTGCATCATGCTCGGCTCAAGAAAGCGTGCTGCCATCTACGGAAAGGAGCTGTAATTTCACAGCTCAGCAACAAAAATCAGCTTGGTCTAATGTCACTGCACAACTCATTGAGAGATATCCTGACCATGCAAAGTTCTGCGAAACGAATGTTCCAGCATCATCTAAAGTATTTGAAGTCGTGAAAGGTGAATGCCGCGTGTACTTAGCTTGTGCACAAACCGTAGAAGGCCATTCTCTACTTCACGGTGACTGGATCGTTGTAGTAAACGAACAAACACAAAAGGTTATGGGGTTCTATGATGTCGCTTGGTAGTACAAGCCATAACAAACGCCACCAATACGCCGCTGCGCGGCTGGACTCGCAACTAGTCGTTGCTCGCCATTGTGGCGGGCGTTAATGTGCTCTGCCTTTTAGGGAAGTTTTGGTTCACGTAAAGTGAATCGCATAAGATTTTAGAAATCGGTATCAGGGAATGTGCCGCGTCAACATCGCAGTCCTTCCCGCTACCCAAATGTATTCCGCAGTGCCTTCAAGTGTGGCATTCTTGCGGGTAAAATTAATTGGTTGTGGTTTCGCTGGCGCTCAACAACGTACTTTGTAGGTGGCACGGCAGATCGCAACTTTAACAAGGGTGGCCAAGTCGCAGCTATCGCTGCTGGACGGCCTCCGCGTTGCTGCGGCCGCCCTTGCCACCGGCGTTATTTGCTATTAGAAAGAATTTAATCTTTCGATATGGTTTGTAGTTTCATCGGTGCAGTCCAAGGCACCAAAGGCATAAAGGATTGTGCTGTGTTCAAACGTATCAATCCTTTCTTCGTGCCTCATTGTAGATTTATGGGGCGGCTAAAAAGCCGCCAGATTGTGGTGTGCCAATAAGTGGGTACATCTCAGGGTGGCAAGTAAGGTATTCTTGCCGTTAAATTTCAGGCATAGCTAGGGCGTCAAGGCTTGGGGCATTTTCTAAAGAAAATCAATTGTGCAAATAACAAGCGCAAACAGCCGACTCGCTACGCTCCCGGCTGTTGCGGGCGTTATGTGTACTAGCAAACATTCGCTCCTATTCGTAAGTTGGCTTTAAGCATGAAAATACTCAGTTCGATAATGAAGGTCCTTGGCGTTTTGCTTATAGCTTTATCTTTGCTAGCCTTTGGCAGTGATTTTCTACCGGTTGGTGGTATAAGCTTTGGTGGTCATGAAACATCCAGCGGTAAGTATGAGTTTTATAAAATTGTGCCGTCTGAAGGCGTAAATTTTGTATATGTAGGCCTCATGCTTGCTTTACTCGGGGTGGTGTTTTTTCTTGTATCATCCTTGCTAAAGAAAAAGTACAAAGCCACATAACAAGCCACTGTAGCCGACAGCTCACACTCCGCTTGGTTTGTTGTGTTGTCGCTACGCTAACACAACAAACAAGCTCCATGTGGCTGCGGCTAAGTGGGGCGTTAAGTGAATTCATGAAGATCCTACTATTGGTTTTGATTTGGATACTAATGTCCGGAGCGGCTGATGCTTGTGTAATTAGCCCCTTTAAACGGACAGCATTATACTCCGATCAATTATTAGAGAAGAGTGATGTGATGTTCTTTGGACGGTTGAACTCCGAAGTTTTTGATGAAAGCACTAGTACTCAAACAGCTGTATTTACTGTTATAAAATCGTACAAAGGAGATGTCGCCGGGGAAGTGGTAGTGTCGAATAAGTTGGTCTCTAGTTGCTCTCGTGCATTTCAGGTACTGCAAAGCGCGTTCTATGTTTTTGCTATTAAGGGTGAGAGGCCCAATACATACGCCCTACCAAGATCAGCAACATTTATTCCTCTGGGTAATGCAATTGAGTACGAGTGGTCTCCGGAGTAAATCACTTAACAAACAGCTCAATCTGACCTCCACTCCGTTGCTTCGTTTGCGCTTAAACGCTACGCTAGCTCAAACCAACCAACTCCGTTCCGGCAGCTTAGCTGGGCGTTATGTGTCACAAGGAGTAACAAGTGCAAATTGAACCATCAGCAACATGGCTACAAGTAGTCGCTGTATGTGGTGCAGTAGCAGCGATGCTATACGGCTTAAACATAATCTATAAGCGCATCAAAGCTAAAAACCAAGGCTTCGGTCCAGCCACGCTAAAAGCTGTTGGTGTTGTGCTGTTTATTCCAACCATTTTAATTCTTGCTGTAGTAACTAATTTTCAATCTGAAACTTTGGCTGCTTTACTAGGAACAGTCGCTGGCTACGTCCTTTCCAATGGCAAGTCCGATGACTAAACACATAACAAGGCAAGGCAAAATCGCCCTGCGGGCTGGACGCGCTAACGCGCGCCTTTGCTTGCGGCGTTATGCATCAACAGGGAAGATTTGACTTTGAGTCGTAGTACAAAGATTCTTACAGTGCTTCTTTTACTATCCAATCTCGGTTGGGTAGTAGCTTATAGTATGCAATCTTTAGATCATGGAATTACGCAGTCATATCAATCAGCCAGTTTCGACACTTTGGATAGAATGCTTGATCAGGCCTTAGTGGTAGCCAATTTCAATCTGGTTGGTAAGCCTCTTTCTGAAGTTCAATCTACTATCGAAAAGGACAGTTACGGCTCAGCCCCCTTCATCAAAGAAGGCTGCTTATATGCCGGTGGTTTATGCCTAGAAATTGGTACAGATTCAAGAATCGTCAAAGTACGAACTGAGTAAAAGCATAACAAGGCTAGGCAACATCAGCGCACAAAAACACGTGCGCTTGGACGCCCAACACTCCGCTTCTTTTGTGTTGTCGCTACGCTCCAAATTAACACAAAAGAAGCTACGTATTGGTCGCCGTTGCTAGCGGCGTTAATGTGCTCTGCGAATTTTAGTTAAGTTTTGTGCCACTCAGAAAGAGAGTGCATTAAGCAAGTCTATCGGTATCAAGGAAAGTGCCGCTCCCAGTAAGTCACCTTTCCAGTATCGCTAGCTAGTTCCGTAACGCCATCAAGTGTGGCATTCTTGCGGGTAAAATTAGTGGTTACGGTTTCGCTTGCGCTCCACAACGTACCCTGTTGTTAGCGCGGCAGATCGCAACTTTAACAAGGGTGGCCAAGCTCGCAGCTATCGCTGCTGGACTCGGCGCTAATCGCGCCTCGCCCTTGCCACCGGCGTTATGTGTACTAGCAAACATTCGCTCCTATTCGTAAGTTGGCTTTAAGCATGAAAATACTCAGTTCGATAATGAAGGTCCTTGGCGTTTTGCTTATAGCTTTATCTTTGCTAGCCTTTGGCAGTGATTTTCTACCGGTTGGTGGTATAAGCTTTGGTGGTCATGAAACATCCAGCGGTAAGTATGAGTTTTATAAAATTGTGCCGTCTGAAGGCGTAAATTTTGTATATGTAGGCCTCATGCTTGCTTTACTCGGGGTGGTGTTTTTTCTTGTATCATCCTTGCTAAAGAAAAAGTACAAAGCCACATAACAAGCCACTGTAGCCGACAGCTCACACTCCGCTTGGTTTGTTGTGTTGTCGCTACGCTAACACAACAAACAAGCTCCATGTGGCTGCGGCTAAGTGGGGCGTTACGTGTAATTGAGAATGCAGAGAGATAATCTAGAAAAAGAGCTTCGAGTATTGATTGGAAAGACCGTTGATCGGAAGGGAAATGCTTGTAATTCCCTGAATATTCACTTCGGTGATGTTTCGTTCTGGATCGATCCAAGCTGGAGATATGAAGCAAACGGCAAGATTATAATTGCTAGTGGTGATTTTGCCGCACATGATTCCTATGAATCTAAAGAGGAGTATGAAACTGATTTTCATCGTTGTTGTGCGGTAACTGACCCAATAAAGGGTGCGCAATTAACAGCTGTTGAGATCACTCCACAGAATGATCTAGTAATGGAGTTTAGTGGTGGGCAAGTTATACGAACATTTCATACATTTATCGAAGATAATGAAGAGAATTGGTATGTTTCATTCTTCGATAAAAGCATAAGATATCTTGCGCTTGCAAATGAAATCACTGCCGAGAAAATCACACGTAACAAGTCAAAGCAGCAAGGGCCTTCGGCCGGGACGCACTAACGTGCGCCCCTGTTTGAGGCGTTAGCAACCCCAAAACGTTGGAGAAATTTATTGTGGATCAAAACCCTTATGCACCCGGAAGTGCTGACTTGAAAGAGAATGAGATGAAGAAAAGTGGTGGGTTTTTGTCCATTATCAAGAAGATATTAATTGGGTTTGGTGTCGTATTGGCGTTAATTATAATTCTTCTTGTTTGGGCTGGTATCACAACATCAAAAACCTATGGGAAGTTTGACGGTGTAGCCGAACCTTACATCAGGGAGTTTCTAAGAAATCAAAGCCCGTGGAACTATGAGCTCGCAAAGCCACAATTAAGTTTTTCTTGGTTGGAAGTAACTACCGACGAGCAGGGTGACAAATTATTCAAATATTTTAACAAGCTAGGAGCTTTGAAATCCATAGATTCTATTGAATGGCAGCGTTGCGCTAAACAAGCGCACACTTCAACAGGTAAGATTGAACGCTGCGATTATAGTGTTTCAGCTACATTTGAGAGTGATGTGGCTCAAATATACATGGGGCTTTCGCTGGAAGAGGATGAGCTTAAAATTATACAACTCCAAGTAAATTCAAATGCATTTATGCAATAAATTGCTAACAAAAGTATCTTGGCCGACATTTTTGTCGGCGCTTGAAAAACAGCACCAACAAAAATGCGCCAAATACTGGCGTTAAGTGAGTGGAAATAATGGCGTATCTGTTAATGGGCGGCATAGGCGTATTGTATTCGATGCTTTTGGAGGCTGTAGCAAAAGAATGGAATCGGTACTTGCCAGCTGCAATTGCGTTGGTATTAACATTAATAGCGGCATCAGTAAATTGGACTGAAAGCCTAACTATCAACCTATTGAATTATGTTGGATTTGTGGTTTGGTTTTTCTCTGCGGTAATAGCTATTATATTTCTTAGGGCGAAAAGTTATGGAAAAATTCAATCAGAACATCTTGTTTTCGCTGTAGGTGCTATTTCTTGGGCAGGTTTTTCAAAAGTACCATATTTTTTAGGCAGTCTTTTCGGTGTGTAATTCACTTAACAAAGTGTTCAATTTCGTTGCAGCCGCAAAAGACACGGCTTCCACTGGACAGCCTACGCGTTGCTTCGGCTGCCCATTAACACGGCGTTAATGTGCTCTGCGATTTTGTTGTCGAGTTCGTACCGTTTAAAAAGTAAGTGCTGTATTCAAGTCTATCGGTATCAAGGAAAGTGCCGCTTCTAGTAAGTCATATTTTCCATATCGCTAGAGAGTTCCGTAAGGTCATCAAGTATGGCATTCTTGCGGTAAAATTAGTGGTTACGGTTTCGCTTGCGCTCCACAACGTACTCTGTTGTTGGTGCGGCAGATCGCAACCTTAACAAGGGTGGCCAAGTCGCAGCTATCGCTGCTGGACTCGGCGCTAATCGCGCCTCGCCCTTGCCACCGGCGTTATAAATCAAGTCTAGCCCTGAACCTCGTGCTGTATTACAATGTAATACAAGCTTTGTAGGAGGTTCTATGAGTATTACTAGTGTTCGCCTAAATGATGATATTGAGAAACCACTTGATCTTCTGGCTCAGAAACTCGACAGAAGTAAAAGTTACCTTATAAATCAAGCGGTTAGGGAGTTTGTCGCTAGGCAGGCAGTCGAAGAGTCTCGCTGGGAAGAAACTCTTGAAGCAATCGATTCTGTAAGGCGGGGTGAGCTTATAGACGAGTCTGAGGTGAATGCTTGGCTCAATAGCTGGGGAACCGAAAGCCTTCTGAAAGCCCCTGCAAAATGAGGCTGCGTTATACACCGCAGGCGGTTGGTGACTTGAAACGCCTTCATGATTTTATGGCACCTAAAAGCCCTTTGGCTGCAAGAAAAGCTGCCATAGAAATCCAGGAAGCTGCAGAAAGACTTAAAGTGTTTCCGAAAGTTGGTCTTCCGGTTTCCCGTGCAGAAAACCCAGATCTACTTCGTGATCTATATATTGGCAACTATACCATCAGGTACCAAATATCTTCATCGGAGGCTATCAACATTCTCCGTATTTGGCACAACAAAGAAAATGAAAAAAATTTATAACAAGGCAATGAATAGATTATGAAGTGTCCAAACTGCATAGAGAGGTTGGCGCCTACGGATTCAAGTGGGATACAAACCTATTCATGTAAGTACTGTAGTGGTGTTTGGGTTCCGGAGCGGTCGATAGCAGCGCTTTTAGTTAAAGAGAAGAAGAGTATTACTACTCAGCGCTTGGTGTTTGAAGCAAATGACGTCGGAGTATCAAAGCGGAAATGCCCATGCTGTACTAACGTTGCCCTTCACACCATAAGTGTTCAAGATATAGATATTGATGCGTGTAAGAAATGTTATGGACTATTTTTTAATCCAGACGCTCTAAAAGGCTTGTTTCCCTGCTCGCATAAATCTCAAACAGGTGAGGAGAGCGGTGTGGGGGAGCAAATTGCAGTGGAAGGTGTGTTTTGGTTAATAATCGCATTTTTTACGGGTTCATGTTAGTGCATAACAAACGCAAGCATCCGACTCGCTGCGATCCCGGCTGTTGCGGGCGTTATGCATACCGAGGAGAGTAGACATGGGAGCATGGAGCGAAGATAACTTTGGAAATGATGACGCTGGAGATTGGGTCTGGGGTTTAGAAAAGTCCAAAGGGCTAGATACTCTTTTAGCACCTATTCGATCGGTATTGAGTGAAAACGATTACTTGGAATCCCCAATTTGCTCTGAAGCATTAGCAGCATGTGAAATTATTGCCGCTGCTGTTACAGGCGACGAATCATTGATACCCCAAGAAGCGAAAAACTGGCTAGGTAAAAAGCAAGGCTTAATCTTTGGCTCTAAACCGAATATAGAGGTGGCTCATTCTAAAATGGCATTAGAAGCAGTGAAAAAAATTACGTCTGGCTCGGAGTTGCAAGAGCTGTGGGAAGAAAATGGCGAAAACAAAACATGGCGCGCAGTACAAAATACACTCATTGCCAAACTAGAAAATGCATAACAAAGCCAGCCAGAGGGATGCCAAAACCGCCGCTTCGCTCTGGTTTTGTCACCCCTGCTGGCGGCGTTATATTTGAGGTGAAACTTTGAAGTACGGTGTTCGTCTGCAAGGCGATAACTACGAGATTAGGGTAGAGGAGCAATGGAAGCTTCTTGGCTTTGTTACAACAAGATTTGTTAAAGCTTCCTCAATCGAAGATGCTGAGAAAGCAGCACTTGACTTAATCCTGAAAGATCCTCATTTGAATAATTTGATGAGATCCAATTCAGAACACATTGCCAAGGTTCACGTAACAGAAATGTGGTCGGAAAAATGGTGGAAGCGTACTGGTGGGAAAGGCTATAGCTTCTTTCCCATGGAAGAGGATGGCCAAATATAACAAGCGGTTGTAGGTTAGCCGCACAAAAAACGTGCGGCTGCGACGGCTTACGCTACGCTCCAGCCGCGCCTAAACCGGGCGTTAATGTGCTCTGCGATTTTGTTGTCGAGTTCGTACCGTTTAAAAAGTAAGTGCTGTATTCAAGTCTATCGGAATCAAGGAAAGTGCCGCTTCTAGTAAGTCATATTTTCCATATCGCTAGAGAGTTCCGTAAGGTCATCAAGTATGGCATTCTTGCGGGTAAAATTATTGGTTACGGTTTCGCTTGCGCTCCACAACGTACTCTGTTGTTGGTGCGGCAGATCGCAACCTTAACAAGGGTGGCCAAGTCGCAGCTATCGCTGCTGGACTCGGCGCTAATCGCGCCTCGCCCTTGCCACCGGCGTTAATGTGCTCTGCGAATTTTCGTTAAGTATTGTGCCACTCAGAAAGAGAGTGCAGTAAGCAAGTCTATCGGTATCAAGGAAAGTGCCGCTTCTAGTGCGTCATATTTCCCGTATCATTAGAGAGTTCCGTAAGGTCATCAAGTGTGGCATTCTTGCGGGTAAAATAAGCAGTTGCAGTTCCGCTGGCGCTTCACAACTTACTCTGTAGGTGGCGCGGCAGATCGCAACTTTAACAAGGGTGGCCAAGTCGCAGCTATCGCTGCTGGACTCGGCGCTAATCGCGCCTCGCCCTTGCCACCGGCGTTATGAATTACAAACATGATTCTACTCAGAGAGTATGAAAACGAGGTCGATGCGAAAAACCTTGCTGAAAGATTGAGAGCTAAAGGCATATTCACTCACGTATCTAGTCGTCAATCTAAAAGGATAGGAGCGTTTGCAACTGGTGCGCTTAAAGTTGGGGTTTGGTCTGTTTTGGACCATCAGGCTAAAGATGCAATAGCGTTGTTATCGAATAGTCGGCATCAAGTTGAAAACCCTCTAACAGAAGGGGAGATGGTGGAGATTGAAGCAAAGATCAATTCCTCTGGCGGGGCTTTATTCAATGCAGCAATCCTGACTCTATCGGCCATGGCTTTGGCCCTAGTAGGCGCTTATGTACTCTTTAAATAGTGTCGGCACTCATAACAAGCGCATCTTGTTCGCCGCTATAAAACGCGGCGGGACGGCTACGCTGTCGCTTCGCCGCCCCAAATGCGGGCGTTATTTCGCCTTACCTTTTTCAGTTAGTTTTAGTTTCATAATGTAATTCAAAAGTGTGCCAGTAAGTCGGCATGCCAGCATCAGGGGATGTGCTGCATCAAAGTCCGCAGTATCGCTCCCTGTGCTAATAGTAGGTTTGTCGTGTAAATCCCGCTGCATGCCTACATCGTGGGTAGCCCTAAGTGGGTTCCAAAAGGTTTCAAGTAAGGTATTCTTACCCAAATACTTGGCCTCTGGCTTCGCGTTGCTCCGCTAAGCGCGTTGTAGCAGGTGCAAACCGGCGGCCAATAACAAGCGGCTCTTGTGCGCCGCTAAATACGCGGCGGGACGGCCTACGCTATGCTCCGGCCGCCCCAAAGCCGGGCGTTAATGTACTCTGCGAATTTTCGTTAAGTATTGTGCCACTCAGAAAGAGAGTGCAGTAAGCAAGTCTATCGGTATCAAGGAAAGTGCCGCTTCTAGTGCGTCATATTTCCCGTATCGTTAGAGAGTTCCGTAAGGTCATCAAGTGTGGCATTCTTGCGGGTAAAATAAGCAGTTGCAGTTCCGCTGGCGCTTCACAACTTACTCTGTAGGTGGCGCGGCAGATCGCAACCTTAACAAGGGTGGTCAAGTCGCAGCTATCGCTGCTGGACTCGGCGCTATAGACCTGCACCACTTTAACGGACAGTAAATTACTAATCCGCTAAAGGGGTTCACAATGGGAATAACGAATAAAAGTCACTACGACAGCTATACCTTGGCCTACAAGATAAATGCAGTCAAACTCAGTAAGCGCAAGCACGTTAAGGCGATAGACGTCGCAGAAGCGCTGGGGATTCATCCAGTCATGCTGTATCGTTGGCGACAAGAATTTAAAGAAGGTCGCCTTTCCGAGAATAAGTATATGGTTGTCAAATCACCACCTAAACCCTCCAAAGAAGATCAGCAGGCATTGCAGTCGGCTAAAACACGCATCAAAGAACTCGAAAAACGTTTGGCAGCTAAAGAGGAAGAGGTAAATATCCTAAAAAAGGCCAAACGGTTCTTCTTGGATCAGCGCAAGAAAGATACGCGTTCATAGAGAAGAACCGAGACAGCCACAAAATTGTAGCTATGTGTGATTACCTCGACGTTTCACCAAGCGGTTATTATGACTGGCGGAATCGCGATACAAGCGATCACGCTCAGTACGATGAAGTTCTGGCTGCCCAAATTAAGGAAACGCATGTCGGTCATAAACGTAATTACGGCGCTGTTCGTGTGCACCCATATTTAAAGAGTTTGGGTTATTCGTGCAGCCGCAGGCGCATTAATCGTTTGATGCAAGTTAATGGCATTAAGTCGATATACCATGCATATAGGCAGAGGCGCGCCAGCGGTAGCAGCTCCCTGGTGGCAGAAAATGTACTGGCGACACAAGATAAAGCGATTGCTTTCGGCGAGCATTGGGCTGGGGATATGACCTACCTAAAAACAGGAGAAGGCCCTATGTACATGGCGGCTGTTCTGGATCTATTTACACGAAAAGTTATTGGCTGGGGTTTCTCGCGCTATCATGATACCGACTTGGTTAGCGGCGCATTAAAGATGTCGCTAATATCTGAGAGCGTAAAGGTAGGTTGCATCTTCCATAGTGACCAGGGTTCTGAATACTGTTCAGAAGCATATCAGCGGATTGTTACGAATGCTGGAATGGTCAGTAGCATGAGTCGCGCCGGCACGCCAACAGATAATGCATACGTAGAATCATTTTTTAAGACACTAAAAAATGAGTTGGCACATCATTGGAAATTCAGGACGATGGTCGAATGCGTGGCTAGAATTGTTGATTATGTTGAGTTTTACAACGAGGATCGACTACACTCGAGCTTAAATTATGTGTCACCTAAAACGTATCAAACAAAGAATGCTTAGTGTCCGTGAAAGTGGTGCAAGTCTACTAATCGCGCCTCGCCCTTGCCACCGGCGTTATGTGTAAGTGGAGAGTATGACTAGCACATGGAAGCCCGTCAGTATTGATTGGCTAAAGAGTGACATCGAGAGCCAACTCTATCTGCTAGAGGACGGAGCTATAAACTTATGGAATCTTATAAAAATAGAGCCAGTAAAATGGTCTTTGCCACCACTTGGCGATGAAGGTGGTGGGTTTTACGTAGTTGCTATATGGGGCAAGAATGTCCTTTGGTATAACGATATTGAAGATGGTTACAATATAAGCAGCTATAAAGAGCAAGGCCAAATTGATGAGTACTATTCGAATCAAAATGAGCTACATCACTCTATAAACTATCTCTATGAATGCATCGAAAAAAACACATAACAAACGCAGTCACACCGGCCTATCGGCCTCGACTCGCTACGCTCGCGTGTGCTGCGGGCGTTAATGTGCTCTGCTTTAAAGGAGAGTTTTGGTTTACGTAAGGTTAATCATACGAGATTTTAGAAGTCGGTATCAGGGAGTGTGCCGCGTCGTTATCGCAGTTTCTCCCGTCGTAAAATTTAGGTTTCGCAGGTTTGTCTCGTATGGCATTCTTGCGGGTGAAATTAGTGGTTACGGTTTCGCTTGCGCTCCACAACGTACCCTGTTGTTGGCGCGGCAGATCGCAACTTTAACAAGGGTGGCCAAGAGCGCAGCTATCGCTGCTGGACTCGCTAAACGCTCGCCCTTGCCACCGGCGTTAACCCCTAAGGAGAGTTCGGTGCACGAAATAGGAATACCAAGCATGTTCTTAACTCATGCATCAGATGTGCTCGGAGATACCAACGATGGGTTATCGGGTAGTAATATAGTTAAGGCATTTACTGGCTATGCATTCGATCTGAATGTAAATATTCCGCACGCATCTTATCCATTCGATGCTGCAAATAAGAGAACAGCACTCCTTGATAATTTGAGGTGCTTTGAGCCAGAAGACCAATATAGAATTATTAAAGAGCTATGTGAGCATCCAAAGCTTCCTCAGCCTGTGCCGGATTCGGTCAACAATCTAAAAATACAATTAATCGCCAGATATAGTGATCAGTTTGGCTCAGTTAGCTCTGAAACATTAAATGTTACGTTAGTAGAAGAAGCAAAGCATTGGCTATCCGATTTTTCTGATAGCCTTAAACTATATGAATCCGCTTTGACGAAATTCAACAATAATGTATTTGAGCGAAACTTGTTGGATGACCTTAGGCTTTCCTTAGAGTTGCTTTTAAAGAGCATTTTCAGCAATTCAAAGTCTTTAGAAAACCAAATACCACAAATAGGTAGTTTCATAAACTCAAATGGAGGCTCAAAAGAGTTCTCAAATATGTTTCGCACGCTAGTTGATTATTATTCAAAGTATCAAAACTCATTCGTAAAACACAACGACGCAGTTGTTGAGGAGGAGGTCGAATTCATTTTTGAAATGACATCGTCCTTCATGAAGCATCTGGTAAAAATGAGTATAAAGGGTTAACAAGTCAAAGCACGCGGACGTCGCTAAGCTCCGCCGGTGTTTGAGGCGTTATATTTTCTGCGTGAAATTGATATGACTGCGAAAATTGTTATAGGCCTAATGCTATATCTCTATTCATTTCCATTGATGGCATGCTTGGATATGATTAAGCCAGAGCTTGAATCGATACCACAGGTAGAGTGGTTTAATTTTGAACCAAAAGTAGATGAAGCAAAGGTGATGGCGGAAGTATCTATTAACGAGTACGGAGGGATTACAAATTTTAAAATTGTATCAATTTCCCCATCCGGGCTGCCTGAAGCGCCATTAAAGGCTGCTATTCAGCAAGCGCGCTTCACCCCAATGAGGTTTAAAGCATCAACTTCTAAAGCATGGTCTACATCTGCGCACAAAATGAAATATGAGTTTACAATTACGTGGTAGCAAATATAACAAGGGTGGCCAAGTCGCGGCTATCACCGCTGGACGGCTTACGCTATAGACCTGCACCACTTTAACGGACAGTAAATTACTAATCCGCTAAAGGGGTTCACAATGGGAATAACGAATAAAAGTCACTACGACAGCTATACCTTGGCCTACAAGATAAATGCAGTCAAACTCAGTAAGCGCAAGCACGTTAAGGCGATAGACGTCGCAGAAGCGCTGGGGATTCATCCAGTCATGCTGTATCGTTGGCGACAAGAATTTAAAGAAGGTCGCCTTTCCGAGAATAAGTATATGGTTGTCAAATCACCACCTAAACCCTCCAAAGAAGATCAGCAGGCATTGCAGTCGGCTAAAACACGCATCAAAGAACTCGAAAAACGTTTGGCAGCTAAAGAGGAAGAGGTAAATATCCTAAAAAAGGCCAAACGGTTCTTCTTGGATCAGCGCAAGAAAGATACGCGTTCATAGAGAAGAACCGAGACAGCCACAAAATTGTAGCTATGTGTGATTACCTCGACGTTTCACCAAGCGGTTATTATGACTGGCGGAATCGCGATACAAGCGATCACGCTCAGTACGATGAAGTTCTGGCTGCCCAAATTAAGGAAACGCATGTCGGTCATAAACGTAATTACGGCGCTGTTCGTGTGCACCCATATTTAAAGAGTTTGGGTTATTCGTGCAGCCGCAGGCGCATTAATCGTTTGATGCAAGTTAATGGCATTAAGTCGATATACCATGCATATAGGCAGAGGCGCGCCAGCGGTAGCAGCTCCCTGGTGGCAGAAAATGTACTGGCGACACAAGATAAAGCGATTGCTTTCGGCGAGCATTGGGCTGGGGATATGACCTACCTAAAAACAGGAGAAGGCCCTATGTACATGGCGGCTGTTCTGGATCTATTTACACGAAAAGTTATTGGCTGGGGTTTCTCGCGCTATCATGATACCGACTTGGTTAGCGGCGCATTAAAGATGTCGCTAATATCTGAGAGCGTAAAGGTAGGTTGCATCTTCCATAGTGACCAGGGTTCTGAATACTGTTCAGAAGCATATCAGCGGATTGTTACGAATGCTGGAATGGTCAGTAGCATGAGTCGCGCCGGCACGCCAACAGATAATGCATACGTAGAATCATTTTTTAAGACACTAAAAAATGAGTTGGCACATCATTGGAAATTCAGGACGATGGTCGAATGCGTGGCTAGAATTGTTGATTATGTTGAGTTTTACAACGAGGATCGACTACACTCGAGCTTAAATTATGTGTCACCTAAAACGTATCAAACAAAGAATGCTTAGTGTCCGTGAAAGTGGTGCAAGTCTACTACGCTCCAGCCGCCCTTGCCACCGGCGTTATACGTAATCAATCATGAAGAATGTTCTAATTTTATTGTCGTTAATTGCAACTAAAGTTTATTGCATAGAGATTGCAGAACCACCACCAGTTGAACTCCTTTTACTTCCGGAAGAAAAGACATTCGATGGCCAGGTAAAATCAGGCGCTCATGGTGAAAAAGAATACTGCTTTGAAACTCATGGTATTTTCGTTGTTTACGCCGAAAATCTACTGGGCGAAGGGTTTTCTTTTCATAAGGAAAAGCCGAATTTAAACTGTAAAGAAAGGAATAATTTCGAAAACACTAAAAATATCATGGGTTTAACCGTAGGACTTACTGTTCAAAAAGCAGAAAAGCTTATTGGGAAAAAACTAGAAGAAGGTGAAAATGAAATTATATGGCTATATCAGAGGCCCATTAATAATCAAATATTTTATGACCAAACGGTGTTAAATATACAAGTAAAAAATGGGGTGGTGAGTGAAATTAAAATATTTAATACAGTTACCAACTAAACGTATAACAAATCATTGCACAAGACCCGAACTGCGTTCCTAAAATTTGCAATTCGCTGCGCTCATTTTACTGCAAATTTGTTCCACTCCGTACGGTCTTGTGAATGAGGCGTTATGCACCTAGAGATTGGAATGGATAGTAAAATCGCAGGAGTTTTGAGCCTCTTAGGTGCGACAGCCCTTATAGCATTTTGGTGGGTGTATCTTTTTGCTGCTAGGCCTGACTGCCTAGATTCTTTTCAATCGGCAATTGATTCAGTCAAGTATGCACTTTCACCAGTTGAGGCTGGGAGCTGGATTTTTGTTGCTACATTGGTTTCAATCGTGCTTTGTCTAACGGCTAGCCTGATTCAATTTTTTGGTAAGCAAAAGAGATTTGCCATGTACCTTGTAGCTGCTCATACTGTAGCTGCAATTTTTATATATACATGGTCAGTGGTGCTCTTAATTGCGGCGCCACTTTATTATTTTGTTAAGTTTAAAAATGCATAACAAGGGTGGTCAAGAGCGCAGCTATCGCTGCTGGACTCGGCGCTAATCGCGCCTCGCCCTTGCCACCGGCGTTAATGTGCTCTGCGATTTTGTTGTCGAGTTCGTACCGTTTAAAAAGTAAGTGCTGTATTCAAGTCTATCGGAATCAAGGAAAGTGCCGCTCCAAGTAAGTCACCTTTCCAGTATCGCTAGATAGTTCCGTAAGGTCATCAAGTGTGGCATTCTTGCGGGTAAATTTACTGGGCTGTGGTTCCGCTACGCTGCACATCGTGCTTTGTAGGTCGTGCGGCAGTTCACTACATTAACAAGGGTGGCCAAGAGCGCAGCTATCGCTGCTGGACTCGGCGCTAATCGCGCCTCGCCCTTGCCACCGGCGTTAATGTGCTCTGCGAATTTTCGTTAAGTTTTGTGCCACTCAGAAGAAGAGTGCAGTAAGCAAGTCTATCGGTATCAAGGAACGTGCCGCTCCAAGTAAGTCACCTTTCCAGTATCGCTAGCTAGTTCCGTAACGCCATCAAGTGTGGCATTCTTACGGGTAAAATTAGTGGTTGCGGTTTCGCTTGCGCTCCACAACGTACCCTGTTGTTGGCGCGGCAGATCGCAACTTTAACAAGGGCGGCCAAGTCGCAGCTATCGCTGCTGGACGGCCTCCGCGTTGCTGCGGCCGCCCTTGCCACCGGCGTTATGAGGCTAGCTAGATTGAAGCTCATCTTAGCAATATTGTTTTTGATTCCGGTGAGCGTTTTTGCGTGTAAAAAGGGAAATGAATTTCCTTACAGAGTGAAATCGCTTATTGATGAGCCATTTACAACTGGGCAGTGTTACCCATTTGAGGCTAGATTTCCGACAACTTATGATGGCAAAACCGTCAGAATGGCGTTTGTAAGATTTTACTCCAAAGGTGTGGCAGTAAGAAAAGGATCTGACGAAAACGCAGAATTTGAAGCTGAGGTAAAAATATCAGAATCTCTCGATGATAATGAATCTATCGTCAGGTTGTGCCTCTCGGCAGATGTTGCGAAAACTACAGTAGTAGAACTGGCTTACGAGACCGTATATCCACCAGGATACAAAGGTCCAATAGCAATGTATGGCCCAACGTTTTACGCCATGAAGGGCTTCGGAGATAAACTGGTTGAAAATGCACATAACAAGTAAAGGCAAACCGACGCGCAGACAGCGCGCGCGGTTGCTTTAGGCGTTATGTTTCATGAGTAATCGATGATCTGGCCATTTAAAAAGAAGAATTTGGATTCGCAGTTCGTTGGGCTAGAGGAAGTGGTTCAGGGGCTGGATCGCGCTGCTGCTAAAGCCATAGCTATCGAAGTAATAGCTGAAATGGGAGATGAGCTCATTAGCTTGCCAAGCTATGATGGTGGTAATTGTAAGCCTATCTATGGCACGACAGATTTTTTCCTAATGTACCCAATTTTTGATCCGCTATTCATGGACTTGTATCTATCATGCGAGCACTTCGGAACTTCTAAGCATTCACCAGAGTTGGTCCGCATTGGTTACAATTCGGGATGGTCAGAGGTTGTAACGTCCAATTCAAGCGAGGCCGTATTTACAGTTTATCCTGACGACCAAAATGATATTGAGTTGGTGGTATCAGATGAAGCTGCTTCAATTTGGCATTTTGTTTTGCTGCAACTGGTGGCCATATATCCTCAGCTTATAGCCCCGCTGTTAGTCAAACATAACAAGCGGTTGTAGGGTCGCCGCACAAAAAAACGTGCGGCTGGGACGGCTTACGCTGCCGCTTCAGCCGCCCCTAAACCGGGCGTTATATTTTTAGAGAGTTCTGATGGACGGTGCAGTACCTATAATTTATTTAAGTATCGTCTCATCTAGTGCTTTAGGTGTGTTAGTGGCCATCGTATTATTGCCTGTATTAATATTTCGTGCTCGTCATGTAGCTTCAAAGTCAGTTTTGGCCTCAAAGGTTTCGCTCGCATTCACAATTGTTGCATTGGTTCTATTTTTGGCGTTTTTCAATACTATTATAGGTGGCCCAATATTAGGTTCGCTGCTAACTTTAGCTTTATTGCTATGTATTGGCACCTTCAAATGGTGCAGCTCAGTAGCAAAATATAACAAGCGGTTGTAGGTTCGCCGCACAAAAAACGTGCGGCTGCGACGGCTTACGCTACGCTTCAGCCGCGCCTAAACCGGGCGTTAATGTGCTCTGCCTTTTAGGAGAGTTTCGGTTCCAGCAAGCGGAATCGCGCAAGAGTTAAAGATTCGGTATCAGGGAGTGTGCCGCGTCAATATTGCAGTTTCTCCCCCCGTAAAATTATAGTTCCGTAGGGTCATCACGTATGGCATTCTTGCGGGTAAAATTAGCGGTTACGGTTTCGCTGGCGCTCAACAACGTACGTTGTAGGCAGTTAGGCAGATCGCAACTTTAACAAGGGCGGCCAAGCTCGCAGCTATCGCTGCTGGACTCGCTAACGCTCGCCCTTGCCACCGGCGTTAAGTATATGAGAATAATTACTTTTCTCCTGATTTCTATGACCTGCTCAGCATTTGCAGATACTCATGAATTAGGGTGCCAAGATCCTTCTGGAGTATATGAATCTCCAAAGGGGGCAATACTATATATTTCGCAAGACCTAGAGGTTGAGGTTATAGCCAAAGACAAAAATCAGATTTTTATAGGGGAAATTATTGACTTTGAAGAATACAAAATTTCAAAATACAACAATTTTTCTAATTCACCTGAAATACTTTCAAAAAACGATGATTTAGCCAGCTGGGCATTAATGCACATAGATGGAAATTGCCAATCTATAAAAATGGGGTGGTTTATAGGTGAGAAGCTTGGAAAGAGAAAGATGGTTGGAAAGTACTTTTTTGAAAGAAATACTTAACAAGCGACTGTGGTTCTAAGTCAAGCCTTCAGTAACGTATTTTTTTCATCTTATGCCGCTTGCCATGACCTTTTATCACGTACCATGGCGTTCAAAATTGTCATCATTTTTCTCATGCACGCTGTAAGTGCGACCTTTTTATGTTTGCCTTCCGCAACTAATCGGTTGAAGAATCGCTTCATTATCTGGTTGCACTGAATAGCGCTCATCATTGCCATGTACAGCATCGTCCGTATAGGTGCCCGACCGCCTTTTATTCGTCGCTTGCCCCGCATCGAGCCGCTGTCTCGGTTGTAGGGCGCCAAGCCGCACAGCGCACCTACCTGTCGACTGGTTAGTTGGCCAAGCTCCGGAAGCTCTCCCAGAAGCGTATAAGCAACACCAGGGCCTATGCCTGGCACGCTTAAAAGGAGGTCATAAGTTTTCTGCCACTCGGTAACCAATGCAACCTCTTTGTTGAGCTTTGTGTTGACCCAATTGAGCTCCTTTTCGATAAACTTGATCATCCTGTTGTGGGAGCGCTGCAGAACATTCTGTGCCTTTTGTTCACGATTTAGCTCTTGAGTTCTAGCTTCCATTAACTGCCTTTTCCGCGCTAGTAAATCTCTGATATGCCTTATCTTTTTGCTGCTTATGGGCCTAATTTCTGGTTTCATTACTGCCCCGAATTGTGCAATCACTCTTGAATCGATTCGGTCCGTTTTTGCTAGGACGCCTTGTGCTTTTGCAAATTGGCGAACATTGATTGGCTGCACCACAACAACTGGGAGCTCGGCTTCCGCCAGCACTTCGACGAGTGTTCGTTCATAGCCACCCGTAGCCTCGACGACGATACGAGTCAGATTAAAGCGCTTGAGCGTCTTTCGGAGCTCCTTAATGTCATCTAGTGAATTGTAGATTTGCCAATACCTATCGAGCTCTAGGATGTATATATCCAAGAACGTTTTACCTACATCTATACCGATATTTCTCTGATGATTAATGCCAGCTTTGGTAGTTGTTTTCATGACTCACCCTTGCTACATTCGAGCTCGAGGCTCATTCGACTGTTCGAGTTAAAAGTAGGATCAGCAAAGCTCCCTTGCTTGTTAACGGGCTCGATAGTATCGGCGCCTTGCAACCACCGGAATGCTTTGCTGAATGTCTGTTGCTGCAGACATGAGCCTCACCTTATCGCTTTAATAACAGGAAGGGAAATCATGTTATTTCAACCATACAACGCAACCAAACCGGGCTGTCGCCCTCGACTCGCTACGCTCGCGTTTGTTGCGGGCGTTAAGTGATTTACAGAGAGATGAGCATGGAATCAGAAATTGATTTTTCTAGGTACTCCCTTAGCGATCTTTATTCTTCGGCGGAATCAATAGATCGCGAGAAATACCCTGAAAGAGCAAAAACTATTGACGCTTTGATTATTGAAAAAGAACGAGAAAATCCCGAGGAACAACGAAAAAAGATAGAGGTTGGAGACAAGGCTAGCAGGATAGACCGTTTATGGGCGGCACTGATTGATGGATTAATACAATACATTGCAGCTCTGCCGCTTATATACTACGTCGGGTTTGATGCGCTGAAAGCTCCTACTCCAATGGTTTCGGTTTTCGGTTTTGCGTATGGATTTGTAGTGATTATGCTACTTCATGGCCAGCTTTTATATCACTCTGGTCAAACTGTTGGGAAATACTTTATGTCCATTCGCATAGAGAATCTAAATGGGACTAAGGCAAATTTTAAGAAAATAGTATTGCTAAGAATTTTACCAATGGCGCTCATTATGCAGATTCCTGGCTTTGGTTCCTTTATAGCCGCATTCATTAATCCATTAATGATATTTGGCAAAGAAAGACGGTGTTTACATGACCACATAGCGGGCACAAACGTTTGCTACACCAACACTTAACAAGCGGTTGTAGGTTCGCCGCACAAGAAAAAGTGCGGCTGCGACAGCTTACGCTACGCTCCAACTGCGCCTAAACTGGGCGTTAAATTCCGGTAACCAGAAAGTCTATCGCAGCAACGATGTCATTGCGGCTAGTAGCCAATGAGCCTTCCTTCTTTTTGAGGAAACTGCGAGATACGCTAGTAATTTGGTGGGTAAGAAGAGCGAATTTTTTGCCCTTGATTTCCACCATGGGGCAGAGATTTTCTGGGTAGCTCTTGTCAGAGTTGCTGATAGGGGTTAGGGGTATAACAGCTCTACTATTTAGTGTGTCGAGCAGCTGGTTCTGAATATCAACAAAATACGGATATGTCTTATTGGTGTCTTTGTCTGTATTGATGTAAAGGTCAAATTGGTCCATCAGAATGCCCGGTGTTTATCTGAGAATAAGCCGTTGTGTTCGGTCAGTTCGTTGCAGGCATCAATGGCATCACGGTTGTTCTCGAGCCACAGTTTTTGTCTTTCTTTACGTACCTTTTCAGTTAGTGCCTGTTCAAGAGTTGCCGAAAGGTTTATGTTTAGGTTGCGAGCTTCGGCAAGTAACTCTTTGTTTATACTGAGATTTGTGGCTTTTTTAGGGGCTGAGTTGTCGATTAATGGTTGCATTTCAATGGCTCCCAGCATAGCTTATGCGCATCAATAGTGCGCACTATAGTAGTTGGCAGCATTTAACAAGTCAATCAGCTACGTGCCTTCGGCGCCGGACGCGCTAAGGCGCGCCGGTTATTGAAGCGTTATGTAATTCAGGGATAAAGGTGCATGGATTCAATTAAAGAAGCACAGAAGGATATGAATGAGGCCTATTTTTATGGCGTGCCAGGTATCGTGTCGTCAGGAACTATATGGTTATTTGCGGGTATAATTTCGCTTCTAATAGCTCCCAAAATAGGAATCGCAACTTTAGTCTTCGGTGGTACTTTGATCTTTCCTGCTTCCGTCTTGGCATGTAAGGCATTAGGGCGTAGTGGTAAGCATAGTAAGGATAATCCGCTTGCACCGCTTGCCATTGAAGGAACAGTTTGGATGCTTCTTTCTATTCCTATTGCAATAGGAGCTGCATTAACTAGCTTGGACTTATTTTTCCCTGCAATGCTACTTGTTATAGGAGGAAGGTATTTAACCTTTAATACAATTTATGGTTCGCGTATTTATTGGGCGCTAGGCGTTGTTTTAGCCGTTTCGGCTGTGTTAATTACTGTGCTCAGAGTGCCGGTCTATATTGGTGGTCTAGTGGGAGGCATCATCGAATACCTTTTTGCTTTTATAGTATTAATACAAGCCGAAAAATATAACGATTAGCTTCACTTGAAAAATATTGCCATGGTCGTTTTTTGTATGTTGTTTAGCGTCATTTTACAAAAAAATCCGCTCCGGAATATTTTCAGTTGAGCAAGGCGTTAAGAGTTGTCGTAAATGACTAAAGATTCGACTGCTAGCGATAAAGAAATTGGATATATTGTTTATGCGTTTATTCTGGCTGTCCCAGTCTTTTTCGCGTGGATGGCATTCAATAAACATACGCAGAATACTAAATGGCTGAAATTTGAGGTCGTTGGCACAATGCAGACCGTTGCAGTATCTAGCAATCGAGGTGGCCCTCACTTCGTAGCTCGAGTTAAGCTTGAGAGTGGCCAAGTTGTTGATGTTAGCCTGCCCACCGTGAATAATTTTGAAGAAGGTAAGCTAATTATTGTTGGCTTATCGAAAGATCCAAAAAATAGCAGCAAGGTATACACTTATTTGCGGGCAGCAGAAAGTGGCCCTTAACGTAGGTACAGCGACAAGTTGTCTGCTGCGCTTCAGCTTTGTTCTTGCTGCGGGTGTTAACTAATCATAAGCCCAACCGAAGAAGGAACGTCAATGAAATTTTTTCAAAGTCTAGCTCTTATCAGTATGACGCTGTATGTAATTGGCTGCACGCATGTGACTAGTAATTATGGAGCGTCGCCGAAAAATGTTGATTTAATCAAAAGCTCCGGTGTAAAAGAAATATCCGTCGGTGAATTCACTTCTAAATCTGGCAATCACACTTCTATAACTTGTAGAGCTGCTGGCCCCGTTAAAAACAAAAATGATCTGAGCTTTGAAGACTATATTGAAGGTGCATTAAAAAACGAGCTCCAAATGGCTGGTGCTTACAAAGATGACGCTGAAGTAAAAATATCCGGATTAATAGATAAGCTAGATTTCAATTCCAATATTGGTGCTGGTAAATGGATGATTAATGCCACAATTTCGTCTCCAAATTCAAGCGGGTACTCCATCACTAGTACGCACGAATTTTCAACAAATTTTGTTGCTGATAAAGCTTGCCAGCAAGTAGCGCAAGCCTTTGAGCCTGCAGTTGAGGAGTTCATTAATAAAATTATTTCGCATCCAAAATTTTCATCCCTTGCCAAATAGTTAACAAATAGTAGCCCATTACCCCTGCTGCGCAGGGGTAGGCTGCTAACTGCTTCGCAGCTGTCAGCCTGTGTTTTAGATGTTATTTGCTTTCATCAATTTAGGAGTTTTTCAATGTCTTGTTCTCAGGCTCGTTGCCTTTGTGGTTCCGTAAAAATTACGGCAGAAAATATCGATACGAAGTTTACGGTTTGCCATTGTCAATCATGCCGGACTTGGGGTGGCGCTCCATTTTTTGCGGTGAAATGTGGAACTCAAGTGACGTTAGCTGGTGAAGATAAAGTCAAAATGTACAAGTCGTCGTCTTGGGCTTCACGAGGCTTCTGTACTGAGTGTGGAACCCACCTATTTTATAAGTTCAAAGAAACAGGTGAGTACAATATGCCGGTGGGCTTATTTACAAACTTGGAAGGGCTGAAAATGGACATGCAATATTTTAGTGATATGCGCCCGAGTTATTATTGCTTTGCAAATCAGACTAAGGAAATGACTACCGAAGAAATTATGGCCCACTTTGCGGATAAGGTGTAACCAAACATATAACAAGCAATTTAAGACTAATTCCCAAGGTTTGGTGCTCTAGTTTCAAAGTTGAGTTTTGCTTTACAGTGCAATGTTTAGGTTAGGCTGTAGCGTTGCACCCTTTAGTTGGGCGTTGCGAGCTACGCTATGGCTTAAATTCAATGGGCGGTAAGTCTTTCCCTTCTAAATCTCCTTTAGCGTTTTTTTCAGCCAATTGCTGGGCCCGTAATTTTTGTTGCTCGCTCTTGCGTAGCGGCTGTGATTGGGGGCTTTCTGCGGTGATTTCTTTGCTTGGACGCAAGGCGGATTTGCCGAGCATGGGTTTGCTTTTGGGCTTCAAGATCGCTTGTGCGGCTTGTTTTGCGGCTTCAGCGTCTGCAGATTTTTGCTTTAAACTTTGGATTAGCAGCTTACATTGCGCACGCTGCTTGTCCATGTTGGGGATGTCGCCCAGTGCGCGTTCCATCACTTCGTAAGCTGCGGGTAACTTGGCGTAGCTGGGGAAATGTTTGTGAATGCCATTGAGCATGCGCAGCGCTGATTTTGGGTCGCCTTTGATTTGGCATTGCTCGGCCAGCTGATGACGCAGTTTAGCGGTTGTCGGTAGATAGCTAGGTATTAGGCCAAGGGCGCGCTTAAAGCTAGGGTATATTTGATCGGCACGCTGTGCCTTGGGTAAAAAATCAAAATAGAAGGGCAAGAACTTCTCTAGGCGATCGGTTTGCTTGGTGGCGCAAAGAAAATCGAAACAGCGAATATAGTAATTGTACTCATTAGGAAATTTTTTATTAGCTTCGCCGAATAGATCGACCACTTGACTGTAGTGGCCAAGCTTCAACGCTATGTCAATTTTAGCGTTGTGTAGGTCTTGTTCGGATTTTCCCTTGGCAATACCACCATGATCCTCTCTGGCCACGAAACCTAGCTCGGCCTGATATTGGAAAATCATATAGCCCATAATATGAAAAGCTACGATGGTGTAAAAATTGGAAACAATACCTTGCAGTAGCGCATTAATGAAGGAAAACTCTGCGCCTATCAGTTCGTGGATAACGCTGACGGATGCGCTCATGACCAAAATCAAACCCAGTAATACACCGTAAGACAAACCCACGGATAGAATCAGTTGAATAATGCTGAGTGGATTGACGGCATCAAACATATTTCTATTCAAGGCAAACAAGATAATGATTGCCGGAAAACTCAATATGCAAAAGACGGCAAGTAGGCGGGCAAGGCCTTCGCCCAAAAATTGGTTAACACCAAACACCGCCGCCGTCATAATGACAACAATACCGATTAGCTGAAATATCAGCAGGACGCCACCCTCGTAGGCCTCGGTAATATCGGGTGCGGTCATTTTTCCGTTCGCGGTATTTTCTAAGCAGGCAAAGCTGTAGCGCATTAATGCGCCCACGGCCATTAAATAAAATACAATAGCAAAGGGGATAAAGGCCGCCACACTGGTCATCAGGGCAACACCAATGATTAATGTTAATGACTGGCCGTTGAGTGGGTAGTGAAAAGCCTCTTTTAGTTTACGCCAGAACGGCTCGGCGCTGTGCGCGGCACCTAGGCTGATGAGCTGTTTTGCGCAGCTAATACAGCGCTCGCCACCCCGCTGTTGACTGTCGTCCACGCAGTGATCACACAGGTTGGTTAGACAGTGGTCGCAATAAAAGGTGGCCGAAGATAGAGGGTGAAAGTGGCAGTATTCCATTACAGCGTGCTCCCTAGAATCTTACTGGCTAGGCCATGGTAGTGCTTGGATTTTAAGGCGTTATTAGATTTTGCAAAGGCAATAGACAGTTTTTTTGCCAGTATCGCGAGATTATTTTTGCTGTTCGTCATGTTCCCATATTTAGCCTGCACTATGTCAAATAATGTTTCTGCAGGTTTAAGGTTATCTAACCGACATAGCCGGCTTCCAAGTTTGCACAGTTCTTCTTCCGATAAATAATCGGCTGGTTGTGCTGAGTTGATCAATAACTGAGCCTGGCGTTCGAGCTCGGTCGGCTCTTGGGTATCCACTTTTAATAATCTCAGCATGGCCGCTTGCTGATCAGCGGGATCTCTCAACTGAGCGAGCTGGGCAAGAAGCGCCAGATTTCTAAAATTTTCACCGTATTGGGTAATAAGTGCTTGAGTATTCTTATAAGCTGAATCAAAGCGAAAATTTTCGATGTCGGTGAAAACCCCGGCAAGGGCCTCCTGGTAGGGATCTAGGCTTTGATCGGTTTCAATGTACTCAACATCAATACTTTTAGGGCTGAGCCATTGGCTAACAAACATTAACAAGGCGCCCATGACAAAGCCGCCAGCGTGAGCCATTACCGCCACGTTGGAGTCTGTATCGGTATAAAAACTAACGAGTTCTTTGCCAATGTAAATGGGTAAAATGATTAAGGCGGGGGCCCTGATGTAGCCAACGAAAATAAAGAGCCAATAGAAAAATTCAATTTTGCGGAACTTAAACACCGCTAGGTACATGGCCATGACGCCCGAGATAGCACCAGAGGCACCCACTAATGGCTGTGTACTGGAGAGGTCTAGCAGGGCATGGGCGAGGCTGGCGAAGACACCGGAAATTAGATAGAAGGCTAGAAAGCGCCAGTGGCCAATGGCTGCCTCTACGGCAAATCCGCAGATCACTAGGAAGAACATGTTGCCCAGAAGATGCATGGTGTCGCCATGCAAAAACTGGGTGGTAAACAAGGTGGTTATCGATAATTCGCTAGGAATTAGCCCGTAGGCCAGGAAGCTCAAGCTGAGAATACTGGCGTTGATCTTTGCGCGTTGATCCAGCCATGTTTCGACTTTGTTGTAGCCAATTAGATTGTAAGGGTCGTTGAATAAATGATCGTAAAAGTGGCTATCGAACATAATTTCTACAGCTAAACTGCCGAAATCCTGTTGCTCGAAAAGCGCTTCTGTATAGGTTAGCTGTTCATCGGCCTGCACGGTGTTTTTGCTGGCAAGGTATGTTTTATACGCTGGCCATTCAAGTTCTAAAAAGCCTTGTTGTTGGTAGATGTCGAGCGCTTGTTCGATTTTGTTGTCGTCGCCAGATTGGTAGAAAAAGAAAATCAGCACGTTGAGCAGTACGATACCGAACATAACCGTGGGTGCGTAGCGCCAATCGAAGCGTTTTTCTGTTGGGATGATGATCAAGACTAAGCTCCCTGTCTGGCTGATGCGGCGGTGTAGCGCCTTCAAAATGGCGCTTATGATAGCGTAACCAAGGTTGCAGGCGCGAGGTTTAGCTATCAGCTAACAGCGGGAAGGTTAATTGTGCAAGCTTGTGATTGTTGCTCTTGCGGTGATTTTCCTGTGAACTGTAAACGGCCAGCTGTAACCTTCTGTTCCCCCCTAGATCAATAAATCCTCGTTGATAGGGTAAAAATGGCTGGCCGATGTGATGAGCGAGTTAGCGGTAAGGGCGGGTACACCGTAGACATCGGCCTGAACCTGATAATTCATTTTTACTTTCTCTAGCAGCAGATCGAAATCGCCGTCGCCCGATAGCAGCACAATGCGATCTACTGCCCGTGCTTGCTCCATCACATCAATGGCGATACCTACGTCCCAGTCACCCTTGGCCGAGCCATCGCTGCGCTGGATGTAAGGCTTTAACCGCACGGTAAAGCCGATATTTTTTAGTGCCTGTTGAAATTTCAGCTGACTTTCATCGCCGCGATGAATGGCGTAGGCGGTGGCCATGACTATCTCACCCTCGGCAACGAGTAAGCGCCATAGCTTTCGGTAATCTAGGGAGCGCTGATAGGCTTGGCGCGTGGTGTAGTAGATGTTTTGGACATCGGCGAAAATGGCTATGCGAGGCGGTGAATCTGTCACTGGAAAAGCCTTGAGAGAAATAGTTTGTTACCCTAACCCAATCGCCAAGCGCTGTTAAGCCACAATTGACTGAATACCTTATGAACGACATTTCACGCTGCAACCAAAGCTTTCTCAACGCGCCCAGGGTTGCCATCGGATTGACTAACCCAAAGAGCCCTAGCAATGTGGGAGCGGTTATGCGTGCGGCCGGCTGCTATCGGGCGGACGCGGTTTATTACACGGGCAATCGTTACGCCAACGCGGCTAAATTTCATACCGATACCCAGCGCGCCAGTGAATCCATTCCACTTGAGCACATCGATGATTTCTTTGCGGCAATTCCCAGTAATATGGCGGTTGTGTGCGTGGATTTGGTCGAGGGCGCCATACCTTTACCCGCGTTCCAGCACCCTGCGCAGGCACTGTATTTATTTGGCCCTGAAGACGGTACCTTAAAGCAGGCCGTCATCGATCGCGCCGATGCGGTGGTGTATGTGCCCACGGTGGGCTCGATGAATTTAGCCGCCAGCGTTAACGTGATTTTATACGATCGCTTGGCTAAGTCTGGCTTGGCTACGTTGGATTTGGCTGCGCAGGGCGATGCGTTAATACGGGCAAGCCGCGATGTGAATAATCGCGTGCGGGTGAAAAAGCATCGTCGCGTTTAAGCTGACGATTTACGGTGCGGTGCTAGAGCACTGCGTGCACGGGCGCTAGTCTAAAGCCAGTGCACGCATGATGAGTGGTTGTGCTCAAGCGGCGTGCTTAGTTGCCGTCGGCCCCTTCAGCAGGGGTCATATCTTCTTCGCTTGCGTCCATCATGCCGTCGCCTTGCTGGCTGCACTGCCAGCCCCAGCCGCTGAGTTTGTCGGCAAAGGCTTGGGCTTTTTCTTCGCAGTAACCGGTCATATTCTCGGCTGTCCACAAGGTTTGGCTGACGCCATCTTTAGTGTACTGCACCTCACAGGGCACGGCGACGCCCGGCGCTTGGTAAATAACTTTAACGCTGCGCTCGCTACCGGCGTTGGTGCAGATGTAGTTGTCGGCCGCCATTGCTGTTGCGCTGGTTAATAAGCTGGCGCTAATGGCTAGTAACTTTATCGTTTTCATAATCATTCTCGGCGGTGTGGTTAATTAAGTTGGTCGGGGAAAATATCGGCTTCGTGTTGCTCTAACAAAGAAAGCATATTGAGCTTTCCCAAGGCTCGATAGGCGTCGAAGTGCTCTTCATCATAGAATTGATTTGCCGTGCTGTCATTGGGAAAGCTGGGGTCTGTGCAAGCGAAGCTCGCCAACTGTGTGCCCGCGGCCGCGGTGAGCAGGCTTTTAACATAGTAGAGCTTGCCGGTTTTACCCGAGGCATAGGTGATATTCCCGACTGCAAAACAACTGTTATGTATGCCTTCGGCGACCTCGCTTAGGTGTGCGGTATTGATGTCGATATGGCAATCAAAATCGGCGTAGGCGCGTTGAATTAACAAGCCTAAATCTGCGAAGTTTACGCTTGGGTCTGCCCCCGCATCACCGGCGAGGACAATCGGTACCTCTCTGCGGATCAGCTCGTAAACGCCGAGGTTTTCGAAATGGCCGCCATCGGTTAAATGAATATTTTTATGCGTTTCGCTTAGGCCTATGCCAAACATTTCTCGCATCACCAGCCAGTAGGGCATGTGGGAAAAAAATGTACCGGCCGCTTTCGGTGCCTTGGTCCAGAAGCCGAGGCGAAAATTGAGAAGTGCCATTAAAAAGCTCAACGCACTGTTGGCCGTTTGCGCGGTGCCTGGGTCAACCGCAGCACCCGAGGTGGTCATGCTCTCGCCCAAGGTCAGCCGACCAGATTGAAAGGCCGAGGTGTCGGCGAAGCCGGTGGCTGGTGTGCCGCAAAATAGTGGCGTTAATGTGAAGCTCATACCCATGCGCTCGCGCCATAGGCGATTGCTCGAGCTGGCGGTACTCATGGTGGTGTTGATCAATGGCAGGGGTGCGCCCGTGGTTGGCGTGAGTTCGGCCAAGGGTAAATCTTGGCCGCGATTGTCATCGGCCTTTGTGTACATAAAAAACGCATTGCACAAGCGCGATAAATAATAACTGTGCATAGAGGTGCGGTTAACACTGGCGAGCGCAAGTAACAGTAGCGCCAGCGCCAAGAATGCCCAGTAGATAGGTTGTGCGATTAACCCTGTGTGGAAGACTAAGTGGTAGGCGAAAGCCGCCAGACCATAGAGCATGAGGGCGAGGCCTGTGAGCGCTAAGCCGGGTTTGAGTGTGGCGCGAGACAGGGTGAATACGCCGCCGATGAAGGGCAACAAATAATTTATATGTTTACCCAGCTGTGACAGCGATTCGGAGCCGGCTAGGGCGAATAACATATCGCTCAATTGTGCAGCTATGGGCAGCAAGCCAATTAACCCTGCCACCACGCCAACAGTTAATAGGCGCCCCATCCACAGCCGAGGCTTGAAGTTGTGCTGGGTGCTGCTTTGGCGCCAAAGTGCCATAAGCGGTACGGCAATCAAAAAACTTAGAAATGAACAACCGCTAATGAACAGGGCCAGTAAATAGCCGCTGTGGCCTTCGATCACATCGGCACCGGGTAAGTGCCAGTGCGGCGGCCAATAGAGTTGTGTGTGTGGAAAACCGAATAACCAAACGCAGAGCAGTAATAGTGGCAGAACCACCGCGAGGTTAAACAAGGTGCTGGCCAGGAGTGCCGCCAGCAAGGTCATATTGTTGATACCCTTGCCGTCGACTAAATATTTTCCGTGGCCGCGCAACCAGTTTAAGACATTGCTGTCGTTTACCGGTTGTGCAAATAGCGCTTCGTTGGCACTGCTGTCGGCGCGATGTTTTAACCACTGAAAGCAGGCGCCAATGTAGCCACCGCCCGACACAGTGGATAGATAATCTACGCGCTGTAATTTTTTCCGTTCGATAAGCGCTTGTAAAAAACCCAAATGAAAACACGCCGAGCGAATGCCGCCACCGGAAAAGGCGAGACCAATTTCCGGCAGCTCAGGGGCGACCTGAGCTTGCTTGCGGCGTTCGCTGAGCCAAGCTTGCTCGGCCGCGCGCACCTGTTGGAAGTTTTTTACCGGGTTCACTGGCCACTGCTCGCCAGACAGCTGGGCGCTGGCTCAAATTGATAGCCAGCTGGATTGTCGCGGTGAATTTTTAAGTATTCGATCAATGCCAAGCGCTGCTCGTGGCTGAGCAGTGGACCGATAATGCCCTTGGGTAACGGGTTGTTTTTATAGTCGCCTTTGTAGGCTGCCCACTGCTCGGGCGTGGCGCTAAAACCGTGGCCGGTATTGTGGTTGCCGCTGATGCTGGTGTCGAACCAGATGCCGTCGGTTTCAGCGTCGGTTGCCGGCGTTGAGATATAGCCCAAATGCGCGGGGTCATAATCGCGTCGGCCGACGAAGAAGCGCTTATCTCTTTGCTCGGGTGGCATCAACATTTGATAGATATTGGGCACAGAGCCGTTGTGTAAAAAGGGTGGTGTTGCCCAAACGCCGGCCAGCGGCCGCGGTTTGTAGCCGGCAATTTGTTGCGGTAAATCGAGCGTGCCAAAACCTTCCAAACATTGAATTTGATCGTAGCTAAGATTGTTGTCTGCGTAGAAACGATTCTTGATCAGCAAGCCAATAATATTTAAGCCCAAGCCTTCGGTGAGCTTAGTGGGATCTAAACTACCCACCAGTTTGGTGTTGGCGTCGCGACCAAAATTAATATCCCACCAGAGGGCATTGACCTGACATTTAAAACCGCAGCTGAGTTGTTTATAGGCCTGGCTATCGACGGTTTGGGCGTAGCTGGGTTTTAACTCAAACTGATTAAGTACCGTTACGATAGCGGGGAATGGTGAAGGCTCGAAACCGGCATCGGCTAAATGATCTGCCGGTGGGTATTGCGCGGCCAGTGCCGCGAAAGCTGCGCGCGCTTCATCGCTTAATTGTTCTGCGATCGCCAAGGTTTGCAGCCGCGCTAAGACATCGCGCGCTAAACGGCGCTCAAATAGCGGGTACAGCACTTGGTGAATGGTGTCTTTGGTAATACCTGCGGGCGATAAATCGTAGGTTTTTTCCACGAAACCCTGCGCCGCATTCGCGTCTGTACCGATATGGTCGAGGTCGATGACTTCAATCAACCATTGATCGTGTACCGATTTTTTCAACGGTGCCTCTTGCATCTGACGCGCTTTACTGGCGACGTGCGGACCGTGGCACTCGACGCAGTGTTGTTTAAATAACACCTCACCTTGCTCGGCTAGTGGTTGATCGACGGCGCCAAAAATTTCGCTCGGCCACTCGGGTTCAACCAGCCTTTGCAAAGCCAGTTCGATTTTTTCAATATCCTCAACTCGCACCGAGCTGCGGAACATGTCCTCGGCCGGCAGCGGCGCGCCCTCGGGGGTGCGCAGTGGAATATGCGCGCCCACGCCCAGTGCTTCGCCGACGTTTCTGGCTAAGGGTTGCGCTACCGAACCGTTGTATTGCACCCAATTAAATTTCCAAATATTCCAGAGGAAGGGATAACTCACTGGCGCCGCAGACACTTGCATATTGCTTTCAATTAAGTGATCGCCAAACAGTGTGTTTGCAATGCGACCCAAGGCATCTGTACGGCCATAGCCTTCGCGTGTTGGGTATAAATGTTTGAGTGGATTATTTTGTTTGATACTCAAAAAAGCGGCGAGGTTTTTACCCATCTGTTGTTTAAGTAAATCGCGATCGCCGCCCTCGGCTAGTACTTTATCGGCGAAGCGATCAAATTTTGCCGGGTTGATATAGGTTTCTAGCAGCGCTGAAATCAGTGTCGGGCCGAAGGTGCCGCGGTTCAAATCGGTGAAGGCGTGCATAGCTTGGCCGCCATCGACCCGCAGTGCGTAGTTAACACCCTCTTTTTTGTAATGTAACTCACCGGTATGACAGGCCGCACAGGTGATATCTAACACACTATCGCCAATGTCTGCATCAAAGTGCTTGGTGAAGCCCACCGGCAAGTGGTCTGGGTTGGCCGGTGTGGGCGCCGGATCGACTAAAAACTTAAATCTGCGCATATTACTTGGGCTGGCGAAGCGCTCGGTAGACAGAGGCAGTTCTAAATTGACAAACCAGTCGTAGCGCACAGCGCCGAGGGTGGTACCCTGAGGTACGGCAGTACCCTGGGGCGAATAGTAATAGGTGTTTCGGTCTTCGACGCGCCAGTTTTGATTTAAATACACCGTCTGATCGGTATGCTCTTCTGGCGGTTGGATACGCTTGCTGCTCTGCACGAAATACACAAACGCTAAGATGGCCAGTGCTAGGACAACACCCACCAAAATAATCAAACGCCAAAGCCAGCGCGACGTTAACAGTTTTTTCAGAAAATTGAGCATAGCGTAATCCTTACGAAAGCCTGACATCAGAATGTTATGTGCGTTTTAACCAGCGACTAGCGAGCCGCTGCAACCTAAATAGCAGTGGCTGAGCAACACAAGACCAAGCAACATGGCCGTTATTGTGTGGCTAGAGTGTTTTCAAATATTCCAGCAGTGCGCGCTTATCCGCGCTTGCGAGCGCGGTGCCGAAGCGATGGCCGGCATTGCTGTTGCCGTACAATTCGGTGTTAAACACTGACACTTGATTGGGGTCGAGCACCTGGGTGCTTAGGCCGACATTGATCGGATCAAACTCAACTTTACCCACGGAAAATTCGCGCGTCCGTTGCTCGGGTGGATTGAGCATATCGGCCAAGCTCATCACCGAGCCATTGTGCAGATAAGGCGCCGAGGCCCAAATGCCCGATAGCGGCCGAGCTTTGTAGTAGAGCGGTTGTGGATCGACCGGTGCATCAGCCACTGAGTGCATGCTTAAGAAGCCCTGCCACAGCGCCGAGAGTGGTTTATCGAGCAGGGCGCCCATGGCGGCGTGCGCCACCAGTAAAATTGTGGGCGACTCTTCTTCAATCACAGGGCCGGCGATAAACATGAGCTTTTTGCCGGCAAAAGCGCCGGCTTTAGCGGTCGAGTGGACAAAGTTTTCTGCCATGGCAGGGTCTGTACCAACCACGTCAAGGGCGACGGCGGTGGCTTTTATACGACGTTTTGAATCATTGCGGTCAGACAGTGCGTGGCAGGCCAAACAATTTTCTGCGTAGATGGTGCGGCCCTGTGTCGCCAAGGTTTGATCTATTGTGCCAAGAATTGACTCGGGCCACTGGGGTGCGGTTAATTGGTACCAAGCATCTTGAATTGCGCCTAAGTTACCCACTTCTACATTGGACGTGAAGCCGAAGCCATTACCTGAATTTTTGATGTCCATATGGCCGAAAACTGCGAGCGCGGTAGTGGCATTTTGTACGATAGGGCCGGGGCCGGCATTGGGTGCAGAGGCGTTCCACTGCACCAAATCCAAGTGCGAGGCATCCCACAGCACGGGGTAGCTAACCGGTGCATTGGGGTTGCGCCGGTTTTCTTCTATGCCGAGAAATTCAACCGCGACAGCATTAAAAATTTGACCGAAGGCGTCGAGCCGACCGTAGCCATAATCGCTTTCTGTGCGGTTAATGGCTTGGCGTGCAAGCAGTGAATCGGTCCAGCGGGTGAGCTCGGCAGCGAGCTGATCAGTACTGCTCAAGCCTAAATTGTCAGTGAAGCGCTGTAGCTTTTCGGTGTCGTCCAGGGTTGCGGAGAGCGCGTCGATGGCCGCTTGTTCGAAGCCCTGAAAATCGATCAGGGCCGCACCGCCGTCAATGTGTATCCGCGTACCTTGATAGTTAACTTGACCTGAATGGCAACCAGAGCAGCCTAGGCCGATCCATTCATGACCGTCTCGCTTGGGGGTTCGGGTGAGACCAATGGCGACATTGTCCGGGTTGACGTCGCTGGCGCCCGGCATGGTAAAACCGAAGCTTTCCATATGGGCAGCTTGGTTAAAGGGTTGCCGGTTGTCCGCCTGCTCCAGCGCTAAAAACCATGCGTAGGGCATGAGCCGTGAGCCGAAGGAGGTAAACCAAGCTACCTGTCGATCTTCATCGCTCCAATTTTGCGCCAGCAATGTGAGGCCAGCAGCGTTGGTACTGGGCGCTGCATTGTTGTGGCTGGTATCGTGATTGTCGCAAGCGGTCATGCAGACAGCGAGCGCCAATGCCCCAACGCACCGGCTACCCCAAGTCGTAGTGGTCACTGTGTGATCCTTATTATTTTCACCCAAGCGCGCTTTTTAACATATTTGCGCACTAAGTTCACGAAGCAAGGCAAGACTTGTTATATTGCGACATTAGTTATTCATACCGATATGACCTTGGTTTATGTCAATTCAGTTGCGCATGTCGTCAGAATCATCATTGTGCACTTGGTGCCACTTGCGCCAGCCTTGGTCTTATTGGCTTGTGTTTTTATCTTCTGTGCGATTAGCGGCTACTTAACGTCCATGTAGATATGTACACCAAAATTAGGTTGTGAAATGAAAAGAATAATTCAGACCCTACTGTTAAGTTTATTACCGCTAGTGGCGAATCTAGCGAATGCCGATTTCGCGCTGGCTAACGAGAAAGAGGACTCGGCGGTGTTGGTGTTTGCCGGTATGCCCACCACGGATTTAACCCAAGATATTAATTTGTATATTGAAGAGGCGGCTGAGCTTGAGTTTCCTCAATTGCAGAAAGAGTCGGATCTTCATCTGAAACCGCTGGCGAGAAGTGCTGCGAATTTTGGCTTTAGCCACTCTGCCTATTGGGTTTCGCTCAAGTTGCACAATCCTAAGACCACCGATGCGGCGTTGATGATTCGGCAAGATTATCCACTTATCGATTATGTGGATTTCTGGGATCAAGATCGAGCTGGCGTATGGCGGGGCACTGCTACCGGTGACAGGCGGATATTTGATTCTCGGGCTGTGGGTGTACGCGATTTTTTGTTTCCTGTCACTGTGCCGGCCAATAGTGATAAGACGGTTTACTTCCGTTTCAAATCCGATGGCCCGATGAACATCGGCTTGTCTATCGCCGACACAGGTCATACCTTGAGCCGTGTCAGCGGTGAGCAACTTTTATTCGGGGCCTATTACGGTGGCTTTTTAGTATTAGTCATTTATAACCTGATTTTATTTTTGGCAGTAAAAGATCGTGCCTACATCTACTACATGGTGTATGTGGTGAGCTATGGCCTTTACATGTCGGTACACAATGGCTTTTCCTTTCAATATATTTGGCCCAATAGCCCTTGGCTCGCCAATCAGAGTTTGCTGTTGCTACTCGGTGTATCGCTACTGTTCGGGCTGAAGTTTTCTCGCGTGGTCTGCTCAACCCAGCACTGGGTGCCGCGCACCGATAGAATGGCCGTTGTACTACAGGTGGTGACTGCAGCGCTTTTATTGGTTACGCCCTTTTTAGGCTATCAAGATTTAATTTTTGCTTATTCCTTACTCACTGTTCTGGTGTGTTTTTGCATTTTGTTACTGGGCACTTTGGTGCTGTTGCGGGGCTCTGTGCCGGCTCGCTATTTTATGGTGGCTTGGGCCACGCTTTTGGTTTCCGTGCTCATTTACATGTTTAAACAGTTTGGCTTCTTACCCCATAATTTCGTCACGCAAAATAGTTTTCAAATGGGTTCCCTGTTAGAAATGGTTTTATTGTCTTTGGCCTTGAGCGCTCGGGTTAATGAAATGCAGAAGCTGGGCTATTCGGATGCGTTAACGGCCCTGGCCAATCGGCGGCATTTTGATGAAGTGCTACCAATGGAAATCGAAAAAGCTAAGCGCACGAAAAAGCCATTGTCGCTGATTGTGATTGATATCGATAATTTCAAATCAGTAAACGACGAACACGGTCACGCCAGCGGCGATGAAGTGATTGAAGAGTTAGGCCGCATCTTGCGCAAACATGTTCGACGCCCGACCTTGGCATGCCGCTATGGCGGCGAGGAGTTTGCCGTACTGGTGCCAAACACTGGGCTGACACAAGCAGGCATACTGGCCGAGCGCTTGCGCTGTTTAGTGCGGGAGTCGCCCATTAAAGGTTTGCATGTCACTATTAGCTTAGGCGTCGCTTGTTGTAGTGACGCCGCCCTCGATAGCCCTAACGCTTTATTTGAAGCGGCTGATACGGCGCTCTACCAAGCTAAAAATGCGGGTAAAGATAAGGTGTGTTTTTACCAGTTACCTGAGTTAGCGCGCAGAACGGAGGAGGCGCAAAGCGCCACCTTGTAACTTGTTATTCAGCGATGTCGTAAGCTAAACGCTGACCTTGGTGCACGAATGAAAAAGTATGTTGTCTTACTGCGCGGTGTTAATGTTGGGGGCAAAAATATTGTGCCCATGAAAGCGTTGTGCGAGCTGCTGGAAACTGAGCAATACCAACAGGTTAAAACCTATATTCAAAGCGGTAACATCGTGCTAGCGGCTGCACGGCGGCCGGATAATAAAATAGCCACTTTAATTGAAAAGCAATTTGGTTTTGCAGTAGAGATGATGGTGCTTAGCGATACCGAATTTTCTAGCGCAATAAAGAAAAACCCGTTTGCAACCAACGAAGGCAAAACGGTACATTTTTATTTTTGCAAATCATCGCCAACCTTGGACGCGATGCGCGTGCAAAGCCTAGCCGCTGCAACAGAGCGCTATGCATTGGTAGGGGATGTGTTTTATCTGTATGCACCCGATGGGATTGGTCGCTCTAAATTGGCGGCCAAGGTGGAGGCGTGTTTAGGTGTGGCCGTGACGGCACGAAATCTCAATAGCGTCAATAAAATCGCCGATATGCTAAACGCAGATTAATGCACAGACATCATGCGGTGAGTAATAATCGGCCGTTAAAAATCTCCCCATTCATATTGTAGTAAGGTCAGCGCCGCCATAGGCGCCGTTTCAGTGCGAAATACTCTCGGCCCAAGGGTTAGCGCTTGGAAACCTTGGCTGAGTGCGAGCGCAATTTCGTCGTCATCCAACCCACCCTCTGGGCCAATGATTAACGCAACCGACGTAGGTTTTACATGCTGCGCGAGCGTTTTATCGCTGCGATGATGTAACACTAATTTGAGTGTTTCATGCCGTTGGGTTAACCATTCACTGGTGTTGCTGGGGCTGGCGATGGTGGGAATGAGGTTGCGCTGGCACTGCTCGCTGGCGCTGATAGCAATTTGCTGCCAGTGATGCAGTTTTTTATCTTGCCGTTCGCTATTGAGTTTGACGTCGGTGCGACTGGTGATTAAGGGCGTGATGGTGTTTACGCCAAGCTCCGTGGCCTTTTGTATAACCCAGTCAAATCTGTCGCCTTTCGAAAGCCCAATGCCTAAGTGAATATCTAAGGGTGAGCTGCGATTTTCGGCATTGTGTTTACCGATGCCGATGCTGACATTTTTTTTACTGGCGCTTTTGATCATGGCCAAGTACTCGCCGCCTTGGCCATTAAACACAATCAGCGGCCTGCCAGCTTCCATGCGCAACACGCTAGCTAGATAGCGACTGGCGTCGCTGTCTAGGTCTACCACAGCGCCGGTTGATAGGTCTTGATTTACAAATAGCCGTGGTATGCGCATGCTGTTACTCGCCGCTCAAGTTCTTCAAGATTTGCGCGGTGGGGTTGGTTTGGTTCATGGTATAAAAATGTAAACCCGGAGCACCGTTTTCTAGTAGGGTATCGCACAGTTCGGTGACAAGGTCGACGCCAAAGGCTTGCAGTGATGCCGTATCGTCGCCGAAGCTTTCGAGACGTTTACGCAGCCAGCGTGGAATTTCGGCGCCGCAGCTGTCGGAAAAACGCGCTAAGTTACGGTAGTTAATGATCGGCATAATACCTGGATAGATGGGCGCATCGATACCCGCATCGTGACACTGTTCCAGAAAGTGGAAGTAGGCGTCTGGATTGAAAAAATATTGGGTAATGGCACTGTTGGCGCCGGCATCGAACTTGCCTTTTAGGTAGTTAATATCGGCGCTGTAGCTTTTTGCCTCGGGATGAATTTCCGGGTAGGCCGCCACTTCCAAATGAAAGTGATCACCGAAATTCTTCCGAATAAAGCTAACCAACTGATTGGCGTAAACCAATTGTGAATGGCCTCCCATGCCTGAAGGTAAATCGCCGCGCAGCGCAACAATACGCTCGACGCCCGCGTCTTTGTACTCGTTCAGTAAGGCGAGAACAGCGGCTTCATCGTCGCCACCAAATGACAAGTGCGGCGCAGCGCTAATGCCTTGTTCAATTAGCGCTTTTACCACACCCTTGGTGGTGTCGCGGGTAGTGCCGCCGGCACCGTAGGTAACGGAATAAAAATCTGGATCAAAACCCTGCAGTTCTTCCCGCACCTTGTGCAGCTTGGCTTTACCTTCCGCTGTCTTAGGCGGGAAAAACTCAAAACTTATGCGAATGTCATCGCTCATTTTTAATATCCTGTGACTGGTGTTTAGCTACAGCTAACAGTGTATGTTTTTGCTTTTCCTGTTAGCTGTAAACTGTCTACTTCTTTTTAGTACTTGTAGCTTTCTGGCTTATAGGGGCCATCGGCTTTCACGCCGATGTACTTCGCTTGTGCGCTGGTTAATTTAGTCATCACGCCACCGAAGCCTTCCACCATGTCTTTGGCAACTTCTTCGTCGAGTTTCTTCGGCAATACTTTTACATAAATACCGGCGGCTTTATCGACGGCACTTAGGTCTGCGAACTTGCGATCAAACAAATACATTTGCGCGAGTACTTGGTTGGCGAAAGAGCCATCCATGATGCGTGACGGGTGACCGGTAGCGTTGCCGAGGTTAACCAAGCGACCTTCGGACAGCAGTAGTAAGTGGTCGCCGTTGGCTGCGTCTTTTGAAGCCGCGCGATAAATCTTATGTACTTGCGGCTTCACTTCTTCCCAGGTCCAGTTTTTACGCATAAAGGCCGTGTCAATTTCGTTATCGAAGTGACCAATGTTGCATACCACGGCGCTGCTCTTTAGCGATTGCAGCATGGCGCTGTCACACACGTTGACGTTGCCGGTAGTGGTAACCACCAAGTCGGTGTTAGAAAGCAGCGCGGTATTGATGTCTTCAATTTTTCCGGTGTTCTCGCCCTTGTTGTAAGGGGAAACCACTTCGTAGCCATCCATACAAGCTTGCATGGCGCAGATGGGATCAATTTCTGTCACTTTCACAATCATGCCTTCTTGGCGCAGTGACGCGGCAGAGCCTTTGCCCACATCGCCGTAGCCAATTACCAAGGCTTTCTTGCCCGATAGCAGGTGGTCGGTGCCGCGCTTGATGGCATCGTTTAAGCTGTGGCGACAGCCGTATTTGTTGTCGTTCTTTGACTTAGTGACGGCGTCGTTCACATTGATGGCTGGCACTTTTAAGGTGTTTTCTTCCATCATTTCTAACAAGCGATGCACACCGGTGGTGGTTTCTTCGCTGATGCCGTGGATCTTGTCGAGCATGGTTGGGTATTTTTCGTGACACAGCTGGGTGAGGTCGCCGCCGTCATCGAGAATCATGTTGGCATTCCATACGTCTTTGCCATCTTTGTGTGACAGTACAGTCTGCTCGATACACCACCAAAATTCTTCTTCAGTTTCGCCTTTCCACGCAAATACAGGAATGCCCGCTGCGGCAATGGCGGCGGCAGCGTGATCTTGGGTGGAGAAAATATTGCACGAAGACCAGCGCACGTCTGCGCCTAAATCGACCAGCGTCTCAATCAATACCGCGGTTTGAATGGTCATGTGAATACAACCCATGATGCGCGCATCTTTCAATGGCTGTGCTTCGCGGTACTTGCGGCGCAAGGCCATCAATGCCGGCATTTCGCCTTCGGCAATTTCAATTTCACGACGACCCCAGGCCGCATCTTTGGCAAATTGCTCGGCATCTTTTGCCGCAACTTTAAAATCCGAAAAACCGTTAATTGAATAACTCATAACTTAAATCCTGTTTTTTTTTTGGCGTATCGCCAATGCAATCATAAAATTTTGTAGCTTGTAGGGGGCGGCCCCCCGCCTTGTAGCTATTACAGCGCCTTCGCCAAAATAGCGGCCTTGTCGGTTTTCTCCCACGTAAAATCGGGCAGCTCGCGACCGAAGTGACCGTAGGCAGCAGTGGAGCGATAGATGGGGCGCTTTAAATCCAGCATGGCAATTAAACCTTGTGGGCGTAAATCAAAGTTGGCGCGCACCAAATCGACAATTTGTGCATCCGACAGCTTACCTGTGTCGAAAGTATTGACAGAAATTGAGGTGGGTTCAGCCACGCCGATGGCGTAAGAAATTTGAATTTCACAGCGCTCAGCGAGCCCAGCAGCAACAATATTTTTGGCCACGTAGCGACCGGCGTAGGCCGCCGAACGATCCACTTTGGATGGATCTTTACCGGAGAAAGCGCCGCCGCCGTGACGTGCCATACCGCCGTAGGTATCGACAATAATTTTACGGCCGGTTAAGCCACAGTCGCCCACGGGGCCACCAATAATAAATTGGCCGGTTGGGTTGATGTGATACAGGGTGTCTTTGTGCAGCCATTCTGCCGGTAAAACCGGTTTGATAATTTCTTCTAATACCGCCGCGCGAAGGTCAGCTTGCTTAACATTCGGCGAGTGTTGAGTAGACAGAACAATCGCATCGATGGCGACTGGCTTACCGTTTTCGTAGCGCAAAGTGACTTGGCTTTTGGCATCGGGGCGCAGCCAATCCAGTGCGCCGCTCTTGCGAACTTTGGCTTGTTGCTCCACTAAACGGTGCGCATAAAAAATCGGTGCAGGCATTAATACATCGGTTTCATTCGATGCATAGCCAAACATTAAACCTTGGTCGCCGGCGCCCAAGTCTTTGTTGTCGGCCTCGTCAACGCCCATGGCGATGTCGCTCGATTGTTTGCCAATGGCGTTGAGTACGGCGCAAGAGGCGCCGTCGAAACCGACATCGCTGGAGTTGTAGCCAATGTCTAAAACCACTTCGCGAATTAGATCTTCCAGATCCACATAAGTGCTGGTGCGCACCTCGCCCGCCACCACCACCATGCCGGTTTTCACTAAGGTTTCCACGGCGACGCGAGAGTCTTTGTCGTCTTTTAAAATCGCATCTAGAATCGCGTCGGAAATTTGATCCGCCATTTTATCGGGATGGCCTTCGGATACTGATTCAGAGGTAAATACGGCATATTCAGACATAGTGTGTCTCCGTTGTATTAACTATTTGGTAGTCGCCACATTAAATTGGCGAATTTGAATTTGAAATCCATTGCGCAAGGCAAAGTAGTGGCTCGGGCCTTCGAGCAATCCGGCTCGGTTGGCCCATGTATTAAATTCTTCTGGCTCGAAGCCCTGCCATAAATCTCCACAGGCGGCGCGCGCCCAGGATTGATCGTGGCGACATAAATCGGTAATCACTAAGGACGCGCCGGGTTTTAGTAACTTGGCCAAATCTTGGAATACTTCAGCTGGGCTGGGTGTGTGGTGCAGCACCATGTTGATAATCACGCAATCGGCGCTTAGGCCTAGCTTGATGGCCTCGCGCGTATCGCCCAACACGTAGCGTACATTGTTTAGGCCAATGTTGTGCGTTTGCGCTTGGTGGAGCATTTCGGGTGCGTTATCTAGGGCAATCACTCGCTCAAAGCGCTCTGCTAGCCACGGTAGAAGTTCGCCGGCGCCGGGGCCAACTTCGAGAATATGAGCGTGGCTGGAAAGGGCGATTGCCTCTAAGACTTCGCACACGGCTTCGCCGTACACTGGGAAGCTGGCAATAAGATCTTGCTGGGCGCGGAACTTGTCGGCATTTTCGGCAAAAAATTGCTGTGATGTGCGGCCTCTTTCGTTATACAGCTGGAACAGGCGCGCTTGGCGTTGCTCGGTGAGCGGCTGTTGATCCAGTTCTGCCAGCAATGCAAGCTTTAGACCCGCGCCCCATTGGCCTGAGGCGATGGGCTTGCGCCGGTAAAAGATTGAATTGCCTTCGCGCCGAGTGGTAACCCAGTCGCCTTTGGTGAGTACTTTTAGGTGGTGACTCATGCCGGATTGCGGCATATCGAACAGGCCGGCCAGCTCTAGAACACCGAAGGAATCTTGTGCCAGCACTCGCAAAATCTCCATGCGCAGCGGATCAGCGGCGGTTTTGAGCAGGCTGGCGACGTCATCGAAGGGGTTAGCTTCGGCGAGATGTGTTTGGGCGGTTGCGTTCATAGCGGGCAAGTGTAGCAGCCGACATCACCTATATCAAAATATTTTGATATAGGTGTGTTAGTCTTGTGTCGAGCCGCGCGTCCGTGTAACCAGTGCCATACTGCATAAAGATCCAAATGGCGAAAACTTGCGTTAACCCTAGGTGGACAGCCTCGCCATCGGGGGCTTTAAACTTTAATAAAGGACATCATCTTGAAAAGCCACTTTCTACTTTGCCTGTTACTAGCATTTCTCATGGCCTGCGGTGGTGGCGGTGGCGGCTCTTCGTCCGGTAATCAGCTGCCGAACGCCGATTTTCGTGTCACCACGTCGAATTTCACTGCACCTGCCACTGTGGCCTTTAACGCACAGGCGTCGAGCGATAGCGACGGCACGATTGTCAGTTACGTTTGGGACTTTGGCGATGGCGGCACGACGACGGGCGCGGTGGTGTCGCACCTGTTTCTTGATGCCGGCAATTATACTGTCGTGTTAACCGTCACCGATAACAAGGGCGGCTCTAGCACCCGCAACCAGCAGGTCACCATAGTGGATAACAGCCCTGCGCTGCCCGTGATGGAGGTGACAGCGCCGCATTTAGTGGTTCCCGCAACGGTACATTTTGACGCCAGTAATTCGACCGATGCCGACGGTAGCATCGCCTCATACCATTGGAATTTTGACGACGGCAACATTGGCCAAGGCCCAGTGGTTTCCCACGTATTTGAGGCGGCTGGGGTTTACGATGTGGTGTTGACGCTCACTGATAATCGCGGCGCCTTGTCGACCGCCAGCCAAACGCTAACCGTGGTAACCCGCGACCAGGCTGGCAATGCCTCCATTAGCGGCATAATTTCTGCGACAGCTGAAACCGCGGTGGATTCAGATACCAACGACCCCTTTAGCCCCTATCAATCCAATAATTCGATTGCCGAGGCGCAAGTCATCGCCAACCCAGTCACCGTGGGCGGCTTTGTCGCCGGCGGCACGGGTACAGGCAACGCCGGCAGCGGCGATCGATTTGAGACGATTCCAGATGTGGTCGATATTTACGCGGTGTCGCTTTTACAGGGGCAGAAAATTCTCCTCGAAATCAGCGATTGGGCCGCCGATGTCGATTTAGACTTATATTTGCTCGATAGCACCGGCGCCCAAGTGGCCTATTCCATCGGTGAGTCGGATGTGGAGCTAGTGACGGTGCCCGCGTCGGGTAATTACTTGGTCCAAGTTCAGGCCTACAATGGTTTTTCTAATTACCAGCTCAATATCGGGGTGGCGGCTAGCCAAGTGCCGGCGCATGCCGGTAACCGCAGCTCGCTGGCGCCAATTATCGCGGGCGAATTACTGGTGCAATACGAGGACGCTGTCGTACTTGGCGAGTCGGGCATTCAGCGCCGCGCCGAGCGCTTAGGCATGCAGGTGGCGCGCGCACTACCCGGCCGCCCGGCGTTAAACCGGTTTGCTCTAAAGCCTCAATCTTTGGGCACATTAAGTGCAGCAGGAGGCGCCAGCCACATGAGTGCGGAGCAAAGTGAGCACTTCCAAACCCTGATGAGACTGAAAACGCTGTCAAAAGACAAAAGCGTAAAACAGGCCGAACCCAACTATCGCTATACCGCCCAAGCTATACCCAACGACCCGGATTACATCAAGCAGTGGCACTACCCATTAATTAACCTGCCTCAGGCTTGGGACACCTCTACCGGCACCGGCGCCATCGTCGCCGTGTTGGATACGGGCGTGTATTTGGCGCACGAAGACTTAGCGGCCAATTTAGTGGCCGGTTACGACTTCATCAGCGAAACCAGTAATGCGCTGGATGGCAACGGTATCGATAGCAACCCAGATGATCCTGGCGATGGTGGTTTATCGGGCAGTAGCTCTTGGCACGGTACTCATGTGGCAGGCACCATCGCCGCGGTGACCAACAATGCCAAGGGCGTGGCGGGCGTAGCCTATGGTGCGAAGATCATGCCCTTGCGGGTGCTGGGCGCCACCGGCGGCAGTTCCTACGATATCCAACAGGCACTCTACTACGCTGCCGGCCTGCCGAATGACTCCGGCACAGTGCCGACGCAGCGGGCCCATATCGCTAACTTGAGTTTGGGTTGTCAGTATTGTTTTTCGGCATCTGAGGCAGCGGTTTACCAGCAAGTGCGCGATGCCGGTCTGATTGTGGTGGCGGCCTCCGGCAATGAGAACAGTGGCGAACCCGGCTACCCAGCCTCTTATGCCAGCGTCATCTCAGTAGCCGCCACAGATCGTTTTGATGCGCGCGCACCCTACTCCAATTTCGGCCAATATGTGGCCGTGTCGGCCCCCGGCGGTGCCCAGCAATCTGGCCCGGTGAATGGCGTATTGAGCACCTTGGTGGATCAATCTTCGGGTTCGCGCCGCTCGGCTTACGCCTATTACCAGGGCACGTCTATGGCTACGCCCCATGTGGCCGGTGTGGCGGCTTTGATGGTGTCTTTGCGCCCAAGCCTCACTCCTACCGAGTTCGAGCAGGCCATTAGCTCGGGCTCCATCGTTAAGGATATTGGTGCAGCTGGCCGTGATGATTTCTACGGCTATGGCCGTATCGACGCCCTAAAAGCGGTACAACACGCGCTCTTATTGGAAGGCGGTGCACTGCCAGCCGCTCTGGTGGTATCGCCTTCATCCGTCAATTTTGGCGCGATTCAATCGTTGGTATCCGTCGATCTGGATCGCATTGGTGTGGGCGCGCTGCGCGTGGTATCTGCCGCCAGTTCAACCGCTTGGTTAACGGTGACTGCCAGCGCGGTGGATGGCGACGGTTTAGGTGATTACTCGCTCAGCGCCAACCGCGCTGGTCTCGATAACGGCACCTATCAAGGGGTCGTCACCTTTACTGCCGACAACGGCGTGTCCGTGAGCTTAAACGTTAGCATGGTGGTGGGCTCTACTAGTTCTGTGCAGGGCGCGGGCTATATCTATGTGTTGTTGCTGGATGAAAGTTTTGCCTTTTTTGATCAAGTCAATTTATCGCCAGATACGAATGGTGACTACGCCTACAGCTTTGAAAATTTACCCGGCACGGTGGCAAATCCAGTGAAGTTTTATTTAGTGGCGGGCACCGATAGCGATAACGATTTAGAGCTTTGCGATGCCGGCGAAGTGTGTGGTGCCTATCCAACCTTAGGCTTATTAACACCTCTAAATGTCACCGGCGTTAGCACTCAGGTGAACTTTTTAGTGTTGATGGATGGCTCAATATCTACTGCGGCTAGTGGTTTGGAAACCGAAATGGCCACGGAAGCTACTAACACTCGGTTTCAATCAGCAGAAGAGAAATCTATTTACCCGCTACGGTTAAAGCCGTGATATGGATGTAAATTGATTGCAGGTGCAGAGCCGATTAAATTTCTGGCCTCACGCTTGTAAGCTGTTGTAATAAAAAAAGCCCGCGAAGTGCGCGGGCTTTTTTTATCATTAATTGGTAGCCGTGCTCGGCAAGCTAAATTCGCGTTTTATAGCCTCATTGCCCGTCTACGCCGTCTACGCCGTCTGCGTAGCGCCAGACATCGTTACGGGTTGAACGATATACTTTCTTTCAATGAGCCAGAGCCGGCCATCCAAGTCAGTCGCGGTATGATACTTGCGCTGCGAAAAGCTCGCGCTTGGCGTTGAGTAAAACCGAGGTTGTAGATGCTTGTTGCTGGTTTGTGGCCATACCGGCGGCCGAGCTTTAAAACGCTCCAAGTGTTAAGTGCAGATAAACCTTAATTCCAGCTAATTTGGTGATCCAAAAAAATCTATTTCTATTTTCATTCGCGTCTTTCGTAAAGCGCTTGCTCGCTAACGGAGCAATTCATGCGCCCACGTATTGTTTTTGCAGGATGCAGTAAAGCAGGTAGGTCATTTAAGAATTGGTTGTTCTTGTGGTATTGACCTAGGTCATAATGTTGGCGAAACAATTATGATTAACTGTGCGATACTGGGCAACGTAAATTAATTGATGAAGGTCTTTTATGCAGCCACTACCACACCACTACCATGTGCAGGCGCAAGCCAGCGTCGACAGTTTGGTACAGCTCAACGCCGGTGAGTTAGAAACGTTAGAAAGTGCGCCGCCGGTACAATTTGGTGGTGATGGCAAACACTGGTCGCCAGAAGAATTTTTGTTGGCGGCTGTGGCCGACTGTTACATCTTGTCCTTCAAAGCCGTCGCCTCGGGGTCGGGTTTTGCGTGGCAAGATTTAACCTGTGCGGTGGAAGGTGTTTTAGAAAGAGAGGGCAAAGTTACCCGTTTTACCCGTTACCAGTTAAACGTGGTCTTAACCTGTGCGGCTGGAACGGATAAAGGAAAGGCCCAAAAACTTTTAGAGAAGGCGGAGTCGGTGTGCTTAGTGAGCAGTTCATTAAATGGCACTTTTGAATTGCACACCGATATCATTGAACAGGTGTAATGCGCTTGAGTTGAAAATTTACAATTTGCGGTGCTGGGCGAAGTCGTAGCTCATGATGGCAACGGCTTCGCCTTGGTATATCTCGCGCTTGCGCAGCGTCCAGCCGAGGGATTGGTAAAAGTCTTCTTGCCCTGGGGTAAATAAATAGACAGTTTCAAAACCCGCTCTAGCGCAGTCATCCATTAAGCGGTTGATCAACTTTTTGCCCCAGCCCTGGCCGCGCAATGATGCGTGTATGTAAACGCTTGCTAGCCAAGGCGTTAACTCCAAATGCGTAGTCATATCTTGGGCGATGATAGAGGCCGAGCCAAATACTTTGTCGCCATCGCCCTCACGTTGACACAGCACCCACGTTCTGGGGATGTTCAAGCCCGCCAGCGATTCCCGTAGCTCTTGCTCAAAATCCCATTGCGTTTGCTCGGGATACAGTGTCGCCCACTGCTGATAATGCCATTCGGCTAGCTCGGGAATGGCTTGTGGAAAGTTGCGTAAATTGTCAATTTGCATTTTCTTCAAGTCTATAAATCTAGAAATAGACGCGCAGCTTAGGCCTAAGCCGCGCGTAGATCAAAATGAAAGCCGACCTATTTCTCGATGGTAAACCTGACTCGCTCCTTTAGCCCCTGTGTTGGCACTGGTTCGTTGTCGATCATTTGCGGACGGAATTTCCAGCGAGCGACGGCGGCCAGTGCTGCGCGTTCGAATACGCCTTCGGGTTCGGCGTACAGCACGGTGATATTTTCGGTGCCACCGAAGGCCGTTACATCGTAAGCGATATCAACATAACCCTCGGTGCCGTTGCGCAAGGCGTGGCGCGGGTAAGTGGGCGCAATCATCACTTGTTTAACTAGGTTACCGCCGCCGATGTTGATGTTGAGCTTGTCTGTGCTGGGGTTGATCTTTATTTTAGGCAGGGTGTAGCCACCGCTACCTGTATCAACGTCGTAGGGGTCAGTGGTAGACGTTGGCGGCGGCGTTTCAGGATCGACTATTTTTTTTGCCTCTTCAAATTGGTCCACAATCGGCTCTGGGTCTTTCATAACGATACTCGGTATAGGCGGTCTTTTATCCTCCTCTGGTTCGACGGCATCTTGTTTGATTAACAGGTGCATACCGTAAACCAGCGACAGGGTAACTAATGCGGCTAACGGTAGTGAACCTAAAGTGCGAAATTCAGGGCGAACGAATGCTGCAGTGCTCATAAGACACTCTCCAAATTTTTAACGTTTAGTGTGTTTGCGACGCGGTTGCGTCAAGGGGTGGACAGTGATCAGGTGTCCGGTGGTTCATGCATGAGTTGAAAGCGATACTCCTCCGTCACTTTAGTGAGGGTGAAGGCTTGGCCTTGTAGGCGCGGCCGGGCAAATTGCGAGGCACTTAAGGCATTGATGGCGGCGTTAGTGAGTAGCGTGTTGGGGCTGCTAAGGGCGAGAATATTTTCCGCCCGACCGTCGCTGTTAATACTGAACTCGAGCCGCACTAATCCTTCGATGCCGCGCTTGATCGCCGCGCGTGGGTAGGTGGGGGTGATTAACGCAACGGGCATGACGCCGTTGATGCTGGGGCTACCGATTTCGACATTGCTGCTCAGACGCAATGTTTCTTCTTCGGCACTGTAGCGTTCGGCCAGCACAACAATCGTTTCCGCTTGCGGTTTGGCTGGTGCCCGCGCGACGCTGGCGAAGTCATGTTTATTGATCATGGCTGCGACAGGCTGATTAGCCGGTGAATTGTTGGTTGTGATTTCGTGGTTGGCGGCCTCCATTGCCTGCCAGGTTAAAACAAATGTTGAGCCTGGCTGCGGTGCGATTTTCGGCACTATCTGGCCGCTGCTAATGGCCACGGCCAATAGCCCGGTGATTAGGAGTGCGAGGGCAAGACTTTGTGGCTCGCGCGCCTCGCGATCCAAATGAGGATCTAATAACAAGCTGATGCGCTGAAATAAAGGCGAACCGTTCAAGGCCTCGGTGGGTAGATCTTGTTTTAACGCCTGCGCACTTCGCAGCAGTAATTCCGCATAGTCGGCGGTGCGATGATTATGTGACAGCACCCAGTCGTCGGTGGCGCGTTCGGATAATTCAACTTGTTGTTTAGCGAGCCACCACACTGGCGGCAAAAACCAAAACAAGGCGCACACTAAGCGCGTGGTTTGACGAATCAGCCAATCGTTGCGCGCCACATGGCCGAGCTCGTGTAGGAGCATGAGTTTTAATTGCGCTTCGCTGGTGCCAGCGGCGGAGACGGGTAGCAAAAGCGTCGGGCTTTGCCAGCCCCACACTTGCGGGTAGTGAATGGCTTGGCTGATTTTAACCGTCACAGGCTTATCGCAACCACTTAATGTTTGCAGTTTTTTTAGTAAGGTTTTCGGTTCAAAATCTTGGGCGCTTTGTTCGATTCTATGCAGCAGTAGCAAGCCCAATAGCAGGTAGAATATTTGAAAAAGCAGCCCGAACACGTAGACGGCAATCAACACCTGAACCCAAGGCATGAGCAATATTGTCGGCCAAGGTTGGGTTAAAACTTGGGTGCTTGAATGATCGAAAAAATCGAGTTGCAAAGGCAGTGGTGGCAACAAAAAACTCATGCCAATGAGCAATGGCAAGCTCCATAAAATAACCGTGGCGAGCAAGTGTTGATGGCTGGCCGAGCGCTGGCTGTCTTGGCGAAACAGTGCATATGCCAAACCCATGAGCAGTAACGGCTTAAGGGTAAAACTGATGAGCAGATTAATCGTCAGCATCACGGCTCTCGCTTGTTTTATTTTGCGCGTTTGTTGGCGCGCGCCTTGGCGATGGCTTGTTCCAGCGCGTCTAGCTCGGCATCGGTGAGTTCTTCGCCCTTTTCGCCCAACAAAGCGTTGGCGGCCTTGGCGATGGAGCCGTCAAAAAACGTTTTTAACATGCGCGATAGCGCCGAGCTCTGCGCCTGCGCGCGGGCTTGGGCGGGCTTGTATAGATACTTGGCGCCCTCTTGCCGGTGTGTTACCAGCTCTTTTTCGAGCATTCGTGCCAGCAAGGCGCGCACCGAGGAATAGCTAGGTGGATCTGGCATTAGCTCCAACACTTGCTGGGCGCTGGCTTCTTCGGTTTGATAGAGCACGTCGAGAATTTCTCGCTCGCGCCGGCTAAGCTTTGGGTTTTGTTTTGGATTTTTCAAACGCGTCTCCCGCTAATCTGGCCTGCTAATTTTGTAGCATCATGCTAAAAAATTAGCACCTAGTGGGATGAGCGTCAAGCGACTTTTAAAGAAGCCACCATCTGCGCCGTTTTTCGATCATTTCACGGGTGTCAATCTTCAAATATTGGCCCACGCTTGTCCCTGTCCAGCCAGTCAGCCACTGTTTAAGAAATAAACAGGCGTTTGTCCTTTACGCCCCACGCCCATTACGCGAAAATAGCGCCCCTTTTAAAGCCCCAGCCAATGTTGGCCGGACGCCCGTCAAAACCAAGGAGCCCTTCCATGGCCTCACGCAACACTCTCGCTAATGCTATCCGTGCTTTGAGCATGGACGCCGTCCAGAAAGCCAAATCCGGTCACCCGGGTGCCCCCATGGGTATGGCCGACATCGCCGAGGTGCTTTGGAATGACTATCTAAGCCACAACCCAGCCAATCCAAACTGGGCCGACCGCGACCGTTTCATTTTGTCTAACGGCCACGGCTCGATGCTGATTTACTCCTTGTTGCATTTGTCGGGTTACGACTTGCCCATGAGCGAACTCAAGCAGTTCCGCCAGCTGCATTCAAAAACCCCTGGCCACCCCGAATACGGCTACGCGCCAGGTGTTGAAACCACCACTGGCCCGCTTGGTCAGGGCATTGCCAATGCCGTGGGTATGGCCACCGCCGAGAAAACCTTGGCGGCGCAGTTCAACCGCGACGGTCACGACATCGTCAACCACTACACCTACTGCTTCTTGGGTGATGGTTGCATGATGGAAGGTATTTCCCACGAAGCCTGTTCATTGGCCGGCACCTTGGGCCTGGGCAAACTGATTGCGTTCTACGACGACAACGGCATTTCTATCGATGGCGAAGTGGAAGGTTGGTTTACCGACAACACGCCAGCGCGTTTTGAAGCCTACGGCTGGCACGTGATTCCTGCCGTTGATGGCCACGACAGCGCTGCGATTAAAGCAGCCATCGAAGCGGCGCGCGCCGAGCACAACAAACCCACCTTGATTTGCTGCAAAACCATCATCGGTTTCGGCTCGCCCAACAAGCAGGGCAAAGAAGATTGTCACGGCGCACCTTTAGGTGATGAAGAAATCGCCTTGACCCGCGCCAAGTTAGGCTGGAGCCACGCGCCCTTCGAAATTCCCGCCGATGTCTATGCTGGTTGGGATGCCAAGGCCAAAGGTGCCGAGCGCGAGCAGGGCTGGAACGCCAAGCTAGACGCTTACCGCGCCGCCCACCCTGAATTAGCCGCCGAGTTTGAGCGTCGCATCAAGGGCGAACTGCCGGCCGATTTTGCCGCTAAAGCCGATGCCTATATCGCCGAAACCCAAGCCAAAGCGGAAACCATTGCCTCGCGTAAAGCCTCGCAAAATACCTTGAACGCCTTTGGCCCCCTGTTGCCAGAAATGCTCGGTGGTTCGGCCGACTTGGCCGGTTCAAACCTCACCCTTTGGAAGGGCTGTAAAGGCATTACTGCGGACGATGCTAGCGGCAACTACCTCTACTACGGTGTGCGCGAATTTGGCATGAGCGCCATGATGAACGGTATCGCCTTGCACGGCGGCTTCGTGCCTTACGGCGCTACCTTTTTAATGTTTATGGAATACGCGCGCAACGCTATTCGCATGGCGGCGCTGATGAAACAGCGCAATATTTTCGTGTACACCCACGACTCCATCGGCCAGGGCGAAGACGGCCCAACCCATCAGCCGATCGAGCAAATTGCCAACCTGCGCATGACGCCAAACCTCGACACCTGGCGCCCAGCCGATGCCACGGAATCAGCGGTGGCCTGGAAGGCGGCAGTGCAGCGCAGCGAAGGCCCAACGGCCTTGGTATTTAGTCGTCAAAACTTGCCACCCCAAGTGCGTACACCGAACCAAGTAGCGGATATTTCTCGCGGTGGTTACATTTTGTTAGACACCAAGGGCACACCGGACGCGATCATTATTGCCACCGGTTCCGAAGTCAGCTTGGCCATGGCAGCGGCAGAAAAATTAAATGCTGCGGGCAACAAAGTGCGCGTGGTTTCCATGCCTTGCACCAACGTGTTCGATCAGCAAGATGCCATGTACAAAGAATCGGTGCTGCCGCTATCGGTATTGCCGCGTGTGGCGGTTGAAGCGGCGCACGTAGACTACTGGTACAAGTATGTAGGCCTCGATGGTCGCGTTGTCGGCATGACCACCTTCGGTGAGTCGGCGCCAGGTGCGGCACTGATGGAGCACTTCGGCTTTACGGTTGATAACGTGGTGGCGACCGTTGAAGAACTGCTGGGCTAAGGCCTTGTTACCGCGCAACGCTGGCGCTCTGCTATGACCGTCAGGGTTGCTATTAACGGCTACGGCCGTATTGGCCGCTCAGTGCTGCGCGCGTTATTTGAAGCGCAGCTAGCGGGGCGCGCCACCAATCTCGACATAGTGGCGATCAACGAACTGGCCGATGGCGCCACCATTGCACATCTCACGCGCTACGACTCCACCCACGGCCGCTTCGCCGGCCCGGTGGTGTTGCACAGTGAAAAAAAAATCGATATCGCGCACTGGTCTATCGATTTATTGCACGAGCAAGATCCAAGCGCTTTGCCCTGGGCTGAGCTCGATATCGATCTCGTCTTAGAGTGCACGGGAACCTTTAGCGATCGCGCTACAGCGCAAAAACATATTGACGCCGGCGCTAAACATTTGTTGTTTTCGCACCCCGCGACAAGCGATGTAGACGCCACCATCGTGTATGGCTTCAATCACAAAGCGTTAACCGGTGTAGAGACCATCGTATCCAATGCGAGTTGCTCCACTAACTGTATTGTGCCGGTGATTCACGTGCTCGATCGCGCCCTCGGCATTCAATCGGGCATGCTTACCACCATTCACTCGGCTATGAATGATCAGCCGGTGATTGATGCGTATCACCATACCGATCTACGCAAAACTCGCTCGGCGTTTCAGTCGATTATTCCAGTGGATACGGGCTTGGCACGCGGTATCGATCGCTTACTGCCGTCGCTGGCGGGCAAGTTTGAAGCCCAAGCGATGCGCGTGCCGGTGGTGAATGTCTCCGCCATTGATTTAAATTTGGTAGTGCTGCAGCCCACCAGTGCCAGTGCTATCAATACCTTATTAAAAACTGCCGCCGAGCAAGAGTTTGATCAGGTGTTGGGTTATACCGATGAACTGCTCGCCAGCTGGGATTTTAACCACGATAGCCGCTCGGGCATTGTCGATGGCGGCCAAACGCGGGTTGCCGGTAGGCACCACATTAAAGTGCTGACCTGGTTTGATAACGAGTGGGGCTTTGCCAATCGCATGCTCGATACCGCGAGTTTCTGGGCACATAAATTTTAGGTTCTGCTCGCTAAAGCAACTAAAAAGAATTCGAAAACTTTTATATTTTATTAAGGAGAATGCACCATGGCTGTAACGCTGATGCAGGATGTAGATTTAAAGGGCAAGCGGGTACTCATTCGCGAGGACCTCAACGTGCCGATTAAAAATGGCAAAGTTACCAGCGATGCACGCATTCGCGCCGCACTGCCCACTATCGAGTCGGCAATCAAAGCGGGCGCCAAGGTGATGTTAATGTCGCATTTGGGCCGTCCCGATGAAGGTGTGTTCGATGAAGCTTCATCGCTCAAGCCAGTGGCTGAACATCTCGCCGGTTTATTAGGTTGCGCAGTGCCCGTGATCAAAGATTGGCAGGCCGGTTTCGAGGTGGCGGCCGGTCAGGTGGTGCTATTAGAAAACGTGCGCTTCAACGTGGGCGAAGGTAAAGACACCGACGAGCTGGCTAAAGCTTACGCCAGTTTGTGCGATGTATTTGTCATGGACGCCTTCGGTACCGCGCACCGCGCGCAAGCGTCTACCCACGGTGTGGCGAAGTTCGCGCCCATCGCCTGTGCCGGCCCGTTATTGTCGGCAGAATTAAATGCGCTAGAAAAAGCATTAGCCAACCCAGCGCGGCCCTTTGTGGCGATTGTGGGTGGTTCGAAAGTATCCACCAAGCTCACCGTGCTGGAAACCTTATCCGACAAAGTGGATCAGTTGATCGTTGGCGGTGGTATCGCCAACACCTTCTTGGCGGCCAGCGGTAAGCCTGTGGGTAAGTCTTTGTGCGAGCACGATTTGATCGACACCGCCAAAGCGCTGATGGCCAAAACCCACATTCCCGTACCCGTGGACGTGGTGACGGGTAAGGCGTTTAGCGAAACTGCCGTAGCCACCGAAAAAGCTGCCGATGCCGTGGCAGACGACGACATGATCTTCGACATAGGCGCCAAAACCAGCGCCCAATTGGCTGACATTATCAAAGGCGCGAAAACCATTATTTGGAATGGCCCTGTGGGCGTATTCGAATTCGACCAGTTTGGCGAGGGCACCAAAGCCTTAGCCAAAGCCATTGCCGAGTCTGATGCCTTCTCCATTGCCGGCGGCGGCGACACCTTGGCGGCGGTGGACAAGTACGGCATTGCCGATCAAGTGTCTTACATTTCCACCGGTGGTGGCGCCTTCCTCGAATATGTTGAGGGTAAGGTATTGCCAGCCGTGGCGATGCTCGAGGCGCGCGCCAAGGGCTGATTGCACCTAGCATGGCCTATGACAGCGCTGGCAGCGTAAAAAACACCGCTAGCGTTGCCGGCCAAATTGCCCAATGACAGCGCTGGCAGGGCAGGAATGTCCGCCAGTGTTGTCGGCTTAAGTGCTAGAATAGCCAACAACAAAATTGATCTAAGCGCCAAAGAGCGCCCCCTGTAGAACAGACCGGAAAACCGGCACTACACTTAAACGAGAGCGGGCCTACTGACAGTAGCCTGCAAGAGAAAAGAGAAGGATAACCTCATGGCTTTGATTAGCTTGCGTCAGCTGCTGGATCACGCTGCCGAACACAATTACGGTGTACCGGCGTTCAACGTGAATAACCTCGAACAAATGCGCGCCATCATGGAAGCGGCCGACAAAACCGATTCACCGGTGATTGTTCAAGCCTCTGCCGGAGCGCGTAAATACGCCGGAGCCCCATTCCTGCGCCATATGATTTTAGCGGCGATCGAAGAGTTTCCGCACATTCCCGTGTGTATGCACCAAGACCACGGCACCTCACCGGCCATTTGCCAGCGTTCCATTCAGCTGGGCTTTTCCTCCGTAATGATGGACGGCTCTTTGAAAGAAGATGGCAAAACACCCGCAGATTATGACTACAACGTGCGCGTTACCCAGCAAGCGGTGGCCATGGCTCATGCGTGTGGTGTATCGGTTGAAGGTGAGTTGGGCTGTTTAGGCTCATTGGAAACTGGCGATGCCGGCGAAGAAGATGGCGTGGGCGCCGACTGTAAACTTACTCATGATCAGATGCTGACCGATCCAGAAGAGGCGGCTGACTTTGTGCGCGCCACTAAAGTGGATGCCCTAGCTATTGCCTGCGGTACTTCACACGGAGCTTACAAGTTCACTCGTCCACCCACGGGCGATATTTTAGATATCAATCGCATTAAGGCGATCCACGCCCGCATCCCCAATACTCACTTAGTGATGCATGGTTCGTCATCGGTACCGCAGGAGTGGTTGAAAATTATCAATCAGTTCGGCGGCGATATGCCAGAAACTTACGGCGTGCCCATCGAGCAAATTTGCGAAGGCATTAAGCACGGCGTGCGCAAGGTTAACATCGACACGGATTTACGGTTATCGTCTACCGGTGCCGTGCGTAAATTCTTGGCTGAAAATCCGAAGGAATTTGACCCGCGTAAGTTCTTGGCCAAAACCACCGAAGCCATGCGCGATATCTGTATCGACCGCTATCAAGCCTTCGGTACTGCAGGCCAAGCCTCTAAGATCAAAGTAATCGACCTAGAAGCCATGTATAAGCGTTACGAAAATGGCAGTTTAGATCCCAAAGTCAACTAAGGTTGGGACCTAACGGCAGCTTCGGCTGCCGTTTTTATTGATGAAACGATTTAACAAAACAAAAAAGATAATCGATGCCGACGCAGACGCTATTCGCGCGGCCATTGAAGCGTTATTGAACCAGTCTAACCCTATCTATTTTCATCGTGGCCAAGATAGCGCGCGTGAGCAAACGGCTGCCGAAAAGCACTATGAAGCCTTCTATGGTCTAGATCAATTTGATTCGCAGGCCTTTCATGGCTTTGGCTTTTTGTCTCTACCTGAGCGCTCCGGTAGAAAGGAAAGGCACTTTCCGAAGGGCAAACAAGACGTGGTGGAGCTGGCTGTGCACTACTGGCTGCCGGAAAACCCTGTGGGTAGTTTATACGTGCTGCACGGTTACTATGATCACGTGGGCCTATTTGCCAATGCCATCGCCTTTGGTCTTGAAAATAACTACGCGGTGATTACCTTTGATTTACCGGGCCATGGCTTATCTGGCGGTGAGCCGGCGGTGATCGATGATTTCTACACCTACAGTCTGGCCTTGGATACAGTGCTCGAGGCCAGTAAAAGCTTGCAGCTCACTGGCCCGAAGTTCGCGTTTGCGCAAAGCACGGGCTGCGCTGTGTTGTTGAAAAATCAGCTCGATAAAAAACAAGCCGGTATCGAGAAAAACTTTTTCGACGCCCAAGTCTTGCTGGCACCGCTGGTGCGCCCGCGCGGTTGGCGCTCGGGTCAGTATTTACACCTCTTGTTAAAACCCTTTGTCACCCAATTAAGACGCGAATTTGCGCTCAATTCCCACGACGAAAGCTTCCTGCGCTTCTTGCGTCACGACCCTCTGCAAAGTCATATCCTGTCGGTGCGTTGGGTAACCGCAATGAAGGCCTGGCTAAGGCAGTTAGTTGACAGCGCCGATAAATGCCTCACTGTGCCTACGCTGATTGTACAGGGCAAAGAAGATAGCACTGTCGACTGGCGTTTTAATATTCCGGTATTGGAGCAAAAACTGCGCAATATGAGCTTGTTGTGGTTAGGTGAGGCGCGGCACCAGTTGATCAATGAGACCGAAAGCGTGCGGGATCAATATATGTCGACGGCAGCAGCGTTTTTGAAACAGCAAGGCTAAGTTAACAGTTTGTAGAAAAGTTTACAGCTTACAGGAGGGGCGGCGAGCTGCAAGCCGTAAGCTACAAGCGAGAGCAAGAGCTAAAACGGACTTGGAAATACTGGAGGGAGTTGTGGCTGAAAATATTAGTTTAGAGAAAATTCAAACACTGCTTTTAGATCATGTGGCCGCTACCGATGATATGCCCTTCGGGCCAGATGTTATTGTCTATCGGGTGTGTGGAAAGATGTTCGCATTGCTCGCGTGGAAAGAAGACCCCATGTACCTCAATTTAAAATGCGATCCCTTTCAGGCGGAGCTATTAAGAGCCGAGTACCCCGCAGTAAAACCCGGCTACCACATGAATAAAAAACACTGGAACTCCGTTTACCTAGATGGCTCCTTGCCTTGGCCGTTAGTGTGTCAATTGGTGGATGACTCCTATGAGTTAATTGTTGCAGGCTTGAAGAAATCAGAGCGGGAGGCTTTGAAGAAGGGCAGTTGACGTTTTCTCGTATAGCCACAATGGGAAGATTCCAATTGTTAGCGTAAATGAATCTTTCTATTCTAACGGAAGGTATGTTTTACCCAGTAAAATTGGCTCAAAAAAGAGCCAGTCACATTTAAGCCTCCTGTTGGCACTTCAATGTGTTTTTATACAGATAATCTTAATTTCGCAAGAATACTGGCTCGAAAACAAACCGTGCCGGTACGGTTTTCCCCTGTCTTGAAAAATAAACCTATATAAAACAATCAGTTACAAAATTTAAAAAAGGATGCTGAGACCACGTGTTCAGCCTACTGTGCGCGCACGCTTGGTTTAAGTCATGCTATGATTCGCCAAAATTAAACAACCAAATCAATAGTTTACAAATGTTGATTTAGACGCCAGCGAGCAAAACGAGCCGGCACAGAATTATAATGTTAAGTGCACCCCGTGGAAATATTAAACATCATACTTGGTTCAATTCTTCTCATAATGACCGTGGTTGTCGGTCTTCCGTGCCTAATTAAGAGTATCTATTTTTTCTCAAAAGCGCTCGATAACCGGAATTTAGAGGTAGTTAAAAAAAACCATTTTACATCATTCAACTTTTCCAACGCATTATGGGTGCCGAATGGGCTCACATTTGAGGGAGGAGATTATCGGAGAAAAGCGTTGAAGAATTTAGGTGTAGTTATGGGTGTGGTATGTTTACTGGCATTACTAGATTTTTAATAAGTTTAGGCACTTAACAAGGGTGGCCAAGTCGCAGCTATCGCTGCTGGACTCGGCGCTAATCGCGCCTCGCCCTTGTCGTCGGCGTTATGCATTTAGTCACCGAAGGAGTTACATTTGAAAACAATAGCTTATATATTATTTATCTCTTTATTCTGTGTTTCATGCGGAACTGTAAAAACTCTGAATCCAGAGAATGATCAAATTGACATTAGTCATAGGGGCAGTAAAAGTTACTGCGAAGAAATTCCAAGAGTATATAGTGGTGCCTCTTACTTCATTTGTCTGTTAAATAGCGAGCCGAGTGAAACCGAAAATCTAGGCGCTAAGTTCAATGGTGTTCCTTTCGTGGTAATAGATGGCGTGTTTAGTGTAGCCGCTGACACAGTCGTATTGCCCTACACCGTAGTTAAGCAAATAAATAACGGTAACATTACGGTTAACTAAAAATGAATGCCAGGGCGTTCGAGCACCGTTACGGCTACGCCTCCACTGGACAGCTTGGTACATCGTTTTTTTGAATTTGCTTGGCAAATTGTACGCAAAGAATATCGTGCCAATCTGCCGCTGAACTCTTTTACATACTAGTATCGAGCGCAATATTTTTTCTGGACTTGTTTTCTATGCTATTGGACCGACAAGGATAGACGTCTGTTTAAACATAGGGTTGTGGCGTTGATCGTTCTATTACTTGCAACAGGCACTGCGCTCGCGAGTGGAGGTGTTGGGATAGAGGCTGAAGTTTCTGTCGATGGCTTTTTTAGTCCTGAGCTCATTGAATTTAATGTAAAAAATGTCGTTGAACAGTCAGCTGCGTAAAAAGCTGGGCTAGTGGCGGGGCAGAAAGCCATTGCCATTGATGGCTTTAAAATATCTGGATGCTCAGCCCGTAAAGCTAAGCTTCTCATGGGGCGGGAGGCAGGCCAGATACTACCGTTATTGGTTAAAAATCCCGATGGTAGCGAACAGGTGATTAATATTAGCGTTGAATGATTTGGCTGAATAGGACGGCTATTAGATGCCCTATCTCTAGCGCTGATCGAAACCGGTCTGAAATTTTGGCGTTGATGGTCTGAGCGGGTGAAATAGAGGCAAAGTAAGTTGTACCTCACCTCTACATCTAGTGCGCGGTTAAACCGCTGGGGATTTACTTGCCCTTTTTAGCAGGTGCACTTTTTGCAGGGGTTGCTACTTTGCCAGCAGCTGGTTTTGCAGGCTTAGCGGGAACCTTTGAAACAGCAGTTGGAGCCGCTTTATTGCCACTCGGGGTTTTAGCCATTTCTATCTCCTGGATAGGCAGAAAGGCGTCAGGTTTTTTTTACTGCGCCTTTTGTTACCAACATGTTGTTGGCACCTATAAATATATGCCTTCTTTTTGGCGGCGCAAGAGGGTAATGAAAATATTTTTTGAGAAACTATTCGCTACTTTGGCGGTAAGCTCAGCGCGAAAGCTTCACTTAAACCAACCCAGATAGCTAACTCGTCTTCTTTGCTGACGCCTGCGGCCGCTATGTAAACCATGCCCCTGAGTGGCTTGCCGGTAAAATCCATTTGGCGCACGTATTCTACCCTAAGGCTATCTTCGTATCGGTCTGGTCCGACTCGCGCCATTAGCTCTTCACCCACGACACCACAACACATGTTGCCATTGAGCATCATTGCTAGCCCACCGAACATCTTTTTCTCTTCATAGCTTGGGTGATGGGTTAGGTAGGTTCTTACTCGATTGGCAAGGGCTTCGTTATAAGCCATATTCATCTCCTCGCACCGCTGGTTGCCATGGGTATTCCATTTGTTTGGCGGTCAACTCAGCCAACCTTGTGTCGTTAAGCCTCGCAACTAGGTGCAGGCTCATATCGATGCCGGCGGCTATGCCCGCTGAGGTAATGGTGTGGTCGTGGTCGACAAAGCGTTGGTTGGTTAATACGCTGACCGCTGGAAAATGTTCGCGTAATTGTTCTATATCTTCCCAGTGTGTTGTTGCGTCTAAGCCGTCTAACAGGCCAGCCTTGGCGAGCAGAAATGCGCCGGTACAAATACTACCAATGGTTTTTGTTTTCGCACGTTGGCTAGTAAGCCAGGCTATAAACCCAGCATCGTTTAGTGGTTCGTCGACTACGCCGCCGGGAATGAGTAGAAGGTCTAGATGTGGATGATCTTTAAGGCTGTAATCTGCCTGAAGCGTTAGGCCCGCACGGGCGATAACGGGGTTTCTGTTTTTACTGAGGGTAACGACCTTAAACCCAGGGTTTTGTTGGTTGCGCTGCGCGACACGGGATGCTGTGGTAAAGACTTCATAGGGGCCGGCGAAATCTAAGAGCTCCACCTGATTGAATAGAAATATTCCTACGGTCATCATTTATTGTACGGTCCTTTTATACAAAATTACCTATCACGCTCTTCTCAGTGCACTAGAGTTCGCAGTCAGGGCAGGTCTTTAAGCGCAGCACCACAATATACCCAATGAGCAACAACATGAAGCCTATGACACGCACCGTAACGGATGGCAGAATGATTAAGGAGCTGGTGCCAAAAATCAGTATGGAGCCTAAGGCGATACGTTTTACATTTTTATCAATGCAGCGATTGTGTTGCCAGTTTTTCAACAGCGGCCCAAAGAGACGAGTGCCGACCAACCAATTGTGCCAACGTTCAGAAGAGCGAGCGAAACAGCCCGCGGCTAATAATACAAACGGTGTGGTGGGTAGTAATGGGAGTGCTGCGCCCAAGGCTGCCAAACCCACACAACTAAAGCCTAGCACTAAATACAGGGTTTGGCCTGCGCGGCTTGGTTGGGTTCGGTGTTTTTGTGGTGCTTGATTTTCCACGCTTGTGGCCCAATGTCCTGATTAGGGAGAGCATAACATGACTGACAAAATACGATTAGTTTGCCCAGATTGTGAAACGATTAATCAATTCCAGGCGGCGCGATTAGCTGAAAATCCGGCATGCGCAAAATGTAAACAGCGATTAATGCAAGCGCGTCCGGTAGCCGTCAGCGATAGTGGATTAGCGCGCCACATCGGAAATTCTGGCGTGCCAGTGCTGGTGGATTTTTGGGCGCCTTGGTGTGGCCCTTGCATTTCCTTTGCGCCTACTTACGCTGAGTTTGCGCAACGCGCTGAACCCCATATTCGCTGTTTAAAAGTGGATACCGAGGCGCAACAGGCGGCGGGGGCGCGCTATGGTATTCGATCTATTCCTACGCTGATGCTGTTTAAAGACGGCAAAGAAGTCGCGCGCATGTCTGGTGCGCTACCCTTGCCGCAATTGCAACAATGGGTAGCGCAACATCTGGGTGCATGATTGCAATGGTATTATTTGCCCAAAAGATCGCGCGCGATTATGAGCTTCATAATTTCGTTGGTGCCGGCATAAATTTTCTGAACGCGGGCATCGGCCCAAGCGCGCGCTACGGGGTATTCCCACATGTAGCCGTAACCGCCGTGCAGTTGCATGCACTCGTCGGCTACTTTGCACTGCAAATCGGTTGCCAGCAACTTGGCTTTTGCCGCGGTGGTGGCATCGAGCTTGCCGTTGATATGCAGCTCTAAACATCGGTCGACAAAGACTTGTAGGGCTGAAACTTCGGCACTTAAACCCGCTAAAACAAATTGCGTGTTTTGAAACGAGGCAATGGTTTTACCGAAGGCCTTGCGCTCCTTTACGTAGTTAATCGTGTGTTGTAACACCGCTTGTGCCGAGGCCATGGCGTTAATCGCAACCGATAAGCGCTCTTGCGGTAACTCTTGCATAAGGTAGACGAAGCCTTGGCCACTGGCGCCAAGTAGATTTTCTTTAGGTACTTTCACATCTTGAAAAAATAGTTCCGAGGTGTCTTGGGCTTTCATGCCAACTTTTTCAAGATTCTTACCTTTGGTAAAGCCTGGGCTATTTGCATCAACCAACAGTAGGCTCGTGCCTGAGGCGCCGGCGCTAGGATCTGTTTTCACAACGACGACAACTAGGTCTGCTAATTGACCGTTGGTAATGAAGGTTTTCGAGCCGTTTAATAGGTAGTGGTCGTCGTGCAAAATGGCCGTGGTTTTTACCGCTTGTAAGTCAGATCCAGTGCCGGGTTCGGTCATGGCGATGGCGGTTATGATGTCGCCACTGATGCAACCGGGTAGGTATTTTTGTTTTAATACGTCGCTGCCGTAGTGGTAGATATAAGGCACGGCAATATCTGAATGTAAACCCCAGCCAATACCGGTGAGGCCGAGGCCGGCAATTTCCTCATCGACGATGGCGTTATAGCGAAAATCCACGGCTACTCCGCCGTAGGCTTCAGGTGCGGTTGGCGAGAGAAATCCCTGCGCACCGGCTTTGCGCCAGATGTCGCGATCCACATGGCCTTGTTTTTCCCACTCGGCGTGAAAAGGTACCGCTTCTGCTTGTAGAAATTTGCGCACACTATCGCGGAATAATTCGTGTTCGGGCTCGTAAACGGTTCTTGGAATCACGGTAACTCCTAGTAGTTAAGATGGTGGTAAGAGGCTATTACAGTCAATTCATGTAAGATCAATACAATAAATGAGCCGGTTAGATAGCTGGATTGCTGCGCTGGCTCGCCCTGAGCTTCTGCGTCGCAAAACGTTGTTTTATTGTGCTCGAAAATTTTTAGCCATATGTACACGCCTATGCTCGTACCGTTAGTGACACACCCCGCCTATAGTTACCCCTTTCCGGCGAAGCACCGCTTCCCGATGGATAAGTTTGATTTATTACACCGTTACCTACGGGAACAGGGCCTAGCTGGATCTGAAAATACCTTTCGGCCGGGGCGCTGTAAAGCAGAACTCATCCAGTTGGCGCATTGTGCTAATTACGTCAGTGACTTTATTGATGGGCGCTTTACCCCAGAACAGGCGCGACGCATGGGCTTGCCCTGGAGTGAAGGCCTGGTGCGGCGCACCTGCATATCACCCGCTGGAACGCTGTTGGCGGCGCATCTAGCATTAAAGTTTGGCGTTGCTTGCCATTTGGCTGGCGGTACTCACCATGCTCACCGAGACTTTGCCTCGGGCTTTTGCATTTTTAATGATTTGGCCATTAGTGCGTTGGCGTTGTTGCGCTACACCCAACTCAAGCGCATTCTTATTTTTGATGTGGACGTACATCAGGGCGATGGTACAGCGCGTATTCTCGAGCAGGAGCCAGGGGTTTTTACCTGCTCAATTCACTGTGAGAAAAATTTTCCGGTGCGCAAAGCGCGCAGTGATCTAGATGTTAACTTGCAGGTTGGCATGGGCGACGATGCCTATTTGGCCGTGGTGGCAGATACCTTTAGCGACTTGTTGCTGCAATTTAAGCCGGATTTGGTTTTGTATGATGCCGGTGTGGATGTGTTTGAAGGCGATCCCTTGGGCTTACTCAACATTTCATTACGGGGCATTGCCGAGCGCGATCGTTGCGTATTGAATTTAGCGGCGAGAGTCGGCGTTCCCATCGCCACGGTAATTGGCGGTGGCTATGATCGCGATCAGTCGGCCCTGGCTCGCCGCCATGCGATTTGCGTCGAGCAGGCTGCCGCTGTTTTCAAGACTCTTTAGCCTAAATCTAACATTGCTATTATTTATTTCGCGGCCTTCAGCACGGCCTGCGCCTTTTCCACATTCAGTGCTAGGTGTGCGGGGTTTATCGTACCAACGATAGCGCTGGTAATGCCCGGCGTGGTGAAGACAAATTCCATACTGGCTGCAATGGGATCTTGATCCGCCGTTGGGGCGCTGCTTTCTAGGTTTGCCTTATCAGGTGCCTGGCAAATGTGGCCGCTGGCGAGCGCTTTTTTGATTAACACACCTTTGTTATTGGTCGCACAGTAGTCGATGACACAGCGTTCGCTGCGCTCATTGAGATTGTAAGTGACCATTACCGCGTCAGATTTTTGCGCCGCGAGCAAGCCGCCTTCAATGGTTTTGGTGGACATACCGAAGGCGCGAATTTTGCCTTCGGCTTTTAAATCAGCCAACAACTCTAGAATGCCAAAATGTTCGATGATGTGCTGGTCTTCGCCATTGGAGTGTACCAATACAATATCGATACAATCGGTGTGGAGCCGCTTGAGGCTGCGCTCGACGCTGAAGCGGGCGTGCTCTGGCGTAAAATTAAAACTCGATTGGCCTTGGTTAAATTCTTCCCCAACTTTGGAGCAGATCACCCAATCCTGGCGCTGGCCTTTCAGCAGCGGCCCTAAACGGTTTTCGCTTTCGCCATAGGCCGGTGCCGTATCGATCAGGTTGATACCCAGCGCGCGCGCTTGATTGATCAGTGCCAGCGCTTGTTTATCGTCGGGGATAGTAAAGCCATTGGGATATTTCACGCCTTGATCGCGACCCAGCTTTACAGTGCCTAAACCTAAGGGGCTGAGAAAAATATCGGTACTACCTAGCCGACGCAAACTCATGATGTAGCGTCCTTTGCTGTAAAGGCAAGCTGCCAGGGTGTGGCTGCCAGCGTCGCTTCGGGTAAAAACTCGCAGTTGGTTTGGCGATGGCTTGGCGCTATCTGGTCGGCCTGTAATTGCGCTAGCATCTCGTTCGCCATGTTGGGTGCCAGCGTTAGTTTAGTGGGCCAGCCTACGTAGACGTTGCTTACGCCCTCGGCGCGACCGGCAAAGGCTTTGTCCGGGCGAGCGAAATTATGTTGCTTGGGTTCGGCTCGGTCTATGTTTAAGGTGGCCCATTGCGCCGTTGATAAGTCGATCCAGGGCATGAGTTCGGCGAGCTCTTGTTGCGCGCGCTGAATTAATTCTTCCGCACTAAGCGCAACGCCTTTCTCGGCTAAGCTGCCGCCCAAATACCAAATGAGTTCGCCATCGTCGGCGGGGTGGCTTGAAATTGTCAGGCGCGGTGTTTTATCGGTGCCTAAGCAGTGGCCGTAAAATTCATAACCTAACTTGTGTTTTACCATCACCTGTTGCAGCGGCCGGGTTTGCATTTCTGGCGCTTGGCAGGCAATGTTTTCGAGTAGGGTTTGGTTGCCTTTGCCGGCGGTAAAAATAAAACGCTGGGCAGAAATTTTTAGGATGTTATCTGCATTGGAAATCTCCAGATGCACCCGATCGCCGGTGCGCACCAAGCGGGCTTTTTGCCAATCGATGAGGCGACAATTTTCTGGCAAATTGTCGCGCAAGGCTTTTACCACACTCGGCACATCTAACACTAAATCCACCAGTTTATAGACATCAAACTTGCGCTGCGCCGCTTGTAATAGGGGGGGATATTGGTTGGCTGCGAGGTTGTCCACACGACCACGCAGCGCCTTGCTGGCAAAAAAGGTGGTGACGCGGGCGGTGACACTCGGGCTGGCCCACATGTAAAAATGCTGGCTCAGCACGCTTGCGCCGCGCAGGTCGACATCGCCCTTGCCCGCTAGGCAATCGGCCCAGTGTTTGGGCATATCGGCGATGGCCTCGCTGGCACCGGTGAGCGCGCCGGCGAGCGCGTATTTCATGCCGCCGTGAATCATGCCTTGCGAGGCTACAGATTGATTATCGCCGAGGCCTGATTGCTCCAGCAGCAGGTTGTTATAGCCCGCGTTTTTTAATCGGTTACTCAGCCAAAGCCCGGCGATGCCGCCGCCGATGACAACTGTGTCGAAGTGAAGGGATGTAGCTTGCTCAGGCATGGTCACTGCGTCTTGTGATTTGTGTCGATTATACGGCAATTGCCGCGTTGCGGTGGCGGATGCTTGGCCTGCAGCCGAGGGTTTCGGTATGCTTGCCATCTATTTTGCAGATTGCCTCTCTATGATTCGCGTTTTATATACCCTGATACTTTATTTAGCCCTGCCGCTGGTGGCTTTGCGATTACTGTGGCGCGCCAAGCTGGCGCCGGCTTATGCGCAGCGTTGGGGCGAGCGCTTTGCCTTGGCCGGTGATAAACCCTTAGGTAAAAGTATTTGGGTGCACGCAGTATCGGTAGGCGAAACCCTAGCGGCTTTGGATATGATTCGGGCGCTGCAAGCGCGTTATCCCGAGTATCGATTGTTGGTGACGACCACCACGCCGACGGGATCAGAGCGGGTTCGGCAAAGCCTGGGTGCGAGTGTGGACCACGTCTATCTGCCCTATGATTTGCCCGATGTGTGGTGGCGCTTTTTTCGCCAGTTTACGCCTGCCCTGTTGATTGTTATGGAAACCGAGTTGTGGCCGAACTTACTCGCCGCCTGCGCCAAGCGTGGCATTCCGACGCTGTTGGCTAATGCGCGCTTGTCGGAAAAATCGGCTCGTGGTTACGCCCGTATGGCGTGGCTGGCGCGGCCGATGTTGCGGCGACTAACGGCGATTGCCGCGCAGCAGCAAGCCGATGCCAATCGCTTTCTCGCGCTTGGTTTGCCGCCAGCTGCCTTGGCCGTGACAGGCAATATTAAGTTTGATTTCACCCTCAGTCAGGCCCAACGCGAGGCCGCCAAGGCGCTGCACGCAACATGGGCACCTGAGGCGCAGCCTTTGTGGCTGGCGGCATCAACCCATGCCGGCGAGGATGAGCAGCTGTTGGCGGCCTTTAGGTTGGCGCGCCAGCAGCTGCCAAACTTGCGCTTGCTATTGGTGCCGCGCCATCTGGAGCGTTTTGATCGCGTGGCAACCATGGCTGAAACCGAGGGTTGGATCACCGTGCGGCGCAGTAGCGGCGCTGCGGGCCCTTTTGATGTGCTGATAGGCGACACCATGGGCGAGCTGCAAGTCTTTTACGGTGCCTGCGATCTCGCCTTTGTTGGCGGCTCCTTGGTGCCGCGCGGTGGCCATAACATGATTGAACCGGCGGCATGGGCTAAGCCCATTATCAGTGGTCCGCACGTATTTAATTTTACCGAGGTGGCTCGTCTCTTGGAGACGGCTGGTGCGATGGTTTTTGCATCAGACGCCGATCATCTCGCTACCACCGTGGTGCGAATACTCAGCGACTCTGCGCTGAGTGAACAGCAGGGCCAGGCGGCGCTGTCGGTGGCAAATGCCAATCGCGGTGCTTTAGCCCGTTTGTTAGCGCTGATTGATAGGACACTGGATTAATGCCATTGAATTCCGCAGGCGCGTCAGTGGTGTGGATAGCTTTAGCGGTGGTATTACAAACGCTGCGCTGCCGATGGTGGGTGTGAGCAGTGGGTGCTTGATGCGTTGCTATTGATGAGCGGCAGTAAGCCTTGAGTGACGCACATCTAGATAGAAAAAAACCGGCGGCTGCCGGTTTTTTTCTGAGTGAGTTACTCGTACTTAGCGCGGTTGACCGATGCAGCGTCGTTCAACCATTGATTGATCTCCACCACATCATTCGGGGTTAAGTTACCCGCGACGGATTTCAACTGAAATTGGTTGATCACATAGTCGTACAACGAATTGGAGTAATCGCGGCGCGCTTGGTAGAGCGTGCGTTGAACTTGTAACACGTCGACCAAGTTGCGGGTACCCACTTCGTAGCCGGCCTGCGTCGCGGATACCGCACTTTGGCTCGAGGTAATGGCTTGCTTGCGCGCTGCAACACGCGCCACATCGGTGGTAACCAACAAGTGTAGTGAGCGCGCTTGTTGAATGGTGTCGCGCTGAGCTTTGTAGTAAAGCTCCTGCGCTTGGTTGGCGCTTTCATGGGCTTGGCGCGAGCTGGCACTGGTGCCACCGCCTTCAAAAATCGGCACACTCAAATTAATGGACGCGGTGGCGCCGTTGTTAGCGCGGTCAAATAAGACAGTGTCGGCAACATCGGCGTCGGTGTCGTTGTAACCAATCGAGGCTGATAGTGTTGGGTAATGTGCCGCGTGGCTCACTTGCGCACCGCGTCGTGAAGCTTCTGAGGCAAAGCGCGCCGACTTCAGGTTGTAGTTGTTTTGCAGGGCAAAATCTACCCAGTCGCCACGGGCTTCGGGCTGCGGCTTGGTAACTGGGAAGGCCTCTGTGAGCGGTGCGATGGTGTTGTGTGGCGTACCGGTTAACACTTCCAGTGCCTCGAAGGCGATACCAAGATTACCGCGATCCGTTAGTGTTTGTGCTGTCGCGATGTCGTAGGAAGCCTGTGCTTCGTGTACATCGGTAATGGCCGTTAGCCCCACTTCGAAGCGTTGTTTGGTTTGTGCCAATTGATGCGAGTTGGCATTTTCTTCGGCAATGGAGGCTTCTAGGGTATCAATGGCGCGCAGCACGTTGAAGTAGGCTGTGGCCGTGCGCACGATCAAATCTTGTTGGGCGGCACTGAAATCGGCTTCGGCCTTTTCGGTTAACTCAATGCCTTGCTGGTAACCAAACCACGCAGCCATATTGATCAGCGGCTGAGTTAATGTCGCGCCCCACACTTTGGTATCTGTTTTAGCGCTACCTAGGGGCGAGCCTACCGTGGTATCTATGTCGCTATGGCTATAGGACGCGGTGGCGCTGACCAGCGGCAATAAGTTAGCACGGCCAATGGCTTTGGCTTCGATGGCGCTCCGGTAGGCGGCTTCATCGGCGCGAATTTGGTGGTCGTTCTTAACCGCCAGTTCGTAAATTTGATTCAGTGTGTCTGCGTTAGCGAGGTTCATGGTGCCGAGCAAGCCAGCGGCACAGATCCAACGCAAGGCTTGAGCTAAGGGTTTGCGGGAAGACATAAACGAATCCTTCGTGGGCTAATTACACAATTTTTGTTGGCGCAAGGTTACCTTATAGGTTGCTTGCATCCTAGTCGGTTTTTGTAAAGGTGGTAGAAATTAGGTCAAAAAGACCAGAGCCTGAGACGGGCGCCGAAAGAGCCTATGCTAAACTGGCGTTTTCTCCGCTAAACATCACAGGACGTTCAGTTTATGGACATAGCAAATCGATCGATGTTTCAGACCTTTATGCGCATGAGTATCGCACTTTTTGGCGCTGCGCTTCTGGTGGGGTGTAGTGGCATAAAAGTGATGGAAACCCAATCTGCCAGTAAATCCCTGTTGACGGCGAAAACCTACGCCTGGCAAAGTCAGCCCGTAACCAGTAGTGCGTTAATGAAGCGCTTCGATGCATCAGTCCGCCAGGCAGTCGATGAGCAGTTACAGCAGCGAGGCTATCAGTTAGTCGACAATGTTCAGGCTGATTTCTTGGTTGACTACCGCTTCACGGAAATTCAAGCCAGCACGGCAAGCGTTGGCGATGAGGTCGACTACGGCGGCTGGCAGCGCGACAACGACGGTATGAACTTTGTCGGTTGGTCGGCCGATCCAGCGATGTCAGAGTACCCCGTTGGCGTTTTAAATTTAGCGCTGTTGAACCCAAAAGATAACGCGGAGTTGTGGGAGGTATACGGCAGTAAAATGTTGGATGAAACTCGCAATATCGATCATATAGAAGCGAATGTTAAGCGTGTTGTTAAACGATTATTTGCCGGCTTTAAACGCAAGGCCAATTAACTAACACCGTTAAATTGATGTGTGAGACTCTAAAAAAAGGCCGGGGATACCGGCCTTTTTTCTGCGCTACCTACAGGTTATAGCGGCAAATCGTAATACAGGGTGGTTTCAAATTCGAACGGATCTGATTCTAAATCCGCGGGTGGCGGTGTGAAGGGTTGAGCATTGCTCACGGCCTCTAGGGCCTGGTCGTTAAACATGCTGTAGCGCGACGGCTCGACGACCTCAACTTTCAACAGTTTACCGTTTTTATCCAGCGCAATAGCAAGGCGCACAGAGCCTTCGGCGCGGCGGGTGAAGGCGGCGGCGGGGAGGTGCTTTTGAATATTGATATCCCGATTCAGGCCTTTCAAATACTCCTGACGCAGCAGTAATCGACGCGCCTCTTCTTCCTCAGACAGTTCTACGGGGGCAGGCTTAGCAACAACGGCTGGGGCACTCGCAGGTTTGCTCTTCTCTGTTTCGGCTTTGGCGACAGGTGTAGGGCTAGGTTTGGCCTCTGGTGTTTTAACTGGCGCTTTGGCTGCAGGCGCTACAGCGACTTTTGGTTCGGGCTTGGTTTCTACTTTCACCGCGGCTGGGGTAGGCGTCGATACCGGTGCGGGCGCTTTAGTAGCTTTAGGTTGTGGTGTTGGAACCGAAGCTATTTTGGCTGCCGGTGCACTGGTGACGGCTGCTGTAGCCGCGGCGACACTCGTGGTAGCAACAGCTTCCACCGGTGCAGGGGTAGCGAGAGCTTGGGCGATGGCTAGTTTGCGCTCGGCGCTCGGCGCTGAGGCTATAAACAGGTCTGCAACGTCCTTTGGCGGCGTTTCTTTACCGAGTATTTCTCGCTTAAAGCGACTAGAAATGGGTACTTCGCCAACCCAAGTCGACAGCAGCATGCGGAAGAAGTCGGCTGATTGATAACTGGCTAGTTGCACACCATTTAGGCTCATGACTACGGTGTTTTTGCCGTCAAAGGCAAAGCTGATAGCGTCGTTTGGCTGTAGCTCAACCGGTACCGCGCTGCGGCTCCGGGAAATATAGGTCGCGTTTTTTGCCAGTGTTTTGGCGTCGCTATTCACCGCAATTGCATCGGCAATAAGCTTAAAAAAGCGTCGGTTATTGATGCGTTCGGAAACTATTCGGTATTCCATGGTGGCCGCAGGCGTGCGACCGAGTAGGCTGCCCTGATCTGGTGCGCTGGGTGTTTCCAATCGGGCGACAAATTGTGGCTGGCTGGCCTGTGTGAGGGCGCTGTAGTTATTGGTCTGCGCCAACAGTGGCGTGCAAACCAACGCTAGGCACAGTGCAAAAGCAGCTTTAACCGAGCCAATGTATGTTGTATCAAGGATGTTCATGGTTTTGCCTGTCATTCAGTAAGAGCTCGCAGTAAGGTTTGGCCTGTAAATCCTTGGCATTCGAACAAAAAGCGGTCGATAGACTCAGTTTAGACGAAGGGCGGCTATATTGACGCTTGTACAATATCTGTGCAAGTTTGCGGCAAGATTTCGGTGCCGTTTCGGCCAAAATAAGGGCAGAGGTGGCCAGTGACGCGAGATTTAACCCCTAAAACGGAGTTTTTCCTTCGAAGTGGCCTATCGGTGGGTGGGTTTTCAGGGGCCGATAGCGGCGAAGTTCAGGCTGTGGCAAGGATTCGTGAGCAAAAAGGCCTGCCTGAGTACGAGCTGGCTCATTTGGGGTCTTTGCAAATGTTTAGACTTGGGTAGACTTAGCGCTCTTCTCGCCCGGGACTAAGGCTTATGTTGCTTGAATTTGTTGTGGTTTACTTGGTGTTCTCTATCGGCCTCGGCCTCTATGCTGCCATGAAGGTTACCAATACTGAGGATTACATCAGTGCCGGGCGCAGTTTGCCCATGATGGTGGTAATTGCGATGGTGTTTGCCACTTGGTTTGGCGCCGAAACCGTACTCGGTATTCCCGCAACTTTTATGGAAGAAAACTTAGGTGGGTTAATATCCGACCCCTTCGGTACCACCTTGTGCTTGATTTTATTCGGTCTGCTTTTGGCGCGACCTCTATACCGCATGCACCTGCTAACTCTCGGAGATTATTACCGTAATCGTTTTAATCGCCCCATTGAAATTGCCGTTAGCATCGCGATTGCGGCGTCCTACTTGGGTTGGGTGTCGGCGCAGGTTGTCGCCTTAGGTTTAGTGTTCAATGTGCTCACCGATGGCGCTTTGAGCATGCAGAACGGTATTTTGCTCGGTATCTTTATTGTGACGCTCTACACCCTGTTTGGTGGTATGTGGTCTGTGGCGATAACGACCTCCTTCCAAATGGTGGTCATCGTGTTGGGGCTGCTTTGGATTGCGTGGTTAGTTGCCGACCTTACGGGGGGTGTGGCCCCGGTTATTGAGCACGCCTCGGCGGCTGGCAAGTTTGAGTTTTGGCCGGCTTTGGAATGGACGGCAATTATTACGTTTGTGGCTGGACTGATGACCATGGCTTTGGGTTCTTTGCCGCAGCAGGATGTATTTCAGCGCGCTAATACCGCCAAGAATGAAAATATCGCAGTGTGGGGCACGGTGTTGGGTGGGGTGGTGTATTTCTTTTTTGCCGCTGTGCCGATTTTTCTGGCCTATTCGGCGTTTATTGTCGATCCGCAGATGACGGCAGATTTATTGGAGAAAGACCCACAACAAATTTTGCCAAACTTGATTATTAATCACTTGCCGCTTTATGCGCAGGTTATTTTCTACGGCGCATTATTGTCGGTCATCATGAGTACAGCATCCGGCACCATGCTGGCACCTTCGGTGACAATTTCTGAAAATATCATTAAAGAAATGTTACCGGAAAATTATTTTACCGATCATCAATTCTTGTGGTTGACCCGTGCTGTGGTGGTGGCTTTCGCTATTTTGGTGGCACTCTACTCGCTGTATTCATTGGGTCAGGAAACCTCCATACACCACATGGTAGAGAATGCCTATAAAGTGACGATGGTGATGGCATTGGCGCCACTACTGGCGGGTTTGTATTGGAAAAAAACCAGCAGCTTTGGCGCTGGGCTCGGCATTATTCTGGGCGTTGTAACGTGGATAGTGTGTGAGCTCACTATGCCGGACGCCGCAGTACCACCGCACTTTACTGGCTTTCTCGTGGCGACTACGGCGCTGGTGTTGGGCAGCTTGTGGCGTCCTTCGCAAGCGACACCACAGACTGACATGAGCTAGATAGATCTGCCGATCGCGAAGTAAACCGATTGTCGATCGGCAGAGTTATAGCCATAGGCGAGTACAATCGGGCCTATGGGTGAATCCATGGCGGCACCAATACTGCCGGCATAAATGTCGCCAGAGTTAAAGGGGATATCGCTGGTGTGGTTGTTCCATGCGCGACCGTATTCGATAGAGCCTATAAGGTAATAGCGGGTATCAAACATCAACAGCGGTTTGTTGAGTTGCTGAATATACTGCAGCGACAGCAAATTGTTGTTTTGCGTAATGATGCTATTTTCTGGCAGGCCTGAAAGCTGACCTAAGCCGCCTAGATAAAAGCGACTGGAAGGAACCGAGTTTAAACCGTCAGAGCGCGCGGCGCGCGCGCGGGTGAGAAAGGTGTGAGCGCCAAAATTAAAAGCTCTCGACAGTAAAATATCGGCTTCATAATAGTCTTCATCAGAACCTAGGGTCTGATCAAATTTTCTGGCTGATAGGTCGACGCGCGAGCCCGAGGTTGGGAAATAAACATTGTCTTCACTATCTAACTTAAACCGAGTTTCGATATATCCTAAGTCGTAGTTTAGGTGCTCAATATCCGCCAGTCCGATTTCAACATTTAGAGTTCCCGTTGAGCGCACCACACCGGCACTGATGTCGGTGTAGTTGCTAAACTGGTAGCCGGTAAAAAAACCGGCACTGGTGCGCTTGTCGCGAACTAACAGTACTTCATTCTTTAACGTATCGTCGTAGAGCGATATATCACGCGCCGTATATTCTAATAGTGGAAGAACATAGAAAGGTGACTCATAGTCGAGTGGTGCGTAAAACTCCGTGCGGATATTGATATCGTTGCCCAGTTGTACATGGGTGAACCACTCAGCGCCATAGTTGCTGATGCCGGTTTTATTATAGGCGAAAGCTAGGTTGTAGTAGTTGTCGCCGCGAAAATCATCGCTGGTATTAAAACCGAAACGCATGAAACCGGTATGTCTTTTTTCGCCTTTGATGAGAAGGTGCAAACGCTTTCCGCCCTGACCATCATCTAATAAGCGATAGTCGACCGATGAAAAATAATCTAAGCCATATAAAGTATTTATATTGTGCTCGAGCAGGCTTTTATCAAAGGGTGCGTTAAGGGGTTGTTTGATAAACAATCGAAGTGCTTCAACGTGCATGTAACTCTTATTGTCGAATGAAATACTCGATATGTTTGGTGCGTGGGTATCTGCTAGTTCTTTGAAGGTCAGTGGGCTGTTTTTGGCAAAGGAACTTAGCGCGTCCGCCTGTGACATAACGGCATCATAGCCGAGTTTGATCGTTTCCTCGGCACGACTGAAGTCGAAAGAACCAATTTCGCCTAAGTTGGGCTGCAATAAAATGTCGCTATCCGTGAGTGTGGCAATTTGCTCTTGCGCATTCTTAATGGTTAGAAAAGTGCTTACTTGGTTGGATACCGCAAATAGATTACTAATGTCTTTGGCTTTGCTCAGGGGCGTGCCGATGTTGACGGCTATGACCCTATCGACTTGCATGCCTCGCACAACGTCAACCGGTAAGTTATCGGCCATACCGCCATCGGCTAACAGCACACCCTCTCGCACTACCGGTGCGAGCACACCGGGAATTGACATGCTGGCTCGAATGGCAGTGTTTAATGAGCCGCTGCCCATAACGACGGCGTCGCCTGTTTCTAAGTTTGTGGCAACCGCGCGGAAGGGAATCTTCAAATGATCAAAATTATCGACATCGTTGGTGTGGTAAAAAATATTCTGTAGTACCAAGTCGAGATTTTGCCCGTCGATAACGCCGGCCGGAATTTTTATGCCGCCGTCTACCACGGTTAATTTCGTGCGTAACAAATGGCGCCGATCGTCTTGTTTACGCCTGAAGGTAAGATCGTCGCGCGGCGGTTTATCGGTTAAGCCGTAGCTCCAATCTAAGGTTGTGCCAATCACTTCCATTTGTTCGACGCTGTAGCCACTGGCGTACATGCCGCCGATAATAGCGCCCATACTCGTGCCGGAAATGGCATCTACTTCGATGCCTTGTTCTTGCAGTGCGCGAATCACACCGATATGCGAAAGGCCGCGTGCGGCGCCACCGCTCAATACTAAGCCGATGCGTTTTCCGTCTTGATCTAGTGCCAAAGCGCTGAGCGGTGTAATGACTAAGAGCGCGGCAGCAACAGTATGGGTCAGCTGGCGCGCAATGCTTTGAATGTTAATGGTCATTTAATACGATGCCTAATTGCTCCCAAATTTCATCGACACGCTTAACAACATCCGGGTCGCGCTTGATGGGCTCGCCCCATTCGCGATCGGTTTCACCCGGCCATTTGTTGGTGGCATCCATTCCCATTTTCGAACCGAGGCCTGAAACGGGTGAGGCGAAGTCGAGGTAATCTATAGGCGTGTTTTCTACTAGCAGCGTATCTCTTGCTGGGTCCATGCGCGTGGTAATTGCCCAAATGACATCGTTCCAGTCGCGCGCATTCACATCGTCATCGGTAACAATGACGAACTTGGTGTACATGAATTGGCGTAAAAAAGACCACACGGCCATCATTACCCGTTTGGCATGGCCGGGGTATTGTTTCTTAATAGTGACCACGGCGAGACGATAGGAGCAGCCTTCTGGAGGTAAATAGAAATCCACAATTTCGGGAAATTGTTTTTGCAAAATAGGTACAAAAACTTCATTCAGTGCGGCACCTAGCACGGAGGGTTCATCCGGTGGGCGGCCTGTGTAGGTGGAGTGATAAATTGGGTCTTTGCGCCAGCTCATATGCTCGACGGTAAATACTGGAAACTTATCGACTTCATTGTAGTATCCGGTGTGATCGCCGTAAGGACCTTCATCGGCTAGCTCAGCGGGATCTATGGTGCCTTCCAAAATAATTTCGGCGCTGGCTGGTACTTGCAAATCGTTAGTTGCACAATTGATTACTTGGGTTTTATCGCCACGCAGTAAGCCGGCAAAGGCGTATTCCGAGAGGTTATCTGGCACTGGTGTGACCGCGCCCAATATTGTGGCTGGATCTGCACCTAAAGCTACAGAGACAGGAAATTTTTTGCCTGGATTGGCAGCGCACCACTCGCGAAAATCGAGCGCGCCGCCGCGATGGGAAAGCCAGCGCATGATGAGTTTATTCTTACCAATTAATTGCATGCGGTAAATGCCCAAGTTCTGCCGGGTTTTTTCCGGGCCGCGGGTAATAACTAAAGGCCAAGTTACCAAGGGCGCCGCGTCGCCGGGCCAACAGGTTTGAATGGGCAGTTTGTGTAAGTCGACATCAGCGCCGGCAAACTGAATCTCTTGGCAGGGGGCTTTATTTACAACCTTGGGAGCCAAATTAAGCACTTGTTTAAATATCGGTAATTTATTCCAGGCGTCTTTGAAGCCTTGTGGCGGCTCTGGCTCTTTTAAAAACGCGAGCATTTTGCCCACCTCGCGCAGGCTTTCGACATTTTCTTCGCCCATGCCAAGGGCTACGCGCTCGGGTGTACCGAACAAGTTTGCCAATACGGGCATATCAAAACCTATGGGGTTTTCAAATAACAGTGCGGGGCCACCTGCGCGCAAGGTGCGGTCGCAAATTTCGGTCATTTCTAGATGAGGGTTGACCGGATGGCTAATTCTGATGAGTTGGCCGCGTTGTTCTAATTGGGCGATAAAGTCGCGAAGGTCGGTATATTTCATTACGGGTATTGCCCTCTAGTGAGGGCAATACCATAGCACAATCACCTCAGCCTTAAGAAGCTTGGTGAAGGTGAACATCGCGTTGCGGGAAGGGGATACTAATGCCATCGGCATCGAAAGCTTTTTTCACATTTTCTTGCATGGCAAAGAAAACCGCCCAGTAGTCTTCGGTGGTAGTCCAAACGCGGACGGTGAAATTTACCGAGCTATCGGCCAGTGCCGAAATAACAACCAAAGGTAGCCTTTCCTCATCGTCTTTGATGATTTTCTCGTTTGCGGCAATGACTTTGTTAATGGTTTCGCGCGCTTTGTCGATGCTGTCGCCATAGCCAATGCCAAACACAAGATCGACGCGGCGGTGTGTTTGCGCGGAGTAATTAATGATATTGCCATTGGCGAGTGGGCCATTTGGAATGAAGATCATTTTATTGTCGCCGGTGACGATTCGAGTGGTAAAAATCTGAATGTCCTTTACCTTGCCAGCGATACCTTGAGCCTCAATAAAATCGCCTGCTTTAAATGGCTTGAAGAGCAAAATTAACACCCCACCAGCAAAGTTCGATAGGCTGCCCTGTAACGCCAAGCCAACGGCTAAGCCGGCGGCACCGAGGACAGCGATAAACGAGGTGGTTTGAATGCCGGCCATAGAGGCGACGCTTATCACTAGCATCACTTTCAAGATGGAGCCGATCAAGCTACCCAGAAATTTTCGTAAAGTGATTTCGGTTTGGCTTTTTTCCAGTGCCTTGTCGAGCATCTTCATGGCGAAGCCAATCAGTTTCCAGCCGACCCAAAGCACCAATAGTGCAGTGACGAGCTTAGGCCCGTAGGTTATAGCCATTGTTTCGATTTTATCTAACCATTCCATAGTGTGCTCCTTATCGATTACGTACAAAAGTATGAAATTTTAGTGTGCAGAAAAAAGCCCGCATTTGCGGGCTCATTTTATTTTCGTTTCATCGACATGAAAAATTCGTTATTGCTCTTGAAGTCTTTCAGCTTGTCGGTCAGGAATTCGGTTGCCGATAGGTCTTCCATGTCGTGTAGCAACTTACGTAATATCCACACCCGTTGCATCTCGTCTTCTTTCATCAATAAATCTTCGCGACGGGTGCCAGAACGGCGAATGTTAATGGCTGGGTAGACGCGCTTTTCAGCAATTTTTCGATCTAAATGTAATTCTTGGTTACCGGTGCCTTTAAACTCTTCGTAGATCACCTCGTCCATTTTCGAGCCGGTGTCCACCAAGGTCGTGGCGACGATGGTTAAGCTACCGCCCTCTTCGATGTTGCGCGCGGCGCCGAAGAAGCGCTTGGGTTTTTCCAGTGCATGCGCATCCACACCACCGGTTAACACCTTGCCGGATGACGGAATAACCGTGTTATACGCACGGGCTAAGCGGGTGATGGAGTCGAGTAAAATAACCACGTCTTTTTTATGTTCGACTAAACGCTTGGCGCGTTCGATAACCATCTCCGCAACTTGCACGTGGCGCGATGGTGGTTCATCGAATGTTGAGGCGACCACTTCGCCGCGCACAGAGCGTTGCATTTCAGTCACTTCTTCAGGGCGTTCATCAATCAATAAAACGATAAGGTGGCACTCTGGGTTATTGCGCGTTATCGCTTGCGCAATGTTTTGCATCATGATGGTTTTACCGGCTTTTGGCGGGGCGACGATCAGGCCGCGCTGACCTTTGCCGATCGGCGCAATCAAATCGATGATGCGGCCGGTTAAATCTTCGGTGGAGCCGTTGCCGGCTTCTAACACCAAACGGTCGTTAGGAAACAGGGGGGTAAGGTTTTCAAACAGTATTTTATTGCGCGAGCTTTCGGGCTTGTCGAAGTTAATTTCATTAACTTTTAGCAGAGCAAAGTAGCGCTCGCCTTCTTTCGGTGGGCGAATTTTGCCGGAGATGTTATCACCGGTACGTAAGTTGAAACGTCGAATTTGACTAGGTGACACATAGATGTCATCGGGGCCGGCGAGATAAGAGCCCTCGGCCGAGCGCAAAAAACCGAAACCGTCTTGAAGTATTTCTAGCACGCCATCGCCATAGATATCCTCACCGCCCTTTGCATGGCGCTTAAGAATATTAAAAATGATGTCTTGTTTGCGTGAGCGAGCCAGATTTTCAAGGCCCATGCCTTTGGCTAGCTCGAGGAGTACTTCAGTAGATTTTGTTTTTAGGTCGGTTAAATTCATAAAATAGTGCTTTATGGGGGATAAGTGAACCCGTCACCGCGATTTCAAATTGCGATCTAGGGGTAGTGCGCTAGGTAAAGAAAATAAAAAAGTATTCAATACGAAATTGGGTGCTTATGGCTGAAATTATTAGAGGCAAATTTTGACATTTTGGGTCGGGCGCCAACTAGGGGCCACATCTGCCGATGTCTGAACTGAATCCAAGATAAGCCGAACGGTTATAGATGGCCGGTAGGCCTATTGTCAGTTTGTGTTCGAGGACTTGATCAGACGGGGTAACTCAAGATGGGCTGAGTATAAACACAAAATCTTGATAGTGCAAAAACTAAGCGCTGCTTTCGCAGCGCTTAGTTGAGAATCATAGTGCCGAGTTGATGAATTCAACCAGCTGCGACTTTGATAGAGCGCCTACTTTCATGGATTCCATCTGACCATTCTTGAAAATCATCAAGGTTGGAATACCGCGAATGTTGAATTTCGCTGGGGTTTCCTTGTTGGCATCAACGTCCATCTTGGCAATGGTGATTTTGCCAGCCAGTTCGCCGGCCAGCTCGTCGAGAACAGGGGCGATCATCTTGCAGGGGCCGCACCAGGCTGCCCAGAAATCTACCAGAACGGGGCCATCGGCCTTTAGGACGTCAGTGTCAAAACTGGCGTCAGATACGTGAACGATAGCGTCACTCATGGGTGTTTCTCCGTGGGTTCAAGGTCTCAGACCGAGGCATTTAGCCGTGCATAATAAAGATTGAGCTTAGCAGGTACAAGTTCACTAAGCCTATCTCGATGGGCTTTTTGCTATTCAAGCCTGTTAATGGGGGCTGAAATTCAGTTTTAAAGGTCTCTATTTGGTCAGCTCCCCGAGAAGTTGTTGCTGGGCGGAGGCACTTTGGTCGCCGCTATGGAGCTGGTAAAAGCCATGGGTATCGAGCTGCCAGCCCTGACGATTGTCAGTCAGGTATTTTTCCAAATCCGCGATAACCCGCCTCGCCAGAGCTGGCTCTTCCACGGGGAAGCAGACTTCTACTCGGCGGTTTAAGTTGCGTTCCATCAGGTCGGCACTGCCGCAGTAGAGGCCGGGTTGGCTATTGGCAAAGTAGAATACCCGGCTGTGCTCTAAAAATCGGCCCACCACCGAGGTAACGCGGATGTGGTCCGAGATACCTTCAATGCCTGGGCGCAGGCAGCACATGCCGCGCACTATGAGCTCCACCCTCACCCCTGCCTGAGAGGCCCGATACAGCGCTTGGATAATCTTGGGTTCGGTCAGGCCGTTACATTTGATAATGATGGTGCCTGGCTCGCCCGCTTCTACAGCGCGGATTTCATTGTCGATCATGCGCAAAATTTGGCGCTTCAAGGTAAAGGGCGCGTTCAATAACTTTTGTGGGCGCTCGGTTTTGCCCATGCCGGTGAGCTGCTGGAAGATGATATGGACGTCGGCGCCCAAGGCTTCGTCGGCCGACATGAGCGAGTAATCCGTGTACAGGCGGGCGTTGCCGCTGTGGTAGTTGCCGGTGCCCAAGTGCACGTAGCGGCGCAATTTGCCCTGCTCGCGGCGTACGATGAGAATCATCTTGGCGTGGGTTTTGTAGCCCACCACACCGTACACCACCACAGCACCGGCCTCTTGCAGTTTACTCGCCAGCTCGAGGTTTTCCTCTTCGTCGAAGCGTGCCCGCAGCTCAACCACGGCGGTTACTTCCTTGCCGTTGCGCGCCGCTTCCAGTAGGGCATCGACAATGGGCGAACTGGCGCCGGTGCGATACAAGGTTTGTTTGATGGCCAGCACGTCCGGGTCTTTGGCGGCTTGGCTGAGCAACTCAACCACCGGCGTGAACGACTCAAAGGGGTGGTGCAGCAATTGGTCGCGGTGGGCGATGGCTTGGAAAATGTTGTCTTTACGGGTTAGGCCCTTGGGGATGGTTTGCACGAAGGGCGCAAATTGTAAATCCGGCCGATTCAGCTGTTTTTCGGCGTCCATCAGGCGCTTGGTGTTGACTGGCCCGTTGACCAAGTACAGCTCGGCTTGACTCAGGCCGGTTTCACGCAACAAAAAGTTGACTAAGGCCTCTGGGCAGTCGTCTACCACTTCCAGCCGCACGGCGTTGCCGAAACGCCTCGAGTGCAGTTCGCCCCGCAGCGCGCGGGCTAAATCGGCCACCCCCTCGGTGTCAAAGTCTAAATCGGCATTGCGGGTGATCCTAAATTGATAGCAGCCTTTGACCGTCATGCCGGGGAAGAGTTTATCGGCATTGGCGTGAATGATGCTTGAGAGAAACACGAAATTATCGCCCTCGGGCGCTAGCGCTTCCGGTATTTTCAATATTCGCGGCAGGCTTCTGGGTGCCGGCACCACCGCCAGACCGGTCTCGCGGCCAAAGGCATCTTGGCCCTCGAGCGAGACGATAAAGTTCAGGCTTTTATTAACCAAGCGTGGGAAGGGGTGCGCTGGGTCTAAGCCAATGGGACTGGCGATGGGCAAGATATCGGATTCGAAAAAGCTATTGGCCCATTCGACTTGTTCTGGGGTCCATTGGCTGCGGGCGATAAAGCGAATATGTTTGTCCGCAAGTGCGGGCAAAATCACCTGATTGAGTATCCGATATTGCTCCTCCACCAGCGCGTGGCAATTGGTGCTGATCGCCTGTAGTACCTCCTGTGGGCTGGAGCCATCCAATTCGGTAATTTCCCGCTCCATGGCAATGCGCTGACGCAAGCCCGCCACCCTAATTTCAAAAAACTCGTCCAGATTGCTCGAGCAGATGAGCAGAAACTTCAGCCGTTCAAGCAGTGGGTGAGTTTCGTCCAGCGCCTGTTCCAGTACCCTGCGGTTAAAGTGCAGGTGGCTAAGTTCTCGATTTAGGTAGTAGCTGGGGTTGTCCAAAAAGTCGCAGGTTAGATCATTCATGGGGCGTATGTGGCATCCTAGTGTACTGTTTGATCTTCGCTGAATGGCAATAGATTGTAACAAGCATAGAGAATACAGCTCTTAAACGCGCATCCTACACCCAGTAAATTCAAATTTTGTGACACTATGAAAAAAATAGTTATAGCCACCTTGGTGATTGCGGCTGTCGCCGCCTTTTTTAGCTTAGACGGTGCTCGGCTGCTTAGCCCAGAACTCTACCGGCAATGGATCAGCGAAAGTCCAGTGCTGGTGGCTGCGCTGTTTGGCTTGGTCTACATACTCGCCACGGCGCTGTCTCTGCCCGGGGCGGCGCTATTGACCTTGATTGCCGGTGGATTATTTGGCCTAGGTTGGGGCCTGTTGATCGTCTCCTTCGCGTCCAGCATCGGTGCCAGCTTGGCTTTTTTGGTCTCGCGCACATTGCTGCGCGATTGGGTGCAAGAAAAGTTTGCCCAACAGCTTAACAAGATCAACGCGGGCATTGAGAAGGACGGCGCCTTTTATTTATTCACCTTGCGCTTGATACCCTTGGTACCCTTTTTCGTGATCAACTTGGTGTTTGGTCTCACCAAGGTGCGTCTGTGGACTTTTTATTGGGTCAGCCAGATAGGCATGTTGGCGGGCACCGCAGTGTATGTGAATGCCGGTGCTGAGTTGGGCGCTTTGGAGGAGTTGTCGCTCAAGGGCATCATGACGCCCACTATCCTGCTCGCGTTTATTTTGTTGGCGCTATTTCCTTGGCTGGCGCGCAAGCTGTTACAGCCGCTGAAAAACTATTACCTGTACCAACCGTTTAAAAAGCCAAAAAAGTTCGACACCAATGTATTGGTGATTGGCGCCGGCAGCGCGGGTTTGGTCTCGGCTTATATCGCCGCTGCGGTGAAGGCCAAAGTCACGCTGATAGAAAAGCACAAAATGGGTGGCGATTGTTTGAATACCGGTTGCGTGCCAAGTAAAGCCTTAATTAAATCGGCGGCGGTGGCGAAAACCCTGCAAGACGCCGAAAAATTTGGCTTGGCACCGGTAGCGGCAAAGGTGGATTTCGCTGCGGTGATGACGCGCATTCAACGCGTTATTGCCGAGGTAGAACCGCACGACTCTATCGAGCGCTACACAGGCTTGGGGGTGGATTGCATTACCGGTGCGGCGACTATCGTGTCGCCTTGGGAAGTGGAGGTGGCGGGCAAGCGCATGAGTGCGCGCAGTTTAATTATTGCCACCGGCGCTCGCCCCGCCATTCCCGATATCAAGGGTTTACAAAATATAGGCTATTTTACCTCCGATAGTATCTGGAACCTGCGCGAAAACCCCGGTCGACTGGTGGTATTGGGCTCCGGCCCTATTGGCTGCGAGCTGGCGCAAGCGTTTGCGCGTTTGGGAGCCCAAGTGACCTTGATCGGTCGAGCACCACGGGTTATGCCACGCGAAGATGATGATGTATCCGCGTTTGTCGAAGCGGTGTTTCGAGATGAAAAAATTCGCGTCATCAATGCGGCCCAGGTACAGGAAGTGATCGATGTACAAGAAACCTTAGAAAACAAGGGCGAAAAAATCTTGCGCTACGTACAGGCGCAACAGGTGCACGAGCTGAGCTTTGATACGTTATTGGTTTGCGTAGGGCGCCAGGCCAATGTCACTGGTTTTGGTGCGTCTAGCTTAGGTTTGGAACTCACCGGCAAAGGTACTTTGGCGGTGGATGAAAAAATGCGTACCCGTTTTCCCAATGTCTATGCCTGCGGCGATGTGGCTGGCCCCTATCAATTTACCCATATGGCTGCGCACCAAGCTTGGTATGCAGCCGTGAATGCGTTGTTTAGTCCGTTCAAAAGTTTCAAGGTCGATTATCGTATTGTGCCTTGGGCAACGTTCACGGCACCGGAGGTGGCGCGCGTAGGTTTGAGTGAGCGCGAGGCTGCGGAGCAGGGTATAGCCGTTGAAGTGACGCGCTATGGTATTGATGATCTCGATCGCGCCATTGCCGATGGCGAAGCGCAAGGCTTTGTCAAAGTGTTAACCAAAAAAGGCACCGATAAAATTTTAGGTGCGGTGATCGTTGGCTACCACGCCAGTGATTTGATTACCGAGTTTGTCAGTGCAATGAAACATAAAACGGGTTTGAATAATTTACTGTCCACTATTCATATTTATCCAACGGTCAGCGAAGCGAATAAGTATGTGGCCGGTAATTGGAAGCGCGCCCATGCACCGCAGGCCGTTTTAGCGTGGGTTGAGCGATTCCATCAGTGGCGCCGATAAATTTATTGCCGCCGCTGTTATGGCGTTTTATCTCGCGCTAGACTAACGCGATTTGGTAGTTGGAAGTATCTGGTATGGACGTTTGGTTGCGACCAGCATTGGTGGTTATCGATGTGCAAAGGGCCATCGACGCGCCCTATTGGGCGGCGTCTGGCCCGCGTAACAATCCCACGGCGGAAGCGGTCATCGACAAATTAATTGGCTTTTGGCGGGAACATAAATGGCCTATCGTACATGTGCGTCACTCGTCAGTATCTGATCAGTCCAGCTATCATGCGCGCAGTGATGGCTTTGCCTTTAAATACGCCGTTACTCCATCGAGCCATGAAGTCGTGGTGACCAAGCGAGCCAATTCGGCATTTGTGAATACCTCGCTCAATGCCGAACTTAAGCAACTGCGCTGTGATCGTATAGTGATGTGCGGTGTAACCACAAACCATTCGGTTGATGTATCTGTGCGCCACGCGGCTGCGCTAGGTTACAAGGTACGATTGGTGAGCGATGCCTGCGCGGCCTTTCCGCTGCGCTTGGCCGATGGTCGCATTATCAATGGCGAGGATGTGCACCAAATTTTTACGGCGAACTTGTCGGGTGAGTATTGCGAGGTGGTTCAGTCCGCTCAAATCATCGCTTGACTGGGCGTTTTTACTAGGCCGATTTTTTCAAAGGCGTTTTTTAATGCGTCTACGGTGACGGGTTTGCTGAGGTAGTGGTTCATGCCGCTCTGGTAAACTGCTTCCCGATGTTCCTGCATGGCGTGGGCAGTGAGTGCCACGATGAGTGTATCAGGTAGCATATTGCGACGTTCGAAATCGCGAATGGAGCGAGTTGCTTCAAAGCCATCCATTTCCGGCATTTCGCAATCCATTAAAACCAAGTCAAAATTGGCGTTGGGCGCGGTAACCGCCTCCAGTGCTGCGCGTCCATTTTCCACCATGCGCGGTTCAATACCAAATTTTCCGAGCAAACCTTTGATGACCATGCGATTGACGTTGTTGTCTTCGGCGACCAAAACTTTCAAGTGGCTATACAGATTACCGACGCTAGCAACAGAAGTGGCTTTACTGCCGCGCTGTTTAAGGCCGATCAACGCTGCCAAGACTTCTTTTAATTTTTTCGGTGTGACAGGTTTGCGTCGGGTTTCAATAATTCCCGCATCGGCCAAGGCAGCCGGATCTGGTGTGTTGTCTGAGCCGAGTTGAATGGCGATAGGGGTTTTTTTGTCGGCGCGGTGTTGGCTAATTTGCTTGGCTAGGGCAAATACATCTACCTCCGGCAATTCATTGTCGAGATAGGCAAAGCTAAACGCCGGGCAATCCGGTTGGTTAATCATTGCCAGTGTTTCTGCTTCGGTTTCGGTTAGGTGAACGTGAATGCCCCAGCTCTTGCAGTGATGGGCGATAATATTGGCGAGGTAGGTGTTATCTTCAACCACCAGTAAATGTTTGCCCGCCAATGCCGATGAAGGCACGGAGTTGGTGTCGATCGGGGCGTGCTCGGTGGCTTGGAAGCGCGCGGTAAACCAGAAAGTTGAACCTTGCCCAGCCCTCGACTCAACGCCAATTTCACCGCCCATGATTTCGGCTAGGCGCTTACATATGGCGAGACCTAAACCCGTGCCGCCAAATTTTCGCGTGGTTGAACTGTCGGCTTGACTGAACGATTGGAATAAACGCGCTAAGCCATCATCGTTAATGCCGATGCCGCTGTCGCGAATACTAAAGCGAATGAGTGGGTTGCTCGGATCAGATTTTTCTTCTCGACGGGCCTCGACAATCACATAACCTTGATCGGTAAATTTAAACGCGTTGCCAATTAGGTTGATGAGAACTTGGCGTAGCCGCGTTGGGTCGCCCAATAAATGCAGTGGTGTGGTTGGGCTGACGCTGCCGATAAGTTCTATGTGCCGTTTATTGGCTGTTGCACCGAACAGCTGCACACAATCTTCGACCAAATCTTCGAGGTTAAACGGCGAAGACTCGAGTTCCATCTTGCCTGCTTCGATTTTCGAATAATCCAGAATATCGTTAATGATATCGATGAGGGTTTCGCCCGAGCGATGAATGACATCGAGATAGTGTTGTTGCGTGGCGCTGAGCGGTGTATCCCTGAGCAGTTCTACCATGCCGATCACACCGTTCATGGGGGTGCGAATTTCATGGCTCATGGTGGCTAAAAATTGACTCTTGGCGCGGTTCGCCGTTTCGGCCACGGCCTTTTGTCGCTCGGATTCAATTTTTTCTTGTTTCTCCGTCAGCAGCGCGGTTTCAATCGCTTGCCGCTGTTCAATATCTTCGATCAGCGAGGTGCGCATTTGATTGAAAGCGTTGACCACGTTATCTAATTCATCCTGTTCTTCAGGGTCTTTATCGCGCTTTAATTTTAACGGTGCCGATAAATTGCTTAAGCTCATTTGGCGAGCGTACTGGGCAATAGTTTCCATGTGCCGGGTTAGCAGCGTGCGCACCAGCCATAGAATAAACAGCGAGATAATCAGTGTTTTTGTGCCCTGCAGTACGCCGATGTAGAGCGCTCGCTCCCACAACTTGCTGTACACACTGCTCAGGCTGGCGGTGATAATCAGGGTGCCGAGTTCTTGCTCTGGTGTATTGGGGTCTGAATACACCAGCGGGTACTCTTTGACTAAGGTGCCGCTGGTGCTCGCTTCTAAGTTGTCTAAATCCATGTTGAGCGAGCTGGCGGTCATGGCTTGATCCATGTTATTCCAGTCGCGCCACACCACTGTGACTTGAGCCACATCTTCAACTTCCAACACGCTTTGTATTTGTACGTTGAGCTGTTCTTCGTCAAAACCCCAGAGGCTTTTGGTGATCGAGGGAAGGGTGCTGATACGCACTTGGTCGAGGCGTTTATTGAGGGCGTCTATGTCGTCGTGAAAGCTAACGTAAAGCTGTATCAGTATCGCAAACAGCGCCATGATCGAACTACTGATAATGATCAGCGTCAGCAGGCGCGTAGCGATAGGATTTTCGCGGCGATAGCGAGTGAAGCTAAACATTACTGGGCTATTATTCCTTGTGCCTTGTGGTGACGCAGATCAGGCGCCGCCTTATCGAACAAGTGTAGCAGCATCTGTCTAAATGCGAGCGCCTGTTACACGGCTTCAAATGCCGGCAGCAGTCGGTTTAAGTAGCGACTGCCGAGTGCTGTTGGCTGCAACCTATCGGGTGTGATTAGGCCCTGTTCGCGCAGGTGTTTTAGCGGTGCTGCAATCGTGTCGAGGGCTAAGCCGGTGCGCTGTTGAAACAAGCTCTGCTCTACGCCGTCGTTTAAACGCAAGGCGTTCATCATAAATTCTAGTGGCAGGTCTTGAGCCTCGATTACCTCGCTGCCGGCTTCAAAGCGTTGGGTGGCAATGTTGTCGGTGCGTTTTAAGTAGTGTTCGGGCAAACGGGTTTTCCACTGCCGATGAATCTGTAATTGGTTGCCATGCCAGTGGCTGAGCTTGCCGTGAGCACCGGCGCCAATGCCGATATAGTCCCCGAAACGCCAGTAATTCAAGTTGTGTGCGGCCTGTTGATTGGTTTTTGCATAGGCCGATATTTCGTACTGGTGTAAACCGTTTTCGCTTAATAGGGCACTGCCCACATCTTGAATGTCGGCCAGCGTGTCTTCGATGGGGAGCACCGGTGGACGGCGAAAAAATTCGGTGTTGGGTTCGATGGTGAGCTGGTACCAAGATAGATGGTTGGGCGCCAAGTCTAGGGCTTGAGTCAGGTCGGCGCTGGCGTCTTCCGGCGTTTGCCCGGGTAAGCCATGCATCAAGTCTAGATTAAAATTGTCGAAGCCAGCTGCGCGCGCCATGGCGACGGCGTCAATGGCCTCGCGACCCGAGTGAATACGGCCTAGGTGATGCAAGTGCTGGGCGTTAAAACTCTGCACGCCGATGGATAGACGGTTGACGCCCGCGGCGCGGTAGCCGTGGAAGCGACCCTGCTCCGCAGTGCCCGGGTTGGCCTCGAGGGTAATTTCGATATTCGCCGCGAAGCCGAAATGGCGTTCTGCGCCCTGGAGTATGTCGCCAATGGCTTGCGCGCTGAACAGGCTTGGGGTGCCGCCGCCAAAAAAGATCGAACTGAGCGGTCGGCCATGGCTGCGCGCCGTCTCATCTTGCATGTCGCGCAATAGCGCGTGCACGTAAGCTTGTTCAGGCACCTCTGGCCCAGCTTTGTGGGAGTTAAAGTCGCAATAAGGGCATTTGCGTACACACCAAGGAATGTGCACGTAAAGCGAAAGCGGTGGCAAGCTGGGTGCCATGGGATGGCCTTTTTAAAAATGGCGTGAAAAAGTTTAGCGCGCTTTTAGCGCTGCGATCAGTAGCGCCATGGCTTTGCCGCGGTGCGATAGTCGATTTTTCTCGGCTTTGCTGAGCTCGGCCGAGGCGCACTGCGTCTCTTCAACCCAAAATAAGGGGTCGTAGCCAAAGCCGTTGCTGCCAGCGGCTTGAGGTAAAATTCTGCCCTGCCAAACGCCGTGGCAGACGATGGGAATAGGGTCGTCGGCGTGGGTAACGAGGGCTAATACGCAGTGAAATTGTGCGCCGCGCTTGGGCTCGGGTATCTGGGCTAAATCGGCCAGTAGCTTGGCGTTGTTGGCAGCATCATTGCCGTGTTGGCCGGCGAAGCGAGCGGAGTAAATACCGGGCGCGCCATCGAGGGCGTCGACCGCTAAGCCCGAGTCGTCGGCAAGCGCTGGCAAGCCGCTAATACGGGCGGCGTGGCGGGCTTTTAAAATGGCATTTTCGATAAAGGATAAGCCGGTTTCATCGGCGTCTGGCACATTGAATGCCGATTGCGGCAGTAGCTCTATGCCGCAATCTTGTAGTATTGCTTGAAACTCCGCGAGCTTACCGGCGTTGTTACTGGCGAGTACCAGCTTATTGATTGTTGACATACAGCGTCCGGGTAAAGGTGAGGTTTAACGTTTCGCCTTTACCGCTTACCACGTTAATGTTGAAGTGGATGGTCTCTTCATTGGTAAAGCGCAGTGGCGCTAAATAATAGGTTGCGCTCGGCTCCTTCACTTCGATAAAGGTTAGCGACTTCATTTGCTGCATTAAATTGGTCGCCGTGCCTGTGACGGTGGCCTTTTGACCCATGCCGTAGCTGCCGTCGGCCGTTTTTTCCGTGATGGCAATGTTGATCAATAGTTGGTCTTTAGCGCGGGTGAGCTGCAACCCGGCGGCGGTATTGGGTTGCAAAAAGTCGCTGGTAAAGGTGCTGAAATGGACGCGATAGTTGCCGCTGTCGAACCAAGGGTTTTGATCAATACGCTTGGCATCGGGTACTTCTGTGGCCTGTGCTAATAAGCTTAGGCTCAAACAGAAACAGGTTATTAGGCCGCGTAGAATAGTCATGTTATTTACTCAGGTGGTAAACCGCATTTACGGCAAATAGATTGGGAAGCAGGTTGGCCAGGGGCGAAATGCTATCGGCCCCGATTACCTGCCGCTGTAAAACTTTAATGCCTTTTTCGGCACACAGGACTTCAAAATCTTTCACCGTACAAAAGTGAATGTTGGGGGTATCGTACCATTCAAACGGCAGCAAGTCCGATACTGGCATACGGCCTGAAAGGCTTAAATGCCAGCGCGCTTTCCAATGGCCGAAGTTTGGGAAGGCGATGATGCACTCGCGTCCAACGCGCAGCATTTCGTCTAGCACTAGGTGTGGAAAGCGCATGGTTTGCAGCGCTTGGGTCATGATGACCAAATCGAAACTGTTGTCGGCAAAATGCGGCAAGCCGGCGTCGAGGTTGTGCTCAATGACGTTGACGCCTTTGCTGATGCAGGCATTTATTTCTTCCGCGCCAATTTCTAGGCCATAACCCTGTACGTGTTTAGCGCTTGCCAGTAGTTGCAACAGGCTACCGTCGCCGCAGCCCAAATCCAGTAATTTGGTGTTGGGTTTTACCCAAGCTTGGATAATGGAGTGGTCAATACGCTGGCTCATTGGTTGGCCTCCGCGGAGACGGTTTGCATAAAGCGGGAAAAAACTTGCTCATAGCGTTGGTCTGGCAACAGGAAGGCATCGTGGCCAAAGTTGGATTCAATTTCCGCATAGCAAACCGATTTGTTGGCCGCGATTAACGCCTGCGCGATCTCGCGCGAGCGCTCGGGTGAGAAGCGCCAGTCAGTGGTAAAAGAGACGACGCAGAAGCGCGCCTTAGCGCGGGCAAAGGCCTGAGCAGCGTCGTCGTTGTATTCGCGCGCTAAATCAAAGTAATCCAATGCGCGGGTCATGAGTAAATAGGTGTTGGCGTCGAAGTTGTCGGAAAACACATCGCCCTGGTAGCGCAGGTAGCTCTGTACTTGGAACTCCACGAGGCTATCTTGGCCCTGCTCGAAGCTGCCCGAGCGGACATCGCGACCGAACCTTTCGCCCAGACCGTCGCCCGACAAGTAAGTGATGTGACCGATCATGCGGGCAATGGCCAAGCCCTGTTTTGGGCTGGTGTTGTGCGCTAGGTAGTTGCCATCACAGAAATTTGGGTCGGAGGTAATGGCGTGACGCGCCGTTTCATTGAAGGCAATATTTTGCGCGGTCAGCTTCATGGCCGAGGCAATTACCACACAATTTTTTACCCGATCGGGATGCTCTAAGGTCCAGCGCATGGCTTGCATGCCACCCAGTGAACCGCCGACCACGGCAGCCCAGCACTGAATACCTAAGGCATCGGCTAATTTCGCTTGTGAATTGACCCAATCGCGCACGCGCAGGATGGGAAAATCTGGCCCCCAAGCTTCGCCCGTGGCTGGGTTAATGCTGGTCGGCCCCGTGGAGCCGGCACAACCACCGAGATTATTTAAGGCAACCACGAAAAATTGATTGGTGTCGATGGGTTTGCCTGGGCCTATGTAGTGATCCCACCAGCCGGGTTTTTTATCGTCGGCGCTATGGTAGCCGGCGGCGTGATGGGTGCCAGACAACGCATGGCAAATCAGCACCGCATTGGACGCCTTAGCATTGAGTTTGCCGTAGGTCTCGTAAACCAGTTGGTAGCTGTCGAGGTGGCGACCACAAGCAAGTGCTAGCGGTTCGGTAACCTGCAGGGTTTGTGGTGTCACAAGACCCACTGAATGAGAGGCGCGATGTGGCAAAGGTAGCATTCCGGTTGCGGTGAGCAAAGGCCGCAAGTCTAAGGTTGTGCTCGCCCGAGGGCAAGCCAACCTTGCTTTTTACCGTGCTGGGTTTAACCCGCCTTGTGGTTAGTTGTGCCGTCTTTATGCAAATTGACGACGTTGTTGGCGCTGTCGTGCTCTGGCCGCAAGGCTTTGGTGGCGCGAATAATAGTATCTAGCTCCATGAGTACCGACTCGAGCTTAGCAATATCCGCTTTTAACAGGTCTTTTTGTTCTTGCTCGGTGCGGCTTTGCAAATTCAAATTGGCCAATTGTAACAGCTGGTCATCGAGCAATTTTTTCTGGTACAGATTGCGATGATTAAGCGGTGCTAACGTGTCTTTTAGCCAGTTGTCGATATCGGAGCGCAATTCGTCCATGAGTTTTTGTGTTTCATGGGCGAGAGTGCCAATAAAACGCGAGGCCAAACTTTGCTTGCTGGTGAGTAAATTTCCCAAGCCGAGAGAGAATTGTTTGCCGTGTCTGCGCAGTTGGTTGATACGGGCGCCGTAGCGGCGCAAGTCGAATTCGTGGCTGCGCAATAATTCTGGGTTGGCGTTGTTGTCTTCGCGTAGGTAGATGGAGTACATCACCTTATTGGCTTGGGCCATTTGCTCGGCCAGATTGGATAGGCAGTAATCGATATTATCGAAAAAATCTTGCACCGCTTTACCGGCACCGAAAGTATGCCAGCTGGTGTTGAGGTTTTCCTGCACGGCTTTTATTTGTTGATCAATGGTGGCGTGGCTGACCGGCGCTAACAAGCTGTCTTTTTGACCGTATAAGAGTCGTTCGCTGGATTTCAGCGACAAGCTCTGTTTGTGAAATTGGTGGTGTACGCGCTTGATGTTGGCGCGCAGTGCGGCCAGCGTTGAGCGCTGTTCAAGCCCACCACGCGCCGCTTCAAAACTGGCCAGGTCTTTGTCTGCCGCGTACAAGCGCTCGCGCAATAAATTGCTGGTGTCTTCCATGATGGTTAGCAAATTGTTAACGAGGTGGTGGCTCGCTAACCTGGAGCGGTTGTCGATGAGCTTTTCCGAAAGTATCTTTTCCAGCTTAGGTAGCTGGCTGCGCGCTAATAAAATTGGGTCGCCATTGGCGCGCGCTAGCAGTGCTTGTTTGGCCGATACGGTGAGCACTTGCTCGAGCGGTTGCTGCAGGTAGCGGGCGGTGCTCTCGCGGATTTTGTGTATCGCCAGCAGCACATCCTCCTGCGGCATTAGGTCGTCCCACAGGCTGTCAATTTTGTTCAGTAAGGTGATGACTTCGGTGCTCTGGGTGTGGCGCAGAATGTTGATGTGTTCGTTCCAAATCTCCAGATCTGTCGCGGTTACGCCGGCATCAGCGCTGAGTAAGAACAGCATCGCTTGGGCGCTGGCTAAGGTGCCGAGAGCGAGTTCGGGCTCGTTGCCTAGGGCGTTTAAGCCTGGCGTGTCCAATATACGCAAGCCGCGCGCGAGCAGTGGGTGGTCCAAACTCACCAGGGCGTGGCGCCAAACGGGTATCTCCACTTTGTCGCCACTGTCGCGGCTTTTGCTGAGGGTGTCTGAATCAAAGCCCAGGGCTTCGGCCTCGCGCAAATTGACTACCTTGACCTCGGCGATGCGCGCCATGGCTTGGGTGACCTCGGCTTGGTTGTGTGGATCAAAATGCAGTGTTACCCACTTTTGTGGAATCCGCTTAAAGGCTGCCAATGCCACATTAGAGCGTCGAGTTTCAATCGGTAGCAGGCGCACACAACCTTTGGCGACGTCTGGGTCTCGATAAATCTCGGTCGGGCACATGGTGGTGCGGCCGGGTTGCGAAGGCAGTAGGCGATAGCCGTATTCCGAAAACAGCAGGGCGTTGATTAGCTCAGTTTTACCGCGCGAAAATTCACCGACCATGGCTAGGGTAAATTGGTCTTCGTTAAGCAGCGTGCGCGCGTGCGCGAGACTCTGTTCGGCTGACTTAGAGGTGATGTTATTGGCTTGCAGCCAGTGCACGAAGGCCTGCACCTGCGTGTTGAGTTGCTGCTTCCAGCGCTGAAATTCAGACAGCTGGCGGTAAAGTGATGCGTGATTCATAAGATACTCGTGAGCCATGGTGCTTTGCGGTTGGTACAGCTTATTTATTATTCTATTTACAGCCCCCCATTAAACCTGAATAGTCCACATCTTCAAAGTTTTGGTTATAACAAATAGAAGCTATTAGTTTATTTTTATCACTAATTGGTGAAAAAGTTGTTAAAACTCTGTTATTTGGGGGGCGCTCACCTACAATGGCGGCCGTTGTTAGTTAGCCAAACCAGAGAGGAGTCACCGTGTTAATCGCATTGGGAGCGTTGGTTGTTGGATTAATTGTGCTCACTTGGAGCGCCGATAAGTTTATTGATGGCGCCGCTGCGGTTGCCCAGCAATTTGGTATGTCGCCTTTATTGGTGGGCATTTTGATCATTGGTTTTGGTACGTCGGCGCCAGAAATGCTGGTGTCGACCATGGCCGCGCTGGATGGCGAGCCAGATTTAGCGCTTGGCAACGCGATAGGCTCTAATATTGCCAATATTGGTTTAATTTTAGGCATCACCGCCGTGTTGGCCCCGATTGCTGTGCACTCCAAGGTGGTTTATCAGGAGGTGCCATTGATGTTGGCTGCCACGGGCCTCGGCGTAGTGGTGTTGTTGAATGGCTTTTTGGGGCAAGGCGACGGCGTTTTATTATTGGCGGCCTTGGCGGCTTACATAGGCTTTGGCATTTGGCAAAGCGTACGCTCGCCCGATGACGCTTTTGGTGCCGAAGTCGATGAGGTCGTGTCGCATGAGCAGAGTTTGGGTAAGGCCTTCTTTGCGTTGATTGTTGGCTTGCTGCTGCTGTTGGCTAGCTCGCGTTTACTGGTATGGTCGGCCACAGAAATTGCCCTCGCACTGGGGATCAGTGAGTTGATTATCGGCTTGACCATTGTTGCTTTGGGTACCAGCTTGCCCGAGCTCGCCGCGAGTATCGCGAGTGTGCGCAAGAACCAGCACGAAATGGCCGTTGGCAATGTGATTGGTTCGAACGTGTTCAATATTCTCGGCGTGGTTGGTATTGCCGGTTTGATTCACCCAGATGTGGTGGCCTCGGTCGTGCTAAGCCGCGATAGCGTGGTGATGGTCTTGTTGTCGGTGGCCTTGGCGGTGCTGTGTTTCCGCGCCATGAAAGGTGGTGCGATTACCCGTTGGCAGGGTGGCTTGTTAGTGGCGGCCTACGTTGGCTATAACCTAGCGTTGGCCGCCGATGTGATCTTTTCTTGAGTGCGCTTGTTCCCCACAGAAACCGTTTAAACCCCTAAAAACAAGCCGCGCGGCATGGCCACACTGTTGGCCAGTGCCGGCACGATAAAACTGCTGATAATGTTCAAGGTAAGCAGTACAAATATCGGGCTTAAATCTAAACCGCCCATGGGTGGAATTAGGCGTTGAAACGGCGTCATGATGGGCGCTAAGAGTTGTCGTATCAGGAGCAGTGCCGGATTGTACGACTGAGGCGCTACCCAGCTGGCAATTACCATAATAATGAGTGACCAAAACAGTAAATTGGCCAGCGATGCCAACACCGCGACTGCGCCCCAAGCCATGAGGTGGAAGGGATTTTGAAAGCCGTAACCGCTAAGAATTAGCACCAGCTGCCCGAGGCTGATGGCAACGATGAGTGCCAGGACAATGGAGGCGAAATCGACCCCCATTAACCCGGGAATCACTTTGCGCAGTGGCATTAGCACAGGGTTGGTGGCCTTAACGATGAATTGTGACAGCGGGTTGTAAAAGTCGGCTCGGGCAATTTGCAGCATTAACCGCAGTAGCACCACCATCAGGTAGAGGCCGCCTAAGGTTTGCAGTAAGTAGACCAGAATTTGGCTCACAGTATTCACGCTAGTTTCCCATTTCTTTGGCCATTTCTACGGCGCGACTGGCGCAGCGTGTCATAGCGCGGCTAAAAATTTCCCGAATATTATCAGATTCAAAGGATTGCACCGCTTGTTCCGTGGTGCCGCCTGGCGACATCACGCGACGGCGCAATTCATCCACTTCGACGTCGGCATCGGCGGCCAGTTTAGCGGCGCCAGCGACGGTTTGAAACGTCAGGGCTTTGGCGGTTTCGCGGCTTAAGCCCTGGGCCATGCCGGCCTCAATCATCGATTCCATCATCAAGAAATAATAGGCCGGGCCAGAGCCGGACACGGCGATCACGGCGTTAATGAGCGACTCTTGTTCCACCCATGCGGTGATACCGACGGCCGACATAATGGCGTCGACGCTGCTGCGTTGTGCGGCACTCACATTGGCGTTGGCAAATAAGCCGCTGGCGCCCATACCCACTAACGAGGGTGTATTGGGCATGCAGCGCACGATGGCTTTTTCCTTGCCAAGCCAAGCCTCATAGCTGGCTACATCAATGCCGGCAGCAACGGTCACGATTAAGGGTTTGTGTGGCATCACCGGTTTCAGGTCTTGGCACACGGCTTTCATCATTTGCGGTTTGACCGATAACACCACCACGTCGGCCTGTGCTGCTTCTCGGTTATCGGGTGTTACGCGAATGCCGTATTTACTGGCCAGTGCTTCGAGCTTACCGGTGCTGCGGTTGCTGGCGATGATACTTTTTGGGTCGACCCCCTGCTGTACGAGGCCGCCGATAATGGCTGCGCTCATATTGCCTGCGCCGATAAAGGCGATAGTTTGGCTCATGGTGAGTTCCTTTTAAAATCTAGTGACTATAGTGGGGGCGAATAGGCGGATTTCCAGCCTTAATTGTGTGCCTTGCGCGCACCAAAAATATCGGTGCCAACTCTGACAATCGTCGCGCCTTCGGCAATAGCTGCTTCTAGGTCGCCCGACATGCCCATGGATAGGGTATCCAGCTCGATGGCTAAGGTTTGGCTGAGCTGGTCGCGCAGTTGTCGAGTTTTGGCGAAGGCGGCGCGTTGTTGGGCTGGGTCGCTGCTGGCTTTCGGTATGACCATCAAACCCCTGAGCGTTACCCTAGGCAGCGCCAACACCTGTTGCGCTAGGGCGCTCAGCTCGGCCGGCGCAATGCCGCTCTTGCTGGCCTCGTCGTCAATATTCACTTGCAGGCAGATGTTGAGAGGGTTCAGTGACTCCGGTCTTTGGGCACTTAGGCGCTGTGCGACTTTTAAGCGGTCTACACTGTGAACCCAGTCGAACTGTTCGGCGATGGGGCGGGTCTTGTTGGATTGGATCGGGCCAATGAAATGCCAGCAGATGGGCAGTGCGGCCAGTTGTTGTTTTTTGTCTAAGGCCTCTTGTAAGTAGTTTTCGCCAAAATCGCGCTGCCCAGCGTCGAACGCGGCCTGTAGGCTAGCGGCAGGCTGGGTTTTACTGACCGCTAAAAGAGCGATGCTGTCACGCTGTCGGTGGGCAAGTTGGCTTGCCTGTTGCAAACGGGCCTCTACCTGCATTAGTTTGTCGGCAATCTTGTGCATATACTGGAATGGTGGTTGAGTTGGCGTTAACTGTTCACTAAGTGTGCAGTATGCGTAGGGTTTAGCTCAACGGCCTCATTGAATTACGTATTGATATCGAAAATAAGGTCACTGTATGGATATTACCGAACTTTTGGCATTTAGCGCTAAGCAGGGCGCATCAGATTTACACCTTTCGTCTGGTTTGCCGCCCATGATACGCGTTGATGGTGATGTGCGCCGTATTAATTTGCCGCCCATGCAGCACAAGCAAGTGCACGGCCTTATTTATGAAATCATGAACGACAGGCAGCGCAAAGACTACGAAGAATTTTTAGAAACGGATTTCTCGTTCGAAGTACCTGGTGTCGCGCGCTTCCGGGTTAACGCCTTCAACCAAAACCGAGGCGCTGGCGCGGTATTTCGTACCATTCCGTCAAAAGTTTTGAACATGGAAGAGTTGGGTATGGGGCAGGTGTTTCGCGATATCTGTAACACGCCGCGGGGTATTTGCCTGGTGACGGGGCCCACCGGTTCCGGTAAGTCCACCACCCTTGCGGCCATGGTCGATTATATTAACGACAACAAATACCAGCACATTCTCACCATCGAAGACCCAATCGAATTCGTCCACGAAAGTAAAAAGTGTTTGATTAACCAGCGCGAAGTGCATCGCGATACGCACGGTTTTTCCGCCGCACTGCGCTCCGCTTTGCGTGAAGACCCGGATATTATTCTGGTGGGTGAGATGCGCGACTTGGAAACCATTAAATTGGCGCTTGAAGCAGCGGAAACCGGTCACTTGGTCTTCGGCACTTTGCACACCCAGTCGGCGGCAAAAACCATTGACCGAATTATCGACGTATTTCCCGCCGCTGAAAAAGCCATGGTGCGCTCGATGTTATCGGAATCTTTGCAGGCAGTTATTTCGCAAACCTTGATGAAAAAAACCGGCGGTGGCCGCGTGGCTGCCCATGAAATTATGCGGGGTACTCCGGCTATTCGAAACTTGATTCGCGAAGATAAAGTGGCGCAAATGTATTCCGCCATTCAGACCGGCGCCGCCGTGGGTATGCAGACGATGGATCAGTGTTTGGCTGACATGGTAGCCAGGCGCATTATTGGTCGGGATGTGGCGCGCGAGAAAGCTAAAATTCCGGAAAATTTCTAAGAGGCTTAGGTTATGGATTTTGATCGATTATTAAGCCTGATGGTTGAGAAGGGCGCCTCGGATTTGTTTATCACGGCGGGCGTTCCACCGTCGATTAAATTGCACGGTAAAGTTGTGCCAGTCACCACCACGCCTTTGTCGCCAGAGAAATCGCGAGAAGTGGTGTTGAGCGTGATGAACGAAAAACAACGGGTGGAATTTATTGAGGCCAAAGAATTAAACTTTGCGATTTCTGCGCGTGGTATCGGTCGTTTTCGTGTTAGTGCGTTTTATCAACGCAACTTGGCCGGCATGGTGTTGCGTCGCATTGAAACCAATATTCCAAAAATTGACGACTTGGGCTTGCCGGAAATTATCAAAGAGCTGGCGATGACCAAGCGCGGCTTGATCATTTTTGTGGGCGCCACCGGTACGGGTAAGTCGACTTCGCTGGCGTCTATGATTGGCCACCGAAATCGAAACTCCAAAGGTCACATCATTACCATTGAAGACCCGATTGAATTTATTCATCAGCATCAGGGTTGTATTGTGACCCAGCGCGAAGTGGGTATTGATACCGATAGCTTTGAGATAGCCCTGAAAAATACCTTGCGTCAGGCGCCCGATGTTATCTTGATTGGCGAAGTGCGCTCGCGCGAGACCATGGATCACGCTATCGCCTTTGCCGAAACCGGCCATCTGTGCTTATGTACCTTGCACGCCAACAACGCCAACCAGGCACTCGATCGTATTATTCACTTCTTCCCAGCCGATCGTCACTCGCAGTTGTGGATGGATTTGGCGCTAAACTTGCGTGGCATTATCGCCCAGCAATTAATTCCAACGCCGGATGGGCTGGGGCGCCGCGCCTGTTTGGAGGTGTTGCTCAATACGCCTTTGGCGCAGGATTTAATTCGCAAGGGTTCGGTTCACGAACTGAAGCCGCTGATGAAAAAGTCGACCGAGCTGGGAATGCAAACCTTCGATCAGGCGCTCTACGATTTGTACGACCGCGGCGAAATTACTTACGAAGACGCGCTGTCTTACGCTGACTCACCTAACGATCTGCGCCTGTTGATTAAACTGGGATCGGAAACCGATGCGGAGTACCTCAGTAATGCTGCCGATGAGTTGACCATCGAGAAAGAGGAGCCAAATAACGGCAGAATGTATTGATGTTTTTCTGACGGGTTGCGTAACAAGCCTCCGTTTAGGAGGCTTTTTGTTTTGAGTGACTGATAAAAAGCGCTGTTAGCCGTTGGCGGCGTTGTCATTTAGCCAGCTTTCTAAAATTAGCCGGGCGGCAATAGAATCGATAGGGTCACTTTTATAATGCCCTTTGTGCCCGCGCGCCTGCGCTTCTGCCTTGGCTTCGCGAGTACTTAACCTTTCGTCCCACAGTGCCACTTGTGTGCCAAAGCGGCCATGCAGTCGGTTGCCAAACTTTCGCGCTCGAGCGGCTAGCTCGCTTTCGCTGCCGTCCATATTTAAGGGCAGGCCAACAAGCAGTAGAGACGGTTGCCATTGCTGTAGCAATCGCTCTATGTCGGGCCAGTTAGGTATGCCGTCTTTGGCTTTTAATGCCTGTAGCTCACGTGCGGTGTTGGTCAGGGTTTGACCGTAGGCGACGCCAATGTTTTGGGTGCCGAAGTCGAAGGCGATGATGGATTGGGTCACGCATGACCTACGTGATTAGACAGTAAATTAAGGTCGAAACCGAGCATCTTTGCCGCCGCAGACCAGCGTAAATGCGCGGGTGTGTCGAACAGTAAGGAATCGTCGCCGTCGAGCGTAATCCAAGCGTTATTGGCAATTTCATCCTCTAGCTGGCCTGCCTCCCAGCCCGCATAGCCGAGCGCCACAATCGCTTTTGAGGGGCCGTGGCCGGCGGCCATGGAGGCGAGAATGTCTTTGGACGCGGTGAGGTTTACCTTGCTTGATATGGCAATAGTCGAGTCCCACTCCTGGCCTTGGGGGTGGAGCACGAAGCCGCGCTCTTTCTGCACCGGGCCGCCGGAGAACACCGGCTCATTGGCTAGCTCTTGGTCGGTGACTAAATCCAGCTGCTCGAAAATATCGCCCACATTGATATCGCTCAAGGGGTGGTTGAGCACTAACCCCATAGCGCCATCTTCGCTGTGATCGCAAATGTAGGTGATGGAGTGGTTGAAGTAAGGGTCTTGTAGGCACGGCATAGACACCAAGAAGCGGCCTTTAAGGCTGCCGGCTTTCAATTCGTCTCGACTAATTTTTTTTGATTTGCTCATGCAATCAGTATGGGGTTAGGGCGCGAAAAAACAAGCGGCTAATTTTGAGCTTCACGCGATTTTAAGCCGCTGATTTCGAAGCTGAGCGAGCGCACAATCTCTAGATGGGTGTGATCTTTAAGTACGTCTAAAGGAATAGGCGCAAAGGGCGAGGCGTCGCGAATGATGGCCAGCGCTGCATCGTCGAGCAGCCGATAGCCAGAGGGCGTGGTCACTTCGAGTCGGTCGACGCGGCCGTCCGGTAGAATTCTGACGGCGATGGTTAAGGTGCCAAAAATTTCTTTGCGCAGCGCTTCTTCTGGGAAGTTGCGGTTGCCGACAAACTCGACCTTGTCTGTCCACTTCAGTAAATAGGCGGCTTCGGCCGAGCTTTTAGTGGCCACGGAGGTGAGGTGTCTGACTCTTGGCCGCTTGGCGTATTGCTGGCGCTGACGATCGATTTCTGCCATCAAGCTGGCAATTTCTTCGTTGTAATTTGGGCGCTCTTCAATATCGCCGTCGCGCTCTTCCTGCTCGGGTGTAGGTTGGTCTAGCTGTAGGCTGGCGCTGTGGCTGCTTTTGCTGGTGGTCGTTACCAGCTGGTCGTCGCGCCTTTCGCTGGGCTTGATCTGGCGCTGCTGAGGCATGGGGTTGACGTCGTTGATGGAGGGCGCGAAGAACTCGGCTGATTGATCCGTGGTTTGCGCTTTGGCCTCATCAATTGTGCCGCTCGCTTCTTGGTCTTGCTGGGCGAGGAAGTCGGCCTTTTCTGGCGCCGTTGCACTTTTGTGGTTGGCCAGCGTGATCTCTAGGGTTGGCATTTGGCCGCCAGCGGGGTCGATGCTGAAACCAATACCTAGGATCACCAGTGCGTGAAAGGCAATGGCGACAAACAAGGTAAATGTCAGCCGATCGCCTTGGCTTTCGCTGTTTGCAATTCCCGGCGCGGTCGACGCTAGCGCTTCACTCATGGTGCTATTTGGCCTCTAGACGCTTGGCGATTGCCGCAATGAGTAACGCGCCAATATCGGTATTAAAGGCGTTGTTTATTTCCCGCGCACAGGTGGGGCTGGTGACGTTAATCTCAGTTAAATAGTCGCCAATAACATCGAGGCCAACAAATAGCAGGCCTTTGGCAACGAGGCTGGGCGCTACTTGTGCGACGATCCAGCGATCGCGCTCTGATAGCGGTTGCGCCACCCCGGTGCCGCCGGCTGCTAGGTTACCTCGGGTTTCGCCCTGGCTAGGTATGCGCGCTAGGCTGTAGGGCACAGGTTCGCCATCGATGACTAAGATGCGCTTATCGCCGGCCTTGATTTCCGGTAAATAGCGCTGCGCCATGATGGTCTCTTTGCCAAAATGGGTGAGGGTTTCGAGAATCACGCCGACATTGGGGTCGTCGGCTTTGACGCGGAAAATGCCGCTGCCGCCCATGCCGTCGAGGGGCTTAAATATGACGTCGCTGTGGGTCTGGTGAAACTCGCGCAGCAGTTTGTTGTTGCGAGTCACCAGCACCGGCGGGCAGCAGGTCGGGAATTGAGTCGCAAACACCTTCTCGTTGCAGTCTCGCAAGCTTTGCGGGTCGTTAACGACCAGTGCGCCCTGACGTTGCGCGGCTTCGAGGATGTAGGTGCTGTAGACGTACTCGCTGTCGAAGGGTGGGTCCTTGCGCATCAATAACACATCAAGCTCGCCCAGGTGGAGCTGGGTGGCTTCGCCAGCCTGATACCAGTTGGTGGGCTGGGTATGGGCGTCGGCATTAACCTCAATGCGGCGCCCAAGGCCCTTGGCGATACCTTGGTCTAGCCATAAATCGCCCTGCTCAAAGCCGATGATTTCCCAGCCGGCGGCAATCGCTGCCTGCATAAGGACGACGGTGGTGTCTTTCTTCGGGTTGAAGGTGTGGATAGGGTCCATCACGACACCTAGGCGAATTGTCATAGGTTACCTCATGCTTGGTGTGCAAAATTGGTTCTTTAGACTGAGGGGAGACTGGCTTGAGTCGTCCTTGAGTTGAAGGATAACGTTATCGGCTTTTCAGAGCTATAGGATGCGTCACGTTGCGGGTAAATTCCCATTTTATTCAGGCGCTTATAGCGTAAGCTTAACAACTGTGTTAAAACATTCAATCGGCGGTCACTTCGTCGAAAATCCAGGTCAGTCGTCATATTTTAATGGGACTGCTATGCTGATCGTGCAACGATTAGCCGCCTTTGGTATGAGGCCTGGTCGAGGTACACATTAAAGCGAAAGGCACACATACATTATGGACGTCAATCTGGAAAGCCTGAAAGTTATGGTGATCGACGACAGTAAAACGATTCGTCGAACAGCTGAAACATTACTGAATAAGGCCGGTTGTACTGTCATTACAGCAACCGATGGTTTTGATGCGCTGGCGAAGATCGCCGATACAAGGCCTGATATCATCTTTGTAGATATCATGATGCCGCGTTTAGATGGCTATCAAACTTGTGCACTTATTAAGAATAATAGCGAGTTTAAATCGACTCCAGTAATCATGCTATCGAGCAAGGATGGCCTTTTTGATAAGGCTAAAGGCAGGATAGTAGGCTCTGATCAATATTTGACTAAGCCATTCTCAAAGACGGAACTGCTTGGTGCTATCCAGACTCACGTGGGTCAGGCAAAGGCATCTTAAACTAGGGCTGGCTGTGCCGCTCATACGTCAATAACAAAAACGAGATGTTCCCGGGGGACCTATGGCAAAAGTGCTAATCGTCGACGATTCACCCACAGAAACTTACAAGCTAACCAGCATTCTCGAGAAAAACGGCCATGCCGTGATTACTGCTGAGAACGGTGAGCAGGGCGTTGCTGTCGCGAAAAAAGAGCGCCCAGACTTGGTGTTAATGGATATAGTTATGCCTGGCCTCAATGGCTTTCAGGCAACTCGCCAATTAAGCAAGGCGAGTGAAACTGCACATATTCCCGTTATCATTGTAACCACCAAAGATCAGGAAACCGATCGCGTTTGGGGAATGCGTCAGGGAGCAAAAGCCTATCTGACTAAGCCCATCAGCGAGAAGACCTTGGTGCAAGCCATTGCTGACGCAATGGCCTAGGCATTGAATTAACTGGTGTAAGAGGAATTCATGTCAGAGCCCCAGGCAAAGGAATCAAGAGCTTTTCAGGCCTTAGTTGAGCTTGCTGGCCGCAGTAAGCACTTCGCTCGAGGTTTGCCTGCACAGGTCGCAATCAAACCACATTGGAGTGGCATTGGTTTTTCATTGATGGGGCGGCGCTTTGTCGCGCCTATGGATGAAATCAGTGAGATGCTTGAAGTCCCACCCTATACGCGACTGCCCGGTGTTCAGCCCTGGGTGCGCGGCGTCGCTAACGTGCGCGGTCGCTTGTTGCCTCTGTTCGATTTGGCGGCTTTTTTTGGTTCAAAAATTTCCAGTCACCGCAAACAGCGGCGCGTGTTGATTCTTGATCGCGATGAATTGTATTCAGGTTTAATCGTTGATCAAGTGTTTGGTATGCAGCATTTCCCCGTCGATACTTTCCACGAAGATGGCACCGATTTGCCTCAGGCTTTGTCGCCTTTTGTCAGCGGCGCTTATCGTCAGGGCGAGAATCAATGGAATGTATTTAGCCCGGCGAGCTTAGCCGGCGAGCCGCGTTTTGTGAATGCGGCAGAAGATTAACCACTTAAACGTATTTTTAAGCGGGCTTGCCCGCTGAAATTTTTTAGTCACACGCAACGTTGGTCAGGAGCGTAGCATGAAGAATGAAAGAAGGGGCATAGTCGCATCTATGCGAGGCAACCCAGTGATGGCTTTATTGGCCGCCGCTTTGTTGGTTGTACTTGTACTGATGGGTGCGAGTTTCTATTTGGTGCAACAAAACACCGCGAAAGATCAGAGTTATCTGCAGTTAACCGCTGAATTGCGCGCCCTATCATTCCGTGTCACGTCGCTGGCTCGTGAAGCCACCTCGGGCAACGAGCAGGCCTTCCCTGAATTGGCAAAGGTGATCACTGAAATGGGTGGTCTGTGGGACAGGCTGCGCGCGTCGGATATTGATACTCGCACAGCGCTAGCGGAAGAGTTCGCCGGCTTTGACGCAATTTGGCAGAGTGTGAAGGCTAGCTCAAACGCCATCGTAACCAACAAAGACACCATCATCTTCCTAAACGATGTCGCTATTACGCTGAACGAATCGCTGCCGGAACTGCAGGCAGAGCATAATAATATCGTTGAAATTTTGTTGGAAAGTGATGCTCCCGCGGATCAGGTATCTGTTGCGCAGATGCAGTCTTGGCGTGCAGAACGTATCGGACGAAACGTGGATAAAATGCTCCGTGGTGGTACCGATGCGGATCAGGCCGCCGACCAGTTCAACCTCGATGCCAACTTATTCGGTAAGGTGCTCTTGGGTATGAAGAGCGGCGATGCTGCGATGAGTATTTCGCGTGTTACTGAGCGCGAGGCGGTAGGAAGCTTGGATGAAATTTCCGAGTTATTTGAATTCGTAAGTAGTTCTATCCGCGAAATTTTCGAAGCGTCACCCGCACTGTTTAAAGCGCGTCAAGCAACCAACCAAATTCTCGATGACTCGCCACGCTTACTGGAAGCACTCACTAATCTTTCTGACAAGATTGTTGTGAATGCCGGTGATCGTCAGCCAAACAACTTAACCATTGCGATTCTTGGTTTAATTGGTGTAATTGCCATTGTTGCCATCGGTTTCCAGTGGTCACAGGGCACACGTCAGCGACTGGTGGTGGAAGAAGAGACCAACGAACGTAACCAGAACGCGATTTTGCGTCTACTTGATGAGTTAGCCGACCTCGCAGATGGTGACCTGACAACCACTGCCACGGTAACGGAAGATTTCACTGGTGCGATTGCTGACTCCATTAACTTCACCATTGACCAACTGCGCGTACTGGTTTCTCGAATCAACGAAACGGCTGTGAACGTATCGTCGGCGGCACAGGAAACCCAGCAAACTGCATTGCATCTGGCCGAGGCCTCTGAGCATCAGGCGCAAGAAATTGCCGGTGCATCGGCCGCGGTAAATGAAATGGCGGTCACCATTGACCAAGTATCTGCCAACGCCGCCGAATCAGCGGCGGTAGCGGAGCGGTCGGTATCGATCGCGAGCAACGGTGCAAAAGTGGTACAGAACACCATCCACGGGATGGATACCATTCGCGAACAGATTCAAGATACCTCGAAGCGTATTAAGCGACTGGGTGAATCGTCACAGGAAATTGGTGACATCGTATCGCTGATTAACGACATTGCTGACCAAACCAACATTCTGGCACTTAACGCTGCTATTCAGGCATCGATGGCGGGTGACGCCGGTCGAGGCTTTGCGGTGGTAGCGGATGAAGTACAGCGTCTTGCGGAACGTTCTGCTGCGGCAACAAAGCAGATTGAGGCGCTGGTTAAAACGATTCAGAACGATACCAACGAAGCGGTAATTTCGATGGAACAAACCACGGCCGAAGTGGTACGTGGAGCTCGCCTCGCACAGGATGCGGGTGTGGCACTGGAAGAAATTGAAAACGTATCGTCAAGCTTGGCGGAATTGATTCAGAACATTTCGAACGCCGCACGTCAGCAGGCCTCGTCAGCGGGTCACATCTCCAACACGATGAATGTTATTCAAGAGATTACGTCGCAAACATCAGCCGGTACTTCTGCTACGGCACAGTCGATTGGTACGCTGGCGGAAATGGCACTCGACTTACGTGAGTCGGTAGCGGGCTTCAAGTTACCTGAAGAATTAAGTGGCTCTTACAACGACGATGCACTGACCTTAGATGACACTGTCGATGAAGATGACGACGAAGTGAGCTTTGATCTCGATGGTGAGTTCAATGCGGAGCTAAGCAGTTTAGATCTCGATAGCGCGCAAAAAGCGTAGTTAGTCGGGACTTAGCAGCGTGGTGTGGTCGTTGCGGGCGTTGCCCGAATTGTCAGATACGGAATTTCAGCAATGGAGTAAATTGCTGGAAGATCGTACGGGTATTCAGGTGGCGCCGCACCAGCGTGCATTCTTGCAGACACAGATTGCAAGCCGTATGCGCGAGCTGGATTGCGCGGATTATCGGGACTACTTAAGCCAGGTGATCGACGGCTTACAAGGCATCGTCGAGTGGTCGGTGCTGGTCGATCGATTAGTGGTCAAAGAGACCAGCTTTTTTCGTCATCGCCCGTCCATCGAATACGTTCGCCGTTTAGTCCAGTCGCGCATCGATAATCAGTCACTCAATGGTAGCTTTGACATTTGGAGCGTAGGTTGCGCCACCGGTGAAGAGCCTTATACCTTGGCCATGGTGACCAATGATTGCTTTGAGCTCGGTGCGTTAGAGCCCTACTTTGGTGTTACGGCAACAGATATCAGCATGCCGTCGCTGCAAAAGGCTAGGCTGGGTTTGTACCCCGCTAGGCGAGCGGAGCTGGCGACTCAACAAGAGCGCGCAAGATACTTCACTACTGTGGGAAATAACCTGCAAGTGGTCGATAAAATACGAGATCGTGTGTGTTTTACACATGGCAATGTGCTGGAAATAAACAAGATGCCAGCCGTGCCCATGGATGTGATTTTTTGCCAGAATTTATTGATTTATTTTCGCCGTTGGCGGCGTAGAGAAATTCTCAATCTCCTGGTGGAAAGATTAAAGCCAAACGGCGTATTGGTCGTTGGACTTGGCGAGATCACAGACTGGAATCACCCTAAATTGAAGCGCGTAGGCGGCGATGAAATTCAAGCCTACATGCGTATCGCCGCTGGCAACGCCCGCGGCTAAAGAAGAGAGGACGGCCCATTGGGAGACAACCGTAACTTTGCAGCCCTGGATTGGGTGATAGGAGAAATTGGCGAATCGCTGAAGCAAGCGCGCCAAGCTCTCGAGGCCTATGTCGAGAACTCGAAAGACGCTACTCGTATTCGGTTTTGTCTTACTCATATCCATCAAGTGCACGGCTCCCTAAAGATGGTGGAGTTCTATGGCGCGGCGCTCATGGCTGAAGAGATGGAGCAGCTAGCGCAGGCGCTCATGAACGGCCTGGTTAAAAATGAGTCCGAAGGGCAAGAAGTCCTGATGCGGGCCATTTTGCAATTGCCGCTTTATTTGGAGCACATTAAAAGTAGTCGTAAAGATCACCCTGCAATGGTGTTACCACTGCTAAATGATCTGCGTGCCGTGCGCGGTGAAAGTCTGCTTACCGAGACACAACTTTTTACGCCCGATATGACGGCGGCGAAAAAAATTACCGGTCAGCGCATCCCACTTGCCGAGGACCCGAAGCAATTCGTCGCTATGGTCACGAAGCTGCGGCAGATGTATCAAATGGCCGCCGCTGGTGTTATTCGCGGTGTTAAAACCGACGAAAGTTTAACTTACTTACACAAAGTTTTTAGCAAGCTTCACAAGTTGACGCAGGGCACTGCGCGCCAACCGCTGTGGGAAATTTCTCTTGCATTGATCGAGGGTTTACAAAACGACTCGATTGAAGCCAGCGTCTCTGTTAAAAATTTACTGCGTCAGCTCGATCGCGAAATAAAAGTGCTTTCGGTGCACGGCTTAAAAGCCTTGAAGGCTGGCTCGCCTCATGAGCTGTTAAAAAATTTACTGTATTACATTGCGCGCGCCGAATCGCAGGCGCCGCAGCTGAGCAATATCAAGACTAAATACCGTTTAGCCGAAGCGCTGCCAGCCGAAAAGTCGGAAGATTCCGACGATGAGGACCTATTAAGCGGGCCAGATGGCGAGGCCATGCGTAGTGTTGTTGCCGCCATTGGCGACGAGTTGGATATTATTAAACATGCCATGGATATGTGTTTGACGGGTGAAAATTCAACCGCACATGTTCAAGACGCGTTGCCAGTGTTAAAGCGTGTTTCTGATACGCTCGCGGTATTGGGACTCGGTTCGCTAAGGCAAAAAATCTTAGCGCAAACATCGGTACTGGATCGCGCTATTCAGCAGCCTGAAACATTAACCCACGATGTGTTGATGGGCGTTGCCGGTGAAATCATCGATGTTGAAAATGGCCTGCAAAATTTAGCGCGAAACGCCGGTAGTGCAAGCGGCCAGGTGCCTTTGCGCGACATCAACTTAAATGAAGCGCAAGAACAAGTGTTGCGCGAGTGCCGTAATGGTTTGGAACAAGCAAAAGATGCGGTGATTGAATACATCGCATCCCAGTGGGGCCAGTCTCACTTAGGTAATGTGCCCAACATGCTGCGCGAGATTCGCGGTGGTTTAGACATGGTGCCGCTACCAAGGCCGGCTCGCATTATTGGTGCTTGCGCTCGCTTTGTAGAAGAAAAGCTGTTGGGCGCTAGCACGCCGCCAGAATGGTCAACGCTCGATATTTTGGCCGACGCAATAACAAGCGTTGAATATTATTTAGAGCGCCTAGGTGGCGATCTAGACGAAGATGATGATCTTCTGCTGAGCGTGGCAGAAGAGAGTGTGGAAGCCTTAGGTTACGCTGTTGCGGTAAGTAAATTAAAAACGGAAACGTCGTCGACCTCGAGTAATGCTGAAACTGTCTTGAAAAAGATGGCGGGCGTTGAAGATGTGGACATGAACGTTCCTGTGCCCGAAGAGACTGAAGCAGCTGCCAGCGCAGACACCCAAGCCCTTGATTTGGGCGACGAGCTTCAAATCGACACGCCTGAGGCCGACGCGAATTTACCGGCTACGCCTGACATTCAGCTCGATCGCCCCGGCGTTCAATCGAGTGACGTTGAAGAGTCAGCACCGGCGCTTGATATAGAGCCACCCGCACATGTGCCTGAAGTAGAGGCGCCAATTGCTGCTGCCGCAGAGCCTGCTGTTGTCGATGAAGAAGACGAGGTCGATGAAGAGATTCGTGAAATCTTTATCGAGGAAGCAGAAGAAGTTATTGAAACGATCAATGAATTTTTTCCGCGTTGGAAAGAGGATTTCAATGATCAAGAAGCTCTCACAGAATTTAGACGAGCCTTCCATACGCTGAAGGGCTCTGGTCGCATGGTTAAAGCCATGGATATCGGTGAGTTGGCCTGGTCAATCGAGAATATGCTAAATCGTATTATCGATGGCAGCATAGAACCTAATACCATCCATTTGGATTTAATTGAGCGAGTTGTAGCCCTCTTCCCGGGCATGATCAATGCGTTCCAAGAGAAAAAGCCGGTGCCAGATCAAGTGGCAGCGACGCAGTATCGGGAATGGGCTGAGAGTTTATCGAAGGGTAATATTCCAGCGGAGTTACTGGCCGGCGTCGAGCCGAGTGCCGCAGCGCCTGTCATGGAAGACGATGACAATGAGCCAGATTCCATGCTGTGGGAGATTTTTGGCTCAGAGGCCAATACCCACTTAGAGGAAGTGGAAGCGTTTGTACTTGAGATGCAAGAACAGGCACCTCTGTATACGCCCCCTAGTGAAAATTTACAGCGTGCACTGCATACCCTAAAAGGCAGTGCGCATATGGCAGATGTGGCATCCATTGCAGAAATGGCTACGCCACTAGAGCGCTTTGTTAAAGAACTGCGTTCCTACCAAGTTAATATTGACGAAGACATACTGCAGCTGATTGGCGACGCGGTAACTTATACTCGTGCAGCTCTGGAAAATATTTCCGCTGGCCGAGAAGTTGAGTTTCCGCACTTGCAACAATTTATCGCTCGCGTGGCCGAGTTAAAAGAATTGTCTGTGGGGCCGTTAATTCGCCAGCAGGAAGCTGAAATTCAGGGCAAAAGAAAGGTAGACCCTGAACTGCTCAGTATTTTTATGGCGGAGGAAATGAATCTTCTTTTGGGTGCCGACGAGATGCTGCGCGCCTGGCAAGACGAGGGAATTGTTACAGAACAAATGGCTGCACTCTGCAGCGAGTTAGCAAATTTAGAAAGAGGCGCAGAACACGCAAACCTCGTACAAATGAGTGGTTTAAGCGGTCAGCTTAAACAAGTGTATGAGGGCGTTGCGGCGGGTCAAGTGACCATTGATGCAGTTGGCTACGGGATTTTACATACCGGCCACGATGCATTGCTAGACATGGTTGATGCCGTGGCCGCGGGTCAAAATATCACGCCAGTCGCCGATGATATTATGGTGTCTTTGGTCTCCCTCGCGCCGATTGATCTCGGTGGCGAAATTCCCGCTGATTTATTGCCAGAAGAATCGGACGAGGATATTGTTTTCACACTACCCTCCGAAGCACTTGAGGCCGAGCCGGAAAGCGAAGCAGACATTAGCTTAGATTATTCTTCGAATGACTCAGTGATTGAATCTGAGGAATTAGAGCTGACATTGCCTGATGTGCAGGATGTTGAGCTTGAGCCAGAAGAAGACCCAACGCCCTTTATTATCGAGCCTAGTGATCAAACCGTTGCGGCGGAAGAAACTGAGTTAAATATAATACTGGAAGCAGAAGCAGAAGCAGAAGCAGAAGCAGAAGCAGAAGCAGAAGTGCCCAGTGCACCTCTAGCGATTGCAGAGCACGTTTCGGATATCGCTGAAGAGGAAATTGATCCAGAAATTTTTGAGATTTTTCTGGAAGAGGCCGACGAACTTCTCGAAGAAACAGATCACGCCATCAATGGTTGGTCTGAAGATTGGTCGAGCAGTACTTATTTAGATGAGCTGAAGCGAATTCTGCATACCTTAAAGGGTGGTGCTCGCTTGGCAGGCCTCACCGGCTTAGGTGATATTTCTCACGAATTCGAAACTTACCTTATTGGTCGCGAAAACAACGGTATTGAAGTTGATGCACAGCTCTTTGACGTTATGCATCAATATCAGGATTTACTGCTAAACGGCACAGAAAAAGTCAGAGTCGCGGTACAAAGCTATGAGCCAGAAGGCCTAGCCGAGGCAATGCGAGCCATTGATAAGGCCGCTAAAACCGATCTCTCTACCCTGGGTAGCGCAACCGACGATAGTACTGAGGCATCTACACCGGCGTCTGCCAATGATGAAAGTGATCAAGCCGCTGATACGGAGCAGGCAGACATTGCTGAGGTTGTAGAGCCAAAACCGGCGCAGCAAACTAGCCAGCAAGTCGTGCCGCACAGACCTTATACCTCGGCTGATGTTATTCCTTTTAACCCTCGCGCACCCGCACCTTCAGTGGCAGGTACTAAGTCGAAAGAGGCAAGCAAGCAAAGTCGGGCAGCCGCGCAACTGGCCGTTAAGCGCAATCAACCGCAGGAAGTGGTAAAGATATCTGCTGATCTGCTGGAAGATCTGGTAAACCTTGCCGGTGAAACGTCCATCTCGCGTGGTCGAATGGAAGAGCAGGTCAGTGAAATTGGTGTTGCGATTGACGAAATGGAATCCACTATTTCGCGTTTGCAGGAACAGCTTCGTCGCTTAGATATTGAAACTGAAGCACAAATTATTTTCCGTCAAGAGCAGTTACAAGACACGGAAGACTTCGATCCTCTAGAAATGGATCGATACTCTCAATTGCAACAACTATCAAAGTCTTTGATTGAGTCGGCTTCGGATTTGTTGGATCTGAAGAGCACGTTGACGGATAAAACCCGCGATGCAGAAACGCTTTTGTTGCAGCAATCACGTATTAATACGGATTTGCAAGAAGGCTTAATGCGCTCGCGCATGGTGCCTTTTTCACGCTTGGTGCCAAGGCTGCGTCGAATTGTGCGGCAGGTGGCTACGGAACTTGATAAGCAGGTTAGTTTTGAATTAGATAATGCCGAAGGCGAAATGGACCGGTCGGTGTTGGAGCGCATGGTCGCACCGCTAGAGCATATGTTGCGCAATGCTGTGGATCACGGTATTGAAGATGCAGCTGGCCGTCGGGCCGCGGGTAAAGAGAGCGAAGGACGTATCGTTTTAAGTTTAGGTCGCGAAGGCGGCGACGTGGTGTTGCGTTTGGCTGACGATGGTCGCGGTATTAACCTGGATCGGGTAAAAGCAAAGGCCATTGAGCGCGGCTTAATGGCGGCAGATGCTAAGTTAAGCGATCAAGAAATCATGCAGTTTATTTTATCGGCGGGCTTTACGACTGCCGAAAAAGTGACGCAAATTTCTGGTCGTGGGGTCGGAATGGACGTAGTTCACTCGGAGATTAAGCAGCTCGGTGGCGCGATGTACATCGACTCGCGCTATGGCGAAGGTACCGAGTTTGTGATTCGTTTGCCGTTTACCGTATCGGTAAACCGCGCCTTGATGGTGTTGATTGGCGACGACCGCTACGCTATTCCTTTGAACACGATTGAAGGTATCGTGCGTGTTAGTCCGTTCGAACTAGAGCATTATTATCAAGATACCGATGCGCGTTTTGAGTACGCGGGCGAAAATTATCGCGTGCGTTATTTAGGTAATATGCTGAATAAAGAACTCAGGCCAAAATTGGAAGGTCATGCGTTGCCACTGCCGGTGATTTTGGTGCGTAGTTCTGAGCATGCTGTAGCCTTGCAGGTTGATACTCTAATGGGTAGCCGAGAAATTGTGGTAAAGACCTTGGGGCATCAGTTCAGTACTGTGCAAGGCCTATCCGGTGCCACGGTGATGGGTGATGGTAGCGTGGTCGTTATTTTGGATCTGCATGCCATGATCCGTAAGGAAGCCGCGCTCAGTCTTACGCAAGCCCAATTGTTGAATGCCCCCTCGTCTGTCGACGAAGAAGATTCGGCGCGCTTGGTGATGGTGGTGGATGACTCGGTAACCGTGCGTAAAGTAACGAGCCGGTTCTTGGAGCGAGAGGGTTATAACGTTATCACGGCAAAAGATGGCGCGGATGCCTTAAGAATATTGCAAGATGTCATCCCAGATGTGATGTTGCTGGATATTGAAATGCCGCGGATGGATGGTTTTGAAGTTGCCAAAAACATTCGTTCGACCAGCCGCTTGAAGCATATACCTATTATTATGATTACCTCGCGTACTGGCGATAAGCATCGCGAGCGCGCCTTCAGTTTGGGGGTTAATAAATATATGGGTAAACCCTATCAAGAGGATGGTCTATTGGCCAATATTCGCGAGTTGAGTGGTGAGAATCAACACTAACTCACGGGCGAGTGAAAGTGGATTCAAGGAAGAGTCAGTTTGAAAGATCTATTTCGAATCGGGTTGTTGTTGGAAAATCCCGGTTTGCAGGCGCTTTACAAGAAGCTCATTATTGAGCAGGGCTACCAAGTTAGCGCTGTTCTAGATTGCGATGATCGCGACAATATTGATGCAATTATTGCCGATGCCTGGGTTGTTGTTTTCGACGGTGATCGGGAAAACCCAGTCGCTGAAGAATGGCTGAAAGGTCTCGATGTGCCGGTGATTTTTGACGATGGACAACTCGTGCAAGAATCGACATGGCATCGAAGGGTATCGAGTAAATTACGCCAGATCCCAGGCATGGTGAATGTGGCGAGTCAGCGTGATGTGCCAGATGAAGTTTGGGTGTTAGCAGCATCCACCGGCGGCCCTGCGGCGGTGAAATTGTTTTTGAGTGAGTTGCCTTTAGGGTTGAATGTCGCGTTTATCTACGCACAACATATTGATCAGGGCTTTGATGTTAATCTTGCTCAGGCAATCAGCAAAGGGACAAAGTTCCCCGCTGTTTTGGCAGTGAACGGCGCGTTAGTGGCCAATAATCAAGTGCTCATTATTAGGCCGGATGAACAGGCCGAAGTGCAAGCCAATGGCTCGCTTGTGGTAAATCCGAAGCCTTGGTCTGGTAGCTACAAGCCGGCTATTAATCAAATAGTGGCAAACGTGGCGTCGATATACGGAGCTAAGTCTGGCGTTATTGTGTTCACCGGTATGGGCAACGATGGAAAAGCGGCGGTTCGCTTAATGCGCCAGCAAGGTGGTACAGTTTGGGCGCAGACCGCACCTAGTTGCACGGTTTCGAGTATGCCGGATGAAGTGCGTGCCACAGGTACGGTGACCTTTGAGGGCGATCCCAAAGCGTTGGCGGCTGAGTTTATCGCTCGCAAACAGTTGAAAACGACGTAGAATTTGTTTTACCCGGGTAGGGTGCATTTACTAAAAATCAGGCGAAAATATGAAAGCAAAAGCAGCCATCCAAAATCAAATGGCCATGGATATTCCAAGCCTCATTCTGCCCATGAGCGAGCATGCGATGCTAGCGCCTACAGTGTCCATTGCAGAAATTGTTCCCTACGCTCGGCCAGAACTTGTTCCCGATGCCCCGGATTGGCTATTAGGTGTTTTTGAATGGCGTAAGCAAAAGTTACCGTTGATTTCCTTGGAGGCGCTGCGCGGAGAAGCCGTTGGCGATATTGGCCCTCGCACGCGTATTGCAGTGTTTAACAATACCGGCGTTAACGACGAGTTGCCTTTTTTTGCGATTCAAACGCAGGGTATCCCGCGCTTGAGCCGTGTCTTAGCAAGCATTATTCACGAGGTTGAAGGCGTCCAGATTAAACCTTTCGAGCGCATTCGCGTCGACTTAGAAGGTGAAATTTGTTCCATTCCCGATGTTGGTGCATTGGAGCAAGTGATTTTAGATTACCGCAGAAATGGTGGCGCTATTTAATTCAGCCCACATCATAACTATCGAAATATTAAGATGAATTAATCGCCCTTAATATTTCGAGGTTTAGATTTATTCTCCTTATTTATCCGCCCATACTGCCAGTTCATTGCCGCTCGGCTCAAGAAAATGAAAGCGCCTGCCGCCCGGGAAGTCAAAGATGGGCTTACACACTTGGCCACCGAAGCGCTCGACCTTAGCTAAGGTTTGCTCTAAATCCTCGCTAAAGAAAACCAATAGCGCTCCGCCCTGATCTGATCGCGAGCACAGTGGTGCCGTGTAAAACCCACCTTCGATGCCTTGGTGATTAAAGGCGGCGTAGTCGGGCCCATAATCGGTGAATTGCCAGCTAAAAACGGCTTCAAAAAATCGTTTAGTTGCGCCGATATCCATCGCCGGCCACTCCACATAGTTGAGTTTTTCATGTTGGTTCACACCAACCTCCAATTTGTTGTGTTGTCAACGTCGCGGCTGCTTCAGTAAAAGAGTTTGAGGGGCGTCAACGAGACCTGCTTTAAAGCTTGCGCCCTAGGCGTTTTTCAACCTGTTTCCGCTCCCAATCGGGGCCGAACATATTGGTAATTTCAAACACGTTAAGCGCGTGTATGGCTACACCTATGCCCCAGCCGAAGGCCGGCCACCATGCCCAAATATAGCCTGGGCTAGTGGTGAGGTTGATAAAGAAGAGAAAGCCAATGACTAAAATATAGGTGGTTAAGTTCGAATAGAAACCCTTTAGGTCGCGTACATACTCGAGAGCGTCTCGCTCGTCTGTCTCGAGCGAAGGTGTTAGCTTGGTATCGTTGCGGTCTGACATAGGTGTTGCCTCTGGCTGTAAGGTTGATAGTTCAACGTCAAATACAGCAGCGAGGGATTTCAGTGTTTCTAGCCCGGCTGTCTGGCCTCTTTCGATTCGCTGTATTGTGCGAACGGAAAGGCCAGAGAGTTCGGCGAGCTGTTCTTGCGACCAGCCTTTTTGTAAACGCAGTTTCCTGATAATCATGTTTCCTCCTTGCTGTGTGGCCAGACTAGTGAAAACCGCATCCCGACAACCACGCCTCGAACCCGACAAACACCTGACACCCACTATAAATCAATAACTTAGCGACATAAAATATTGTTTAAAGGCGGTGGTTTATCGCTTTGCCTCCCTAGCACTTGGTTTACCAGATTGCTTGTTTTAATACCGCCGAGAAGATATCGGCAGGCCGATATTGGGGCTGCATGGGGGGAGGATGGTGTGGGCGATGGAGACTGAACACTGGCGAGCGTTAATCTGAGGTTTTGTTTGGCTCTATGTGTTCGAGTTCAGTGATGACCGATTGCACTAATTTGACTCGGCCACTTTTAACCAGCGCATCCCTTAACACATATTCAATCTGTGCATTTAAGCTACGCAGGTCGTCATCTGCCCAGCGCTGCATGGCGTTGAGAACGGATTCATTAATGCGTAGCGGATAGGCTTTTTTAGCCACGACTGTCCCTTTTTCAAGATGGGCGCCAGGAGCGCCCGTTGACCCGTGAGTTGATGAATGGGGTTAGCACCTAACCTTACTTAGTAGAGCGAGCCCGCATTGAGTATCGGTTGTGCGTTATGTTCGCCGCACAGTACCACCAGTAAGTTGCTCACCATGGCCGCTTTGCGCTCATCGTCTAGCTCCACAACCTGCTCGGCGCTGAGTTGCTCAATGGCATCTTTGACCATACTGACGGCGCCCTTAACGATAAGGCGTCGGGCTGCCAATATGGCGCTCGCTTGTTGGCGCTGGAGCATGGCTTGGGCAATCTCTGGCGCATAGGCTAGATGTGATAAACGCGCTTCAAGCACATCGACGCCGGCCTTGCCGAGGCGCTCTTGAACTTCCGTGCGCAACTTCTCAGCGATGGCGCTGGAGTGGCCACGCAGGGTTAAGCGATGGTCGTCTTCGTCGTGCTCGTAAGGGTAGCTAGTGGTGAGGTTGCGCAGCGCGGCCTCACTTTGAATGGTGACATAGTGTTCGTAGTCATCTACCTCAAATACCGCTTCTGCTGTGTCCACCACGCGCCAAACGATAACCGCGGCAATTTCGATGGGGTTGCCGTTGGCATCGTTCACTTTTAGCCGCCCGCTCTCAAAGTTGCGCACCCGCAAGCTAACTGCGCGCTTGCTGTAGAGTGGGTTGTTCCAGCGCAGGCCAGGGCTGCGATCTGTGCCTTTGTAGTTGCCGAATAGTTGCAGTACCTTGCCTTGGTTGGGGTGTACCATATACAGGCCGAACCAACAGATAAAAACTACGATTGACGCCACCAGCGCGAGTAACTTAATGGGCATTGGCCCACCAATAATCAAAGAAACCCCTAAGCCTTGCAGTGCAAGCAGCACCAAAATCATGAGATAACCCGACCGGCTTTTACCGTCAAATTCCGTATGCATGGCGTAACTCCAAAAACAAAGTTGATATCATTGTGATATCAGTATGTTTTATTTCTGAGTTTTGTCAAGCCTGAGTGGCAGTGGCGCGTGATCGCCGGTGCAGGGCATCGGCACTAAAACAAAGTACACCCATCCAGATAAAGCCAAAAGTTACCGTTTTCGCTGGGCCGAAATGCTCGCCGTAAAACATCACGGCGAGGAAGAACATCAGCGTCGGGCCTATGTATTGCAAAAAGCCGATGGTGGTGTATTGAATCTTTCGCGTGGCCGAGGCAAACATCATTAACGGCACGGTGCTCACCGGCCCGAACACCAGCAGTAGATACCAGTGTTTCAGTTCCAGTTGGGCTAGTGTCTCTTGACCAAAAAACCATAGATAGGCGAGTGCCGGCAGGAGTAAGTAACTGCACTCGATCATCATGCCATTGAGGCTGTCGATGGGCGCTAATTTTCGAATCAGGCCGTAGAGGGCGAAGGAGCCACCCATGCCTAAGGCGAGCCAAGGCACTGAGCCGAAAACCGCGATTTCTATGCCGACGCCGGTACAGGCCAGCCCAACTGCAAGCCACTGCAGCGGGCGTAAGCGCTCACTCAGGAATACACCGCCTAGAGCCATATTGAGGAGCGGATTGATGTAATAGGCTAGGCTGGCCTCCAGCACCTTGTTAGTGTTCACGGCGTAAACAAAGAGAAACCAATTGAAGCCCAGCAGCAGGGTTGAGAGTAATAGCGCTGCCATCATTTTCGGCTGAACACAAAAGCTCAGTAGCTTTGGCCATTGCTGCATTGTCGTGATCGCCAGCATGACAAATAACCATGACCAAGCAATGCGATGGGCGACTAATTCCAGTGGCTCGATAACGCTTAGGGCTTTAAGAAAAATGGGAAATAAACCCCACAGTAAAAAGGCGCCGGCGGCCAAGCCCACGCCTAGCTTTTGTTCCCGAGTAAATACCACGGTCTGTCCTCAAGGTGCGGCGCGGTGAAGCGGTCGCGTAGCGATAATGGGAGTGTACAAAAAAGCGCTGTCATAAAAAAAGGCCGCTTGCGCGGCCCTTTTAGGGATGAGCGTTGCAGCGAGGCGCTTAGAACAAGACGCGGCAGCGGATGGTACCCTCAACTTCGCGCACTTTTTCCAGTGCTGTTTCAGAGTTGCTGGCGGCCACCTCTATCACCACATAACCAACCTTCTCGTTGGTTTGTAAGTGTTGACCAATGATGTTGATGTTATTTTCGGAGAACAGTCGGTTAATGGCCGACATAACACCCGGTACATTGTGGTGAACGTGTAGCAAGCGGTGCACATTGGTGTGGGTCGATAGAGCCACTTCAGGGAAGTTAACCGAGCTGGTGGTGGTGCCGTTATCGGAGAATTTAATCAGCTTTTCCGCTACTTCTACGCCGATATTGGCTTGTGCTTCGATGGTTGAGCCGCCAATGTGTGGGGTCAATATAACATTGTCGAATTCGCGCAATGGCGAGATGAATTCGTCTTGTGGGCCCTTGGGCTCAGATGGGAATACATCGATGGCCGCACCGGCAAGGGCGCCAGACTTGAGTGCTTCTGCCAAGGCATCTATATCAACCACAGTGCCGCGCGAGGCGTTGATCAGAATGGCACCTGGCTTCATGAGCTTGATTTGCTTGGCGCCCATCATCATTTTGGTGGCACCGGTTTCGGGTACGTGCAGGCTGACGATATCAGCCTTGGTCAGTAGCGCGTCTAGATCTTTGCACTGTTCGGCGTTACCCAGTGGCAGTTTGGTTACCACGTCGGAGAAAATAACCTTCATGCCGAGGGATTCGGCCAGCACGCTGACTTGGCTGCCGATAGAGCCGTAGCCGACGATGCCCAAGGTTTTACCGCGAATTTCGAACGAGCCCTCGGCCGATTTCTGCCAACCGCCGCGATGACAAACCGCATTCTTCTCTGGGATGCCACGCAGCAATAAGATCGCCTCGGCAATCACCAGCTCGGCCACGGAGCGGGTATTGGAATAAGGGGCATTAAACACGGCAACGCCGTGCTCTTGCGCGGCGTCGAGATCTACTTGGTTGGTGCCAATACAGAAACAACCGACGGCAATTAAGCGGTTCGCGGCTTCAAACACGTCGCGGGTCAATTGGGTGCGCGAGCGCAGGCCGATGAAGTGTGCGTCTTTGACGCTCTCTAATAATTGATCTTCCGGCAGCGCGGTTTTGTGGTACTCGATATTGGTATAACCGGCTTCGGTTAGCTTATCAACCGCAGACTGGTGTACGCCTTCAAGTAGCAGGAACTTGATTTTGCTCTTGTCTAAAGACACCTTAGCCATGGAATATCACCTTGTATGCAATGCGCTCAAGCCTCGCGCGAGCGCAAGGCTGGGGGAAAATGGGGCGCCATAATACCACAGACATAAAGTCCGCAAAGCGGGCGCGCGCAATCAATTGCTGATGCCCGGTATTTTTCTACCGAATGCTGCTGTAGCCTGCCCCAAACAGCGCAGTTGGCGCGTTACAATGCTAAAAAACTAACGAGTTGAGCTATGACATATCAACATCTATGGTCCCAGCCGAACGTTGCTGGCCAAGCGGCAGCATCGCTACCGCTCGGGAAAATTATCTGTGTCGGTCAAAATTATGCCGACCATATAAAAGAAATGGGCAGTAACGTCGGCACCGAGCCCATGTTGTTTATCAAAACTGCAGGTTGCGCGCGCGACATGGCGAAACCCTTCAGCGTACCTACCCGTTGGGGGTGCTGTCACTTTGAAACCGAAATGAGTGTGCTGATTGGCGCCCGTCTACAGGATGCATCGCCGGCCCAGGGCTTAGCATCCGTCGTGGGTATCGGCTTGGCGTTTGATTTGACCCTGCGCGAATTACAGGCCGCCTTAAAGCAAAAGGGTCACCCTTGGGAGAAGGCCAAAGGCTTCGACGGTAGCGCACCCCTGTCCGCCTTTGTTGCGCCCCCAGAAGACCTGCAAAATGTGGGTTTACGGCTAACCCGCAACGGTGTGGTGACGCAAGATGGCAATACCCGTGATATGTTAACGCCGGTTGGCGAGCTGTTGGCTTATGCCAGCCAATTCTTTACCCTCGAGCCAGGCGATGTCCTACTGACGGGAACGCCAGCAGGCGTGGGGCCGCTTGAGTCGGGCGACGAATTAGTGGCGCAATTACTAGACGGTAATGGGGCTTCGTTATTGCACATTGCAACTCAGGTGATTTGATTCGTCTAAACGAGGGCGCAAACGCGTCGGCTGGGAGATAGGCTCAGCATTCGTAGGCCAGCTAGTCTGCCCCTCATTTTTAGCTACCGCTAAAAATAATAATAAAAGGCAAAAACGACCATGACCATGCAAAACACAAAGGCTGAAACTGTTTTTATCACCGGAGCATCGAGTGGTCTAGGCCAGCAAATGGCTATAGAGTTCGCTCGGCGCGGCTACCGGTTGGCGTTAACCGCACGCCGGTTAGAAAACCTCGAACAACTCAAGGCCAAACTGGAAGCGGAGTATCAAGCGGCGGTGATAATTCGAGCGCTCGACGTCACCGAGTTTGACAACGTAAAAGCGGCGTTAGACGAGGCCAAACAGCACTTTGGCGACATTGATAAAGTGATCGCCAACGCGGGTATTGGCTATAGCCAGCGCATTGGCAAACTGAGCTTCGATAAAGTGAAAGCTACGATCGATACCAATGTACTTGGCTGCATGGCCACCATTGATGCGGCGGTAGGCCTGTTTAAAGCGCAAGGCTTCGGTCATATTGTTGCCGTGAGCAGTGTCGCCGGCTATAGAGGCCTTCCTGGTGGCGGCGCCTACGGCGCGTCGAAAGCGGCGGTAAGTCACTATGTGGAAGCCTTGCGCGCCGAATTATATTTTAAGCCCATAGATGTTACCTTGCTGTGCCCTGGCTATATTGACACGCCGATAAATCAGGCCGCGAGGTCTCGACCTTTTTGCATCCCCGTGGAAAAAGGTGGTCGTCTTTTGGTCGATCTTATCGAGCGCAAGGTCAAGCGCTCGACAGTGCCGCGCTGGCCTTGGGCACTGGTGGTTCGGTTGCTGGCGTGGCTGCCTGTTGCTTTGATCGCGAGAATGGCGTGAGAGGGCTCATAGCGGTAGGCGCGTTTACTTTCGCGTTATTAGCGCTCGTTGGCTGCGGTGAGTCATCGCACAATGAGCCGCAACTGGTGCGTACAAACTACGTCTCCGCATTAGATAAAAAATCGCGCGAGTATTTTGTTTATTTGCCCGCAGGTTATCGCGCGCAATCCGACAAAAAATGGCCTGTGTTGATGTTTTTGCACGGCAATGGCGAGCGTGGTAATGGTCAAGACGAATTGGATTATGTGTTAAAGCATGGTCCTTTGTATGAGGCGTGGATTCAAAAGCGCGATCTACCTTTCATTATCATTTCACCCCAATTGCACATGTTGGGTATGGAAAAAGTTCCTTACATCGCTAATCGATCGCGTGCGGAAATTCCTCAGCGTCTTGCCCAAGGTGTGCCCAAACGACCCACCCGGTTTGACACGCCTGAGTTAATGCGGGCGGGCAAAAATATCACCGACCTCAGTGACGTGTCACCGCTGCTACCCATGGGCTGGGAGCAAGTTGAGATAGATTTATTGTCGATACTGGGGGCAGTGCATAAAACCTACGCGACAGATAAGCGACGCACCTACATCAGTGGCATCAGTTACGGTGGCTTTGGCACTTGGTATATGGCGAGTAAGCATCCGACATTATTTGCAGCAGCAGTGCCCGTTGTGGGTTGGGGGCATCCGAGTTTAATGGCGCCTATCGCAAAAGCAAAGTTACCCGTATGGGCATTTGCCGGTGGCCGCGACAGTGCAGTAAGCAAAGCGTTTTTTTATGCCGGTATCAATCAACTGGAAAGCTATAAAGCATCGGACGTGCGGTTTACTGTCCACGAAGATATGGGCCACGATGCTTGGACACGGGTCTACGCGGGTCAAGATGTATATGACTGGCTGTTGTTGCAACGGCGATAAAAACTTTCTGGGAGATCTATGCAGCGCTATCTTTTTACGTTGATTGTCATTTTAGCGATTGCTGGCGTTGGCATTGTGCTTCCAACCCAAGGGCTGAGTGTGCAACCAGACTCGCTCACCGTTTTCCCAGTCGTCTTTGCCAGTGTTTTGTTGATATGTTTATTTCTCGAGCGGGCAATTGAAGTGTTTCTATCCGCGTTGCGCGGTGGTGGTGCCGATCGGCTCGATCTTGCGCTCACGCAATTGAAGTTGATTGCCACACCAAGTAAAGAGCAGCTCGATCAGCTCAGCGCATTAACAATCTCGCGCAGTGAGTACCGTAGTCACTCGCGCCTTATTGCGCAGCAAATGGGTTTGTGCTTTGGCTTGATGATTGCGTTAGTGGGTTTTCGAATTCTTGGCAGCTTGGTGCTGGAGTTGCCATCAGGCTGGCAGGGTAAGGCGTTCACATTGTTAGATATCTTACTAACCGGTAGCGTACTCGCGGGCGGCTCCGATGCTGTCAATAAATTAACCAAGGCTTATGGCCATATCATGGCCGCGGTATCGAGAAAATAATGATGATTAAGAAAGCGCTATATGGTGTTGTTTTCTTCCTTATGACTCTTTCAGTGGTCCATGCTGCTGAATCGTTAAGTGACCAAGAAGACTTAGTTGGGCCTGTTTCGGCATCGAATTTGTTAATGCTTGATGCCTTTTCTGCGTCTTATGAAGCCGCGATTATTTCGGAGCAAGAGATTACATCACTTGCGTCAATCGACGCCGCTGTTACCTTGCGGGTACTTTTCGGCACTTGGTGTCACGATAGTGTTCGGGAGGTGCCAAAGCTTATCAAGTTAATCGAGTTGGCAGAGAATCCGAATCTGTCCCTGCAATTAACGGCTATATCTCGGGATAAGCTTGAGCCATCGGCTGACGTGGCGCGTTATGGTTTAAAATTTACCCCTACGCTCGTGGTGTTAAAAGATAAAAAAGACATTGGTCGAATTATCGAGCAGCCAGAGACTAACTGGGCTGGCGACATCATTGCGCTGATTCAACAGCATTAACCCTAAACCTTGTATTTTCCAAAATAGAAAGAGATGAAGACTATGATTAAGCACTCCTTGGCCTTGGCAGTCTTGCTCGCTAGCTCAAGCGTTTTTGCCGGTGATTTATCGCAAGATGTGGCAAAAGATTACAAAAATCATTTGGCGCCCTTGTTTGAGCACTTCCATAAAAACCCTGAGTTATCTCACTTGGAAACACAAACGGCTAAACGCCTCGCCAAGGAGCTTCGCGCAGCGGGTTTTGATGTTACTGAGGGTGTTGGCAAAACCGGTGTGGTTGCTATTATGAAAAATGGCAAGGGGCCGCTGGTGATGATGCGCGCCGATATGGACGGCTTACCGGTAGAGGAAAAATCCGGTTTGGCCTACGCCTCGAAAGCAACGCAAAAAGATTGGGATGGTAATTTGGTCAGCGTGATGCACGCCTGTGGCCACGATGTCCATATCACCAGTCTTGTGGGTACCGCGCGCCAAATGGCGCAGCGAAAAAGTGAGTGGTCGGGCACCTTGATGTTGATCGGTCAGCCAGCGGAAGAACGCGTAGGCGGCGCCAAAGGCATGATGGACGATGGTATTTGGAAACGCTTCGGTCAGCCAGATTACGCCATGGCGTTCCACGTCAGCTCGGAAATTGAAGCCGGAAAACTGGTAGCAGTTGAGGGATCGCCATACTCGGGTGTGGATAGCCTTGATATCGTCATTCCCGGTATTGGCGCTCACGGCGCTTCGCCTCATCGCGGTAAAGATCCGGTGGTTATTGGCGCGCAAATTGTGATGGCACTGCAAACTATTGTCAGCCGTGAGATCGCACCGAAAGAGCCAGCCGTTATTACCGTTGGCTCATTTCACGCGGGTACGAAGCACAATATTATTTCCGATGAGGCGCGCCTACAAGTTACCGTTCGCAACGACAGTTGGGAGACGCGCGAATATCTGATGAAGGCTATTGAACGCGTTGCCGTCAACATTGGTCGCGCTGCAGGTATGCCGGAAGATAAGTTGCCGCGCGTGACAATTTCTGATGAGCCGACCCCGCCAACCGTCAACGATATTCCCATGACTCAGCGTTTAAAGGCGGTGTGGCGCGCTAAAATGGGTGCTGATGCGTTTGATGAAAGCTATCGTCGCTTGGGCATGGGCGCCGAAGATTTTCCATTTTTTACTACCGACCCTTACATTCCCAGTGTTTACTTTGCCGTAGGCGGCACACCGAAGGCTGATTTCGAACGCGAGAAAGCTGGCGGAGAAGCGGTGCCGAGTCACCATAGCCCGTTATTCAAAATCACCCCGGAGCCAGCGGTGACCAAAGGTGTTGAGGCAACAGTTATTGGCTTGATGGAGTTGCTGAAAAAATAAGGTGATTGCGAAATAAAAAAGGCTGCCTTGGCAGCCTTTTTTATTCATAAATATTTAGAAAGCGTAGTGAAATCCAAGGTTCGCACTGGCGCCTTGCGGCAACGATGTTCCGTCTATCTCAACTTTCTCAGACGACATGCCGAGATCTAAATCCACATAATGAAAGAGTGTAAAACCTAATTTATACATGTTGATCTCGCTACCGACTTGGTTTACATGGTAACCAACGCGCACCGATGGAATCCAAAAACTGTTCGAACTCCAGCCACCACTGACACTAAACCATTGGTGTTCTGCACCGAGTGGATCTTTTATGGCGGTGGTCTCGTAACTTGTACTTAGCGCCCAGGTGCGGTCTTCTGTATAAAGACTACCTTCAACGGTAACTTGTCGCTCTTGTTGATAGGTTTGTAAGTCGTCTATGAGTGCGCGAAGATTCTGGTTGCTGTAATTGCTGGTGTCGATAGCATTGAACTCGTAGCTGGGTTCGAAGGCATCGGTAATGCTGGTGCCTAAGGAAATATTTTTAGCCACCCAGAGCGCGCCAAAGTCCAAACCAAACCGGCTTGTATTGACGAATTTGGCATCGCGAATATCATTAAATAAATCTTCCGAATTTGTGATGTCGCCAATGCGGGTTGCAACTCGCGCTAGCCCCATGCGCACAACTTTTGCAGTGGCGCCTAAATATAATGTGCTGCTGTCATCGAACACCAAAGGGTAGCTGTAGCTAACGCCAAGCTGGGTTGCTTGTGCCGCTCGTGTGGCAAGTAAACTATCGTTATCGAAGGTGCCGCTAACGCGGTTGGTGTTTGGGTCGATGGTTAAGGAGATGCCACCACTCAGATCGTAGGTGGTAATCGGATCGCCGGGCTGTAAGTTAAAGGCAGCCTCTAACTCTGTTCGTGCTGTGTCGGCCTCGAAGTCGATATCCTCCATGAAGCCGACAGCGGAGGCGGAGCCACTGTAGCTAAAGTTGAAGCCCAGCGTGCCGCCAAAAATGTCCGCGTTAACTATTAACGGTAAATCGACCGCGGCGTTGGCATTGGCATAACCTTCGGTTGCTACGAGTGCAAGCAGCGCACCGATGTGAGTGGCTTGGTTGTTAACCCTTTCGATAATGGCCGCGATATCGGGGTCATTGATGTCTATATCGCCGAAATCCAACCCGCCGCCGCTGGTGTTGCCACCGCCGCTACCACCACTACCGCCACTGCTACCATCGTCTCCAAAGGCGTTTGCCAGTTCGTCGTAAACGTCGAATAGCTCTTGAATATTGCCGTACTCCAGTTCACCGCCCAGATAAAGGCCGCCGAGCACGGCGTCATCTTGGTTCATACGCTGACGGTCAAAGCCAATGGCTGCGGGATTGCCGCTGTTTGATAGAGCGGTTTGGCCGCTGCTGACGTTACCGATGGTGCTTGTTGGGCCCGATTGCATGAAACCGTTGGCGGCAAAGCTTGAGGGCGCGCACAGCGAACTCAGGGTGAATGCCACTGCCGCCGCGAGTCGCGTGCGACCTATCTGGATATGTCCAGTCATAAGGGGCTATCTCTGTATTAGATTGATTTTGAATTATAGCGGCAAACCTAGCGCTTGCACTGCTAGGCTTAAGATCATTAAGGCGACAATGTTAAGGATTTGGCGATGGCCGTTATCGGTTTGCAAGCTTGGGTGCAGAAATTAAATGCGGCCGAACTACCGGTGCTTGGGCGTGTTATTGAGCAATTAAATGAGCTCACGACAAACGCCGATACTCGCGTCAATGATATGTCTGATGCAGTGTTAAAAGATTCGAATCTTACCTCTCAGCTCCTAAGGGTGGCGAACAGTATTCATTACAACCCCGGGGGCGGTGCAATTAACACCGTGACGCGCGCCATTATTCAAGTGGGTTTTGAGGGCGTTAAGGGCATTTGTATCTCGCTCTTGCTGGTGGATCAGTTGCTCGGTGCACAACCGCGCGAGCGTTTACTGCAGTCCATGGCGCGCGCGTTTCATGCGGCGCTGCAAGCGAAGTTTCTGGCGCCAACGACAGATCAAGATGCGGCCGAACAAGTGTTTGTGGCAGCGTTGCTGTTTCATGTGGGTGAACTGGCGGTTTGGTCTAAGGGGGAAGCGCAAGCGGATGAGCTAGATGAACTGTTGACCGGGGGGGTGAGCGAGCACGATGCCTGTGAAACAGTGCTGGGTTTGCAGTTTCGGTCCTTGACGCGGGAGCTGGTGCATCGCTGGCATTTGAGTAGTTTACTGGAACAGGCATTGAATCCGAGCAGCTCGCCTTCGCCATCTATTAATGCGATTCGCATGGGTGAGGCGATCAGTCAGGTCAGTCGCTTCGGTTGGCACAGTAAAGAAGCGCAGCAAGTACTCAAGCAGGTGGCGAGTGTTAGAAAGGTGAGTATCGTACAGGCCACTGCTGATGCAATTCGCATCGCAGATTCGGCGGGCGAATTGGCGTCGATCTTTGGCGCCGCAGGATTGGTTGATTTTATTCCTGGCTCACAGGTTCAAGCGCTCGCTCGACTGCCATTAAAGGCCGATGAAAAAATTCAACTTTCGGTTTTGCGCGAACTGTCGTCGGCGGCGCAGCTGGGTTCGGATACGGATCACGTTTACCAACTGATTGTGCGTGGTCTGCACCATGGTGCCGGTCTGGCGCGGGTGGCGCTGGTGTTGGTGATGAAAAATACCTTGGTGGCCAGATACACGGCCGGCCCCGACGCGGTAGTTTGGCGCGAACGCCTGCATTTTAGTGACGCCACCGTGCAGCTATTTTCAGAGGCGCTTTTGTTCAAAGCGCCGCAATGGTTTTCACTGGAAAGGGTAAATAAAAGTCAGCACTTGTTCCCCGAGCCGCTTAAGGCGCTGATTGGTATGCAGCCGTGTTTTATTTCACCGCTCGAGGTCAATGGCCGCGTGGTTGCCTTGCTCTATGTCGACGCCAATGGCGAGGCGTTAAATGAAGAGCAGTACGCCTCTTATTGCCATTTCCTGCAGCAAGGGAAATATTGCTTAACGGCGCAGGCCATGCGGGTCAAGTTCTAGTTAGGTAAAGCCCGTCTCTAAATCATCCTGATGGAATACCAGCGCGTTATTCTGTCATGGCACCTATTTCTGGGTTCTTATGAGTCAGTCCTATAATTCTTCATTTTAAAATTTTACATGTTTTCAATGACTTACGCGTATATCGCTGTGTATATCACGGTTCTGCATGCTCTTACATGTAATTATTTCAATCTATTACATGTAATTTTCTTGCGCTCTTACATGTAATTTATTACTGTAGCGTTTATGAAGCCTAAATCATCTGCACATTATCAACGAGAGTATCGCCAGCGGCTGCGCGAGCAGGGGCTGGTTAAAAAGGAAGTTTGGATTCTCCCAGTGCACAGCAAGCTGTTATTGCGTTACGAAAAGTTGCTGCGCGAACCGGGCGAAATAGGAAGTGAAAAAGGAGCAATACTTATGCAGGAATTACAAGCTTGGACGACCGCTACCCTATATGCGGCACTGCAAGAGAGTGATTTGTTTGCCGGTCAACGCCGGGCCAGTGTCGAATTAATTGATGGCGTGGAGCCGGCGTTGCACATCGTTATGAAAGAATATGGCGACCTCCCAGTGTTCCTAACCGTCGTGGGTGAACAAATCATTGTTGAGTCGCTATTGTGGTCGATGTCCGAGGTTAAAGATGTTGCGGCCTTTAACGAGATGGTTTTACGTACGCACAAGTACTTTCCGTTATCGACCATCAGTTTAGATAATTTGGGTGCAGACGGCGACTACTACCACATGTTTGGCGCGTTAAGTTCGGCGTCGGCATTGCAGAATATCGTGTTCGAAATCGAGGTTCTGGCAAGTAACGTTATTCAGGCAACAGAGGCCTACGGTGAGCATTTGCTCGGCTAGTTTTGGTAACTTGGAGAAAGCATTATGAACATTTGGGCAAAAATGATGACGGCCTTGCGTGGCGGCGTAAATGAGGCTGGCGAGGCGATTGTCGATAGTCAAGCATTGCGAATTCTCGACCAAGAGGTGCGCGACGCCTCTGAGGGCTTAAAGCTGTCAAAAGATAGTTTGGCAGAGATTATTGCGCGGCAAAAGCTAGCCGAGCAAAAAGTTGCCGGTCTGCAGAAAAAGGTTGAAGAGCACGAAGGTTATGCGGTTAGAGCGCTCGAGAAATCTGATGAGGCGTTGGCGCTGGAAGTTGCTGGTAAAATCGCTGATTTCGAAAATCAGTTAACGCAAGAGCAGGAATCGGTGCAGGCTTACGCTGCCAATGCCGACAAGCTACGCGCCGCTATCAAGCAGACCGAGCAAAATTTGAAGCGATTAAAGCAACAGGTGGATACGGTCAAGGCCACGGATAATGTGCAGCGCGCGCAGGCGGCAGTCGCCGAGCGGCACAGCGGTTCACACTCAAAAATGCGTACAGCAATGGATTCGCTCGAGCGAATCAAAGAGCGCCAAGAGCTGAAATCTGCGCAGATGGCAGCTGCTTCGGAGTTGGCACAGGAAGATTCTGATGTATCATTGCAGGCCAAGCTGGAGGCCGCCGGCATTGCCTCCAGTGGAGCGAGTGCCGCCGATGTGCTCGAGCGACTAAAAAATAAGAAGCCGTAGGCTAGGGCGCCCCGTGCAGGGGCGCATTTCGGGCAGCGCTACGGCGTGCAAAAATTGACCAGGGAGTTGGGGCATGTTCGCAATACTACTATCCGATAAAATGGACCCCTTTTACCAAAATTTAACGTCATTTCCGACCGCTATTTTTAGCTTCCTCCTAATTTTGTGCCTGTTGTATTGGCTAGTTGCGGTTCTGGGTTTCGTCGATATTGATATGCTCGATTTCGATGTGCCGGATATGGACGGCGACCTAGATATCAATGCCGATAGCGGCCACTCAACGCCCGATGTATTGGCGGCCTTGATGCTGAAGTTTGGTCTCCAAGGCGTGCCCGTCACCATTATCGTGTCGCTTATTGCACTATTCGGCTGGCTGATTTGTTACTACCTTGTGCATTTTCTGTTTGGTTGGGTGCCGGATGGCATAATGCGCTATTTGCTTGGTTTGCCGGTGCTCTTCGCATCTCTGTATGTGGCGGTGATAATTACTGGTCAGTTAATTAAACCAATGCGACCGTTTTTTCAAAATGCGCGCCAGCAATCAGTAAAGTTTATCATCGGTCAAACAGCGATCGTTCGCAGTTCCGTAGTTAATTCGAATTTTGGTGAGGCTGTGTTATCTGATGGCGGTGCTGGGTTGCTGCTCAAAGTGCGCTGCGAGCCCGGTATTGAATTTGTTAAAGGTGATCGGGTGGTTCTGTTAGAGCACGAGGTCGCATCAAATACCTACAAAGTTATATCGGAAGCAGAATTTTCCGGTCAATGACTTAAATAAAACCTTAGTTTTTTGGAAATGGAGTAACCACTATGGCTGATCTTACTGGATTTATGCCAATTCTAATGAGTGTCGGATTCGTATTAGTATTGTTTTTGGGCTTCGCGGCGCTGGTTAAGGCCTTTTATTTTAAAGTAGAGCAAGGCGTAGCGCTGATCGTAAATGATACATCTAGGCAGCCCAAAGTATATTTTACCGGTGCATTGGTTTATCCGGTAATCCACAAAAAAGAATTAATGAAGATTTCATTGATTACCTTGGAAGTGGATAGGCGCGGCAAAGATGGTCTTATCTGTGCGGACAATATGCGTGCCGATATTACTGTTGCTTTCTATCTGCGGGTGAATGAAACCGCCGAAGATGTTTTGAAAGTGGCTAAGTCTATTGGCGCCAGTCGCGCCTCGGATCGCGAAGCGGTTAACTTGCTGTTTAATGCGAAATTTTCTGAAGCGCTGAAAACGGTTGGCAAACAAATTGAATTCGTCAATTTGTTTGAAAATAGAATGCAATTTCGGGAAAAAATTGTCGCGGTCATTGGCGAAGATCTAAATGGCTATGTGCTCGAAGATGTGGCCATTGACTACTTGGAGCAAACGCCGAAATCGTCGCTCGACCCCAGTAATATCATGGATGCCGAGGGCATCAAGAAAATTACCGAGTTGACCGCGGTGCAAAATGTGCGCACCAATGTGTTAGAGCGCGATGAAGAGCTGGCGATCAAAAAGAAAAATGTTGAAACCGTTGAGGCCATGCTTGCCCTAGAGCGCCAGCAATCAGATGCCGAGGCCAAGCAAGAGCGCGAAATCGCCACTATTCGTGCCCGAGAAGAAGCGGAGACCAAAAAGGTTCAGGAAGAGGAGCGCTTGAGGGCTGAATCTACCACCATCCAAGTTAATCAAGATTTGGCAGTTAAAACTGAAAACCAGCAGCGTGAAATCGAAGTGGCCGGTCAGAACCGTTTGCGTGCGGTCGCTATCGAAGAAGAAAAAGTCACACGAGCGCGGGATCTGGAAATCGTTGCGCGCGAGCGAGAAGTTGAAATTCAACGTATTGAAGCTGAAAAAGCCGTAGAAGTTGAGAAGAAAGAAATCGCTAATGTGATACGCGAGCGCGTCGCTGTCGATAAGACGGTGGCCATCGAAGAAGAGCGCATTAAAGAAGTGCGCGAAGTGTCAGAGGCTGATCGCGCTAAGCAAACCAAAGTGTTGGCAGCAGAGGCGCTGGCCGAAGAAGATAAAGTTAAGCAAGTGAAAGCCGCTGAAGCTGAAGAGCAGGCCGCTAAGCATAAGTCAGTGGAAATCACGCTGTTGGCTCAAGCCCAATTAGAGGCGACCACTAAAGAAGCTGAAGCGAAGAAGAAAATGGCGGAAGGTGTGCAAGCCGAGCGCGCGGCCCCAGGCCTAGCCGAAGCCAACGTTATTCGCGCTAAAGGCGACGCAGAGGCTGATGCACTGTTGGGTACCGGTAAAGCGCAAGCCGAAGTTATCGGCGCTAAAGGCGATTCAGAGGCGCGTGCTGCTCGTCAGATCGGTATGGCCAATGCGGAAGTAACGCGCGAGCAATTTAAGGCTGAAGCCGATGGATTGGTTGAGAAGTTCGGTGCAATGAACAGCATGAGCGCCCAGGCGCGTGCGCACGAAGAGTTCCGTATGGGGCTAGAAACAGCATTGAAAGAGGCGTTAGCGTCTATTGATGCCGGTAAGGAAATCGCCAAGGAAAATGCCGAAGTGTTGGCCACTGCACTGCAGAAAGCCAAGATTGATATTGTGGGTGGTGAAGATCACTTCTTCAATAACTTCGCCAAGTCTTTGTCTATTGGTAAAGCTATCGACGGGCTTGCTGAAAAGAGCGGAACGCTGCAGGCAATCTTACATCGCCTCGTCGATACGCCTGTTGCAGACGTCAACAAAGATACGCCTAGCGCGTAATGATTGGGGAGCGCGGCTCCCCTCGTTTGCCTCTCTTTAGTGGATAAGGAATACACCATGAGCGAAGCTGCGAAGCCAGCCCAAGACGGCGTCGTTGACGATGCGGTTGCACAAGGCGGTGCTTACGAGATTATTCGCAAGCGTTTGGTCGCACAAGGGCAATCGCTGAAGCAGATTGCAGGCTCCGTTAACCAGCGCCGCTTGCAGGAGTTCGGTAGCTCAGATATGGCCGTTAGTGCGCGCACTCGCATTCGAACGGTCAATAACTGTGTGCCAAGAGACATTGTTCAAGTTGGTGAATATCTCTTATTCGGTTACAACGTCTTTATTGGGTTAAAGAAAGAAACCGCGGTAGAGGATGTTTTCTCGCTGTTCAAGCTTGGTTCCAATGATTCGGATACCGATCTAGAGCAGGTGGCAGCTGAAGGTACTTTTTTAGCTGATAGAGGTTTCGTTAACGACTTTAGCGAGCTCTATCGCTACTACAAGCACACCAAGCTGATCGAGTTAAGCGTCAAGGACGGCAAGCTACTCGCGGGCTTCCAGATTGGCGAGCGCTTAGATGATTTGCGGGTATTTCGCTGGTCAATTTCGGCTGACGGGAAAACCGTAAAATATATCGATAATCGCGGTGAGCGCGATATCTCCCTGCCGCCTGCCTTTGATTTTACCTGGATAGAGACGACGCGCGAGCACAGCGTGCACGGCAAGCACCCGCATGTAAATATTGAAGACACTGTATTTGTGGAAACCGTGGGCGGCGATTTAACTATTAAGGTGGAAAACAACACGGAAGACGGCTTAGGTATCTTTCGCGAACCAGTCGACGACAAAACCCAATCCTTAGATGATGCTGATATTGCTTACGCACGTGTAGGCGCCTTGATCTTACTTAAGGTAAAACCCTATCGGGAAGAGTTGTGGCGCTACTTTGTATTTAATACGTTAACCCAGAAAGTACTGCGTATTGACGCCATCGGTATGTCTTGCGTGCAGTTGCCGGAAGATCACGGCATTATTTTCCCCGGTGGCTACTACTTGCAAACCGGCGAGCACAAAACCTTTGAAGAACGCACCAATGGCCTAAAAATCAAGCGTGTAGTGCGCTCGCCCAATGGCGAAGATGTGCTTTATGTATTCTATGAGCCGGTTGATGGTGTTCTGGTTTTACTCTCTTATAACATGATTGAGAAAAGCCTTAAAAACCCGATTACCTGCCACGGTTACGCCTTGGCTGACGATGGCACCTTGGTGATTTTTAGCGCCGGCGATGAACCAACGCGCGTGCACCCCATGCAAATTTGGACTACGCCCTTCTTTAGCGCTGAATTCGCCAGTAAATTGCCACCCAGCAAGACGGCATTCGGAAAAATTGGCAATTCTGAACTGGTGCGTGGCGTTTCAAATTTATTAAGTCTTACTCGTTTGATCGAAAATCCCGAGGTATCCGCTAAAATTTATGAAGAGCTAAACCTAGCGGCGAAAAAAATATTCGACGAACACTATTGGGTCGCGGATGAAGCGATGGGCGAGCTGGCCCAAGTCTTGAAAGATGTTTCCGCTACTGCTGAACTGGTTATTGACGAATTTGAAAAGGTTCAGTCCATTCAGCTGCAGTCGAGTAAAGCACTGGCAGACGCGAAGAAAATCCAGGTGGAGATATTGCGCGCGGTGCGGCCCGATGAATGGCAGAGCGCCGATCAATTTGTTTCTATGCTGACTAAGTTGCGCCGGCAGCGAGGCCATTTAGTCAGTATCTCTGGCTACCGCTATATCGATCTCAAAGTTATCGAAGCGCTAACTCAGGAGCTTGAAGCGGCTGAGGCTAATTTAAGTGAGCGCACATTAGGTTTTCTCGCCGACGAAAAAGCGCTCTCGCCTTATCACGAAAAAATTGAGCAGATTCAAGCATCGGTGCAGAAGGCAGAGGTTAGGGCGGAGCTCACACCATGCATCGAACATATTGATCAAGCAGCGGCCGAGCTCGATTTGCTCACCGAGCTGATGAGCACCTTGCAGGGCGACGACGCCACTGTCACGACGCGCATCGTCGATGCAATTTCTGAAGTGTACGGCTTGCTCAACCAGAGCCGGGCCATCGCGCGCAATAAATACAAAAGCTTAGGTTCGACCGAGGCGACGGCGCAGTTTGGCGCTCAGTTCAAATTATTTAGTCAGAGTATCAATAACGCCTTGAGTTTGGCTGACACGCCAGAAAAGTGCGATGAGCAGTTATCGCGCTTGCTGGTGCAGCTAGAAGAGTTTGAAAGCCAGTTTAGTGAATATGATCAGTTTCTGTCGGAGATTATCGGCAAGCGCGAAGAAGTTTATGAGGCCTTTGAGGGTCATAAGCAAAAGTTACTCGATGAGCAGCAGCAGAAGGCCCAGTCGGTTGTGGATGCGGCTAGCCGTGTGCTATCGAGTATCGAAAAGCGCACGCTCAAGTTCACCGATAAAGACGAGTTGAACACTTACTTTGCCTCCGATGCGTTGGTGCTAAAAGTCCGGGAATTTTCTGAGCGCTTACGTGGCCTCAACAGTGCTGTTAAAGCCGACGATGTGGACGCCCGCTTTAAAGCGGTAAAAGAGCAAGCGCTGCGCTCTTTGCGCGACAAAAGTGATATTTTTGAAGCTGGTGGTAGCGTGATCAAATTGGGCCCTCGGCACCGATTTTCGGTCAATACCCAAGAGTTGGATCTGACCATTATCCCGAGGAATAATAAGCTCAATATCCACCTTTTAGGCACTGATTACTACGAGCCGATTGACGACGCCGAGTTAAATGCACTGAGTGATTATTGGCAGCTCAATTTGGAGTCTGAAACGGAGCGGGTCTACCGAGGTGAATATCTCGCTTATAGTTTACTCGAGGCTGCACAAGCGGGTGAAGATGGCCTTAGCCAAAGCTTGCTGCAGGAAGCTTTGTTAGATGAAACAAAGCTGGCGAATATGGTAAAAACCTTTGCCGCGCCACGCTATAAAGAGGGCTATGAAAAAGGCATACACGACAGCGATGCAACCAAGATATTGCAGGCTCTGTTACCCGCATTGGACGCCGCAGACCTATTGCGTTTTGACCCTCAATGCCGTGCACTCGCGCAAGTATTCTGGGCAAGTTTTGTCGATGTCTCAGACAATGCCAGCCTAAGCGAATCAAAGGTAAAGCAGTGGCAACAGCGCGCGCAGTCAGCGGCGTTATTGAATACCCTGTTTGCCAGCGGTAAAGCGATAGCGTTGTTAGAGCAGGAGGTTCACGCCGCCATGTCGCACTGGGCTGAAGCACAATGTGTTGATACCAGTGCCCACAATACCGAGCGTGCGGCCAAATATCTTGTGGCCGAGTTGGCGCGAGATCAGTTTGCCTTTATTACCAGCAAATATGCCCGCGCATTACAGGTCAGCTTGCAGAGCGCAATGGATGATGTGGTTTGGGCTCGGTTTCAGTCGGTGTTGGAAAATTTAGATCAACGGCCGGGTGAGAAGCTCCGTGTTATCAGTGTCTGGTTGGATGCGCTGACTGAGCATCAAAAGAGTGAACAAGCACGCCACTTTATTCCAGAAGCTGCCGCATTGTTGGCGGCAAAAAACCTGCGCAGGCGCGATACCGAGGCCGACTTACAGCTGTCCGTTGAGGGCATGTTAGGCGATCACCCGCTACTTCATCAGGGTCGATTGAGCTTAGAGGTGGACAGCTTTTTGCTGCGTATGGCGCACCACAGGCGCGTGGTGGTGGCGGGTTATCATCAATACCATAAGGTCCGGCAGTCTATCGTGGAGCGCGAGCGCAAGGGCTTAAAGCTGAATGAGTTTAAAGCCCGGCCGTTGAGTTCCTTTGTTCGAAACAGGCTGATTAATGAATCCTATTTACCCTTAATTGGCGACAATCTCGCTAAGCAGATGGGTACCGTTGGGGAAAATAAGCGAACCGATTTAATGGGTTTGCTGATGATGATTTCGCCACCCGGCTACGGTAAAACCACCTTGATGGAGTATGTGGCGAACCGACTGGGTTTGATTTTTATGAAAATCAATTGCCCGTCGCTTGGTCATAATGTGCTGTCGCTCGACCCCGAGCAAGCGCCCAATGCTACGGCGCGGCAAGAGTTGGTCAAGCTAAACTTGGGTTTAGAGATGGGCAATAACGTGATGTTGTATCTCGATGATATTCAGCACACAGACCCTGAATTTTTACAGAAATTTATTTCCCTTTGCGACGGCACGCGGCGCATTGAGGGTGTATGGCGCAAACAGACCAAAACCTACGATATGCGCGGCAAAAAGTTTTGTGTGGTGATGGCCGGCAACCCCTACACCGAGTCCGGCGAGGCATTTAAGATTCCCGATATGTTGGCAAACCGAGCCGATATTTATAATTTGGGTGATATTCTCGGCGGTATGGACGAACAGTTTGCGCTGAGTTACATCGAAAACTCACTCACCTCCAACCCTATTTTAGCGCCATTGGCGACCCGAGATATGGCGGATGTTTATAAGCTGGTAAAAATGGCGCAAGGCGAGAGTATCGCCACAACAGACTTAAGTCACGCCTATAGCAGCTCTGAAATTGGTGAGATCACCGGCGTTTTGAAAAAAATGATGGTGGTACGCGATGTGGTACTAAAAATTAACCAGCAATACATTATTTCTGCTGCACAAGATGATAAATACCGCACCGAGCCGGCGTTTAAACTGCAGGGCAGTTACCGCAATATGAACAAAATGACGGAGAAAATCTCTGCCGTTATGAACGATGCCGAACTGATGCAGATGATTGCGGATCACTACCTAGGTGAAGCGCAGCTGCTCACCACCGGCGCTGAGGCCAACTTGCTAAAATTGGCCGAGTTGCGTGGCAACATGACCGAGCAACAAGCGGAGCGCTGGCAAGCGATCAAGAAAGATTTCATGCGTAATAAAGCCATGGGTGGTGACGACGCCGATGCCGGCGGCAAAATTGTAGCGCAGTTGGTCGATATGGTGGCCAGCGTTCAGTCCTTGCGCGAAGCCGTGCTAACGGCGCAAGCCAAGCCGCAGAGCGAAACGTCGGCACGCGAACCCTTGGTGCTGGCAATTTTAGGTATTGCAAAATCGTTGGAGAAGTTGGCGCCAAAAGTGGAGGTGATTAATCAGCCGGTTCCGGGCATTGATCGAATGTTAACGGCCCTGGCCGATACCATTGAAAATAGTATTTTCCCCTTGGTGCGTAGCATGGATAAAAAGCTAGAAATTGATTTGAAAACCCACGACAAGATGCAGGATGTGTCTCAGCAGCTGAGAGTACTGGCTGCGGGGAATAAGCGTTCTGTGAAAAATAAAGATCCGGATAAATCGGCGGATAAAGATTGATAAGTGGATTAGAAGAAAGATAAACAATAAATCAGATTGAAGGCAAGCATATTATGAAGTGTACAAGTTGCAAGCAAGGCGAGTTAAAACCAAGCTTTATCGATGGCCTTTTTCGCGCTCACACCTGCGACACGTGCCAAGGCAATTGGGTGTTCGTGGAAGATTATGTGGCTTGGCTGGCGAATAATCGGGATCATGACTTTGGCGAAAATCAGCCGGTTGAGTTATCGGAAACTACCTCTGCGATGATATGCCCTGTGTCTGGCGCTATTATGCAAAAAATTAAATTAGCGGCGGATATTCAACACAAGCTAGATTATAGCCCGGCGGTGGCTGGCATCTGGTTGGATAAAGGCGAGTGGGAGCTGCTGAAGGAACACAAGCTTGCCGGCTCGCTTAACAAAGTGCTGACCCGTCAGTGGCAGAAGCAAATTCGTGCCGATCATGCCAAGCAAACCTTTAACGATTTATATGAAAAGAAATTTGGTGCCGAGCGCTACCAGAAACTGAAGGAGTTTCGCGAGTGGCTGGTGCAGCAGGAGGATAAGTCAGTGCTGCGCGCCTATCTCTTCGCCGACGATCCGTACGCGGCCGATAAATAGTTAAGCGAACATAAAAAAGGGTGGCCCTAGCCACCCTTTTTTATTATTTCAAACATTGTAGCGTCAATAGGCGTATCAATGCTTAGGCTGAAAACTCACCCGCAATGGTTTGCAGAGAGGCTTTGGCATCGCCAAATAGCATGCGCACATTGTCTTTATAGAAGAGAGGGTTTTCCACGCCCGAGTAACCGGCATTCATGCTGCGCTTGAGTACGAAAACCGTGCGCGCATCGGCCACTTTGATTACCGGCATGCCGTAAATTGGGCTGCCTTCATCTTCGGTGGCGGCGGGGTTAACGGTGTCGTTGGCACCGATAACAATGGCCACATCCACACTGCTCATCTGCGGGTTGATCGCATCCATTTCAAACAGTTGGTCATAGGGTACGCTGGCCTCGGCAAGCAGCACGTTCATATGGCCTGGCATACGGCCCGCAACTGGGTGAATGGCGTAACGCACTTGGCAGCCATTGTTTTCCAAGTGGTCGGCAAGTTCACGCACGACATGCTGAGCTTGGGAAACTGCCATACCGTAACCGGGAACAAATACTACATTCGCGGCGGCTTCGAGAATCAAGTAAGCGTCATCGCAATTGATCGGCTTAATTTCGCCCTCCACCACCGTGGTCGATTTTTTAACGGCTTTAAAGCCGCTGAATAACACGTTAGCGAGCGAGCGATTCATCGCGCGACACATGATGTTGGTCAAGATGATACCGCTAGCGCCTACTAGCGCGCCGGACACAATCAGCAGGTTGTTATTCAAGACGAAACCTGCGGCACAGGCGGCTAGGCCCGAGTAGGAATTCAGTAATGAAATAACCACAGGCATGTCGGCGCCGCCAATGGGGATGACCAACATGATGCCGAATACTAACGCGATGGCGATAACCGCATAAAGGTGGATCGATTCCGCCTCGGGCACCTGAACAAACCAAACGGCGTTGAGCACTAAAGTTATAACAATCAAACCGTTAACAACGGCTTGGCCGGTGAAGGTAATGGCGCGGCCGGGCATTTTTTCTGACAGCTTTGCCCAGGCGATCATAGAGCCAGACAGTGTTACCCCGCCAATTAAAATAGACAACACAATGGTGCTGGCGATAAAGGGCGTTGTCACGCCGTCATACAGCGCGGCCCAACCCACGAGCAAGCTAGCCGCACCACCAAAGCCGTTAAATAAGGCCACCATTTCTGGCATGGAGGTCATGGCGACTAAGCGCGCGGCGAGCACACCGATCACCGTGCCGAGCAGCATGCTGCCGACGATCCACTCAAAGCTGATAATTTGCTTATCGAATAACGTTACTGCAATGGCCAACAGCATAGCCACGGCAGAAATTAAATTACCCTTGCGCGCCGAAGCTGGCGAGCCCAGCATTTTTAAACCGATAATAAAGGCCAGCGCCGAAATTATGTAGGCAAAGTTGATGACGATGGCAGCGTTCATGCTTTACCTCCAGTGGCTTTCTTCTTAAACATGGCGAGCATGCGATCGGTGACTAAGTAACCGCCCACCACGTTGATGGTGGCCAGCGTTACGGCGGCAGCGCCTAACCAAGTGGCCATGGCGGAGTGCTCGGCACCGGCGCTAACTAATGCGCCCACCAGGGTAATACCGGAGATAGCGTTGGAGCCGCTCATCAAAGGCGTGTGTAAGGTTGCCGGTACTTTGGCAATGAGTTCGAAACCTAAAAAGATGGCCAACATTAATATGAAGGTCAGGTAAACAATTTGTTCGGGTGACATGATGTCTTCCTCAAAATATTTCGGTGTTAAGCGGCCGCAGGTTTGCGGGCGTTTTTAATCACGTTATTCACTAGCTCACCGCCATGGGTAATGACGCAGCCTTTCTGAATTTCTTCGTCGAGGTTTAGCGCAAAAACGCCGGTGTCTTTTTGCCAGTAATCGAACACCAAATTAATTAAGTTGTTGGAATACATCTGGCTGGCGTTTTGCGCTACGCGACCGGGCAGGTTGCGGTAGCCGATAATCGTCACGCCGTTGATGTTCACTTCTTTATCCGGTTCGGAGCCTTCTACGTTGCCGCCGCTGTCGACCGCCATATCCACCACAATGGAACCGGGCTTCATCGCCGCTAACATGTCTTTTGTGATAATGCGCGGTGCCTTGCGGCCGAATACTTGTGCGGTAGTAATGACGATGTCGCTGTTGGCCATGACATCGGTTTGACCTTGGCGCTGCTTTTCAATTTGCGCTTCGGTTAATTGGTTGGCATAACCGCCGGCGGTTTGGCCGGTTTCACCGAGGTCGATTTCTAAGAATTTCGCGCCCAGCGATTCAACTTGTTCTTTCACCACGGGGCGGGTGTCGAAGGCATCTACTCGGGCGCCTAACCGCTTGGCCGTGGCAATCGCCTGCAGGCCCGCGACACCGGCGCCAATGACAAACACGCGACCGGGCGTGATGGTGCCGGCTGGAGTCATCATCATCGGCAGAATGCGATCTAAGCGCTCAGCGGCGAGCAACACCATGGCGTAGCCGGCCAGATTGGCCTGCGATGACAGAGCGTCCATCTTTTGGCTGCGGGTGATGCGCGGAATCATTTCCATACTGATGGCCGTTACGCCGTGCGCGGCGAAGGCGTCTACCAAGGCATGTTCGTTAAAGGGGTCCAAAAACGAAATGTGAATACAGCCTTGTTTTAACTGTGCCACTTCTTCAATCGCCGGTTTACGCAAGCGCAAAATCACATCGGCCTGACCGAGCAGTGCCGTGCGGCTCTCGGCAACGGTAGCGCCGACATCGGTATAGGCGCTGTCTGGAATCTGCAGCGAATCACCTAAGCCCGTTTCAATCGTCACTGTAGCGTTTTGTGCCACCAGCTTCTTAACGCCGTCTGGTAACACGGGGACACGGGTTTCACCCGCCTCTATTTCTTTGGGTATGCCGATTAGCATGTTGTTATCCTCTATGAGCACCCGCCCTTTTTTTGTCAGATTGACTCCAGCTGTATATTCAGCCTTTGGATACGGCTGATTGTTCAGCCGTGGAAATAGCGGAGCGCTATCATAGTCGTGAGTGTTGTCTCGGTTCTAGCTATAGATGTGATAAATAAAGGTAATAATCTTGTAATTCTGCTACAAAATTTTACAAAAGCTTCATTTGTTGCAGGCGAATGTGGCGCCTAACTCCTCTTTTATTTTGAATTTGGAGCGTTTAATGATCAGCCAAGTTAGTTTAATTACAGTATTTGCGTGAGCAATAACAGTAATAGATAAGTTTAATGCCCTGTGGCGAATAGGCTGGGCAAATAGTTACGCGAGAAACCTCTGTTGATATTCTCAAAGTGAATTTTTAGCTTCGTTGTTATGCTTTTCGTGAATAGACCAAATTGGGTCATTTGGCTTTCCTAGGAAGGCGCTACAATAGGGCCATTCACTGTAGGAGCAAACAACATGCAAGATTTCAGCGCAAAAGATTGGGCCGACCGCGCGGCTAGTTTGACGATTGAGGGTCGCGCCTTCATTGATGGTGCTTATGTTAATGCCCTGTCGGGTAATACGCGACCTACGCTCAACCCAGCCTCTGGCGAGGTGTTGGCCGCCGTTGCAAGTTGCGGCCCGGAGGATGCAGACAAGGCAATTGCCTCGGCGAAGGCCGTTTTTGAGGCCGGTACTTGGGCTAATCAAGCCCCGTCTGAGCGCAAAAAAGTACTGGTGCGCTGGGCAGAGCTGATTGAGGCGCACGCCGAAGAGCTGGCCTTGCTCGAGTGCTTGGATGTGGGCAAACCTATTTCAGATACCCTTAATGTGGATGTGCCCGCCGCTGCCCGCACCCTGCGTTGGAGTGGTGAAGCCATCGACAAAGTTTACGATCAGGTAGCGCCCACACCGCACGACACCCTAGCGTTGGTAACGCGCCTGCCCTTGGGCGTGGTAGCGGCCATCGTGCCGTGGAACTTCCCCTTTTCGACCACGGCTTGGAAAATCGCACCCGCCATTGCCACGGGTAACTCGGTGATCTTGAAGCCGGCATCGAACACACCGCTAACCGCCATCAAGCTGGCCGGCTTGGCTAAGCAAGCGGGTTTGCCCGATGGCGTGCTGCAGGTGTTGCCAGGGCCGGGCGGTAGTCTCGGCAGTCATCTCGCCAAGCATATGGATGTTGAAGGCCTAACGTTTACCGGTTCCACCCCGGTGGGCAAAATGCTGATGGAATATTCCGGCCAATCGAATTTAAAGCGCACCTATTTAGAGTTGGGCGGCAAAAGCCCTAACATCGTGTTTGCCGATGCCAATTTAGATAAGGCTGCCGCTATGGCTGCCACGGCTGTATTTTATAACGGCGGTCAAACCTGTACAGCCGGCACGCGTTTATTAGTGCAGGCCTCAATACACGACGCCTTCGTTGCCAAGGTTATCGAGCACGCTAAATCTTGGCGGCCCGGCAACCCACTCGACCCAGCTACCAGCATGGGGCCCATGGTGGACGAGGCTCAATACAACACCGTGGCAGAGTATGTGCGCATCGGTTGCGACGAGGGCGCGCATCTAGCCTATGGTGGCAAGCGCGTGGCCGTGACCGAGGGTGGCTTCTATCACGAGCCGACCATTTTTACCGGCGCCAATAACCAAATGCGTATTGCCCAAGAAGAGATTTTTGGCCCCGTGATGACCGTGATTCCGTTCGAAACCGAAGCAGAAGCTATTGCCATTGCCAACGACTCTATCTTTGGCTTGGCCGGCGCTGTGTGGAGTAAAGATATCAATGTTGCTCATCGCGTCGCGAAAGCCGTGCGCGTGGGCACCATGGGTATTAACAACTACTTTGGTGGCGATATGACGGTGCCCTTCGGTGGCTTCAAGCAATCGGGCAATGGTCGGGATAAATCCATGCACGCCTTCGACGATTACACCGAGCTGAAAACCACTTGGATTGAATTCGACTAGGGTTGTGGTTGTCCTCGCAAAGGCCATCTTCGCGCTGGCCTTTTATGCAAAATACAAATCTTGCCCTTGCGATCGTGGCGTTTATGGGTAAAGTGGGCGCACGCAAACCACGCCCCGAATTGGAGTGAATTATGAAAATCGCGATGCTTATATTATTGTCTCTCGTTGCTGTTGCATGTACTTGGGTTGAGCCCAAGCCCGAAGCGGCAGGTATTAAGTTGGCAACCGCCTCAGACGTACAGTCTTGTGATCGCTTGGGTGCGGCCACGGCCAAGGGCGTTAGCAAGGTTGGAATCTTTGTGCGCAAAGATGAAAAAGTCATCACCGAGCTGGCAGCACTGGCAAAAGATCAGGCCTACAACATGGGTGGCGACACCTTGGTGCGCGAATCTGAATTGAGTCAAGACGGCGCAATGACCTTTGGCGTATACCGCTGCCGCTAGTTGCCAATACGGCATTAAAAGAACCGGCTTAGGCCGGTTTTTTTATGTCTGCAAGAGCCGCAATAGCCTTGCCCAGAAAGGGCTAAAAATATATTTTTATTGGCTACTGTTTTATTCTCTTTTCTAGCCTCATATTACGCCCAGTTTTCCAGAGAACTGATCCTATGATCACCTTGTTGCTGTTTGTTGTTGGTTTGCTCCTGCTGGTTTTCGGCGCCGATATACTGATAAAAGGCGCGGCTAATTTGGCGTCTCGCATCGGCGTGTCGCCGTTAGTGATCGGCTTAACGGTGGTGGCTTTTGGCACCAGTTCGCCGGAGCTGGCGGTGAGCGTCAAAGCGGCCTTGGATGGTCAAGCAGGGATCGGATTGGGCAACGTGATTGGCAGTAATATTTTTAACGTCCTATTCATTCTTGGTGTTGCGGCAATCATCCTGCCTTTAACCGTTTCTGTGCAGCTTATTCGCTTAGATGTGCCGGTAATGATTATTGCCAGTGGCGCAGTCTGGTGGATGGCGCAAGACGGGAAGTTTGTCTTTTTTGAGGGCCTAGCCTTGTTTTTAGGTTTGCTCGGTTACACGAGTTACCTGTTCATCAAAGGCAAGACAGAGCCACAACCTGAAACCTCGGTTGAGATTATTTCGCCTGCGCCTAATCGCGCCTTATGGCTCGATCTTGTCGCCATCGTTGGCGGTTTAGTCATGTTGGTATTGGGTTCCACTTGGCTGTTAGAGGGTGCAGTGACTCTGGCGCGCTGGTTAGGTTTAAGTGAAGTGATCATTGGCCTAACGATTGTTGCGGTGGGCACCTCCCTGCCCGAAGTTGTGACGTCTATTGCCGCAGCCATAAAAGGCCAGCGCGATATCGCCGTGGGCAACGTTATTGGCAGCAATATTTTTAACCTGTTGGGTGTGTTGGGCATCTCGAGCATGGTCGCCCCTGAAGGACTGCTCGCGCCAATAACACTGATGCATTTGGATTTGCCGGTGATGTGTCTCGTGGCGTTGATGTGCTTGCCCATCTTCTTCACCGACGCCGTGATCGATCGCGCCGAAGGTGTGCTCTTCCTTGCCGGTTATGTCGCTTATACCGCCTATTTAATCATGGCTGCAATCGGCCACCCATGGTTGTCGTTATTAGGCAATGCCGTGTTTGTGTTCTTGTTACCGGTGGGCTTGTTGATTGTTGCGCAAGTCATCAAACAATTGCAAAACGGTAATACGGCTGAGGTGGGTTAACAGGGGCGTAGTACGGGCATCGAATGATGCCTGTATTTTTTATGTATTATTCCGCCAACTAGAAATAGGTCAGTAGGCTAGGCAATGTGTAGATTTCTGGTAGCAGAGGCTGGGCCAAAAAATCTATTTTTTTTGTTTACGCAAGTGTTCACCTGCTTTGGCGATTGGAAAGCGGGCGATAAGCCCGCTGCGCTAGCTAGAAGTATGCACTAATACATTGTCTATCAACCGAGCCGATCACCGCTTGCTCGTCCTGATTCAAAATCTTGCCTGCACCGCTTGAAAACGTAAGTACAGATTTCTGTGGTTCTAACGTTGGCGGCCCGAGTCGCGCGTAAACCCCACGCAAAGTCGTGTTGACCCATGCATGTTATTGAATAGCCTACCCACTTCGTTATGCGCCAGAGCTGTGGGCAGCTCTACTGGACCTTTAGCTTTGTCGACGTAGGAGAGGTTCCTGGGCTCGTTAGTCAAAACCGCTCGGTAAATGACTACGAGGGCCTTGAGCTCGGTTATTTGCGTGGCGTTTTTGACATCGTCGCAAGGTGGGTACTTTCGTCAGGTGGATAGTTGCCTCCGAGGCGTATTATTTTGCGCCCGATTGTGAAAATTGTGATAACTTCTTGAAATTAAAGGGAGAGTTGGCGCTGGTACCATAGCTCCGCTCTGGATATATGCCTCGGAGGCGCAATATATTACGCCTCCGAGACACTGAATAAGGCTGTTAAGTTCACTATGAAGAAAACACTGTTGATATTACTAAGCATCGTCACAATCGCATGCAGTGAAAAGGAGAGCCAAGTGTCATCCCCTCCACCATTTGACCCACCAATGACAGATGAACAGGTTCAACTAGCTGGCAATTTATCCGATTCTGATCTGCTAAAAATTGACAGGCAATTACTTAAGAACTCTGCTGTACAATACAGGAAGAGTGCTCGTGTAATTGGTGCAACAATGATGGATATTCAAAAAGAGTACCCTGGCGTTCCTGATGTTTTTTATTCAACTCGCCTTATAAATTTGGTCGAGCAAAATAGATTAGAAGCTCAAGGAGATCTTAGGCGTATGCGCTATAGCGAAGTAAGGCTTGCCAAATAATGTGCACCGTAAACTTAACAAGGCCAGCAAACACCGGCAGCGCAAAAAACGCGCTGCCTCGGCTCGCTACACTGCGTTTCGCTCGCGGTTTCTGGCGGCGTTAAATTACAAGGAGAGTTAAGTGTTAAGACTAAAATTTGGAATTACGATGTTTCTTACGTTAGTAGTGCCAACAAGTTATATTAATAAGCTTTTTCTTTTGGGGCCTTTGGGGGCGGCTATCAAGCAATATCCACCATCGCTGAGCTATGCTATAGGTTTGGCTTTAGGACTCATTATTCCTTTTGTGCTGGCGTCGATATTTATTAAGAAATCCAATTTATACAGACGACTACCAGTGTCAATGCCAGGCCTCAATTTGCTCGTTATTGGTGCGGTGGTAATTTTAATTCCACAGGTATTACCTATTTTTACTTCATTGGTAAAAGGCGGAGGCTTAACGTTCTCTTTAATGCCCTACATGACGTCGTTGGTTTTCGTTGCAAAAATATTGATATATTCCGGCATTATTACACTATTAATGTCAGTAAAACCTCATGAAAGCTATGTGTTTAATTAATTTAACAATGGCGGCCAAGTCGCAGCTATCGTTGCTGGACTCGGCGCTAATCGCGCCTCGCCCTTGCCACCGGCGTTACATGTTTAAATGAAAATCATATTACTTCCCGGGCTAGATGGAACGGGGTTACTTTTTAACGATCTAGTTGCTCAGCTTCCTAAAGAATGGGATGTGAAAATCCTTTCCTACGATTCGATTCAAGATACATCTTATTCCGGCCAAGCGGAGGAAATATCTGAACATTTGAAGGGTATGGATATATTTCTTGTTGGTGAGTCGTATTCGGGCCGAGTGGCATATGAGCTACACCAAATTCTAGGTGATCGAGTCAAAGGTATAGTATTTTTGGCTAGTTTTATTTCAAGTCCGTCTCTTGTTTCTCGGCTGGCAAAATTACTTCCGGTTTCCTTGCTTAGCTCAAATATACTGAGTAGGTTTATCTTGTATCTATTTGGTTTTAATTTTTCAGGTGGCTCTAGCCTCGTAGCGCCAGTATTTGAGTCGATTAAAAAAGCTGACAAGGTGAAGCTAAGGTCGCGCTTACGTAATATCGCAACTTTAAATATCCCAAAACACGATATAAAATGTCCAGTAACATACATACGGCCTACATCTGACTTATTGGTAGGGGTAAAAGCATTTAACGTGCTTGCGTCAAGAGCCGCTCACTTAAACGTAGTAAAAGTTAGAGGTGGTCATTTTATAGCGCAATCAAACCCTGTAGCATGTGGCGAGATAATCTGTAATGCGGTCAGCATGTAACAAGGCGGTCACGCTGACGGCTATTCCGTCGCTTGTTTATGTGGCGATCGCTACGCTGTCACAACACAATCAACTACATAGCCGCAGCTAACCGCGGCGTTAGGTAAATAATGAGATTGATTCAAACTACTAAGTGTCCCATTTGCAGCGAGAACACTGAGGTGAGCTTTCTATACAGCAATAGACCTAGTAAATGGAAATGCGGCCGATGTAAAAGCTTTCTCACGTTTGAAGGTGTTGGCGTTTTTAGTGGCGCATATAATTTCTTAGCTGTCCTTCTTGGATTGTTATTGGTATTTTCAATTGTGAAGTTTTGGCCTGAAAAAGACTTTCTCGCCTTAAAATTAATTGTGGGTATATCTATAGTTCCATTAGGGCTTATATATGACCAGATATTCGTTTATGTAGCGCTACGGAAATTTAGGTTAGTGCCCTACAGTACTTAACAAGCTGTAGCTGCATTTTGCCCGCTGTCGCGGTGGGCTGTCGACTCACTATCGTTCGCGGCAGTACAAAGACGTTATGCAATTAATTTAATCGAAATATTGAGGAATAAATAAAATGTCGGAAGCGTGGGGAAGTATCTTAATAAAGTCGTCAGATGAAGTAATGGCAGCCTTAGAAGCGTCAGATGATAGTGTGAGTTGGGATCTCATAACGAGGTTGTTTAAAGACGCGGGGATAGACTCTTTAAAAAATTTACATCCTCTTTTGTCTTTTAGCGAAGGTAATGAATTTCCGCATGAAGGATTAGAAAGGAACGGTGAATTTATTCATATTACTATATTTGGAGATGAGTGGATGCATGCAATGCAGCCATTAATAAAAATAGGGAAAGGGATTGAGCTGTATGGCTCTATCTCCCATGAACATGGTGCTACTGAATACTATGCATTGAACAAAGATGGGAAATCTTTCTTCGGCTTGATTGACTACGAGTCTGGTGAGGAGTTTGATGAGGAATCCATGATTAAAGAATGGCTGTCATTTGTTCCTAATGAAGTACAGGAAGCATTTCCAGGAGTATTCTCGGACGAAGACGAAGAGTAAACGGGCAATCTCGAACTGTGATAAACAAGGCCTTCGGTGGCCACCGAAGGTGGGTCTTAATTTACCCGTTTTAAAAAGGAATTAAAAATGGCGATAAATCAGCAAAAACAACCATCCAAGGTGCTCAAGTGCCGACGCGCGAAAGGCGCGCGCGTCTTAGCACGGCGTATGAGTGATGAGCACGAACATACCTAAATTTCGTTTTGGACTAGTATCCTTTCGATATCCAGCTTTAGGATTATTGAGCGGACTTATTACCTATCAGCTGGTGACAGAAATTGTTTTGGCAACAATAGTGGGAGTGTTGGTGCCACTTTTAGTGCTTTTTATTGTGATGCAGGTGCGGGTTATAGAATTTAGAAAACACATCAATAGATTTGGTGTGCCAATAATCTCAGATAAGTTAGAGGATGCATACTCAACAGATCTAACTGGGTTGGTTCCATTTAAAAATACATCTGTTGCTTGTACTATAAGCGTTAATACACATGGCCTCGCTTTTGGCCGGCTTGGGGCGTATCGAAAGTTAGCTTGGGCTGAGATTACTTCCATAAAGAAATCATACTACCTCGGCCAACCCGTTGCGGAACTTTCAATAGATAATATGGCGTTAAATGGCTCATTGGTTGTTCCGTGGAGTAAAACGTTAAATGATTATTTGCCACACGGTATTCACCAGCAGAGCTCTTAACAAACAACCAAGCTGGGCTATCGCCCTCGACTCGCTCGCTCGCGATTGTTGCGGGCGTTAACCAACTTAGATAATGAATGACTCCGATTATTTATATCTTTGAAGCAAGCTCAATTCCGGAAGAGTTCAATGATGATGAAAGCATCATTCTTTTAGATAAAGGATTTGAAGGGCGCGACGATGACTCTCCAATATCAATTGATGAAGTGAGCTTTCTAACAACTATTGCAGTTCTATCAAAAACACCGGAAGCGGTATTAGATGGTTTTGTGGAGTGGTGGAAAGAAAAATGTGATGGAGGCATCCGCTTTCAAATATTGACTTCTGATGCGAGTCAAATTCAGGAATCAAGAGCGAAAGAATTAAAGAGACTCACGGAAGATGGATGGTCAATAAAAGCGAATTTCGTCGCTATATGTACTGAATCTGAGGAGGCACGCAATGATGCAATTGAAATCATTCGCGAATCAGAGCTCAAAGTGCATTAAAGGGTTAACAAGTAAAGGTAAGCCGTGGAGAAAAAAGCGCGCGGTTGCTTTAGGTAAAATGCGAGTTCAGTGCTGTTTTTTTTATTTTTTTCATCAGCGTGATGCGACAGAAAATAACGGACTGGGCTTATGTTGGCAATGTTTCTTCGATCGACTCTACAGCGCTAAATACTCCGCCAGTAAATACACATCGCCACGTCCTTCGGATTTCCCAAAGTAGCTTACCGGGTCGCGTTCGCCGTTTTCGATAGTACCAATTTCACAATCGATGTTGAATTGCTTGGCCAGGCTATTAAAAAGATCTACGGGAAATTTAAGGTGCGTGCTCTTGGTAACGGGTTGGCTAATGCCCAGCTGCCATTCCTCACAGTCATCGCTGTCACATTGATTGATTAGTGCGACATTATTTTCTTTGTTTGCTTCAACATAGTTCTGCAGCGCAGCTAGTAACTCTGGCAGGCACTTTTTGAGCTTCTTTTCTTTATTTTCATCGAGGCCGTCGCAGGCGACGAGGAGGTAGATCAGCATTCGTTTGGTCCAGTCGTATTTGCGCCTATCCGATTGCCAAAGCCTTGGCTTACTTCGGTCTATCTATGCGCAGGGTTTAGTGTGCAGTGACTATCTTGATTTATGGTTGCCTATCATAGCAGAGTCATTCATTAACGCGACTGTGCGCTGTATTTATGGCTTGTAGCTGCGTCTCGCTTGAAATATCAAGCCCATAGTGTTGATATCCAGTGAATGATTGATGGTGTGATGGGCGCAATAAGAAGAATGGAACCTAGGGATCTTTCGTGAAAACGTTAATCAAACTAATCGGCGGGTTATTACTCTTGCTCGTGGGTGCTGCAGGCCTGCTTATTCTACTGAGCTGGGAGCCAGATCGGCCTGTGGAGGCTTTAAAGGCCCGGTGGGCCTTGCCGCCCTCGCAGTTTGTTGGTGTCGCCGGTATGCAAGTGCACCTGCGGGATGAGGGGCCGCGCGATGATGGTGTACCTATCGTGTTGCTGCATGGAACCAGTGCATCGCTGCACACCTGGGATGGTTGGGTAGAAGCATTAAAAAGTGACCGGCGGGTTATTCGGTTTGATATGCCAGGCTTCGGGCTTACCGGGCCTGCACCTGATAGCGATTACCGTATTGAAAATTATGCCCGCGTGCTCATCGCGTTATTGGATAGCTTGGGTATTGAGCGCTGTGTGTTGGCCGGCAATTCCTTGGGCGGCCAGGTAGCATGGGTGACGGCGGTGCTCTATCCCAGCCGTGTTGAGCGCTTGGTGTTGGTTGATGCCGCTGGCTACCCGTTCGAGGCTCAATCCGTTCCCATTGGCTTTAAAATTGCTCGCCTACCGCTTTTGAGCGGGCTAATGGAGCGAGTGTTGCCGCGCTCCATTATCGAGAGCAGTGTAAAGAATGTTTATGGCGATCCCTCGTTGGTCACGCCAGCGTTAGTTGATCGCTATTTTGAGCTCACAACCCGTACCGGTAACCGAAAGGCATTGGCGGAGCGCTTTCGTCAGGCGGGGCCGGAGCTGCCGACAGAAAGATTGTCGTCGCTAACCTTGCCGACACTGATTGTTTGGGGTGGGCAAGATCGTCTCATACCGCCGGCGTTGGGTGATCGATTCCAGCGCGAGATTGCCGGTAGCACGTTGGTTCGCTTCGAAGCGCTGGGGCATGTGCCGCAGGAGGAAAATCCGCTACTAACCGTTGCCGCGCTGAAACAATTCCTGGCTCAAGATGAGTAGCGTTATGCGATGGGTATTGTTCTGCGCTTTTGCTATTTAGCAGAGGGTAGAAGTGTTAGCATGATTGCGTTCAGGCGACCCGCAGAGCTAGATGAAGGTTGCCGCTCTATCCGTTTACTAACAAGGATTTAACTATGTCTATTACGCTCATGGATGTGATTTTTAACTTTTGGACAGCGCTCGCCGTACTTGTCTTTATTGTTCTGAAATCATGCATAAAATTCGTACCGCAAAATCGCGCCTATGTGGTTGAGCGCTTTGGTCGCTACCACAAGACTATGGTGGCGGGTCTTAATGGCCTTATCCCCTTTATTGATAAAGTTGCATACAACCAATCACTAAAAGAACATGCTTATGATGTGCCGAGCCAAGCGGCCATTACCAAAGATAATATCTCGCTCATTGTCGATGGTGTCTTGTATCTGAAAGTATTGGACCCCTATAAAGCGTCTTATGGTGTTGATAATTATGTCTATGCCGTAACGCAATTAGCGCAAACCACCATGCGTAGTGAAATCGGTAAAATCGATTTAGATAAAACCTTTGAAGAGCGCGAAAGTTTAAACATTAATATTGTTAACTCCATCAACGTGGCATCGGAACCCTGGGGTGTGCAGGTTCTGCGTTACGAAATTAAAGACATCCAGCCACCGCGTACGATTTTGGATGCTATGGAGCGACAGATGAAAGCCGAGCGCGAAAAACGCGCGACAATTCTTGAATCTGAAGGTCATCGTCAATCTGCCATTAACGTTGCCGAAGGTGCTAAGCAGGCGCAGGTGCTCGCCGCAGAAGCGGATAAAGCCGAGCAAATTCTGCGCGCTGAAGGTGAGGCGCAGGCAATTGTTGCGGTTGCTGAAGCGCAGGCAAATGCGTTAGATACCGTGGGTAAAGTGGCCGCCACAGCCGAGGGTCAGAAAGCCATCCAGTTGGATCTGGCGGGCAAGGCAATCGACGCGAAAAAAGCAATAGCTAGAGATTCTACGGTGGTGTTATTGCCCGACGGTAATACTAGCGCAGCGTCGGTAGTGGCCGAGGCCATGACAATAATCGGCACGCTCAATAGCAACAAGACGTCTTAGGTAGGAGCCGCATTCATGATGGACTATATAGCGAGTCATCAAGCTGAATTCTGGTTAGTTGCAGGCGTGGCACTTCTGGCACTGGAAGTGTTGATCGGTTTTGCCGCCGGTGTGTTCCTGTTTGCTGGTCTTGGCGCGCTCGCCAGTGGCCTATTAATGCTGGTGGGTATTTTGCCCGAGACGTGGATTGCCGGCATTTCTGCAACCGGCGTTAGCGCTGGTGTCCTGGCCGCATTGTTGTGGCAACCTTTAAAGAAGCTACAGGCGAATGCAGTGCCAGAGAAGGATAACAGCAGTGATCTAGTGGGTCACGAATTTGTGCTGACAACGGATGTTAGTCTCACAGTGCCTGGGCAATTGCAGTATTCGGGTGTGAGTTGGCGCATTGTTCTGGACCCCGCGTGCGGTCTAAAAGAGCTCAGTGCCGGTCAGACTGTAAAAGTAAGCTCGGTGGACGTTGGGGTTTTCAAGGTGACGCCGCTCGTTTAACGGAATAATAACAGGCATGAAAAAATTATGTTTAGGGGCTTTGGCATTTTTTTGCGTGCCTGTGTTAGCCGCCGATCGACCCTTATTTGAAACGATGGCCTTATTGGATGCCGCGGTTTTCGAGTCCTTCAATGCTTGCGACAATGCGCAAGAGTTAAATAAACATGCGGCTTATTTTGCCGTGGATGTTGAGTTTTATCACGATGCCGGTGGTGTTACGTGGGATCGCGATACGATGATTGCCAACACTAAGCAATTTGCTTGTGGTAATTATACAAGGGAACTCGTTGCTGGAAGCCTAAGCGATAGCCCGATAAAAGACTTTGGCGCAATCACAACGGGTGAGCATATTTTTTGTCAAACCAAAACGAAAACTTGTGAGGGGAAAGCCGACTTTGTCATGGTATGGCGAAACATTCAGGGTAACTGGCAGATAACACGTGTGCTAAGTTACGGGCATCGCGAAAATATGTAGTGTCACGTCAAAGCAAATGTTTTGTAGATATATTTTTATTAACGCAATTGATGTGCTGATAGATAAATCTCGAGGTTGATTATGTTGCAGTTGAGGCCGAATTGTGAAGCTTGTGACAAAGATTTGCCGCCGGCGTCAGATGACGCGTTGATATGTACTTTTGAGTGCACATTTTGCAAGCGTTGCGCGGTAGAAAAGTTTCGCTGTATCTGTCCAAACTGCGGCGGCAATCTAGTCGAGCGGCCGATACGGCCGGTTGAGGCACTAAAAGCCAACCCTGCATCCAGCAAAAGAATTTTTAAGCGGGAAGGTTGGTAACCAAATAGAAAAAATCGATATTGGATTATTTGTGGTGGGCGCCGCCTTAGGTATAAATACTAGAATACTTTATGGTTCAGCCATCCTGCAGTTTATGGTGCTGTTTTCAGTGTTGCGTGATGACCCAGGTTATTGGGTTAGGTTCATGATGGGATCAATTTATGTCGAATTTTACCGTTGCTGCTTCTAAGCGCCTAACTTACGCTCTCATGGATGAAGCTGACGCCGAGCTGCTGTTTGAATTGGACCAAGATCCGGAAGTAATGAAGTACATCAATGGTGGCACGCCTAATTCGCGCGAAACGATTGAAACCGTTATGGTGCCGCGCATGTTGAGTTACCGCAACCCGCTGAAAGGCTGGGGCTTGTGGAAGGTCTGTGTGATTGAAACCAATCAGTTCATTGGCTGGATTTTAGTTCGGCCGACAGATTTTTTCACCGATGCACCCGAGTGGAATAATCTCGAACTGGGTTGGCGTTTTCTGCAGGCGAGTTGGGGTAAAGGCTACTGCACTGAGGCTGCGCTGCACATTGCAAATGCGCTGAGCGATTGCTCAGAGGTTAAGACTCTGTCTGCAATAGCTTTGCCGGACAATGTGGCGTCTATTTCAGTCATGAAAAAGCTGGGTATGAGGTTCGTGAAGACGGGTTTGCATCGCGACCCTCTCGGTGACAGTGAAGTGGTTTATTACCAGCGGCAGTTGCGATAAATGGATGGCTTGCTGAGGCGCTACATAAACCCTATGTGGCGCCAGTTCAATCGACAGGGAGCTAAATATCGACGCAGAGGGTTCCAGCCAGTGCTCTGCCGGCTTTTGAATGTGTTTCTCGGCCCAACACTGTGCAGATTCCTTGCGCAGCATGGAGAAGTTTCGGCAGGTCGATACCGTGTTGGATACCAAGTCCGCTGAGTAGGTAGACTACGTCTTCAGTGGCGACATTGCCCGAGGCACCTTTTGCATAGGGGCAGCCGCCGAGGCCGGCGATGGAACTATCGAAAACTGACATGCCCATTTGCAAGGCGCGGTAGATGTTGGCGATGGCTTGGCCATAGGTATCGTGTGCATGTAATGCGAGTTGCGACATGGGAATTTTCTTGCTGGTTAAATCAACAACGCGCTCGATAATCGCCGGTGTGCCTGTGCCAATGGTGTCGCCCAAGGATACTTCATAGCAGCCAGCCTGAAATAAAATATCAGAGACCTCCGCCACTTTGCTTGCCGAAATCTCACCTTCATAGGGGCAGCCCGCAATGCAAGAGACATAGCCGCGCACGGGTAGGTTTTGCGCCTGTGCCGCTTGTAAAATCGGCGCGAAGCGCTCGATACTCTCGGCGATAGAACAGTTGATGTTTTTCTGGCTAAAGGCCTCGGAGGCGGCGGCAAAAATGGCTACCTCGGTCGCACCAGCAGCCATGGCTCGCTCAAAGCCCATCATGTTCGGTGTGAGTGCGGCGTAACTAACCCCGGCTTTGCGCGCTATGTTTTGAAAAACCTCTTCGCTGCCCGCCATTTGCGGTACCCATTTTGGATTTACAAAACTGCCCGCTTCAATGTTGCGCAGGCCGGCATCGGCGAGCGTATTGATGAGTGCAACTTTCGCCTCTACCGAAATAGGTTGCTTTTCATTTTGCAAACCATCGCGTGGGCCAACTTCAACAATTTTTACGGCGCTTGGAAATTTCATAGAAAACCTTTTTAAAAGTTTACAGTTTTTTTAAGTTTACAGATGGCAGTTGACAGTTTACAGGACAAACGAGGAGCAACAGCGCGGAAATAATTATCCAGCGGTGCTGCGATCATTGCTGCTGATATTGATTTTGCCCTTCCTGTACGCTGTAAACTGTTTACTCCTTTTCCTTCTTTTCAAAATCCAACAGTAAGGCGCCCCCGTCGACTAATTCTCCTGCGGCAAAAAAGAATTGCTTTACCTGCCCGGCAGCTGGCGCTTTGATGGTGTGCTCCATTTTCATGGCCTCCATCACGAGCAGCGGTGTTCCAGCGGCTACAATTTGGCCGACGTCAACCAACTGGGTCACCAGGGTGCCATTCATGGGCGCGGTGAGGCCGCCAGCGTGTTGCATGTCGGCTTGGTCAGCAATGTCTGGTAATAGGCGCGAGAAATTTAGCGCATGATTATTACAGAAAAGACTGATGTGGTTGTTGTCTTCAGTGACTTGTAATTTCTGCCGGTGGCCATCCATGTCGGCGATTAAATGGTTGCCCACGAGATTGCCCTGTAGGGTGCGGGTCTGGCCGTTGTGAGATACCAAGTAGCGCGTGCTTGGGCCATCACCTTGTTGATCGACCAATAAATGATGCTCAGTGCCGTGCACTAAAATGGAAAACTTGTGCTGTCGGCTGCCGTGTACGCGCCAGGCATCGGCGCGGTTCCACGGCGAGTTGGTGTCGGTGTGGGCGGCGGCTAGCGCTGCTTGTGTTTGCGCAAGCGCCAAATACAGTGCAGCAAATGGCAAGTATTGTTCCAGCAGCTCACCATCTTTCTTAAAAATAAGCGACTGGTGTTTCTCAATAAATCCGGTATCTAAATCCGCAGCGCGAAAAGGCTCGGTGCTGATGAGGTTATACAGGAAAGATAAATTAGTGGTCATGCCGCCAATGCGGTATTCGCTCAGCGCTTGTTGCAAACGGCGCAACGCGCTATCGCGATCTCGCCCCCAGACGACCAGTTTGGCGATCATTGGATCGTAATACACACTGACCTCATCGCCTTGGCGCACGCCAGTTTCTACGCGCACATACTGGCTTTCTAGTGGCGTTTCCAGATACGACAAAGTGCCGGTGACGGGTAAGAAGTCGTTGTCTGGATCTTCGGCGTAAATGCGCGCCTCGAAGGCGTGACCGTCTATACGCAACTGATCTTGCGTGAGCGGCAAAATTTCATCGGCGGCTACGCGCAATTGCCATTCAACCAAATCTTGGTGCGTAATCATTTCGGTGACGGGATGCTCGACTTGCAGGCGGGTGTTCATTTCCATGAAATAAAAGGACCCGTCGTGATCTAGCAGAAATTCCACCGTGCCCGCACCGGCATAGCTAATGGCTTGCGCGGCGGTGAGTGCCGCTTCGCCCATGGCCGAGCGCAGTGCTGGGTCCATGCCCGGTGCTGGTGCCTCTTCCACCACTTTTTGGTGCCGACGCTGGACACTGCAATCGCGTTCGAAAAGATAAACGCCGTTGCTGTGGTTATCGCAGAACACTTGGATTTCAACGTGGCGCGGTTGAGTAAGGTATTTCTCAACTAACATTTTATCGTCGCCAAAGGCGTTCATGGCTTCGCGCTTAGCCGCGTTTAGAGCTTCGTCGAACTCTGCTTCCGACCAAACTTGACGCATACCCTTGCCGCCGCCGCCCGCCGCCGCTTTTAACAGCACGGGGTAGCCCATGGCATTGGCGTGTTTTTTAATCAGCGCGGGTGATTGGTCGTCGCCGTGATAGCCAGGTACGAGCGGTACGCCAGCTTTTTCCATAATGGTTTTGGCGGCCGACTTTGAACCCATAGCTTCGATCGCGCCCAGCGGTGGGCCGATAAACACTACGCCTTTTTCGGCACAGGCTTTGGCAAAGCCTGCGTTTTCCGACAGAAAACCGTAGCCAGGATGAATCGCTTGGGCGTTGGTTTTCAGCGCAGCAGCTAGAATTTTGTCGCCGCACAAATAACTTTCGCGCGACGGCGCGGCGCCTATATGAATGGCTTCGTCGGCCATGGCGACGTGCAAGCTGTGGCGATCGGCGTCTGAGTAGACGGCGACGGTTCTTATGCCTAACTTGCGCGCCGTGCGAATAACGCGGCAAGCAATTTCACCGCGATTGGCGATTAATATTTTACTAAACATGTTTTCTCCCTAAGAGGCCTGCCACTGCGGTTTGCGTTTGTGCAGGAACGCTTGCAAGCCTTCCTGACCCTCCTCCGATACGCGAATTGCAGCAATGCGCGCGCTGGTGTCATCAACTAATGCTTGGCTGATGGGGCGGTTGGCCACATCAAAAACCAATTGTTTGGCGGCGCTTAAGGCCGCTGGGCTGTTGTTCAATAGGTTGCAGACGGCAGTCTCCACAGCTTGATCTAATTCTGCTTCTGCCACGTCTTCACTCACTAAACCTATGGCTTTTGCAGTACTAGCGTTAAAGCGCTCCGCCGTGAGGAAGTAACGGCGCGCGGCGCGCTCGCCCATAGCCGCAATCACGTAGGGGCTGATGGTGGCTGGGATCAATCCAATTTTAACTTCGCTCAAACAAAAACTTGCGCGCGCAGAGGCAAAGGCTAAATCACAACAACTCACCAGCCCCACCGCACCACCAAAAGCCGCGCCCTGTACTTTTGCAAGGGTTGGAAATGGTAAGTGATTTAGTGTGTATAGCATCTTCGCCAGGGCATCGGCGTCGCGCCGGTTTTCCGCCAAGCTATAGCTCGCCATGCGTTGCATCCAGGCGAGATCGGCACCGGCGGAAAAAGATTTTCCTTCGGCCGCTAACACCAATGCGCGCACGCTTTTATCGGCGCTGGCTCTATCGAACGCGGCTTGCAACTGCGCGATCACCTGATCGTCGAAGGCGTTGTGTTTGTCCGGCTGATTCATGGTGACTGTTACAACACCACGAGCGTCTTTTCGGTAATCAATAGTCATTGTCGGCTCCACCTGCTACATGCGGAACACGCCAAAGCGTGTGTCATCGATAGTTTTATTAAGGCTGGCAGAAAGTGCTAAGCCCAGCACGCGACGGGTATCGGCGGGATCGATCACGCCGTCATCCCACAGGCGCGCGGAGGCGTAGTAGGGATGACCTTGCTGCTCGTAGGTGTCGATAACAGGTTGCTTAAAGGCCGCCTCTTCTTCCGCCGTCCAGCTGTCGCCGGTTTTTTCCATCTGGTCTTTTTTGATTTGTGCTAAAACGCCGGCGGCTTGCTCGCCACCCATCACGGAGATACGCGCGTTTGGCCACATGAATAAAAAGCGTGGATCGTAGGCGCGGCCACACATACCGTAATTACCAGCGCCAAAGGAGCCGCCAATTAACACGGTAAGTTTTGGCACTTGTGCACAGGCCACGGCGGTAACCATTTTTGCGCCATGCTTGGCGATACCGCCGGCTTCGTACTGGCGACCAACCATGAAGCCAGTAATGTTTTGCAAAAATATCAAGGGGATTTTTCGCTGGGCGCAGAGTTCGACAAAGTGCGCGCCTTTCTGGGCCGACTCGCTAAATAAAATGCCGTTGTTGGCCACTATGCCTACGGGGTAGCCATAAATGCGGGCGAAGCCACACACCAAGGTGGTGCCGTACAGCGCTTTGAATTCGTCGAATTCTGAACCATCGACGATGCGTGCAATTACCTCGCGCACGTCGTAGGGTTTGCGCGTATCTTTGGGGATAACACCGTAAATCTCTTTGGCGTCGTACAAGGGCTCGACGGCATCGCGCACATCGAGTTGCTGCGGCTTTTTGCGATTTAACCGACCCACGGCGTTGCGCACCAGTTGTAAAGCGTGGTGATCGTTTTGGGCAAAATGATCAGCTACACCGGAGGTGCGGCAATGCACATCGGCGCCACCTAAATCTTCTGCCGAAACCACTTCGCCGGTGGCGGCTTTCACCAGTGGCGGGCCACCTAAAAAGATGGTGCCTTGTTCTTTGACGATAATGGATTCATCGGCCATCGCCGGTACATAGGCGCCGCCGGCGGTACAAGAACCCATCACCGCGGCAATTTGCGCTATGCCTTTCGCCGACATGTTAGCCTGATTAAAAAAGATGCGGCCGAAGTGCTCGCGATCGGGAAACACATCGTCTTGGCGCGGCAAATTTGCGCCACCGGAATCAACCAAATAAATGCACGGGAGATTATTTTGATCGGCAATGGTTTGCGCGCGCAGATGTTTTTTTACTGAGAGCGGGTAGTAAGAGCCACCTTTAACCGTCGCGTCGTTGGCAACGATAATACACTCTTGGCCGTTAACGCGGCCGATGCCAGTGATAACACCAGCCGCCGGCACGGATTCATCGTAAACCCCGTGCGCGGCTAATGCCGATAATTCTAAAAACGGTGAGCCGGGATCGAGCAGGGCATCGATGCGATCGCGCGCCAACAATTTTCCGCGCTCGACGTGCCGAGCCTGAGCTTTTTCGCCGCCACCTTGGTGAATAGAGAGCAAGGTTTTCTGCAGGTCATCGACTTGTGCCTGCAAATGCTCGGCATTGGCCATGAAATCTTCCGCGCGCGGATTAATCTGCGTTTTTAAAATAGGCATAACAGGAACGCTCCTTTGTCGCTCTCAAAAAGCAGTTTACAGTTGACAGCTAACAGGACGGGCGAAGCGTTGGCATTCTGCTGCGCCTTTAATGTTCGTTTTTCCTGTTAACTGTATCCTGTAGGCTGAATACTTTTTTTATTTCGTTTCGTTAAACAATTCGCGGCCAATCAACATGCGGCGAATTTCACTGGTGCCGGCACCGATTTCGTACAATTTGGCGTCGCGCAATAAACGGCCGGTGGCGAATTCGTTGATGTAACCGTTGCCGCCTAAGAGTTGGATGGCATCGAGCGCCATTTTGGTCGCCATTTCAGCGGTGTATAAGATGACGGCGGCGGCATCTTTGCGCGACTCTTCACCGCGATCGCAGGCTTTTGCCACGTTGTACAAATAGGATTTAGAGGCGTTCATACCGGCGTACATGTCGGCTAGCTTGCCCTGCACCAATTGGAATTGGCCGATGCTTTGGTTGAATTGTTTGCGGTCGTGCACATAGGGCACCACGATATCCATACAAGCAGTCATGATGCCGGTTGGGCCGCCGGACAATACCGTGCGCTCGTAATCTAAACCACTCATCAATACCGCAACACCGCGACCCTCGCCGCCGAGAATATTTTCAGCCGGTACTTCGCAATCTTGGAATACCAGTTCGCAAGTATTGGAGCCGCGCATGCCGAGTTTGTCGAGCTTTTGATGGCGAGAAAAGCCTTTGTAGTCGCGTTCGACGATAAACGCGGTCATGCCTTTGGAGCCGGCATTGATATCGGTTTTAGCGTAGATCACATAGGTGTGGGCGTCGGGGCCGTTGGTGATCCACATTTTGTTGCCGTTCAACACATAGTGGTCGCCTTTTTTCTCGGCGCGCAATTTCATCGATACCACGTCGCTGCCGGCGTTGGGTTCACTCATGGCAAGCGCGCCAATGTGTTCGCCGCTGCATAATTTTGGCAAGTATTTTTGCTTCTGTGCTTCGGTGCCGTTTTTGTGAATTTGGTTGACGCATAAATTCGAGTGAGCGCCGTAAGATAAACCCACCGAGGCCGAGGCGCGGGAAATTTCTTCCATGGCAACCACGTGCGCTAGGTAGCCCATGTTCGTGCCGCCGTACTCTTCTTTGACGGTCATACCGAGCAGGCCCATGTCGCCAAACTTCTTCCACATATCCATGGGGAATTCGTTGTCGCTGTCGATTTGCGCGGCGCGTGGTGCCAGTTCACCTTGGCTGAACTGGTAGACGCTGTCGCGCAGCATGTCGATATCTTCACCAAGGCCAAAGTTTAATGTGGGGTAGGGAAAGCTCATGGGGTGTCCTCGCTAAAGTCGGATTATTGTTTCGAGTTAAGGGATTGCTGGCAGCGCTGCTCTGCTTGGTCTAGCTCGGCCAACATGATGTCGATATCGCGTTTTTGTGCTTCGAGTGCCTGCCGGCGCTCCTGAATTTTGCCGATCAGGCGGGTTAACTGGCTGGCGTTGTCGGAGCCTGGGTTGTACATGCCGATGATTTCGCCGCTGTCTTCAAGGCTCAGGCCGAGCCGTTTGCCGCGCAAAATGAGTTTCAGCTTTACCCGGTCGGCGGGGCTGTAGAGCCGCGTTTGGCCCTTGCGCATGGGGCTGAGCAGGCCCTTATCTTCGTAAAAGCGAATGGTGCGCGTGGTGATGTCGAACTCGCGCGCGAGGTCTGAGATGGTAAAGGTGTCGCTCATGGGGGCCTTGGGCTCGCTGGCAGTCGCTCTACAGTGTGAATTAGCCCCATACTTTAGCCAAAGTTTACGTTAACGTAAAGGTAAGCTTTGGTCTAAGTGGGTATCTGTTAACAACCTCGAGCAATAAAGGCGTTGATGCATGCCGCACGGGTGTGACGCCAGAATTCGCTGAGAGAGCAGCCTTGCGCGTTTGGTCAAATAGGCTTGCGCGGTGAGCCGATCATCGGGCTGCCCCTCCTACCAAAGGCGCATAGCCTCGCCCTAGGTATTTGCGCTAGGCTCGGCGTCAAAAGAGGAGACACATTCATGAGTCGATTTACCGCACTAGCCGCCATGGGTCTTGTTAGCAGTCTGTCAGCGCAAGCCGAATTACCGGCACTGAAACTCGAGCCGCAGATTACCGTTTCTGGTATTTCCTCCGGCGGTTACATGGCCACGCAATTTCACGTGGCGCACTCAACGCTTGTCGCTGGTGCGGCCATTGTCGCCGCCGGCCCTTGGTACTGCGCGCAGAATGACTTGGGTCAGGCGTTGAAAAGTTGTGTCGATAAAGCCGAGCCGGCAGTCGACTTGGCTAGTCTGCAGCGCAAAGCGGAAGCGTTGGCTGATGCGGGGGAAATTGACCCCTTAACGGGCTTGCGCGCTGATCGCGTCTGGCTGCTGCACGGTGCCCTGGATACGAAAGTCGCGGCACAGGTGTCAAACCAACTGCAGGCGCAATATGCCAGCTGGATAGACGCCGAAAATCTGGTTTATCTCGATGACAAACCCTTCAACCACACGCTACCCACGCTCGCGGCTGGCGGTGATTGCGATAAGTCTGAGGCGCCCTTTTTAGGACGCTGTCATTACGACGCTGCCGGCGAAATACTGACCCATCTGCTGGGTGAGTTGAAAGCGCCTTTGGCTGCTGCGAGCGGCAAACTATACAGTTTTGATCAGCAGGATCTAGGAGGTGAATCGGCAAAAAGCCTCGCCGACGAAGGTTTTGTTTACATCCCCGATCAATGTGCCAAGGGTGAAACTTGCCGGCTGCATGTTAGCTTTCACGGTTGCCAACAGAACGCTGATGCGATTGGCGATGTGTACGCGCGCGCAGCAGGCTTTAACCGCTGGGCCGAGACCAATCATTTGGTGGTGCTCTACCCGCAAACCCGCAAGAGTTTGTTTGCGCCATTAAACCCTAAAGCCTGTTGGGACTGGTGGGGTTACACTGGCGATGACTATGTCAGCAAAGAAGGCAAACAAATCAAAGCGGTTAAAAGCATGGTTGAACAGCTGTCGAAGTAGCGTGACACATTTTCTGATCCAGCTTTGTTGGACGGTTAGAGAGTATGCCTTGTCGTTTCTAATGCGCCATTGCGTTTGCGGTGTACCTTTTTCACCGCGTGTGTTTCCGCATCGAGAGACATGACGTTGGATTAACGTGACGCATAGCGACACAACACTGCTGCGGACGCGGCGGCTATTAATCCGCTAGTGAGCTTTACGCACATGACACGAAAGCCGTCAGGGCGCGTGGCTACCCAGCAGTCCACAGATTACGTGTCGCACTATCTTTAACCTAGGTGTTTGTGGATACCGTTGCTTTTATAACGAGGGCGCCTTTAAAACAAGGTGCATTTTTAAACATGCGCTTGTGTATCTGAATGCGAAGCAAGGCTCTCTTTCCCGTGTGAATACGTATTCATCGCGCCGCTACTTGCTGCTTTTACTTGCACGCGCCATGCTTTCTTCAATTCGAACGCCGTTTTTTCGCTCGGTTATATTGCAACAATTAACCGCCCACGTGTGCTGCCGAATGAACATACACAGAGTGCAAAATCTGCAGCAGGCGATGTCTGCCGGACAGGAGAGGTAAAGGCTGTAAGCAATTGGAGTGTTACCGGCATTTCGTTTGTTGTTTTAACCGATAAAAATAAACAAGGTTAGAGCAATGAAAAAATCATACATATTGACCCTGGCAATGTCTGTCGCCAGTGTCGCAAGCCCGGCCATGGCCGACTGGTTTTTCCGCGGTACAGCCAATGCCTGGGATGCAACGGCTATGACGCAAGTGGCCGCAAATAACTACCAAACCTGTCAAGCGTTTACCGGCGGCGATGGCGGCGGTGGACCGCGCTTTAAAATTGATCGCTTGGGAAATTGGAGCGAAAATTATCCAGCGTCGGATTACGCTGTCAACGCTAACACCAGTTATCAAATTAACTTCAATAGTGTAACTAAAGCCATCAGTGCTACCTCAGTTGCGAGCTGCACCGGTGGCGGCTTTAGCAAAGTGTTCCCGTCACTTTATTTCCGTGGCACTCCGAATAGTTGGGGTAGTACCGCGATGCAGCTAGTGGCCAATAATACCTGGCAGGTGCAAGTCTATTTCGACGGTCAATCGAACCAGCGCTTTAAGGTGGATGTGCTCGGTGATTGGACGCAAAACTACGGTGACAACGGCGCCAATGGTTCGCTCGAGCAGTCCGGTGCCGATATTTTTTTTAGCGCTCAAGGCGATTATTTACTCACCGTCAATGATCAAACCAAACAGTACAGCCTAGCACTACAAACTTGCACCAATAATTGCGGCACCGGTGTGGAAAGTTTGGGCGCCGTCTACGATTCTGCAGGCACAACATTTTCGCTTTGGTCGCCCGACAGCAGCAGCGTGGCTCTGGTGCTTGAGGGGGTCACTCACAACATGACCTACGCCAATAACGCCGCTGGTTACACCGACGTCTACCAAGTGCGCGTGGATGGCGATTTGCATTTGGCCGAATACTATTTCACTGTTAACGGCCAGCGAGTGCGCGACCCCTACGGTAAAATGGCTGTGCCGCAAAGTGATACCAATATCGTCATGGACATGAGTCGAACCGAACCTGTTGGTGGCTGGGCCGCGCGCCCGGCGCTGGAAAATCGCGAAGCGTCGGTGATTTACGAAGTGCACATGCGCGATTTTACCATCCACGCCAGCTCCGGCGTTGATCCCGCTAAACGGGGCAAATACCTCGGTATGGTGCAGGCAGGAACGACGCACAATGGAGTTAAAACCGGTATCGATCACCTAAAAGAATTGGGTGTCACCCACGTGCAATTGTTGCCGGTATACGATTACGCTACCTGTGACGGCTTGCCCGATAGCGACCCCTGCTACAACTGGGGTTACGACCCGCGTAACTACAACGTACCTGAAGATCGCTATTCCCAAACGCCCACCGATTATGAAAATCGCGCACGTGAATTTAAGACACTGATCAACGAACTGCACAAAGCAGGAATTCGGGTTGTGATGGACGTGGTGTACAACCACACCTATTCAAAGGAGATGTTCAACGCTATTACCGGTAAATACTACACGCCAACGGATTTATCTGGCACCGGCAATTCGATCGATGCCGATGTCCCGATGGTTAGTCGCATGATTCAGGACTCGCTCGAATATTGGGTGGACGAATACAACATCGATGGCTTTCGCTTTGATCTCATAGGCATTTTTTCTCACGCTGAAGTGGAAAAGTGGGGCGCGTATTTGAACAGTAAATACGCGGATCGCAACCTGCTGTTGTATGGCGAGCCGTGGAACGGATACGCCGCTGATCCGAAAGAGGGGCAGCGAGTACGTTACGGTACAACGCGCTTTATGGCACAGGAGCACGTTGGCGTGTTTAACGGCGCCTATCGAGAAGCCATCAAAGGAAATAACGACGGTACGGCCACCGGCTTCATGTTTAATAACGTGTCGGCGGCTGACAATGGTTGGGCTATTTTCGATGGCCTACGGGCTTCGCCTTACGATGCCAATGACAGCCGCAATGGCACCTGGTTTCGCAATTTCACCGGCGATCCCGAGCAGAGTATCAACTACATTTCCGCGCATGATAATTTCGGCCTTTGGGACAAGGTGTATCTGAGTCTCGCCAGCAACGTTGTCCAGAATGCTTCCCATCAGGTGGTGAGTTTGACGCCGCCGGCGGATCTTGGCTATCCGAAGCGGGTGGTGAACTTCGGTATGGGTCAAATTTTTACCAGCCAAGGAATTGCTTTTGTGCATGCTGGCGACGAATTTCTGCGCACCAAAACTGCAGACGAACAAATGAGTCTGGCCTCTGCTTGGAACTACGGCGCTCATGGGGGCACCCATAATAGTTACAATTCGCCGGACAGTTTTAACAGTATTAAATGGCACAATAAAAGCGCGAATGCGCCAACCTTTAATTACTTTAAAAGCCTCATTGCTCTGCGTAAAACGCATGCCGGTTTGCGCATGACCAGTCAGGCTGACGTGGCGCAATATTTGAGCGTTGCTAGGCCGGGTGAGTTTAGTGGCCAAGTCGTGACGGGGTACATTAACTACCCCAGTGATAGTCACAATTTATTTGTGGTCTACAACAGTGGTGCCAATGTTTACGTGAATCTGCCAGCCGGCAATTGGACACGAGTTGCCGATGCCGATGGCGCAACTCAGGTTGCGGGGTTGTCCGGCTCGGCCTTAGCAGAGGGCACGGCGGTTACGGTCTTTATTCAGGCTAGGTGATCACATCGTCGTAAAAACGCTCGGCTTTGGTCGAGTGCTTTTATACGATTTAACTAGCTCAGGCACTGCACAGTATAAAAAGTCGTAGCGGGGTGTTTACCGGTAAATCAGGGTGTTTCGCCGCGTTGTACTGTCTTTGGGCGATGAAGTGTGGTTTTCTTTCTCAACTTTTGATGTTTTGACAGGGTGAAAAGGGAGAAATCATGCGCTTACTAACAGTGTCGGCAATGTTGCTGATAGGGGTAATGACCTGGCTGCCAGTGCAGGCCGAGGTGCATTTAGGTTTGGACGAGTGCAAGGTGAGTTTCGCCGAAGATTTTTCGGTGGCGCCGGAGGGGGTTGCCAGTACGCAGGGCGAAAAGGCTTACCTTATTAGCCCCAGTGGCGGCATCAGTATCGATGGCAAGCCCCTCACCTTAAATGCTGAGCAGAAGCAATTGGCGGCCAATTACGCGCAGGGCTTGCAGGCGTTTATCCCGGGGTTAGTTGCCTTTGTGGGTGATGTGTTGGAGCTGGTTGGCAAGGTATTGGGCGAGGCTTTCGCGGCCGCCTTCGGTGAAAACAGCGAAGCGTCTAGCGCTATTCGTTCCTCGCTTGAGAAGGCCCAGCTAAAACTTGCCGAGCGCGTTAGCAACCACGAGGGTACTTATGAAATTAAGTCTGAAGGCATTGATGCCGTCGATGAAGCGTTCGACGAAGAAGTTGAACAGGCCATTGAAGATGCGGTTGCGGCATCCATGGGCAGCATCTGGTCGCTGTTAGGCAGCGCACTTTTTTCCGGTGAGGGCACCTTCGCATCGCGCATGGAAGCCTTTGGTGAAAAGATGGAAACCTTGGGCAACAGTATCGATAAAAACATGGACGGTAAAACAGAAAGCTTAGAGCGCAGAGGCGAGCAGTTGTGCACTAAAGCGCGCAACATCGAGCGTTTTGAAAGCCGCTTGCGGGCCTCTGTGCCGGCATTGGCGCAGTACAAAATTATGGTCTTGCGTGCCGCTAATTAATGCCTCTGTTAAACAGGCGCTGGTTAATGTAACCAGCGCATTTTCATTGCAATTGCGCAGCGTTCAGTAGGTTTTGGTCGGCTAATTTGCCGCGCTCAAACACGTTGACCCCCTGTCGACTTCCAACCTCTTAATTGTTTTTGCAGTCATCAGTTGTCACGCAATTATCCACGCGCGGGTCGCGCTATTTACTCGGCGGCGATACTGGCTAGCTGATTTAATTGATTGTCGAGTAGTTTGCGGTAGGGCGGCAACATTTGCTCTACCCGCGCGCTGCGTTGATCTGCGCGGGCGGTGAATTGGCAGCGTTCGGTGAGGGCTTCATCGAGTAGTTTGACCGAAATAATGGTCGCTCTCATGCCGCCCGGCTTTAGCTGCCGAGTGAATTGAGAGCGCAGATTAGCGCTGGCCTCAAAGGGTAAGATGCGGGCGCCGAGTTGAATGGCAAGATCACTTTTTTCACTCAGCGCGTGGAGTAGCTCGGCACTGCAAATTGCTTTCAGGCTGGCTTCCGATCTGACTTCATCGGCAAACACCAAGGTCAGTTGATGGTTCTGTAGGCCGAGGCTTTCGCCGCCGTAAAGCGACATAACACCTTGTAATTGGGTTTCGAATTTTGAAAGCAGGCGCTTGAAGGCTTCGGCGTTGAGCTCGGTGTGAAGCTGTTCTAAGTTCAGCAGGTCAAGGGTCAATTTGACTTTGCGCACCTTGCTTGTGTTAACCGGCTTCAATTCTGGTTCGGGTGCGGGCTTGCTCGGGGTGTCTTGCCGGTAGAGCATGGTGGCAGTGCCTGTTAAGGCAAGCAGGGCGAGGCCGGTGAGCAGTATGCGACCGTAAAGACGGTAGCGGTTATCCAGCGCTTCGGTGGCGTCGATTGCCACGGTCACATAGCCGGCAACACTGTCTTGCAGCACGATGGGCGCGGAAAATTGCAGCAATTTACTGCTGGGTTGCAAAGCGTTTAGGCTACCGTTTTGCACCAGCAGGCGATTTTCCACATCGTGAATAGTGGCGCCAGCGACATTGAGGTTTTCGCCAATATCGGCCAGCAGTGCAGTCAAGCTCACCCGGTCTTGGTTGAGCATGGCCGGCTCTGCCTGCTCTGCCGCCATGTTGGCCATGGCTTGGCCGTAGCGCTGGGCGACGTTGTTCAATTGTTGATCCAAGTAGCGGTGTAGCTGCCAGCCGCAGGTGAGCAGCATCAAGAGCGCCAGCGCGACGGTAAACGCAAAGGGTTGATTGCGCCTCAGTAATGCACTTAAACGCCGCGACAGGGCCGATGGCGCCTGCTCTGGTTGCTGATCAATATTATTGTTCTGGTTGGTCATAAGGTCCGATTGTTGCTGGGCAACCGCAAAAGGCCGGTTAGTTTAGCCTAAAGTGAGGTGAAAACTATATAATGCCGGCGCAATCTGAATATTGCTGGCACGGATGCGCCCAAGCGGCCGTAATTACGGCCCGTTATTCACACTCAAACACCGGAACAACCTCTGTAACCGGAACAACCTTTCTAAATAGGTACTGTCTGTCATGGCATCGCTCGTGTTGACCAGCTTTAAAAACAACCAAACCCTTGCCCAGGTGCTTAGCCAGCTGGATCAGCTGCCTTTGTCTTGGCATGACCTATCAGTGCAACCTAGCGCTGATGGCTTTGTGTTGACCGCGCAGTGCGAGGCGCCTGTGGATGCAGGCGCTATGCAGGAGTCTATTGCTGAGTTGCTCCCCGATGTGCTGGTGCAGGTTAGCGATAGCGCTTATTTAGCTTGTGATTACGTGATGACGCTAATGGCGCAAGATTTAAAGCCTCGGCATCTAAATGCCGTGCTGGCGAAATTAGAGCCGATGGGTTTGCAACTGCAAACATTGAGAAGCTTATCTAAAGGCAGTAATCGACCTCGCAAAGCCTGGCAGCTGCGCTTGAGTGGCAATACCGATTTAAAGCACGCGCGGGTTAGTTTGTTGGAATTGGCCGATAACTTGGGCGTCGATATTTGTTTGCAACCGCGAGCCGACTTTGCCAAGCAAGCTGGGCTGATTTGCTTCGATATGGACTCGACGCTGATTAAGGCCGAATGCATTGATGAGTTGGCGCGCGAAGCGGGTATCGGCGAGCAGGTGTCGGCGATTACGGCGTCTGCCATGCGCGGCGAGATAGATTTCGTCGAAAGCTTCACCAAGCGCATGGCCTTATTGAATGGTTTGCCGGAAACCGTACTCGCTGGTATCGCCAATAAATTAGAGTTTATGGCGGGTGCCAAGGTGTTAATTAACACCTTAAAAGCGCGCGGTTTTCACACCGCAATTTTATCCGGTGGGTTTGTGTATTTTGCTAAATATGTGCAACAGCATTTGGCTATCGATGAAATTCACGCTAATGAATTAGAAATTATCGATGGCAAAGTGACTGGCCGCGTTACTGGCACGGTGGTGGATGGCAAACGCAAAGCAGAATTAATTCAGACTTTAGCCGCTGCGCGTGGTTTAGGTTTGCAGCAAGTTATAGCGGTAGGTGATGGCGCCAACGATTTACCCATGCTTGGCCTCGCCGGTTTAGGTGTAGCCATTCACGCTAAGCCGCTGGTGCGCGCGTCGGCAGATTACGCCATCAGCCACCTCGGTTTAGATGCGCTGTGTTATTTGCTCGGCTTGGATGACGATGACATCATGGATGCTCGTTAACGGCAAAGCGAGCTATTTGCTGATCAATATTTTGTGCGGCCTGTTTTAGCGCCTGCGCTGTACTCACGAGTGAGCCAATTTCGCTGACGCTGGCGTCTGAGTCGGATTTTATGTTGGCGGCATTTTGCTCGATGTCGACGATGGCGTTAGATTGTGTTGCCGTTGCGCTGGCGATGCCTTGGTTCATGTTAGCTATCTGCGTAATGGCGTTGGCAATGCTGGATAGCAAGCGAGATGTCCGATCGATATTCGTCACGCAAACGCCGACACCTTGTTGACTGGCAGCCATGGCATCGACAGTGGCTTTGCTGCCTTTTTGTAAGCGTTGAATCATACCTTGAATTTCTTCTGTGGATTGTTGCGTGCGCGACGCGAGTGTTCGCACTTCGTCGGCCACTACGGCAAAGCCACGTCCCTGTTCGCCGGCGCGAGCGGCCTCAATGGCGGCGTTAAGAGCGAGTAAGTTTGTTTGCTCTGCAATGCCGCGAATCACGTCGAGCATTGAACCGATGCTGGTGGTTTCGCTCGCTAATTCGGTAATGACTTGCACCGCCGTATTAACTTGTCGCTCTAGCTCTGTAATTGCCGTGTGTGTATCTTGGCTGCACTGCTGCCCCTCTTGCGCATCCGTGTCGGCGCGCTTTGCGTTTTCTGCTGCCTGATGTGCATTTTCCGCGATTGATTTAATCGAGGCCGACATGTCGCCGCTTGCGTTGGCGATAATACCTATTCGTTGTTGCTGTTGATTGGATCGCTGCTGTAACACCGTCGTGAGTTTATCGAGCTGCTGGCCGCCTTGGGCAATAGTGCCGCTGCTTTGTCGGGCGCCGGCGACGAGCTGATCCAGGCTTTCAATGAAGCGATTAAAGTTGCCGGTTAATTCCTGCTCGTTGTTTTGGCAGCGTTGGGTTAAATCAATTTTTTCGCCATCGGTAATCGCGGAAGCTGTATTTTTTAAATCGAAAGCCACTTCTGCTTCTGCTTTCAGATCAATGCTCATCCACACTAAAAATGCGGCTTCGATTACGACATAGAATGCATGTAGGAAAATGATACCCCAGCTACGGTTATTAGCATCAAGAACCCAAATGCTACCGCCGCTTTGTTGCATGGCGTAAAAGGCTAGGTGGTGCACGGCAATACCGCCGGCCATTGCGACAATAGGAACCCAGTCTCGATAATAGGCAAGTAGAGCGAGTAGGACAAAAATAATAAAATGGGCTTCGATCATCCCGTGGGCGAGGTGGATGTGCAATGCAGCCATGACCACAAAGGCGCCTGCCATGGTGAGGCGGCTAACAATTGTGCCCGGCATAATTTGACTCACTAAAGTTGCTGCGGCCGCTGTTGCGCCACCCACAATGAGGGCCAATAGCCAAAGGTCATAGATGCTTGCAAGCGCCAAGCCGAGGAGTAGGCAGCCATACAATGTTGCCAATAGTACTTTGTCTGCCCGCTGGTAATAGGATGTTAGTGGGGATTCTTGTTGCATAAGTCAATATCCTGCGCGTTTGCCATTGGCTGGCGTTAACCCCTCACCTGATGCCTAATTGCCTGTTACTACTCTGTTTTTTGCGTACAGAAGCAGCCAACACCTGTGGTGTGAATGACATCCGGTAGATAACCGAGTAGTAATTGATCCAGTAGAGGTTCAACCAGCCCATCTCCCAATGAGCATAGCAGACTGTCGCTGTAGGGCCCGAAATACGCGAGCTGGCCTTGGGCGCTTACTAGTGCAACGGCGGGCGTTGCCACATTAAGCTGGGTGGGAAGTGGCAAGGTTTGGAAGATGATGCCTAAGGGCTCGTATTTGGCCTTAATAGCTTGGCGGTGCGGCTCATTGAAACGATTGCAAAAACAGTCGTCTCGGCCTAGATGGATAAGCGATATTTTGCCCGGCACACTGGCGCGCGTGAGCAACGCTGAAAACTCGGTGCCGTCAAATAGTGCCAGTTGGTCTAGCGAGGAGAACTGTTCGTTCCAGCGCCATTGGTAGTACCAAAAGGCGCCGGCGGACAGGCTCAACCAGAGGGTGATAACGAAACTAACGAGCCAGTATTTGGCGCGCGGACTCAGGGGCACGGCGTTAGCCGTCCATGCTGAAATCGTAATTCATACCTTCGGTTGGGCCCTGTAGGTAATGGCCTTGAATATAGTGCACTCCGCTTTGCCATAGGGTGGATAACACGTTGGCGTTTTCCACAAACGGCACCACGGTAACTTTCTCGAGCTTGTGCAACTCTTTGATCATGTTGGTCAGAGAGGTTGCATCCTCGCTACTATTTTGCACGTCTTGCGTGAAGCTGCCGTCAATTTTTATGTATTGAGCTGGCACGTGCTTTAGGGTGTTGAAGTGATTCATCGCGCAGCCAAAATTGGAAATACAGAGAGAGGTTTTAAGCTTCACTAAGCCGGCACAAAAGGCCTTGGCTGCGTTCAAATGATTGGTGACGTCAATCTCGCGCACCTGGAATAGCAGAGCGTCTGAGGGTAATTTGGCGGCTTTAAAGGCGACGCCTAACCAAGGTAACAAACTGTCGTCGGTGAGCGAGTGACGGCTTAAATTAATTACCAGGCTAGTATTGTTGCCCTTGGCTCTATGCTCGGACAGCATCTTGATCGATTCGAGAATAACCCAGCGGTCAATTTTTGTGGTGGCGCCGATGTTTTCCGCAGCTTCAATGAATTTCGCCGGCGCTATGTCATTGCCGCTCTCGTCGACCATGCGCAATAGTACTTCATACAATTCATTTTCGTTGCCGCGCAAACTGATAATGGGCTGGAACAATAATTTAAATCGATTGTTGTCGACCGCGCGTTGAATGGCTTTGGTAATGTCTTGGCCGTCTTCTAATGTATCTTGTGCAGGCTCGTAAAGCTGGGCATCGTTGCCGTTGCCATCCTTACCTTTTTTACGTAACTCTTCGATCGCCTGTAGTGCTTGATCGATCACCGATTCTGCATCTTTGCTGGTTTCGGAAATGACCGAAAGACCGGCGGTGACGGTCAGCTGCAGGGTGGTGCCGTTGACGTCAAATACCTTTTCGGCCACTTCGGCACAAATACGTTTTGCCCGCAACACGAGTTTATCTGAGCTAGTACCCGGCGAGAGTAACACGAAGGTGTCGTCGTTAAAGCGGGCGAGTAATTCCTTATCGCTGCAGTGCTTCTGCAGTATCTTTGATAAGTCTTTAATAACGGTGTCAGCGACGCTGACACCGTGTACAGATTCGACTCGATCAAAAAACGCGTCGGCTTCAATGTAAGTGAGCGTGAAGCCTGCATCACCTTCCGCGGCTTTATCGACGGCGGCTTCGAGCTTTTGCATAAGGAAGGGGCGGTTGTACAGGCCTGTCTGTACGTCCTTTTGCTTCATTTCAGTGAGTTTAGCTTCGAGCTCTGCATTATTGACTTGGCTTGCACGTGCCACTAACTGAATGCACGGCTCTTCATCGAAGATGGCGTGCACGACTTCAAATTTAACTTGTACGGATTTACCCGATTGGCTAATGCCCGCAAACACCATATCGGTTGACTCAGCCTCGTCGCCTTTTAAGGTGAAGTCTTTAAGGAATTGCTTGATTTGATTCTGATCTTTTTTCGCAACCAAATCGACGGTGGGCATACAGAGCACGTCATCCGGATCTTCGTAACCAAAACGCTCAGAAAAACTCTGATTGACGTACAAGAACATGCCGTCTTGCACGTAGGCGACGGCATCGCGCGAGCTGTCGAGCAGTTGTTGGCTGCGCCGCTCCGCCTCTTTGAACTTGCGATCGGCCTTGCGGCGCGATTGGCGATGTTCGCGATTCTCTAGCTCGCGGGTGATAACTTGTAGCAGGTGTTGGTCTTCATCCATGCGCACGACGTCGACGGCGCCAAGGCGAATGCCGTCAACAATAGCGTGTGTGCCTTCGGTCTCTGTTTGTATGATGACCGGAATATCTTTGTTCAGGCGCTTAATTTGGCGCACGGCGTTAGCCGGGGGAAAGTTTTCTGACTCGGCCTCGGCAATGGCCAGCTCCCAAGTATGCTCCTGCAATAATTTAACCAGCGCCTCTTCACTATCGACATGCTGAGCACGGGTGTTGCGCCCGGCATTATTGAGCATACTAATCAGGCGCTCTGCTTCAGCGCGGCTATCGTTAAGTATTAGTAGTCGAATCGTATCGTTGGGGGTCATAGAGTCTTATCAATTCGTATTATTGAGGCTGTTGTCGCCAAGCCAGCCATATTACGTAATCCGGAGCCTGTCTCAATAAAGGAGCTCGAGAAGTTTTGGTTCTTTAGAGTGAACTGTGTACTGGTTCCCGAAAACTCTCTTTGCTGCTTGCAAACTAATTGTCTTTCCATACTGAAGAGTAGTCTTCCTGTTCGCTCTCGGCCGATCTTTTCTTACCTTCTTCACTTTTACCTGCACCTGCGTCTATGACGCGGTAGGTAAATTGGCTGAATGAACCGGTGGCAAATAGGCGTTTGGTTAGCTGCAACCGCACTTGACCGTCGCCATCGCGCGCCCTGACTTTGCAATATTCGATAAATGGCAAGCTGTCGGTGATTATGGATGATGGTTGGTTCACCGATTTCAACGCCTGAATCCGCAGGGCGCGCATGAAGGGCGTATTTTCGCCGGTGCGCTGCACCATCGACAGAGCGGTCGCTTGCGCTTGTGGCGCGATAACTTGCAGACCGAGTTGGGTGAGCCCGCTCGACTGTCGAATCCAGCGCACGGCGCCAACAGCCCATTTAATTCGGCCCGGTTCGCGCACACCGACAATGTCACCGGCACGTAATTTTTCGTTTGAATCCACGTTCCAGTTTAAGCAGTAACCGCCCGGGCTAGTATCGATAATCTTAATGTTGTGCGTGGGGGCAATTTGCGCTTCTTCTTCGGGCTCTTCATCCCAGTCTTCGGAGAAATCCACCGTCGGTAGCGCACCAAACACGCCGCCCGACATAGTGTTTGCCCAGGGGTCAGATTGCTCCGGTGAGGGCTTAGCTTGAAACTCTAATTTCTGTGCAAGGGTGGCGAGAAAATCGTGGAACTCGACCTCATTGGCGCAGTGGTAGTGTAGGTTGGTCAAGCCAACGGTGACTTGCAGTTCGCCCTGCGTGAGTCGGCGTTCAAAGGCGCGCTGCCGCATCACGGTCCAGCAGTTGCAAAGGTGTTCGATCAGCTGGGTTGGAATGACCGAGGGAATGCGCACGATGGCGTTGTCTTCGTCCTTGAGCTCCAGCTGTCGTTTGAGGCCGGTGACTAACTCTTCTAGATCCAGCTCGAACACGGCGCTTGGGTCTTTTGGGTTCAGCCGATTTTTGTACACGGGCTGTATGTCATCTTGGGTATCAACGGCAAATAACCGATTTTCCTGAGTGCCTGTTTTGAGGTAGCTAAAAGGCGTCCAAAGCTCCAGCGCCTCAAAGGTTTGCTGCACCTCTTGTTGGCGTAATTGGTTTGGGCGAGCGCAGGCTAGCAGTAGCGGTCGTAAATAGGCCTGTCTAATTGTGGTAGCTGGTACGTACTCAAGGCGCGAGTCGGATACCAGTTGATCGCTGCGCTGCATGAGTTCCGCAATGGCAAACAACGTATGTAGCTCAAGCCAGACGCCATTGGGCACGGGTGTGTAAAGCTGGTAGCCGCGCATGAGCATGTAGGCAAGGCCGTTGATCGCGCGGTGCAGGGCGAGATCGAATTGTAGTAGCGTTGTACCCTTAGGGTTCTGCGCGGCGAGGTCGCGCACGGCAACGATGTAGCCGTTAGTAATATGTTTTTGCAGTGCCTGCGCAACGATAGCGGTTTTAACCGCGCCTTCCGGCAGAATGATCGGCTGGTTGAGAAAGTTTCTGCCCAAGCCCTGAATACATTGTTGAACATAAGGCCTAACACTTTCTAGCATGTCGAGTCGAGTGAGCGGATCCGTGCTTAGGCGCGCAATTTCAGGCAGCGCGGTATAGAGCTGCACACTGCTAAAGCTGATTCGAGTAGCTGGCAGCGATTCCGCCCAAACTTTAACGGGCGCAGCCTTGGTGCTATGGCAGAAACTTAAAATATTAAGGTTCTGGGGCGGCAGCGTTAGCCGTCCAAGCAATTGTGTTAGGGTCTCGTCAAAACTCATGAGTGCTGCTTATGTTCGTCCATGAGAGAAGTATAGGGAGGAGTGTGAAAATCCGCCTTATCTCTTAATGTTGTATTTCTTAGATTTCTATGTGTCTACCAGTATTTATCTCATCTGTTTTGAGCACATTCGTCGACAATGTTTAGTATACAGGCCAAAAATAGCTGAACGGTAGTGCCAAAATGAAAACTTTGGTTAGTTTTTGTCCGGACACTCGCCCTGACAGGCTAGCTCGTGATTCATGTCTAGCGCCGGTTGATCCGTTAAACAACGACCCACGAGGACGGCGGGAACACCAGCGACAGTGGTGTGCGGGTCGACGGATTTTAATACCACACTGCCGGCGCCAACTTTCGCGCCCTGGCCAATCTCAATGTTGCCGAGCACCGTTGCCCCGGCACTGATCAATACGCCCTGGCGCACTTTTGGATGTCTATCGCCAGAGGCTTTGCCGGTTCCACCTAAGGTCACCGATTGCATGATCGAAACATTGTCTTCTACCACCGCGGTTTCGCCTATGACGATACCCGTGGCGTGGTCGAGCATGATGCCCTTGCCGATGCGCGCCGCTGGGTGAATGTCGACAGCAAAAACTTGAGAGATACGGTTTTGTAAAAACAAGGCTAACGATTGGCGTTGGTGGGTCCAGAGCCAGTGCGCAATGCGGTGACATTGCAGTGCGTGGAAGCCCTTAAAGTAAAGAAACGGCGCTGCCAACGAGCAGCAGGCCGAGTCGCGGGTATCAATGGCGTTGAGATCGGCTCGCGCTGCTTGGGCGATACTGGGGTCGGCTTGCATCGCCTCGGTGATGACCTCGCGTACCATCATTGCCGGCGCCATGGGGCTGTCTAATTTGTTGGCAAGGTGAAAGCTGAGGGCGCCTTCGAAGCTGTCGTGGTTGAGCACTGTGGCATGTAGGAAAGACGCGAGTATAGGCTCCTCAATGGCCTGGCTTTGGGTCTGCTTACGGATGTTGTGCCAGACTGGATCTGTGAGCTGCCCAGCGTCATTGGATCTGTGTTTGGCTGCTGAAATGGGGCTCATGGCCGTTCCTTTATATGTGCCGCGAATGCCTATTATGGCTCGCTCCTCATGGATAGGGAAATACTGGTCTTAAAAATTGCGCAGTGGCCGCAGTTTTAGCGAACAGCTTTTTCCATATAGTAGTGGTCGGCGAGTACCGCGACCTTGCTAATGTTGGTGTGTTTTACCGAGAAACCAAGGCGCTCGTACAGTGCTTGGGCCCGCGGGTTTTGCGCCGATACATCTAGGCTGAGGGTACCTATGTTTTCCGCTCGAGCTTTGCTTTCGGCATAGTGAACCAACTGCTCTCCCAAACCGCGATTGCGCAGACCCGGTGCTACACCGAGGTGAGCAATATGCAAGGTGCCCGACGGCGGTGGTGGAATCAGCGCCTCAACCTTTAAACCTTTGACAATAATGAGTGGCGAGCGCCAGCCGCCCCAATTCAAAAGTGCGCCTAGGTTGCCGTTGTGGCGGGCGTCGTGTTCGGCGCGGGTGTATAAGCTAATGCTGGCACAAGCATTACCCTTCGCCGTCTCGCGCGCAACCCAGTGGGCGCCGTGGCTAAAGCTGTTCGAGGGCTTGGGCAGCGTTGCGCGCAAGAAATCTTCTGCCGCACCGAGGAACACGTAATCAAAGGTGACTGGTCCAGAGCTAAAAATCAGCGGCACCAAGGCGTCGCAATCGTGTGGCTTAGCGGCTTCGATAATCATCAAAATAACCTTAAAGGCTCTTCTTGCAGCGCCGACATCTGCTCGCGCAATTCCAGTATGTGTTCGGCCCAATAGCGTTCGGTATTAAACCAGGGGAAGGTTTTGGGGAACGCAGGATCTTCCCAGCGTCGCGCCAGCCATGCACTGTAGTGCATGATACGCAAACAGCGCAGGCTCTCAATGAGGCTGAGTTCGGCTGGGTCGAAATCGCAAAACATCTCGTAACCTTCGATGATTTCTGACAGTTGCGCCAACTGTTGCTGGCGCTCGCCCGAGAGCAGCATCCATAAGTCCTGTACGGCGGGGCCGGTGCGGGCATCGTCGAAATCCACTAGGTGGGGTGTGTCGTCGCGCCAGAGAATATTACCTGGGTGGCAATCGCCGTGGAGCCGCAGGGTGTTGGGCGGCACTCGGTGGAAGGCATTTTCTACGCGCTCGAGTAAGTCTTTACACAGGCTGGTATAGGCAGGCAGTAGCGCTTTAGGAATGAAGTTGTGGGTTAAGAACTCGACGCTTTGGTGACCGAAGCTGTCGATGCTTAGGCTTGGGCGATGACTAAACGGTTTGGCCTTGCCCACCGCATGTAAACGTCCCATCGCTCGGCCGATCGCTTGCAGGTGGTCGAAGTTTTCAAGTTCCGGCGCGTGGCCACCCTGGCGTTTAAACAAGGCAAAGTCGAAGTCGCCAAACCTGTGCAGGCTGCCCGTTAATGGGTCGATCATCGGGGGTACTACCGATAGGCCGGCATCGGCCAGTTCCTGAGTAAAACTGTGCTCTTCTAGAATTTGTGCACGGCTCCAGCGCTCGGGTCGGTAAAACTTGGCGATGATGGGGGTGTCGCCCTCTATGCCTACTTGATAAACCCGATTCTCATAGCTGTTGAGAGCAAATACTCGAGCATCGGTGAGTAGGCCGGTGCTTTCCACCGCATCCATCACCGCGTCCGGCGTCAGTGCCGCGTAGGGGTGGGTGGCTGTGCTGGGTGTGTCGTCGTCATTGGGTAAAGCGATATTTGCCAAGGGCGGGCCTAAAGGATAAAAGTGTGTGCACACAAAAAAAGGGAGCTTAGCCCCCTTTGTTTGCAACTCAGTTTGGCTAGCGTTTGCGCAGCACCAAGCTGCCAATGGAGTAGCCTGCACCAAAAGAGCAGAGTACGCCAGTGTCGCCCGCTTTGAGGTCTTTGTTATGAAGGTTGAAGGCGATCAATGAGCCGGCCGATGCTGTGTTGGCATAGCGGTCGAGCACAATGGGGGCCTCGTCGGCGCTGGCGTCGCGGCCGAGCAACTTTTTCACGATTAAGTTGTTCATGTTGATATTGGCTTGATGCAGCCACCAGCGGCGCACATCGGTGTTGGTTAATCCTAGGCCTGCCAATTGGCTGCTAATGTGGTCGGCTGCCATCGGGCAGACTTCTTTGAAAACTTTGCGGCCTTCTTGGTGGAATAGATTATCGACGCCAAACGGCTCTGTGTCGTGCGCGCGTGCGGTGTAGCCAAAGTTCGAGCGGATATTATTGGAAAAACTGGTTACGGCTTTAATGTTGAGTATCTCGAAACTGTGTTCGCTGGTGCAGGTTTCGGCGCGCTCGATCACCATGGCGGTGGCCACGTCACCAAAAATAAAATGGCTGTCGCGATCGGTAAAATTAAGTTGTGGCGATGTGAGTTCGGGGTTAATCACCAGTACCGCGCGGGCGGAGCCCGAAGCCACCGAGTCGTAGGCGCGATGCAGGCCAAAGGTGGCGGCAGAGCAGGCCACCAACATATCGAAACCAAAGCCTTGGATGCCGAGCGCGGCTTGCACTTCGATGGCGATAGCGGGGTAAGAGCGCTGGGTATAGGCGCAAGAGACAATCACAGCGTCGATATCTTCGGGTTTCTTATTGGCCGCTTTAAGTGCATCTTTGGCCGCCGCAAGAGCCATCTCGGCTTGGTGGCTGAGCTCGTCATCGGCGCGCGCGGGGATGCTTGGGGTCATGCGGTTGATATCGCAAATGCCTTCTTTGGCGTAGACATAGCGGCTTTTGATGCCCGAGGCTTTTTCGATGAATTCCGCGCTCGAGTGGGGCTTGGCGGCTAGCTCGCCGGCCTCGATGGCGGCCGCATTTTGGGCGTTGTATTGGTCGGCCCAGCCGTTGTAAGCGGTTACTAACTCTTCGTTAGAGACGCTGTTGGGCGGCGTCCATAGGCCGCTGCCGCTGATGACAATGGTGGGGTTGCTCATATTATATGCCTGTACAAAAAGGGCTGAATAATGATGTTTGCCGTCACTGGCAAGGAATCGCAGGAGCTGCCGCCTGCAACATCGATAAGACTGAAAATTGTCGCTGATGCAGTCGGTGCCGTCCAGCTGCGGGCGGGAAACATCCCGCTTTAATGGTCGCGGGTCTCGGGTATTCTGGTCATTTTCGCAGCCTAAAGGGTGACCGTCGGGTCAAGGCGTGCGCGCGATCAGCCAGACATCTACCCGTTTTACGCCGGCATTTTGCAGTAATTTCGCTAAATAGGACGCTGTTGCGCCGGTTGTCATGACATCGTCGATAAGCGCCACATGCTCGGCTGGCACCTTTCCTGTGAGTGCGAAGCGGCCGGCCAGGTTGCGCAGTCGCTGCTTTCGATTCAAGCCTTGTTGACTGTGCTCACCGCTGTTGGCGTGCAGCAGCCGATAATGAGTCGGAATTGCTAGCTGCTTGCTTAACAAATGGCTTATTTGTTCGGTTTGATTGAAGCCGCGCACCAGTCGGCGCCGCCAAGGTAGGGGTACCGGCAACAACAGCTCGGGCCAGTCCGTCTGTTGGTATTCAATCAATAGACGACCTGCGAGGCGGTCGATAAGGGTGTTCAGTGGCCGACTGTCGCCTTGGTGTTTCCAGCGGTTAATTAGACTTGCCAGTGGTGCTTGATAGCGAAAGGGCGCCACTGTTTTGCTGAAACACGGTGGCTGCTCCAAACAGGCTGCGCAATAGCTCGGCGTTTCTAAGGGCAGCGCGCACTGAAAACAGCAACAGTTATTCTCCGGTAGATCGTTTAAACAGCCAGGGCAAAACAGCGCTGTGCCGGAGTCGAACGGCTGATCGCACAGCAGGCAGCGACCGGGCAAGTAATGACTTAGCGTGGCAAGCCAGCGCAGGGGTTGAGCGAGTCCTTTCATATTAGTTAACCAAAATCCATTTTTAGGTTGACAGCCAAATAAGGCGGGCGAGAAAATGCGCCCTTTGCCGACTTACCATAGAGAATAGATCATGAGTGCTCAGGCCAATATCACCATCCGCCACGATTGGACCCGCGAAGAAGTGTTGGGTTTATTTAACCTGCCTTTCGCCGACCTGATGTACCAAGCGCAAACCGTGCACCGCAGTTGTTTCGACCCCAACCAAGTGCAGGTCAGTACGCTCTGCTCGATCAAGACCGGTGCCTGCCCAGAGGATTGTGCCTACTGTCCGCAATCGGCTCGCTACGACACCGGCCTCGAGCGCGAAAAGCTGATGAAAGTCGAAAAAGTAATCGAAGAGGCGAAGGCGGCGAAAGCCAGTGGTGCCACGCGTTTTTGCATGGGTGCTGCTTGGCGTTCGCCGAAAGGCAAAGATATGCCTTACGTAACTGACATGGTGAAAGGGGTAAAACAGTTAGGCTTAGAAACTTGCATGACCTTGGGTATGCTCGACGAGCAGCAAGCTAAAGGTTTGGCCGACGCGGGGCTGGATTACTACAACCACAACTTAGATACCTCGCCAGAGTTTTACGGCGACATCATTACCACCCGCACCTATCAAGACCGTTTAGAAACCTTGGCCAATGTGCGCAAGGCCGGCATGAAAGTTTGCTGTGGTGGTATTGTGGGTATGGGCGAAGAAGAGTCTGACCGCGCCGGCCTACTCATTCAATTGGCCAACATGGCGGAGCACCCCGAGTCGGTGCCGGTCAATATGTTGGTGAAAGTTCAGGGCACGCCGCTCGCCGAACAGGCCGATCTCGACCCCTTCGATTTTATTCGGACCATTGCGGTGGCGCGTATTTTAATGCCCAAATCGCATGTGCGTTTATCCGCGGGTCGCGAAGAGATGAATGAACAAATGCAAGCTATGGCTTACCTCGCAGGTGCCAATTCGATTTTTTACGGTGAAAAATTACTCACCACGCCCAACCCCGAGGCCAGCAAAGATCGCTTGTTGTTTAAGCGCTTGGGTATTCATCAAGAGTCTTACGAAATTCATCAAGACGACGCGGAACAGGAAGCGGCTGTATTTAAGGCGTTGGAAGATAACCACAACGATCAATTTTTCTACGACGCCGCCAAGTAAACCCGTTCGCCATGAAGCAATGGTTGGATGACCAATTACAGCAGCGGCGCGCCCAGCATTTGTATCGCAGTCGACGCGAATTGCAAACTGCACAAGCACCCGAAGTGACCATAGACGGTCAAGATTTTTTGGCCTTTTGTTCCAACGATTATTTGGGCTTGGCCAATCACCCGCTCGTCGTGGAAGCATTTGTTGCCGCTGCCAAGCATTACGGTGTGGGTAGCGGCGCGTCGCACCTGGTCTGTGGGCACACTCAGGAGCATCACGCGCTCGAGGAGGAGTTGGCCGCATTCACGGGGCGCGATCGCGCCCTGCTGTTCTCCACCGGTTATATGGCCAACCTCGGTGTTATCAATGCGCTAGTGGGCGCCGGCGACTGTATTTTTGAAGACAAATTAAATCACGCCTCTCTGCTCGACGGCGGACTTTCTTCGGGCGCAAAATTTCAACGCTTTCTGCACAACGATGTGACTCAGTTGGAACGTAAGCTGGTGGCGGCTGACGGACAGAAAACTTTAGTGGCGGTGGATGGCGTGTTCAGCATGGATGGCGACCTCGCGCCCGTCGATGCCTTGGCGAGTGTCTGTGATCAGCACCGTGCGTGGTTGATGGTCGATGACGCCCACGGCTTGGGTGTGCTTGGAGAAAACGGTGGCGGTGTCGCGGAACATTTTGGTTTAAGCCAAGATCAATTGCCCGTGCTCATGGGCACATTGGGAAAATCCTTCGGTACCTTTGGGGCCTTTATTGCCGGCAGTGACGCATTGATTGAAACCCTGATTCAATTGGCGCGCACCTACATTTACACCACCGCGCTGCCACCGGCGGTGGCCGCGGCCTCGCGCGTGAGTTTGCAACTGCTGCAGCGCGAGCACTGGCGGCGAGAAAAATTGCGCGCATTGATTCAGCGCTTCCGCTCCGGTGTCGAGCAGCTTGGTTTGCCGCTTATGGCATCGCCAACGCCGATTCAGCCGATCTTAGTTGGCGATGCAGAAACAGCGCTGGCTTGGTCCTCTGTATTGGCCGATCAAGGCTTATTAGTCACCGCCATTCGGCCGCCCACGGTGGCGGCCGGCAGCGCCCGTTTGCGGGTTACCTTAAGCGCCGCGCATACCGAGGCGCAGGTCGATCGCTTGCTGGATGCGTTGGCGCAGCTTGCGCACAAAGCTGACTGTGTTGAGTGATGTTGTGAGCGAATTGTTTATTAAAAAAATGGCTGCCACTCAGCCTGCGCGCGGTAAATTAATCGTGTTGCACGGCTGGGCTTTTGATCATCGCTGTTGGCTGCCGCTGGTGCCGGCGTTGCAGTCTGAATACGATGTATGGTTGGTCGACTTACCCAGTTTTGGTGCGTCGGCATGTTTGCCAGTCGATACTGCGGAGGCTTGGTTGGCGCAAACATTGTTGCTGCTGGAGCGGGTAATTGACGAGGCGAGCGTCAGCGGCGAATCTATTTCCGTGTTCGGTTGGTCTTTGGGGGGGCAGTTAGCGCTGCGACTTTTACAGCGCCACAGCGGGGTAAGGTCAGCGCTAGGTGTTGCGACCAATCTTCAGTTTTGCGCCAACGCCGATTGGCCTTGGGCAATGCCCGCCGATAAATTTTCTGAATTTTTGAAAAATTTTATCTCGGCGCCAGAGCAAACCTTAAAAATTTTTTTACGACTGGTCGCCGCCGGTGACGCAGATACATTAGCGTTGCGGAAAATGCTGCCAAACGCTATGTCGCCATTTGATGCGGGTCGACTGGCTAATTGGCACTTTGCGCTGCAGTCGCTGCAACTGCTCGATCACACCGAGGTTGTATTTGATCGCCCAGTACGGTTGTTATTGTCCGACTGTGATGCCTTGGTGCCTATCGCTGTGGCGCAGGCATTGGCCGAAACATCGACGCTAACATGCCAGCACTTGAGTCGGGCGAGTCACGGTCATTTGCTTATTCAGCCCACATTAGTTGCTCAGGCGCTAGCGAGTTTTTTACATGACCACTAGCGTTGAGCGTAGCAAATCCGCGGTGGCTGAGTCATTTAGCCGAGCGGCAAAGAGTTATGACTCCGCGGCGCAATTGCAGCGCGATATCGGCACAGATCTGTTCAAGTTGCTGCCAGTAAATGCATCGCCACAAACGGTTGTAGATATTGGGTCTGGCACCGGATTTTTTACCGGAAAATTAAAGCAGGTATACCCTCAGGCTATGGTTTGCGGTTTAGATTTGGCGCAGGGCATGTTGCGCTACGCCCGCTCTCAGCATCCGGCATCGCTCGCCTGGCTAGGCGCAGACATGGAGTCTTTACCGTTTGCCGAGGCCAGCATACAACTGTTTTTTTCGAGCCTTGCACTGCAGTGGAGCGAAGATCTGCCGGCATTTTTTACCGAGATATACCGCGCGCTAGCGCCGGGCGGTTTGATTGCGCTGGCAACCTTGGGGCCCAACACCTTATTTGAGTTGCGCGACAGTTGGCGCCAGGTGGACGGCTTTACCCACGTCAATCAATTTGCTCATGCCGAGGAAGTGAGAGCGGCGGCAGGGCAGGCGGGGTTGCAGGAGCAGCGCTGGGTTAATGGTGAAAAAGTCATGCACTACGACGCTTTGCGCGACCTTACCCATGAACTAAAAGCCATTGGCGCGCACAATGTTAATCGCGCCCGCGCGCCAGGCTTAACTGGGCGAGAAAAATTAATCAAATTGCGCACCAGCTATGAAGCATACCGTCAGCCGGCCGGCTTGCCCGCGACCTATGAAGTGTATTGGATGCTTTTGCAGCGACCTGAGTAAACCGCGTGGCTGTAACAAATTACCTTGCGACCGCTCAAAGGCAAAGCAAAGGAGCGTCAATGAAAACCGTACTTTTTGTTTGTATCCACAACAGCGCGCGTAGCCAAATGGCCGAGGCGTACACCAAACATTTTAGCAATCATCGCGTACAAGCATTTAGTGCCGGCATCGAACCGGGAAAACTAAATCCTTGGGTGGTGAAGGTCATGGCCGAAGAGGGTATAGATATTAGCCGGCAGCCCTGTCGTAGCGTCGCGGATCATCTGCTCGCCTTTGGCGAGCCAGATATCGCCATCACTGTTTGCGACGAGACAAGTGCCGAGCGCTGCCCGCAATTTTCTGCTGGCGTGCAAAGGCTGCACTGGGGTTTTGCCGATCCCTCTGGGCTGACCGGTTCGGATGCAGATCGCCTGGCCAATACGCGTTTGATTCGCGATCAAATTAAACATCGCGTGCGCGACTGGTGCGAACAGGGCGCCGAGACATAGCGAGATATAGGATAGAAACAGTATGGCGAAAACCTTTTTTGTAACGGGCACGGATACCGACGCCGGTAAAACGTTAATTGCCTGTGGCATTCTCGCGGCAGCAAAGCGCGCGGGATTATCCACGGCAGCGGTTAAGCCGGTGGCTGCGGGGTGTGAGCAGACCTCGAAGGGTTTGCGTAACGCCGATGCACTCGCCTTATTGGCGCAATCAACAAAGCCGCTGGCCTATGAACAGGTAAATCCGGTGGCACTATTGCCCGCCATCGCACCCCATATTGCTGCGGCGCAGGTGGGTCGAGAATTGCGCGTTAATCGTCTGCTGGGTCTTTGTCGCGGTGTTGTATACGAGCGCGCCGATCTCACCCTAATCGAAGGTGCTGGCGGTTGGCGAGTGCCGCTCAACAATACTGAAACCCTGGCCGATTTAGCGCGTGAATTAGATCAGCCGGTGATACTGGTGGTGGGCATGAAGTTGGGTTGCATCAATCATGCGTTGCTAACCTTTGAGGCAATCCTGCGCGATGGATTGGCGGTTGCGGGCTGGGTAGCGAATGCCGTTCAAGCTGATATGGCGGTATTTGACGAAAACCTCGCGACACTAAGGCAGCGACTGCCGGCGCCGTTGTTGGGTGTTGTGCCGCACTTTTCGGCGCCCAGTGCCGAGCAGGCGGCCGAGCACCTAGATCTTGCACCATTAGGACTTTAGCCCCCGCTTGCTAGGTCATCTGGTTATTAAATACTCACTTTCAGCGCCCAAATAGTATTAAAGGCGGCAAGATACTGCCGCTTACTGTCTGTTTATTGATCAGCGCTTTGGTAGAATTGGGGGTAAGTGTGTCTTGGTGCAGGATTGATCAGGTTCTCATTGGCTGGATCATGAAAGCACATTCACTTCTGTAGGCATCACTCGAAAGCGAGGTAACCCATGCAAGTTAATAGTTCATCGACCTCCTTGTTAAATCAGGGGCTACAGGGTTTACAGAAAAGCCAGCAGGAGATTCAGCGCTCGGCCAATGATATTGCGCGCTTGAATATCGACCCTGCAACGCAAGCGAGCCCAGTAGAGCCAGCGCAGGCCGGGCAAGCCCAGTCCAGCGATCAAAAAGTAGAGTCCTCTCAGGATGTAGTCGAGCCGTTGATCAATTTACGCCGGCAAGAGCAGTTATTTAATGCCTCGGCACAAATTATTAAAACCGCTGATGAAACCCTCGGTAGCCTGCTGGATGTGAAGGCCTAAAGGCTGACGCTATGAATATCCCCCCCAGCTTTGCCAACATGATTTCACCCTTTAACCCGTTCGGGCGCCAGCCCGTGGGCGAAGAGGGGCAAGACGGTAAAGAGTCTAGCTTTAAGGCCGTTGAAGAAAGCGCTGAGATAGCGCGCTCGGAAAACCGTACCGGTGAAGACGATACTCATCGCGACCAAGTGTTGGGCAAGCAGGAGCGTCAAGGTTCTGGTGCGCGACCCGCGTCGGGCGATTTGGCAGACGAGCAGAGCCGTTACGAGCAAAACAAAGAGCAATCAGAGCAGCGGCAAATAGAGCAGTTGGCGGCGCGCGATAGGGAAGTGCGCGCCCATGAGCGAGCTCATGCCGCTGTCGGTGGACAGCATACGGGGGCGCCGCAATTGAATTTTGTGCGCGGTCCGGATGGGGTTGCCTATGCTACGTCGGGTGAAGTGTCAGTGAATTTGGCCTCTGTGTCGGGTGATCCACACGCGACCTTGAGCAAAGCCGAGCAAATTCAAGCCGCCGCCCTAGCGCCGGCAGACCCATCCTCTCAGGATCGTTTAATCGCGGCTAAAGCGGCGCGCATGGCCGAGCAGGCGAGAGCCGATATTCGCACTCAAGATCTGGAAAGCCAGCGTTTGGAGGAGCAGGCACGCGCTGAAGGTCAAGATCAACGCGCTGCTGAAGCCGAACAGCGCGAGGCGGCAAAGGCTGAGCGGGAAGAGCGTCAAGCCGCACTGGCGCAGCGTGAAAATGAGCGCCAGCGCAATATTGACTTGAACCAAAAGCTTATCAAAATTGGCGTTCAGCCCGCTGTGCGCAACCCCGGCGAACTCCTCGATCAAACCGTTTAAATCCCGCAATTAAATTTCTCCCCCTTGACTGTTAGTTGCGCCCCAAGTATCGTTCAAACGTTTGTTTTAAACATGTCTTGTTGTTTGGTCTGTTCCAAGTTTGGAGCTAGGCTTGAAAGAGCAAGCACTTATAACTTGGAGAATGACGATGGCAGAGTTTCAGGCCCCATTGCGCGATATGCGTTTTGTCCTCAATGAAGTATTTAAGGTAAGCGAGCTGTGGGCGTCTATGCCGCGCTTAGCGGAGACCGTGGATGCTGAGACAGCCGACGCCATTCTCGAAGAAGCAGGAAAAATTGCCAGTGCCAGCCTTGCACCGTTGAATCGCGAAGCAGATGAGCAGGGTTGCGAGTGGCAAGATGGTCAAGTCACCACGCCCCATGGCTTTAAAGAGATGTATCAGCTGTTGTCTGACGGTGGTTGGTTTGGTTTGGGTGGCAACCCAGAGTTTGGCGGCATGGGCATGCCCAAAATGTTGGTGGCTCAATTCGAGGAGATGATCCAAGGTGCGTGTATGTCCTTTGGTTTGTCACCGATGCTTAATGCGGGAGCCTGCGTGTCTCTTGACTACCACGCCAGCCAAGCCTTGAAAGAAAAATATCTGCCCAATATGTATGCCGGCACTTGGGCCGGAGCCATGGATCTGACTGAGCCTCATGCCGGTACCGATTTGGGCATCATTCGCACCAAGGCCGAACCTAATGATGACGGTTCTTACCGTGTGACGGGCACCAAGATCTTCATCACTTGGGGCGAGCACGACATGGCCGAAAATATCATACACCTGGTGTTGGCGAAATTGCCTGATGCGCCCGCCGGGCCAAAAGGTATTTCGTTGTTTTTAGTGCCGAAAGTATTGGTCAATGACGATGGCTCATTGGGTGACGCGAATCACGTGAGCTGTGGTTCCATTGAAAAGAAAATGGGTATTAAGGCCTCGGCTACCTGTGTGATGAACTTTGACGGCGCTAAAGGTTGGCTGGTGGGCGAATTGAACCAAGGCCTAGCATGCATGTTTACCATGATGAATTACGAGCGCGTTGGTGTGGGTATTCAAGGTTTGGGCGCTAGCGAAGCGTCTTATCAAAATGCCGTGGCCTACGCCAAAGACCGGCTGCAAAGCCGCTCCCCTTCCGGCGCGCAGCAGCCAGAAAAGGCCGCCGATCCCATTATTGTGCACCCCGATGTGCGCCGTATGCTGATGATTCAGCGTGCGTTAAACGAAGCTGGCCGCGCCTTTTCTACCTACGCCGCCATGTGGTTAGATATCAGTAAATACAGTGACGATGAAGCGCAAAAAAACAAGGCCGGCAATATGGTTGCATTGCTGACGCCGGTGGTGAAAGCTTTTATCACCGACAAAAGTTTGGAGTCTGCGATTCACGGTCAGCAAGTGTTTGGCGGTCACGGTTTTATTCGCGAGTGGGGCCAAGAGCAGTTAGTGCGCGATATTCGCATTACCCAGATTTATGAGGGCACCAACGGTATTCAGGCCATGGACTTGATGGGTCGCAAAACGGTGATGAACGGCGGCGAATATGTACGCGAATATATCGCGGAGATCGAAGCGTTTATTGCGCAACACAAAGATGGTGCGGTGGGTGAGTTTGCCATGGCGCTGAGCGATCAAGTGGCTAATTTACAACAGGTAACCGATGCCGTTATTGCCCGTGCAAAGGGTGGCGATAAGGCCGCTGTGGGTGCGGCCGCGGTAGACTATTTGCACTTGTTTGGCTTTGTTAGTTACGCCTACATGTGGGCGCGTATGGTGGCTGTGGCAGGCGCCCAAACTAACGCAGCAGATACGGATTTTTACACGGCCAAAATCACCACGGCGCGGTTCTTTTATCAGCGTTTGTTGCCGCAAACGCGCGCGCTAACGGAGCAGGTGCTGGCTGGTGGCGATAGTATGATGGCCTTGAGTGCCGATCAGTTTTAATTCCAACTGTGAAATTGACGGGGGCGAAAGCCCCCTTTTTTTGGCCTAAAGATGAGTGACCTAAGCTTTTTGGTGCGGCGAAGTTATGGTGACGACTAGCGCGTCGGCTAGTAATTGCAGTGCTATTCTGGCAACTTAGCCTCAGTTCAGTTTCTACATAGGTTTAATCGATAATGACATCCCATCTTTCCCCTGAAGATCAGGCCAAGGTTGATTCTGTAATTCACTCGGGTTGCAACGATACAGAGCGAGCGCCGTTTCGGCCTTGGCTGTTGTTGGGTATTATTTTGCTGACCTTGACGGTGCTCAGTGTTATCAGTTATTTCTTGGCTTGGCAGCAGGGGGCGGTTTAGCTTTTGGCGCGGTGTTTCTTGCTGTATTGACGTACCCAAGGTACGAACTCTGCCGCTGGCATGGGTTTGGCAATGAAGTAGCCCTGCACTATGTCGCAACCTAAGCTCGCCACTAAATCCCAATCCTCCTGGGTTTCAACACCTTCGGCAACACAGTGGATGGCGAGCCGTTGAGCGAGGGAAATGCTCGATTCTAAAATGGCTTGGCTGGCTTTGTTGTCGGATGCATTGTGGACAAAAGAGCGGTCAATTTTCAGCTCAGTAAAGGGGATGAGGCGCAACTGCTCTAGTGAGGAAAACCCAGTGCCGAAGTCATCGATAGACAGGCCGAAGCCCTTAAGCCTAAGGCGGGTTAGGATATCGAGCGTGGCGCTGGTATCTTTTGGCAGCGCACTTTCCGTGACCTCGATGTTGAGGTGATCCGGCCTGAGTCCGGAGTTGCGCAAGGTGCTATGCAGTACTTCGGGCATGTCGAGATGACAAAGCCCGGTTGCGGAAAAATTAACCGACAGTGAAATGTCGAAGCCCATTTTATTCCATTCGCTAATTTGCTTGATACTTTGTTTCAGTACGCTATCGGTGAGCTGCTGAATCATGCCGTATTTCTCGGCAATGCCAATAAAGATGTTGGGCGGTATAAAACCTTTTTCGGAGTGCTGCCAGCGAGCTAGGGCTTCGACCCCAACCAGCTGATACGTGGCGACATCAATTTGCGGCTGGTACCAAACGTCAATGAGTTCGCTGATGATGGCGGCTTGGAGTTCGTCGGCAAAGACCATGGTCGCTGGGCCTTGAGGCGATGGTTTCACATCGCGCCGGAAGTCGAGCAGGTATTGCAGAAGCAGGTCTTTTTTTACCGGCTTTGAAATGCTACCGAGGACTCTGAGTTGGTATTGCTTACCTAGGTTTTGTACTGATTCCAGCAGCCGAGGATCTTCGCCGCTGACCAGTATGACGCCTAAGCTGACGCCCAGTGCGCCTAGGTGCCGCAGTAATTGTATGCCGTCCATTTCCGGCATGTTTAGATCGCTAATCACTATGTCTATGTGATTGTTTCGGTTGGCGATGAGCTTGAGTGCATCCTGGGCATTGTCGGCTTGGAATACCTGCTTGAGCCCAAGTTGCTTGAGCAGTAGCGATAAGGTGCTGAGCATAAAGCTATCGTCGTCGACAATAAGGCAGGTGAGGTGCTTGAGCTCTTCGACAGTCATAAGGCCTGCTAATACCTAGGGCGTGGAGGTCAGATGAGTATGGACGGTAAATCCATGGAGTGCCAAATTGGCGAGTAAACGTCGGGTTTTTTCATGCTACTCTTGGCGGGCTACTTGGACGAGCAGGTGTGAGCAGTGCGGATTGGCGATGCGCCTGTGTGTCTATTCTTGTTGCGTAATATTAGGTGAAGGTGGGCTTTAGATGACTCAGGCGAATGGCAGATTGCCTCTAGATATGGCTGTTTTAGAGGCCATATTCGGCGATGATGTGGAACTTAGGCTGGGAATCTTAGATGAATTTTGTACCGTCACGGCCACCTATCTCAATGAGTTTCAGGCGGCCAAAGACCCGGTAGCCATTGGTGCTGTTGCGCATAAATTGAAATCCTCAGCGCGCACAATTGGTGCGCACCCGTTGGCTGATATTTGCGCGGGTTTAGAGTCGGCTGGTCGCAATGGGCAGCAAACCATCATCGATCAGTTGTTGCCAAGGTTGGAGCCAGAAATACGCCGGGTGGCAGACTTTGTGGCGGCACTGGAGCGCCTTTAATGTGGTGTTTTAGTCTGCCGCCAAGGTTTGAATATGGCGCCATTCCATAAGCGTCACCGGTTGAATCGACAGCCGACCCTGTTTGATTAGCACCATGTCGCTTAAAGCTGGGTCGACCTTGAGCTGGCTTAAGGGCAGTAGGTTTTTCAGCGTGCCCGTGTAGCGAATATCAACACAAAACCAGCGCGGCCTGTCTGTCGTTGCTTTGGCGTCAAAATACTTGCTGTTAGGGTCAAATTGCGCCGGGTCGGCATAGGCCGCGCGCGTCACTTCGGCGGTGCCGACAATACCCACAGCTTTGCATTGGCTGTGATAGATAAAAATACCATCGCCGATGGCGAGTTGGTCGCGCAAAAAGTTTCGCGCCTGATAATTGCGAATACCATCCCAGCGTAAGCCTTTTGTTTTCGCGGCTTTTATATCGTCTAGGCTGATATCGTCGGGTTCTGTTTTGAAGAGCCAATAGTTCACGCTGAGTTTGCCTCTTTTTCTATGGTCTTGTGATCTTATGGTTCGCGCTGAACTTAACCATGCAGTGTTAGTAGTTGCACCAATTAATTTTAGTGTGGCCGCTGTAGGGCACCGCAAAACCTTGCCTTAACAGCTGTTGCGCTAAATTTTCACCGTCCACATAAACATCAGAAAGTAATCGAAAGTATTTATCCCTCTGTAGATTTTTCAATTCAATGCGGTTGGCGTTGCGCAGCGCGGCGACGGTAAATTGCTTGGCGAGTCGGGCTTTGGTTTTTTCTTCTTCGCAGCGGCCGCGCATTTCTGGCGTGTCGATGCCGGCAATGCGAACGCTGATGCGCTGGCCAACAATGGCGGGCCACTCGTCGATGTTTACGGTGAAGGTGTCGCCGTCATAAATGCTGACAATTTCGCTCACCGTAGTATTGCCGTATTGGCGTGTTTTAGCGCTCGCGTTTACGGCAGCGCATAGGAATAGAACAAGTAAAAAGACGCGCATGTCACTCTCTTGGTTGGATGCGTCCCTGCGTAAGTTGATGTTAATTCAAGCGGCTAGCGATGGTGGAAACCATCGCTATGATGATGGGTTGTGGGTGGGCTTTAGGCGCCAGCTGCGCCTCTAAGTTTGTTCACCCGAGCGATTGTAGCCTCAAGTGCTTCGGATGATTGTGATCTAATCCCCACGTGAGCAACTTTGCGTCCGGCTCTTGGCGCTTTGCCGTAAAAATGCGGGTGGGTATCGGCAATCTGCATGATCTCGGCTTGGCTAGGCAGATCGCCAATGAGATTGACCATGGCGGCGTGGCCGAGGGCGGCGGTGTTGCCCAAGGGAAGATTGGCAACCGCGCGCACGTGGTTTTCGAACTGACTACATTCTGCGCCTTCAATGGTCCAGTGGCCTGAGTTGTGTACCCGAGGTGCGAATTCGTTGGCCAACAATTGGTCGCCGCGCTGGAAGTATTCCACGGCGATAACACCGACGTAATCGAGATGTTCTAACAATTTTTGCGTGTAGCTTTGCGCTAAAGGTGTAATGGCGTCGGAGGGTTTGGCCCTAGCCACGCGCAAGATCCCATCGGCATGTTGATTCTCAGACACGGGGTAATAGCGTATCTCGCCCGCCGTGTTGCGCACCGCGATCATGGAGATCTCCCGATCAAAGGCAATAAAGCCCTCGAGGATGGCGGGCACTTCGCCGATGCTGGCCCAAGCGCTGGCTAATTCGGCCTCGGTTTTTATGACGGCCTGACCCTTGCCGTCGTAGCCTTGGGTGCGCGTCTTTAATACCGCGGGCAGGCCGATGCTATTAACCGCATCTTGAAGCTCGGTTAGCGAGTTAACCGGTGCGTAGGGCGGTGTTTGAATGCCGAGTTGAGTAAACAAGTTTTTTTCGTTGAGTCGATCTTGAGCCACGTGCAAAACATCAGCGGCTGGATAAACGGGACGTTTCGTCGCCAAATAGCGAGCGCTAGCTTGTGGCACATTTTCAAATTCATAGGTGATCACATCGGCGAGCGCGGCGAGCTTATCTAGCGCGGCGGTATCGTCGTAGGCGCCTTGAATTAAGTCGGCGGCTTCGGTGGCGCAGGCGTCGCTAGAGGGATCGAGCACCACGAAGGAATAGCCGAGTGGCACGCCTGCAAGTGCGATCATGCGAGCCAGTTGTCCGCCACCTAAAACGCCAATCTTCATCAGTTGTGCTCCCGAGGGTCCGCTTTGGCTAATACCGTGTCGGTTTGCGCCTGCCGGAAGGCAACCACGGCTTGACGGTATTCAGGGTATTTGTTGCCGAGCATAGCAGCCGCGAGTAGCGCCGCATTGGTCGCGCCAGCCCGACCAATGGCGAGGGTGCCCACGGGAATGCCAGCTGGCATTTGCACGATAGAAAGTAACGAGTCCATGCCGTTGAGCGCCTTGGACTGCACCGGGACGCCAAGTACTGGCAGCGGCGTTTTGGCGGCTACCATGCCAGGCAAATGGGCAGCGCCACCGGCGCCCGCGATAATGGCTTCCAGACCGCGCGCTTCTGCCGCCTCGGCGTAGGCGAATAGTTTGTCTGGGGTGCGGTGTGCAGACACCACTTCGACTTCATGGGGTATGCCCAATTTTGTCAAGGTGTCAGCGGCGTGGCTCATGGTGTCCCAATCGGAGGTGGAACCCATAATAATACCAATGAGCGGCTTCATACTTACTCCCCAGTTCTGTTCACGTAGAGTGGTCGAGAAAAAGGGACGCATTGTACCTATGAGTTTTGCGAAAGGCACGACATTTACGGCGATTTTGTCGTTTTTTTGATCAGCTTTTCGCCTTTGCCGTCGCGAAGGTTGTCTTAGCTTTAGGCGGCTTGTGGCAAGGCCTCTTTCGTACTGGCCGAGGTTTGGTCGAGCTGGCTGGCGTCGAGTAGGTGTAGATTGCCAGTATTGTCCTCCGCTAAGAGTGTATAGCTTTCGATCCAATCGCCGCAATTGCCGTAGCTATGGCTCGCTTCGTTAAACAGTTCTGGGTGGTGAATATGGCCGCAGACAATACCGTCGAAGCCTCGATCTTTGGCGTGCTGCAGGGCCAATTGGCGATAGGTGTGCAACAGTTGTTGGCTTCTGTGGAAGCGTTGTTTAACAAAGCCTGCAAGCGATCGGTAGGGTTTGCCGCGCCAAAAGCTTAGGCGCGCGTAATGGCGATTGATATAAAGCAGCAGGTCGTAGGCCCTGTCACCTAGCCAATACAGCCAGGGTGCACAATACAAGGCGTTATCGAAGCAGTCGCCATGGATCAGTAAAAGGCGTTTATTGCGCTTAGTGCGGTGCTCCGTTTCTCGGCAGATTTCGATACCGGGTGGGAAAACGCCGCAGTGCTGGCGCAAGGGCGCATCGTGATTCCCTGGCACGTACACAATGCGAACCCCCTGTTGCGCCAGCGTTTTGAAGTGGTTCAGCACCGCGGTGTGGGTGCTTTGCCAGTGGTGGTTTTTTTTGAGCTCCCAGAGATCGACAATGTCGCCGAGCAAGTAAATGGTATCGGCTTTGATTTTGTTGAGCGTTTGTAGCAACAGCTCGGCGTTACAGTGTCGAGAGCCTAGGTGAATATCGGATAAAAATAACGTGCGAAACTGCTTGGTCATCTTTGATTTTCCACAACGGATGAGCTGTATGGTGTGGGACAAAAATGACCGTTGTGTCGCACTTTTGTGGCAAAACGATGAAATTTTTTATCGTAACGATGGCTTTTACGGTAGTTTGTTGGTTTGTTTTATGCGCTATCTATGGCACATTTGGCTATGCATTAATAACAATAATCACTGTCAGGCGAGCTTATGGAATATCTCTTACCGCTAGCGCAATTCAGTGCCCGCGTAGCCGAGCACCCCAATAGAATTTATTTAAATCAGCCAGTTGAGCGCCAATGGACGCAGTGGAGCTGGGCGGATGTCGACACGCAGGCGCGCAAAATTGCCGCTGGACTGGCGAGTCATTTTCAGGCCGGCGATAAAATTGCCATACTCGCCAAAAATTCTGCCGAGTGGTTTGTGGCTGACCTCGCCATCATGATGGCGGGCATGGTGAGCGTGCCTATTTATTCGACCGCGGGCGAAGACACGATTGCCTATGTGTTAGAGCACAGCGAGGCGCGTGCGGTTTTCCTAGGTAAGTTAGATGATTGTGCACCGGCTAATAACGCTATTCCTGCATCGGTTTTGCGCATTGCCTTTCCCTACCCAACAGCCGATGCTTCCGCGCACTGGCAAGCGTGGCTTGATACCTATGAGCCGCTCGCCCAATTGCCCACCCAGCAACCCGATGACATCTTCACCTTGGTTTATACCTCCGGTTCTACCGGCCGCCCCAAAGGCGTAGTGTTAACGTGCCGCAATGTGGCTTCGTCCAGCTATACCTCAGCGGCGCAAATGACCTGGCTAGCAGGCGACCGCTGTATGTCTTACTTGCCGCTGGCGCATATTACCGAGCGCTGTGTGCTCGAGTTGATGTCCATTTATTCGGGAGTAGAAATTTTTTTCGTCGAGTCGCTGGAAACCTTTGTCGACGATGTGAAGTATGCGCGGCCCACATTCTTTATTTCTGTGCCACGCCTGTGGACCAAATTCCAAGCCGGTATATTAGCGAAAATGCCGGATCAAAAGTTACAGCGCTTATTGCGCATTCCTTTGCTTGGCAAATTGGTGGCAAAGAAAGTTCGCGCCGGTTTAGGTTTAGATAACTGCCGCGTATTTGGCTCGGGCTCTGCGCCCATCGCGCCGGATATGTTGCGCTGGTACGCGCGCTTAGGTATGCCTATTGCCGAGGGCTGGGGTATGACGGAAACGGCGGGTATGTCTTGCTCCAATTTGCCTTATAGCGAAAAACGCATTGGCACCATCGGTGTGCCGGTGGATTGTGTAGAAATGCGCTTAGGCGAAAACGACGAGGTGCAAATTCGCGGCGAGGCGGTGTTTACTCAGTATTACAATAATCCTGAAGCCACTGCCGAGTCCTTCGTCGATGGTTGGTTTAAAACTGGCGATCGCGGTACCCAAACAACCGATGGTGCCTACAAAATTGTCGGCCGCTTGAAAGAGCAGTTTAAAACGGCAAAAGGAAAATATGTGGCGCCTGCGCCTATTGAAAATCTCATTGCTCGCAATCATTGGGTGGAGCAATCTTGCGTTATGGGTATTGGTCGCCCCGCGCCTGTGGCGCTGGTCGTTTTAACCGAGGCGGGACGCGCCGCGGCAAGATCAGAGTTGGAGCACTCGCTCGCGCAGTCCTTGGCGGCATTTAATGCCGAGTTGGAATCTCATGAAAAGCTGGCCGGTTTTATGGTCATGCAAGAGCCTTGGACCATTGAAAACGGCCTGTTAACGCCGACGCTCAAAATTAGGCGCGGTGTTATTGAAGAGCGCTTTGTTCATCTGCTCGACAAAATGACAGAGCGAGCTGTGCAGTTTGAAGAATCGCTTTTATAGCGGTTAGGTGTTGGCTGCCACGCAGGTCATTTCTAGCGCCGATTTCAGCGTTTCAGGCTGAATGGGTTTGGTTAGATAGCCGTCCATGCCGGCGGCTTTCGTTTTGTCGCGATAGTCGGTCAGCGCGTGTGCAGTTAGAGCAATAATCGGGATGCCGGCCCAGCGCGGGTTGCTTTTTATTTGCCGGGTTGCGCTCAAGCCATCTAACACCGGCATTTCACAATCCATGAGAATAATATCTGGCAGCGGCTCCGCTACTGCCAGTGCATGCAACACTAACTGTCCATTGGCAAAAATTGTTGGCTCGATACCAAGGCGTTTTAGTAGGCCTTCGATAACGCGTTGATTCACTTGATTGTCTTCCGCGACCCACACGCTCAGTGCGTTTAGTGATTTTCCTGGTTCGGCACTGTGCGCTGTCGCTTGGCTACTAGGTGCAATTGTCGGTGCAGGCACGAGCGGCAGTTTGATCTGAAAGGTGGAGCCGGCGCCGAGGCTACTGGTGACCAAGATGTTGCCACCCATGGCTTCTGCTATGCGCTTGGATATGGCTAGCCCGAGCCCGGTGCCTTGGGTCTTTTCTTGTTGATGGTCTCGAACTTCTTGTTCGAAGGGTTGAAATAGCCGCGCTTTAAGATCGTCGCTAATGCCGCAGCCTTGATCAATAACATCAATCATGAGCGTGTTGTCGCTAGCGGATTGGCGCAAGGTAATCTTGCCAAGCTGGGAGAATTTTATCGCGTTGCTGAGCAAGTTAGCGATGACTTGTTGTAGCCGGCTCGCGTCTAGCAACAGGTGCGGTAGCTCTGTTTTAATATCAACGATGAGATCCAAATTTTTCTGCTGTGCTGCGTACTGAAACAACGACGTCATTTGCCGTAGCAATCGTTTTAAATCGACCGGCGAGGGCAGAATCTCGAATTTTCCCGCTTCAATTTTTGAATAATCCAATACATCGTTGATCACAGATAGAAGCAGCTGCCCAGAGCTTTGTAACGTTGCCACAATGTCCTTTTGATCCTCGTTGAGGGGCGAGTCGATTAGCAGTTCTGCCATGCCGAGTACGCCATTGAGTGGCGTGCGAATTTCGTGGCTGATGGTGGCGAGAAAGCGACTTTTTGCGTCGTTTGCGGCCTGTGCTTTTATCGCTAGGTAGCGGGCTTGAAGACGCTCTTTATTGTTCAGCGTTTGAGAGAATTGGTCGGCTAGCTCGGCGACAAAATTAATATCGTCGAGGTTCCACTGCCGGTGCTCGCCAATGGCCTCGCAGCAGACAACACCGATGATCTGGTCGCCATTGCGAATGGCAGCGTCGAGCATTGCTTTTATGCCTAATACATCTAGATAACCTCTGGCGAACTCCGACGTTCTTGGGTCCGTTGCCGCATCGCTGGCATCGATACCGCGGCCGGTGATTAAGGCATCGAAGTAAGCGGGGTATTGCTCGCGTTTGAGAGACTGGCCGGTGCAATATTGATTGCTGGACTTGAGATGTAAGGTCACGAGATCTAGTTGGGTTTGCGTGTCGTCGAACAGCCAGACGCTGGTGCGCTCAACACCTAGCCATTGGGTGCAGTGCTGGCAAATAGCCTCGGCAACGGTCCTGTCGTCGCCGGCAGAAACCGCACCCGAGCCCGCCACGGCCACCACGCGACGCTGGGCATCATTGAGTCGGTGCTGGCGGCCTAAACCGGGCAGCTGGTCGCTGATAAAGCCGTAAATCTCGCCATTGCCAAGGGTGCAGCCTGTTTCCCAGACCCATCGGACCTGGCCGGATTTGTCGATAATGCGGTATTCAATTTGAAAGTTGGTGTTATCGGCGAGGGCTTTTTCAATGCGCTGATTAACCAAGGTCAGATCGTCTGGGTGAATGATGCTGACAAAACTGCACTTGCCGTTGAAGAAGTCCTCGGGTTCATATCCCGTAACGGCTTCGAGCTGGCCATCGGCTTCCAGTAAGGTGAAATCGGCGTCAGCCTTGCAGCGGTAGATATAACCAGGCAGGAAATCTTTTAAGTTGGCAATTAGATTTTCAGGGCTTGGGCTCATACTTGCGGGTATCAGGGGTGAAAAATCCAGTATAGCCTTACTTTTCACTCGGTATTTAGTGTCAACTTAGTGCCTATAGGCCTGCGCGTGGTAAGATGCGCGCCACATTATTGCTGGATTGACGCTATGCATTGCCCATTTTGCAGCGCTGATGACACCAAAGTCATCGACTCTCGTTTGGTTGCCGAAGGCGATCAGGTGCGCCGTCGTCGAGAATGCTTATCGTGTCGCGAGCGCTTCACCACCTATGAAGTGGCGGAACTGCTGATGCCACGCATCATCAAACAAGACGGTACCCGCGAGCCCTTCGACGAAATAAAGCTGAGGGCTGGCTTGCTGCGGGCGTTGGAAAAGCGCCCGGTATCGATGGAAGACATCGAGTCTGCACTGAATCAAATTAAACATGCGCTGCAAGCAACGGGCGAGCGCGAAGTACCGTCGCGCTTGTTGGGCGAGAAGGTGATGGAAAAGCTGCGTAGCCTCGATGAAGTGGCTTATGTGCGCTTTGCGTCGGTCTATCGTCAGTTTCAAGATATCAGCGAATTCCGCGATGAAATTGAGCGCCTAGAGCGTAGCCCGCGCGCTGGAGAATAGTGTGAGCAGCGCCGATCATGCGCGCTTCATGGCGCGCGCTATACAACTTGCCGAACGAGGTCGCTACACCACACAACCCAACCCTCGGGTAGGCTGTGTGTTAGTGGCTGAGCGCGAGTCTGGGTCAGAGATAGTGGCCGAAGGTTGGCATGAAAAAGCCGGTTCTGGTCACGCTGAAGTCAATGCCTTGGCCGCGCTTGCCGCGCAGGGCATGAGCGGTCAAGGTCTTACCGCCTATGTCACCCTTGAGCCCTGTAACCATCAGGGTCGCACCGGCCCCTGCAGTCAGGCCTTGGTTGATGCTGGGATTGCGCGCTTGGTCTATGGCATGCAGGACCCGAATCCAAAGGTGGCCGGTAGTGGCCTGACGCGCTTACTCAGTGCCGGCATCGAGGTCGTTGGCCCGGTCATGGAGGCGCAAGTTCGGGCGTTAAACCCCGGCTTTATCAAGCGCATGGAATTGGGTTTACCCTGGGTAAGGGTAAAGCTCGCCATGAGCCTAGATGGTCGCACGGCCATGGCCAGCGGCGAGTCGCAGTGGATTACTGGCACTGAGGCGCGCGCCGATGTGCAGCGTTTACGCGCCGCCAGCTGCGCCATCGTTACCGGCATCGATACCGTGTTGCACGACGATGCGGCGCTCACGGTGCGCGCCAAGGATTTAGGTCTGGCTGCCGATCTTGCCGCAAAAGCCGCAGCGCGACAGCCCCTGCGGGTGGTGCTTGATAGGCGCAACCGGATGCCGCAGTCGAGCCGCTTATTGAGCGCTGGCGGCGAGGTGTTACTGGTGCAAAACAACCCGCAGGATTATGCCGGCAGTGCTGTGCCGGTGCAGAGTTGGGCCCTGCCCATGCAGCAAAGCGATGGCCTAGATTTGAAGTTGCTGCTGGAGGAGCTGGTTCGGCGCGAATGCAACGAGGTCTTAGTTGAGGCGGGTAGTCGGCTGGCGGGCAGTTTTATGGCGGCTGGCTTGGTTGACGAGCTTATCGTGTACATGGCGCCTACTATTATGGGTTCATCGGCGCGACCGCTGTTGCAGTTGCCGCTCGATCAAATGGCCGAGCAGCGAAAGTTGGACATAGTCGATATCCGCGCCGTGGGGTCTGATTGGCGAATTACCGCTAGACCTGCCGCGATTGCTAAAGTGAGTTAACGGGTAGCTGAATGTTTACAGGAATTATTGAAGCCGTCGGCGAAATAGCCACAGCCCAAGCCAAAGGCGGCGACTTGCGCCTACGGGTAAAAACCCGAGGCTTAGATCTCGGCGATGTTCATCTCGGTGATTCAATTGCCACCAATGGCGTCTGTCTGACCGTGGTTGAGTTACCTGGCGATGGCTATTGGGCGGACGTCAGTGTCGAGACCCTCGACAATACCACCCTCGCCAGCTGGGCCAGCGGAATGCCTGTGAACCTTGAGAAAGCCCTGACCCCCACGACTCGCTTGGGGGGGCATCTGGTTAGTGGCCACGTGGATGGCGTCGGCGAAGTAGTGAGCCGCCATGGCGATGCACGCTCCGAGCGTTTTCGCATTCGAGCGCCCAAGCATCTCGCCAAATATATTTCCCATAAAGGCTCCATCACCGTCGACGGCACAAGTCTCACCGTTAACGCTGTGGATGGCGCTGAGTTTGAATTGAATATTGTGCCCCACACCCTTGAGAAGACGGTGATGGGCACCTATAAAGCAGGCACCCAAGTGAATTTGGAAGTAGATCTGCTAGCGCGTTACCTCGAGCGACTACTCTTAGGAGATAAAGCGGCCGAACCTGCACAGAAGTCCGGCGGCCTCTCCATGGCATTTTTGACCGAAAACGGTTTTAACCGTGGTCAATGAAACAGGAAGCATTATGGAACTCAATACCGTAGAAGAACTCATCGACGATATTCGTCAAGGTAAAATGGTTATCTTGATGGATGATGAGGATCGTGAAAACGAAGGCGATTTAATTATCGCGGCCGATCAGATTCGCCCAGAAGATATTAACTTCATGGCCAAGCACGCGCGCGGTTTAATCTGTCTAACACTGACGGAAAAGCGCTGCCGTCAATTGGACCTACCCTTAATGGTAGGAGCTGGCCACAATCGAGCCCAGCACTCGACCAACTTTACCTTGTCGATTGAGGCGGCGACCGGTGTCAGCACCGGCATTTCGGCGGCAGACCGCGCGCGCACCGTTCGCGCAGCGGTGCTACGCGACGCAAAGCCCGAAGATATTGTTCAGCCTGGCCATATATTTCCATTGATGGCGCAACCGGGTGGCGTGTTAAGCCGTGCTGGTCATACCGAAGCGGGTTGCGACTTGGCGCGTTTAGCGGGCTTTGAACCTGCCGCAGTGATTGTTGAGGTTATGAACGAAGACGGCACCATGGCCAGACGTGCTGATCTCGAAATATTTGCCAAGCAACACGATTTAAAAATTGGCACCATCGCCGATTTAATTCACTACCGCTCCGTGAAAGAAAAAACCGTGGAGTGCTTAAGCACGCGCAGCGTAAAAACCGCCTTTGGCGAGTTTGATTTGCGTACCTACCGCGACATAGCTCGGCAAGAATTGCATTTCGCGTTGTCGAAAGGCGACGTGAAAGGCGACGAACCGACATTGGTGCGTGTACACGTGCAAGATAACGCGCGCGATTTATTAACCATTCAGCGCCCATCGGACAGCGAGTATGCGCCTTGGACTTTTCACGCAGCCTTGCGCGCGGTGGAAAAAGAGGGTCGCGGTGTTGTGGTGTTGATTTGTCACACCGAAACACCGCAAGACATTGCCGACAATATCGACTGGATGCTGTCGGGTCGCCAACGGCAATTAAGCCAAGATGCCGTCTATAAGCAAGTGGGCACCGGCGCGCAAATATTGCGTGACCTCGGTGTGCGAAAAATGAATTTGATGTCGGCGCCGTTAAAATTTTCGGCTATTTCTGGCTTTGATTTGGAAGTTGTTGATCGGCTTTCTTGTCCAGAATAAATGTGTACTTATTTTTGAAAAATGTGAATAGGAAAGACCATGAGCAATATTAAAGTAATCGAAGGCGATTTCGCCCAGTGCCAAGGCAAATACGCACTCATCGTGAGCCGTTGGAACAGTTTTGTGGTTGAGAGCTTAAAAGATGGCGCGTTGGATACCTTGCGTCGCCACGGAATCAAAGACGAAGACGTGACTATTTATTACGCCCCAGGTGCGTTTGAGTTTCCTCTGGTGGCTCAGAAGCTGGCGAACACCAAAAAGTTTGATGCCATTATTGCGCTCGGCGCGGTGATTCGCGGTGGCACACCGCACTTTGAATATGTCGCCGGCGAGTGCACCAAGGGCTTGGCGCAAGCCTCTATGGCCAGCGGTGTCCCTATCAGCTTCGGCGTGTTGACCGTTGATTCAATTGAGCAGGCGATAGAGCGCTCGGGTACCAAGGCCGGCAACAAGGGTGTTGAAGCTACGTTAACAGCGTTAGAAATGGTCTCTTTGTTGGCCAAGGTATAAGTTATGACAGTTTCCGCATCGGCGCGTCGTCAAGCGCGCCACTATGCCATGCAAGGTTTGTATCAATGGCAAATGGCGAATAGCTCGCTCAATGCGATAGAGGCAGAATTTCGCACCGATAACGACATGGCAAAAGTTGATGTGCCTTATTTTCAAGAACTGTTGCATCAAGTGCCAGCCAAGTTAGACGCTATCGAAGCCGCCTTTGAGCCCTACCTACAGGGCCGTAACTTGCAAGAATTAGATCCTATTACCCAGGCACTTTTACGCTTGTCGACCTATGAGCTGAAGTACCGTTTGGACGTACCTTATAAAGTTGTGATTAACGAAGGTGTTGCCTTAGCTAAAAAGTTTGGCGCCACTGATGCACACAAATTTATTAACGGCGTATTAGATCAGGCGGCTACGCATCTTCGCGCTATTGAAGTCAAGGCAGAGCGCGGTCAAACGCGCTAATTGCTATAAAGGGATTTAGAGATCTATTGAGGAGTTGTTATGGCGCTGAGTGAATTTGAACTCATCAAGCGGTACTTTTATCAATCGGCCCGTGCCTTCGGTGTCAACATGGGCATAGGCGATGATTGTGCGCTGTTGAGTGCGCCGGAGAATAAGCTACTCGCCGTGTCGATGGACACTCTGGTGGGTGGCATACACTTTCCTCGCAACGCCGACCCCGAGTTAATTGCCGAGCGCGCGCTGCGGGTGAATCTCAGTGATTTGGCGGCGATGGCGGCTGAGCCACTTTGGTTTACACTTGGGCTCACTTTGCCCTCGGTCGATGAGCGCTGGCTCGAAGGTTTTGCCAAGGGCCTGTTTACGGTTGCCGATGAATTTAATATCGCCCTCGTGGGCGGCGACACCACCCGTGGCCCGCTGTCTATCACCATTCAAGTGCATGGCGCGGTAGAAGCTGAGCACGCGTTAATGCGCTCGAATGCGCGCGTTGGCGATGTGGTTTATGTTACCGGTAATCTCGGTGATGCAGCGGCGGCTTTGGCGGTGATTCGTCAGGAATTAACCGTTGGTAAATCCGCGTTTAGTTATTTTATGTCGCATTACTATCGACCATTGCCGCATATTAAAGATGCAAAATTACTGCGCGATATTTCCACTTGTGGCATCGACGTGTCGGATGGATTGTTAGCTGACCTTGGCCACATCTGTGAAGAAAGTGGCGTGGGCGCAAAAGTTGATATCGAGCGAGTGCCGGTTTCAACGGCACTGAATAAAGTAGCTACCGCCGAACAAATTGCCGACTGGGCCTTAGCCGGTGGCGATGACTACCAGCTTTGCTTTACTGTGCCGCAAGCGCGTTTGGCGAAAATAGAGCAGCTAATTGCCAACGGTAAGTTACACGCCACAGCCATTGGTGAGATTGTTAAAGGCAGTGAAGTGGTTTGCTATATCGGTGGTGAGGTGTTCGAGCCCAAGCGTCGAGGTTACAGTCATTTTGACGCCGCCAATTAGATTGCCGTCTTTCGCCACACTTATTGCTAATCCGCGTCTTTTTTTAGCGTTAGGTTTTGGTAGTGGCTTATCGCCCAAAGCCCCTGGAACCGTTGGCACATTAATGGCGGTGCCGCTATTTTTGTTGTTGCAACAGCTACCTTTGGGGGCTTATCTCGCTGCCCTTTTACTGGCGACGGTGGTTGGTATTTACCTGTGTGATTACGCTGGAAAGTATTTGGGTGTGAGTGATCACGGAGCCATTGTCTGGGATGAATTTGTCGGTTTTTGGATCGCCATGTTATTCGCACCCCATGGGCTGATGTGGGTGTTCTACGGCTTTGTTTTATTTCGCCTATTCGATATCTGGAAGCCTTGGCCTATTGGTTGGGTGGATAAGAAAGTGAAGGGCGGTTTTGGTGTGATGCTGGACGACGTATTAGCGGGCTTGATGGCGCTACTGGTTTTACAGCTAACCGCTATATGTCTACCGTGGGCCTAGGCAGATGTTTAGATTATTACTGCTCAGTGTGTGTTTAAGCCTGTCTTGTACGCTGTTGGCTAGCGCAGAAATCGACATAAAGGTTAGCGGTTTATTTAAAGGCAGTGCGTTACTGGACATAAATGGCAAGCGTCAGCTGCTCAAGGTCGGCGCAACGAGCCCAGAAGGTGTCACGGTTATCGCTGCCGATAGCAAGCGGGCCATTATTTCTTATCAAGGACAGCAAAAAGAATTACATCTGAGCCGTCAGATAGGCGCGTTATTTAATGCGCCAGATAGAGCTGAGGTGCGCATCAATACTGGCAAGGGCGGTCACTATTGGGCTAAGGGGTTAATCAATGGTCGGCAGGTCGACATGATGGTCGATACTGGCGCAACCTCTGTTGCCATGAGTGAGCGCCATGCTCAATCTCTGGGCGTGCAGTATCGCCAAGGGTTAGTGGGTGAGGCCAGTACAGCGGGCGGCAAGAAAAAGGCCTGGCAGGTGAATTTAGAGTCGGTCAGCGTTGGTAATGTGTTGGTCAACCAGGTTTCTGCCGTGGTGTTAGAAGGTGATTTTCCAGAAATGGTGTTACTCGGTAACAGTTTTCTCGATAAGGTCGACATCGACCGAGAGCAGGGCGTACTTCTCATTCGGTCGCGCTTTTAAGATTTTCTGAATTTTAAAAGTAGAGCGCCTTGACGCAGTAGGTCAGCGTAATTTAGAGGTTTTTAAGTGACAATTCGATACGTAGAGTCTTCCCGCTTGCCCACCCCGTGGGGCACATTTGAAATGCATGGTTTTGAAGACAGTGCCAACAACAAGGAGCACGTGGTGCTCACTATGGGCGATGTGCGCGGTGAAGAACCTGTGCTCGCGCGCATTCACTCCGAGTGCTTGACCGGTGACGCGCTGTTTAGTTTGCGCTGTGATTGTGGTGCGCAACTACAGGCGGCGATGCATAAAATTGCTATCGCGGGACGTGGCGTGATTTTCTATTTACGCCAAGAAGGTCGCGGTATTGGTTTACTCAATAAAATTCGAGCTTACAAACTGCAAGATTGTGGTGCCGATACCGTTGAGGCCAACGAGGCCTTAGGTTTTGGTGCCGATATGCGCGACTATTCTATTCTGAAGCCGATGATTGAGCACTTACATATTCAGAAGATTCGGCTGATGACCAATAACCCGCGCAAAGTGAAAGCGATGAAAGATGTGGGAGTTCCCGTGGTGGAGCGCATTTCCCATCAGACTGGTCGCAACCCTCACAATGCGAAATATTTGGAAACCAAGAAGGGTAAGTTGGGGCATTTGTTGGAAGATGGCGACGAAAGTTGATAGGTAGAAAAGCAAACAAAAAAAGTAAACAGTTTACAGTTGACAGGAAAAGCGAGAGCAAAGGCGTGCTGATCTTCAGCGTTTTGGCTTTTGCCCTTCCTGTAAACTGTTAACTCCTTGTTCTGTTTACTTCCGTCATTCAAAATCCGAAAGCCGTGCCGGCTCGCCGAATTCATCCAAGCAGCGGTAGGGTATGGCCAGTGAGGCCTTGCTGTACGCCAGAGCCTCTTTAATGCTGACCAAATAATCGCAGCGGTCTGTTTTGCTCAACTTAAATTTAATCGTCGTGAGGCTATTAAAGCCGTTGACATGATTGAGGTCGCCCACGGGGTTGCCGGTGAGCTTGAGCGTGGTGAGTTTGTCCATGCCGAGAATGGACCAGATGCTGCTCACCTGATTGTCTTCGAGATCCAGCTTTTCCACCTCGCGCAATTGGCTTAGCGGTTCGAGGCTAGTGATTTTATTACCCGACAAATCGATGTCGGTTAGTTTTTTAAAGTGCTCTAAACCGTTAAGCCGAAAAATGCCGCGCCCTGCGCAATCGAGTTTTTCGATATCGGTAGGTTGGGCAATGACTTTGCCGCCGGTGTGGCTCAATGCGTATTCAACACTTTGTTTAACACATGCATACAGCGCTTGGTCGGTGAGCCCAAGTTGATCCAAATGTTGAATCGAGGCTTCCAGTTCCGCTGAATTAAGCCGACTGGCTTCGCGGGCAGCTTTGATTTCCGCATAGCGCAAGGTGGCTTCTGAGTCGGCAACTTGTTGGGAGGGGGCCGGGCCGCTGGCGCATTTTGCGATTGAAAACACCGCGGCGGCCGTGGCGATAAAAACATAGGCTGAGCTTTTCTGCATGCTCTGTCCTTGGCTTCTGAGTCAGTGAAGTTTAGGCGTTAACCGCTGGTCTACCTGCGAGCGAGGCGACGCGCGCTTGAACCCGGGCGACAATACTCTCAGCATCGAGACCTGCAGCCGCGAGCATTTGCGACTGTTTGGCGTGATCGATATAGCTATCCGGTAAACCCAGCTGCAATACCGGCACCGCGATGCCTTGGCTATTCAAATATTCGCTCACCGCCGAGCCTGCGCCGCCAGCCACAGCATTTTCTTCTAGGGTAACGATAAGTTCATGGTGCTTAACTAGGTCGAGAATCAGCGCCTCGTCTAAAGGTTTAACCCAGCGCATATCGCACAGGGTGGCATTGAGTTGCGTACAGGCCTTTTCGGCATTGGCCAGCAGTGTGCCGAAACACAAGATGGCAATTTGTTTACCTTCTCTGACTCGACGGCCGACACCAACCGGTAGTGGTTGCAGCTCTGTGGTTATGGCCGCACCCACGCCATTGCCGCGCGGATAGCGCACAGCGGCAGGGCCATTAAACTGATAAGCGCTGCACAACAGTTGGTGGCATTCGGCCTCGTCCGAGGGCGCCGCAATAATCATATTGGGGATACAGCGCAAAAAGCTTAAATCAAAGCTGCCGGCGTGGGTGGGGCCGTCTTCACCCACCAGGCCCGCCCTATCAATACCGAAGGTGACGTCCAGATTTTGAATCGCGACATCGTGCACCAGTTGATCGTAGGCGCGTTGTAAAAAAGTTGAATAAATGGCGACGACCGGCTTTTGGCCCTCACAGGCGAGACCGGCCGCGAGCGTTACCGCGTGTTGTTCGGCAATGGCGACATCGTGAAAGCGCTCGGGAAACTGGCGCGCAAAATCCACCATGCCCGAGCCTTCGCACATGGCGGGTGTGATCGCCACTAGGCGTTCATCGGCGGCGGCTTGTTGGCACAGCCAGTCGCCAAATATTTTTTGATATTTCTGTTTATTGCTCGCGACATCCTGCACCGGTTGCTTGGGCTCAATTTTATTGAGCGCGTGGTAGCCAACGGGATCGGCTTCGGCCGGCGCAAAGCCTTTGCCCTTTTGGGTAATGATGTGCAGTAATTTTGGCCCTTTGATGTCGCGCAAATTACTCAGGTAGCGCACAAGGCCAGCGGTATCATGGCCATCGATGGGGCCAACGTAGTTGAAACCCAGCTCCTCGAATAAGGTGCCCGGCGAAACCATGCCTTTCATATGCTCTTCAGTTTTGCGCGCCAGCTCCCAGGCGGCGGGAATTTTTGACAACACTTTGCGGCTGCCTTCGCGCAAGGCGTTGTACGATTTACTGGCCCAGATGCGCGAGAAGTAGGTGGCCAAACCGCCGACATTTTTGGAAATTGACATGTTGTTGTCATTTAAAATGACCAGCATGTCGGTTTCGGTGTGCGCGGTGTGATTGAGTGCTTCGAAAGCCATGCCAGCGGTCATGGCGCCGTCGCCGATGATGGCCACAGTTTTGTTATCCAGCCCCGCCATTTCGTGGCCGAGTGCCATACCCAGGGCGGCGGAGATAGACGTGCTTGAGTGGCCCACGCCGAAAGTGTCGTACTCGCTTTCGCTGCGCTTGGGGAAACCCGCAAGGCCGTCCCGTTGGCGCATGCTCAACATGGCTTCGCGTCGGCCGGTAAGAATTTTGTGCGGGTAGGTCTGGTGGCCAACATCCCAAATGATTTTGTCGGCCGGAGTGTTGTAAACGTAATGCAGCGCCACAGTAAGCTCGACCACGCCCAGGCCTGCACCAAAGTGGCCGCCAGTTTGGCCAACACAGTACAGCAGGTAATGGCGCAGCTGCTGTGCAACGTCTTGTAGTTGATCGACATCCAGCAAGCGCAAGTCTTTAGGCAGCGCGATGCTGTCTAATAGCGGCGTTTCTGGGCGCTGGCGTGGAATTTCGTTAAACATAACTGAGAGTCGGCACTGGCTAGCTGGCTGCTTGAACCGGCCATTTTAGGGCGCCAGTGATTAAATGACTAGCGCCAATTCGGGAAATTGGGCGCGGGGCCGGCAAGCCCGGCCATTTAAGCTTTGCGCTCGATAATATAGTCGGCTAATTGTCTGAGCGTGTCGGCCGCTGAACCGAGCCTGGCCAGTGCCTGATGGGCATCTCGGTGTAACTCCTGAGCTTTGGCTTTGGCACCCTCTAACCCGAGTAGCGAGACATAGGTTGGTTTGTTGTGGCTGCTATCGGCACCCTGCTGTTTACCCAAGGTTTGGGTGTCTGAGGTGACGTCAAGAATGTCGTCTTGCACTTGAAAGGCGAGGCCGATGGCTTCTGCGTAGCGCTGCAGCGCCTCTAGTTGCTCCGTAGTGGCGCCGGCTGCCAGAGCGCCCATGGCAACGGATGCACAAATCAGCGCGCCGGTCTTGTGCCGGTGCATGCGCTCTAGCTGCGTTAGGTCGAGCTGCTGATTGACGGCGGCAAGATCGATGGCCTGGCCCAATACCATGCCCTTGGCACCAGAAGCACTCGCCAGCTGAGTGATCAAGCCTACTTTTAGTTCCGCCGTAAAGGGGGCAAGGGCGAGTAATTCAAACGCGAGTGTTTGCAATGCGTCACCGGCTAAAATAGCGCTGGCTTCGTCGAAGGCGATATGGGTCGTGGGTTTGCCGCGGCGCAGGTCGTCGTCGTCCATGGCCGGTAGGTCGTCGTGCACAAGGCTGTAGGCGTGAATGGATTCGACCGCGGCCGCTACCCAGTCTAGGCCGTCTTCTTGGTCCGGTTTAAGGGCTTGGGCACTGGCATAGACCAAAAGCGGGCGCACGCGCTTGCCGCCGTTGGTAAGGCTGTAATGCATGGCGGCTTTGAGTTGAGCACCAGAGCCGGCTAGGTGCTCTATGGCATGCTCGAGCCGAGCGTCGACAGCGTGTTTAACCCGTTGGCTGAAAGCGGTGAGTGCTGGCTCCATCATCTAGTCTTCTTGTTCGGTGCCGTCGAGGTTTTCGTAGCGGACTTCGCCATTCTGCGCCAGCAGTACCTGCACGCGCTGTTCAGCGGCCTGCAGTCGCGCTTGGCATTCGCGGGTCAGCTGCACGCCCTCCTCGAATGCCTTGAGGGAATCTTCTAGGCTAAGGTCGCCTTTTTCCATTTTCGCAACCAGCGCTTCAAGTGCGGCCAGGGACTGTTCGAAGTCTTGTGGTTTCTTACGGCTGGCCATGGCTGCGCGTCCTGTAGTTGCGAGTAAAAATGAGGCATTAAATGAAGCCGCCACCCTATACGAGGGCTTCGAGTCGGTCAATCGCGAAGGTGCGCTGGGTCTAAAAGCGTAAATTCTTTCCGCTGATTTCCAAGCTAATCCCAGTTTCCTAACTAAACTAATACCGTAGTCGCAGGGTTCAGTTTGAGTGGCTTTGGACGATAAGTAAGAAGAAAACCGGCAATGGCTGCGGATATCGATAAGCAAGTAAGGAGTTTTCTGTGGATTTAGCCACGCTCATTGGCCTTTTGGGGACCATTGGTTTGATTTTAACCGCTATGTTGATGGCGGGTAATTTAGGCATGTTTGCCGATGCGCCGTCGTTTGTCATTGTGGTGGGCGGGTCGATTTTTGCGGTAATGATCAAATTTGGTTTATCTCATTACCTCTCAGCCATGAAAATCATGGCGAAAAGCTTCCTCTTTAAAAGTACCGATCCGGTGGATTTGATCGCCGAGATAGTCGAGCTTGCCGACGCTGCGAGAAAAGGTGGCTTGCTGTCGCTCGAAGGTAAGGAGGTAAGCAACCCGTTTTTACAGAAGGGCATTCAGTTGTTGGTGGACGGTCACGATCCCGACGTGGTTAAGGCGCTGTTGTCTAAAGACAAAGCGCTGGCCATTGAGCGGCATGAATACGGCGCTAAAATTTTTGCTGCCATGGCAGAAACGGCACCGGCCATGGGCATGATCGGCACCTTGGTGGGCTTGGTTGCCATGTTGTCGAACATGGATGATCCGAAATCCATTGGCCCCGCTATGGCGGTGGCCCTGCTAACAACGCTGTACGGCGCCATTATGGCAAACGGTATTTTTGGCCCCATGTCCGATAAGCTGAAATTGCGCGCGGGTGAAGAGGCCATGATCAAGAGTTTAGTACTGGATGCGCTCTTGGCGATTCAGGGTGGTCAAAACCCACGTGTTATCGATTCCATGTTACGCACCTATCTCCCCGAAGGTAAGCGCGAAGCGGCAGATGCGGGTTAAGGAGTAAACCTGTGGCTGCCGAGGAAGAACACGACTGTAAATGTCCCCCGCCGGGGCTGCCCGCGTATATGGGCACCTTCGCAGATTTGATGGCACTGTTGATGTGCTTCTTCGTGCTGCTCTTATCTTTTTCTGAAATGGATGCCATGAAGTTTAAGCGTTTGGCAGGTTCTATGGCGCAGGCATTTGGGGTGCAAAACAAACTCAATGTGGATGATGTGCCCAAGGGCACCAGTATCATCGCGCAGGAATTTAGCCCTGGCACACCCAACCCGACACCCATCAATGAAATATGGCAGAAGACCCAAGACATTACAGAAATGAGTCTGGAGGTGCAGTGCAATGAAGAATATGACGTTGAGCAGGGCGACCAAGCGACAGAAGCGGGTATTAAGGCGCGCATCAGAGAGAAGCTAGAAGAGCTTATTCAACAAACTGAAAATGACGCCGTAGATCTTGCCCAAGCGTTACAGTCGCAAATTATTGCCGGCGAAATTGAAATTGAAACCCAGGGTCGAAAAATCATTATCCGCATTCGAGAGAAGGGCTCTTTCCGCTCAGGCTCGGCTGATTTAGTTGGGCAATATGCCGATGTGATGGAGGAGATTCGCGCTGTGCTGAGGTCGAAGCCGGGCAAAATCGAGGTGCAAGGGCATACCGACAACATACCTATTGCCACGGCGCGTTTCCGCTCCAATTGGGAATTATCATCAAGCCGCGCCGTGTCTGTGGCAACCGAGTTGATGCGGGGCAATGAAATCAACCCGCGCCGTTTTCAGGTGTCTGGGTTTGCCGATACCAAACCTTTGGTGGCGAACGACAGCGGCGAAAATCGCGCGCGCAATCGCCGGGTGGAAATTGTTATTCAACAAGGCGTGGATTCGGATATCGATAAAGCCGATTTGGAAGTATTAAAAGAAGAGGGGCAAGATATTTTGCGCGACTTAAATCTGGACCCTGAATATTTATTTGATCTCGATCCGAGCGAGGTTTTCTAATGTCCGAGCGTCGGCGTTTTTTTCGCATTAATGACAAGGTGGGGGTGGCCTACCGCGTGTTAACAGATGAGGAGGCGAGAACGCGGCAAGAGCACGACCCGCAACCGGTGGATACGCTGAGTTTGCTTTCTCGCTATGAAAATGCCATCGACCAATTGCTACCGCAATTGTCGTCGCCAGTGATGACCGAATTGTTTACCACGCTCAATAATAAGATTAATTGTGTTATTGCACAGTTGGAGCTCGATAGCCGACTGGTTAGAGATGTCGCCCATCGCGTGCGCGAGGTCAATATTAGCGCCTGCGGTATGGCCTTTATCACTGAAGAGTTAATAGCCGCTGGCAAGGTGTTGAGTCTCGATCTGATTTTGCGGCCGGAGGGAAATCATATTGTGACTTATGGCAAGGTGCTCGATTGTGAAGCGATTGATGGTGGCTTTTATTTGCGCACAAACTTTGTTGCCCTTAGCCCCCACGATCAAGAGGTTTTAATACAGCACATTGTTAAGCGCCAAGGTTCGCAGCTGCGCGAGCATCGACTGATGATTGAATTCGAAGAGCAGTCGGAGCTGCAGACGGCGCTAGCGGTTGGCATGGATAAACCAAGTAAATAGCGACGCCTACCCATACTAGATAATAGCTAGAATCGCGTTATTGTGCGGTTATTGGCAATGGCTCGACCGGTGGCTCGGAAAAAGTGCTTGACGATCTGCATGAATTTTATACACTCGAGCTAAACGCCTAATAGAAAAGGAGGGTTTTGCCTTCATTGCAATCAGGTGCTCATGTGACGGCTTTCTGCTGCTTTTCTTAGTAGCCGGTCACTTTCTCGCTTTTAAATATCTCGTTTTTACCGCTTTTGTTCCAATTTCTTTATTCTTGTCATATCTCTTTCGTGCGAGTGCCGTAGCTTTTTACTTAGCTAGGCTTAGCGCCAGTGAATTTCGCTTGTTGTTCATGGAGAGACCCAATGCCTGAAGCACGCATTCTTCGACTTAATCTTTCCGGCCAGCCTATCGAATGGATTGGCTGGCAGGAAGCGGTTTGTCTCTACGCGAGGGATTTGGTGACGTGGAGTTTAGGCGGGGTGGTGAAACGCGTGGTGGGCGGAGAATCGCGGCTCACCGGGTTAACCAGTCGCATTCAGTTGCCATCAATTTTGGCCTGCGGCGGTGGGCGTTTAGCGCCACTGCGCAATCGTCCGCCGCTGACAAATCGGGCCCTGTTTCGGCGCGATGATTATCGGTGCTTGTATTGTGGTAAGTCGTTTAGCTTTATGAATCTGTCGCGCGATCATGTACAGCCCACCAGCCGCGGTGGTTTGGATCGCTGGGAAAATGTTGTGGCGGCGTGCAAGCGCTGCAATCAACATAAAAGTAACTTTCTTTTAGATGAGATTCAGATGAATCTCATTGCTTTGCCCTACCGGCCCAATAATGCCGAGTATTTAGCCCTGGTAAACAGCGACCGGATTCGCGGTGATCAAATGGAGTACTTGCGGCCGCAGTTTTCCAATAATTGCCGTTGGTTGTAAGGGCGCTGGATAGGGTATCCTTAGGCCATCTTCTGTAGCAAAAAAAGCGGTAGGTTTTCAGGTGGATGTGTATCTCGTTGGCGGCGCCGTGCGCGATGAATTGCTGGGTTTCCCCTTTCACGAGCGCGACTGGGTAGTGGTTGGCGCAACGCCAGAGCAAATGCTGGCTGAAGGCTTTACGCCAGTCGGTAAAGATTTTCCTGTTTTTCTACACGGTCGGACGCGCGAGGAGTACGCGCTCGCGCGCACAGAACGCAAGTCGGGGCGCGGCTATACAGGTTTTACCTTTCATACCGATGTAAGCGTGAGTCTCGAAGAAGATTTGATCCGCCGCGATCTCACCATCAATGCCATCGCCAAAAACGATCAAGGTGAGTTTATCGACCCCTACGGCGGCAGGCAGGATATTGAAAACAAAATCCTGCGTCACGTGTCCCCAGCCTTCGCCGAAGATCCTGTGCGTATTTTACGCATCGCGCGTTTTGCCGCACGCTACCATCAATTGGGTTTTGTGGTGGCGCCAGAAACTCAAGCGTTAATGCAGTCGATGGTCGATGCCGGCGAGGTTGATCACTTAGTGGCAGAGCGGGTGTGGAAGGAAATGCAGCGGGCCTTAGCTGAACCCAACCCCGAAATTTTTATCGAGGTCTTGCGCGCCTGCGGCGCGTTAGCGCGGCTTATTCCCGAATTAAATTGTCTGTGGGGTGTGCCACAGCGAGCCGAGTATCACCCGGAAATTGATACCGGCATTCACACGATGTTGACCCTACAGCAATCGGTTTTATTGACTGCAGCCGACGCCGATACGCGGGTGCGATTTGCCGCCTTGGTGCACGACTTAGGAAAAGGTGTGACGCCAATTGACGAGTTGCCAAGGCATATAGCCCACGAGCATCGAGGTCTGGCGCTGGTTAAAGATGTGTGCGCGCGACTCGGTGTGCCAAAAGAGCATCGCGATTTGGCTTTGGCCGTTACCGGGCAGCATTTGAATTGCCATCGATTATTTGAGCTGAAGCCGGCCACGGTGTTGACACTGTTGCAAGCCATAGATGGCTTGCGCAGACCTGAGCGAGTGCCTTTATTTACCGCGGCTTGTAAAGCCGACGCCCGTGGCCGAACCGGGTTTGAGACCGCGCCCTACCCGCAAGAGCAATATCTTGCCGCTGCGCTAGAGGCTTGTTTAGCAGTTAAACCCGATCCATTGATGGCACAAGGGTTAACAGGAAAAGCCTTAGGTGAAGGTATTAATCGTGCGCGCATTGCCGCTATAGCTAAACTTAAAGACGACTGGCCAATCCCAGACAAGTAACATCGTTCATGGTTTAGCTGATAAGCTTGGTTTTGGCTGGGATAAAATGGATCTACCTCAGGTGTTAACGACTTGTCTGAACCTACAATGATTGCCGCGCACGCGGAATTTAGTGCCGGCGCTGAACACCATGAGCGCACGCTTCATATTCGTGGTAATTGGCACCTAGGTAGCGCACCCGAGGGCGCGCAGCTGTGCGCACTCTTTCCCCTCGATTGTAAAGCCCTGAATCTGGATACCCGTGAACTTGGCCAGTGGGATTCGAGTTTAGCTATCGCATTGTTGCAGCTTGCGCGACGCTGCCAGAAAAAAAATATTGTATTTCGCTATTCTGAATCTAGCCCTGCTTTGCAGCAGCTATTGAAGTTAGCATTAGATGTCCCCGAATATGAACAGCCGACTAATCCGGTCTATATCGGCTGGCGGGCGAAACTAAGAAATTGGCTCACAGAGCACGGCCAAAGTGTTAAAGAGCATTTTATATTCGTCGGCGATGTTTGCCTCGCCTGCGTTAAATGGCTTTCTGGGCGAGCTAATACCCGCGCTAGCGATATCTTTTACTTCATTCGCGAGTCTGGCCCGAAGGCATTGCCGATTGTTACTCTGATTAGTTTATTGGTGGGAATGATTTTGGCGTACTTAGGCGCCATTCAATTACGCCAGCTAGGCGCGCAAGTGTATGTTGCCGATCTCGTGTCACTCGGTATGGTGCGGGAAATGGGCGCGCTAATGACCGCTGTTATTATGGCCGGCAGAACTGGTGCGGCCTACGCTGCTCAGCTTGGTACCATGCAAGTCAATGAAGAGATTGATGCACTCAAAGTGATGGGTGTGTCGAGCTTAGAATTTTTGGTGTTGCCACGCCTTTTAGCGCTGATTTTAACCATGCCGTTGCTAACCATCTATGCCAATACCATCGGCATGCTCGGTGGTGCGTTAATCACCACCAGCATGGATGTCAGTTACACTCAGTACATACTGCAAACGCAGCAAGCAGTAGATTGGCTAGATATCTCCACGGGCTTATTGAAAAGCTTGGTGTTTGGGGTGCTAATTGCCATGGCCGGCTGTCACGCCGGTATTCGCTGCGGCAGAAATTCAACCGCTGTGGGGCTGGCCACCACCAATGCTGTGGTGAGTGCGATTGTGTATCTGGTTGTGGCAGATGCCGCCTTTAATATTATTTATGACAAGTTGGGGATCTGATGACTAGCCCCTTTATAGACGTTCGCAACCTGAGCATTGGCTATGGTGCGCGCCCGGTTCAAAACGACTTAAATTTTACGGTAAAGAAGAACGATATTTTTTTTGTGGTGGGTGGTAGCGGCTGCGGTAAAACTACCTTGTTGAAATCCATGATAGGTTTATTGCCGCCGTCACAGGGCGATGTTGTCTACGAGGGGGTTGCATTTTATGCCTCTGATCACGAACGACAATTGGCGCTGTTGAAAAGCTGGGGCATTACCTTTCAAACCGGCGCTCTATTCTCCAGTATGACGCTGGCTGAAAATGTTGCCTTGCCCATGCAGCTCTATACCAACCTATCGGCCGCGCAAATTAAGGAGGCGGTTGCTTACAAATTGGCATTGGTGGGGCTGGCGGGCTTTGAGGCGTTTTATCCCTCGGAGTTGTCGGGCGGTATGCATAAGCGTGCAGGGCTGGCGCGCGCTATTGCCTTAGACCCTAAATTGCTATTTTTTGATGAGCCGTCAGCCGGGCTAGACCCCATCAGCTCTATGCGTTTAGATGAGCTTATTGTTCAGGTTTGTGGTGCATTGGATTCGACGGTTATTATTGTCTCTCACGAGCTGCCCAGTATTCTGACCATTGGCACCCAGTGTATATTCCTCGATAGCGAGTCGAAAACGATGTTAGATAGCGGTAACCCTAAAGTATTGGCAGAATCTAGCGCGTCAATCAAAGTCAGAAACTTTCTCAATCGCCAAACAAATACAGAGGTTGTCAGCGGATGACGGCAAACAAAAATCTTTCTTTCGCAATAGGCGCCTTTATTTTTGGCGCCTTATTGCTAACCTTTTTGGCTTTGCTTTTTTTCTCTGGCGGCCGCCTGTTCGCCAAAAAGCAAAGTGTCATTATGTATTTCGAGGGCTCGGTACAGGGCTTGCAGATTGGCGCTCCTATCAAGCTGAAGGGTGTTGTACTCGGCGAGATCGCTGATATTCAAATCAATTTTCAAAGCCTATCCAAGCACAGCGGTGGCGATGAGGGTGCCAGTCAGGCGGCGGTAACGACGGTGGTGGCGGATTTGTTGTTGAAGCGCATTAACAGCAGTGGCTTGGCGGCGAGCGAGGAGTTCTTAACTGAGGCAGTGGAAAACGGCTTGCGGGCGCAATTAAATTATCAAAGTTTTTTAACCGGCTTGCTGTATGTGGAACTGGATTTTCACCCTGATACACCAGTGCAGCGCTATGGTTACCAAACGGCGTTGGTGGAAATTCCCACCATGGCAACGGAATTCGAGCAGATTTCCAAGAAGTTTCAAAATATCAATTTGGAAGATTTAGTCAGCAACTTGAATCAGATGGTTGGGCGGGTTAACGCGCTCTTGGCGTCGGGCGAAATTGAGCGCACCTTGGTTGGCGCGAATAATACCTTGAGTGCTATTGAAAAGGCCGCTAACGGTTTGGACGGAGAGGTGGCGATATTAAGGCGTGATTTATCTGCAACCTTAGCGCAAGCAGATCAACTCATTGGTGAGCTCAATAACAGTGCGCCTGAAATAGTGGCTTCGCTAAATTCCAGTTTGACGCGTTTGAATAACAGCCTAGCTACGGTAGAAACGGCGGCGAGCCAGATGGCCTACACCTTTTCCGAGGATGGACAAACGGTCAACAAAATGGGCGCGGCGCTCGATGATGTTCGCCGTGCGGCGCGCGCACTGCAAACCCTATCGGAAACTTTAGATCAAAACCCCGATGCCATTTGGCGTGGGCGTGAAAATGCCGAGGATTGATTGCCCATGAAAACTGTTCTGCTACTTCTGCTGGCTTGTGTGGTGCTTAGTGCCTGTAAAAGCGTTGCGCCAAAAACATTTTATCTGTTGGGTGATAGTCAATGGTTGGCGCCAGCGCCCGACGCGGCGGTAGATGTATTGATTGGCGTCGGCCCGATTGAACTGGCGGGTTTTTTGAATCGGCCTCAATTAGTTTATCAGCACAAAGATGGCGCCATTCAGGTGCTAACGGGACATGTTTGGGCCGAGCCCTTAGAGAAAGGTGTGGCGCGAACCTTAGGCATGAAGTTGACGGCACAGGCGCCCGCGCGCGCCTTTGTGTACTTCCCTTGGCGCCAAGACAGTAGGCCTCAGAAAAGTGTACGGGTGCAAATTCATAACATCTTTCGCGATGCTGAGGCCGTTGGTTTGCAGGCAACCTGGGTGGTGGTAACCACCGGCACTGACGCCGAGATGACATATCATCACTTCAATAAGCAGGTGGTCGCGGCGTCTAACTCTACTGGCTTGGTGAATGGGTTGAATCAATTGCTAGCCCTGCTAGCCGAGGATGTAGGGAAGGCGCTGTAATCTGCTTAACTCTATGTCTTCGCGATAAAACCGATTTCGCATCGCAACCGATGAATGGCGTTGCGATGCGAAATTGGTAAGACTTACGTGAAGGCTACTTGCTAGCTAAGCTAGGTTTAGGCGCGCGTCGTTGGGTTTCTTCAGCCAACAATTAATTATGGCTACACATCTCGGCGCATGTGGCTGGCAACTTTATCCATATGTTGGCTCATTAGGGCGAGCGCGCTGGCCACATCTTTAGACACTTGATCTCGTGATTGATTAAATTTTTTGATCAGCGCTTTGCCATCCTCCTCGAAAAATTGCTGTGCATCCATCTTGGCTAAATGCGCTTTTAGCCGAGTGTAGTCGAGTTCTGTTTTAGCACTTTGCCTGCCGTGTTGTAAGGTGGATTCGACCGTTTCTTTGATTCGTTCCCAGTGCTCGCTGGCGTCCATGGCCGCTAAGTGTGCCTGCAGTATCGCTTCATCAGTGCTTGCGCCAAGTGAGGTTTTTGCCGAGCGTAATTTGCCTTCAATGGTGTCGAGTTGTTGTTCTGCATCCTGCCAGAAGCTCTTAGCTTTAACCTCAGCCTCGGCCGCCGCGTGTTGAATGGATGCTTTTATGGCACGCATTTTTTCAATGCTTAGCTCGATTTCTTTTTTCAGGTGTTCGTTCATGTCATGCTCCTGTGCTGGTTGCTCAGTGGATGTTGAACAGAGGTCAACGTTTACCATAGCACAGTGCGGGGGAGCGGCTTTGATATGCATCAAACGGGTTTGTTTGATAATGAGCTGGCGCTGGCTGGTCGCTTAAATGCGTGTTAACTCGCGACCTTGCCAAATGAAGCTGACCGGCCAGAGCTGTTGGCTGCTGGTGTAATTCTGCCAAAGTGTGGCGTAGTTGGCTTTGGAGCCGGGCAAGAGGGCGTCGGGCGCAATTTCTGCCAGTGGTTTCAATACAAAAGCATTGAACAGAATTTCGTCGCGGGGAAGTTCGATGTCGCCGAAATTTCCGGCGGCTTCGCCGTAGGTGAGAATGTCGATATCCAGCGTTCGCGGGCTGAATTTTGGCCCGTCGCGAAGGCGGCCGTTGGCGTCTTCAATCTGTTTTAATAAGCGCGAGAGGTCTGCGAGCGCGAGCTCGGTTTTTGCCGCCACCACGAGGTTGTAGAAATTCCGTCCATCAAAACCCACAGGTAAGCTTTCGTACACAGACGACAGCGTGAGTTCCCCTAGCGCTTCTGTTAACGCATCTAAACCGGCGCATAAGTTTTTATGTTTGCCGGTGTTACTGCCTAAGCCTAAAAAAATATCGGTCATTTAGGGTGTCGGCTCGACGGGCTTCCCGCGTTCGATGTAAACCGCCACGTTGGTGGCTTTGGGTAGTGCACCGGGCTTGGAAAGTTTGAGCGAGAGCCAGCTGACCTTAAATTCGGTTTGGATTAGTTCTGCCACTTGCTCGGCCAAGGTTTCAATAAGCTGATGGGATTTGGATTCGCTAAATTCGATCACGCGATCGCTTAAGGTTTTGTAATTCAAGGTTTTGCCGATGTCATCATCGGCGGCGGCTGGGCGTATATCGGTGGCCAGCACGAGGTCGAACAGCAAGCGCTGTTTAATGCAGCGCTCCCAGTCGTACACGCCTATGACCGTTTCCACCCAAAGACCTTCGATAAAGATGCGGTCATTCATGCTGGTCAGCCGCCGTTGTTGTGGCGATGGGTTTCAGGCTATCCATGGGCCAGCGCGGCGTGACGTTAATGGCGAGATCTGCGGTTTCACCGGCCAGTAAACGCTGGGCGCCAGCGTAGGCGATCATGGCGCCGTTGTCGGTGCAAAATTCTTTGCGCGCATAGAATACCGAGGCGTTGATTTTGGCGAGCTGCGCTTCGAGTTGTTCGCGCAAGGATTTATTAGCCGAGACGCCGCCGGCAATCACCAGGCGCTTGTAGCCGGTTTGCTTCAAGGCGCGACGGCATTTAATCACCAGTGTGGCGACAACGGCTTCCTGAAATGCCAAGGCTATGTCGGCGCAGGTTTGATCGCTTGGCAAGCCATTGGCTTCGGCGTGCTCGGTGACGGTGTTGAGGGTGAAGGTTTTTAGCCCGCTAAAGCTGAAATCTAAACCGGGTCTGTCGGTCATTGGGCGCGGAAAAGTGAAGCGGCCCTTGGCGCCGCGCTCGGCAATGCGCGCGATGTGCGGGCCGCCGGGGTAATCTAAGTCCATCATTTTGGCGGCTTTATCGAAGGCTTCGCCGGCGGCATCGTCGAGCGATTCGCCCAGCAATTCATAGCGGCCAATGCCTTCTACTTTAACCAACTGGGTGTGGCCACCGGAAACCAACAGCGCCACGAAGGGAAACGCCGGCGGATTGTCTTCCAGCATGGGGGCGAGCAGGTGGCCCTCCATGTGATGTACGCCTACGGCGGGTATGCCCAGAGCGTAGGCCATGGATCGACCCACGGCGGCGCCAACCATCAAGGCGCCTATTAAGCCTGGGCCCGAGGTGTAGGCAATGGCGTCTAGGTCCGCTTTCGTTAGGTTCGCTTTCGTTAACACTTCCTCTATAAGCGGCAGAGTTTTACGCACGTGATCGCGCGACGCCAGCTCTGGCACCACGCCACCGTATTCGCTATGCACCGCTATTTGGCTGTATAGCGCGTCTGCCAACAGGCCTTTGTCGGTGTCGTAAAGGGCGATGCCGGTCTCATCGCAGGATGTTTCTATGCCAAGTACACGCATGGGCTAAAAAAATGATGTAGTAGGTTGGAGCGGCATGATAAAGTCGCCGCCGGTCAGATACCAGCATAGTCCTCATTTTAGTCCGCTATTGTTGTAGGTCGAAATTGACGCACATCCTAGGCTTGATGTTAGTCGGTGAACTGTATAGAATCTGCGCCCCTTGGAAACCCGTCTGTAAGATGCAGTTTGGGTAGAGAATTTAAAACAGTCAGGTAATGAAATGCCTTCAGTAAAGTTGAAAGAAAACGAGCCCTTTGACGTAGCATTGCGTCGTTTCAAGCGTTCATGTGAAAAAGCCGGCATTTTGGCCGAAGTTCGTCGTCGTGAGTTTTACGAGAAGCCCACCACTGTACGTAAGCGCGAAGCTGCTGCCGCTGTTAAGCGTCACGCCAAGAAGATGTCTCGCGAAAACCGTAAATTTCAGCGGATGTACTGAGTTAGCTGCCTAAAGCTATTGCTCAGATCTGACTGCGCGGCCGGAATTCCAAGCTCCGGCCGTTAGTCGTTTCTAGTCTGTTAAATTGTGCTTTCTTGCTCTTCCACACGCGAATTACCCTTAGGGTGTTTTGCCATGTTAGGTGTTAGCCATGTCTACTGAACTCAGAACTCGAATCAGCGATGCTATGAAGGACGCCATGCGCGCCCGTGAAAAAGAGCGTCTTGCCGCTATTCGCCTTATATTGGCGGAATTTAAGCGTATCGAAGTGGATGAGCGCATCGAAGTAGATGATGACCGCGCCCTCGCCGTGATGGATAAGATGCTCAAGCAGCGTCGCGACTCCATTAGCCAGTTCGAGGCCGCCGGCCGCACCGATTTGGCCGAGGTGGAAAAAGCCGAAATGCTGGTCATCCAAGACTTTCTGCCCACCCAATTGAGCGCAGAAGAGTTGGATGCCATGGTTTCTAAAGCGATTGCCGACAGTGGTGCCGAGTCTATGCGCGATATGGGTAAAGCCATGGCGCTGATCAAGCCGCAGGCCGCTGGCCGCGCCGATATGGGCGATGTAAGCAAGCTGCTGAAAGCCAAGCTGGGTTAAGCTCAACAGTTCGATTGTCGCTGGCGCCTCGCCCCGTTACACTTCCGGCTCACTCCTAAACACTTTCTGGTGCTCAGACGGTTATGGCTGGTTTAATCCCCCAAGACTTCGTTGATGACCTGCTCGATCGCATCGACATTGTCAGTCTTGTGGATAGCCGCGTTAAGCTGAAAAAAACCGGCAAAAACTACAGCGCCTGCTGCCCCTTTCACGACGAAAAAACCCCGTCTTTTACCGTTAGCCAAGATAAACAATTCTTTTACTGCTTCGGTTGTGGCGCCAGCGGCAATGCCGTGGGCTTTATCATGGATTACGAGCGCTTGGATTTCCCCCAGGCAGTGGAATCCTTAGCGCACCTAGCCGGTTTGGAAGTGCCGCGCGAGCAGCGCAGCCCCGAGCAAGTTAAAAAAGCCGAAGTGCGCAAAAGTTTGTATACCCTGCTGGAGAAGTCGAGCGAGCACTTCCAAACCCAGTTGCGCGAGCACAAAAACCGGCAACAAGTGGTTAACTATCTCAAAACCCGTGGTTTAACCGGCGAGGTGGCGAAAAATTTCGGCATCGGTTTCGCCCCGCCAGGTTGGGATAACTTGCTTAAAGCCTTGGGCGAAACGGAAGAAGATAAAAAGCTCTTAATTGAAGCCGGCATGCTGATCGCGCACGAGCAAGAAAATAAGCTCTACGATCGCTTTCGCGAGCGCGTCATGTTTCCCATCCGCGACTTGCGTGGCCGTGTTATCGGTTTCGGCGGTCGGGTGCTCGATAATTCCAAGCCCAAGTATTTAAACTCGCCCGAAACGCCGGTGTTCCACAAGGGCAAAGAGCTGTACGGCTTGTACGAAGCGCGCCAAGCCTACAAGGAAATTCCGCGCCTGCTCGTGGTTGAGGGCTATATGGACGTGGTGGCCCTAGCCCAGTTTGGTTTGCGCTATGGCGTTGCCACCTTGGGTACGGCCAGCGGCGAAGAGCATCTGCGTTTAGCGTTTAAATACACCAGTGAAGTGGTATTTTGTTTCGATGGCGATGAAGCCGGTCGCCGCGCCGCGCGCCGCGCCTTAGAGGTTTCATTGCCGGTCATGCAAGACGGCTGGCAGGTGCGGTTTTTATTCCTGCCCGATGGCGAAGACCCGGATACCTTGGTGCGCCAAATTGGCCCGGAAAAGTTCGAAGGCTTGATCCGCGATCGCGCCATTCCGCTGGAAGATTACTTGTTTGACGCCGTGTCCGACGGTCTCGATTTAAAGCGCATGGAGCACCGCGCGCGGCTCAGTAAGCTCGCCGCTCCGCTGATTTATCAGCTGCCTAAGGGCGTCTATCGCGAGTTAATGTTTCAGCAGTTGGCCAAGCGCACGGGGTTAGATAAGGACACCTTGTTGGAGTTGGCTGAGCAGCCACCCGAGCCGGCACCTAGGCCGGAATATCGACCCGCACAGGCGCCAGGAAACCGGCCAGCGACGGTTGGCCCCGCCGATAGCGAAGCGCTGCCGCCGACCATCGATCAAGATGCCCCTGACTATCACGACCAAGGTTACGAAGAGGTTTGGGCCCAGCAAGCGCCGAGCGATAATCAGCCGCCCGAGGGTTACGAGCACTGGGAAGGCGCCGAGGCATCGCTGCCCCGTCAGCCGCAATTATTTGCGCGCTCGTCGAAAAATATCGGTTTTACCCCGGCGAAATTGGCCACGGCGCTGTTGCTCTACCACACTGAGCTGGTTGCCGAAGCCGAGCGCGAGCTAGCCCAGTTGTCGGGGCTCGACGATCCGGATTTGCCGCTATTGCGCGAGCTGGTGAGTTATCTGGCGGCCCGGCCGGTGGTCAGCATCGGTCAGGTGCTGGGCCATTGGCGCGGTGCCCACGGCCACGAGGCCGAGGTGAAAATGGGTCAGTTGGCCGGCATGCATTTGTTTACAAGCGTTGCGGCCAACGATCAAAGTGCCGAGCTGCGCGGCCAAGAGTTGGCGGATATTTTTAAAGAGTTGCGCAGGCGCTTGCAGCTACAGACGGATTTGCCGCTGGTCGAGAAAGCGAAATTACAGGGTTTAAAAAGCCTCAGTGCCGAAGAACGTGAGCAATTACGCCTTTTGTTGGCGAAAAAAGCCTGAATCTAGCGTGAAGAATGAGCTTGGATTCTGGCTCCTGATCCCCATATAGCGTTATAATGCGCGGCTTTGCGTTCCCCCCACCTCATCTGGTAATACACAGGGTTTAGAATGGTTGATATTGGCAAACAGCAGCAATCGCGAATTAAAGAGCTGATTGCTCGCGGTAAGGAACAGGGTTACCTCACCTATTCCGAAGTGAATGACCACTTACCCGAGGATATTTCCGATCCAGATCAGGTTGAAGACATCATTCAGATGATCAACGACATGGGTATCAAGGTGTTCGAAACCGCACCTGATGCAGATACCCTGTTGATGACCGATGGCGACAGCTCTGCCGATGAAATCGCCGCCGCCGAAGCCGCTGCGGCCTTGGCTGCGGTAGAAACCGAAGCCGGTCGCACCACTGACCCCGTGCGTATGTACATGCGCGAAATGGGCACCGTCGAGCTTCTGACCCGCGAAGGCGAAATTGCCATTGCCAAGCGCATCGAAGAAGGCATTCGCGAGTTGATGCATTCCCTCGCTTGCTGGCCCGGTGCGGTTGAGCAGGTTATTGGTGAATACGATCTGATTGCCAAAGAAGAGCGTCGCATGGTCGACGTTATCGCCGGTTGGTTAGACCCTGCCGACGAAGTCCCCACAGCTGCCGAGCAAGCACAGCGCCGCGAAGATGCCGCCGCTGCCGCCGCCGAAAGCAATGACGACGATGACGACGATGACGACGATAGCGATTCGTCCGATGATGAAGACAGCAACGAAGGTGGCGTAGACCCAGAAGAGGCGCGCGTGCGTTTCGAGGCGCTGCGCGAAGCCTTAGCCAAGTACGAAAAATCAGTGGCGAAAAACGGCCGCAACCACAAGTCCACCGATAAGTTGGTGAACGAAGTGGGCGAAATCTTCAAGTTCTTCAAATTGCCCCCACGCCAGTTTGATCCCCTGTATGCGCGCGTGCGCGGTATGTTGGATCGGGTGCGGGCAGAAGAGCGCGCGATCATGTATTTGTGCGTGCGCAGCGCTGGCATGCCACGGAAAACCTTTATCAAAGAGTTTCCCGGCGCCGAAACCAATGAAGATTGGGTAGCCGACATCGTTAAGAAGAAGCGCGATTACGCCGATGCGTTGAAGGCCGTCGAGCCGGAAATTTTACGCAGCCAGCGCAAGCTTCAGCAGATTGAAATGGAAGCCAGTTTGGAACTGTCTGCCATTAAAGAAATTAACCGTCGCATGTCTATCGGTGAGGCTCGTGCCCGCCGCGCCAAGAAAGAAATGGTTGAAGCTAACTTGCGCTTGGTAATTTCGATTGCGAAAAAGTACACCAACCGCGGTTTGCAATTCTTGGATCTGATTCAGGAAGGCAACATCGGCTTGATGAAAGCGGTAGATAAATTTGAATACCGTCGCGGCTATAAGTTCTCGACCTATGCCACCTGGTGGATTCGTCAGGCAATTACCCGCTCCATCGCCGATCAGGCGCGCACCATCCGTATTCCGGTACACATGATTGAGACTATCAACAAGCTCAACCGTGTATCCCGTCAAATGCTTCAGGAAATGGGTCGGGAACCCACGCCGGAAGAGTTGGGCGAGCGCATGGACATGCCAGAAGACAAAGTGCGTAAAGTGCTGAAAATTGCCAAAGAGCCTATCTCCATGGAAACGCCGATTGGCGATGATGAAGATTCGCATTTGGGTGATTTCATCGAAGATAACACCATCACCTCGCCGGTAGATTCAGCCACGGTTGAAGGCTTGATTGAAGCCACGCGCGATGTGTTGTCGGGCCTAACCGCACGCGAAGCGAAAGTATTGCGTATGCGCTTCGGTATCGACATGAACACCGATCACACCCTCGAAGAAGTGGGCAAGCAGTTCGACGTCACGCGCGAGCGTATTCGTCAGATCGAAGCCAAGGCACTGCGCAAATTGCGTCACCCTTCGCGCTCAGATCATTTGCGTAGCTTCTTAGACGAGTAATTCGAACACTGATATCGCGAGATAAAAAAAGGCGCCTAAAATGGGCGCCTTTTTTTATTGTCTCGGGTTTTGTTTGTGGCACCTTATTCTTGGCTTTGGTTGGCACTATGGTTGGCGCTTTGGTTGGCGGTTAGGTTATCGACGAAGCGGTTGATTCGCTGTTGCAGATAAGGGTAGAAGGGGTTGTACCTTAGGCGGCTTAATTGATCCATCGATACAATAAAAGCACCGCGCTCGCCGAGACTGCCGCCACCGCCTAAATGCATCGGTACCTCAACGCTGCGCTTTTTACCGTAGACGCTATCAGAGGCGGGAATGGGCAGAGCGACGTGTGATAGCGAATAAATATTTTCTGGCCAAGACAAATTCAAAACCTGCTGCGTCGACACGACGCTACCGGCCGCTCTTTGTATCGCACTTATAGTGCGATCCCCATTCGGGTTGGTCACTAATGTGTAGTCGAACGGCAGTTCCGCGTTGGCCAACTGTGCCAATAGATTTTGGTGTTGTTGTTTTAGGTAGCCCTTGGCCTGAGCGAGCTGGTCGACATCGAACAGCACCAGCTGGTTATTGTGTGTGGGCAGCTTTAACAGTAAATCGTTCACCGCCGCGCTCGGCTCCACGGTCGCATCCACGGCGGATTGAAAAATTAATGTTGCAGGGAATGCGGACAGCAGCGGGCGAATTTCTGGGTCGTTTAGGCGCGCTTGTATCGCCTGCGTCAGCTCGTAAATTTGCTGGCCGGCATTTACGGGAAAAGAATTGTATTTAAAGGGATCGTATTCGGGGTAGATATCCACCCAAGCTAAATTGTCCAGACCTGGCAACTTGCCGAGCCACAGTTGTAACTTAGCGAAGCTCGCCAAAGAAGACACTCGCAATGCCGGCGAGATAAGAATCAGCGCGGAAACCTGTTTTAGCCTTTCATCACGCAGTGCTTCTAGGGCGTAGTCCACAGACAGTGCCGCGCCATTGGAATAACCGACCAAAATAACCGGTGTAGCCGGATCGTCCCGTATCGCGCCCCGAACGGCCATGGCCACCGCGGCTCGGCTGTCTTCCCAGCGTTTATTGAGGAGGTGGCCGGGTAACAAGCCATGGCCTGGTACCCGCAAGCCCAAAACTTCGCCGCCTTGCGCGTGCAAGTCGTCTGCAATGGCGTGCAAGCTATAGGGCGAATCCGTAAGGCCGTGGATGAGAACCGCCTTGAAGCGGGGTTTTTGTGCTGCTCTAAGCCAATAAGATCGATTGCCATTCATGGGGTAAAGGGCTGGGTTGCCCGAACCCGTGGGGCTAAAGCGGTGCCAAGGTGCGCTGGGCGACTTGCCCAATTTTACCTTTTTAGCCAGCAGCCGATTGAGCGCCGCAAATTGCAGCTCTTCGTGCGCGAGGTACTCTGGCCAGCTTGCTGTGTCTAGATTTGCTAGCTCGGCAAGTTCAAGGTACCGAGCTTCGTCGTCGTGCCAAAAGGACAGCTCAGGCCGAGTTTGCGACCAGAGGTAAACAATTACCAACATACCCGCTAAAAAGCCAAATAAACACCAACCCAGGCGCGCCCCCAAGGCCTTCAATAGCTTTAATGCAGATAAAGTCACCGGCTTGCATCCCCTTTACGAATCAATCATTTACGAGAGTAGTCAAAGCCGCCCAGCATAGCTATAATGGCGCCCCCTCGAAAGCGCCTTTGCGTTAGCGGGGTGTAAAAGCTGGGATATGTCGCGTAGCGCAACATAGATCAGCAAGACAAAACGCAGAGGTTTTGTTGGCTGGCTAGGAGCCGCGCAGGAATTTGAATGAGCATAGATCAACTATGTGATTGAAAATTCTGAGATCGCAGCGCAGTCAGGTGACAAAAGATCAGCAAGTCAAAACGCAGAGATTTTGCAGCATGGCTAGGAGCCGCGCAGATATCTGAAGGAGCATAGATCAACTATGTGACTGAAGAGATCGAGCACGCGACAACGCCAGGCTTCAAAAGATCAAGTTTTGGGCCTTTAGCTCAGTTGGTTAGAGCATCCGACTCATAATCGGCAGGTCCTGGGTTCGAGTCCCGGAAGGCCCACCATTTCTACTCGAAGTTAGTCACTCCGTACCCGTCGGACCGACTCATCTTTTGTTTCAAGTTCGGGCAGGTCCTGAACAACTCGAGCCCGAGAAAACCCACCATTTCTTTACTCGAAGTTAGTCACTCCGTACTCGTCGGACCGACTCATCTCTTTGTTTCATGTTCGGGCAGGTCCTGTCCGGATGGCCGGCCCGATCGACAAATCGCCAGGAGCGATTTGGTGCGCGTTAGCGGCCGAAGGCAGAGCACAGGAAGTGCGAACACAATCCCGGAAGGCCCACCATTTCTACTCGAAGTTAGTCACTCCGCATCCGTTGGACCGACTCATCTCTTTGTTTCATTTACAGCTTTGCATCGCTAATTTCTTAAGTCACAAACAATGCCGCATAGGTAGATGTATTTGGTACGACAGTCAAAGTGAGCTTCCGATAATCGACAAATTTGCAGTAAATTCGTGTATTTCGTCAATTTTCTCTCTCTGTAAAATGGCAGCGCGCATTACAATCCGGCGACCAATTGCGCTCATTTACAAAGGCTAGCGCGAGCGAATTTTTTCAGGGAGAGAATGATAATGTTAGCAACCCACAGGGATGCGGAAGATCGCTACACAAAGCTTCGGCTTGCAGTGCTGGATGAAGTTAATAAAGATTTACGTTCTAGTCAGCCAAATCTACGCGCTGGCCTAATTGATCAAATGGCACTCACTCAATCAAAGCGCTGGGACTATTCTCCTAAGCGTCGCGTGGACTGGGATTGGACTGAAGGCTACAACGCATTTAAGTATCGTCACCCTAAGCGCTTTGAGATGGCGCTTTGGAATAACGGCACGCTAGCGAGCTTAAGCTTGGGCAAGCCCACCTATCACGGTACCAAGTTGCGACTAGACTTCATTGAAGGTAACCCCGAGAACGGTAAAGATGTGCGGGTATTCCAAACCACCTTTCTTGCCTTGGCAGGCTATGCGGAGGCGTTAGGGGCTGCAGAGCTGCGTGTCATGAATCCAATTAACGCCGATGTACGCCGTTATTATGAAGGGTTTGGGCTTATATACGTGGCAAAAGGTGACTACCTGTTTGTGAGGTTGTAAGGTGACGGTTATGAGCGAAAAAATTAAACACATCCGCGATGCGCAAAAGAAAACGGGCTCGATTTCAGATGCCATAAAACGCGCAAAGCAGCACATTCGAAATGTTGGGGCTGAAGATCTCCAAGAGCCAGACGGCTTTGCGTCTGGTGATATGAAAAAGTTCTTAGAAGACCCAGAAGCATACGAAAAGGACGTCGAAGATGAGCAGTCAGAAGAAGGCAAATAAGCCCCTAACCGATCTTGAAAAACAGCATCAGCCAGTGCCTGGCGAGATCGATCCCAAGAACGCCAAGGTAAAGGTTTTTTTGGCCATGTTAAAAGCTAAGCGGCGTTTCTCGTTGAGCAAATAGCCCTCTATCGCAACATCCCATCACCGAGATTGGGCATGTCAAATATAAGACATGACCCCGTCACCTTGCTTCTATTGCACCTTTTGGGGTGCACCATTTATTAACCTTAAAATTTCCAAAATCTACGCAGTAGCATGCAACAGCGGTTCCTGTCACTTAGATAGCCTGCGCAGCTAGAGCAATTTGGATTTGGCATCCATCCAAAGTGTGCTATAAATCACCTTCGGTTAACAACCAAACACTTAGGGCAGAGGTATCCGCCCACCAACCTGCGGCCAGTTAATACCTAGGCCTAGTGCATCAAGGAAAGATGTATGCAAGACGTTGGTTGCCATAGTTTCGGTCCTTTATTTTTCTGCTGGCTAAATCGCCAGCTTCTTTCGGCTGCACGATTGTGTTTGTGCGGTATTCGAACACGCGATCTTCCAATAGTTATTAAATACAGCACCACTATTTTTCACTCTACCATTTGGCAGCGCTTTGGCGTTGCGGTGGGGTGCTATGCCTAGGTATCAAATACCCGCGTCAGCCTGGCCGTTTTATATACGCGAGTCCAAGGCTGTAGCACCCATGGTGTGGAATAAAAAGACCAGTACCGGGAAGGTGATTATCCCTTGTCGTGATCGGCGGCAGGCGTTGGAGGTGCTCGAAAAAGTTTCTTCGATGAAAGGTGGTGGGGAGTTGTGGGTTTAGTGGATGATGGGGGGGAGGCTGTTCTCTTGGTCTTTTCTGAACGGGGTGGTATTTCATGAATGCCTGCTTGCGACCCAAAGCGGACGCTTTAGTTTTTACTCTGACCCCAAATCTCGACTGCGCAAATGTCATCATGGTCAGCGTAAGCTGGAACCGAATAGATAAATGCAATTGCTACCAAATTCATCCGCCATGCTTGCAAAAACGAGATAGTCCATAGATAAGGCTGTTAGCTGTACAAGGAAATAAGGAGATTTTATGAACAAAGTAGAAATTGGAGTTGTTGTAACAGTTGTGTTGGCGATTGTAGCTGGGGCATTGTTTATCGGGCAGATAGATGGGCGTCTAAAAGCAGTTGAAAATGATAGGGATTTTGCGTCAATAATAGAACAGAAAGAGGAGATTCTTTCCGATATTATCAAAGTTAAACAATCGGTCGTAAGTGAATTTTCAGAAACCTCTGATAGGATTTCTGCTCTGGAAAATAAATCGAAGGAAGAAAGAAAGCCTGGTGAGGCTATAACACTTAGTCATGGTGCGAGTGGAGCATGGGGTAATTGGACCGGCGCTCAATACTGCCCAGCCAAGCACTATGTTTGCGGTCTAGAGCAAAGAACCGAGCCCTCTCAAGGGAAGAACGATGATACGGGAACCACAGGAGTTAGATTTTTCTGTTGTCCCCTTTAGACTCAGCTAACAAGTAAAGGCAATCCGACACGCAAAAAGCGCGCGCGGTTGCTTTAAGCGTTAGCAGTCAATAATATCGCTTAAGTTGTGTGCAAAAATATTAAGGAAAAAAAGAATGCATTTAACACCGTCAGATCCAGACATAGCTACTTTACACAGAAAAATTGGGCAAGGACGTCTTGATTTGCAGCCAAACTTTCAAAGGGGAGAGGTTTGGGGGAAAGCTAAAAAACAGCGATTAATTGATAGTATTCTTAGAGGTTGGCACATCCCTCCTATTCATGTAATTCAAGTTCCTAATAGTGATAAACAAGAAGTGCTTGACGGCCAGCAGCGCTTAGCAGCTATACGTGATTTTTTGGAAGGTGAATTCACTATTAACGGAAACTTAGATCCAGTAGAGCAGTATATAATGGAGCTTGACGGGCTTTCGTGGGATGAACTTCCCGACACGATTACCGGTAAAATAGAAGACTTTACAATTCGCTTGCTAACCATTTCCGACTACAAGCCAGGTGAGCCAGGTGAGCTTTTCTATCGGTTAAACCAACCAACAAACTTAACATCAGCAGAACAAAGAAATGCTTACTTCGGGGAAGCTCGACAGCAGGTCAAAGATTTATCTGAAAAGATGGTCGAACTGGGTTATAACCGAGAAGTTCTGGGTTTTTCCAATTCAAGAATGGCCTATGACGACGTAATATCAAAATTTTTACTAACATTAGAGTTTCGTACGTTAAAGAAAAAAATAACAGCTAATGGCGTTACAGCTCGCTACCGAGATAGTGATGGATTTGATAGTAAGTTAATTCTTTCTGCGGAAGAGTGTCTTATCAAACTTTTTACTTGCTTAAGGCAATTCGACACCTCTGTGAAATTGAACAAAGCCTCAGCACTTAGCTGGTTAGTATTTATATATAAATATACTAACTCGTTTAGTACTGACGAGACTCTTAAAGAGTTTTTCGTAAGATTTGAAAGTATTAAGAGAGAAATTTCGGAATCTATCGATTTAACTTTATTGCCCAAAGGTATGAATAAAGGGGTCGTGAAGAAAATACTGGCTGTGTATCTTGACAGGGTTGGCTCCCGGGTTGCTGACACCTCATCCGTGGTTTTAAGAGATATAAGTCTATGGTCGATCTTTACTGCTTATTTTCCTAGTATTATAGAGGAAAATACAGAATATTCTGCCTTACGTCACTCAATACACCACCTAGCCACAGTTTCACCGACGACAATTACAGAGAAAAACTTTGAAGAAATTGCAGATAGCCTTGCCTGGGGGCAAAAGCTATGACCAATTTACGTCAAGCCCGAAGAGATGATCATTGGAGGATAACCTTTAAAAGGAATTATCCTCTAATTTTACAAGATATGGAGTTTACCGAAGGTGAAGTCTTTGGCGATACTAAGTTAACTCTTAAACCTGGCATGAATGCAATTGTTGGAAAAAATGGGACAGGTAAGAGTAACTTTATTAGGGCGATTTATAATTCACTAAAAAGTGACTCCAGCAATAGGCAGAGATTTTCAAAACTATTGGATAAAAGTAAGATTAAGTTTAATTTAATTATATCTGGTGAAAATTTCTCACTTGAGCTAAGTCCTTTCGAAAAAAATGAAATTGAACAGGATATATTGTGCTTGCTGTTCGATCCCTGCACGCTAATTCCTGAAATACAGACTTTATTTGTCCAACAAGAAAATTTAAATGAACTATTAGAAAGCTTTAGCCCTAATCTATTATCAGCAGATGAGCTGAAGTTGGCAAACTTCATATCTAATACGGAATATTCATCTATAGAAGTAATTAATATAGAGGATGAATTTGAATCATTCCCAATGCTACCGTTTTTTTCAGTCGAGAGAGGTGACGTTAGATATGATAGCCGAGATATGGGGCTTGGCGAGTTGTCGCTTTTGTATTACTTTTGGATTGTTGACTACATTGGAAAATCTAAAAGCAATAGTTTTCTAATTATTGAAGAACCTGAAAGCTTCCTTCCTCCTTTAATTCAAAATAGGTTGTGCGATGTGCTAGCAATGACCTTGGCAACTAAGGGTATTGCATGTTTAATATCAACACATTCAGAGCATATACTAAGAAAAATACCTAGGTCTCATGTGCATATCATGACCCGAGTATTGAATGAAATAAAGTTTTTCAATGCACCTTCAAATATGGAGCAGATGGAAGTGCTTGGGCTCACTGCACCCAAGAAAGGACTTTTGTTTTATGAAGATAAAGCCGCATTCCTTTTTGCACGCTCCCTAATCAAAGCATCTCCATTATTTGTCTCAGATAGCTTCCTCTATCATTGCTCTGGTTCAGAAGGGGATGTTTTACAAGACTTGAAGCGTTTCCCAGTTGAACTTGTTGATTTTTCGTTTATTGCGGTGTTTGACGGTGATTGTAGAGGTAGGATGGGTGAGCAGCTCGACGACGTCGAAAACTATATATTCTTACCATCAGCTTTATCTCCTGAAGAACACCTTATTTCTTATTTAGCGGAGAGAAATATAGTTGATGTGGCTAGCAATATAGGAAAGCCTGTTGAGCTTATCAACGCAGCAATTGAAGTGGCCGCTGGCTCTGACCACCACGATTACTTTGTCGAGATAGCAAGGGTCCTTTCATTATCATATGAAGAGCTATTCTCAAAACTCTGTGATTTATGGGTTAGTGATGAGGATAATAATGAAAGTGTTCAGGCATTCATCCGGCAGCTTGAAACTCTGGCTAAGTAAGCTGCTAAGGATCGATAGGGTCAGGGTCATTGATTTTGCGCGCCAATGATCACTGGCGAAGGTAGCACTTAATTCACCAATCTACAGGGACTGCTACTGACGCCTCTCAACATTTTGTAATTGAATCGATAGCCGTCCCATAACCAACCCTGCATTTCTGACGCCGACTTAATACAATAAAACCTATCATTAGGCTTATACTTCAGCTTTATCAATTGAGTTGTAATAGGCAGGATAAGGTTTAGCGATTTTTTATGACAAAACAACAGCTTGATGAAACCTCTACAGCCGTGACCAGGCTGGAAGATCTCGCCACCTTGGCAGACTATTCACTGATGAATACCCTCAACAGTGATCCTGATGCAACAGTAGATGGGGATGATTACAGGCCTCGCCAAGTTTTCACGGGGCATTACGTACCCGTCAAACCTACACCCATTGCTGATTCCGATTACGTCGCACACAGCAAAGTATTCTTCCGCGAACTACATCTCGACGATAGCTTGGCACAAACGGATGATTTTCGCCGGCTGTTCTCAGGTGATCTTTCTCACGTTCCTGCGCCCATGCGTAAAATCGGTTGGGCCACAGGTTATGCGCTTTCTATTTATGGAACCGAGTATATTCAGCAGTGCCCATTCCAGACAGGCAATGGTTATGGTGATGGTCGCGCGGTGTCGGTGCTAGAAGCTGTTATCAGTGGCCAACGTTGGGAGATGCAATTGAAAGGCGGTGGTCGCACCCCTTACTGCCGTGGTGGGGATGGGCGTGCTGTATTGCGCTCGAGTGTTCGTGAATTTCTGGCACAAGAGCACATGTACGCGCTGGGCATACCGACGTCCAGATCTCTGTGTTTGTACGTATCAAAAACAGAGTCGGTAAATCGTCCTTGGTACTCTGAAGGATCACTCTCCACAGATCCCGACATTATGGTATCGGAACCCGTTGCTATTTCGACGCGTGTCGCACCTTCCTTCTTGCGTGTCGGTCAACTCGAACTCTTTGGACGCCGAGCCCGTAAGGGTGAGCATCCAAAAGCGATGGAAGAGTTGGAGATGATTGCATTGCATTTAATCGAACGCGAGTATAAGGATGTGATTGACGACAAGCTGTCGACTGCGGAGAAGGTGGTGGCGTTGGCAGCCGAATTCCGTTATCGCTTAACATCCCTGGTAGCCAACTGGCTACGCGTCGGCTATTGCCAGGGCAATTTTAATAGCGACAATTGCGCGGGTGGAGGCTTTACTCTCGACTACGGGCCCTTTGGATTCTGCGAACTCTTCGACCCGAGTTACCAGCCGTGGACCGGTGGTGGGCAACATTTTTCGTACTTTAACCAGCCCGCCGCGGCCGAAAGAAACTTTCACATGTTTTGGACCGCACTGCGGCCTTTACTTGAATCCCATCCGAAATCTCGAGAGAAATTTGACGAAATTCGACAAGGTTTTTCTTCGGAGATGGAGTTAAAACTGGAAATGATGTGGGCAGCTAAACTTGGGCTGAACACTTTTAACACTGAGTTGTTCCGTGATCTTATGACACTAATGGAGCAAACCTCTGTCGATTACACCATCTTCTTTCGGGAGCTCTCGAACATTCCGGAGAATATTGAACCACTTAAAAAGAGTTTCTATAATGATGCGACAGATTCACTAGAGGAACACTGGTCTCAGTGGCTAGAAAAATGGAAGTCACATGTCTGTCCATACCAGAATATTGAAGAACGTTCAAAGCAGATGAAACAGGTTAATCCTAAATACATTTGGCGAGAGTGGCTTGTTGCACCAGCCTACCAGCTAGCGATGGGAAATGATTACACGCTTGTTCGAGAGTTGCAGGAAGTGTTAAGCCAACCTTTTGATGAACAATCAAAAGAAGTGGAAGATAAATACTATAGACTAAGACCACAGGCGTTTTTTAAAGCCGGTGGGGTATCTCATTATAGTTGTTCTTCTTGATTGGACCCGCCAGGAAAAAGGTCCGCTTATGGCCGTTGAAGATGAAAAAATTTGTTGATACTGGATGATTTGGTGAATTAAGTATAAAGAATGAAAAATAATAACTCGCTGTTAAAAACAGTTTATGCAAATGAGGGTAATCTGCTTGAGCAAGTGAAGTCTCTGCTTCAAGCGGGAGCTAACCCCAATGAGCGCACTAAATATTTTGAGACACCATTGCGCGTGTCTTCCCGTTTAGGGCGTTTTGACGTTGTCAAACTCCTCTTTGACTCCGGAGCTGACCCATCACATTTAAATTGGACGCCGTTATTCCATGCCGTTGCCTATGGTAGTTTGCAGCAGGTGCAAGACTGCGTGGGAGAGGGTGAAGATTTAGGTGCCAGGGATACATGGGAGCGCACTCCTTTACTTCTTGCTATACAAGGCGGTGATACAGAAAAAGTTAGCTATTTGATCGACGCAGGCGCAAGTATCAACGATACAGGACGATGTAACAAACCAGCTTTGGAATATGCAATTCAGATGGATGACGCAAATATGCTCACCTTTCTGATCCAAAAAGGAGTGAACTTTGAAAGGTACAATTCTTTCGGTTACACACCTTTAATGCAGGCGGCTGAAGATGGAGCCATTAACTGTGTAAATTCTCTGTTGAAGCATGGTGCAAATATCTATAAGAAAGATCGTTCTCAGTTTTCACAAAAGACAGCCATTGCCCATGCATCCAATTTAGAAATTGCAGAAGTTCTTGCAGAAGCTGGTGATGATTTAAATCAGATCGAAGGTGAAGTTAGGGTCAATCTTCTGAAGATTGGGGGGCAGGAGCAAGTGTCTATAAGCAAAGAAGAATACCTTGCCCAGAAGTATAGAGCATTTGGAAATTCAAACCCTCAAAAATGCGAAATTCCTTTTTGGTATGATATGGTGCGTTGTAATGCGGGCGCATGGAGAGCGAGAGAGCAATTTGATGATAAGGATAGCTTCAATGATAAACCCGTTTGGTGCTATGAGCGATTTGGAAAATCTATTACCGCTATCGGAGGCGGTGAATTTATTGAGATTGCTGGAGAGCATGAGGACTCATATGATCCGGACTTTTCCATTTACAACGAAGTGTTCCATCACAAAGGAAATGGAGAATTCATAATATACCAATATCCAGAAGATATTTTTACGCCAACGGATTTTCATACAGCTACTTTAGTAAATGACTTTATTTATATAATTGGTGGTTTAGGTTATCCCGCAAAGAGATATTATGGGACAACGCCGGTTTATAGGCTCGATACTAATTCTTTTAGAATTCAAAAAATCGAAACTTATGGCGAATTCCCGGGGTGGATTTACAATCACTCGGCAGATTTAAACGGTCAATCAATTATTAGGGTTCAGGGCGGGGAAGTGCTCGAAAAGGCGGGAGATGGTGAAACTCATCGGTTGAATGAATTTGATTTTGAGTTGAACCTAAATACCTTGGAGTGGACAAAACACGATCATAAGCCAAAAACCGGAGTTGTTCCGTTTTTTCCAGAAGAATACAAACAGTTTGATAGCTCTGACAGAACGATTGTTGCTATTGAAGACATAAACGAATGGCGGCTTTTAAAAATAATATCCGTATATCGGATCGATGTTTCTGAAGGTCAGCAAATTCAATTCGAACACGAAACTGTAACAGCGTCTTCCGATGATTTTCTTTTTATTGTCGCTTACTCGACCAGCAAGCCATTTGGTAACTTTAAACTGCTGGAGAAAGCAGTTGAAGATAAGAGTTGGGAACTTGAAAGTAAGTGTCAAGTATGTAGAGCAACTGTGTTTCCAGAGTACAGCCGATACATAGGATTTGGGGAAATAACTGAGGAAGAACGAGAAGCGTTCAAGAATTGGAAGAATTCATTTGAACAACGGCAAGCCAAGATAGCGTAACAGTCTTAAAAGAAAAACTACGTTGGCCACTTTATGCTAGTAATTACTGGCCATATTATGGTCGTAAGAACACTCCGCATCCGTCAGACAAGTCATCTGAAATGATTTGGTGCGCTTTAGCGGCCGAAGGCCGAGCGCAGGATGTGCGAGTACAATCCGACTCATCTCTTTGTTTCATGTTCGGGCAGGTCCTGAACAACTTGAGCCCCAGAAAACCCACCATTTCTTTACTCGAAGCAAGTCACTACGCACCCGTCAGACAAATCATCTGGAATGATTTAGTGCGCGTTAGCGGCCGAAGGCCGAGCATAGGGCATGCGAGCACAACCCAACTCATATATTTGCGTCGTGATCTGGCAGATTTAGGCTGCATCAGGAGAGTCATTTGACCTTTATGGTGCGCGACCTCTCTAGCCAAAAATCACCACGTTATGTAGTGACTCGGCGTAAACCGCAACCATTACTACTTAGGTGTGGGGGCGACAGAATGTTTGTGGGTTCACAGATTTTCGCGTTCTGAGGAAAAGCAAAGGCATGAGTCCTGTTTTTCAGTAGCCGAGTCTTAATTTGCCTTTATAAAGAATTGGCGTGGGCACTAAAAAACCTATGTAAATTAGGGGGTTGTCAGGTATATTTCGAAACTGTCTAGAAAATATAGAGCGCCAGATTTTTTGTGGTTGGCTAAATATTGATTTTTTCTGTTTACAAGAAAACTAAAAACCGAATTAAAAACAGACGTTTACGAAATATAGGAACAGGCGGAAGCCGAAAAAATATATTGTCGGCGTCTATTGAATAAGCCGTTAGTTGAGGCCAGTAGATGTATTTGCATACCCGGAAAGCAATTATTCAAGCTGGTTTTGATCCCGAAGTTGTTGAGGCAATAGCAGCTTCTATTTCTGCATCTGAGAGCCTTAGCTGTGCAAAGGAAATATTTAGGCTTTTTATTGTTGAAGCGGAAAAGCTTCCTTGGCCTCAAGACACTGATTTTGGTGCGTTGGCATTGCAATCTAAAAGCGCGCAAGTCTCAAATCTTGAAGTGAAGCGGTTCATGCTTAATGAAGCTATTTTAAGAGCACAGTGGTGCGCTACTTGCGCAACTTCTGGCGGTGAAGGGCTTGCTCGGATGGTTCATGTTAATGAGCTTAAAGCCGAGCTAGATAAATGCAACTAACAAGGCGGTCAAACACGTTCCGCTTCGCTCCACTGGACAGAATTTAGGTTGTGGCTTTGTGGCTTTGTGGTTTTGCTGCGCTAAAGTATTCCACAAAACCACAACCTAAATTCTGCCGTTTACCGCGGCGTTCGACTGTTAAAAGAATCAGGATAATGATCTTAAAGATAAGTTTTATTACAGCTCTGATAGTTGCAATCGTTACTAGCATATTTGCTTTATATCTAGCTTATATTGGAGTGTCGAATCCTGAACTTTATTATCAGGTTTGCGCAAAAGACACTGACGATTGTTCCCAATTAACATGGGTGCAGTTCTCAGTTGCGGCGGCTCTCATGTATTTCGTATCATTATTTTTATTTGAATGGCGTGCCAAGTAATGCCTAACAAGCGACTGTGGTTCTAAGTCAAGCCTTCAGCAACGTATTTTTTTCATCTTATGCCGCTTGCCATGACCTTTTATCACGCACCATGGCGTTCAAAATTGTCATCATTTTTCTCATGCACGCTGTAAGTGCGACCTTTTTATGTTTGCCTTCCGCAACTAATCGGTTGAAGAATCGCTTCATTATCGGGTTGCACTGAATAGCGCTCATCATTGCCATGTACAGCATCGTCCGTATAGGTGCCCTACCGCCTTTTATTCGTCGCTTGCCCCGCATCGAGCCGCTGTCTCGGTTGTAGGGCGCCAAGCCGCACAGCGCACCTACCTGTCGACTGGTTAGTTGGCCAAGCTCCGGAAGCTCTCCCAGAAGCGTATAAGCAACACCAGGGCCTATGCCTGGCACGCTTAAAAGGAGGTCATAAGTTTTCTGCCACTCGGTAACCAATGCAACCTCTTTGTTGAGCTTTGTGTTGACCCAATTGAGCTCCTTTTCGATAAACTTGATCATCCTGTTGTGGGAGCGCTGCAGAACATTCTGTGCCTTTTGTTCACGATTTAGCTCTTGAGTTCTAGCTTCCATTAACTGCCTTTTCCGCGCTAGTAAATCTCTGATATGCCTTATCTTTTTGCTGCTTATGGGCCTAATTTCTGGTTTCATTACTGCCCCGAATTGTGCAATCACTCTTGAATCGATTCGGTCCGTTTTTGCTAGGACGCCTTGTGCTTTTGCAAATTGGCGAACATTGATTGGCTGCACCACAACAACTGGGAGCTCGGCTTCCGCCAGCACTTCGACGAGTGTTCGTTCATAGCCACCCGTAGCCTCGACGACGATACGAGTCAGATTAAAGCGCTTGAGCGTCTTTCGGAGCTCCTTAATGTCATCTAGTGAATTGTAGATTTGCCAATACCTATCGAGCTCTAGGATGTATATATCCAAGAACGTTTTACCTACATCTATACCGATATTTCTCTGATGATTAATGCCAGCTTTGGTAGTTGTTTTCATGACTCACCCTTGCTACATTCGAGCTCGAGGCTCATTCGACTGTTCGAGTTAAAAGTAGGATCAGCAAAGCTCCCTTGCTTGTTAACGGGCTCGATAGTATCGGCGCCTTGCAACCACCGGAATGCTTTGCTGAATGTCTGTTGCTGCAGACATGAGCCTCACCTTATCGCTTTAATAACAGGAAGGGAAATCATGTTATTTCAACCATACAAACGCAATCAAACCGGGCTATCGCCCTCGACTCGCTACGCTCGCGTGTACTGCGGGCGTTAAGAATTTAATGGAATCATGCGAAAATTTCTACTCTTTATTTTTTTATTATCTCCGGTATCTGCTTACGGGAATGTTGTCTGGCCCGCCCTGTATCTTGAAACACGGTTATTCTCTTGGTGGGCAATATCGGTAGGGCTAATTGTTGAATATCTTTTTGTTCGTAAAGTGTTATCTGCCGCCCCATTTAAGGCTGTAATCGCAACTTCTTCTGCCAATGTTGTCTCAGCGAGTCTTGGTATTTTATTGGTTCCGCTCGCTGGACTTGCTTGGGAGTTATTTCCTGCCAGTATCTACAACTATCTTCTTGGCTACGGAACATTCAATCCGATAACGTGGGCGGGCACATTTTTAGTAGCATGTGCAGTCAATGTTGCTTTTGAAGGGTTAGTTTACAAAAAGGTGTTCAAGCTACCATTTCAATATAGAACTAGGGTATTCTGGTGGTTCATGCTTGCAAACTCAGTGAGTGTGGGTGTGGCTATTGCTAGTATATGGGTTGTTCCAATTCAGGCGTAAACATAACAGAGTCGTGCACCGGAACAGCAGCGCTTCGTTAATATAGATTACAACTACGGCCCGCTGTCCAGTGGCGGCGGCGCTATAAAGCTAAACCAAGGATCGGAGTATGAAGAAGCTTTTAATAATTATTTTAATTGGTGTTGGGTTTTATCAGTGGTCAGTTAAGAAAAGTAATCCTATAGTAACACCTGATAATAAGAGTCAAACTGCTAGTTATCAAGATAGCAATACTGTTAAGAATGCCTATGAAAATAGGCACAGTAATGTTCAAGTTAAAGGTAGTGGAACCGTAATCAGGATTTTACCTGACGACAATGAAGGTTCTCGTCATCAAAAATTCATTTTACAACTTTCTTCTGGCCAAACTCTACTTGTTGCACACAATATAGACTTAGCCCCTCGAATCAACTCTATATCAAATGGCGATAGTGTTCTTTTTTACGGTGAATATGAATGGAACAGTAAAGGCGGAGTCATTCATTGGACGCACCATGATCCTAATGGTCGCCATGTTGGAGGTTGGTTGAAACATAATGGTCGTACGTACCAATAGTTTTATAATGAGTCATTCAAAAGGATAAAAAGCAGTTGGTTTTTTGCTCCTTATTAGCTAATTTTAGCCAACTGTTATTAAGCCTATTAGTGAAGCATTGAGGTTGTAGAAAAACTTCAAAAAATAGATGTTTTTTGATGGAGTGCTGCATCACTAAAGGGATTTTTCCTGCGCCAAACTTAAAAAAGTATTCCTACGATCAAGTCGCGATGATTGTGGTCAACTTCAAAGATCAGCTACGCCCTAATACCTTCGAATTCACGCTTCATTATTTGATCGAAGATTATAATAATCTTTCTGTATCCCATGAAGAAGGTCTTGTGATCAGGCCTTACATTTGACATTTTGTGCGTCATACCTATTCGGTTGAGATGCCCCAAGTGAAGAGTGTCCTATAGTAGGTCGGTAGGTATTGAACATATCGTCGCGCCGACATTTGAATTTGTGATGTTAACCTCAATCTCAATATAGGGAGAACCTTTCGTCCTGGTGCATAAGCTCTTCCGAAGCATCTAAATTTTCGATGGCTAGTCGCTCCATTGATTGGCTTTTTATTGAATGTTTCTGGCGAGGCTAGTCACCACACAGCCTGCGCCGATTATATGATTCACTTGAAAGCCTTAAGAATGAAAACGTTGTTCCTACCTAAACAAAAAAAGGCGCAGAAAATTCTGCGCCTTCCATCAAACTCTAGCCTTATCACTGGTCAGTTTCACCAGATCATTCATCACCCCATCTAACCCGCCGTACACGTTCAAGTTACTGATACGTGCGGCGATTTTCTCCAGCACTTCCAGTTCCTTCAATCGCAATAACACCGGGTTGCCCTCCATTACCTTGGCGGTGTTGTGCATCGAGCGGGTGGATTGGGTTTCTTCCTGACGCTTGATGTGGTTGGCCTCGGCTTGCTTTTGCGCTTCTACTACTTGGGTGAGGATGGCTTTCATCTCGCCCGGCAGTATGATGTCGCGCGCACCGACGGATTTTAGGCTGATGCCATAACCCGCAGCTTTTTCGACTACTAGTGACTGTACTTGCTCATTGAGTAAGTTTTTGTCGGCGAGTAGTTCGTCCAGCGTTTGGGTGCTGACAACAGTGCGCAGCGCCAGTTGTAGTTCCCGGTACAGATAATCCTTGGCGTCTGCCAGTTCCCGTTTCACTTTGGCGGCATCAGTTATTTGCCACATGGTGGACAGGTTAATGCGCAAACTTACGCGGTCGCGGGTCAATATTTCCTGACCGTTAACTTCCATGTTCTGCAGGCGCAAGTCGAACTGCTGCACATTGATGATCCGGTTAAACTTCCACCACAAGTGCAAACCAGGTTTCAGTGTCGCTTGGGTATTGCCATCTACCTCCAGAAAACCCATGTGCCCTTCGGCGACGCTGGCGACCGCAAGTGCGGCCGAAGCCGAGCGGCTTAGCAGCGGTTCGCGCGCACCCGACAGCACTCTTAGCAGTGGCTCGCTAACGCTGAAGGTTTCGCTGATGTCTAGCGTTTCCAGCGTGATGGGCTGCTGGGTTTTCCACCAGGCACCGCGTTGCCCCGGCGCTTTTATTTCCCGTAACACACCTTGCTGGTACACCAAGCCGACTTGATGTTCGCCGGTTTCCCAGAACTGCAGTTGCTCGGCAAATAGCTCAGGGTGTAGGTCTGCCAGCATGATCACATCGGGCTTTACGCCCTCTTGCAAGGTGTTGTTAATGGCATAGCTTTGCAATTGGTAGCGGTTGCTCCAATCCCAAAATTTATGGACGCCGGGTGTGAGCACGGCAACCAATTGTTGATTCTTGAACAGCAGGCCACGTTGGCTCTCGCTGATAATGTATTGCTTTTGGTACCACATGTTTCTTTCCTTTTTCTTTCCGTGTTGTTAAGTGGCAGTGCCCCCACAGGTCGCGGGCAATAACGGTTTTTGACGGTGGGCGGGCTTGCCTGTGTTGGCCAAGCGCGCGCGCCGCCTAAGTGTCGCCATTGGCGTTGACGCTGTTCGGTTTCACTGTTGGGTTAGACGCTCCGTGTCTTAGTGCTGCACGTCCTGTGCTTACCCAGCGGTTCAGCCGAGGGGGCCTGCGCGTGTTGCTAAACAGTTCCTTCAAACGGTTTATTAGAGCCACCTTGTGGGTGGCGAGCTAGTCGGAATCGAACCGACGACAGTCCAAGTATTGGTTGGATGCTCTACCATGCTGAGCTATAGCGATTGCTGCCAAGGCTGGGTTCGAACCAGCGACCGCGGTATAAAACCGGCGCTCTACCACTGAGCTACAAGGCACTTATCTGGCAACCGCTCAACAGCGATACACAGGGCACCAATGGTGGCTGTGTCAGTCAGCAATAACGCTGAACCGCTGCGGTCAGGCGGCGTTTTGATGCTTTCCGTGCATCGCAACCTGCCAAATTATTTACAGGGTCACCTCCGTGTTTACCCCTTCACGCACACCACTTGTTTCAGTGTGTGCACAATTTCCACTAGGTCCGCTTGCGCGGCCATAACCTGTTCGATGGGCTTGTAGGCCGACGGCGTTTCATCAATCACGCTCTCGTCGCGCCGGCATTCCACACCTGCGGTAGCCTGCAGGTGCTCGTCCAGTGAAACGCGGCGCTTGGCCTCGGTGCGCGACATCACGCGGCCGGCGCCGTGGCTGCAACTGCAAAAACTCTCGGCATTGCCGAGCCCGCGCACAATGAACGAACGCGCGCCCATGCTTCCGGGAATGATGCCCATCTCACCAAGGCGTGCGCGCACCGCACCCTTGCGCGTAACCCACACATTTTCACCGTAGTGTTGCTCGCGGCTGATGTAATTGTGGTGGCAATTCACCGCGGCCATGCTGGCGACGAAGGGCGCGGCGATTATTTCTCGCAGCGCTTGTAAGGTGCGCGCCATCATCACTTCGCGATTCACGCGGGCGAAATCTTGCGCCCAGGCGACCGCTGTTACGTAGTCGTTAAAGGTTTCGCTGCCCTCCGGCAAATAAGCCAAGTCTTTGTCTGGCAGGTTGATAAACCAGCGCGTCATATCCTTCTTGGCTTGCTCAATAAAGTGCGTGCCGATACGGTTGCCAACCCCGCGTGACCCGCTGTGCAACATCACCCAAACGGCGTCGGCTTCATCTAGGCAAATCTCAATAAAGTGGTTGCCAGTACCCAGTGTGCCGAGATGATTAATGTTGTTGGTTTTAGCCAGAAACGGGTGCTTTTCGCACAGCCGGTCGAAGCCGTCATTCAGCGGTCGCCATGCCTGCTGCACATCTTCCGGCAAGTTGTGCCAGGCGCCCGCATCGCGCTTGCCGCGCCCTTGCGGGTTGCGGCCGTGCGGCACGCGCCGTTCAATTTCAAGCCGCAAATTGTTGAGCGAGTCTGGCAGCTGCGCAGCCGTGAGGCTGGTTTTCACCGCCATCATCCCGCAGCCCAAGTCCACCCCAACGGCGGCCGGAATTACGGCACCCAATGTGGGGATCACGCTGCCAATGGTGGCGCCTTTGCCTAGGTGCACGTCTGGCATCACGGCAATCCACTTGTGGATGAAAGGCATGCTGGCAAGGTTTTCCACCTGCTGGCGCGCGTTGGGGTCAAAGGTTACGCCGCGGGTCCAAGCCTTCACGGGCACCTTGCCGGGGGTATGCAGTACGTCGTAGTTGTTCATGGTTTTGCCTGACACGCTAAGGTGTGTTGTTTGTATTCGTTGTTATCGTGCGTTGTAACGCTTTGTTGTAACGCTTTGTTGTAACGCTTCGTTGTGAACGTCATTGCACCGTCTGTGCCAGAATTGCTGAAGTGCGCTGTAAATACTTATAACTTACTGATTTATAAGTATTAAATATTTATCGGTTGTTCTTTTTCCGGATGCACCCTATTATCCAAAATACAAAAAACCTATCTATTTAGATATCTATATATCCTTATGAATAATGTCATTATCGGTTTATTAGGTTCGCGTCTGGATCATGGTGGCCTAGGTAGGCGCCGTTGGCAGCGCTGGCGGCCGAGTGTGTCGCTGTTGATGCATGCAGCTTTTCCGGTGCATGAGTTTCTGCTGTTGTATCTGCAGGAAGATGAAGCCTTGTTGGCCTTGACTGTGCAGGATATGGCCGAGGTGTCACCTGAGACCAAGGTCACGCCCATCCCCATAGTCTGTGATAACCCTTGGGACTTTGAGCAGGTGTACAGCCAGTTGCACGATGTGGCGCTGGCGCAATCCTTTGATGTGGAGCAGAACAACTACTTCATCAATATCACCACGGGTACCCATGTTGCGCAGATTTGTCTTTATTTGTTGACTGAGGCGCACTACCTGCCGGGTAAGTTGGTGCAAGCATCGCCCGGTAAGGAGGGGGTTCAGGGCACCTTTCAGGTGATCGACCTGGACTTGTCGCGCTACGATCAAATCGCCTCGCGCTTTGCCAAGGAGGCGAGCGACGCGGTGACCTACCTGAAGAGTGGCATTCAAACGCGCAACAAAGCGTTTAATGATCTGATTGCGCAGCTCGAGCAAGTGTCCATTCGTTCTACGGCGTCGATTTTATTGAACGGCCCCACCGGTGCCGGCAAGTCCCAGTTGGCGCGCCGTATCTTTGAGTTGAAAAAACAGCGCGGTCAACTTTCGGGCCGATTGGTGGAAGTTAACTGCGCCACCTTGCGCGGCGACAATGCCATGTCGGCCTTGTTCGGCCACGTGAAGGGCGCTTTTACCGGGGCGCAAAATGAGCGCATGGGATTGTTGCGCGAGGCCGACAAGGGCTTGCTGTTTCTCGATGAAATTGGCGAGCTAGGTTTGGATGAGCAGGCCATGTTGTTACGCGCCATCGAAGAAAAAACCTTCATGCCCTTTGGTGGTGATCAGCCGGTAACCAGCGAGTTTCAACTCATTGCAGGCACGCACCGCAATTTGTTTGAACAGGTGCGCCAAGGCGCCTTCCGCGAAGATTTGCTGGCGCGAATAAATCTTTGGACTTACGAGTTGCCGTCGCTCAAGGACCGGATTGAAGATTTGGAGCCGAACATCGAACACGAGCTGCAGGTGTTCACGCGCAAGGCGGATCATAAAGTGAGCTTTAACAAAGCTGCACGCGAGGCTTATTTAGCATTTGCCCATTCTCCTCGCGCCTTGTGGCGCGCCAACTTTCGCGACCTTAACTCCAGCGTTACGCGCATGGCGACGCTGGCCACGGGCGGCCGCATCACCGAGGATATTGTGGCGGGTGAAGTCGACAGACTAATGCGCGCTTGGCAAGGCTTTCAGGTAGATGCCGAGGCAAATATTGGCGAAGCGCTGCTGGCTCGCTACCTAGATCAGGCGCAACTGCAGACGCTGGATTTATTCGACCGGCTTCAGCTCAGTCAGGTCATCCACATTTGCCAGCGCAGCCGCTCCATGGCCGAAGCAGGGCGGCAATTGTTCAATGCGAGTCGCGAGAAAAAAGCCTCGGTAAATGATTCGCACCGGGTGAAGCAATATTTGCAGAAATTCGGATTGAGCTTCGCGCAGTTGATGTAGCCGTGGGGTTGAGTGAGAGCGTGTAAGTCGGCAGGGTGTTTACACATGTTGCTGTCTTAAGCGTCCGTGACACTTGGTGCTACGAATTAAGCCTGAGGTCGACCTTGATGTGGGTGAAAAGAAAAAATGGGCCAAGGCGTTTCAAAGCCTTGGCCAGATTCCATTCCTCTTAAGCTATTTCGTATTTTCCGCTTTGGCGAAGCGTTTTGGATATAGCTCAGTATTAAATTGCTTTGCCGCTTTCACCATTTCCGGATAAGGAATATCCGTCGCCGAGACGAAGCCGACATTGTAATTTTCGCCGTCGTAAGCGCGACCAGAAATAGGCGAGTCTACATATTGAAACCAGTGTGCGCCCACCATGGTTTTTTGTGCTAGAACACTGTTCATGTAATCGAGGTACATGTTGGCACGATCTGTTTGGTCATCGGCTTGCACGAGGCCCGGATGATAGAGGCCGTTTTCACGGGTGGCGCCAATGTGGAACTCACCGATAATAGTCGGCAGATCTATGTCATCCAAAAAGCGCCACGCTTTGGGTTGAATGCCTTCTTCGTAAACATTAAAACTCAACACGTCAGAATATTTGACCGATGCTTTAATGGTTTCTTCTGGCATGCCCCAGCTGGCCATACGCACGCCCATATACAAGTGGTTAGGTAAGGTTTTTGCAAGGGTGTCGTGCACAACGCGAAAGTACTCTTCAGAGAGCAATTCGAGCAGATAGGAAAGATCCTCAACAAAGGCGTTGCTATGTTGTGCAGTTTCGAAGCCTTGCGCCAATGCCTCCCAAGAATCAATATTGGCATTCCAGCGTTGGTTTATTACCTCGATGTCTTGGTAGCGTTGTTGTAGTGCTTTGGTAAATGCCGCTTTGGCTGGGCTTTCATCCGCAGCGCGCGCGAGAGCGTTTAAAATTAAACCATAACGCTGTGAAACACTGCCTTCGCGCAGGCCCCAGCTTTTTTCATTGTCGACAAAAACGCCAACACACCAAGGTGATGCCTGAATCTCTTTGGCGATGACGTCGATAGTTACGCCCGCACGACGTACGAACTCGGGATCGAATGGATCGGGCATGGGCGACCAGACTTCAAATTCAGCGGATAGCGTTTTGAAATCACCAATGATCCAGCCGTTGGCAAAGTAGGGCATTTTTTGATTCGGGTAAAAGGCTGGATCTACCCAGTTGCCCATGGAGGTAAAGCCCCAGTCGACGAACCTATCTAATGTGGTTTTTTCCCATTGACGGACATAGGATTCAGGTTCGGTTTCACCGTAGCGGCGCTCGAGGTTAGCGCGATAAAAGCTAAAGGTCTCGCCCGAAGCCAAGGGCCCCATTAAGTCTTTTCGGCGGTAGCTGTAGTGATCGGCTAAGGGATCTTTGTAATCGGGAAGCCAGCTGAACATGTCATGGCGAACGTCAGAGGCAATATAAGCCGTGTTTCTAACAGCATCGGAAACCTTAACGATACCGATGGAGTCTTCAGGCGTAACTTCATTGGGGTCAACATAGCGTACTGACTCATCTTTGAAATCAACCCCCGTTAAGGTTGTTAAGTTGGCCATGCGCACGTTGGCTAGGCCGTGAGAAAAAAATAAGTAACCCTCTGGATCAACGAGCCACCATTTGTCATCTACTTTTTGAGTTCTAAAGAAACCCGTGGCTTCCAGCTTTGGGCCATCTTTCCAGCCGCCAAAGCGCGATCGGTCGTCCATGGGCTTAGACTTTGCGAGCTGCTCCAATTCAGCTGTGGCAATAGCTTTTAGCGCTTCATCGGAATGAACTTTAATGGGGAAGTCTAGGTTGGCGTTTTGACCGTAGCGATCAACGTACTTTTCTCGATAAGCGCTAGTGTAATCGGGATTTGTTCTTAGGCGAAAGTTGTCTACTAGCATCGTTTTTGGCTTTAGATTGCCTCGCGTGGATAAACTAATCGCTGTTATGTTGCTGAGGTCCATGTTTGGATTGCCGTAGCGGAAATAGGCCATTTCATCGCTGCTTTCCCAAGCTGGAATGCCAGATTTTTTAAAACCTAAATCGGCATCTTTCGCCTTTCCTGCGAGTAAAAGATAGTAGGTGCCACTTTCACCCGCAGCAATATTCACGCTGTAGTGACTAGCATCGCCTTGATCGTTGTGGATGGATACATAAACCTGAATGGATTCTGTGCCTGTATTGGATGCGTCAAAAGCCAGGTTAATTTCCTTCTTGTCGCTCCACTGCCAAGGCTGGTCTGTTGTCAATGTGACGGCTGGCTTATCATCCTCTGGTTGAAAATTGATGGCTAGGGCTTGGCCGTCCATACCAGTTATAACTCGAGTACTCACTGATCCGTCTGTTGTGAGCGTGTATGGCTTACCATTATTTTCAAAATTAATGAGAGGCACAGCTGTTTGTTTGGTGTCGTGTTGGCTCTGCTCGGAAGCAAGCTTTTCACCACAACCGATGAGTGCCGCTAACGCAATTGCTGCACTGTAGCGCGTGATTTTTTGGTGACTGTTTGAGTATTCTGTCATGTTTCTCTCCTTTTCGTTATTTAGCTTATTTCAGTGGTAGTGCCATGAGCGTGTCGTGTGCGGTGATGTAAAGAACGCTTTCATCACTGGATAGCGCCACATTGGCCGTTAATTTTCCGGTATATATGCGCGCTAATAGTTTCCCTGTTTCATCAAACAGCCAGACGCCGCCGGGGCCGGTGGCGAAAATGGGCCCTGCAGAGTGAGTGGCCATACCGTCGGGCACGCCGGGTAAGGCCGCTGCTGAATTTTTCTGGCTGGGGCTGGCAAAGGTGCGTTTGTTTTCTAGCTGTCCGTTGGCGTTGATATCGTAAATAACCCAAAGTGGATGTTCGTGATCAGACACGGCAACAAGAAGTTGTTGTTCATTGGCGCTCAAGGTAATGCCATTGGGGTGAGTGAGCGTGTTATCGAGAAGTTGAAGATCGCCTTCAGGCGTTAACCGATAAATGCCTTGGAAGGGCAGCAGTTTGTTAGGGTCATCCAGGCCGCCCAACAAGCCGTAAGCTGGGTCGGTGAAATAGATGTCGCCCTTTTTGGTGACGACCGCATCATTGGGGCTGTTCAAGCGCTTACCGTCGAAGCGATCGGCGAGAACAGTGAAGTCCGTGTTGGGCGTATTGAGTGGCGCTGTCATTTTTACAATACGACGGTTGCCCTGTTGTAATAGCACCAGTTCACCTTGTCGATTGAGTAACAAGCCATTAGAGCCTTGGGGTGAGTCGCCGGGGAAAAGCTGATTGGCACCGGTTTTGTCTAAATACAAGCTGATGCCTTGTTTGGCCTGGTACTTTATAACGCGATTATTAGGAATATCTGAGAAAAGTAGATAGCCACCTTTTTCGTCGTCAATCCATAAAGGCCCTTCAGTCCATTTAAAGCTCGAACCTAGCAAATATATTTTTGTATCCGCCGCGATAATACTCTGTGCACTGGGGTCAATAATTTCTACCTCGCCTAGCGTCTCCAAGCTATTCCAATTTGGCTGCTCAAGCTTTTTTACGGTATGACTTGAGGTGCTCGTGCTGCAGCCGCTGGTTGTGAATAACAGTGCTAGAGCGAAAACAATAGGGTGAACTTTATGTTTTGATGAAAAATTGAGCATTCTCTTGCCTGTTATGTTAACGATGAATTTGTATTCGGGTGTTTAGAGTTTGGCGTGGTGTTGATTTCCACGGTGTGAATTTTTCCTACTAAGAATAGGTAAGAGGTGCAGCCGGTAAGTGCTAGTAATGCTATAAAAAAGAGTGCGGGTCGGAAGTCACCATCGGATACAAGTACGCCAATAACAACCGGTACCACAACGGCAGAGAGACCGCCGACAAAATTGAAACAGCCACCAACTAAACCCACCAAATGTTTTGGCGCTAGCAGGGATACAAATACCCAAGCGATAGAGGCTAAACCGTTGCCAAAAAAGGCCAAAGACAGAAAGGTGATAACCCAGAAGGTGTCGTCGGTAAAATTAGCGCCTACGATAGTGGTGGAAAGTAACAACCCAATGATAACGGGCGCTTTGCGGGCGACTTCCTCTGAGAAATGTCTGCGGACTAAAAAATCTGATAAAAAGCCCGCCACCAATACACCGACGAAGGCAGCTAAAAAAGGTAAAGAGGCTAGGAAGCCAGATTTGATAAAGTCCAAGCCACGGTATTCGACCAGGTAAGTCGGAAACCAGGTTAGAAAAAATATCAGTGTACCGCCTAAACAAAACTGACCAATAAAAATACCTATCAGTTTTGGTTGCTTGAACACAGCAACTATGTCCGTCGGGTGAAATTTTCGTGGTGCAAGGTGTTCGGTCTTAGCGGTTGGGGCCGCTTCAGGATCGCGGTAGAGCAGATACCACACGGTGGCCCAGACGATGCCCACAATGCCCGAAATAATAAACAAGCCGCGCCAGCCAAACTGGCCTTGAATGAGCGTGAGTAAAGGCATTAGGAAGGCCAGACCAATAAATTGCCCCGAGGTATAAATGGCAATGGCTGACGCGCGCTCTTGTGGTTCGAACCAATCGGTGACTATTTTATTGTTACAAGGGTATGAGGGGGCTTCAAATACACCAATAGCCATGCGTGCGCCAATGAGTCCCGCGAAGGAGCTGATAAAACCTTGCAGTAATGTTACTAGGGACCATGCGAAGAGAATAATGGGATAAAGTAAACGGATTTTAATTAAATCGACAGCGATACCTCCCGGGATTTGCAACAGCGAATAGGTCCAGCCAAAGGCGGAAAAAATTAACCCCATCTGTAGGGAAGAAAGTGCGAGCTCCTCTGTGAGTGCTGCGCTGGCAACCGAAATATTCGTGCGATCCATGTAGTTGATGACCACACTCACGAACACCAGTGCCAATACAGCGTAGCGGTTCTTCTTTGGCATGACCTACCTGGCTCGCTTGTCGATGAGTGATTGTAGGTTGTTGCCTGAAGCTAGGATTAAATGACTGGCTTGCAGAAAACCTTTCTTGTGAAAATCTTCTAACTGCTTGCCGGATAACGCCTGTAAAGCTTGTTCATCTAGGCTGTAGAAACCGGTGAAACGTTTTTGCTCACCGTCGGGAAATTTGATATCCAGTGCTCGCGGTGTAATGAGCTTGTGTGTCAGTAATTGCTCGATAAAACCTTGGGTGGCTTCAATGCCGCTCATCAATTTGGGTAATAGCGCTGTTATGTGCTGCAAATAGTCAGTTGGTGCACCTTGGGTGTTAAAGAGAGACTCGACCGTTTCGTGTTGTTGAGTATCCTTAACAATGCGTGGGCTCGCCATGTCAATGGCTACTGCACCTTGGTGAGGCTTGTCGCCCGACTTTAACGCAACCTTAAACGGTTGACAGCGTAGGTGTAGAGGCATGTAGTGTGCACGCCAGCCATCCGGGCTCAGAAAGCAATTTTCGCCCGGTTGAAATCCAAGTAATGCGTTTAAACCAAATTGGCCGGTGTTTTCATCTTTCATGAAAAATACTGGGTATTCGGTACACAGTGCACGCAACTCATCGGCAACTACGGGCACAAAGTGAATGTTGCCACCCGTTGTTGCGCTGGGCGTGGCAAATACGCGAATTGATTGATGTTGCTTGGGGTTTAGAAGTTCTACGTTGCTCATGCTTAGGCCTAAACAGCTTGTAAGCCGTATTGGTGAATTTTTTCAATGAGTTCTCTGTGTACTGGCAAGCTCGACAGTAATTGTTGGGTCTCTCGTTGATTTTGCTCGCGTAGTTGATGAGCTCGTTGTTGGTACTTTTGCGATTGAGGGTGCAAGTCAGTGCGAGTATGAAAACCCATGCCATATAAAACGTACTGATAGCTAGCCGCGGGAAATACTTCAACGGCGCGATCGAAATCGCTATGCCAAGGGCATTGCTCTTGCCAATACAAAAGTTGTGACGCGAGGGATTCGGGGATGCTGTTAGCGTCTCGGTTATCCACCCAAAAAGCACTGTCGGTGCGTTGACTTAAGACGTAGTGTAATTTTAGAAAATCAATGATACGTGCCCAGCGGTACAAAAATGTTTCGTTGAAGCGGGTTGCCACTTGTTCCATGGCAACGCGGCTGGTAGGAAATTGATCTGCAATAAAGTTGCCGGCGATTTCAATGAGCAGAATGGCCGATGCCTCTAAGGGTTCAAGAAAGCCTGCAGACATGCCTATGGCAACACAGTTTTTGTGCCAAAACTTTTCACGATGGCCTGGGTTAATTGCAATTTGTCGAACCTGTAAATCGTTAAGGTTCGGGGTGCTTGGACGCAAATAGGCCATGAGTTCATCGTGAGCTTGGTCCACACTGGTATGAGCACTGGAAAACACATGGCCCACCCCCCGTCTGCTGGGTAGGCCTATATCCCAAATCCAACCGGCACGTTGCGCTGTTGAGGTGGTGTGCGTTGCCAGTGGGCTGTCTGGAGTTGCGTAAGGGGCATGCACCGCTAATGCCGTGTCGATGAACAAGGTGTCTTTGCAGGATAGGAAGGGAATGCCAAAGTGACCACCCAATAATAAGCTGCGGCTACCGGTGCAATCGATAAATAAATCAGCGTCAATGCGGCCTTGTTGTTTCGTGACCACGGCGGCAATGTCACCGTTTTCAGCGTTAATAATTTCTTCGACGTCGCCGAAGTAATGGTGTACGCCTAAATTCTGTATGCAATGTTGACGTATAAACTCTGAGAAAGCACCAGCGTCTAAGTGATAAGCGTAATTAGCAAGCCCTGCATACTCGGGCGTGGTAATTTTTTTCGGGCCTAAGCCTGCATCGCATAGGGCATCTTGTGGGCACACGGCTGCAGAGAAGGTTGTTTGTTCAGTATTTTTTAACCACTGGGGCGCTAAATTCACCTCGGAAAACGCTTTCGGTAAAATCAACGGGTGATAATACGCATCGGTATTTTTACCGTTAACCCAGCGTGAAAATTTTGCGCCTTGCTTAAATCCCACATCGCACTGTCGAATGAAATCTGTTTCTCGAATGCCCATGGTCTTTAATGTACGTCGCAGCGAGGGCCAGGTGCCTTCGCCGACACCAATGGTAGGCAGATTGGGTGATTCCACTAGGCTAATGCTAACCGCGCGATCCGTTGCGGCATTTAATTTCGCGGCTAGGGTGCCGGCGCTTAGCCAGCCGGCAGTGCCACCACCAACGATAACCACGGATAATATGGGCTTGTTCATAGGTCACCCTTGTTACTGATTGTGGTAGCACCCAGCACTGATATGAAGCTTTATTTGGGTACTAGAAATGATCTTTCGAAACAGCCATGTCTTAATCTGAGTAGTACGAATTAGAAATTGAGTGATATGGCTGTTTGGAAAGCGCATTTTTTGAGCTGGGTTTTGAAAAGACCACCCGAAGGTGGTCTTTCTTTTTACCCGTTAGATTTAGAACTTAGCGCGCACGCCGATGTTGTAGCGTGGACCGTATTCTTCGTAGTCGCGGATTTGATTTTCCCAACGACCATAACGGTGCGTAGCTTCGTCGGTGATATTTAGGCCTTCAACAAATACATTGACGTGGTCGTTGATGTCGTAGCTGGCATTGATGTCCACTTGGCTGTAAGCAGCGGTAAAGGTAGGTTCATTACCGCTGGCCAAAAGAAATTTATCGCGCCAGTTGTAAGCAATTCGAGCTTGGAAGCCGTTTATCTCATAAAAGCCAACCAAGTTAGCTGAATCACTTAGGCCTTGCAGCGCGAGATCATTTTCCAAACTGTTAACATCATACTCATCGTCGCTATCGACCATGGTGTAGTTGGCAATGACGCCAAAACCGGTGTCACCAAACATGTGCTGCACGTTAAATTCCCAGCCATCTACTAAGGAGCTGTCTAGGTTTTGTGGCGTGGTAACTTCCCAGATAATCGCTGGATCAGTTGGTTGAGAGGTACAAGCTTCGATTGGGTTGGCTATCGAGCCTCCAGGACATCCAGGGCGTGCGCTGAGGCTGGGGTTTGTCAGCGGCCCATTTGGTCCAACGATAACTCGATTCTCTTGGCCCAGAGCGATGAAGTTATCGACGTCTTTACGGAAGTAACCCATTGATACGTAGCTGCCTTCGGCGTAATACCACTCAAGACCTAAATCCACATTGTCAGACGTGTAGGGCAATAGGTTCGGGTTGCCTTGGCCTGCTTGAAAGGGGCCTGTGGAGTAGTGATTAATAAGGTTGGTGCCTGGATACATCGCATCGATGTTGCTGCGTGCGACTGTGCGGCTAATCGCTACGCGAGCCACTAGGTCATCGGTGATGTCCATAGCCACATCAAGGTTGGGAAGGAAGTGGCTGTACTCACCTGTTAGTTTGTCGGCTTGTGATTCTGCGGCATAAATTTTTGACATTTCCAGTGGTGTCAACCAGTTAAAGCCAATCACTGGGTTGGTGATGGTATACGACTCAACATCTGTTTCTTCGTAGCGAATACCCGCGTTTACACGAATAGGTAAGCCGTTAAACGTGGTATCGAAGTCGAGCGATAGGTAAATAGATGTCGTATCTTCGGTAATACCGTCCAAACTTTCATTCGATGGATTGGTGAGCCCTTGCGCTTCGGCTAAGGCGATAAATTCCGCAGCGCTGTAGATTGGAATATATTCAAAACCTATGCGGCCGGGAATGAAACTTAGATCTAAGCTGGACAGATCCATTGCTCCGCCACCTAAGGCGAAATTAGCGCCGTAAATATCGACCACGTCCACATCGTATTGGGTACTAGCTAAACCGAAGTTAATCGACTTTAACGCGCTGTCGTCGGCATTGCGCCATACACCATCAAATTGTACTTGGCGCACAGTGTTTTTGACTTCCTTGCCACGCTCTTGGTACAGGTCGCCTTCAATATTGGCAAGATCATAGGCACCGCCTGGGAGTGCGGAGTCGTCATAAGATACGGTAGGCAGTTTGCCTGAAAAATCTGCGGCAATATCTACTGGTGCAGCAGCTCCAAAGGGATTTTTTAAGCCGGCGATGCGCTCGGCAGGTTGCGCACCTGGGTTAGCATGTGAGGTGGATTCATGGGCATCGAGTGATAGGGTTAGATTTTCTGTCGCATCCCACTCAAGGTTTAAGCCGATCGAATCGTTTTCAGTGGTAAAGCCGTATTCCCAAGCCCAGAAGTTTAATTCGTCGTTCGAACGGCTTGGATTGATGATGGTACCGTTTACGTCTGCGGCGCCGGCTTCAACATTATCGAACCAAAAACTCATGCGATTCATGTCGCCATTTTCTTCTAATCGCGACGCGGTGTAATCCAAGGTGGCCGTTAACGTATCGATAGGTGCAAACTGTAAAACCAGCTGACCGTTTTGGCGGGTGCGCTCATAGTCTGCTACATCCAAATCTACGGTAGGTACGCGCCAAGTGGCTAGAGTTGGATTGCGCGATGTGTCAATAGCGCTAGTATCTGGGTTGGCTTGACCTGGGTAGCCTTGGCTCCAACCGTTTTGTGTACCAACGCGATCGACACCGTAGTTGCGCTCGGCCTGTGAGAAAGATGCTAATACGCCAAATTTACCGTCGGCGAAGGTGGTACTAAATAGACCTGAAATTTCTGGTGTGATGTCATCGCCATTTTTAACGCTGGTGTCAATTACGCCTTTGATGCTGCCGAGCAACACCATTTCGTCATAGTCGAATGGCTTAGCGGTTTTAATGTCGATGGTGGCACCAATACCACCTGAGGCCACATCGGCGCGACCACTTTTGTGGACTTCAACACCGGCAACGCTTTCAGATGCAATTTCGCGAAAGTTAAAGCTACGCGATACCGCGCTTGACGCCAGCGCCGTTGAGTTTGGCATTTGACGACCATTCATCGTCACCAAGTTAAATTGCGGACCAAAACCGCGCACGGTAACTTGGTTGCCTTCGTTGCCCGAGCGATCGATAGATACACCGGTAATACGCTGCAGGGATTCGGCTAAGTTGGTGTCTGGGAACTTACCGATATCCTCTGCGGAAATGGCGTCTACAACACCGGTGTTGTCGCGCTTAATATCCATCGAGTTGGTCAGTGAACCCCGGATACCGGAAACGACAATTTCTTCTAGTACAGCATCGGAATCTTGCGCTGTAGCTGGCATGATCAAGCCAGCATTAACAACTGCGATAGACATAGCAAGCGCGCCGCGCTTAAACCTATTGGTAACTATTTTCATGGTGAACTCTCTTTTGGTCGCCCTTGGTGGTTCTCGGACTTTGTTATTGTTAAACCCTGATTTTTCACTGGCCGTTGATATCAGGCCTAACTTTCAGTTTTGACGTGCTGAGGCCAAGCGGGAAAGATAGGTGTTATCGAAAGCACATTTTGTGAATTGTTAACAATTAACCATTGTCGGAGGCTTGTCAAGCACTTTGTTGGCACTGGTGTGTAAAGTAAAAAACGGCTTCTTAATTGGTATGCAATACTTGCCATTGCAAAGTTTTTCTTTGCAATGAAGGCCTTATCAAAGCGGGTTGCTAAACGCCAACCCGTGTTCGTTAACTATTGCGTGTTAATTTTTTCGAGTGAATAAGATTTTTCCGGGGCTGCCGTTATTTTTCCACGCGTGCGGCGTGTGCGCCTCGAACGTCATTAGATCACCTGCTTGGTAGTCCAGTGCTTCTAGTGGCTGATTATCCGTGTTGCCGGCGTACAGGGTGCCTGCGCCAGCGATTACATAGGCCAGCCATGCGTGTTCGGACGCGTGTACGGGGAATTCTTTAGCGTCGGCGCTGATATCAAAAATAAACAGCGTTAAGCCTGCATCATCTAAGATTAAGCCGCCCCAGCCATCAATATCCAAGGCCGAGAAGCTAGGTGCTTGATTGGTGGTTAAACGGCTAGCGTTACCCGCATTTTTTATTCTAATGTGTTGGTTCATATCACTGCTTTCTCGTTATTTTTTGTTATTCACAGGCTCTCTAGATATTGCCCAGCTCAAAAATGGCTTGAGTCAGGTCTTGGCATTTACTCGTTGCAGTTAAGGTAAACTGTGCGTTTTTGCAGGAAGCCTTCAATGCCATAAATGCCATCCTCACCGCCGATACCGCTGCGTTTGTGGCCGGAGTGATAACCCTGGATGTAGCCGACAATTTGTTTGTTTACAAATACGGTACCTACTTCCAAATTGGCAATGGCGTGCATAATGGTTTTGTAGTTGTTGGTAAACAAATAAGCGCTCAAACCATCGTTTCGGGCATTGGTAATTTGCACCGCTTCTTCGTAGCTTTTCACTTTGACTATAGGTAGTACAGGCCCAAAAATTTCCTCTTTTGCGGCTTCCATCTGGGCGCTCACGTTGGTCAGCACGGTAGGTAAATACCAGTTGCCTTTCTTGAACGCCGCCTCGGTAGGGCGACTGCCACCCACGGCAACCGTGGCGCCTGCTTTCACTGTTTCAGCAACGATGTGTTCGATGCGCGCCAACCCTTGGGCGGTAACCGATGGGCCCATGCCCGGATTGGTCATGGGGTCACCGAGCTTAATCTGCTTTACTTTTTCAATGACTTTACGGCTGAATTCTTCGGCGATGTCTTCGTGTACCAATACCAGTTCTGCACAAATACACACTTGGCCGCAGTTGGCGTAGCGAGAAATAACCACGGCATCTACGGCTTTATCGAGGTCGGCATCGGGTAGCACAATAAATGAGGCCTTGCCGCCGAGCTCAAGAGAAACTGCGGTTACGTTTTCAGCCACGGCTTTACAAATGGCCTGGCCGGCGCGAATGCTACCGGTCAGTGTTACCAATTGTGTGATGGGGCTTTTTACTAAGTATTCGCTTAGGGTAATACCGCTGCCGCTGATGACATTGATAACGCCTTTCGGAATGCCTGCTTCTTCTACGGCTTGAGCAAAGACCATAGCGGTAACGGGCGTAGCTTCGTGCGGTTTAATAATAATGGTGTTGCCTGTGACTAATGCGGGGCCAACTTTTCTGCCAATCAGTGCCAGCGGATAATTAAACGCACACAGACCGACGGTGACACCGAACGGCACTTTTTGAATCCATAGCTGCTCGTTGGCGTTGTCGGCGGGGAAAATTTGGCCTTCAATGCGGCGCGCGGCCTCGGCGGAATATTTAAAATAGTTGATGGTGTCGTCGAACTCGCCATAGGCCTCGTTCAATGTTTTACCTTGCTCTACTACCAAGAGTTTGGCGAGTAGGTCGCGCTTGGGCTTGAGTGCATCGATTAAATTAAAAAGATGTTGGCCACGAGCCACGGCGGGTAAATGTTTCCAGCTTGCCAATGCCGCTTGCGAGCTTTGCAGTGCTAGGTCGGCATGGGCCAAGGTACAATTGGGTACCGTAGCAAATGGCTCGCCATTGGCGGGGTTTTCTACGTGGATTTTTTTCTCGCTCTCAATCCACTCGCCGTTGATATAGCAGCGGTAGTCTTGCAAATTCGGTTGGCTCATGTGGCCTCCTGATATCATTATTTTTCGATTTTTTTTCTAATGTGTTTAGTGTTTGTTAAATACTGGTGCCCGTTTTTCAATGAACGCTTGCAGGCCTTCTTTGGCGTCGGCAGTTTCATATAGGCTGTCGGCTAATTCCGCTTCTAGCGCTAGGCCTTTTTCTAGGCTAAGCGAGGCTCCCATGCGCAGAGCCTTTTTGCTGGCGGCCAAGGCGAGACCTGGTGCTTGTGCAATCTGCTCGGCAAAATTTTGGCACAGTTGCTCGAGAGCATCCGCGGCAATGAGTTGATCAATAAGGCCAAGCTGTTGTGCTCGCTCTGGATCAATACTGTTGCCGGTAGTTAACAGTTCCATGGCGGCGGCCAGCCCTGTGCGACGCACGAGGCGCTGTGTGCCGCCATTGCCCGGTATTAAGCCTAATTTAATTTCCGGCAGGCCCAGTCGGTAATTACCTCTGGCGGCCATAACGAAATCACAAGCCAGTGCAATCTCTAAGCCGCCGCCTAAGCAGTGGCCGGCAATTTTTGCGATAATAATTTTGTTACTGTTTTCGATGGCTGCGGCATTGCGACGCGCTTGTGCGACTAGGGCTAAATTTTGCGCCACGCTATTACTTTGAAATACAGCAATGTCGGCGCCGGCACAGAAAAATTTTTCTAAACCACTTTCTAATATGACCACGCGAATTTCGTTGTCTGCTTCGAGGCTCGCCAGTGTTTCGCCAATGGTAGACAGAAATGTTTCTTGATAGGCATTGGCCGGTGCGCGGTGTAAGCGCACTGTGGCAACCCCTCTGTTTTTGCTGCAGGTTACATCACTCATGTTAACGCCCGTAGGTTAAATTCTTGGCGCAGCGCTTGGCCGTGTTGATCGACACGTGGCGCTGCTGTTTTACCCCAAAGCAATTCATCGTCGATGCGAATGGGGCAGCGACTTGTGGTCATGTGACCGCTGCCCAAGGGCAGGCTTTGCAGCATATCGAGGGCTTTAAAACCTTCGTGTGCCATAAGCTGCGGCCAATCCAGTACCTCGGCACACCAAATGTCCGCAGGTTCAAGCAGGCTTAGCCAGTGTTGAGTGCTGGCAGTTTTTAAGTGTGCGGCTAAAACCAATTTAATGTCATCGCGCGCGGTGAATGCGAGCTTTTGGTCGGTAAAGGGCTCAAGCGCCGAGCACTCTAAAAGACGCGCCAAATCACTGATGCGCCCCATAGAAATGGCTAGCCAGCCGTCGCTGCTTTCATACAATCCATAAGCCCCGGCCACCAGTGCGTGGGCGCCGTGATTACCTGCGCGCTCTATGCGTTGACTGGGGTCGGTTAAGGCGATGGTGAGAGGCTCGAATTGGAAATCCATCATGGCCTCGAGCATGCTAATTTGCACGAGGCTACCGAGGCCTGTGAATTCTCGTTCAAATATCGCCGCGAGAATGCCCTGCACCAATTGCGCACCCGTATAAATGTCTGCCACAGGCACGCCCATGGCTACGGGGCCGTCATCGCGGTTGCCCGATAAAGTGGTCAACCCAGACACAGCTTGTAATAACAAATCTTGACCGGGGCGATTTACCCAGGGGCCGGTTGGGCCGTAGCCGCTAATTTCGCCGTAAACAATGCGCGGATTAATCGCGTTTACTTGTGAGTAACTTAAACCTAAGCGCTGCATAACGCCTGGGCGAAAGTTACACACAAGTATGTCGGCGCGGGCAATTAAAGTGTTCAGTGCCTCGCGTTGATCGGGTTGTTTGAGATCCACGCATAGGGATTCTTTGTCGCGATTAATAGCGTGAAAAAGTGTGGACTCGGCGTCTAAAACACAATCGGATAAGTAGACTTGGCGACAGTCGTCGCCGCCAGGTTTCTCAATTTTTATCACCCGCGCGCCAAGGTCTGCCAAGCGCAAGGTTGCCGATGGGCCAGAAAGATATTGCGAAAAATCCAAGACTAAAAGCCCATCTAAAGGTCGCATAGCAATTCCTCGGCAATGGCGTTTGTATGTGCACCTAAGGCGGGTGCGGCTTTTATGGAGCGCAGGGTTTGATTATTGAAGCGGATGGGGCAGCGTGTAGTGACTACGCGCGTGCGGTTCGGCCTTTGTACGGTAAGTGGCATAGCCAGTGCCTCAAAGGCGGGGTGCTTTAATAGCTGCTGGTAATTCAATACTTCGCTGGCCCAGATACCGCGCGCACGTAATCGCGCTAACCAGTGACTCGTGCTTTGGCTTAATAGATGCTTTTGCAAATTAGCTTTTAGGGTTTCGCGTTGGCTGAAGGCTTGGCTTTGGGGTAGGTCGATAGCTGGACACTCGAGCGCGCTGGCCAAGTCGGCTAAATCCACCATGGCAATAGCCAAGTAATCATCGGCGGTTTGGTAAATACCGTAGGGTGCGCCGAGTAATGCATGAGCGTTGGCGGTGGCGCTGCGTTGCGGCGCTTGCTGCCCATTGTTTAAAAAGGTGGTGAGGCCTTCGAATTGAAAATCCACCATCGACTCTAGCAAGCTGGCCTCAACTTTCGCGCCGATCTTATGGCGGGCGCGGCGCACCAGCGCGGCCAAAATACCTTGACCTAAGTGGGTGCCGCAGAGCATGTCGGCAATGGCTAAGCCGAGTGGCACAGGGCCGCCTTCGACATCGCCTGTTAACCAAGTTACCCCCGATAAGGACTGCGCCAATAAATCTTGGCCGGGTTTATTGACCCAGGGCCCAGTATTGCCATAGCCGCTTACTTGGGCGTAAATAATGTCGGGTTTAATGGCCTTTACGGCTTCGTAATCGAGGCCAATTTTTTCCATCACGCCGGGGCGAAAGTTGTGGGTGATGACATCGGCTTTGGCAATGAGTTTTTTGACTTGCGCTAAATCTTCAGCTTGCTTTAGATCGGCACAAAAAGATTCTTTGTTGCGATTGATGGTGTGAAACAGCAGGCTGTCGCCATCAACCCACAGGTCTTTGGTGGCGAGTTGCCGGCAGGCATCACCGCCTTTGGGGCGTTCTATTTTTATGACCCGTGCACCTAAGTCCGCCAAACGCAAGCCGGCGTAAGGGCCGGCTAAGTATTGGCTGAATTCGAGCACGGTAATGCCTTTAAGCGGTAATGACATAACTCACACCTTGCGCGATTGCACGTAAAGTTGGTCGAGCCTATCAAGAAGCGCGGTTGCATTGCCACCGTGCATTAAGTATTCGCGAATGGGCGCGCCACTGTGATCTTGGAAGGCCATGTGCCCGTGGTAGCGCGGGCGTAAAAAGGCGCGGTCTAAGGTGGGCAAGGTATTGGCGAAGTAGTTATGGGTGCGCTGGTTTACGCCTGTGTCTGTCCAGGCGCTGCGGTGCCCTGGTTGGCCGCCGTATTGCACATAGAAGCTCTTTTGAAAGGCCGGGTTTGCCACAAACATGGCAAATTGTGCCGCGAGCTCTGGGTTTTTGCAGTGCGCAGAGATGGCTAGGCCGGTGCCGCCCAAGGTGGTGCGCAAGCGGTTATTGGGAGTCAGCTGCACAGTGTCGCTGAAGTCTAAACGGTGCTCTGCATAGTCATCTTGGGCATAATTGGCGTAGCCGTACGCAAAGGGACAATAGGCGAAGTCATCGCTGCGGCTCATGGCTTCGTAAACCTTAATGGGGTTCCAGTCGAAGCAGCGGCGGTCTAATAAGTCGGATAATTGCTTGAGCATCGCTAGCGCTTCTACCCCTATGTCGCGGCTCACGACTTTATCTTCATTTTGGCACGGGTCTTCGCCTAGGGTTGAACACAGCATGTAAAAGTTCATGAGTGTGTCTTGCGGAATAGACGGTACGGCAACCTTGCCGGAACCTGCCAAGTCCATCAGTTCGGCCCAAGTATCTGGCGTTTTCACGCCGGCTTGTTCGAGCAAATCAGTGCGCGCCGAGGCTACGGGTGTAGCCGCATCAATAGCCAGCGCCCATTGCTGGTTATGGTAGCGATAGGAATTGTGCGACTCGCCCACCGCATTGGCGGCTTGGTCGGCTAGGAATTCGGCGGGCAGCAAATCCTCAAAGGGTAAAATGACTTTTTGCGCGGCCGCGAAACCAGTCCAAGGGTGATCGATGATGAGTAAGTCGTAGCGCTGGGCGAGTTGGTCGATAGGCTCATCGGCGAAGGCCTGAAGTGAGCGCTTGTCCCATTGCAGGCTAGTGCCTGGGTTGAGTTCTTCGAAACGCTGCGAGGCGGCGGCGATGGAAGTGTAGCCTCGGGTGTGGTTCCAGGTCATGCCGCGCAGGGTGGTTGTTGGGTTACTCATGAGAGAGGTGACACTCCAAATTGTATATTTATATGTAAATGTTTCATTCAAGTATAAATATACATATTGCCAAGCGTCAACCTGTGCTTAAATGCGGGCTTCATTCTTGTTACCGAGCTGGAGACCGCGTGGCTGAGAAAATCGCGAAGTATGCCGTGCCCGCCCTCGATAAGGGTTTAGACATTCTTGAGTTTTTGGCCGGTGATCGGCTGCCGCGCTCGCAAGCTGATATTGCTGCCGGCATTGGCAAAACACCGAACGAGATTTATCGGGTGTTAATCGGGCTTGAGGCTCGTGGTTATTTGGTGCGCGATGAAATTTCTGGCAAGTACCGTTCATCCTTGAAACTTTTGGGCTTAGGCCGGTCGTTGGCGCCCGTGGCGCTGTTGCGTCAGGCGGCATTACCGTTAATGGAAGATTTGGCCTCGCGCTTGGGGCAGTCTTGTCATCTAAGCATGATCCATCAAAACCAACTGATGGTGGTGGTTCAGGTGCCAAGCCCTGGGGCAGTGTCTTTATCCATTGCCGAAGGCACGCACTTTCCTCTACTGCCCACCGCCTCTGGGCGCTTGCTGTTGGGTTACAGTCCTGAGACGCAGCGACGGGAATTACTAGCGAGCTTGGCCGATGCCGATCAACAATGTGTTACCGAGCGTTCGTTGTTGGCGTTGCGCGAACAAGGCTATGAATTAAGTCAAAGCCGGTTGACTGAGGGGGTTAGCGATTGCGCAGCCATAGTCGGCGCACCCGACGGGCAGGTGGTAGCAGCCTTAGCGGTATCCTGTTTGACCTCGGTGATGGATAAGCGTCTGGAGCGCAGTGAGTTAGTGGCCGCGGTCACTGAGGCTGCGCAAGCCATTTCGGCGCGTTTAGGTTTGTCAGTAAGCTAGAAAAGTCAGGGCTTTGCGAGGTCAATGTGCTCGTGTTTGCACGCTTACCTTTTTCGTCTAAGCCTCGATCGGCGAATGTTATGCCTACGCGTAAGCTGTTGCAGCGCTGCTCCCATCTGCTCTATTCCGCTGAGCTTATTGCCTCTCATTTTGACTTTTTAGTACTGATGTCTTAGATCTGTGTGGCGCATCGTAATGGCGCAAATACCCCTCGCTATCACTCGCAGCACGGGTGCTCAATGGCGCCAATTTGTTGGTTCTCCCCGTTGTTTTCCTTTTTACCTCGGCTTTGTATGGGGGTTGGTATTTTTCGACTCTACGGTCATTTAGATAACAATTTAATGTTAATTGTTTACAATCTGAGCTATAAATATCGAGCTAGCCTGCACGCTGAATCCGTCTATATGTGAGTATGCGGGTGCTTGTAGTGTGTGAGTTGGTGAATCACAGGTGCCCTGCGTGGGTCTTTGTTGGCAGGAGGTAATGCGATAAGAGCTAGCATTTTGCGCAAGTGCAGGGTGTACAAATAAAAATAAGACAATAAGTCTACATACCCTCGGAGCAATAAAAAGATGAGGACTCCTTTCAAAAAAACGGCGCTAGCCACGGCCCTTTCCATGGCCACATTGGGGTTGGCACATAGTGTTAGCGTTCATGCCGCCGATTATCGCTTAGAAGCTGAGGGCTTCACCGCCGTCGGCGGTACCTATCAGGATGGGCAGGCGAATAAAATAAGCACCTATAGCGTTAATGGCGTAACGGCAATTAACTATGTAAACAAAGGTGATTACGCCGATTACAGCTTGCAGGTGGGCGCTGCGGGTAATTACCGATTGACGTATTTTATTGGCACCGGTGTCGCTTCAGGCGCCGAAATTGAATTTCAAATTAAAGTTGGTAATAGCTGGACTTCCTTAGTGAAGAAAGCTGTACCCGCTGGTAATTGGGATAGCTTCCAAGCGTTGGATGCTGGCGTAGTCACGCTGCCAGCTGGCACTGTGACGTTACGCCTTGTTGGCTCGGGCGCCAACGATTGGCAGTGGAATTTGGACGCCTTAACCTTGGCCTCCGTTGCTACACCCACGCCAACACCAACACCCACACCCTCTGTGGCAATCACAACTCAGGCAGAGAGCTTTACCGCTGTGGGTGGAACCTTTGCCGATGGTCAGGCGAATAAAATCAGCACCTATTCCGTGAATGGCGTTACGGCCATCAATTACGTGAACAAGGGTGACTATGCGCAGTACACCATTAACCCAGCGCAAGCAGGTAATTACGACCTCACCTTGTTTGCCGGCACCGGTGTTGCCAGTGGCGCCAGCATCCATTTTCAAGTGCAAGAAAACGGCGTTTGGGTAACCAAAACGCAAACCAATGTACCCAATAATGGCTGGGATAATTTCCAAAGCTTAAGTGGTGGCTCCGTCGCGCTAACGGCCGGTAGCCAACAAGTGCGCGTATATGGTGGCGGCACAAATGATTGGCAGTGGAATTTGGATCGCTTTGTGTTGACCAAGCAAATTACACCGACGCCAACACCAACACCAACACCAACGCCAACACCAACACCAACGCCAACGCCAACACCAACACCGACACCGACACCAACGCCGACGCCGACGCCAACACCGACACCAACGCCAACGCCGACGCCGACGCCAACGCCGCCTCCTACAGGTAGTATCCCGGTATCCGGTAGTTTCGTCTTGGAAGCGGAAAACTATCAGGCGGTAGGTGGTGAAGTGCAGACCTACCCCATCAATGGTGGTCTGGCGGTGAATTACTTCAATGCAGGTGAGTACATTGAGTTTTATGTCACGCTGGATAAATCAGGCTTGTACAGTGCCAGTTACTATGTGGGTACAGGCAATGCCACTGGTGCAGCCGTTGGCTTAAAAGCTACCGATGATAAGGGCGCGCTTGCCGATAAAAGTGTCACGCCTGTTGTGAGTCAAGCTACCGATGGTTGGGATGTGTTTTATACCCTTCAAGCCAGTAGCCAGCTCAATTTGTTCCAAGGCGCCGCAACCATTCGCATTTATGGCGCCGGCACAGCGGACTTCCAGTTCAACATTGATCGCATTACTTTCACCCGTTTAGGCGATGCCGATTTAACGCTGGATGCCGATGGCGATGGTGTGGCTGATGTGAATGACACCTGTGCCAGTACGCCGGCCGGCGAGCAGGCAAACGGTGTGGGTTGCTCGCCTTCGCAGCTCGATACCGATGTAGATGGTATTACCGATAACCTCGACCTGTGTCCAAACACGGCGAGTGGTGCTTTTGTCGATGCTAAGGGCTGTGAAAGCAGCGGTGGCGATGATGACGATTTCGACAGTGTTTTGAATGCAGATGATCAATGTCCTGCAACCCCCTTTGGTATCAACGTAACCGCCAATGGTTGTGCTTTAAGCGCGGGTAACGATGCCGATAACGACGGCGTAGCCAATAGCGTTGATCAGTGCGCAGCTACACCGGTTGGAGAGTTTGCCAACGAAAAAGGCTGTTCTGCATCGCAAGTAGGTAATACGGTTGCGGCAAATATTTCTGTTAACGCCAACATTCGTCACACCGTCAATGGCGTGTCTGATTTCGGTCGTAGCCGGCACATGACAGTGCATTCAGGTGTGCACGAAAACGATTGGTTGGGTAACACCGATAAGTTGAATTATTTAGTGAACACCCTTGATGTTTACATGGGGCGGGATAATGGTTCAGCCACTTGGAAGTTTGCCGACACAACACAAGATCCATTGAAGCCCAATTGGCCAAATCTGGATTATATGATTACTCGCGGTAAAGAACTACGCGAAGATTATGCGGCCAATCCTTTGTTTAGTCGTTTTGATCCGGCGAAAACAGAAATGATTGCCGGCACTAACCCACACCCCACCTATCCAACTCTGTCTTGGTATGAGAACGCCATGACTTGGCATAACTGGCAGCCAAAAACCATCGAGTCCTCGGCGGCGTGGATGGGCCAGTACATGGCAAATTATTTCGGTTACTCCGGGAATAACTATGTTGGTGAGCCGCTACCGAAATATTGGGAAGTGATAAACGAACCGGATATGAAAATGAAAACCGGTCAATTTATGGTAACCAACCAAGAGCAAATTTGGGAGTACCACAATTTAGTGGCCGAACAAATTCGCAGTAAGTTGGGGAACGAAGCACCGATGATTGGTGGTATGACCTGGGGTCTGCACGACTTCTTCCGTCGCGATGGCCTATCGCGCTTAGCCGATGACGCCTACGACCAATGGATAACTGTTCCTGGTGATCCAGCGGCCGAAGCGGAAGCGGAAGCGTTTTATGAAAATGCCATGCGCACTAGCGTAGACGACACTCGCGCGCAAGATTGGTACCAGTGGGATGTGATGTGGAAAGGCTTTATGGATGCAGCGGGCCACAACATGGATTTCTACTCAGTGCACATTTATGACTGGCCTTCTGTTAGCTACGGTGGCAATACCGTGGTGCGCCGTGGTGGTCATGCGAACGCGATGTTTGAAATGATGGAGTGGTACGATCAATATGAACATGGTTTTGCTAACCGCAAGCCTATTGTTTTGTCTGAGTATGGTGCAGTGCAAGGTGGTTGGGATAGCCAAGCACACCAAGAGCGATTCGATATCACCAACTTAAAAGCGTTTAACGGAATGTTGATGCAATTCTTGGATCGCCCAGACTATGTGATCAAATCTATGCCGTTCACGCCGGCGAAACCGATTTGGGGTTATCTGCCTGGCGGTTGTGCTTATAAAACAGTACCCGATTGTACAACGCGTTATCACTACGCCATGTTGACTGAGCCTGAGTTAAATAAGGGCAACTGGCAGTGGTCGTCTTACATTAAGTTCTTCGAGTTATGGGCAAATGTAGACGGTGCGCGCGTGGATTCAGTGTCCACTGATCCCGATGTGCAGGTGCAGTCTTACGTGGATGGCAATGATCTTTTTGTGATCATTAACAACCTGGAAGCGCAGGCAACGACAGTTAACTTGAATGTAGCGGGCTTAGCAGGCAGTTTGCAAAACGTAGAAATGCGTAGTATGCACTTCAGTAACAGCGAGCAAGAAACCCATCTTGACCGCCAGCACATGAAGCAGGTGCCGAAAAGCTTAACCCTTGAGGCCGATGCAACCGTTGTTCTTCGCTATACCATGGCAAGCAGTATTGCAGTAAACAAAAACATGGTAGAGAAAAAGTACTTTGGTAACAGTCTGAGTGGTGGCAATTTACCGCACCGTATCAGTGTTAACGGCGGCGCCAAAACCGTTAATGTTAACAACGTCAGTGTCCCCAGTGGTTACGCTGAAGCTAAGTTAATGTTAACGGTGGCGCTGTTCCCAGGCCCTGATGATGTTGCTGGTGGTGTGCTCAGCATTGATTCACTTAAAGTTAATGGCGTAGCCGTAACTCCGCCGATTGACTGGCGCGGTCCGAAAATCAATGCCAATGAAAAGTACTTCAATACGCTGGAAATTCCAGTGCCTGTTAGTGCCTTACAAGCCAATAACGTGATAGAGGTAGATTTCCATCACAATGGCGAGTTGGTCGTTGGCAACCTGATTGTTAAAACGTTTGATGCCACACCTGCGCGTTAATTCGTAGCGCAACTAAAGCCATCACTCACTGTGTGGGTGATGGCTTTTTCTATTTCTGGGGCGTTAGGTGTTGATGGTACGATTTGCTATAAAATCACGACACAAACTCCAGCTAATAATGTCTAAATACGGCAAGTTATTCTATATTTTGGCGTGGCCTGTGGCTATTTCTGCTAACCAAGGCGGCGCAAGGTTTGACGGCACTGTTTTAAATTCTCATGCTTATCGAGCGGAGTTTTGCCTTAGTGGGTGCCTCCGCTATAGACGCTGAAAGTGGGCGCATGTCTATGATTATTTAGCCCAGCAACCTAACCCTAGCAGCGATTTTTCAAGATGCATATATTGATCAATTGCGCGCATCATTTACCTTTCCGTAACGGCATAGAGTGGAAACGCTGGCCTACGCGTTTGCAGATGCCATGGTTTGGCATTTGAAACACTATTCGCCTGTTCAGGTTTGCATCAGCCTGTTGCGCACTGTTGGCGGGCTGGTGGTGCCGATGGTTTGCTTGCAGCTTATTTGAAAGCTTGTACAGACAGTATCAATAGAAAGGTAAAGGCAAAAAGATAAAAGCAAAAAATATAGGCGAGCTGGTTCGGTTCCAGGCGTATACTTTTCGATGGCGCTCTGCCGGTAGGCCAGCGTGGGTGTTGAAAGCTCGCGCTGAATTTGGTGTTGGGCTGCTGTTGGAGAGTTGTTGAACGAAGAGGGTGAAAAAATAAAGACAGAAAAAGGTTGTGAGCTGAACCCACAACCGTTGTTGCCTTACTGCGGGGTGAGGCTGAATTTATCCAAGTTCCACTGCCAGTCGTTTGAGCCACCACCAAAAACACGTACCTGTTGGTTACCTGCTTGCAGGGTTACTATGCCACCGTTAAGTGCTTGGAAATTATTCCAGCTATTATTGGGCACAGCTGTTTGTGTTTTGTTAATCCAGCTACCATTTTCTTTTACTAAGAAATCAATTTGGCCGCCGACCACACCAGAGCCGATTTGATAGCTCAATTGGTAGCTGCCAGCGGTGGCGACATTGATGGTGTAGTCGGCAAAGTCACCTTTGTTGACGTAGTTGATGGCGGTTTTACCGCCGCTGCTGTAAGTACTGATTTTTTGCGCTTGACCGTCGGCAAAGGTACCGCCTACAAGATCAAACGATTCTGCTTCCACTGTTATCGTTGCCGGTGTTGCTGGCGGTGGCACAGAACCGTCTTCCACTTTGATAAAACGAATCTCGTCGCCATTCCATTGCCAGCTAGCGCTGCCGCTACTTTGTACTCGCACGGTGTGATTGCCGGCGCTAGCAACATAAACCGTGTCGCTTAACGCATAGGTTTTATAGATTTCCCAGCCGCCAGTATTGGCCAGCGCGATGGTGCCGACGAAGCTGCCGTCGAAGGTGATATCGGCGCCAATACCGGTTTGAGGTGAGGCGGTGACTAGCTCAATTTTATAGTTGCCAGCCACAGGTAGGTTCACGGAATAATCAGCCCAGTCGCCCACCGTGTTGTAGTTAATGTTGGTGCCGTTTTTGTTAAAGCCAACCACGGTATCGCCCGCGACAGCAGCACCTTGTTTGCCGGTGCTAGTGAAGCTGCCTAATTTGACCACCGTGGTGCCGCCACCTGTTATTGGCACGGGTTTATAAAAGCGCACCCAGTCTATGTGGTAGGTATTTTTACTGTTATCGGCAAGCTCTGCATCGGTTGCAAAAATGCCTGCATCGGAACGCCAATCTTGATCTTCTACGTCGAAAATAGCCTGCATCGGTTTGGACAACCCGGTGCCACCGGTGTAGCCGTTCGGGTCGATCATACTGACGCCAGACACGGTGCGAACCAACTTGCCATCCACGTAATATTTCAAATTCCAAGGATCAATCCAATACACGCCGATGGTGTGGTAGGCGTTGCGCCAGGTGCTGAGGTTTGGATCTTTGTACCAGCTGCCTTCATCCTTCGGTTGGTAGTCCTGGAAAGGGTCGCGAATAAATACGTGGTGGCTTAGGTGCAGGCGTTCATCAAACCAGGTTTGGTCTGGGCGATCGCTACCGTAGGATTCCTGCACGTCAATTTCTTGGGTGGAATCTGCACTTAATAACCAAAAGGCGTTGGCCATGGTGAGGTTGGTTATTTTAGAGCGGGTCTCCATGAAAATCGGGTAGGTCATTGACGTTTTCGAATGTATAGCGCCGGTATACACCTGATTGGTGCCGGCTCTGCGGCTAGCCCTTAACTTCAGCGTGCCGTCTTCTACTGAGGAGTGATTGGCAGCGAAGATGGTGCGGCCTGGGCCGGTCCACGCATTGATAAAACCTTCGCTCCAGCGCTGGTAAAATGTGGCGCTTTTGCCCACCGCAGGCGCGGTGTAATTGAAGTCATCGGACAGGGGCTGAAGCTCCCATTGATTGCCGGTACCGGCATCGGCTGGCACTGGGTAGTTATCCCAATCGGCAGCTTGAGTAGTGGCGGCAAAAAGGCCGCACACTAAGGCGAGTGTAAAATTGCGCATGATAAATACTCTCTATGAGGTAAGTGTTATTGTTATTGCGCTCCTAGGTTAATGTTAATTGTTAACAATTTCAAAGATTGATTTAGCTTTGCTTGGGTGGCGGGGAAAGTTGTGCGTTGGTGCACGGAATAGTTGGTATGGTGGTGCATGATTTTCTGCAAGGCGGATGGCCGCCCCCAACAAGCTGCAAGGCGGATGGCCGGCCCCAACAAGTGAGAGTGTGGTGCGCGTTTCGTTTGTAGATGTGAGCGAGCGGAGCGCCACGCGGGAAAATTCCCGCGTGGTGTTTTTTATAGGCTAGATTTAGGCTTTATTTACTGGAAAATTATGCCTGTAGGGCCAGCCGGGAAATTGTGGATCGATGGCGGGATTTGCCTCCCAGGGCCAGCACTCAAGATCAAAATGTTTATCTTTGTGATTCACTTTAATGATGCCATAGCCTTCACTTTTTAATGATCTATCGGCTAAAAACATACCCCAGCCTTTGCGGCCTTTATTAAATTCCACAAAGGGTATTTTGGGGTTTGCCACGGCAAGCACGCGCATTTTGTTGCCAAAGCTATCGATAAAATCGCCCGTGTTTGGATCTTGATTGCGCTGATTAGCAAGCGTGCCCGCGCCCTCGAACCAGCGTTGCCAGAAGGCTGCGGCGGCTGGGCCGGAGAAAAACAGTACCCCGTCGTCGAAACTCTCTATGCCTTGAATGGCAAGCAAACCTAAATGTTGATCGCCAGAGAGTACTAGAGCATCAGCGTCTTTAACCAATTGTACTGCACGGGTGCGACCGTCGGCAGGGAAACCGTTAGCATCGAAATCAACGAGTGGTTTTTGATCTTCCAGCGTTTGTGGCGAGCCCCACATGGACGCAGTGATGCACACTTTCGGCAAGCCCGGTTCGGTGTTTTTCCAATGCCGTAAAAACGCTTCTTGGCGTTCGCCTAACAATTCGCCGCGCTTGCCATTTAAGGGCACTTGGTAGTCTGGTGGTGACTTGAATTTTCGATCTTCCACAAATGCAAAGTTAACGCCGCCGTAAACAAAGTTGCCGTAGCAAACGGGGATGTCGAAGGCGATGGGCGTATCATCGTAGCTGTCCGGGTTGTGGCCGTGTTGCATGCGGTACACCATGCGCACGAGACTTTTATCGTGTTTAAAGCCGCCGTCTTCTTCTTTCGGTAATTCACTGTTGGTGCCGCTATTACCCCATAAATTTCCCTGTAAAACATCGTGATCATCGGCGAGTACGAGGCAGGGTTTGTGGCGCACAGAATCGCGAAAACTCCAATACCATAAGTACCAACGGTAGAGTGTATCGAGCTTCGCGTCTTTGCCTTCGCGCCCGTAACGTGTGGGGTAGGTTTCGTAGTATTGATCGCCTACAAACAGATAAAGATCGGGTTGATGGCTGTCACAATGACGCACCAGTTCAGTGTGCGGGAAGAGAATGTTGTCGGTCGTGTAGCGGCCGGGCATGGTTTCCTGTGGAACGAAGGGTTGGAATTGACCATCGTCCAAACTTTTTGAGGTTGGAATAATGCAGGAATAGAGCGCAATGTTAAGGTTTTTACTTTGCTCTGGGTCTCGAGTAATGGTGCCTGAAAACAACGCTGTGTTTTTGTCTTCTGGAAATACAATGCGGTAGTCGAAGCTATCTTCATGGCGCCAGTTATCTAGACGCATTAACGCCACGTAACCGTCCTCTATTGTGCTAATGGGGCCCTGCTGCCACGCGCTTTGTTGCGTTGCCTGTGCCGGTTGCTGCTGCCTATACAAAAACTGAACGCGGGCGTTGCGGCGTAGGTCGATGGGCATGAGCTGCACGGAAAGTTTTAACACGCGGCGGTTGAGGCTGTATAAGCAACCCATGACGGGGCCTAAACCCTGCGTATCCTTAGCTGTGATTTTGTCGCCACCGCTGGCGATGTCTTGAAACCAAAAGCGTGCACCGGCTTTATTGTCGACCTGTGCGCCAGCACGTGCATTTTTTCCATAGGCAGACGGCGATGACAGTATGGAGATGCCGCCACATAAGCGTTCTGGTGCGATACCGGTGGCAACAGCAAAGCCTAAATTCTCTCCCGTGAGGGCGTTAAAGGCGATAAGTCGCAGATCAAATTGGTTACCCGCAACGGGGTCAATATGACATTCCAAGCGCACGCCACCGGCGCCTGCTTCTGGCCAAGTGATGGCCTTTGGTGCGCCAATGAGTTCGAAATTGAGAGGTTGCGCTGCATCGGAGAAATCTCTAAAGCTAAGTTGCCCCTGTTGGTCGATGACCGCCATGATGCCGCCTTTAGTGCCGCTGTAACGCTGTGCTAATGCGGCGGCTCTATATTCTAAATCGCCCTCGCCTATACCTAATAAAAAGCCCGCGAAACCGGTGTGACCGGGGTTAATTTGGCCGAGTGTCATACTCAGGCGCGCAGGCGAGTGTTGATTGTTAAGTTGACGGGTTAACAGCGCTGCCGTTCGCACCTCCAGTTCGGCGGCCTCGGCAATGCATTCGATGCGGCCATTGTGCTGGCGCCAATCTTGAAGGCGGTTGCCCCACAGCGCTTTACCTAACCAAGGGCAGGTGTGCTGTGGGTTCAGGGCGGAAATGTTTTTTACGCTGGTTAAGTCGCCGCGCTCGAAGGCGCGCATGGCGGCTAAACTCGGCTGGCTTGCAAGAGCGAGGCCGGTGGCGCCAAGTTTGAGAAAGTCTCTTCTTTTCATGTTGTGTGCCTGCTTAGAGTTATCGTGCTTGTGCTTATGGTTAGAGGAATTGGGCTTGTCGAAGACGAGGGTTGATCGCTTTATAAGGGTAAAGCTCGGTCGGTAATATCGCCCCTTTGTGGCCAATGACTCGGCTGGCAATGTGAGCCGCGGCGGCCACTGCCTCTGCCATGGTTGCTTCAGCGGCGAGATGGCCCAGCAAGGTGCCGGCAAAAGAGTCCCCTGCGGCTGTGGTGTCGACGACCTTGTGCACGGGTTCAATATCGAAGCGCGAGAGCGCTTTAGGCGTGCCGTAATAAATCGCCTCGGCGCCGTTTTTGATGACCAGTTGGGTGTCTTTAAAGTCGGCAAGAAAGCTGGCAACCTGTTCTGCTGTGGTATGAGCGTAGAGTTCATTAAAGTCGTCTAGGCCTGGCAGTATTAAATCGCTTAAGGCAAAAGCGTTGGCCATTTCTGCTTGTGCGGCTGCCGCGTTGGGCCAGAGTTTAGCGCGGTAGTTGGTGTCGAAAACAACCTTGGTGCCAGACGCTCGAAGTTTTGCCAATAATGGCCAAAATAGGGCGCGGTCTGCTGGTTCCAGTATCGCTAAGGATATGCCGGTGAAATAGAACCAGCTGGGCGGCTTTATCAGTAGGTCTTGGTGTTGCGCCATTAATAACTGAAGGGTGTGCCTAGCCGCAGATTCCGAGCGCCAATAAATGAAGTTGCGCTCGCCCGAGGCGTCATTATTGATGGCGTATAGCCCGAGATGGCGCGTGGGGTGCGGCAGTAGCAAGCTGGTATCTACGCCTTCTGCTTGTAGCGTTTGAACCAATGCGTGGCTCAATGCGTCTTGGCCTATGCCGCAAAGCAGCCTTGCGCGTACATTGGGGTTGGCGCGCTTTAAGTACACGGCAACACTGTAGACATCGCCCGCGAAGCCTTGGGCCGCTTGGTTTGGCGTTGGCCAGGTGAGCTCGATCAGGCTCTCACCCATGATGACAAAGTCTTGCATAGCGGCCTCCGAGGCGGGCTAAGTTACTGAATAATTCCCTTGTTCGCTGGGCGCTTTTAATGTTTTTCTGCTGCACCAAAGGGGCATAAAAAGAAGCCGTTTTAATGGGGCAGGGGCGGTGTAATGTTAGGTTGAGAGGATACTATCAATTAATTGGATTGTTAACAATTAACTATTGACACGTTTGTACTATTGCAGGATTATTGACCAACGGTTAATGCTCCATCGTCACCATTGGCTTGGGGTTGAGATTCGTATCAGGAGGATTGTGCGGTTTTTGGCAGGCCTACCATTTAATAATAAAAAGTAATATCTGGAGAGAAGTAATGAATAGACTCAACCCGAGATTTCGCTTGACGGCGTTATCTGCTGCGGTAATTGCTGCAACAAGTCTAAGTGCGTTCGCACAAGAAGAAACCCCTGAAGCTGAAAGTCTGTCGCAACTTGAAGAAATTGAAGTTTACGGTATTCGCCGTAGCATCGAAAAGTCAGTTGACGATAAGCGCTTCGCTACCAATATAAAAGACACCATTAATGCCGAGGATATCGGTAAGTCTTCGGACCAGAACATCGCGGATGCCTTATCCCGAGTTACCGGTGTGTCGGCGCAAACGCGCGATGGCGAGGGTACCACCATTACCGTGCGCGGTGCTAATGCCCAACAGAATAACATCAGCTTAAACGGTGTTCAGTTAAGTGCTACAGATTTTAGTCAAGCGGTTGATCTATCTGCCTACTCTTCAGACATTCTGTCAAAAATTGAAGTGGTTAAAACCCCCTCAGCCGATCATGAGGAAGGTGCGTTAGGGGCTAACGTTAACCTAGTGACGGTAAGGCCTCTAGAAACCGATGCGGCTGTTAACGTAACCGTGCAAGGGCGTTATAGCGAATTAGCCGATGATAACGACTATAAATTCTCTATTGCCGCCACCGATAAGTTTTTAGATGATACCCTCGGTTTTACCGCCACCTTGCTGGATGAAACAAGCACCGTGCGTCGCGATGAATATAGCCGCGATGATTTTAAAGCCTACCACGTAGATGTTGCCCGCGATCAAAATGGCAACTTAATGAATGATGTTTGGGGCATTACACCCAGCTTTACTGAATACGCGTTGCATGAAAATAAATACCAGCGCCAAGGTGTGAATTTGGGTATGCAGTGGCAAGCCACTGATACCACCGAAGTGTTGGTGAACTACAGCTTTAACCAGCAAAAAATTGAAAACCAGATGAATCAAATTCGCACGGGTATCAGTAATGTTGGCAATATGGTTGGCGGCATTATTCCCGGTGTTAATGACAGTGTGCCGCAAGACCCTAGCTGGACCGACCCGCAGGAAGATTGGTATGTTATTGATACTAATACCAACACCTTTACGAAAAACCTGAGCCGTACCGCCTCAGGGCAATTCAATGCCAGTCAAAATAATTTTACCAACCGCAATAACATCGCATCGCTTGAGATCAAACAGGATGTCGGCGAAGCCATCGTTGTGAGTGGTGGTGTTAGTTACTCTAAAGCCGAACAATTGCCAGGCGAATCTTACTGGACGAACTTGCAGAACTACGGTCGTATCGGCAATGCGCAGTTGGCTTATACGTCGCCGGACGATATTGAACCCGTGGGTTTCGATTGTTCATCGGGTAAATGTTTAATTGTGAGTGGCACGGGTTCAGTTGATTTTGGTGCAATACAGCCACCCGATGCAGATGCCATAACCGATAACCGCTCTACAACGGGTTTTAACCCGCAAGATTATAATGCGATGCATTTGGGTTATCAGTCAAAAAATGATATTCGCGTAGAAGACACGCAAAAAAGTATTTATTTTGACCTTGATTGGGATGTAGACGTAGCGGGTTTCAATCGTTTCGAAACCGGTATTAAGTACTCTCAGCGCGAAAAGGATGTGGACAACCAAGTTTATACCTTAAACAGCGTTGCCGATGGCGTTGTGGTGCGGGATGAGAATGGCAACATGGTAACACTACCAAATGGCCTGCTTGATATTGACGCAGCATTTATCAGTAGTGGTGCGTTTCCTGCCAACGATTTTATGAAGTCGCTGGGTATTTCCGATGCCCACAACACCAGTTGGACAACCATTGATCCGAAGCTCGCCTATGAAACGGCGCAGGCAGATCGCGACTTAGGGTTGAGCCGGGATGATACTGAAACGCGCAACGCTAAACTCGATAACTTCGCCGTGTATATCAAAGGTAACTTTGCCTTTTTAGATGAAAAGTTAACCGGTGACGTGGGTTTGCGCTATGTGAAAACCACGGTAGAAACCCAAGGCTATTCCGGTGTGAAGTTTTATGGCGACCAAAATAATACCGGCGCGATTCAAGACCCCTTTAAAATTCAGGCCATTCGCGAGAGTGGTGCGCCGGCCTGTGAAAATTTTGATGCCTATTACTACAGCACCGATGGTACGGGCGGAACGGGTAGCCCAGGTTACAGCGACTATAACCAAGCACAGCGTTGGTCGCGGGTAGACGGTTTAGGGTTTGATACCAAGGGTACTGCTGATTACTCAGATGATACGGCTATCGCGGCCACTGAACCTTGTTACGACTGGACCACGGAAGAAAACTTTGGTTGGGGTGATAGCTCAGGGTTTAACGGCTGGTGGGCTTGGCGCCACTCCGATGTGTCAACTGACGCACGCTATGTGTATTTCCAAACCGAAGACGGTAAGCGAGTACTGGATGAGAATGGTGAGTTAGTTTCTGAGGATCGATCTAAGCGCTCTTTTGCGGTCGCCGACGAGCACGATTACTCCGTGTTGCTACCAAGCTTGAACCTTAATTATTTGATCAGTGAAGATTTGATTGGTCGCTTCGCGGTATCAAAAACAATGTCGCGGCCGCAAATAGATAGCTTGCGCCCAGGCTTTAAGGTCACCGAAGATGTTTGGAATCACAACAACCTGATTACCATGACCAATACGAAACTGGACCCGCTCGAGTCTAAAAACCTAGACTTGTCTTTAGAGTGGTACTTCCAAGACGGTGCCTTGCTCGCGGCAGGCATTTTCTACAAAGATATGACCAATTTCGAAGAGTCGCAGACGATCTTAACCTATGGCGATGACTTGCGTGATCTAGGTTTGAGTGATGATGAGCCAGATTACAACCCAGATGATTTGATCATGCCAATAGGCAGCGATTTAACGGGTTGCATGCCTAAGCGATTGCATCAAGCCTTCGGTATTGGCGATTGGTTCTTCTCCGGTGACCCAGAACAAATGTGTGCTCAGTTCCAAACCACCACCATTAAAAACGGTAAAGGCGCCAACATCAAAGGCTTGGAATTACAGTACACGCAAACCTATGATCAGTTGCCTGGTTTCTTATCAGGTTTAGGCACACAACTTAACTATACCTATCAGCGCAGCGCGTATGATCAGGAAGTGTCGGCGGTGGACGCCAACGTAACACTGCCTGAGTTACCGGTCAGTTATACGCCAGAGCATAGCTACAACGCGACGGTATTCTGGGAGCAAAATGGCCATCAAGTGCGTTTAGCTTATCAGGGGCAAACCGATCAGTTAGCGCAGCGTTCTTGGGGTCAAGGTGCCTTGTGGCAAGAGGGGCGCGCGACCTTGGATCTGTCCGCTAGCTATCAGTTGACCGATACAGTAACGCTGTCTTTCAACGCCGTTAACTTAACGGACGCCGCCGTGCGCACTTACTTCACCAGCCGCTTCATTAACTTAGGTGGCGATATCATAGATGAAGGTAGCCCATTGGAAGATGGCGCTACAGATTCACGTACGGTGTCTGAATACAAAACCGGCCGCAGCTACCGTGTAGGTGTTTCTGCTCGCTTCTAGTTTGATGTTGTTTGCTTGATCTCGCCTTGTGCCGTGGCTGCTTAGCAGCCACGGCTTTTTTCTGTTTGCAGTTAGTTAATGCTGCCTGTTACAAAGCGTTAGCGTTCAGCGCCCCATAGCTGACAATCCCCTTAGAAAAAATAATGTGAAACGGCATTTATTGTTTTATATTCAACGGTAATTACTACGACAGAAACGGTCTTGGTACACTTGAGGATTTGGTTGTAAGGCGAGAACGATCAGACTTTTTACTGGGCTTGACTACATGGTGATAGCACAAGAAAATTACTGGGGTTAGGGGTCAAATTTGTTTTGACCTGTGGGGCAACTTCTGATTTTTATGTAATGATGATGTGTCATAAATATATGGATTAGGAAGCCTATAAAAATGATTACCCAGAGGAGGATAAAAAAGCGTATGCAGAGATCGGTTTTGAGTAAAGCATTTAACCAGCGCATGCTGTTCGCTGCTATCACTGTCGAACTCCTTACACTGCGGTTCAGTCGCCGTAGGTGCGGGTGTTATACATCCCAATGCATAATGAGGATTATATTTTGAATTGGCCTGCGGATGATGATGGGGATGTTTTTAGATCATTGGAGAAGAAGGGTTTCGATTTTGATAAGGAACATTTCATCGATATTAATCTTGATTTTGACCACTGGCCGTTAACATCGCTAGAGTTGTCTTCTGTCCTTGCCCTTTTTCCCGAGTCCGAAGTGATAAATCCGGAGAAAGGGCAAAGCCTTGGGAATGGTCCGGATATGGGGTTTATTCAGTTCCAGGTTAAATCGAAACTAGATTACAAGTACATCACTGAATTGCAGGCGTCTATAACCAATAAACTTGCGCGGTACGGCGGTTGGTGTAGTTCATGGGGTGTTGGCACCTGGTAGCGCATAACAAAATCTGCACCTGATAATGTTTGCTACGCTCATTTGTGTGCGCGGCGAAGCTCCATTTTACACGGGCGTTACCGGGACAGATCTATTTGTTGGCTATAAAAAACGCAACACTAAGTACCGCTTAATAAATCTGTAACCATTGTCCGTTTTGAGCTCTTCCTTCCTAATGCCCAACTAGGTTAATTCCGAGTGTTATTGTGTGTGCACGGTAAATGGCGCCATCGGCGAGCATAGCAGCGCGCTTGCCCATTACTTTAGGTCAACAACCTGTGCTAGATTTTCTCTGGCAAAAGCAATATATTTGGGAAAAGCGGTAATCAGGGAAGGTTATACCGACGCGTCTGCATAATCCCCCCGATTCTACATTGATACCGACCTGACCTAGATTTTTGGATTGTACTGGCTGGTTGGTGTACTAAGTGTTATGCGTGGAAAGCTGAATAATTTATGGATAGAGAAAAAGAGAAACTAAAATTCATAATGGATAAATCTGACTCTATTTTTGATAGAGCAATTTCCGATCTTATCCAAGATTATGGAGACAAGTTTCGAGAAAGCAAAGCCTGGAAAGAAAGCACTCAATTTCAAATTGATGAGATGACAAAATCTTATGAAAATGAGTGCGCCTTAGCACTAGAAGATGAGTATATCGATCCACCAATCACCTCTATGGGCTATATAGAGGCTGTACATGAAAATAATGGTGCTCATTTTTTTGAGGAAACATGGAATGAAGAGCTGATAGCCATTCATGAAATGCAAATAATATACAGCTTTAAGCAGATTGAAATTTCATTAAAGAAATTTCTGCTACTTTTAGACTCGAATACAGATCTTAAAAGTGTTCAAAGGTGGGGTGACCTGAAAAAGGCCATGAATCGGCATGGAGTTTCGATTGGTTCTGTATACGGCTATTCTAATGTAAATGCGCTACGTGAAGTAAATAACGCTCTTAAACATTCCTATGAAATTTCTGAAAACGTTAAAAGGCTCAATATTAGTCAATTTATCGGGCAAGATTATTTTTGTCCTTCTGCGCTAAATGAGTTCTACACGAGTATATTGGAGTCTAGAGAGAGGTTTTTGGAGGGAGTTAGAGATCTCGTTGAAGTCAAACTTGGGGATGCATAACAATCAAAGGCAAGGTGCCGCCCAAAAGCGGCGCACTTGCTTTGGGCGTTATGTAAATCATGCGCCGTGCAATTAATAGGAAATTTGATGAGCTTTGAAAAGCAGGCACAAGACTACTATGCAATGGCTCCGCTGATAGTTCTAGGAAGCGGAGCATCAGCGGCGTATGGCATGTCCGGTATGGGATCTCTGGCTAATTATTTAATTGAGCATACAGATGTTTCTGATCTTTCTAAAAACGACCAAAGTAATTGGGTTAGCTTTTGTGATGCTTTGAATTCAGGAGTGGACTTGGAATCAGCTTTGCATCAGGTACAAATATCCGAAGCGTTAACTGACAAAATAATTAATCATACATGGACTGTTATAAACAAAGAAGATCTGGATATCTTCAAAAATAGTCTTGAAGGTAATGACCGTTTTAGTTTAGGCATTCTACTTTCGCATATGTTTAAATCAAGTATCTCTACCATCAACATCATTACCACGAATTATGACAGACTCGCTGAATACGCTTGCGAAAAGGAAAATATCCACCATTACACTGGATTTACTCATGGTTATTTTCGTCAGCTAGCTCAACCCTCCGAAGTTAAAGTGTCACGTAAAACTAATATATGGAAAGTGCACGGGTCTCTTGATTGGTTTGAGTCTCCATTAAAAGACGTTATTGGATTGTCACACCTAGAAAAAATTCCGGTCGGATATTTTCCGCAGATTGTGACGCCAGGAACTCAGAAATATCAAAGAACTCACCTAGAGCCATATCGTTCTATTATTAACAACGCTGACCTTGCCATTACTAGTGCGGCATCCTATCTATGTGTTGGCTATGGATTTAATGATGAGCATATACAGCCAAAACTTATGAGCAAATGTGCACGGCAAGGAGCACCGATTACTATCGTGACATACGCACTTTCTGAGGCTATAAAAAGGCATGTTATAAATGGCGGCGTAAATAACTACCTAGCAATTGAGCGTGGTGCACATGACGACCAGTCAGTTATATACAGCTCCCTTGAGAAAGCGCCAGTAGTTGTTGAAAAGAATTTATGGAGCCTACAAGGCTATTTGACATTACTAATGTAGAGGTTAGAACGATGCCAATTTTTAATTTTATGGACGATGACGCACTAGGAAAAGTGGCATCTGTTGATACGACTACAGTAGTTATAGATATAGACAACGTGGATAAACTGAAAAGGTTACAGGTGAATCATTTGGCTGTTTTGCAAAGCAGTCGGCCAGGGCAGCACCTCATAGGATTAATTGTTCAAGTTACAAGAAAGAAGGCTATATCTGAGTTAATTGATGAGGGGGTTGTTGATCAGTCCCCAGAACTCAATCTTTGTAAAATCGCTCTCATTGGGACTTTGTTGGATCGCGATGGCGAAAAAGAGAACGTATTTCGTCGAACACTTGAATCGGTTCCTGAAATTGATGCTAACTGTTTTTCACTGGAGGGAGGAAACCTAACTGGATTTATGAGAACCCTCTCAAGTATTGCTGACAATGGAAATGCTTTAACCCTTGGAAAATATACTCTAGACGAGCATGCGATTGCTTACCTAAATGGTAATAAGTTTTTTCAGCGTCATGCATTCATCGGTGGAAGCACGGGGTCAGGAAAGTCATGGACTACCGCAAGAATAATCGAACAAATGGCAGGGCTGAGCTCCGCAAATGCGATAGTGTTTGATCTTCATGGTGAATACTCCCCACTAATAGGAGCTGGCATTCAGCAGCTAAAAGTTGCTGGCCCCGCTGATGTAGAAGCAGGACGAACTTTGGATGACGGTGTACTTTACCTCCCTTATTGGCTGCTTTCCTACGAAGCTTTGGTGTCAATGTTTGTTGATCGTAGTGATCAGAATGCGCCTAATCAGGCGATGATTGTGGCTAGAGAGATAAACCAATCAAAGCGTAAATATTTAGAGGATAAAGGACATAATGATATCTTGACGCATTTTACCGTCGATAGCCCAGTTCCTTTTGACTTGCACGAACTTCTTGATAGATTGAATTATATAAACGCTGAGATGGTTCAAGGTGCTAGATCTGGGTCAGAGAAACAAGGCGAGTTTTTCGGAAAGTTGGCGAGGATGATATCGCGCTTAGAAAATAAAATTTCGGATCGTCGGCTTGGTTTTCTATTCAATGGCGGCGATGACATAATGGATTTCTCTTGGCTAAGCAGGCTGTCTACAAAGCTGTTGGGAAGCACCTCCGAAAACGGAAGAGCCGGTATTAAGATTGTCAATTTCTCGGAAGTGCCTTCGGACATACTCCCACTAATAGTTTCATTGGTCGCTCGCATTGCATTTTCAGTCCAGCAATGGACTCCAGGGGCGTTGCGGCATCCAATAGCCTTGCTTTGCGATGAAGCACATCTTTATATGCCGCAAAAGAGTTCGGTTGACTCTGCTGATAGTGTATCAATTGAAATATTCGAACGAATTGCAAAAGAAGGCCGCAAATATGGTGTAAGCCTCGTAGTGATCAGTCAAAGGCCGTCCGAGGTAAATAAAACCATGCTGAGTCAGTGTAGTAATTTCATTTCTATGAGGCTAACAAATTCAGAGGACCAGGGGGTTATTAAAAAATTACTTCCGGATAGTTTAGGCGGATTTGGAGATATTCTTCCAATCCTGGATACTGGCGAGGCGTTGATAGTCGGTGATGCTAGCTTGCTTCCAAGTAGAATAAGAATTGACGAGCCGCTGAATAGGCCGAACAGTGGGACTGTGGATTTTTGGGATGAATGGCAGGCACCAGTAGAAGAAGGTCGACTTACGTTAGCTATTGACAATTGGCGTAAGCAAAATATTCAATAATGCATATCAAATTTCTGTACTCGGGCCCAGCTGCGCGCCGCAAGCTTTTGGTTTGCTGAGTAAACTTTACCGCAAACATGCTCTGCTCCGTTGGGCCGGTAAGCAAGGCGTTAGCATTACAAGAAAGGAATCACCAAGATTGGCAAATATAGAGTTTCTGACAAAAGACGATATTATTGAAATTCATAGTAGGCTGGTGGAAGATGCTGCGAATTCTGATGACCCAATTTCTCCACCGGGGATAAAAAACGAAGGTCTTCTGGAGTCCGCAGTTTCTAGGCAACAAGCTGGTTTTGGCGGCCAGCTAAAATACGATAATCCTATATCTAATGCCGCCACTTTATGTTACGGAATTTGTTGCAATCATCCACTGCACAATGGCAATAAGAGGACAGCTCTTGTGTCTCTATTGTGCCATCTTGATAAAAATGGGCTGACATTCAACAATCGAACGAATCAGGATAATCTCTACTCTTTCATGCTTAATGTAGCAGCACACAAGGTTGCAGCCAAACGACATAGAAGGAAAATGCACGATCAATCAGACGCGGAAGTCGAGTCGATGTCAGAATGGATAAGAAAGAGAACTAGGAGAATAGAAAAGGGCGAGAGATCCGTTTCCTACCCCGAACTAGAGAAAATACTGAGAGAGCATGACGTCTATTTCGAGAATCAAAAGAACAACTATGTCGATGTTGTGAAATACACTACCGAAAGGAGGCGAAAGGGGTTGTTTGGGCGCGAAAACGTTCGTGTTGGTGAGAAGGTAGCCAACATCCCATACTGGCCGGGCCGCACAGTCGGTAAAAATCTTGTAAAGTCGATTCGAAAGCAGGCCGGTCTAACTCATAAAGATGGGGTAGATTCAGCATTGTTTTACGGTGCAGCAACACCTCCAGATGATTTTATTCAGAAATACAAGAAAGTTCTCAACAAATTGGCGAAAACGTAATGCTTACAGGGCCAGGCAGGCCGACCCATTTTTCGTTGCACTTTACTCCACTACAACTGGTCGCCTGCTAGCGGCGTTAGTCGTCAAAGTTCCCCACAATCAGCAGGACCCTATCTAGTTATATTCACTCTATATAGTGGAGACGCTATGTCACCTAAGAAACACTAACGTTACACTGAATCATTCCGCAAAAAGGCCGTGAAAAACTTACCGCACCTTAACACTTTATTCACCGCTGAAGCGCTCCTCTGCCTATTGATGTAATAATCTATAGTCGAAAAAAAGGCTGGAATTCCAGCCTAAAGGGACGTTATAGCGAGCAATGAAACAACGACCGATTAACGTGCACCACGGTTTAAGGCGCGGTTCGCGTTGAATACTTGTACGCTAACGCTTGCCACGTAACCGCCGTCATCCGGGAAGGTGAGTTCCAAGCTGTTGGTGCTTTCCAGTTGTGCGAGCGATACCGGAATTTCCAGTACGCCATAAAAGGTTGGTCTACCTTTGCCAGCATCGTATTGATCGTAACCGCGGTAGTCTGTGGGTACTGTTAGCATGTGGCCGTTTAACATGGCGGTAGGGGTAAAGGATTTTCCGTGCGCTCGCCCTACACCTAAGCGCAGTACCGCTTCACCCTCTGCACCCACCACCACATCATTAATAGAAAAGGTTATGGCGCTGTTGGCGTTAATGGCCTGCTTATAATGTGTGGCGTAGTACTTGGTTTCCGCAAGTGTGCCGCTTGGCGCCAAGGCTTCAGCGTAAGTAATGGCGATAACCATTGTGGCTTGCCCTTGTAGCACTAAGGTGTCGGGTATGGTGTTGAAGGCTTGTTGGCTGAGTTGCGGGTTGCCATTGGCATCTAGATAAAGCTCTTTGATGCTCACGTAGTTAATGGTTTTACCGTTAGCGCCCAGTAGGGCTAGATCGATGTCGGTAGCGTCTGCTTCCAAATTGTTGAGCACTAAGAACACTAAGTTGCCGTCGGTGTAGGCGTCGGCTTGTACATCTAAGTCACTGGTCCAGCTATCTAGGCGTTTGCCTTTTACATCAGACCAAAGCTGATAGAACTTCACCATGTCTGTGTAAACCCAAGCGTCGCCGGTTTCGCCACTGGCTTCTTTCTTCTGGCGCATGAGGCGATCGTTATAGGGTATTGTGGCTGACTTTCTGCCCCACTCGGCCTTCACGGGAATAAAGGGGATGGCCTTGGCAATTTGATCGGGGCGCTCGAGCAAGCTCATGAGAATACCGTTTAAGGCGGTGAGTTTTAGGCCGTCGCGATAAGGCGTCCAGGGTTCATTAAAATGTTGATGGGTGGAGGCCCCTAGCTCTGAAATAACGAAAGGTTTGCGTTCACCTAGCTGCAGCATCATGTACTGCTCGATCATGTCGAAGGTGGCCTCTACGTTGCTGCCGCGGCGCAATTGGTTGGTGCCGTTAAACGTGGGGAAATCGTATAAGTGCATGGAAATAAAATCCATGTTGGCACCGGCTAGGTCGATAAATAATTTATCGCGGGTTTCCCAGCGCTCGAAATTATTTTTCTCAAAGTCTGGGAAGGCGACGGTGTAACCGCCAATTTTCACGTTGCTGTGCGAGGCTTGGTTCCAGGGGTCGCGGTAGGCGCGCACTTCGTTGGCGACTGCATTGTGAAATTCGAAAACTTTTTGGGGCGTGGTGGCCGTTCCAATAGGAAAGTCCACCAGTTCGTATAAAGGTTCGTTCATCACTTCCAAGAACACAGGCTTTGGCTGACCGAAGGTGTCGGTGCCGCCGCGGTTAAAATATTCGTACAGAAAATTCGCCATATAGTGGCCAACGGCGGTGCCGAAGGGCTCTGCTTGGCTATCGGTTTGCGAAAAGCTCCAGCCTTGGGTGCCAATTTCTGTGCCGTCCGGCCAGTAGGGGTGTTGTTGTGCGGCAACTACCATATCGGTGGCGCGATGCGCGTGTTGGCGAATCAGCGTGGCATTTGAGCTGGTTCCGTTGGTGTAATTCCAGCGCGAACCACCGCCATTAGCTGTCGCTGTGGCTACATCGATGAAACCCGAGCGATTTGGGTCTTCCGGTAGTTGCTTCAGTTGCCAGCTCATGGTGCCGGTGTCGCGGCCTAGATACACATCGTAGGTTTCTAAAAAGTGAGTGATTAACTCAGGGTCCTCATTGGGGGCGCCAAGGCTATTGGCATCGCCGCCGAACCAATCGTTCTCGGCGTTTGAGGCGTGAATGGTGATGAATTTGCGTCGGTCGAAGCTATCCACACTACCTACTGAGTGCACCAAGTCTAGGTTCACGTCTACCTTCACGGCGCCCGATGCCGGTGCTGCCGCGCCGGTGGTAACGGAAAAGCTGGCGTTGACGTCGCCAATGGTTAGGGTGGCGCTGCTGGCTGTGTTGTGTTCGCTGCTGCTGGTAACCCTTACCACGATGCTATCGCCGTTATTCACTTTACCGGCACTAGTTGAAAAGTTGCCGCCATTCACGGCGTATTCGCCACCGCTAATGCTGATGCTTGTTTCGGCGTTGATGCCGGCAAGGGTAAAGGCTTCGGATTCATAAGCGGTGTTCAACGCCGCGTCGGCAAGGGCGGTAAAGTTAAAGGCATTCGGTGTGGTGTCTGTGACCGTCTCGCCGCCTGTGTCTGGGGTTGAGTTACTGCTCCCGCCGCCGCCACCGCAGGCAACGAGAAAGGCGGTAAGGCTAAGGGCGGTGAGCAGTGAGAAGTGTGTGCGTGGCATGGCTGGGTTCCATTAGGATTTTATGTTGTTATTGGGGCAGTCTACCCAGAGATGCATTATTTGTGAATAGTTAATTGTTGACAATTTGTAGTGGTTCAAAGATAGTCCATACGCAACTCATTAGCTGAGTCTTGTTTTGGGTGGGGGTATGGAAATGACCGGCGCGATACAGCCCTTACTGATTGGCATTGCCGATGCGGGTATAGGCCACGCCTGCTTTCATCACCCGTTGATGATGCACGGCTCGTTTGAAAATAAATCAACGCGTAGCCGGCGCGTCATGGTGTTGAATGTTTTTGCCGACGGAGCCAAAAGTGATACCGACGACGTAATATTGCGCGGCACGGATATTCGCGTGGCCAAGGGGCAGGCCATGGCATCGAAATATTTTCCATTGTTGTATGCGGGGGGGGAGTAAGTTTTAGGCTGCAAGCTACAAGCTACAAGCTACAAGCCGCTCCTGCGTGTTGATGTCTACAAGGTAGTGAAATATTTGTAGTGATCTGCAGCACGTCGGCTCGCCATCCATGGCTCAACTTGCAGGTTAATCTAAATGGATTGGAGTGATCTGCAGCACGCCGCTCCTGCGCGTCCATGCGTACAAGGTGGTGAAATAATTTGTAGTGATCTGCAGCACGTCGGCTCGCCATCCATGGCTCCTGCCGACATACCGGCCATCCTTGGCCATAAAAAAGCCGCTCTAGAGCGGCAAGCGGTGCATGACGTATCGAGACAACGTCAACTGCGAGGGAGTTGCTTGGTGGCGTCTACTAGGATGCGTGCTTTGGTGGTGACGGTGGCAGCGCTGTCGCCGGGGGCGTAGATGTTTGAGGCTACGCCGAATCCGCGAGAGCCTAGTTGCCAATAGTCGGCCAGATTGCCTTCGTGCATGCCGCCTACCGTGAGCGTGGTGATGTGTTTTGGGATGATGGCCATCACAGAGCGGTAGTAGGTAGGGCCCAGGTCGCCAATCGGGAACATTTTCAAGTAGCTGGCACCGGCGTTGATGGCGACATAACAGTCGCTTGGGGTGATGCAGCCGGGTAGCGAGATCATCTTGGCCTGTAATGTGGCCTCGATCACGCTGGCGTCAGCATTAGGTGACACAATCAATTGGCCGCCAGCATTGTGCACGTCAGTGACGGCGCTTGCGGTTGTTACTGTGCCTGCACCACAAATGCCGCGGCCCTCAACGATTTTAGCGAGCTTTTCAATGCTGGCTAAAGGGGAGGGCGAGTTGAGGGGGACTTCAATAATGCGCACACCCGCATCCAATAGTGCGTTGGCGACAGCCTCCACCTCCTTGGGTTCAACGCCGCGAATAATGGCGACGATGGGGCATTCGTTTAGTGCTTGCTGGAATTGTTTGGCTAGCATCAGAATAGGTCCGGTTTTGAGCGATGACACATTTTACCTAGGCTTTACCTTTATTGTACATAGTTAATTGTTAACAAAATAAGAATAAGTCTGTAGTATGGATGTTTACGTTTGCCTCCTGACGTGAGTACAGGATTTTGGACTTGGTGAAATCGAAGCTTGGACATTGCTCTGTAGCTTCGTTAGCTTAGTTGCCATAACAATAATTTGGGTGCAGTTTCTATGAATGCCTTTCAGCGCACAGCCTTCAAGTTCGCCGCCATCGTGGCGTTTGGCGGTTTTATTTTCGGTTTAGATGCCGCGTTAATTTCCGGCACGGTTCGCTTTGTGACTAGCGAGTTCGGTCTGTCTGATTTACAGGTGGGCACGGTGGTGAGCGCGCCGGGTTTCGGCGTGATTTTTGCCTTGTTGGTAACCGGTCATATTTGCAATTCCCTTGGGCGTAAAAAAGCGCTGTTAATTATTGCGGCGCTGTATTTATTGTCGGCCATTGCGTCAGTATTGGCGCCTAATTTTGAGGCGTTAGTGGCGGCACGTTTTCTCGGTGGGCTGGCGTTTACCTCGCTGTCTCTGGCGTCTATGTATATTGGCGAGATTGCGCCGGCCAATATGCGCGGTAAGTTAGTGTCGATGAATCAAATTACCATTGTGGTGGGTTTGTCGGCGGCTTATTTTGCTAACTATTTAATCCTTATGGCGTCCAATGCGGCAGCGCCTTGGGTGGAGGCTGTGGGTATTGTCGAGCACACGTGGCGCTGGATGCTTGCCGTTGAAGTGCTGCCCGCGACGCTCTGGTTGCTCATGCTATTTTTGATTCCTGAAAGTCCGCGCTGGTTGGTCATGAAAGGCCGCACCGATGAGGCGCGCGCCGTGCTAGGTAGGTTGTTGCCACCCGATGAAGTGGCGCCCGAGCTTGCTGAAATTCAAGCCAGTACGGCACAAAGCAGTCATGAATTATCTTTTAAGGCTCAGGTGTCTGAGTTGTTCGATGGGCGTTTGCGTAAAGCTGTGTGGATTGGTTTAGCTATCGCCATTATTCAACCCATTACGGGCATTAATGCCATTATGTTTTACGCGCCTACGGTATTTGAGCAGACGGGTATAGGCACAGACGCCGCCTTTTTTCAGGCCGTACTGGTTGGCTTGGTAAGCGTGGTTTTTACCGTGCTGGCTTTACTGTTAATTGATCGCTTAGGGCGCCGGCCCTTGGTGCTGTTTGGTTTGGCTTGGGCAGCGTTAAGTTTGTTTGTTTGCGCCTACGGCTTTGCCAATGCGCGCTATGTATTGGATCAAGACGCCATTTTAGCGCTGGCGTCACAAGTTGATGCCGGCGCTCTGCAGTCGCTGTTGGGCGTGGAGTTTGGCAGTGACGTTGCTTTCAAGCAGGCTTTGTATGCGGCCTTAGGTGAGGGCGCGGCAAGGGCTCAAGAAAGTGTGCTCATTCAGGGTGCTATTCACATAAATACAACAATGGTGTTGCTGGGCATTATGTGTTTTATCGCCGCTTTCAATTTTTCCATTGGCCCTATTATGTGGGTATTGTTTTCGGAAATATTTCCAACCCACGTACGCGGTATTGCTATCCCGTGTTTCGCCCTCGTGGTGAGTGTGGTGAGTTATTTAGTGCAGCAATTTTTTCCTTGGCAGCTCAGCAATATGGGCGCTGCAGAAATATTTTTGTTCTATGCCGGTTCCATTACTGTTGGTTGGCTAGTTTTGCTGAAGTTGCTACCAGAAACGAAGAACAAATCTATCGAAGAAATTGAAGCCACGTTAAATATGGCGCGTGCTTAGTTTGATTAATATCTGAGGGTAGGTTTTGTCGAGTTTGGACGATCAGCAAGTTATTTATGCGCGTCGCCAGTTTTTGGCGGTGCCTTTGGCTGGCACCTTGGTTTGGTTGTTTATTGCTATTGCTGCTATTTTTTTACCGTTGCAGGTGATGCCTTGGGTGTTGTTTGCTGGCACTGGCAGCATTTTTTATATCGGTATTTTTTTGTCAAACCTATTGGGCGAGCCAATTTTCGATAAGCAGCGTGAAAAGAACTGTTTTGATCAATTGTTTTTAATGGTGTTGTGCATGGCATTATTGGTATATGCCATCGCCATTCCGTTTTTTCTTGTTCAGCCGGATTCGCTGCCCCTTAGTATTGGCATACTCACGGGTTTGATGTGGTTGCCATTCTCTTGGTCGATAAAGCACTGGCTTGGAATTTTTCATGCGTTAACGCGTACGCTGGGGGTGTTATTGGTATGGTATCTATTTCCGCAACAGCGTTATTTGGCCGTGGCGATTGTGATTATGGCGGTATATCTGGTGACCTTGTGGCTACTGAGGCGACGCTGGCTGTTATTACCAAAGCAGGCGGCGCACACGCCTTAAGCGGCTATATTGATATGGGGTATTTTTACCCACTTTATGTGAGAGCGTTATGAGTCAAACCTTAAAAGATCGCGTTGTTATTGTCACTGGCGCCGGGGCCGGTATTGGTTGGGGTATTACCCAAGTGTGCGCAAAGGCAGGCGCTACCCTAGTGATGGCCGAACTTAATGAAGCGGCAAAGGCGCACGCGGAAGCGCTAGTGCAAAAAGGCTTGGCAGTGGATTTTGTTCAAACCGATGTGAGTGACCCTGTCAGTATTCAGGCATTGGTGCAAACCGTGGTTGAGCGTTACGGCCGTATTGATGGTTTAGTGAATAACGCCGGTGTGACTCTAGAGGGAAACTTTTTGGATTTTCCCATAGAGAAATTGGATTGTATGTGGGCCGTTAATCAGCGCTCCGTCTTTTTAATGTGTCAGGCGGTGGCTAATGTTATGGCTGAAAAACGCTCGGGTGCCATTGTTAATATTGCCTCTAACCATGCCGGTGCCAGCGTGCCCGACTATGAAATGTACGCCGGAACTAAGGCGGCTATTGTAGCTATGAGTCGTGCCATGGCCTGGAGCTTGGGCAAGTTTGGCGTGCGCGTGAATAGCTTAAGCCCAGGCTTAACCCGTACAGAGGCCGTGCAAAAGGTGGTGGATAATAATCCGAAATTTGAAACCAGTTTTAATGCCATGCACGCCGATGGTACTTACGCTACGGTAGAAGAAATTGGCCAGCTGGCCGCCTTTTTACTTTCCGATTTGTCGTCGGCATTAACGGGTTCAGATTTAATAGCCGATCACGGCTTGAGTGCCAGTTTGGTGAGTTCACAGGATCTAAAATAGATTGGCCTGATGATTTCGGTTTAAAAAAATTTACAGAGTGCCGTCATGAAAATTACAGATGTTATCGCCTACCCCGTGTGGGTTGGCCACCGCAACTTGTGTTTAGTGAAAGTTGAAACCGATGCGGGTATTTACGGTTGGGGCGAGTCGGGTTTATCTAGCCGCGAATTGGCGGTGGCGGGCGCGGTAAAACATTTTCGCGAATTTTTAATTGGTCGCGATGCCCGCCACATTGGTGCGCTTTGGCAGGAAATGTATCGCAGCCAATATTTTGAGGGTGGCCGAGTGTTAACGGCAGCCATATCCGCGATCGACATTGCGTTGTGGGACATTGCTGGCAAAGCCTTGGGCGTGCCTGTGCACCAATTATTAGGCGGTAAGCAGCGCCATGAAATCCCCTGTTTTGTTACCAGCATTAAGCCGATGGGCGCCGAACTCATTGACGATTGTAAGCGCCTAGCGGCCGATGGTTGGCAAGTGATTCGTGCCACCACGGGCGAGCATGGCAACCCGAGTCAAGACACGCAATTTGATGTGCGTAAATCCATTGCTGCCGCCACCGGTGCGCTTAAAGAGTTGCGCCAAGAGTTAGGTGAGGCTGTGGTGCTGGGCGTCGACTATCACCATCGTTTTACGGTGGCCGAGGCGGCGTCCTTTTGTAATAAAATGCCGGCTGGCACTTTGGATTTCATCGAAGAACCTATTCGAGATCAGACGCCTTCTGCTTACGCGGCGCTGCGCAGTATGACTGACGTGCCTTTCGCTATTGGCGAAGAGTTCGCCAGCAAGTGGGATTTTATGCCTTACATCGAGTCGGGTCTGAATCAGTTTGCCCGTATCGATGTGTGCAATGTGGGCGGTTTAACCGAGGCGATGAAGGTGGCGGCCATGGCAGAAACGCACTATATCGATGTGATGCCTCACGACCCACTCGGCCCCGTGTGCACGGCTGCCACTATTCAGATGTGCGCCGCTATTCCCAATTTGGCGTGGTGTGAAGTGGCGCCCTATGACAGCGACCGCACCGACCACAACCGCTTCTTTATCAATCGACCGATCGAGACTAACGGTGTTTATCCGGTTCTTGATGCCCCGGGGTTAGGTATAGATGTGGATGAGGCTGCGCTGAAAGAGCAGAGCTTCAAATTCTGGGAGGCGCCTCGTCTGCGCAAGCCAGACGGCTCTTTTACCAACTGGTAGGTCAATTTGAGCGCCATTGATAATAGGCTTTAGGCGCTCATCTCTAGGGTATGGCCTAGCCGGTAAACCTTGTTGTCGCGCCGATTTAAAGGTTTACATATCTCTGGCATCATTGTAGATTGTTAACAAAATAAACGTGTCTAGGCTAGATGAGGCTCTTATGTTTGTTAGCAAGATAAACTCTGTCGTACGTGTGGTGGCTTTTACCGCCTTGGGTGCTGTTTTTCTATCTGCCTGTGGTGGCAGCAAAGCGCCTGCGGTTAAAGATATGGCCGGAAACAATGCATCAACACCAGCCGCCGTGTTGTTTAACTTTGATGCCGGTGAGTTTACAAATATTAGCGGCCAAGGCGTGGCGTTGAGTGCCGAGCAGGGTGCTCTTGTTGCCCATTACCAAGCTAGCACCTATCAACCTACTGTGACACTAAAGCCTGAGCAGCCCTTTGATTGGTCGCAGGCTGGTTCTAGTGTTGGTTTAGTGGTTGATGTGGCCAATAAAGGCGATCACTCGGCGCAGTTGTTTGTTTATATCTACGACGCCGATGGCGGTTATGGCGCACGCTCGTTTAACGTGGCCGAAGGCAGTAACGAGAGTTTTAGTTTTGATCTCAATGGCCCAGCGCTTGCGCTCGATACGGGTATGCGTAGCGATCCGCACCTCTATGATTCCAGTTTTACACCCATGACGTGGATGTGGGGCAACAAGCAATTAAATCTTGCGAAAATTACCAAAATCGATTTCTTGATGAAAAGCATTGTGTCAGATCGCAAGGTGGTCTTTGACAATATTCGCATCGCCAGTAATGGGGCTTTTATTCCGACTAACCTGGTAAATATCTTTGATCAGTTCGGCCAATACACGGGCAAAGACTATCCCGGTAAGGTGCACTCTGTTGCAGAGTTGCAGGCTTTTAATGCCGCAGAAGCGAAAGAGATTGCGGCGGCGCCAAAATTTAAAGATCGCTCTACATTTGGCGGCTGGGTTAATGGGCCGAAGCTTGAGGCAACGGGTTATTTTCGCACCGAAAAATATCAAGGCAAGTGGGCTTTAGTTGATCCTGAAGGCTATTTGTTCTGGGCCACTGGCGTAGACAATATGCGCATGGCTAATACGGCCACTATGACCGGCATGGATTATAAAAATGCTAATGAGAGCGAGGCGGTGGATGCCAATTTACCGGCGCACTCCATTGGCGCGTCGAGTAAATCCACTCAGCGCGAGGGCCGGTTTGTCGCCAGTGACTTACGTCGCAATATGTTCAGTTGGCTACCGGATATGAATGATCCCCTCGCTAAGCATTATGGTTATCGCCCTGAAGCACATACGGGGCCGCTTAAACAGGGTGAAAGTTATAGCTTTTATCAGGCTAACCTTGAGCGTAAATATGGCTCGGATTTTATCGCGGTTTGGCGTCAGCGCACGTTAGATAGGCAGTTGGCTTGGGGCTTTACCACCTTGGGTAATTGGGCCGATCCGAGTTTGTATCAAAACCAGAAAATTGCCTATGTGGCCAATGGTTGGATACTAGGCGACCATAAGCGCATCAGCAGTGGCGACGATTTCTGGGCGCCAATGCACGACCCTTACGACCCCGCGTTTGCACTTTCTGTACGTAAAACCGTAAGCCAAGTGGCGAAAGAGGTGAATGGTGACCCCTGGTGCATGGGTGTGTTTATTGAAAATGAACTGAGCTGGGGGCGTATGGGCACGGAGCGCGGCCACTATGGCTTAGCCATTTACACCTTGGCTCGCGATGCCGCTGATAGCCCTGCCAAAGCCGCGTTTGTGGCGTTGTTAAAAGCTAAGTATCCCAATGTTGCCGACCTTGCCAAGGCTTGGAATAAGCCGGTGCAGTCATGGGCTAGTTTTGCCAAAAGCTTTACTTACGAGGGTAGTTTTGAGGGCAGCATGCAGCAGGATTTAGGTGATTTGCTGGAAGCGCTATCGTCGCAATTTTTTGCGGTGGTGAATACTGAGCTTAAAGCGCAAATGCCAAATCACTTGTATTTAGGTGCCCGTTTCGCCGACTGGGGAATGACCCCTGAGGTGGTGCGCGGTGCGGCCAAGCATGTCGATGTGATGAGCTACAACTTTTACACCGAAGGTTTGGCTGCCGGCTTCTGGGATTTTTTGCCCGAGATCGACATGCCCTCCATTATCGGTGAGTTTCATTTTGGCGCACTCGATACCGGTGTGTTTCATCCGGGCTTAGTATCGGCGCAAGATCAAACTGAACGTGGGCGCATGTTTAAAGACTATATGCGCACCATGATCGACAACCCCTGGTTCGTGGGCGCGCACTGGTTTCAGTACATTGACTCGCCCGCTGCCGGCCGTGCTTGGGATGGTGAAAACTACAACGTTGGCTTTGTCAGTTTGGTGGATCAGCCCTATGCCGAATTGGTGGAGGCGTCTCGCCAATTGAATGCCGAGCTCTATGGCCGACGCTTTGGTAACGCAGCGGCGCCAGCTCAAGATTAACGCCCTTAATTCAAGCGTCAGCAAGTAATGGTCGCTTACCCCCTTCGGTGCATGCGTTGCATCGAAGGCGGAAAATACCCTTGACGAAAATTGTTAACAATCTACAATGAGTGAAAAGTCAGGAACCGTAATTATGCTCAAGAATCTGGTACAAAATGACAAGGTGGCGCAAAAGGGTAGCGCTATTGCCTCTGTCGCTGTGGAGTACTATCAGGTGCCCTTGGCGGAAGTGCTGTCGGATGCTAAGCATGGCGACCACACCCATTTCGAATTAATACTGTGCCGAATTCGCTGCCATGACGGCAGCGAAGGTGTTGGTTACACCTACACGGGCGGCAAGGGTGGACGCGCAATATTTTCGCTGCTTGAGCACGAGCTTAAGCCGCTTTTAATGGGCGAAGATGCATCGTGTATTCTCGATCTGTGGCAAAAAATGCAATGGCATTTGCATTATGTCGGGCGCGGGGGCTTGGTGAGCTTTGCCATTTCTGCGGTCGATATAGCCCTGTGGGATATTCGCTGTAAACAACTTAACCAGCCGTTGTGGAAAGTGGCCGGGGGCCACGGCAATACCACGCGCTGTTATGCCGGCGGTATCGATCTCAATTTCTCCGTAGATAAGTTGCAAAGCAATGTGGCTGGTTATTTGTCTCGCGGTTTTAATGCCGTAAAAATTAAATGCGGTAAACCTCATTACAAAGAGGATGTTGAGCGGGTACGCGCAGTGCGTGACGTCATTGGCGAGGCCACGACATTTATGGTGGACGCTAATTACTCCATGACTGTTGAGCAGGCCATCCGCTTTGGCCGCGCCATTGAGGATCAGGATATTAGCTGGTTCGAAGAGCCCACTATTCCCGATGATTACAAAGGCTTTGCTCGCATTGCCGAGAGCATCAATATCCCCCTAGCAATGGGTGAAAACCTACACACTATTCACGAGTTTGGTTATGCCATTGAGCAAGCCAAGCTGGGTTTCTTGCAACCCGACGCCTCTAATATTGGCGGTATCACCGGTTGGTTACAGGTGGCAAATATGGCGTTGGCGGCGAATTTACCCGTGTGCAGTCATGGCATGCACGAGCTGCATGTGTCGTTGATGGCCTCGCAGCCACACGCCGGTTTTTTGGAAGTGCATTCCTTTCCTATTGATCAATACACAACCCATCCCATCCAGTTGCAAGGAGGTTTGGCGGTAGCGCCAGATATCGCCGGCACGGGTGTGGTATTCGATGACAACCTGCTGCGCCCGCATCAGGTTAAATTAATTTAACGAGTAAAAATTATGTTGGCAGCACAATATATTGGCGACAAAAAATTCACGCTGGTGGCCGGCAGTCAAGTTGCGCCAGGCCCAGGTGAAGTCCGTTTAAATGTAGGCTATGTCGGTATTTGCGGCACAGACATGCATATTTACCACGGTGTTATGGATGCACGTGTGGCGCCTCCGAAAGTTATCGGCCACGAAATGTCGGGTACAGTCATGGCGCTAGGTGCTGGCGTTACGAATGTAGCCGTAGGCGATAACGTTGTGGTTCGGCCATTGGATTATTGCGGTGCTTGCCCCGCGTGTGATGCCGGCCATTCTCATGTTTGCCACAAGCTAAAGTTTATGGGCATTGATTCACCCGGCGCATTCCAAAGTAGTTGGACAGTGAAAGCCCGTACCTTGCACAAATTGCCTGAGGGCATGAGCTTAAAACAAGGTGCATTAATCGAGCCTTTGGCGGTTGCTACACACGATGTATCGCGTGCGCGTTTAAAAGCCGGTGAAAAAGCTGTGGTGATTGGCGGTGGCCCCATTGGTCAGTTAGTGGCTTTAGCCGCGAAATCCGTTGGTGCCGACGTGATGATTTCTGAGGTCAACGATGTGCGTCGCCAGTTTGCTAAAGACAACGGCATGGCAACGGTTAACCCTATCACTGAAGACATTGATGCCGTGGTAAAGGCCTGGACCAACGATAAGGGTGCCGACGTGGTATTCGAAGTGTCTGGTGTAAAGGCAGCCATTGAAACCATGACAAAAATTGCCTCCGTGCGCGGTCGCATTGTGATGGTGGCCATTCACTCGCAAAAGCCTGAAGTTGATTTGTTCCAGTTTTTCTGGAAGGAATTGGAGTTGCTTGGTGCACGAGTTTATGAGCATGCAGACTTCGAACAAGCCATCGCCTTGGTTGCCCAAGGCAAAGTTGACTTAGATAAATTCATCAGCTCAGTCACTGAACTCAACAATATCGGTACCGCTTTTGCCAGCATGGACAACAACCCAGCAGGAATGAAAGCCTTGGTTAGCTGTAACGGAGCGGTTTAAATTATGCAAAATCTATTTAGCCTCGAAGGTAAGCTTGCCTTAGTAACGGGTTGCAAGCGCGGTATCGGCAAAGGCATGGCAGAGGCCTTGGCCGAGGCCGGTGCCGATGTGATTGGTGTATCGGCAAGCCTCGAAAGCGCTAACGCTGAAGTGGCGCAGGCAGTTGAAAGGGCGGGCAGAAAATTCTACGCCTACCAATGTGATTTTTCAGATCGTTCGGCGCTTTACGCTTTCATCGCGAAGGTAAAAGTAGATCACCCGCGCATTGATATTTTGGTCAACAATGCAGGCACTATTTTACGTGCCCCAGCGGCCGAGCACGGCGATGACCTATGGGATAAGGTGATGGAAGTTAACCTTAACGCACAATTTATTTTAAGCCGCGAATTAGGCAAAACCATGGTTGCAAATAAGTCGGGAAAAATTATCTTCACCGCGTCGTTGCTCACCTACCAAGGCGGCATCACTGTGCCAGGTTATGCTGCCAGTAAAGGTGCTTTAGGTCAGTTGGTTATGGCGCTGTCGAACGAATGGGCCTCCCAAGGCATCAACGTAAATGCCATCGCTCCGGGTTACATTGCTACCGATAATACCGAAGCGCTACGCAACGATGCGCAAAGAGCGAGCAGCATTTTAGGTCGTATCCCACAAGGGCGCTGGGGTACACCGGAAGATTTCAAAGGGCCGGTAGTATTTCTTGCTTCCGCCGCTTCTAACTATATGAATGGCAGCACCGTGCTAGTGGACGGCGGCTGGATGGGGAGATAGCTATGATACCCGTGCAAAATAATGTGAACTTCATCGGCGGCCAATACGTGCCTTCAAAAGCCGCTGGCACAATTGTTATCTACAGCCCGTCGACGGGTAAGGCCATTGGTGAAATTCCAGAAGGTTGTGCCGAAGATGCGCAGCTGGCTTTAGAAAGTGCACAGGCAGCGCAAAAATCTTGGGCCAGATTAACCGCGCGTAAGCGTGCAGGCATTTTGCGTAACTTCGCGGCGGCTATTCGCGCCGAGACGGAGAGCTTGGCGACGTTACTCGTCCATGAGCAAGGTAAATTAATATCAGTCGCGCGCGGTGAAGTGGAGGCAACTGCTACATTTATTGAATATGCCTGCGACAATGCGCTAACGATTGAAGGCGATATCTTAGCGTCGGATAACGAAGGCGAAAAAATTTATATTCACAAGATGCCGCGCGGCGTCGTGGTAGCGATTACGGCTTGGAATTTTCCCTTGGCGCTAGCCGGTAGAAAAATTGGCCCAGCACTAATTACCGGTAACACAATTGTCGTGAAGCCTACGCAAGAAACGCCCTTAGCAACTTTGGAGCTTGGGCGAATAGCCAATGCCGTTGGCATTCCGGCCGGTGTGTTAAATATTGTTAACGGCACAGGTTCGGTGGTGGGGCAGCATTTGTGTGAAAGCCCCATTACGCGCTTAATAACCATGACCGGTAGTACCCGTGCAGGGCAAATTATTCACAACGCCAGCGCCAAGCATTTAACCCCCGTTATGTTGGAGTTGGGTGGCAAGGCCCCGTTCATTGTGATGGCGGATGCCGACCTTGATCGCGCTGTAGATGATGCGGTTTGGGCGCGCTTTGCTAACTGCGGTCAGGTTTGCACCTGCGCCGAGCGCTTGTACGTTCACGCTGATATTCACGATGCATTCGTCGATAAATTCGTCGCCGCCGTGAAGCGTATAAAAGTGGGTAACCCTTTGGATGAAACCAGCCAGATGGGGCCAAAGGTCAATCAGCGCGAAATTGAAAATATTGACGCTTTGGTAAAGCAATCGGTTGCCGAAGGTGCAACCCTTGTGTGTGGCGGCAAGTTGGCAGAGGTAGCCGGCTTCGAAGGCGGCAATTGGTATGAGCCCACCGTGCTTACCAACGTTACGCAAGCTAATGTATTGGTGCATGAAGAGACCTTTGGGCCTGTGCTTCCAATTGTAAAAATTAACAGCATCGATGACGCTATCGCTTATACCAATGACAGCGAGTATGGGCTTTCTGCGTATTTGTACAGCCAAAATATCCAGGATATTCAGCGCGCTATTGCCGAAATGGAGGTAGGCGAGGTGTATGTGAACCGCGGAATTGGCGAGCAGCATCAAGGTTTTCACAATGGCTGGAAAATGAGCGGTATGGGCGGTGAAGATGGTCGCTATGGGCTCGAGCAATACCTAGAAAAGAAAACTGTTTATATGAAAGAGTTTGTATAATTGAACGACACAAAAAAGCCCGGTAATTACCGGGCTTTTTTGCTGTGAATTTACTTTTAACCAGCGCTGCCAATTAAACCTTATTTAATGTTGGCTTTAAGTGCCGCTACGGCGTCTTTGATCTTGTTGGCTTTGAGGGCGTCGGAAATAGCGCGATGTTCGTCCACACAATCTTTTGATTGTCGAATACGTTTGTAGTTCATGCGCATGCGCAGCACGATGGGTAGCCATAAGTTTACCAGCTCTTGGCCGCCGGCCTTGGCCACGAGGTAGCGATGGAAGTCGATATCGGCTTTGGTCACCTCGGTAAAGTCTTCCACGTCGAAGGCGTCTTGAATGCGATCGAGGATGGCATCTAAATCGGTGAAGTCAGCTTCGGTCAGTTTGCCTTTCAGGCTTTGTAGCGCGAATACTTCAATCTTGACGCGAATGTCGACCATTAAGGTTTGCAAGGCGGGGCTTAGTACATCGTTAACCGACATACCGCAATTATTCTTGGATACCAGCAGACCTTCTTTGGTGAGCTGCAGTAAAACGTCGCGCACTGGGCCACGAGAAACACCGAAGCGGTTGGCCAAAGATTGCTCGTTGAGTTTTTCGTTGGGCGCAAGGGAACCGGCGATAATATCGGATCGAATTTGGTCTGCGATTTGATCTCGAATCGGAACGATTTTGTGCTCTTGCATGTTGCTTCCATGTGCAGGGTCGGCGGAGCCGACAGTGAGTGGTTTTGAAAGGTTAACTTACTTGTTTATTGTTTACAATGCGGAACGAAAATATGAAACTTTTTTGCGATTGGGGAACCAGTAGTTTTCGGCTTTTTTTGGTGACCAATGATGGGGCAATTGTGGCTCAAACGACGAGCAATCAAGGTGTTTCTCGCCTGCCTAAAGTGAAACAAGCGGGGTATTTACGCGAACAGGCGGAGCAGCTCTGCGCCGAGGCCGCTGAGCTCAGTGTGTACGTGTGCGGTATGGCGGGCTCTGGTTTAGGCTTGGCCAATGCAGGTTATCAGGCTTGCCCAACTGGTGCAGAAGCATTAGCGAGTCATTTGGTATCAATAGATGTTCCAGGCTTGAAGCAGGTATGGCTGGTGCCGGGGTTATCCGATACACAAACGAGTGCCGATGTCATGCGCGGAGAGGAAACGCAATTGCTTGGTTGGCTTGCCTCTGATTTAGCTTATACGCAAGGCGCTTTTACCCTTTGCTTGCCCGGTACGCACAGTAAGTGGGCGCAGGTTAATGACGGGATTGTTCAGCGCTTTCAAACGGCATTTACCGGTGAGATGTACGCGTTGTTAACGCAGCACTCTACCTTAAAACGTCAATCTGAGCAGGTTGATAATGCAGGCTTTGCCTTGGGTTTAGCGGCCAGTAACAGCGAGCAGCCCTTATTAAGTGCTGTGTTTGGTGCGCGCGCTAAAGTGCTCTTAGGCCAAATGCCGGCGGCACAGTCTGACGCTTTTCTCTCGGGCTTATTAATTGGGTGTGAAGTAAAACAAATGTGGCTAGCAGGTAGGGTTCATATTATTGCCAACGGTCAATTATCGGCTTTATATCAGCAGGCTTGTGATTTTTACGGCATACCAACCCAAGTGCATTCTGGCGACGGATTGTCCGTGGCTGGTTTGCAACTTATTTCGACATTTTGTCAATAAACCGATGTTCAAGTTTGCCGGTGAAGGGGGTTTGGTAAATGAATAAATTGCCGGCCGAAGCTTGTGCTTTGCGTTGTGCGTCACTGAGGCTATAGGTGCCGGTGGAGACAACGAGCCAATCCAGTTTTGGGCCGGCAAAGGTGACACAAGCGGGTTGTGAAACCGGCAAGGTTAGCGAGGTGTCTATTTGCCCTTGCGGCGATACGCGTATCACTTTACCGCTGCCCCATAAGGCATTCCAAAGATAGCCGTCTTTATCGGTTACTGAGCCATCGGGATTAAACGCTGGATCGACATTGATTAACGTGCGGCCGGCACCCAGTTCACCTTTTGCGCTATCAAATTCGTAGTAGTCGATACATTTTTTTGTGGAGTCAGAAAAATACAAGCGCGTGTTATCGGGCGACCAGCACAAACTATTGGAAAGCCTAACCTGATCTAGGTGTTCGGAAACAGAACCTGAATGATCAACACGGTAGAGTTTGCCTTGCTCTGAAGGTTTGGGAGAAAAACAATTGGGCAGGTCAATTAATGAGCCGACCCAAAAGCGGCCGTGCGCGTCGCAGCGGCCGTCGTTTAAGCGCAGGGGCGCACCTTCGGGTAGCCGGTAAAACCATTCGATGGCACCCGACTCGGGTTGGTAGCGAGCAAGCCCGCTCTGAAATGCTGCTAATAGCCAATCACTGTTTTCAATCATGGCAAAGGAGCACAGGTCTTCGGGTAGGGCAAAGTTTTCCAGTTGACGTTGGGCTGGATGATAGCGGTAGAAGCGCTTGCCTGGCATATCAGTCCATAACAGCTTTTGGACGCGATCGTCCCACAGGATGCACTCACCTAGGCCGTTGTGAACTTCTACTTCATCAATTAAATACACGGGGCTAACGTCCAGTAGAAAATAATATGTTAAATGTTAACAAAATATAGCGGAGGGTACCAATCCTATCTCTGCTAAACCACACGGGGTATAGGCTACGATATGTGCGCAGGGGTTTAAGCGTAGGTTGCTGAGTAATTCAGCTTGATTTGACGGTTCGCCATTTGTAACCCGTGCTTGTCAGTTTTAATTTGCTCGCACTTTTGTTTAAAGTGATGCCTCTCTTGCATTTATCGATTGTGCTTTACCGCAGCACACCTTAGCCGGATGAGCTCGGCCCTTATTGTAATGCGCTAGTAAAATCTCCTGATTTTTCGCAATTCATTCGGTGATGTATAGCGCTTTTTACTAGCAGTATCGGGCGCGGTATAGGGCTGGGGTATCTGGCTTTTATTCGAGGGGTAGGGCTTCTAAAGGCGCGGCGGATTAGTTCTGAAAAACGAGGCACTATAAAAAGCTCACAATAGCATTTCAGCTGATTGTAATTTTTGGAGGCTTTTAGACGGGCTATAAATTATGCCCCCAAAATGTTTACCAAGGGACATAAAAAACGCCCAGCCGTTAAGCGGGGCGTTTTATGCTTATTAAGCTTAAACAGCGCTTAACCTACTTGTGATCTACCCAGAAATCGTACACCACAACTTCGCCGTAATTATTGGCGTTGCCGGTGTAGCTGCCTTCTTTTTCCGCGTTGCTTTGGGTGTAGTTACCTATTTTGAAATAGGACTGGTCGTAGTTGCGGTTCATTACGTAGGTGTTGGAGCCATCTTTGACGAGGTAGCTGCTCGCGTTACCCGCTTTGTAAGCCGCTTCTAGCTTGCCGTCTTCGCTGTAATAAACGTAGTGTTTGCCATTGATAACTTCGAAGATCACTTCGTGCTTTGTGCCCAAGTTGTAGTTGGTTTTGATGGTTAGGTTGCTGCGTAGCACACCACCGTTAAAGCTCAGGAACAGATGCTTATTCTCGAGACGAAGCACCATGGCGTCGTCGATGCCATCCGCTTTGTTGCCGTGGATCTGCGTGGCTACTAAGTGCGGTTTTACAATTGGCAGGTGAGTGATGGCCTGCTTAACGTAGACAACGTGGGTGCCACTGGTGGTCCAGTAGATATCCGAGCTGCCGGTTGTGGTGCGTTCACGCAATTCTGAACGAATGTAGTCTGAGTTTGGCGTCGAACCGTTGTTGCTTCTGATGGGTGCTTTAAACACAATGCCGTCGCGGTTGTCGTTAACGTAGAAGTATTCGTTGTTGTACTCGCCGCACAGGGTTTTGTCTTCCACGCCACTTGGGTAGGTGATTTTCCACTGGTTGCAATTGTCCATGAGATCGGACGGAATTTCCGCCGTGCCAGATGAGCCGCCTGAGCCTGAGCCGCCGCCGGAGCTACCGCTGTCTGCGACGGATTTAAATTCCCAGTGTTGATTAACATTGCTATCCGACGAGTTCCACAGGTAGATCATTTGGCGACTCGCAGCGCCATTATTGCCATCGAGAGAGTAAGAAACACCGCGTTTTTTGATGCGGTAAACTTCGGTGCCCGCATAAATTTTTACTTTGGAAAAATGCTGGTTGTAGTCGTTGGTGTCACAGGTTTGTAAAGTAATCGCTTGGCGTTTTGAGCCACCGTTACCGCCATCCCAGCACAGGTTAGTGCCCTCTTTTTTATAGGCGTAGTAACCGTTACCACGATCGAGCTGTACCCATTTTTGGTTGGCGTTGCTGGTGTTGGTTGACCAAAGGTAAATTTGCTGGCCCTCAATGGCACCACCGTTGCCGTCAATGGAGTAGCCAGTACCGTATTTTTCGATCACAAATGTTGCTGCATTTGCGGCCGATGCGAAGGCTGAAATCGCCAGTAGGGCGAATAAGTTTTTATAGTTCATATCGAATCTCCCTGATGATTAATGAGCGGCGATGCCAGAGTGGCTGCGTTGAGTGGGTTTCATTGCTGTGGGTTTCATTATTTTCATTATTGTTACTCGTTGTGCTGCCTAGCGAGTGACGAGCTGGCAGGTATTGTGATTATTAGAATGGCCACGCTACCTCGGTTTTCACCCTCTCCGTAAACTGGCCAGGTATACGGGACATCAGGTACTTCTGAAATTGTGACGCACACCTTGTGGGTTGGTATGCGGGTGGGCGCTTGTTTTTATATTCTGGGCGCCCAATAATTATTCGGATTGCTATCGATAGTAGTTTTGTTTCGAAAAATAGACAAATATTTCATGCACCAAATGACAATTGGTTAACCAATTTTTATTGATGGTTTTGCTGTTTTCTCGATTAATCCTTGTAAAACAATATATTAATGATCGGTATTTATTGGGTTTTTATCTTTATCTAAATAAAAGTCGGGATATGTTTTGGCGCATTCGTACCATTAAGTGTTTATTTTTCGGTGTTTTAATGTCTGATATCTTGGTGTGTGAAACCTTTTGTCGTCATTTTATTTTGATCAGATAGGTTGGCTGTTGTTTGGTGTTGGATCGGGATTAAAAGGCTGTGTATTCAGCCTAAGTTATTAAGGGCCAGGTGCCGCACTGTAAAAGCCTTGGGGTGGCATGTGGTTGCGATGAGATGTTCCATCTGATGGCGTCAATTTGATGTGTGTTTCAAGTGCGGGAATGTTAAGTGTTAATCATTGTCGTTTTGTTCTTTGCGACGCTTTTTCTGCACCCTATGTGCAGCGTTGATAGCATGTCTATGCGCTCAGTTTATGACATTGCCCAGTGAGCCGGCTTAGGTATCGCAAGGCCTGAAAGCCATCGAGGTTTTTCTAGAATACTATTTGCATGATTCGGCCGTTTCTTTTTGCGAGCGAAATAAAATAGCTACGCGCCTTAATTCTGTCCGCCACCTATTCCGTGGCGCAATGTAATAATGAATACCCAAACTCGTAAGAAACGACGGTAATTACCACGCTTGTGCACACGGTGCTGGTTTACTTTACAGATGACTTTTGCAGTTAATTCTAGTGGCTCGCCCAACTTGGTGGCCCATAAAACTATGTTAGCCACAAAATGCCATGTCGCAGGCGTCTTTTTGAAAAAATAGATCAATCGGAAAGGTAAGAATTTTTTGTTTTTTTTGATAGCCCACATCGCGTGCAAGGTCTGAAGCTGAGGCTCGAGTAGCCAGCTGGCTCGCCAGTTAAGCATGGCTTAGTTTGTAAAGATTGTGATTTGGTGAAACTTTACTTGCCAACTCTCCGTAATATCTATAGCGCTATTAATTATTTAACTGAGAATTAAAAGGAGGATGTATGCCGAGCTTGAAATCACTAGTAGAAGGCTATGGAGGGTATCACACGTGGAACTTCAAACAAACGTCTATGGCCGTGACTCGGGTTACGATCTTTGACTCCAAAACTCGTTGGGGAATATGTGCAGGCCTGGCAACGGAATGGATAAAAGAGCACGTTAATGGTCGTTCACTTGTGACGCAACTTGGTGGTGTTGCGGGCCAATCGCTCAGGCTTGCTGGTATCAGACCTGTAGCCAAGCTTCATGCCAGTGCGAGTGGCGGCAATGGGTATCAACAAGAAGTAATGCTGACGCGGTATTTAAGTGAGCATGGCGTGATAACCCGGGGGCGAATTCAAAAGGCGCCTGCTCCTTATGAAATCCTGAATGACGCTGGGCATCGAGCGCTGAAGGATTCGTGTCACAGCGTTGATGTCCCCATGTACGATATTCAGGAAATGATTGTCGATAACATGAAAAAGCACAGAGATTGTTATTTGAGAATAAGTTTCGGTGGCAAGGCCTATCGCTTTAGAGCGGGGCATGCTGTCGCTGCTTGGATGGGTGGGCGTGGCGAAGACGCCGCCTTTTTTGACCCCAACTATGGGGAGTTTTGGTTCGAAGATAAAGAGATGTTTTTTCTCTTCTTTCAAGCATTTTATCGCAAGTATTATAGAAATAGCCTGGTAAAATATGATCGCTATTTCGATATCATTCCATGTGGGAAGAGAGTTTAGCTGTCAAGTTCTTTGCCCACGTTATGTGGGCATTTTTTTGGAAAATTGACTTTCTTCTAAGGCTGCTGGCGAAGGCGCACCGCCTATCAAGAAGGATTGGGCGTTGGCCCTAAAACTCTTGTGGCGAACAATAAGTCAGGCGCATTGCTTATGTTTCCCTCTCTCCGTCCCTGCCTTTCGTGCTAGCGAAATTCAGTCGTAAATATTCGAATTCACAAAAAACCACGCTAATTACCACGCTCGTGCACACGGTGTTGGGTTAACTTGCAGCCGATTATTGCAGTTAATTCTAATAGATCGTTTAGCTTGGTGAACCCACAAACCATGTTAGCCAAAAAATACCATGTCGCAGGGATATTTATGAAACAATTCAGATTACTCGGAAACGCAACGATTTTTCTTTTTGCCTTAGTGCTTGCCGCCTGTGGAGGCGGCGGTGGAGGTGGTAATGGTGGCGATGGGCCAGCGGTGAATCCACCTCCTGCTGTAGCGCTGCCCGTGCTTGCTGATTTGGCTGCGCAAGTTTTTGTCGTTAATGCGATTGTTGAATCTATCTCGTTGACAAATACCGGTGGTGGTGAGCTTACGGCGTGTACTGCCGAAGGTTTGCCGCAGGATATTGCCGTGGTCATCTCAGCAGGCGGCAGTACTTGCGAACTCACCGGTGTTGCAAGTCTTGTACAGGCAGCCACAAACTTTAGCGTAACCGCGACAAACGCCAGCGGCAGCGCGACTGCGGTTGGCTCTATTCAAGTCGATGAGCCCACGCCCTTTATCACCCGGTGGAAGACCGATAATGCCTTCGGCGCAAGTGAGGACAATCAAATTACTTTATCCACATCACCGGCGTTCAGCTACGACTACACCGTTGATTGGGGTGACGGCAACACTGATGAGAATGTAACCGGCGATATTACCCACACTTACGCCACGTCAGGTGAGTACACTGTCGCTATCACCGGAGACTTTCCGCAACCGTTTTTTACGCTTGTTGGAGAGGGAGAGGCTCTTTTATCCGACTCGAGTAAGCTGCTCTCTGTAGAGCAGTGGGGCAACCGCCCATGGCTTTCGATGGAACAAGCATTCCTATTTTGTAAAAATTTGGTGATCAACGACACTCAGCTACCCGATTTTTCTCGTGTTGAGAGCATGAGAATGATGTTCTTTGGCGCAAGCGATTTCAACAGTGACATCAGCGCCTGGGATGTATCCCACGTCAGTGATATGAGTGACATGTTCCTTGGGGTAAATGGCTTTAACGGCGACCTCAGCGCCTGGAACCTATCGAATGTGACAAACATGAGCGGTATGTTCTTGGGTGCGAGGAGCTTCAATGCAGACATCAGCGCGTGGAACGTATCGAATGTGACAAACATGCGCCGTATGTTCACCGGAGCTAGCAGCTTCAATGCTGACATCAGTGCCTGGAACGTATCGAATGTGGAAAACATGCAGGGCATGTTCTCAGACGCAAAAAGATTCAACGCTGAAATAAACCAGTGGGATGTATCGCGTGTCACAGATTTTTCTAGCATGTTCGCCTTCACCGATGACTTTAATCAGAGTATCGAAATTTGGAATGTATCCAGCGCATTGAATATGGAATCTATGTTCAGGAACGCGACTAGCTTTGACCAAAATATCGGTGGCTGGGATATTTCAAGCGTAACGAACATGTCGGAAATGCTCGAAGGCAATGTGCTATCCCTTGAAAACTACAATTCATTGCTTATCGGATGGGCAGCGCAGGGCGTTCAGCCAAATGTTAATTTCGGGGCTGGTTCCGCACAATTCAGCGCAGAAGCACAAGATGCCCGCAACCTACTAACCGATGCATTTGGTTGGACTATCGAGGATGGCGGGCTGCTCGTACTAGCCGAGCTTGAAGCAGTATCAATGACTGCCTACACCAATAATGAAGTGATATTTTCGATAAATAACAAGGGTGGTAACGCTGATCTATGCGCATCCAGCGACTTACCGGCAGGCTTGAGCGTTCAGGTGACCAGCGATGGCAGTAGCTGTGAAATTGTAGGCACCCCAGTGGCTGCGCAAGCGCCTACACAAGCCAACATTACCACCACCAACAAGGTAGGCAGCACCAGCTCAACTATCGACATCACCATTTTGCAAGAAACACCTTTTATTACTCGCTGGAAAACGGATAACCCTGGTGCCAGCGCGGATGATCAAATTACCATCAAAGTTTCGCCAGATTTTGATTATGACTTTAGCGTGGACTGGGGGGATGGGAATGTTGATAACAATATCACCGCCGATATTACCCATACCTATGCTGTCGCCGGAGAATACGTGGTTTCAATTACCGGCAAATTTCCACAGCCATTTTTTATCAACACTTTCGATGCCAGCCTTACTGATTCGCCAAAACTGCTCGCTGTAGAACAGTGGGGTCAGCGTTCTTGGTTGTCTATGAAGCAGGCGTTTTTCAATTGCGTCAATCTCGTTATTAATGATCTTGAAAGCCCGGATCTGACATTTGTTAAAAGTATGGCGTCTATGTTCACCAATGCCGACAACTTGTCGGGCGAGATGAACAATTGGAATGTCTCCTCGGTAACCGATATTTCCAACATATTTTCCGGCGCGGACAAGTTCAATACAGACATCAGCAATTGGGATGTGTCGAATGTGAAAAATATGGCCTCCGCTTTCTCCAACGGTTCATTTAATCAGGATATCGGCAACTGGGATGTATCGAACGTTACCAGTATGAACTCCATGTTTAAGAATGCATTCACATTTAACCAGGACATTGGCAGTTGGAACGTATCAAAAGTCACCAGCATGAGTTCAATGTTTGAAAATGCTGACAAATTTAATCAAAACATAGGTGTATGGGATGTATCGAGCGTCCGCTTCATGACAAGTATGTTCGAAAATACCGCCCTGTTTAATCAGGACATTAGCGCTTGGAATGTCTCAAATGTCATCAATATGCAGAAGATGTTCAGAGAAAATAGGGTGTTCAATCAGGATATTGGTAATTGGGAGGTTTCCAGAGTGACAACCATGAATGACATGTTTTTCGATGCGGATGCGTTCAACGCGGATATCGGTGGCTGGGATGTATCAAATGTCACCAATATGTCCAGAATGTTCAGACAGACCAATGCATTTGATCAAGATATTAGCCAATGGAATGTGTCAAAGGTCCGCGACATGGATGAAATGTTTACTGCAGGAGCACTTTCTACACCAAACTACGACGCAATACTAACGGCTTGGAGCCAGTTAGATTCTCTTGTTTCCGGGATTAAATTTAGTGCAGGGAGCACTACTTTTTCACCCGAATCACAAGCCGCTAAGGATAAGCTCGTTAACGACTTCGGTTGGGTAATCTCCGATGGTGGGCAAGTGACGACAGCACCTTAATAACTACAAGGCATTGAGGTTTTAAGTTTATCGCTGGCTGTTGCTCAGGTGGATATTGAGCAACAGCCAGTTATCATTCGGATTTTCGTGCTATTGATGTTCGTGCTTTTACAGCTAGCTGTTCTTCGCGATAAACTCTCTAACCGTATCAACAAATATCTTCGATGCAGGCTCCCTGCCCAGCAATAAATGCCCTTCGCTTTCAAGACCTACGAACTCAGCATTGGGAATACGTGAAGCAATATCTCGGCCGACACTAGCAGGAATGCGTTGATCCCCTAAAGAGTGGATGACCAGTGTAGGCACTGATATTTTCCCCAGTTGTTGGCGCACATCAATATCACCAAAAGCCGATAAAAACCTAACGGCGTTAGTGGGCGAGGTGGTTAACCGCTGAAATTCATTAAACCAGTCTAGTTCTGCTTTTTCCGCATTTGGCAGGAAGGTTGACGAGAAAATTTGCCGATAGGCTGGGTTACTTTGCCCCCAGCCGACTTCCGTTAAGGTTAAAATAGCTTCTCTTTCTCGCATCTGCTCTTCACTGGAATCAATGCGCCAGCCGGCTGCATAGCCACCGAAAAGAATGAGATGGCTTACTCTTTCTGGGTGTTTAATAGCGTATTCAATGGATACTGAGGCGCCTTGCGATATTCCCAATAGGGCAAATTTTTCCAGTTTACTGGTGGCAACGACCGTTTCGAGGTCTTCTACAAAGGCGTTGAATGAAATGTCTTTTACGTCCCAGTCAGATAGGCCGTTACCGCGCTCATCGTAGCGTAAAAAATGATGGTCAGTGGCTAGGTCACGAAATAGCGGACTCCAAATTGGAGCGTCCCAGTCGTGTTCCAAATGGCTAAGCCAGTTTGCAGCTTTTACTATTGGGTAGCCTTGTCCGACCGAGGCGTAGGCGATACGCACGCCGTCTTTGGTTGAGCAAAACTTAATTTTCTGGCGATTGAGCAATTCGTGGGCGGACGGTGTTTGACTCTTTTCGTTCGCGCTGACCTCTATATTGTTATCAATTTTTATGGGCCAACTCATGCCTGCGTTTTTGAATCTTAAGCTAAGTTCTGCAGATGTTTTCTCAAATGCCGATAGCTCATCTAGAAATTTTAACTGGTTTAACAATATCGTCGCAGCCTTAGTGTTATAGGGTTCATGGTCTAGCCACAATTTAAGCCAATTTAGCTTTTCGTGAGGTGTCAGATTTGGGTGTAGCGATAGTTTGGCTAGAGCTCTGCCGTACATTTTATTGATTTCATGACGCTCTGATTCGAGCCAGCGTTGGAAAAGGCTTTGGCTTGGAAGATCTATGCCCATTAAGAATGGTTCTTCCAGTTGCTTTAATAGGGTTTTAATTTCATCGATGGACAAAGTATGTTCACTAATTTTTTTATCCATGACATGTATGTCAAGTTCAATGTCTGGCGTTAATAAGGCAACACGCTCTCTATCGGCGATAAGTCTTTCCGTTGTGGTGTCATTGATTAAAGGGCGAATTTTACTCAGCGACCAACGCAGAGCGCCGCGTGGATCATTGGGTATTTCCCAAAATATTTCGCAGAGTCTATCTCGTCTATGAGGTCTGGCAGTCATGGCAAGAAAGGCGAGTAGGGCTCTCGATCGTTTCGATTTTGGTAATGATATTTCTTCGTTGTTTTTAAACAGTCGAAACTCGCCAAGGGTTTTAATGGTGATGTTCATCGCTAGGAATGCCTATTTACTGTTGTTGCAGCGGTATGGTCATGGATTCTTGTCACAGTGAATTCGTTCCTTCAGTTGCCGATGCTCATCACTATCTGGGCACAAGCTGTTCGTTCTGTCTGATGGTTAGTGGGTGTTCATGCCTAGCTTTCCCCCGGAGATAAGGTTGGTCAGTTAATTTCTGGGCGCTAAGTAAAAGTGCTATACAACAGTGTAATGCGAGGTTTCACCTAGCAAATTTTACAGTAATTGCCTGTCGCAGCGTTATTTCTCCCTTTTTAGCGTTCCTTGCTGAATACCGTTAGTTTGACAATATCCATACCATCATGCGCCTATACCTGAGTATGGTTTTATCGCCTTTTGTGGTTGCTTAGCGCTAATTTTGTTTTTTAAAAAAGGGAAAAATAGATTTATTATTTCCAGTGTTCCATGGCTTTATCTCTACTTTTACCTGTTGCACAACGTTAAATGGTTATATGGATTTCTGGCCATAAAAAGTCAGCGTAAACTTCGCGCCGCCTTCTGCCGTGTTGCTCGCCGTAATGCTGCCTCCGTGCACAGTCATGATTTGTCGTGCCAATGCTAGGCCTATACCTGCACCTTGTGGTTTGGTGGTGTAAAACGGCAGAAAGATATCGCTCAACTTAGTACTTTCAAGCCCTGGACCGTTATCGCTAAGGCTTAGCGTAAGCTCGTGTTTGTTGTTGATGCTGGCCTGCATGCGAATAGCGCCGGGCTTGACCTCACTTTGTTCCAGCGCCTGTTGGGCATTGCGCAGTAAATTGATAATCACTTGTTCAAGCAAATGTGGATCTGCTGCTAGCGTTAGGTTCTTCGGTTGGCACTCTATGGCGCAGGTTATGTGCTGTGAAGTGTGCATGGGTTGAAAGATTGATAGGCAACGTTGAAATAAATCCAGCACGCTAAAGGTTTGAATTTTAGGTTCCGGCAAAAGTGTGAGGCTTCGGTAGCGTTGCACAAATTGCATCAAGCCGTCGGCGCGTCGGGCGACTGTCGCGGTGGCGTCCTGTAGGTCGCGTAGATCCTCGTCGGGCGTCGGCACAGTCGCCTGCATATGCTGCGCTAAGTTGTGTGCGGTTTTTGCTAGCGAGGCGATGGGCGTGATGCTATTCATCATTTCATGGGTGAGCACACGCACGAGATCTTGCCAAGCTTGCAGCTGAGCTGTTTCCAGTTCGCGTTGAATGTCGAGCAAACTGAATAGCTTTTCCGACCCTTGGCCAGTCGTTAGGCATGTCATTTGCGCCATCAATTGTCGCTGCTCAGTGCCATCATTAAACAGCAGTAGCTGGCGTTCACCGGGCTGTAATGCGGTGATGTTGGTGGCGAACGGGAGGCCAAATTGTTTGAGTTCTTGGCAGCGCGTCAGATTGGGTAATAGATGCCGAGCCGCGTGGTTGTGCAAGCGGATGTGGTTGTCTTCGGCGAGAGAAAAAAGCGGCACCGGGCTACTTTCTACCAAAGTTTGATAATAGCGGAGCTGTGTGGCTTGATCGGTTTTTTGCGCGTTCAGGGCATGGCTCACCTGTTGATAGGCTTCGAGCATGTCGTCGGGTGGGGCGTAACTCTGGACAATAAAGTCGTTGCTGCTACCTTGCTTGAGGGCAACGAGAAACTGCTGAAAACGCTGGCGCTCTTGGCTGATAGATTGTTCGAGCCGCCCTAGTTGCCAGAGGCTTAGCGCGAAGGCAAATCCGGTTGCGCCCCAATAACCCGGCAGCTGCCAAAGCCACAACCCTAAGCATAGGGTGAGCGCCAGCAGGACGACTCTGAGCCTGACGCTAAGCGGGAAGAGCCTAGCGCTTGGTGTGTTAGAGGCCATATTTTTCCATCCGTCGATAGAGGGCGGCACGGGTTAAACCTAGTGCTTTCGCTGCCTGACTAATATTGTAGTGATGCTTACTCAACGCCTTCTGCACCAATGTCTGTTCCATGCGTTCGAGATCTAAATCCTCTTCCTCGGGCAGCGCAGGTGTCTCTCCTGCTGCCGGTGGTTCGTTAGCTGGCAGGTGGCTTGCCTCTGTGAGTTGTAAGTCTGCCGCCTCTAAGTGTTGCCCCTCCGCAAGAATGACCGCGCGCTCGATGGCGTGGCGCAAGGCGCGTACATTACCTGGCCAAGGGTGTTGTCGAGCGAGCGCGTTGGCCTGATCTGAGAGCTGGCGATTATGTTTACGGTACTTGCGCGCATAAAGTTGCGCATAATGATCGGCAATTAAGGAAATGTCCTCTGCGCGCTGGCGCAGCGGTAGCACCTTGATCTCTACGGTGTTGAGCCTAAAGAAGAGATCTTGTCGAAATTTTGCTTCGTTGGCTAAGTCGCTGTGGCTAAGGTTGGTGGCTGAAATGACGCGCACATCTATGGCAACTGGCGTGTTGCCTCCGACAGGGGTGACCTGCCGTTTTTCCAGCACCGTTAATAATTTGGCTTGCAGTGGTAAAGGCAGGTTGCCAATTTCATCTAAAAACAGCGTGCCGCCCTGTGCGGCAACAAGGCGACCAATACGATCCGTGTGAGCGCCGGTGAAGGCACCTTTCTTATGGCCGAATAATTCCGATTCAAACAGGTTCTCAGACACAGCGCCCAAATCGACCGCCATAAAGACTTGTTGAGCGCGTAAGCTTTGCTGGTGTAAAGCGCGTGCAACCAGCTCCTTGCCGGTTCCGTTTTCGCCCAAGATCAACACATTGGCATCGGTTGGCGCGACGCGGGCAATCAACGAACGCAATTGCTTCATGCCGGATGATTGGCCGAGCATGTGATCGCTGGTCTGCTGGGCCTGCACCAGTGCGCGATGGCTTTGTTTATAGTGATCCGCTTCACTTAAACTTTGATGTAGGCGCACGGCTGCAGACAGCGTGGCGATGACTTTTTCATTTTGCCAAGGCTTGGCAATAAAGTCTGTGGCACCTTCTTTAACCGCCTGCACGGCGGTATTGATATCGCCGTGGGCGGTAATCATGATGACAACCGCGTGTGGGTCTCGTGCGAGAATTTTTTTCAGCCAGATAAAACCCTGCTTACCGTCGCTCTCGCCAGGCGAAAAATTCATATCCAATAAAATTGCATCGAACCGGTGTGCCGCTAGCAAATCAGGGATTTGTGCCGGACGATCGGTGGTGATGACCTTGTCGACCTGACGTTTCAGTAACAGCCTAGCGGCGGTAAGGATGTCTTGGTCATCGTCGACCACCAATATGCAGGTATTGTTCACGGTGTTAAATCCTCCCTAGGTGTTCGGTATCGTACAGGTTCGCTCGGTTTAACACAGCTTTCAGTGTTCATTTTCGAACACATGGGCGCGCCACCTAAAAGCTATTTACATTTTGCTCTTAAAAAACAGTGGGTTACGAGTTGGCCTCTGGTTTGCAAAGCATGGCTATATATCCCATAAATAAGGACATGGCTCATGTTGTTAGATGCGGTACAGAATCGGAACCCAGCTCATAGAGACGTAGCGGTTGTTGGCGCGCCGACGCTATGGCAAAAAAAATTACTCAGTTTTACGGGGCGCGCTTGGTTTGCTGTTGCCTTTCTAGGGCAGTGGATTTTTGTCGCTTATGTGGTGCTTCACTACGGTGGCATGTTGCTCGAAAATGGTTTGGCTGGGTGGAGCGTTGAAAGTAAAAACGCCTATGTGGCTGGCGATTGGCTCGGCAATCTATCCATGCTGGCGCACATTGTGTTGGCGGTGGTTGTGCTCGTGGGCGGCTCTTTGCAGTTGATGCCGGTGGTGCGCTCGCGCTGGCCTAAATTTCATCGCATCAATGGGCGCGTGTATATTTTAGGTGCCGTTATTACTAGCATCGCTGGGTTGATTTTGGTGTGGGGCCGCGGCACTGTTGGTGGTGACGTGATGCGGTGGGGCATTAGTCTCAACGCGCTGTTGATTATCGCTTTTGCGGGCTTAGCCATCTATTGCGCTATGCAGCGACGTTTTGCTGAGCATCAACGCTGGGCCTTGCGCTTATTTATGGTAGTGAGCGCGGTTTGGTTTTTCCGCATTACTTTTATGCTATGGATGATATTAACCGGTGGTGCGGGTATTAATTTTGACGACTTCACCGGCCCATTTCCCTACACACTGGTTTTTGCACAATACTTTGTGCCCTTATTGATATTGGAGCTTTTCCAGTGGGTTAAGGTAAAGGGGTCTGCCGTTGCGATGCATGCGATGACTGGGCTGGTCATGTTGTGCATCGTCTTGACCACTGCTGGCGTTGGCGCCGCAACTGTTGCTATGTGGTTGCCAAAAGTCATGTAACTTTAGGCTTTGCCTTAGCCTTTTATTTGCGAGAGAGAACCGCCGCATGCCTGATACAGATACGCTGTTAATGCTAGCCGATGTAGATAAGGTTTATCAGGCGTCCAGCTTGCGCACCCAAGCGTTACATACCATTGACTTAACGGTGCGCACGGGTGAGTTTGTCGCGATCATGGGGCCATCGGGCTGCGGTAAAACGACCTTACTCAATATTTTGGGTTTGATCGACAGACCCAGCGCCGGCCGCTATGAATTTATGGGCAGTGATGTATCGCGTTTGCGCGAGTCTGGGCTAAGCGACTTACGCAAGCAGCACATAGGTTTTATTTTTCAAAATTTTAACCTAATCGATGAGTTGACCGTTGCAGAAAATATTGAGTTGGCGCTGCTGTATCGAAAATTAAATGCCAAAACTCGAAGGCAGCGGGTGTTAGAGGCCATGGATCAAGTGGCACTCGCACACCGTGCCGATCACTACCCCAGTGAGTTATCCGGCGGTCAGCAACAGCGCGTGGCAATCGCGCGTGCGCTTGTTGGTGGGCAATCGTTGATACTTGCCGATGAACCCACCGGTAATTTGGACAGCGCTCAGGGGCGAGAAGTCATGGCGATGTTACAGCACCTCAATAGGCAGGGCAGTACTGTCGTGATGGTGACGCACTCTGCGCTGCACGCGGATTACGCCAACCGCATTGTGCACTTATACGATGGCGCCTTAGTCACCGATAGCACTCGCCTATCGATACCGGCGCTAGGTTAACACCTTGATATCACCTTACTCAGTCGATAAGCGCGAACAATATGTGGCTTAATCTTCGCTTAGCATTGCGCAATTTGCGCAAGCATCGTTTTTTTAGCGTGATTAATCTGGCCGGTTTAGGGGTTGGTTTAACGGTGTTTCTGTTTAGTGTTCTATTCGTGCGCTATGAAACGAATCACGACCATATGTTTGCTAAACGCGACAACATCGTAACCGTTGGTAGCCAATTCTCGGCAGCGTCGGGCGAGCCCATCAGCCAGTACCCGAACGTTCGCATGGCCTACGGGCCATTATTTCAAGCGGAGGTGCCCGGAATTTTGCGCGTGGTGCGCAGTAAGTTTGAGCGCCGCAAGATTTATTCGCCCACCGGTGCTTTTCATCTCGGCTTGCGCTTTGTCGATGATGGCTTTACCGAGCTGTTTGATTTTCACTATCTGCATGGCGGCGCGGCAGAATTAATCAAGCCTTTTACGGTTGCACTGAGTGCTAGCCATGCTCGAACGTTCTTCGGAACGACGAACGCTGTGGGTTTTACTTTACAGCTTGATCAACGCTGGCCGCTGCGCGTGGTGGCTGTTTTTGACGATGTGGGTGCCGATAGCCACTTTAATTCTTCCCTGATGCCAGATGTTGAGCTGACTAGCTTTACCTCGCTATCAACCTTGATAGCGACCTCTGAATATACCATCGCTGGCGAGTGGACATCGCTCCAGCCGACCGATCTCACTTACCTATTGCTGCCAGATAATGCCGATCTTGTGGCGCTGCAGCAAAGCGTAAACGCTGTTGCTGAGCGTCATGCCGATGCTAAAGAGCGCGCCTATATTTCTGCACTTAATGTTCGGCCGCTACGATACCATCATACACAAGTGTGGGATTCACTCGGCTTTCCAGTTAATGAAACCCTAACCTTAATGGGCTTGTTGGTGGTGTTAGCGGCGGCCTTGAACTATGCCAATCTTGCCAGCTTACAGCACGCCAGTCGCGCTAGAGAGTGGGGCTTGCGCAAAACCTTTGGCGCTAAACCGCATCAATTATTGCGCCAATTGTTGCTGGAAACTGTGTTGTTAGTGGCCGTAGCGACGTGGCTGGCATTTAGCTTAGTGGAAATCATTGTGCCGCTTTTTAATGCTTGGAGTGGTAAATCTGTTGCTATCGATTATGTTCGGTTGGTGCCTGAGTTAATAGTGTTGGTGGCATTGTTGGGTTTGGTGGCGGGTATGTATCCTGCTGCACAAGCGGCCAAGTACAGCGCCAGTGATGCGCTGCGCAAAGGTTTAGCTGATAGCACGCTAGTAGATCGAGGGCGGGTGCCGAGGTTGCGCCAGCTGTTGGTGGCAGCTCAGTTTGCCATTGCGACCTATATCCTGGCTCTGGTTGCGGTCATCGCGTTGCAAAATAATTTCTTACAAACATTAAGTGACGTGTTCGGGCGCGAGCGCACAATAATACTGTCAGAAATGACAGCGCCAAGGCTGCAGGAACATCTACCAGAAAAGTTATCCGCGTTTCAGCAGGCGTTGCTTAAGCTACCTGGCGTAGAGGGAATGACGGGCGCCGAAAGTGTCCCCTATTTACGGGTGGGCGGCTCAAGCGTTTTGCCGGGCACGGAGGAAGAGATGTTACACGGTGAGGTGGACGCAAATTTTTTCTCCCATTATCGTATTCCCTTTTTGCAAAAATCCACGGATAGCGTGGCGCCGCTAGATGTTGATGACATCCCGGTGGTGATCAATGAGATGGCTATGGAAGTGTTGGGGCTTAATGATATAGACGATGCGATGGGTTATCGCTATCAGGCTGAAATTGACGGCATATTACGCAATTATCTGGTGACCGGTGTTATACCAACGCAGTACTTTCTAGGTGTCCACATGCGCAAGCGCCCGATGGCTTTTTCAATAAAGGCGAGGCCATACCCCTATTGGTCAATAAAATATACAGCGCCTATTGACGAGACCGATGTGAAGAATATGCAACTTCTCTGGCGCGACTATTTCCCGACCGACCCTATAAGTTTGCAGCCTTTAGATCACTTTTTTAATCGCTTCTTTAAAATCCCCACCATGATCGGTAACGTTATTAGCTTGTTTGCAGGTATTGCCGCGCTCTTGGCAGTTATTGGTTTGCTGGGCTTGGCGGTATTCGCCGCCCGGCAACGGGAAAAGGAGTTGGGTTTGCGCAAAGTATTTGGTGCCACATGGGTAGATATTTTTTGGCTGCTGGCGCGTCAGTTTGCGTTGCCGGTATTGAGTTCTTTGTGCATTGCGCTGCCCTTGGCGTATATTTCTTCTCACCAATATTTGAAGTTCTTTCCCGAGCAGATGCCGTTCCTTGGGCTGGTGACACTGTTGGCTGGCGGCGTGGCTATATCTATCGCGGCAATAGTTGTGGCCTGCCAAGCGTTGATTGTTGCTAACAGTTCAGCGGTGTACAGTTTACGACGGGTTTGAAAAACGTTTACAAAGAGAAAAGGCATTACCTATAAATGCACTTTGGTTGACCCAGCCTCAGGTTAGGGTTTGCTTTGACGTGGAGGCTCGGTATTCCTTGCAGTTACCTTTCTGCGCGCTCAATTTCCCGACTAGCCCAATCGATAAGTAGCGCCAAGGCTTTTTCTTCATCATTTATTTGCGTGTTAATCACAGTGCATTGATATTGTTTACCTAAGTGTAGGTAGAGTTCGACGTATCGCTTATGCCAGCTATTGGGATAGGTTTGTTCATCTCGATCAGCTAAACGCGCGAGCGTTGTGTTCAGGTCAATCCAACAAATGGCTGTGGCAGGGCGGTGTGTCCAAAGACGGTGGTGTGTTTCGGGTAGGAGAGTGAACAAGGTGATCCATAGCCGATCAAAAACTAATAGGGGTTTCTCACCGTGCAGCTTCAACACCTGCTGGTAAGCTTGATTAGCGACATCAATGAGGGCAGTAAAATCTTTCCCATCTGCTGCCTCGAGTAGTGCCGGCCCGTACGGATCTCCATAGGGCCGGACATATTCAGCCTTGAGTGCTTGTGCTAAACGGCGCGTAAGGGTGGTCTTTCCCGTGCCATCGTGACCATCCACAGCGAGAATAAACGGCTTGTTTTGCATAGGCGCTCGCGACCTTGTCAAAATTAAAATGGGTGTAGCACAACGCTGTGGCTGGCGTCATTTATCTCCAGCCAATAGTGCCGCTCTTTGCTTTCGTCCAATACTTTTTTTGCCTCGTCTGCCAGGGTGATATTGCCTTTAGGTGAAACCTTAACTTTCGCACCCTTTCCGCTGCTAGACAGGAAAAGCTGCTTGTCTTTTACCTGAAGATAAACGAGCTCACTGGTAGCCTTTTTCATCCCCAAACAACGCCGTGCAGAAACCGGCAGTGTAATAATGCCGCTTGGTGACATCTTCAGAGATTTGTTTTTGACCGTCAATAATTGTTGCATACATCCTCCTTACTTTTTTCGCGAAAAAAAGCACGATAATACAATGCTTCGTACCGTTGCTTTAGGGTAAGGGCTGATTTTCCCTCCCGCCAAAGATCTTTATCGTAGGCGTCGACTCGATCGAAATCTTGGTTGACTTCACGCACTCGCATGCAGTCTGGACTAATTTCGCCATAGAGAATATGACCGCTTTTATCGACGAAGTAACAAATATCAATAAGTTGCAGACCCGCCTGATGAAACAAATTTTCGATAAATAGAAAGCTCGAGCGCGCCAAGGCTTTAGCCGATGGCATGTCTTTAAGCCATACGCTGGCGTAATCGTCGGAGATGGGTTCATCGGCGAGTCGGTTGCCTTTATCATCGGTTAATGGATGGCGCCAATCGAAGCATACGAGGGGCTGGTCGAAGCGCGACCAGCGCATTATTGAACCACAGGCTTGTGTGCTGCCGTAATTTTCGGTGTACAGATATCTGTGTAGAGGCGAGCCAATATGATAGCGCTTAACGCGTACTTCAATATTGCTGTTTTCTACCAAGCGTTGCGCTGTGTAAACCTCATCGCCTCGCTCAATGAGAGCAACGAAGGCATTTCGTCTTAGTGCCGCATTATCTGACAGTTGCATTCTGCGAAACACTTCCGCTGAAAAGCGCGCCCGTAGAATGTCGGTACCGGCGACATCGCCATAGCGATTCTTCGAAAATGAATAGACAGAGGGCTTAAATTTTTCAACGACGAGATTGTTGGTTAACTTTCGGATGATTTTACTTTCGCCTTCGGCCACCAGCGGCAGTGCATCAAAATTAAAGTGCAAGAGCCTGACGACCTGCTCAACCGGAGACATGCTGCTGTCTAGAAGATAAACGGTATATTTACCCGCGTGATATTCTGGCAAGGGTTTATGCTGCAGAGTCAGCAGCGGCTGACCAAAGGGCCGCTGTTCTACCGGTGTTGTCACAGCGACAGCTTGTAGCGTGATATTGAGCTCGGCAAGTGCGTGTATTAGGGCTCGAATATTTGCTTTGTCTGGCGTTAATTTATAGCCAATGGTTATCGACATATCTACCTCCATGCGTTTCAGTAAATGCTTACCGGTATACATCCAAACGTTTGTTGTATTCTTCGAGCACTGCTTGTGTGGTCCACGCGGCTGAAGCTATTGCTTGACTCGCTTCACCGTTAAGGCAGCGCTGGGTTTGCGCTCTAACGTCAAAACCAAATTTATTAATGCACAGCTGAATGACAGTCTCTTTGCTAAGCGGCTCTTCGATTGCGCCTTGAATGCCGCGAATAACATTGAGCGGAATTTTTACAAAGTATTGGTATAAGTTCCGTTTGTCGTCGTTTGCGTCATGCAGGCTATTCCCAGCCGCAAAGCTAGACATGCCTATGAGCTGCCGCATGCGCACAAAGCCGAAGCTAAAGTTCCGTACAATTAATTCGTTTCTTGGTTTGATGGGCGTGGGTATGGCGCCAAAGATGCATAGCCCATGGCTTGATAAATTGTCTCCAGATAATAGCTGGTAGTTGAAAAAGTTTTCAGGGTTGTAAATGCCAATATTGAGTTCAATGCCTTGGTAGGTGGGGCTCTTTCCCGCGAGCTTTATGAGGCTATCGGTTTCATCTCTAACGACAACAATGAGATCATAGTCGGAAAATTCGTCGCTATTGATGGATGACCCATAGACAATAATTGCTTCAATTTGGTCGCCCAAAAGATCCTTCAGCTGGTTGATAAACCCAAATTTTTTCGTTTGCTTTTGGTCGAGATGAGCGGCGCTCATAGTAAGGGTTTGGTGGCTTACCTTGGCGGATAGGCACCTAATTACCTGCGCGAAAAGCCCTTTGAGTTGAATAAACGTCTCTAGGCTGCTAAGACCTTGCCGTCTTTGCTTAACGAGTTCGATAACGGCATTACACAGGTCTAGCGACTCAAGTTCATTATGCTGTTGTTTATGGGCGAAAACCCCAGCGTACCAAAGTCGTGACAATTTGCTGTCAATGGTGCCTTCAGACCAACGGTTTTGAATAATCGCCGCACCTAGGGTAACACCGGCGAGAAACATGGTTGACTGGAGCCAGTACGCAGGTGAGCAGATGTCGTCTGCAGCATTTACGGCGATGGCTAATGCTGGCGGATCGGATGGGTACTCTGGGCTATTTAGCTTGGCAGCTTCGATATTACGCCTCGCGGCGTAAAAAAATAGCGGGTGGAATAGAGCCGATAGGCGAAGCATTGTGGGGGTAATAACCCTTGGGTTTTTCAGACCTATGCGCAAGGCTCGCTGTGGCAGGTGCTGGAATGCTGTTAAGGGAAGGTCGGTATCTAGAAAAGCAAAGCTAACATATTTGTCGCGATCGCCAAGCCAGCGACAGGGTAGGAAAATTTGTGAATACGCCAAGAACGGTTTGTTTGCCGCAGGTAAGCTCGGCAGAGCTTGAGGTGTTTCTTGGGTGTCTGTTGCTTGGCGCGCTAAGATTTCCATTGTCGCCATTTTCCTTGTGGCTTAGTGGTATGAATTTGCTGGTTTGGTAAAAATAGATAAGCCTAAATCTCGCTGTAGCTGCACCTGTACACTTGATGCTTAGAAAAAACTCTAGTCGATTCGCTAACGCTATGGGGTTTATTTTTGTTAGCAAAAAAAACAGTGAGCATGTTTTATGGGGCTGTAAAAAGCATGCCTATCTCTGCAGATCAATGAGGGCAGGGGGGATGGTTAGCTTGCCCGATTCGGATATTCATTTTTAATCTGTCAGGTGATTTCATGATAATCACTTGATGTAAAAAACTACGCTAAAATAGCGAGCCGATATTGGTTTTCCTGGTTTAGTTGGTGCTTTCGTGCAGAGGCATTGGGTGTTCCCATCTATCCATCCCGATATCTTTGTAGGGGCTATGCTTGCCATGCTGGTGTATTTTGTGCCGATGTTAGGGTTTAGCATGATTAATAAAATAATTTAAAGGTCAATTTTTTTCTGACTCATTATTGTGATTTTAATAGACGTTTGCGGCTATCTTGTCGCTTCTCTCTACATAGCTATCTTCGCTAAAAATAAGTTTCTTTTTAGCCAGACGATATTATATATAGCGATCTATTTCCTTTAGACTTTAACAGCCGTATTGATCTTGTTTTTTTAAGTGTTGCTGCGATTATTATTCTTATACCTATTTTCAATAGAAGGTATGAGTGGATGAAAAAAATAATCAGGCATTGGTTGGTAAAAGGTGCATGCTGCACCCCTAAAGTTAGCTAAGGAGTAGCGCTATGAATCATGTCGTAGAATCAGACCGCACCAAGACAGTGGAAGACCTGCTGCCAGACTTAGAGCATCTGGATGCCGATGCGTTAAAGCCCTTCCCATTCCTGCCGATTTTTTTTCAAGTAAGTGGCTTGTACGAATGGAAAATGAAAGGCACGGTGAAGCCTGTTCCCTATCCCACTCGACGGCCGCTACCTATTCCCAATATTCCTAGTGTCGATGTCTCGCCCTTGGCGATTTCCACGGATGAGCCGGACGAGTTGGAGTACAATTTAGACACAGAGGCGCTGGCACTGCCGTTCTTTCCCTTTAAGCGAGAGGAGCTGCGTTTAGATACGGACGGTCGCTTTCCACAAAATACCGTTAGTGGCACCCTATTTACGCTTAACAGAGAGCGTGCCCATTGGATCGCCAGCTTAAAAAAAATTGCGACCAATCGCTGGAAGGGAAATATATGGTTCAAGGACGGTCAGGCGGCTTTGCTGCCCTACACCAATGTGGACGTGCAGGCCAAGCCAGTACTGTTTGGTACCAAAACAGTGAGGATTAAATTTTATGGCGGTGGCGCGCCTTCCTTGGTGCGCACCTTCAGTTTCAAATCGCTCTATCATCACAAAGTTGAATTTGAATACGATGTGGTAGACGGCACAAGCGCTGTAACCACCATTCACACCCATGCACACCCAAATAGGCCCGCTGGATTGGCGGCGGAAAATTTATCGATCGAAAAAGTATTCCAACGCGCTGGTTTTGACGTTTCGGTGTCACCCGGTAGTGCTGGCCTTCCCATTGCTGGCGCTGGGCCGGACCACTTGTGGACCGATATGGAAATGCACGATGCGATGCAAACTTATTGGTCTCGTTTTGCCGATAAGCCGCAATGGGCTATGTGGGTGCTGTTTGCGGCTAGGCATCAAACGGGTTCGAATCTAGGTGGCGTGATGTTCGACGATATTGGGCCCAATCACCGTCAGGGCACGGCCATGTTTAACGATTCCTTTATCGCTAATGCGCCTGCGGGTGATGCCAACCCGGCGGCCTGGGTAAATCGCATGAAATTTTGGACTGCGGTGCACGAAATGGGTCACGCCTTTAATTTGGCTCATGCTTGGCAAAAGCACATAGGCGCACCGTGGGGTTCGACTTGGATGCCATTGACCTCGGATAGCGAGTCAAGAAGTTTTATGAACTACCCTTTTCTTGTGGCGGGTGGACAAAGTGCATTTTTCTCCGATTTCGACTACCGGTTTATCGATGAGGAATTGCTTTTCATGCGTCATGCTCCAGCGCGCTTTGTGCAGATGGGAAATGAAGCTTGGTTTAGCAATCATGGTTTGCACGATGAAGATAAAGATGAATTAAATGGTAATTTACATTTAACGGTGCGGGCAAACCGGCCTCAAACGCGATTCGAGTTTATGGAGCCGGTTACGTTAGAGCTTAAATTGCACAATGTAAGCAATGAGGATCTGATTCTTGATCAGGCGCTGTTGACCGACGGTGCCCATCTCATGGTGTTGGTCAAACAGCCCAACGGCAATATAAAGCGTTGGACGCCGTTTGCGCACCATTGCCATAAGCCAGGCGTGTCTATATTGCATAGCGATAAAGCCATTTATGCCAGCTTGCCATTGTTTGCCGGTGGTGAAGGCTGGTTGTTCAGTGAGCCTGGCCGCTACGAAGTGGTTTGCATGCTGGAACATGAAGGTCTGATGGTGTTGTCTAGTCGGTTGCCAGTGAGTGTTATGCCACCGAAAAGTTATGATGAGCAAGTGTTGGCGCAAGACTATTTCGATGATGATGTGGCTCGAGCGCTTGCGTTTGGCGGCACCAATGTATTAACCCGCGCCAATGATGTTCTGCACCAACTGGTGGCGAAATTTGGCACATTACACGCGGCGACGCATGCCGCGGCTGCCTTGGTACAGCCGCAAATGATGAGCTGTGCGCTGCTCGATGTCGATAAAAAAGATAAGCTTGTGTTTAAAAAGCAAAAGGCCGATATCAAGTCTGGTTTTCAGCTAACGAAAAAGTCGTTACTGAAAAATAGCGCGGTGGTTGCTGAAACGCTGGGCCATATACGCTATCACGAAACCTTGGCGGCGATTGCGTCCGATCTCATGTTGCAAGGGGATAGGGAGAGCGCAGAGGAGTGCCGTACTAGTCTAGAATCAACGCTGACGAAACGCAAAGTAGCAGCCCATGTTATGGAAAAAGTTAAATCAGATACGCGTAAGTTATTTTCCAAACATACTTAACGCAATAGGTTGGTTGAGTGTTTTTTGGTTGACGCGGCGGGAAAAAAAGCCCCGATCAAAGATCGGGGCAAAGCTTCTTGGGCGGGAAAAAGCCCTAGGTCAAACGTTTTATTTACACGTAGACGGCGCGTTATTGATGATGGTGCTGCGTCCTTGTGAATAGCTGGAGTTGTAAGGTGTGACCCCACCTTTGCCCGCGGTAGCGAACACATAATCTGCTAAATCGCTGCCAACGGTGAAGCGATTGGCGTTGATTAAGTTTTTGGACGTGCCATCGTAACTTGCGAACATATCCGGTGTGCTACCGTAAGACGCCGTTAAATCACCGGGTGAGCCTTGCAGCTGACACGATGTGTTTGAATACCAAACCGAGCTACCAGATATTTTTAGCCCGCCTTCGCGGAAATCCCGCAGCAGGTTTTCAAGCCAGTAGTCGAGGTCGTCACCTTTGGCATTGTTGGCCGTGTTTAGGAGCATATTGTTTTCAAAGGCTATGCGCCCACCCACACGAACACTCAACACATCCTTCCGATAGCCGTAAAACACATTGTTAAACATGTGCGATTGGCCGCGCCGCATTAACGGCACACGACGCAAGGTATCCATGCTCTTGTCGGTAACCATGTCATCGTTGGTGACAAACAAGTTATTGTGGATAGTCGAGGTGATTTGCGCATTGATGGTACGGCTATCACTCGACCCGTGCAGTGCGGCACGTTTTACATCGATGAGTTTGTTGAACGATACGGTGAGATTATAGGCGCCGACTTTGACATCGAAGGCTGAGTCACCGGTGTGCTCAAAGGTGTTTTGATGAATCCAGATGTCGTGCGATTCACCGGTAGAGCGGATCATATCGGGATCGAGATTGTGATCCTCGGTATGGCCAACGCCGGCAAAACGGTTGTTGGTGATGATGACGTTATCGCTCATGTGTGTAGAGGCACCGCTAGCGTCAGAACCAATTTTGAAACCACTAAATAGGAAGTAGGCGTTGCTGCCACGGCCATCAATGGTGGTGTTGGAATTGATCATCTTTAGCTTAAGGGCATCGAGATCTGAATCGTTTAGTCGATCATTAAAGAAGGTATCTTCGCAGTTATTGCTGCTGACGCCATGATTGGTACACCACAGTGCAGGGTTTTGACATTCCGCGACACTGGCACCGCCTAGAGCAGACAATACGTCTGGGTCAGAGCAACCCAACTTGTACATGCCGATGGCTGTTTCATTGGCAAAGTCGTCTTTATCAAACACAACCCAGTTGTGGTCGGCGGAGCTGATAGCATCGAGAATTTGTTGCTCCGGCGATGTTGAACCGCCTTTGGTGATAACCACTAGCTTGCTGTTCCCCAAGGGGTTGTGGCCACCTGTTGCCTTACTGCCAAAGCCGACCGGCGTGCCGAGTGATTCCGACAAACAGGCAACAATTTCCTGATCCGTTTGCAGTTGAGAAGACTCGCGCCAATTGACCGAAGCATCGGACACCAAGCGCGCACAATCTGCATCGACATTGCTTGGTGTAGGTGTAGGTGTAGGTGTAGGTGTAGGTGTAGGTGTCGGTACTGGGGTTGGGGTTGGTGTCGGCACCGGCGTAGGTGTTGGGGTCGGCGTTGGAGTGGGTGCCGGTGTTGTTGTTTCTACGCCGACATAGGTTCTAAGTTCCGCCACCGTGGGCGTGCCATTGGCGCTTACAATATTGAGATTAATTTTATGTGTGCTTACTGCATCGAAGGCGACTAAGCCTGGGCCAGTACCCGTTGCCAAAACAGCGCCGTTGTCATTGTTTGTAAGCTCCCAATCGCCGAGGTTTCCTGCGGCACTTGCGTGTTCAACAATAACGATGGCGCCAACAGTTTTTGCACTGGACCATTTAACAGAAATGCGACCAGTTGAGCTATTGGGTGCCCAGTAGCTAGCGAGATTGTCGTCGAGTACGTTGCCGTAGCTACTGCCACTGGCCTTGCTTGAACCGTCTGCACCGGCACCGATACTTAAATTACCACCTTTAGGTGTGATAACGGGAGTTGGTGTAGGTGTTGGCGTCGGCGTTGGTGTAGGTGTGGGAGCTGGCGCTGCATTTGCGCCGACATAGGTCTCTAGTTCGGCAATGGCGGGCGCGCCATTAGCGCTTAAAATGTTGAGATCAATTTTACTTAAGTTCACCGTGTTAAAGGTGACAAGACCCGGGCCAGTACCCGTTGCTAAAACAGTGCCGTTGTCATTGTTGGTCAACTCCCAAGCGCCTAGGTTGCCTGCGGCACTTGCGTGTTCAACGATGTTGACCGCGCCCACGGTTGTGGTGCTGGGCCACTTAATGGAAATGCGTCCTGTGGCACTGCTGGGAGCCCAATAGCTGGAGAGATCGCCATCGCGCACATTGCCGTAGCTTGATCCGCTGGCTTTACTTGATCCATCTGAACCTGCGCCGATACTCAAATTGCTGCCGATCGGGCTGCCACCTGGCGTCGGTGTCGGAGATGGTGTTGGAGTCGGCGTTGGAGTCGGCGTTGGAGTAGGTGTCGGTGTCGGAGTAGGTGTCGGTGTCGGAGTAGGTGTCGGTGTCGGTGTCGGAGTAGGTGTCGGAGTAGGCGTTACCGCGCATGCACCTGCTGATTCCAGTAGACCTGTGCCCGCGCCTACGGTGTTGCGAACGATATCGGGCACGCAGGCCACTGCGTCCAATGTGTAGCTATAGGGAATACTTATTGATGTGGTTGATACGGGGTTTGGGCCGGCTGGAAACCACTTGTCGCTGTCGCTTTGCTCCCACACCACGGTGTCTTCATCGAAGTAGTTGCCGCTTAAGTCCCAGAAACCCATGTCAGTTGTATAAAAAGTGCCAATAGGGTTGTGGGCATTTTCAAAATAACTATTTTCAACTTTTATCTTGCCGCCCATACGTGGGTTTAAACCAGATTTGTTGATGCCGTCGTAATAATTGTTATAGGAGTGAGCGGTACCATGTCGTAACAACGGTAAGCGCGAGTCCATATTTTCATAAAAGTTGTGGTGGAAAGTGACGAAGGTGTTATCCGTGTCGCTATCGCTTGAGCCCATCAGGCCACCACGGCCGGAATTGCGGTAGTGGGTGTATGAAACGGTAACGTATTGGGTAGTCGCCTTCATGTCGAGCAGCGAGTCGTAGCCGTCGCTCTCTCCGCCCGAGGCTTCGAGCGTGCAGTGATCGACCCAAACGTTGAATACATCGGTTTCCATGCCGATAGCGTCGCCACCATTAGAGGTTGGTGAGCCCGACTTTTTTACATTTTTAACGTGTAAGTTTTGTAAAATAATATTTGAGGTGTTGCGTAGGTGAATGCCAATCTGATCAAAAACGGCCGAGTTTCCAACGCCGATCAGCGAGATATTACGTACGCCTTTGAATTGAATCTCTTCACCTGTGGTGTCGCAAGAACCTGAACTTTTACTGGTGTTGCCATGGTTAATGGTGCCGGTTACATAAATGGTTAGCGGTGTGTTGTCGCTTGCGCGGTTACACATGGCGGCGTTAATTTCTGCGCCGGTACTGGCGTATACCACTTGTCCACCGGCGCCGCCGGTAGTGCCACCATTAAGCGTGGCATAGCCCTCTATTGCTGCTGAGCTCTGCGTGGTCATGGCTAGGCTTGCCGATGCAATCGCTAGTGTAAGGAGTGACTTTCTCGAAAATGCGTTCATATTTTGAACCTATTATTATTGTGATCGGTCGAGACGGACCAAGCGAATACCCCTGCTTTTGCTCCGCCTCAGTGTCCACGGATTAAATTAAAAGCGGTGCTGGTCATGTACCCAAAGCTCAAATGAACCATCATGACGATTGCTCGCTCCACAGTTGCACAGTTGCTGTGAAAAAGGTGCGTTACCTCAAGCGCCTACACTCACCTACCTATTGATCTTCCAAGCTAGGTATTCCAACCTTTATTTTTTTGGTAAGACCATTGGTAAGGCCATGCTAGTGCGTTATGTCGTGACTGTAAACTTTTTAGATCTATTTGTAGGCGATTTTTATTGCGAGGCTTGTCTGCTTTTCGGAGGAAAGTGGCTGGAATTACCTTATTTATAGGCAGATTAAGGCGCTTAATATCGTCTCCTAGTTGGAGCAATCATCGGTTTTATAGCGTAAAACGGCCTCAAGCGTTTAGCGTTAAATGGCCTGTTTTCACATGAAAAGTGGTCGATTAAAGGCTTAATTAGCTCCTTTGATTCGGTCCAGAATTATCGACTTTCTGTCGAGGCTATCGATAAATAGCGTTATTTATCAGATGGTTATCGGCTTTGCCATTGGTCTTGCTTTGGCTGTCCTAGGGTACTAGGGCTAGACAATTGGCTAAGCTTGGTACCGCACCGGTCCGACTCAGGTGAGCAACATAAAAAGTCAGTGGTGCAAGCGGATGGAAAAAAGCGGGTGAACAGCGCTTGAATTGGTAAAGCCAATATGGTTATTATGGCAGTCCAAAGTGGTAAGCTCGTGCCGAGTGGCTGGCGCAGGCTGAAGACAATAAAAATGTTCACGAGGACACGCAATGAATACCAGGCTCCCGACCGCGGCATCTCTGATCCTGCTCACTTGTTTAACCGCCTGCGGTGGCGGCAGTGGCAGTGATCATCAAAGCGAGGGCGACGTGTTGCCCGTACCGCCACCCAGTACTGGTGGCGGCGATAACGGCGGCGAAGTGCCAGTCCCCCCTATTATTCTGAGCGAAAACTTCGGCGACGGTCTGTTCGTTGGTTTCGACGAAGCCGATACCATCAGTTTCTTCAGTAGCGATTACAAAGCCCTCAGCACCGACAACCCTGACGACAGCCAGCCGTCGCTCTACTATCCCACCTGTTGTTTCTTTGAAGGTGACGACCCAACGCTGGGCACGGCGGTCAATCTGGAGCAGCTGGGCATTGTGAGCGACGCCGGCAACCCGTCTTTGTTGCTCAATACCGGTCGCTTCAGTCTGGGCCAAACCCGGCCCGATATCGATGCCACCGACCCCAAAAAAGATAGCACCAGCGGCGATGTCACCGGCACCTGGGGCGAGCTGAACCTGAGCACTGACTACCGCATTTCCTTCTGCGTCAAAGAAGCCAGCGGCAGTCGCAATATGCAGGTGTTTGTAGACAACAACAGCTCTAGCGAAAGCAAATCCTACTGGGGCGGCGGCAGCGCCGGTTCGCGCATTTTCAACGTGCCGGTGAGCCAACTGGTGGCCGGCAAGCGGGTAGAAATCAACGTGCCCGGCAATGTTACTCTCGAGCCCGGTGCTACGCCGGTAGATATTCGCCCGGTGCTGGTGGGCAATGCCACGTCCTTCCTGCAGTTGCGGGTCGAGGGCGGCAGCACGGTTATCATCGATGACCTATTAGTCGAACCGCAGACTGAAAATGGCCAGGCCGATCTGCCGACCTGTGGCGTGTTTGCCCCAGCCACCGCGCCCGCGGTGCCGGATGCACCCACACTTAATGCCGGCGACGGGCAGATTACCGTCAGTTGGAGCACCGGTGTGGGCGTGGGCAGTTACGATCTAGCTTGGGGGACCAGCAATGACGTCAGTGCCGCCACCCAGATGCTCGACGTCAGCTCGCCGGTACTGCTGGAAAGTCTAGCCAACGGCACCGAATACTTTACCTTTCTGCGCGCCAACAATTCGGCCGGCAGCAGCGACTGGAGCGCGGCCGCCTCGGCCACGCCGGTGGCACCGCTCGGCTGCGTGGTGACTAGCCCCGGTGACATCACCGGCAGTATCGCTTGGAGCGTGTACGACGGCTGCATCAGCCCAGAAAGCAGCGGCGCACTGGTGCTGAAAGCCAATAGCACTGGCAGCCTAACTTACGCCGACACCGACATCCTGTTCAGCGCCAACAACGACGGCACTGCAACACTGGATACCAGCGCGGATAGTGGCGCCCGCAGCAAGGGCGACATCACCGGCGTGGTGGCCGATGCCGACGGTTATCCGCAGTATTTCACGCTGCTGGCGCGCGTCGATGTATCGGCCAGCCCGGCCCGTGGCCTGGAACTGGAAACCGCGTTTGCCGCGCCCAGCGATGCGCGCGTGAAAGTACTGCTAAGGCCCGACCAAGGTGCCGATGGCCGCTTTCAGTTGGAACGCTTTCAGGATGGCTCGGCCAACGCTGAAGCCGACCTGACTATGGCCGACGACTACCACATCTACCAGATCAACTACATCGTCACGGACCCAACTGACGTCAGTGTGGTGGACGGCAAAAATATCAGCGCTAGCGTCTACCGCGACGGCATCAATATTTCTGAGCAACTCAGCGGCGCCATGCTGGGCGATCTAGCGGTGTTGGGCACCGGTCGCAGCGGTGGCGGTGGCGCCAACCGGTTGCGCATTGGTGAGGATGCCTCTAGCAGCTATTTCGCCAAGGTGGACTGGTTGTTGTGGTCCAACGATGCGGCAGTGGCGGCCATGAGCGCGGACGACCTGGTGGGCGAGCTGCCAGCCAGCATCGGCGAGCTGGGCTTTTATGCAGGCGCTGGCGCACCGGCGGCGATCTTGAGTGAAAGCTTTGATGCCGCCACCGATGGCGACGGCAGCAGCAGTGACTTTTTTACGGCGGCCTACAAGAGCATTAGCGGTGACGCCGGCAAGGCCTTCTACAACGTCACCGGCAGCGGTTCGCGCATCACTCTGGCTGGCGGCCAGCTGAGTATCAACAATGCGCGTTTTAGCCTTGGCGACAGCAATCCGGGCGCGGCCACAAGTGCCGGCTCAGTGCCTCAGGGCGACTTGGATTTAAGTCAGCCTTACGTGATCAGCTTTGATGTGACGGCTAATGGAAACGACGGTACCAGCACTGGCAAATGCCAGGTCTATGTGGATAACAACACCTCTAGCTCGTCCAGCTCGCAGCACGGCGGCAGCTCAAAAATATTTGAGAAAACCGTGGCCACGATAACCGACGACGATAGCGCTACCGGTACTGTGTCTATCGCCAGCAGCGTGGGCACCGCCATGTCCTTCATACAGCTGCGCTGCGACAGCGGCGTCACGGCGCCCATCACGATCGACAATTTTAAAGTCGAGCTCCAGTAATAAAGCGCGCGGCTCGGCCGCGCCAACAATAATTCCAGAGGTGAACAGAGCATCATGAAAATCCTGAATACATCCATGAAATTACTGCCGTTGGCGGTGGCGTTAATCAGCGCCCAGGCAATGGCGCAGCAAAGCGAAGACATGGCCGGCCAAGGCCTAGAGGAAGTGGTGGTAGAAGGCGTGCGCGCGGCCGACGAAAATGCCCGCGAAGCCGAACGAAATAAAGACAACTTCAGTTCCGTGGTGACCCAGGATGACGCCGGTAACTTCTCCGCCCAGAACGTGGCGGAATTGTTGCAGCGCATGCCCGGCATCACCCTGCAGCGGGGCGAGGGCGAGGGCAAGTTTGTCAGCCTGCGCGGCCTAGGCCCAGGTATGGTGAGCGTGCAGATGGACGGCGGTTCGCTGGCCAATGCTGGCGGCGGCAGTAGCGGCGACTTGGAAGATCGCGCCTTTTCCCTAGATAGCTTACCCTCTGACGTACTGCAGTCCATCGAGGTGAACAAATCCCTGACCCCGGACATGAATCTGGATGCCATCGGCGGCATGATCAACGTCAGGACCCTGTCGGCGCTCGATCGCGGCAAGGACAGTTTCAAGCTAACGCTGCAGGATTATTACAGTGAACAGGCCGAGGACCACTCGCCTAAAATCACCGTGCAGGGTACCAACCTGTTCATGGATAACACCCTTGGCTTGGCCTATACCGCCTCCTGGGAAAATCGCATCACTCAGGGCTACCAAACCAAACACCACGACACCACCCTGCCGGTGTATGGCGATGATGGCCAGAACCGCATTCTGATTCCTTGGGAATTTACTAACTTCCAGGAAAACGCCGAGCGCGAACGGGTTACCGGTTTGCTGAACCTGGAATACCAACCCGACGCCGACAACCGCTACCATGTCCGGTTAAACCACACCAGTTACGCCGATGACGATATCGCCCTGCGCGAATACTATCGCTACAACCTGGATAGCAGCACCAGCAAGCTTTACCTAGACGAAGACCAACAGACCTTTGGTCTGGACAGTGTCGACCTGCAACAGCAGTACTTTATCCAGCAATCCGAAGTCACTACCAACACCTTCACTATCGGCGGTGAAAACAGTTTGGCCGATGGTTGGTGGGTGGACTATGACCTAGTGATGTCGCGCAGCGAAGATGAAAAACCTGATGGTCGGCGCGTGCAGTTCCGATTGCGCGAGCTGTCTTCGTTGGGCCAGTACGGCGACGATTTCATCAACGGCCAGATTATTTCCGGTACCCAGCTGACTGAGTTAATCGACACCGGCAGCATTAGCACCGGCGCTATTTCGAACCCCAACGGCTACCAGTATGGCCAGGCCATGCAGCCCAATCTGGGTTACGACAACCTGTTTTTGGAGCAGAGTCTGCGCGAAGATGCGGTGGATCAGCTCACCTTGAATCTGCGCCGCGACTGGACCGACGGCGGCTTGCTTAACTACGTTAAATTCGGGATCCGCGGGCAGCAGCGCAACCGCAGCAGCGACCGCAACCGCGCCAGCATTGTACCGGGTGATCGCGCCGTAGCCGGTTGTAACGGCGACCTAGAGTGTGTGGCACTGGCCGGTGCTCGACTGAGCGAGTTCGACACCTACCGGCCGGAAAATGCCGACTTCGACCACTTCATTATTACCCGGTCGGAAGCGGAGCGGTTGATTGCCAGCACCCGCGCCATCGGTGATAACTACGACTCGGACGAAAATGAAATTGACTCCGTCAGGCTGGATTACGAGCTCAACGAAGACTCGGCAGCTGCCTACCTGATGGCAGAATTTCAGGTCACCGATGGTGGCACCTTGATTGCCGGCGCCCGCTACGAGCGCACCTGGTTTGATTCCACCGGCTACATGGCCATGCGCAACGACCGCAACGAGGATTCTCAAGGGCTGGAGTCGCTCGACATCGCCTTGCTCTTAGATGATGTCAAAAACCAATACAGCAATTTCCTGCCAGCGTTGCACTACCGGCACGAATTGAGCGATAAGCTTCTGGCGCGCGCGGCTATCTGGACCAGTTTCAGCCGGCCGGATTTCGGCAAGAGTCGCGCCTACTTTGAAATCACTGATCGGGTTGAACTGTGCAATACAGATCCGGCTTACACCGGCACCGTGATCTGTAACGATGACCCGAACCAGATAGGTTCCACCAACGGCGACGTGGATTATCAGGCCGAATGGTTTGTGCTGTCGGCCAACAATGCGGTCAGTATTGGCAACCCGTCACTGGAGCCCATGAAGGCCACCAACATCGACCTGTCTCTGTCTTGGTATGGCGACGACACCTTCCTGCAGGCTGCGCTGTTCTATAAAGACATCAAGGACTTTATTGTGGATGCCAACGGCGTCGACCTGAACATTGGCACCGACTTGCCCTTTGAATTGCCGCTCGATCAGGTGACCCAATTCACCATTCTGCCCGATACCACGCTCACCAATGTACGCACCTTCTTAAACGGTGAGTCGGCCCATGTGTACGGCGCCGAGCTGAGCTACACCCAGTACCTAGACGGTCGCTGGGAAGATCACGCCGTGGGGCGCTGGCTCGACAACCTGTTCCTGCAAGCCAACCTGACCTTGCAGGACAGCGAGGGCGACGTGGGTGACACAGTGCGGGTGGACAGCATCCGCCTGCCGGAAACCGCCAACACCGCCGGTAACCTAACTTTGGGCTGGGAAAACGACACAGTGTCGGCGCGCCTGATTGCCAACTACACCGGCGACATTCTCAAGCGTATAGGCGCCTGTACGGCCGACGATCTGGCCGCTGATGCGGGCTTGGGTTACACCCAGAACTGCCAGGCTTGGGCCGACGTGTATCAGGCGGCGAGCACCACCCTTGATTTCAAGGCCACGTGGAAAGTCGCCCAGGGCGTCAGGATTTACTTTGATGCCATCAATCTGACGGGAGCCAGGGACAGCTACTACTTCGAAGGCGATCCGGATGCCGGCGGCAGAATGTTGTTCAACATCGAGCAATACGGCCGCGGCTACCAGATTGGCGCCAACCTGGATTTCTAATCGGACCTGAAGCCCATTATTTCCCCATCAACAAGAAAGCCCGGCAATGAGTCGGGCTTTCTAACCGGAGATATTTCATGCGTGAATCCAGGATTGCGCGCCCCATTGCCCTTGCGTTGCTGTTAGGCCTGGGCGTTACCGCCTGCGGCGGCGGCGGCTCGGGTTCTGGTGACCAGACCGCGACACCAACGCCTACATCGACACCAACACCAACACCAACACCAACACCAACACCAACACCCATCACATTGACCGACGGCGGTTTTGCCGGTTTCAATTACGACCTGACCGGCGGCGCCTATGGTTTGGTGTATACCGTCAATAATGGTTTGGATTTACAAGCAAAATTAGACGAGGCAAAGGCGGCAGGCCAACCCATTACCCTCTATATCGACGGCGTCATTACGCCGTTTAATAATGGCGGCACAAATCTCGATATTGCGATTAAAGACATGAACAATGTCTCGCTCATCGGCGTGGGGGCTAAGGGTGAATTCGACGGTATCGGTTTAATTATTCGCCGCGCCAATAACATTATCGTGCAGAACCTCACCTTTCACGAAGCCTGGCCGGGCCAAGAGCGCGATGCTATTGGTATCGAAGGCGATGACGATGGCAGCACAACTAGCCATATTTGGATTGATCATTGCGAATTGTATAATTCGCTCAATGTGGATAAAGATTATTACGATGGTTTGATTGATACTAAAAATGGCGCGAAATTAGTCACCATTTCTAATAATTATTTACATGATGCGTGGAAAACCTCACTGCATGGGCATACGGAAAATGACACCAACCCCGACACCGATCGCCTAGTGACCTTTCATCACAACCGGTTTGAAAATTTATCGGCTCGCGTTCCGCTTTATCGTCATGGCAAAGGCCATGTATACAACAACTATTTTAACAATATTGACTCGTCAGCAGTGAATACCCGGCAGGGTGCCGAAATGTTGATTGAGAATAATATTTTTGAAAACACTCATAACCCAATCGTGTCTTTCTATTCGCCTATGGTGGGCTACTGGCATATCGCCGGCAACGTGATGGGCAATGGCGTCACCTGGTCGTCTAACAATGGCACCGATATTACCGCGCAAAGTGGTAATTCGACATCCAGCTATACGGTGCCTTATACCTATAACCTCGATGCGGTTGAAAATTTAAAAGCGAAAATCATTGCCAATGCCGGTGTGGGGAAAATTGACCAATCACAACTGGATATTCCTGCACCTGTGACGCCGAGTGATGAGGTGCCGGTACCTGAAGAGGTTATCATCGAGGACGTGGCTCTGCCTTACGGTGAAAACTTTGCACCCGATACGGCGACTTTTTTTAGCAACAGCTATCGAGATGTATCGGGTGGACCGGGTGCGGGTGTCGCGATGAATTATAAAGTCACCGGCACGGCAACGCTTGCTAGCGGCGCGCTCAGTTTAACCGGTGCGCGGGTCAGTATTGGCAATACAACCCCTGGCGTAAGCACCAGCGCGGGTGATACGGCGACAACCGGCGTGTTCGATTTGTCGGCGGCCTACACGGTGAGTTTTACAGTGGTAAATGTTGCCGGCGATATGACAAAAAAGTTTCAGCTCTTTGTCGATAACAACACGGCCTCGAGTAGTCAGTCTATTTGGGGTGGCGCTTCGCGTTTTCACGACATTGCGCTAGGCGATCTAGTGGCGGGGCAAACTTACGTGATTAACGGAAAGTTGGCTTCTAGCACATCGTTTATTACTTTGCGCACTGAAGGCAGCGGTACCATTCAACTTGATGACTTTTTGATTGAATTGGCGCCTTAAGTTTTGAAGCTAGCGGCGTTGGTTTCAAAACGCCTCCGCGGCGATAACGCAGCGGGCAATAATTCGGCGCGCTTCATTAGGCTACGAGTTTTGTGGCATGTTTAGGCCGAGAGATGACCTATGGGGGTGACCGTATGCGGTCTAAGGCGCGCGCAAGAATATTGTCTTGTGTGTTAATGATGTTGGTGCTGGGTCTTTGGGCGAGCACCGATGATTTTCAATCTGACTTTGCAGTGGCTGCAGTAGAAGATGGTGTTCATGTCGCCTCATCTAAAATTGTGGGGCATGCGCCTAACGACAGGGATCAGCCCTATGCCAATGCGCTGGATCAGTAATTCAATCGTTGCTTTTAGCTTGGCACTGCTCGCAATGGCTGCCAAGGCAGAATATAGCGTGCATTCAACCTTGGAAAAAATTCAAGCGCGCTTTCCCCAGGCCACGCCCTATGTGGTGTCTCCTGGTGTCGTGCAAAAAAGTTATCGGACCTATAGCGAAAGCTATCAACTTGGCATGGATGTTTACCGTTTGCCGGATCAGCACCTTAGGCCTGCGATATTGTTGGTGCACGGTGGCGGCTGGAATTCGGGTGAGCGCAGACTTTGGCAGCCAATTGCCTACGCGCTTGCTCAGCGTGGTTATGTTGCGATGACGGTGTCTTATCGATTGTCGCCGCAGGCGCGCTATCCCGCAGCAGGGAATGATTTAATTGCCGCGCTTGAATCTATCCGAGCAAGCGCCGCAGAACTGGGTATAAATACCCGCGCGCTATTTATCGCGGGCGGTTCTGCTGGTGGGCAGTTGGCGGCATTGGTTGGGTTGCAGTGGCCGGTGCAGGGCATTATCAATGTCGATGGTCTATCGGATTTTACGACGCCGCTAGCGCTAGCCTTTGAAAACGATCCCGCGCGCGACGTCACCGCGGCCAGCGCTTGGCTCGGTGGTCGCTATGAAGCGATTCCTGAAATATGGCGCCAAGCGTCGCCTATTAACGCTGTGCATAAACATGCGCCGCCCATGTTGTTTATTACCGGCGGCGAGCCAAGGTTCAGCGCCGGCGTGGAGGCAATGCAAGCTAAGCTCACGGCCTTGGGGGTGGTTAATCGTCGGCATGAGTTCAAACAAGCGCCGCACAGTTTTTGGCTATTTGAGCCTTGGGCCAGCGAAACTGTCGCGGTTATCGAACAATTTTTACAAGCCCGGTTGTCGGCATTGGCTGTGTCTATGCCGGATGACGAGCGCTAATTTTTAACGCAAAAAGCAGTTAGTGGAACTATGAAAATTTTCTTAACAATTGTGCTGTCGTGTACATGGGTTTATCCCTGCGTTGCGCAGCCTGAGCAAGACATAAGCGCGCAGTGGCAGGCCTACTTCGAACTCTCCAGCACATTAAAGCGCAAAGATCAAAAAACGCTAGCCAAAGAACTAGAGCACAATAGAAAAGCAGCTAAACCACCGAAGGCTGAGCGTTTTGGCTTTGACGCGGAATTGCCCGAAGCGGCATTCAAGACAGCGGAAGGCAAAGCCATTGCCGATATTATTCTCAGTTTTCAAACGCCCTCCGGTGGTTGGTCCAAGCGCGTCGACATGGGGCAGCGCCCCAGACGCAGGGGCGAGGCATGGGGTGCGGAAAAAAGTTATCAACCTACCTTTGATAATTACGCCACTACAACACAAATGCGTGTGTTGGCAAAAGCGTTTAGTGCAACGGGCGATGAAAGATACGCGACCAGTTTTAAGCGCGGGCTTGATCTTGTTATCAACGCGCAAATGCCTCAGGGTTGTTGGCCGCAAAGCTTTCCTTTGGATGGCGGTTATCACAACCACATCACCTATAACGACAAATCCATGGTCAATATTCTTGAGCTGTTGTTGTCGGTCGCGCAGCGCGACTACCCATGGTTGGCGCAGGAAAAGCAAGAACTCGCCCAAGCAGCGCTGCTGAAGGGCGTCAACTGTATTTTAATGACGCAATATTTTTTCGAACCCAGTAAAACATTTTTGGGATGGGGCGCGCAGCACGATGCATTCAGTTTACAGCCGGCGCAGGCTAGAGCCTATGAGATGCCGGCTTTGTCATCTCAGGAGAGCGCTGAAATTATGCTGTTCTTAATGGCGTTGCCGTCGCCCCCTGCGGTCGTTGTACAGGCCGTCACTGATGCCGCCACTTGGCTGGAAGCAAAGCGCATCGTCGGTAAGCGTTACGATAGGCAGTTAGGCAAGCTGGTGGACGACGAACAAGCCAAACCCCTGTGGTCGCGTTTCTACAGTTTGACCACTGGAGAACCTATTTTTGGCGATCGCGATGGCCAAGTTTACGATCGAGTCGAGCGCATTAGTTTGGAGCGAAGGCAGGGCTATGCTTGGTATTCTACCGGCGCAAGCAAGGCCTTGACCAAATTCCAGCAATGGAAGACCGCACACATTCAAACGCCGGAGTCAGGTGCTAGCTCACCGAGTTCATGATGAAAATAGAACATTTTGCCTTCAATGTGCTAGACCCAATCGCCATCGCGGCTTGGTACTGTGAGCATTTGGGTTTTACCGTAAAACATAAATTTACACAGGCGCCACACACGCATTTTTTAGCCGATAGCTCGGGCCAGGTGATGATTGAAATTTATTGTAACCCAGCTGATCAGGTGCCCGACTACCAAGCAATGGACCCACTGCTGGTTCATCTGGCCTTTGTTTCTGCTGATCCGGAGGCGGATGCAAAACGTTTGATTGGCGCCGGCGCGCGCGAAGTGGACGACGTAAAGCTCAAAGATGGATCGCATTTAAAAATGTTGAAAGATCCCTGGGGTTTTTCAATTCAATTATGTCGCCGTGGCAGGCCCATGCTTTAATGAATGGAGTCTATCTATGTCCGTTATTTTTGTTCTTTTCCGCCGTGCAAGCGTTCAAGGTTTCCTAGCGTGGACATTACTAGCAGGTTTCGCAGCACCGAATGTTTGGGCTGAAAATCTTGTCTCCCTGTTAGACGGCGTATCCGGTTTTGGGATGGATACGCCAGGTGGCATGGGCGGCGCCGTTATTAAAGTGACCAACACCCAAAACGATGGCCAAGGCTCACTGCGCTGGGCGTTAAATCAAAAGGGTAAACGCCTTATTGTGTTTGAGGTGGGTGGTGTGATTGATTTGGCGAAGCAGTCACTGGTGATTGATGAGCCCTACCTAACTATTGCGGGCGAAACTGCACCGGCGCCGGGTATTACGTTGATTCGCGCTGGCATTGTGATAAAAACACACGATGTGCGCATTCGCCATTTGATGGTTAGGCCGGGCGATAATAATGAGCCGGCGCGCTCGGGCTGGGACCCAGACGGTATTTCGGTGTCTGGCGCCTTTGCGCACGACGTGCACATTGACCACTGTTCGATATCTTGGGCTGTGGATGAAAATCTCTCGGCGTCTGGTCCGCGCGACAAGGGGCACAATTTTACTTCGAAGCGCATCACCTTTAGTCGCTCTATCATTGCCGAAGCCCTAGACGCCGCGACCCATAAAAAGGGTAAGCATTCAAAGGGTTTATTAGTGCATGACTTTGTCCAAGATGTGGCGGTGATTGGTAATCTGTTCGCACACAATGATCGTCGTAATCCCTATTTCAAAGGCCATACCTCCGGTGTAGTGGTGAATAACCTGATGTACGATCTCGGCAACGCGGCGGTGCAAGTGGGTTACATTGAGGAGGAATATCAGCAATCGACATTCAAGCCAAAGAATCCACGTTTGGCCGTTGTTGGCAATCGCCTTATTTATGGACTGAGTAGTTATTCCGATTTGCCGTTAGTGGCTTATCAAGGCGACATTTATTCACTCGACAATCAAGTGGTGAATCTTGATGGCGCTGCGATGCCGCAGTTGCAGGGGCACATTAACCGATTAGAAGCTCCACCCGTTTGGCCAAAAAACCTACAGGCAATAGCGGTGTCTGCGCTGCAGCAACACGTGTTGAAAAGCGTTGGCGCCCGACCGTGGGATAGAGATCCTATTGATCGTCGCATTATAGATTCAGTGCTTAATGGCACAGGTACAATTATCGATAGCCAAGATCAGGTTGGCGGTTATCCAAAATACCCGACCCGCTATCGTAAGCTCGACGTACCCTTGCATAATGTCGCCGCATGGTTATCGAGTTTTGAGAATCAAGCCGGCCAATAGCAGCACTGTAATTTTACTGAAGGTGTTTTGGGTCCGGCAGGCGTAAGCGCTGTGCGAGCGGGTGATCTTGTCGAATCAAATCCTGCAGTACCAATTGTGCGGCTTCCCGTGCACCTAATTCATTGAAGTGGGTGTCGTCAGTAACGCCTTTGGGGTAGTTCGGGTGTAGGCCCGGTGCGAGATGCATAAATCGTAGCTTAGAAAGTTCATCACCTTGGGCGCTGAAGTGGGCGCGCGTTAGGGTGTCCATGTCAATCAGCGCAAGCTTTTTTTCCACGGCTAATTTACGCGTGAGCGCTGAATACTCGGCATGGGTTTCATTGATGACCTTGCCGTCAAAATAGCGCCGCGTGACGGGTGTGAGGAGAATCGGAGTGGCTTTTTTGGCCCGAGTATCTTGGACGAATTCGGCCAGATTATTGTAAAACGTTTCGGGTGTGGTGTAGCGATCTTTCTTATGTAAAGATTCATCGTTATGGCCGAACTGAATAAATACATAGTCACCAGGTGTTACGGCACCTAGGAGTTTTTTCCAGCGTCCTTCACTTTTAAACGTGCGGGTGCTGCGACCATTTTTGGCGTAGTTAATCACTTTCGTATCGCTATCGAAGAAAACGCTAAAGGGTTGCCCCCAGCCAGTTTCTGGGTAATCTTTAGGGTCTTTCTCTGCCATGGTGGAGTCGCCAGCCAGATGTAGTGTTACTGGCTCGGCTACAACGCTTAAGGGGAAAAGACTAAACGCTAAGGTTAAAACCCAACGCGATTTTATTTTTCTCATGGTTGTTTTCATCGGTAGCAAACTCGTTATCGCTCAAAGATTAGTAAAGACCGAAAGCCTTGGGTAAAAATTCTGACAATACCGGTATAAAGGTTACAAGCAACAAAACGAAAAACATCGCAGCGTACATGGGCAGTAGAGGTTTAATGAGTTTCGCGATACTGATCTTCGCGATACTGGCACCAACGAAGAGTACGCTGCCCACCGGAGGCGTGCACAAGCCGATACATAGATTCAACACCATCATGATGCCAAAGTGCAAAGGCGACATACCAAGGGCGGTAACCACGGGTAAAAATATCGGCGTGAAAATGAGTACCGCTGGCGTCATATCCATAAATATACCCACGGCTAATAGAATAAGATTGATGGTGAGTAGAATGATGATGGGGTTATCGCTTAACGCCATCATGGCATCGCTAATGGATTGGGGAATATTCTCGTAGGATAGAATCCACGACATCGCCGTGGAAGTGCCGATCAGAAACATAACGATGGCAGTGGTGACCGCGGAATTGACCAGTATGTCGGGCACCTGAATGATTTTCACTTCGCGATAGATCAATACCGAGAGCGCGAAGGAGTAGAGTACTGCAATGGCACTGGCTTCGGTAGCAGTGAAATAACCACCGACTATGCCTCCTATGATAAGGAAAATTAAAAATAAACTTGGTATGGCGTCAAAGGCTATTTTTATACTGTCTTTTAAACTCGTGCGCTCGCCCACGGGATAGCCTTTTATTTTTGCCCAAATGCCACACACGGCCATGAGCGATAGCGCGATTAAAATACCCGGTATGTAGCCGGCAATAAACAGTGCCGCAATGGAGACGCCGCCGCTGGCCAGTGAGTAGACAATGAGAATGTTAGACGGTGGAATGAGCATGCCCGAGGTAGAGGAGGCAACAGTGACGGCGGCGTTAAACCCTTTGTCGTAGCCTTCTTTGTTCATAATCGGAATCATGAAGCCGCCAATGGCACTGGTTGCCGCCACAGCCGAACCTGAAATAGCGCCGAATAACGCGCAAGCAACAACATTCACATAGGCCAACCCACCCGGCAACATGCCAATCAGTACCTTGGCAAAGTTGATTAAGCGCCGCGCAATACCGCCTTGGCCCATGAGCATGCCCGATAGAATAAAAAACGGAATGGCGAGCAGGGAAAAGCTTTCTATGCCGCCCGCCATACGTTGGGCTATGGTCGTCACCGCAGGGCCGCCATCGATGGTAAAAAGCATGGTGAGTAATGTTGCAACACCAATGCAAATAGAAATGGGCACGTTGATAAACAGCAAGACAACGAAGCTAATGAGTAATACCAGTACAGTGAGTTCCATGATCTTCTCGAATCGAAATTAGATGGGCTGGCTTTGGCGCTGGCCAAAGGCTTCGGCGATAAATACGAGGCTGTATAAACAAATGAGTAGGCCACTGAGAGGTACGGCGCAATAGACGTAGCCCATTTTCACACCCAAAGCAGCAGAGATTTGGTTCAGCTCAAGGGTGAGAAGTACTAGGCGTAAGCCACCGTAAACCATCACGGCGGCGCTGAATATAAAGCACACAACCCAGCCAATGATTTCTATGACTTGCGCGCGCGTGCCGGTCAATTTAGCGGTCACTAGATCTAAACCTAGGTGGGCTTTCAATCGAAAAGCGTATGCAGCTCCTAAGATGCCAATCCAAATCAGTAGGAAGCCGGCGAGCTCCTCGGTGTAAGAACTGGGCTTGGTCATGACGAAGCGTGTAATCACCTGCCAGCTAACATCTAAGACGATAGCGGTCATGAGTAACGCCAGCGCGAGGTATAAACCAGTGTCGATTATTTTTAAGGCGTTTTTCACGGGTCACCCTTATAGCGATTGAATTTGATCGAGCAGTTGTTCGAGGGAGGTTCCCTTCAGCTCTGTGTGCATGCTTTTTACTTTGTCGGCGAATAATGATTTGTCGGGGTAGATAATTTGCACGCCGGCAGCTTCCACTTCGCGCAGCGCCTCGGCGGTATCTTGTGCCCAGAGTTGCCGTTGCACTTGTACCGATTCATCGGCCGCTTGTTGTAACCACTGCTGTTGTTGCTCGCTTAAGTTGTGCCAGATGTGAGCGCTAATAATCAGCATGTCGGGCACGTAGGTGTGTTCGTCTAGGGTGTAGTATTTACTGACTTCATAGTGTTTGGAGCGGTAAAAACTTGGTGGGTTATTCTCTGCGCCGTCGACCACGCCTTGTTGCAGTGCGGTGTAGAGCTCACCCCAAGAAATAGGCGTGGCAGAACCGCCTAAGGCGTCTATCATCGCCACCGAGGTTTGGCTTTTTTGCACCCGAATTTTTAAGCTTTTTAAATCATCGGGGGTGCGGATCGCCTTGTCGGTGGTATAAAAGCTACGGCTACCCGCATCGTAATAGACGAGGCCGCGCAAGCGCACTTTTTCCCCGGCGATCAGTAGATTTTTACCTAATTCACTTTCCAGCATGCGCCAAAAATGGTCCTTATCGCGGAACACATAGGGCAGGCTAAACACTTTCATCTCGGGTACAAAGCTTTCCATGGGGCTGGTGGATACTTTGGTCATGGCGAGACTGCCAATTTGCAGCAGCTCCATCATTTCTCGCTCTGAACCCAGTTGGCCGCTGGGGTAGAGGTCTACCCGCATGGTGCCGCCGGAGATCGCCACCAAACGCTCGTTCATGGCCAGCATCGCTCGGTGCACGGGGTGACCGGCATCGAGGGTGTGGCCGAGCTTTAGCACCACTTGGTCGTTGGCGGCTTTGCAGCCAAGCAGGCCACTGATGGCGCTTAGAGCAGCCATAAGGGCTAAAAAACGGTACATGCTGCACTCCTGTTATTGTTAGATTTCTGGTCTTACAAAAATTACTTTATTGGTAAGACCAAATGACTATACTAACATCCAGATAGAAATGGGCGCAACGGCAAGGGTGAGTCTTATGAACGGGTGGATTAGGTGCCGCGTGGCAATCAGTTTAATTGGCCTGTGGGTCTTTCAAGCGCAGGCACAAAGCCATTTTGAGGTGGGCCCAAAGGCGCCATTTCGCACCGTTCAAGCGGCGATCGATGCGGCCGACGCGGTGGCCGGGCCAGTGATTATTCATATCGCACCGGGGCGCTACCCCGAAACCGTGTATATCACCCGCGATCAGCTGGCGCTGATAGGGGCTGGCCCAAGCCAAACCATCATTAGCGTGGCTCGGCTGCGCGAGCACTGGGTGGCTAAAACAGGCACAGATTGGGGCGCTGCGGCAGTGAATATCGCGGCCAGTGATATTGCCTTGCTCGATCTCGCGGTAGAAAACCGCTATGGCTTTGACACGGGTAATAACGACCATCAGTTTGCCGTTCGGTTGCTGCAGGGGACGCGCATCATTACTGACAATTGTCGCTTTGTCGCCGGCGGTGCCGACACGCTCAGCCTGTGGGATAAAGACCAGGGTATGTACTACCACAGCAACTGTTATTTCGAGGGCTATGTGGATATGGTCTGCCCCCGTGGCTGGGCCTATATCACCAACAGTCATTTTTATACCCGCGGCGGCCGCTATGCCCTGTGGCACGACGGCGAGAAAGATGAGCGACAGAAGTTGGTAGTAGTGGATTCCAGTTTTGATGGCGAGCCAGGCTTTCAGTTGGGCCGGCGTCACTACGATGCGCAATTTTGGTTAGTGAATCCTCGCTTCGGTGCAACGCTCGCTGATCAGCCGATATTTCGTAAAACCTACCCAGAAGCACCGGCGCGCGATAGGCCCAATCTGTGGGGTGAGCGCAGCTATTTTCGCAATGCCCAAATGATCGATGGTTCGGTTGTTCCGGTCTGGGCGCAAGATAATATGCCCGCCGTAGAGGTGAGTGCTAAATGGACGTTTGATGGTCGCTGGGATCCGGAGGCAGACTTAGCGGCATGGCGAAAAAATGCGGCCCTAAGGCCGCTTAAGGAGCAATAACGGTGAGTTACAACGGGGGCTCGGCGCGCGGCATTTTTAGCGCGAGTTAAACCACGGCGCCCATGGGCCAAGGGGTGAATTCATTGTCGCCATAGCCGAGCAATTCGCTCTTGGTGCGCTCACCCGACGCGACGCGCAATATAGTTTCAAAAATCTCTGCGCCCGAGGCCTCTAAGCTGCCGCCTTCAATGGCTTTGCCGCAGTTAATGTCGATGTCGCCGGTCATGCGTTCGTACAGTGCGGTGTTGCTGGCAAGCTTCAAGCTTGGTACCGGTTTGTGACCGAAGGCCGAGCCGCGCCCGGTGGTGAAGCACACCACATTTGCCCCTGAGGCCACTTGGCCGGTTACGGATACGGGGTCAAAGCCGGGGCTGTCCATGAACACCATGCCCTTCTCTTTCACTTGCTCGGCATATTGGTACACCGCGCGTAAATTAGTGGAGCCCGCTTTTGCCATGGCGCCTAAAGACTTCTCCAAGATGGTGGTTAGGCCGCCAGCCTTGTTGCCCGGCGAGGGGTTGTTGTTCAGCTCCACACCGTTCATGAGTGTGTAATTTTCCCACCAGCTGATTAGGTCGACGATGGCTTGCGCGCTTTCTGGCGTCTCTGCGCGCTGGGTTAGCAGGTGTTCGGCGCCGTAGATCTCCGGCGTTTCTGAATAGATCACCGTACCACCCTGTGCCACTAGGGTATCGGCCGCCTTGCCGAGCGCGGGGTTTGCGGTGATGCCAGAAAAGGCGTCGCTGCCACCGCACTGGACCGCGAGGGTTAGATGGCTGGCATCGGTGGCTTGGCGTTTTACCGCGTTCACCCTAGGCAACATCTCCCGAATGATACCCAAGCCGTGGTCAATCGCCTTTGCCGTGCCATCCACATCTTGAATGTTGTAGGCGCGGAAAAACTCCGATTCGACTAACCCATAGTCGCGCATGAGGTGGTTAAGTTGCATAGCTTCGCAACCTAAACCCAGAGTAATCACACCGCCGAAATTTGGGTGCACGGCATAGCCTGCCAAGGTGCGAGCCAAAATGTGGCCGCCCCGGCTGTTGGGGTTCATACCGCAACCCGAGCTATGCACCAAGGGCACTATGCCGTCGATGTTATCGAAGCCGTCGAGCAGCTGGCCTAGGCGCGCCTGTTCGGCGATATGGCGAGCGGCAGTGGCCGAGCAGTTAACCGTGGTGACCAGAGCGATAAAGTTGCGCGTGCCTACTTTGCCAGACGGGCGGTGGTAGCCTTGAAATTGGCGTTTGGCGTTGGTCGGAACGAATTGGGTTGGGCGAATTTGGCTGCAGAAGGCAAAGTCCCGCTCGAAGTTGCCCATGGCGCAGTTGTGGGTGTGGATATGCTCGCCCGCGGCAATACTCTGTGTGGCCTGACCAATAACTTGCCCATATTTCAGGATTTTTTCGCCTGCGGCGATGGTCTGGCTTGCCACTTTGTGCATCTTTGGAATGTCGTTGCAGGCTTTGAAATCGGCACTCAGCTCACAACCTTTAGGTAGCGCATCTAAAGCTACTAATAAGTTATCTTGGGGGTGAAGGCGTAGGGTTTTCATGAACTCGTTTTCGCAGGTTGTTAGCCAATAATAGATTAGGATATGGTTTTATTGGTATTACCACAATGTAAAAATAGAACATGTTTGCTTTTTTCAGTGGCGCTATAATTTTAACGATCAATACACAGTAAAATTAAGTGCTTTAAAAACAATGACTTATGTTGTCGCTAAGTGAAATTCCCAGCTGATTCTTATAATTGGTAATACCAAACTATTGAAATTTGGTATGCATTGGGTGACTATCCCGCTGATAGCACGCATTCAAAAGTGAATGAAAGCGGTGCCCATGTACTTGCTTGAGCCTCAATTGTGCGGGTTATCGCTAACAGTATTTTTAAATAGGGCAGGATTAAATGCAGCGTCGAGAATTTCTAAAAATATTGCCAGTGGGCGCTTGCGTATTAACCGGCACGGGTTGTACGACTGATAGCAAAGCAGTGCAGGCAGATGATTGGGAAAGGGCGGCATTAATTGAATCAAGCGTGTTGGCAACGGTGTTTCCCGATCGGGACTTCCCCGTGGAGGACTTTGGTGCTCAGGCGGACGCCCAAACTGATTGTACCTCGGCAATTAATAACGCCATCGTGCATTGCCATGCCGTTGGTGGTGGCCGTGTGGTGCTCGCTTCAGGCGTGTATCGATCGGGTGCGATACACCTTTTGTCGAATGTGAACTTACATGTTGCGGCCGGTTCAAAAATACATTTTTTTACCGACCCGCAAAAATACCTGCCCGCCGTACTTACCCGATGGGAGGGTATGGAGATTATGGGTTACTCGCCACTGATCTATGCCTATAAGCAAGATAATATCGCTATCACCGGAGCAGGTATTCTGGATGGCGGCGCCGACGATAAAACCTGGTGGCCTTGGAAAGGCAAGCATAGTGAGCAGCATTGGGATTTAATTCCAGGTGAAGATCAAAAGCCGGCGCGAGATAAGCTACAAGAGGATGTGTTGAGAGGTGTGCCTGTGGCCGAAAGGCAGTACGCAGAAGGATCGTTTTTACGTCCAGCTTTTGTGCAACCCTACGCCTGTACGCGAGTGTTAATTGAGGGCGTGAGCATTGTTCGCTCGCCGTTTTGGTTAGTGAATCCGGTTTTGTGTGAAAGTGTCACGGTGCGGGGGATTACGTGTACCAGCCATGGCCCTAATAACGATGGTTGCGATCCGGAAAGTTGCAATTTGGTATTAATAGAAGATTGTTTGTTCGACACAGGCGACGACTGCATTGCGCTAAAATCTGGCCGCAATGAAGACGGTAGGCGCATCAATGTGCCAATACAGAATGTGTTGATTCGCAATTGCACCATGCGCGATGGCCATGGTGGCTTAGTGATTGGCAGTGAAATCTCAGGCGGCGCGCGCAATATCTTCATGGAAGATTGTGCCATGAATAGCCCGCATTTAGAGCGTGCCTTTCGCTTCAAAACCAATGCGCGGCGCGGTGGCGTGATCGAGCATGTGCGGGTGCGCAATGTGAAAATTGGTCAAGTTCAAGAAGCTCTGGTGGTTAATTTTTTCTACGAAGAGGGTGACAAGGGTGAGTTTTTACCCCAAGTAAATGACCTTGTGATTGAGAATGTAGAGTGCAAGCAGGCCGAGCGGGTGTTTCATTTGCGTGGCTTCAAAAATAATCCCATTGGTGCTATTACCGTTCGGAACTCTACCTTTGAGCAAGTTTCTGGGGATGATGTCATCGAGTACGCGCCCTGGCTGACCCTCGAGAATGTGCGCCGTTAACTGTTAACCCTCTGTTTTTTATAGGCTTTCCTTCTATCTTTCAGGCCGAGGTCGGCCTGCTTATGGGCTGTGTTTGGCGTTTAAAGTCGCTAGATTTACCTGTCTGCTGTGCGTTAAGCCCGGTCTTGTCAAAATCACTCGGTTTTGGTTTATTTTCGGTTAGTTCGAAAAAATGTTTTGGTATTACCAATTGGAAGCTAGAAGTGGTTGATTTGGTAATATTGGTATGTCAGTATGATTTCCGTTACCGCTTGGTAATGGCAACTAGGTCCCTATTGAGAAATTGAAGGCCTTACCCTTCACTGAATACATAAAAAGCATAAAGATTCGGGAGATGACAATGAGAGTGTTAAATTTCAAACTTAAGCCGCTGGTGTGTGCCGTGGCGATGGCGACACCAGCTTTTGCGCCCTTTGCTCTGGCTCAGGACGGTGAGATGCTAGAAGAGGTTGTGGTAACGGCCAGTTATCGCGAAAGCCTTGCTCGGGCGTTGGATCAAAAACGCGATGCGGTCGGCTCGCGCGATGTCATTTTGGCGGAGGATATTGCGGATTTCCCAGACCTTAACTTGGCGGAATCTCTGCAGCGTATTCCTGGTGTGGCTATTTCCCGCGATGCCGGTGAAGGTCGCAATGTGTCTGTGCGTGGTCTAGGTCCAGAGTTTACTCGCGTGCGCATTAACGGTATGGAAGCAATGTCTACCACCGGCGGCACCGACTCATCGGGCGGCGCAAATCGTAGTCGCGCTTTTGACTTTAACACTTTTGCCTCTGAATTATTTAGCTCCATGGCGGTAAATAAAACCTCATCAGCCGATTTGGATGAAGGTTCCCTAGGCGCGGTGATCGACTTATCTACTGGCAAGCCGCTGGACTACAAAGACTCTTTGACTGTGGCTGTATCGGGTCAATTGGGTTACAACGACCTAGCAGAAGAAACCGATCCGCGAGGTTCTATCTTGGTGGCAGGCAAAAATGACGCCGACACTTTTGGCTGGGGCGCCACCTACTCCTATTCCAAGCGCAATATTCTGGAAGAGGGTTTTAGTGCTGTGCGCTGGTCTAGTGAGCGCGACTTCCTGAGTTGTTCGGGCTGCGCCGATCAGGCCGAATTTGATATCGTGAATGACGGTATCTACCCACGTATTCCGCGCTACGGTAAATTGACGCACGAGCAAGAGCGCACGGGCTTTACCGGCACGTTACAATGGCGCCCAACCGATAATACCGAGTTTTCTTTAGATTACTTGGGCTCTGAATTTGATGCGACTCGCGACGAAGAATTTGTCGAGGTGAGCATCAAAGAAAGTGGTAACGCGAACCAAATGGATGTGTTGGACTATGCAATTGATGCCAACAATACCTTAACTTACATGCAATTGGATAATGTCGATACCCGTATTGAGCATCGTTTTGATAAGTTGAATACCAAATTCCAGCAAATATCTTTGACCGGCAGCCATGAATTCAATGACAAGCTGCGCATGGACGGTTTGATTGGTCGCTCAGAGTCGAAATTCAAAAACCCAGTGCAAACCACGATCATTTTTGATGCTGTTAATCAGAGTGGGCCTTTCACCTATGATGCGCGTAGCGATAGCGAGTTCATCGATTTGGATTGGGGTACTTTTGATCTAACCGACGGCGACAACTTTATGTTTACTGAAGTGCGTGATCGCCCTAATAAAACCGACAACACCTTTGAAAATATCTCAATTAATCTTGAGTATGATTTAACGGACACATGGAGTGTTAAAGGTGGTGTGTCAGTTAAACAGTATACATTTGATGTTACCGAAGCGCGCCGGGATACTAAACTGTCGGACATTGGCGGTAATCAACCTATAGATGGTTTATACGGTACCACCCGTTTAGCGGAAGGCAGTAATATCGTTTGGCTAACACCTGACGTGAGCAAAGCTGCAGCCGCGGTAGACTTGTATAACTTGCCTGCGCAATTGCGCGATCAAGATGATCGCTCGGTTGAAGAAGAAGATACTGGCTTCTACGTTCAAGCGTCTTGGGATAGCGAAATTTCAGGTATGCCACTGCGTGGAAACGTGGGTGTTCGTCAGGTCACGACCGACGTTACCAGTACTGGTTATACAAAAGTTGGCAATGACTTGGTAGAAGTGGATGTAAATCGTGAATATACCGATACCTTGCCGTCATTGAATGCGGTGCTTGCGGTTACTGATGATATTAATTTACGCTTCTCTTATGCAAAAGTTATGGCTCGTCCAGATTTGGGCAACTTAACGCCGGGTGGTTCTGTTGATCAATTCAACGGTAATGTTAAGTTTGGCAATCCAGACTTAGACCCTTTCCGGGCCGATACTTTTGACTTGGGTATTGAGTGGTACTTCGCTGATGATGCGCTAATTTCTTTGGCTTTGTTCCGTAAAGATATTGACTCCTTTATCATCAGCACCACTGAAACCGGCCAAACTTGGGCTTCCACTGGCTTGCCTGTTTCAATTCTCGATCCTAGCTTGAACTACACGCAAGCCGATCTGTGGACTGTCAGCAAAAAGGCCAACGGTTCTGGCGGCGATCTGAACGGCTTCGAGATGATTTGGCAGCAGCCGATTGGCGATAGCTTTGGTGTTATTACTAACTATACTTTCGTCGACTCAGAAGTAGAGTATGGTACCGACGGCAATGGCGATATTATCAAGAATGACTTGCTTGGCTTGTCTCGCAATACCTACAACATTACCGGTTACTTTGAAACCGATAAGTTGGGCGCGCGTATTTCCTACTCCTATCGCGATGATTATTTAACGCGAGTGCCAAGCGGCAGTGCCGGCAATGATCTGGAGGGCACTAAGGGTACTGCCAATATCGACATGGCGGCGCACTATAATCTTTCCGATAACCTGAAGTTAACCTTCGAAGCCATTAATTTGACCGACGAGTACAACAGCCAGTTTGTGGATTCTTCAGAGCGCAGTTCTGTTTACCACCATACCGGCCGTCAATTCTATTTAGGTGCCGCTTACTCATTCTAAATTGTGGTTGATAGTTTGATTGATGAATTGCGAGGCACAGGGATGTGCCTTTAATTTTATGAGGCTAATTGAAAGTTAAACCTATGAAGAATTTTCTATTGCTGTTCTCGCTCACCCTCCTTATTTTAGGTTGCGACGTTAAAACGCCATCGAAACAGGTTGCGTCTCAGTCAGCAGTGCTCGCTGACGTTGTTGCCACCGTAACTATCAGCAACCCATCTGAGTTTGAGCGCAAAGACGAGCTGATGTGGCTACCGCTTGAGCGCCTTGGTGTATTGAAAGCGCCTTTGTCTGTGTGGCTCAAGGATGAAGAGTTGCCCTCTCAGTTAGTGGATGGCGACGGCAATGGCAGTATTGATCATCTGGTAGCGCTAGTAGACTTGGCCGCCGCTGAAAAAATGATCTTAGTGGTTAAGGCGCAGCCCTCTACTCTGAGTATTGACTCGCGTACCCAAGCTGAAATTTCCATTAAACAGGGTGGCGCTTGGCAAGAAAACAAATACATCGGCGGACAGTTTGTGAATGTGGACAAGCTCATAGCGCCAAAACAGCACACGGATCATTCTGAATATATTCGTTATGAAGGGCCTGGGATTGAATCCGATAAAGTTGGCTACCGGATCTATCTCGATTGGCGAAATGGTTTTGATGTTTTTGGTAAAAGCCGGCCCGCCCTTGCGTTACACAAAGTTGGCTTGGATGGTTTCGAGTCTTATCATCACCCCGCCGACTGGGGTTTAGATATTTTGAAGGTTGGTGAGTCCCTTGGAATGGGTGGGTTTGGCTACTGGCACGGCGATAAAGTAGAGCGCGTCGCTAGCGTTGATTCTCGCGCGGTTTCGATTTTACAAAATGGCCCATTGGTATCGTCTTTTGCCATTGATTATGGCGCATGGTCAGTTGCCGGTAAGCGCGTCAATTTACGCGCGGTGTTTACCATGCAAGCGGGTAGCCGATTGGTGCACGTGCAATTACAGGCAGATGAGGCCATTGAGCCTCTCGCCATTGGTTTGGGTAAAGCGCCGGAAACGGTATTGCTTTCCGGTGGCGATGACCTCACGGGGCATGCCTATACCTACCTTGGTACCTGGGGTAAACAAAGTCTTGCTGGCGACGACCTGGGCTTGGGTTTAGTGTTCAAACGCGGTTTACGAACAGATCAAACAGAGGATGCACACAATTGGGTTTCGGTAATGAAGTCGCCCAGTGGCACATTGGATTATTATTTCTTGGCGGCCTGGTCGGGCGAGCCCGACGGTATAAAAACCGAACAGAATTTTAACACGTTACTTGAACGCGAAGCGGAAAAACTTACGTTAAAGCTGCGTATATTTATCGATAGTCAATTGAGTGCGACTTTGCGCGTGGATCAGCCGAGTGCAGCGTCGGTGAGGATCCTTGCCGAGCGCCTGGCTGATACCGAGTACCGAACTAAAGCTAAAGCTTTGCGCAATGGCGGTTGGGACCCAGAGCGCGATAGACCTGCGCGTTGGGAGTACACCACCGGCTTACTGATGCAGGCCTTTGACGACTTAAGTGGTGCGGGTGCAGATCCCAAGTTTGCCGCTCTGGCCGAGCAAATCATCGGTTCATTTATTGACGAGCAAGGTAATATCGCGAGCTATCGAAAAGATGTCTTTAATATTGATGACATCAACAATGGCAAAATGCTTTTAAGGTTGTATCAACGCACGGGTATAGAAAAATATAGGCTCGCGGCAGACATATTGCGTGATCAGCTTTCTCATCACCCGAAAACTAGCAATGGTGCCTTCTGGCATAAACAGCGCTACCCCTATCAGTTGTGGCTAGATGGTGTGTATATGGGTATGCCATTTTTAGCCGAATACAGTAAGCAATTTGAGCAGGGGGAAAGCTTTGCACAAGCCGTGCATGAATTTGAAGTGGCAAAAGAAAAGCTAAGCGCACCAAATGGTTTGTTGTTTCATGCGTGGGACGAAAAAGCTGCACAAAATTGGGCTGATCCAAAGACAGGTTTATCTAAATTTCACTGGAGTCGGGGCATGGGTTGGTACGCCATGGCTCTGGTCGATATGTTAGAAATATTGCCTGAAGATCAAGCTGAATTGCGTGCTATTTTGCAGCGTCAATTAACCGAGTTAGCCGTCGTCTTGGTGCGCTATCAGGATGACTCTGGCGTGTGGTATCAGATTACTGATATGCCGGATGCCACGGGTAATTATTTAGAGGCATCGGGCTCATCAATGTTTGTCTATGCCTTGGCGAAGGGGATTAATCTAGGTTTGTTACCAGAGACTTATAAAGTCGCCATGATGAATGGTTACCAAGGTATTGTGCGGGAGTTTGTCAGTCTCGATCCCGATGGCGATGTGCATTTAAACGGTATTTGTCAGGTTGCCGGTCTCGGATTCGGTCGCGATGGCAGCTACCGCTATTACCAGAGCGAGCCCATTGTTGCCGATGATATCAAGGGCTTGACGCCTTTCATTATGGCGAGTGTACAAATTAGCAAGTTACTTTCGAGGTAGAAAAATGTCTAGCATGTCCTGTGATGAACGCTTTGCGGTCCATCAAGATGATTATAAGTCTTACGATATGGCGAAATTACGTCGCCATTTTTTAGTTAAGGACTTATTTCAACCCGATCACTTAGCCTTAACTTACACTCATTACGATCGCTTTCTCGTGGGTGGCGTAATGCCAGTTGAGGAGTCTGTTGCACTGACTTCACCCGAGCTACTAAAAGCTAAATATTTTTTAGATCGGCGCGAACTGGGAGTGATTAATGTCGGTGGGGCTGGTGTGGTGGAGGTGGATGGCAAGCGCTATCCCCTAGCTTACAAAGAGGCGCTCTATGTGGGTAGCGGTGCTCAATCTGTACTGTTTATCTCTGATTCAGCGCAAGCGCCGGCCAAATTTTATTTAAATTCAACACCGGCGCATCACGCTTATCCCACCAGAAAAGTAAGCCGAGCTGATGCCGACGTTGTACAAATGGGCGCCTTGGCAAGCAGTAATGAACGCGCCATTAATAAATTGTTAGTTAACAGTGTGTTGCCTACCTGTCAGTTGCAAATGGGTATGACAGAGCTCAAGCCTGGCAGTGTTTGGAATACCATGCCGTGCCATACCCATAGCCGCCGTATGGAAGTGTACTTCTACTTTGAAGTGCCAGAGGAGCAGGCGGTGTGCCACTTTATGGGCCCCGCTCAAGAGACTCGTCACTTGTGGCTGGCTAATGAGCAGGCGGCCGTTTCGCCGCCTTGGTCTATTCACTCGGGTGCAGGCACGAGTAATTATATTTTCATTTGGGGTATGGCCGGTGAGAATCTTGATTACAGCGATATGGATCATTTAACGCCGGGCATGCTGGCGCAAAATGGAGAGCAGGCGTGAATTCGTTATTTAACCTTGAGGGAAAGTTAGCGCTGGTTACCGGCGCGACTCACGGGCTTGGTATGGCGATGGCCATGGGCTTAGGTAAAGCGGGTGCACGATTGGTTATCAATGGCGCATCCTCGCAACAAAAGTTGGATGCTGCCTTGGTGCAGTATCGCGCTGCCGGTATCGTGGCTGATGGTTTTTTGTTTGATGTGACCGACGAGCAGCAGGTCGCCGATGCCATAGAGAAAATTACTCAGACAATTGCTCCTGTCGACATACTGGTCAATAACGCCGGTATTATTAAGCGCACGCCGTTACTGGATATGGCGCTGGTAGATTGGAATCAAGTGATAAGTACAGACCTCACCAGCGTATTTATTGTTTCAAAAGCCGTCGTGCCAAGCATGATTCAGCGCGGTGCTGGCAAGGTCATTAATATCTGTTCGATGATGAGTGAACTGGGCAGAAATTCAGTTGGCGCTTATGCGGCGGCTAAAGGCGGATTGAAGATGTTAACCCGCAACATGGCGACTGAATGGGCTAAGCACAACGTGCAAGTCAATGGTATTGGCCCAGGTTATTTTGCCACCAGTCAAACTGCACCCATTCGCGTTGATGGTAATCCTTTTAATGATTTTATTATTAGCCGAACCCCGGCGGGTCGCTGGGGTGATCCTGAAGACTTACAGGGCGCTGCGGTCTTTTTGTCGTCAAGTGCTTCCGACTTTATTAGCGGGCAAATTCTTTATGTGGATGGCGGTATCCTTGCGACTATCGGACGGCCTGCGAATGAAGTTTAGTCTCGCTATTAGTTTTCCCTTTGTTCGGTGGTTTGTTCTGCCCTTTCGCCCCAATAGGGGCTTTTTTTTAGGTGTTAATCAGCCCGGTTTGTTTGCGTAGTAAATAGATAGTACGCAAATTGGTGATAAGCAGCATGGTTTCTAGGAGGGTTCCGCCAATCGAGCCTAGCCAAATATTATTCAGTAGCCAGCAGAGAGCGCCGAGTAAAAATATCCCCCTTAGCTTAATACCAGTGCAACAAAATACGGCGTAGCTCCCAATACAGCTACCTAGCAAGGGTAGCCAATCGGCGGGATGGTGTATTAAGGGCAAGCCGAGTACTAAGGTTATTGCGATAAAAAGTGTTGCCAGCCAGGCCGATTGAAACTTGATTGCTAAGGTATTGCGCAGCGCCGAAATCAGAGAGCTCAGGCAAGCGGTAATGCCACCGAGCAGGAAAAAATGCAGTGCATTATTGATATTCAGCAGCACCATCAGTTGTTTTAGTCGAAGATCTTGTTGTTGATAAAAACAGGCAATGCCCAGCGCGAAGCTGAGCAGGCCTAACATTTGCGCAACCCATATCATCGAAATGTTTTCCTGTGCATCAGCTTTCGTTATGCGTATCGATTGCTAAAGCAGCAAGACTGGTTTGGTAGTCTGTAAGCGGCACGATTGCGCCGCGGTGTTGTATTACGGCCGCGGCACAGCGTGCGCCTTGTCGCACTGCCCGCTCGGGAGTAAAGCCTTGGTAGCGTGCGGCCAAATAGCCTGCGTTGAAAGAGTCACCGGCAGCGGTTGTGTCTATTACTGTTGTAACTTTGCAGACCTCAACAGTGCTTAAGGTTTGATCGCGCACCACTAAGGCAGGCTCGGCTCCTCGTTTTACCACAAGTTCGGGTAGCGAATAAGACAGCAGCCGTGCCATGGTCGTATCCTGGTCATGCTCACCCCACAGGGCCTGTTCATCTTCCAGTGTTAACAGCGCGATATCGGCTAGCCTTAAAAATTTCTCCGTTGTGGCCTGAGCGATGTTGATATGGGGCCAAAGCTTTGGTCTGAAGTTGGAGTCGAAGGCAACTTTTCCGCCGCGTTGCCGGTACTGGCTCAGAAAGGTGTGAAGGCGCTCGCGAGCCTCGGGACTGATGATGGCGATGCTGATACCGCTGAGGTAAATCATCTGCATGTCGAGCAAACTGGGGTCTGGATTGCTGCTGCTAAATAGCAGACGGGCGGCTGATTGGTCTCGCCAATAGGCAAATTCCCGCTCGCCATCTGGCCGGTTGTGAATGATGTAGAGACCGGGCTGACGTTTTGGCTCGCGTTTAATCAGGTTGGTTGCCACCTGTTCTTGGCTAAGCTCGGCCAGTATGGCATCGCTGTGGCTGTCTTGACCTAAGTGAGTGACGTAGCAAGTAGGAACACCGGCGCGCGCTAGGTAAATAGCCGTGTTGTAGGTGTCGCCAGCATAGGCTAGGCGCTTTAAGTTTTGGGGAGCTGGCGCTAGTTCAATCATCACTTCGCCAATAGCGGCAATACCGTACATGTCTACCTCACAAACATTATGACTTACCAAAGGTTGACAACAAGCTTACCATTTGAAACTATATTGGTCATGCCAATTGGCGATATTTTTCATTAGCACGTTTCCTTAAACGGAAGCTTGCGACCTCTCTCGTCCCTCTCCGGAAAATATCGTCGGCATAAATTTGCACCTTTCACCCTCCGGAAACGGAGGGATTTTTTTTCAAAAAGGTTGCCTATATGAAGTTATCGAGCAGTGCTAAAATTTGGTCTGGCCAAAGTTTAGCCTCGATGTAAATTTAGAACCTGATGATACTAAAGATGGAACCACTGTTATGGCCAAGGTACTGAGACTTAATCCTGATAGGCTTTTTCCAGCCAATGAGCAAACGCGCGCTATCGCTCGACGCTTGTATCAGTCTGTGGCGAAGCTTCCTATTCTCAGCCCTCATGGTCATACCGATCCGTCTTGGTTCGCAGAGAATCAGCCCTTTGGTAATCCGGCTGAGTTGTTGATTACACCCGACCACTACGTGTTTCGTATGCTCTATAGTCAGGGTGTTGCACTAGAAGACTTGGGTATTCCCACGCAAGACGGCACACCGGTTGAAACTGATTCGCGGAAAATTTGGCAAATTTTTGCCGAACATTATTACTTGTTTCGCGGAACACCGTCGCGTATGTGGCTGGATCATGTGTTCACAGACGTTTTTGGTTTGGATGTCGTGTTAGATGGCGAGACTGCGGAGCATTATTACAATCATATTGATGCCGCGCTAAAAACCGAAGCCTTTCGTCCGCGCGCCCTGTTTGAGCGTTTCAATATCGAATTAATTGCAACCACCGAATCGCCCCTCAATGATTTGCGACACCACAAAGCTATTGTCGAGAGCGGCTGGAAAGGGCGGGTTATTACCGCTTTCAGACCCGATAATGTACTAGACCCTGATTTCGAAGGCTTTCACAGCAATGTGGCGTATTTAGGTGAGTTAACCGCTGAAAATACCAGCGTTTATACAGGTTACCTAAATGCTCTGCGCAAGCGCCGTGCTTTTTTTAAGAGCATGGGTGCAACCTCTACAGATCACGGCCACCCCACGGCCTGCACCAGTAATCTTTCAGATGAAGAGGCGGAAGCACTGTTTAATAAGGTTATGGCCGACGATTTTAGTGCGGCTGAGGCGGAGACATTTCGCGGCCAAATGCTCACGGAAATGGCGGCAATGAGTATTGAAGATGGTTTGGTTATGCAGATTCATCCGGGCGCATTCCGCAATCATAATCAGCAATTATTTGAGCGCTGGGGCAGAGATAAGGGTGCAGATATTCCATCGCAGACGGAATATGTTCGCGCACTTAAGCCCTTGCTGGATAAGTTTGGTAACAATCCAAATTTAAACATTATTTTGTTTACCTTGGATGAGACCAATTATTCGCGTGAGTTAGCGCCTTTGGCGGGTCATTATCCGTCGCTTAAATTGGGCCCGTCTTGGTGGTTTCACGATAGTCCTGAGGGCATGCGTAGATTCCGCCAACAAGTGACCGAGACGGCAGGTTTTTACAATACGGTAGGGTTTAATGATGATACCCGAGCTTTCCTATCGATACCTGCACGGCACGATGTTGCGCGCCGAATGGATTGTAGCTTCCTCGCCGAATTGGTAATTGATCACCGAATTGAAGAAGATGAGGCCTTCGAGTTGGCTGCGGATTTGGCGTACAACTTTGCTAAAAAGGCTTATAAACTTTAATGATTAATCGATTAAATTCACCGCAACTGGAGCGCCTGCCGGCTGATATTCTTCTGCCGCAGTATGATCGCTCAAAGGTAAGACCGGGTATTTTGCATATTGGTACCGGTGCTTTTCACCGGGCTCATCAGGCCGTGTATGTCGATGACCTATTAGCGTTAGAGGGTGGTGATTGGGGTATTATTGGCAGCAGTTTACGCAGTAAATCGGTCGCCGAGCAGCTCAATCCCCAGAATGGTTTGTACACGGTGCTGGTGCGCGATAGCGCGAGACTGCAAGCGAGGGTGATAGGCTCGGTGCTCAATGTTTTATTTGCCGCGGAGCAGTCGGAGCAGTTACTGGATACGCTGGCCTGCGCCGGTATCAAAATTGTGACGCTAACGGTCACGGAAAAAGGCTATTGCCATGATCCGGCTACTGGAAATCTATTGGTTAATCACGCCGACGTGAGCGCCGATCTTCTGCCCAACGCCATACCTAAAACGTTGATGGGATTGTTGTGCCGAGGCTTGCAGCGCCGAAGAGCTGCGGGTCTTGCTGGTCTTACGCTGTTGAGTTGCGATAACTTACCTAATAATGGTCGGGTGTTAAAAAAAGTACTGCTGCAGTTTTCACAACGTATTGATCCTGCCTTGGCAACGTGGATAGAAGAAAGTGTTAGTTTTCCTTGTTCGATGATTGATCGGATAGTACCTGCAACTACCGAGGAAGATCGACAATTTGCCGCCCAGACCTTGGCTTGTCGCGACGAGGGCCTGGTAGTGACTGAGCCGTTTAGCCAGTGGGTCATTGAGGATGATTTTATTGCCGGTCGGCCAGCGTTTGAAAAGGTTGGCGTGCAGATGGTATCTGATGTGACCGCCTATGAAGAAATTAAGTTACGCTTTTTAAATGGCGCACATTCATTGCTTGCCTATGCCGGCTTTCTGGCAGGTTACCAATACATCGCGCAAGTTGTGGCGCAAAAAAGCTTTGTTGATGCGGTGCAGGCTTTCTGGACAATGGAGGTTCTTCCTAGTGTCGATGTTCCTGAAGATTTTGATATTGAAGCCTATCAAGCTCAGCTATTGGCACGATTTTCCAATACCGCACTGCGTCATAAGACATGGCAGATAGCTATGGATGGGAGTCAAAAAATTCCCCAGCGCTGGTTGAATACCTTGCGTCATCAGTTGGCGAATAACGGCGAAATCACTTGGTTGGTTTTTGCACTGGCAAATTGGATTCGTTATGTTCGTGGCTACAATGAGCAGGGGCAAGCTATTGATGTGCAAGATCCGTTGGCGATGGAGCTGCGTGATTTACATCGTCAATGCGACAAAAACCAGCCTAAATTGGTTCAAAGCTTTTTACGCATAGAGCAAGTGTTTGATGTTGACTTGGTGGATAGTCAACGCTTAAGCATGGCATTGGCCGAGCAGCTGGAGCATTTGTCGGTGGATGGCGTTATTGTCTGTTTGGGTAGGCTACTGGCTAAGTAGGTTACTGGCTGGGTATTGATGCCGCCCGAAACGCCCACAAAAAAGCCAGCGTAGTGCTGGCTTTTTTGTGGGCGTTCACCTGCAGTATTATTTCGCTCAACCACCTAGCATTTTTAAGCGAGCGCGATTTGTGGCGCTTTTTTGTTTGGCTTCTTCAACCGCTTGCGCTTCGGAGGCCTCTAGCAGTTGTTCAACCACATGAGTTAAATGGTTGCGCATTGCAGCTTTGGCCTTTTCAGAATCTTGAGCTTTAAGCGCATTGAAAATATCTTTATGGGCTTTGATGCGTGTTTTGGCACCAGCCTGTCTGACACGACTGATAATAGCCTCAGGCAGCGGTGAGTTATTGCGCAACCGCCAGAGGTGTTCGATGGTGGATTCAATGGCTGCGTTTTTACAGGCTTTGGCAATGGTGAGATGAAAGCGCCGATCGGCACTTTCTTCCGGCGTTTCTTCGTCGCTTTCTAACACCAGTTCTTGCAGTGTTTGTTCCAGTTCAGCGAGTTCTTCGGGGGTGATATGTTTGGCTGCTAAGCCCGCCGCCTCAGATTCGAATAATATGCGGGCTTCAAGCACTTCGAGTGCACCTACATCCTTTTCTGATGCTTTAACGCCACCGCCTTGGCCGGTGATGTAGACACCTGAGCCACCTTTTACTTCTACGTAGCCTGCAATTTCTAAGGATATGACCGCTTCGCGTAGCGTCGGACGGCTGACATTAAAGCGCTCTGCCAATTTGCGCTCAGCGGGTAGGCGCGTGCCCACGGGAAAGTCTCCGCGGGTGATAGCTTCGGCAAGCTGCTCTGCAACCTGTTGGTAAAGGCGGCTGTCGGCGTTCAGGCTCATGAAATTTCCTTGTTTGTGTTTCCGGCCTTAGTGTAACGGATGCCCTATCCGGTGAACAGAAGTCACTGGAAAAATTGTATGTCCAATTGGATCTTTTGGTAAGGCCGCCGGCTTTTTTTTAACTAAAATTGGTAATAATAAGTTACTAGTCGCTAGCTTAGTGGCGTCTGGTTGGTTGGGGGGCGTCGTGTTGCGAATATTTTGACTGTCAGTGGGAGGTTAAGGTGCGTCATCTCAGGCGTGCGCCTCAGGGGAAGTGTGCTCCCTGATCTCACCGTTATTGATGCGTCTCTGAACCAGCCAGCGCTGCCTTAGTTTGGTGTGGTGTTAATCAGCTAAAGTGCTAGCTCAAGGCTGACGAAGATTGAGCGTGGTTCGCCGATGAAATAGCGGTCGCCATCAAAGCTGGAAAAATCGGCGCGCTCGGCGTAGTCGGTGTTGGTCAGGTTCTTAATTCGCAGGCCTAGGTTAAGGTTTTTTTGCAAGTGGTGCATGAATCTTGCGTTAACGAGGTTGTGGCCACCATAGCGATGGTTATTTTCTAAATCTGTGTAATAGCTTCCCATGGCCAACCATTCAAACTCTAGGCTTGAGGCATGGCTGGGTTGCCAGTTAATACGCAGGGCGTTCACGTGTTTTGGCGCAGAAACAACGGTATTGCCTCGTGTTTCTAGTTCGTTGTTTGTGCCTGGCGCGCTTATATTTGATTGATACTGGTGTTGAGCAACTGTGCCTGAAAAACTTAAACGCCATTGCTTGTTTATTTGCCAATGCAATTCATATTCGGTGCCGAGGTGATCGGTTTTTCCATCGCCGAGGTTGAGTCTATCGGATGATTGAAAAATCACATGGTCTTTGGTCATGCGGAAAACCGTTATGGCGTAGTTCGTGTTGTTGAGCTGCCCACGTATACCTAGCTCCGCGCTAAGAATTTCTTCGGCGCTGAGCTCTGCTTGCATTTGGCCATTTTGCAACCGATACATTTCCGTGGCTTGCGGTGCGCGATTACCCTCGGCCAAACGTACAAAGATGCGATGCTGTTCAGCGATGTCGTGTAGTAAGGCGAAATTGGTTGAAAGGTTATTAAATGCTTCTTTGCTATCTTCCGGTCTTGTATAGCGGCAGCCAACCGCGCCGGTAAAACTGTTGATGCAAGGGCTGCCGTCCTCTGCCGTATCACCGCTGATCATCGTATTCTTGTAGTCGTACCCCAAGTGCTCGTAGCGAAGGCCTCCGGTCATTAATGTTGCGTCGCTAAGCCGATAATCTAAGGAGCTGAATGCCGCCGCTAGTTGCCCCTGCACGGTGTAGTCGTATTGTTTGCCTGCGGGAAAAGAGGAGAAGCCCTCTGCTTGGGTTTGTTTCAGCCAAGCGTCGGTATATTCCATGTCCAAACCCGATGTTAGGTTTAAGGTGTCGGACAAAGAATTGAAATAAGCTACTTGGACACCGAGACTTTTATGCCCGTTTTGCTCAACCGGTGTGCCCGGTAGAAAATGCATCATGAAGGTCATGTCGGTGTAGCGGGTATAAGGCGTCAGTCGAAGGGTGGATGTATTATTGAGAGAGATTTCGAGGCGCGATTGCAGCCGTGCCGATTGGGCGTCTCGAAACGCTTCTGGGTTTGGATTTTCCTGCTTTCTACTCTTGTCTTTATAGGCATCTTGGCCGCTAACATACCCAGCTGTTTCTTGGTTGAGGTTGTTGATACTTAGGAGCGTGCGCACACTTAGCTGGGTGTCGGTGTAATCGTGTCGCACTAGCAGTTTCTGTTGGTCATAGCCCGAGTCATCTTTGTATCCACCATCGTGCGCGGCGTTCAAATGGAGTGCGACGGCGTGATCCCTATGCAGCCCATGATGGCTTAGCTTTATTCGCGCATAATCATTGGCGCCAACTTCGATGCCCGCTGTATTTTCAGGCGGGTTACTCGCGGCTGCAGTCACAAGGTTGATGACGCCGTGTTGTGCATCGGAGCCAAATAACACCGTGCCCGGGCCGCGCAATACTTCTAGCTGCTGCGCTTGCTCGTAATTGAGGTCGAATAATTGATTGACGTTACAAAAGCCCGTCGCTCTCACCGGCACGCCTTCTTCTGTTACTGCAAATGCTCCACAGCTACCCGCTCCGGTTAATACCGGTGAGCGAATCGCGGTGAGGTGTTCTTGACCATTGCCACGGCTAATCCAAACCCCAGGTACTGCGGCGAGAGCTTCGCTAATGTGCACCGCTGAAATGCGACTCAACTGCGCGTGATTAACAACGCTGATGCTGGCGGGGATGGTATTGATGTCCGCTTCATTTCGCGTTGCCGTGACCGTTATTGTTTCTATCTCGTGTGATCGCTTGAGCTCGGTGGCCGCCGTGAGCCCTTGGCTACAGAACAGCCCACAAAAAAATGTGCATAATCGAAAAAAACACGGAGAGCCAGCCATTGGCGCTTAACCTTTTATGCCGATAGACGTGGGCTGCTAGCCTAGCAGGAATAGGCCAGTAAATCAGGCTGATACATCGGTTGTGGCCAATGACACCCCACGCCAAGAGATTATTGCCTTAGTAGTTTTCTGGCACGTTTAATCCTTTTGGCAGCATTGTTTAAAAAATAGTGTTGCTACACATTCATGTGTGATGGCTTATTGTAATATTTCGCTGGCTGATTAGCGGGTGACTTCAGCGTTGACCTATCTATAGCGACTCGCCTTAGCTTGTTGTTTAAGGTTAAAAATGTCATAAAGTTCCGCAAGTTTATGGGTTTTCACCCCTCTGGGTGCTGTTACGGAGAATCTTTACCATGAAACCGATGCTACTTATTTCAATGGCCGCGTTAATGCTTGCCGCTTGCGGTGGGGGCGGCAGTAGTGGTGGTCACAGTCATCTAACGCCTACTGTGCCGGATTCTAACGATGTGACTGCAACCCCTAGGGCTGGGGCAGATTGTTTCAATAATCTTGCGGACAATTACCCTTGTTTGAATGTGGATAGGGTGTCTGGTTTTAAGTTTAACGTGCAGGCGTCGGATATATGGGGTTGGCAGGATCAGATTAATGGCGATGACTACGCCTTTTTAGCCTTGACCACGGGTACCGCGTTTGTTCGCATGACCAATCCAGAGGCGCCCGAATTCGTTGCTTTTTTGCCAACCGCCACCGGTAGTTCGTCTTGGCGCGATGTTAAAGAGATTAATGATCACGCGGTGATCGTGAGCGAAGCGACCGGGCACGGTATGCAAGTTGTGCATATTAAAGGCTTGGTAGATCGCAATAATGGCGAAACCATTGCCCCTATTTATCATTATCAAGAGTTCGGCAGCGCCCATAACATTGCCGTGAATGAAGATACGAATTTTGCCTATGTGGTGGGGTCAAATACCTGCGGCGGCGGCTTGCATATGATCGACATGAATGAGCCGCATATGCCCAAATTTGCCGGTTGTTACGCTGGCGATGGTTATACCCACGATGTGCAATGCGTCACTTACTGGGGAGACGATAGCAACTACCGCGGCCGAGAAATTTGTTTTGGTGCCAATGAAGACACGCTCACTATTGTTGACGTTACTGATAAGTCGGCACCGCAATTGATAGCTAAGCGTAGTTACAGCCAGGTGGGTTACACCCATCAGGGGTGGCTGACCGAAGACCACAATCATTTTATTCTCGGCGATGAGTTAGACGAAACCAATTTCGGCATTAAAACCCGAACCCTTGTCTTTGATACGAGTAATCTCGCCAACCCAACTTTTGTTAGCGCCTTTAATAACACTACCAACAGCATTGACCATAATCTCTATGTTAAAGGCAATCATATTTTTCAAGCCAACTACACAGCCGGTGTGCGAGTATTGCGCCAGGGTAATCTCGCCTTGGGTGAGATGCGCGAGGTGGCCTATTTCGATACTTGGCCGCAGAATAATAACGCCGTGTTTGATGGCGTATGGAGTGTTTTTCCCTTCTTCGATAGCGGCCTTATGATCACGGCAAATATCGATGGCGAGTTTTTTATCCTACGCCCCAATCTTGGTGCCATTCCCGAGTGCTCTGATTTGCTTGATAACGACGCCGATGGTGCGACGGACTACCCCGCCGATACTAGCTGTTCTAGTGCCGAAACGGCGTTTGAGCAGTAGCGTTTTTGGGGCTGAAATTTTCTAAGTGATCGGATAGCGACCCAAGCGCTCTTTGTACTTAGGTCGCTATTCCGGTGCCGATGACGACTTCAGTTCGGGCCATGAATATAGGGGTTTTGTCTACTAAGTTTGTTTATTCGGGCGCGTTTTGCGTAGCTGACAGTTCAATAAATTTATCACTTTTAATATATTTCTTTGCTACTTGTTCATTGATCACTTCGATAACGGCGCAAACACCGCCAGCTCTAGCCATGAAGTAGTGGACGCTGCCCGGCTCCATATAAACACGTTTCTCATTAAAGTGATCGCCCGGTGCCCAGCCCCCATTGCAGATCACGCCTATGGCGTGTTGCCCAGAATCCACTTGGAAGCTTGTGTGTTCTCCTATGCCAATGCCCAAAATCTCTAGGCCATCCAGTGTGACTCTATAGTTGACCGCGCTGCCTGCGAAATTATTGTTTCGGAGAATGAATATTTCAGCTGTGTCTGTCGGCGACACAACCTTAGGTAAAGGGTTGAGTGCGCCGCGGGGGCCTACGCAACCTGATAATGCACTGACGAGCAGCATAATGAGAAGTTTATGCACCGCTGTTTATCCTTTCTCGGTGAACAATCTGGGTTTTGACGGCCGTCGAATGATAAGACGTTTAAATCCATATGTCATTTTCGGCGGTCAAGGTGCTTTCTGCCTCGCCGGTGTTAATGACGCCCTTTGGCTCAATGAGCATCACGTTGCACTCTCGGTTTGCGAATGGCTTATGTTCAACGCCTTTTGGTACAACAACCATCTCTCCCGCGTTTAATCGGACAACCCCATCTCTAAATGCGATGTTTAGCTCGCCGTCAATAACTACGAACACTTCATCTGTGTCTGGGTGACTATGCCAAACAAATTCGCCCTGAATTTTCACCAGCTTAAACTGATAGTTATTCATTTCTGCAATGACTTTTGGCGCCCAATGGTCGGTGAATTGGGCCAATTTATCTGTGAGGTTTATCGCGCTCGGCTTCAATGGTTGGCTCCCCGCTATAGGTTGCGTTTTTCGTGTTTTGACGGGCAGGGCGACGCCAATTCAGGTGGACTCCCGCACCACGAGCGCGGGCTCCAGTTGTAGGCTTTGACCTTGGCCGCCGTCAATCATGGCCATCAGTGATGAGACCATGTGCTGTGCGCCGGTTTTAATGTCCTGCGCCACCGTGGTGAGCGCGGGGGCAAAATATTCCGCCATGAGAATATTGTCGTAACCTGTCACGGCGATATCGGATGGGGTTTTCTTTCCCGCCGCCGTAATCGCGTTTATACAGCCAAAGGCTATGAGATCGCTGCTACAGACTATGCCGTCCAGCGGTTTATTGTCCGCCAAAATACGCTGGGTTTGTTCGAACCCAGATTGCATGCAGAAAGCGGCGCTGGCGTGCATGCTATGGCTGGCGTCGAGTTGCCGTTCCGCCAATGCCTGTTGGAAGCCTTGATAGCGAGCGGCAATTTCAATGTGGTTGGTGTCGCCGAGGAACAATAAGTTGGATCGACCTTGCTCGAGTAGATGGCGGGTCGCCAAATAGGCCCCCTTGTGATTATCTGAGCCCACTGTCACGTAGCGCGAGGGGCGACACAACTGGCCCCAAACGACGAACGGCACACCTTGATCGGCCATATAGTCTAGGGCTGTCGGGTCTGCGCCTTGGCCGACGATCAATAGGCCATCGGCTTTGCGGCCAGCGAGATAAGACAAAGCTTGGCGCGCCGAGAAGTCACGCATGGTGGAGAACAATAAGTCGTAACCCTTCGTTGCCACTTCATCCGCGATACAACCCACTAAGCCGAGTAAAAACGGATCTGACAATACCTGTCCACTGGTAGGGTTGAGGTTGATGATGACGGCGATGGTTTGGGATTTACCCATTTTGAAGTTTTGGGCCCGCACATCGATATGAAAGTTGTGCTCGCTGGCAATGGCCATCACCTTTTGCTTGGTGGCAGCACTGATTAGCGGGCTATTTTTCAGCGCGCGCGATACGGTGGACTCCGCCACGCCAGCTAACTTTGCTATATCTGCGAGAGTTTTCGCCTGCTTCATGTACACCATGGCCTTGTTTGTAGGGCTAATCCCAAAGGGTTGTACATCCTGACAAAAAAGCGCCTCGGGGTGAAGGTTTAAGTTGGGTGATAGCGCTTGCTTGCATTTGTGCAAATGATTGCATAGTATGTTTTTCACTCATGCAATCGTTTGCATTAGTTCGCGCTACTCGCCAACCAGATCGACGATTCAGAGCCATAATGACAAAAAATAACTTTTCGGGGGAGCAACCCAATGAACTATGCCAAAACACCGCTGGCCCTTGCGGTATCTATCTTAATCGCGGGTTACGGCCCAGTTGTCGGCGCCCAAGACACCCAAAACGACTCGCGCACACCGACACTGGAAGAGGTGGTTGTCACTGGTATTGCCGGTGGCGGTGAAATTCGCAAGCTCGATGCCAGCTTTGCCATCACCAATGTCACCGACGAGGATATCAAGCGCTTTTCCCCGAAAAGCACAGCGGACCTACTTAAGACGATTCCTGGGGTCTGGGCCGAAAGTTCTGGCGGTATCGCTGGTGCCAACGTGTTTGTGCGCGGCTTTCCCAGCAGCGGCGACGCGCCTTTTCTCACCGTGCAGTTGGAAGGCGCGCCGATCTTCCCACCACCAACGGTCTCCTTCCTAGAAAACACCACGCTGTTTCGGATTGATGAAACCATTGAGCGCATGGAAGGTTTACGCGGCGGTACCCAATCGGTGCTGGATAACGGTCAGCCAGGCTTAACCACCAACTTCTTGCTCAAGCGTGGCGGCGAGGAAACGGAAGGTTTGGTGAAATACTCAACCTCTGATTACAACCTGCAGCGGGTTGACGGCGTGATGAGCGGCAAGCTATCCGATGGGCTCTATTACATGGTGGGCGGCTATACCTCGACCTCGCCGGGTATCCGCGACGCTGGCTTCAATGCTGAAGAAGGCAAGCAGTTTACTGTCAACATCACCAAAGACTTGGATCAAGGCAGTGTCAATTTTTATCATCGCAACACCGATGATGCCGGCGTTTGGTACCTACCGGTGGCCTTGAACGTGCCGGGTGTCGATGCAAGTTTTAATCAGCTCGGCACACTCAACCGCCAGTCCACCATTACTTATGGGCCAGATAACTCAGTTGAAGCCGTCGACTTGGGCGAGGGCCGTGGTTGGAAGGGCTCGGTCAGTGGGATGAATTTTGATTTTACCGTCAATGAAAATTTAACCCTGTCGAACTCATTAAACGTTACGGCGGGTGAGGCAAATACCTTCGGCCTCGTGCCCAATGGTAATGCCGTTAATGTAGGCGACCTGCTTGATGACCCAGCGGCGGATACCGGCGCGGTTGTTATCGGCGCTCTGACTGGCGCGGTCACCGGCAATGCCATTGGCCGAGATGCCTATATCCAGCAGCAGGGTGCTTGGGTAGTGCGCAAAGATATCGAATCGTTTACCAATAATCTGGCGCTATCGGGCAACTACGAAGCCTATGAATTTTCCTTGGGTTACTACACGGCAACCACCTCCATTGATGAGTGGTGGTCTTTGGGCAATCAGAAATACATGGTGGTTGCCAACGGTGGCGAACGCGTTGATGGCATTGAATGCAACCAAGCCAGTGTTGACAGCTGTGGTTGGAATTATGATATCGATGCTACCGGTGATGCACGCTCGAATGCGCTTTACGGTTCATTTACGTGGCACGCAAGCGATGCGCTTAGTGTCGATATTGGCCTGCGCAGCGAAAATCATCAGGTGGAGTACACGGTTGATGAAGGGCTCGACAATGTCATCACCAAATCTGTGCAATACGACGAGACAAAATCTTCGTTAACCCTTGGTGCTAACTATGACCTCAATGAAAACCAAGGTTTGTTTGCGCGCTATAGCCAAGGCTACAAATTTCCTTACTTCGATGATTTTCGCGATAACTTTGGTGCCTACAGCAATGGCGAGGATTTGATTAAAGAAGTCACCCAATTTGAGTTGGGCTATAAAGCCGCGTTCGATACCCTGTCGGCCTATGTCACGCTGTTTGGCAACGAAGTGAAGGGCGACACCTTTGTGACGCAACCGGGCGCGCCTGCGCAAGTATTTACCAATCAGGCTTATGGTGTGGAGTTAGACGGACGCTGGTATCACGAGAGTGGTTTTGCGTTAACGCTGAATGGCACAGTACAGAACACCGAGGTGACAGAAAACCCAGCCCTAACAGGCAAGGAAGCGCAGCGCCAACCAAATTACCAAGTGCGTTTGTCACCGAGTTATGACCTAGCCCTCGCCGGCGATATGGCGATGACCTTCTACGGTGCTGTCTCCTTTATTGGCGATCGCTTTGCCGACCCTGACAACGAAGTAACCTTAGAGGCCTATGAGAAAATTGACTTGGGTGTTCTTGTTGATGTGAGTGAAAATCTACAGTTGCAACTTGCATTGGATAACGTCACCGATGAGCAAGCATTAACCGAAGGTGATCCGCGTGACCCTGCAGCTGCCAATGGCCGCTATATCATGCCATTCAGTACGGTTTTCAGCGTAGCTTATCAATTTTAGTGTTTTGTTAATTGCGTAATACCCTTACACACATAACTCTTGAGTCATGTGTGTAAGGGCAATTCCGTTCTGCCTTCCTTTAAGGTCGCTTAAATTTCAGTGCTAGGCTTTGGCTAATAAATAGCTGTAGAAACAATAATGTAGAGTGTACTTGTGAATAATTTGATAATGCGTGCGTCACTGTTTATCAACTACTTTGTTTTTGCCATGTTGCTAAACAGTGTAGGAACCGTCATCTTGCAAGTGCAAAATAGCTTGGGGGTGCAAGCCTCTGATGCTGCGATACTCGAGGCTTACAAAGACATTAGCATTGCGCTAACGTCCTTTATCGTAGCGTCATTTTTAGTTCGCGTGGGTTATCGCCGCTGCATGATGATTGCCCTGACCGCGATGACTATCGTGTGCGCACTAGTGCCAAGCGTACCGACCTTCCTAATGACTAAACTCTTATTTCTAGCGACAGGTGTTAGCTTTGCGCTGGTTAAAATTTCAGTATTTGGCAGTCTTGGTCTGTTGGCTAAAGACCAGCGAGATCATGTTAGTACAATGAATTTTCTAGAGGCATTTTTTATGCTTGGCGTGATGGCAGGCTACTTTGTCTTTAGCGCTTTTGTAGATGCTAGACAGCCGGAATCTCTAAACTGGCTAAATGTGTATTACCTATTGGCAGGTCTCAATGCTATCGCGCTGGTGTTGCTGTTGATCGCTAAACTCGACGAAGCCAGCTTGCAGTTAGACAAGGCGCCGGGTTTTGTGCAGGAGTTTACCAGTATGGTGCAGCTCAGTATTCAACCGCTGGTCATTGTTTTTATTGTGAGCGTTTTTCTCTATGTGTTAGTGGAGCAAAGTATCATGTCTTGGCTCCCATCGTTTAACAGCCAAGTGTTACATCTGTCTTCGGCATTGAGTATTGAGATGGCCAGTATTCTTGCCGCATCCACGGCGCTCGGTCGGCTGCTTGCCGGTTTTGTCTTGCGCAGAATGAGCTGGTATTACCTGCTCAATGCGACACTCTTGGTCGCTATCTTATTAGTGCTGGTGGCACTACCTCTGGCCGCAGGTGTTAGCGGAGAGGTTATTTACACCTGGGCCGACGCTCCCTTAGCGGCCTTCGTATTTCCTTTAATTGGCCTTTGCTTAGCGCCTGTTTATCCGGCTATTAATTCCGTTGTGTTGTCGGCATTGCCGGCTCGACAACATGCGCCTATGGCCGGTTTAATTGTGGTTTTTTCGGCGCTGGGCGGAACCCTAGGTTCTTTAATTACCGGGAATATTTTTCAGGTATTCGGCGGCACAACGGCCTTCTATAGTGCCATAGTTCCCATTGGCGCAATTTTAGTGGCCTTGTATTTGTTGAGGCGCTTTGTTGCGCGGCAAACCGAAAGCGTTAGCAGCGCCATGTCGCAATAACGAGGGAATTATTGTGACTATAAATATTGCCCCAGATAAACTGTTTTTGACGTTATTTGAACATGTTCAAGAACAGCAAATTTTTCCAGATTCAAAAACCTTCGTTGATGCGGTTCCAAAATGTGAACCTCGTATTATTTTGGCTGATTACCAGCAGCAAAAAAGTAAGCGATCGTTCAATCTTCTGGCGTTCGTACAAAAATACTTTGATCTGCCTGAATCTAATGACGAAACCTTGGCGCCGATGAGTTCACAGCCATTGGCTGATGAAACGGTGATGCGAGAGCATATAGGAAAAATGTGGTCGCGATTAAAGCGTCAGCCTGAGCCGAAGCGCGCGTTTGATTCGCTGATTGACTTGCCTTATGAATACATAGTGCCAGGCGGTCGTTTTCGCGAAATCTATTACTGGGATTCCTATTTTACATTGCTCGGTTTGGCCGCGAGCGGCGAGACAGCGACGATTCGTGCCATGGTGGATAATTTCGCCTATCTGATCGACGAGTTGGGTTTTGTTCCCAATGGCAATCGCAGTTACTATTGCTCGCGTTCGCAGCCGCCACTGTTTGCATTGATGGTCGAGCTGCTGGTTGATACCGAAAAAGATAAATCGCTCTGGTTGAAATATTTACCTGCTTTAATGCGAGAGTATGGTTACTGGATGGATGGCGGTGATAGCTTACAGCACGGCGGTTCTTATCGCCGCGTGGTCAACTATCGAGGCTGTTTGCTAAATCGTTACTGGGATGACTTAGCGATACCGAGGCAAGAGAGTTACCACGAGGATACTCTTTTGGCGCAGCACGCGGATCAACCTGCCGATCAGTTGTATCGCAATATTCGTGCTGCGTGTGAAACCGGTTGGGATTTTAGTTCGCGTTGGTTGTTAAGGGATAATGACCTAACCAGTTTACGCACCACCGATGTGATCCCCATAGATCTAAATTGCATTTTCATTCGGGTCGAAGAAATTATTGCTAAGGCCTGGGCGCAGGCCGGCGATATGAAAAAGGTAGATTTTTTTACCGGCCGTGCACAAGCGCGAGCTCTTGTCATTCAGCAAACGTTTTACGATGAAGCTGTGGGAGAATTTGTCGATGTACTGTTGCCGAATTTTACCACCAGCGAGCGAGGCTCTATTGCCACCGCGTGGCCGTTATTCGTTGGCGTAGCGACCGACGCGCAAGCGTCAAGGGTGGCTCGACGGTTGGATACGCATTATTTGGCCGCTGGAGGTTGGTTAACAACGAGCCGCACGAGTGGCCAGCAATGGGATGCGCCAAATGGCTGGGCGCCGCTGCAATGGATTGCCTATCAGGGTTTGTTGCGCTACGGCTTTGTCCGGATTGCTAACACGGGTGCGCGGCGTTGGATCGATAACAACATGGCCTGTTTTAAAAGCACGGGCATGTTATTTGAAAAATATGATGTGCAACGTTTAGGCAAGCAGGCTGAAGGTGGTGAGTACCCAGTGCAAAGTGGTTTCGGTTGGACCAATGCTATTTTGTTGTGTTTGATGGACGGCTTGAGCGCGTCAGACGAGGCGGCTCAGTAGGTACCGCTGGGCGCCCGCTTTTTTACTGCGCGCGGATCGGGCGCTCTAAGGTGATTGTCCTGCTTAGCTGGTGCGCCTGGTGTTTGGTGTTAGCTGTGTGCCGAGATTTTCTAGGTCTAGGTGCGATGATCAATTGACCTCAACAAGGTGCGCTGCTAAAAAGTCTATCATCGCACGCACTACCGGTCGGCGGGCGTTAGTGGCCTTCCACATGAGGTAGACCAGCGCATCCTCGTGGCCGCTGATGTTTGCCTGCCAATCAGGTAGCACCTCGACCAACTCGCCAGATGCCAATTCCTGCTCTACGAACCAACGCGCATTAAGAGTGACGCCAAGATCCTGTTTTGCCCATTTGATAACGGCGCTGCCACCACAAGCCGAAAGGATGGCTTCTATGCGCAACTTTTTTGTTTGCTCTGCTTTTTGAAATTGCCAATATGTGTGTTGTTTATTTTTAAACAGCGCTAAGCAGCTGTGGTGTTTCAAATCTTCCGGTTCGTTGATGGCGGGGTGATTTTTCAGGTAGGTAGGGCTGGCTACCAAAATACCTCGGCTCCGAACCAATGGTTTGACGATAAAGTTAGAATCGGCCGGGCGGCCGTACCGCACCGTGAGATCGAAGGGCGACTCGTGTAGGTCGATCATCGTATTGTCTAAGCTGACAACAATTTTCGAGTGAGGGTATTTTTTTTGGAAAAGTGGCAATAGTGGAATGATCTTTTTATCGCCATAGGAGTCGAGCGAGCTAATGCTGACCTGGCCCTCGATATTGGAGGTGAGGGCTTTGAAGGACTGGCGGGTTTCATCCACCGAGTTAAGAATATCGAGGCACTGATGATAAAAGCTTTGCCCGTGCAGCGTTAAGTCCAGCCGCCGCGTGGTGCGGCTAAACAACTGGGTGCCTAGCTCCTGCTCAAGCTTATCTATTTGACGCGCCACGGATGAGGCGTTTTTGTTTAATCGCTTGGCTGCATGACTGAATGAGCCGGCTTCAACCACTTGAACGAAATGTTGCATGGCGTCAAACATGAAAGCTGTCCTCGCTGGCGCCATTGACGCCCAGTATTGGGTGAATGATTGATATTGGTTGAGTGAGGGGTATTGTACCCATTGATTGCTGCGTTTAATGCAAAAGTGTTGATGCACCATAGGTTATTTATGCGCAATACGCTGAGTGTGACACTGCTGCCACCTGAAAATGTGAGCTAATTAGGAGTCAATCACATGGTGTTACAGCAACTGATTCAACAGCGTCGGTCGGTAAAGCAGTTTGAACCGAGCTACACCCTAAGCAATACCGAGATCACACAGTTACTTGAAGACGCGATTCACGCGCCCACCTCATTCAATTTGCAGCATTGGCGCTTTGTTCGGATTTCAGACCCAGCACTACGTAAAGCAATACGCGCGGTTGCTTGGGATCAGGCTCAAGTCACCGACGCATCAGAACTCTTTGTCATTGCCGCCGATGTGAAAGCCTGGGAGCGTGAGCCCGAGCGCTACTGGGCCAGTGCCGATAGCGAGAAGCGGAGTATTTTGCTTGGCATGATCGACGAGTTTTACCGCGGCAGAGAATGGATTCAACGGGATGAGGCCATACGATCGGGCGCCTTCGCAGCGCAAAATATGATGCTCTCTGCTAAATCCCTCGGTTTAGATAGCTGCCCAATGATTGGTTTTAATCAAGAGGCGGTGGCCAAACTTATCAACTTACCCGCTGATCACGTCATTGTGATGATGGTTGCCGTCGGCAAAGCCGCTGGCGACGCCTGGCCTAGGGGCGGCCAGCTGCCACTCAGTGAACTGGTATTTGATAATCAATTCTCGGCACCCGCGCTGGCCTAAGCCGATGAACTAGCTCGGGTGTCCTATCTCAGGTGTCCTATATCGGACGTTTTATATAGGCGCCTGTGGCACTCAGGGCGGCAAAGTGCGGCCCTGAGTTTTCCTACACAACGGCGATTGTATGGGCGCTAGGTTGGATTCGCGCTGAGCGCGCCTGCGGCCAAATGTTTCTGCTTGGCGCGCGCTCGTTGTTTGCGGCGCTTCCACCATAAAGTTACCCCCGTGAGTGCGAGTATCAGCGGTGTTGAGCCGAGTAGTGCCCAAATAATTTTAGATACTAAGCCGGCGAAGTCGCCAAAGTGCAAGCGCCGGTAGCTATCGACAATCGTGGCGCCCAAGCCCGCCGTGCGGATGTCGTAGCTACCCAAGTTTTCGCCGGTTTGGGCCGAGAAGCTGACAGTGCTGGAATATTGGCTGGTGAGGAAGTTGCCAGTGGGCACATCGCCCCAAAATGTAAAGTTGGCGCCGGGTTCCCAGGGGAAGGATATATAGGTGGCGGTGAAACCGTCTACAGTCGACTCCGCGTCGGTGCGCATATTTTCTAGGGATAGATCATCGCTGTAGAGGCGCGCTTGCATCAGGTGATGCTCGTGGCCGTTGGCATGTTCTTCTAGCTCGTGTAAGTAACTTGCGATGTTCCACCAAGCGCCGGTAAACGCGAGGATAAGTAGGATAGGCGATGCAACCACACCCACCATTTTATGCAGGTCGGAAAAGTACACCACCAGTCGGCTATGCCAGCGCAGGGTAAAAAAGTTTTTCCAAAATTTGCGGTGTAAATAAATCCCCGTGATGCCGAGGAGTAAAAGTGCAATGGCAAACACGCTGGTTATCACCAAGCCGGCATCCTCTAAGAGGAAGGTGTAGTGCAATTCCAGCAGCCAATCGGTTAGGTAATGATCGTGCGCGACAGGGGCGGAAAGCACAGCGCCGGTATAGGGGTTTAGGTGCAGGAAGGACCACTCACTGGTGCCTTTTTCCATCACATAGGGTTGATCGGCGCGGGCCTGGTCTTGGTAGAGCACCCAGCCAACAATTTCATAGTTCGGCTGGGCTTTGTTGATGTTGGCCGCGAGTGTGTCTAACGGCAGTCGCTGCGCCCCAGGTTCTATGCTTACTTGATCGGGCATCAGTAAGCTATCTATCTCGTGCTTGAACACCAGTAAACTGCCGGTGACGCAGATCACCAAGAGCGGAATAAAGGCCACTAGTGCAGCCCAGCTGTGAACTTTAAAGAGCGATTTGTTCACGGTGTACCTCGTAAAAATAGTTGCGGGGGCCTTAGCCCCCGTTGTGTATTGCTAACGCGTAAACTTAAAACTGCCAGTTGGCCGATAGGTTGTAGCTGCGCGGTGCGGCGTACCAAGCCTGATCGTACTTCACCGAGCTGAAGTATTTCTCGTCGGTGATGTTGTCTAGGTTCAGGCCAATACTGAGGTCTTGAGTGACCTGGTAGTTGGCGTAGGCGCCAAACAGTGTGTAGCTGTCTTGGTTAATGCGTGCGCCTTGCGGCCCATAGTAGGTGTTGTCCTGCCAGCGCGCAGACAGCCCCAGTTTCAGGTCTGGCAATTGTGATGGGTCCCAAGTTAAGAGCAGTTTGGCGGTATTGCGCGGAATAAAGGTGCGCGCTTCATTGCCATCTGGATCTTCCATGCTCAGGTGGGTAAGCCCCGCCTGAATGCTCACTGTGTCGGTCACGTCGCCCGTGATTTCAAGCTCGACACCTTCGGACTCTACATCGACACCGCGGTAGATGGAGAAGTTGAAATCATCTTCGTAAAAATCGTCATCGACGCCGTCGCCGTCACCGTATTCCTTGAATTCCTGCAGGTTAGATTGCTCGGTGCGGAACAGGGCTAAGGTCACAAGGGTGTTGTTGGCAAAGGTTTTTTTCAGGCCGGCCTCGTAGCTTTTGCCCTCGGCTGAGCCCAGTGATTGTAAGTCTTCACCCAAGACATATTGAGGCTGGTAAATATCGCTGTAGCTGGCGTAGGCATTGAGCCCGTCGATCACTTCCCACGTAGCGCCGATGTAGGGGCTGGTACCATCTTCAGTGGAGCTGGTTGACACGCCGTAGCTGATACCCTCGTTGGTGTAATCCACCGCGTTCAGCCCTAATATGAGGTTGAATGTGTCCGTTAGCGCCAAGTGCACCGAGCCGTACAGGCGGTTCAGTTCAATGTCTTCATTGGCTGACTCATAGGGCGCCGCCCAATTGGGCCTCGTCACTTCGTTGCCTTGCCAGCCGGGAAACGCGGGCATGGAGATAAAGTCGCTCGCCGGTGCGGCGTGGGCGAAGGATTGGGCGTCTCGGCGGGCTGAGCTTAGCCCTAACTGCAAGCTGTGCTGTTGGCCCCAGGCGGTAAAGTCACCTACCAGGCTGGCGTCGAGGATGAGATCTTGTTTTTCGTCATCGTACTTGCCGGGGTAGCTCTCTAAACCTAAGCCGGTATCGGGATCTAGCCCAGTATTGGAGTAGATGTAGAACACCTCGGAGTTTTCGGTGTAGTCGGTGTAGCTGGCGGTCGTGAGCAAGCGCCAGTTGTCGCTGATTTGCCAACCCAGCTCGACAAAGGCCTCATCGGTTTGGGTATTCCAATAAGTCCAATCCATGGTGGTGCTAGTGGATACATCGTAGTCAGCCTGGGTGCCATCCTTGTAAAGTACAGGCAGCGCGCCCCAGAGCACACCGTCGCTGTTATTGGCTTGATGGGTATAACCCGTGGTCAGGGTTAGGTTGTCAGAAAGCTGACCGTCTAGAACGAAGTAAGCTACTTGGCGATCATTGCCATAGTGGTCGAGCCAGCTGTCTTTATCTTGGTAAACACCTACTACCCGCGCGGCCCAGCTGCCGGATTCAGTTAAAGGTGTTGAAACGTCCACCTCGGCGCGCACATTGTTCCACTCGCCTACGGTCATGCGCACGCTACCGTCGAGCTCGTTGGTGGGACGCTTGCGCACATAGTTGATGGTGCCCGAGGGGTTACCGAGCCCCGTCACCAAACCGTTGGAGCCCCGAATCACCTCTACTTTTTCGTAGGTCGCTGTATCTCTGTCGCCCACCAGCAAGTTGCCGAAGGGCATGCCAATACCGTCGACGTGCATGGATGTGATGTCGAAGCCGCGTGCGTTGTAATAGGTGCGGTCGGTCTCGGTGGCGTCCACATTGACACCGGTGGCCATTTTAAGCAGCGAGTTGATATCCACCAAGCCGAATTCTTGGATGGTTTCTACGTTGATGATGGTGAGCGACTGGGGCGTTTCGTACGCGCTTAAGTCTAAGCCGGTGGCGCCGCGGCTTTTCCGATCTTCGCGAATCGCGGTAATAGAAACTTCTTCGCTGAATTGGGCGTCGGCCGCTTGTGCCAGCACGACCGGGCTCGCCACAGGTGTGGCGGCCAGCAGGGCCTTGGATAGGAATATAGGGAGAGATTTTTTCATGACTATTCTCGGTCGTAGCAAATGGAGTGGCGCGATAATACCAAATATAAATCTAAATGAGAACGGTTATTGTTTATGTTTTTTGAGGTGCAAGTGGCTTCTGAAAAAACCCAAGCGTTGAATGGTGTAGGGATGGCTGTTTTGGCTGGAACGAGTGGCGGGTTGTTTGTGCCAGTTGTTTGCAGATGAAAGGTATTTACTTTTTTTGGGAATAAAGCGCTGGCTGCGTCGTTATTTCAGTGAATCAACCAAAAAAGGGAAACCCCCATGTTTAAGCGCACATTACTTTTTACCGCCTGCACCCTGATTTCAACTGCTGCATTTAGCCAAAGTGCCAGTGTCGACGTGCAAGCCTCGGTTAACGTCAATGCTGACATCAACGGTCAAGCGGCGCATTCAACCGAGCAAACCCAAACATCATCTGAAACCAAAAGTGGTACCAACACGGAGGCCAATACCGGCGCTCAAGCCAATGCCAATACACCTAAGTCAACTCAGGCGACTGAACAAGCGCCGGCACCTAAGGGTGAAGCGCTGATGGCTAATTCTGCTAAGACGACGCAAACCTCGAATAATCGCCTCAATGGCTTAGCGCATAGTGTTAGCACCCGCGGACTGGTTACCGGTGTTCAGGGCTCACTCATGCAAACTTCTCAGGCAACGTTGGCAGGTACGGCGGAGCTTTCGAATCCGTCTTTGGCGGCCAATGTCGGTGCCGTGTCTAGCGTTGCCGGTGCTGCTGAACGCAGCGGTGAAAACACCGCAGTATCCTCAGCTCAGGCGAGCAAAAACATCGCCCTGAGCGCACAAAAATCTATTGCCGGTGTGAATCAGCAAGGTCAAATCGCCGGTGCGGCAGTGGTTAATGCGTCATCGCAAGACGATGCCTCGGCTCAGGTAATTACGGGCCTAGCCGGCAGTGCGGAGCAAACGACTGAGCTGACTGGGCAGGCGATGTCGGCGCTATCGAGTAATACAGTCGCCAATACAGCAGGCGCGGTCTCCTCACATTTGGCGGCGACCTCTGATCTGGCCGTTAGCTTGGATGGCGCAGTGAGTTCGGCCGCTGATGCGGCACTGGCTGCGAATCTCGCTGGCGATGTTTCGGGTGCGGTAAACGGCGGGGTTGAAGGCGCCGTACAGGGCGCAGTGGATGCCGCTGTTGATGGCGCTGTGTCGGGTGCCGTTAACGACCAGATCTCGGCTTCCGTGAACGAGCAAATTAACAGCGCCGTTGCGGCGGCGGTAAATAGCTCGGTCACCGATGCCATTACCGGTCAGCTGTAACTAAGGTCTAGCACAGTGGGGCGTCGAGTAGCGGCGCCTCGTCTTCACAAGTTTCCAATTTTTAAAACATTCATTTTTTAACGAGGTAGCCGCCATGAGCAAGCTAGCCAAATTTTTTGCAACAAAATATGCGCCATTGAATGTGGGTATTGGCGCGCTACTCGGCAGTTTACTTTTGAGTCAGCCGGCATTGGCGCAAACTCCAAGCTTAAATCTACAGCTCGACCTAGGTGCCGAATACGATAGCAACGTCAGCGTAAAAGAGTTGGATAGAGTCACCAATGTCGGTGATTGGGCGGGTGTTATTCATGTGGGCGCCAAAACTGAGTGGGCGGCAACGGATAAGTTCAAGTTGCGCGCGGGCATTTATCACGATCATAAACGCTATGCGGAATTTGATGCCTTTGATCTGGATGTTAGCCGCGGCAATGTCGACGCGAGCTATGATTTCAGCGCACTTACCTTGGGGGTGAGTCACGATGTGGCGCTGGCGCGCTTAGATCAGCAAGATTTTTTACATTTGGCGCAAACGCGTTTATACGCCAGTAAACTGATGAGTCAAAATCTCTATTTACGCGGCCAGTTTACTCAGCAAGTCAAAAACTTTTCCGATCAACCCGAGCGAGATGCAGACAGTCAACTTTGGGGTGGCGATATCTACTGGTTTATGAATCAAGCGAAGAGCTTTGTGAGTCTAGGCTTAGATCGCGAGGACGAAGTCGCGCAGCAGCATAACTACAGCTATGAGGGCGTTAACCTACGCGCGCGCTGGTCGCATAAATTCACCCTGCTGGGCTTTGAGAGTCAAACACAACTCGGCTGGCGCTACTCGGATAGAGATTACCAAGGCCCAGGTTTAGAGCCGCGCGCGAATGCCTTTGGTGAAACGGAAGCGCTGCCTAATCGCGCCGATCGCCAGCAGCACTGGGAAGCAAAATGGATTGTTGGACTTAACGATTATGTGAGCTTGGCTGCAAAAATTGATTACGCTGATTACCGGTCAAACTTAGACAGCGCCAGCTATCAGGAAACCGTGAGTGCCGTTCAGCTGCAAACACGTTTTTAAATGTAATCGCCCAATAAAACAACGAGGTAAAAAAGTCGGTGTACACGGGTGAGGGCAGCATCGACGATTACGTGTATACCTTGGTTGATTACGACAACCTCGATTTAGAAGCGGGCACTTGGCAAGTGTTTGACTCGGTAAGTGGCTCGGGCGAAGTAAGGCAAGGTAGTGGCAACGTTCGTACCTTGGTAACCGGTACTTACGAAACCTTGGAAGTTGATTCGAACGCTTTCGAAGTGAATTTCAAGCGCGAGTTAGAGTTGCCCGTACTACCTAATGTGCAATTTGGCTACCGTTACTCTGAAGATAGCCAAAGCTCCGACCGTTTGCGCCACTCGCCTACCGGCATCGATTTAAATGGTATTTTGGTTAACTCCGCACGTATCGATCCGGCGTATGCGTCACAAGGTGATTTTTTCGGTGTCACCATCAATGGTTTTGCCGGTGCCGGTGCCGGTGCAGGTGCCGGATCAGGTTGGTATGCCCTCGATGTGGATGCTATTAACAGTGCCGCTGTGGCTACCTTAGGTACCGTAAATCCAGACCCAGTGAGAGGTGAAATACCAGTTGTTGTGCCCTCGAGCGGCTTAATTGCTCGCGGTGGTCAGCAAAGTGCTGGTTTGGTGTACGACGTTGATCTCAATACCAGTGCCGCTTATTTGATGGCTGATTTAGATTTCAATGTTGCCAACCTACCGGTGCAAGGTAATGTGGGCGTTCGCTACGTGAATTCTGAGCAGGATGCCAGTGCACCTTTCTATGCCTTCGGTGCTACGGATATTAACAACCCAGAAGATCGTCACGTTAAAAATTCTTACGATTACTTTTTGCCGAGCTTGAACTTGGCGATGGATGTTACCGAAGATGTGCGCCTGCGGGTTGCCTACAGCGAAATGATGTCTCGCCCCAAGGTCCGCGCCGCAACGCCATCCACGTCAGTGACTACCCGCACAGGTGAGGCGATAGTGGTGTTGCCAGGTGCGGATGTCGATCCCTTTACTGCGCAAGCCTACGATATCTCTTTAGAGTGGTATAACCGCGAAGGTAGCGCCGTTACGTTTGCGCTGTTCAGAAAAGACATCGACAATTTTTTCACCTTGGTCGGTTCCTGTGATCAAGACCTGTTGGCCGGGTACGGCTTGAACATGGGCAGCTTGTCTATGGTTGGCGATAGCTGTATTACCGGCGGTGCCGATAGTTTTGATGCGATTGATCCTAACTACATTGCCGCTGGCAACGAAGTGAATATTAGCCAAGTGCAGAACATCGATTCGAGAATCAAAGTGCAAGGTTATGAACTTTCAATTCAACAGAACCTGAACTGCTTGCCTTACCCTTGGAACGGCTTCGGCGGTATCATCAATTACTCGAAAACGTCTGAGGATGCACCGCTGAATGCGCAAATTTCGGGTATCTCTGACGATACGTACAACGTGATTGGTTACGACGAGCAAGGTCAATTCGGTATTGGCTTGTCCACTAATTGCCGCAGTGATTACGAATTGGAAAGCGTGGGTACGTTCAATGGCGAAGGTAATAAGAATGTTAAAGCAGCGGGTCGTGTTGATATGTCCGCCTTTTACAACATTACAAAAAACTTCGGCGAGTCTTTGAAAGGTTACAATCTGAAGAAAACCTTGTATGAAGAGTATCAAGATGTAGAGTTTCAGCCGCGTTCTACACACTACGATGGTCGCACCGTCGTGCTGCAAGGTAAGTACAACTTCTTCTAAAATTGTTTAGACGTTAGTTAAAAAAACACCTGCTTAGGCCGGTGTTTTTTTAATATTCATTAATCTTAAGGTGCTGAAAGATGAGTCGTTAGCTGGGGATTGCCATCCGCTTAGCAATTTGTCCTGAGGCGAATGGTCCGCTCTAGCGTTTTTAGTTGGCCCCAGCCTTTATCGCTTTTTTCTAGGTGATAGACCGCACAGTGTCGACCCAGTCTCTAGTTTCGTTTCGATGACGTGGTTAACTCGTTCGATAAAACTCTGATCGAGCCCGTTAAAAGCCAATTCGGTATTTTCTTCCCATACCAGTATGTCAATTTTCTCGATCGCGTTTTGAAGTTCTTGTGTTTGGCTTGCGAGCCAATTTTCCGAGGCAATAATTAAGTCGCCGCGGCCCGCTATTAACATTTTACTTGCCTGCTGAGCGCCTAGCGGTGCATAAATCAGTTGGCCGGCACATTGGTCGCCGTTTACGAGAGCGTCCACCTTTGGGCCAAAGTGGCCGCGCGGGGGCAAAATCAGTTTGGCACTGCGCATGGTGGTGTCACACCACTGCTTAATGTTTTTGCTCACGGTCGAACCTTTGTTGCCGTAGAGTATCAACCTATGGGTTGCAATGGGTTCACTGAATTGAAATTGTTTTTCGCGCTCGGGTGTGCGCGAAAGTCCTAGTAGTACTTGTACTTGACCATCTAACAATAATCGCATGCGACGCGACATGTTGGCTTTAATAGGTAAAAACGTAATTGGACAGCTCACCTCTTGAAACAGTTCAGTTAACCATTGGTCGGCGCAGGGAAAGTTCTGCATGGGTAAAGATTTTAGAGGGGTGGGGCATTGATTGGCGTAAGCGTTCAAGGGGCTTAGGCAGGCGAGGAGTAATAGTGTATTTGAGGCTTTTGTGAGTGATCGACCGGTCAGGTTTAAAAGATCCATAAAACTCCAGGATTTTCAAGAAGAGACTAAATGCGCTCTTCCATATTATGCCGCATCTGCCCTGTCTATGTTTAACACATTTTTATCGCGCGACTTATTCTTATCGCAGCCTAGGTAGGACTTCACCTAATAAGCGAAGGCTCGCCTATTAGGTGTTGGTTTAGATTATGGCCCAATAGGGCTTTTCATTGTATGTGTGATTGCGGCTTTATCTTGCTGATTTTCCTATGCTCTCGCTAATTTCTCGTGCGTCGTAGGTATCACCGGTTGCGGGTTTAACACCCTTGCCTAAGCGTATTTCTAGGCTGGCGATGGCGAAGTCTTTACCGGTACCGCTACTCATGCCTACGCCGTATTGCGTGGTTGGGTGAGTTTGCGTGGTACAGCTGAGTAAGCCGCAACTCTTGGTTACGGTGTAACCAGTTGTCATATCAGTGCTTATATTGTCGTCAGATTTTTCTATCTGCGTTTCGCGATCTACCACGACAAACCAATCGTAGCCTTGCGCCAAGGTTAGCTCGGCGGCGCGCAACAAAGCGTAATTTTTTGCTTGGCTGGCGCGGCGGCTTTTGTCTTTATAGTCGATGCGATAACGGTTTTCGCTAATCTCTGTTTCCGTGTAACCGTAGCCACTGCCGGCAGCAGGTTTGTAGCCGCTGTTGCTAGCACAACCCAGAAGGGAGAGTAATATCAATCCGGTGCTCATTAACATTTTCATGGCGTTATCCTCACTTTTCGGTTGTTTGATGCTGAGTTTGATTGTTGTTTATCCAGCCTTCGGCAATTGCCTTAGCTTCTTGGCTGCGGTTTAAAAAATTGCCCACGGCCATTTTATCTACGAGTTCCACAATGGCTTTATCGTTGCTCGCGGTTTGGTATTGCTGGCCGTTAGTTGTTTCAGTGTTAGCAAGAGTCAGAACGGCTACTGATTGCCAGCTTTGATGATTGCGGCAGGCGATACCTTGAGTCACGTCAGTTTGGCTGCTGGCTTGATACTGGCGGCACCATTGGCCGTCGCTATTGGTAAACGACACTTTTGTTGTTAGCTCGCCCCCGGTGTTAAGTTGCAGGGTTTCGCCACTGGGTAAAGTGTCCAGCGCTTGTGCTAGTTCCTGCCAGTTTGTATCGGCGCTTAGCCCTGGGGTTAGCCAGTGGTTCATGGCAATACCGATGGCGAGCGCAACACTAGCCGCCATGGCCAGATGTTGCGGGGCAAACTGGGGAAAATGAAAAATTTTGGCGCTGGTTTTTGGCGCTGGTTTTTCTTGCTCGCTCTGTTGTTTGGCGCTCGCTGCAATCATGTCGGTGATGGCCGTCGGCATAGGTTGCTCGTCAATGCGTTGATAGCAAGCTTGCAGCTGGCTGTCCACCGCTGCCAGTTCGGCTAAACGGTTGGCGAGGCTTTCGTCGTCGGCGATGCGCTCGCGTATGGCGCTCATCTCCGCCTCCGGTAGCTCTGCGTCTAAAAAGGCCGATAGTTTTTCGTCGTTAATATTCATGCTGTAATCCTCTCGGCGGGGTTATCTAAGGTGTTGGCCAGCGCCGCTCTGGCGCGGGCGAGCCGGCTCATGACCGTGCCCATGGGAATGCATAAAATTTCTGCCACATCTTTGTAGGCTAAACCCTGCAGGCAAACTAAGGCGATGATGGAGCGCTGTTCATCGGGCAGTGTCTGCATGGCACGGTTGACGCGGTCGAGTGTCATTTTCTGTTCCATAGCGTGTTCGCCATCAATAATTTGGCCCTCGGTAAGTTCGGGTGATTGCGCCGCTGTTTGGCGGGTCTTTTGAGCTCGGTAGTCGTCGATCCACTGGTTGCGGCAAACCCGAAAAGCCCACTTTGCCAAGGGCACGTCGCTAGGTGCAGGTTTTGCTAATAACTTCTCCACCGTGTTTTGCAGCAGGTCGTCGGCATCCGCCATCTGGCCTGTAAGGGAGAAGGCAAAGCGTCTTAAGGCCGGCAGTAGTTCAGTTAATTCGTTGTGCATTGGTTAGTTTCCCCTTGTTACAACCTGTTAACGTGCGGGCTTGGCTTTTATTCCCGAAAATAGGGAATATTTTTCGAGCGGGGTCGTTATCTTACTGAGGGCTTGGCTTTGAGCCCCTTGTACGCCTTAATGGTTCTAGTTCAACGCGTCTAGAACAGGTAGGCTTATTAATGATTGCGGCCTAGATCTGTCGATTATCGATAGGCGGCCTAAGGATAACGACCATGACGATAAAACGCACGGTGCTCATCGCCGGCTTGCTCATCTACGCTTGTGTGCTGCCAGTCACGAGTTATGGCCAACTGCCGGCAACTCAAGTTGTCACCGGACAAATTGATCAGCTCGGGCGCAGCGCTAGTGATGTGGCTAATGACATTGGTAATCGCCTAGATGAAGCCGCACTGGCAGCACAAAAAGAAGCCAGAAAGGCCGAGGCCTTGGCACGTGACGCCGCGCTCGATCCCATCGCCCGAGCCTTAACTAACCCTCTCGCGCAATTGCCCAACGCCTTGCCCATTATCAATCCGGCCGGGCAGCTCGCCCATGTGGAAGTTATTGTGGAGGACGGCTGGCGCGCGGTGGCGCGGGAGTGGTTAGTGTGGATGCCGGTCGAGCAGCAACGTGAGTTAACACAATTGCCCGGTGTTGACGTTCTGAGCAGCGAACCCATGCCGGGTTTGGGGTTGGTGTTGGTGCGCTTCCAAGCTAGTGAGGCCTTGGATTCCCGCGCCGCTTTAGAGAAACTTTTACCTGCGTCTTGGCGGGCGAGCTTAGATCGCAATCACATTTTTACCAGCCAAACACAGGCTACGGCGCGCGATCTTGGCGTTAGCGCAACGCCCACAACAGAGTTCGATAAAAGAGATGCCGTTACTTGCGCTGCACCGGTGCGGGTGGGCATGGTGGACACCCAGGTACAGACAAACCACCCTGCGTTTGCCAATGCCACTATCGTCAGTGAATCATTTTTACCTGCACAATTAGCTGCACCGTCAGCGCATGGCACAGCGGTAGCCGGTCTATTAATCGGTAGCGGCGAGGGCTTGAATGCATCATTAGTAAACGCCGATTTATTTGCCGCCTCTGCGTTTTATGCGCGCTCCGATTATTCCCAAGGAGCCACCACCCAGAGTTTATTGCAGGCGTTAAATTGGTTGGCAACAGAAAAGGTTCAGGTCATTAATTTATCGCTCGCCGGGCCTCCCAATCAATTGTTGGGGCTCGCCGTAGCGCGATTGGCTCAGCAACAAATCGCCTTGGTTGCCGCTGTTGGTAATGAAGGTCCGGCGGCCCCGGCACTTTATCCAGCGGCCTACCCGCAAGTGATCGGCGTCACGGCAGTAGATAGCGAGCACAATATATATCGCTGGGCTAACCAGGGTGAGCAGGTGGATTTTGCGGCGCTGGGAGTGTCGGTGTTAACCGTTCGTGCGCAATCTGAGCAACAGCCTTTGGCCTATGGTCGAGAAACGGGAACCTCCATGGCCACGCCTATTGTTACCGCGCGTTTGGCTTGCGCCATGGCGCAAGGTTTAACCACTTCTGATGCCGTAGCTCAGTTAAAAAAGAACGTTCTCGATTTAGGTGAACCAGGGCGGGATGCGGTGTTTGGGGTTGGGATGATTTTGTGAGCTTTGCAGGTATGGCGGGTAAAAATAAATGACGAGTATTTACAAAAGCCTCATCACCATGGGCGCAGCGCTGTTCTTTATTGTTGTTTTTTATATTTTCTCGGAAATTAACAGAGGCCAAGTACTCGTTAGCGTCGCTGAAGACCCGGTTGCGTCCTTGGCCAGAGGTTTTGCTCATGCTGAAGCCGACTTCAAAGATGGGCATGCACACTTCCTGCGGTTTGACGGCCAATACTTAGCGGTTCCTGATTATGAAATCACGCATTCGTTTAAGGAGCATGCTGAAATACTTAGGTTGTTCTGCGGTTTTGGTTTGTTTACCAACGATGTAGCTTTGCGAATTTCCGACTATGAATACAATGCCGTGTATGTAACGGCTTACAATACTCGACTCAAAACGTTGGCGAGTAGAAACCCCGCTCCTTAAACTTAGCAAACGACTCTGTGTTGGCAAGGTGAGATAGGGCTGGCATAGTGCATGTTTAGCGACGCTAGTATGCTGTTCGTATAGCCACGTGACCAAAGGTATGAGTGATCGATGAGACAAGCATTAAGAGCGAAGATAGTGGAGGTTTGCAGCAAAAAAATCGCCGTTAAAGGTGAGGATGTGGGCGTTTCCTTTTATGCATTCTTTGCCAATAAAAATGATGATCCAGAGCTGCTCATGGAGGCTGCTACCTGGTGGATAAAAACCCATAAGTTAGATCATTTCGTTAAGGCTCGTAAAATTCTTGCGATGATAGAGGGCGGATTGTAGTGAAAGTTGTAGGAAGCCTTTGCTTCAATAGGTTTTCTTAGGTTTTTTCTAGCCTAATATAAAAATATTTTTACTAGCGTTTTAATTCTAGAGTGGCTTTACACCCCAAAAGGTTTTATCCACTGAAAGCGTCAAACGGTTTAAGGAGTTAAACATTGAGTATTCGCTACAGACATTATCCGGTGTTACTCATGTTCGGTGTCTTGTGTTCGGGATGTACATTGACGTCCTTTCCTATTTATCAAGCGCCTGTGCCTAATAGTAAGGCCGTTGTATTTGATATTGATGGCACCCTGACGCCGAAGCCGTCAGCGATATTTTCTGTGCGCCAAGATGCCGCCAGCACAGTGCATTTGTTTTCCGAGCACGGTTATAAAATTATCTATTTGAGTGCACGTGTTGCGCTGCTACAGGGAGGCATTCCTAGCTGGTTAGCTGAAAACGGCTTTCCGGAAGGCAGTATTCATGTGCCGGGAAGCGCTGAAGACAGTGTTGATCATGCGGCTTTTAAGGCGCGGGTATTGAATCAGTACCAAAATAAAGGCTGGGTGATAGCTGCCGGTTTTGGCGATTCTTCCACCGATTTCGAGGCCTATGCACAGGTGGGGCTAGAGGCGAGCTCTGTATTTGCACTGCAGCGGCAAGGCGAGGGGGCGTGTTTGTCTGGCGCTTGGGCTTATTGTTTCAATTCTTGGTCCGCACAGCGCGTGCACTTGGAAACGTGGATACAGAATGATCAAAAGGGCGCTACCCTTGATTAACCCAATGTTGTTTCTCGCCAGGTTTTTATCCCCTCGTAACATCGTCCTGCCCATGCTCGGTAGGTGTATTAGCTAACTAGTAAACCGAGCTGTGTTTTGTTTTTCGACTTCACCGTTATTTTCAGTATTGGGTAATTTCACCGTCGTAATCGTACCTGAACGCATTGGAATATTGAGCAAGTTTGGATTCTGGAGTTAGAAAATCACCAACAGCTGAATGACTTGGCAAAGTTAGGTGACGAATCGGGCGATACGAAATTTATGAGTCCACTCGCAGTACAGTGTCTTTGGTTTAGAGCTGGGGATAGTGTTTTACAGGCAGAAAATTAACCGCTCGCTGCTAGTGTGAATGTGTTTGTCGCCCTTGGTGTGCACCTGAGTGGAGTGGGAGATATTCAGGCGTTCCATAAGGGGAGCTGGAGACGCCCATGGATTGTATGAGTGTCGCATTTGCCGTGTCGATGTTTTAAAGGCTGGTATGCTCCGGCCAGAACTCCGCTTTAAGACCAATAATGCGATACACGCCTAAAGGCAGGTCGCGCCGGATGTTGGCGAGGTCCTGAATCAGGCGCGCGTGATTAAGTGCGCCGTGGATATAGTGTTGCAGCAACCGAGAGACCTGTTCTGTGTCTAGGTTGTCATCTAAATAGCCGCCATTTCTTAAATTGTTAATGAGCGCTAAGTTGTATTTATCGGCGCGATTTACCATGGATTGCATGGATGCCATAATTTTTGATTCGCCGCAGCCGGATTGTTGGCTGGCGGTAAAGAATGGACAGCCCGGCATGTGCTCTGGGTCGTTGCCAATTTTCTTTTCGAACAAATAATCTATCCACATGTGCAATTGCTCGAGTGGTGTGTTCACTGGTGACAGTAAGCCATCCAAATCGCCGCGTATTTTTTCCCAGTAGTAATCGGTTGCCTCGCAAAAGAGCTCGGCTTTGGACTCGAAGTGGTGGTAGAAGCTGCCTTTGGTAACACCTGCTTTTTTGCAAATTTCATTGACGCCAACGGCGTTGTAATTGCTCTGCCAAATCAAATCGAGGGCAGTATCTAACAGGTGGGTTCGGGTTTGTGCGACTGTCATGGCGTATGGCTCTTCAATGCTCTTTTTAATAGACCGGTTGGTATGGTTATAGTTCCGGACTGATCTAAATTACCTTCTGAAGCCCAGTAAAGCAAGCTTTAAGCCCGAGAGCCTCTGTTTGCGCTGTGTTTTCTTAGGCATTTTATCGCGGCTTCCGTTGACAGCCATACCAACCGGTATGTATGCTTGCCGCCATCAGTCATATTGAGCCCACCCGTGTGGTGCATGGAGAGGTTATGAGCGCAAGCGCATTGTGGAGAAAAATCGCCCCCAGAGGGCTAGTGCTAGGTCTGTTGGGCACGGGCTTTGGCTTGGCCTATTTAAGTGGGCCAAGTGTTGCTGAGCAACCCATGGCGCCACCACCGCCCCACGTTGAATTGTTGGAGCTACAGCCCGAGGCCGTGCGCGCTTGGGTCAGCTATTCTGGCCGTCTGGCGCCGGTGCAAAGTGTTCACATAAAGCCTCAGGTGAGTGGCCGCATTGAGAAAGTGCTGTTTGCCGAAGGTGATTTGGTTAAGCAGGGGCAGTCATTGTTCGTGATTGATTTGCGACCGCACCAAGCGCAGGTTCAGCAAGCCAAGGCGCAGTTAACCACGGCACAAAGTCGCGCTCGCTTAGCAGGGGATGAATTGGCGCGCGTAAGTCAGTTGATCGAGAAAAAATTAGTCGCACAAAGTGTGTACGACACGGCCCTATCTAATCAGCAGGTTTCAGATGCTGCGGTGTTGCAGGCGCAGGCGGAGCTGGATCAAGCTGCACTTAATCTCGAGTACGCACAAATTAAGGCGCCTATTTCGGGTCGAATCAGTCGCGCCGAATTGACGCGGGGCAATTTGGTGGATGCCGGCGCCAGTGCTCCGATTCTGGCGACCATCGTAGCTAACGACAAATTGTTTGCCGAGTTCAATGTCGATGAGTCGAGTTACCTGCGTTTTGTGCGCAACGTAAAGACAGCGTCGGAGATGCCGGTTGAGATGACGTTGGCGGCCGATGACAGCGTTGTTTATCACGGTCATATTGCCTCGTTTGATAACCAGTTGGATGCGCGCACGGGCACGATCCGTGCACGCGCACTGTTCGACAATGCCGATGGTGCTCTAACCTCGGGCATGTTTGCCACCTTGCGTTTAGGGGCCGCACAAGAAGTACCGGCGCTGTTGGTGCCAGAGCGCGCCGTAGGTACCAACCAAAACAAGAAATTTGTGATGGTGGTTGATGCACAAAATATCGCCCAGTATCGCGAAGTTGTGTTGGGCGATTATGTACGCGGTCAGCGCGTCGTGAGCACCGGTCTTGAGGCGGGCGAAAAAGTTATTGTCAATGGCCTGTCTCACGTGCGCCCGGGTATGCCGGTGCAGCCGCAAAAGGTTACCGCTGAACCAGCACTCGCACACACTAAGTAATTTACCGCTAAGCCACACCAGTGCACCGCAAGTTTTCTATTTGCGGTGCGTTACTGCGTTTCGTCATGGTTAATAGTTTATGAATATTTCTCGCTTTTTCGTGGATCGACCTATTTTCGCTGGTGTCATTTCACTGCTGATTTTTATTGGCGGTTTAATTGCCATGTTTCAATTACCGGTATCAGAATACCCGGAAGTAGCTCCACCTTCGGTGGTAGTCAGTACTGCTTACCCAGGGGCAAATCCGAAGGTCATCGCAGAAACCTTAGCCACGCCTTTAGAAGAGCAGTTAAGTGGCGTGGAAAATATGTTGTACATGTTTTCGCAGGCAACCACAGATGGCCGGTTGAATTTAACGGTGACGTTCAAAATTGGCACGGATCCCGATTTGGCTCAGCAAATGGTGCAAAATCGGGTTTCTCAAGCGCTGCCAAGGTTGCCAGATGTGACCCGTCAAGCGGGTGTGGTGGTGACCAAGAGTTCGCCCGACTTGACCATGGTGGTGCATTTAGTATCGCCGGAAAAAACGTACGATGCCTTGTACTTGCGCAACTATGCGCTGGTAAATATTAAGGATGCCTTGGCGAAAGTGCAGGGCGTTGGCATGGTGCGTTTATTTGGCTCTGGCGACTACGCCATGCGCATCTGGCTTAATCCTGAGAAAATCGCCGAGCGCGGCTTAACGGCCGGCGATGTTGTTAGCGCCATACAAGAGCAAAATTTACAAGTAGCCGCCGGTGTGATTGGGGCCGCGCCCTTTGCTAGTCCTGTTGATGTGCAGCTACCGATTAGCGCCAAGGGGCGCTTGAGTAGCCCTGAGGAATTTGGCGAGATTATTATTCGCACTGGCAGTACTGGCGAAGTAACGCGTTTAGATGATGTGGCTCGCATCGAGCTAAGCGCGGCGGAATATAGTTTGAATTCCATGCTCGATAACCAACCCGCAGTCGCCATTCCTATATTTCAGGCGCCCGGTGCCAATGCTATTGAGATTTCTAATGGTGTGCGCCAAATAATGGCGGAACTGAGTGAAAACTTTCCGCAAGATGTAGAGTTTCGCATTGTCTACGACCCCACGGTGTTTGTGCAATCATCTATCAAGGCTGTTGTAAAAACACTACTGGAAGCATTGGCGCTGGTGGTGCTGGTGGTAATTCTGTTTTTACAAACTTGGCGCGCGTCCATTATACCGCTGCTGGCAGTACCGGTTTCCATTGTTGGTACCTTTTCACTGATGTGGATGTTTGGCTTTTCCATCAACACCTTGTCTCTATTTGGTTTGGTGTTGGCGATTGGTATTGTGGTAGACGATGCCATCGTCGTTGTCGAAAATGTCGAGCGCAACATTGAAGAAGGCTTGGCGCCGTTGCTGGCAACCTACAAAGCCATGCAGGAGGTGAGCGGGCCTATCATCGCGATCTCACTCACCTTGGTGGCGGTGTTTGTGCCTATCGCGTTTGTGAGTGGTCTTACCGGGCAATTCTATAAGCAGTTCGCGTTAACGATTGCCATTTCCACCGTTATCTCTGCGATTAATTCCTTAACCTTAAGCCCAGCCTTGGCCGCCTTACTGCTTAAATCACACGATGCGCCTAAGGACAAACTAACGCTGGGTATGGAGAAAGTATTTGGCAAATTTTTTGCGTGGTTTAATAAAAGTTTCAGTCGTAGTTCTAACCAATATGCGCGTGGTGTCAGTGGCATTCTAGGGCGTAAAACGTTGGCGCTGGGTTTCTATGTTGTACTGCTAGTGATCACCGCGGGCGAGTTTATGGTTATCCCGAAAGGCTTTGTACCGGCGCAAGATAAACAATATCTTATCGGTTTTGCGCAACTGCCCGATGGTGCCACGCTGTCACGTACCCAAGCGGTAGTCGAAGAAATGGGTCGGATCGCCTTGGCTGAGCCGGGTGTCGATCACGCGGTGCAGTTCCCAGGTTTGAGTATTAATGGCTTTACCAGCAGCGCAAGCGCTGGCATTGTGTTTTTGCCTTTGGCGCCTTTTTCCGAACGTGGTAGCGAAGAGTTTTCTGCCGGTGCAATTGCACACAAACTGCAAATGAAATACGCGGGTATTGAAGAGGCATTTATTGCCGTTTTCCCGCCACCACCGGTCATGGGCTTGGGGACAACCGGTGGTTTCAAATTGCAAATTGAAGATCGCGCCGGGCTTGGATATGAGGCCTTAGCGGAGGCAGTGGAGAAAGCGCAGCAGTTGGCGTGGCAGCAGCCAGAGTTGGCAGCTGTTTATTCTAATTACAAAATAAACGTGCCCCAGCTTTATGCCGATGTAGATCGTACCAAAGCGAAGCAGCTGGGTTTGAATATCAAAGAAATTTTTGACAGTTTGCAAATTTACCTAGGCTCTCTGTACGTCAATGATTTCAATCAGTTCGGTAGAACTTATCAGGTTATCGTGCAGGCCGATGCGCCATTCCGCGATGCGCCTGATGATGCGCTGCGGTTAAAGGTGCGCAATCAACAAGGTGATATGGTGCCATTGGGCGCAGTGTTGCAACTGCTTGAAAGCTATGGGCCTGAAAGTGCTGCGCATTACAATGGCTATCTTGCAGCGGATTTAAATGGCAATGCAGCGCCAGGTTATTCGAGCGGTCAGGCTCAAGATGCAATCACCCGCGTGCTAGAGCAAACATTACCGCCTGGCATCGCTTTCGAGTGGACCGAATTAACTTATCAAGAGGTGTTGGCCGGCAATACAACTGTCTATATTCTGCCCTTGTGTCTACTTTTGGTTTTCCTTGTTTTGGCAGCGCAATATGAAAGTTTAGCCTTGCCTTTGGTGGTGATTAGTATTGTGCCGCTATCGATATTATCGGCGCTATTTGGCGTTTGGCTGATTGGTGGTGACAATAATATTTTCACCCAGGTGAGCTTGTTTGTACTTGCGGGGCTGGCGAGTAAAAATGCTATTTTGATTGTCGAGTTTGCTCGGGAACTTGAGCAGCGTGGTATGGCAACCTTAGAAGCGGCAATTACTGCTAGCCGCATGCGTTTGCGACCCATTTTGATGACCTCCTTCGCATTTATCATGGGCGTGGTGCCGATGGTGTTTTCCTCAGGCGCCGGCGCCGAAATGCGTAGCGTTATGGGTATTGCGGTATTCTCCGGTATGCTTGGGGTGACTATTTTTGGTTTGTTTTTTACGCCTTTATTCTATGTGCTGTTGCGGCGTTTGGAGACTGGCGGTGCAGAAAAGTCTGTCACAGTAAAAGTAGAGAGCTAAGCATAGCAATAGTTCATTCGCCTACGGATGTTTTCACGTTTGAGGTCACTGTAGAGTCTGAGCTTATCTGACACAAGGTATCTAGGGAGGGTGCGTTGTAATCAGATACGCTCAGGCTGTTTCGTTTTTCGTGATCCTATCTGCCAGAGTCTTTGGTGTGTTGATGTAGAATGTTGGCGAGAGTTTAAAAAGCTTTTTTTTAATCCAAGTTTAAAGTCCAGTACTCTACGTTTAGATGCAGCCCCTCTCCTTCAAATCTTCGCCTAAGTTATTGATAAACTCGGTTTGTTGTTTTTCTGTCATAGAACTGCCATCTGGATTGTCTAAATAGTAACGTTTTGGGCGGCCGTTGCTTGAGAATTGTTGCTCGGTAAAAGCGCGGTACATGGCTAGGTCATCTTTACAGGGGTCATATTTCTTTTTAGCCGTTTTTGATCTACTTTCTGTCTCGCTTGCGGCTTGCGCTTTGGCGCGCGCGGCGTTCTCGGTTATTGCCTTGCCTCCCTCCATAATATTTGTCGGCGCAATGTCAACTTCGCGTGCGGCTTTCTTATCTAAAGGCTGGTCGCTGTAGTGGGTTTTACCGTTGGCATCAACCCAGGTGTAAATAGCGGCCTTAGTATCAAGATGATAAAGGCTGAAAAATGCCAAAACTGAGAGGGATAGCCCCTGCAACTTAATATTCATTTGCCGGTTCCGAGCGTTAGATGTGTTTCGAATTTTGCCATATTTTCTCGGTTGTTAGCTAGATTTCATGGTCAAACAGTTGAATGTGGGGTTTGAGGTCGTCATTGGTTATGTTTAAGGCGTGTTGAGGATAGAATGCGATCTGACGGCCTAAACTGTTATTTTAACGGTGAATTTCCACACTAAAGTTGGAACTACACTGAGTTAACGAAACCGTCATTTAGTTATGTCAAATCCATCGAAAAATCTGTTTATTAATTGGCTGCTCCCCAGCAGCTGCTCGGTATCCGCTTCGCAGAGCAGGATGTTTGGTTTGTGGGTTTGAGTTCTTGCTCGCTGTTGTTGCCTTCCGCTCAAGTGATCTTTAATTACCTTTAACGTATCTTTTCGAGCCAATGGGGCTCCCGTGTTGGATTTGTTGTGTGGCCGTCGATGAGTTGAGCATAGGCTTGTCCACCAAAATTTTCACCGTTAGGCACAAGTCTTGGTTATCTACCTGGGTACGGGCATAATTGGCGCCTTGGTTGGGATTGCGGAATAGAGACGGTTGTGGAATTACTTAGGATAGATGTATTGGGTCAATCATTGCGCTTGGAAGGCTCGATGGCGGGTTGGCAACAGCTGTTTTTTGGCGGTGTTTTGGTTTCGGAGCTGGCCGCTTCTGCGGATGACACCATTGCGCGTAGCCACAAGTTCCGGCTAACCGAGGCGCGCCCAGTCGTGGGCTCAGAGCCGCAAACGGAGTTGCCACAGGAAGTTGAGGTTCGGTTAGATGTACAGCTTAGCTGGCAACCCTTCGCCTTCAGTTACCGCATTTTGGTGGATGGTGAAGAATATACAACTGGCCAACGCACTAGCAAAGATATTGAGCAGCAAGTACCGGAGCAAGTTGTAGACCAAAAGCCGAAATTTAGCCTAGTGGGCTTGGGCTTGTTGGGTTTTAAATTACTGAAAAGCGCCAAGATTATTAAGGTTGTGTTGGCCGGTGCAAGTATAGCGGCTTACTCTTGGTTTTTTTCGTTTCAGTTTGCCATTGCCTTGATCGCTTGTCTTGTGGTGCACGAGTACGGTCATATTCGCGCAATGCGCTATTTTAATATGCCGACCAAAGGCATTTATTTGATTCCATTTTTTGGTGGTTTAGCGGTCACCGATGGAAAAATTAACACCCGTTGGCAGGATGTCGTCATTTCCATTATGGGACCGATATTTGGCTTGGGCATGTCGTTGCTTTGCCTGCTCCTGTTCGCGCTTACCGATAATATTTTCTTTGCCGGCCTTGCGGTTTTTAACGCGCTGTTAAATCTATTCAATTTGTTACCAATTCTGCCGCTCGATGGCGGCCACATCTTAAAAAGCATTACCTTTTCGATGAACAGTAAAGTAGGCTTGGTTTTATGCATGCTTGCAGCTGCGTTAGGCGTGTGGTTGAGCTACACCTTGGGCCTTGCCCTGTTGGGTTTTTTGTTGATTGTTGGCAGTTTAGAAATATTCGCAGAGTGGCGCGGTCGACACCAAAGTCATTTGCTGCCTTTGGATAGATATGGACAAACATTTGCTACCGTTTGGTATCTTATTACGGTGGCGAGCTTTGTGTCGATTATTTGGTTCTTTGCAGGATCTGGTGATGAGCTTTTAAGCTTGCCCCTGAAAATACTTCAGAGTTAATGCACTATGAAAAATAAAAAACAGCAGGCCCTAGAGTTGATTCATGTAGATGGTTTTTCGGCCTTTACATTAACCAATGACCGAATGTCGGTAACAGTGATTCCCTCCTTGGGTGGGAAAATCATCAGCCTGCAGTCTAGGCAGACTGGCGTAGAATGGTTGTGGCGCAATGAAGCGCTGCCCTATCGGCCGGCCTGTTATGGCGATAACTACGTGCGCGCTCATGACACGGGAGGGATTGATGAATGTGTGCCAACGGTCGATACCTGCAGACTGCCCACCTCGGCCGGTATTTGGGGTGGATCGCTGCTGCCCGATCACGGCGAAATATTCTCCCAGTCTTGGCAGCTCATCAATGCGGTTGTAGACGAGCAAGGCACGGCGATATTGCACTTAGAGGTACAGGGTGAAGCCTTACCCTACCGGTTTCAGCGCATGATGCGATTGCCCGCAGGTGATGCCGACCTCGAGTTAGAGTATCGAGTTGATAACAAGTCTTCGCACCCCATGCCGTTTTTTTGGTGTATGCACCCCATTATTAATATTTTGCCGGGCATGACTCTGCATCTACCCGCTGGCCAAAAAATGCGTACGGCTTGGTCCAGCGATGTGGCGCCGACCATTCGTCATGAGTGTTTTGAATGGCCGGTGACCAAATTTGGTTATGATATGTCGAAAGTTCCAGGTGAAGGTGTTCCCGCTTTTGCGGCGAAAATTTTCACCGATGCCAAGCTGCAGGCTGAGCGCGCTGGCGAGCCGGTTCAGGTGGGATTGGAGCGACCTGATTCGGGCGAAAAATTAACCTTCGCCTTTTTGCCCGAGGAAGTACCTCATCTGGCTCTCTGGCTTAATTATAATGCGTGGCATGGTGCCGGAAAGACACCTTATTTCAATTTAGGTTTCGAACCCACTAATTCCAATACCGATAGTTTGGCGGAGCAAATGAAAGCGGGTGATGAAACGGTGATGGTGGCGCCAAATGATGCCAAGCTGTGGCGTCTCACGTTGAATTTAGCAATCGGCGAGCCTGCCAAGTAAGTTTGGCAGGCTTAGGGCCTTAGGCTTAATTGACTCTGAATTCTACTTTTATTCGCGCAGTGTATTTTATTTCATCAAAGGAGCTTGCGGGGTTTACTGGCTCGTACTGTCGCCTCGACGAGTAGCTATCGCTTTTGACTCTAACACCCGTGACGACAATTTCTTCAAGCTGGCTGGCCCCTTCGGTTGGTAAACCATCCGAAACAGACTCGTCAAAGGACAGGGGTGTGAGTTTTATGCCCAGTGTGGACTCGTAAAAAGCCTTTTTTTCCATTACTTTTTTCAGTGCTAAGGTTTTCACCTTTTGGCTAACGTCTGTTTTTTTCGAGTGTTCAAATTGAGTGCCGGATAGCACCACCTCCTTATACTGGTCGGAAATGTTGGCAATGTTTTGTAGTGAGGCTTCCTGCTCAATTTTAATCGACATACGATTTACAACTTTATAGCTGCTCGGCTCTTTGCCGAACCAACCAAACTCTGGTGACGAAGAGAATTTGGAGTTTTTGATGTCGTTGGCTGCAATGCCCTGTGCCGTCAGTTGGGTTCTTATGTTGTTGCGCAACGCAGCGTTTTTTTCCAGTGCGCTGCCAAGGGTTTTTTCTTCCGTGGTAACTAGCAAGTTAACGATGGCTTGATCTGAGTAGGCCGTTTCTTCGGCGCTATCGCTGATAAATAAGGTTTGGCTGCTGGGGTGTAGAAAGCCTTTGAGCTCTTCTGGGCTGCCCTTCAATTCCGGCGCCGCCTGTAATGCCGAGGTGAAGGCAAAACATACCAAGGTGAGTAAAACGCTAAGTCGTATTTTGTTCATTCTTAAATTCCATTTTGCTGTTTTAAACGTCGAGTGAACCGGCGTTAGGCCTCAAGTATCTACTAAACCTGCGGTTAAAGGCCATAACAAATCGGCTGTACCGCAGGGTATTAGGCTGCTAATGAGTGGGGGTGGGCAATGACGTTGTGTTGGGTAGTTAGCGTGGCGGCTTCTAGTCGTTTTCTTTTAAAAAGTGCAATGTGCGGGGGAAAGCTGGTGTCAATTCGCTAATACTTGATGGTATTGTTCTGGTTTTAGCGTTATTTAGGTTGAAATTGTCTTAAATGTGTTTCTAGGAGGGCGTATTAGGCAAAAAGCGTCTTTACCGATGGCTATACTAGCGTCAATCTACGCGTTATTTACGCACGGCTGACTAGTGAGGAGAGAAACATGGCTGATTTATTTGAAAACCCTATGGGCCTTGATGGCTTTGAGTTCATCGAGTTCGCCGCGCGTGAAAAAGGCGTTCTCGAGCCGGTGCTCGATATACTCGGCTTTACCCATGTGGCCAACCACCGCTCTAAAGATGTCACCCTTTGGCGCCAAGGCGGTATCAACTTTATTGTCAATTACGAGCGCAAATCGCCTGCCGGTTACTATGCCGAAGAGCATGGCCCTTCAGCTTGTGGTATGGGTTTTCGGGTTAAAAATGCGCGCGAGGCCTATGACTTAGCGCTGAAAAATGGTGCCCAGCCTATTGATATTCCCACTGGGCCGATGGAGCTGCGCTTGCCGGCTATCCGCGGTATTGGCGGAGCAATTTTATATTTGATCGATCGTTATCAAGAAGGTGCATCTATCTACGATATCGATTTTGAGTTCATCGAAGGCGTTGATCGCAACCCCGAGGGTTGTGGTTTTAAGGTTATCGATCATTTAACGCACAATGTGTATCGTGGCCGCATGGCTTACTGGGCCAACTATTACGAGAAGTTGTTTAACTTCCGTGAAATCCGTTTCTTCGATATTAAAGGCGAGTACACCGGCTTAACCTCCAAGGCGATGACCGCACCCGACGGTAAAATTCGCATCCCGCTCAATGAAGAAGCCGGCAGCAACGGCCAGATTGAAGAGTTCTTAATGGCCTACAACGGCGAAGGCATTCAGCATGTGGCTTTCTCCTGTGATGATCTACCAGCCTGCTGGGATAGATTAAAGGCGCGCGGTATGCGCTTCATGACGCCGCCGCCGGAAACCTACTATGAGATGTTAGAGGAGCGTTTGCCGGGCCATGGTGAACCCGTGGATGAACTTCAGCGGCGCGGTATTTTGATGGACGGTTCTATCGAAAAAGGCGACCCACGTTTATTGTTGCAGATTTTCTCTGAAAATTTGGTTGGTCCTATCTTTTTCGAGTTTATTCAGCGCAAAAAAGATGAAGGTTTTGGCGAGGGTAACTTCAAGGCCTTGTTCGAGTCTATGGAACGCGACCAAATTCGTCGCGGTGTCTTGAAAACGGAAGAGAGCGCTTAAATAGCATCGATATAAAGACAAAGATTACAACGTTTAAAAAATCCCCGCCGATGAGCGGGGATTTTTTTTGCCCGCTGCGTAGCTCGGGCTGTTATAAAACGTTTATGGTGACGCGATCCAAATTTCCCGCATCGTCTATCACTACTATCTGTAGCACGCCTTTTTGCTTGAGCGTGTGGGTGACCACTTGCTGGGCATCTAAACTGTATTTACGAACGCCGTTAAAATACCAATGACGTTGGCCGGAGCCGCCAATACTGCTTAGGCTGATGCTTGGCTTTGTCTGCGAATTGTTTGCCGCACGGTAAATGTTGCCGTCGCTAATACCAATTATTTTTAGGCTACTGGCGTGAGTATACTGGCCATCGCAGAGGCTGTTTGCCGAGGGGATTTGTGCCGCTCGCGTGTATTGGTATTTTATCCAGGGCTCTAGTACCTTTGGCCAGAGCGCAACAGATACTCTCTCGCTCCGAGTTCGGTTGCTCTGTGGTTGGCAGCCAGTGCCTTTTTCATCGGCAGCAACTTGTCTTTTCCAAAACACAAACGGATTGCCTTGCCAGCTATCGCTGTCGGCTTTATGCCAGGTTGGCGGAATGACATCGTTGGCAATCCACGCCTTGCGGCGCTGATGGCAAAAACTCTGTGTCTGTTCTTCGTCCTGTTGAGTCAAGGCTGTTGGCGCTGTGCCGAGTGGCCAGCATATGTCTTGCTGAGAAATACCTTTGGGTTGTGTAATGTCGACGCGACCGATGCGCAAGTAGTCGGCCACGGAAAATAATAAGGGCGCTGCCGATTCTCGCCCACTGTGCCCCGGCAGTGCAGTGCCATCTGGCCTGCCTACCCAAACGCCAATGGTGTAGTTTGCGTTCACCCCGATTGCCCAGCTATCGCGAAAGCCGTAGCTGGTGCCTGTTTTCCAAGCCAGTGTTTGCTGCTGTTGCGTATGCGCTAAAGTGTTGAGTGACCCCGGTCTTGCGATGTCGGCTAGCACCTTTTGCGTTATCCAGGCGCTTTGCGGTGAGACGAGGTAGCGCGGTTGTTTTGGTTCGGTTAACTGCTTTTTTAAATAGCTCAGAGGTTGCACTAACCCGTGATTGGCGAACGCCGTATAACTTTGCACCAGTTGTTCAAGATTAGTGCCTGTGCCCCCCAAAATCAGCGATAGATTAGGCTCGTCGCCTGGGGTGCGAAGTTGCAAACCGGCGTTTTCGAGCTCGGTGCTAAAGCGTTTCGGACCGTAGCGATCGAGTAGCTCGACAAAGGGCATATTGAGTGAGCGCTGTAGGGCATTAGTAGCCGATACTGGGCCGATAAAACCGCTGTTGAAGTTAGAGGGGCGATAATCTCCCCAGCTGCGCGGCACATCGGCCAGTAACGACTCCGAATGAATCATGCCCGCGTCGATGGCCTTGGCAAATAGGAAAGGTTTCAGGGTAGAACCTGGTGAGCGAATGGCGGTGATCATATCCACGTGGCCAAAGCGCGTTTTGTCGGCAAAATTTGCCGAGCCTAAATAGGCTTTTACCGCCGAGTTACGATTATCCACCACTAAGATCGCCGCCGAAGTTTGCGCCGGAAAATTATTGATGGCGTTGGCCAAGTAATCTTCAAGGCTGCGTTGCAGCTCGCCATCGATGGTTGTCTCAATGGCGCGTTGGCCATTACCTTGTTGGACCAAGCGGCGCGCTAACAAAGGCGCGACTTGATCTTGCTGGGCGCGTAGCGCATAAACCGTTTCAAGTTTTGCGGCGGCAACTCTCGACGCCGACCAACGTTCAAATTCGCGTAATCTATCGAGCACTTTATTGCGCGCAAGCTCGGCAGCTCGAGGGTGTAAGTCGGGCCTTAAACGGGTTGGGGATTGTGGCAGCACGGCGAGTAAGGCGGCCTCGGCATCGGTGAGATTGTCGGCGGATTTATTGAGGTAGGTATAGCTTGCCGCCTGTACACCTTCGATGGTGCCACCGAAGGGCGCGATATTTAAGTAAAGGGTTAATATCTCGGTTTTACTCAGGTGCCACTCGAGTTGCAGGGTGCGAAACACTTGCTGCAGTTTGCCCATGAGGGTGCGTGAGTGTGGGTGCAGTAAGCGCGCCACTTGCATGGACAGGGTGGAGCCACCCGAGACGATGCGACTGTGTTGAATATTTAGCACCAGCGCTCGTGCAAGTGCTATGGGGTTAATACCTGGGTGCTGCCAAAACCAGCGGTCTTCGTAGGCGAGTAGCGCTTCGATGTAGCTAGGCGACACCTGCTCGAGCGTGACGGGGTAGCGCCAGATACCGTATTGATCGGCGAAGGCGCGCAGCGGTCGGCCCGATTCATCGACGAGGGTGCGAGCAAAGAATTGATTGTCGGTCGGCAGCTGTAACGGTAAGCATCGATCAAGAGTGAATAACAAAAGCACCAAGCTTGCGCCCAGCAATGCGCTGCGACGGAGTAATTGTTGCAACCTGCGGTTAGGTAAGAGCCTATACATTGGGCGGCTAATGCGCCGCCCCCAAACTTTCATGAGTTGCATGACTTAGTGATATTATTTCGCGACGTTTTTAATCGTAATGGCATCAAAGGTTTCACCTAAGCCTCTGCGCTCGGGGCGATACATATCTTCCACCAAGGGCGACGGCACTTGATAGCTGCCCGGCGTGACCGCGCGCATCAAATAAAACAGATGAGCGGCTTGGTAGTGGTTAACATCAAGCGCCGCGACGTAGCGATCATCGCGGTATTCTTGGTGCTTAAGCTGAGTGTTGTTGATCAGTTGTTCGAGCGGTTGCTGATCGATGCTGAAGTTATCCAGTTTGATGGCGCTGTCTAAATTTTGATTTTCTAACTCAAAGCCCGCGGGTAGTAAATCAACCACTAGCGCATCGGGCGTGCGCTTATCGGCGCTGACGCGAAGGTGCACTATAAACAGATCCCCGACAGAGACTTGATGTGGCTGCACCGGTTGCCCAGATTTGTCGTACCAGGTTCGCTCTATTTGCAAACCGTTGCTGTGCGCGGCGGGTTTGGTTTTACTGTAGCCACTGATCGTACTGGCGACAAAAATGGGTTTATCATTCAGTGAGGTGATACTAAAGCCTGAGATTAAGTCCGCACTGTTTAGATTTTTTTGGTAGCGACTATCTTGGTTGATCGCCGTTTCGGCTGCGCCCAGTATCACTTTGGCTTGCCAACTGTTGGCAAGGTGAGTTTGCAGCGAGATGCCGGCTAAAAATAACGCGTTGCGCTCCTGCGTGCTCAACCAGTCTTGGCTGCGCAGCTCTTGAGCCAAGGAAAAGCTCAGTGTGGCGGCTTCTGCCGTAAACAGATTATTTTCCAGTAGCAAGTGGATAACCATCGCCGTGTCGCGAATATCGCTGCCGTAATCGCCGTAGTATTGCCGGCCGGTGGTTTTGGTTTGCAGCCCCTCTTTGATGGCAGCATGGCCACGGGTCGCATCGCCCATGCGCAACAGCGCAAGCCCAAGTTGAACTTTCGCTAAACCGGTTTTTGCATGCGAGCGTTGGTTGTCGTGCAGCGAGCGTAGGGCGCCGAGTGGCGCTTGGTTTACTTGCGCTAGCACATAGGCGGCATAGGCTTTATAGGCAAAGGTGTAGTGCCGGCTATCTTCACTCCAGCGCTGGTCGACGAAGCTGCCGGAGCGACTGATGTATTGCGTTAACCGACGCAGGGTTTTATCAATCAACTCTGGTGCCACGGCAATACCCGCAGCCCTCGCATTCAATAAAAAGTCGGCTACATAGGCTGTGAGCCAGTGCTCTTCACTGGAGCTGTTGCTCCACAAGCCAAAGCCGCCGTTGCTGAGCTGCATGGTGGCGATGTGATCAATGCCTTTTTGGATCATGTCAAAGCGCTTGGCGTCTTCGATGACGGGTAAATGAAAGCGCTGCTGATTTTCTCTGCTGGCAAAGGTTAAGGGGTAGGCGCGACTGCTGGTTTGCTCTAGGCAACCGTAGGGGTAGGCGAGCAGATTTTGCAGTTGACTGTCGATATTTAAATTCACCTGCGCCGATGCGCTGACTGACGCTTGCACAGACTCGGGCAATAAGTGCTTTATCTGCTCGCCATCGAGTTGGAAGACGTCTTGGTTGTTCAAGGTTTTAGTGTCTTGTTGGACAACGGCTGGGTAGGCTGGTCGTACACCGAGTTGCCAGTGCCGCGTAAACGCCTCTGTTGCGTTGCCAGAAACCGTCAAAGAAATATTGGCTGCGCCGCTAAAGCCAGTGCCTTCGATGGGGAAGAGCAGTGTGGCCTTCGCTTTGTCGGCCAAGACGATGGTTTTCGCACCGGCCGACAGGTTCACCGGACCATCGGCGCTAAGTTGAATATCCAACGTTTGTTCGGCGCCACTTAAATTGTGCACATCAAGTGCGAGCGATGATGTGTCGCCCAAGGCGAGGAAGCGCGGCAGCGATAGTTGGGTGACAATGGGGGCGGCAACGGTTATTTCAGTTTCGCTATGGCCAAAGGCTTGATCGGAAAAGGCCACTGCCATGAGCCGCAAGCGGCCGTTAAAATCTGGAATCTGCAATGGAATACTGGCCTTGCCATTTTCGAGCTTAACCAAACCACTAAACAGCGAAACGATTTGAACCTCTGACTGAGGCTCCTTGCCGCCGCGACTGATATCACTATCGCCGCCGAAGCGTAGTTGCGCTTTTGCAGCGTTGCTCACATCAATTAAATTGCCATAGATGTCTCGGCTATCCACGTTGTAGCGTCGCTGGCCAAAAAAATGCGTAAAAGGATCGGGTGTTTGAAAATTGCTGATGCTCAACACGCCCACATCAACGGCGGCAAGCGTGACAAATACATTATCATTCGTGTTAGCGCCGCTCGAGCTTACCTCAAGCTCGACGTTATAGGTTTGCTCGGGCAATATTTTTTCCGCCACATCGAGGGATATTGCCAGCTTGCGCTCGCTGCGATCCAGCGCTAAGTGCGCTAAACCAAAACTGCGCGTGGGGGTGATAAGGTTTTTTTGTTGGCCGGGTTGCAATACCAGGGCGGTGACGTAGAGGTTGTGTTGGCGCCAGTTTTTATCGATAGGAATGCCGATAGTGGTGCCTTCTTTCCTGACACTGATGCGCTTCATCCACAATGGACCATCGGACTCCACCATAATTAGCGCTTCGCCGGCGTTTGGCGGCAAGATGTTTACTTGGGCAGTATCACCGGCGCGGTAATGTGCTTTATCCTGCGCGATAATGACTTTATCTGGGCGTGCTGCGGCATCACCGGACTGGCTATCTTGCCAGCGACTGTACCAATCGTACCCGGCGTAGAAGCGAATGCTGGTCATTTGGCCCGAAGCGGGGTCGCTGGCCTCTAGCCGATAACTGCCGTAATTAAGCGGTAATTGAATACGCGTCGGTTGCTCATCGGATAAATCAATCGTGCGGCTTTGTTCGACAAATTCTTTATCGGTCCACTCGTAGTGCCAACCTTGGTGACTGTCGTAAACCCAAAAATATTGCCTGTCTTCTTGGATCAGTTTTATGTCGATGTTGTTTGCGCTGGCGAGCGCGCCGGATAGAGATGCCTTCACCAGGTCAAAATTAACCCGGCTATTGGCCTCTGGATTTTTGTCGCCGAACTCCGCTTGTATACCCAGTAAATACTCGTGCGGCCAAACCAGGGTAGAAAAAGCACGCGACACGGGCCGGCCGCCGGACTCATATAAACTGCTGATCAGTTTTACTTGTAGTGGCGATTGTGCCGAGTGCCATTGGGATTCGATGTTGAGTAGTGCCTGACCTTGATCGTCGAGGTTAATATCCTCGAGGTCGAACTCTTGCTTTAGATTTGCTTCGTTAACATTGCCGAAGCTGTAATTTTTTAAGGCCTCGACTGGATTGCGCCAAGGTTTAACAAACACCTGAGTGCTCAAACGGTTGCCCGCCGCTGGCGCGCCGTAGAGGTATTCGCCTAATACTGGTACAGAAATGTCGTCTTGCGCTTGGCTGACGATGCGCTCGCCTTCAGTACTCTCTGCGTTGACGTTGAAGCTTAACTTCATGCGCTCGGGTAAAAACTCTTCCACCTTAAAGCTATAGCTTACTGGCTGCTTTAGGCTGCCGGTGACAATGAGTTGCCAGTTGCCGAGCATGGCATTGCTGGGTACTTGCCAGGGGTAGTGATAGTAGCCAGCTTCTTGCGCTTGCCACTTAAAGGTTTTAACGCTACTGCCATCTGGGCTGCGTAATTCGGCGTTCAGTACAGTTGCCGCCGCATGGCGGCCATCGCCGTCACGGATGAGGCCATTGAAATCGATTATTTCACCGGGGCGAAATAAATCGCGCGGCGTATAAATAAACAACTCCACGGGCAATTGTGGTCGTTTACCTAAGTCGAATTCGGACAGATCTAACGCGGGCTTGTGCACTTCAATGACCGAGTAGTGATCGCCTTGTTGCGCCACAATGAGCTGGGCATTCGCGTCTATCGGCGTGAAGCTGGCCAAACCGTCTGGGGTGGTGGTTCGCTCGCTTAACAATTTTGATTGTGCGTTCAATAGCCTAACGGTGACCGATTCAATGGCTTTGCCCGAATTTAGAGAGGATACATAAACATCGAGTTGGTTTTGGTATTGGCGGGCGTGAATGCCTAGGTCGGTAACGGCGAACCAGACTAGCTGCTTGTCATCGTACTTGCCCGCAGCGGTCATCACGGCGAGGTAGACGCCTGCGTCTTTCAGTGCTTTGTTGTTGCCTACATCAATGGTGCGTTGGGTGCGCGTGTTTTTATCGCCATCGAGTTGGTAGCGGCCGCTATAAACCAGCTGGCCCAATTGGGTCAGTTGGTCGACGCCCCAATAGTAGTTGCCGCGCTCGTGCATCTCTTGCAAAAAACGGCGGATGTTATCGCTGTCAATGCGAAAAAAATCGATGTTAATGTCATTCACGTTAACGCTGGAAATGGGCAGGCCGTTGCCGATGCCGGCACTTAGAAAGTTACCTCGGGTATCGAAATTAAAGCTGGGGCTTAAGTGCCGAGTGCGTAGCGAGGTAAAATGATTGCTCGCGAGGCGTTGGCCGTTGGCGGCTTCCAAGCCTTGATAGGTGGTGATGTCGTATTCGGTATTGGGCTCGGTGTAGGGGAACCAAACGGTTTTGCCGCTTTTTGATACAGTCCAAGCGCCGTCTACTAAGGTGCCGCCTTTGGCACTAATACTAAAATAGCGTTGGATGTTATCTTTTGGGTTGACCGGTACCGACAAGGTGACGGCAATGGCATTGCGGCCGTCTAAATCGCGCTCTGACACGTCTAGCACCGTCACGGGCGTATTTGGGTAATCCTTCTGCACCTGCGCCAAGTTGAAGGCCGCCTCAGGTTGTGCTGACTCGATGCTCGCCTCGTTTGACCTGTCTGGGTTACAGCCTAATAACAGAAGGGTTAAGAAGGGTAGCATCCATTTCATCGTGGTTTTCCTGAGGTTGAAGATTAACGGGGGAATCATAGCGGCTCATCGGGCTGGATATAAGGCAATTCGCTGATCAATTGTGATGAATTGTGGCCTATTCGATCCGTTTGCCGTACAGGCGAGCTTGGTCTAACCCGATATGCGCCCCGCGCGAGGGAAATAGTTAGCGTCTTGCGGCTTTAGCGTTGGTGCTTCCTTGTGCTTGAGTCTGCTGGCAAGGGTTAAATTGCAATTTTACTTGGCGTCAAAGTTCCTATAATTTGCATCTTTGTTATTTGCAGGCTCATTGTTATGAAAACCTTAATTATTGCTGCTAGTCAGCGCCAAGACTCTCAATCATCGCGTCTCGCCCGTATCGTTAACCAGCGCCATTTTGAAGGTGCGGCCGATGTACTGCATATGGCCGACAAGCCGTTGCCTGAGTGGGACGGTACCGGCTTCGATCGCGAGGACGTAAAATCGGTAAAAGCCCGTGTTAATGCCGCCGATGCGCTAGTCATTCTCGTGCCCGAGTGGAATGGCATGGCGCCATCGGCGATAAAAAACTTCTTTTTGTGGAATGGTTTAGCCGAGCTGGCACACAAGCCGGCGCTGTTGATTGCCGTGTCTGCGAGTGCCGGTGGTGCCTACGTGATTAACGAAATGCGCACCAGCAGTTATAAAAATAGTCGCCTCTTGTATATGCCAGAGCATTTGATTTATCGCAACGCCGGAGAGCTGTGGGTGAGTGACCAGCCAAGCAAGAGCGATAGTTATTTGTCGGCGCGTACAGAGTATGCGGTTAGTTTATTAAAAGCATATGCAGAGGCCATGAAACCTGTGCGGAAATTGGCACTCGAGAGCCTTGGTGAGTTCACCAATGGCATGTCCTAAGTTGCCATCTTAAACAAACATTAATAAGGCTGAGAGAATATGATGAATCATTTCACTGGTAACCTATTAGCGCTGTGCTTGATCGCCTTACCCGCTTTGGTTGTGGCTAAGGATTTTAGCGCGGAGGCCAAAAAGCTTGTGCAAAAATACCCTATTGTCGATGGCCATATCGATGTGCCACACCGTTTGCACGAAGAGTGGCAGGATGTAACCAAGGCGACGGCCGGTGGCGATTTTGATTACCCGCGCGCGCGCGCCGGTGGGCTGGACGCACCCTTTATGTCTATCTATATTCCTGCCGCAAAAGAAGGCAAGGGTGCAAAAGCGCTAGCGGATGTGTTGATCGATCAGGTTGAGGCTATTGTCTATCGCGCGCCAGACAAATTTGCCATTGCCCGCAGCGCTGCTGATATTAGACATAATCATAAAGCCGGCAAGATATCACTGCCTATGGGGATTGAGAATGGCGCGGCAATTGAAGGCGATCTGAAAAACATTCAACATTTTTATGATCGCGGTATTCGCTACATTACCTTGACCCATTCCAAAGCTAATCATATTTCTGACTCCTCCTATGACGACACGAAAATATGGAATGGCTTGAGTCCCTTTGGTGTGAAAATGGTAAAGGAGATGAATCGCGTGGGTATTATGGTGGATATTTCCCACGTCTCTGATGCCGCTTTTTATGAAGCCATTAACGTGTCGCAGGTACCTGTTATTGCGTCGCATTCATCGCTGCGTCATTTCACCCCCGGTTTAGAACGCAATGTCGATGACAAGATGCTGAAAGCATTGGCGAAAAATGGCGGCGTCATTATGATTAATTTTGGCAGCTATTTTTTGACCGATAAAGCGGTGCAGTGGAGCCATAAAGAAGATAAGGCAATGCAAGCCTTTGAAGCACTTCAGGGTGATAACTTAACTCTTGCGGCGAAGCAGCAATTTGAGCAAGCCTATAAAGCGCGCTTCCCCTATCCCTTCGCTAGCACCAGCGACGTTGCCGATCATATTGACTATGCTGTAAAACTGGTGGGTATTGATCATATTGGCCTGGGCTCGGATTACGACGGTGTGGGTGATTCTCTACCGGTGGGACTTAAAGATGTGTCTAGTTTTCCAGTGTTGGTTGCTGAGTTATTGAAGCGAGGTTACAAGGAAGCGGATATCGCTAAAATTTTAGGTGGTAATGTGTTACGGGTGATGGAATCTGTCGAGCGTTACGCTGCGCAGCAAGTTAAATCCTAACGTCGGAGCCTCCTATGGTGTCACAGCAATTGAAGCTTTGGCTTAGCGGGGCACTGGCTGCGAGCTTACTTTGTTTAGCGGTTGCCATTGCTTTTTTTGCTTGGCAGGTGCGACAAGCTGTTGCTGTGGTACAGACACTTGAGCCTTATTTACCTAGCTTGCTGGTAGAGTCTCAGGCTTGGCGTGGCGAAGTAGGCAAGGGCGTTGCACTGGCCGAGGTGGCGCTGCCGAAGGCGTTAGCCGAGGTGCATTCTGCGCAAGCCTATTTAAAGGAATTCACCCCGGCCACCTTGCAAGAAGTGGCGGCGGCGCGACAAAGCTTGGATAAGCAATTGCCTCTGGTGTTGGCGCAGCTCCAAGCACTGGACGCGCAATTACCTCAGGTTCTCGCCGAAGTTGCCGCTGTGCGTGCCGCCCTTCCCTCCGTGCTCGATTCGATTCCTCCAGTACTTGCTGAAAGTGAAGCCTTGCGCAAGGAAGTGCCGTTGATGCTAATGCAAGCGGAAAGTTTGGTGAATAAAGCCGGTGTTGCCGGTAAGCAGGCATCTGAGGGCGCGATTAAAGGCATGTTTAGTGGTGTTATTAAAATGCCCTTTGATTTTCTTCTTGGCGCCAGTGAATTGCTGATTGGTGGTGAGAAGCTTTCCGATACCGACATAGCGGCGATTACCCAAGCCGCCGATCGCGCGCTTCAGAAAAAGCAAGTTGGCGTGAAAGAACCTTATCAGGTAAAAACGGGTTTGTCGGGTTCGGTCACTTTCGTGTCTTGGTTTGAGCAAGATAATCAGCGTTGCGCAAAACTCAGCGTGTTCGGTGTGCGGAAAAATAAAAAAGGTAATACCGTTTTGTTTTCAGCTTGCCCGGACGGGAAGCAAGGCTGGCATTACCAGTTACTTTAAATTGAGATGATAAAGAATGAAAACATTGATGCTGTGTTTTGCCGCTGGTGCTATTGGTGCGCTAGCAAATAGTTTGGCGGTTTGGGCTTTTGGGCATTTTGGCATTAGTCAAAATATGGGAGTATCCATTGCGCCCGCGTTAACGGCGCATTGGATGTACCCCCGCATTGTCTGGGGCGGCTTATGGGGTTTTCTATTTGCCTTGCCACTACTTAACAGCCAGCCAATGACCAAAGCGCTGATGCTCAGCCTGTTTCCAACAGCGTTTCAGTTGTTTGTGGTGTTTCCCTATTTTGCCGGCAAGGGTATTGCCGGGATGAGCTTAGGTTATCTAACACCGGTGTTGGTGTTATTTTTTAATTGGGTTTGGGCGCTTGTTACCGTGATGAGTTTACGTTTAGCGCGCTAATTATCTTGCCAAACCGTCATCACATAATCGATGAGCGTTTGGTCTTTTAATACACCGGTGTGGGAGCCTTCAAACCCCCTTACAGAACCAGCGTTTTTTTGAATGGGGGCGTGTAGTTGGCTTGCAATCTCTATCACACCATCGCTACTTTCCCCGGCGAGATAGGCAACGATGAGATGATGCGTCAGGTTTTTAGGTAGAGGCGCATTTGGGAGTTGTCTTAAGAATTCGCTCGCTGGCGCCATGTCATGCCACACGGGCATAACTACGGGCGAGTAATCCACGCCACCTTGTGCGCTAGCATGTCCACCGAAGGGCGAGGCTATGGTGGTGTAACTGGCGAATGGCGAGCAGCTGTTGGCGGAAGCGCATAAGCCAAGATATTCGCGTGTGACTAAACCGCCCATACTATGGGCAACGAGATGTGCGCGTTTGGGCTTATAGCGAATAAAAAGTTCTGTCATCAAGCCCTCCAGCCCCTGCGCAATATTTTTCAGCCCAAGCCCTGATGGATAGAAGAAAACCCAAGCTTGGTATTTGGTGTGGTCGAGTTGGTTGATGAAACGAGAAAACTCCGCTGGATTTCCAGCGATGCCATGGACGAAAAGTACCGGCTCTTTCGTCGATGAATAGTCTTCCAAAAAGTAGATGCCGGCTTTCCCCGCTAATATAAATTCCGCTGGCCGCCACATACCCTGTGCAGCGCTGTCTGGGTTGAATATTGGATTGGTGAGCGCTACTACCTTAGCTTTTTGCAAGGGTATTGACTGTTGTTGTGTGGTGAGGAGGTTGCCGAGTGCGTAGGTAGGCGCTTGAGGCTGCACCTGTTTGAGTTCTATGTGAACTGGGTTTGAGATTGGGTTGGTGTTGGACTGGTGCTTGACATCTGCTAGAGCCAGCCAAGCGTAGCTTTCATCTTTGTCGTAGGTGAAATTTTTATTTTTGTCCGCAAATAGAAAGGCGCGCTTGTCATCGCGTGGTACTTTAACGTGGAAGGCTTCTCCCATTTTGGCAATGGTGTAACGGCTTAATAACTCGGCTTCTGCATCCGATAGTACGGCAACCATGACAGCGCAATCTTGGCAATCTTCGCTAACGACGACTCCCTCTAGGGCGACGTACTCTTGCTCTATGGTATCGATATTTTGTTTTAGATCAATAAAGTTGCCGCAAGCCACTAATCCAAGTAGCGTGAGGCCTAAACCTAAATTGAGGGTTTTACTGGATTGATAATTCATCTTAAACACTTCCCTGTTGCCCGGCGCTGTTATTGTTTTAGCAGTGTTGAGCCAAACCTTTCCTGTTCGAAGGTTTCGCAAAATTTATTATCTTCTCTAATTATTTTTCCCGCGATGATGACATGGCTAACCACGCCATCCGATCGATTGACCAACTGTTCATGTTGAAAGGCTGGCCGGTAGATCCGCTGGGTATTGGCATCGCTGTTATAGGCTAAAAGCTGCTCTGGATCGATCAAAATACAATCGGCTCTATCGCCAACATTGAGTGTGCCGGCGTTAACCTTAAAGACTTTTGCTGGGTCTCGCGTTAAGCGTTTAACCATATAGGCAAGATCTTGCTCGCCGCCTAATGCCGCAAGTTGTAGCGCGCGTAAATTGCCATCGTAAAACGCCATATTGTTTAGGTGCGCGCCACAGTCGTTAAACCCCGGTAATAGTTTAGGATGCATAATAAGTGCGCGAACTGTGTCGATATTGCGATTGGCCGATACCGTATACCAGCTCAGGTCTGTGTCAAAACTTCGCAGTATTTGCAAAATAAAATCCGCTTCGTCGCGCACCTGCGCAAACGCTTTGCGAATTAACGCTAAGCTCGCGTCTTCGTTTAGGTAGTCTAGGGTGCCGTTGTTAACCAAAACCACCAGGTCAAAAATTTGTTGTAAATTTTTACCTTGCCATTGCGGTATTGGGCAGCGGTCTATGGTCATATCGGCTAAACAGCGATTGAAGGCGTAATCTTCCAAGCGCAATAACCGTTTCAAGCGCGCCAAATTAACGCCCGATTTTCCTTTCAGCCACATCGTCTTAAACCGGCGAATAAAGGCGTCGTCGTTGAGGATGGCTAAGCGTTCTGCGCGCGCTTCCAGATCTGGCTCATTGAGCCGGCGCAGCTCGGGAATTTCTTCGGCTAAGGGTGTGATAGGGCCATCGGCCCATACTTTAAAGGGCGCTGCTAGTGCCTGCAGGTGAAAGTCACCCGCTAGTAATGTGGAGTTGAAAGCCCAGGCTAGGGTTTTGGCGAGTTTGACGATATTGCGGTTTGCATGGACATCTAAGGCGGCAACCACGGTGGTGGTTAGAGGTTTGCCATGTAGTTTTCCACTGGTGAGTAGAAAGTTTTTAATGGTATCGATTGGGCTATCTTTCGGCGGTGTGGCTTGCCAGACACCATTCTTTTCTCGCACTACGTGGGTGAGCGCCTTTAATTCGCTGTAAGGCGCAAATTGTGTGGGTATGGTTTTGTGGGTATTGGGTTGGTTGGCGAGGTAGTGAAAGGGAAGGCCATCGGTCGATAAGCCGACAAAACCAGCGTCGAGTGCGTCGGCCAGGATTGATTGCATGGTCGCGAGTTCTTCGGCGTTGGCATCGCGTTCGACACTGGCGTCGAAGCCCATGACTTCAATGCGCAGCATCGAGTGCGGTAGCAGCGGCACGATGTTTGGCCCTAACGCCAGCGTGTCTAAATGCGCTAAGTATTCTCTGGGTGTGTGCCATGTGGCTTTATCCGCGCAAGCCGAGAGCACCGGTTTAGGAATATTTTCGACCCGTGCAAAGCAATCGACGATGGGGTCTTTGCCATCGCGCCGCTGGGCCCCGAAGGCGAGGCCCAGGCTGCAGTTGGCCACCACCACGGTAGTCGTGCCATGGCGAACGGATTCCGGTAAGCCCGACGAGAGCTCAACCTCCAAATCGTAGTGGGTGTGGATATCGAGTAGCCCAGGCATGAGCCACAGTCCTTTGGCGTCTATTTCTCTGTGCGCCGTGTGGCTATCCAAGCTTGGCCCTATCGCGGCCACGGCTCCCGCGCTTATTGCGAGATCTGTGATGTAGCCGGCTTGGCCCGAGCCATCAAAAAAGGTGGCGTTGCGAATCAATAAATCCCAGTGCTGCGTCATGGTGAGTCTTATTGTTGAGTTGCGAAGGTGATAAGTGCATCCTAGGCGCTCATTTGCCAATAGACAATACGATGGATAGCGATCAGTGGTATGCCGATGGCCAGTCAGTGCAGTTACTGGGCCATTGTATTTTCTACCGTCAAGCCGGCAGCAGTGAGGCGCCCGCATTGGTACTCATACATGGTTTTCCAACCTCAAGTTGGGATTGGGTGACCTTGTGGCCCGCTTTAGCGCCGCACTATCACCTAGTGACCTTGGATCTATTGGGTTTTGGCCACAGCGATAAGCCGCCCCAGCACCAATATTCTCTGCTTGAACAAGCGAGTATTGTCGAGGCGTTACTAGAGTACCTCGGTATTGAGCGATGTCACTTGCTCGCTCACGATTATGGCGATTCGGTGGCGCAGGAACTGTTAGCGCGTCAGCAACTTAAGCAGACCGCCATTGCCTATCGCTCCGCCTGTTTCCTTAACGGTGGTCTATTTCCCGAGACACATCGTACCTTGTTGATTCAAAAGTTATTGCTCAGCCCCTTTGGCTGGTTGCTTAACCGCTGTACTGGGCGAGGCCAATTTAAGCGCAGCTTCGCTAAGGTTTTTGCAAAAGCAACAGTGCCCAGTGACGCTGTATTAAATCAATTCTGGGATAATGTTTGCCATGGCGGCGGCCAGTATCAGCTGTTTCGATTGATGCGCTATATCATCGATCGCAGGGTAAATCGTCAGCGTTGGTTGGCCCCCTTACAGCAGTCGCCGATACCCTTGGCGCTTATCAATGGCTCGCTCGACCCTGTGTCGGGTGCGCACTTGGTGCAGCGCTATAAGCAATTGGGTTGTCGGTTGGATTTTTTATCAGAATTAGCGGACGTTGGGCATTACCCGCAACTCGAGGCGCCGCCGCGTGTGTTGGAGGCGCTGTTTGCCTTTCATCATCAAATTAAACTTCAATGATCGATGTATTTATTGGGACTTTGTTGTGAAATATTTTTCTATTGTGTGCTTATTCGTTTTACCTAGTTTTGCCTTCGCTCAATCGTTTGCGCCGAAAGCGTCGGGACTCGCTGGCGACATGCTATTGGGTGTGGCGGTGTTGGGGCAGCAGTCGCTGGTGTCGGCGAACGATAATAGTGAGGCGCGGCTCACCAGCTTAAACGACACGGCAAAAGCGACTCAGCGGATTATGCCAGCGCTTATGGGCAATGTGACTTACACCTTCGATGGCCTTGCTGATCAGGTTTATGCCGGTGTGAGCCGCTCGAATGCCGCGCAGGGGCGATTCAGTGGCGAGTTCGGCTATAAACATTTTTTTGAAAATCAATCGACATTGATCTTAGCCTATATTCCCAGTCTCATTGCCGAAGACATTTGGCGCGACCCTTATCTTGTGGGTGTCGACAGAAGTAAAACCAAGCAAACCCTAAATGCTGTGCGCGGCAAATTAGAGCGTATAGGCGGCACCGGTTTTGGTGTCGAGCTCGGCTATGGCCAGCTCGATATTGATGACGAGCGCAGCGGTTCGAATTTGTCCGCAGAACAGCAAGCGCTATTGCGTCGTGAAGCCAGTTATACCTATTCCGCCGTCGAATTTTTCTTCCCCTTATCCCGATCGACATTTTTAACGCCATCGCTGTATTACTTCGATCGGAATGCCGATGGCGAGGCCAACAGTTATGAAGCGATTGGTTTTGAGCTTAATGCCACGCATCGCATGGGACGACATACCTTTGTGGGTAACATCGGTTATGAGCAGTATGACCATCAAGCCGTCAACCCGGTTTTTGGCCAAGCACAAGAAGATGATCGGATAAAATTTTTTATGGGTTATTTCTTTTCCGCGCCCTTTGGTTGGCAGGATACGGCTTTCAGTGTAATTGCCAGTCGGCATCAGCGGGACAGCAATATTGGCTTTTTTGAGCAAACAGGCTCTGTATTTGCAACCGGCTTAAATTATGCTTTCTAGTGATGTGACCCCAGTCAATCTCCATATGGATTTGAGCTGTAAAGTGGTTGTCAACAGCGGCGAGTTAGCTTGGATTGCCAGCGCTCATCCAGCAGTGATGCGCAAACCTTTGGCGCGAGAAGCACGCGAGGGCGGTCACGCCACCAGCATTGTAAAGTATGAACCGGGTGCAAGTTTCTCGGCCCATAGCCATCCGGGCGGCGAAGAAATTTATGTGCTTGAAGGTACGTTTTCCGACGAGCATGGCGACTACCCCGCCGGTACCTATTTGCGCAACCCGCCCAATTCGCGTCACAGCCCTTTTAGTAACGAAGGCTGCTTGCTGTTAGTAAAACTACATCAGTTTCAACCGCAAGACCTATCCCCCGTGATACTCGATACCCACAAACAACCGTGGCGCCAAGGTTACGGCAAGCTGCAGGTGATGCCGTTGCATCAATGCGGTACGGAAAGTGTGGCGCTGGTTAAATGGCCTGCCGGCGAAGTGTTCCAACCTCATACGCATTTTGGTGGCGAGGAAATATGGGTGCTGTCCGGAGTTTTTTGCGATGAGCACGGCAGCTATCCCGCTGGTACGTGGCTGCGTAGCCCTCACTTAAGTAGCCACACGCCTTACGTTGATGTCGACACAGTTATTTGGGTAAAAACTGGTCATTTATAGTTAACATTTAAAGGTGATGTCATTCCATCGATGTCGCTCGCTGAGAAATTAATGTATGCGTCACTCAAAGCATGATGTGGAACCGGGTCAAATTAGCTGGAAAACCTTAAAGACCCTAGTTCCTTATTTAATGGAGTATCGGCTGCGTATCGGCTTGGCGTTAAGTTTTCTTATTGGCGCTAAAGTGGCCAGTGTCGGCCTGCCGTTTATTTTGAAATACTTGGTTGACGATTTGTCGGCAGCGGGCGATGCGGCTGCGGTTTTAGCGCTACCCTTGGGGTTGCTATTGGCCTATGGCGGTGTGCGCTTGGCCAATGTTTTATTTGGCGAGCTGCGAGACACTTTATTTGGTCGCGTCACTGAGCGAGCCATGCGCCGCATTGGCTTACAGGTGTTCGAGCACCTGCATAATTTAGATTTAGCCTTTCATCTCGATAGGCGCACGGGCGGATTGTCGCGCGACATTGAGCGCGGCAATGCCGGTATTAGCTTTCTGCTGCGCTTTATGGTGTTCAATATTGTGCCCACGTTATTAGAGGTGGGTATGGTGATTGTCATTCTCTTGATTAATTACGATGTCGGCTTTGCCTTGATTACTTTGGTGTCCATCGTGGCTTATGTTGCCTATTCCATTTGGGCTACCGAGTGGCGAACGGGCTTTATACGGCAAGCGAATAAAGCCGAGTCGGCCAGTAGTGCGCGCGCAGTGGATAGCTTATTGAATTTTGAGACGGTGAAATATTTTGGTAACGAGCGCTATGAGGCTCAGTGTTACGACACTGAACTAGCTGCCTGGGAACAGGCTCGGCGTAGCAACCGATTAAGTTTGTTTGCACTCAACGGCGGCCAAGCGTTTATTGTGGCGGCGGCCATGACCGCGATGATGGTGCTCGCCGCTATTAACGTTAGAGCGGGAGCCATGACCATCGGTGATTTTGTGTTAGTGAATGCGTTCATGATGCAAATATTCATGCCATTGAATTTTCTGGGCTTCGTCTACCGCGAGATGAAGGGAGCCTTTGCCAGTATTGAGCATATGTTCGAACTGTTAACCCTGAAACCGAAAGTGGTCGATCCGGAAAATGCGCAGCCGTTGACAGTGGCTGCTGGCCGTATTGTTTTCGATAAAGTGTGTTTTTCTTATAACGATGATAGACCCATTTTGCGAAATTTAAGTTTTGTGGTGGAGCCAAAACAGAAAGTGGCGATTGTTGGTGCTAGTGGTGCCGGTAAGTCTACGTTATTTAAATTATTATTTCGTTTCTATGAGCGAAATTCGGGGCTGATTAGCATTGATGGCCAAGATATTGCCACGGTTACGCAAGCCTCTCTGCGCTCGGCATTGGGTGTGGTGCCGCAAGATACCGTGTTGTTTAACGGCTCTATTGTGGACAATATTCGCTACGGGCGTATTGAGGCTTCGGATAATGAGATACAAGAGGCGATAAATTTGTCGCATCTACAACCTTTTATCGAGCAGTTGCCTCAAGGGTGGGATACCCTCGTGGGCGAGCGCGGTCTAAAGCTATCCGGTGGTGAAAAGCAGCGCGTTGCTATTGCCCGTACGCTATTGAAACGGCCGCCTATTTGGATTTTCGACGAAGCGACTTCTTCATTAGATAGTCACGCAGAAAAATCCATATTGTCGGCCATTGACACGGTTTCTAGCGATCATACGGCACTGGTGATTGCACATCGATTATCGACGGTGGTTAATGCCGACAAAATTATTGTGCTAGATAAAGGCGCCGTCGTCGAGCAGGGTGATCATCTCTCACTGTTGGCCTTGGGCGGGCAGTATGCGCATTTGTGGCAGGCGCAACAGATGGGTGCCTAGCCGTCAAAAGCCCAGGTAATTGGGCTCTTGACGCCGATGAAGGTGGTTAAAGTTGCGCGCTTAGGTTCGCTTGCGCCAGAACAACGTTAGCCGGTTGGCTTTGATAGAAGACTAAATCTTGCGGTGCGACGGATCTATGCGTCAGTGCGCTTAGTTCTTTGGCAATGCGCTCACGCTGTTCGGATGACACGTTTTTGTCGCTCGGTTCTAAATCGAGTTGACTTAGTTTTTTGGTGTGCTTTTCGACCGCTGAGGTACCACCGGGTGGCAAATAAATGGCGCCGGTGGTGATGTCGACAGCGAAGGCGACAACCCCGGGTAAAATGCCGAACAGCAAGCCGGCGGCATCGAGAATGACAACTGTTGGGTCAACCTCGCCAGAGTTTTGGCCGACGCGCTCTGGGTATAAAAAATACCCGCAAGCGGTGAGGTTTATTGCCAGAGCAAGGGCGATGAGGCGCGCAACTTTTTTCATAGGTAACCTTTTAGCTGGAGCTATGCGTTTGATCGGTTAAGTTTGCTAGATTTTAAGCCTTTGCGGTGAGATGCAAGTCGTGTTTTACGGGTTTCTCGCATCGCGTGGCAACTTTAATATCCAGCTCTATCGTCTATATACCCGACTCGACAAGGGCGCGATGGGTTTCAACGCCAGACTCGGTGCCGAGTAATAAAACATCGGCTGGGCGATGCGCAAACAAACCGTTAGTGACCACCCCAACAATCTGGTTGATGGCAAGCTCGACGCTTAATGCGTCGGCAATGTGCAGATTGTGCACGTCCAAAATTTCATTGCCATTATCGGTAACCACACCTTTGCGATAAACAGGGTCGCCGCCCAGTTTTACCAGCTCCCGCGCAACGTGTGAGCGCGACATGGGAATCACTTCAACGGGTAGCGGGAAGGCGCCTAGGGTTTCCACCCATTTGGAGCCGTCGGCGATGCAAACGAATTCATCGGCTACGGAGGCGACGATTTTTTCCCGAGTTAAGGCGGCGCCACCGCCTTTTATGAGGTGCAGTTGTGGGTTGGCTTCATCTGCGCCATCTACGTAGACACAAATATCATCAACTGCATTGAGGTCGTAAACGGGAATGCCCTGTTGGCGCAGGCGTTCGGCCGAGGCCTCTGAGCTGGCAACTGCGCCATCGAAGAAGCCCTTAATCTCGGCTAAATAATCGATGAAATAGTTAGCGGTAGAGCCTGTGCCGACGCCGACAATGCTGTTGCGTTCAAGTTTGGGTTTGATGTATTCCACCGCGGCTCGCGCCACGGCTTGTTTTAGTTGATCTTGGTTCATACGGGCTTCCCATGTCGAATGGGCTGATTATAACGCGCTTAAGGGGTGATGGCGCCTCCGAAATTGTTTACCATGGCGCATGGCCAGATTTTATTGCGTGGCTTCCTCAAAAAACGCCAAATATTTCCGAGATTGACTTTTTACCATGCCCGAAACCTATATAAAACGCATATTGAATGCACGAATCTACGATGTGGCCGTCGAAACTCCACTCGATGATGCGCGTGCGATGAGTACCCGGCTGGGAAATCGTGTACTGCTCAAGCGCGAAGACCTGCAACCTGTGTTTTCTTTCAAGATTCGTGGCGCTTACAACAAGCTGTTACAGCTATCTCAGGCTGAACGAGATGCGGGCGTGGTGGCGGCCTCCGCTGGCAATCACGCGCAGGGCCTGGCGTTGGGCGCCCAGAAAATGGGTATTAAGGCCACTATCGTGATGCCGCGCACCACGCCGGCGATTAAGGTCGATGCTGTTCGCGCGCGCGGTGCGAAAGTGGTGTTGCATGGCGATGCCTTCGACGAGGCGTCGGCTTTTGCTCAAAAGTTAGTGCACGAAAAGGGCATGACCTATGTGCCGCCCTATGATGATCCGGATGTTATTGCCGGGCAGGGCACCATTGGCCTTGAGGTTTTGCGCCAGTGCACTGGGCCCATCGACGCTATATTTCTACCCGTGGGGGGGGGCGGCTTGTGTGCAGGGGTGGCCGCTTACATAAAATATGTTCGCCCCGATATTAAAATAATTGCGGTGGAACCGGAGGACGCGGCCTGCCTTAAAGCCGCCATGGAAAAAGGCAAGCGCGTGGTGCTACCTCAGGTGGGGCTGTTTGCCGATGGCGTGGCCGTGGCGCAAATCGGTAAGGAGCCGTTCAGGGTGCTGCGCAAAACAGTGGATAGCTGCATGACGGTTAGTACCGATGAAATTTGCGCGGCGATCAAAGATATTTTTGAAGATACACGCTCAATTGCAGAACCGGCAGGCGCCTTAGCGCTGGCGGGGATGAAGAAGTATGTGGCCGAGCAAGGGTTAAAAGACAATACTTTAGTGGCCATCGTCAGCGGCGCGAATACCAATTTTGACCGTCTACGCTACATATCCGAGCGCACCGAGATTGGTGAAAAGCGCGAGGCGATCTTAGCGGTAACGATTCCCGAAAAGCCTGGCGCCTACAAACAATTCTGCAAAGCCATCGGTAAGCGCAATATCACTGAATTTAATTACCGCTATGGCGATAAAAGTGCGGCTCGAATTTTTGTTGGTGTCGCCGTGAGCACCGACCCTCAGGACCGTCTGGATCTAGTGGAAGATCTCAGTAAACTGGGTTACCCCGTGGCCGATATGACCGATAACGAAATGGCTAAATTGCATATTCGTCATATGGTTGGCGGCAAGGCGCCGCACGTGGAGCACGAGCGAGTACTGCGTTTTGAATTCCCCGAGCGCCCTGGTGCCTTATATAACTTTCTCACTAAAGTCGCTGGGCGCTGGAATATTACCTTGTTTCACTACCGCAACCACGGCGCCGCCTACGGGCGTGTGCTGGTCGGCATGGAAATCCCGCCGGCGGAGTTCTCGGCCATGAAAGGCTTTTTAGATGAGCTGGGATATCCCTATTGGGATGAAACGCAAAATCCCGCTTACACGTTTTTTCTTGGTTCGAATGGACTTTAGTGAGGACTAACTAACCTGTGATGCCGTTCACACTTGAATGGTTTCCTACTTTAGTGTGAGAAACGCTCGGTGTAGTATAAAAATTCACAGATCTTGCAGTAAGGTCTTGGGGTTTTTAGATGTTTACGGTATAAAGACGACCTCTGACCGTTTTATGGTCAGTTTACTTTGTGCTAACAGTGTTAACTATTAAATAGAAAGGTGATGTCATGAAAGCCGACGTGCTGACAATCACCGCATTAGTGTTTGCCCTCGGGGTATTGGTTACCGGTCTCACCAACAGCAGTTTGTTTGAGCAAGAGCCAGAGACGCCCACCGCGCTTATGCAAGGTGTTGCGACTCGCTAAGGATAGCACCCCAGCCGCATAAGCTGGTGTGGTAAAGGTGTAGAAAAAATAGATGTACAAAAAAGGCGACTCAATCAATTGGGTCGCCTTTTTTGTGAGCGCCAGTTAATGGGCTGGTACTAGCATTTAAACCCTGCAAGCAACTTCTGTAAATTGGTGGTCAGCTCGTTAAGGCCTCTACTGGCGCTGGCTGCTTGGCCAATGCGTCCGGTGGTTTCCATCGATTGGGTGTCGATGCTGCCCATATTGTCGTTTACCTCGTTAATTACAGCGCTTTGTTCTTCTGCCGCCGTGGCAATTTGAATCGACATTTGGGTGATTTTCTCTACCGCGTTGTCGATGGCGTCGAGAGCTTGATTGGCATCGCGCGCCGAGTCCACGGTAGATAGGGCGTCCTTGGATGCCGTTTGCATGGCGTTAACCGCACTGGTCACGCCATTTTGCAGCGCCCCTAGCATTTGCTGAATATGCTGTGTTGAATCTTGGGTTTTGCTGGCTAGGGTGCGCACCTCATCGGCTACTACTGCAAAGCCTCGCCCTTGCTCGCCCGCGCGAGCGGCTTCAATGGCAGCGTTCAGGGCTAGCAGGTTGGTTTGTTCGGCAATACCCCTGATCACGTCCAGCACAGAGTTGGCGTCACTGGCTTGTTGCTGCACGGTGCTGATCAGGGTGGACGTGGCGTCAACCTGCTTGGCCAGCGTTGCGATCTGCTCCTTGGTGGTGTTGACGATGCTCGAGCCTTTGGCCGTCAGCTCATTGGCTGTTCTTGCCTGATCGGCCGTCATGTTAGTGTTTTCTGCAATCTCGGCGACGGTTTTGGACAGTTCGCCAACGGCACTTACCACCGCGCGAATGGCATTGTTTTGCGCCGACATGGCCACCCGATTGGCTTCGCCTAATTCGCTCATTTCATTGGCGGCGGTAAACGCTTTCGCGGCATCCGCTTTGGCCGTGCCGATGGTGTGCTGTAATTTGTCCATAAAGCGATTAAAGCTGCGCGAAAGGCTGCCCAGTTCATCGCGGCTGGTGAGGCGGGTTCTACTGGTAAGGTCGCCGTCGCCATCGGCTATGTCGGCCATAGTGGCATTAATTTGCACGAGCGCCTGAGTCAGCAGCGGCGGCAGAATAATCAGAATGGCTAGGCCAACGATGCCGCCGCCGACAACTAAAATATTGGTGCGAATTTGTGCGTTGGCGACATCCGCATCGGCCTGCATTACGAAGGCGTCAATGGCTTTTTGATGGGCTTCACCTGCGCTATCGAGCAGCGACCTGAGTTCGCTAAATCTATTCGCCGTATCGCCAAAGCTGGCGCGTAAAATGGTTGCGTCTCCGGCTTCGGTTAGCGCTCGCTGTCTTAAATTGGCGCTGGCGGAATCCACCCAATCGGTATGTAAGGAATTGATTTTTTCTGGCGGCGCTATGTTGGCTATGGCTGGCGACAGGCTAGCTGCTCGCAGCGCCCGCTCTAGCGCTTGTTCTTGATTCTCCTCGAAGGCATCGCGTAAATCGTTGTAGCCGCTGTGGCTTGCATCTAAGAAAATCAGGGCGCGTTCAGCGGCTTGCGCTTGATACATGTCCCTATCCGATTGGAGCAGTAAGTCGAGTGCGGAGATGTAATTATGGCTGAGCTGCTTGGTATCATCGGCAAGGGTGTTTTGAATGACCACGCCGTTGAAGCTAACGAGCACCAATAAAATTAACAGTAAGATGACCGGTAGACTAATTTTCCATCGGAATGACAGGTTTTGAAACCAGCTCATGGGGCTCCCTCTCGCAAAATGGGGTAATAGCGGGTCTAAGTTATATCGGCTTCAAGCGCGATAACTTAATGCGCCGACTGTCAGTATAGGCACGGCCTAGCTCAGTTGCCGATTAAACGGAGGGCTTTGTCGGTTGCAATGGCGGCGAGTGGAATATCCCAACTGTCGCCGTGCAGGGCGGTTACCTGCTGGCATTGATGGGCTAGGCCGATGCGGCGCCGACAGGGCTTGGGCCGGCCTTGCACCGTCGCGAGTGTGCGGTCGTAGTAGCCGCCACCCATACCGAGTCTGTTACCGCGAAGATCGAAACCCACCAACGGTAACAGGATGAGGTCTAGTAGCCAGGCGGGCCTAGCGCGCGCACCTAGGGCTGGTTCGACAATGTGGTATTTGTTTAACGTGAGTCGGGTACCGGCTTTGATGGTGCGAAATTGAAGTTTTCCGCTGGGTAGGACCACTGGCAGGTAACATTTTTTCCCCAAGGCGAGCGCTAACGCTAACAGGGGGGCTGGGTCTATTTCGCCATCGCTGGGTAGATAAAAGGCGATGTGTTTGGCTTGCCGAAACCAAAGGTGCTGGCTGATGTGTTGAGCGAGACAGGCTGCGGCGCGTTTTTGTTGAGCAGGGGTAAGTGAGCGTCTTAACTGGCGCAATTGTTGGCGCAGCTGTTTTTTTCGATCGCTGGGGGTGGTTTGGTTATTAATCATAGGAGAGTCGCTCTGCCTATCTTGGCCAAACCCGTGTGAGACCTATCTTAATAGGTTGCGAAATTAATAAACAACGCATGATTAGGACCCCGAGAATGCCGTAGCCGGTTCGGCCTTGAACCCGACGGTTCAAGGTGGCGGAATCTGTGGCGCATTAGGCTTTCCGACGCGCGGACGTGCACACCAACACCAGCAAGACTCCGCCGGTTGCAAATTTATCGGCTCGAGGACTTACCGAACAAACGAACATCTCAGGGAGGTGTGAAGTTTAACGTAAAAACCAGCGTTAGAAATAGAATTTATTCGAATTGCGCTAAGGTTTTATCGAGCCGGCTTAGCAGCGGGGTTAAATCGGGGGTTGCATTCGCAGCGCCTGACTTACTGGATTGAATCAGCTCGTGACTCAGGTTCAGTGCCGCCATGACTGCAATGCGCTCCAAGCCAATAACATGCCCTGAGGCGCGTATATCGCGCATGCGCTCATCGAGCTGTTTAGCGGCATCCTGCAAGGCTGCGCGCTCTTCGGGCGGGCAGGCTACCTGATACTCTCGGTCTAAAATGCGTACAAGCACGGCGTTGCCGGATGGTTTACTCATGGCTTAGCCCTCAGCTTCCAAACTTTTCAAGCGCTTGATCATGGCTTCTACCCGCGTGCGAGCCAATTCATTTTTTTCGACCAGTCGGAGCTTTTCTTGTTGCCAAGTGGCTTCACGGGCTTTAAGCCCTGCATTTTCCCGATCTAAGCGTTGGCACAGCTCGATGAGCTGATTTAGCTTGGCTTCTAATTGGGCTAACTGTGTTGCGGCCATGAGTAACTCTTGCAGTTTGGGCAGTGTAATAATCGACCACTATATGCACGGGATAGGCGAGGGTCAATCATTGTTGAAGTAAATTCTAGTTGATGTGAGCTAGGTTGCGGTAAACAAACAAGTTTTTAGTTAAAAAGTTGCAAATTAGATCGCCGCTTTGTGCGTCGTCAATAAAGCCTAGTGGGCAATCGTGATAGCATTGGCGCCAGTGAGTATTAGGAAGCATCCATGAGCCCTCAAGACCCGTCCAAAAATAGTCCGGCCTTACCCGATTTTGACGATTTCGCCGATTTATTGCTGCAATGTAATTCACTTGCTAGCCCTACCGATTTACAAGGTGTGGTGTGCGGGCGCCTCAGCGCTGGCGCAGCGCTCGAGCATCCTCAATGGTATGAACTCGCCAAGCAATTAATGGATGTGGAAAACCTCGACCCGTTAATCACCGAGGCGTTGGATGCGTTGTTGAGCGCGACTAGAGCGGAGTTAAAAGGTGACGGTTTCAGTTTGGATTTGCTGCTGCCGAGTGATCACATCGAACTCGACATGCGCGTGCAATCGCTGGCCGGTTGGTGCAGTAGCTTCTTGCATGGTTTTGGTGGCGGCGGCATTAAGGGCAACCAAACGTTTTCCGCTGACGCGGCTGAAGCGTTGCGTGATATAGCGGCTTTGGCGCAAATAGAAGCAGATGCAGAGTCGAGCGCCGAGGAGGCCGAGGCCAATTATTTGGAGGTGGTGGAATATCTTCGCGTAGCGGTGTTGACCTTGTATATCGAGTTCGCCGCTAAGTCTCAACTTCATTAACCCTAGTTCGGTCGAGTATGGCTATCAGTAAAACGGAATTTGCCAGGCGCCGGGATAACCTCATGGCGATGATGGAGCCCAACAGCATCGCGATTGTGCCCACTGCCAGCGTTAAGATTCGCAGCCGAGATATTGAGTACCCATTTCGACCGGATAGTAACTTTTTATACCTCACGGGTTTTGTTGAGCCCGAGGCGGTTTTGGTGTTGTTGCCCGGTCGCAGTCATGGCCAGTTTGTCTTGTTTTGCCGCGAGCGCAACCCCGAGCGAGAAATTTGGGACGGCATTCGCGCGGGTCCCGACGGAGTGTTGGCTAGTCACGGTGCCGACGATGCTTTTCCCATCGATGATATCGACGATATTTTGCCGGGTTTAATTGAAGGCCGTGATCGCGTTTACTATGCCATGGGCCGCGATCCGTTGTTTGATCGTAGGGTCATGAATTGGATCAATGTTATTCGCGAGAACGTTGGTAGTGGCGCTGTGCCGCCGGGCGAATTTTTAGATCTGGATCATCTGCTGCACGACATGCGCTTATATAAAAGTGCGGCGGAAATTCGGTTGCTGAAAACTGCGTGCGAGATATCCGCCGCCGCCCATTGTCGAGCGATGAAAGCGTGCGCGCCCGGCATGATGGAATATGCACTCGAGGCCGAATTAGTTTACGAATTTACCCGCAACGGCGCGCGTGCGCCGGCCTACCCAAGCATAGTTGGCGGCGGTAGAAATGCCTGTGTTTTGCATTACATCGATAATCACAGTGTGTTGCGCGATGGCGACTTGGTGCTCATGGATGCCGGTTGCGAATATCAAGGCTACGCCGCCGATATTACTCGCACCTTTCCTGTGAGTGGCGTGTTTAGTCCTGCGCAAAAACAGTTATACGAACTCGTGTTGCAAGTTCAGTTAAAGGCGATTGAAACTTTAAAGCCGGGTGGGCACTGGAACCAAGCGCACGAGACGTCTGTGCAGGTCATGGTCGAAGGCTTAGTCGGCTTGGGAATATTAACGGGTGAGCCGGAAAAACTTATCTCGTCTGGTGCCTATAAAGCATTTTATATGCATCGCATCGGTCATTGGTTAGGCATGGATGTACACGATGTAGGCGATTACCGCATTGGCGATCAGTGGCGGGTGCTCGAACCGGGTATGGTGTTGACCGTAGAGCCAGGTATTTATATTCACCCAGACGACGATAGAGTCGCAAAAAAATGGCGCGGGCTCGCCATTCGCATTGAGGACGATGTGTTGATTACTAAGCATGGCTGCGAGGTATTGAGCGCCGGGGTGCCAAAAACCTGTAGCGACATCGAACAGCTAATGGCCAGTGCAAGAATAAAAGGGCCGCAGCGGGCGTTGCTTTAACGTGTGCGGCTTTGATGAAAGGAAATGTGATGACAGTTGCTAGGGTTCAGGCGCAAGACAGCGCTACATTTGATCACGATGTCGCGATTGTGGGTGCTGGCATGGTGGGAATTACCGCCGCCTTATTGTTGGCAAAAAGGTTGCCGACTTTAGCTGTTGCGCTATTTGATCAGTACCCCCTAGCGCCACGGCAAGAGCCTTTTCAGCCAAGCTTTGATCAGCGCGCCACCGCGATAGCTGCGGGCAGTTTAGAGGTGTTAGCTGAATTACATGTGCCGCAACAGTTGCAAGCCGTGAGCGGAAAAATTAACAGGGTGCATGTATCGGATAAAGGCCATTGGTCAGGTACATCCTTTAGCGCTGATAAGTTGATGCTGGAACAATTGGGTTTGGTCGTTCCCAATGCGGCGTTGGGTGAATGTTTAATGGCGCAGTTAGCAGCGTCTGCGGTGTCTCGCATCGCACCTATTGGGGTCGAGCGCGTGGTGGCAATCAAGGGCGGCTATAGTATCGAGACGGCCGATAAAACGTATACCGCGCGACTATTAATTTTAGCCGATGGTGCCAGTGATACGTTTAAAAAGCAGTTGGGCATTGGTTCGTCGCGCACTGAGTATCGACAAAGCGCCGTTATTGCCAACGTGCGTTGCGAAAAAAATCACAATGGCGTCGCCTATGAGCGCTTCACCGCTGATGGGCCCATGGCGATGTTACCTTTGGCCGACCCGAAAGTGATGGCGCTGGTGTGGACTTTGAGCGATCAAGATCGATACCTAGCCGACTTGTCTGATACGGAGTTTCTTTTTCAAGCACAGCGTCGATTTGGCGATCGCTTGGGTAATTTTGTTGCCCTCAGCAAACGCGATATTTATCCCTTGGCTTTAGTGGAGGCGCGGGAGCAGGTGCGAGCGCATTTAGTGTTGTTGGGTAACGCAGCACATTTTCTGCATCCCGTTGCTGGCCAAGGTTTTAATTTGTCTGTCCGCGATACGGTGGCGCTGGTTGACGCTATTGAACAGAGCGTTAAGAGCAGTGGCATAGAGGCGTTAGGCCACTTATCCTGCTTGCTTGACTATCAGGCGAAGCGCGGCACAGATCAATGGTTGACCACGCAGTACAGTCATCAGCTGGTGAACTGGTTTAGCAGTGATCATTGGCTTCACTACATACCGCGCCAGTCGGCCATGATGCTGTTAAATAGCTTGCCCTGGTTGAAACAGTGGGTCGCCAATCAATCTATGGGGCGAGCATAAGTACAGGATGAAATATATTGTGAATCTCGATCGCCAAGCTAAGGTCAAGGGCCATGCCTGAAAAAACAGCTAGCTTTGATCTTGTCATCGTGGGTGCGGGTTTAGTGGGCGCCTTGGTTGCTCTGCTGTTAGCTCGCCAACAACCGCAGCTGCGCATTGCCGTAATAGAGGCGGCTGACAGGCTGACGGACTTCGATGCGTCCGGTTTCGACCCGCGCGTGGTCGCGCTCACCCAAACGTCTGTTTCGGCGCTAGAAACGTTGGGGATTTGGTCAAAACTGCAGACGCAGCGTGTTTGTGCCTATCGAGAAATGGACGTCTGGGATGCAGAGGGCACGGGAAGAATTCATTTCGATGCTCAAGCGTCACAACAAAAGCAACTGGGCTTTATTGTTGAGAATTCTCTATTGGTGATGCATCTGCAACAAGCAATGAGCTATGCCCCCAATGTCGTGTTGATGTTAGGCGCAAAAGTGAAAAATTTTACGCCACCTAAAATGACAGCGGAAGAAACATTCTCTCATACTCAGTTGACGTTGGAGACAGAGCAAGTCATTTCCGGGCAGCTCGTTTTGGCGGCTGATGGTGCCAACTCCCAAATGCGACGGTTAGCGCAGATGGCAACGCGTGAATGGGATTATGGTCATAGCGCTATTGTCACAACGATAAAAACCGAAAAGCCCCATGGTTTTACTGCCCGGCAGCGCTTTATGAGCGACGGCCCCTTGGCTTTTCTACCTTTGCAACAAGCGGCCAAGGCCGAACAAGATGAATTTCAATGTTCTATTGTCTGGTCTATTGAAACTGAAAAAGCTCAGCAGTTAATGGCGTTAAGCGATGATGCCTTTTGTGCGCAATTAACTCGCCGTTCAGAAGCTTGCCTTGGCCAAGTGTTAAGTATTGACCAACGTTTTTGTATTCCCTTGCGGCAGCGTCACGCACTGGCGTACTTTGTGCCGGGCTTGGTGTTGTTGGGTGATGCGGCGCACACGATTCATCCACTGGCGGGGCAAGGAGTGAATATCGGTATTAAAGATGCGTTGGCGCTAACCGATGAACTGCGCCGGGCGCTGCAGCGCGGCTTGCCCATCGCGCACATGGCGACCCTGCGCCGATATCAGCGAGCGCGCAAAGCCGAAAATTTAATGATGATGTTGGGTATGGAGGGGTTTAAACAATTATTTGCATCCGATTCTATACTGTTGCGCTGGTTGAGAAATGAAGGTGTGCGCCAGGTGGATCGCCAATCTTTACTTAAAAATGCACTCGTTAACAAAGTCCTTGGAGGGTAGATCGATGAAAATACGTTGCGTGGTAATGTTGTTGATCAGTATGTGTCTTGTTGCATGTGACTCAGGTGAGCCCACGCCAGTTGAATTAAACAGCGAGAAGTTTTTAGTCTGGGGAGAGGGTGTCGGAGTTGTCGTAGAGGAGGGGCGCGGCGAGCCCAAAAGTATTGGCAGTTACAGTGTTCGGGTTTACCAAAATAGCGACCAAGGCAACATGCGTGATTTTTTTGTCACCGGTTTAATCTTCGCGCGCGATGGTTTCCTAAAACAGGCAGAGCTGGCCGATATTGACGACGACGGACAATTGGATCTGGTAGTAGTATTTGAAAGCGCCGGCAGCGGTAGTTACGTAACCGCTCATGCTTGGCGCTTCGTTGATGATAAGCTAAGTTCGATTGCTATTGTAGAGGGCTTGGCGGTTGGCGCGGATGTCAATGCGGCATTAAAGACACAAATTAAAGCATTGAATGCGCTTGAGCCGGAAGATGATTCGAGGCAGCTGCCACTTTTTCCTGAGGCAAATGAGCAGTGAAGGACATAGTGAAATTAAGGTTGCAGAAATGAATATCCGACGTGACGATGTTTGTCGGATCCGCAAGGTGAATTACGGCGACCCAGAGCAAATGCTCATTCTGTTAAACTTGCTCGACGCCTATGCCTGTGACGCAATGGGTGGTGGCGAACCATTGGCAGATCATGTGCGCATCGAATTACCGGCGCTGTTGCGGGCGACACCACATGCGGTAAGTTTCATTGCCTTTATTGGTGCTGAGGCAGTCGGGCTTATTAACGGCTTTGAGACCGTTTCTACTTTTGCGGCGAAACGTCTTATTAATATTCACGATTTGGCTGTACTGAGTACTGCCCGCGGTAAAGGTGTTGCGACACAGCTGATGCAAGCCATGGAGGATCATGCCCACGCTCGGCAGTGCTGCAAGCTGACGCTTGAGGTGTTAACAGGAAACCAACAGGCAAATGCGCTCTATACGTCAATGGGTTATCGACAGTACGAGCTGGATCCGAAGATGGGCCAAGCGGTATTTTTACAGAAAAAACTGTAGTTTTCATTTTGGTGCTGAGACGTCTATTTAGGTCTGGGCGCTTTGTTTGTTCGAATGTATTTATGCCGGCGAGCATTGAGGATAAGTGATGAGAGATGTGTTAATTACCAAACAGCCCGTTGAGCTTTATAAAATATTGAAGTTTGAAGGCATTGCCTCGAGTGGTGCGGAAGCGAAGATGATGGTCGCAGACGGTGCCGTGTTGGTAAACGGTGAGGTGGAAACGCGAAAGCGTCGGCAAATCAACGCCGGTGATTTACTGTCGGTGGCTGATGATGATATTCGCATTGTACTCGGTTAGTTATTAAGTTAGTGATTCTCTACAGCATGAAACGCGTATAACAATAATTGGAGCCTGGCATGTTCAACCCTTTGTGGCGTTTTTTGGCCATTCGTAGACTTTTTTTTCGCAAGAACTCTTACCTAAAACTTTCCGGGTGGTTGGAGTCTTGCCGCCGGGGCTATCCATGCGATATGACGGGCGCACCGCGACCCTGGATGAATTACGCTATTGTCCATTTTCTTGAAGAGCGCCTGAATAAAAATCATACCTTGTTTGAATACGGTAGCGGTTATTCAACGCTCTTCTACGCGGCGCGAGTGGCAAAAGTTGAGTCGATAGAAAATAGTACTTACTGGTATGAGCACATGGCAAGTCAAGTGCCGGCCAATGCCAGCGTTTCGCTCGTACCGGCCGATATTGATGGCGCTTACTGTCGCAGTATTTTGCGGTTAGATAATAGCTACGATGTCATCGTGATCGATGGCCGAGACAGGGCCAATTGTCTGCTGCAAAGTTTGAGCAAATTATCGCCATCCGGTGTTGTTATCTTGGATGATTCGAGCCGTGAACGCTACCAGACTTTGATTGCTAAAGCGGTCGAGCAGGGGTTTCGTTTTTTACATTTCGAGGGTTTGAAGCCCACCGCCACCGGTTTGCATCGCAGCACAATATTTTATCGCTCGGATAATTGTTTCAATATCTAACGGTGCTGAACTAGTCGGTTTTGTTAGGAAAAAAAACCGACCTTAACCAATTGATCCAGCCATTGTTACCGAGTACGTATTTGTCCAGTAGTGCTTGGTTTTGATAATAGTGTTCAGTGTCCGTAAAAAGTGTTTCGCGCGTCAACATTTTTCGATTCGGATTTAACTGTTTTACAGGCCTAGCGGGGTTGCCGGCTACAACGGTGTTTGCCGGCACGTCTCTAGTGACCACGGAGCCTGCACCAACGACACTATTGTCCCCAATACTGACGCCTTTACAAATAATGGCGCTATCGCCAATCCAAACATTCTTTCCTAACGATACGGGTTTGCTGCAGCGAAATGGACGGGTTCTGTTGTAGAGCCCGTGCCAATCGCTGTCTGATATATAGACGTTCGCCGCTAGCATACAGCTGTCGCCAATGTGTATAGATATGTTGGATGAGATACGCACGCCAGGTGAGATTAAAACAAAATCGCCGATATAAATTTCACCCGCCCCTTGTTTACCTGACCAGCAAGTCAATTGCACTGGGTTGCTGCGGGCGGAAATAATATGGGTACAGCGACCGAGATTGATGCCTGCGCCAAACACACTGATTGACCAAGGAGATATCGCTTGCAGGCCATCGCCACAGCGGTCAAATTGGGGCTCGAGAAAGCGCTTGGTATAGTGGCGATTGAGCGTATTACTTAACCACTTGAGTGCGTAGGGTCTGTTGTTTTTACGCATAATGCATATCTGTTCGAATTTGGCTTTAGTTTACAGCAAAGAACCTAGATTCGCGGCAACTTGTTGTTTTTCTCATATCTGAATGTTGTAAACTAGTGCGACTATAAACAGTCAGCTTTGAGTTTTCTATGCACTTGATACACAGCAGCGATTTTGACATCCAATCGGTAAAAGGTTTTCTAGCCGATGATGAAGGCGAAGGACTTTATCAATTAGCCTTGACCGCAGGTGCAATGGGGCCGTGTTTAGAAGTGGGCTCCTATTGTGGAAAATCTACGGTGTATTTGGGCGCTGCCTGCCAGGCCAATCAACAAACACTGTTCGCCGTTGATCACCACCGTGGCTCCGAGGAGCATCAGTTGGGTGAGGAATACCATGATCCTGAGTTATACGATGATCAGGTCGAAAAGATGGATAGTTTTCGCACATTTCGAGATACTCTGAGCCGAGCAAAGTTAGAAGATACTGTGGTGCCGATCGTTGCCTCTTCTGCCGTTGCCGGCAGGCATTGGGCAACGCCCTTGGCGCTGGTATTTATCGATGGTGGTCACGCGTTGGCAACGGCGCTATCGGACTATCGGCGTTGGGCGAGCCACGTCATGCCCGGCGGCTTGTTACTCATTCACGATATTTTTCCCAATCCCGACGATGGTGGCCAAGCGCCTTATGATATTTATAAGTTGGCGCTGGCGTCCGGTTTATTCGAGCCGTTACCTACGATCAATACCTTAGGCGTTTTGCGCAGGCTTTGATTATTAATCAGCGCGGAGCGCTTTGGCTGCACTGCGTTGATTTTTTTGCCGAAGGTTTAGAGCAGCGTCGATGTAGGTTATGTCGCTATTTTCGGTAAACAGTTTTGCTGCGGCTGTGTGTTCGGTTAGCGCATCAGCGGCAAGTAAAATTGCGCCGCTAGTCCAGGTGGTTTTTTCTTCCGGCCAAACAACCTTGTCGCGAAATTGGTAGCCCATCCAATAACCGCCATCGGTATCTAAAAATTGGTGTAGCCAGCTGTATAAATTAACTGCGCGGGCGTGGTCACCAATGGCCAATAGTGCCATGGTTAACTCACAACTTTCAGCGATAGTAACCCAGGGTTCATCGGCTACGCAGCGGCACCCTAAGCCCTTTTCGACGAACTCGTGCCAGCGGTTGTTAATGCGGGTCACGGCTTCATCGCCGGTAATAACGCCAGTGAGAACCGGATAGAACCAATCCATGGAGTAGCGCGCTTTGCTTTCCCACGTGCGATCGAAGCGCTCGGGTTTCTGTTTTAAGCAAGTGACAATGTTTGCCCTTGCAGATTGCCAATGAGCCGTCGGGTGACCGAGTGTGTGGGCAATATTAATCGCGCACTCGAGACTTTTTGCAATAGAACTGTTGGCGGTAATGAGGGCGTCGCCTAAACCTTTGCCTTGTTCGTCGACGGCCCAGTCGATTTCGCCCTGCGCGCTCTGATAGCGCAAAACAAACGCAATAGCCTTGGCAACCATTGGCCAATGTAGGGCGAGGAAGTGGTTATCTTTAGCGATGAGGTAGTGGTGCCAAATACCGGTTGCAACGTAGGCGACGAAATTGGTTTCGCGCTTGTCCTTGCACACCGGTTGATTGTCTTTGTAGTGGTTCCACCAGCTGCCGTCATCCAGTTGCTGGTTGGCTAACCATTGGTAGGCTTTTTCGGCCGCGCTAAACTCACCGGCAATGGAAAGCCCCATCGCTGCCTCCGTGTGATCCCAGGGGTCGGCTTTGTCACCGCGATACCAAGGGATACAGCCGTCTTCAAATTGCTGTTTGAGTATGTAGTCAACAGTGGGTTGTAGTAGCGCCTTGGGGTAGCGGCCTTTTTGTAGTAATAGCGATGTCACACAGTGTCCTCTGTGTGGTAATACATCACCACACTTTTCCCCATGATAGGGTTTAATAGTTTTTCTAAGGTTTGAGTCAGCCAGGGTTTCTGCATCAAGTCCCAAACCAATAGTTTGTGATACCAGCGAATTAATCGCGATTGGTCTTGCTGGTGCCAGAGCGCGCACTTTAGCCACCAAAAAGGTGAGTGTAGTGCGTGCGCCCAATGGCGTCGATAGCGCTTGAATCCGAAATTTTCTATATCGCGATTGAGCGTTTGACTGTCGAAAATGCGCAGGTGGCCACCTTCAACTTGGTGGTAGGCGCTGCTAAGCGACCAGCAAATTTTTTCCGGCCAGGCGCGCGGCACGCTGATGGCAAGTGTGCCGCCGGGCTTTAAAATACGTTGAATTTCCATAAGTGCACCTTGGTAATCAGGTAGGTGCTCTAGAACTTCGCTGCAAATTATTTTGTCAAAACAGCGATCGGGAAAAGGCAGCTTTAGTGCGTCGGCGCATTGTAAATGAAAGCTCTTGGCTGTCGAATTCTCGGCGAAAGGTTGTTGCCGCTGTTGTGCTATGGCCAGATCGCTGGGATTCAAGTCAACCGCAAAAACATCGATATTGCCGGCAATGTAGGCGTTGATTGCGTGTCGGCCCTCGCCACAGCCGAGATCCAACAGGCGGTCGCCGTCTTTGAGTGGAAAATGTTTAAAATCAACGGTGAGCATGGCGTCTGACCTTTTGCGCCGCTGCTGCGGGTGTGAGAATGTTTCGATAGTAGGTGGTCAATTCGGTGGCAACTTTGTGCCAGCTGAAGTTTTCCTCGATACGTCTGCGCGCTTTTTCGCTCAGCATCTGGCGCAAGGCGGGCTTGTCAAACAGTTGTGATAACGCTTGCGTAATCGCCATGGCATCCCCGGCCGGCACGCTGAGCGCGGCATCCCCGACCACTTCTGGAATAGCGCCGCCATCGGTAGCCACTAGAGGGAGTGCGCATGCCATGGCCTCGCCCGCCGGTAAACCAAAGCCTTCATAGAGCGAAGGCACCACGGCAACTTGCGCGCTGTTATATTGGTCGACTAGCTCTGCGGTGGTAATGCCGGAGATGAAATTCACGTGCTTTTCTAATGCCAGTTTTTGCAATAGTTTTTCTGTATCGCCGCCGGCATGCAGTTTACCGATAACGGTGAGTGTGATCTCTGGGTAGTGGGTCTTTAGATTGGCGATAGCTTGCAGCAGAAATCTTAAGCCTTTTAGCGGTTGGTCTGCTGATGCGGTACTAATGATTTTGTACGCTTGCTTGTTAATGGCAGGGTTCGGTTTAAACACTTCGGTATCGATACCGTTATGCATTAAATTGATACTGGCCACTGGCCGCTCAAAGGCCTGTGCAATATCTTGTCGTGATTGCTCTGAAACAGTGACAATGTGGTTGAGCTTTTGCACCACGCGCTTTTGCATTTTTAAGAAGTAATGCCAGCGTTTGATGAGTAATCGCATGCCCCAATTATCTTCGGCCGCGAGTTTAATTTCTAAGTCGCGGGTAATGGGATGATGCACGGTTGCAACCACGGGCAAGCCGCGCTTTTGAATGTCTAGCAGGCCCCAAGCTAGGCATTGATTGTCGTGCACAATGTCGTATTGATGGCCGTGGCGTTTTAAATATTTCGCCACGCGGCGACCAAAGGTATAGGGCTCGGCAAAGCCGCCGGTGAGCTTACTGCACCACTCGAAGGTGTCTGTGTAACTGGTTAAATGTTTGAGCTTTAGCGCGCGCGTTGGGTCCTCGACGGCGAACAAGTCTAGGCTGGGCAATTTAATCAGCTTCACCCCGTCGATCACTTCTGGGTAGGGCGGGCCCGAAATAACATCCACCTGATGGCCTAGCGCCAACAGTGCTTTGCTCAAGTAGTGCAAGTAAATGCCTTGGCCGCCCACAAAGGGGTGCGAGCGATAGCCCAGCAGGCAAATGTGCAAACTGGGTTGGCCGTCGCTGGCCAGTGCTTGAGCTGCGTCTATTTGGGTTTGAGCCAGTGTTTTTGCATTCATAACGCGGTATCGGCAATAGTGTCCGGAGAGATTATAGGGAAACGCTGGCTGAGCCAATAATGACTCATTATAGAGAGCGGGTCAGGTTATTATAGAGAGCGGGCAGGTCTGAGCCAACTAAGAAGGACGACTTAGGGGTCATATGGCTCCTAAGTCGTCGAGTGGGTTGGTTGGGGAGTTGAAAGCGCGGTTGATCGAGACCTCAACCGCGCTATTGAGCGCTTGATTAAAAGGACAATCTGGCGCCCAGCTCCACTGAGCGGCCGGGCTCAGGCGCATAAGCCCGTAAGAACGAGCTGGCATTGCGAATCTCGGCATTGGTGAGGTTATTGCCTTTGATAAACAGCAAAACGTCCTGCTCGCCCACGTTTACATTGCGGCTGGCGCTCATATCGATGCGATTATGGCTGTCTACTGCAAATTCGCCCTCGCCTGGGTGCTTTTGCTCGCTCACGGCGGTGGCGCGCAGGTCGAGCTGCCACTGGTCGTCTTGGTAATTGACGCCTATCCCAGCTCTCGGAGGTGTTATACGCGGCACATCGCCGCCGCTATCGAGCTTGGCGCGCACAGCGTCGGCAAAGGCCTGCACCTGCCATTGATTATTGAGCGGCAGAGTGAGCTGTATTTCTGCGCCGTAAAATGTCGCCGCCTCTTGGTCATAGGCATAGACCGGTAGCTCGTCGATCATCAGGCCGGTGTTGGCTTTATAAATAAAGTTATCGATGGCGTTGTTGAAAACATTGAGCTCAAGATGCACAGGGCCCTCGTAGTGGTAGCCAATTTCAGTGTTGATACTGGTTTCCGGCTTCAAATCGTTATTACCCACGACGTAATTTTGCTCGGCAAGGTGCGCACCGAGGGAGAAGAGTTCTTCTACTGATGGCGCCCGCTGAGCTCGCGCCAAGCTAAAGGTTAGGTGTTGGGCATCGGTGATGTGCCAATGTGCCGCGCCTGACAGGCTGTAGGTATTGAAGCTGCGCTTGCTCTGCTCATCGGGGGCAATGGCGTTGTACTCAGCCCGTGCGCCCAGTTCGAAAACCCAATTGGCGCGATTGAATTCTTCTAGCGCAAAAAAACCTAGGTTATCGATATCCGAGCGGGGGATGAAGGCTTCCTCACCGATGGCTGCAAAATCCCGAATGCCGGCTTGGATGCCGAATGCGCCTCGCTGATCTTCCGAGTCTGTGTGGATGACTTCGGCTCGGCCTTCCCACGCGCGGTTTTGGAACTTGGTGCCGGCCTCATGGCCTTCGAGTTCGGTGTGCTCGTAATCGTTATAGGCCAAGCGGTAACTAAGCTTTTCGATCCAGGGCGCTAGGCCGTTTTGCTCACCCTTTAGGTCATACCGGGTTTGCTCGAGGTCGATCCGTACAAAGGCCTCTTCTTCGTGGTCTGGGTCAGGATCTGCATCGTCGTGCTCGTGACCGCCCGGGGGGATACCGTAATTATTGTTGAGTTGGCTGATCGAAAGCCCGATAAACCCCGAGTCATTAAACCAGCTAGCGCCGGCGCTGAAAGACTCGGCCTGCGCGTCGGTATTCTCGATAAGCCCTTTGTGTTCGTCCTCTTCCATGTCGGGTGATTCGTGGCTTTCTTCGGCATGGGCGTAACCTGGAATTTCAACGTTTTGGCTATCGCGCAGTACGCCATCTAGGTGCCAAGCAATTTGATCAGAGCCGCCCTCTAGCATACCAACAGCAACTTTCTGCTCGTTAACGCTTTGGTAGCGTGCTTCGATTGCGCCTTCAATGCCATTTATGCGCGCATTTGGAATGCGGTTGTCGATCACATTCACCACCCCGCCGATGGCGTCGTTGCCAAAGCGCAGCGTGGCAGGGCCGCGCAACACTTCAATGCGCTCGGCTAACAATGGCTCTACGGAATTGGCGTGATCGGGACTGGCGCTGGCAGCATCCATGGTACCTAGCTGGTTTTGCATGACTTTGACGCGGTTGGCGCTCTGGCCGCGAATAACCGGTGCGCCTACACCTGGTCCGAAGGATGCTGAGCTCATGCCGGGTTGATCGTTTAAGGTCTCGCCGAGGGTGCTGGCGGCCTTGCGGCGCAGCTCGTCGCTGCTTAATACGGCAGCTGGTTGGCTCAAAGTATCGCCATTTTTTGCCAGTGGCGAGGCGGTAGTCACAACCTCTTCGATGGCGGCCGATAGGGTTAATGGGGTCAGGCTGAGGCCGAGTAACAAGGTAGTGGCGAAGTGTTGTCGGGTCAGGAACTGTTGGCCTGAAAATGGGAACTTAATCATGCGGAAATACTCCAAAAACCAAGGCCCGGAGGCTTGGCTGTCGATAATGTCTAATGTTTTTTTGCGTGGATTACGCGGCGACAGGAGTAGTTGTAGGTGGGTCGCGCTTGCCGCGCTTTTCTAGCTGGCGAAGGTGGCGAAAATAGGGTGTTGTTTCCTGCCAAGAGTCTGTGGCAGGTGTTTCAAGTACCGGCACCTCTTCGCCACAGGCCAGAACTGGCGAGTGCTGACATAAGTAGCAGTCGGTCTGAAAGGTCTGGTGGTCGTGTTGCGTCTCAACTGCCTGAGCAAATACCAAGCATAAGCTGAGTGCCATAAAGGCAAGCTTAAGGTGCTTGATGCTGTTGAGTCGGCGCCACATAGGGTATTTACAGTTTGGGTAGAAGGCCAATAGTGTAATTCGGCCGAGCCCATTTGACCATGGCTGGGTGTTTTTGCCGTTGGCGGTACCGGTTAAAGCGACTAATATTGGAGATGAGTTGATGTATCCCTTTAGTCAAATCGCCTCGCAGCGTCCTGTGAGGCCAAGGAATCAGATGACAGCGGAAGTAACGGTAGAGTGCCCTTCTGAGCACGAATTAGTGATTCGTGTCTCGGGTCGTTTGGGGCTAAATGCACATCATGACTTTCGTCAGGCCTATATGCCGCATGTGCGAGGTTTAACCAAGTGTGAAGTGAATCTACAGGGTTGCACCGGTATCGATAGCTCCGGAATGGCTATATTACTCATTCTTCGCGATCAGGCTAAGCTCGAGCCCGAGCAATTTTCGATAACCCATTGCAACCCAGAAGTGTATAAAGTGCTTGGATATGCCAATTTCGATCAAATATTTACCGTCAAAGCGCTTTAGCGGCGCTGGGCAGCCTAAGCCTCAACCTATATAATCCCCGCTCCCGAAAACCAGCCATTGGAGTCCCATGGTGGAGCGCACCGCTACAGTCAGCCGCGATACGCTGGAAACACAAATCTCTGTGAGCCTGAATCTCGATGGCAAAGGTCAGGGTAAATTCGATACTGGCGTGCCCTTTCTCGAGCACATGATGGATCAAATTGCCCGTCATGGCATGATCGATCTGGATGTTACCTGCAAGGGCGATACCCATATAGACGACCACCATTCAGTTGAAGATATCGGCATTACCATCGGCCAAGCCATTGCCAAAGCCGTTGGCGATAAAAAAGGTATTCGCCGCTATGGTCATGCTTATGTGCCCTTAGATGAAGCCTTGTCGCGCGTGGTTATCGATTTCTCTGGTCGCCCTGGTTTGGTGATGGATATTCCCTTTACCCAAAAACGCATCGGTCAATTTGATACCGAGTTGTTCTGGGAGTTTTTTCAAGGCTTTGTCAATCACGCGCAAGTGACATTGCATGTGGATACTTTGCGTGGCTTTAACGCCCATCACCAAATTGAAACGGTGTTTAAAGCTTTCGGTCGAGCCTTGCGCATGGCGCTTGAGTTGGACCCGAGAATGGCAGGTCAAATGCCATCGACCAAAGGCACGCTCTGAGCATGGCGGGGCAAACCATTGCGGTTATCGACTACGGCATGGGTAATTTGCATTCCGTATCGAGTGCGTTATCGCATGTGTCGCCGAACGCAAATGTGATTGTTACCTCAGACCCAGCCTTGGTCGCGAGTGCGGACCGTGTGGTTTTCCCCGGTGTGGGTGCCATTCGCGATTGCATGGCAGAAATACGCCGGCTAGGTTTCGATCAGTTAATGCGCGGCCAAGTGGCAAGTGGCAAGCCTGTGCTCGGTGTTTGTGTTGGTATGCAGGCACTGATGAGCCATAGCGAAGAAAACGCCGGCGTTGATTGTATCGATCTTCTTGAGGGCCGCGTTCGCTTTTTTGGCGAACCGCTCTTGGAGGCGGACGGCACCCGATTGAAAGTCCCGCACATGGGCTGGAATCAAGTGCAACAGTCGGCGCACCCGCTCTGGTCGGGGATCGAAAACGGCGCTCGTTTTTATTTTGTGCACTCCTATTACGTGCAAGCGCAGGATCGAAATTTGGTAGTTGGCCGCTGCCATTACGGCGTCGATTGCGATGTCGCTTTAGCACGAGATAATTTGTTCGCCGTGCAATTTCATCCCGAGAAAAGCCATACAGCCGGTTTGCAGCTATTGCGCAATTTTGTGCAGTGGGACGGCAAACAGTAATTTTTTTGCTTAAAATTAGTTAGGACATCCCATGTTAATTATTCCCGCCATTGATCTCAAAGACGGCCAGTGTGTTCGCCTGCGTCAAGGTTTGATGGATGACTCCACCGTGTTTTCCGATGACCCCGTTGCTGTAGCGGCACAGTGGGTGGAGCAGGGTTGCCGACGTTTACACTTAGTCGATCTCAATGGCGCTTTCGAAGGTAAGCCCGTTAATGGAGAAGTTGTTACCGCTATTGCCAAGGCCTACCCGAACCTACCGATTCAAATAGGCGGTGGCATTCGCAGTGCCGATATTATTGAAGCCTATTTAACTGCAGGCGTTAACTACGTCATCATTGGCACAAAGGCGGTTAAAGAACCGCAATTTGTCACTGACATGTGCAAACAGTTTCCCGGTCACATTATTGTTGGCTTAGACGCCAAAGATGGCTTGGTGGCAACAGATGGTTGGGCTGAAGTGTCTGATGTTAAGGCCACGGAGCTCGCTAAGCGCTTCGAAGCCGATGGCGTTGAATCCATCATTTACACTGATATAGCCCGCGATGGCATGATGCAAGGTGTCAACGTCGAGCAAACCTTGGCGATGGCTCAGGCCTCAACCATTCCGGTTATCGCCTCTGGCGGTATTACCAATATGGATGACATTCGCGCCCTGAACGCCGTGTCAAAACAAGGCATTTGCGGCGCGATTACCGGCCGAGCGATTTATGAAGGCAGCTTGAATATGGCTGAGGCACAGCGCTACTGCGATAACAATGCTTGATCTGTATTTGAAGACAACGGCGGTTGATTAGGAAAAACTCATGGCGCTGGCAAAGAGAATTATTCCCTGCTTAGACGTGGAAAATGGACGGGTTGTTAAGGGCGTTCAATTTTTGGATATTCGCGATGCCGGCGATCCTGTGGAAGTGGCTCGGCGCTACAATGCTGCCGGCGCAGATGAAATTACCTTTCTCGATATTACCGCGAGTCATGAAGAGCGCGAAACCACAGTTCACACCGTGGAGGCCATCGCCTCGGAAGTGTTTATTCCCTTAACCGTGGGCGGTGGTATTCGCAAGGTCGACGACATTCGGCGCATGCTTAATGCTGGAGCCGACAAGGTCTCGATTAATTCGGCGGCCGTTTTTAATCCCGACTTTGTTAAGGCCGCTTCAGACCGTTTCGGCGCACAATGTATTGTGGTGGCCATAGACGCGAAATGTGTGTCGAAACTAGGTGAAGTGCCGCGCTGGGAAATATTTACCCACGGTGGACGCAAGCCAACGGGTATCGATGCGGTGGCGTGGGCCGTGCGCATGGCAGAATATGGCGCCGGTGAAATTTTACTCACGAGCATGGATCAAGATGGCATGAAAAACGGTTTTGATCTTGGGGTAACGCGCGCCATTAGCGATGCCGTGCCCGTGCCTGTTATCGCCTCTGGTGGCGTGGGTAATTTGCAGCACTTAGTGGATGGCGTTAAGCAAGGTGGTGCGGATGCCGTCCTCGCCGCGAGTATTTTTCACTTCGGCGAATATACCGTTGCTGAAGCGAAGCAATTTATGGCTGCGCAGGGCGTTGAAGTCCGCCTTTAACGGCGAGTGCTCAGCTGGCGGGGATCAAAGCGGTTCATGTGGGTTTATTAAAACGTAAGATGGTGTAAGGGCTTAGGGCCGATTCAGCGCTTGCTGTGGCTGACGAAGTGTGTCGCAAGTGGCTAAGACTATCGCATTATTCAAGACGCAGAAAAGCCGCGCGTTAGTTACGCGCAGCTTTGAGACGTGAATTATTTTAAGCGGCGTGGCGGCCGTAGCGTTCCAGGGTTGGAATCAGTGGTGCGCCGGCACCCATAATGAAATCGATAAACTCCGTGGCGCCAACACGTGCCTCGTCGAGACTATCAAACGGGCCTATGGCCACACCTTCGCGCGTGTTGTAATACCAGTAGTCATCTTTCTTGAAAAAGCGTTCCTGGCGTGTGGAAACGAATCCTTGTTCACCTAATCTCTGCACAGTCATAATATTGCCTTATCGTCCTGTTTGATCCGCCTTCTAGCGCGATCTTTCCCTCGAGCGAGGGGCCTAAACTTCTAGTTTCGAGAATTCTCTGTTCACCTTAGACCACTGCGTGTTGGATTGGTTTCTGAATTTAACGACCTTTTGCATGAAAAATAAGCAGGTTCTATTGTTTTCATCCAATCAACGAGCCTAAGTTTATCGAATCAATACGGAATTTCTTATATCAATTGGGAGTAAGGTTAGGCTGTTTTTATGGGTTACTTGCTTAATCCCTGTAGCCACGGGCGATTGCTGGCGCTCGCCTGACTGAATATGTGAACTGGGTCACGCTTGTTGTGTGACAGTTCTCTCAGTAATGTGGACGAAGGTACCACTTCGACCCTGTTGGCTAACAGGGGAAGGTGACTTTTTAAGGCGGCATAGGTTTCCGGGTAGGGGTGCCCAATGGCGATGGCGCTGCCATGCCTTTCTGCTAACGCGACCGCCTTTTCCAGTTGCGCGACTATCGCGCTGACGCTCTGTTCGTTATCGAGGAATATGTCTCTCTTGGCCGTTTGTAGGCCGGCTTTTTTCGCCTGCTCGAAAGCCACGCTTTGGGCGCTGGTTCGGCTGTCGATAAAGAATAGCTTCTGCGCTGCCAGTGCTTTCATCACGGCGGCCATCGCGGGCTCTAATTCGGTTAGCCTGCTGCCCATGTGGTTATTGAGGCCGCTCGCCTTTGGGTAGCTGGCCAAATGGGTTGCGATCAGCTCGGTAATGCGATCGGGCCGCATGTTTAACGGAATACCGCCAGGGTCGAGCTTGGCATTTGTTTGGGTAGCCATGGGAATGTGTAGCATCACCTCTTTGCCTCTGATCCAGGCGAGCTCAGTCAGTTCTTTAGCGTAGGGCGATTTGGGCAGCACCGAAAATGTCAGTTCGTATTGCAGGGCGATGAGTTTCTGCGCGTTGTCACGGTTATAGCCAATGTCGTCGATGACAATAGCTAATCTTGGTTTAGGGTCGTATTGGCTGGGCGCGGCATGGCCGGCGGGGAAGAGAGTGGCCCCCAGCGCCAATGGCGCTAGCCACTGGCGGCAGAGGGACACTAGCGAATTAGCGCTCTTTTTTGTCATTCGCGCTTATGACGGTGCTGTTGGTTGCCTTAATGAGAGGCGACGACTTGCCAAATAGTTTGTGACTCTTCAGTAGGTTGATGGCTTCGAATAATTGGTTGTCGTTTTCCAGTAGCTCCTGCGACGCTTTCTGCGCGGAAGAGCGCTCGCTCGCCTTGCTCTCTTCGCCGCCGTTGCCGTTATCTAAATGCCCGGTCAGGTCGGCTTCGGTTACGCTTGCGCGCGGGCGAATAGCCGTCAACTTAGCGCGCTCGACGGTAATGTCTGGGATGATACCTTGCGCTTGAATCGAGCGGCCGCCCGGCGTGAAGTATAGGGCCGTCGTCAACTTGATGGCGCTTTCGTCGCTGATGGGAATGACGGTCTGGACCGAGCCCTTGCCAAAACTCTGCGTGCCAAGAATGACTGCTCGGTGGTGGTCTTGCAGTGCGCCGGCAACAATTTCAGAAGCCGATGCCGAGCCGTCGTTTATCAGCACCACGATAGGCAAGCCATTTAACATGTCGCCTTGGGTAGCGGTAAAACGGTTGTCGGCATTTTCTATTCGACCCTCTGTGTAAACAATGAGGCCCTCATTAATAAACGCATCCACTACTTCCACCGACGCCTGTAAAACGCCGCCAGGGTTGTTGCGTAGATCCAGTACCAAGCCCTCGATGGGCTTGCTCGGGTCTTTTTGCAATTTGGCGATGGCATCGATCATGTCTTTGCCGGTGCTTAATTGAAATTGCGCAATACGCACGTAGGCAAAATTTTCATCCATGCGGCGGGCGCGAACACTTTTTACTTTGATGGCGTCGCGCGTCAGTTTGAACTCTAAGGGTTTGGTTTCGCCCTCGCGCACGATGGTCACGTCTATTTTGCTGCCTTTAGGGCCGCGCATGGCTTTTACCGCATCATTGAGATCCATGCCTTTCACGGTTTTACCATCGAGCTTGATGATCAGGTCGCCGGCTTCGATGCCGGCCTTGGCGGCTGGGGTATCGTCCATGGGTGAAATGACTTTAACGAAGCCGTCCTCCATGCCCACTTCGATACCCAAACCACCAAACTCGCCGGTGGTGTTCATTTGAAGGTCGTCGAAGGAGGTGGCATCTAGGTAGGCCGAGTGCGGATCTAGCTCGGAGAGCATGCCTTTAATCGCATACTCTAACAGTTTGCGGTCGGTGATTTCTTCCACATAACCTTGGTGAATATGATCGTACACTTTGGTGAAGGTGCGCAGGTCATCCAATGGCAGCAGGCCCTGTTCTTTTGCAGCGGTTTTTGCGGTCGGAGTTTTTGCCGCCGGCGTTGCAGTGTCTTGGTCCGCTGCGAAGCTAGAACCAGTACCCATGAGTAAGCAGAGGCTGGCGGCTACAAAAACAGGGGTAAGGCGAAGGGCACGAAAAGAACGTGTCGCGCTTGGGTACTTCATGAAAGGTTTGCTCCTGCGAAAATAGTCGCCACGTCAAATAATTTACCTAGTGTAATGCATGCGCGCCGGCTTTGTTCAGTAGCTGACAATAAATTGCCACTGAAGTTCTGGTTAGTATTGGCCAACGCGGCGAAATGTAGTTTAACCGCGGCACCATTGCGCTGGGTTGATGGGTTTACCTTTGTGGCGAATCTCAAAATAGAGATTTGCTTGCTCTAAACCGCCGCTGTTGCCAACCCGTGCAACCACTTCGCCGTCGGAGACCCAGTCCCCCGTTTCTTTGAACAGGGCTTGATTGTGCGCATAAAGGCTCAGGTAGTTGTCGCCGTGATCGATAATAAGCAGCATGCCTTGGCCGCGCATATATTCCGAAAATACCACGCGGCCTTGGTGGATGGCTTTGACATCCCTACCTTCGGGCGCGTCTATCACTACACCTTGCCAGCGCAGTCGATTACCGGCGCGGGCACTGCCAAAGGTCGAGGCGATGCGGCCTTTAGTTGGCCAGCCCATTTTACCTTTGCGTGCGCTGAAAGGCTGGCCCGGCATCCCGAGTGCGACATCGCTGAGCTGGCGCACGACTTCGGAAAGTATTTTTTCCAAATGCGCGCGGTCGGCAGCGGAGCGTTGCAACTGCGCATCTTTCGCCTCGATACTGGCGTTGATCCGGGCTAAGGTTTTCTTGCGCTCAGCTTGTGATGCTTTTAGTGACTGATGTTTTTGATTCAGGCTTGATTGGCTGCGCGCGAGTAAATCAGCTTGTTGGGAAATTTCGGGTTCGAGCTGTTCTAAGTTCGCGAGTGTGGCTTGGTAGCGGTCGATGTGGGCTTTGCGGTTGTTGAGCAGCGCGGCGTTGTAGTAAGCCATGCGCGACAGTAAGGCGGGGTCGTTTTGACTGAGCAACAGCTGTAGTTGGCTTGGGGTGCCAGCCTTATAGGCTGCCACCACTTGCTGGCTAAATTGCTGTTGCTGCTGCGCTTTTGCTTGCGTTAAAGACTGTTGCTGCGACTTTAACTCACTCAGCTTTTTTTTTGCGCCGCTAGCTCTGCGTTGATGCGCTCGATGTTTTTCAACAGATCGGCGATCTCGCTTTCGTTGCGCTTCAACTCCACATTTAGGCTGTCGCGACTACTCTTGGCGGTATCTAATTCGCCTTGTAGTTTTTTGATCATGGTTTGCAGCTCTTCCAATTTGGCTTGGTAGGCCGCTTGATCTTGCGCGTACAGGGTGGGGCTTAAGCTAACAGTGAGGGCGAAAAGTGCCGCGACCAGTGCTTTCATCATGTTTTAGGAACCCAGTTAACCGTCTACAGGAGTCGAAATGACTTTCAGGCGCTCAGCATAAAATGCTCTGCGCCTGAAAGCCAGCCAAGGCTTAATTAAATGTGACCAAGCTCTTGCCGGTCATTTCCGCCGGTTGCGCTAGGCCCATAAGGCTAAGCATGGTGGGCGCGACATCGGCCAGTGAACCTCCGTCTTGCATGGTTAGTTTGCGCTCGCCAACATACAGGAAGGGCACCGGCAGCGTGGTGTGTTGTGTGCTTACTTGGCCGGAAACGGGGTCAAACATTTCCTCCACGTTGCCGTGGTCAGCGGTAATAAGGGCCTCGCCACCGGCTTTGAGTACGGCTTGAACGACACTATTGATTGCATCGTCAATTACCTCAACGGCTTTTACTGCGGCTTCGAAGACGCCCGAGTGACCCACTTGATCGCAGTTGGCGTAGTTGCAAATGATGGCATCAAAGGTGTTCGACTCGATCGCCGCCACCAGCTTTTCGGTGACTTCTGCGGCGCTCATTTCCGGCGCCAAATCGTAGGTGGCAACTTTCGGTGAGGGCACGAGAATGCGCTCTTCGCCGGCATAGAGCGCTTCTTGGCCGCCGCTGAAAAAGAAAGTGACGTGGGCGTATTTTTCAGTTTCGGCGATACGCAGTTGGGTTTTACCCTGCTTGGCTAGGTATTCGCCCATGGAGTTAGCCATCGATTCAGGCGGGAAGGCGCAGGGCACCTTAATGTCGGCTGCATATTCGGTAGTCATCACAAAGTCAGACAGCGCTGGTACCAGTTCGCGCTCGAAGCCATCGAAGTCCGGTTCGACGAAGGCGCGGGTTATTTCGCGCGCGCGGTCGGGGCGGAAGTTCATAAAAATAAGAGCGTCGCCGTCGTTCACGGTGGCAACTTCTTGGCCTTCGGCGACAATTACGGTGGCTTTGACGAACTCGTCATTTTCATCGCGGGCGTAGGCGGCACGTAGCCCACTTACTGCATCGTCGGCGTCGAATTCTGCGGCACCTAAGGTCATCAGATCGTAGGCGGCTTGAACTCTGTCCCAGCGATTGTCGCGATCTAGCGCGAAGAAGCGACCGATGATGCTTGCCACGCGGCCCACGCCCAGCGCATTAAACTTTTCTTGTGCTGTTTTGAGCGAGGCCTCGGCGCTGCGCGGCGGCGTATCGCGACCGTCGAGCATGGCGTGCAAGTAAATTTCCTTGGCGCCGCGTTTAGCGGCTAACTCCATCATGGCGAAAATGTGGTCTTCGTGGCTGTGCACGCCGCCGGCTGACAGCAGGCCCATGATATGTACCGCCTTGCCTTGGCTCACGGCTTTATCGATGGCCGCGCAGTACGCTGGGTTGGTAAAAAAATCGCCGTCGCTGATGGCTTTATTAACGCGAGTGAAACTCTGGTAAACCACGCGGCCCGCGCCTAGGGTCATGTGGCCTACTTCGCTGTTGCCCATTTGGCCTTCGGGTAGGCCAACCGCTAGGCCAGAGGTGCCGATCAAGGTTTTCGGGTTGTTGGCCCAAAGCTTATCCCAAACCGGGGTTTTGGCAGCTTTAATAGCATTGTGTTCGGTGCTTTCTGAATAACCAAAGCCATCGAGGATGACCAGTACCAGTGGTTTTTTCGCTACAGCATTTGCGGACATGGAGTTAGAGCCTGTGAGTCATTGATTTTTTGTGCCGCAATTCTACCCTGTGGCGGGTGACAACTCTATGTGCGTGGCGATTATGACGGCTTGAATGACGCGCATTCCATGCTTTTTCAAGTTCGAATCGCTATACTGGCGCGCTTGCGAGTACCTAGGCTAAGGAATATCTGTGGATATCATTATTTTTCTCACCGAGCAGTGGTTGCTCGTGTCTCTCATGTGTGTGTTGGTTTACATCTATCTTTGGCGTGAAAAGTCAAAGGCGGGTACGTCTTTATCTGTACATCAGGTAACGGCACTGGTGAATAAGGGCGGGTCGGTTTTGATCGATATTCGCGATGCGGCGGAGTTCAAAGTGGGTCACATTGTGGACGCTATCAACATTCCGCACAGCAAGGTCGAAAAGCAGCTGTCTGATTTCGCTAAATTCAAAGATAAAACCATCATCTTGGTCGATAAAATGGGCCAGCATACGGGTAACGCTGGGCGGTTATTGCGCGCTCACGGCTACGATGTGGTGCGTTTGGATGGCGGTATTGCCGATTGGCAGGGGCAAAATTTACCCCTTGTTAAGTAATAAACTGTAACGCCCAAGCGATCCCGTGCTCAAAATGCTTCGTTTAAGTTCAAGCCAGAGGAGTTACCATGGCGGTTCCCGTTGTTGTATATAGCACAACTATTTGCCCCTATTGCGTGCGTGCGAAGCAGTTGTTGAAGCAGAAAGGTGTGGAGTACGAAGATATCAATTTGGATAAAAGACCGGAGTTGCGCAATGACGTCATGAAGCGCAGCGGTCGACGCACTGTGCCACAAATTTGGATTGGGGAAACCCATGTGGGCGGCTTTGACGATCTTTGGGCGCTAGACCGCGCAGGTAAGTTAGATTCGTTGTTGCAAGGGGCTTGAAACTCGGCCTTGGCGCCCTTATCTCCATGATAGTTCGCCGCTATTTGGGCGCCATAACAACAAAACTCAATAATTTCAGAAACATCGATAGGCAATCCTCATGACAGAAGAAACCAATACCGGCGCAGCCGCCGCAACAGAAGCTCCGGCCGCCGCTCAGCAGTTCGCACTCCAACGCGTGTACCTAAAGGATTTGTCTTTCGAGTCTCCCATGGGCGTAAAGGCGTTCATGAAGGAGTGGAAGCCAGCGGTCAATCAGGAGCTGAACACAAAAGCAGCGAAAATTGATGCTGAAAATTACGAGGTGGTTTTAACCTTAACCATTACCGTTAAAATTGGCGAAGAAACGGCCTTTCTAGTTGAAGTGCAGCAGGCGGGTTTGTTTCATATAAATGGTTTGCCCGAGCAGGCTTTGCCGCAGTTGTTGAACACGGCGTGTCCACAAATATTGTTCCCCTATGCGCGTGAAGCGGTTGATAGCATTGTGGTAAAGGGCAGCTTCCCAGCCCTGATGTTGCCACCGGTAAATTTTGATGCGTTATTTGCCCATGCAGTGCAGCAGGCAAAATCTCAGCAAGCTGGCGCTAAAGAAGCTGCTACAGAGCAATAGTGCATATTGCTTGTAAAAACGGCGCCTCGGCGCCTTTTTTTTTGTCACTTACCCGCATCTTGTTGTTTTTCTCTTGGCAAGTATCTAGTGCAAGGGGCACACTGCGGTTAGGTAAATTTAACAGTGAACCCCCGTTTCTATGCGTCGAAGTCTCACCCGCAAATGCTTTCAATATGCCGGCTTGTTGTGCTTTGTTAGTGCGACAGTTGTGCATGGCGAGGTGGTGTTAACGGGCGTTGACGGTGACTTGGCCGATAACATTAAGGCCCACCTCACCATTACAGCGGAAGACTGTAAAGCACCTCGCTGGCGATTGCAGCAGCGGCGTAAAAGCGCTGACCAGCAAATTGGGCAAGCGCTTAATGCCTACGGCTATTACAGTTACGAACTTAAACTGAGTTTTTCCGATGTGGAAAACTGTTGGCAGCTGAACGTTAACGTCGTGCCAGGTGAGCGCGTCGCACTACGCGATGTGCAGGTGCAAGCTGTTGACCGACCGGTGAATCTTGACCTAACGATAGTCGACCTGTTGCAAAACCCACCGCTTATGGCTGGCCAGCCGTTAAAACATAGCGATTACGATAATTATAAAACCGCGTTGTTAGACAGCGTGCGAGCGCAGGGTTATTGGCGAGCAAAATTCCAAGAAGCCGAGTTGGCTATTTATCCCGAGCAGTTATCTGCGGATATCAAATTAGGCTTGGAGTTCGGTGCTCGGTATTATTTTGGTGCCTATGAATTTTCTGCCTCACCGCTAGATCAAGATCTCTTGTCGCGTTTGGCTGGCAGGGCCGAAGGCGAGCCATATTCCGCCGAGGCGCTACAAGACATCTACGGTCGCCTGCAAGGCAGCGATTATTTTCAGCAGGTGTTGTTAAACCCGCGCGTCGATAGCACAGGTCAAAGTGTCGTCGTACCTATTGCCGTGGACTTGGGTATGAAAAGTCAAACCAGCTTTGGTGCAGGTATCGGTTATTCCACTGATCAAAAAATGCGTGTTCGTGCGGATTATCAAAATCGATACTTTAATGCCAAGGGGCATAAGTGGCGGGTTGATACGCTTTATTCGCAAACCCTACAGGAGTTAGGCGGTACTTATACAATTCCTCGCCAAGAGGCAGCCCGAGAATGGTATGAAGTGAGTGGCGGTTGGGTGCGTGAAAATACCGTGAGCTATGAAAGTCAGGCCACCACAACGCGTATTCGTGCCGTGGAGGCGCTACCGCAAGATTGGATTTTGAATACCGGCGTGAACGTTCGCTATGAGTCCTATGTTATTGGTTCAGAGGAGCCGGATGAGCAGTGGCTGGTGGTACCGGGTGTCGGTGTTAGTTGGGTCAATGCCAACAATGAAGTGCGTCAAACACTGGGCATTCGCGTCGAAGCAGAGGTAACGGCGAGTAGTCAATATTGGTTGTCGGGAACAGATTTCGCGCAGCTAAGAGTGAGATCCAAGTTTATTTTACCGCTGTCCGAAAAGGGGCGCTTGCTCTTGCGTGGCGAAGTAGCGGGTACCTTGAAAGATGATTTTTCGGAACTGCCGCCATCAGTTCGCTTTTTTACCGGTGGCGATAACAGTATTCGCGGTTACCAATACAATTCATTGGGTACGATGAACGACGAGGGAGAGGTTATCGGTGGCAGTCATCTTGCGGTTGCCAGCTTGGAGTATGACTATCTATTTTTGCCGAGCTGGTCGGCTTCTGTGTTTTATGACGCCGGCGATGCCTTTGATACAGTATTTGCTGTTAAGCGCGGTGTTGGTGTTGGCCTGCGCTGGTATTCGCCGGTTGGGCCTTTACGGGTCGATATCGCCAGCCCGCTCGACAGCGAAGACAATTATCGCTTCCATATATCCGTTGGGGCTGATCTCTAAATGATTTGGCTACGACGTCTTTCTATCGTATTTGGTTCTACGCTGTTGTTACTCGTCGTAATACCATTTCTATTGTGTTCTTGGCTGATTTTTACCACTCACGGCGCGCACTGGGGCGTGCGTCAAGCGCTACCCTATATACCGGTTGATATTACGTTTACGGAATTGGATGGTAGCTTGTGGTCTGGTTTGATGGTGCGCCAACTTGCCGTTGAAGCGCGCGATGACTCACTAGGTTTTGCGTCCATTACCGCCAGTGAAATTACATTCGCGTGGCAACCCTTGGCACTGTTGACTGGCCGTATTCAGATTAATCAGCTCGACATCAAGCAGCCCGATATCAGGCTTATCTCAGCGTCAAGCGCCGAACCGGTAGCAACAGATCTTATTGAGTTCCCCGAGCTAGACCTTCCCTTTATTCTTGAAGTGCAAGCATTTCGCGCACGGGGTATTCGTGTTATTACCGGGTCAGCGCTGGAAAATATTCCCGACCTAGATGCTAAATTTTGGTTGGGCGGTAACCAACTGATTCTATCTGAGCTAAACCTTAGGTATGACCAAATCGACTACGCGCTTTCGGGGCGAGCGCGTTTTTCGAAGACAATTCATTTTTCATTAAAGGTTCCTTCGCACGGCGTTAATACTGCCGGTGAATGTACTGGTGGCGTCCATTTAAGTTGTAGTGCTGAGTTGGTGTGGAAAAATTTTAGCCACCCCGTGACTGAGGATATGCAAACGCCTAACGGCAATTTGAACTTGGTGCTGGATGGTGATCGATTGTCGGTGCAAGGCGAGGGTGAGTTTATTTGGCCTTATGAATATGCGCCGATAAATACCCGTGTTGATATTGATGGATTGGTAGACTTTTCCAGCGCACAGGCGAATATTCATTCCTTTGCCGGCACCTTCGCCGGTGGTGAGGTCAAAGCCAGTGGCAAATTGAATTGGACGGATGAGTTTTCGCTTGCACTGGATGTGGAAGGTGAAGATGTTTCTTTGGCGCATTGGCTGCCTGAGGCGATGCAAGAATCACAAGCCAGTTTGCACGCCAAATTAACCTTGTCGGTGCCGAGCCGTGGCGTGCAGATGACGCTTGCAGTGCCCGCGATGAATGTCAATTTTGGTGCTAAGCCGTTGCGTGGGGGTTTTAATCTCGCACTGAACGAGCATGAGGTGAACATTAGTCAGCTTAGCTTCACCGCGCCCGGCAGTAAAATTATCGGCGCCGCGTCATTAAGTTTTAACGATGAGTTTACTGTGCTGGCAGCTATTGACAGTGACGAGTTACAAGATTTGATTCCAGAGCTGTCGGGCAAAGCCAGCGTTAAAGTCGATGCAAAAGGCAATATATATGCCCCCAACCTAAAGATGAATGCCAGTGCTGAAAAACTCCGCTTAGGCAATGTGTTCGCACAATCCGCGGCGCTCGATGTCGCCTTGCAAGTGGATTCAGGTGTTAAGCAATCGAAAAGCGGGTCGTCACAATCCTTAATCAATATGCTCCAAGCGATGCGAATAACTCGGCTGGCCGGTGCGATTGATGAATTGCGGTTGGACGCGACAGCTCTGGGTAGCACGAAATTTTCTCTGGCGGGAAACTTGGAAAAACATGTGCTAACCGTGACCGGCAGCCAATTATTCGGCCTGTATGATCTAGATGATTTACATCTTAACGGCGCTGTAAAGCTTCCTAAAAGTGACGATATTGACACGCTTATCGCTGACGCCTCTTGGCAGCTTCAGGTAAATCGCCTTTCATTTAAAGATCCCTGGTTCACCTCAGCGTGGACGCTGGCTGCACCAAGCAGGGGCGAGATCTCCGCAGCGGCCTTAGCCTGGCAGCCCTTGTGCTTGTCTCAGTCGACGCTGTCATTGTGCTTAGAAACATTGATGTTAAAAGATTGGCGTACCTTGAACTTGTCGGGCGAGATGAGTGGTTTTTATCTCGACCGAGAGCGCACGCTATTTCCTGCGTGGTACGCGCAGTTGCCGATCGGCTGGAGGCTCAATGGCGAGTTGCTTGGCCGCTGGCAATTGGCTGCTGATTTTGGTGACAACGCTATCGAAAAACTGCAGTTGGCGGCTCAGGTAGAGGCCGTTAAGACGAGCATGATCTATACCGAGAACGATGAGCCATCATTAGTGCTGCCGGTGGAAAAATTTTTAATTGAATTGAAAGGTGATGAAAAGAAATTGTCGCTCAGTGGCCAGATGATTTTCGATCAAGATCAAAGTCTGATGCTGGTGGGAGACGTTCAGCAATGGCAGACGCGTAGCCGCGCCTTGGCTTTGAATATCAAAGGCGGCTTAGGGCAGTTAACCTATTTGCAACCGTTTTTACCTGGCCAGCGAGATTTGGTGGGCGCGGCGCAAGCTGATATCAGCGTATCGGTTCCCAGTGGATCAGATCAAGTGCAGTATCAAGGTAAAGTGATTGTCTCAGATGCTGGCATGTTCTTGCCTGCTTCGGGCACTCAGCTTTCTGGTTGGCAGTTGGTATTGGAAGCCGAGCGCGGCGATCTTATTTTAAATGCCCATGGTAAGGTGGGCGATGGATTAGCGCGAGCAGAAGGGCGGGTTTTGTCGGAGAAGCTCAACGACCAAAATATATTTCAAGCCGAGTTGGACATTACCGGTAAAAATATCCATTTAGTCAATTTGCCCGATGTTCAACTCATTGCTGACCCGTCATTGAAAATGTCGGGCAATGGCTTGCGCTGGCACCTCTCTGGCGACGTTCGCGTTCACGACTCTTCCATGGTGTTGCGAGAGCTACCGGTAAGTGCGGCCGGTGTATCTGAAGATGCGGTGGTGTATGGTCGAGACGAGCCAGAGGCAAAAACCGGCCTAATTGAATTTACCTCTGATGTTGTACTAGGTTTTGATAAAAAGGTTGCTTTCGAAGGTTTTGGGCTGACTACTGACGTAGGTGGTCAACTGCGCTTTACCCGCGATCAAATGCGCCTGAACCAAGTGCACGGCGTGGTGTTGCTGACCAACGGGCGGTTTAGAAGTTACGGTCAAAAACTAGATATTGAAAGTGGCCAGATAATTTTTTCCGGCCCCATTGATAACCCAGCCTTGTCGGTACTGGCGGTCAGGAAGATAGACGATATCGTCGTCGGCATTCAGTTGGCTGGTTCTGCTAAACATCCCAAGACAGAGCTTTACTCTGACAAGGCGATGAGTGAAGCCGATATATTGTCCTATATGGTGAGCGGTAAACCCATATCGCAATCCGGTGCCGGTGAAGTTGTCGACATGCAGTCGGCCGCGCTCGGTTTGGGTTTGAAACAGGCGCTGCCACTGCTACAGCGTATCGGTGGCGAATTTGGCATTTCAGATATTACGGTTGAAGACGGCAATGATGGTGGCAGCTCCATCGCCGCGGGTAAACGACTTACCGAAAAATTGTACGTCAAATATGTTTATGGCCTGTTAGGTGCTGCGGGAAATTTTGTGGTGCAGTATAAGATTTCTGATCAGTTGGGAATCGAAACCACCTCGGGCGATTCACAGGCCATCGATTTAACCTATCGATGGGATTCTAAGCCCCCGGAGAAGGAAAAAAAGGCCCCTGTTAGCGAGTCAGTACCGATTCAATAGAAGCGTTATTGTCATCTAATCTTCATGGCGCTGTCATGTATTCGTCATGGCCCTAGCCAAAAATGTTAGCCATGATGAAAAATACCCTGTTGTTTCTAAATCATGCAGACATTAGATTTTTTCTAATGGTTAACGCCTTTTTACGGCATTCGATGTTTCAGAAAATGGCGCGACTTATCTCAGCGCTTGCCGATGGCCCACTTTACTTGCTTTCCTCCATCGCCATTTTATGGCTAGAGCCGGAGTTTGGCCGGCAGTTTTTTGTCACTGGCTTGATTGCTTTCGGTTTGGAAGTTCCGCTTTATATCTGCCTTAAGCGCGCCTTCAAGCGGGCGCGACCGTTTAACCAGCTCGACTGTTGGCACGGGTTGTCTCCCGCCGATGAATTTAGTTTTCCCTCTGGGCACACAGCTGCCGCCGCAGTCTTTGCCGGCTTATTGGGTTGTTTCTACCTCGAGATAAATACATTGTTGGTAACTTACGTGGTGCTGGTAGGCGCCTCTCGAGTCGCGCTCGGCGTACATTTTCTGGGCGATATTCTCGCTGGCGCATTGCTCGGCTTAGCGTGTGTGGCGCTGGCGGTACAGAGTGTTTCGATGATGAGTTTTTGGGGCTAAGTGATGTTATGAAAAGGCTGCTTTTTGGTGTGCAGGCGACGGGCAATGGTCATATTACGCGCGCCAATGTGTTGGTACCTAAGCTCAGAAAAATAGGGTTTGAGGTCGATGTTTTACTGAGCGGTCGAGAGCGGCAAAAGCTATTTGGTTTAGAAACTTTTGGCCACTATAGAACCCGACGTGGTTTTTCCTTCGTGTTGGATGACGGTCGGGTGAATGCGTTACGCACCTTATGTCAATCAGATGTTGGCCGTTTCATTCGCGATATCAAAGATCTCGATGTACATAATTATGATCTAGTTTTAACCGATTTCGAACCTGTGACCGCTTGGGCAGCGAAAACGCAGGGTAAAAAGAGCATTGGTATTGGGCATCAGTACGCGTTTAATTACCCCGTGCCTAAGCAGCCATTGTACTATGGTTCTAAAACTATCATGAAAAACTTTGCACCAGCAGATGTGGAAATAGGCTTGCACTGGGATGCCTTTGGCGCACCCATCTTGCCGCCGATTATTGCGTCAGGCTTGAACTACTGTGCGCCGCGTTGGAAGTCATACTTGGTGTATTTGCCGTTTGATGATGTGCCGCGGGTGACGGAATTCCTACGTCGCTATCCGGATTACCACTTTATCTACTATGCGTCGGTTAGCGATCAGCTAGAGCAAGAAAATATCACTATCAAGCCTTATTCACGCACACATTTTTCGCAGGACTTAATGTCGGTAGAAGGCGTGGTATGTGGCGCAGGTTTTGAGTTGCCGTCAGAGGTTTTATCCTTGGGAAAGAAGTTGTTGGTGCAGCCATTGGCCGGTCAATTTGAACAGCTATGCAATGCCCAAGCGTTAACCTTGCTCGCTAGCGCCCATGTTATGCATCGATTTGACGATCGAGTGATGAAACGCTTTTTACGCGCACCGGCTCCAGCGTCGATAAAATATCCGGATGTCGCGCAGGCGTTGGTGGAGTGGCTGGCCGACGGCGCAAGAGAGCCAATATCGGGTTTGTCTAAGCGCCTTTGGACTAGCGCGGAAAATAATCCTAACAGTGTAGCTTCGCGTTTAGGCAACGCTTGGGCGCTCTAGCTGCCCAAGTGTTTAGTGCTTACTGAATTTAACCGAGCGTTTTAATCTTCCTCCTGCGTGTCATCGCCATTGTCGTCGTTCATGCCGAGCTCTTTCAGCTTGCGGGTCAGGGTATTGCGGCCCCAGCCTAAAAGATTGGCGGCGTCGCGCTTGCGCCCAGCCGTGTGTTTGAGTGCGGTTTCGATCAGGGCTCGTTCAAACGCAGGCACTGCTTGACTTAAAATATCTTGTTGCCCGCGTGCGAGCGCTTGATCTGCCCAAGCGCGCAGAGCTTTGTCCCACTCGCTATTTTGCAAGCCTTTGTCTTGCGCCTCTAGCAGTTCTGGTGGCAAGTCATCGGCTCTCACTTCGCGCCCGGAGGCCATGACGGTTATCCAGCGGCAGGTATTTTCTAATTGCCTGACGTTGCCGGGCCAATTCAGATTACATAAAACATTTTCCGCTTCGGTTTGTAGTGCTTTGGCTTCCACACCTAATTCGCGCGCGGCTTTTTGTAGGAAAAACTGCGCTAATTTTGGTACATCTTCGCGCCGCTCTGCTAGTTTAGGAATATGGATGCGAATGACGTTTAAGCGGTGAAATAAATCTTCCCGAAAGCGGTGGTCTTGTACTAGCTTTTCTAGATTTTGGTGTGTGGCAGCAATGATACGCACGTTGACTTTAACGGGTGTATGGCCGCCGACGCGATAGAACTCGCCATCCGCTAAAACTCGCAGCAATCGGGTTTGAGTGTCTGCTGGCATATCGCCAATTTCGTCGAGAAACAAGGTGCCGCCATTAGCTTGTTCAAAGCGGCCTTGACGCTGGCCACCGGCGCCGGTGAAGGCGCCTTTTTCATGGCCGAACAATTCTGATTCAATCAAGTCTTTTGGTATGGCCGCCATATTGAGTGCAATAAACGGCGCTTGTTTTCTTGGGCTGTGGCGATGCAGTGCGCGAGCCACGAGTTCTTTGCCGGTACCCGATTCACCATTGATGAGCACGGTGATATTTGATTGTGACAGTCTACCGATAGCGCGAAACACTTCTTGCATGGCTGGCGCTTCGCCAATAATTTCTGTGCTCACCTCATCTTCTTCGTCAACCGCGGGGGCCTGAGCTTTTTGTTCTTGCGCGTGCGCTAGTGCACGCTTGGTGACGGCCACGGCTTCATCGACGTCAAATGGCTTGGGTAGGTATTCAAAGGCTCCGCCTTGGTAGGCTTGCACCGCGCTGTCTAAATCCGAGTGCGCGGTCATGATAATCACCGGCACCGCAGGATGAGACGCGTGAATTTTTTCTAATAGCGCCAGCCCATCGATACCGGGCATGCGAATGTCGCTTACTATCGCATCGGGTATGTCGCGCGACAGTTGATCAATAATGCCTTCGCCAGATTCGAAACTGCGCGTTTCTAGGCCAGCCTGTTGCAGCGATTTTTCCAACACCCAACGGATTGATCTGTCATCGTCGATGATCCATACACGATTAGTTTTTTGCATTGGGCTGTTCCGCTTTTGGTTGTTCCATAGGGATATAGATAGTGAACTGGGTTTGGCCGGGCCGGCTTTCACATTCAATGAGGCCGTGGTGTTGATTGATTAATTGCAGCGCAATAGCAAGGCCGAGGCCTGTGCCTTCGGCGCGGCCAGAAATCATCGGGTAGAAAATATCTTCGATAATTTCCGGTGCAATGCCGGGGCCATTGTCGATCACATCAATGCGGCAAATTAAATTGTGGTGGCAACGGCCAATAGTGAATTGACGCTGGATGCGCGTGCGCAAAGCAATGTGACCGTCGACCACGTTGCTTTCTTGCAACGCTTGCATGGCGTTGCGCACCACATTGAGCGTGGCTTGCACTAGCTGCTCGGCATCGCCAGGAAGATCGGGAATGCTGGGGTCGTAGTCGCGGCTGATGGCGACGCTGCCGCCACTCTCCACCCCCACCAGCACACAAACACGTTCGAGCACTTGGTGGATGTTGATCGGTGCGAAGGTGGGCGGCTGGCGTGGTCCGAGCATGCGATCCACTAAATTGCGCAACCGGTCGGCTTCGTCGATGATGACCTGCGTGTACTCTTTTAGGTCGCCATCTTCCAGCTCGCGCGCCAGTAATTGTGCCGCGCCGCGAATGCCGCCGAGGGGGTTCTTAATTTCGTGTGCCATGCCGCGCACTAGGTTGCGACTGGTGTCTTGTGCCGACAGGATGGCCTCTTCGCGAGAGATGCGTAACAGTCGATCAAGTGGTTGAATTTCTATCAATAGGCCAACTGGATGGCTGATAGGGGTAACCGTGTAGTCCACCGTCAGGTGGGTGCCGCTGCCCAGCGTCCACTCGGCTCGACGTCGGGTAAATTGGTGTTGCTCGCTAAGGGCTTCCTGTAAATCCTTTAGTGCGGCTTCCGACTCATGCACGAAGTTAACTAGCTGCGCCCCTTCAACCCGTTCGCCGCTGACAGCTAAGAGTACTTCTGCAGCGGGATTGATGTACTGAATACGCAGGTTGGTATCTGTGACCACGACAGCCGTGTTGAGGTTATCGAGTAGTGTTATAAAAGATAATTCGGTTTTGGTCACAGCTCCACCTTTAATGCCCTACGGCAGATGTTATCAACCCTGCAAAAAGCAAACCAAGTTGACGAGAGCTTGATGGAGGGGCAAAGGTGGTTCGGCACTCACCTTTTTGGCGCTTTGAGCCTAACGCAAAAAAGCCTAATGCACCAGTTTGGTGCATTAGGCTTTTTGGGGGATGTTTTTTGGTGCTAGTGCCGGCCGCGCCTAGTTATGGGGCTTGGGCTTGGGCGCGGTGGCGCGGTGGGCGTAAATCTTGATTGGCGCTGATTCAGCGAGTATCTCGTCATCACCGTTGTAAATGATGACAGTAACCTGATGCTCGCCGCGCTCGACTTCGCCCAAGGTGATGCTCGAGTCGGTGGTGCTGCTGCCCACGGGGTTACCATTCGAAAGGAGCTGCGCACGCACGCCATCTTTTAAGGGTTGGTTGACGGCAAAAGCGACGGTTAGGTTGCGCTCGCCGGGTGTTAGGTAGGTTTCATTGGCGGGCGAGGTAATGTGTACTTGGTAGTTAAGTACCTGTTTTGGAGACTCGTCAGTGTTGGTGTTAGGGCGCACCTTTATCGGCGGCGCAGAATTGATTTCACGCATTTCGACACTTTCAGCATCTTCACTGGGGCGGTCGGTATAGACGGTTCTGCCGTTTTCATCGGTGGTTTTATAGACCTGAGCCATGGCGATAGCGCTCATGCCCAGTGCGATAGCGGCTGCGACGAGTAGTTTCATGCTTACCTTCCCTTGATCACGAAGATTTTCAGTATACCTCAGACAAACAAAAGGCCCGCAAGTTTCCTTGCGAGCCTTATGTACAGGTTGTACGGGTCAGATAAAGCTCCTGCTAATCTGACACTTCCGCCGTCCTTGGCGGTCGTATGCCGACAGGAGCCATGGATGACGGGTCGGCGAGTACAGCCTATGACTTACACTGAGTAGTAGAGTTCAAATTCTACTGGGTGTGGGGTCATGTTGATCTTCTGGATTTCTGCTTCTTTCAGCTCGATGTAAGAGTCGATGAAATCGTCAGAGAATACGCCGCCACGGGTTAAGAACTCGCGGTCTGCATCAAGAGCAGCCAAGGCCTGCTCAAGGCTCGAGCAAACGGTTGGGATTTCAGCTTCTTCTTCAGGTGGCAGGTCGTACAGGTCTTTAGTGGCCGCATCGCCTGGGTGAATCTTGTTTTGAACACCGTCGATACCAGCCATTAACAGGGCGGCGAAGCACAAGTAGGGGTTGGCCGTTGGATCGGGGAAGCGCGTTTCAATACGCTTGGCCTTTTCGCCCACAACGTAAGGAATACGGATAGACGCTGAACGGTTACGAGCAGAGTAAGCCAGCATTACGGGTGCTTCGAAGCCTGGAACTAAACGCTTGTAAGAGTTAGTAGAGGCGTTACAGAAGGCGTTCAACGCTTGGGCGTGCTTGATGATACCGCCAACATAGTACAGGGCAGTTTCAGACAGACCGGCGTAAGCGTCGCCCGCAAATTGGTTTTTACCGTTCTTAGAGAAAGACTGGTGAACGTGCATGCCCGAGCCGTTGTCGCCGATCAGGGGCTTAGGCATGAAGGTCGCTGTCTTGCCATAGGCGTGGGCGATGTTGTGTACACAGTATTTCAGGATCTGAACTTCGTCAGCTTTCTTAACCAGGGTGTTGGCGCCTACACCAATCTCACACTGGCCGGCGTTGGCCACTTCGTGGTGGTGGATTTCAATTTCCAGGCCCATGGCTTCCATGGCATTACACATAGCACCGCGGATGTCGTGCAGGCTGTCTACTGGTGCAACGGGGAAGTAACCGCCTTTAACGCGCGGGCTGTGGCCATGTTTGCCTTCAACGTCGTCGCCTGAAGACCAAGCCGCTTCTTCAGATTTGATCTTGTAGAAAGCGCCGCCCATTGAGCTGTTGAAATGTACGCTATCGAAGATGAAGAACTCGGGCTCTGGGCCGAACAAGGCGGTGTCGCCTAAACCGGTTGATGCTAAGTACTGCTCAGCGCGCAAACCGATAGAGCGTGGGTCGCGGTCGTAGCCTTGCATGGTTGAAGGTTCAACGATGTTGCAGCGAATGTTAATCGTGGCTTCTTCGTAGAAGGGGTCCAGCACGGCAGTGTCGTCATCGGGCATCAGGATCATGTCGGATTCGTTAATGCCTTTCCAACCAGCGATGGAAGAGCCGTCGAACATTTTACCGTCTTCGAAGAAAGAGTCGTTTACGCAGTTAGATGGGTAGGTAACGTGCTGCTCTTTGCCGCGAGTGTCAGTGAAGCGCAAATCGATCCATTTAGCTTCGTGTTCTTTAATCAGGTCTAGAGTTTTTGACATGGATGCCTCCGAGTAGTCAGAACCGGTTGAAATAAGTTATGTGTGCGTCGCGCCCTTCGAACTTTCGCTGTCATCTGGCCTGTGCAGTGTAGGGCGCCGATGAAGGGTTACCTAGGAGTGGCAAAATATATGCCAAAACTGTTTTGGATTAAAGTGCCAGTTTATAAGGCTGTTAGCGCAAAGGCAGAGCGGGTTTTGGGTGTTTGGCGACCCGTTTTGGTGCGCTTCTTTTCGGTGCGCACCAATATGGCGCTCGCTGAGTGTTTGGGTGGGACGAAATGAGTGTTTAGTCGAACTGTCGTGCCTATGTATAATGCGCACCCCGTAAAACCTTAGGCCACCACCATGATGGGTGGCGTGGAGTCCCCATGCATTTTATCGTTAAGCTTTTCCCTGAAATCACCATTAAAAGCCCGCCAGTGCGCAAGCGCTTCATAAAACAGTTGCGTGACAACTTGCGCTCTCAATTGGTGCAGGTAGATACCGGCATTAAGGTTGAGCGGGATTGGGAAAAGATCGAAGTGCTGGCGCCTGGCGACGATGCGTTGTTGTCCGCGCGCATTAGCGATGTATTGGCGCGCACCCCAGGTATTGCCAATTTTGTCCGCGTGCAGCCCTTTCCTCTCGGCGATATGCACGACGTATTCGAGAAAACCCTGTCGGTGTGGGGGCCCTTGCTCGAAGGTAAAACCTTTTGTGTGCGTGCCAAGCGTACCGGCAGCCACGCGTTCTCTTCCATTGATGTAGAGCGCTATGTCGGGGGTGGCTTGAACCAGCATTCCGGTGCCAAGGGTGTGAAGCTAAAGAATCCGGATGTGGTGGTTAAAATCGAAATTCGCGATGACAATTTATATGTCATTGAGGAGCAGACGCCGGGGCTTGGTGGATTCCCCATCGGCTCGCAAGAGGGGGTATTGTCTTTGATCTCCGGTGGCTTTGATTCTACCGTCGCCAGCTATTTGATGATTAAGCGCGGTATTCGCACCCACTACTGTTTCTTCAACTTGGGTGGTCGAGCGCACGAGTTGGGGGTGAAGGAGGTGGCTTTCTTTCTTTGGAACAAATATGGCTCGTCGCACCCAGTTAAATTTGTCACCGTGCCGTTCGAAGGTGTGATCAGTGAAATTTTACAAAATGTAGACAACTCCTATATGGGCGTTGTACTCAAGCGCATGATGTTGCGCGCCGCGAGCAAGGTGGCGGCGGCGTTGGATATTCAGGCGTTAGTCACGGGCGAAGCAGTGGCCCAAGTATCGAGTCAAACCTTACCCAATTTGGCGGCTATTGATGCCGTGACCGATACGCTGGTCTTGCGCCCGCTGATCGTCATGGATAAGGGCGATATTATCGACATATCTCGCGCGATCGGCACCGAAGACTTTGCCGCTTCCATGCCTGAATACTGTGGCGTTATCTCTGTAAAACCAACCACCAAAGCCAAAATGGAAAAGGTGTTGGCGGCAGAGGCGAAATTTGATTTTGATATTCTCGAGCAGGCGGTGAACACCCGAAATACTCAGTTTATACAGGATGTTGTGGCCGATTTAGAGACAACGGTCGTCAATGTTGATGTGGTGACCGAGGCAGGCAACAGTGTGGTCATCGATATTCGCCACCCCAACGAAGAAGAGTTGCGGCCACTGCGCTTAGCCAATGTGGACGTGCAAAAAATTCCATTTTTCAGTTTGAATACCCGTTTCTCCAGCCTAGATGCGAGCCGTCAATATTTGCTGTACTGCGATAAAGGTGTGATGAGTCAATTGCATGCCGAGCATCTAAAAGATGCAGGCTTTAGCAATGTTGGGGTTTATCGGCCCGACAGGCAGGCCGCTGGCTGTGCACTGCAGTCCTAAGGGTTGGTGGCTAGCTCGCTCGTATCAAAGTCAGTTTGTAGGGGCTGTTGGCGCGGCGATGAACTCTAACTGTAATTGATGTTTGCTATAAATCGCTTGGCCTAGGCTGCTGTTGGCAACACGCAGTAGTGCGCGCTCGAGCGATTGATGAATGACTTCATGGTTATCGATCCCTTTGTTGATACACAGCAGGATATCGAGCGCCACCAGTTCGACGCTACGGTAGGGAAAGTTTGGCGGCGAGCGCTGCAGAAGCATGTGCATGTTTTCTCTAAAATTCACCACTAGGCCAGCGCGGCGCTTGCTAAATAGGCTGCTAACCACTGTATCTCGATGGCTGTCGTCGTGCTTAATGCTGGCCGGTAGCAGCGTGAGTAGGCTGCTGCTGGTTGAATAAGGCGCGTAGACTAACTCGTCGGTTAGGTCGCTCGGGCCCGATATGTTGGGGTGTAGCTGCTGGTTGATGTAGAGCGTCGGCTTTACCTGGGTGAGCGCTTTGTTACTGCACAGGTAATGCGATCGCATAGGTGCAATGAATAAGCTGCTAACCAGTGAGATCTGCATCTGCCCCGTGTTGGCCGCATTGATCAGCCGTTGACGCGGTATTTGTTGGTAGGTCAGGGGTAAATCGATGTCGCCCGCCGCGGCGCGTAGCAAGTCGATGGTCACGCCCGCGGCTTCGCTCCCAGGTTGGTCTGGTTGGTACTGGAAGGGCGGCAGCTTAACAAAGTTGTAAATGAGCGGTTCGGCGCTGGTGGCGGCTGTCGTCCAAAGCATCGAGAGGAGCGCAGTGCTGGCGAGTAGTTGTGCGCTCCAGCCTTGCGTGGATTGGATTGAATCAGGGGTTCTATGCGTCAAAGCTCAGCCTTTAGTTTGGAGTGCTTACAGTCTAGATGCATGGGGCGCCAAACTTCAATTTTCACATTCATTGCATTGCTGACTGTTTATTGAGCACTGACACCGGTATAATGCGCGCCCTTTGTTTTACATCCTTATTTTTCAAGAGACTCCTGTTGTGATCGAGAAACTACGTAATATTGCCATCATCGCCCACGTTGACCATGGCAAGACCACCCTTGTGGACAAGCTGTTGAGCCAGTCCGGTACCCTCGATCGCAAGAGTGCAGGCACCGAGCGCATCATGGACTCAAACGACCAAGAGCGTGAGCGCGGTATTACCATTCTGGCGAAAAACACCGCCATCGAGTGGAATGGCTACCACATTAACATCGTGGACACCCCAGGACACGCCGATTTCGGCGGTGAAGTGGAGCGTGTGCTGTCCATGGTTGACTGTGTGTGTTTGCTGGTCGATGCGGTAGATGGCCCCATGCCACAAACCCGTTTCGTAACCTCAAAGGCGTTCGAAAAAGGTTTGAACCCCATCGTCGTGATCAACAAGGTGGATCGCCCAGGTGCGCGCCCAGATTGGGTTATGGATCAGGTGTTTGACCTGTTCGATCGCTTAGGTGGCACCGATGAACAATTGGATTTCCCCGTGATTTACGCCTCGGCGTTAAACGGAATTGCCGGTATGGAACTGGACAATATGGCCGAAGATATGACGCCCTTGTTCCAGTTGATCGTCGATAAAGTGAAGCCGCCAGCGGTTGATCGCGAAGGCCCGCTGCAAATGCAAATTTCCGCACTGGATTACAACTCCTATGTGGGTGTTATCGGTGTGGGCCGTATTACCCGCGGTAGCATCAAAACCAACGAGCAGGTGGTTGTGGTCGGTATCGATGGCAAACAGCGCAAAGGTAAAATTTTACAGGTGATGGGCTACCACGGTCTTGAGCGTGTTGAAGTGCCACAAGCTTTCGCCGGCGACATCGTTTGTATCACCGGTATCGAAGGCTTAAATATTTCAGACACCGTGTGTAACCCACAGGCGGTTGAAGCCATGCCGGCGCTGATGGTTGACGAACCAACCGTGAGCATGACCTTCCAAGTGAACGATTCACCCTTCGCTGGTAAAGAAGGTAAGTTCGTGACCTCGCGCAATATCAAAGATCGCTTGGATCAGGAGTTGATTCACAACGTGGCGCTGCGCGTTAAGCAGGGCGACACGGCCGATAAATTTATCGTGTCAGGCCGCGGTGAATTGCACTTGTCTGTGTTGATTGAAAACATGCGCCGCGAAGGTTTTGAGCTCGGTGTGTCACGCCCTGAAGTTATTCAGAAAGAAATTGATGGCGTGATCATGGAGCCCTTCGAACAAGTGGTGATTGATGTTGAAGAGCAGCATCAAGGCGCCATCATGTCTGAGTTAGGTTTGCGTAAAGCCGAGCTCACAAACATGGAACCCGATGGCCAAGGTCGTGTGAAGTTAGAGTTCATGGCGCCGTCGCGTGGTTTGATTGGTTTCCGCGGTTTGTTCCTGACGCTGACATCGGGTTCAGGCATCATGACCAGCATCTTTGATCACTATGGCCCCGTGAAAGATGGTGAAGTGGCGAAGCGTATCAACGGTGTGTTGGTATCCATGGTGAAAGGCAAAACCTTAGCCTACGGTTTGTACCCACTACAAGATCGTGGACGTCTGTTCCTGGGCGCCGCGGTTGAAGTGTACGAAGGTCAAATTGTTGGTCTGCATAGCCGTGGCAACGATCTAGTAGTAAACCCCACGAAAGCTAAACAGCTCACCAACGTGCGCGCCTCGGGTACCGATGAAGCCCTGACCTTGTCACCGCCAGTGCGCCACACACTTGAGCAGGCCTTGGAATTTATCGAGGATGACGAGTTGGTTGAAGTAACGCCAATGAGCATTCGCTTGCGCAAAAAGTTACTGACTGAAAACGAGCGCAAGCGTTCGAAAAAGTAAGGTTGTATTAGCGCAGTATTAAAAACCGGCTTAGGCCGGTTTTTTTTGCCTGCTGTAAACTGATGCGGGTGCAGGTGGCGAATCGGTTAACTAATCGTGTTGTGGTTTAGTGGGCGTGTTGTCGGCTAGCGCAATAGTGCCCTTAATCTGCGCATATACTTGTTTACCTATTGTCAGCGAAAGATTTTTTGCCGAGTAAGCAGATACCAATGCGCGCAATACTTGCTCGCCGACGGTTAGTGTTACGGCGCAGGCTCCATCGCTCGTCGGTGTTAGTTGACGGATGGTTGCCGGCAAAATATTTAGAATACTGGAGTCCGTCGCTTTGCTTAAGCAAATGCTCACATCGCGCGCATCAATCGCTAAGCGTTGATAGGTTTGTGGGTTTGCCATTGCATGGCTGATCAGTCTGAGCTGATTACCCGAGCCTAAATCCAAAATGCTCGTGTTGGCATCGCGCTCGACGCAGTAACCTCTCAAAATGCTGCACTCGTGACCGCGCTGTTGGATCAGTATGGGGTGATTGACCAGATCATCGAGGTTGCCACTCACCGATTGAGATTTATCCATCAGCACCAGGTGGTCGGCCAGCGCGAGTAACTCATCCAGTTGATGGGTGACTAATAAAATCGGTTTGTTGAAGGCGGTGGTCTTGATTAATTGAATTGCCCTGCGCCGACGTTGTTGATCTAAACCTGTGAGGGGCTCGTCCAGCAATATCACTTGGCTGGGTTGTAATAGGGCGCGGGCCAGTGCGACGCGATGTTGTTCGCCGCCGGAAAGTTGCCCGGCGCGCTGATTGGTAAGTGGTGTGATATTGAGTTCAGAAAAGACAATTTCTGTCGCGGCATTGGCTTGCGCCGTGTTGCCTAAAAAAATGTTGTCTACAACATTTTTATGCGGCAGTAGGCGCGGTTCTTGAAACGCCATGGCCAGTTTTCTCGCTTTTGGCGCGAGATATTGCTCGGCGGATTGCCAGCAGTGTTGATTAAAATAAATATCGCCGGGCACGCGATCTAAACCGGCTAGCGCTCTCAGTAAGCTGGTTTTCCCTGAACCCGATTCACCAAAGATGGCGGTGATACCTCTGCTCGGTAAATCCAGTGCGTGGCTGCAGTGGGTACCGTTGAGGCGAATATGCCAGTGATCAGCGGGCATGGTGTGAGCCTTTACGCCAATATAAAACCGTTAGCGCCAGTACCGCGATAATCAACATCACCGCCGATAGTTGATGGGCTTGGGCATAATCTAGGCGCTCTACGGCATCGAAGATAGCGATAGAGGCGACCCGGGTTTGGTCGGGAATGTTGCCGCCAATCATCAGTACCACACCAAATTCTCCCAAGGTATGGGCGAAGCCCAAAACAAAGGCGCCAATAAAGCCCCGTTGGCAGAGCGGAAAAATAATTTGGCTAAATTGTTGCCAGTAGTTCAAACCTTGCACCTGGGCCATTTCTAGTAACTTTTTATCCAGTTGTGCAAAGGCTGTTTGCAAGGGTTGTACGACAAAAGGCAGCGAGTAAATCATCGAGCCGATAACGAGACCAAGAAAAGAAAAGGCGAGGGTTGAGCCGGTTATCGCTAGCCATTGTGCGCCTAGCCAGTGATTGGGCGAAAAGGCGATTAATAAATAAAAACCAATCACCGTGGGGGGTAAGACGAGCGGCAATGCCACGATAATTTCTACCACGCGCGCGCCGCGCGAACGCGAACTTTGCAGCCACCAAGCAAGGGGTGTCGCTAGTAGCATCAGCGCGGCGGTGCTAAATAGCGCCAGTTCAAGTGTGAGTAAGATGGCGCTGATGGCATCGCTCCCGAGCTGCATTATGGGTTGCCCCGCGCAACGGCTTGGTAGCCTAAATTTACCAGTAAATGTTGCACCTGCGGTTGTTGTAAAAATGCTAAGAATTGATTGGCTACCGCTGGTTGATGGCTGCGCTTTAGTAGCACGGCTTGTTGTTCGAGCGCGAGATTGAACGTTTTTGTCAGATCAAATTGCGCCGGGTATTGGTCTCGCGCTAATGACGCAGCCACGAAGGCTGCGTCTAATTGCCCAGTTTCATACCACTGTTGAACTTGGGAAATGTTTGTTGCCTGTGCGTAAATTTGTGTTTTTGCCGCGGGCCAACGGTGCAATATTTGTAGTACCTGCTTGGCAGCCGCGCCATAGGGGGCAAGTTCAGGGTTGGCGAAGCCGATTCGTGTTGCGCGCGCGAGCAAAGCTTGCTCGCTGGCTGCAGGTTTATCGCCAATTAGTAGCAATCTTCCGCGCGCATAGGTTATGGGTTTCTCCGTTAAGCCTTGGCGATAGAGGTGTTGAGGATAGTGGCTGTCGGCAGACAAAAAAAGATCGAAGGGCGCGCCCTGCTGAATTTGCGCCACCAGTTGTCCGGAGGCGCCGGAACTGAGTTTGACCACTACTTGGTGTTGTTGGGTGAACAGTGGCGCCAGTTGTTCCAGAGCGGGCCTGAAATTGCTTGCGACGGCGATGCGTAGCTCGCTTGCTTGGCTAGGTAATGCCAATAGCAGCAAAAGTAACAAAATCAGTGTGTGCATGTAGCCCCCAAAATGAGAGGCCATCTTAGCAGAATCGCGCGCGGGGTTTTTTGCGTGAAATCAATTCGGCGCGTGGAGGTGGGGTAGGTCACAGTGGGCGCAAGTGCTAGCTGCGTTGGTCGTGGTCATCCATCATGGCTTTGACGCTGCGTTCATTTTGGCGCTCTGATTCCTTCTTCAGGAGTTCGCGCAGTCTCGCTTGATTGTCGATACCCAGTGCGCGGCATTCGATACCCAGCAGGTGATCTCTCTGGTGCGCCAATTTACCCTGCATTTTGATCAGGTTGCCTTCGCTGGCTTCAATGGCCAAGATAATCTCTTCGCCTGGTGACAGAGTATGCGGGCGAATCAGTGCCGCTAAGGCACCGTTAAAAGACACGTCCACGATATGTACGTCGAATTTTGTCTGGGTGGTGGTTAAGGTTGCGTAAGCGCGGTAGCTAACCCGCGGGAAGTAGCGGCGTTCCCGCCCTTCAGTTCCAGTGAATGTCATACTTCATACCTTTATCGTCATCTGCCCCAATAAGACGGGGTGGCTGGCACAGCATTGCACTATAGTACCAAAAAAGCCGTGTTCCGATACATTGAATGTTTAACCGTTAATCTACCTGCCCTAAGCGTTTGAACTCTCGTTCCGCCGCGCTTGGGTCGCCGGTGTTCAATTCTATCAGCTTTCTCAGGTGCGCCATGCTATCTATGTCTATTCGCTCGCAATATAAGCCGAGTAGCTCATCTTGCTGGTGAATCAAGGAGCCGATCATTTGAATGGCGTTGTTTTCATCTAGCGCCAGGGTCAGGGTTAATGCTTCATTGGCTATAGGGGTGCAATCCGCTGAGGGCTGCAAAAGCGCGCCCTTGAGAGATATGTCGATTAGTTCGCATGGCCATGTGTTGCCATTTTGCGAGAGGAGTACCGGCTCCTGGAAAGCAACGCGTACGAAACGCCGGCGCTCTTGGTGCTTATCCATCTTGTCTACCTGAGCATTTTGACCAACAGAGTTAAAGTGTAGCCGCCTTTGATTAAGCCTTCTGTGAAATGTCGCTTTTAACTGGCGTAGGCCTATCCCTATAATGACGCACACTTAGGGAGGGTACCCATGTTCAAAACAATTTTTTCCACCGCCTCAATCATCGCGCTACTGGTGTTGGCACTTGGCCTTAGTGCCTGTGGTCAAGAGCGAGCGCCTATTGCCCAGACCGCTGTGAGTGCGGATAACCCACTAGAGAAGCCGCCAGTCACTGAGGTTGTTGAGTGTATCGATGTTAATAAAATTGATACAAAGCGCATGTGCACCATGGATTACACCCCAGTCTGTGGCTGTGACGGTAAGACTCACAGTAATGCCTGTCGTGCGGCAAGCATGGGGCTGACCCGTTGGACTAAAGGCGAGTGCTCCGGCGCTGCGACTGAATAAGGTGAGTTGCTTACAGCCCTCGCTGTGGGCAAGCCTTGTTTTTATCTTGAGCAGTGGCTTGGCAGCCAACTTTAGCCAAGCCGAGCCCATTACGGGTGTATCAAATCCTCTGGCTAGCGCATCGGGTGGTTTAGTTAGCGTCAATCTTTGTGTTGATCAAATGCTGCTTCGCTTTGCCGAGCGAGATCAGATAACCAGTGTTACTTACTTTGCCGATAATCCGCTCATGTCGCCGCTGGCCCTTCAGGCCCAAGGGCTGCATCGCAATCACGGCCTAGTGGAAGAGATCATACCCTTGCAGCCGCGACTGGTGTTGGCGGGGGAATATGGTGCACGCGAGGCCATTGAGCTGCTGCTGGCGCTGGGCTACCCCGTGGTGCGTGTGCCTTTGCCGCAAAAGCTCGCCGATATCGATGCGCACCTTGCGCGTATGGCGGAGATCTTGGATAGCCCGCCGGCGTTACTGTCGTTTTCCCAGCACTGGCAAGTACGCAAAGCACAGCTGCAGGCAGAGAATCGGCGCACCCCAAACAGCGCAAAACCCAGCGCGTTGATGTTGGGCCCCAATCACATAGCCCCAGGCGGTGGCACCTTAGAAGATGAACTACTGACTTTGGCCGGCTTCCAAAACTGGGCCGTGCAGCAGGGCATTCAGGGTTTTGCCAGCGTGAATTTAGAAAAGCTGGTATTGAACCCGCCAGATTTACTTATTGTCGATCAAGTGGCGGCAGAACATTTTTCGGTCGCGCACGAGGTGTTACAGCACCCAGCCTTGGCTCGCGCTATGCAAAAGGGCGATCTTGCCGCTCTGCCTGGCAACCTATCCGTTTGCCCAGCGCCCAATATTAATGCGTTAATTTCCACCTTGATTGAGTTGCGGCTTGGTCTGAAAAGGAATGTGTCTTGAAGAGTGTGTTATTGGTTGTTGGTCTGCTTTTTTTGGTGGTTTTGTCGCTTACCTTGGGGGCAGTGGATGTGTCGGTTTGGCAGGCTTCGCAGGATCTATGGTCCGGCACGGTGAGTGCCGCGCGCAGTATCGTCTTTGATGTGCGCCTGCCGCGTACGCTTTTAGCCCTGGTGGTGGGTGCCGCTCTCGGTATGAGCGGTGCCGCCATGCAAGGTTTACTGCGCAACCCCTTGGCGGAGCCCGGGGTGTTAGGGGTGTCTTCGGGGGCGGCGCTCGGTGCGGTAATTACCCTGTACTTTGGCCTGACGTCCTTCGGATGGCTGGTGTTGCCGGCGGCGGCCATGCTCGGCAGCTTACTAGCGTTGTTGGCAATTTACGGCTTAGCGGGCCGCAGCCAAAGTGTACTGGTATTAATACTGGCTGGCGTCGCGCTTAACTCCCTCTTTGGTGCCCTGGTTGCTGTGGCGCTGAATTTTTCGAAGAACTTATTTGCCCTACAGGAAATTATTTTCTGGTTGATGGGCTCTTTGGCGAACCGCTCCATGGATCATGTCGCCATTGCTCTGCCCACCTGCGTGTTGGGTATGGTCCTGATTTTTACGCGCAAGGCGTATCTCGATGCGCTCACCTTGGGTGATGACACGGCAACCAGTTTGGGTTTTGACGGCACGCGCGAACGCGTGTTGTTGTTAGCGGGCATCGCCCTTGCCGTGGGCGGGGGGGTGGCGGTGAGTGGTGCCATTGGTTTTATCGGTTTGATGGTGCCGCATTTACTGCGCAGCTGGGCCGATCATCAGCCGGGTAAATTGTTAGTTTACTCGGCCCTTGGCGGCGCCTTGCTATTGCTTTCCGCGGATATTCTCGTGCGCCATATCGACCTTGTGCGCGAATTGAAACTCGGTGTGGTGACCGCTCTGTTGGGGGCGCCGTTTTTTATCTATTTACTGGTTAAAGGTAAGCGTCACATGGTTTGACGCTTCCAAACAACATGAGAAGAAGGATTGATTGTGGCAGGGCTTGAAGGTCAACACCTAGGTTTCAGCGTGGCTGATAAAGCACTGTTGAAAGATGTCAGCTTTAGCGCAGCCAACGGCGAGTTTATCGGTTTGATCGGGCCGAACGGCGCAGGTAAGAGCACGTTACTTAAATGTTTATCCGGGTTGATAACACCGAGCCAAGGCGACGTTATATTAAACCAGAAAAAGCTCGCTGCATGGCCTGCTAAAGCGCGTGCGAAAACACTCGCGTTGTTGGCTCAACAAGAAGCGCCGGCTTGGTCGATTAGCGCGGAAGCGCTGGTGGCACTTGGGCGCTTGCCGCACACCGGAAGCATTGATGCGGCGTTAAAAGTCGATGCTGCGTTAATTCGCATGGCCTTGCAGGCTGCCGACGTAGAGACGTTAGCTGAGCGATCCGTAGATACATTATCCGGGGGAGAGTTACGGCGGGTACAATGTGCGCGCCTTTTTGCCACAGTAGCCGATATTTGGCTGGCCGATGAACCCATTGCGGCTTTAGATCCTTTGCATCAGCTACAAATTATGCAGCTGCTTAAAACCAAATCGGAAACGGGCTTAGTTATTGCCGCGTTGCACGATCTTTCACTAGCAGCACGGTTTTGCGATCGAATTTTGCTTTTACATGAAGGCCGGTTAGTGGCCGATGGTACGCCTGAGCAAGTGCTCACCGAAAAAAATCTGGCCGATGTCTATCGCATCAAAGCACAAATCACGGCAACTGAGCGAGGCTTATCAATTGTTGCGGAGTCGGCTCTGTGAATTTTCTTCCTTCACTCGATCAACTTAATCACTGGTGTGTTACACATCAGCTGCGCTTGCGTTTTCTTGGTGTCGCTCAACATAGCCCGCGGTTAATTAATGCCGGTTTTTTGCCGCTCGATGATACAGTACGTGCACTTTCCAAGGTGATTCAAACGACTTTGAAAGTGGATGAGTGGCACGCACTAATAGATATAGAAAGCGGTGAATTAACACGTGAGATGTATTACCGGGTGGTGCGCTATTCAGAAATGTTAGCCTTGCGCCAGCAGGGTAAAATGCCCACCGGTTTAGCCGCCACCGTTTTACCCTTCTCGCAGAAAACCAATAGCGTACTATTACAAAAACGCAGTGCGAGTAGCCATCTATTTCCAGGTTTTTTAAGTTTATTAGGTGGCGGTTTTAACCCTGGCTGTGACAAACCTACGCACGCTCATTTATCCGGCGGCGATGTTAATGAGCTAGGCGATAATAACAATCCAATACTCACCGCGCAGCGAGAAGTGTTAGAAGAGGCTGGCCTGCATTTGGAGATACCCGATAGTACGTTGGTAACTATTTCGCAAGAAACCGATAATGGTGCCCTGCAAATCAATTATTTGGGGGTGCCGGCTGATTTTACTGGCGCCCATGCAGATGAAGAAGAGGGTTTGCTGGTGCACATGCCTGTGCCTAGCTTGGAGCAAGTAGCAGGGCTAGAGCAGTTTACCGATCTGGCGAAAGCAAATTTGGCAGCTTGGTTAATGTCCCGCTCAATGGCGCCGGATTTTTAATAGGGAGTAGCAGTAGGTTGGTCTCACGATTACCTAAATGGGTTGAGTTAGGCGCGTTTCTACTGGCATTAGTTGCTGGTGTTGTGAATGCTATTGGCTTGCTGGGCTTTGAGCATCAATCTGTGTCTCATCTGTCGGGAACCGCTACGCTGCTTGGCACGAGTTTACTGAGCGCCTCGCTTCAACATACGCTGCACTTGTTTGGCGTGCTCTTGTCTTTTGTGGTTGGTTCAGCGGTGGCGGGATTTCTGTTGCACGGATCGACGTTAAAGTTGGGCCGGCATTATGATACGGCGCTTGTGGCAGAAGCGGCGTTGTTAATCTTGGCGCTGTGGCTGTTATCAGGCGGTAATTTTTATGGCCACTTTTTCGCGTCTGCAGCGTGCGGGCTGCAGAATGCATTGGCAACGACATACAGCGGCGCGGTCATAAGGACAACGCATGTGACCGGAATTTTTACAGACTTGGGTATTATGATGGGTTCATTTGTTCGCGGGGAACCTTTGGATCAGCGAAAAGCTAAACTCTTTGTTGTGATTATTGTAGGTTTCATCGTTGGCGGTACGCTGGGTGCTTTGCTGTACGCTCAGTATCAATTCTTTGCACTACTATTTCCCACGGCTGTTTGCCTGTCTCTCGCGGCCGTATATCGTGTCTATGCTACAAACCTTAGGTAATTTAGAATAATACGCTCGACTTAAACCCCGATGGCGTCATTTCTAGGTATTGTTTGTCGTCTTCCACGAGTAATAAAATCGGGTGTATCTCTTCCGGTTTTACGGTGCGTTAGGTGGGGGATAAAAGCAGATAAGAGTGGGTAAGGATTGGAGCCAGAGGGTAGGTTGTCAGAGATACGTATTGTATAGCTAGGGAGATGAGCAACAATGACGAATGTGCGTGCACTGGGTGCGATAATTCTTTTTGTATTTGGATTATTCCAACTACTCGACCTGTGGCTGGTGGGTTTTTCGTGGGCGGGCTTAGCCATCGCATCGGTGTCTTTTTTGTTTGGCTATTGGGTTTGGCCTAGTAAGCGCGATGACCCGAAGCATCGTTATCAGGATAGCCAATGGTTTGACTGGCTCGAATTTTTAATCGAATTGCCAGTAGAAATTTTGCTTTGGTTAGTTCGGTCTCTATTTGGCTTGTTGCGCCGAGGTGTTGATGATGTGGATATTATTCCTTAGTAGCGAAAAACCGGTAAATGCAGAGATGTCACCCTGTCGTCGTCTTTAAACTTACTTTGCGCCATCATCGAATTCCCTTTGAACACTCTTTCCATTCTGCTTGGTGGCGACTCTCCATGAATGGGTAAGTTTTTGTAAATAGGCATGGTTTTACCCCTAGCTGTGACTGGTTTTACTGTGGCCTAGGTTCGCATGCCCGCACCCATGTTTACCTATCAAATTATGATTATTCTCTAACCTAGCCATTAAAAGACATGGTAATTTAATATCTGTCGGGAGTTGTGATTTTACCCCCGTTAGCGGGCTGGCGCAGATAGGATCGTTGCAGCGTTAATAGTGGTTCGAGGTGCGGAGTAAAGCCTTGTGGTTGTCGTGATGCCCATTGATGACCGACTGAGCCCTTTTTGCCAGCCACTAGAGCGCCTATTCTTATCTATGCTGTCTCAGAAAGGCGCTCGCCACTATAATCTTGTTCTAGTTATATAAAAATCAATTGGCTGAGGTTGGTGCATGCAAGCAAAAGACACTTGCACAGCAAAAAGGTGGTTCCTTTGTTGGATCTTGTGCTTAACTGCCTTTAGCGCATCTGCAGAGCTTCCAGATTCGGTAACTATGTGCATAGACCATTACCCCCCTATGCAAGTGATTGGTTCTAATGGCGAGATAACGGGCGAAAATGTTGAAGTGGCCAAAGCCGTATTCGCGCGTTTGGGTGTGGTGCTGCGGTTCACCGGAGATACGCCCCTTAAGCGCTGTTTGATGATGTTGGAAGGTGGCTTTGTTGATGTCATGGCGGGATTATTGGATTCGCCAGAGCGTCGCCAAACGCTACATATGTTTTTGTACAGTGACTCTATTGAAAAATCTATCTATGTGCGCAAAGGGTCGCGCGTTATCAGCAAGTTTTCCGATTTGGAAAATCTTACTATCGGTATCTTGCGTGGTGCCAAGCAGTTTCGTTTGCTCGATCAAGCGCCAGCGGGTTTTTTTCAATTAGAGGAAGTGAGTTCCCTTGATCAGGCATTTAAAATGCTCGTTCGCGAACGAGTGGATGCGGTGTCTGCAACAAACTACAGCGCAGATCTTGTGATCAGTAAGCTTGGATTCAGTCAAGTTATCGAAAAATCGTCTTTTCACGTGCTGGATAGCTCGCCAACCTTTATTTCAATATCGAAAAAATCAGCGCTGAGTACCGATATTGCTCGAGTGAGCGAGGTAATTGAGGATATGTATGCATCAGGTGAATTTCTTCGTATTCTTTCCGACTTCCGAAACAACAACCCACAGCTGTACCGTTAATTTTTATCTTATCGGTATGTCTTTGTTGCTAAGACAAGTTGGCAGCAGAAATAGTTAAAGATAGATAAGATAAACGTTAGCGATTTTTCGATGTTCAACTGAGTGAATAATTTTATTGCATTAAACTATTTAGTTAATGTGAGAGGAAAATTTATAGTGCAATCAAGGAAGGTTAGTCCTTGATTGCTAGTTATTAAACTTCAGTCATTTTTACTTGCTTTGGCTTAACCGATAAACCGTGCCTAAGTTGTAGTTCGCTATGGCGGGTGGTGCGGCGTGAATTGGATCTGCTGGGTCACGGCTCATCCATAGCTCCTCAGGCCATGCGCTTATGCCGCAAATAAAGCTCAACAGAGCTCCGTCAGCATTTGAAGCATAGACATAGACAGCTCCTGGTAGCCAAGCATCCGTAGGATCTCCTCCTGCCTCAATATAAAACTCAATGCCATCTAATGTGATATCAGAGGGGTTGAGTTGATTGCGTAGCGATAGGTTTTTTTGGCTAACACCACTGGCTGCAATCGTTTCGGTGGTTGCAACAGGTTCGCCACCTACATAGACAATGGCGCCAACTTTCATGCTGGAGCTGGCATAGGGTGCGGAAGAGGTTTTGGTAATGATGGTGATGTGATCAATAGTCATAATGTCATCCTTGATGATTTGAGTTAGGTGCGTCGTATGTTGATTGCGGTAATGTGATAGAAGATAGAGCGTCAAGCAGATGTAACAAATACCGAAACTATCCGGATATTTAGTTTTCGCCAATAGGGCGTTCGTTGGTTAATAAGGTAAGAGTTATGGTAAAAGTACTAAGCAAGGAGCGAAGCTTTGCCTTGTTTGCAAAGCTTATCTATAAATTACAGTGCTGGAACTACTGTAGTTATATAGATCAATAGTTGCATAAGGTTTTTGAACGGCTAACTGGGCTTGAAATACCCTGTTGTAAGTGTTCTTCAGTTTAAAAGCCCAGCGAAGCTGGGCTGTCAAGGCTTGAGAAATTGAAATTATTGAACTTGATAAATAGTTGTAGTGCCGCTCACTTCGTTGCCCACAATTAACAGTGCTTCGCCGTTCGGACTATCTTCCGCGCTAACGAATACCAAGCCTTCTGGGCCAAGGTCGCCGGCGTCTACGCCTTCTTCTGGGGCGATAGATAAATCGCGGTTGCTGGTGTATTCCACAAACGATGGGGCGAAGGGATTGCTGACATCAAATACCATAATCCCGCCTTGACGCTCTAAGCCGATAAAGGCATAGGTGCGGCCTGATACCGTACCGATTGCTACACCTTCGGGTTCTGGGCCTTTGTTGTCACTGCGGTTGTCGGTGCTGTTTTTGTCATTTGATACATTAAAAAACAAGGGTGACTGATCGGCGATGATCTGCTCCATTTGATCGCCCGAATCGAACACCATCTCGCCCTCGGCATTCCAGATGCTGAACGAGCGCGCGCCAAAGGCATAAATTTTTTCAAAATGACCATCTCTATCGGCGTCGCCGGTGGCATTGGTCACAGTTAAATCTCCCCAGCCTTTACCGTCTTGCAACTCGGCAATTTGATCGGCGGTGAAAACGCTGGTGTCTAAATTTAAATCTTCCAGTGCCACTTCGTCGGCGTAGGCTAGGCACTCGTCGTCGCCTAAATCCGTGTGGCCGGCGCCAGTGCAGGTAGCACTATCAGCGGCGTAAATATATTCGCGGCCGTCGCCCTCGTTGGCGGTGATTAAATAGGTTTTACCGTTAAAGCTGTAAGCCGCAATGCTATCTGGCATGTACATGCCGAAGATCGGCTGATTCATGATGTTTGGAAAGTCATCGTTTTTATTGCCGTCAAACCCCATGCCTTGCAAGCTGTGATCCTTATAGCCGAGCGGTACAATGTGGGTCACTGTTGCCGTGGCAATATCAACTAAAGCCAGTGCGTTGTTTTCTTGCAGGGTGACATAGGCAGTTTGGTTGTCTAGTGAAACTGCAATGTACTCAGGCTCTATATCCATCGCAACACTCGCACCTGGGCCAGTGATGCGCACGCCGTCGTCAACTAAATCGACCAGATGGGCGTTAAAGTTGGTGAAGGTGGCCTGATTCACAATCGCTGAGGAAACGCCCGCCGATAAATCCACTACAGTGATAGAGCCTTCAGGGTCGTTGCTGTAATCGCTGTTCGGTTCACCTTCGTTGGCGCTCAGTAAATACTGACCATCGTGGGAAAAGGTGACCATGTCTGGTAAGGCTCCAGTAGTAAACGCGGCGGCGAAACTGTGGTCGCCAGTGTTGTACACATAGATGCGACCGGAGTCTTGTTTGCTATCCGCTTCAACGGCTACAGCGAGCCAGCCATTTTTAACCGCAACGCTATTGGCTCCGCCGCTGATGAAGCTGGCGCTGTCTTGATCTGCAACCACAAGCGTCGTGAGCTTGTTAGGTTGGCTTGGATTGGTGATGTCAACGACATCGATGGTGTTGGCACCTGAATTCACGACAAAAAGTTTGTTAGTGCTGTTATCGAAGGCAACAATTTCAGCGCCGCCGGCATCAAACAAGCCAGAGTCATAGCGACCAATTTGTTGCAGATGACCATTGGCTGCATTGATGCCATCGGCGCCATTTGCCCCAGGCGAACCAGTGGCACCAACGGTGCCGTCGCGGCCATCAGAGCCTTCGCCACAGGCGCTTAATAATAACGATGCCATTAACGCGCCAACTAAAAGAGAAAAAGACTTTTGCATGTGTGCCATCCCGTTTTATTTTAGAACGGCAGTACACTAAAGGCTGAATGTGACAGGTAGATGTCGGCTTTGTGACATGGCGGGTGACGATAAAGAAGCAAACGGCTCGGAAGGTGAACGGTTTACGCTTATTTTAATGGTGCGGACTTGGCGTGCTGCTCCACAACATCGCTTGCATGGCAAAGGCCAATAAAATGTTAAAAGCAACGGCTTGGCCGAAGGGTACAAGAAAGTACAACCAGAAACCAAAGTTGTCGATGCTTATCATAATTCCATAGGTGAGCACGCCGCCAGCGCCAACCAATAATGGCGAGAGATAGGAAAACAGGTTGGCCCACGAGCCCTGAAGATCTACAGCCATGCGTTTAAACCAAGGGGTGTAAAGTAGAATGGGCGCGTTCGATAGAATCACGCCGAGGAACCATTCCAAAACACCTAATTGCCAGTGGCTGTTGTTGGCGAAGACAAAAAATATAGCGATGTTGCCGGTGATGGTTAGGAATTTAATACATTTAAAATAATGTTTAAACATGAATTAGCCTCGACGGTCGAAGTGGCAACCAGGTATTTTTCGTATCTGCGCAGCAGCGGTTAAAAAAGCACTGAATATAGATAACCTGCGCCAATGGCCATGGATAAAACCACACCGAGAAAGGCCACAATCATCTGATGCTTAAACAGGGACTTCAGTAAAATGACTTCCGTTAAACTAGCGCCAGCACTACCAATGATCAGTGCCATTATGGCGCCTAACCCCATCCCCTTACTTGCCAAGGCGGCGCTTAGTGGAATGAGTGCCTCGGCCCGAATATACAGTGGAATACCGATCACTGCAGATACCGGAATGGCAAAAGGGTTGCTATCGCTGGCCAGCCGCGCCACCAGTTCCGTGGGCATATAGCCGTAAATTACCGAGCCGATAGCAATGCCGACAAATAAATAGGGAAGCACTTTTTTAAAGTCGAGCCAAGTGGTTTGCGCTATTTGTCGCCACTTGCTAATGATTTGCACTTCGCCACAACATGAAACTTTCTGAGCGCACGCATTCGGTGCGATATAAGCCTCTGGCCTGATATACCGTGCAAAGCCAAAGCTGTCGAGCAAATAGCCCGCAATCACGGCCACCGTCATGGAAACCATGAAGTAAAACACTGCGACCTTTAAACCAAACGTAAACATGAGCAGGCCGATGATCGTCGGGTTTAGCAGCGGGCTGGCAAATAGAAATACCATCATGCTGCCGAAGTTAGCATTGGCGCGCAGTAGACCTTTTAAAAATGGAATGGTCGAGCAGGAACAAAAGGGGGTAATGGCCCCTAAAAAGCCGGCCACAAGGTAGCCTTTGCCCTTATTGCCACTGAGTATGTTTTGAATTGTAGCGGCAGGGATGTAGGCCTGCAGCACACCGACAAAGTAGCTAATCAAAAGAAAGAGCGCGGTGAGCTCAACGGTCAGCAACAGGAACATCGTCAAGGTATCGGCGAGCATGGGGTTGTTGAACATAAGGAACAATCCATATTTCTAGGTTTGTCGAAATATAAGTCCGCGCAGTGGTCTGGTCAAGTTATTTCTAGTAATATCGAAATATTAAAGCGCTCGGGCTAGCAATGAGGATGCAGATTGTGGAAATTGACGATATCGCAAAGGTATTAAAAGAGCTCGGCCATACCACGCGCTTGGCTATTTACAAGCGCGTGGTCAAAGCGGGGCACCAAGGTATTGCCGTGGGCGGGCTACAAGAAAAGTTGGACATTCCCCATTCCACCCTGTCGCATCATATTTCAAGTCTTGTTTCGGCTGGCCTCATTTCCCAGCGACGTGAAAGCCGCACCCTCTATTGCGTTGCCGAATATGAAACGCTAAACGCGGTTATTGGCTTTTTGCAGGATGAGTGCTGTGTGGATGAGAGTGCTTGAGGGGGTACTCGATGAGAAGATCTGTGTATGAAATGTGTTAAGTGCTCCGAAGCGATTGACCTAAGTAGGAAGCAGGTTTTTCATTTTCGGCAAAAGGTTTCTGTTATCTGTCCGAGTTGCAAAATGGCATACTCGCATAATTACTGGGCGCCCATATTTGCTGGATTGATAGCAGGTGTAGCGACTGCTCAGTTGATGATCTCCGGTACCAAGTACGTGCATTACGTTTCATTTCCCGTGATATTTTCATTAATCTGGCTGTTGATTGTCTTGCGTCGCCCCTTGCTGAAGAAAGGCTCCTCCACTTAGTCATTCAAGGCTAAGCAGGCCAAAACATCGCAGGGAGCTGTTAAGTAGTTGGAGCCGTATGTTGCTTTCAAGTGACGAAGTCGCACCTGTCTAACTGGATGCTACTTGCGTGACCACCATTGACCATGTTCCTGCCACCACACATGTTTCAAAAAAGGAATTGCTTTGTTCATCATTTCCCTTACATATATCAAGCCACTAGAAGTGGTGGATCAGTTTATCTCGGCTCATAGTGAATACTTAAATGAACAGTACCGCTTGGGGCACTTTCAATTGTCGGGTCGGAAAGAGCCTCGTACGGGCGGTGTTATTATCGCAACCGTCGAAAGTCGGGGCGTACTGGAAAACATATTGGCACAAGATCCGTTTTATCGTGAAAAAGTAGCGAGTTATGATGTGACCGAATTTGTGCCGAGCCGATCTTCGGAAGCTCTAGCGTTTTTGGTTCCGCAATAACACGGTGTCTGATCAGTTGCTGCTGGCTTCACTTGTCGCTCGATCGGCGTTGCTCCTTTTCACCGATGAAGGCCTCGTACAGGTTTAGGTGAGCCTGCCGCGAAAAGGTATCGTCTCTTGTTGGGTATTGGGATATCCAATCGATCAGCATGGTTAAGTTGGCATCTTGCGCGGCTTTTGTTTCATATTTATGCGGCTCCCAAGGACGCTTTTTGGCGTTGGCAATGCAGTCTGCTACAGGTAAGTCTAAGTAAATAAGCTTATCGGCATTGCCCACCGCCAACGCCAACAAATCTGCATAACAACCCTCAATCACCCAGTGCTTATTAGCGTTTATAAAACTGTCTATTTTTGCTTTTGATTCGACAATGGGCTTTCGCATTGGCGGCACGGAGGCTTGCCAGGCAATGGTGTCTAGGTCTAGATGGGCGGCGTTTTGCTCGGTGCTAATCTTTTTAGCTAACGTTGATTTTCCTGAGCCTGAATTTCCGAATATTAGTGTGTTGCTCAAAACTCGCTCCTCCTTAATTCTAGTGCCCTCAAAACCTAATCGAAAAACAGGGTCAGATAAACATTAGTGTGTTTATAAAAAAAAGATCAGATAAGAATTAATGACGATTGATGTGCCATAACTTTCATCTGAATCCACTAAATCAGCTCTTAATAAATACAATCAAGGCAATCGGGTTTGCTTTTTCCTAGCCAAAACGCTATTAGTTAACGCTCTAAATCGATCACGTCAACCATACAAGGATAGGTAGACATGACAAAGCCCAAGCCTCCTCACCCTGAAGAAACCCGCATCCTACCCAACATCGATCACATCGTATACCTGATGTTTGAAAACCGGTCGCTCGACAATCTTTTGGGTTGGCTGTACGACAAACCCCCAAAAAATATGATTCCACCCATTCCCCATGGACCGCAATACGACGGCTTAAGAGAGAAGACTTATAAACTACCACTCAAACCACACTACTGGAGTCCAGTTACCTATTACCCGATAAAAAAGGGCGTGGGGAAAAATGGCTTTACCGTCCCGAATCTAGACCCGAACGAAGCTTACCCAAATGTTATGAATCAGCTCTTCGGCGATGCAGAGCACACCGTGAAAGTACCGCCTCAGGAGGCCAAGCCCGCTCTTATGCAGGGTTTCCTGCAAGATTTTGATGCCGACGACGACACCTGGAACGAAACACTACAGATAACTGATACTTACACGCCATCGGAACTTCCGGTGCTAAATGGCCTTGCAAAACAGTACGCCGTTAGTGATCGCTGGTATAGCTCAATGCCAACTCAAACTAATCCGAACCGCGCATTTGCGCTCTGTGGCACGTCGCTTGGGCGGCTAAAAAACAAAAATATAATGGCACTTGAACAATTTAAAACCCCCACGATATGGAATGCACTGGCGGCCAAAAAGACCGAGATGGGAATCTACTTCCACGAAACGTGGCACGACAATCAATGCTTCACTCAATACACCTTTCCAAATATGAATACAGTGGATAAATCACTGTTGGACATACGCAAAATCGACGCCCCCGATATGGGCTTCTACGCGCGCGCTCAAGCCGGAAATCTACCGGCCTTTTCCTACATTGAGCCCAAGTGGGGATACGGCGCTGGGCCTCATACGATGCGACAAGGTAACGACTATCATCCACCCACCGATGTAAGGTATGGCGAAAAACTGTTACATAATGTCTATACCGCGTTGAAATCTAACCCCAAAGCGTGGGAGAGAACGCTATTGATTGTCACCTTCGACGAACACGGTGGCACCTATGATCACCATGCACCAGCATGGGGTGCGGTTAATCCGGGCGACGAGAAAAGTCGTAACTCTGCTTTCAAATTTAATCTTTACGGCGTACGGGTACCCACGCTGCTAGTGTCGCCGCAGGTACCGGAAGGGACTGTTTTCCGCGAACCGCTGGATTCGAAATATCCCTTCGATCACACCTCAATCTTAGCGACCCTGTTAAAATGGCGAGGCATTGACCCAGCTAAGGCAAACCTATTCGATCGCGTGGCCAGTGCCCCCACGTTCGAAGCGGTCGTTAATACCCGTGTCATCAACAAAGGGGCAAATATTCCCAACCCAGGCGACAACTTTGACATTGATGCCTGCGAAGATCTCTTTGAAGGTATACCCAGCAGTATCGTTCGCTATATTTCTTCAATCGCGAAGACAAGGCAGAGGGTTATACAGTTGATCGAAGACTATAAGGCTCATCAAACTTAACGGTTAAATTGGAGCTTGGTTTGAGCAGCAAAGGGAGTTATGCGCTTAGTTTACTGAGTACCTTAAGAGCCCCCAAAAGCTACCGCATCCTATGTACATGAGAGCAAAAGTGGGCATAGGAATCCGCATTATTCAATCGTTCACCGGAACTTAGATTTGTCCATTTATCCCCGTCGTGCTGGTAGGCAAAGTCGCCAGTGCCGGCAAAGCGATGGGTCGCCTCATGAATGATCGTTTGTGCCATTTCATTTTCATTATCGTCCAATCTGATATGGATATGCCCCCTCTCTCGCGGTGTTTTAATGCCAGCGACAGGGTTTCCAACCGTATGACTTTCAACTTGCGGTCTACCCTTTGCATTCGGCGCATATTGCGCAACGTACCCAGCGGTATTTTTAGAAAACCCTTTTCCCTTGCCGCTATATATGTACAAGCGATTCTGGTCGCTGTTGCTCTGTAGACCTCTTTTGGTGGTGAGCAACGTGACTAAAACAGTTGACACGTCAGGGTTATCGCCAAAGTACATTTCGATGTGGTCTTTATATGTATTTCCCCATGGCCCGCCGTCAGATCGGTCAAAACCGTGAAACACATCAGTGGTTAGGTCAATAGCGGACGCTAGCATGGAAACAGCAAGGTCGTAAGCGCCGCCTATGGCATTAAGATTTTCTTGGGAAAGCTTCGCTTTTCCTAAGCTGTGATTGTTGTACTTTACGGCAAGACTTGCTCCGTGAGTATAATTACCTCGATTGGAAAGTGGGGCGGTCCCTAGCCATTTACCCATTGCAAACCTCCTTATCTATTTTCATCTATCCCAATAGATTATAGACATGGCATCTGATCTTTGTGAAATGTAATCGTGACCCTGACATCTTATATTGACCAAAAATTTCCGAATTTTCATGTGTCGCGTAAAATCAATGACACTGACCCGAATGGCACTAAGTTAAGCCGCCTGCGATAGCATTTCCTCTTTCAATACCGATCTCGGTTTTGTCATGAGTTTAAAGGGTTTTGGCCTTTGTTTTATTTGCCTAGGCTCAATCCGCCCTTGCCTTTGGTAGAGCGTGCACTTCATGATTTCGCTTAGCAAAAAACTTATGTTCATTACAGAGGTTTTGGTGGGTAGAGTGTTGCCGTTATTACAATAGGATATCAACGTTTGTACGCAAGATTTAAACGCCAGAACGATATCACCTGAACCATTTCCAGCTTCCGACATTAGGTAGCGTATAACGTTGAATACGATAAAAAACATCTGGATTTCTTTTCTAGCCATCTCAGGTGTTTTTGCTTTAATAAATTCCATTCCCAAAGTAGTTTTAAGGTCACGAAAGTAGAGCTCAATTCCCCACCGCTGGCGATAAAGCTCCGCAATCAATGCAGCAGGATACCTAACCTCATCCAGCAGCGTTGTTAGCAAGTAAACTCCCTTTGAACGGTACCCCGGAAAGCTGAAATCAACTTTTATCTGCCTCATCTGAATAGCATCAGGTAATGCAGACCAACGCTCTTTTGGGTATCGACTTCGAGCCACAGTGCTAGTGAATTTTGGCACGTTAATTAGAAGATCATTATCACCAATAATTTTTTCGGCGTCACCTGCTGAGACAGGCTTTCGACGTGCGAGAGCAACGATTGAGTCAACTCCAATATCTAGTAATCTAGCCTGGTCATAAAAGCAAATAAAGCCCTTATCACCAATAAAAACGTCATTTTTAGCGAAACTATTTTCTTGATCTCTAAGTAATGGTAATTCGTGTGAGCGTTTATTACCTACTCGGTAGTCTATTGCAACGCCAGTATGTAAATTACACAAAGCGCACAAACGAATCTGCGAAAAACCACAGCCTTCCTTTTGGCTCGATTGCTGAGGCCACACACCTTGATTTTCTTCCGTGTCAGCTGCTAAAAGCCCAGTTCCGTCGGCGCACACAACTCGCCGCCCCAAAAGGGGATGCTTAGTATCCTTTAGCTGCGCCGTGTGATTAAAAATGGTCGACAATAGTTCAGTTGGTAAGCGTTTTCTTGCTTGGCAGTACGCTGAAGTAGATGCTGATATGCTAGATTTATTACCCCTTTCAGAAGTTCGAAATTGATGAACAATTGACTGACAACTACTATCTGGCTGCAGGGCTTGAAGAAATAGCCCCCAAAACGTATTCTCGATGCTGAATATACGTCGTCTAGAAGTTTTAGGTCGATGTTCATCGAATAGCGATGCAGGGATAAATGCCTCAAGCACACGACCAATATTGGTCAGGCTGTGGGACTGAATTTTCTCCTTAAATTCCTTTATTTTTTGCGCTGCAGACTTCGGTTTTCTTCGTAGGCTTTGAATGTTAAAGTCGGGCGAAAGAAAGAGCTGCATAGAGGCGTTTCCGTAATTGAATACGAGGATATTTTATCGCATTTACAGCCCCAAGATCAGGCTTAACTTAGTGCCATTCGACACTGACCCTATGGTCGCTTTTGAAGTGACCACCAATTCGAAAGCTAGCATTCTAAAGCACCAAGATAGAGCGGAAGTGAACATTGTGATAACTTATGATGCGTTTTCTATTGAAGACTTAAAGTTAAGCAATGGAAATTTATGAGGGAAGTGGGATGAAACAGGTATGTATAGACGATGATTTTCTAGTGGGTGATGACATCTTTTCGCTAAGATGCGGGGTGTATGATCAGGTTCAATTCAAATCCTTGCAGTTTAGAGATGGCCCTAAAAAAACATAAGAATCGAAGATACCATTTTTTCAAAATGCTCTGTTCTAAATAGCATATGTAGTATCGGTAGATTTGTTTCTTTGGAAGATGTTTCATTTATAGATCTGGCTGTAAAGGAAATGGAGGTTTCCGCTAGCGCCTTATTGAACAATGTAATTATTTCAGGAGATAAGACAAAGTTTTTAACTATTAAAAGGCTCTACAAAGATACCGCTTTGCATGAAATGGAGGCCAGTGCAGTAACTGGAATCGTTGATGTTAGTGGGTTCACTGGTGCGCTGGAGATATTTAATTTTCCAGTCGATAGATTGAAGTTAAACGTTGAATCACATTTTGTGGTTGATTTTAAAATGCTTGATTCTATACCGTGGGAAGATTTGGGGATTGTTAAGGTGGGCGGATATTGGTATCAATCTATCTCTCGCCTAGCGAAACGGGAATCCCCGGAAGCAGTATTTTCTATTCCAAAATCAGGGCCTGCTCTTGATGAATTCAATGTATTAAGGCGGGAAAAGTTTTTTTAACGTGGCACGGTTCCCGTGCCGGAGGGATTCACCGCCTATGAGGTAAAAGTGGGAGACGATGGGCTGGCGACTGGGTTGGGTGATGTGGTTGATAACATTAAACTAAGCGTGGAAGGAAATGTCGTGGTTGAGATAAAGAGCACCATGACAGCACCTTTGACGGGCAAACAGAAGGTGATCTACGGCGCTATTCAGCAGGGGCAAACAACCGAGGCCTTTGGGCCGATTGCGACAGCCAATGGCATCGTATACCCCGGTAATAAGGTTGTAATTTTAATCCCTAATAGCGAGGGTTAGTAGTGATGAAAGCGGCGGTGACAATGGCGCTAAATGATGCCTTTAAAAGTATCGGTTGGAAGCTAACCGGACCTTGGTTGAGGAACAGTAATGTTAAAGGTTTCAAGCGTAGCGTGGCTCCGCTGGTATATAAGGCAGGTGGCTGTTTAATACAGCCAGGTTACTGCTTTGCCGTTAAGTCGATTACATTAGCTTATCAATATATTTATCCAGAAGGTAATTTAAATCGGAAGGGTATTGCCGATTTTTCCTTTCCGCTAGAAATTGGTGAGCGAGGAGCAAGGCATTTCTATCGGTCGGATGAACTTGAAGAATTTATGGATTTTTTTCTGGGCCCCTATTGGAGTGCGATTGAGGCAATAGAGTTGCGTTTTAATTTTGCCAGCGAACAGGATTTCTTTGATCAGTTGAAGCTAAGTGATTTGGCTGACCACCGGGGTGTTGTAAGAAAAAGCTATATTAGTTTCTGCTTGGCTAAGTTAGCTGTAGGAGAGGAGCAGTGGGCTGATTACTTTATTGAAAATGGCCCGCAGCACAATATACATTCACCGAACGCGATGGCCCCGTTTCATTGGCTTAAGCGCAACGCTGATTTTCTAAAACTGGTTATGCAGAAAGGTAAGACAGGCATAAAAGGCGTAGACGTGCCGGCTTCGCTAACGCGTAACGACTTGATTCCTCCTGGTTGCAGATAACGCGGATAGACCGCCTTTAGGACCGGTTCAGCCCCTAAAGTATTCACATACAGAAAAATGAAAATTAGTAAGATGTTTGTTGAATAGACGGAAGTTCAATATTGCACCCACCGAACCCCGCACCCAACTCCTAAGGCGATTTACCCAGCCATTTCACTAACACTCTTCTGGGCATGCGGGCTTCCGACGTCCTGTCCACCAAGTGTACCTACATCCTGTAGGCAAGCCACAAACGAGGACGTGGCGAGAGCGACTCATTGCGGACAGCAATGCTGGAGCGGTGAAATGGCTGGGGAGATCGACCACCGCCGAGATCTGGTTTTCGTCCACAATTGAGCGCTCATTATTTTAAAGACCCAGAAAAAACGGGGCGCTAAGCCCCGTTTCCATTTCCTAACGTTTAAAAAATCTAAACGCTTTTACCCACTAACTAATAACCACAAACCAAATCCCAATCACTCCCGCCGGGTTGGCTCGCCGTCCACCACTTGGCTTGATACACCGCACTGCTGTGCGTCATGCGGTCGCCGCCGTTGGCGTGGGAGGGGTTGCCGGCCCAATCTTTCTGGGGAAAGTTGGGGTAGGCCGGGTAGTTGGCTGGGTCGATATTTTGTGCCGTGCAATTGCCTGTGCCGCTGCCGCCGCCATTACCTCCACCGTTACCGCCAGTTACAACACCCGCAGGTAGGTTGGGGTACTCTTGTTGTAAAGCAAAGCGTTGGCTGCCAATTTTTACTTCCCAGTTTGACGGTAAAGAAACCGGTAAATAATATTTCATTACCACTTTCCAAGATTCACCGTGCTTCACCGTGAGGTAGCTAGGCGTGGCAATTTTAACGCGGTGGAAATTGTTATCCAAACCACCGATATTATTACCGGAGGCATTGGAGCCGTTGGCAACCACGGTTAACCCCGCCGCACTTTGGTCGGCAACGTTATCCGGTGCACTGGTAGCTATATCGAAATAGAACTCGGTGCTGCCCGGTAAGTCGACGCCGGAATTATTGGTGATAATTAAGTCTGGCGTGATGGGGTAGTTGGAATCACCGAGTGCAAAATTGGTGAGATCAAAACTGATATCCAATTGCTCGCTCGGCAAAGCTACTTCCGCACGTTTGTTGCCGTACTTAGGTGCGTTGGCAAATTTACTCGCGATGGCGCTGGTGAGCGTTTGGCCCATTTCGTATTCGCCGGTGCCGGCGTTGAAACGGTAATCGCCCGCTAACTCCCAGAACATCACGCCGCCAATGCCTTGATCAACCACATAGTCGGCTTTGCGATTAATCGATTGCTCATCTTCCGTGGATAGGAAAACTTTTTTCTGTGCATTCCACAGCCAAGGTGCAACTAATGTGCTGTTGTAGTGGCGCACGTAAGCGCCTTGCATTTGGTGGAACGGATTGTTGGTGGGATCTAGGCCATAGCTCTCTAGGTAGCTGCCCAGAATGCCATTTTCTAAATTTTTAGCATGCCACATGGGGTTTGAGCCGGCGCCGAGTTCATCGCCCATTTCGTTTTTGTCGTGCCAAAGATTGTCGATACCAATGGCGCCATACCCGCACTTATTGGTTTCGCCTGAGCCTGTACCGGCTGGGCATTCGCCTTGGTTAGGCAGCGAGGCTTCGCCCCACAAGCCGTTGGTGCCACCTTCAACGCCCTGCCAACCGCGGGTGTAATAAGGCACGCCGATGTTGATGCGACCGGCCGGCAGAGAACCGCGGAAATAGTGGTAGGCCCAATCGGTATTTAAGTAGCCAATATTTTTATACTGGCCGCCGTAGGCATTCCACTTAATGAGTTCCGAATCTTCGCCGTTATCAAATAGCGCGGCGTTGGGGCCAACAAATTGGTTCCACGAACCGTGCAAGTCGTAAGACATGATGTTGACGTAATCCAAATACTGCACCGATTTAAACGCTTCCATACCGCGCAACAAATAACCTGACGAAGGCGAGGCGATGGTGAGCAGGTAGTGCTTGCCATCTTGCGCGCCGGCGGCATCGAGTTTTTCGCGCAGGGTTTTCATTAGCACATTGTACGAGGCGTTTAAGCCGCCGCGCATGGCGTTAGAAATGGCGAAGTCGAGCGGGTTGCCCGCGTCTTTCATGGAGGTTGGGTATTCGTAGTCGATGTCGGCACCATCGAAGCCGTAGGTGCGCAGGAAAGTCACCACGGAATCGGCAAAAGTGTTTATGCCGGCGCTGTTAACCGAGCCGTCGCTGTTGGTGGTCATGGTGTAAAAACCACCGGAGTCCACGCGGCCTTCACCTTCGAAGTAGCCGCCAGTTTCAGCCCAGCCGCCAATAGACACCAAGGTCTTCACGTGCGGGTACTGCTTCTTGTATTTATTGAGCAGATTGAAGTGGCCTTTGTAGGGCAGGGTGGGGTCCATTTCGGCACCGGCCGTGCCCGGCCATTCCATACCGGTAGCGGCGTTGGTGGGCGAGTTTGCACCAACCGATACGTGGTTATTGCTGTTCACGTGGGCGAAGGCGTAGTTGATGTGGGTGAGTTTATCCCACGGGATTTGGTGCGCTAAATACGCCGGGCCATTGCCGCCGGTGCGCCAGCTGGTGAAATAGCCGATCACTCGGCGCGTCGCACTGCCCATCAGCTCGCGCCCGTCTGTGTCGTACACGGTGCAGTAGGGCACATCGATACCGGGCGTGGCGTACAGGCCATCGGGCCGGCAGTCTTCGTGGTTAACCGAGCCGTCGTTTGCAACGGTCACGGTTTGCGAGGCATCGGCGGTTTTGGCTTGGTTGTCGTAGGCGCGTGCAATCACTGTGTGGCTGCCGGCTGTGGCGGTCCAGCCGGCCTCGAAGGGCAGGCTGGTGTCGGTGCTGAGCAGTTGATTGTCTAGGTAGAATTCAACTTTCGTTACGCTGCCATCGGCATCGGTTGCCGTAGCCGAAAGCGCCACTTGATCACCGGCGATAATGCCGCTGGGAAGTGGTGCCAGCGTCACGCTGGGCGCGACGTTGGAATCGGCGGCCACGCTGAAGGCCTGGCTGCTACTTTGGGTTTCGGCGTTGTCGTCATCAACCGCTACTGCAAACACACTGTGATCACCGGCCTGTGCCTGCCAATTGGCTTGGTAGGGCGAGCTGGTATCGGTGGCTAATAACGCATTGTTTACATAGAAACGCACGGCACTGATTTGGCCATCGGCGTCCGTTGCCGTGGCGCTAAATGTGGTTGCTTGCCCGTCCATTAGGTTAGCCGGCACAGTCGCTAGAGTGATCTGCGGTGCTTGGTTTGGTAAGGCAGTTACCGCAAGGGTACTGCTGCTCGATTGTGCGGTGGCGCCGAGGTTGTCGGTGGCTTTGGCGTAGACCGTGTGGTTGCCAGCCAAGGCTTGCCATTGGACGCTATAGGGTGAAGTGGTATCGGTACTGAGTAGGGCGCCATTTAGGTAAAAGGCCACCTGCGCAATGGTGCCATCGGTGTCGCTGGCACTGGCGGTGAAATCGATATTGTCGCCTTCGGTGGCAGTGCTTGGCGCAGCGTGATTAACGGTTGGCGGGATGTTGTTGCTGCCGCCATTGGCGACTTGGATAGTGACAATATTGCTGCTGGTACAGCCATCGGTGTTGCACAGCTGCACTTGGAGTTGGTGGCTGCCGGCAGAATAGTTGCTGGCACATTCGGCACTTTGTTGATTTTGGCCGTTGGCGGTGAGTGTGCCTTGGCATTGCACAGCGCCATTGTTGGTAAGCGTCCATTGTGTGCCGTTAGTACCCCACCACATATCCCAGTGCACGGTGAGGTTGTTGCCATTTTCAAAGCTGGAAGGCAGCCAGGCGATATTGGGCGTGGCGGGCGCGGCAGCTTGGCTATTGGCGCTGGCGAGCGCACAAGCCAAGGCGACGCCTAGCCCGAGTTGGGAGCGTTTAAACATCGTGTTACACCTCTTGGTTTATTATTTTGATTGTTGGTCAGTCACAGCATCCTGTAGGCCAACAAGCCTATAGCGCTCAATAGCTGAGCAAGGTGATGGCAAAAACACAGAATGACAACGTTGTACCACGCTCCTGCTGAATGGACAACGTTGTCTTTCGGGTGCTGAGACCTCTGCACGCCTTCAGGCGGCCAGCAAGGCGGTGCAGATGGGGGTTGAACGTGAATGAAAACAGGGGTTTAACATGCCAACGTCAGGGTTGGTGTGCGCCGAAAATTATTTGGTACGGGTGTCCTGTTTTGGCGCTGGTTTATGTCTTATGTGGCGTTAGTGGCGGGATCAGCTGCCTTAGCCTGTGCGCATGGTTATCGGCTTTTGAAAGCCCAGTACAGGGTAAGACCGCAGCTGATAGCGCAGGCGAGTGCCGGAATGGCGGCGGCGATAAAAAAGACAGTTGAGCCAAGGCGGTACATGGACAGGGCTATACCGGAAAAAATCGCTCCCACGAGTAACTCAACCTGAATCGACTCCCACGTGGAGCGGCCGTTCGTAGCGATGGTTTTACCCAGGTAGTGGTGGATGCGTATTTTTTTCATTGGCCTAGGTTCAATGGAACATTTTCAAAAAGTAGAAAAGAGTGGCGAATACAGCAAAGCTGGGTTGAATATTTTGTCCGTAACATTGGCATTTGGCATAAGTACCGGCACTTCCTTGCGCGTCAATTCCCCAAGGGTCGTCCAGTTTTATCGGCTCGCTGGCAGAGTCTGTCACGTTGATTTTACCGAGGCAAGACGCGAGCTATTTTTAGGCGTATAGGCTGCTCAGTATCAAGTAGCTCGCCATGCCAAAGCTGGAGAGAAGTGTTAACGACATGAAAACCCCGCGTAGGTTGTCGTTTCCTGCAAAGTAGCTGTAGGTATAGCCTAGGCGTGCTATGGGAAACAGCAGTAACCATACCCAGGCTGCGAGTAGGGAGGGCGACGTTAGAGAAAAGATGAAGGCAAGAAAAATATAGTACAGGCTGTTTTCTGTTGTGTTTCTGTGGGTGTTTAGATGCCTTTCAATTTCTAGCATGCCTTCATCAGAAACATCCGTTTTTTTTACCCCGTGGGTTTTCCACTCTTCCGGTGAGGCATAGACCTTATATTTGTGTCGTGTCAGTTCGGTAGCCGTCATTATCCAGCTGTGATTTAGCACTAGAATTACGGCTGCGACGGTCAGTATGCGTAATAACTCCTGGCTGGGTAGTGCTGCGTGACTTGGCTCAACGCCGAACGTAAAACATAAAACCACGCTCAGCAACAACACACCAAAGGGGTAGATTTTAATAATCCAGCCAGACCCGTTAGGGCTTTCTTGCGTGGCATTTTGGTTCGTCTGGCCATCCCGTATCGTCATCTGTTGTGCCTTTCCTTTAAGACCTTTGGGTTTATTGGCGCGTAAAAAGCGATCCAACCTTGTGATTGGACAATTGCGTCACCGGTAACTGAACTTTTGATGGCGTCATTGGCGTCATTGGCGTCATTGGCGTCATTGGCGTCGTGACTTCTGAGTAGACACTCTAGTTGAAAGTATCCTGTGATACTCCGTGTTAGAACCCATTTTTGAGTCTGGTGATCGATTTAGATAGGACTTCAGGCGCCAAGTAAGGGCTTATGTTTGCGTAAATGGTAGTGCAGCGTTAAAGACACACAATGTTTCAACGCCTGCTCCGGTAATTGCTGGTGAATATCTAGAATGATCGCTCTGTTGCCTGAAAAGCAAAGCTCCTCCTTATATAACTCCATGAAGCTAGCCACCAAAGAGGTCTGACAGTGGAAGTACATAGCGTATTGGTTGGGTGACTTGTCTTTCCAGTCAATGCGAACGGTGCTACCGCTTTTACACAAGTAGCTAGGCTCGCCCCATTTTAAACACTCTTCAAGATCGGTTATGCCGTCTTCCGCAGCCACTTTAAAAATAAGAGCGCGCAAGGCCAACATCAGCGGCCGAATGTGTGCCGGATAAGTGTCGAATTTTAACTGAATAGCCTTTTGCATCTGCGCTCCGGTTGACGATAGTGTGGATTAACTTGAGGCTATCCTTCGTTGTAAAAATAGCCGTTGCGATGTTAAGCGCTAGCTTTAAGCGTTGGGTGTTTAGTTTTATCCTAGTCTGGGCCCCGCTCTTGGTATTGCGTTACACCTTCAGGCATTATTTCCCAGCTCGCCTTTGATCCGACGAAGATGTGTTGGCCAATGTCGATGTGAGGGTCTTCATTGAGGCAGCCGAGGGTTATGCCGTGAACGTGATTTTTGTAAAGACCACACAAGGTTGACCCGCAGTGGCGGCAAAACTGAAAGCCAAAATCTTGTTGGCTTGCGTAAGTGGTTAAATGTTGTTCGCCGCAAAGCCAGTTAAAGTCTGTTGCCTCTACAAGCGCATACGCGGAAGCTTGTGCACTAAACACTTTTCGGCAGCGCGAGCAATGGCAGGAGCGGGCGTCGCGTAGCTTGCCGGTTATTTGATACTTCACTGCGCCGCAAAAACATTCTCCGGTTAACCTTGTCATGCGCAATCCCCAAATTAAAATTCTACAGTTGGTTTGAGTAGAGGTACTCGGACCGTTCGCTTGCAAGGGCCGGACATCTGGATTGTAGCGGGCAGCCCCTCGCTTGTGGTTTGTAGCGCTTAGCTTTGCGAAATAATGTGATACTGCCCTGGTGAGACGGTTATAGGCTCTGGAAAACCCTTGCCCAATACGCGCATGCCATCGCGATTTTCGCCTTCGGCATTGTCAAACCCTAAGTTGACCACTCGCTCAAAATCTTGCTGTGATGCCCAAACCACTGTGTTTACATACTTGCTTGAGCCGTCGGCTTCCGTCTTGACGGATTTGTAAAAGGTAGAGCTGACAAAACCTGTCTGCTTACTGAAATATTTAACATATTCCGCCCTCACTTGCTCGGCCTCAGCTTCCATACCAGCGGGAACCAGAATCGCGTTAATGACGTGTAATTCACTCATACTAAATTCCTAGTAGTGTGCGTTGTGGGCTTGCGCTAGCTAACGGCGTGGCGGTCGGAAGCACCCTGTGCTAACGCAATAAACAATAAACCAATCGAACATTGAATCGCCAAATAGTCGTCGAAGCTAGCATTGAGCCAATCAATCACCACAAACTTACTGCCAACCATGTAGCCAGCGTGTACTGTTGGTCAAGTCGTGCCAGTCAATTGGGCTGGCGCGTTTCGATATTACCGCCTCTATGATACAAGCGGTCACAATACCTTCTTCGTCGAATTCCACCTCTGTCACCAAAAAATGCTTTTCTTTATTTTCCGGAGCAACAGCTGTCCACTTGCTGTTGAGTAGCTTCTTCGGATTGATGTTGTTCATGATAGTGCCATCGTGTTTCGATTAAAAATTGTGTGGCGTGCAAGCAAGGCCTTAGGATAACGAATAATTCGTTTGGTTTGTGTAAAAATTTGGCTAGCTTGCCGCCCTTTGGCGCGCCATAATCAACCGATTGATCGCTATCATACTCGATCATCGCGATGCTCGAAATTTCACATTATTAGGGACATACATGGCGAATTTAACGCAACAGCTACAGGAGTGGGTGGGCGCCGAGCTTATTTCAGCCCAGCAAGCCGCGGGCATTACCGCCTATGAAAATGAAAAGCCGGCGCGGCATTGGGTGTTATACGGTATTCTAAGTGTGGGGGTTTTAGTGGTTGCGATCGGGGTTATCTCGTTGATCGCGGCTAACTGGAGTGCGATTCCGGGTTGGGCTAAGCTCGCGGCAAATTTTATTGTGCTAGCCGTGTTGGCGCTCGCCATTTTTCGTTTACAGCAACGCAAAAAAATTGTCTTCTTTGAAGTGGGTATTGTGTTTTATGCGGCGCTTATTTTAGCGTCTATCGGGCTGATTGCGCAGATTTACCATACGGGGGGTGACCTATATCAAGCACTATTACTGTGGCTGGTGATGCTCTTGCCCCTGGCCCTATGTACACAGCGCGCGCCACTACCGCACGTGTGGTTGATGGTATGTATGGGCGCGGTTATCGCATTGCTCGAGGCAAAAAGCTATGCGTGGTTTGGTGGTAGCGATGAAGAGGTTCTGTTCAGCCTGTTGTTTGCTGCGCCCGCCATTTTATTTGTGTTAGGTAAATTGGCGGGGTGGCTGATGCCTACGCATGCATTTGCCCGCGTGTTTGGGTTTTGGGCAGTGGTTTTAGGCTGCCTTGCTGTCGTCACATTGGACATTGGTTCGTGGGGCTGGTTGCCGTTGAAATTTAGTTATCCAATCATTATCGGGCTAACGGCTGTGTTCGCGATTGCTCTGGCCTTAATCGCGGTTACTGAAAGTGCGTCAGCAACTCATAGGAAAGTGCTTCTTCTATTGGTGTCGGTGTATGTTATTGAGGTTTTCTCTGTTCGCTTAAATTTAGAAAGCTCTTTAGTAGTTGCCGCATTTAGCATAGTCATCGCCGGACTTTGCGCTTTTTATTTTGCGCTATCTGGCTCACGCCGGCTATTTAACTTTTTCGCGTTGTTAGTGGCTATTCGTTTTTTGATAGTCTATTTCGATGCGCTCGGCGGGCTGGCGACAACGGGTATTGGCTTGATTGTTTCAGGGGGCATAATTTTGGGCTTGGGCTGGACGTGGTACAAGCATCATGGGCGCCTACAAACATTGGTTGAGGGCATCAAATGATGAACCATAAAAACCTACTTATCGCCGCGCTACTTTTTCCTATCGTTGGCCTGGCTTTTCTTGCCGGCACTAAAGCGTATGTATCGAGCTTAGGTAAAGAGTTTACCTTGCCGGTCATCGGCTTTGACCCCAGAGACCTATTATCTGGCCACTACATCGTCTATCAGATTGCCTTTGATATAGACGACTTGTGCGCAGAATACAATGAGCCACAGGCCATCTGCCTCGTTGACAGTGGCGACCATTATGCAAGCAACTCTGCCACAGATTGCGAATACCCTTTGACGGGTTTTTGCCAAGGTGGTCGCTTTCAAACCGGGTTGGAACGCTTCTATATCCCTCAATCGGAAGCTTTGCGCTTAGATGCCGCTGTGCGCAAGGGCGAGGGTTCCATTGTGCTGTCTGTTACCCCGTCGGGCGCTAATGTGGTTAAAGCATTGTTGATTGATGGTCAAAGCTGGCGAGCAGAAGATTGATCGGTTGCTTGAGAAAGGTTGCTATACAAGCGTTGTTAAGTGTTAAAAGTGGATGATCCTAACAAGTTGCTCGCTGATTTTACCGGGATAATCCGCGACACATGTCCGTTTTTCAGCGGTTGAGGCTTAGCTTGTCTTATTAGTAGTACGATGAAAACGCGAGTAAATCGTTTAGAATCATAGGGTTATATGGGATACCGCAAAAGGATGTAGAAAATATATAACGCCAATTTGGGGATTATCCAAGTTAAGAAAAGTATTGCTATTTACTGGGGCTGTAAGAAAATCTATTGCAAACAAATGCTTACAGAATATGGTCGAAAATTACGGCTAAAAAAATATATTGTCGGCGTCTATTGAATAAGCTGCAACGTGTAAGCGAGCTATGGAGCAAAAATCGGAATATATAGTAAAGAAACGGTATAGGAGATTCGCCGTGCATCTTGGCGCCTATAAATTTCGTTATCTTAGCTTTATCTTTGTATTTACAGCATTTTTCTGTTTGTTTAATACTCCCTGGAAAAGCGAAAAAGCAATTAATCTTACTGGCTTCGAAGTAAGCTGTGTGAAAAGTGGTCGCGGTGGTACAGAAATGCTTTTCATCGAAAATAGTGATTCAAGTTATAAAACCTTTGGTTTCGATAGGTGCGAGCACTACGTTAGTCGTCTCTCTCAAATGGAAATGGTCGGAATTCTTCATCGTGCAGGGTGGGGAATTGTAAGCTTGGAACTAGAAGGTAAGCTAATACATCAATCTTATAGATTGGTCTGGGTCATGACTATATGGTGGTCAGGACTGGTATGGGTCTTGAGTTATGCGGTTTTCAATAAGTTTAATACACGTAACAAGCGCTTCCAGCCGACGGGCGGCTGAAGCGGGCGTTATGCGGTGGGCACATTGGTAAGATTTAAAGTGGGCAGAATTCTTTCGCTAGTACTGGTTTGTATTTGTTTCGCCGGATGCGATCCTTATACAGGTTTTGGATGTATAGCTCCAGAGGCTCATCCGGCAGTCGAGCATGCTAGATCAATATCTTCAAAACAATGGGCATTTGTCTATTCGGAGATACAGACATTAAGTGAAAAAAATTCGCATATTGATTACGAAATACAATTTACGAAAGCCCAAATACCATCGAGTTTGAGCTTTCTTGATGCGGAGCTCATTCGTGTGTATAGGTCTCGTGGGCCATATGTAATCCTAGCCAACTGTTTTGATGAAAGAGTAGAGCTAAGACTTACGTCCTCAAATGAGCCGAAAGCAAAGATAGTGCTTCATTGGGCGGAGCCCACAAATAAAAATCCGTACGCTACTGGCAGTCAGGTTCTTTGGGAGGGTAACAATGATTATTAATCAGTCGCCTAACAAACGCAGGCAGGCGATGCAAAATGCGCGCGCCTGCTACGGGCGTTATGTGTAATCGAACTATGGAAGTATTAGACCTAAGATTATCGGAATCCTTAAAGAACTGGCTTATCGAGGCAAAGGGTAGTCCGGAGTTTAAGCTTGGTTCTTTTATACTGATGAAATCCCTGACTCACAAAGACTTGTTTAGTAGCTGGTCTGTATCCATCGCAAATCCGGAAACTTTAGAATTGACCGGCGTCGATATTTCGAGCGTTGTGTTGATTGAGAATCTTGAGTTCATAGTGACAAACCCCGAATTAACTCATGAGCTCGAGGGAAAGTATCTTCATTGGAATGAGCAGGGTATGAAGCTTGAAGCACAAAAGTAGCTATACACATAACAAACGCAACCAAAACGGGCTGAACTTCCCCCGCTTTAGTGGACACCTCTAGATAACTTATCTGGAGGTGTTTGTGCCAAAATACAAAAATCCACGGAAGACGTGGCAATATTCAACTGAATTCAAAATACGGGCTGTTAAGATGAGCTACCAGCCCGATATACAGATAAAGCAGGTTGCAGAAGGCCTGGGAATTCACCCATTCATGTTATCCCGTTGGAGAAAGGAGTACAGAGACGGCCTTCTCCAAGGGGACGGTAAGAAGCGAATCGGTTTGACCAAAAAGAAAAAGATCAAGACTTCAAAGCAGGTGTCTGAACTCGCTGGGTTGAAGAAAGAGAATAAGCGGCTGCAGCAGGAGAACGACCTGCTAAAAAAGTGGCAACTGTATCTGGCGGAAGTGCATCAGAAAGATTTGGATTCGTCCACAGATACAGAAAAGCCTTCGGAATAGCTGTTTTGTGCCGTTGGCTGGGTGTGTCTCGGAGTGGCTACTATGCCTGGCGGGATAGACAGCCTTCCCAGCGAGAGCGTACTGACCGTGTGCTGTTGGAAAAAATCACCTTGGTGTTTGACAAGAGCGAAGGGCGATATGGCAGCCCCCGTGTATTTAAAACGCTTATAAAACAGGGCTATCGGGTGTCCCGTAAGCGGATCGCTAGGTTAATGCGCGAGGCTGGACTTCAGGGTAGGGTCACTCGCGTGACGCGCAGAGCACCGGGTTTGAAGAAATTTTTTACCAGCGGAGAAAATAGATTGCTCAGCTTCGGTGAAACTACAGGCTGCGATCAAGTTTGGGTGGCAGACGTTACCTATATCAAGCTGCAAGGTCAGTGGACCTATTTGGCAACGGTAATGGACCGACACTCTCGCAGGATACTTGGCTGGACGCTAAGCAGGACTCGGTCTGTTGAGTTGTCAGTGTCAGCATTGAGAAATGCACTTCGCAAGAATCGCAATACCGATGGCCTGATACTGCACACTGATCGCGGCGTCGAGTTTACAGGCTATAAGTTCCAAGATGCGCTGGCGGAGGCAGGAATCAAGCATAGCGTAAACCGGCCTGGGCATTGTACAGATAACGCGTATATGGAATCGTTTTATCACACGCTCAAGGGTGAATTAATCCGAAAGTCTGTATTCGATGGAATGGATGGATTGCGTAGATCACTTGCAAGGTATATAAACCAGTTTTACAACATGGTGAGACTGCACTCAGGTATTGGGTACTGCTCACCGATCGAATTTGAACAAATGGCAGCGTAGAAAAATGAGGTGTCCATTTTATCGGGGCAAGATCAGGCTATCGCCCTCGACTCGCTACGCTCTCGGCTGCTTCGGGCGTTAGCGGTCTAGAGTTTTGGTGTTTATGTGAAAGTCCGTAGAAGATTATTATAAAACTCAAGATAGACTATTTCCACTCCGACTGCCGTTTAGCAAAACCTTTTTCGATAAGGAAAAATAGATGATTAGCTCCTGCATACAGGTCTGTGATATTGAAACCACGATAATGTGGTATGGGGATTTTCTCGGGTTCCAGTGCTCGTATAGGAGCTCAATTAAGAGTCCAGAGTACGCAATTTTAGAAAAGTCAGGATCAAGACTCTATTTGCGCAAAGCGTCAGATAGGCAAGTATATGCTTCAAATGTAGTAGTAATTGAGTCACAAAATTTGGAAGACGATTACAGCATGGCATCAGATAAGGGTGTCATTATTGTCCAGGAAATATCTAAGGGCCTTTTTGGTACTAAAGAGTTTATTGTAAAGGACTATGAGGATAATAAGATTGTATACAGGCAAATCTCATAGTGAAGGTTACCTATTAGTGGTTAGCGCGGCGGGACTCGCCTACGCTCGTCACTCCCATCGATGCTAGGGAAAAACAGGGATTATCATGAATTCGACAGTAAACCCTAAACTAGCTACAACGCTCATCATGCTTTTTTCGATAGGTATTCCAGCGTACTTACTCAACGATGTTGATTGGTCTAAGTTTGAGGTAACGAGTTTCGTGCTGCTTGTTTCAACTCTTTATGCAATTTTTATCTCCCTTGTATGTTTCATGGTAATGGGAATCAAAGGCCCTGACGTAACGTCGAAGGAAACGGATGGTAAAATAAATACGTTCCGATTAAGGGTGGCGCCGTATATTGATAGGGCCGGCTACATAATTTTAGCCGGAATCTTGATTTATTTAACGTATTTGTTGTTGATGTTGTGGCTACCTTCATAGCGAAGGCGTCAATGCAAATTTTTGGTGTGCCGCTCTATGTCTAGGTCCTTTGTAGTGGTAGGATTTTTATTTTAGATGATTTAGATGATTTAGATGATTTAGATGATTTAGATGATTTAGATGATTTAGATGATTTAGATGATTTGGATGATTTAGATGATTTAGATGATTTAGATGGCTTGGGTGACGCAAGTTTTTGATCTCAATAAATAAATGGTGTCATTGTTGTTCGGTCGTACGCTACGAAAAGCGCGGTTGCGCTGGCTTAAGCAGTGCTAAAATTGCAACTAAATCGAGCGGTCTTTATCAAAGTAGAGGGAGGTTATGAATAAAGGATGTTTGACTTTTTTCTGTGGGAAAATGGGTTCTGGAAAGTCTACCAAGGCCGGTGAAATCGCGCGTAATGGTAGCGCTGTGTTGCTGTCAGAAGATGAATGGCTTACGTCGCTGTACCCTAATCAGATCTCATCGTTAACTGATTATGTTAAATATTCTAACCGTCTTAAGCCGCAGATTAGAAAGCTTGTTCAATCCATATTGTCCACGGGAACTAATGTCGTTATGGATTTTCCGGCTAATACTCTTGTGCAAAGAGATTGGTTTCGGAGTATTTTCTCGGAAATCCAAGCACCACATAATTTGATATACATCGATCTGCCAAATGAGGTTTGCTTAAGGCAGATTGAAATGAGACGTAAAGCGCAGCCAGAAAGGGCGGCAACCGATACGCTAGCTATGTTTTTACAAGTGACGAAATTTTTCGTGGCGCCAACGTCCGAAGAAGGCTTTACGATCACTAGAGTGACGTAGAATATTTAGTAACACACTGCTAAGGAGCATTGACTCGCAGGCGCTACTGATTCTTGTAGATTGCAGCGCGCTAAATTCTGCCGGAAACCGCCTGCGAAGACATTCTTTGAGCATTTGAATTGAACGGAATTCTATTAGGATGAAATATGAACAAGCTCTTGCTTTCAATCTGCTTTCTAACGCTTTTTCTTGTCGCTTGCAGTCCAGATCGTGTTAATTCAGCTGGCGAAATAGAAGCCGCTTGTCGTGTTGGAATATTTGAAAGTGGCGAAAATTTCCTTGTGCTTACTAGAAAGGGCGATGGCTTTCGCTATATGTTTGATAATGGCGAGACCGGGGTGGTAGGCGATGAAAAGGTAGTTGCCTGCATAGGGAATGTTGTGAAAACTGCGGATTTCGCCGACATGAAGGCGAGGACGTTAAGGATAACAAACACCCATTTTGTAGTGGATGATGTCACCTTGGCTGGGCAGCTTATTGAACCGGAGGGGGCAAACCTAAAAACCACATTAATTGTTTATGCGCACGGTTCCGAAGAGAGCGGCTGGCTCGAACAAGCAATCGACCCCTATCACATGGTTGCGCGAGGCATGTCTGTTTTTGTCTATGACAAAAGGGGAACAGGTTTGTCAGAGGGTAACTATACACAAAATTTTCCACAACTTGCGAAGGATTTGGTGGCCGCTTCAGGCGAAGCGAGGCGACTTGCAAAAGATCGGTTTGGTCGCTTCGGCTTGTTCGGTCTTAGCCAGGGTGGTTGGATTGCCCCCTTAGCGGCTGAACAGGCAAAAGCAGATTTTATCGCTGTCGGTTACGGCTTGGTTGTCGATATCTTAGAGGAGGATGCGGCTCAAGTTGAAATGGAACTGTTACAATCCGGCTACGGTACAGAGGTGATTTCAGAAGCAAAGAAGGTCACCGATTTAACGGCTCTTGTTGCTACCTCGGGTTACACCCGGGGCCTTGAGGAGCTGGATGCGCTACGCGAAAAATACCGTAACGCGGCTTGGTTTTCTGCCATTAAAGGCGGGTTTTCTGGTGTGATTCTTAACATGTCTTCGGAAGAACTACGTCTGAATGGCATCCCTATGTTCGATCGTCTAAATATAGATTGGTCGCTGGTTCCTATAGATGTTTTACGAAACGTGAAGGTCCCTCAACTTTGGGTTATGGCCGGGGAAGATCAGGAAGCGCCTATCGGAAAGACAATAGAACGATTGAAAACACTTCGCGATGAGGGCTTACCGATCGAGATCCAAGTCTTTCCCGATACTGACCATGGTATGTGGGAGTTCAATCAAAGGTCTGATGGTTCAAGAGAGTATACAAAAGTCACAGAGGGGTTCTACGACCTTATGGCCGATTGGGCAAAGAATGGGCAAGTGAATAAAACCTACGGACGCAGTATCGAGTATTGATGAATTGGCTACTAGGTTGTTCTATTGGTGACAAGCGTGTCACTTCGAACACACGCAGGCAGGCGCATATTGGGTGAGCGTTAGCAGGGGTGTGGAGTTGAGGTTTTGTGATTAGTGGCCATCTGGGGTGATTCGGAGATAAATAGGTATGGGGTTTCAATGTGCGGAATGTGGCTATAAAGGCAAGCAGTCTTCCCAGGGCGCTTGCCCCGCTTGCGGTTCTTTTAAGCTGGCGCTAAAGAGTAACTTAGATAGCGAGCGTGAGAATAGTGATAAGCGTCGAAGGTTGAAATCTATTGCGTTGGTTTTGCTTTGGTTGTATCTGGCGTTTTTAATTTCCCAAAAAATATATGGGTCTTAAAGCTCAAGATCGAATGCCAGGCAGGTTCTTGCGTTGGGCGAGTTTTGCATAACTAAGCCGCCAAATTGATGTGGCATAGATACAGTAAATTTGTAAACGTTTTAGGGCGATCAATCGGCAGTTTTTCCGGAATAGCATTATTGAAAAATAAACGTTACGCATACCTATATTGCTGCAGGTGTTGATATGAATGGCTATAGAATTAGTACCGATTATGACGAGATGAATTTGTCTGTTGTGCATGGGTTTATTTCAAAATCGAGTTGGGCGAAAGGTATCCCGATGGAAACCATGGCAAGGGCCGTTAAAAATTCACTTTGTTTTGGGGTTTTTGCGCGTTCCGGCGAGCAAGTGGGCTTTGCGCGAATGATCACTGACACGGCAACTTTTGCTTATCTTGCCGACGTCTTTATTCTTGAGACTCACCGTGGTCAGGGTTTGAGTAAATGGTTAATGGCCGTGATTTTGGCTCATCCGCAGTTGCAAGGATTGCGGCGAATGGTATTGGCGACGGCAGATGCCCATGGTCTGTACGGGCAATTCGGTTTTACGCCGCTGGCAAGGTCTGACTCATTTATGGAGCTTTGGCAGCCGGAGGTGTATTCCGCTGGATGATAACGGCATGTAAACCCGAATTACCTTCGGCGAAATCGCTCGAGGGTATTGCTGATTGAATTGAAAAGGCTACATAACGCGATGAACTTGAATCAAGTAACTCTGCCCGTTAGCGATATGCCAACAGCGACAGCGTTTTACAGGAAAATGGGTTTTCTTCAGATAGTCGATAGCCCTCATTATGCTCGTTTTGAATGCCCAGTTGGTGGTTCAACATTTTCTTTAAGCTTGGTAGAAGAGGCGTTCAATAACGGCAGCGTTATTTATTTCGAGGAAGAAAAAGTTGACGAGCTGGTGAGTCGGCTTGAAGCTAAAGGCTTTAGTTTCGAAGCGGCGCCAACAGACAAACGATACCTTTGGCGTGAGGCCGTTCTAAGAGACCCCTCTGGAAATAAGATCATCTTGTATTGGGCTGGCGACAATCGGTTGAACCCACCCTGGCGAGTGGCACTGAGTGAATAATTGCTCCCTATTAAAATACGACCTTGTAACGGGTCGCCAAAAGTCTGCTTGCTAACATGAACTAGGCCAATTGCTTGTCATTTTTAGCCAATTGGGGAATATTTCTACATCAAACATCGCGTTAACATGGCCTTACTTCCACGCGGTGCGCCATGTATGTCTTGTCTGCTCTTACATTCGCTATTTTTGCTAGCGCGCTGTTCCAGGCAACTGAATCTTGCGCTTTAGATGAGCAGCAACATGACTGCGCGGGCAAAACGGCATGCGCACATCCTACGTTGGCTTGATCGCGCTTATCGCCCCTTATCTTGGTAGGCGTGGGTGTGACGGATCAAATTGATTATCTAATACCCATTCATGTGTGTGCGCCGAAACCCGATTGAAGCCTATTGAATCTTCCGATTTGGCCGCCGGTTTAAATTATTTTTGCATTTTAGATTTTGGTGCTGCGTTGCCTAATGGGATCTGTCCTGCGTTTGCGTTCCGCGTGAGAGTGCGCTCGATCCATCAAAAGTGTCTCCATTTACTCCTTGACCGAGGTGATTTTCCGAGTAAACTCCGCGCCATCAAAGCTAGGTGCTCTGGTGACTCTTTTTGTATAGAGGGTCATGCCCGAGTTAAATGGGAAGTTGGTTCAAGGCCAACGCTGCCCCCGCAACGGTGATGTGGTTAATTCAACCCTAAGCCCGATACCTGCCTCGCTTTGCTGACCGGTTTTCGCCGCTTTTTAGTACGGCGATGAGCGGCAACACGACGTAGCGGAGGGCTGCATCGGTGGTTACCTTTCTCGCGTTGGCGAACAAGCACCCACTTTTCTCCCTCTCTCAATACACTTCTTTTTTGTGAATAGAGAGTTCTCATGAAACCTATTTCCCTATCTGCAGCCATTGTCATGTTGACGGTTGGCGTTCAGGTTCAAGCCCAAGACCTTCAGCAAGAAGAGATCGTGGTAACTGCCACGCGGACAGAGACAGCGCTGGCGCAAAATTTTGCGCCTGTATCGGTATTGACCGCCAATGACATCGAGCAGCTTCAGGTGCGCGATGTGCCTGAGCTAATTAGCCGTTTTACCGGGGTTGATATGGTGCAGCGCGGTGGCCGCGGTGCCAATAGCAGTGTATTTGTGCGCGGTACAAACTCGGGTCATCTCTTGGTGTTAGTAGATGGTGTGCGCGTTGGTTCTGCAACTCTGGGTAGTACGGCGTTAGAGTTTGTCGACCCGGCTGCGATTGAACGCATTGAGTTAGTGCGCGGCCCGCGCTCGAGTTTGTATGGCTCTGATGCCATTGGCGGTATTGTGCAAATATTTACCCGCAAGGCCGAAAACGACGGCGCCAATTTGGCTATCAATCTTGGTTACGGCAAACACAATGAGCAGCAAGCGCGCGTTGTTACCGGTTGGAAAGATGAAACAACCCAGCTCAATTTGGTCGCGTCACACATCAGTACGGATGGTTTCGATCGCACTAAAGACACCAGCAATGGCAATGGCGACAAGGACGCCTATGAGGCTGATCGATTAGCCTTGAACGCGAGTCAGCAGTTATCGCAGGCTTGGCGCCTTGAAGCGTCTGGGCAATATCAACAAGGTGAAAGCGATAGTGACAACGGCTTTTGTTTTATCGATTGCGAACCCTTCTCCACATTTACCAATTACTCAGCCGACGTGGGCTTGAAGGGGCAGGTTAACGACGTATGGTTAACCCAACTGCGCGCCGGTTTTTCGCAGGATGATTCGCAGCAGGATGACCACATTCCCGGCGTTGCCGAGATGAACTACGGTGGTACTAATAGCTTTACTACGCAGCGCGATAGCGCCAGCTGGCAAAATGATATTGCCATCCTTGACGCGAGCCTTGTGAGCGTGGGTGTGGATTATTATGTCGAGCAGGTCGAGTCAAACAATGTTGATTATGCAGTTGATCGTCGCGATAACACCGGTGTTTTCGTTCAGTACCAAGGGCGTTCTGGCGGCCACAACCTGGTTGCGGCATTGCGCTATGACGACAATGAGCAATTTGGTGCCGAAGACACGGGTAGTATTACCTATGGCTTTGATCTGGCCGATGGTTGGAGTTTAATGGCAAGCTACGGCACCGCGTTTAAAGCCCCCAGTTTTAATGATCTCTACTTCCCGTTTTCTGGTAATGCGGACTTAAAACCTGAGTCATCTCGAAACCTTGAAGCTGGCATTAAATACCAGCAAGAGTCGGTGTTATTTTCAATGAATATTTTTGAAAATGACGTTAGCGATCTGATTGCTTGGGCGCCAGATGCAGGTGGAAACTGGTATCCATTCAATGTGAACGCTGCTGAAATAACCGGTCTTGAGGCGCAGTTTGCCCAAGATTTTGACGGCTGGTTAGTGGACGTGAATTACACCGCCTTGGATGCTGAAGACAAGGCCACTGGCAAGCGTTTAATCAATCGTTCTGATCAACTGTTTAACGCAGATCTGAGCCGAGTCTTTGGCGATGTGACGCTAGGATTAGGTTTTGAGGCGCGCTCGGCGCGATATGCAGATCAAGCCAATACACAGAAATTATCGGGTTATGGTTTGGTAAATGTTCGAGCCGCTTGGGCTATTAGCAACAATTTGGTGCTAGAAGCGAAGGTGAATAATCTGCTCGATAAAGACTACACCGTGGTGAGTGGCTATAACGAAGACGGTATCCATGCCTTCGGTAGTGCCACCTATCGGTTCTAGTGCTTGAGCGATAGCCGTTCGCGGTTTATTTGCGTCTGAATATTAGGTAGCTCTCTTCAAGCCGGCCCCGTGCCGGCTTTTTTATCTGCTGCGCCACGTGGGTTTTGTTGTGAGGCATTGGCTACTTCTCTCGTCCTATTCCTTTACCCCGATCACAGTCGATCAACCGCTAATAGCTATAAATAACAACAGGACGCACTATGAACCGTTTAGTGATATCTGGCTTAGCGGCCGCCATAGCCCTTACGTTGGGCGCTTGTGGCGAGCCGGAAAAAGCCAAGCCGAGCCTCGAATTACCGAATAAAAACCCCTATCCATCTACCTATACCGTGCCCGCTAGCAAAACCTTGTTAGTGAAGGGGGCGAATATACTGGTGGGCGATGGCAGCCAAGCTGAGGCCACGGACTTGGTAGTTATGGACGGTAAAATTCAGGCGATGGGCAAGGGCTTGCAGGTACCGGATGACGCGGTGGTGATAGATGCCAACGGCAAGTGGTTAACACCGGGCTTGATTGATGTGCACTCGCACATGGGGGTTTACCCAGCGCCGGGTACCGCGAACCATGAAGACGGCAATGAAATGACGGCGCCGGTTACTGCCCAGGTGTGGGCCGAGCATTCGGTTTGGCCGGAAGACCCACAGTTTGAAAAGGCCTTGGCCGGCGGTGTTACCACCGTGCAAATCTTGCCCGGCTCCGGCAACTTAATTGGCGGCCGTGGCGTCACGTTGAAAAATGTACCGTCGCTCACCGTGCAGGGGATGAAATTTCCGGAAGCCCCCTACAGTTTGAAAATGGCCTGTGGTGAAAACCCCAAGCGCGTGTACGGCGAAAAGGGTCAATTACCGTCTACCCGCATGGGTAATATGGCGGGTTATCGCAGCGCTTGGATTGAGGCGGCGGCCTATAAGAAAAGCTGGGACGACTATGTGAAGAAAATTGAAGCCGGTGAAGATGCTGATGCACCGACTCGCGATCTGCGCCTAGAAACCTTGGCGGGCGTATTAGAGGGCGACATTCGCATTCACAATCACTGCTACAAAGCCGATGAAATGGCGCAGATGATCGATATGGCGAAAGAGTTTGGCTATAAAATAGCGGCTTTTCACCACGCGGTAGAGGGCTATAAAGCTGCCGAAATGCTGGCGCAGGAAAATATTTGCGGTGTGATGTGGGCCGATTGGTGGGGCTTTAAACAAGAGGCCTTTGATATGGTGGAAGAGAACATTGCCTTGGTAGATTACGCCAAAGCGTGTGCGGTGATTCACTCTGACGACCCGATACAAGTGCAGCGCCTGAATCAAGAGGTGGCCAAGGCCATGACCTCGGGCAACAAGTTAGGTTTGGGTTTAACCGCTGCGGACGCGATCAAATGGGCCACGTTAAACCCCGCGAAATCGTTAGGCTTAGAGGACAAAATTGGTTCGTTAAAAGTGGGTAAAAATGCCGATTTGGTCTTGTGGGATGCCAACCCTATGAGTGTTTATGCCCATGCGGAAAAAGTCTGGATTGATGGCAGTTTACGCTACGATCGCTTGGATGCGAGCGTGCAGCCCACCAGTGACTTTAATCTTGGCATTCTTGAAGCTGGGGAGGTTCGCCCATGAAACAATTACTTAGCGCACTGGCGATCAGTGCATTAGCGCTACAAGCGCAAGCCGATTCTTTGCTGATTAAAGGTGCGGATATTTATACTGCCGACAAGGTATTGGCTGCAACGGATCTGTTTATCAACGACGGTAAAATTGCCGCCGTGGGTAAAAATTTAGCCATGAGCGCCGATAAAACCATCGACGCTAAAGGCAAGTCCGTTACTGCGGGTTTATTTAATAGCTACACCCAATTAGGTGCAGTGGAGGTTGGCGCGATTGAACAAACGAGTGACTTTTACACCGAGCGCGTGGATATTACCGCGGCGTTAAAAGTGGCAGATGCGTTTAACCCGCAATCGACCTTATTACCCTACAACCGCGCTCACGGCTTAACCCAAGCCTTGTTGATTCCCGAATCTGGCAGTGGCTTATTTTCTGGCCAAGTAGCATTAGTGCAGTTGGGCGGCACGCCGAAAGTGCTTAACGATAGTCTTGCCATCGCCGTGGATTACACCGAGTACGGTGTGAGTCTTGCGGGTAACTCACGCGCGGCGGCGCTCGCGTTATTGCGTCAGCACTTAACCGATGCACGGGATTTTTCGGCTAATAAAACCGCTGCTATGGCCGGAGATAGACGTGACTATACCTTGAGCCTGATGGATTTAGCGGCACTGGAACCGGTGATAAAAGGTCAGAAGCCGTTAATCGTGCGAGTAAATCGCGCCAGTGATATCACCAAAATTTTAGCGCTTGCCAATGAGTTTGACGTAAAGCTTATGTTGGCGGGTGTTAAAGAGGGCTGGATGGTGGCTAAGGCTATTGCTGCGCAGGGCATCCCTGTGATCATGGATCCCATCGAAAATTTACCCAGTGGTTACGATGCCTTAGGTGCGCGCTTGGATAATGCGAAATTGCTGAGTGACGCCGGCGTTAACTTGTTATTCACCGGCATGAGTTGGCACAACACCCATAATGCCCACTTGGTGCGACAATCTGCCGGTAATGCTGTGGCTAATGGTCTCGATAAGCAGGTGGCAATCGCCGCGATGACGGTCAACCCCGCGCGCTGGTTTAAGTCGCCATTAAGTGGCGATATTCGCCAAGGCGCAGTGGCGGATTTAGTGTTGTGGAGCGGTGACCCGCTTGAGGTAACTAGCAGTGCAGAGTTGGTGATTGCCGCCGGTGTCGAGGCGTCGCAAGTGACGAGAGCAACGATGTTGCGGGATCGTTATTTTGAGCGCTTGTCGAAATAGTAGGGTCAGTGAGTGATCAAAAAAAAGCGGCTTAGGCCGCTTTTTTTGATGGTTCATCGAGTCAAGCAAAATATTAACAGGACTCAGTGGACGCTACACATTAAAAACCAATATTAAAGCCTGCAGACAAAAATAACACATCGGCCTCGATGATCGTTGCTTCTAATTCGACGTTGCTACGCTTCGATTCACCCAAGCGAAAGCCCAGACCCACACCCGCAGAAGCACCTGTGTCATTTACGCTTAAAACTTTTTCGCGTACCAGGCCGGCTTTGGCTTTAAAGAAAACATCGCCGCGCGTTCGAAAAACACCGTAGGCCGCTAATGTTTGAATGCCGAACTCGAAATCCCTATTGGTATAGTATCCGTAGTTCAAATCAACTTTACCGTCCCGCATTGAGTCGCTGTATTGCGCTTCAATGGCCCACATGTCGCTAAAGTGGTAACCCATTTGAATGGCAGCGTTGGTTGGGTTACTGGCGTTGCCTATGTCTACGTTCATCACGCCAGCGCTAAGGCCCATATAGAAACCTTCGTCGGCTTCGTTGGCGTGGGTGATGAACGACAGGGAAGCAAGTAATGTGGCGACAATCGTGCGTAAAAGCATATCCTATTCCTTAGAATCTATAGTTGATTTGCGTCTTTAAAAACGCCAGCGCGGATACTACGTAAGGCGCATTGCCTCTGCAATCAATTTTGCGGTGATATTTCAGTCGGCGTGGTACTGTTAGCAGGCTTGCGCGCTAGTGAAAAAATATGTGCTTCTGATACTGGCGCTAGAGTTTTTGTCGATGAATTTACTGTTGGGCTGAAAAAAGTGAAACTAAAAAAGACGGCGTGGAAGCTTCATAAATACCTTTCCTATTTTGTTTTCGCACAAATTTTTTTGTGGGTACTCGGCGGTGTTGTGTTTGCTACAGTGCCGTTTACGTCTCTCGTTAAAGGCGGTGATTTTGTTGCCTTGCCGGCAAGCCCGGCATTGACAGAGGAGGGCTTGGCGTTGGTATTTAACTCGTTGCTGGTGTCTGAGGCGCCCACAAGCGTCCAAGCCATTGCAAGTGCGCAAGGGCCGTTGATGAAGGTGACCTACGCCGATGAGCAGCGCTGGATAAGCGCTAGTGGCCCTGTTGGCGTGGCGGATGCGTTGCAAGTTAGGGCGTTTGCTGAAGCGCTCTACCGAGGTGAAACCCAACTGCAAGACGTGCGCTGGGTCGCCGAGGCGGAGCCTCAGCTGTTTGGTTTGGTGGACGAGCTGTCGGGGCGAACTGGGGTTTGGCAAGCGAAGTTTGGAGATGCGCGACTTTACTTTTCAGCACAGGGTGAATACCTGAAAGTGAGGACTAACTACTGGGTTTGGTACGATGCGCTCTGGCGTTTGCACATTATGGACTATGGCGACGGCGATAATTTTAACAATACGGCGTTGCGCATCTTCACTTGGTTCGCATTCTGCTTTGTATTGACTGGCTTAGTGCTGAGTTTCTACGCCTTTAGGCGCACTCTAGGTTGGCGGGGCTGATCGTCGGGCTCAATAATACAAATAAAAATAATTCTCATTTGTGTTGAAAGTGTTAATAGGAATCATTATTATTCGCCTCTCATTTGGTGATTGATAATGGACTGAGATATGAAAACGTTTACTTTGGGGCTTTTAACTTTTGCCATTGCGCAATCGGTTTGCGCTGCAGGCGTCGTTGATGACGCGGCGGGGCAACAATCAGAGGTAGCCGCAAACGCGTCGATTGAAACCTTACAAGTGTGGGCAACCCAAGTAAAAAGCTCCTCCGTTTTCCTCGGTGAAAATCAAATTGCTACCAAACAGGCCGATCACTTAAGTGAACTAATGCGCGATATTCCCGGCGTGGATATTGGTGGCACCCATTCGGTGAACCAGCGCATCAACATTCGCGGTTTAGACGACCGCAACCTCAACGTCACCATCGACGGAGCAAAACAAACCAACTATATGTATCACCACATGGGTAACCTGTTAATTAACCCAGATATTTTACGCTCGGTGGATATAGATGTAGGTGCCAACTCCGTGTTGACAGGGGCCTTAGGGGGTGCTGTTCGGTTTGAAACTAAGTCTGGTCAAGATTTGCTGCAGGGAGATCGCTTTGGCTCACGGGTGCAGCTGGGTTTTAACTCTAACGCCTCGCTGTCGGGTTCGTTTACCGCGTATGGGCAATTAACCGATGCCGTCGATTTACTGGGTTATGTTAACCAAAATGATCGCGATAATTTTGAGGATGGTGATGGCACCGAAATTCTTGGAAATGACGGCGTGCAAAACAATGCGCTGATTAAAGCCGGTTGGAACCTAGACCAGGATCATCGCCTGACCTTGAGTTTTGATAAATACCAAGACAAAGGGGACTACACCCCGCGTCCGGATATGGGTGTAGCAACCAATGCGGCTATTTCTGGCGCCACACTCTACCCGACAGAATTTGGCCGCGAAACGTGGAACTTGGGCTATCAGGGCGAATTGCAAAATGAGCTGGCCTTGTCTGCCAATCTTTACACAAACCGTTACGATCTTGAACGCGACAATCACAGTGTGATTACGGAGGGTAGCGCTGAAAATACCGGTGTAACATTTCTTGCTCAGCTGCCTTTTAGTGCGGGTGTAGAGCATGTGTTAAGCGCGGGCTTAGAAAGTAATACCTATACCACTGAATATGTTACCGGAGGCGTAAAGTTGGGTGGCGAAGAGCAGCGTCTCGATGCCCTCTATATTCAAGATCGCTTGAGCATTACTGATACCTTTTTCATTACGCCGGGTGTGCGTTACGATCAAGTCACCATGGATGCAGTGTCAGTGGATAAAGATTTTAGCGATACCAGCTTCGCACTCGCTGCTGAATGGTTTGTGACCTCTAATTGGCAGTTGCTTGCCAGTTCTACCGAAGTGTTTAAAGCACCGGAATTAACTGAGGTGTTGGTTGGGGCTGGTTATGGCAAAACAGCAAATCCTGCGTTGAAGCCTGAAACCGCTCGGAACGACCAAGTAGGTGTACGGTTTTCGCGCGAAAGTTTCTTAGGTGCCGATCAATTTACGACCGGTTTTAATCTTTTCCAAACCCATATCGAAAACTATATCAGTTATGCACGGCTTCAAGATGTCAATTTGGGCGATGTCGATATTACCGGCGGTGAATTCAGCGCCAACTATCAATTAGAGAGTTTTACCGCGTTATTCACCTTTGCTCGGTCGCGCAGTGATACCCACGATACCAGCGCCACCAATACCCTAGATCGAGAAGTGGGTGATAGTTTTGGTTTGGCGTTTAACTACCAACTTGCCGACGTTGATTTTGCGTGGAATTCACAGTGGCATGCGGAAGAAAAAAGCCAAGACAAACCCAGCTACGATGTACATAACGTTTCCGTACAATGGCAGCCTGCAGCAATACAAGGTTTAGCGTTGATTGCGGGCGTGGACAATGTGTTTGATGAACAATACACCTCCCATGCGTCGCGTGTTGGTGACACCGTTCATCCCGTATTTGGTGAATTAATACTAAACGATTACGAACCTGGACGAAATTTCAAGTTAACTGCGTCTTACGAGTTTTAAAATTAAGGTCGCTCCTTCGAGCGCTGATTCAGCGCTCTTTTTTATTTTTATGAATCCAACTTTTTCAAAAATCAGTCGAACCACGCATTGGATTAGCTCTGCCTTGGGTTTGGCAAGTTTGCTGTTCTTCTCAGTAACCGGGATTACGCTCAATCATCCCGATTGGTTTAAAGCCGCGCCACACGTAGAGGTGAGTGTTATCCAGCAGTCTGATGGTTGGTTGGCGGACTTTAATCAAGCCAGTGAGACAGACCAATTGGCCGTCGTGGCCCAGCTTATCAATCGCACTTGGCAGCTTCCGGTACCGCGCAATATTGAGCGCGATGATGTGGAGTGGATTTTGGATTATCAACGCCCAGGCGGTATTTCAACCGTGGTACTAGATGTCGCGAGTGGTACGTTAACGTTGGAGCAAGTGAACGATGGCGCTGTGGCGTTAATCAACGATCTACATAAGGGCCGGCATGCAGGCACCGCGTGGGTGCTATTTATTGATGTGGCCGCTATCGTCTGTTTGTTTTTCTCGATTACTGGTTTGTTCTTATTGTTTGTTTACGCTAAAAAACGTGCATCCACTTGGCCGCTTGTGCTTTTAGGTGCTGTGCTTCCTGTGTTGTTGTTTTGGGTATTTGTGCCATGACTAAATATTTTTTAACCTGCTTTTTATGTGCTTTTTCTACTCTCACTTGGTCAGCGCAATTTGAGGTGAAGTTTGAAATACCAAAAATCGATACGGCTGAATACCATCGGCCCTATGTGGCGGTTTGGATTGAAACCGATGCGCGTCAACCGCACGCGCAAATTCTGGTGTGGGTTGAACAAGAAAAGTGGTATAGAGATTTGCGCAGTTGGTGGCGACGCGGCGGTAGTGCTCTGACATTTCCCATTGATGGCGTATCGGGTGCGACGCGCAAGCCTGGCATGTATCAAGAACGTAGAGCTGTGGATCTTCCTCCGGGTAGTTATACCTTGAACATTGAAGCCGTGCGCGAGGTCGGTGGCCGAGAGCATATCAAGGTCCCGCTAGTATGGCAGGGGCAGGCGTGGTCACACACAGAGCTAGGCAATTCAGAGCTGGGAAAAGTTTCTTTCGCTATTGAGCCTTAAAGCGCATTTACATGAGTTGTAATACGATTTTTTCAGTTATCGGTGGAATGCAAATACTAAGGAGTGCATAGAATGCAAATTCGAATTTATAGTCGTTCAAAGTATATGGTTAATGTTTTGGTTTTTCTTGCGCTGTGTTGTGCGGTAAGTGCCGCACACGCCCATAAACGCTGGTTGCTGCCAACGGATTTCTCATTGAGCGATGCCGAGTGGATTAGCGTGGATTATACTGCCTCCAATAATGTGTTTTATGTGGATAAGGCTATGCCGTTGGATGATATTTCAGTGTTTTCTCCTTCAGGTAAATCGGAGGCGTTGGTTAATCCAGTGCAGGCTAAGCGTCGCTCCAGTTTCGAATTGCAAATCAAAGACCAAGGCACCTACCGTATTACGAGCGGTGGCAAGCCGATGTATTTTGTTGCTTACACTGTACTAGGAAGCAAAGAGGTTAAGCGTGCACGCGGGCCTTTGGATAAATTAACGCGCGAGCTGCCTAAAGACGCAAAAGATGTAAAGTACATGGCATCGATTTCCCGTATTGAAACCTATGTCAGCTTGGGGCAGCCGACGAGTGCGAAGCTTGATCAACCAGAGCCAGGTATTAGCCTGCACATTATTGATCATCCCAATGCGCTCTACGCCGATGAGTCAGCGCAGTTTCAGTTTCTTATGGATGGTACGCCAGCTAAGAATCTCACTGTGAGTGTTTTACCCGAGGGGACGCGCTACCGTGATCAGCAGGCGGAAAAAACTTATACCACCGATGCGGATGGAAAAGTGAGCATCGCTTGGCAGGGCGCTGGACGCTATTTAATAGAAGCGAATGTTGAGACAGCTTCAAAAGATAAGAAACTCGCCAAAGTGATGTACAGCTATTACTTAACCTTGGATGTACTTAAACCTTAATTTTAGGTGCCAGGCGATTCGTTCGGTATAGTGATCGCTATTTGGTAACGTGAAAATTTAGGGTGAACACTATGACTGATGAAAAAGCCGCCAAGCATAAAGAGCGAATGGCTCAGCGCAAGCTTTTGGTGGACGCAGCGGTGGCCCGCGCAACGGAAGAGCGCGGTGTGGTGATAGTACTCACCGGCGATGGCAAGGGCAAAAGCTCCTCGGCCTTTGGCACGGCAGTTCGCGCAGCGGGCCATGGCTTTCACGTGGGCATCGTTCAGTTTATTAAGGGTACATGGGAGTGCGGTGAGCGGAATATATTAGAGAAGCTGCCGAATGTTGAATTTCACGTGATGGGCACGGGCTTTACTTGGGAGACGCAAGACGCCACGCAAGACCAGCTCGCGGCCGAGCAATGTTGGGCGAGTTGTAAACACTTATTAACGGACCCGAAGGTGCGCTTGGTGGTGTTCGATGAGCTGACTTACATGTTGAATTACAAATATCTCGATAAAGATGTGATTATCGAAGCTATTAACGCCAGACCTAAAGAACAAAGTGTGATCATCACCGGCCGCGGCGCCAAAAAATATTTACAGGACCTAGCCGATACCTTTAGCGAGGTAAAAGCGATTAAGCATGCTTTCCACGCTGGTGTGGCGGCGCAAAAAGGGATTGAGTGGTAGAGCGGAGGGTAGGTTGCGGGACGAAAAGTAGGCGCTCCTAAGTGAGAGAAGTTGACCGCTTACAGGAAGGGCGGGAAGCATTTACTACAAGCTACAAGCTACAAGCTACAAGCTACAAGCTACAAGCTACAAGCTACAAGGCGGGGGCCGCCCCCTACAAGCTACAAGGGGGGGGGCCGCACCCTACAAGGCGATGCCTGGTTTCCTATAGCTCTGTCTATCCAAGCTGGCGACGCTAGTATTTCCATTTATCTGCGATGAAAGCAGGCTTTTCCACGCTTGATTCCCTTGCTTACTGAGGGCAGTGCGGTAACCTGCTGGGTTTACGCCGCGCTTTGCGGTGCAGACAACTGTTGATAAATGGAGTTTACCCATGCTGAAAAAACCCCTCGCTCTGGCCTGTCTGTTGTTGGCGTCCGCTGCTAACGCTGGCTCTCTCACCGATTCTGTTCAAATTCCTTATGAAACGTTCACCTTAGACAATGGATTGCGCGTGGTCGTGCACACCGACCGCAAAGCGCCGGTGGTGGCGGTTAACGTCTGGTATCACGTGGGCTCGAAGGATGAGAAGGTGGGAAAAACGGGCTTCGCGCATTTATTTGAACACCTGATGTTCAATGGCAGTGAAAATGCGCCGGGTGAATTTTTTGCGCCTTTTGAAAAGGCGGGTGCCACCAATATGAACGGCACCACGTGGTTGGATCGCACGAACTATTTTGAAACTGTACCGACGCCAGCCTTGGATATGGCGCTGTGGATGGAATCTGATCGCATGGGGCATATGCTCGGTGCCATCGATCAGAAGACCCTCGATGAGCAACGCGGTGTGGTGCAAAACGAAAAGCGCCAAGGCGATAATCAGCCTTATGGTAAAGCCTGGGATATCTTACAGGAGGCCGCCTTTCCGCAGGGCCACCCCTATTCTTGGAGCACCATTGGCTCGATGGCAGATCTCAATGCGGCATCGCTCGACGACGTTAAGGCGTGGTTCCACGAGTACTATGGGGCCTCTAATGCGGTGGTGGTGTTAGCGGGTGATATCGACGTCGAAACCGCCAAAGCGAAGATGCAAACCTACTTCGGTTTTGTTGCGCCGGGTGAGCCGCTGGTGCGCCAGAAAACCTGGATTGCTAAGCGAACGGAACAAAAGCGCGTTAAGACGCAGGATCGTGTACCTCAGGCGCGTTTATATAAGTCGTGGAATACGGCAGAACTAGCCAGCAGCGACAGCGACGTTTTACAGATTGTGGCCGAGCTATTGGCTGGCGGAAAAAACTCCCGTCTGTATAAGCGGCTAGTGCATGAAGATCAAATTGCCACTAGCGTCAATGTGGCCTACTTCCCGTTTGAGTTGGCCAGTTTGTTTACCATTACTGCTGATGCAAAGCCCGGTATTGAGTTGGCACAAATCGAAAAAGTAATCGATGAAGAAGTTGCCTTGTTTTTGAAGAAGGGCCCAGAGAAGAAAGAATTAGAGCGTGTGCGCACGAGTTTATTTGCAGGCTTCGTGCGCGGCGCCGAAAAAGTCGGTGGCTGGGGTGGCAAGTCGGATATTCTCGCGTCTAACGCGGTATACATGGGTGACCCTGGGGCGTTTAAAAAGAGCTTGTTAACCATGGAAGAAGTGGATACCAAGCAGGTCACCAAGGTGGCTAACCGTTGGTTGAGCTCGGGTGACTTGGTCTTGGAAATCACACCTTTTCCAAGCCTTAATGCCGCAAGCACCGATGCCGATAGAAGTAAAATCCCCGATACCGGTGCCGTCCCCCCGTTGAGTTTTCCGGCCATTGAGCGCACCGAATTGAGCAATGGCTTAAAGGTCGTTTTTGCTCGTCGCGATACCGTGCCGCAGGTGAACTTGGCGATGATGTTTGATGCGGGTTATTCCGCTGACTTCGGTAGCAAGCTGGGCATTAATAAGTTCGCTAGCAGTGTTATGTTGGAGGGCACGGATAAGCGCGACGCGCTTGAAATTTCCGCGGAGCTCGAAGGCTTGGGTGCGGTTTGGGGCGTTAATAGCGATGTAGATACAACAAGCTTTAGTGTATCGGCTCTATCGAGCAACCTGCGAAAGACCCTCGATATTTTTTCAGATATTTTACAAAACCCCGCCTTCCGCGATGAGGATGTGGAGCGCAAGCGCGCGCTGACTATTGCCGGTATTGGCCAAGAAAAGTCACAACCTGTTTCCATGGCTTTGCGCACCTTGCCGCCGCTGTTATACGGCAATGACCACGCTTACGGTATTCCCTTAACGGGCTCCGGCACCGAGGTTAGTGTGGCTGATGTTTCGATTGACGATATGCGCGCTTACCACGAGCGCTGGATTCGCCCGGACAATGCGACCTTGGTTGTCGTTGGTGCTATGTCTCTGGAAGATTTAAAGCCGGAGTTAGAGCGCGCTTTTGGTAAGTGGAAAGCGCCAAAAGCTGACAAGGGCGTGAAGAAGTTGCATCAAGTTGCCGGTCAGCAGCAGTCTAGCGTTTATCTTATCGATAAACCCGGTGCTCAGCAGACGGTCATTCTAGCCGGCCAGTTAATTCCCTCAGCGAAAGACAATGGGAATTTAGCGCTCGATATGGCAAATACTATTTTAGGCGGCGCCTTTACCGCGCGCTTAAATATGAATTTGCGCGAAGATAAACATTGGGCGTACGGTGCTTATACGTTTATTGTCGATGCGGCAGCGCAGCAGCCTTTAATGGCGTACGCGCCCGTGCAAACGGATAAAACCAAAGAGGCGATTGCCGAAGTACAGAAAGAACTGACTGACTACTTAGGTAAAAAGCCAGCGCAAGCTGATGAATTGCATCGCTACCAGCTAAACGAAGTGGCAAAATTACCGGGCAGCTATGAAACCATGAATGCGGTTTTGGGTGCGATGAGTGGGCAAGTGCGTTTTGATCGGCCCGATGATTATGTGCTTACCTACGCCGATCGGGTTCAGGCCTTAACCATCGATCAAGTTCGATCCGCTGCGCAAGAAATCACCCCTGAAAAGTTGGTGTGGGTGATAGTTGGCGATTTGGCAAAAATTGAAGCGGGTGTCAGCTCGCTAAATTTAGGTGATATCAAAGTGCTGGATGCCGATGGCAATGTGGTTCGATAATTTTATCTGAGTTAGCAGTTCACAGCTGACAGGAAAAGCCGGTGATAATTGCCGGCTTTTTTATGTACGGTATGCCATGGGCGCAGGACGCGCAGCAGTGGGATGAATATTAAAGTTGAGTGCTTATGAGTAAAACATTGATGGTGCAAGGCACAACCTCTGATGCGGGTAAAACCACGTTAGTGGCTGCGCTCGGCAGAATATTGGCGCGCAAAGGCGTTAAGGTTGCACCGTTTAAACCGCAAAATATGGCGTTAAATTCTGCAGTAACCATTGATGGTGGCGAAATAGGTAGGGGACAAGCGGTGCAGGCGCAGGCCTGCGGTATTGCGCCGCTCTCGGACATGAACCCCATTCTGTTGAAGCCGTGCAGCGACACGGGCGCGCAGGTTATTGTACAGGGCAAAGCTTTGTCCGATATGGAAGCTGCGAGTTTCCACGACTATAAAAAAGTAGCCATGGCCGCGGTATTAGATTCTTACCAGCGATTAAAATTGCAATATGATTTTATTGTGGTGGAGGGCGCGGGAAGTCCGGCTGAAATTAATTTGCGCGAAGGTGATATTGCCAACATGGGTTTTGCTGAGGCGGTAGATTGCCCGGTGATTATCATTGCCGATATCGATAAGGGCGGTGTGTTTGCGCATTTAGTCGGCACCTTGGCGCTGCTTTCTGAGTCCGAGCAAGAACGTGTTATTGGTTTTGTGATTAATCGATTCCGCGGTGATATTGCGTTACTGCAACCCGGCCTTGAGTGGCTCGAGCAGCGAACCGGCAAACCGGTGCTAGGTGTTATCCCCTATCTAGAAAAATTACACCTTGAAGCGGAAGATGCCCTGACGGCTAATTCACTCGGCGAGGGCGATAAAACGATTAACATCAAAGTGCCGGTTTGGTCGCGCATCAGTAATCACACCGATTTTGATCCACTGCGTTTGCATCCTCAGGTGAGCTTCGAGTTTGTCGGCCCCGGAGGCTCCTTGGCCGATGCAGACTTGATTATTTTGCCTGGCACAAAAAATACGCGGGCAGATTTAGATTTTATGCGTGAGCAACAGTGGGATAGAGATATTCGTAGGCACCTTCGCTACGGCGGCAAGCTTATGGGTATATGCGGCGGCTTACAAATGCTCGGTCATTGGGTGCATGATGACCTTGGGGTGGAGGCGAGTGTCGGCAGTACCGAAGGGTTGGGTTTGCTGGACTTTGAAACGCGGATGGCCGCATCGAAAACCCTGTGCAATGTGAACGGCTCGCTTTTGTTACCGGGCATGCAGGAGGCTGTGCCGGTGTGTGGTTATGAAATTCACGCAGGCGTGTCGAAGGGGGCTGGATTGCTGCGAGCGCCAATTCAAATAGACGAGGTTTCTGGTAAGCGATTAGACGGCTGCGTGTCGGTAGATGAACACATAATTGCAACATACTTGCACGGCATTTTTCAGCGCCCCGAGGCACTTGACGCCATTTTACAATGGGCTGGCGTAGAGGCGATTCAGCATCAGGATTATGCTGCCTTGGTAGAGCAAGAGTTGAATCGGTTAGCAGATACTGTTGCGAGCGCGGTAGATGTTGATGCATTGACGGCACAAGTGGCGAGATTCCGCTGAGCGCTCACATAAAAAAAGGCGCCGTAACGGGCGCCTTTTTTATTACTCGTCAGAGCACTTACTTGCTCGCTCTTTTGCGCGCGAAAGCCAAGCCAAGTAGGCCTAAACCGAGCAGTGCAAAAGGTGCTGGTTCTGGAACGTCGGCAATATCAGCATGCGCTTCGATTGCGTCGTTACCGCAAGACATGGTCCAGTGTGCATCTAGGCTGAGGAAGCTAGAACTCAGGCCAAGTACACCAACATTAAAGCTGAACATGTTGTAGTAGGACTTTTTAGTGTCGGCACCAATGCCCGAGCCTTCAGACATCATACCGGTGGTGAGCAATGAGCCGCTCTTCATGGCGAATGGGCTTGAGCTGTTGAAAATGATGTCGTTGTTCCAAGCGCTAACCGCGTACAAACCTGCGGTGTGCGTGCCCAAGCTTTTTGGGTTGTAGTTAGCGTTTAGGCCATTGGTGTAAGTCTTGGTGAGGTTGCCGAAGTCAATGGCGTATTCGTAGGTGCTTTTATCGCCATCGAAGGACAAGGCGATGTCGCCATTGTAATAGTCTTTACCGCCAGTTCTGTAGTGGCCGTCCAATATGTCGAAGCCGGTTTGTAGGCCGATAGACAAGGTGCCAGTGGCAGAGTCGTATTTGTACAGTAGGTATTCGGCGTCGAATGCTTGACCACCGTAACCTGGGTCTACATAGTTCTCGTCTAACGTATCGGTATCGCCATTGGTCACTGTCATAAGTGTCCAATCGGTCCAAACGTTTAACAGGCTGGCCGATGCGGAAAGCGAAACGCTAGTCAGTGCAATCAGGGCGGCTGATTTAAAAAAGTTGTTCATGATCTTACGACCTTCCTTGTAGTTTAAGTCCATCACATGGCGTGATTGCACATATTAAGCAAGGAAAGTGCCAACTAGAAAACGTCACTAGTATCATGTACTTACGCACCATTTAAAATTGGCGTTGTAAGCTTTTTCGACGTAAAAAAGGCCGGGTTGGGGCTTGTCCTAACTGCTACCTAGGTATGAATGCTTTACGTATGTTAAATAGTTCGACAATTGGTGCTTACAACTTTTTACTGAGCTGGACGCAAACACGATGGCGTGGGCAGCTGATGATATGATCATTAACCATGCCCGTGGCTTGCATATGGGCGTAGCAGATAGTTGTGCCGACGAAGTTAAAGCCGTCTTTCTTTAGCTGCTTAGCCAGTGCATCTGAGGTAGGTGTTGATGCAGGAATATCAGACATTTTTTTTATGTTGTTTTGTAAGGGTTTTCCGTCGACAAAGCGCCAAAAATAATCGACCAAATCGACGCCTTGGTCTTTCAGGGCTAGCCAAGCTTTGGCATTGCGTACGGCGCTGTTGACCTTGAGCTTGTTGCGAATAATGCCTGGGTTTTGCAACAATTTGTCTATCTTGGATTGGGAATAGCGTGCAAGTTTGTGTGGGTCGAAGTTATCGTAGGCGAGTCGGTAATTTTCTCGCTTGCGCAGCACGGTAATCCAACTTAAACCCGCCTGCGCGCCTTCGAGTAGCAAAAATTCAAACAGCCGTTGCTCGTCAAACAGCGGTACGCCCCACTCCTCATCGTGATAGCGATGATAAAGGTCATCGCCGTGACACCATTCGCAGCGTTGATTCTCCATGTGATCTCCCCTCCGTATTCGATTAAAACTTGAGCCTTGTCGTTTGGCTGCTTGATCTGTCGTCTACACTGACAGGATGACTGATTATATGTGGTAGGTACGATTATGTGGGTAAAATTGGCGTTGATCTCGCTAGTCGCAGTGGCCCCCCTTGCTATTGCGCAGCACCCAACAGGTTGCGATGTGAAACGCGAGGCGCCGGTCGCCTTTGTGAGTGAGGAGGCGCAAGATACATTGACGGTGAGCGTTGTGGGCAACCCTTGCAATGAAGCTACGGTGACGCTTCGTATTAAGGATAAGCACAACAGGGAGGTTTACCTCTATGAAGGTATCTTGATTGATCACCTGCCATTTATTATTTATGAGCCAGATCTTCAGCCTTTAGTGACTTTTTTCGCTGAAAAGGTCATTAGGGATGGCTTTATTCGCACGACCGTCGACCTACCGGCTTGGGAGCCTGTAGAGGACTATTATGAGTCCACCAACGACATCATTATTGTGCCGGAATCAGAGTATACGGACCTTACGCGTGTCAGGAAGCCTATTTTTTGGCACGCGGCAGGGGATGCGACTTGGGTGCATGTGGTTTACGATTCCGCCACGGGGTACGGTCGTATAATCATGCGCGGTGGCGTTTTTCGCCCCGGAGCTCAGTAGTTAGATGCGGCAGGCTTATCCAGAAATTCGTCCCTTTGCCCGGAACCATTTGTCTATCAATGGGCAGAGTATGTACGTAGAGCAGGCCGGCCAGCCAAACGGTATTGCACTGCTTTATTTGCACGATGGCCCAGGTCTGGGCTGCCACCGCGCCGACCGGCGCTTGTTTGACCCAAATCGCTACCACCTTATCCTACCGGATCAGCGCGGTTGTGGCCGGTCGCAGCCACACTTGTCCCTTACGGGTAATCATCGACAGGCGGTTTGCGACGATTTATTGGCCTTGCAGGCCCAGCTTGGCATCGATCGCTGGATAATCGCCGGCGCTGGCTGGGGTGGTTTAATGGCATTAACTATGGCGGTAGCTGCACCTAGCTCTGTGCGTGCACTTTTGTTGATTGGCGCCAGCCTAGGATCGATTCAGGAGCTGCGCTGGCAATTTGAGCAAGGCGCGCCACAGGTGTTTCCGGAGGCTTATCGTCAATTGTGCAAAGCACTTGGCTTAGGTGCCGGCGAGTCGGGTAAAGCGCTGGTGGCGCGCGCCTACGAACTGTTGATGCAAGGCAATGAGTTGGAACGCATGGCCGTGGCTAGGCAGTGGGCCCATTGGCTGGCACATTGCGCGGGTTTAAAGCCGCAAGCTGAGCTGCATAAAGAATATTTAGAACCGCCGGTCGTTCTTGTGCAGGCAACGCTGCAAGCAGCGTATATGATGCGGCAATGGGATTGTGAGCACGCGCTGGGCATTCAAGGGTTAGCGACCATTTCGGATATTCCCACCACCTGCGTGCATGGTCGTTTTGACATGGTTGCGCCTATTGCTCAAGTGGTAGCCTTGCAAGATGTGCTACCGGATTTGAAATTGCACATCGTGCGCGAAGCCGGCCACTCCATGCGCGAGGCGCCTATGGTTGATGCCATTGTCAAAGCTCAATCTGATATTGCCGACTGTTGTGGTGCTATGCCAGTGGATTGTGGTTGAGCTGTGGTTGAATCTCTGATTGCGCTAAGATGATGCACTTTGCGTAACAGTGAGATCTAGGGTGAAAGCTTTAATTCAGCGGGTAACACATGCCTCTGTTGCGGTGGACGGCGAGACCATTGGCGCCATCGACCAAGGGTTGTTGGTGCTGTTAGGGGTCGAAAAATTTGATGATGAATCTGTCGCGGCCAAGTTATTGGACAAGTTACTGAATTATCGGGTTTTCAGCGATAGCGCCGGTAAAATGAATTTAAGCGTTAGCGATATCGGTGGTGGTGTCTTGCTTGTGTCTCAGTTTACCTTGGCCGCTGATACCAAAAAGGGCTTGAGGCCTGGTTTTTCGTCAGCAGCCGCACCCGAAGATGCCAAGGCGCTTTATGCCTATTGCTTGCAATGGTTGCAGGCTAAGCACGCGACGGTGGCGGCCGGTAAATTTGGTGCCGACATGCAAGTGAGTTTGACCAACGACGGCCCGGTGACATTTATGTTACAGAGCTAAGTTGGGTATGTTTTCTCGGTGATAAAAAACAAGAAAAAGAGCAGGGTGACGCGAATAAAATGACACAAGTACATGATGGCACGATTCTGATCGTCGATGATAATGCAGTTAATATTGTCATTGTAGAAAAGATTTTACGCCAGGATGGCTTCACCAATATCAGTACTACAACTGATGCGAAGCAGGTGCGTGAGTTGTACCAGCAACATCATTTCGATGCGATTTTACTCGATGTACATATGCCGGACCTTAACGGCTTTCAAGTGATGGCGCAGCTGCGCGAAGACAATCCTGATGACTACCTACCTATCTTAATATTAACGGCCGATCACACAGCTGAAACCCGTCATCAGGCGTTAAGTTCGGGCGCGAAAGATTTTATCAGCAAGCCCTTTGAAAGGGTTGAAGTGCTGTTTCGAGTGCGTAATTTAGTCGAAGTTCGCATGCTTCATAAACAGGTGCTCGACGCGAACGAACATCTGGAGCGGAAAGTGCACGAGCGCACCCGCCAGCTCTACCAAGCACAGATCAAGCTGATTGAATGCCTAGGTAAGGCAGCGGAATACCGCGACAATCAAACCGGTATGCACGTGGTTCGCATGAGTCATGCGTCGGCCATGTTGGCTCGGCAAATGGGCTTGAGTGAAGACGAGTGTGAGATTATTTTACACGCCAGCCCGATGCACGATATTGGAAAAATCGCGATACCCGATGAGGTGCTGCTAAAGCCAGGCAAGCTAGACAGCAAAGAGTGGACCAAGATGAAGTCCCATACCGATGTGGGCGCCGAGATTCTGGGTAGCTATGACTCAAAGCTGATGGAAGTAGCCGCGATGATTGCAAAAACCCATCACGAGCGCTGGGATGGCCAGGGTTATCCTCAGGGCTTGAAGGGCGAAGAAATTCCCTTGTATACCCGGATCGTCTCTGTTTGCGATGTATTTGATGCTCTGACTTCAACCCGGCCTTATAAAGTGCCTTGGTCTGTTTCTAAAACGATTAGTTATTTACAAGACAATGCTGGCAGTCAGTTTGATCCTAAGGTGGTACAGGAGTTTTTGACGATTATTGACCAAGTGTTGGCGATTCGAGACGCCTATCCGGATATACCGTCCAGTCATACTCACTAGTGTTGCTGGCTTTGCTTGTTGGCTCACAACTGGTAAGTTATCACCACAATAAAAAAGAGGATTTAACGATGGACCCTTTATCTTCCGCGATGATGATGTTTGGCTGCGTGTTGTTGGCTGTTAGCTGGTTTTTATTGTTGCAGATCTCGTTTGACGATGACTTTTCGTGGGGCTTAACCACCTTGTTTTTACCGCCGCTATCTTACCTCTACGCCTGCTTTGCTTGGGATAAAGCCCGAGATGCGGTCTGGTTTGCGGTGGCCGGTGCGGTGCTGGTGGCTTTAGGCGTGAGCTAGTCGCTATCGATATAGAATTTCAGAATAAAAAAAGGGCGCTAAGCGCCCTTTTTTTATTTAACATCAATCACAAAGGATTAACGTTCTCGGCCTGTGGGCCTTTTTGACCTTGAGTCACGGTCATAGTGACTTTTTGGCCGTCGCGCAGAGTTTTACGACCATTGCCGCTGATGGCGCTGAAATGTACGAACACATCCTTGCCGCCTTCTTGTTCAATAAAGCCAAAACCCTTTTCGTCGTTAAACCACTTTACAGTGCCTTCAACCTGATCAGACATAGTTCTTCCATTTCTTTTGCAATTGCCCCAACGGCGGAGCCTTAAAACCTGTCCGCTGGTACTGCTAGTGAGCAAAAGCGGACGCCTTTCCTGCGCCGGAGGATCACAAGTAAACTTGTAAGAGCCAATACATCTTGAAGCACAGATAAACTGATTCTACACGGATATTTTATTTTTGTTAGGGTAGATCAAGACTATTTCAGCGTTTCATCCGCCAAAGTGTTGATTTTCACTCATTTTTATTCTTTTAGATGAACTACGTCAGTCCTAAGTGTAGGCCTTGAGCGTAGGAGGTGGCTGGAAGCATGAACTTTCTTAGGAGGTGGCGTCTTTGTTATCAGGCTTTTCTACCAGTCGCCCCACGAGCACGCCCGTTTCGAAAAGTAACCACATGGGCAATGCTAGGAGACTTTGAGAAATAATGTCTGGTGGTGTTAAAAGCATTCCAATCACAAAACAACCCACCACTATGTAGGGTCTTTTGTTGGCAAGTGATGCTGAAGTCGTTAGGCCCATGGCAATCATTAATACGGTGGCCACGGGAATTTGAAAAGCTAGGCCAAAGGCAAAGAAGAGTTTGAGCACAAAATTTAGGTACAGGCTGATATCGGTCATGACCGTGACGCCCTCGGGCCCGACGCTGGTAAAAAATCCAAAAACCAGCGGGAATACAATGAAATAAGCGAAGGCCATGCCACCATAAAAAAGTGCTACGCTCGAACACAGTAGTGGAAATGCGAAGCGCTTTTCATGTTTGTACAGCGCCGGTGCGATAAAGCCCCACAACTGGTACAGCAAGTAGGGGATGGCAACAACCACCGAGGCAAACAGAGTCAGTTTAAAGGGCGTGAAAAACGGCGACGTGACATCGGTTGCGATCATGCTGGCATTGGGCGGCAGAAATTTTTGTAGCGGTGCCGCGACGAAGCTGTAGATATCATTGGCGAAATAGAACAAGCCGCAAAAAATGATCAATACTGCCAATATCATTCGCAGTAAACGGTCGCGTAACTCGATCAGGTGTTGTACCAGCGGAAGCGGTTGGTCAGTCATGGTTTTTTTGCACGTCTGTAATGGGTGCCTTGTTTTCACTCGCTGTTGCGCTTAGTTCGCTTGCGGGCTGGTCTTGCTGGTCCTTTTTCTTTGCGTCTGGGTGGGTGTTGGGTTCATCCATATGGGCGTGGTCGGGCAGCTCCACCGGCTCCACATAGTTATCCTTCAGTACCCGCTCGATTTCTTCGCGACTGGCTTTTAGTTCCCGCATGATAGTTTCGTTGTGCAGTTGCCGACGAATATCTTCGGTGCCGAGCTGTTGCTCCAGCTCCGCCTTAGTCGCACTGATGCTGCGTTTAAGTCGGCCAATCCAAAGGCTGACCGAGCGAATTGTCTCGGGCAGTCGCTCGGGGCCAATCACTAGTAGGCCAACAACGGCCACTAGTAATAGTTCAAAAAAGCCGATATCAAACACCGGGGTTTACGCTCCCTAAGGAATTATTTTTGCTCTGACTTGGCGTCGGTTTTTTCCACAGGCTTGTCGGCACTCGCGGCTTTTTGATCGTCCAGCGCCTCGGGCTTTTTGTCGTCACTCACCGCTTTGCGAAAGCCTTTAATAGCATCGCCAATGTCGCCACCAAGGCCGCGCAAGCGCTTGGTGCCAAACAGCAAAATGATGATGACTAAAATGATTAACAGTTGCCAAATACTAATTCCACCGAGTCCCATGGGATGCTCCTATTTAGAGGTTCGATTGGCTTTTTCTTCCAAGCCGGATAAGTCAAAGCGACGCGCCAATTCCGTTAGCACATCGTTGGCCGAAAGGCCGAGATGAGACAGCATGACTAAGGTGTGGAACCAGAGATCTGCAGTTTCATAAATTACATCGTCTTTACTGCCCGAAAGTGCCGCATCTTTGGCGGCAATGATTGTCTCTACAGACTCTTCGCCGACTTTTTCTAATATCTTATTTAGCCCTTTGGCATGGAGGGATGCCACATATGAACTATCGGCATCGGCTGCTTTACGCGCCTCTAGTACGAGGGTTAGTTGCTCGAGTATGTCACTCATTGATAAATCTCATTGGGATCTTTTAGTACGTCGTCGGTGGTTAGCCATTGGCCATCGCGCAGCACCCGATACAAGCAAGATTCGCGACCGGTATGGCAGGCGATGCCGCCTAGCTGTTCGATTTGCAGACAAATCATATCGCCATCGCAGTCGAGTCTGATCTCTTTGATTTTTTGGCTATGGCCGGAGCTTTCGCCCTTGTGCCAAAGCTTCTGGCGCGAGCGGCTAAAGTAGACTGCCTCACCGCGCTCTACGGTCAGAGCCAGTGCCTCGGCATTCATCCAGGCCATCATTAAAACTCGGCCGGTTTTGGCATCCTGTGCGATGGCTGCAACCAAGCCGTCCTGGTTGAAATTCACTTGGTCGATAAACGTGTCAGTCATTGCGTTAATTCACTGTCCGGGGCAATCGCTATTCTTGGGGGCATTCTAGCGTATCCGCGCGCTGAAAGCTGTGGCTTAGCGACAGCTTTGGGTAAGCTTAAGAAACTAGCCATAAATATAGGCCTAGCAGGCTTAGAGCTAGTGCACTGGTGCTGAGTTGTTCCACCACCGCGCGCGCTTCTGGCACGCTCACCACCGCCGCACTGGCAAGCGAGATAAGCGCTAGGCGACGGCGTCGAAGCGCTCGATGGGCTTGGTGCTGGCGCGTTTGTTCCCGCGAGAGGGTGTTATTCAGGTCCGTTAACTGGCTGCTTAGGTGTTCGCTAGTAGATAGCGCATCATAGATTTTTTGGGGCATGTGCGGCAACTTTTCCAGCCACTCGGGGCCAAAGCGCTTTATTTCTTTCAGCAAAGTTTTCGGGTGGTAGCGCTGTTTCAGCCAAGCTTCTAGGAACGGGTGTGCGGTGGTCCATAAATCCAGTTGCGGATAGAGCTGGCGCCCAAGGCCTTCGATATTGAGTAACGTTTTTTGCAGCAACACTAATTGTGGTTGTACTTCCATGTTAAAGCGGCGCGCGGTTCTAAATAACTGTAGCAAAACTTGGCCAAAGGATATTTCGGCTAGAGGTTTTTCAAAGATTGGTTCGCACACGGTGCGAATGGCGCTTTCGAAGGCGGCCACAGAGGTTGTTGCCGGCACCCACCCTGAGTCCACGTGCAGCTGTGCCACTTGGCGATAGTCGCGCCGGAACATGGCAACCAAGTTGCGCGCCAAATAGTACTGATCCTCCGTGGTAAGGCTGCCCATAATGGCGGTATCTACGGCGATGTAGCTGGGTGTTTCCGGTGTATTGCGGCTGACAAAAATATTACCGGGGTGCATGTCGGCGTGGAAAAAATTGTGGCTGAACACCTGAGTGAAGAATATTTCAACACCGCGTTCTGCCAGCATTTTCATATTGGTGTTTTGCTTGGCTAGCTCGGCTAGATCGCTGACCCCAATGCCGTAAATTCGCTCTTGAACAAGTACGTTCTCTCGACAGTAGTCCCAATACACGTCGGGTACGTAAAGCAGCGTAGAGCCGAGAAAGTTGCGCCTTAGTTGCGTGCAGTTAGCGGTTTCTCGCAGTAGATTTAGCTCGTCGATGATGGTGATTTGGTAATCGTCGACAATTTCCACTGGGCGCAAACGTCGGCCATCGTGGCTGATCGATTCGAGCAACTTTGCAATGACCTTAAGCAGGGCAATATCGCGGTGGATGGTAGATAGCAGGCCGGGCCTAACCACTTTGACTATCACATCTTCGCCGCTATGCAGCTTGGCAGTATGTACTTGCGCGATCGAGGCACTGGCTAACGGTTGGGCAGAGAAATCATCAAAGAACTCGGCAATAGGCCGGCCTAAGGCCTGTTCCACTATGCCCACGAGCTGAGCTTGATCAAAGGGAGGTACCTTGTCTTGTAGCTTTCTGAGTTCGAACACCAAATGGGCGGGAACCAAATCAGGGCGAGTGGAGAGCAGCTGGCCAAACTTGATAAAAATGGGGCCTAAGCGCTCGAGGCTTAATCTGAGCCGTTCGCCATCCGTTTCTGTGGGTTTCGGTAGTAGGTGCAGTGGCCAGAAGAACGGTGCTAACCACCAAGGTTTTTTACTTGGGAGCAGTAAATCGAGTCGGTAGCGTAAAGCGACACCTGTGATTTGGAGTAATCGAAATAATGCGCGCACGCGGTTGGGACCCTTACTTTGGTGAATTAGGCTGGTGAGTTTTTCTGCTGAATTTTTCGTGCCAGTGCGTGCAGTTTCGCCTCGAGGCGCTCGGTATTTTGCTGCAGGTTTTCGACCTGAGTGGCAAAATTTTCTAGCGCTACCTTGGTTGGTACTAAGGCCACCTCTTCGCTCAAATAGGGCTCGATATTGTCTTTCGCCGCGCGCATGCGCGCGTTAACAAAACTGGCCGTGTTGCGCATGATATTTGCTAATGGGCTGGCTATTTCGTCGCCGGTATAGCTGGCTAGCCAATCCTCCCAGTCGATATCTAGATTGACCACAATATCGCGCAGATTAAGCAATAGATTTGTTTGGCCCGTGACGCTAACGCCGGTGCCGGAAAAATTGAAGTTATCGCCGCCGGCCAGTGCGATTAAATCTTTCAGGCTACCTGATAGTTTGCAGTGTACGGGGAGATCACAATGGGCCTGCAGATCCAGTTGATCAGCGCGCGGGCAAATATAGAGGTTAAATGCGGGCTGGTTAATGTGTATATGCAACACTTTACCGGCAAGCTTTTGCAGTGCCGCTTTACTCGCGGGGTCGTAGCGCAGCGCTTTATTGATCAGTGTTTCGGCTGCGGCTAAGGCGGCGACATTCAATTCGAGCATTAGGGTTTTATGCCCTTGTGCAGCGCGACGATACCGCCGGTCATGTTGTAAAAACGGGTTTCGGCAAAGCCGGCGTTTTGCATCATGGTTTTTAAGGTTTCTTGATCCGGGTGCATGCGAATGCTTTCAGCTAAGTAGCGATAAGATTCGCTGTCGTTGGCAATCAACTTGCCCATGAACGGTAGGATGCGGAAAGAATAAGTGTCGTAGACTTTTTCTAGCAGGCTGTGTGTGGGTTTGGAAAACTCCAGCACCAGCAAGCGCCCACCGGGCTTTAAAATACGCAGCATGGATGCCAGCGCTAGGTCTTTGTCGGTGACATTGCGCAAACCAAAGGCAATGGTGATGCAATCAAAGGTGTTGTCTGGGAAGGGCAGGTATTGGGCATCGGCTTGGGCATATTGGACGTTGCCCACATCGCCAAGGTCGATCAATTTGTCGCGCCCGACCCGCAGCATAGATTCGTTGATGTCGGCGAGGATGACTTGGCCCTCTGGCCCCACTAAGCGGGCAAACTTGTGACTTAAATCGCCGGTGCCGCCGGCAATGTCGAGCACTTTGTCGCCGGGGCGAACGCCAGATAGCTCAATGGTAAAGCGTTTCCACAAGCGGTGTACGCCGCCCGACATCACATCATTCATCAGGTCGTATTTGGCCGCAACGGAGTGAAATACGCCGGCTACGCGTTTAGCCTTGTCTTCAACGGCAACTTGTTCAAAGCCAAAGTGGGTGGTGTTTTTCTCGGACATGGGAATTCGCTTAAGTCTGTCAGTGAGTCAGATTCTACCTTGTTAAAGGGCTTTTGTCGGCCAAAAAAAACCGAGCGCTAGGCTCGGTTTTGCATCGCTGGTTGTGGCTGCGCCGCGTGGGCTAGGCCTAGTCCTGCTGCGCTTTGAACTTCTCTCGGAGGTTTTGTATGCCTTGGTAGAAAGACGGCAAAAGTACCGTGCCTATCAAGGTTGCGGCGAGCATCCCGCACAACACGGTGACCCCCAAGGACACCCGCGACGCGGCGCCAGCGCCCGTGGCTGTTACCAAGGGAATCACGCCCAATACGAAAGACAGCGCGGTCATCAGTACGGCGCGGAAGCGCAGGCGCGCGGCGTTGGCGGCGGCCTCGATAACCGAATCCCCAGCAGCGCGCTGCTCCACCGCGAACTCGACGATGAGAATGGCGGTTTTTGCCGCCAAGCCAATGAGTAGCACCATACCCACTTGGGCGTAAACATCGTTAACCATACCGGCCAGGGATAATCCCGCCAAGGCACCAAAAATAGCGATAGGTACTGCCCCGAGTACGGCGAAAGGGATATTCCAGCTTTCGTACTGCGCCACTAAGAAGAGGTAGACGAACAGAATCGCTAGGCCAAATAAAATGGGGGCTAGATTACCGGCCTCCACTTCTTGCCGAGATTGTCCGGCCCACTCGAAAGCGTAACCATCGGGCAGTTGATCGGCCAGCAGTTGCATGGCTTGCAGTGCGTCGCCGGAGCTGAAGCCTGGGGCCGCTTCGCCATTGATGGTGGCCGAGCGGAACATGTTGAAGCGGGAGATAGACGTTGGCCCCTGTGCTGGCGAGAGGGTCGCGAGCGTCGAGAGCGGCACCATTTGCCCGTCTCTATTGCGCACGTAGAAGTGCAGTAAATCCGACGGCTCTTGGCGGAACTGGCTTTCCGCTTGAATCATGACCCGATAATTGCGGCCAAACTTGGAGAAGTCATTGATGTAGAGCGAGCCGAGTTGCGCCTGCAGGGTCATGAAAATATCCGACAATTGGATACCCATAGCCTTGGCTTTATTGCGGTCGACGTCCAAGAAGTATTGCGGCACATTGGCGCGGAAGGTGCTAAAAGCGTAGGCCAAATCCTCGCGCTGGTTGGCGGAATAGATTAACCCGCCCATTACCGCAGCCAGCTCTTTCGAGTCCCGCCCTTGCGTGTCTTGTAACCTAAAGTCAAAACCCGAGGCACTGCCCAAACCGGGCACTGGCGGTGGGTTGATCACCATAACTTGCGCGTCGGGTAGCGCCCATAACTTACCCTGTAATTTTTTCTGTAGTGTGTCGGCGAACAGTGCGGGGTCTTTGCGCTTTGACCAGTGATCTAAAATGACAATACCGAGGCCGCCATTGGTGGCGCCGCCGCTGAGAATACTGAAACCCGACACAGTAATAAAGTTGCGTACGCCTGGCTCGTTACCCACCCAGCCGGTGATTTTCTGCATCACCTCTTCGGTGCGATTGGCTGATGCAGCGTCGGGTAATTGCACATCCACGAACAAGAAGCCTTGGTCTTCATTGGGCACGAAGCCTGTGGGCGTGCTAGCAATTAACCAGTAAGTGCCACCGAGCAATAGCAGTGTAAATACGGCTACCCGCCCACCGCGCTTTAATAGCCAGCCGACGATGCCAGTGTAACCGGCGGTTGAGCGGTGGATTAACTTTTCCACGGGCGCCAACCATTTAATCGGTGTCATGTGCTCGGGTTTTAGCAACACCGCGCAGAGCGCTGGGCTTAAGGTGAGTGCATTGATGGAGGAGATAAATACCGCTGAGGAAATGGTTACGGAGAATTGTTTGTAAATTTCACCGGTGATGCCAGGCATGAAGCCCACTGGCACGAACACAGCCATCAGCACTAAGGTGGTGGCGATGATCGGGCCAGTGACTTGCTCCATGGCTTTTAGTGTGGCGTCCACGCCACCTAAGCCTTCCTCTTTCATGATGCGCTCGACGTTTTCAATGACCACAATGGCATCATCTACCACCACTCCAATGGCGAGGACTAAGCCAAATAAGGTGATGGTATTGACTGAATAGCCGAGTGCATTCATCAACGCGAAGGTACCGATAAGGGATACCGGTATGGCAATGGCGGGAATTAGCGTCGCACGCCAATTTTGTAAAAATAAAAATACAACCAAGATCACCAAGGCCACAGCAACAAACAGTGTGGAGTAAACTTCGGCTATAGATTCGTTAATAAAATCGGTCGTGTCGTACAGAATTTCATAGCGCATCCCGTCGGGCAACATCGGTGCTAAACGCGCCATTTCGGCATGAATTGCTTCGGCCACTAAGGTGGCGTTGGCGTCAGATAATTGATAAATGACCAGAAAGGCGGTGTCTTGACCATCGAGCTTTACGGCGTTGCTATAACTGCGCGAACCCATCTCTACGCGAGCCACATCTTTAAGACGTAGGAAGCGGCCATCGGGGTTGGCGCGAATGATTGTGTCGGCAAATTGTGAGGCGTCTTGCAAGCGACCCTGAGTTTGAATGGTGTATTCAAATTGTTGACCAGGAATGACGGGGCCAGCACCTAATTTACCGGCAGCAACGACCGTATTTTGCTCAGTGATTGCCGCTTGGATATCGGTAACCGTAACGTCTAGCGCGTTCATTTTTGTCGGGTCTAACCAAATCCGCATGGCGTATTGGAAGTCACCCATCACTTCGGCCTTGGCGACACCGGCGATACGTGCCAAAGGTTCTTGCAAGTTACTGATGGCGTAATTTGATAAAAACGTGGTGTCGAACTGTTCGCTTTCGCCAATTAAATTAATGCCCAGTAACATGCTGGTGGATTGCTTCAGCGTTTGCACGCCATCGCGCATAACTTCAGGTGGTAATGAACTTTCTGCCAGCGATGCGCGGTTTTTTACATTCACTTGCGCCATGTCGCCGTCGACACCGGTTTTAAAGGTCACGGTGATGGTGGCGAGGCCTGAGTTAGAAGCCGTAGACTCCATGAACTCCATGCCTTCAACGCCGTTAATTTGCTCTTCGAGCGGCCGCAGTACGGTTTCTTCAACGACATCGGCCGAGGCGCCGGGATAGGTAGCAGTCACCTGTATTTGCGTCGGTGCAATTTCTGGGTAGAGGTTAACGGGCAGGGTCATGAGCGATAGCGAACCCGCTAGCGTGATGACAATGGAGATAACAAAGGCGAATTTAGGCCGATGGATAAAGAATTTACTGATCATGATTAGCCCTCTTGGCTGGCAGCGGGGGCAGTATGCTCGCTAACCGCGCCAGTTTTAGGGTCTACGACTTTCACTGTGGGCGCGACGACAGCGCCCGCTCTGACTTTTTGTAGGCCTTCGACGATAACCTTTTCACCTGCTTCAAGTCCCGATTCGACGACCCACATAGCACCGAAGCGCTGGCCAAGTTTGGCGAAGCGTTGTGCGACTTTTTGTTCGCTGTCGACCACAAGCACGAAGGTGCCCTGTTGGTTTTCCTGAACCGCGGCCTGTGGGATGAGTGCGCGGGTTTCTTTGATTTGGCTTTCTACCAATAGCGTGGTGTATAAGCCGGGCAGAACCGTGTGGCCGGGGTTGTCAAATACGGCGCGCAGGCTGACGGTGCCGGTCGTGGCATCAACTTTTGTGTCGGCAAAATCTAACTCGCCCAAGGCATCGTGTAAGGTTTTATTCGGCAGCATTAACTTCAGCGTATAGAGCTTTTCAGCTTCCTGTGATTTGGCGCGCTCTTGTAGATAGGCCGTGTAGCTGGCTTCTTCGAGTTGAAAGTTAACTTTGATTTTGTCGATATTGACCAGTGTAGCTAAAGCGCCTTTGTTGGGGCCGACGGTGTTGCCCACACTGTAAATTGATTTGCCAATTTGGCCGGCGAAGGGCGCGAGGATACGGGTGTAGCTCAAATTAATTTGCGCCGTTTCAACAGCCGCTTCTGCGGCCAATACAGCGGCATCAGCCTGTTGCTTGTTGGAGGTTAACTTGTCCAAATCAGACTGGGAGATAAAGCCTTGCGGTGCTAATTCGGCACCGCGCTTTAAGTCGCGCTCGGAGCGATCTTTCTCGGCGATGCGCGCCGCTAGCTCAGCTTTGGCTTGCGACAATTGCGCTTTATAGGTGTCTTGGTTAATTTCGAATAAGACTTGATCTTTTGCGACAAAGCCACCTTCTTGGAAATTGGTTTTTTCTAGCGTGCCTTCAACCCGCGCGATCAACTGTACTTCGGAATAAGCTTCCGTACGCGCAACAAATTCTCTGCTGCCGCCAATGTCCTGTGCAGACACAACCACCACTGACACGGCCGGCGGCGGTGCTTTTGGTGGTTCTGCTTTTTGTCCGCATGCGGTTAGCATTAAAGCGGCTGAGGCCGACAACCAAAGGCTGCGGTGGAGTGACGATAGAAGGGTCATGATTGCGTCCTTGTCTTTATGTTATTGGGTATTAATTGATAATTTTTACGACGCTGGTGTCAGGGTCGCGGGTTTTTTGGGCCGAGTGAAGTTGATCGAGGTAGTCTTGCCAGCGCTGTGGGTACTGGCTGGCAAGTTCAAATAAATAGGGCCAAGTGTAGAGACCGGAATCGTGACCATCACTGAACACCAGTTTGAGCGCATAGCTGCCAACCGGTTCAACGTTGTGGAGAACAACATTGCGTTTCCCAAATTGCAGCGTTGCCTGGCCTGGGCCATGGCCTTTGACTTCCGCTGAGGGCGAAGAAATACGCAGGTATTCTGCTGACAATTGATAGCTCTGCTGATTAAACACCAGCTCTAGTTGGTTGGAGCCCTTGTGATGTTTGATTTTTTCAGGAATCATTTTCTGCTACTAGTCACACAAAGTTTGCGCGAGTATAGCAAAGTCTCTCCCCAGTCTTAGCGGTAAATTCACGGATACGTTATTGGCCAGCGGTTCGATGTGCCGGTGTTTAACTGGCTGTAAGGGCTGCAAAACCGAGATTTGGCGCTTAAACACAGATTTGATTGAGGGCTTTGTCGACTTTTTGTGCCTCCTCTTGTTGTGCATACGCTTGTGATGAGGTGGTTTTTAACTGTTGGCACACGGCTTTACTGATCTCATTGATGTGGTTCATGCGGGTATTAATCGTATTGGTGGCATCTTGCTGTTGTTGCGTGCCTGTGGCGATTTGGTGGGTGAGCTCATTCACAATGCTGGTGGATTCGCGCGCCTTATTGATGACTTTTTCCATCGCAAGGCTTTGCTGTAAGCTGGACTCGCTGAGCTCGCTGCAATTGGCGATACCTGTTACCGCGTGGTTGGCGCTGGCCTGCAGGTCGGCCACTGTCTTTTGAATTTGCACCGTTGATTCCTGAGTCCGATGTGCCAGCGCCCGCACCTCGTCGGCGACCACGGCGAAGCCGCGACCTTGTTCTCCGGCGCGCGCCGCTTCAATCGCGGCATTGAGGGCCAATAAATTGGTTTGCTCGGCAATGCCGCCTATCACTTCTAGCACGGTACCAATCTCTGCGCTTTGCTGCTTGAGGTGATCGATATCTTGCGCAATGTTTTGAATATTGTTACTTAAGGTTTGCACGGAATCTCTGCTGGCGCTGTAAGCCTTGGTGCCTTCGGTTAAGTAGTCTACGGTGGTGCCCGCCGCGGCACTGATTTCCTGACCTCGCTGAGATAGCGCCTGAGAGGCAGCGGCAACTTGATGTATGACCGCGGTAACTTGTTCTATGTCGCGGGTTTCGTTGTCGACTTCTTTAAATGTGCTGTCCATCGATTGTGCCAGTGTTTGGGAAAAACTGGCTAGCTGACGCGACCCTACCCGAACGTCCTCCATGATGTGTCGAAGGTGCTCCACAAAATCCGAGAGCAGGTTAGCGGCGAAGCTGAGTTCGTCGTTCCTGTCATCCTTGAGGGATGAGGACGGAGCCTTGTTGGGGTCTGCGACTAACACTAAAAAATCCGCCATCGTGTTGAGCCGGCTGGTGACTCGGGTCTGCATGAAAAAGGTGGCGCTGATAATGAGCAGGAGGGCCATACCCGCAAGGCAGGTTAACAGGGTAGCTTTGCTCGGGTTTGCCGAAACCAGCAGGGCACAGGCGAGCAGATAGACGAATGCGAGTACGCTGGTGACTATAATTGTGAGCTTGGTCAGGCTTTGACCGGTATGGGTGCGGCGATGCATGCGGCTACCTTTCTTTGAGATGCTTTCAACAGTGTAGACAGCTCACGGCTTCCTACGCTCAGATTAGGTTAGCGGCTTGGTGCAGGGATACTTTAGTTTGCGGCTGGGTAGGCGGAGGCTCAGTTGGCTGAGCCTCCGTTTGCTGGGGCTTATCTGAGGTGTATTTACAAAATGAAACGGCTGAGATCCTCATCTTGCGCCAGCGCGCCCAGTTGCGAATCGACAAAGGCACCATCGATAGTAACCGCCTTAGCCTGACTACCGGCCTCGAAGGAAATCTCTTCAATGAGCTTTTCAATCACAGTGTGTAGCCGTCTTGCGCCGATATTCTCCGTTCTTTCGTTAACTTGATAGGCGGTCTCGGCGATGCGCCTAATGCCGTCTGGCGTAAAGGTGATATCGACGCCCTCGGTGGCCATCAGCGCTTTTTGCTGCTCGGTGAGCGACGCCGTTGGCTCGGTCAAAATGCGTTCGAAGTCTTCCGGCGTTAGGGCTTTCAGTTCGACGCGAATCGGCAGGCGGCCCTGCAGCTCGGGAATCAGGTCTGAGGGCTTGGAAAAGTGAAAGGCGCCGCTGGCGATAAAGAGAATATGATCGGTTTTGATCATGCCGTGCTTGGTGGAAACCGTGCTGCCTTCGATGAGTGGCAGTAAATCCCGCTGCACCCCTTCGCGCGACACGTCGGCGCCACTGGTGCCACCGCGCTTGGCCACCTTGTCAATTTCATCGATAAAGACGATGCCGTTTTGCTCGGCTGCCTCAATCGCTTGGGCTTTCAATTCTTCTTCGTTGACCATTTTTGCCGCTTCTTCATCGCATAGCTGCTTAAAGGCTTGTTTAACAGTCATCTTGGCTTTTTTCTTTTTGTCTTTGCCCATTGACGAGAACATGTTTTGCAGCTGGCTGGTCATTTCTTCCATGCCCGGCGGCGCCATGATCTCAACACCTACTTTGGTGGCGGCTACGTCGATATCGATCTCTTTATCGTCGAGTTGCCCTTCACGTAGCTTTTTACGGAAAATTTGCCGCGTGCCCGAGTCTGTTTTTGATTCTGCCTCGCCGTCCGCATTGCGCGCGGGTGGCAGCAGCACGTCGAGAATGCGCTCTTCGGCGGCTTCTTCGGCCCGGTATTTAACTTTTTCTTGGGCCTGTTCGCGGTACATCTTGATCGATACGTCGACTAAGTCGCGCACGATGGAATCTACATCGCGGCCAACGTAGCCCACTTCGGTAAACTTGGTGGCTTCCACTTTAACGAAAGGTGCATTGGCGAGTTTGGCTAAGCGCCGTGCTATTTCCGTTTTACCCACACCTGTAGGCCCAATCATAAGAATGTTTTTTGGCGTGACTTCTGGGCGCAAATCATCATTGAGTTGCATGCGCCGCCAGCGGTTGCGTAGGGCGATGGCAACGGCGCGCTTGGCATCTTTTTGGCCAACGATATGGCGGTCGAGTTCGTGAACAATTTCGCTTGGCGTCATATTGGACATAATAGGGCTCGCTACTTCTGGCTTAATTCTTCGATGGTCAGGTGGTTATTGGTAAACACGCAAATACTGCCGGCTATTTGCAAGCCTTGTTCGACGATGGTTTTGGCGTCCAGCTCGGTGTTATCCAGCAGTGCCCGTGCCGCAGCTTGCGCGAAGGGGCCGCCAGAGCCGATGGCGATGAGGTCATCTTCTGGCTGTATCACGTCGCCGTTGCCGGTGATTATCAGCGAGGCGTCTTTGTCGGCCACTGCGAGAAGTGCTTCGAGCCGGCGCAGGGCGCGATCGGTGCGCCAATCTTTGGCCAGCTCTACCGCGGCGCGGACGAGCTGCCCGTTGTGGGCTTCAAGTTTGGCTTCAAAGCGCTCGAACAGGGTGAACGCATCGGCAGTGCCGCCGGCAAAGCCTGCTAACACTTGGTTGTTGTACAGGCGGCGGACCTTGCGGGCATTGCCTTTCATGACAGTGTTGCCAAGGGAAACTTGGCCGTCGCCGCCGAGCACGACGGTGCCGTTGCGGCGCACAGAAAGAATGGTTGTCACGGGAAGTCCTTCAGATGAATGCTGAGTGTGAACTTCCTAGGTGGGGGTGCTTTAGTGGTAATTCAACCTAGCCAGCTTTGCGCTTGAGTAACAGTGTGTCGAACCGATTGGATACCAAGGTGCTGCGCGCGTTGGCCATAGCCGATGAGTTGGTGAAGGGGCCAACAATAACGCGGTGCCAAGTTTCACCACTTTTCACTGTGACTTTTTCGACTTTGGCATCCATGTTAAGCAGAATCAGTTTGGCTCTGACGCTGTCGGCGTCTTCGGATTTTCTAAACGAGCCGACCTGTAGCAAATATTCCACTTTGTCGGTGCTTTGTTGCTCTAATTGTTTGCGTGTTTCTTCGGGCGTTTCCACCACAACTTCGCTTTCCTCCAGCAGCTTATAAAAGTCGAAGCGCGGCTTGGGCACGGCTTTTTCCGGCTCCTTTGCCTGTGGTGCCGAGGTAACTTTTGCCGGTTTGGCCTTGCTTGGCGGCTGATCGGAGAGATACACCAAAAACATGACGAACGCGCCCAGTACTGCACCGGTGAATAGCCATACCCAGCCGGGTACGTCAGATTTTTTCTTACTCGGTTGTTTGCGGCGTTTGCGGTTGGCGAAATCTTGGGTCATGGCTCTGATTACAACAAAAGGTGGGCCGGCATTGTAAAGGAATGTTGGCTTCATGCACATGGGCGCCATGCATATGGGCGCCACGCAGATCGGCGCCCCTATGCATGACGCCCTTGCTAGAGGCGAATTGAGGGTGGCTGCTGAGAGACGGCGGTAGCTTATCCGGCTAATGGGTTTCCTGAGGGTCGACGTCTAGGTTCCAGCGCACCCGTTTACTCAAGGCCATTTGCTCAATTAGCGCCAGCCATTGGGGCAGGAATTGTTGTAAATGTGCCCGAGAGCTGGCCTGCAACTGCAGTAAGAAGCGGAATCTATCCTGGCGCTTCTCCATGCTGGCCGGCAGCGGCCCCAAATAGCGAAATTGTGGGCTGGGCGCCTGTAGGCTTTCGGCTTTGGCGCGCGCTTGTTGTAAAAACGCCAGCGCGTTCTCCGGGCGTTTCGATTCGGCGCGCAACAGCACCATAGCGCTGAAGGGCGGTAGCTCCACCACTTGGCGCTCGCGCAGTAAACAATCGGCGAGGGCCGCGTAACCCTGATTGAGCAGCAGCTGTAAATAGGGGTGATCTGTGTGGTGGCTTTGCAGGAACACTTGGCCTTGTAAGGCTTCGCGGCCGGCGCGGCCGGCAACTTGCACAATGAGCTGGGCCATTTTTTCGGTGGCGCGAAAATCGGCGGAAAACAAACCGCCATCGGCTTCTAAAATGACAACCGTTGACACCTTAGGGAAGTGGTGCCCTTTGGCCAGCATTTGAGTGCCCACCAAGACGCAGGGCTCGCCCGTGGCAATTTGATCGAGCATGCTATTGAGTTGTTTGTGCGAGCGAGTGGAATCTCTGTCTATGCGCAAGATGGGGGTGCTGGGTAGTAGCTTGCTGAGAAACTCCTCGGTGCGCTCGGTGCCTTGGCCAATGTGCTGTAACTCTGGTGCCTTGCAGTCGGGGCACTGCTGCGGTACTCGGCGCTGGTGATCGCAGTGGTGACAGTGCAGGTGGTAGGGCTGGCGGTGCAGCGTCATGCGCGCATCGCAGCGTGGGCATTTTGCCTGCCAACCGCAAAAATGGCACATGATGACCGGCGCAAACCCCCGTCGATTGATAAATACCAGTGCTTGCTCGCCCTTGGCTATTGCACCTTTGATGGCTTCTAGGCTCTGGCTGGCAAGGCCTTCTTGCAAATACTGGCCGCGTATATCGATAGCTATGACCTTTGTGCTGTGCGCGCTGGCCGCTTGCTGGGTGAGCTTTAGGTGTTGATAGCGGCCGCTGCGGGCATTGCTAAGGGTTTCTAGCGACGGCGTGGCGCTGCCCATGAGCAAAGGAATGCGCAGCTGATGGGCGCGGTAAACCGCGAGGTCCCGGGCTGAGTAGCGAAAGCCCTCCTGTTGTTTGTAAGAGTTATCGTGCTCCTCATCGACGATAATAATACCGGGGTGTTTTAGTGGAGTGAATACGGCCGAGCGAGTGCCGATAATAATGCGATCTAAGCCGGCTCTGGCGCGTAGCCAAGCCGAGTTTCTGCCGCCGTCGGCCACGCCCGAATGCAAGATGCCCACGGGCACATGAAAGCGGCGCTGAAAGCGCGCGACGGTTTGCGGCGTTAAACCTATTTCTGGCACGAGTACGAGGGCTTGCCGGCCTGCTTCCAACTGTTGGGCTATGGCTTGCAAATAAACTTCTGTTTTGCCGCTGCCGGTTACGCCATCCAATAGATTGGTGGAAAAGCCAGTGGGTTTAATGGCTTTCAGTGCGGTGCTTTGCTCCGGGTTTAAAGTGAGCGCTAACTCACTAAGAGGGCCATTAAAAGTCTGCGTTTCGGTTATTTCGATGGCTTCGGCTAATTGCTTGTCGCTAAGCGCCTTGAGAATGGCGCGACTGAAGCCTGCTTGCTCGATTTCGCTTGGGGTTCTGGCGCCATTGCGCAAAAAGGTGAGTAAGTTGGCTTGTTTTTTGGCGCCTTTGGGGGCGCCCTCCGGCAAGCCAAGGCCCTGCACGGTAATTTGCCACCGGGTCTCTGTCGGCAAGTTGGCTTGTTCACCGGCGCGCAACAGCGCTGGCAGTGCCGCATGCAGCACTTCGCCAACCGGGTGTTGATAATAGTTGGCAGCCCACAGACATAGCTGTAGTAGGCTTGCATCGAATAGGGGTTGGCTGTCGATCAAGGCCAATACGGGCTTAAGTTTATCTATCGGTAGGTCGGAGCTTTTGGGTAGCTCGGTAATGATACCTATCAATTGTTGCTGGCCGAAAGCCACTTGTACCCGTTGACCAGGCACAGCAGAGCCAAAGGTGTGGGGGAATAAATAGTCGAACTGGCGCCGCAATGGGCTTGGCACAGCGACGCGGATGATGGTGTGTTCTAGCATGAAAGAGGGTTTTGCGCCGTGGCGACCTGTTGAAAAATTACACAATAGCGCTTGTCAGGCGGATGGATTCTGGTAGTATGCGCGATCCTTGAAACCGCTAACATTAACCTTTGTGCGGTGCCCGGCACAAGATCGGGTGGCGGCACACACTGGGAAACTTCGAAATGAAAGCTGATATCCATCCAAATTACGTACCTGTTGTTGCAAGCTGCAGCTGCGGTAACAAAATCGAAACAGCCTCAACACTGGGTCAAGACTTCCACGTTGATATCTGTTCAGAATGTCACCCATTCTACACCGGTAAGCAGAAAGTTGCCGACACCGGTGGTCGTATCGACCGCTTCAAGAAGCGTTTCGCTGGCCGTGGCACTGCCAAATAAGCTAAGCGTTTACGTTGTGAAAAAGCCGCGCGAGTCGCGGCTTTTTTGTGCCTGTTGGTTTTGTGGGCTTGTGCTTGAAACAATACACGCCCGATTTGGTTTAAGCTCAAGTCATATGCAAGCCGAGGGCTGACGATGCGGATTTTCTTACTGTTATACCTGTTGTTGGTGGGCGAGGTGTGGGCGGGCTGCTTTACGTCCGCCGCTGTCGTAGGTTTAGACGCCGTGAAGGTGACCCGTGTATACGATGGCGATACCGTGCAATTGGTGGATGGGCGCAAGGTGCGCTTGCTTAATATCAACGCGCCAGAGTTAGATCACAAGGGCGACGGTGATCACGCTTTTGCACGCGAGGCGACAGCCTACGTTACGCATTGGTTGCGTGCGCGCGATGATGTGTTTTTGGTATTTGATCGCGAGCGCAAGGATCGCTATGGCCGTTGGTTGGCGCATCTGTTGGATGGCTCTGGGCGAAGTTTGGCGGAAGATCTACTCGCCCAAGGCTTGGCTATGCCACTTGCTGTGCCACCCAATTTGGCACAAGCAGCTTGTTACTTCAGCGTGGCAGCAGGGTCAAAGAGTGCGAAATTGGGTGTTTGGTCCACAAACCCAGCTATCGCAGCGGGAAAGTTATCCCGCTCTGGGTTTCAGCGGGTTAGCGGCACCGTTTCTAAAATCACTAAAACCCGCGCTGGTGATTACTGGCTTGAGCTCGACGGTGTGTTAGCGATTCAAGTTAAAAAACAAGATCTCGGCTTTTTTAACGATTTTCCATCTGGCTTTAGCGTGGCGAGTCAGGTTGAGGTTGAGGGCTGGGTGGTGGATCGTTCTAACACATCCGATCATCTGCAAAAAGGCTACGCACCTTGGAAGCTGCAGGTGCGTACCCCTTATGCAATACGCGTGCATTAGTGCCTCGAAACAATCTAGGTCTCACCGGCTGTCTGCTTGAGGGGGCTATAGCAAGCCTGTATCCTTGCGCTCCCTACGAGAGACAACAATTAAAAACAAAAAAAATGGCGGTTGCAACCATGTCAGAGTCAACAGCGTCACGAGAGTCACGCAAAAAAGCGGCACTTGATTACCATGCTTTTCCGGTTCCGGGAAAGTTGAGTATAGAGTTGTCCAAACCTGCGGAAACACAGGAAGATTTATCATTAGCCTACAGCCCCGGTGTGGCTGAGCCAGTGCGCGAAATTGCGAGAGATCCAGAGAATGCCTACCGATATACCGGTAAAGGTAATCTTGTCGCTGTTATCTCTGATGGCAGTGCAATTTTAGGCCTTGGTAATTTAGGGCCTTTGGCCTCGAAACCGGTCATGGAAGGCAAGTGCCTGTTGTTTAAACGCTTTGCTGGCATTAACTCCATCGATGTGGAAGTGTCATCCGATAGCCCGCAGGCTTTTATCGATACCGTTGCCAATATAGCTCTCAGTTTTGGAGGCATTAACCTCGAAGATATCAAGGCGCCAGAGTGCTTTGAGATTGAGCGGATACTGAAAGAGCTGTGTGATATTCCAGTGTTTCACGACGATCAGCACGGCACCGCTATTGTGACCACGGCGGGCTTGTTGAACGCGTTGGAAATACAACATAAATCCATCGCTGAAGTCAGGATCGTGTGTTTGGGGGCCGGGGCCGCGGCCACCGCCTGCTGCAATCTAATGATATCGGCCGGCGCGCGGCGAGAAAATATCACCATGCTTGATAGCAAGGGCGTGATTCATGCCGGGCGCGATGATATCAATGAATACAAAGCGCAGTTTGCCAATAAAACCCATTTGCGCACGCTCGATGATGCTATCGACGGCGCTGATGTGTTCCTCGGTGTGTCCGGCCCAAATTTATTGAGTGCTGAGCAGCTGGCGAAAATGGCCGCTAAGCCAATTGTGTTTGCCTGTTCTAACCCCGACCCTGAGATTGCCCCAGAGTTGGCGCACCAAGTGCGTCAAGATTTGATTATGGCGACTGGCCGATCGGACTACCCGAATCAGGTTAATAATGTGTTGTGTTTCCCTTTTTTGTTTCGCGGCGCTCTGGACGTACGCGCGCGCATCATCAACGAGGCGATGAAATTAGCGGCCGTTGAGGCTATTCGCAGCATTGCAAAAGAGACCGTAACTGACGATGTCAGCAAGGCCTACGGCGGCGCAGCCATGAGTTTTGGGCCTGAATATATCATCCCCAAACCTACTGATGAGCGCTTGTTAGGCCGAGTGGCGGCCGCGGTGGCGCAAGCCGCGGTGGATACCGGTGTTGCTCATTTGCCCTTTCCTTCACATTACCCACTGCGCGGGTTGCAGGATATAAAGTGAAATAGCAGTAGTGTGAGTAGGTAATAAAAAAGGGGCTTTCGCCCCTTTTTTGCATCAGTTTAAAACAGCTCCTCCGGCAACGTCTCGTCGCTATCGTCCAAGGATTCTTGTTGTGAGTGAATGCCGTTGGATTCCTCCGGCGCGTTCTCGGCTTTGAAAATTTCAAATATCGCACCGCTACTGCCGGGCTGAGCGCGTTTGCCAGTTTTTGGGTCAATACGCACGGTGATAATGCCGTCCGGCTGGCGGCGGTGGGCTTCGGGCATACCGTCGAGCGCGACGCTCATGAAGTCGATCCACACAGGTAGCGCGGCTGAACCACCGTATTCGCGCCGGCCTAAATTAAAGTTTTGATCGAAGCCCAGCCAAGCCGTGGCCACTAATTGGTGGTTGTAGCCGGAGAACCAGGCGTCCCTTGGGCCGTTGGTGGTCCCGGTTTTACCCGCTAAATCATCGCGGCCTAGCGCCATGGCTTTTTTGCCCGTGCCCTTTTTCACCACATCGCGCAGCATCGAGTCGATGATAAAAGCGTCTCTCTCATCGAGGATTCGCTTGGCCAGCCGCAGTGGTTTGGTGCTCACTGTTTCTTCGGATGAGGTTGGCGTAGGTGCGCTTTGTGCCAGTAAATCGTCCAGGGTTTCGGCTTCTTCTTCGATGCTTTCTGCGATTTCCGCTTCAACGCCGTGTTGGCTTGTTAGTCGTTCAGGGCAGAGGCGGCAGGCGACCAGCGGGTTTTCTTCAAAAATGATATCGCCCTTAACATCGGCGATGGATTTCACCAAATAGGGCTGTACGCGAAAGCCCCCGTTGGCAAATACGGCATAACCGGTGGCAATTTGCAGGGGGGTAACCGCGTGGCTGCCCAATGCCAAGGATAGATCGCGCGGTAGTTTGCTGGTATCGAAACCAAAGCGCGCCATTTTTTCGATAGTGGGCCTGATGCCCATGGAGCGCAGTATGCGAATTGAAACTAGGTTCCTCGATTGGTAGAGCGCTTGGCGCATGCGGGTTGGACCTAAAAATTGGCCGCTGTCATTTTCCGGACGCCAAGTGCCCTCGAGGCTGGCGTCTTCGAAGACGATGGGGGCATCATTGATCAGCGTGGCTGGTGTAAAGCCGCTTTCCAGTGCTGCGGTATAGATAAAGGGTTTGAAGCTCGAGCCAGGTTGGCGCTCAGCTTGTACCGCTCGGTTGAAGTGACTTTGGCGAAAGTCGAAGCCGCCGACCAACGAGACAATGGCGCCATCTTCGGGGTTAAGTGCAACCAAAGCCGATTGCGCCGCGGGCACCTGCGATAATTGCCACTGTTGATCTGGGAGCGGTAATAACCTCACCAAATCACCCTCACTTAGAATTTGACTGGCTTTGCTAGGCGGTGAGCCTACGCGATCCTCATTGATGTAGCGCTGCGCACTTGCCAGGCCCTGCTCCCACTCGAGGGTGATTTTTTTGCCGTCGCTGAGCAGTGCCGAGGCGCTTTGTTCGAGCACGTCGGTGATGACGGCTGGGTGTAGCCCACCGAGCACAGGGACTTTACTCAGCTCTTCTAGGTAAGCCTTATCTCTTTCTGGGGCCTCGCTAATGGCCTCATTGAGTTTGATCGTTTTTTCTGGCCCTCGGTAGCCATGTCGAGCATCGTAGGTGAGAAGCCCGCTAATCACGGCCTTTTGAGCTGTCTCCTGCAGTTTGGTATCGATGGTGGTGTATACCTTGAGTCCGTCGCTGTAGGCGTCTTCGCCGTAAAAGTCGATCACCTGTTGGCGTGCGACTTCGGCCACATAAGGCGAACTCAAGTCCAGTGCTAACTCGTGGAAGCGCGCGCTTAACGGGGTGTTTAGGGCTTCGGTATATTGTGCTTGGTCAATTTTACCCAGCTCTAGCATGCGCCCGAGAATCCAGTTTCGTCGAATCGTCGCCCTCGGCGGATTGGCGATGGGGTTGAAACGCGATGGTGCCTTGGGCAGGCCCGCAATCATCGCCAGTTGCGCGAGGTTAAGTTGGTCTATGCTCTTACCGTAGTAGACTTGAGACGCAGCCTCGATACCGTAGGCTCGATTGCCCAAGTAAATTTTGTTGACGTATAGCTCTAAAATTTCTGGTTTTGAGAGCTCGTTCTCAATTTTGATCGCCAGCAAAATTTCGTTCGCTTTGCGCAGGAAGGTTTGATCAAAGGTGAGGAAGAAATTGCGCGCCACCTGCATTGTGATGGTGCTCCCCCCCCCTTGAATCTGGCCTGTTTGCAATATTTGTGAAGCTGCTCTCAAAAGTCCTTTAATGGACACGCCGTGATGTTTGTAGAATTGGTCGTCTTCGGCGGCGAGTATGGCGTCGATATAAGCTTGAGGTATCTGATCGTAGCGAATGGGGCTGCGCCGCTTCTCGCCAAACTCACCAATAAGCTTGCCGTCCGCGGAGTAAATGCGCAGCGGCGTTTGGAATTTTATCTGCCTAAGCGCCTCAACAGAGGGTAGTTTTGGACTGAGATAAAGGTAAAGCCCGCCTGTCGAGAGGGCTGTGGCGCTGATTCCGGCCAGTAGTAGCCAGCAAATTAGGCGAACTGTGCGGTAGTTCTTGGATATTTTTTCCATAGGAATTAGTAGCTTAGGTGGCCTTGTCAATTTGCCCGCCATTATACGGGCTTTTACGGGCTTTACATATTGCCACTATTGTTGCAGGCTTAAGTTAAAGTGCTATAACATAACTTGTCTGTAAGTTACGGAAATTGATAGGAAAATGGGAATTTTGGGATTTCTCGAGAAAAAGACAAAACCGGTAATCGGCCTGGATATTAGTTCCACGTCGGTCAAGTTACTTGAGCTCTCCCGTCAGGGTGAGCGATACCGCGTTGAAAGCTACGCTGTGCGGGCGCTGCCGCCGAATGCCGTATCGGAGAAAAATATCGCCGATGTGGAAGTGGTGGCCGATGTGATCAAGAAGGTCGCGCAGCAGGCTAAATGCAAAACTCAGTTTGCAGCGGTTGCTGTAGCCGGTTCTGCGGTCATCACCAAATTGATCGAAATGCCGTCTGGGCTCTCCGACGATGCTATGGAAACGCAAATTTCCTTAGAAGCCGATCAATACATCCCGTACCCGCTTGAAGAAGTGGCTATTGATTTCGAGGTGCAAGGCCCGTCGCCGCGCAACCCGGATCAGGTGGAAGTGCTGTTGGCGGCTTGTCGACGTGAGAATGTCGATCTTCGCTCGGCGGTGCTAGAGCAGGCTGGGTTAATTCCAAAAGTCGTGGATGTAGAAGCCTATACCATGGAGCGCGCATTCTCTTTGGTCGCGCGCCAATTCGAAGATGATTCTGATCAGGTGGTGGCGATTCTAGATATCGGTGCAACCATGACGACGTTAAGTGTGTTGCTCGAAGGTAAAACCATTTATACCCGCGAGCAGCTTTTCGGCGGTAAGCAGCTGACTGAAGAAATTCAGCGCCGCTATGGTTTGTCAGCTGAAGAGGCCGGCCTAGCTAAAAAACAGGGCGGTTTGCCTGATGACTATGAAACCGAAGTGCTGCTTCAATTTAAAGAGTCGGTAGTTCAGCAGGTGACTCGTTCACTGCAGTTCTTCTTCTCCTCTAGCCAATATAACGATGTCGATCATATTGTATTGGCTGGCGGTGTTGCGGCGATGGACGGTCTAGCTGAATTGATTGAAGAAAAGTTAGGTACGCAGACTACAATTGCTAACCCTTTTTCCAGTATGTCTGTTTCACCTAAAGTAAATGCGGTAGCGCTGGCGGCTGATGCCCCTTCATTGATGATCGCAACCGGTTTGGCAATGAGGAGCTTTGAAGACTAATGTCACGCATAAACTTATTGCCATGGCGCGATCAATACCGCCAAGAGAAAAAACAAGAGTATTTCACCATCCTCGGTGGTGTGTTAGTTATTGCCGCTGCACTCGCGTATATGTGGGTTGCTAGTGTTGAGGGAGATATTGAATTCCAGAATCAACGCAATGCAACTTTGCAGCGTGAAATTCAGCAATTAGAAAAACAAGTTGCTGAAATTCGCGACCTGAAGAAGCGCAAAGCGGAATTGATAGATCGCATGCGTGTAATTCAAGGCTTGCAAGGCACAAGACCTGTGATAGTGCGGTACTTTGACGAAATGGCCCGCGCTATTCCTGACGGTGTTTTCGTTTTAAGCTTGAAGCGCACAGGCGACAAAATAGATATATCCGGCATTGCAGAATCAAACAATCGAGTTTCCTCGTTAATGCGAAATTTAGATGAGTCAGAATGGTTTAAGTCACCAAATCTAACCTCGGTGGCAGCAGCACCTGAGGAAGGTGAGTTGGCCAATAAATTTAGTATGTCGGTGCGTACCGCTGTGCCGAAGTCAGAGCAAGAGGAAGGCAAATAATCATGGCGTTTGCAGATGCTCTTGAGCAAATACAGAATTTTGATATAGGCGATGTCGATTGGGAAAAGGTAGGCATATGGCCTGCATGGGTTAAGGCCATGCTGGCCGTGGTGTTGGCGGTAGCAATTGTCGCTTTGACTTACTTCCTTTTCGTCAAGGATCTCGAAATACAACTCGCTTCGTCTGCGGCGCAAGAAATGCAGCTGAGGAAGTCTTTTGAAGATAAAAGTGAACAAGCTGCGAACCTTGAAGCTTATCGCCAGCAAATGGTTGAAATGGAGCAGTCGTTAGGTGCTTTGGTCTCTCAGTTACCGAGCGATACCGAAGTTCCGGGTTTGCTAGAAGATATTGATGAAAAAGGTTCTTCAAGTGGCTTGTCGATTGACAGTATTAAGTTGGAACCTGAGGTTGCTGCCGAGTTTTATATTGAGTTACCCATTAAAATTGTCGTACAAGGCGGATACCACGACTTTGGTGCTTTTGTTTCGGGTATTTCCAGCATGCCTCGTATTGTGACCTTGCACGATTATCTTATTGAGCCTAATAAAGAAGGTACATTCCTTCAGATGAATATTTCGGCTAAAACTTATCGTTATAAATCACAGGGAGAGCAATAATGAAAATTATCAATCGTATTGCTCTTTTAGGTGCTTGTCTTTGGTTGTCTGCCTGTAGTGTGCACGATGATTCTGATTTGCGAGCTTATGTTGCAAGCGTAAAAGCTCGGCAAGCCGGCCCAGTAGATCCAGTTCCCGCGTTCCGGCCTTATGAGGCATTTAATTACGGTGCGATGTTACTTAGAAGCCCGTTTGATCGGCCTGTTGTTGAGTTGCAGCAGCTGTTGCGTTCGGCCGGCAAGAAAATCCAGCCTGATTTCAACAGGGAGCGCGAACATCTCGAAAATTACTCTGTTAGTGTGTTGAAAATGGTGGGAACTATTGAGAAAGATCGCACCTTGTGGGCACTAGTCTCAGATGACAAAGGTGGTGTGCATCGCGTGCGACAAGGAAATTATATTGGCCGTAACCATGGTCATGTGATTTCAATTAATCAGGCTCAAATTGAGTTTTTAGAAATAGTGTCAGATGGCTTAAATGGTTGGATAGAAAGACCTAGAAGCTTACGAATTGAGGAAAAGGAATAGCAGCCATGAGTAATTTAATAAGATCACTGACCTGTTTGGGGTTAAGAGTGGTTGCGATTGCGACCTTGATTTTTAGTGCTGGTGCAGTTCAAGCTAATACCATTCAGGATATTAAGTTTGCTGAATTGCCTGGTCAACGTTTTGAAGTGCACTTGCAGTTTAGCGACGCACCCGCAACCCCTGACGGCTACACCATCGATAAACCGGCGAGAATTGTTCTCGATTTTCCGGAGACAGATAATGCGCTGAGCCAGAAAAAGTATGCACTATCTTTTGAAAATGCTAAGGATGCAGCCATTGTTAGTGCCGGCGGGCGTACTCGCTTAATTATTTCTCTTGATGATTTGCAGCCCTATTCAACTCGGACCGAAGGGAACCAGTTTATCCTTGCAGTTGGTGGTACTAATGTTGGCGACTCCATGGCTAAAGCGAACGTTGGTAGTAGTGCGACATTATCCCAGCAAACCAGTGTGTCGAAGAGTTTAAATGAGAAACCTTCAAATAGCCGAGTCAGTGTTGCAGATGTTGATTTTAAACGAAATGCGCAAGGTGCTGGTGAATTGTACTTTACGCTCTCTGATGCACACCTAGAGGTGGATGTTGACGAGGTGAGCAGTGGTGTTCGAGTTACCTTTATAAACACATTTTTAGAGCAAGAGTTACGTCGCCGTTTGGATGTAACTGACTTCGCAACGCCGGTCACTCAAGTCAATATGAATTATGACGGTCGTAATACGGTGGTTGATATCGCAGCCCCCGGTCAGTTTGATTATATTGCTTACCAAGCTGACAATAGCTACGTTATTAGTGTTAAGCCGCTAAATAAGCAAGAGTTAGAAGCTAAGAACGCGGCCTTTGCCTTTGTTGGTGACAAGCTATCATTGAATTTCCAAGATATTGAAGTGCGATCGGTGTTGCAGTTAATTGCTGATTTTACTGAATTGAATCTTGTTGCTTCCGATACCGTTAGTGGTCGCATTACTTTGCGATTAGATAATGTGCCTTGGGATCAGGCTTTGGATTTGGTATTAAAAACTAAGGGCTTGGATAAGCGTCAAATTGGTAATGTTTTGATGGTTGCACCTGCAGCTGAAATTGCTGAACGCGAACGCCAAGAGCTTGAGACCAAAAAGCAACTAGAAGAGTTGGCACCTTTACGTACAGAATATATTCGCGTGCGTTACGCCAATGCTAAAGAGTTGTTTGAGTTATTTAAGGGTAAGCGAGAAAGTGGCGGGAGTAGCAGAGATTTCGGAGGTGCCAGTGGCGGTAGTGGCGGCGACAGAAATTCCACCGGATCACTTCTGTCTGAGCGTGGGCGCGCTATTGTTGATGAGCGCACTAATTCGATTATTTTGACTGACACTGAAGAAAAAATTACTGAGTTCAAGAAAGTTATTGCCGAAGTGGATATTCCTATTAGGCAAGTCATGATTGAAGCGCGCATTGTTATTGCCAATACCGATTTCCGCGAAGAGTTGGGTGTTCGTTGGGGTGGATTGGGTTTCAGTAATGGTGATAATGGGCAAGGCCGGTTTACCGGCTCGTTAGAGACCTTAGATTATGATGAGGACGATACGGGCAAGATAGAGTTTGATCTGAATGACTCTATGATGATTGACCTCGGTGTTGCTAACCCTGCCGGTGCTATTACTGCCGCTTTTGTTGATGATAATACCTATTTGGCGTTGGAGCTGTCTGCTCTAGAGGACTCGGGCCACGCAGAAGTAGTGTCTCAGCCAAAAGTGATTACTGGCGATAAACAGAAAGCCACGATCATGTCGGGTACAGAAATCCCCTACCAGGAAGCTTCGTCTAGCGGTGCTACGACTACCTCCTTTAAAGAGGCCGTCTTGAAACTGGATGTAACTCCACAGATTACGCCTGATAACCACATTATTATGGAGCTTCAGATCCATAAAGACAGCGTAGGTGAGATTACGCCAACGGGTATTCCGGCAATTGATGTCACTCAGTTGAATACCAAAGTACTTGCTGCGGACGGCGAAACCATTGTGCTTGGTGGAATTTTTCAGACTGAGCAAGTTAAGGGTGTTACCAAGGTTCCTTTCTTTGGCGATATTCCTTATTTAGGTCGCGCCTTCCGTCAGGATGTTACTAGAGAGAACAAAACCGAGTTGTTGATCTTTATTACACCTCGCATTATGGCGGACAACTTTGCTCAATGAGTCGTCCGGTCTTTCTTGTCGGCCCCATGGGGGCCGGCAAAACCACTATAGGCAAACTGCTTGCCCAACAGCTCGGCTACCCCTTTAAAGATTCAGATCGAGAAATAGAAGAGCGCACCGGCGCCGATATTCCTTGGATATTTGATGTTGAAGGAGAGGCAGGCTTTCGACAGAGAGAAGTGGTTGTTTTAGCGGATCTTTCGTTACAAGGCCAACTTGTTATCGCGACTGGCGGTGGCATTGTTATGCGAGAAGAAAATCGCGAATGCCTCAAATCTTCAGGTATTGTGTTTTATTTAACAGCATCTACTGAGCAACTGTTAGAGCGCACGGCAAAGGATAAGCGTCGACCTCTATTGCAGGTCGCAGATCCTGAGACCCGTATCCGCGAGCTCCTAGCCCTACGCGACCCCTTGTATGCTGAAGTTGCAACTCACATTATCGATACCGAACAACGTGCGCCTAAATTGGTAGCTCAAGAAATGGCAGCGTTAGTTAGATCGACCTATTAATCTAAGGCTGCAGAAGCAGCCTTGAATTACGAAATCTGTTATTGTTCCGATTTTTAACTCGGGGGTAAAAATGCAGATTGTACAGGTTGACTTGGGTGATCGTAGCTACCCTATCTATATTGGTTCAGGCCTTTTGTCTGAATCGAATCTGTTTTTACCTCACATTAAAAGTGATCAAGTCTGCATCGTTACGAATCAGACAGTTGGTCCATTGTATGAAAATGTATTGCAATCTAGTTTAACAGGCAAACGCGTTGCTCTTGTCGAACTACCTGATGGCGAAGCCCATAAAAATTTCTCCACCCTGAATTTGGTTTTCGACGGTTTATTGCAAGCTAGGCACAATCGAAACACGACGTTAATAGCTTTAGGTGGCGGTGTTGTGGGCGACATGTGTGGTTTTGCGGCGGCGAGTTATCAACGCGGTGTTAACTTTATACAGGTGCCAACCACCTTATTGTCGCAAGTCGATTCTTCCGTCGGCGGTAAAACAGGCATAAACCATCCGCTCGGCAAAAATATGATAGGTGCCTTCTATCAGCCACAAGCCGTGATCATTGATATTGATTTGCTCGCAACATTGCCAGCTAGAGAAATTTCAGCCGGGTTGGCGGAAATCATTAAATATGGCCTATTAGGTGATGGAGAGTTTTTATTGTGGCTGGAGCAGAATATTGAACGATTGGTTGCTCTTGAGAGCGATGCGTTGATTTATGCGATTCAGCGGTCGTGTGAGAACAAAGCAAGAATTGTCGCTGCTGATGAACGGGAAAGTGGCGTTCGGGCGTTGTTGAATTTAGGTCATACCTTTGGCCATGCGATTGAAACGCAGTTAGGCTATGGTAATTGGCTACACGGCGAAGCGGTGGGTGCCGGTATGATGCTGGCGGCCGAATTGTCTGAAAAGCTGGGGTGGTTGGCCACAGAAGATGTGGCTCGGGTGCGTAACTTATTGGCGCGGGCAGTGTTGCCGATTGCGGCGCCAAAATCCATGACAGTGGATCAGTTCTTAACGCATATGAGTGTTGATAAAAAAGTTATGGACGGCCGTCTGCGCTTTGTTTTGCTGAAAGCTTTAGGTGAGGCGGTAGTAGTGAGCGATGTTGGATTAGCTGACGTAGAGCAAGTGTTGCAAGCTTCGATTAATTCGGGGCTTGCCGATATTCGTTAAAGGGGTTAGCCTGAACAAAAAATATACAGGGTGGGTTTCTATGGCAGACAGCGCAGACTCAATGGCGGCGAATTTCCGCAATCTGCGCGTCGCTCCTGAGGACTTGTCGCCGCAGTCGGAACCGCTGTTGGATTATATTCAGCAATTTGGTTTGATTCGGCCACCCTTTGATAAAGGTCTTGGTGGCTTCTTTTCTGCGCACGGGCGTCAATCCTTAGTCGCCCAGCTGATTCATCTTCTACATTTTTCTGACAATGTCTCCGCTCTAGTTGGTCCTCAAGGTGTGGGTAAATCGACCCTGCTCCAGGAGATTTATACGCAATTATCGAGCGAAGACTATGTGTTCTTGCGCGCCGGAGTAGAGCTTAGCTCGCCTAGCCAATTACTTTTTAGCCTTGCAAAAACTATTGGTCTTGCCGTTGATGAGCAAGACTCGGTGCAGCGCTTGCGTGCCCGCTTAAGAGAGTGGAGTGAGTTTAGTGGGGGTAGTTTACAGGTCTACATTCTTCTCGATGATGCCGATGTGTTGCACCAGCAAACGCTTGAGGCTCTGCTCGATTTAGTTAACCCTGACGAGTCCGGCACTTGTTGGCACCTGCTGCTGGTTGGCTCCGCTGACTTAGCCGATAAGTTGCAAACTATGCAGCTGGCCGATGTCGAGCCGCCTCAGATATTTACCATGCCTGACGTGAGTCAGGAATTTGTCGCTGACTACCTTGCTTTCCGGTTAGCTGATGCCGGTTTTGATGGTGTTAGCCCGTTCAGTGAGATGGATGAAGAGTCTATTTGGCTGACCAGCAGTGGCGACTTGAACCGTGTCAATGCGATGGCTGAGGTCCATTTGTTGGAAAAGGCGGCAGCACCGGTTCCAGCAGCCATGAATATACCGTGGTTACACCTATCGGCTCTCGCCGGGCTCTTTTTGGTGCTGGCGATAGCGTGGTGGGGTTTTGAAGACGATACAACAGCAAGCACCGTGAGCACGCCAGTGGCCTTGGTGGTTGCCAATGTAAATGATGTGGCACCTACGGGCGCACAGATCACCACGCCAGCCATTGAGCCAACAGTGCCTACTTTGGCTGGCAGTGCTCCTAGCTCCATGGCCGATGATTCGGCCTCAGAAGCAGCCATGGATGATCCATTAATGGTTTCAGGTGGTCACGTTAAGTCGGCGCCTAGCGAGCTACCGGCGCAAGTACAGTCGGCGCCGGAAAACACGTTAGCTGAGCCAGCTATTGTGCAAGCGCCTAAAACTCAGCCCCCTCAGCCAATATTTGCCGGCGACGAACAATTGTTGCTGGCGCTGCCTGCTGAGCATTTTACCTTGCAGGTCTTGGCGGCAGAATCAAAGGCGGGTGTGGAGCGTTTCATTGAAGCAAATGCCTCTCAGCCATTGCTTTGGTATACCACCAAACGGGGGGGTAAGCCTTGGTATGTGGTGGTATTGGGTAACTATGAAAGCTCGGATGCAGCCCGCCGAGCAACGCAAAGACTGCCCAAAAATCTGCAAAAAGCGGGCCCTTGGCCGCGCACATTGGCATCTGTCCAGCAGCAAATAAACGAAAACTGACAGCTTTAGCAATATTGATTCAGTAGGAATCACCTAGCTTTCCAATCATTGCGCGACTCAACTTGCACCCGAAAGGCTTAGCGGGTAACATTCTGCGCCCATTTGCCCTGTAAACAGCAGAAACTGCAGTACAGTTTGGTAAGCGGGATCTGAGGGACCTCTGTGCGGGATCTGATTCAACGACTGGCTAGTTCGATAGTTTAATGAGCGAGCGGCTAGCCTAGAATCTCAAGCATCACCGGCAATATCGATACTTTGAGCGTCAGCGGGCTTTGCCTGCTGTGATAACTGCGCTCTACTGATTGCTCACAGAGGGTTTTAGGGCGCGGTTGATTGCCCAAACCAACCCTCGCTTAGCGGAATTCTTAACGATTTGAAGGACTGTTTATGAGCACTGGCCTGTACCGGTTAGACGAGTTCAAAGACAACTGTGGCTTTGGCTTGATTGCCCACTTAAAAGGTGAAACCAGCCACCGGTTGCTAACAACGGCTATCGAAGCTTTGACCTGCATGACGCATCGCGGCGGTATTGCTGCCGACGGTAAGACCGGCGATGGTTGCGGGCTGCTGATACAAAAGCCTGACAGCTTCATGCGTTCAGTGGCTGCGGATGCTGGCTGCTTGCCTTTGACCGGTGTCTACGGTGTTGGCGTGATGATGCTCAGCACGGATGCCAAACTCGCCGAAGCACAAAAGAAAATCGTTAACGAAGAAATTGCTGCTAAGGGCTTAACCCTTGCCGGTTGGCGACATATGCCAACAGACAACGCTTGCCTCGGGCCTATTGCGCTAGAGTCTGTGCCGTCTTTTTACAATGTCTTCGTTAATTGCGACGGTATGACTGACGAGCAATTAAATGCCAAATTATTTATTGTCCGCAGGAAAGCTGAGCTGCGTTTGGCGGCCGATGCGAGCTTCTATGTAGGCAGTCTTAATGCCAAGGTCATGTCCTTTAAAGGCTTGATGATGCCGGTTGATTTACCGCGCTTCTTTTTAGATTTGGCGGATAAGCGTTTAGAGACGGCGATTTGTGTATTTCACCAGCGCTTCTCGACCAATACCCTACCTCGTTGGCCTTTGGCGCAACCGTTTAGGTTGCTGGCGCACAATGGCGAAATCAACACTATCACCGCCAACCGCAATTGGTCAGTGGCGCGTACGCCGAAGTTCCAAACCAATTTATTACCCGAGCTGAATGAAATCACGCCACTGGTAAACCGCACTGGCTCAGATTCTTCAAGTTTGGATAACATGCTCGAAGTGTTGCTCGCCGGTGGTATGGAGCTGCACCGCGCTGTGCGTATGTTAGTGCCGCCAGCTTGGCAAAACGTCGAGCACATGGACCCAGATTTACGCGCCTTCTACGAATATAACTCCATGCATATGGAGCCGTGGGATGGCCCCGCTGGTTTAGTTATTACCGATGGCCGCTACGCTGTTTGTACGCTCGACCGCAACGGCTTGCGCCCCTCGCGTTATGTCATTACCAAAGATGACTTTATTACAGTTGCCTCGGAAGTGGGCGTACACGGCTATAAGCCTGAAGATGTTGTGGCAAAAGGTCGCTTAGGCCCTGGGCAAATGCTGTCTATCGACACCGAGACTGGCAAGCTATTTTTTAGCGAAGACATCGACAAGATGTTAAAAGACGCGCAGCCCTACAAGCAGTGGTTGTCTAAGCGTGCCACCCGTTTACGCGCCGATTATAACGGCCCGGCGATTGACAATCAGTTCACCATGGACGAGTTTTTCCGCCATCAAAAGTTATTCCAAGTAACCTTTGAAGAGCGCGATCAAGTGATTCGTCCCTTGGCCGAAGGTGGTCAGGAAGCTGTTGGTTCTATGGGTGACGATACGCCCATGGCTGTGCTATCGGAAAAAGAGCGCTGCCTCTATGATTTTTTCCGCCAGCAGTTTGCTCAAGTTACTAACCCGCCGATAGATCCGTTGCGCGAATCTATCGTAATGTCGCTCGAAACCTGTTTAGGTGCAGAGAAATCTGTGTTTGAACATGTGGAAGATCACGCCGACCGCTTGATACTGTCCTCGCCTGTGTTGACCTGGGCTAAGTGTGACTACATCTTAAGATTCGATAAACCCGGTTATCGGGTTCGCAAGTTCAGTTTGTATTTTGATCCAGCCCAAAAAGATTTACGCCAGGCAATTGTCGATCTTTGCGATGAAGTGGAAGCCTCGGTGCGCGAGGGCACCGTTATCGCGGTGCTTTCTGATCGCGATGTGGAAGCGGATAAGTTGCCTATCCACGCCTTATTGGCAACGGGCGCCGTGCATGCGCGTCTAGTGAAAACAGGTCTGCGTTGTAACTCCAATATTATTGCCGATACCGCAACAGCGCGTGACTCCCATCAAATCGCTTGTTTGATTGGCTACGGTGCCACCGCCGTTCATCCCTACTTGAGTTACAGTGTGATCAATCACTTAATTCAAACCGGTGAAATGCTCGATGATGCTGCCACAGCACAAAAACGTTATGTGACGGCGATTTGTAAGGGGTTGTTAAAAATTCTGTCCAAGATGGGCATTTCAACCGTGGCTTCCTACCGCGGCGCCTACTTGTTTGAAATTATCGGTTTAAACGCTGATGTGGTTGATTTGTGTTTCCCTGAAACACCAAGCCGTATTGAAGGTGCTGGCTTTGATGATTTGCAATCTGACGTGGTTAAGCTTTTAAGCTACGCCAACAAAGCCCGCAAGCCGATCCAGCCCGGTGGTTTGCTCAAGTATATGCACGGTCAGGAATACCACGCCTTTAATCCGGACGTTGTACAGACATTGCAAAAAGCTGTGCAAACCGGTGATTACAATGTGTGGCGCGATTATGCCGGTCTGGTTAACGATAGACCGACGGCCACATTGCGCGACCTATTAAAAATCAAAGACAACATTACGCCCGTGCCCTTAGACGAAGTGGAGTCTGTGGCATCGATTGTTAAGCGCTTTGACTCCGCCGCTATGTCTTTAGGCGCCTTGTCGCCCGAGGCGCACGAGGCCTTAGCGCAGGCGATGAATACCTTAGGCGGTCGCTCTAACAGCGGCGAGGGCGGTGAAGATCCCGCGCGTCATGGCACGATTAAATCGTCGAAAATTAAGCAGGTTGCCTCCGGCCGTTTTGGCGTCACGCCTGAATATTTGGTGAATGGCGAAGTACTGCAAATCAAAGTAGCGCAAGGTGCTAAGCCTGGCGAAGGAGGGCAGCTGCCTGGTGGTAAAGTGAATGCGCTGATTGCGCGCTTGCGTTACTCGGTGCCAGGCGTGACCTTAATTTCGCCGCCGCCACATCACGATATTTATTCGATTGAAGATTTGGCGCAGCTCATTTACGACCTAAAGCAAGTCAACCCTGATGCGTTGGTATCTGTTAAGTTAGTGTCGCGCCCTGGCGTCGGTACTATTGCCGCGGGTGTGGCTAAAGCCTATGCCGATTTAATTACTATTTCGGGTTATGACGGCGGTACAGCTGCCAGCCCAATCACGTCTATTCGCTACGCCGGTTCGCCTTGGGAGCTGGGTTTGTCTGAAACCCATCAAATGCTGCGCGCCAATAATTTGCGCGGCAAGGTGCGAGTGCAAACCGATGGTGGCTTAAAGTCTGGCTTGGATGTTGTTAAAGCGGCGATGTTAGGCGCGGAGAGTTTTGGTTTCGGTACGGCGCCCATGGTGGCCCTGGGCTGTAAATATTTGCGTATCTGTCATTTGAATAACTGTGCCACCGGCGTTGCAACGCAAAATGATAGGTTGCGACGCGATCACTATATCGGCACTGTCGATATGGCGATGAATTTCTTTAAGTTTATGGCGGAGGAAACTCGCGAGTGGATGGCGCGCTTAGGTGTTCGTACACTTGAAGAGCTTGTGGGTCGAGTTGATTTACTGGAGGCCATTGAAGGTCGTACTAAGCGTCAATCGCAGTTGGATTTAGGTCCTGTAATTTATAGCGATGATTTCTTAGCGTCCAAACCTCAAACGTGTCAGCAGGCGCGTAATCAGCCGTTTGACCAAGGCCAGTTGGCCGAGACCATGGTAGCGACCTTATTGCCTGCCATTGAAGCGAAAGCGGGTGGCGAGTTTGCGTTTACAGTTACTAACTGCGACCGCTCTATCGGTGCGCGCTTGAGTGGCGAAATTGCTAAACGTCACGGCAATCTAGGCATGAGCGATAACCCCATTAAGCTGAAGCTGACCGGTGTGGCGGGTCAAAGTTTTGGTGTGTGGAATGCCGGTGGCTTGGAGTTGTACTTAGAGGGCGACGCCAACGACTATGTGGGCAAAGGTATGGCTGGCGGTAAGTTGGTTATTCGTCCGCCGAAAAATTCTTCGTTCAAATCACAAGAAACCTCGATTATTGGCAACACGTGTTTATACGGTGCAACCGGCGGCAAGTTGTTTGCGGCGGGTACTGCAGGTGAACGCTTTGCCGTGCGTAACTCGGGTGTTCAGGCGGTTGTCGAAGGCGCTGGCGACCATTGTTGCGAATACATGACCGGCGGTGTTGTTGCGGTACTCGGAAAAGTGGGTGTGAACTTTGGTGCGGGTATGACTGGTGGTTTTGCCTATGTGCTCGATGTCGAGCGTACCTTTTCCGATCGTTACAACCGCGAGTTAGTGGAAATTGCGCGTATTAACAATGAAGAGTTGGAGGCGCATCAAACGCACCTACAACAAATTATTGAAGAATTTGTTGCTGAAACGGGTAGCGAGTGGGGCCAATATCTATTGGATAACTTCACCGACCTGATTGGCAAGTTCTGGCTGGTTAAGCCGAAGGCCGCGAGCTTGGATGGTTTGCTTAAGCAAACTGTTGCTAGCCCGCAATAACCAAACAGAATTTTAGAGGAAGCATTTATGTCAGCTCGCTTAAGTAACCATTTTCAGTTTATCGACGTGGGTCGCCAGGACCCCGCGAAAAAATCACTGAAAACCCGTAAGCACGAGTTTGTGGAAATCTACAAGCCCTATACGGAAGAGGAAGTGAAAGATCAAAGCCACCGCTGTTTGGAGTGCGGTAACCCCTACTGTGAGTGGAAGTGCCCGGTGCATAACTTCATTCCCAACTGGTTAAAGCTCATTAGCGAAGGCAATATTTTCGAAGCGGCTGAGTTGAGCCATCAAACCAATTCACTGCCGGAAGTGTGTGGCCGCGTATGTCCGCAGGATCGTCTGTGCGAAGGTGCTTGTACGCTCAATGACGGCTTTGGCGCGGTTACCATCGGCAACGCCGAAAAATATATTACCGATACCGCATTCGCCATGGGCTGGAAACCAGACATGTCGAAAGTGGTTTGGACCGATAAAAAAGTGGCCATCATCGGCGCCGGCCCAGCGGGCATTGGTTGTGCGGATATTCTCGTGCGCAACGGTGTCAAGCCGGTGGTATTCGATAAGTACCCTGAAATTGGTGGACTATTAACCTTTGGTATCCCCGAGTTTAAATTGGAAAAATCTGTGCTCAGCCGCCGTCGTGAAATTTTCACTGAGATGGGCATAGAATTTCGATTAAACACCGAGGTGGGTAAAGATATTTCTATGGCCGATCTACTGCGCGACTACGACGCGGTGTTTATGGGCATGGGTACTTACAAGTATATGAAAGGCGGTTTCCCTGGCGAAGAGCTGGAAGGTGTGTATGACGCTCTGCCGTTTTTGGTTGCCAACGTAAATCGTAATTTGGGTTTTGAAAAAGACCCTGCCGATTTTATCAGTGTGGCGGGTAAGCGCGTGGTGGTGTTAGGTGGCGGTGATACTGCGATGGATTGCAACCGCACTTCGATTCGCCAGCAGGCCGCATCTGTCACTTGTGCCTATCGTCGCGATGAAGAAAACATGCCTGGTTCCAAGCGCGAAGTCGTGAATGCCAAGCAGGAAGGTGTGAAGTTTATTTTCAATCGTCAGCCGGTCGAAATTGTCGGCGATGGTAAAGTGGAGGGCGTTAAAGTCGTGACCACACAGTTGGGCGCGCCGGATGAAAATGGCCGTCGTCGACCTGAGGTTGTGTCAGGTTCAGAGCAAATTGTACCGGCTGATACTGTGTTAGTTGCCTTCGGCTTCCAGCCAAGCCCTGCGCCTTGGTTCGAAGAGCACGGCATTAAGATTAACAATTGGGGCGGTGTGGACGCGGCCGAGCATCAAACCTATAAGTTTCAAACGTCCAATCCCAAAGTATTCGCCGGTGGCGACATGGTGCGCGGTTCTGATCTCGTGGTTACGGCCATTTGGGAGGGGCGCGAGGCCGCCCAAGGCATCTTGGATTATTTGGATGTTTAAGGCATAACCCGCCTAGCGGTTCAGAAAGTAGCTCCGGCAAAGGCCCCTCATTGAAGGGGCTTTTGTTTTTGCAGGCCAGCAAACTGTACGATGCCAAGCGCAAGCCTTACAATGCGCCCATCGAAAATGAAGTGAATCCCATGACAGAACTGAAAAACGACCGTTTCTTACGCGCGCTCTTGCGCCAGCCCGTTGATGTAACCCCGGTGTGGATGATGCGCCAAGCAGGGCGCTACTTGCCGGAGTACCGCGCCTCGAGAGCTGTGGCCGGCGACTTTATGGGGTTGTGTACCAACCCTGATATGGCTTGCGAAGTCACGCTTCAGCCATTGGAGCGCTACCCATTGGATGCTGCGATTTTATTTTCGGATATTTTAACCATCCCCGATGCCATGGGCTTGGGGCTGTATTTCGAAACTGGTGAAGGCCCGCGCTTTAAAAAGCCTGTCCGCACCGAGGCTGATATTCACGCGTTAAAGGTGGTTGATCCTCAGCAAGATCTGCCTTATGTGGTCAATGCCGTTAAAACTATTCGTCGCGAGCTCAATGGTCGCGTGCCCTTGATAGGCTTTTCTGGCAGTCCCTGGACGCTGGCGACCTATATGGTCGAGGGCGGTTCGAGTAAAGATTTCCGGCGCGCCAAAACCATGGCTTTCGACCAACCTGAATTGATGCACCAGCTACTGACCGTGTTAGCCGATTCGGTGGTGGTCTATTTGAACGCCCAAATTGAAGCGGGTGCTCAGGCCGTGCAAATATTTGATACTTGGGGCGGAGCCCTATCCCACGCCGCTTATCAAGAATTCTCATTGGCCTACATGCAGCGCATTGTGGCTGGTTTGATTCGCGAGCGCGAGGGTCGTAAAGTGCCGGTGATTTTGTTTACCAAAGGTGGCGGCCAGTGGTTAGAACTATTGGCGGATACGGGTGCCGATGCCTTAGGTTTGGATTGGACAACGGATATAGGCTTGGCTAAGGCGCGCGTAGGTGATCGAGTGGCGTTGCAGGGCAATATGGATCCAACCATGCTGTACGCCAATCCGGCGCGTATTGAAGCTGAGGTCGGTCAGATATTGGCATCCTTTGGCAAGGGCAATGGCCACGTTTTCAACCTTGGGCACGGCATTACCCCAGAGGTTGATCCCGCCAACGCAGGGGCCTTTATCGATGCCGTTCATCAGCTTTCGGCCGCCTACCATCAGTAAACATTGCGATGTGTGACGTTGGTCTTGCGTCAAACTCGCCAAAGGGGCTAGAAAGACGCTAAAATCATCTATTAACTCAAGCGCTTAGGTGGTAAACCTACGATTGAGGTTAAGTGTACCCTGCGCAGTTTGCCCACCGCGCATAGGATAAGATTCAGCAACGAGGAAGTTGCCTTGGCGATCAAACAATTAAAAGTCGATGTTAATGAGCTAACCCTTGGCATGTTTGTGTCAGGTTTGGATAGGCCCTGGTCGCAAACGCCTTTCCCCTTGCAGGGTTTCTATATTCGCGAGCTGGATGAGATTAAGCAACTCAAGGCTCACTGCAAACATGTTTACATCGATGTGGCCAAAGGTAAGGGGCCAGTTGCGGCCCGCCTCAAAACGCTTGGCAAAACTGGCGGTTCTGCACCTCAAGCCGGAGCCGGTCAGCGTGTAGCCAAAAATGCCTCGGCCAATATTCCAGTTGCCCCGTTAAAAATTAAGCGTAGTGTTTACCAGCAAAAGTCGGCGCTCAATAAAGAAGTGGCTGTCGCCAAAGAGCTACACCAACAGGTTTACCACGCGATGGAGCAGGTGTTAAATCAACTGGAAAAGGGCGGCGATATCCCGGTTAAAGATACCAAGCGCGCAGCCTCGCAAATGGTCGATTCGGTGGTTAGAAACCCAGACGCCTTTTCTTGGCTTGCACGGGTGCGGGAAGTGGATGAACACACCTACACCCACGCCATGCGCTCGTCTGTTTGGGGTATTTTATTTGGCCGCCATATCGGTCTCGGTAAAACCGATCTCGACACCTTGGCCCTTGGCATTCTTTTAAAGGATGTGGGTAAGGTCAATATCGACGCTGGATTGATCGCGCAAAAAGTGCGCACTGCGGCCGAAGAATTGGAGTACGAGAAGTTTGTTTTGCATGGCTGCGATATTCTTCGGCAGATGCCTGGTATTGAGCCGCGTGTTATCGCGGTGGTGAAAACGCACTGTGAGCGTTTAAACGGCAGTGGTTTTCCGCAGCACTTGCGCGGCGATAAAATTCCGCTGTTGGGTAAAATCGCCGGTATTGTAACCTTCTATGACGATACCACCAATCCTCGTGGCGAAGCCTATCCGCTCGCACCTTCCAAGGCGGTTGCGAAGTTATACGAGTTGCGCGACGTTCAATTTCAAGAGGAGCTGGTGGTAGAGTTTATTCGCGCTATTGGTCTTTACCCTACCGGCACTTTGGTTGAGTTATCGACCGGTGAGGTGGGTGTGGTGGTTGAGCAGAACTTTGAGCGGCGATTGAAACCCAAAGTAATGTTGGTGCTCGATTCTTGTAAGCACCAAATGCGTAAGCCCATGCTGTTGGATCTCGCTGAAGACGACCGACAAAAGCAAGCCCTGATTGACTCCGGCAAAAAGCGTTTGTCAGAGATCGAAAAAATTGAAATCGCGCAAGATTTAGAGCCCGGCAGTTACGATGTGGATATCGCACAAATTCGCGATGAGTATCTTTTCAAGCCTGTGAAGAAAGGTTGGTTATCCGGCATATTTGGTCGGGACTAAACAAAAAAGGCTCCGGAACAGGAGCCTTTTTTATTACAAGTCTGTGTATTTTAATGGGGTTAGGCGTCGCCGAAGTAGTAATTGTTTTTATACTCACTTGTAGCTTGTAGCTTGTAGCTTGTAGCTTGTAGCTTGTAGCTTGTAGCTTGTAGCTTGTAGCTTGTAGCTTGTAGCTTGTAGCTTGTAGCTTGTAGCTTGTAGCTTGTAGCTTGTAGCTTGTAGCTTGTAGCCTACCTCTCTATTAACTCACCAAGCTTTTGCCCCATGACTGTCGCGGTGCCGGCACGGTAGCTTTGGTCCCAAGTCATCACATCAGGGCCGAAAACTACGATGGCGGTAGAGCCTAATTTGAAGCGGCCCATTTCCTCGCCTTTCTGTAATTGGATGTCGGGCGCTGCGTCGTAATTTGTGCGTTTTACTTCGCGTCGATAGGGTGTGACCTGGCCGGCCCAGACTGTCTCAATGGACGCGACGATCATGGCACCCACCAAGACCAATGCCATGGGCCCCGCTTCTGTTTCGAAAAAGCACACAAGGCGTTCATTGCGCGAGAATAAGCGTGGCACGTTATCGGCCGTTGCCTCGTTAACAGAAAAAAGATCGCCAGGAACATGCACCATTTGCGTTAACTTGCCGGCCAATGGCATATGTACCCGGTGATAATCTTTGGGCGATAAATACACAGTGGCAAACTTGCCGCCCATAAATGGCGCCGCTGCTTCTGGGTCGCCGCCCAATAACTCAGTCAGGCTGTAGTCTTGGCCCTTAGCTTGAAATACTCGACCGAGTTCAATGTCGCCTAGTTGTGAAATAGCGCCATCGGCAGGGCTAACAATGGACTGCTTGTCGCTATCAATGGGTCTTGCGCCGGGTTTGAGTGCGCGGGTAAAAAAATCGTTAAAGCTAGCGTAGCGACAGGGGTTTTCTTCCAGTGCCTCAGACATGTCTACTTGATAACGCTCGGCAAACCAGCGGGTGAAAGGATCTTTAATCCAAGGGATAGAGGTTTCTGCCAACCAACCAGCAGCACGCGAGAGCGCGTGTTGTGGAATAACATATTGTAAATTTGCAAAAAATTTCGGGTTCATGGGTTTATCCGAGGTTAAAAATGCTAAAGGTCAACGGGAGTGTTTGGGTGGTTGCCCCATTCACTCCACGAGCCTGGGTAGGCGCGAATGCTAAAGCCTAGGGTTTTACCCACTAAATAAGTAAAGCCGGAGCGATGATGGGTTTGGCAATGGGTCACAATGGTTTTACTTCTGTCGATCCCCAGACTCGCCAGCACGGCCTTGGCGTCGTCGCGAATACGCAGTTGACGCTGCTGATCCATTAACTGTGTCCACTCGCAATTGATTGCACCGGGAATATGGCCGGCTTTTTGGGCAAATACTTTTTCACCACAGTATTCGGCGGGGCTACGGGCGTCCCACACCACGAAATCTTTGCTGCCGAGCTCGGCTAAAATATCGTCAATATCGACGCTGAACTGGTGATTAACATGCAGCTTAAAAGGCGCGGCTTGTGGGCTTGGTAGGTGTTCCGTCAACGGAAAATTGGCCGCTTTCCAAGCTAACAAACCGCCGTTTAGGTAAGAATATTTTTGATGGCCAATCACGTCGAGCAGCCAAATCATGCGTCCCGCCCAGCCGCCACCTTCGTCGTCGTATACAACGACGTGGTGTTCTGCGGTTAAACCTAGGCGTGAAAAAAGTGCCGTTAAGCGCGCCTCGTCGGGCTGCTTTCCCACTGCGGGTGGTGTGCCCGCCATTATCTCTTGGGGCAAAACGCTATGCGCGTTGGGGATATGCCCAGCGCGATAGGTTTGCTCATTGCACAAATCGATCAGCAGGAGCTTGGGGTTGCTCAGTTCTTGTTCAAGTTGGGCCGGCTCAATGATTAAGGGCAACATAGGGATTCCGGGTCGGAAAAAGGCCTATTGTAAATCAATGTTGCGTCAGGGTCAGCGTTTGATCGCGCTTTGCCGCTGAACTTGTACGGCAAGCCTTGCAATCGCTTGTTGTGTTGCTTGGGCGAGGCGTTTACAAGTTTGTACTCTGGGCGGCGCCAAATCGGTTTCTGCTGCCAGTAGAATGGCAATCAGCTTAGTGTTTAGAAAGATCGATATAAGCAGTAGCTCGCGCGCGCCCAATTTTTCCACAAGGTGTGTTGGTAGTTGATCGATGATAGCGGGGCGATTATCGCTGTTAACTAAAATTGCCGCCGGCTTAGCACTTAATTTGATTAAAAGATTTGCAGTGGGCAATTGCTCAATTGGCGGCGACTCTTGATCGTCAAATTGAAATTTAGCTAGCCATTGCCCATTTGCCGTCGGCACGAGCAGTGCGCCAAAACCCATGCCCATACCTGTTTCCAGAGATTGGCTGAGGGTTTGAAAAATGGCATTGACTGAGTTGAGACTTGGCTGGCCTTTGCTCAGCGTGACTAGCCCTTGTCGAACCAAGTTTGCATCTAAAAATCGATTGTCTAACAATCGATTCGCGCTCTGTGTTTCAGAAGTAGGTTTTTCACTAACTGCTACAGCCGTTTTTTCTCGGCCTATAACGGCATCCATTTTTTCTATACCCGGCGCTTTTATGTCGGTGTTTTTAGCGCTTACATTTCGCGGGTTTGGCAGGGCGTATATTGGCTCATCAAGCCCCTTGGGCCAAGCGCACAGGAGGCGCCGTGCCGGATGGGTATCGATAAGGCTTGCATGTAAAGGCGCCAGCTCGCCAGCGACTTGATGCAAGCTTTCACTCACGCTGGTTTCAGTCACTTGAAGCAATTGAGCAACCAGTTGTTGATAGCGTCTAGTGCTTCTGTGTGCGGGCGAGCTGCAGAAATTCTCCACTAATCTATCGAGTAAAAAGATAAGGCATTGGCGCCTATGCAGCGGTGCCTTAAAAGCTTTCCCTTGAATAGCCTTTAACAGAGACTTCAGCGCGTGTTTCAGGTTTTTTGGGCTTTGTTGCAAGGTTTCTTTTAAATCGCTAGGCAGACTTTGTTGCTGCAAGATCGGGCGCAGGTGGGCGCCTAGGTCAGCACCAAAAACCAACTGTTGCGCTTTCGTGGGGCCGATCTTGGGATTGCGTGCTAAGCCTTGGGAGTACCGTTGCTCTTTGGCCGCGAAATGCCAGCGTAGCCACTGCTCGCAATCACTAAACAGTACGGAGAATTCTAATTGCGCTGGATCTATACCTACGTTGTGTAAGGGTAAGCGTATCAAGAGGTTGCGCCGCAGTAGGCTAACTTGCAGTTGGTGCCAGTAGTAGGGTAGAGGACACTCCGCTACCGGTAAGCTCTTGATGATTTGACTCACATTGGTGAACCCCAGCAAGCTGATCGCGTGTGCGAGCGAGTGAATCTCATTGCCTGAACGCTTAACCAGTCGATTGGCGCGCATAAAAAAATGTAAGCACAGGGCTGGATCATCATTTATGGCCTTGGCCACTCGATCGGCGTTGCTACTTGGGTGTTTCAGTGCCTGATTAACCCGCTCAAAACTGCCTGGTAGCAGCGTGAGGTCGGTCAGATTAAATAGCTTGCACCAATGGCCGGCGCCGAGCGGCGCTTGCAATTGCAGGGTTGTAACGGCGGTAGTATTTGTCATGGCTCAAGAATAGCTGAGTCTGCCGTGGCTTTCCGGCAAACTCGACATGAACGCTTAACTCTTAACTGTGTGGGTGGTTTAGGCTATGGAGGATCATGTTGCAGCTATCAAAGCGCGACTGACTGATCTCGCCGGCCTCAAGTGCTTTGTGCAGTGCGCAACCGGGTTCGCGATCGTGCTTACAATCGCGGAATTTGCAGTAGCCCAGCAATGGTCGAAACTCGATGAAACCATCGAGCACGTCGGCTGGCTCCATGTGCCAGAGGCCAAACTCCCGAATGCCTGGCGAGTCGATCAGGTGGCCACCGGACGGGAAATGATATAGATGCGCCGTTGTTGTGGTGTGGGTGCCTTTTTGCGTGGCTTCCGACAGCTCGCCGACTTTGATTTCATAACCCGGCAATAGGCTGTTAATCAACGAGGATTTGCCCACGCCGGATTGCCCGACAAACACGCTGGTGTAATTGCCGAGGTAGGTCGTCAATTGCTCGATATTTTCACGGGTTTTGGTCGACACTCTCAACACGTCGTAACCAAGCTTGGCGTAGCGCTCGGTCAGCCAATCCAGTTTGGCCTGGTTGCTAGCGTCGATGCGGTCGGACTTGTTAAACAAAATGAGCGGTGTCAGCCCCAGCGCTTCGGTCGCCACTAAATAGCGATCGATCAAATTGGCATGTGGCTCAGGGTAGGGCGCGGCAACAATGATAATTCGGTCGATATTGGCAGCGATAGTTTTCAGATCGCCGTAGGGATCTGGCCGTTGCAGTTGTGAGTGGCGCGGTTGTACGGCCACGATGACGCCGGCATCTTTACCCCGGCGCCACACCACTTTGTCGCCGGTGACGAGAGAGCCCAAGTTGGCGCGAAAGTGACAGCTCACCACCTCGCCCTCGGTGCTGCCGGCATCGTCGGCCTGATGCAAAGATTCCACCTCTATGCGCTTACCGTAATGCGCTACCACCAGGCCAAATTCTTCCGGCCCTAGGCTATCGTCTTGTAATTGCTGATCGGCCTTAGCGTCGCGCTTGCTGGCGCGATCGCTGCGTTCCTGTTGTATTTTCTCGATCCGCCAAGCTTGGCGGCGGTTGAGCTTGCGCTTGCTCATAGACGGTAGATCATGGTTTTTGGCTCATAAGGGATAAGGCTTGCTAAACTATGGACTGCATTGTAAAACGTGCGCCCTCAAAAAAATACGAGTGAAAGCCCATGAGCCCCATAGCCGACGATAATTTAATCTGGATCGACCTAGAAATGACCGGTTTAGACCCAGATACCGACGTCATCATCGAAATTGCTACCATTGTGACAGACGCCCAGCTTAATGTTTTGGCGGAAGGTCCTGTGTTTGCCGTGCACCAAAGTGATGCTGCATTAGCTGGTATGGATGAGTGGAATACCCGCCAGCACGGCGGTTCTGGTTTAACCCAGCGGGTGAAAGACAGTAAAACCTCAGCGCAAGAGGCAGAGGCGGCTACTATTGCCTTTCTTGAGCAATGGGTGCCGAAAGGTAAATCACCTATGTGCGGTAACTCCATTTGCCAAGATCGCCGCTTCCTTGTGCGTGGTATGCCGGCGCTTGAGCGCTTTTTCCACTATCGCAACTTAGATGTGAGTACCGTGAAAGAATTAGCGCGACGCTGGGCGCCGGAAGTTCTAGCGGGGGTGAAGAAGTCTTCGAGTCATTTGGCAATGGACGATATTCGCGATTCGATTGCGGAGCTGCAGCATTATCGGAAGGAATTTATTAAGTTTTAATAGTTGTTATGGCGTCAGGATTTTGCGTTTTTTTAAAAAACAGATGTCTGATTCTGATCCGCGGGTGCTTAAACTCTAGATTAATTTGAGTTTTTCTTTGTTCGTTTTCTATGGCGAAGATTACGTGTGGTCTGCGCTAAACTACAGTTCGTATAAAAAGAAAATGGACAAAGCTAAAACTCTGAGGGATCTCAAGTTTTTACACCGCCACTTCAGGTAATACGTCTTTTATGATGCAAAAACCGTATGACCCACGCCACCACTCGATTCGCAGAGAAATATGAAAAAGATTCACGCTAAAACTCTTCAGTATAAGCGCTATAATAATTTGTTAGTAGAGCTGATGAAACATTGGTGGGTGATAGTAATAGCGATCACAGCATCTACCAGTCATTTTACCCACGCCGATTCCATTTTCGATGACTCGCGCAAGCGCGCCATCCCAGTCGATATTACCTACCCACAGGCGAGAGTTTTATGTTCTAAAAAGAATCTCTGTCCCGTAGCATTCTTAAGCGCTGGTTACGGCGTTTCCCATAATCAGTACACCTTTCTTTCTGAGCAGTTGAGTACGCTGGGTTATCTAGTGTTAGCAGTTGGCCACGAGCTACCCGAGGACCCCCGATTGTCTGCTACGGGTAATTTATATGAGACCAGGCAGGAAAATTGGCGGCGTGGTGCAGAAACCTTAGCGTTTCTTAGGAAATCTTTAGCTGAAGAATTTGAGGGTTATGATTTTAATCGACTGCTATTGATAGGGCATTCCAATGGAGGAGATATATCAGCCTGGTTTGCGGGCGAAGATAATTCTTTTATTGCTGCGTTGATTACTTTGGATCATCGGCGAGTACCCTTGCCTCGCAGTAAAAATCTCTGCGTGCTAACAATTAGGGCCGGTGATTTTCCAGCAGATGTTGATGTATTGCCTTCAGCAGAGGAGGTTGCCGATCACGGTATTAAGGTGATAGAGATTGAAAGTGCGAAACACAATGATTTAACGGATTTAGGGCCTGCCTGGTTAAAGTCAGATATTAGTGAATTCATACGCGAGTTTTTGAGCAAGCCAGCTTGTGTTAACTAGGGGCTTTTATTTTCCTCTTTCGCCGCCTATCCGGTCGCCCCTGCTGCTCCAGCGCCCATTCGATATGCTCGGCTACCATTGGTGTAGCTACTGGTAGCGCCTGTTGCAATACAGCAATAATTTCCTCACTCGATGGCGCATTGCCCAATCCCACGGCTAGATTCCTCTGCCAGCGTTCAAAGCCTACTCGTCGTAGGGGTGAGCCGGCGCTGCGGTCTAGGAATTCTTGTTCGGTCCATTGAAACAGTTCAACCAATTTAGTGTTGTCGAGTTGATGTCTCGGTAAAAAGTCTAATTCCTCTGTGGCCTTGGCGTATTTATTCCACGGGCAGATGGCTTGGCAGTCGTCGCAGCCGAATACGCGGTTGCCTATGGGTTCGCGAAACTCTTGCGGAATAGAGCCCTTATTTTCGATTGTTAAATAGGAGATGCAGCGTCTGGCGTCGAGTTCGTAGGGGCGTGGAAAAGCATCTGTCGGACAGACTTTTAAGCAGGCCGTGCAGTCACCACAGCGATCAGTTTGCTCGCTTTGACCTATCGGCAAGGCGAAGCAGGTGAGTACTTCGCCCAGGAAAAACCAACTGCCTGCCTCGCTGTTGAGTACCAGGGTGTGCTTGCCTTGCCAGCCTAGGCCGGCTTTTGCCGCCAGTGGTTTTTCCGACACGGGCGCGCTGTCGACGAAAGCCCGATGTTGAAAGCCCGCTGGTGGGTGCAAGCCCAGTTTTTCGGCTTCGGTTTCGATAAATTGCGCCAGCTGGCTGAGCCGCTTGCGAATTAATTTGTGGTAATCCCGCCCCAAGGCGTAGCGCGAAATATAGGCGGTTTCACCATCTTTCAGGGCGGCAATGAGTTTGGTGTCGCCGGGCAGGTAATCCATGCGTGCGCTGATGGCGCGCAGGGTGCCCGGTAAAAGCTCATCGGGTCGGGTGCGCATCTTGCCGTGGTCGGCCATCCAGGCCATGTCGCCTTGGTAGCCTTTGTCGAGCCACGCTGCTAAGCGAGTCTCTTCGGCTTGCAGTTGTATGTCGGTAATCCCCACCTGCTGGAAGCCAAGCTCGCGGCCGTGGGCTTTTATCCGTTCGGCGAGCAAAATAAGTGATGCATTTTCAGTGGCTTGGGGCATTGTCCGTGTCGCTGTGAAGGGCTTTTCCGTATAATTCTGACAGATTTTACCCTCATCGAGATAACTCAATGTCAGCGAAGGTCCACTCCACCCTACCGAGCGCGCTCTATAGCGCTGAATCTGTGCGTCAGTTAGACCAGTATTTAATCCAAGATCAAGGTATTCCGGCCGCCGTGTTAATGAAGCGCGCTGGCCGTTTTGCCTTTGAGCAATTGCTGCGCCAGTGGCCTGAGGCCAAGCGCTTAGTGGTGTTGTGCGGTGGCGGCAATAATGGTGGCGATGGCTACATAGTGGCGGCGTTAGCGCAGGCGAAAAATTTTGAGGTCACGCTGCGTTGGTTGTCAGACCCCGTACAATTAACCGGGGCGGCGGCGCAGGCGTTTCAGTTCGCGCAACAAGAAGGCGTGACTATGTCGGCATTTGATAGCCGCGAGCAGCTTGCCGCCGATGTGATCGTTGATGGGCTGCTAGGCACAGGCTTGAACGCCGAGGTGCGCGATGAGATGGCAACGGCCATCGCTTGGATTAACGCGCAGCCGGCACAGGTGTTGGCGCTAGATTTACCCTCGGGTATTTGCGCCGACACCGGTGCTGTTATGGGGCAGGCCGTTAGCGCCAATGTTACAGCGACCTTTGTCGGGCTTAAATTTGGTCTGTTGACGGGCGCGGGCCGAGCCAATGCCGGTGCTGTGTTTTTTTCTGATCTGCAGGGCGACTTCAGTGAATGTGAGCCGGTCGTTAAAGCGCGGCGTTTAAATTATGAAAGCCTGATCGCGGCACTGCCAGCGCGCGGCCTAGACACCCATAAAAACAGCTTCGGCCATCTGGCGGTGGTTGGTGGCGACGAGGGCATGGCGGGTGCCGCGTTAATTGCAGCGCAAGCCGGTTTGCGCGCCGGTGCGGGTATGGTGAGTTTAATTAGCCGCCCCTTGACCGCTCAGGTGGCGCTCGGTCGGCAGCCAGAATTAATGGCGCTCGGTGTGGATGCCGGCATTGAAGCGCAGGAAAAACTGCAACAAGCCACGGCCTTTGTCGTCGGCCCTGGTTTGGGGCAGGGAGCGTGGGGCGAGCAATTATTGGCGCAGGTGTTGGCGTGCGCGCAACCGACCTGCATCGACGCCGACGGTTTGAACTTATTAGCAAAGCAAGCTTCATATGGGTTGCCGGAAAGCTGCGTGATGACGCCGCACCCGGCAGAGGCTGCTCGTCTACTGGGTGTGTCCACGGCGCAGGTGCAGGCGGATCGCGCGGCGGCGGCACTGGCTTTAGTGACCAAAACCAACGCCGTCGTGGTGCTAAAGGGCGCAGGGTCTCTGGTGGCCTTTGCCAGTTCGCAGGGGCCGCAGCTGTATGTGGTGGATGCTGGCAACCCTGGGATGGCCAGTGCTGGTATGGGTGATTTATTGGCCGGTATTATCGGCGCATTATTGGCGCAAGGTTTACCGGCGCCGCAAGCCGCCATGCTCGGCGCGCAGGTGCATGCTATGGCGGGAGACGAAATGGCAGAAGCCGATGGTCAGCGCGGCCTGTTGGCGACAGATTTACTGCCGGCAGTGCGCTGGCTCTTAAATGGGTTGTAAGGTCATGACGACATGCATGATGTCCGCATTCGGCGAAGCTGACATGGTGGCTCTGGGAGCGCTCATTGGCGCGCATCTACCGCGCGGCGTGGTGTTTTTAGAGGGGCAGTTAGGTGCCGGTAAAACCACCTTAACACGGGGTATCCTGCAGGCGTTCGGCCATTCAGGTTCGGTTAAGAGTCCCACCTATACACTGGTGGAGCCTTATAACTTTGCAGAAAATCCGGTTTATCATTTCGACTTGTATCGATTAGGTGACCCGGAAGAGCTCGAATACATGGGTATTCGCGATTATTTCGATCAAGCGGCACTGTGCATTATCGAGTGGCCGAATAAAGGTGCCGGCGTTTTGCCTGAACCGGATTTGCGCGTTACAGTGGCGGTATTGCAAGATCCGATTAAGGGGATTGGTAGGCGTTTGGCGCTTGAGGCCAATAGCGCGCTCGGCCAAACAGCCCTCGCAGCCATGGCGAAAATTAATGCGTGAACTTGGCACTGGCTGGCAAGCACGCTTCACAGGCAATACAGATACAGGAGTAGGGGCCGCTATGATGCGACCGCTGGCAGTTTTAGTTTTATGTATTGTTAGCTTGAGTGCACCTTGGGCAGCTGCTGCGACAATTGATAGCGCTCGGCTTTGGCGCGCACCGGATCATACTCGCCTCGTATTTGATCTCAGTGGCCCAGTAGAACACAGTATTTTCACCCTCTCTAACCCAGACCGTTTAGTGGTTGATATCAGCTCGGTAAAATTGAAATCCAGTTTGGCCGAATTGCCTTTGGCCGACACGCCTATTCGCTCGGTGCGCACGGCGCCGCGCAACCAAGACGATTTGCGCATCGTTTTAGATTTGTCTGCTTCTGTGCGCCCGCGCAGTTTAGTGTTAAAAAAATTTGGCGACAAAGCTGATCGCTTGGTGATCGATTTATTTGATAGTGAAATTAAAATCGAGAAAACCATCGAGGCAAAAATTCCTACGGCGCAGCGCGATATCGTTATCGCAATCGATGCCGGTCATGGCGGCGAAGACCCAGGTGCACTCGGTCCAAGCCGGTTGCGGGAAAAAGATGTGGTTCTGGCTATCAGCCGCGAATTGCAACAGCTGGTGAATAAGGAGCCCGGCTATCGCGCGGTGATGACGCGCAAAGGCGATTACTATATTCCCTTAGAGAAACGCCGAGATTTGGCGCGCAACGAGCGCGCCGATCTATTTGTGTCGATACACGCCGATGCGTTTACCAACAAAAATGCGCGCGGAGCCTCGGTGTTTGCACTGTCGGAGCGCGGTGCCACCAGTGAGATGGCGCGATTTTTAGCTCAGCGTGAAAACGAAGCAGATTTATTTGGCGGCGAGGGTACTATTCTCAATGGCCGCGATGAAATGCTCGCCTCGGTGCTGGTCGATTTATCCATGACCTCCACCTTAAGTCACAGCTTAACCGTAGGTGAGCGAGTGGCAAACTCTATGAAAAAGGTTGCCCATATGCACAAAAACCATGTGGAGCAGGCGGGTTTCTTGGTGTTGAAATCGCCCGACGTACCATCGATTTTGGTGGAGACGGGCTTCATTTCAAATCCGCAAGAGGCGAAAAATCTTGCGACCCCGAGTTACCGCGAAAAAATGGCGCGCGCGATATTTAATGGCATCACCGATTATTTTTACGATGTGGCGCCGTCAGATACCTATATTGCCTGGCAAAAAAGGGGCGGCAAAGGCACTCCGGCACGCGAATATGTCATTGCGCGCGGCGACACGCTATCCGCAATTGCTCGCCGTCACAATGTGTCGGTAGCCGATATTCGCAAAGCCAATAATATCAATGGCTCTTCCATCAAAATTGGTCAAACTTTACAGATACCCGCATCCTAATGTCTTCCGTTATAAAATTATTATCACCCCGTCTCGCCAACCAAATTGCTGCCGGTGAGGTGGTCGAAAGGCCTGCATCGGTTATTAAAGAGCTGCTTGAAAATAGTATTGATGCAGGCAGTTCTCGCTTAGACATCGAAGCCGATGAAGGCGGTGTTAAGTTGATGCGCGTGCGCGACAACGGCGTCGGTATCGATAAAGACGATTTGCCGTTAGCGCTTAGCCGCCATGCCACCAGTAAAATTTATGAGCTGGATGATTTGGAGGCTGTCGCCACTTTAGGTTTTCGCGGCGAAGCCTTGGCGTCGATCAGTTCAGTGTCGCGCTTAGTAATAAGCTCGAATCAAACGGAGCAGCCGTCGGCCGGCTGGAGTGCGCGCTCGGAAGGCCGCGATATGGAGACCGAGTTAATGCCCGCGCCGCATCCGCGCGGCACCACAGTGGAAGTGCGCGACTTATTTTTTAACACGCCGGCGCGGCGAAAATTTTTGCGTACAGAGAAAACCGAATTTGGCCGCTTAGAAGATGTGGTTAAGCGCTTGGCATTGTCTCACTTCGATGTCGCCTTTAGCCTGACTCACAATAATCGTCCGGTGCATAGTTGGCGTGCAGCCAATACGCGTATCGAGCAAGAGCGGCGCGTCGGTCAAATTTGCGGTTCGGCGTTTATGGAAAATGCGCTCTATGTGGAGGTGGAGCGCGCCGGTTTGAAATTGTGGGGTTGGGTCGCTTTACCGGCTTTCTCTCGTTCTCAAGCGGACTTACAGCATTTTTATGTCAATGGTCGCGCCATTAAAGACAAACTCGTGACTCATGCGGTGCGTCAAGCCTATCAAGATGTTTTATTTCATGGTCGTCATCCGGCCTATGTCTTGTATTTGGAACTTGATCCCGCCACGGTGGATGTCAACGTACACCCCACCAAGCACGAAGTGCGTTTTCGCGACTCTCGCTTAGTGCACGATTTTTTGTTTCGCACCTTGCATCACGCCTTGGCCGATGTGCGACCACAAGATCAATTGGAAAAGAATGAAGCCATTGCCGTGCCAGTAGGCGGCGTGACAAGCGGTGAGTTTGGCCCGCAGTCGAGTTTGGGTTTGGCCGTGCCGCAGCGCTCGAGTGTTGTTGGCGCTGGGCAGACGTCAACGTCAGATTATGGCCAAAGTACTCATTATCAGCCAAGTCACCCTCAAGCGGGTCAAGTTGCTCAGCAGATGCAGCAGTACGGCGCTTTGCATCAGCCAGCACAAAGCATGCAATCGCTCAGTGACACACCGGCGGAAATGCCGCCCCTTGGTTTTGCCGTGGCGCACTTAAAAGGCGTGTATATTTTGGCGGAAAATGCGCAAGGCTTAATTGTGGTGGACGCCCATGCAGCGCACGAGCGCATCACCTACGAACGCATGAAAGCAGCGTTCGAGGGGGAGGGGTTGGTGGCGCAACCGCTGTTGGTGCCAGAGAGCATACCTGTCAGTGAAAAAGAGGCGGATTTGGCCGAGCAGCATGGCGAGATTTTTTCCTCGCTGGGTTTTGGTTTAGAGCGTGCAGGGCCTGAAACCTTGTTGATTCGACAAATACCCGTCATTCTCGGGCAGGCGAAAGTCGAGCAGCTTGTGCGCGATGTTCTATCCGATTTAAGCGAACATGGCAGCAGCGATCGGATTCGCCATCACATCAACGAACTCCTCGCCACCATGGCCTGTCACGGTTCCGTGCGCGCTAACCGCAAGTTGACCATCCCTGAGATGAACGGTTTGCTGCGCGATATGGAGGCCACTGAGCGCAGTGGCCAATGTAATCACGGTCGTCCCACCTGGTTTTTGCAGAGCATGGATGCGCTCGATAAGCTATTTTTGCGGGGCCAGTAATGACCCAGCGCAAGCAGGTTATTTTTTTAATGGGCCCCACGGCCTCGGGTAAAACCGATTTAGCCATGGCACTGCGCCGGCATTTGCCGTTGGATTTAATCAGTGTCGACTCAGCGTTGGTGTATAAGGGCTTAGATATTGGCTCGGCCAAGCCCTCAGCTGCAGAACAGGCACAGGCGCCTCATCAACTCATCGATATTTGCGATCCAGCCGAACCCTACAATGCTGGACAATTTGTCAAAGATGCCGAGCGCGCTATTGGTGCCAGCCATGCTCAGGAGCGTATTCCCCTGTTAGTAGGGGGCACTATGTTGTATTTCAAAGCCTTATTGGATGGTTTGGCGGATATGCCAAGTTCCGAGCCCGCGGTGCGTGCTCAGGTGGAGCAGGAAGCGGCGGTTAAAGGCTGGCCCGCCATGCACGCAGAGCTGGCCGCGATCGACCCGGAAACGGCGGCCGAGTTGCACCCCAATCACTCGCAGCGTATTTCACGCGCACTAGAGGTCTATCGCAGCTGTGGTAAAACCATGAGTCAGTTGCGCGCCGAGCAGCAAGCGAGCCAAGGCGAGCCATTTGTGCAGCGCTTTGACGTGACGCAGTTGGCTATAGGCCCGCACCAGCGTAGCGTGTTGCATGAGCGTATTGCGTTGCGGTTTGAAAAAATGTTGGCGGCGGGATTTATCGATGAAGTGCGCGGTCTAATGACCCGCAAAGACCTGCATAAAGATTTGCCAGCCATACGCGCCGTGGGCTACCGCCAAGTGTGGGAGCATCTTGAAGGCCTGTACGATTATCCTACGATGGTGGAGAAAGGTGTTGCCGCGAGTCGTCAATTAGCCAAGCGACAGCTTACTTGGTTGCGGAACTGGCCAAATCTTAAATGGGTCTATACTGACGATTCGGCCGGAAAAGCCCTTTTTCATCAAGAAATTGTGAACGAGGCCTTGAACTGCCTAGGGGTTGCAACCATATAATGGGCAGTAGTGTGCCTTTTTGGGGCCACCAGTCAGTTATCTTGCTTGCTGTTGCGCCTGTCACAATTCTTGTGAACAGGGTATTCGCAACTTTTATTGTTGATTATTAAGGAGAATAAACATGTCAAAAGGGCATAGCTTACAAGACCCTTATTTGAATGTTTTGCGCAAAGAACGTATTCCCGTATCTATCTATTTAGTAAATGGAATTAAGTTGCAAGGCCAGGTTGAGTCTTTCGATCAGTTTGTTGTGTTGTTAAAGAACACTGTAAGTCAGATGGTGTATAAGCACGCCATCTCCACCGTAGTACCCTCGCGTGCTGTTCGCGTGCCTATGCTGAACCCAGCGGATGGCGAGCAGGAAGACGAAGTCGCTGAGGATTAAGTTCAGGCTGTTAAGCCTTAGGGGTAGTCTTGTTCTTTGAACGTCCCGATTCCGGTGAACTGGCAGTGCTAGTTCACCTGGATTTCAATCTCAAATTAGAAACCAACGATCCACGAGAATTCGAAGAGCTGGTGCTTTCTGCCGGTGGCGACCCCGTGGCCTTTCTCACCGGAAAACGCGCGTCGCCAGATGCTCGCACGTTCATGGGTAGCGGCAAATTGGAGGAGTTACAGGATCTTGTAACCTTGCATGAAGCCGAGTTGGTGATTTTTAACCACACGCTGTCGCCAAGCCAAGAGCGCAACCTCGAAGCCGTGCTGAAATGCCGTGTGCTCGACCGCACCGGTCTGATTCTGGATATTTTTGCCCAGCGTGCGCGCACTCACGAAGGTAAGTTGCAGGTTGAGTTGGCGCAGTTGCGCCATATGTCGACCCGCCTCATCCGTGGTTGGACGCACTTGGAGCGCCAGAAAGGTGGTATCGGTTTACGCGGCCCGGGTGAAACTCAACTAGAAACTGACAGGCGACTCTTGCGCGGCCGCATTGCTTTTATCGAATCGCGATTGGCCGCGGTGCGACGTCAGCGCGATCAGGCGCGTCGCTCTCGCACCCGCGCTGATATTCCCACGGTATCTTTGGTGGGCTATACCAACGCTGGTAAATCGACCCTGTTTAATCGAATTACCGATGCCGGCGTGTATGTGAAGGATCAGTTATTCGCAACCCTAGACCCAACCATGCGCCGCATTGATTTACGCGATGTGGGTACGGCGATTTTGGCTGATACGGTGGGCTTTGTGAGCCATCTTCCGCATAAGCTCGTAGAAGCGTTTAAGTCGACCTTGGAAGAGGCGGCAAACTCGACGTTGTTGTTACACGTGATCGATGCGCCGAGCGAAGAGCGCCAGCGCAATATCGACGAAGTTGATATCGTGTTAAAGGAGATAGACGCGCACGAATTGCCGCAGTTGCGGGTATTTAACAAAATTGATTTGCTCGACCAGTTTGAGCCGCGCATAGACCGAGACGATCAAGGTGTACCTCTGGCGGTTTGGTTGTCGGCGCAAACGGGTGCCGGTATCGACTTGTTGCTGCAAGCCATGGCGGAGCGTCTTGGCGAGGAAATAGTGCACCAACGCGTCACTTTGCCGATTAAATGGGCGAGGTTGCGCGCCAGACTCTACCAGCACAATGCTGTGCTCGCCGAAGCCAGTGCCGATGACGGCTCCTATGAGCTGGATGTGCGTATTGGCCGAGTTGATTTAATGCGCTTGCTTAGTGCGGAAAATATTCGCTTGGCCGATTCGCCTTGGCATAATCTCGGTGGCCAACAGCTAGAGGCTGGCTAGGGATAGCACAGATTCAAGGTTGGGAATCGATATAATCAAACCGATGTTAAACCGACGCTGTGCGCGAAACATTGGTACACTGCAGGCCTTGGCTAGCAGTCAAATTTTTTACTTCTGATGGAGACTAACATGGCTTGGAATGAGCCCGGCGGAAACAATCAAGATCCTTGGGGCGGTCGCAAAGGCGGCAAGAACGATGGTCCACCAGATATGGATGAAATGATTAAAAAGTTTCAGGAGCGTCTTGGTGGCATGTTTGGCGGCAATGGTGGATCGGGCAGTAGTAGCGGTTTTACCGCTGGCTTTTTTGGCCTGATCCTTGTGGCTGCGAGTTTACTCTACGGAGCGGCTGGTTTTTACCAGGTAGACGAACAGGAGAAGTCCGTGGTGCTGCGCTTCGGCCTGTTCCATGAAGAAAAGGGGTCGGGTTTACGTTGGAATCCACCGCTGATTGATAGCGTGACTAAAGTGAACGTTACCAAAGTGCGTTTGCACAGCTCCAAGTCGACCATGCTAACTGAAGATTTGAATATTGTAGACGTCAATCTCTCGGTTCAATTTTCCATCCTTAGCGCAAAAGACTTCGTGATTAACGTCAAGAACCCTGAGAACAGCTTGAAAGAAGCCACCGACTCGGCCTTGCGTCACGTGATTGGTAGTACGGTTATGCACGAAGTTTTGACTGAAGGCCGCACAAAAATTGCCGCCGATGTGATGACCCGCTTGCAGGAGTATTTGAATCAATACGGTACCGGTATCCACGTTGAAACAGTCAACATGGAGGATGCCTTGCCACCTAAAGAAGTAAAGGCAGCTTTCAACGACGTCAACAAAGCGCGCGAAGATGAAGAGCGTTACAAGAACGAAGCCCAGGCCTACTTGAACGGCATTGTGCCGGAAGCGCGTGGTAAAGCGCAGCGTATCCTCGAGGAAGCCAGTGCCTATAAGGCGCGTGTTGTGGCGGAATCAACGGGTGAAGCGTCGCGTTTTGAACAGCTTTTAGTGGAATACAAAAAGGCACCTAAAGTAACCCGCGATCGTCTTTACTTAGATGCGATAGAGTCGGTTATGACCAGCAGCTCGAAGATTATGGTCGATGTTGAGGGCGGCAATAACATGCTGTACTTGCCTTTGGATCAAATCACTAAGCAGCGTTCTGCAGGTTTAGATCGCACCGATATTTCACCTGATGTGATTCGCGAAGTTAGCAACCAAGTGATGGAGCAATTGCGTCGTGAAGCCGCCAGTACCCGCAGGGAGGTTCGCTAATGAACGGTAAATCAATGTTAGCGTTGGCGGTAGCTGCTTTAACGCTGTTAGTCGTGTCGAATTCTGTTTATGTGGTGAAAGAAACCGAGCGCGCTGTATTGCTCGAGTTCGGTAAAATGGTGCAGGCCGATTTAAAGCCTGGTTTGCATTTCAAATGGCCCATGATCAACGAAGTGCGTAAGTTTGACGGTCGCGTGTTGACATTGGATACAGCACCGCAGAATTTCATGACGGTAGAAAAGAAAGGCATGATTGTCGATTATTTCGCCAAGTGGAAAATTCAAGACGTGGATAAGTTCTATACCGCCACCGGCGGCGACGAAATGACGGCTGATCGATTAATGGCCCAGCGTATTAACGAAGGCCTGCGCAACCAGTTTGCCCGCCGTTCGCTACTCGATGTGGTTAGCGGTGAGCGCGATGAGCTGATGGATAAGTTAACCCATAATTTGGATGACTTTAGCCGCAGCTCGCTGGGTATTCAGCTGATTGACGTGCGGGTAAAACAGATTGAGTTGCCGCCTGAGGTGAGTGGATCTGTGTACAGCCGTATGACCTCTGAGCGCGAGCGAGAAGCGCGCGAACACCGGTCTAAAGGTAAGGAACAAGCGGAGTTTATTAGCGCCGATGCCGACCGCCAAAAGGTTGTGGTCGAGGCCGAGGCTTATCGCGATGCCGAGCGCATTCGTGGTGAGGGCGACGCCATAGCCGCTGCAACCTACGCGGCGGCCTACAACAAAGACCCTGAGTTTTACACCTTTGTACGCAGTTTGAATGCTTACAAGAAAGCCTTTCAGAACAAAGATGACATTATGTTGGTAGACCCAGACAGTGAATTCTTCCGTTACTTGAAGGATGCACAAGGCAAGAAGTAGTCTGATTAACCCCAGTAAATGTGGGTATTAACCCCTTTTACTCGGGTTTTTTGTTCAACATTCACCCACAAAGGGTGGTAGAATGCGCCCCTTTCGGTGATCTGCCACACAAGCCAGATAAAATCACCGGGCCCTGTGCCCGGTTTTTTTGTGTAAAAAGCGGCAAGAAATGTCATTTGTGGCGTAAAACCCCGTTTTATTGGCGATGTGTGGCGCAGACTCGTGTTAAAAGTCACGTGGTGAGTTATGTGGGAAGAGTTAGGTAAGGCCTTTTGTTTGATGCTCGTGATAGAAGGCATTATTCCATTCCTAAACCCAGGTCGCTGGCGCGGCTTGGTGGTAACCATGGCCACCGTGAATGATCGCCAACTACGCACGATGGGGTTTGCCAGCATGGTTATAGGTGCTGGGCTCTTGTACATCATTAAGTGATCCAGTAAAGACATCAAAAAGGCCCTGCATTACATGACCTATGCTGATCGATGGTTGCTGCCTGATGGCATTGCCGAAATACTGCCAGCGCAGGCGGAAGATATTGAGCAATTGCGGCGCGATATGCTCAACCTCTACCACCGTTGGGGCTATGACCTTGTTATACCCCCTGTACTCGAGTTTACCGATTCGCTCTTGACCGGCTTAGGCCAAGATCTCGACTTGTTAACTTTTAAAGTGACTGACCAATTGTCTGGTCGCTCCATGGGTTTGCGCGCGGACATCACGCCACAAACGGCGCGGATGGATGCCCATTCCTTTAAGCGCGAGGGCGTGAATCGCCTTTGCTATGCGGGGCATGTGGTTCATACCCGGCCTAAAAGCCCACTGGCTACGCGCACGCCTATTCAGGCTGGCGTCGAACTGTTTGGCGAGGCGAGTTTAACTGCCGATATCGAAGTGGTGTCATTGTTGCTCGAGTCGCTACAAACTGCGGGTGTGGAACAACTCAATATCGATCTGGGCCACGTCGGCATATACCGCGCCCTAGCCGCTGCGACGCAATTGGATGACCAGCAGGAAATGGCGCTGTTTACCTTGCTGCAGCAAAAAGCGGTGAGCGATATTAATGTCTGGGTTGCCGAGCAAATTGCCCAGCCCAATATCGCCAAGTTAATTCGCGCGCTGCCGGCGCTGTGCGGCGGTGTAGAGGTGCTGGAGCAGGCGCGTACCCTCTTGTCTGAGTATGTGCCCGATGCCTTGCAGGCGATTGATGAACTGCAGCAGCTAGCGGCGGTGATTGCCGAGCGCTACCCAGCTGCCAATTTGTATTTTGACATCAGTGAATTACGTGGCTACCACTACCATACTGGTGTTGTGTTTGCCGCTTTTGCGCCGGGCTATGGCCAAGCTATTGCCAACGGTGGTCGCTACGATCATATCGGCGAAGTGTTTGGGCGCGCGCGACCTGCCACCGGTTTTGCCGTTGATTTGGGTGCACTTAATAGCCTAGGTTCCACTGTCGGCTTGTTGGAGCCGGGTATTTTGGCGCCTGAAGTGTCTGATGCCTTAGGCTGGAATGCCGTTCAGCAGTTGCGTCAGCAAGGCGAGCGCGTGGTTTGCACGCTCAGTGAAAGCTCTCTAGTGCGTGAAGAATTAAATTGTGACCGCGAGCTCGTGCTCGAGAGCGGTCAATACCTAGTTAAACCGATCAGCAAGTAAAAGGTTATTCGAGTCATGGGCAAAAACGTCGTTGTATTAGGTACTCAATGGGGTGACGAGGGAAAGGGCAAGATCGTCGATTTATTGACCGATCAGGTGGCTATCGTTGCGCGTTTTCAAGGCGGCCACAATGCTGGCCATACGCTGGTGATCAACGGCAAGAAAACCGTGTTGCATTTGATCCCCTCGGGTATTTTGCGCGAAGGCGTTTCCTGTTTGATCGGCAACGGTGTGGTACTGTCGCCTGAAGCCCTGATGAAAGAGATGAAGGGTTTGGAGGATAGCGGTGTGCCTGTGCGCGAGCGCCTGCGTTTGTCGCCTGCCTGCCCGCTTATTCTGCCCTACCACGTGGCCTTAGACCAAGCCCGTGAAATTGCTAAAGGCGACGCCAAAATTGGTACCACCGGACGCGGTATTGGCCCGGCCTACGAAGATAAAGTCGCGCGCCGAAGCTTGCGCTTGGGCGATTTATTTGCGCCCGAGCGGTTTGAGAAAAAGCTGCGCGAAGTGATGGAGCTGCACAACTTCACCCTGACCCAGTACTACAAAGTACCCGCAGTCGACGTGGAAGAAGTATTGGCCTTGGCGAAAGAGTGGGCTGTACAGTTGAAGCCCATGGTGGCCGATGTCATCGACATTTTGCACAGCGCCCGCGAAAACGGCGAAGGTATTTTGTTCGAAGGCGCCCAGGGTTCTTTGCTCGATATCGATCACGGCACCTATCCTTTCGTGACCTCGTCTAATACCACCGCTGGCGGAACTGCCACCGGGTCTGGTTTTGGCCCCTTGTATCTGGATTATGTCTTGGGTATCACCAAGGCCTATACCACGCGTGTGGGCTCAGGTCCATTTCCCACCGAACTGTCTTGTGACGTGGGCGAGTACCTAGGTGTTAAAGGTCACGAGTTTGGAGCCACCACGGGGCGCAAGCGTCGCACCGGTTGGTTTGATGCCGTCGCTGTGCGCCACGCCATTCGCATCAACTCGATGTCGGGCATGTGTTTGACCAAGTTAGATGTGTTGGACGGCTTGAAAGAAGTGAAAATTTGCGTTGGCTACAAAAATGCCGCGGGTGAGAAAATGGGCGTGCCCTGCGATGCCGAAGGCTGGGCGCTGGTTGTTCCTGAATACGAGGTGATGCCGGGCTGGACGGAATCCACCGTGGGTGCCACCACACTGGAGCAGCTACCGCAGAATGCGCGCAATTACATTGCCCGCCTAGAGGCATTAACGGGAGCGCCTATTGATATTGTCTCTACGGGCCCCGATAGGGTTGAGACCATTGTGCTGCGACATCCTTTTGCCTAAGTGATTGATAGCAATGAAAAAGCCTGGTTTTGAAACCAGGCTTTTTTTTGCCAGGAAGATTCTGCGCTACACTGGCGGTGGGCCAAGGAAAAGGTGTCACCGTGAAATTATTCTGGATTTGTCGCTTTAATCATTGTTTACGTTGGCAAGGATTTGTTGCTGTGGCAGCCGCTATGGTTTTGAGTGCTGGCACAGCGGCACAGACAGCTTCACTGCGCTTAGAGTGCAGCGACATCTTTAGGGTTTGGAATAACAAGGTGGTCGAGGCCTATGCCGAGCTCGGTATTCAAGTCGAGTGTGTCGAAATGCCCTGGGCTCGTGGCGCTCAGAATCTAGCGTCAGGTTTACTGGATGGTACCGCCATACGCGCCAAGGACTTTGGCGATCACTTCCCTAACTTATTACGAGTCGAGCCGCCTGTCACTGTATTCACGATCTTGCTCTATAAGCGCAAAGATTCAGCGATCGATCACAGAAATTGGCGCAGCCACTCTATTGTTTCCTTGCGTGGTTCAGTGTTGTCGGATCAATTGCTGGTTGGTCTGGATAGTCACAGGGCCGCAAACCTGGAAGCCGCGCTTAAGCAATTGTCGGCGGGGCGAGTGGATTTATTACTGGGCGATACATTGGCCGTGCCGGAGGCCATCCAAGCGCTAGGTGTGACCAACGTTGAGGCGATCTTTCCTCCTGTTGCTACCTACCCTATGTATCACTACTTGAGCGCGGAGCACGAGGACTTAGTGCTACCCATTTCTCGGCAGTTAACGGGGCCGCTTGTGGATTAGCTTGTCGTCAAGTATCAATTAGCAGTCTGCCATAAAAAAAGCCGCCTAAAGAGGCGGCTTTTTCGTCTAAGTGGTAATTAACCCTTAGCGCGACCTTTGAATTCGCCGGTGCGGGTATCGATTTCAATGGCTTCGCCGATCTCGATAAACGCCGCGACTTGTACTTCAAAGCCGTTGTCCAATTTCGCCAGTTTCATAACCTTGCCAGAGGTGTCGCCACGGGCGGCAGGCTCTGTGTAGGCGACTGTGCGCACGATGGTGGTTGGCAGTTCGATAGAAATGGCTTTACCGCCATAAAAAACCGCTTCGCTCACTTCAGTCATACCGTCGACAATAAAGTTTACGGCATCGCCGAGGTTTTCTTTTTCCACTTCAACTTGGTTGTATTCCTCGTCCATAAAAACGTACAAGGGATCAGCAAAGTAGGAGTAGGTAACGTCCTTGCGCTCAAGGAAGATGGGTTCTAACTTGTCGTCAGCCTTGAATACGGGCTCTTGCGAAGCGCCAGTGATCAAGTTCTTCAGCTTCATCTTGCAGACGGCTGAGTTGCGACCGGATTTGTTGAATTCCGTTTTTAGTATCACCCAAGCTTGGCCATCGAGGTTCATGACCTGGCCTGCGCGGAACTCTTGTGCAGTTTTCATAGCTTAATCACCGAATTTTATAGGCATATCGAAACGCGCAGTACTATACCTGATTGCTGCAAAAATGCACGATATTTGAGGCTAAGTCGCCGTTTAGCATTTGCTTAGCCCGCCAGTGCTGGGCGTGTAGCGCGATAGCCGGCAGCTGTTCTAATGCTGCCTGCCAACTGCTTTTGCTGGTCAAGTGCGGCTGGTTCCAAGCTCTGGATACCGCTAAAACCGCGCTTTTCACCTCGCTGGGCGCATCGGCCAGATACAGGGTTAAGAAGGCCTCTAACTTGATAATGTGGGTCTCTTCTCGTTGAGGGTATATGTGCCAAACAAACGGCTTGGCGAGCATTTGTGTGCGCACGAATGACTCCTCGCCTCGAACAAAGTTGAGATCGCATATGGCCAACAGCTGGTCGTATTGAGATTGGTCCATGAACTTCAAGCCGTTCAAGGTTAATTGGCCTTTGCGCACTTGCTCGCCAACCACTAAAGGCCGGCCTAACCAATGCGCCACCCCCGCGGCCATCCGACCCTCGGGTACAAATAGGGTCACCGGTATTTTGTGTTGGCTCAACGCTTCCAGTAGTTCAGGTAGTGCCGTGTTCTCGTAGGAAAACAAACTCACAAGTAGATCTGTGCTGGTAAAGTTTGTCACGCCCAACTCGGTCACTACTTGCGTTTTTGTGTCGCTATTATGACTGTTTTTGGACAATTGGATGAGTGCTTGATCCCAGAGCAATCCTCCCGTATCCGCTTCGAAGCCCGGAAAGAAAAAAGTTTTTCGCATGCCTCTAACGGGCGACTGATTTAGGTGGTAGTCTTTTACCCATTCTTCGGCGCTTAGGTATTCCAAATTTATCCAAATGGGTTTGCTACGCGACATGGCGTTGAGATAGTTTGTCGGCAATTCACAGCCAAATGCTTCAATAACAACCTGGCCCACGGGTGTTTCCGCGAAGGGGTACTGCCAGCGTTTAATCGCGACACCAGCGCAGGTTTGCGACGCAAGTGTGTGATCGACGCTTGGCCAGAGCTTGTGAAAGCTGACTAAATCATCTACCCATAAGGTGATTTGAATTTTGTGATCTTTGGCTAGCTGTCTCGCTAGGCGCCAACATACGCCTATGTCGCCAAAGTTGTCGATAACGCGGCAGAAAATATGCCATTGCAGATCGCGATTCATGAATACTCCTTAAGGTTGTGGATTATAACGAATCTCTCTGCCAGTGGAACGACCGTCTTGCTGAGATTGGATGGCGCTAGTTTGTTTTTAATTTTTTGAGTGAAAATCAAGGTTGAGTTCATGAGTAGGCAGTCTTTGCGAAGGAAAATGTTGGCAGTTGTTAAGTGCGGCTTTTGCTTGTCGATTTTGTGTTTGCAATTTGCCTGCACGCCTAGTGCGGTGAATCAGGACGATGGCGGCAGCAAGGCCGGCCATGCGAGCGAAAAACTTGTCTCGGTGAGTCAGTTGGCGCACCACCGTTGGGTCTTAAAAACAATCGATGGTGAAGCGGTGTTGTCCAACCCTGTGGGTGGTTATGGTAAGGGTTTGGTGCCGGAATTAGACTTTGGCGAATTACCGCATGTTGGCGGCTTTGCGGGTTGTAATCAGTTTAGCGGCCAGTTTGTGTTGAACGAGCAAGAGGGGCAGTTCAAAGTTGAGCAGCTCGCCACCACCATGATGATGTGCCCTGAAAACGCTATGCAGCTGGAGCAGCGCTATGCGCGTCTACTCAGCGAGTGGAGCAGTATCGAGCTTAGCGGCAATGTGTTAACCCTCAAGCAAGGGGAGCAGGTGTGGCTGTTTAACCTTTTTGATTGGGTGCAATAGCCTTGGTGATAGCGCGATCAATGGGTCGCGCTAGCCACTGATAGAGTATCAATCCTAAAATGACACCGCTGCCATTGGCCAGTAGATCTAACAGATCGAAACCCCTGTTCGGGACATACTGCTGACCTACTTCGATAGCCAATGAATAGAGCCACAAAAAAACGAAGCGCTGCCAGTGTGGCAGTACAGGTTTGCTCAAGCCCATGGATATACCGGCAATGGTATAGCCAGAAAAATGCAGCGCCAAATCGTTTGTTTGTGTCAATATTTCACCTGGGTTCGGTGTTAATCCAAACCTAGCAAAGAGCACTAACAGCAGATAAAACTGCCCGTGCTTTAAATGTTCGTAGTAGGTGATCAAGCTGTTTTCTCGGTTTGGTAAATATGAATGTCTCTTTGCGGGAAGGGAATGCTGATGCCTTCGGCGTCAAATCGCAGTTTTACGGATTTGGTGACATCCCAGTAAACATCCCAGTAGTTTTCCGTTTCGACCCAAGGGCGAACGATGAAGTCGACTGACGACTCGTTCAGCGTGTGCAGCTTTACCGTGTACTCAGGTTCCGACAGAACTTGTGGATGGACTTCTAAAATGTCTTTTAATATTTTCTCTGCTTTCTCAATGTCGTCGCTGTATCCAATGCCGAAAACCATGTCGACGCGGCGATGCTTTTGTGCCGTGACATTGCGAATAACATCCCCCCAAATTTTATTATTGGGGATCACCAAAGTCTGATTATCGATGGTTAAAATTGTGGTCGATACCAAGTTCATCCGCTGTACTCGACCCTGAACACCTGCGGCCTCAATGAGGTCGTTTACATCGTAGGGCCGGTAGATCAAAATCATCAGGCCCGAGGCAAAATTACCCAATGTGTCTTGTAAGGCGAAGCCAATGATGAATCCAGCCACACCTAATCCTGCCAAGATCGGTGCCAAGGAAAACCCTAACTGACTCAGGCCAAGCAAGATACCAACCAGCAGAATCATGCGCCGACAAAGATTTACCACCATGGTTTCCATGAGTGCCGACACCGGCATAGTCGATTTTGCTAAACTTTTGCGCAGCAGTTTTGCGCCAGCGCGCGATAGGTAGTGGAATACCAGTAGAATAAGAAGGAATACGATGATCTTGAAAAATAAGCCTGCGCCGTTGTCCAAGGCATAATCCGTGATGTTTTTTAACCAAGCGTGGGAGAGGCGCTTGAGTAAATTAACGTCGAGAATATCGGCGGTAATGTCGCCGGTACTCTTGATTAATATTTCTTTATAGCGACCGGCATCTAGGTTATTTTCCTGCAATAGCGCCACAGTGTTTTTTAAGCTGTCGGTGGTGATATTTTGTTTGTCTTCGAGTGATTTAACTGTTTGTTGCGTGGCGGCATCATCTGGTGAAGCGGCAAGGCTGTGTAAATTGGCCTCCAATTCTTTTTGGGTTAGAGCAATTTGACCTGCCAGCACCTCGGCACGCTGTTGCAACGCTTGATGTAAATAGGCTGTTGATTCGGCGTTATCCAGCTGCAAGTCGGCTAAGTTTTTCGCGTGCTGGGTTAACCTAAGGTAGGCGTGATCTATAAAAGTATTGTGTTCTAGGTAGTCAGCCATCCAGATAATAGAGAGTACTTCGTGGGTCTGTTCGAGATTATCTATGGCCGCCAATCGGCGGTTAATAGCGGCTTTAATCAATGGCCCAAGCGCTAATAACTGGGGCGCCAATTTTACTTTGAGTTCGGTTTGCGCACGATCTTTTGCTTCTTCTTCCACTATACGGTCTGACAGTGTGTCAAATGCCGTCAATAATTCCAGTTGTCGCTCGGTGATACGCAGTTGAAGCGACGCTTGGCGTTCGCCGCTCAGTGCTTTTGCCTCTGTCTGTAACTGCGCAATTTCACCGGCAAGGTTTTGCGTGTTTTGATAAAGCACCTCGAGGGAGGTACTTTGCGCTCGCGCTTGTGTGTAGCCGAGCAGTAACACTGTGACGAACACAAGGTAGGTGGAAAATTGAATAGCGCGCATGCTTGGTTCCTTCCAGACAAGTAAAGAAGGCGTTATTCAAACACAATTTCGCAACCGTTACAGGGGGTTTGCGGCGTCGATATTGCGTCGGAACCAACCTGAGACTGAGAAGCGATCGCGCCTGGCAGGCAAGACTTCGTGAGGAAAGTCTTCGCTCCAAAACAGCACAAGATTGCCACCGACCGGGTGGATTTGAGTTTCAACGGCATTGTCTGCGTCGTTATAGATGACCAGCTCGCCGCCGTCGCTAGGCTGCCATTGTTCATTTAAGTAGCAAACACTGGTGAGCACCCGCGCATCGGAGCCGCGCAGCGCATCGCGATGCTTGCGGTAGAAGGCGCCAACAGGGTAGTGGGCGAAATGCGCCTCGTATTCAAATAAGCCGGCGAAAAAAGTTTGGTTAACTTGCAGGCGAATGCTTTCCATACGCGACAGGTATTGCGCCTGAACGGGACTGGTGCCATCCAGCCAGACAGTTCTGTCGCGGCGAACTTTTTGATTGGTTTGACCGTCGCTACCTATGCCAGCGTCAGTCCACGCATCCAGCCTCAAGGCTTCCAGCCTTAATTGCGTAGTTAGGGTTGGCTCAAGAAAACCCTCAATCACAACCCAGCCCTTGGCGCTAAGGCGCTCGAGGTGATCACTGGTGCCAGCGCTTGAGGCTGGCAAGGTGAAGGAAGGCTGCGCCATGGCGAGGGCTCATTAGTAAGTGGGGCGCGATTTTAGTGCCGATTTTTTGATCGGCACAAGCTTTATTTTAAATTAGCGGTTCTGTAGACGGTTGTAGTCCAGTAGGCCATGGCCGACAGGTTCCTGCTGCCGATAGAGTGTGTGTAACTCATCGCTGATAGCCCAGAAATCCGGATTGTTGCGCCGCACCCCAAAAGCGTCAATCAGCGCCTTGTAATCCTGCGCAGAGCGCAGGCTAGCCACGCCTTGATTGAAGCCAGGTAAGGCATTGCTGTGGAGTTTAAACAGTGCGTTTGGATAGGTGGTTAAGATACCGTTAGCAACCGTTAAGGTATCTTCATTTATCAGTCGGTTGCGGCCTTCTAATAGTAAGCTAGTGATGTTTTGATGGGCTTTGTTGTGCAGCAGCGAAATGATCGCGGGCTTCAGGGGCGGCTCTTGCTCGATGATGAGCAAGCTACTATCGGGTAGCCATTGCAAGTGCTTACCTTGCTGATTCTGCAGGCTCAACAGGTGCCGCTGAGTGGTGGGGGAAAGCAGCAGGTTATTATCGATATCGTGGTTAAGGTTGCGCACACCGTCTAAGTGAAACTTCAATTTTTGGTACAGTTCCGCTTTTGGATTGTCGCTGGTAAAAGTCAATTGGGTTTGCCACTGCTCGGCTAAACCGGCTTCCTTAAAATAGGTGGGTACAATATCTTCCGCGCCGCGATACCAGTTGGCCAATTCTTGGTGAGCTGCTTCTTTTGGCAGTAGGCTCAAGAAATTTTGTTCGCCTTCCATGCGTAAAAAATCCATGTAGGTGCGGGTTAACAGCTGGTGCCCAACATTGCCGTAAACATCGAAGCCGGCTACCAGCAAGTAATGAATTCGCTCGAGTAGTGGGTAGGTAATAACCCAGGCAGTTTTAGGGTCGTTACCGATTAAGCCTTGGGCAACGGTGGCACTATCAAAATGCCTGAAAACGGTTAGCGCGGCGTTTGGATTGACGCCATCGCCTTGCCACACCATGTTGATGTCGGGGCCTTTATAGCGTGCTAGCTTGGTTTTAATAAGATTGTCTTGGGCTTTTAGGTAGGCCTGTTGTTTTTTCGAGTAGGTTAACCAGCCCGCCAGCGCGCCGGCAGAGCTGTCGCGCTCGGCAGGTAAATCTAAGTTGTCGCTATTGTTCGCGAGGAAGTCGGCAAACTCGGCAATATCCGGGTAATCGGGATCGACAAAAAACACCCAAAATTGGTCGTTGATGACGTTCAACGCAGTTTGGCCTCGGCACACGGGACCTTTGATGAAACCCATAATTGTGTACTGGCTTTCTTCCAGCATAAAGCGGTAGCGAATCTTTGGTGGAATGTCGTGGAAGGTTTTAAACGGATTGGCGGAAGTGGCCAAATCGTAACTGGGTAGCGAAGGCACGGTGTACTCGGAGCCTAAAAACCAATGTTGCCACTTAGCTAAGCGCGCTTTGTTAAGCACGTAGGGCATGTGATTTTTTGCCACGATAGTCTCGGGGTAAAAAATTAATCGGTAGTAAACCCGTTGCACGCCCGGATCATCGAAGGGGCGGCGCGAACTGATGCGTTGAATCGGTTTGCCCGGCGGCGTGGCCGAGCGCACCAGTCTAAAAAATTGGCGATCAGCACCGTCATCGAAATATAGATTGGCGAGGTAGAGGTGTTCGAATAGGTAGCGACTGGCGAGTTGGTTTTTGTTGCCATCACCGTTTAAAAAGGCTTCCCAATCGGCAATTTGCTCGCTCAGTTCAGGTGAAAAGTGCGCGCTTACATCAAAGCCACGAGCGCCGGTTGCGATCCAGTTGGTGAGGGTTTGATGTTCGTCAGGGCTTAAGCCGGGTAGACCGTAGGGCATGCCGCCTAGAGGAAATGTTTTGGCGTAAGTGTCGAACTCTTCGATGCTCGGGCAGCTCTGACTGCGATCGAGGGAAAAATCAAAATCGCTGTCGGGCAAAGGCCCACCACCGGGAAGTGGGTGGCGCTGCTTGAGCGCCAGCATTTGTTGCATGACGCTGGCTTGTTGGTTCGCCGTTTCCGTTTGTTCGCGCTCGTTTAGCACGGGGTAAAAGCCTTTTAAACGCCAGGCTTCGGTGCTATCGGCGTCTTCGTACAGTCGGGTTAAGTTTGCTGCTAAAAGTCGCGCGCCGTCGTAGACGCGCTCTTTATTGGCGCCGCGCTCAAGCCCAGTCATAGATTCTAGTTTAAGCTGGCAGGGGGCGTCGTAACAGCCATGGCAAACCACACAGCGATTGTCGATGATGGGTTTTACATCGCGGGCATAGTCGGGCACGTCGGTATTGCTAACTGCAAATGACGCGGCGCTGGCTCGATTGGCTGGCGAGCTGGTGCCAAAGCGTTGATCCCATTGTTGCGTAGCCAGAAAACTACAACCCGTTACTATCAGTAGTAGGAGGGAAATACTAAATGATTTTGACATGGGTTCTCCGCGCTACTTGCGCTTGCCTATGACCCGCCAGCCGGCGTTAATGAGTGGTCGCTCGGTGTTGAGGAGTTGATCGACTTGAAATTGTTTTTTGATATCGGAGGTGGTGTAGAACGCACTGGGGTCAATGCTACTCACAAGGCGGCATAAATCTGGAATGCGTTTTCGGCTTTCAGAAATAAGCAGAATTTCCACATCTTTTTCATCGTCAAAGCGCGCGGCTAACTCAATCACCGAGTAATTGTGTTTGCGCAGCTCTTTCGCAAGGCAGACATCGGGGTTGTCAGTGACAATGCGCACTAACTCGCGCCCCATGGCGAGTTTTGCCTCGATAGTGATGCCCACGTAATTACCGGCGGCAAAGCCAGCGGCGTAGGCCACGGCTAAATACCATTGGTCTAGATTGGTGATCACCTGACTTGCGGCGGTGACCCACAATAACACTTCGAAAAAACCTACAAAGGCAGATAGCGCACGATAACCGCGAAATACCATGAGGGTTCTTAGCGTACCTAAACTAACATCTAGTAACCGCGCGCAAAAAATGGCGCTGCATAGCAGCACTGGGTATTGATGTAGGAAGGCCAGTGCTTCGTTCATCAGTTAAACATTTCCATCAGCCGGCGCCCTGGCTCTTCATCGCGCATGAAGGCTTCACCAACTAAGAAGGTATTCACATCGTGACCGCGCATGATTTTTACGTCGTCGATATTGTGTATGCCCGATTCGCTGACAACAATACGGCTGCTATCGATATGGGACAGTAGACCAAAGGTGGTCTCTAAGCTTGTTTCGAAAGTGTGTAAGTTGCGGTTGTTGATACCAATTAATTTGTTGGGCAGTTCAAGTGCGAGATCGAGTTCGGCTCGGTCGTGGACTTCGACCAGCACATCCATGCCGAGTTCCAGTGCGGTTTTGTTCAGGTCGTGCAGCTGGCTGCGGTTCAGTGCCGAGACGATCAATAATATGCAGTCGGCGCCTATGGCACGCGCCTCGGCAATTTGGTAGTCGTCGATAATAAAGTCTTTGCGAATAACCGGCAGACTGGTTGCTGCTCGCGCTTGCTTTAAATAAGTTTCATGGCCTTGAAAGAAATCGGCATCCGTGAGTACAGATAAGCAGGCAGCACCGCCTTTTTCATAGCTCTTGGCAATTTCTGTCGGCTCAAAGTTGGCCCGAATAACGCCTTTGGATGGCGATGCTTTCTTCACTTCGGCAATAACCGCCGCTTGCTGTTGTGCTAACTTGCGCTCGATAGCGGCGACGAAGCCACGCACCGGCGACTGCGCCTTGGCGGTATCTAAAAGTTGCTGCACGCTGGTTTTAGCACTGCGCTCTGCAATCTCTTCGTGTTTGCGCGCCAATATTTTTTTTAGCACGTCAGGTGTATCTGTCATGGGAAAGCCTAATTGTATTTTTGAGTGCTACGCCGACTTTAAACAGTCGGTGAAGGCGGCGAGTTCCTGAATTTTTTCTTTGGCAAGGCCTGAGCCTATGGCGTCTTGTGCCATGGCGATACCTTCTGCCAGCGAGCTGGCAATGCCGCTCACATAAATGGCAGCGCCAGCATTCAGCGCGATAATGTCGGCGGCCTTTTGGGCGGCCTCATTGTCGCGCTTGCCCAATGCGTTTTTGATTAAGGCTAAGGATTGCTCGGCGTTATCGACGGATAAGCCCGCCAAGCTTTGGCTAGCGAGACCAAAATCTTCAGGTTGAATAGTGTATTCGGTAATCGTGCCCGCCTTGAGCTCGGCCACGTGGGTTGGCGCGGCTAGGGAAATTTCATCGAGCCCGTCTTGGGCGTGAACCACAAGTACATGCTCTGAACCTAGGCGCGCGAGGACTTCGGCCATGGCTCGGCACAGGGCTTTGTTAAATACTCCGATCACTTGGCGCTTGACCATAGCGGGATTAGTCATGGGGCCGAGCATATTAAAAATCGTACGTAAACCCATCTCGCGGCGCGGGCCAATGGCGTGCTTCATGGCGCTGTGATGGGAGGGCGCAAACATAAAGCCCACGCCTAAGGTGTCAATGCACTTTTTAACCTGCTCAGGGCTTAGGTCTAAATGCACACCTGCGGCTTCCAATACATCGGCACTGCCGGTCGAGCTGGAAACGGAGCGATTGCCGTGTTTGGCAACTCGGCCACCACTGGCGGCGACAACAAACGCTGAGGCGGTGGACACGTTAAATAAATTAGCGCCGTCGCCACCGGTGCCACAGGTATCGACCAAGTGGGTTTGATCTATCTCCACTTTAGTCGCCAACTCGCGCATCACTAGGGCCGCGCCAGTTATCTCGTCGATAGATTCGCTTTTCATACGCAAACCCATGAGCAGCGCGCCAATTTGTGCGGGGGTGGCGGCGCCGGTCATCACGGTGCGCATTAACGCGGTCATCTCAGCTTGGCTGAGCGATAATCCTTGGGCGATGTGATTGAGAGCTGCTTTGATATCCATTGGCCGTGAGCACCCTCTAAGATTTTAAAAAGTTATCGAACAGTTCGTGACCCTGTTCTGACAAGATGGATTCTGGGTGAAATTGCACGCCTTCTACGTTTAGGCTTTTATGGCGCACGCCCATGATCTCATCCATGGAGCCATCTTCGTGTTGGGTCCAGGCGGTAATTTCTAAACAGTCGGGTAGGCTCGCCTTGTCGATGACCAGCGAGTGGTAGCGGGTGCACACCAGTGGATTTTTCAAGCCTTTAAACACGCCCACATGGTTGTGGTAAATGGGCGAGGTTTTACCGTGCATGACCGCTCGGGCGCGTACAATTTTGCCGCCGAACACTTGGCCGATCGATTGGTGGCCTAAGCAGACGCCGAGGATGGGCAGTTTGCCGGCATAGGTTTCGATCGCCGCCATAGAAATACCAGCTTCATTGGGCGTGCAGGGGCCGGGCGATACCACAATGCGCTCGGGCGCTAGCTGGGCGATGTCGGCCACGCTAATTTCATCGTTGCGCACCACTTTTACCTCGGCCTTGAGCTCCGCTAGGTACTGCACCACGTTGTAGGTAAAGGAGTCGTAATTATCAATCATGAGTAACATTGTGATGACCCCCTTATAGAACCATGTCGACGGCGCGGAACATGGCGCGTGCTTTGTTCATTGTTTCTTTCCACTCCAGCGCCGGCACTGAATCCGCCACTACGCCGGCACCGGCTTGAATATAGAGCGTGCCGTTTTTAATCACGGCGGTGCGAATGGCAATGGCGGTATCCATGGCACCGTTCCACGCCAAGTAGCCGATGGCGCCACCGTAAATACCGCGCTTTTCGCTTTCGAGTTCGTCGATAATTTCCATAGCGCGGATTTTTGGCGCGCCTGATAAGGTGCCGGCCGGTAAGGCTGCACGCAAGACATCCATCGCCGTTAATCCGGTTTTTACCTGGCCGGTGACGTTAGAGGTGATGTGCATGACATGGCTGTAGCGTTCGACCACCATTTTGTCGGTCAGCTTGACGGTGCCGGTGTTGGCGACGCGACCAACATCGTTGCGGCCTAAATCGATGAGCATTAAATGCTCGGCAATTTCTTTCGGGTCGTTGACCAAGTCTTGTTCGAGCGCGAGATCTTCAGCTTCCGTATGGCCGCGGCGGCGGGTGCCGGCGATGGGGCGCACAGTGACTTCGCCATCCTCGAAGCGGGCCAAAATTTCTGGACTTGAGCCAACCACTTGATGATCGCCCAAATCTAAAAAGTACATGTAGGGCGATGGGTTTAGGCAGCGCAAGGCGCGGTAAAGGTTTAGGGGCTCGGCGCTAAAGGGAATGGATAAGCGCTGCGACACCACCACCTGCATGGTATCGCCGGCCAATACATAATCTTTGATTTTAGCGACGGCTTGGTTGAAGTTCTGTTCGCCAAAACTCGAGGTGAAATCGGCTTCCCGCGCCGCTTCACCCTGTAAGCGCATGGCAGCCGTTTTCGGCGCCGGCTCGGCCAGTCGCGCTTCTAGCTGGTCTAATCGCGCTTGCGCCTTTTGGTAGGCCTGGGGCTCGGCGCCGTCGGCATGGACAATTAAAATGAGCTTGCCGGCAAGGTTGTCGAATACCAGCAACTCGTCCGACACCATCAATAAGATATCCGGTGTGCCGATCACATCCTTTGGCTGGCTGGCTTTTAGTTTTGGCTCCACATAGCGCACACAGTCGTAGCCGAAATAGCCTACAAGGCCACCGTTGAAGCGCGGTAGGCCGTCTAGCTCTGGCGCTTTGAAGCGAGCTTTGTATTCATCCACGAAGTTAAGCGGATCGGCCGATTGGTGTTGCTCTACGATGTCGCCATCAATTTCAATGGCGATGTGATCGCCGGTTACGCGCAGCACTTGCCGCGCCGGTAGGCCAATAATCGAGTAGCGGCCCCATTTTTCACCGCCCTGTACCGATTCTAGTAAATAGGAATAGGGGCCTTTGGCGAATTTTAAATAGGACGACAGGGGGGTGTCTAAGTCGGCTAGCAACTCACGCGTTAAGGGAATGCGGTTGAAGCCTTGCAGGCAAAGTTGGTCAAACTGATCCGGTGTCATGGGAAACCCTTGGTTTTATTTGGCGACAGGCATGGCAGAGCCATGGGCTAACTGGTGTTAAATCAGCTACGCCATCGCAAGCAGGCGGCTTGCTGCAGAATTGGGGCCATGAAGGTTTCCAATTGCACTCTGTGCTCCAAACGGGTCAGTCCTAGAGGTGCGCTAGTGTACTGAAAAGAGCCAGTCTTGCCTACCTTGACCCATGGATCTAGGTCAATCAGCCGTATTTTTTGTTGTTGCGTTAGCATCTTTCTGACCGGTGAGTACCAACGCTGGGTGGTTTGGCCGATAATGCCGAGCTTAGCTAGCCGATCCAGCTAGGGTTGTATTACATCTATCTCAGGAACCTTATTTGATGTCCTTATCCAGCAAAATTATTCTAGGTTTGTTGTTGGGCTTAGTCGCGGGCGTAGGCTTCGGCGAGCGTATGACCGCGCTCAATATTGTCGGCGATATCTTTTTAGGCTTGCTGCAGATGACCGTGCTGCCCTATATCATGGTATCGCTGGTGGCCGCAGTTGGTGCTTTGAATAGGGCTCAGGCCAAGGCGCTGGCTAAATATGGAGCCTTAGTGTTGGCCATTCTGTGGGGCTTTACTTTGGTGTTGATAGCGCTGGCAACCCTGTCTTTTCCCGATTGGCAGTCGGCCTCTTATTTTAGTCCGTCGATGTTAGAGCCGGCGCAGCGCTTTGATTTTTTAGCTAATTTTCTGCCCGCCAATATCTTTTCTGCGCTGGGCGCTGGGGCTGTACCTGCAGTGGTGGTGTTCTCGCTATTTTTGGGGGTGGCGGTACTCAGGCTCGGCCAAAGTAATGAGTTTTTAAAGCTGGTTGACTCACTGCAGTCGGCCATCGGTGAAATGGCGGCGCTGGTGATGAAAACGGCGCCGGTTGGTGTGTTTGCTATTGCTGCCAGTGCCGCCGGTACCTTGGAGCTAGAGGATTTAAAAGGTCTGTACGTGTATTTAGTGACCTTGACCCTGTTGTGTTTAGTGTTGACCTTCTGGCTGTTTCCCATGCTGGTAAAAACCTTGACCAAGTGGCGCTATAGCGAGGTGTTAAATATCAGCAAGGATGCCTTGATTACCGCCTTTGCCACGGGCAATTTATTTATCGTGTTGCCAATCATCGCGGAGAATACCCGGAAATTATTTTTGCGCTCCTACGAGCATGCCTCGCCCCAAGCTAACTTGGTTGAAGTGGTTGTGCCGGCGGCTTTTTCGCTGCCCGTTGCTGGGAAATTAATGGCTCTTTTGTTTGTTTTGTTTGCCGGTTGGTTTAGTGGTGAATCAGTCGCCATTGTGGATTATCCGCAGCTCCTACTAAGTGGTTTAGTTAATCTGTTTGGCTCCAGCTTCAATGCCGTACCGAGCTTGTTGCATAGCTACAAAATTCCCGCCGAATTGTTTGAGCTGTTTTTGGTGTCGGAAAACATTATTTCCAACCGCTTAGGTGCCATGACCTCGGTGATGTTCGTGGTGGTGCTGGCGATATTGGTGGCCAGTGGTGCCGATCATAAGTGGCGCTGGAGTGTTAAAGCCCTGTTGCGCTTTATTATTGCGACCTTGCTACTAATGGTTGTAATGTCGTTAACCTTGCGCAGCCTTTACAAAATGGTTGGGCATGACTACACCGCTTATTCTGAATTCATTAGTCGCGATCTGCTATTACCCAAGGCGCCAAGCAAAAATACTTTGCAGGTGCCCGAGGTGTTACCGCAAGAGCCTGCGGGTAATACCCTGACCCGGGTGCAAGCGCGCAAGCTCTTGCGCGTGGGTTATTTCCGCGACTGGTTGCCTTACGCCTTCCACAATCAGCAAGGTTATTTGGTCGGCTTGGATGTGGAAATATGGCATCAATTGGCGCGCGATTTGGGTGTGGCAGTAGAGTTTGTGCGGGTTTATCGAAAAGATGCCAAGCGCTTGTTAGATGCCCGCTATTTGGACATGACTGCCGGTGTCGCAATGACGCCGAGTGCTATCGCGAACTTTACCTTGGCGGCGCCGCACTATCAGGAGAATTTAGCATTGTTGGTGCGAAAATCTCGCCGCACCGAGTTGCGCGAGTGGCAGGAAATCGGCAGCAGTACGCGCTTGAAACTCGGTGTGCCGAACACTTACTACCTAACCAGTTCGTTGCATCAAGCCTTGCCCAATTGGCGGGTGGCAGAAATCAGCTCGCCGCGCGAATTTCTACGCGGTGACAAAGTGGATTTGGACGCGGTGATTTTTGGTGCCGCGGGTGCGTCGGCTTGGACTTTACTCTATCCCGAGTTTGCGGTGGTGGTGCCACAACCGGCACTGCCGGCGGTGCCCATGGCCATGCCCTTGAGCAGCAATGACTTGGAGTTCGTTTTGTATATGTCGCAGTGGTTTCAGGTGCGCCGCGCCGATGGCACGCTGGCGAAATTAACCGATTACTGGATTCGCGGTAAGCAAATAGAGGCGGACACGCATCGCTGGAACCTGTGGGATGACGTGATTCGCGCACCGGCCACCTCCGGTGATGAGCTGGAACAATAGCCATTGTCGGTTCAACGGTGCTATTGCACCATTAGCTAGTGGAAAGCGCGGCGACTTAGTGCAATGACTCAGTGCAATATAGTGCAACACGGTTATTGCATGAAGGCCGCTGCGTTAAACCCACTGCGTTAAAAACACTGAAGAAAAATGATTGCAGAAAATCGCTCGACAGATTCACTGCAATAGGGCGCTGAGCGAATCGATCACCAGTGTCGGGTTCAAGCTGGCCACGGGGGCGCCGTTGTCATAGCCAAAGTTCACGGCGACCACGGCGATGCCGGCATGTTTTGCGGCATTAATATCGGCACTCGAGTCGCCTACCATCACGCAGAGTGACTTGTCGCAACCGGCCTCTGCCATGGCTTCGAGTAGCATATCGGGCGCCGGCTTTTTCTCGGCCACGCACTCGCCACCCAAGACCAAGCGAAAATAACTGGCGATGCCTAAATGTTGCAAAATCGGTTGGGCAAATTGCACCGGTTTATTGGTCACTAGTGCCATGTCAATCTTGGCATGATTGAGCGCGCTCAGTAATTCCTTGGCGCCCGGGTAAAGGCGGGTTTGACGGGTACAGCAGAGGGTGTAGGCGGCGCGCCAAAGGGTCATGGCCAGATCCTGTTGACTGGCCGCTATATCCGCATCTTTCAACGCACGCGCAACCAAGGTGGCGGCACCGCTGCCAACCCAGCTGCGGACCTTGGCTTCGCCGGCGGCCGCTGCCCCGAGGGAGGTCAGCATGGTATCGGTAGCGGTGGCAATATCGGGCACTGAGTCAATCAAGGTGCCGTCTAGATCAAACAGCACCAGTTTGGGGAGCTGGCCTTGGCAGAGTCGCGTTAAGGTTTGCATGCAATGTTGGTTTTTCCGTGGCTAGAGAATATCGGTTAGCTAACCTTGGCAAGTTCTGCGCGCATGGCGTCGATAGCGCCGGCATAGGTCGGCGCGCCAAAAATGGCAGAGCCTGCAACGAAGGTATCGGCGCCGGCGCGGGCAATGTCGGCGATATTGCTTGGCGTTACGCCACCGTCAATTTCTAAGCGAATTTTTTGCCCGCTTTTCGCGCTTTGTGCGTCGAGTAAGGCGCGCGCTTCGCGCAATTTATCCAAGGTTTGTGGAATGAATTTCTGGCCGCCGAAGCCCGGGTTAACCGACATCAGCAGCAACATATCGAGCTTGTGTAGCACCGGCTTGACAATGTCGACCGGGGTGGCTGGATTTAGCACCAGACCGGCTTTACAGCCTTTGTCGATAATGAGCTGCAGCGACCGATCCACATGCTTGGAGGCTTCTGGGTGAAAGGTGATATAGGTGGCGCCGGCATCGGCGAATTGCACGATCAAATCGTCCACGGGTTCAACCATTAGGTGCACATCGATGGGGGCCGTAATGCCGTATTTGCGCAGCGCCTTGCACACCATGGGGCCAAAGGTGAGATTGGGCACGTAATGGTTATCCATGACGTCGAAATGCACGATATCCGAGCCTGCGGCTAGCACCTTCTCAACATCGTCTCCCAAACGGGCTAAGTCGGCCGATAAAATGGACGGGGCTATGAGATAGTCGGTCATGATCAATCCAGTGCGAGAAATGTGGCGCCATTGTACGCAACTGCCGGTGCAAGCCCAAGTGGCAACGGCAACTTCAGTAGCGGCTAAACTTGCTGTAATTAATTATTGGGAGATGCCGGTGCGATACAGAGTTTTAGCGGTGACGATGTATCTTTGTTTGTTCGCTTGCGGGGCCTTTGTACAAGGGGCGTTCGCGCAGGGGGATAGCACAGCGCAAGAAGCGGCAGAGGCGCCAGCGCCGGACGCCGAGTCCGCGGCGGCGGAGGCAGCTGAAGCAGAGGTGGTACCTGAAGCGCCTATCTATTCCAGCCGCGCGCTCCGGGATATGAGTCTCGTGGCGCAAGCGACCCCAAGCGACCAAGTACTTTGGTGGCCGGAAGGTGAAAGCCAAGTATTAGCGCTGTATAACCGCGCCATTAGTGCCGAGCCAGTGGGCGCAGTGCTGTTTGTTCAAGATCAGGATCTACACGCCATTCGCCCTCAGCGACTACAGCAGTTGCGCTTGGCTTTGCCAGCGTTCGGTTGGACCACGCTTATGGTAACCCTGCCGCCGCCAGATGCCGTGCCGGTACCAGTGCGCGAGGCGCCGGAGCCAGCCACAGCCGCGGTGGATACGGCAGCGACCGCGGAGGCGCCAAGACCGGAAACCGAGGAGGTGTTTGATGATACCAGCGGTGAAGTCGCCTCGGTGGATGAACTCAATACGCCGCAGGAACCGGCAGCCCCTACGCCAGCAATCCCCGCTAAATCGGCAAGCGAGATGACCGACACTCGCTTGGCGCAAGCCATTCGACATTTACACGACAATGGACAATTTAATGTGGTGTTGGTCGTCGAGGGCGCCGGCGCCGTGCGCGCGGCAAGGCTAGTGGCGCAGATGGGCTTTGAGGGCTTTCGAGCGCTGGTGCTATTGGATGCGCGCAATCAATTGCAGGGCGAAGCGGGCGATCTGCTGGCGGTTATTGCGAAGCTGTCTGTGCCGATGTTGGATTTGTATGAAGATCGACATATCGCCGATGAGCGCGATGTGGCTACGCGCTTGGTTACCGCTAAGCGCGCCGGTCATGAAAATTACGTGTCGCTGCAAATGCCCGTTTACGAACCCAGTCAAGAGCGCGTCATTAAGCGGGTGCGCGGGTTTTTGGATGCCCATGCAAAAGGGGTGAAAGTGGATAATGCGCAGGTGATTGATGCGCCGTGAATAGATGCCAGCGCATGCTGGCATGTTCAAAGTTTACTTTGTCTTCTTTGGTGCGTAGGGCCCTTGGGGAATAGCTTTGGCGCCAGAGTTGAAGGCGATATGATTGGCTTGCTGCATCAATGGAATATAGTTCGGTGCAGCTCTGGTAATACCCGCTGTTATCGCCGCAGCGACCAGGTCCGCCATTGGGTTGCCCGTCGAGTTATTGTTGGGCGTATACATGGTAGTTACTTGCTCACTCCAAATTTGGTTTCCCAATTTGTCATCAAGTGTGTAGTCAATTGAGACAGTTACCGTTGTGGAAAGTAACATATATTGAGCGTCCCACTTGTTGATTTCGACGTACAGTACTGAGTCGGCACCGAACATGTTCGCGAGACTTTCTGATCCGAGTTGCTTTATTGTTTCACCGTCGTAGAGACCCTCTTGTTCCAGCACAGTTTTCACTGTATTCACCGGGAAAACGTAATAGCCCTTATTGCCGAGTGGTACAGACAGTGTGCTCAAAGCAAATAAGGGTGCGTCGACATCAACGGTGTTATTGAGTACGGGCAAGATGAGAATAGAGCGAGGGTTTGCAGCATTAAAACCCGACCAATCATATTCAACTTTTTTTTGCGACGCGCAGGCAGTCAACAAGAGCCCGATGAGAGTGATAATAACGGTTGTTTTAATTCTCATTGTTCGGTTCCTTCTGCGCCGGCTCCTTTAGATTGCTGCTTTGAAAGCGTGCTAATGAGAGCGCTCATTAATACAGTGCTTTCGGGCCAGCTATCCATTTCTTTAGAATAGTAGGCAATGGCTTGTTCTGTTTGCCCTTGGCTAAGCATTAGAGTGCCGTACTCGGCATATAGACCGGGTGGTGGATTTATACCTTTTGCCTCTGCTCGTTCAAAAATTTTTGCTAACTCCTCCGTTAGTTCAATCCGCTCTTTGTCAGAGCTATCTTTATAATAGGTGTATAGTTCATTGGAGTAATTTCCCCAGTGGTTGTTGCTGGTTGCGCACCCCGATACCAGGGCGATTAGTAATAATGCCAATAGAGATTTCATTCTTAGCCCTATATCGCTTCAATCGAAAATTCTTTGTTGCTACCTTTGCTTACAAAAAACTTTTCTTTTTTTATAGTCTCTTTATTTGATTTCAATTCAAGTATGTGTGTGCCAGTGATGACCTTTAAGCGCGCGATGGAGGTTTGAAACTCTTGAGCGCTGCCCATGTGCTTGCCATCAATATATATTTCAATCGGAGTGTGTAGTGCTGATTCAGAAATTTTAAAGCTAATGCTCGCACTTTCTTCGACTGTTTTTGAATCTTTCTCGGGCGTGCTTGTTATGCAACCTGAAATGCTTAACGATAGTAGGCAAAAAACAATCAGTAGAGAACGTATTTTATTTAACATTTTCAGTCACCACGAGTGAATTTAGGTCGAAATTTTCGATGGAGCCGCTGCGTAAGCGAGCTATTGAGCCTTCATTAGTTTCATCGGTGCCAAAGGTGTCAATGATTTCTATGGTGGCTAGTTTTTTTCCTGGCAGTATTACAGTAAAGCCCGTTTGGGGGGATTTAACTTTCTTTCCTTCGCTCATAATGGCGAGCTCTAGCCCTGAAGATAAACCTTGGAGCTTTCCGCCGCTTATGTAAATATCCTTGCCTTCTACTGTCAGGATGCGAGTCGACCATGGTCGAGCGTTTAGGTTTGAAATAATATCGTTGACAACATCGGTAATAGCGTTGGCTATTGCCTTGTCGTTGAGAGTGCTGTCATAGGCCGCTGTTGAGCCAGTGAACGCTACTTCGCCGGTTTCTGTCGATGCTTCGCCAGCACCTGTTGCACTAAAATATGCTAATCCGTTTTGTGGATCTACTAAGCGCAGTGCAATTTTAGCGTTAGCACTTTGCTTTTTGGACTTCGACCAGAAGCCGACGGTGCCATCGGTGCTTCTACCAAACTCTACTAATGAGCCCATAATTAGCGTGTCGGCACCGGTCAAGTCAAGTTGATTCCCGGTAAGCTCAGATTCGTTTTTTAACTGAGCGATATCAGATCTTTCTAATACTAAAAATTGCCCACTTTCAATCAGCCGTTGCGCTAACATATCCGAAACTTGTTTGCCCAGCGTATCGTTATTTGTGTCACGCAATAAACTCTTTCCGTGCATAGTCTCATTGCTGAAGCGGCCAATAGCTATCTTTCGTTTTAGTACTAGACCTTTCTTTGCGGTAGGCGTTTGAGCCTCAACCATGGCCTGTGCTTGTTGGGCCATAGGGACGGTCGCGGTAGCCTCTGGTGTTGCCTTTGGTTGTGATGCGCAGCCGGACAATGCCGCGACAGTGATGAGTGCGGCTAGTGTTGGGAAATGTTCGATTTTCCATTGTTTATTCATAGGTTTCGTCCTGATTAATTTACAGTTGGCTGCCTTTCTGCTCGCACAGAAAACTGTTGCGCGTCGAGCTTGCCAGTTGTTTGGGGTATGGTCAATGCGTCCCGGTCGGGCTTGATTGCAGCGCTTCTAGGCGCGCGGGGGTACCCACATCTGACCAGAAACCGCTGCATAGATAGCCGTGAACTTTACTTTTATCTAGCCAATAATAAAACGCTTCTCGCAGTGGAAAACGTTGCCGTTTGAGCGGGAAATGGTCGATCAAAGTGGGCTTGGCAACACCTATGCCTGAATAGGTATAGGTTTGCTGGTGAGCTAAGCGCAGGGTGTCGTGTTGCAGTGAAAAATCGCCCTTTGGGTTGTGATCTGGGTTTGCGACTAAGGCGAGATTGGCTTGTGCATCAATGCTCTCTAGATCTCTTATGCGCTGGGCTAAGTTGACGTAGTCAAAATTACAGTAGATGTCGGCGGAAATCATGGCGAAGCACTGGTTTTGAAACCATGGCAGGCACAAGTTTAACGCGCCGCCCGTTTCCAACGGCTCCGGCCCTTCCTCTGAGTATTCAATGGCTAGGCCGTAGCGGTGTCCGTTGCCGCAGTGGTGTTTAATCATCTCGCCTTTGTAAGCGAGGTTGATGATCACCTGGCTGAAGCCAGCCTTGGCGAGCTTTTCTAAATGAAAGTCGATCAGCGCTTTGCCGTTGACGGTGAGTAAAGGCTTGGGCGTTTGGTCTGTGAGCGGGCGCATGCGCTCGCCTTTTCCAGCCGCAAAGATGATGGCTTTCATGATAATAGCGTCTTATTTGTCGCCGGCTTTGCGATAGTCTTGATACCAAGCTTGCGATTTGGCCAGCGGTATTAGGTTGGTGCGAAACCAATCGGCAAAGGGTAAAAACTCTGGGTAGGCTTCGGCAATTTCGAGCGTGTAGCGAATTACCAGTGGCAAATCTTTTAGGTAGCCATCTTTATCGTCGCGCAAATGGAGGCGAGCAAAAATACCCAGCACTTTAATATGCCTTTGTAATCCCATTAAGTCGAACCAACGCAAAAATGTTTTTTGAGTGATCGGCCGTATTAAGCCAACTTCTACCGCCATGTTGCCGTAGGCGAGCGCCCAGCGCTCGACGCTTTCCACCGGCCAGCGCACGTAGCAATCTCGTAGTAACGAAACGAGGTCGTAGGTAATGGGGCCAATCACGCCGTCTTGAAAATCGACAATGCCGGGCGCAAGGCCGTCGCGAATCATTAAGTTACGCGAGTGGTAATCGCGATGCACCAGTACTTGGGGCTGCTCTAAGGCTGGCTTTTCAAGTGCCGAAAAAGTCTGGTTTAGCATGGCTAGATCGGCATCGGATAATTGATAGCCGAGCAACTTTGGCACAAACCAGTCGACAAATAATTGCATCTCTTGGCGCAGCAGGGCTTGGTCGTAATGGGGTAGGTCAAGCGATTTGGTGGGTGTTTGTTGGAGCCGTAGAAGATCGGTAATGACTTCGCCATAGAGAATATTGGCGTTTTCGCCGTTAATTCGCATCAGCAGTGTCTCTGCGCCCAAGTCTTCGATCAGCAGATAGCCTTTGTCGAAATCGGCGGCGTAAACCTCTGGGGCGTGCACACCTTGCAGTCTGAGTAAGTGGGAGAGGTAGGCGAACACCTCATTTTTTTCGGTGGTGGGCGGGGCGTCCACCGCGATGAGCGGTGCTTGAGTATTTAGGCGAAAGTAGCTGCGAAAGCCTGCATCACCAGTGAGTGCGGTCATAATTAGCGGCCCAGACGGCAGCCAGCCCTTCTCTGAGAGTGTGGCTTGTACCCAGTGGTGCAATTCTGTTTGTGCGCTCACAAGCTATCCCTTAGCTAAAAAACGACCATGATTCCAGATTAAGCGTCGCGGCGAAAGTCTTGACTCACAACAACCTTTGCGCCTGCGGGTGTTTTCTTTCCACAGAAGGGCTTGTTTGCAGTAGAATCTCGGGCCTAGTGAAGAGCCTTTAGGGCTTGTACCCGACGTATTTAATAGAGATAGCATGCCCTTTAAGCCCTCCCACAAAAAAAGTGTACTTTGGCTCGCCATCACCGCCGCGCAGCTTGGCTTAACGAGTCTCGTGGCTTTGCCGTCAATGGCTCTGGCCGATGAACTGCCCTATGAGGCTGACCCCAAGGGCGACATGTTCGGCGCCAGCGCCAAAGCCTATAGCCGCGGCAGAGAGACGCTGGACTGGGTGCCGCGGGATGCGTTAACGGCCGAGCAATTGACGCGCTGTAAGCAAGCTTGCGAAGGCGCCTACATTGAGCCAAAGCGCACCGACGCCGAAGCCAACATGAGGCCAGATGCAGCGCCTGTTCGGGCCTCGGCGTCCGAGAGCCGGTGGGTGCAAGAGTCGAAGGCTGAGTTGTCCGGCGATGTAGAGGTGGTGCAGGGCTATCGACTGTTAACCGCGGATAAAGCCGTATTTGATCAGGCTAACCGCACCGCTACCATCGAAGGACACGTTGTGTTGCGTCAACCGGGTGCGGTGATGTTCGCCGAAAAGCTAAGCGTTGATGAAGGCAAGGGTGAAACTCGGATGGAGGATACCCAATTTGTACTGCACGACGCGCACATGCGCGGCCATGCTGCGAGCCTGACCCAACAGAGTGGCGCCCGTGTCGGCGATGATATCTACACGCTCGAAGATGGCAGCTTCACGATGTGTGCACCCGAGGATAATACGTGGCTGATGCGTGGCGCTGAAATCAATATCGATAATGCCACCGGCCAGGGCACGGCCAAGCATATGCGCTTAGAGTTATCTGATGTGCCGGTGTTTTATGCTCCGTATTTTCGCTTTCCAGCCAGCGATAAACGCATGACGGGTTTGCTTTTCCCCACCCTCGCGCACAGTGATCGCAACGGTCTCGAGTATGCCCAGCCCATCTATTTTAACCTGGCACCAGATTATGATTTAACCCTTGCACCGCGTTGGTTGGAGCATCGTGGTTTGAGTATGGAAGGCGAGGCGCGCCATTTGTCGCGTTATTTTAGCACCACTATTGCGGGTGCCTACCTCGGCGACGACAAGGGCGGTAACAATCAAAATTTGCAGGATAAGGCCGATGCCGGTGAAATCGACCAAAGCGACGTCACGCCATACCAAGGCGAAGATCGCTGGATGTATGGCGTTAAGCAAACCGGCGGTGCGGGTCAGGCCTGGCGCACGCAGATAGACTATGCGGAAGTCAGCGATATTGATTATCTACGCGAGTTCGACAGCGGCTCTATTGAAACCAGTTCGCGCACCCATTTATTGCAAACTGCGAGTGCCGGCTACGCCTTTGAGCATTGGCAGTTAGGCGTGAAAGCTGAGGCCCATCAAAACATTAGCGCCACTGGCGTCGAGCCCTATCGGCAGCTGCCACGGGTAGATCTCGATGGCAATTACGAATTTGATGGTGGCTGGTCTCTGCGCTTGCTGAACCAATACACGGTGTTTGACCACAGCGATGACTACTGGGATGAAACCGACCCAACCCCCACTGATAAGCGTATCGTCGGCGATCGCTTGCGCGCGGATTACCGTGTTGCGTGGGATAACCAGTGGCTTTGGGGTTTCTTGACGCCTGCGGTGATGGCCAAGCATCTTCAATATGACCTAGACCCAGAGCGCTTAAGCGCTGGTGCCAACACAGCACCAAGCTTGACGGGCGCGCAAGTGAGCTTAGATAGCGGTTTGTTTTTCGAGCGCGAAGGTGCACTGTTCGGCGGCGACTACGTGCAAACCTTTGAGCCTCGCTTGTTTTATTTTAATAGCCCAGAAATTGATCACAGCGATCTCTATGGCATTACAGACACCGGTAGAAGTGTGCAGTTCGATAGTTCGGAAACCACCTTCAGCTACGATCAACTCTTTCGTGCCTCGCGCTTTAATGGCGGCGACCGAATCGACGACGCCAATCAGCTATCGGTGGGTTTAACCTCGCGTTTTCAGTCGGCCCAAACCGGTGCCGAGCTGTTGCGCCTGAGTTTGGGGCAGATCTTTTATTTCGCCGATCGACAGGTGACACTGGATGGTTTGCCCCAAGATTCGCCGCGCTCGGAGATCGCAGGGCAAATTGCCGCTCAGATAGGTGCCAATTGGCGTTATAGCTTTGACATGGCTTACTCCCAAGACAACTACAAGCCCTCGCAGGCGAGTACTAGCCTGCGCTATGGTGATGAACAGGGTCGAGTTTTGAGCTTGGGCTATCGCTACCAGCGCAACGGTAGCGCGGTAGACACAAATACCGGTGAACTTTATGACACAACGATTGATCAAACAGACATTGGTATTGTTTATCCGCTAACGGGCGACTGGAATTTACTGGCGCGCAGCTTTTACGACCACACACTCGGGCGTGAAATGGATACCTTTGCTGGCGTAGAATACGATAGCTGCTGTTATCGTATGCGCTTTTTGGCGCGTCGCTGGACCGATAGTCGCGATATTGCCACCGTGGGTCCCTCTAATTTAGAGGTGGATCGCGGTGTATTTTTAGAGTTCCAGCTTAAAGGGCTGGGCACACTGGGTCAGCGATTGGATCAGGTGCTTCGAGAAGGCATCATTGGATTTGATCAACGCCCACAATATGAACCTTAACGGTAATGTAATGAAGTACATAAGAAAAAGCCTCGCCTGTTCACTGGTATTCATCGCTAGTTTGACCGCATTGCCTGCAATTGCAGAGTTAGAAAAGTTAGACAAGGTGGTAGCGATTGTCGACGAGGGCGTGGTGATGCAGAGCGAGCTTGAATCTAAGCTACGCTCGATTCGCACCAAGCTTCAGGCCAGCAATACGGAATTGCCGCCCGAGGATATACTGCGCTCGCAAGTACTCGATCATCTCGTTAACGAGCAAATTCAGTTACAAATGGCACGGCGTGCGGGTGCCCAAGTCAGTGGCCAAGAGCTGGACCAAATGGTGGAGCGAATCCGCACCTCGAATAATCTATCTCCCGAACAATTTGCTCAGCAATTGGCGTTAGAGGGCATTAGCCTAAACCAATTGCGCGAAGATATGCGTCGGGAAATGCTTGTGCGTCAAGTACAGCAGGGCAGCGTTAATCGGCGTATTCAGGTGACGGAATCTGAAATTGAAAATTTTTTGAATTCAACCGAAGGTAAGTTTTGGACCTCGCCCGACTATCTTTTGGGGCATATTCTTATCGCCGTGACCTCCGGTTCCAGCGAAGCCGACATTGCAGAGCTGGAAGCTAAAGCGAAAAAACTACAGCAGGAAGCTATGGCCGGGGCTGACTTTAGGCGCTTAGCCGTGGCTAACTCTTCAGGTCAAAATGCCCTCGATGGGGGTGATCTGGGCTGGCGTAAAGTGGCGCAACTGCCCGGCTTGTTTGCCGACAAAGTGGCGCCATTAAAAGTTGGCGAGGTGACGCAGCCGTTTCGCAGCGGTGCAGGTTTTCATTTAATTAAATTGTATGAGCAGCGCGGTGGTGGTGAAGTCTTGGTCGAGCAGACCAAAGCGCGTCATATATTAATTAAGACCAATGAACTGATAACCGATGTGGATGCCTTCGATAAATTGGAAGCGCTGCGCAAACAGGTACTTGAGGGTGCCGACTTTGCGGTGTTAGCCAAAGAAAACTCAGAAGATTTAGGCTCGGCCTTACAGGGCGGTGACCTCGGTTGGTCTAATCCCGGCCAGTTTGTGCCAGAGTTTGAGCAGACCATGAAGCAAATGGGCTTGGGTGAAATTAGTTTGCCTTTTCGCAGTCAATTTGGTTGGCATATTCTGCAGGTGTTAGAGCGTCGCAAGCAAGATATGAGCGATACTATGATTAAAAACCAAGCTGCAAATCTACTCCGCGGCCGTCGTTTTGAAGAAGAACTGCAAGTGTGGTTACAGGAAATTCGCGATGAAGCGTTTGTGGAGCTTAAACTTTAATCGGCGCTATTTGTGATTCCTCGTCTCGTTATTACGCCGGGTGAACCCGCGGGCATAGGCCCAGATATTGTTCTGGCAGCTGCTCAGCGCGCGCGCTCGGCCGAATGGGTGCTGGCGGCAGACCCAGCCCTGTTGCACGCGCGCGCGCGGCAATTAAACCTTTCGTTATCGCTCAGTGAATTTGATCCGAGCAGACCTGCCCGCGCTCAAGCGGCGGGTGAGTTGCTGGTTGTGCCTGTGCCTATGGCCGAACCAGCCGTCGCAGGCCAGTTAAATCAAGCCAACGGTGCTTACGTGCTGGCTACGCTAGATAAAGCGATTGAACTGTGTGTGGCGGCGCACGTTGATGCATGGGTGACGGGGCCGGTGCAGAAAAGTATTATCAATGACGCCGGCATAGCCTTCACTGGGCACACAGAATACCTTGCCGCTAAAGCTCAATGTCCAGTCGTGATGATGCTGGCGACGGAGGGGTTGCGCGTGGCGTTGGCAACGACGCACGTGCCGCTAAAAGATGTGCCTGCGGCTATTACGGCAAACTTATTGACCCAAGTGATTGAAATATTAGATCACGACTTGAAACAACAGTTTGGGATATCTGCGCCAAGGATCTTGGTGTGTGGTTTAAATCCACACGCTGGTGAAGGTGGCCATATGGGCCGAGAGGAAGTCGAGATTATTGAGCCAACGCTGCAGGCATTGCGTCAGCGCGGCATTGAACTGCAGGGGCCTTTCCCGGCTGATACCTTGTTCCAGCCTAAATATTTAGCCAATGCCGATGCGGTTTTGGCAATGTATCACGACCAAGGTTTACCGGTTCTGAAATACAAAGGTTTTGGTAAAGCGGTGAATATCACGCTAGGTCTTCCCTATCGTCGAACCTCGGTCGATCATGGTACGGCACTCGATCTTGCCGGCACTGGCAAGGCCGATTCAGGCAGCTTGTTAACAGCTATTCAATACGCCACCAACATGGCTAAAAATGCAAACGGTCAAGTGTGACCGAGGATTATTTGTGACAGATTTTCACCATAAGGCCAGAAAGCGATTTGGTCAGAACTTTTTAATCGACGACGGTATTATTGCGCGTATTGCGCGCGCGGTAACACCGAATGCCAATGAACAAGTGGTGGAGATTGGCCCCGGTAAAGGCGCGATTACCGAGCTGATGATTGCCGGTTGTCCGAGTTTAAAAGTTGTCGAGTTAGACCGCGATTTAATCCCATGGTTAAAAGTAAAATTCGACCGATACCCCGAGTTCGAAGTAATCGCCGCGGACGCCTTGAAAGTTGATTTCGCCGCCTTAGCTGCACCTGGCAAACCGCTGCGTATTGTGGGTAATTTACCTTACAACATTTCCACACCGTTGATTTTTCACTTGCTGAGCTTTGTTGGTAAAGTGCAGGACATGCATTTCATGCTGCAAAAGGAAGTGGTGCAGCGAATGGGCGCAGAGCCAGGCTCTAAGACCTACGGCAGGTTGTCGGTGATGGTGCAGTATTGGTGTGACGTCGAGTATTTATTTGATGTGCCACCGCAATGCTTCTCACCGGCGCCAAAAGTGGATTCCGCGATTGTGCGATTAACGCCTTATGCCAAACCGAAAGTTGAGGCGAAAGATCATCAGGTTTTACAAGAGTTGGTAACCGCTGCCTTTTCTCAGCGCCGTAAAACCCTGCGCAATACCTTAAAGCAACTGATGGATGTTGAGCAGATTGATAGCTTAGATTTTGATATGAGCCGGCGGCCAGAAACCATCTCTGTTGCAGAGTACGTGTTTTTAGCCAATACCCTGGTTGCGTTGCGCCAGTCGTCGCAAGCGTAGAGTTTTAGATTATATGTTGCCCGAAGATATTCACATCAAAGTAAAAAGTTTGTACCTTCCCGCCCAATCTTCGCCGAAGCAAGGCCGTTACGTGTTTGCGTACACCATTAGTATTCAGAACAAAGGTGAGCAAGCGGCCAAATTGCTGACCCGGCATTGGAAAATCTTGGATGGCAGAAACAAGCTGGAAGAAGTGCGCGGTGAGGGCGTTATCGGTGAACAGCCGCGCTTGTCGCCTGGTGCAGAGTTCACCTACAGTTCTGGCGCCGTACTCGAGACCCCCAACGGTACCATGGAGGGTAGCTATCAGTTCAGCACTGACGCTGGCGAGCTGTTCGATGTCGCGATTCCTTTGTTCGCCCTTACCCTACCCGGCGCGCTGCATTAATGGCCACCTACGCAGTGGGCGACATACAGGGCTGTTTTGAGCCACTCGAAAAGCTTCTGCAGCAAGTACAGTTTGATCCCAAGCAAGACCGGCTCTGGGTCGCCGGAGATCTGGTCAACAGAGGCCCTGCATCACTGGCAGTACTGCGCTTTATTAAAGGGTTAGGTGCGGCGGCAAGTGTGGTGCTTGGCAATCACGATTTACATTTTCTGGCGGTTGCGGAAGGCATTAAATCGGCGTCGAAGGCCGATACATTGGCCGAGCTTCTCGGCGCGCCAGACTTGCCCGAATTGATGGCATGGTTGCGCACTTTGCCGCTTATGCATCGCGATAAGTCGCTTGGCTTTGCCATGGTGCATGCAGGGATTCCGCCCATGTGGAGTTTGAAAAAAGCGGAGAAGCGAGCGCGAGAGGTGGAGGCGGTTTTACAGAGCGGCGATTATCGACGCTTCCTAAAAGCCATGTATGGCAACGAGCCTGCGGGTTGGCGCAAGGGCTTGAAGGGTATGAAGCGACTGCGAGTTATTACCAACTACTTTACGCGCATGCGCTTCTGCGACCCCGAGGGTAGGCTCGATTTGAATAATAAGGCCGCCCCGAGTGCCGTTAACCTCGGTTACGCGCCTTGGTTTGCCTTATTAAATCGAAAAACGGCTGAAGATCGCATTGTTTTTGGCCATTGGGCGGCGCTGGAGGGGTACTCCTCCCACCCCAACGCCTTTGCCCTCGATACTGGTTGTGTCTGGGGTGGTTGCCTCACCATGATGCGTTTGGACGATCAGCAGTTGTTTAGCACGCCCTGTTCTGGCTAGCACTGATAGCCGTTAGGGTTTTGCTGAGTCCAGCGCCAACTGTCTTTAATCATCCGCTCTAAGCCGAATTCTGCCTGCCAGCCAATACAGGCTTTAGCCTGGGAGGTTTCTGCGAAACAGGTTGCTAAATCCCCTGTTCGGCGTGGCTTTATGGCGACCTTGATGGCTTCGCCGCTGATCTTGCGATAGGCGTTAACAACATCCAAGACACTATATCCTTGACCAGTACCCAAATTCACCGCTTGGCAGCCGGGTGCCATTTTTTCCATGGCCTTGATATGACCCCGGGCGAGATCTACCACGTGAATGTAGTCCCTAACGCCGGTGCCGTCATGGGTATCGTAGTCGTCGCCAAATACCGGTAGTTCAGGTAGCTTACCAATGGCAACACGGGCTACGTAGGGCAGGAGATTATTCGGTATCCCGCTGGGATCTTCGCCGATTGTGCCGCTTTCATGTGCGCCGATTGGGTTGAAATAGCGCAGCAACCAGAAGCGCCAGCGGGCATCGCTGGCGGCGATATCGGTCAGTATCTGCTCAAGCATCAACTTGGTGCGCCCGTAGGGGTTGATGGCGCCGAGCGGTGAGGATTCGGTAAGCGGCACCCGGGCTGTGGGAGAATAAACGGTCGCCGAGGAGCTAAACACTAGGTCGAACACCTGTTTAGACTGCATGACGTCAAGCAGCACCAATGTGCCCGCGATATTGTTATCGTAATAGCTCAAGGGTTGTTGCGATGACTCGCCCACAGCCTTTAGGCCGGCGAAGTGAATCACCTGTTTAATATCGTGTTGCTCGAAGACTTTTTCCAAGCCAGACTTGTCGCGAATATCGACGTTATAGAACGGAATTTTTTGGTTAGTAAGTGCTTCCACTCTAGCCAAGGACTCGCGTTGACTATTACACAAATTATCGACCACAACAGGCTGATAGCCAGCTGTCACCAGCTCCACTAAGGTGTGACTGCCAATGAATCCTGCGCCACCAGTGACTAAAATAGTCATCTTTCCATCCTTTGATTTAGACCTATTGAAATCCGCTATTGTAACCCGATCATATGATCAATGCGCTAGTGAGTCGACCGAGTGCGTAATCATCAGTTTCACTAGCATTTGATTGTTGGAAAATGGGCACTTATAAATATTTAACAAATCTTCTGCTTTGCGGTCTAAGAATGGGACTATGCTTACTACAGAATCTAACTTTTCTGAGTTGTCAGCGCAGGCTCGCAACTTGAAAAACAACCAAGGTAATTGTTATTTAAATTAAGTGACCAAAAGCTTTCTGGCTTTCAAGGTAAAGGAGCGATGTGATGAGTATTTTCAGCCATTACCAGGACCGTTACGAAGCAACACAACAGGAAGAGTTATCGATCCAGGAATACTTGGATTTGTGCAAATCTGATCCATCCGTGTACGCCACGGCAGCTGAGCGAATGTTGGCAGCCATCGGCGATGCCGAGTTAGTGGATACCTCTAAAGACTCGCGTCTGAGTCGCATTTTTTCTAATAAAATCATTAAGCGTTACCCCGTCTTTGATGACTTTTACGGTATGGAAGAGGCGATAGAGCAAATCGTTTCATTCTTTAAACATGCCGCACAGGGTTTAGAGGAGCGCAAACAAATTCTCTACCTGTTAGGCCCCGTGGGCGGCGGTAAATCTTCCTTGGCTGAAAAACTCAAGGCGCTTATGCAGGAAAAACCTATCTATTGCATTAAAGATTCACCCGTCTTTGAATCGCCTTTGGGTTTATTCAACCCCGAAGAAGATGCCGCTATTCTGGAAGAGGATTATGGTATTCCTCGGCGCTATATAAAAACCATTATGTCGCCTTGGGCCTCGAAGCGACTGCAGGAATATAAAGGCGATATTAGCCAGTTTAAAGTGGTGAAGTTATTTCCGTCCATATTGAATCAAATTGCGATTACTAAAACCGAACCGGGGGATGAGAACAATCAAGATATTTCCTCGTTGGTGGGCAAAGTTGATATTCGAAAACTGGAGGAGTTTCCACAGAATGATCCGGATGCCTATAGCTTCTCCGGCGGCCTAAGTCGAGCCAACCAAGGCTTGATGGAATTTGTGGAAATGTTCAAAGCGCCGATAAAGGTGCTGCATCCCCTCTTGACGGCCACGCAAGAAGGTAATTACAACTCAACCGAGGGGCTGGGTGCGATTCCGTTTGAAGGCATTGTATTGGCGCACTCGAATGAATCAGAATGGCAAACCTTCAAGAACAATAAAAACAACGAAGCCTTCATCGATCGTGTTTATATCGTAAAAGTGCCTTACTGCTTGCGCGTCTCCGAAGAAGTTAAAATCTATGAGAAACTCTTGCAGAACAGTTCGCTCAATGGTTCGCCTTGTGCTCCAGATACCTTACATATGTTGGCTAAATTTGCAGTGTTGTCTCGCTTAAAGGAGCCGGAGAACTCCAATCTGTTTTCCAAGATGCGTGTTTATGACGGAGAAAACCTAAAAGATACCGATCCGAAAGCAAAATCAATGCAAGAGTATAAAGACAGCGCCGGTGTTGATGAGGGCATGAATGGGCTGTCCACACGTTTTGCCTTCAAAATTTTGTCTAAGGTGTTTAACTTCGATCCTACTGAAGTGGCTGCAAACCCTGTACATTTGCTCTATGTGTTGGAGCAGAGAATAGAGCAAGAACAGTTTCAGCAGGAGTTGAGGGATAAATACCTTGCTTTTATCAAGGAACATTTGGCGCCGCGCTATGTGGAATTTATCGGTAAAGAGATTCAGACAGCCTATTTGGAATCCTATACCGAATACGGACAAAATGTCTTTGATCGCTATGTTCTTTATGCTGATTTCTGGATTCAGGATCAAGAGTATAGAGATCCAGAAACTGGCGAGATCCTCAATCGCTCTTCGCTAAATGAAGAACTTGAGAAAATTGAAAAGCCAGCGGGTATAAGCAATCCGAAAGACTTTCGTAATGAAGTTGTTAATTTTGTGTTGCGCGCCAGAGCGAATAACCAAGGTAAAAATCCAGCTTGGAACAGTTATGAAAAGCTAAGGACGGTGATTGAGAAAAAAATGTTCTCAAATACCGAGGATTTATTGCCAGTTATTTCTTTTAATGCAAAAGCCTCTGCTGACGACAAGAAAAAGCATCAAGATTTCGTTGCACGCATGACCGAGCGAGGGTATACCGAAAAGCAAGTGCGGTTAATGTCTGATTGGTATTTACGGGTTCGTAAATCGCAATAGATCATTCATAGTGAGGTTAACGCATGAGTTATGTCGTCGATCGTCGTTTGAATGCGAAGAACAAAAGCACGGTGAATCGCCAGCGCTTTCTGCGTCGATATAGAGAGCATATAAAAAAAGCTGTGTCCGACGCAGTGAATAAGCGATCTATTACCGACGTCGAGCGCGGTGAGAAAATCAGTATCCCGGCAAAAGATCTTGGTGAACCTGTTTTTCATCATGGCTCGGGCGGTATTAATGAAAGAGTGCACCCTGGAAACAAAGAATTTTCCTCGGGTGATCGAATCGCTCGACCGAAAGGCGGGGCGGGGCGGGGTGGTTCTGGTGAAGGTGCTAGCGACCAAGGCGAGGGGATGGATGATTTCGTTTTTCAGATCACTCAGGATGAGTTCCTCAACTTCATGTTTGATGACCTAGAACTGCCAAATCTAATAAAGCGCCAGTTAGCTGGTTCTGAGGAGTTTAAGTTACATCGTGCCGGTGTGGCGAATGAAGGCAACCCTGGGCGAATTAATATCGTTAGAACCCTGCGCTCTGCGAATGCGCGCAGGGTGGCGCTAGGTGGGGTGAAACGGCGCCGCATCGCGGCTTGTGAAGCGCAACTGGCGGAGTTGCTGGCGGTTGATGAACTGCTCCGAGACGACAAGAAGATAGCCGCCCTGCACGAAGAAATAAAATCACTAAAGTCGCGTTTGAAAAAGTTGCCTTGGATTGACAGTTTCGACCTGAAATATAATTTGTTGGTGAAACACCCGGTGCCTAAATCTAAGGCCGTTATGTTTTGCTTGATGGATGTGTCTGGATCTATGACTCAGGAAACAAAAGAGATTGCCAAACGCTTCTTTATTCTTTTGTATCTTTTTTTACAGCGCAACTATGAGCGCACGGAAGTGGTGTTTATCCGCCATCACACTAGCGCGAAAGAGGTTGATGAACAGGATTTTTTTTACAGTCGAGAAACTGGCGGTACGATTGTCTCCAGTGCTTTAAAGCTAATGGATGAGGTCATCGATGATAGATACTCCCCCGCGGAGTGGAATATCTATGGTGCGCAAGCGAGCGATGGCGACAACTGGAATGATGACTCTTCTGTGTGTCGGGATTTGATGTTCAGTAAAATTCTGCCCAAGTCACAGTACTTTTCCTACATCGAAATTACGCCTCGCCAACATCAAGCATTGTGGGAGGAGTATGCGCGAGTGGCGGCTGAGGAACCGGCTGCGTTCGCGATGCAACAAATCAAGACGAGCGCGGATATTTATCCGGTATTTAGAGAGCTGTTTCAGAAGAAAAGCCATGACAAATAAACCGATATCAACAACATCCGAATGGAGTTTTGAGCTAATTAGGGAATACGATAGCACTATCGCAGCTATCGCGCGCGAGTACGGTTTGGATACCTACCCTAATCAAATTGAAGTGATCAGCTCCGAACAAATGATGGATGCCTACGCCTCTGTGGGCATGCCCTTGGGGTATAGCCATTGGTCCTATGGCAAGCAATTTTTAAATGTGGAAAATTCTTACAAGCGTGGCCAGATGGGCTTGGCTTACGAGATAGTGATTAACTCCAACCCTTGTATAGCCTACCTGATGGAAGAAAATACCATGACCATGCAGGCGTTGGTGATTGCGCATGCATGTTATGGACACAACTCATTTTTTAAAGGTAATTACCTGTTTCGTGCATGGACAGATGCAGATTCCATTATCGACTACCTTGTGTTCGCGAAAAACTATATCGCTGGTTGCGAGTCGCGCTATGGTATCGACGAGGTGGAGCGAATTCTCGACTCTTGTCATGCTTTGATGAATTACGGTGTGGATAGATACAAGCGGCCTTATCCAATTTCCGCCCAAGAAGAAATACTTCGGCAGGAGGAGCGGGCACTGCATTTACAACAACAGGTGAATGACCTCTGGCGCACTATTCCGGTTTCCGATGCAGCTAAGCAGCTCGATAGCCCGTTTCGCTTTCCTGAGGAACCACAGGAAAATATTTTGTACTTCATAGAGAAGCACGCGCCATTGCTTGAACCTTGGCAGCGGGAAATCGTCCGCATCGTGCGCAAGATTGCCCAGTACTTTTACCCGCAGCGCCAAACGCAAGTCATGAACGAAGGCTGGGCCACGTTTTGGCACTATACCCTGCTGAATACTTTGTATGATCGAGGTTATGTGACGGACGGTTTCATGATGGAATTTTTACAATCCCATACCAGCGTGGTTTACCAGCCGCCGTTTGACAGTAAATATTATTCCGGCATCAATCCCTATACCTTAGGGTTTAATATGATGACGGATATTCGTCGGATATGTGAGGCGCCGACAGCCGAGGATAGGGATTGGTTTCCCGATATAGCCGGTAAACCTTGGCAGGAAACGCTTGATTTTGCGATGCGAAACTTCAAAGACGAAAGTTTCATTCTGCAGTACTTGTCACCCAAGCTGATGCGAGATATGAAGCTGTTTTCTATCGTCGATGACGACGCGGAATCGGAAATTATTGTGGATGCTATTCACGATGAGCGTGGTTACCAAGCGGTTCGCTCTGCGTTGGCGGGTAATTACAACCTAGGTAATCGAGAGCCTAATATCCAAGTCTTTGGTGTGAATGTACGCGGAGACCGAGCTTTAACCCTGAGACATTTTCAGCACAATCGAAAGCCAATGGGGCCGTCTACGGATGAAGTGTTAAAACATGTACATCGCTTGTGGGGCTTTGATGTGGTGTTGGAATCGGTGTGGGCTGACGAAGTCAAGCAGACCTTCCGCTGCCCGCCAAAACCAACGCAGGAGGAGCTAGCTAGCTAGCCACCTCGCCGCCATCAGCAGGAACAGGCCATAGGCTACCAATGATGCTGGATAGACCTTGTGACCCAGGTCTGTTCCGGCTTTAAGTTGTTGGCCCACGAACACCAGCCCCGCGGAAACTACCAGTTGCAGAGCCAAGGTAAAAAATACACCCGGTTTCACCGTGCCAAGCCAAATGGGCGCCACTAGCGTCAAGCCCGTTGCTGTGGCGGCAATAATAATGTTTAGCCAGCCGAAACCGGTAATCCATCGAGCACTATTGGATGTATTCATCATTACGCGATAGTGGCGATATTAGGTTGCCCTTCGCCGATAAGAATAGTGACTTTACTGAGTAATTCACTGTTATCGAAGGGTTTGGCGAGAATGTCATCGGCGCCGGAGCTAAGAGCCCGCGATAAACCTTCCTTTGTTTCTGCTGAAATAACGAGCACCTTAACCTGATTGTGATCTTGATGCTCGCGAATGAAGGTGAGCACCTCATAACCGTCGATACCCGGCATTTTCAAATCGAGTGTGACCAGCGCAGGGTCGTGGCGCATCAACAGAGTTCCTGCCACAAAGCCATCCTTAGCCACTTCTACCTCATAGCCAGCGCGCTTTAGGGTTCGCTTAATCGCAGCGGCCATCTCGGGCTGATCTTCGATAATCAAAATACGGTTATTGGCGCCCACCAACTCTGGGGGAACCGGCATTTGGTTCTCTCTGAGGAAGTTTATGAAGTCTTGGGTTTGAATCCGGTGATCGCCACGCCCGGGCAGTTTGTAGGCTTTGAGTCGTCCACGCTCGATCCAGCGAATGACCGTGCGGAAGTTAACGCCACAGAATTTCGCAGCTTCGCCGGTGGTAAGTACTTGGATGTCGCTCATGCCCGATGTTGCTCTTATTCAGTGCGAATTAGGTTAAATATAGCTAACTTTCTAGCTGACTTAAATGACTAATGTGTTTTTATAGACATTCAACCATAACAAAATGATATAATGTCATGATTGACAGGTTAGTCATAAAATGTAGAATAGGTTACATATTCAGGTGGTTGAGAGCGAATTAGCCCAGCGGTGTATAACCAAGGTGGCAGCAGTACTCTCGAAGTAAGCTGAACGAATATGACCCTTGTAGTGGTAGTAGTCAGTTTTTCCGGTGATGCCGTAGTCGTTGTATAGAAGGTAAAACCGGCTCGATTTGAGGGGGGCTCGTAGTAAGTGGTGGGCCCCCCAACTTTTACCCTAGTTACCTGATGTTCTCAGGTGCGGTGGTTGGATAGGTGAGACCTTTGAGGCGCTATCGGTATCGCAGTCGCTAGGATGATCAAGAACACCCTAAGACCTTGCCCTCAGTTGTTGTAGAGGGCTTTTTTTTGCCTGTGAGAAAGTGCTGGCGGCTCGATTTTCCCGCGCTATAGCACGCTTGCAAATAGTTTCTGATCTGGGGTTTACTGTGCCTACCCAAAGTTGGGCCACAGGGAGCTGCCCATGCCACAAGTGATACTGCTTGTCGATGATAATGATATAAATCGAAAGCTAGTTCGCCATATTTTGGCAGACGAGTTTCCCGAGCTTTATGAGGCTGTAAACGGTGCAGAATGCCTAAGAGTCGTATCACAGCAAAGCATTGACCTTGTGTTACTGGATTTGAATATGCCGGAAAAATCCGGTTTTGATGTGTTGCAGGAATTGCCCCTTCTGGGCTTGACCCGAGTGCCTACGGTCATCGTGTTGAGTGCAGACAACGAGCCAAATACCATCAGTAGAGCTTTCCATTTAGGTGCCGCCGACTATGTATCTACCCCTTTTAACCGGGATGAACTGCTGGCTCGGGTGCGTACACATTTAACCTTACATAACCGCGAGCAACACTTAGAGTCTCGCGTTCGAGACCGCACCTTGGAGCTTGAGTCTGCGAACGATAGGTTGCAGGAGGCGACGGCACAGCTGATTCAGGCCGAGAAAATGGTGAGTTTGGGCCAGCTAGCGGCTGGAGTAGCCCATGAAATTAACAACCCTGTTGGTTACATCAATTCAAACTTGGATACCCTGAAGGCTTATTTGGGCGATTTATGGCGTTTGCTTGAAGCCTACGAAGCGCTCGATGACCTCATTCCTGACGTTGAGTTAAAGCGTGATTTAATTGTCTTGAAACAGCATATTGATGTTCCTTATTTACGTGAAGACACCGCGCACTTAATTGCCGAGTCGATGCAAGGCGTGCTGCGGGTGAAGCAAATTGTCGGTGACCTTAAGGGCTTCGCCCACCCGGAGCAGAAGGCCTGGCAGCAGGAAGATTTACACCAACTGCTGCGCTCGAGCTTGAATATCGTAAGCAACGAATTGAAATATAAGTGCAATGTGCACTTGGAGTTGGGGGAAATATTACCGGTGCAATGCATTGCGCCACAGATTAATCAGGTGCTGTTGAACCTATTGGTCAACGCGGGTCAGTCATTACCGGAGTTTGGCGAGATTGTGATTAAGTCGGGTATGAACTCGGATAACACCCAAGTGTGGTTAAGCATTACCGATAATGGTGTGGGCATGAGCGCCGAGGTGAAGCGCAAGATTTTCGACCCGTTTTTCACCACCAAGCGTGTTGGCGAGGGCACTGGTCTCGGGTTATCTGTGTCTTACGGTATTGTGCAGATGCACAGGGGGGAAATTAAAGTGGAGTCGCGTGAGGGGCAAGGCAGTTGTTTTACTTTGTATCTACCGATTGCGCAGCCGGAAAATGATTTGACGGTATCGTTGAGCCACTAAGCGGTTGGCCACAGCCGTCGAGCTTAGTGTCGCCAAGCTCCAAATTAAGAGTTAATGGAAACTGTTTGCCGCTCATCGAATCGACACACGGCGTTGGCTTGATGACTAAGGTGAGAGTTTGGTCTGCAGATGTCGCGTTGAGTTGTACTGCTTGCTCTGTATTTACCTGCTCTGTCAGGTTACTAAAGGTTCTAACGTCAGCGCCATAGGCTTGCGTTAGCGCTATGGTATCGTCTTTTTGTCTTATTAATAACCAGGGCGGTTCGTTGCCGCTAGCCCAGAGTGTTGCGCCCTCGGCCGCTGCGAGAGAGAGCGCTTGTGGTTGTAGGGTGCAGTGTTGGCGAGATTCGCCGGCAATGGTTAAAAAGGCCTCGTCGCCCTTACTCCAGAAGTCAGCTTCCTCAGATTGAAAGTGGATGCCGGACCCACTCATCATTTTATGCAGCGCAAACACTCTCTCGCCTAAAAATAGCGAAGCGCTTTCTCCCTCAATCTTTACCAATAAGCTTTGCTTATCACATTGATAAAATAAGGCTTGCTGTGGTGTTGGCTTGGTTGCTACGGCTATTAGCTTTAAAGTGACGGGCGTGTCTGATGTGGCCGGTGATAGTTGGGTGTCTGTAGTCCACAGCAGTTGGCCGCGGGCATCAATTATGCGACCCCTAAGGTTATAGCGGCGACCAGCTTGCAAGAGATCGTGATTGTAGGTGAGGACGAAGTGCAGTGGTTGTGTGGCGTCCTGCTCGAGATCTGCTACCGGTTGGGCAGCAATATCCGCACGGCTGATATCCTCCAGCACCACCTGCAGTTTACTGCCTGCTGGCAGGGTACTTGGCTCCGACAGCTGTGCTGTGCCAGTAATGACTTTCTGGGTGGGAATTGAGGCGTCATCGCAGGCGATGACGCCAAATAAAACCAATCCAAATACCGCGAATGGGTTTATAAAACGCGTCCTGTGCATTAATGCGGGTCCTTTTTCGACAAGGCCTACTACCGGGTGCCAAACACCACCATGGTTTTACCTTTAACGGAAACCAAACCCTGTTCTTCAAGGGTTTTTAATACACGCCCTACCATTTCCCGCGAACAACCCACGATGCGGCCGATTTCTTGGCGAGTAATTTTGATTTGCATGCCGTCTGGGTGGGTCATGGCATCCGGCTCTTTGCAGAGGTCGAGAAGCGTTCGAGCAACACGCCCGGTCACATCTAAAAAGGCGAGGTCGCCGACCTTGCGCGTTGTGTTGCGCAGGCGGCTAGCCATTTGACTGCATAAGGCAAATAGGAACTCGGGGTGAGTTGCCACCAGCTCGTGAAATTTGGCATAGCTGATTTCGGCAACTTCGCATTCGGTCTTGGCTCTAACCCAGGCGCTGCGGGCATCGGCGTCGTCTTCGAAAAGGCCCATTTCGCCAAAAAAGTCGCCGTCGTTTAAGTAGGCGACAATCATTTCATGGCCATCGTCATCTTCGATCAGCACGGTTACTGACCCCTTTACGATGTAGTAGAGGGAATCGCTTTTATCCCCTGCATAAATAATCGTGGTTTTAGCCGGGTAGCGGCGACGATGACAATGCTCTAGGAACTTGTCTACGTTTTGAATGTGTGGTGTCAATACGGCGACCAAAGTGAAACCCCTTTTATGTGCGTTTGTTACCAAATGCTTTGGTTGTTAGGCCTTGTGAGCCAGCCCTGATTATGGCGTTTATCTGCGCTTGGTGCCAGCGAGGCTGTAGCACAGCTTTCGTACAAGTCGAGTAAAGCGTTCAATAGTGTGAACTAGTTAGCCTTCGTAGTCACACTTTGCTGGGAATTTGCGCCGAAAAAGTGCAAATAGCCTTGTTTTTATTGGGGTTATTGGCCTGCAGCGCGGCTGGATACATAGAGCCAATAGCGCGACTATGTTAATCTGCGCGCCTTGTTTGATTGGCATTGAAGAGAAGAGTGAAAGCTATGCAGGCAACGGTAAAGTGGGTAGACGGCGTGATGTTTTTGGGTGAGTCGGGCAGCGGCCATGCCGTTGTTATGGATGGTGCACCTGATCACGGTGGAAGAAATATGGGCGTGCGCCCGATGGAAATGATGCTGCTCGGTTTGGGTGGCTGCGCCTCTTTTGACGTTATTGGCATATTAAAAAAATCTCGTCAGGCGGTAAGCGATTGTCGGGTAGAGCTTGACGCGGAACGAGCTGACGGTGTGCCATCCCCGTTCACAAAAATACATTTGAAATTCATTGTTTCAGGTAAAGGGCTCAAGCTCAGCCAAGTACAAAAAGCGGTTGAACTGTCCGCCACTAAGTATTGTTCTGCATCGATCATGTTGGAATCGGCTGGCGTGCAGTTAAGCCATTCCGTCGACATAATAGAAACCGAAGGTTAACGCGTTGATTGGCACAAGCTGGCGGGATAGCGTTTTAGCATTTGTGCCAACTCGCCACTGTCGATTAGCTTGGCCATACCTTGGTTGAGTAGTTGCGCATAGTGTTTTGATTTCGGGTGGTCTGGGGCGAAGCCGATATACAGTGCTATTCGCGAGGCAAGCCCTGCGCTTCTTAGCGCGACCTTTTCTCTGTGTTGTTGGGCCGTGACGGTCACGACGCGGCAATCTTCCAGCAAAACATCAATTCTTTCCTGCTGTAAGTTGCGTAGGTTGCGCAGTAGCGAAACATCGCTGATGTGCAGCTGGACTTTCGCACTGTCGGTTTTATTTTGCGCAATATAGGTATCGATAGCTGAGCCGTAACTGTAGTCTTCTGTGGCACCTAGCTTTAGGGGTTTTAACGAGGCCAGCGTATCAAAGTGCCAGCGGTTGTCGGCTTTTACGAACCAATGGTTTTCTGCGTACAGGAGGGGCTCGGTACTGTAAATCAGTGAGGGTGCCTCTGCGGGGGTTACGCCAACTAAACCATGGGCTTTGTGATGTTTAACCTCAAGCTGTGCTCGCGCCCATGGCACGGTACGAAAAACTACCTTATGGCCGGCATTGGTAAAAACTCTGGTGGCTATCTCGACGAGTAGGCCTTGATTTTCATCAGAGGCACAGGTGTAGGGGCACCAATCGTCGGCTCTAAGTTCTATGACGTCGGCGATCGGTTCACTGGAAAAACCCCAGAAAATTATGCCGGTGAATAATGTGCAGGCTAGGTTTCGTAACACGCTTTAACCCTTTCGAGTAGCGCCAATAAGCCTTCTACATCTTCAGAGCAAAACGCAGCAGGATCATTCGAGTCTAAATCTAGCACGGCTCGGACCTGGCCTGTTGCATCGGTTATGGGTAAAACAACTTCGGATAAGGTCGAGCTGGAGCAGGCAATATGATAAGGCAGGCTATGTACATCATCGACCAGTTGTACCGCATTTTCCTTCGCGGCTTTGCCGCACACACCGCGATCAAAACTAATTTGTAGGCAGCCATGGCCACCTTGATAGGGGCCTACTTTAAGTAAGTTTGGTTCAGTGACTCGGTAAAATCCGGTCCAGTGACTATAGGGGATAGCGTGATGGATCTCGCAGGCAAGTGTAGCCATAACCGCTACTTCATCGGTCTCGCCTTCGGTCAGTGACTTACACGTCTGCAGGAGCGAGGCGTACATCAATTTTTTTTCTGTGCTGTGCATGGTTAGATCCCATTAAATCCGATAGCTACTTGCGGTCATGAGGCTGGCGGTTAGTGTCATTAGCGATTTAACGGGTGCTGGAAATTCGAACCCGCCTGCTGAGCGAGCGGCAGCAGCGTGTCGGGCTTCGTCGGCGCGCATCTGGCTGACAATTTCCCGGCTTTTTGTATCTTGTTCCGGCAAACTTTCTAAGTGGCCATCGAGGTGGCGACAGACTTGGTCTTCGGTGGCGGCGACAAAACCTAAGCTGACTCTGTCGCTAATAAGGCCTGCCGCCGCGCCTATGCCGAACGACAGGGCGTACCAAGCTGGGTTGAGCAAGCTGGGTCGACTTTCTAGCTCATTTAGTCGTTGTTCACACCAAGCTAGGTGGTCAATTTCCTCTGCAGCCGCCTCGGCCATTTCGGCTCGCACCTCGGGCAGTTTGGCGGTAAGTGCTTGGCCTTGATATAACGCTTGGGCGCACACTTCGCCGGCGTGGTTGACCCGCATCAAGCCTGCCGCATGGCGTGTTTCTTGTGCCGATAAGGTGGGTTGTTCCAGGCCTTCAGCTGGAGACGGGCGAGAAGCGGTATGGCCTCGATGTAGGGTTCGCAAGGCAGCGTCTGCTTCAATCACCAGCTGATCGAGCAAGCTGAGGCGGCGGTTGTTCATCTAGGGAGTCCCCAAAGCGCTAAAGCTGTAGTTTACGACGTTTGGCTTGGAATCCAAACTGAGAAAGTGCTGCCTTTGCCATATTCGGCGCCGACGGTTACCGCGCCCTTGTGCATTTCTGTCAAGCGTTTAATCAAGGTCAGGCCTAGGCCTGTGCCGGAAATTAGTCGGTTTGCCGCGTCATCGGTTTGGGTGACAGGGTTAAATAGGGAATCTAGAACTGACAATTCGATACCTCGCCCAGTGTCATTAATATCGAAGCGCATCCCTTGCCTGCCCTAATAATTGGCTACGTGGGCGGTGCTGGAGACGCTTCCCGTGTCGGTAAATATAAGGGCGTTGAGTAAGTTATCTAAAATTTGCCGAATTCTCATTGGGTCGGCATAGATGTTGCGATGATAGATATCACTTGGGAAGTTAAAACGCAGATCAACACTTCTTTATCTACCTTTTCTTTATGGGAGCGCGCTCATTGATCGAAATTGGGGGATTAAAACAAGCGAATGTTTTAAGGTTTCATCGCCACTATCTAAGCCCTGGGTGTCTAAAATGTCGTGATAATGTTGAGCAGTTGGCGGCCTTTTCGTGCGATGGTTTTTAGCGCGCCCATAGGCCGAGGTTCAATTACGTCATCTAGCCGTTCAATTAATCGGTCTGTAAATCCGTTAATAGAGTTTACCGGAGTGCGTAACTCGTGTGACATATTGGCCAAAAAGTGACTCTTGGCGAGCCAAAGATCTTCGGTGCGCTCGGCAACCCGTTTTTCTAATTCAACGTTTAGGCTTTTTATTTTTGCTTCAAAGGCAACTTGTTCCGGCATGTCGACATGAGTGCCAACCAGCCTTTAGGGTTTGCCGGAGTTAGGATCTCTAACCACGAAAGCTCTCGGTAATACATCGACATACAGTTCGTCGCTAGGTTTCAACCTCAGGGCTATGCCAAAATTTTCGGCCGCATCACTGAGATAAGCCTCTGTGTGTAGCATGACTCTGTTCTTGTCATCAGGGTGAAGAAAGTGAAAAAACTCGAGGTGTCAGTGCTAAAAGCATCCGGTTCGTAACCTAACATAGTGACCCAAGGTGGCGAGTAAAAATGTCATCGCTGCCGAGATTTCAGGCCCAAAGCCCATCGTTAGCGTCTAACATCGCGTAATGGAATCGACTTTCACTGGGGGCGAGCTCAATTTCCTTCTCATGAATGTAGTGCGCATATTCTCAATAGCTTGGCTGAGCGGCCTAAATAGTTCATCTCGGCCGACAGTAACCGCCAATATATAATTGCTATCTGGAATCGCTTGATAAATAAAATAGAGGCTTTTCTATCGTAATGGATCTTAAATTTTAAAGTATTTACACCGGGCTTAAGGTTGTTGTGATAAAGCTGACTCAACTGAATGGCCGCCTAGATATTGTCTTTGACGTTTTGTTTTTCGTTATCGCTGACCCAAGATAGCGCTAAGAAAACCACCGCAGCGGAGGAAGCGAGCCGCACCAGTGAAAAACCGCGCTGGGTTTGTGTTTAATCTTCACAGTACAGCGGCCTTCGAAAGTTTGGCGCTCGCGGGGTATTCAGCCCAGTGTCATGGTGCTTAGGGGAATTAGCTTGTTAGAATGGCAACCTTGAGTCTAGCAGCCAAATTAGCCCTGTGTGGTGAGTGGCATGGAATATATAGGGAGACCCGAGTGACGGACGTTAGAGATATAGGCTTGATGCTCGGCGCTAAAACGCCGTTGCTGCTGCTGGAAACTCACGATGAGATGCGCGCATTAGAGACAATTCAGCGTGCTATATCGGAGGCGTCGGTGAGCGAGCGCGGGCGCCTGCGCTCGAGGCCTGTATATCGTTGGACTATAACCGAGGGCTTGGTGCGGCTAGGGTTTGGATCAACCGAGGGTGTGAGTCCTGCCACCAATGCGCAGCAGGAGCCTGAGGATGTGTTGCGGCACATCAAAACCATGAGTCACCCAGCCGTTGTGGTGTTGTGTGATTTTCACCCCTACTTAGAAGGCAACCCAAAAACCGTGCGTTTGTTAAAGGACATTGCCCTTGCGCAAAGTCAAAACCGCCACTCCGTGGTTTTGGTCAGTCACGCGCTAGCCTTACCGCCTGAGCTCTCGCGCATAGCGGCACGCTTTTCACTTGCCATGCCTACCGACGAGCAAATCATGACCATCATTCGCGAAGAGGCAAAGTTATGGAGTGAAAAGGGGCAGCGGGTCAAAGCGGACAATGAAACGCTGGCGCGAATGGTGAGCAACTTACGCGGGTTGAGTTTTGCCGACGTGCGAAAGCTGGTGCACTCGGCAATCGTCGACGACGGCGCCATTACCGAATCGGATCTCCCCAACGTTAATAAGGCGAAGTTTGAACTGCTTAACTTAGATGGTGTGGTTTCCTTTGAATTTGATACCGCCAGTTTTGCCGAGGTCGGTGGGTTGGTTAAATTAAAGCAGTGGTTAAATAGCCGACAGCAAGCGTTCACCGACCATTCCATAAAAGATAAACCAAAAGGCGTGATGTTGTTGGGCGTACAAGGTAGCGGTAAAAGTCTGGCGGCGAAGGCAGTGGCGGGCCTGTGGGGCTTGCCCTTGTTGCGATTAGATTTTGGTGCGCTGTACAACAAATTTCACGGTGAATCCGAGCGTAATCTTCGCGAGGCGCTGGCCTTGGCCGAGCGTATGTCGCCCTGTGTTTTGTGGATGGATGAATTGGAAAAAGGTATCGCGTCTGAGTCGAGCGATGGCGGTACCAGCAAGCGCTTATTGGGTAGTTTATTGACTTGGCAGGCGGAGCGTAAGCAGCCCGTGTTTGTGGTGGCGACGGCCAATGATATTTCGGCATTGCCGCCAGAATTGATGCGTAAAGGCCGTTTAGATGAGATATTTTTTGTGGATCTACCCCAGGCCAACATACGGGAAGACATTTTCGCGATTCATCTAAAACGGCGCGGCTTGGAAAAGTTACTGATTCAGTTGCCTATATTGGCCGCCGCGGCCGAGGGTTTTTCCGGTGCGGAAATTGAGCAGTCTATTGTGTCGGCTATTTATACGTCGCGCGCTCAGGGCGAGGTTTGTGGCGTGCAGCAAATTCTTCGCGAGTTAGCTAACACCAATCCGCTGTCTGTGATCATGGCTGAAAAAATTGGCTCGCTGCGCGCCTGGGCGCAGGAGCGCTGCGTGATGGCTGATTAATTTTTCAAGCTGATTGAAATAGCATCAGCCATAAAAAAACCTCCGTTTGGAGGTTTTTTTATGGCTGGCTCTAACTAACTCTTCTCGCGAGCGATAGCGCGGTAAGCAATATCGGTTCGATGGAAGCTGCCTTCCCAGTGGATCTTTTTGGTCAGCGCGTAAGCGCGCTCTTGTGCTTGGCTCACGGTGTCACCTAAGCCAGTCGCACAAAGTACGCGACCGCCATTAGTGACCACGTGGCCTTCGATAACCTGAGTGCCAGCGTGAAAGACTTTTTCACCGGCTACATCGGTTTTGGGGAGCCCAGTAATCTTGTCACCTTTGCGATAGCTGCCTGGGTAGCCACCCGCGGCGAGCACCACACCAACAGCGGCGCGCTCATCCCATTCGGCGGTGGTTCGATCTAATTTTTTGTCCAGTGCGGCATTGCACAGGTCCACTAAATCCGATTTTAATCGTAACATAATGGGCTGGGTTTCAGGGTCGCCAAAGCGGCAGTTGTATTCGATGACTTTTGGTGTCCCGTCGGCATCAATCATGAGGCCGGCGTAGAGAAAACCTGTGTAATCATTACCTTCGGCGGCCATGCCATTCACTGTTGGGGTGATGACTTCGTCCATGATGCGCTGGTGAATGGCTGCCGTTACCACGGGCGCCGGTGAGTAAGCTCCCATGCCGCCGGTGTTGGGGCCGGTGTCGCCATTGCCCACGCGTTTGTGGTCTTGGCTGGTGGCCATGGCGAGTACATTTTTACCGTCCACCATGACGATAAAACTGGCTTCTTCGCCAGCTAAAAATTCTTCGATCACCACGCGGCAACCGGCTTCGCCGAAGGCGTTACCCGATAGCATATCGCGCACGGCTTCTTCGGCTTGCGCCAAGGTTTCCGCCACAATCACGCCTTTGCCCGCTGCTAGGCCGTCGGCCTTAACCACAATGGGCGCGCCTTGTTCACGCAAGTAGGCCAGCGCTGGCTCCACCTCGGTAAAGTTTTGGTAGCTGCCGGTTGGAATCTTGTGGCGCGCGAGAAAATCTTTGGTGAAGGCTTTCGAGCCCTCCAGTTGCGCAGCACCTTTACGTGGGCCGAAGCAGCGTAAGCCTTGGGCGGTGAAAAAATCTACTATCCCTTCAACTAGCGGTGCTTCTGGGCCAACGATGGTGAGCTCCACGTGATTGGCTTTGGCAAAGGTCGCGAGCTTTTCGAACTCGAGTATGCCAATGGCAACGTTCTCTACTTTGTTTTCTATTTCAGTGCCGGCATTACCCGGCGCCACGAAAACTTTTTTTACCGCGGGGTTTTGAGCCACTTTCCACGCGAGGGCGTGTTCGCGACCGCCAGAACCAATAATAAGTATGTTCATGGTCAACCTCTGATTAATGACGGAAGTGGCGCTGGCCTGTTAATACCATGGCCATGCCGTGTTCGTCTGCTGCGGCGATAACTTCGTCGTCGCGCATTGAGCCGCCTGGTTGAATGACCGCGGCAATACCGACAGCCGCGGCGTTATCGATGCCATCGCGGAAGGGGAAAAATGCATCTGATGCCATCACCGAGCCTTTGACTTCAAGCTTAGCGTGTTCAGCTTTAATGGCGGCAATACGCGCGGAGTTAACTCGGCTCATTTGGCCTGCGCCTACACCGATAGTTGCGGTGTCTTTACCGTACACAATGGCGTTAGATTTAACCATCATGGCGACGCGCCAAGTGAATAATAGGTCGCGCATTTCGGCTTCAGTGGGTACGCGTTTGGTCACCACTTTTAAATCGCCAGCGGTGGTGAAATCGCTGTCGCGATCTTGCACCAACAGGCCACCGGAAACGCGTTTGAAATCGAGTGCGGCAACACCGGCTGTCGCTTGTGCTTGCCAATCACCGCAGGCGAGTAAGCGCACGTTTTTCTTGCTGCTAACAGCGGCGATTGCCTCGGCCGAAATGGTTGGGGCGATAATCACTTCAACAAATTGTTTTTCCACAATGGCGGCTGCAGTGGCGCCGTCGAGTTCGCGGTTGATGGCAATAATGCCACCAAAAGATGACTCGGGGTCGGTTGCGAAGGCGCGTTCGTAGGCTTCTAAAATAGTGGCCGCTGTGGCAACCCCGCACGGGTTGGCGTGCTTAACAATCACACAGGTGGGGGCGTCAAACAATTTAACGGTTTCCAGCGCTGCGTCAGTGTCGGCAATGTTGTTGTAAGACAGTTCTTTGCCTTGTAGTTGAACAGCGGTGGCAATGGTGCCGGCGGCGGGTGCTTTCTCAACATAGAAAGCACTTTTCTGATGGCTGTTTTCGCCGTAGCGCAATTCTTGTACTTTAGTGAATTGGCTGTTGAAGGTGCGTGGGAAGTTTTCGCTGCCGCCGTCAACTAAGCGGCCAAAATAATTGGCAATGGCGCCATCGTAGGCTGCAGTGTGCTCGTACGCTTTAATGGCTAAATCGAAACGGGTTTTCAGGCTGGTAGCGCCTTGGTTGGCCTGCATTTCCGCCAATATTTTTCCGTAGTCTGCTGCGTTCACGACGATATTGACGTGGGCGTGATTCTTCGCCGCTGCGCGCACCATGGTTGGCCCGCCGATGTCGATATTTTCAACCGCGTCAGCCAGAGAGCAGCCTTGTTTAGCAACAGTTTGTTCGAACGGGTAAAGGTTGACCACCACCATGTCGATGGGCTTGATACCGTGTTCACCCATGACGGCTTCATCGGTGCCGCGCCGACCTAAGATACCGCCGTGCACTTTCGGGTGTAGGGTTTTTACGCGGCCGTCCATCATTTCTGGGAAGCCGGTGTAGTCTGAAACTTCCACCGCAGGAATGTTACTGTCTTTGAGGAGCTTGTAGGTGCCGCCAGTGGATAATATTTCAACGCCTTGCGCGTGCAGGGCTTGGGCAAATTCTACAATGCCGGTTTTGTCAGACACGCTAATCAGCGCGCGCTTTACCTGAACTAAATCAGAGCTCATGGGTTTGTCCTGATGTCTAAGAAAACGGTTGGTCGCGTTAAATACAAAAGGGGTGTAACCACCCCTTTTGTTCGGTATTTCTGCTGTTTATAGCAAGTCGTATTGCTTGAGCTTTTTACGCAGTGTGCCGCGGTTCAGGCCAAGTACCTGAGCAGCTTTGGTCTGGTTGTGGCGGGTATATTTTAATACCACTTCCAACATAGGCGCTTCCACCTCGGCCATGACCATGTCGTAAACGTTGGTGACCGGTTGGCCATCGAGATTGCGAAAGTAGTTTTCCATCGCTTGATCGACGCAATCGCGCAGCGATTGGTTGGCACTAATGCCTGAAAAGTTGTCGATGACTGCTTCTTTGGCTGGCGCTTCAGCCATAAAAGGTTCCAGTGTATTCATGCCGCTTTATCCTCATTCAATCTCAGCTGTTCAAAATAATTTTGAACGCTGGCATGTTGCTGTTGTGCACACTCAATTTGGTTAAACGTCTTGCGAAACGCCTCCTCATTTGGCTGCGTTTTTAAGTACCATCCCACGTGCTTGCGGGCGATACGGGGCCCCATAGTTGTTCCATAGAAGCGATGTAATGCCTCTATGTGCTCGCATAAAAGTTGCTGGATTTCCGTGAGTGTTGGCGCTGCTAAGCGTTGCCCAGTTTCTAAAAAGTGGTTGATCTCACGAAAGATCCACGGCCGGCCTTGCGCGGCGCGGCCAATCATTACCGCACTGGCGCCTGTGTATCTCAGTACACTTTGCGCTTGTTCGGGTGTTTCAATATCGCCATTGGCAAGTACCGGAATGCGGATGGCTTGCGCAATTTCTGCAATCGTGTCGTACTCGGCTTGGCCTCTAAAGGCGCAGGCGCGAGTGCGACCATGGACGGCCAGTGCCGCAATACCAGATTGCTCTGCCATGCGGGCAATGGCGACGCCGTTTTTTTGGTCGACATCTGGGCCGGTGCGAATCTTTAGGGTCACAGGCACATCAACGGCCGCAACAACGGCCGATAAAATGCGTGCCACTAATGTTTCATTGGCTAGCAGTGCCGAACCAGCGGCTTTTTTGCATACCTTCTTGGCGGGGCAGCCCATATTGATGTCGATGATTTGGGCGCCACGCTCAACATTTAAGCGCGCCGCCTGTACCAACATTTCAGGGTCGCCACCGGCAATTTGCACGGCTCGTGGGTTAGCTTCGTCGTCGTGAACGAGGCGTAAACTGGACTTTCGGCTGTTCCACAGGTTCACATCGCTGGTGACCATCTCCGAAACCGCAAGGCCTGCACCAAAGCGCATGCATAAGCGGCGAAAGGGGAGATCGGTCACACCGGCCATGGGTGCAAGCACCGCTTGGCTATCGATGATGTGAGGACCGATGTTGAACACGTAAGCACCCTAGTTTTGCTGTGGTTCCGACATGCGAAGCCGCTACGGGCCTGCGCGAAAAGGGCAGCTATGATACCCGCAGCAGGGTGTGGGATAAAAGCAGAAAATACACAAAATGGCGAAATTTTAATCTGGTTTTTGGCGCCCAAGTATGCTTGGCCGCCATGACAATTTAATTACTGGGCGATATGGGCGGAATAATTCACCGCATCTTTGCCTGGGTCGAGAATTTCGAGGGCAATGTGCACCGGTTGGTTGCTCGGCATGATGGTTTGTCCTGCCATTTCGCCAGCTAAATATTCGCGCGCCACAAACCGCCTGCTGGCCACTAGGTTGCCTTGCAGGTCGCTAAACTGGATGACGAGAGGCGGGAAGGGCTGTTCAAACGACGCTTTGTTAAGCAGCACAGCGTCGATTAACAAAGCGTCGTTCATGCGCGGGTGTGAGCGTACCACGAGGTTTGATGCCATCACCTTGCCGGGCTCTGAGAGCGGTGGCAGGGTGCAGCCTAACAGCGGGCAGATATTTTGGTAGTAAGGCCGTGTGCTGGCATGGCGGCCCCAGTCATCGAGGTTGTAGTGGGCGATCTGCCATATGAAGCCATATAGCGCCAATACTGATAGGCCGCCCCAGAGCAAGCGCTTGGGCCAAGGCGAGCCCTCGATGTGAAAGCCGAACTCTAACGGCTCGGGTTCGATACTGCGTATGATGGCGCGCTTTTCTGGGTCGTAACTGCGAATGGCGGGATCATCGTCGATCTCCTCCATCTCGGTAAACATTGGCTTGGGCCGGCTTTCGTCCTCTTCGAGGGTGAACAGGGTGCGCGCTGAATTCTTGCTCTTGCTGGGCTCCGGCTCTGGTTCTGGTTCCGGGTCGAATTTTGGTTGCTGGCCGGTGGTGCGGAAAGTGTCGCCGAGAGCGTCTTCAATGTCCTCGTCGGTCAGTGCAGAAAAGGTACCGGTTGTGGCTCTAGAGTATTGTTCTTGTGCGGGCTTGCGCTTTTCTTCTTCGCGGCTCTCATCTTCAGAGGCTTCTAGTATGCTTAGCGCCCAAGATTCATCTGTGTTATCGGCTTCCTCCTCCTCTTCGTGACCCTTGATCTCTCGGTCGAATAAGGTGCGCTCTGGCTGGTGCTTGGCGCGGCTGGGTTCATAGACGTCAAAAAAGTTTTCCGATAGCTCGCCGGTGCGGTCTTTATCTTGCTCTTCAAATAAATCGTCGTGAATCAGCTGGCTATCATCCCACTCGGCTTCTTCATCAATGGCCTTTTGATTGAACTTAAGCCCGTCAGTTTTATTTGCTGGTTTGCTATCCGCGGCAGTTTTAGCGACTGCAGGGGCTGGCTTTTTCGCTGGACTGGTTGCCTTTGCCGCCGATGGCTTGGCCGTGGTGGCAGCTTTCGGCGCCGCTGCGGCTGGCTTGGTGCTCGCCGTGGCTTTTGCTGCAGGCGCACTTTTAGCTGGCGCTACTTTGGCAGCAGGCTTGGCGGCGACCTGGCTCACGATATGATCGTTGGCGCGGAAAATTTGTAGGCAAGAGCCGCAGCGAACCGCACCTTTAGCACGATCCAGTTGTGCCTGGGTGATGCGGAATGACGTGCTGCACTTGGGGCAGCGGGTCACAAATTGGGTCATGAGCGTCGTAGTCCTTACGGCATCTTGAGCCTAACGAAAGGCTGTCATTCTAAAGAGTTGGGTGGCGCATGATTCTTGATCACCGCGGTCACTCGCCGGCGGCTAGGCCGCGAAGTGCAGAGTTTAGTCTTTGTGAACCATAAGGTAAATCGCGCCAAGCACCTTAGTCTATCTAACTTTGCGCCCAGTTAAGCGAACCCATTCCTCCTTTTGTGCGACTGGGTCGAAATCGAAGGCCGGATAGGCGCTCATAACGGCGTCGGCTTGGCTGGCGAGGATACCCGATAAACACAATAACCCGTTCGCTCGCACTTGGCTTGTCAGCAGTGGCGCTAGGTCAACCAGGGGGCCGGCTAGAATGTTGGCAAGCATGATGTCGACGCTTTGCTGGGGGGCATCCTTGGGTAAAAACACCGGCATGGCGTCGGCGGCCAAGCCATTGCGGCTGGCATTGTCGCGGGTGGCCAGTAGGGCCTGCGGGTCGATATCCACACCAATAACGCGCTTCGCGCCGAGTAATAATGCGGCTATGCCCAAAATGCCTGAACCGCAGCCAAAGTCCACGAGGGAGGTTTGATCGAGAGTTTGTCGATCTAACCATTGCAAGCACAGAAACGTGGTGGGGTGGGTGCCGGTGCCGAAGGCGAGCCCAGGGTCTAGCATAAGGTTTACCGCGCTGGCCTCTGGCGGCTCCTTCCAGCTCGGACAAATCCACAGGCGGTCGCCACAGCAAATGGGCTGAAAGCTCGCCATCCATTCGCGTTCCCAGTCTTTATCCTCCAGTTGTTCCCACTTGAGGTTCAGGGGCTCTTGGGGTAATTGTGCGAGCAACTCGAGGCTCACAGCTTGGGTGTTGATATCGGCATCAAATAAACCGGTGATTCGGGTGGCATCCCAAAGCGGTGTTTCACCTAGCGCTGGCTCTAAAATCGGTTGGTCGGCATCGTCTTGCAGGGTGACGGATGCTGCGCCGACGTCCATGAGTGCATCCTCTATGGCAGAGGCTTGGGCGCGGTTAGAGTGAATAATGAGTTGGAGCCAAGGCATGAGCGTATCTCTATATGGGCTACTAAATGGGAATGCTAAGTCGAATGAGAATGTTAACAGGGCGCTATTATAACCTGACCCTTGGCATTGCGGCTGGCTTTCTATAACCTGCATCAAAGCCGCTGAGATGGCTTGTGTCTAATGATAATTAAAACGAGCAAAGAACCGTCATGAAAGATAGCAGGCCCACGTCGTTGGATATCGCCTACCGAGCCGGCGTATCCCAGTCTACGGTATCGCGCGCGCTGCGTGATAGCCCCTTAGTGAGCTTAGAAACCCGCGAGAAAATTAAAGCGATTGCGCGCGAGCTTAATTACAAAGTGGATAAAGCGGCGAGTAATTTGCGGGCAAAATCGAGCCGCACCTTGGCGTTACTGATTCGCGAAGACCCCACTACCGACGAATCCCATATCAATCCTTTTTTCTTGTCGATGCTGGGCTCTATAACCCGCGCTACGGCGGTGCGTGGTTACGACCTACTCGTAACGTTTCAGCAGCAAAGTGAAGACTGGCATAGAGATTTCGAAGACTCTCACCGCGCCGATGGATTAATTCTGTTGGGTTACGGTGTATACGATAGTTATGTCGAGCGATTAAAAAGCTTGCAAGAAGACGGCGCGCATTTTATTTGCTGGGGCGCAGTGCACAATGATCAACCCGGTTGCTCAATCGGGTGTAACAATGAAGAGGGTGGCTATTTAGCCGGCCAGCACTTGGTGGGCTTGGGGCGCAAGCGCATCGCTTTTTTTGGCGATGTGTCAGCGAACAGCCCAGAATTTAGCGCCCGCTACCGAGGCTTTTGCCGCGCCTTAACAGAGGCTAATATTGTTCACGCACCAGAGCTGTTAATCGCGGCGGAAACTATTGAGACGTTTGGGTTTGAGGCCGTGCAGCGTTTACAAGCTGATAACATACCTTTCGACGCCATTTTCGCCGCCTCGGACTTAATTGCCATTGGCGCCTTGCGCGCGTTGCAAAAGGCTGGCGTTAAAGTGGGGAGTGATGTCTCCGTGGTGGGCTTCGACGATATTCAGTCGGCCGCCTATATCACGCCATCGCTGACGACGGTGCGCCAAGATACGAATGTGGCGGGTGAAATGTTGGTTGAGAATCTACTCAGTATCGTCGCCGGTGAAGATGTAGCATCGACATTGTTGCAGCCAAAATTAATTATTCGCGAGTCGTGCGGATCAAACGTTTAAGTGAACTTGATGCGACGCGCGAGGTTAACGTGGCGTGTCGACTTTTCGGGTGAAATGGACGCTAAAGCTTTTGCTCTCAGCATCGCTAACGTACGCCGCTAATTGATTCTCACCCTCGCGCTTGTATTCAATTCGTTTAGGAAAGTCGTGCGCGAGGTTTTCAAAGCGCACAGAATTGACCGTGCAGCTCACGAGACCGAAAGCGACAGGTAGCGCATTGTGGTTCACCTTGGCAATGAGATATAAAACGCCAGACATTTCTGCGATTATTAAGGACTCCTCGCTTTTAAGTTGCCCAAGGCTAAATGTTTTGCCAACCCCTTCATAGGTGGCGCCACCTGCGTACAGCCAAGTTTCCGTGCTTGTGCGATCGCCATTTTTCGCAACCCATTCACCCAATAGCCAATCTATGGATGTTAGGCTGTTGCAATGTTGGGCCCACGATGGGCTAGTGAGACATAGCAGTATGGTTAGTAGTGTGATTCTCAATGTTGACTCCTCGCAGGTTCACAGCGTGTGGCTACAAATTGTTTGCGCTGTTAGTTAAATAATACCTAAGTTAATTAGAACAAACCGAAGCGTTTTTTGGCGACGTTTTTTCTATCAATGCGTATTAAGTCATCTATACCGTGCCGATCAAATTTGTCCAGTAGGAGATCTGAGCCCTTGCTTAATTTTAGGTTCATCTCCTCATTATAGAGTGGGACGATGCTAAAGAACTCGATGACTTTGTCCTTGTTAATATCGAGGCTATAGAACTGCTCTGGCACGTGAACAGATGGAAGGATGATGGCGCCTGAGAGCTGAGTGTTGCCTGCATAAGGCTCTGCTGGGTCGCCGTTTGGAATGGTATGCCCCCATGCTAACCAAGTGTCATATTTGTGAGGAAAGCGCGCCAAAAACTTTAGCTGCCGAACGGGCCAGTACCAGACTTCATCCTTGAACGATGCGTCGTCTATTTGCCAATGCTCTGGTAGGGTGACCATCAATTCCATGTAACGCGTTGCGTTAACCTCTGAAGGTACATTCATGGCTAGGTCGCTCATGCCAGAGGTGACTAAGGTGTGAAAGGGGCGTTCGTTGGTTGGTTTAACGTGGTGTACGTCTATATGCACAGTATCCGATATCAACTCGTGAAATACCGAGCTAACCTTGCCAATGTGGCGCTCTATATGATCCGAAATTTCTTCAATACACTCTTCGCCAGTAGCCGCCTCCCACTCCTTCTCGCCATCGGTATAACGGAATATCGGGGCGCCTGACATTGATACGAGGTTATCTTTCTTTCTCATGGTGTGGTTTCGGTATTTGTTATTTTTCGGTCGTTGCGCTCGAAGCTTGGGTTGTCAATACATGAGCTAACGTTTACTGAAGTAGGTTCGGTATTAGAGGTTGCCATTAAATTAAATGTCGTTGGTGCTGGATGAACGGTCTACGGACTTATTAAAAAAATTAAAATTATTTTATAGGTGTAAGATTATAATGGACCTTTGTGTCTGTTATTGCATAGATATTGGGTTTTTTCATAGAAAATTTTTTCGCCTGAATAGGATTTTCGAATGTCGGAATAATTTTTTACTAGTTGTTTGTTTCTGTAGTGTTGTATGTTCTCTGAGATGCGTTAATCGGTCGTGGAATGCATCAAAGTTTTGTGTGTTTTAGAATGTCAGTGACATCTGTATTTCTACACGCCTTATCCTTGACGCTTCAGGTGTTGTTATAGTCTGGCACCAAAAAAAGGAGTAATAAAATACAATATAAGGGCTGACCAAGCGGTAGCTGAAATTATTGTTTTGTACAAGTATTCATTTTGCCTTCTGTCGTAATGGTCAATTATTGTCAAGCTGAAACTGATAATACCCAATAAGGAAGACAGTAACGGAATGAGAGTATCCCACCCTTCAAATATAAAATTTACATGGCATTTTCCATGCCTCGTGCAACCTATTGGAACAACATATTTTCCAAGTAGGAGCCCGTATATATTTGCAATAACGAGAAATCCAGTTAGTGCAAACAAAACAACCCTTGTCTTTAACGGAATTATATTAGGTTGGAATGTAGACGGGTCTATACTCCACTTAATATCGTGTTCACATTTCTTGCATTTGGCCACTTCTTTTTCATCAGAGAAAATTCTGTTTGTATGGCCGCAATTATTGCATAACACTTTAAGCCGCCAATCCAAAGGTTCTTTACATGCTTGACATCGATATGATTTAAACGCGGATATAAAAGTGTTTTCCTCCTGACAATTATCGCAAGCTACCTTTCTCAATCCCGCCTCTAGGTGATTTGCATGGCGTCGGTGGAAAGGGCGAGTGTTAGTGAGTTCACTAGATATAGCCGCGTCTTGGCCACCCTTTTTAGAGTTTTTCATCTGAGCTCAGTTTTAGAGTGCCATCAAGCGACATAGGAATACCAATAAACCCAAAGACTAATGCCATAATCAAGTATTGGAAATGATCGAACGAATCATTTAGGTGCTGTAAATGAAAATCTCTAAAGAATTCAGCTAATGAAAGCACGCAAGCCAGACTTAGGAAGATACCTATAGTTGTTGGTAGAAACTTTTTATAAATTTCAATCATCAATATTCTCCCAGAATTCATTGTCAGTATCGAATACAAAATAAAATCTATTCATTGTTGTCGAGCAGAGTGCCACCAATATAAGGAATACATAGAACCCGAGCATGGGAGATTTTTTCACGTTGTAGCTCTTACGGTGATAATCAATGACTTTATACCGCAATATAATACGGCTTTTATCCATTGATCAACTCAAACAATATTTAAGATCGCAGTGACAGCATAAAACGAAGTATTTAGCTCAAATAGTTTTGGCTCGCGGGGCTTGGCACTTAACTCGCTAGCAATTCATCCGGCCACTTCACAAGCCACAGGGACGTGGCGCGAGCGACTCAGTGCACGACAGCACTGATGGAGCGGTGAAGTGGCTGGGTGAATTGCCTGGCACCCCAAGTCTAAGTTTCACGCTTAACCTCGCGGGTTTCTAGTTTCAGCTGTTAGATTATTGCTTAGATATTTGAGTGAAGTAGTGGAATTGAGCGGCAGTTTCGTGTGATCTGGTGTATTGAATTGTATCGGAGTGAAATCTGGTAGCCAGAACGCCGGTTATATATCGGGGTGAGGTGGTGGATTCGGGCATACCTTCCTGCGGCTTTGTGTTTTGAATCGTATCCAAGTGGTATCAGGCAGCCAGACCGCCGGTTAAACATTTGGGTGTGGCAGTGGATTAGGGGCGCACCTTCCTGCGGCATGCGGGCTTCCGACGTCCTGTCGCCCAGGTGTACCTACATCCTGTAGGCAAAAAACCCTCGCTTTTTAGGGCGAGGGTTGAAGGGTTCTACTGCAGCAATGCGTAGAAACACCAAGCGGTTCGAAGAGGAACCCGCTTGATGACTGGGGGCTAATTAGCCGCGATTAGTAGCGGTAGTTAGCTTGGATAGCGATGGTGCGTGGGCGCTCTACGAAACCGTAATAAGCCGGTGTGCCAAAGGTAGTCGAGAGTGGTGCCGTGTTGGCGTACGTCAGTGTGTCTTTATCGGTTAAGTTTTTGCCGACAAGTGCTAACGTCCAGCTCTCTGCTTCAAGGGCAATACGACCGTTAACCTTGGTGCCGGGGGTGTAGTTCCAGCGTGGATCTAGGTTGGGGTGAATATACTGTTGGCCCTGGTAAGTGAGATCCAAGGTTGAGTGCAGGGTTAATTCACCGAAGTCGTAGTTGTGATCAAGCGAGGTGGAGCCGCTCCACTTTGGCGTGTACTGCGATGGCTTACCGGTGTAATCACAAATAATGCCTGCTGGGTCGTTAGTGGGTTGGTCGTGGTAGCAGTTTCCGGTTTCGAAATCTTTGTATTCGAAGTCGAGGTAACCAACCGCAGCGGTCCACACTAGACCGTAGGGCAGAGCAATACGACCATCAATTTCAACACCTTGTACGTCGGCTTGTTTAGCATTGCCAACCACAAAGCCGAGTTTGCCATCAAACTGTGAAGTTTGTAGATCTTCATAGCTGGTGAAGAAAATAGCGGCGTTAATTTCTGCAGCATCGTCTAGGAAGCGCGTTTTGGTACCCACCTCATAGGTGGTGGCTTTCTCGCGATCGAATTCGAACGATGTCACCTGATTGGCGCGGGTGTCGAAGCCGCCGGATTTAAAACCGGTAGATGCGCTCGCGTACATCATCACGTCGTCATTCATGTTGTATTGGATGTTGACCGATGGGGTGAACGCGGACTCGTCGCGATCGCCCGCTAAGTTGTGACCTGGAGCAGCTGGATTAAGCGTTTTGTAGGCTTCGGTGTCTACGTTAAACGCCCCTTTAACGACGGCGCCGGCGATGGGGTTGGGGTTGTTTGACGCTGTCGTGAGAATATCCATTACACGACTGCCGTCTTTCTGCTCTTCCGTGTAGCGACCGCCAAGGGTTAAAGCCCAATCGGCGTTAATGTTCCAAGTGGCTTGGGCAAAAATAGCGGCTGCTTCTGAACTTTGCTCGTAGTTGCGTACGACGTGAGTGCCGCGAATTAAAGCGAGCTGACCGGTCGGATCTACGGCTGGGTGGCCAAGCAGGCTGGTGTTAGAGAAGTAGGTGTTCTCGTCATACTGCATGTCGTTGTTTTGATAAAAAACACCGGCAATCCAATCCACCGTTTCGCCGCCTGGGCTAACTAAACGAAACTCTTGGCTAAGCTGGTTGTATTTTTCGCCTGACTCGATATTGAAAACATCGCCGCCGGTGAAATCACAGTCGCAGTTTTCGTCAAACTTATAGCGCACAGAACCGGTTACTGAGGTCAGGGTTGCGAAGCCAAAATTGTAATTGGCTGTTAGCGTGAGGTTGTCGATCGTATTGTCCGAAAATTCCGGGCTGTCTGATTGGCGCTCATAGTCTTGGCTGCCATCCAGTAGCGCTGGGTTTTGCGATAACGTGGCTAAAACTTGACTGTAAACCGCACCGCCGGCGCCAGGTAGCTCTTGAACTATCTCAATTTGACGGCCTTTTACGTCAAACGTGTCGTGCTCCGCTTTCAAAGAAATATCAAAGTTTTCAGAGGCATCCCAGTCGATAGTGCCGCGAATGGCGGTCTCGTCGCGCTGCGGTTCATCGCGGTTTTGTAAGGTGTTTTCGATGTAGCCATCGTCACTGAAACCACGTACGGCTAGGCGTGCACGGACGGTGTCGCTCAGCGGGCCAGAGGCTACGAGATTTACTTCCCGTTGATTGAAGGTCGGCTCATACAAAATGCCCGCTTTTAGTTCCAGCTCGTCGGTTGGCTTGGCGGTGCTCATATTAATGGCGCCAGCAATGGAGTTTTTACCGAACAAGATACCCTGCGGGCCACGTAAAACTTCGATACGCTCTAAGTCCATGAAGGGGGCGCGACTTAGCTGTGAGCGACCGTAGTAAATACCATCAACATAGGTTCCTACCGACTGCTCGAACGCTTGGTTGATGCCTGAACCGATGCCGCGGATAAAAATTTGGGTACCGATACCTGTTTCACTCATAGACAGGTTGGGCACGTAGGAGGTTACATCCTCCATTTTTGTCAGGTTGCCTTCGGCCAGCTTATCGCCACCGATGGCATTAATAGAAACAGGTACGTCCTGCAAGCTTTGTGGGCGCTTCTGCGCGGTAACCACAACCTCCTCGAGTACTTGTGCGTAACCCGTGGTGCTTGATAGTGCCAGAGCCGTTAGGGCGGCTACCAATGGCTTCTTGATTAAAGCATTGTTCATCTCTCTCTCCTGAGTTCGCTAAGCGTTGTTATGTTTTTTAATGGCGGCGGGCGGTTTTTACCCAGCTTGCCGGCGCAGACTATAGCGGAGGCTGAGGTCGGCAACTATTCGTCGGGCGACAGGCTGCTATTCCCAAAGCGACATGGGTGGTTAGGCGGGTGCTGGATGTCTTCGCGCGTTACAGCAGTGTCAGGGTGGCAGTGGCTGCCAAGGCGCCGAGCACTAAGATAATGATGGTGTTGCGAATCCGATGATCTTGTGTCGGTGGCGGTGCGGGTTGCTCAACTTTTGCTCTGAGCTTGTGGGCACTGGTGGCTAATTGTTTCGATTTCTCAAGTTTGGCTTGGGTGATTTTTAGCGCTTCAATTTCGCGCTCTAAGAAAGGCTGTTTGGCTTGGTCGCAATCGGCCAGCTGAGATTCGCATTGGGCTAGCGTTTCCTGTAAGCGGGCGAGCTGGGCATCAATGTTGGCGACGACGGTTTCAAATGACACGCATGTTCCTCTTTCTTGGTGCTGATCTGAGTATAACGAATAGGGCGAAGGCTACACCATTAAATGGGGGCAAATCTGCCAAACAATGCAGGGTTTGGTTTAATACCGGTGGATAAAGTCGCGAAGGGCTGCGGGCAGTCATCACGAACTTGCATACGTATTCAGTCGTAGATTGCCGTTGCATACGTATGTAGCTGCTTGTGGTTGACGCCGAACCTTGGCTTAAATTGTCGAGATTGTCGGGCGATGATAACCACATTCTTCTACACGATTTTTGTTGCTGTGCCTTCTCGCCAACCGTGCTTCGGCTGCCGGTTGAGAGCCAAGTACCCTAAAAAATAAACATAATCACAGGGTAAAGAACATGAAATTAAGCAAACGTTGTCTCACGGCGGCGTCGCTCGGCCTTGCGTTGGGTTGCGCCTCCTTGTCGGCTAGCGCCGGTACCGCCTTCGTACATTTATTTGAATGGAAATGGAATGACATAGCCACGGAGTGCGAGGTAAACCTTGGCCCCAAAGGTTTCGATGCTGTTCAAATTTCCCCGCCGCACGAACATACCGCAGGCCCCTTCTGGTGGACTCGCTACCAACCTGTGTCATTTACCAATTTAACCAGCCGCAGCGGTACCGAAGCGGAATTACAAAGCATGATTAATCGCTGTCATGCCGCTGGCGTAAAAATCTATGCTGATGTGGTGATGAATAACTGGGCAGCCTATCAAGGTCACGGCAACATCGCGTCCGGTGGCGACAGCTGGAGCCCGCGCAACTATCCCGATTTGAGCAGTCAAGATTTCCACAATGATTGCACCATTTCCAATTATGGTGATGCCAATAACGTCTGGGATTGTGGTTTGTATGGCATGCCGGATTTACACACTGGGCGCAGTTATTCGCAAGATTACGCGGCCAACTATTTGAAAAAGTTAACCGCCATGGGCGTTGATGGTTTCCGAATCGATGCCGCTAAACATATTCGTCCAAGTGAGCTGGATACCGTGATGGCGAAGGCCAATAGACCCTGGTCATTCTTGGAGGTAATTGGCGCCTCGGGTGAGGCGGTACAACCCACGCAATACACATACATCGCGCCGGTTACCGAGTTTGGTTACGGCACTGCCGTGGCGGGAAATTTTAATGGCCAAATTAAAAATTTAAAAAACTTAGGCACGTCCTGGGGTTTGTTGCCATCGGATAAGGCTGTGGTGTTTATCGATAACCACGATCGTGAGCGCGGTCATGGTGGTGGCGGTAATTTAACCTACAAAGATGGTGCTAAATATAATTTAGCCAACGTCTATATGCTCGCCTTTCCCTACGGCTATCCGAAAGTGATGTCGGGCTACCAATTTACCGACACGGATGCCGGCCCACCAGCGGGTAATACCAATTGTGATAACAGCCAGTGGGTGTGTCAGCATCGCTGGACAAATATTGCCAACATGGTGGGCTTCCGCAATTTCACCGTGGGTGCTTGGAGTGTGAATAATTGGTGGGATAACGGCAACAACCAAATTGCTTTTGGCCGCGGCGATAAGGGTTTTGTGGTTATCAATAATGAATCGGGCGCGTTGCAGCAGACCTTGCAAACCGGCATGCCAGCGGGTACTTACTGCAATGTGTTAGCCGGTGCTGCTGAATGCAGTGGCGCGATGATTACGGTGGCGTCTAATGGCATGGCGACCTTTAATGTTGCTGGTAATTCGGCTGCCGCCATTCATGGTGGCGCAAAGGGAACCGGCTGTACAACCAATTGCCCATTGGCGAAAGTATTTCCGCAACTGAATGTGCGCGGTACGTTTAATGGCTGGGCAACGAAGGCCATGACATTAGTTGCCAACAATACCTGGGAGACGACTATGACGCTCAGTGGTGGCAGCACTCAGCGTTTAAAACTTGATGTTTACGGCGATTGGAGTGAGAACTACGGCGACACCAACAGCGATGGCATCTTGGAACGCACCGGTGCAGACATTTATAACGCCGGCGTCGGTGACTATAAACTCACCGTTAACGACAAAACCTTGGCTTACAGCTTGGTTAAAGTGGGTCAGTGCACGACCTGTTACACCAGTGTTCTACCAACCTTATCTTTCCGAGGTACGCCCAATAGTTGGTCTACGAGTGCCATGACATTGGTGGCAAACAATACTTGGGAGCTCTCAGTAAATTTCGACGGGCAAAGTAATCAGCGCTTTAAGTTTGATGTTAAAGGCGACTGGAGCCAGAACTATGGCGATAACAATGCGGATTTTGTACTCGAGCAGACGGGTGCTGATATTTTCACCAACGTAATTGGTACTTATAAGGTGAGAGTGAATGATCAGTCGATGACTTACTCGCTAACCGCGCAATAACGGCTAAACAGCATAAAAAAGCCGCTGCTATCGCAGCGGCTTTTTTATGTTTGGTGGGTTGAACGCTAATGAATGATCGCGCGGTATTTATGTCGCTAACTGGCGGTACTGGCCGGCGTGGAATATCAGCGGCTTACCGTCTCTGAGATCAAAACTGAGTACGCGGCCGACCATAATGATGTGATCGCCACCCTCGTATTTGTGCTCCAGCTGACATTCATAACAGGCCATGCACTCGTCGAGCTTTGGACTATCGAGCAGGCCTGAGCTAATCGGTAGTTGGGCGAATTTGTCCTCTGGGCTGGGGCGGCCGAATAAATCGGATAAAGCCTGCTGATTTTCGTTTAGCACATGAATGGCAAAATGATCGGTTTCGGCAAAGACATCGAAGCAATTTGCGGTTTTCGCGATACTCCACAGAACCAGTGGTGGGTCGAGGGAGACACTGTTGAAGCTGCTGGCGGTCATGCCCACGGGGTTGCCCTGCTTATCGCGCGTGGTAATGATGGTCACACCGGTAGGAAAGGCGCCGAGCGCATTGCGAAAGGCCAAGGTGTCGAAGGCCAAAGGCTCGGGTGACTTGCTCATAGTTGTATCTCGATTGTCTCGATGGCTGATGCGCCGCCGTTTAGGCGGATGAGTAGGGTCGGTATTGTACCTTTAATTTGCGGTTGTTGTGCCCTTGTCCAACCCGTTCCCATTGTTAACCAGATCTGCTCATAAAATGGGCTTATTCCGTCTCGAGTTGGCCGCCGTGCCAGCGCACCAGGCCGGAAACTTCGATATCAAACAGATCCAGCACCCTGGCCAAACTGTGATCAATCATTTGCTCGAGGGACGTGGGCTTGGCGTAAAACGCCGGCAAGGGAGGGGCGATGATGGCGCCCATTTCCGACAGCGCCGTCATGGTGCGTAGATGCCCGGTATGAAAGGGCGTTTCGCGCACCATTAGCACCAATTTACGGCGCTCTTTCAACACCACATCGGCGGCGCGCGCGAGTAAACCAGAAGTGATGCCAGTGGCTATCTCGCCCATGGTTTTGATCGAGCAGGGCGCCACAATCATGCCTTCGGTTTTATAGCTGCCGCTGGCAATAGTAGCGCCGATATTCTTCTGTGCGTGTACCACATTCGCCAGCGCTTTCACGTCATCGGGCTTAATATCGGTTTCGTAATGCAGTGTCAATTCGGCGGCTTTACTCATCACCAGGTGCGATTCAACATCGGTGGCTTTGAGTAATTCGAGTAAGCGGGCGCCGTAAATTACGCCAGAGGCGCCGGTAATGCCGACAATCAGCCTGCGTGGGTGAGACATAGGTAAGCTCAATTCTCGTTAGGTTCAATAGTGATACGCCGTAAGGTGACCGGCTCGACAGTGGCGTAATCTGTTGCCTACTGTTGGTATTCTATTGGCAGAATAACCTAGAATACGAGGCAATGTTAATGCGGAGTGGCGAGTTTGCCGAAGCAACGTTTTTTGCAGCGTGGTTTTACCTTGGTTGAATTGGTGGCCGTGGTGGTCATCTTGGGTGTGATTGCGGCTCTCGCTGTTCCTCGGTTCGTTAATTTATCTGAAGAGGCGCAGTTGGCGCAGGTGGCGGCTGTGCTGGGTGCGCTGCGCTCGGGGCAGCAGCAAGTGATGGCGCAATATCGGGTGCAGGGTTCGCCCGGCGACGGAGTGGCTGGCAATCGAACCGTCATGGTTGACGGCATCCCGGTTCGATTTAACGCCGGTCAGATTCGCACCACACTAAATTCTAATCACGTACCCACGGTGCCGCAAAACAGAAATGCCGCCTACACCCGTTTGTTCTTTTTGTTTTTGCGCACCGCACCCGCTGAAATAGTGTCACGCAATGGGACCGACAGCGGCTGGGCCATGTTGGGCAATAATGCCAGCTGTGCCGCGGGCGCTAATCCTCGGCGTTGCTGGGAGTACCGAAGCGGGGGCGCTAGGGTGGCTCGAATTACTTATTTTCCGTCTACTGGAATATTTTTGCAGGATTGATTTAGTGGTTACTTTCCGTCGCGCCGGAGGTTGATGTATCGGCTGAGCATTTGCTTAGGTTTTGTTGCAGCTGTTGCGTGAAGGCTTCGGCATCCAGAGGCTTGGACCAATAGTAGCCTTGGCCTAAGTCGCAGCCTAGCGCCTTCAATTTTGCCATGATTTTAGCGTCCTCTATGCCTTCGGCAACGGTTGTTAAACCCAAGCTTTTAGCGAAATTGATAATGGCGATGGTGATATTTAAATCTTGTTCAGAATTGAGTATTTTACGCACGAAAGATTGATCGATTTTCAGTGACTCAATGTCAAACTTACTCAGGTAGCTTAAGTTCGAATACCCAGTGCCAAAGTCGTCGATGGAAAAGCTAATACCGTGTGCGCGCAGTTTATCGACTTGAGTACGCACGTTCTCAGCATCCCCCAGCAATAGACTTTCGGTTAATTCTAATTCGAGATAGTGGCCATCTAGACCAGATTTTCTAAGCGCTTTCTTAACCTCGCGCTCCAAATTACCTCGACTGAACTGCACAGATGATAGATTGACGGCGATGTCGAGTGAATCGAAACCTTGATCGTGCCAAATGCGGCACTGAGTACAAGCTTCTTGCAATACCCATTTGCCGATGTCGATGATTAAGCCTGTCTCCTCGGCAAGATCCATAAAAATGCCGGGTGCAAGTAAGCCCTTTTCCGGGTGCTGCCAGCGCAATAGTGCCTCGGCACCTATCCACTTACCTGACGCTAACGAAATTTTTGGTTGATAATGCAATCTAAATTCTCGGCGTTTAATGGCAGAGCGCAAGCCAGTGATTAATTCAAACCGCTCTTTACTTAAGGTATTCATTTGATCGTTGAAAAAACGGCACAAGTTTTTACCGTCTGCCTTGGCTTGGTACATGGCAATGTCGGCGTTTTTACAATAGGCATCAAAACTATCGCCGTCCTGAGGCGCCAATACGATGCCGATCGAGGCCGATGTATCGATAAAATGCTGCTCAAGCTGTAGGGGTTTGGAAAGCGTTCTTAACAGCTTGGTGCTAATGCGCTCGGCCTGAGTTGCGTCCTGTAAATCAGTGAGTATGACGATGAATTCATCGCCACCGAATCTGCAAGCCGTATCTGATGCGCGAATGCTGTCGGTGATTCGATCGGCAATCGTTTTTAACACGGCGTCGCCGATAGAATGGCCGAGCGAGTCGTTGATGGTCTTAAAATTGTCGAGGTCGATAAACAGTAACGCGCAGAGCCCACCGCGCCTTTGCTGAGTATGCAGGGCTAAAGCAAATCGGTTTTCACACAGGGCGCGGTTGGGCAGCCCGGTGAGGCTGTCGTATTGGGCAAGGTAGGAAGCTTTGGCTTCGGATACTCGAAATTTTTCGTTTTCGCGCTCCAATCTTTTTAGTGCGTTGCGCAAGTCAAGCGCTTGAAATCTGACAGTAAAACCGATAACGATGAGGATAATGAGTGCATCGGTAATATTGGTCCAGTTGATTGTAAATTGCTTAAATTCTTTCCATTGATAAATATCTGTCGCGCCAACAAAGATGATGCTGAAAATGAGAAAGCTAAAGAGTGAGATGAAAAGTCGGGTATTGCCAAATAACGCCGCGAAAATGAGGATGGCTGGGTAGGCTAGCAGGGCGGGATCGCGAAGCCCTGAATTAATCACTATTGAGCCGGTTAAACTGAGGGATAGGGTCCAAAGTAAGATGGACGCAGCTTGATCTACCTTGTTATTTTTGAGGTCTCTCAGGCCCCAAATCAGTAGGATTTCTGCCAGCGAAAGAATTAACACAGTGGTTAGGTCCGCAGAAATTTTCCAGTTGGCGATAATGGCAACACCGAGGCCGACAAGCGTGATCCAATAGACCTGCGTCAAGCGCTGTGCTCGAAAGCGCGCTAACTCGCTAACAGGAGGTTTATGGCCGGTAGTCATAGTGTTTTTAGGTGTGTCTGCCGATGTATTCAGCATAGCAGCCAGAAATGAAAAACGCCGAGCTAGGCTCGGCGTTTGGTGTCGCGAAATATCTCGGGTGAATTAGGATTTACTTTGTGCAATCCATTGGTTGACCCTTTCTTCCAGCACGTTCAATGGTACTGGGCCGGAGGTGAGAACGAGATCGTGATATTGACGAATATCGAACTTTTCGCCCATCTCGGCTTTGGCCTTCTCGCGCAGCTCTAAAATTTTGATCATGCCAATTTTGTAGGCTGTGGCCTGAGAGGGCATAACGATATAGCGTTCAATGGCCTTGACGCTGTCAGCTTTGGCATTGGGCGTGTTGGTGACGAGGTAGTCGATGGCTTGCTCGCGAGTCCACTTTTTGTTGTGAATCCCCGTGTCCACCACGAGGCGACAGGCGCGCCACAACTCCATGGCTAAACGGCCGAAGTCGGAATAGGGATCGGCATAGAGGCCCATTTCTTTCGGTAGGTACTCGGTGTACAAACCCCAACCTTCAGAGTAGGCGGTGTAGTGACCGAACTTTCTGAATTTGGGAACATTTTCCAGCTCGGTGGCAATGGCCAGTTGCATGTGGTGACCGGGAATACCTTCGTGATAAGCCAGTGCCTCCATTTGGTAGGTCGGCATAGATTTCATGTCGTAGAGGTTGGCGTAGTAAATCCCAGGGCGCGCGCCATTCGGTGCTGGACGCTGGTAAAAGGCTTTGCCTGCTGATTTTTCTCGGAAGGCTTCAACCGCTTTCACGTCTAGATCGGCTTTTGGCTTAGTGATGAAAAGCTCATCTAAGCGGCTTTTCATGTTGTTGATCAACGCCGTCGCTTCATTTAAATAACGCTGCTTACCTTCATCGGTGGTTGGGTAATAGAATTGGTCGTCGTCGCGCATGAAGACAAAGAAATCTTGCAGGCTGCCTTCAAATTTAACCTGCTTCATAATTGCGCGCATTTCGTCGTGAATGCGTGCAACTTCCTTCAGGCCAATGTCGTGAATCTGCTCGGCGGTGAGATCGGTTGTGGTGGTTTTTGCCAGTGACGCATTGTAAAAACTATCGCCCTTGGGAAATTTCCATGCGCCGTCGCGGGCGTCAGCTTTTTTCTCGAGCTTTTTCAGGAAGCTAACAAGCCCAGTGTAGGCGGGCTTCAGGCTTTGTTTCAGCGCTTTTTCGCCCTTGCTAATGAGCTGGTTTTTTTCTTTCTCATCTATATCGAGGGCATTAACTTTTTTACGGAAATCGGCCATCAGGGGGCTGTCTTCAGTTTTATCAAAGGGCGCGCCTTTAATAATGTTTTCGCTATCGCTGATGACGTAAGGGAAAACAAATTTAGGGGCTATGATGCCGGCTTTGGCTCGCTCTTCTAGATTGGCGATCAACTGCTTCATCATTTTGGGCACGCCATTGAGGCGACCGATATAGGCCTCTGCATCGCTAACGTTATCAACGCGGTGTTGGTTGATCAGAAACGACGGCACCATCGAGTGGGTGCCAAACATTTGGTTGACGGGGTAGTTATGTAAGCGCCATTGCTCAAAGGCAATGTCTTGTTTTAGCTGTTCTTCGAGCAGGCGATAGCTGAGTGCATTGTCGGGTGAGAGCTTACTGCTATCGATAGCTTGCAGGCGTGCGAGCTGTTGTTTGGTGAGCGCAAAGCCTTCTTTTTCGAATTTGGGTGAGAGGTCGTCCCATTGATCATAGTTGGTTTTCATGCCTAGGTAGGTTTGAAACACAGGGCTGCGATCTAGGCCTTCGTTAAAAACAGTTTCAAACAGCGTTTCTGCTTTTTCGTCTTCGTTGGCGAGCGCAAGCTGTGCTGACATGGCCAACACTAGGCCTAGGCTGGCACTGGCGAGTCGTTTAAAGGTGGGCTTCATAAAGACCTCTTGTGAGTGGTTTTGGATAATCGGGCAGTATACGGGCTGGGCTGAGTGCCGGGCGGCAAACCCGTTCAGCTGAGTTTAGCGCGAGATAAGGCGAGCAATTGGTGCCCCTGTGGCTATTGACAGGGGCATGATGGATTGTCCTCGATGTGGGACAATTTTGCTGCAATCCTCGATTTTAACGTTTGCTCGAGTGTGTTTATCCAGTTTTTTTACCAATTACGTGAGGGTATCCTATTTCCCTGTGCTATTGGTTATTGTTCGATCGCCGCGTTGCTGCCGCAGGCTGTTTTGCCGAGACTATCGTGTTTATCCTGCGTCTAACCCTTCTTATTTAGGCGCGCAAGCCGTAAAATAGCCGCCGATTCCGACATTGTTAGGTTCGGATGGTCATATAGCACTGCATTTGTAGAGTTATAGGCCAAAGCAAGCTTTCTACCGGAGATTACTCCGTTAACCCGCAAGCTAAGCAAGATATTTAAGGTGGATAAACATGGCTATTGAACTGCCCGCGCTTCCCTACGCAATGGATGCCCTTGCGCCACACATCTCTAAAGAAACCTTAGAGTTCCATTATGGCAAGCATCATAAAACTTATGTGGATAAGCTGAATGGCTTGATCCCTGGTACCGAGTTTGAAGGTAAAACCTTAGAGGAGATCGTTAAGGCGTCTTCTGGTGGCGTTTTTAACAATGCTGCGCAAATTTGGAACCATACCTTTTACTGGAACTGCTTGAGCCCCAAGGGTGGCGGTGCAGCTTCGGGCAAAGTAGCTGCCGCAATCGATAGCGCTTTTGGTTCCTTCGATAAGTTCAAAGAGGCCTTCACAACCTCAGCTATCAACAACTTCGGTTCCTCTTGGACCTGGTTGGTAAAAAAGGCCGATGGCTCTTTGGCAATTGTAAACACCAGCAATGCGGCAACACCACTCACCGACGCAGGCGTAACACCCTTGCTGACTGTGGATTTGTGGGAGCATGCCTATTACATCGATTACCGCAATGCGCGTCCTACTTACATGAACGCCTTCTGGTCGTTGGTGAATTGGGAGTTTGTGAACGCTAACTTCGCGTAAGCTAATCACAATCTTGTGTGAAAGATGCCGGGTTTTGCCCGGCATTCTTTTGTGTAGTGCTTATTCCTGATATAACGTCAGCTTGTTTTTATAAAGAGGCAGGCAGCTAAAAGACTGTCGAACACTATGACCGAACGCAAAGAACCTACACTAGGTAACCACGCCGAGGCTCCAGAGAGAGACGCGCGGCCCACGAGGCCTACGCGGCCAGCCAGTTCCTCTGCCGCATCTGCGCCACCTCGGCCAAGCCCGGCGATTCGCGCGGCGCAAGCCCAAGATAAATCCGGTTCAGGGTTGACGCTATTTGCCTTGATCGTTGCGATCGCAGCCCTCGGCGGCAGTGGCTTTGTTGCTTGGCAGGCGCAACAGTTGGACGCGCAGAATGTACATTTGCGCAGTATGTTAGATGCCCGTATCGCAGAGCTCGAAGGTAAATTGACCATGACCGAAGGCGAGGCTATGGAATCATCGGCGGCCTTTAAAGCCAAGCTGGTTTGGGCCGATTCCGAAATTCGCAAACTCTGGGGCGTGGCATACGATACCAACCGCAAGAATATCGAAGAAAACAAAAACGCCATTGAGGCGCTGTCTAAAAAGTTGGATAAGTCTAATGCCAGCTTGCTAGCCGATGTTAAAAAGCAACTGGGTAGTGTGGATGGTAAGTTTTTGGCCGCACAGGCGACGGTTGATGAGCAGGTGAGCCGAATTCAGTCACAGATGGATAAGTTGGCGGGCCTCGAAAAACAGTTTGGCACCTTGCGCAATGATTTATCGAACCGGATTAAAGTCAATGAAGAGGCGGTGAAGGCGATAGACGTTTATCGCCTCTCGATTAACCGAGATCTTCGCCAGTTGCAGGATAAGGTCAATAACCTGCAACCGAAATAATTCAAAGCCCTCATTCGAGGGCTTTTTTTTGCTTATACCTAGCCCATCATCGCTAATTCGCGACCTCTATTACGCAGTGCATCAACCTGTTGCAGGCTTTTAGCGACTAAGTTCCATTGCGCTGCCGCCTCATCGGCTTGGCGTTGGCTTGGCCCGCACGCGCCGCATTGTTGGCAGCAAACGGCGTGGGTCACTAAGTGGTGCACAAAATGTAATTGTGGGCTGTGGCAATAAGGGCAGGGCGCTAGCGCTGTTGCCATGATTTACTCCAGATAGCTTGGTGGTTGGTGTGTGACGATGTTTCGGGGGAGGCGGTGACGGCCGAGGCAAAGTCGGAGGCGGTTGACGTCTGGTTTGTACTGGGCGCCATTAAGGCGCAAAACCAAAGGTCATTGGATTAGGCCTTTGTGACGGCTTAACTTCTAACGCCTCGTGCGAAAGCGTTAGAAACACGTTTTTCATGGAATTATTCTCGTTAAACGCTAAAGCGAGTCTAGCCCTATATTTAGTGATTGAAAAGTGTCTAAGGCACTAAATGCGGATTTTTTAGGGGATATGCGCAAAGCTTCTCCTGTATTTTGTGGTTTGGCGTACGTTTTAATGCGCGCTAAGTTTTATCCAGCTCCGCTGCTTGGTGTAGAATTGCGGGTTACTACCCAGCCCAATGACGAGACCAAGATCATGACCGTGATTCGCCAGGATGATTTGATTGAAAGCGTTGCCGATGCGTTGCAATTTATCTCTTACTACCACCCCAAAGATTTTATCGAGGCAGTGCATCAGGCCTACCTGCGCGAGCAAAGTAAGGCGGCAAAAGACGCTATGGCGCAGATCTTAATCAATTCTCGCATGTGTGCCATGGGCAAACGCCCCATTTGCCAAGACACCGGCATCGTCTCCGTGTTTGTTACTGTCGGTATGGATGTACAGTGGCAGGGTGATATGGGCCTAGAGGATATGATTAACGAAGGTGTGCGTCGCGCCTATAAACTGCCGGACAATGTGTTGCGTGCCTCTGTCTTAGCCGATCCCGATGGCGCCCGAAAAAATACCGGCGACAACACACCCGCGATGATCACTTACAAAATTGTGCCCGGTAATACCGTTGATGTGCACGTGGCGGCGAAAGGCGGCGGCAGTGAAGCGAAAACAAAATTTGCCATGCTCAATCCGTCAGACTCTGTGGTGGATTGGGTGCTTAACGTGGTGCCGCAAATGGGTGCGGGTTGGTGCCCGCCGGGCATGCTCGGTATCGGCATTGGCGGTACGGCGGACAAAGCTATGCAAATGGCCAAAGAATCACTGCTAGACCCAATTGATATTCACGAGCTACAAGCCAAAGGTGCGAGCAATCGCAGTGAAGAATTGCGCTTGGAATTATTCGAAAAAGTAAATCGCCTAGGGATTGGTGCCCAAGGTTTAGGTGGTTTAACCACAGTGCTCGATGTAAAAGTAAAAGACTGTCCAACTCACGCGGCCAACAAACCTATTGCAATCATTCCCAACTGCGCGGCCACGCGTCATGCACATTTTGTCTTGGATGGCTCGGGCCCAGCGCTGCAAACACCACCGTCGTTAGAAGACTGGCCTGAAATAACCTGGGAGGTAGGCGATAGCGTAAGGCGCGTTGATTTAAATACGGTAACCAAAGAAGACGTGCAAAGTTGGCAGCCCGGCGAAACGGTTTTGTTGTCTGGAAAAATGTTAACCGGCCGCGACGCCGCACATAAAAAAATGGTGGACTTGTTAGCTAAAGACGAGCCATTACCTGTCTCCATGCAAGGCCGCTTTATTTATTATGTGGGTCCAGTTGATCCTGTGCGCGACGAAGCTGTAGGTCCTGCCGGCCCAACCACGGCCACGCGTATGGATAAGTTCACTCGCACTATGCTTGAGCAAACAGGTTTGTTAGGCATGATCGGCAAAGCCGAGCGTGGCCCCATCGCCATTGATGCTATTCGCGACAACAAGGCTGTGTATTTAATGGCCGTAGGCGGCGCTGCTTACTTGGTGTCGCAAGCCATTAAATCGTCAAAAGTACTGGGCTTTCCCGAGCTTGGCATGGAGGCAATTTACGAGTTTGATGTAAAAGATATGCCGGTCACGGTCGCAGTGGATTCGAAAGGTGAATCGGTGCATCAAACTGGGCCTAAATTTTGGCAGGCGAAAATTGAAGAGGGCATTATTGAAGTGCAATAACGGCCGTATTCATGAGATTAAAGGTCGCTTCGGCGGCCTTTTTTTATCGCGGTTAAAAATATTCTTTCAGTGATCGGTTGATATTTTTAGCTACGGCGTCGCGCTTCATCCAGCGAAACTCAGTTTTTGTTGTGTAAAAGCTTGGATGCATACGTATGCAAGCAATACATACGTATGCAGGCCATTGCGGCACGCTCGTGCGCGAACCTACTATCGATGACATGTGGGAGTTGTGTTTAAAAAAGTGTTAGCACCTCGACTTGTTGCTGTGCTTGGCAGCGAGTGCTCCTAAATAAAAAAGATAACAAAACACGGAGAAAATCATGTCTCAATCCCGCCGCTTGCTGGGATTGTCGACACTTACTGTTGTGCTTCTGGCGTTAGCTGGGTGTAAAACGGATGTGTCTGGCGATCAAGGCGACTTACTAACCTGTTCGAACAATCAAATTCCTAATGAAGCCGGCACTATGTGCGTGGATAGGCCGCTTACCTGTCCTGACGGCCAAGTGCCCGACGCCGATGGTGCTATGTGTATCGATGCGCCATTTGCTGGGCCGGATCCAGTGTATTTTCCAGCGGCGGACGAGGCAGTCATCTATTTTAATCGCCAACATATTGATCAGACTTACGGCGATTGGGTACTCCATTTATGGAATGCCGGTTGCACGGGTGGTTGGGCACCACAGGTAACAGCCACCGACACAGCGCCAACAAACTGGCCCGATGGTCCTTCGGTTAATGGTTCTGGTGTTGACCCCATTTACGGTGCCTACTGGGTATTAAATATTCAGAGCGCGTCCACCTGTGGCAATTGGATTGTGCACAATAACGCTGGCGACAACCAAACCAGTGATTATGTTTTAGCGCTAGACGGCGCAACCAAATTTGCCCGCATGGCATTTGTGATTGCGGCCGACGACATGGGCAGCGCACGGGTGAGCCAAGGTTTACCTATTTGTATTAACGACGTATGTGAAGCTGCCGAACCACCGGCGCGCGCGATGCGCAATGCTGCTGCTCATTGGATTGATAGTGCCACGCTGGTATGGAACACCAACGGTACTGGCGACGCGTTATTCGCAGCTGACATGGGCGGATTGGATCAGGATGCCGACGGCAATATTATTAACAGCACTCTGACAGCCGTGTTAACGCCAACGGTGCTTACCGCAGAGCAAATCGCTCGCGTGCCACATCTCGCAAACTGGGCTGCTTTTGCTGTCAGTGGATTAACCGACGCGCAAATTAAGTCGGCGACTAAAGGCCAGATCTGGGTAACTGGAACCGATGCCGCTGGCAATTTGGTGGGCACAGAAGTTCAAGCGGCGCGTCTGCTTGATGCGTTGTATACCCAAGGGGATAACGATGCTGACGAGGCTGAGTTAGGCGCGGTGTACGCCGATGGCAACATAACAGTATCTGTGTGGGCGCCAACGGCGCACAAGGTTCGCTTGAAAGTGTTTAACGATGCGTCGCCCAAGCGTTTATTAGATACCGTGGACATGACCTTGGATGCCGCAACCGGCATTTGGTCTTACAGCGATACTGAAGCGCGTTTAGATCGTCGTTTTTACCGCTTCGCTGCCAGCGTTTATGATCGCGAAAACGATGTGGTTGCCAATGTGGAATCTACCGACCCCTATTCTGTGGGCTCTGCCGAGCGTGCGCATTATTCGCAATTTGTCAATTTAGACGATGCCGATACTCAGCCGGCGGGTTGGAATAGCGTTGCAGTTCCGGCGCTGGTTAAACCCGAAGACGCTGTTATTTATGAAGGCCATGTGCGCGACTTTTCCATTTTGGATATGTCTACTAGCGCGGCAAATCGCAGCAAGTATTTAGCGTTTACCGAATCGGGTTCTGTTCCGATGCAGCACTTGGCTGAATTACAAGCCTCGGGCCTGACCCATTTTCATACGCTACCAACGGCTGATATCGGTACCATTGATGAAGTGGAGGCGGCGCGTGTCGAAGTCACCGATACCGTAGCTAAGTTGTGCTCCGTTGCACCCACTGCGCCAGTGTGTGGTGTGGAATCTGACAGTGCGACCTTGCTTTCCGTGCTGCAAAGCTATGAACCCACTAGTAACGATGCCAAAAATTTAGTGGAGGAATTGCGCGGCTACGATGGCTTTAACTGGGGTTACGATCCCGTGCTATTCAATGTGCCGGAAGGTTCTTACGCGTCTGATGCCGACGGCATTGCACGCATCAAAGAGCTGCGCGCGATGAATCAAGCGCTCAACGCGATGGGTTTGCGCACGGTGATGGATGTTGTCTACAACCACACCAGCGGTGCGGGTTTAGTTTATGCCTCGTCTACCTTTGACAAATTGGTGCCCGGTTATTATTACCGTCGCGATCCTGTGAGCGGTGCGATTGAAACGGTTTCTTGTTGTAACGATACCGCGCCAGAAAATGCCATGTTTGGAAAGTTCGTTAAGGATAGTGTGGTGCATTGGGCGAAGCATTACGGTTACAACGATTTTCGTTTTGATCTGATGACCTTCTTACCCAAAGCCCTAGTGGTAGATACCTTGGCCGCCGTGCGTGAATTTAATCCAGATACTTACTTCTACGGTGAAGGCTGGAACATGGGTGGCAGCTCGGCTGACGACGCAATTTTCGAGCGCGCCGAACAATTCAATATGGCTGGTACTGGTGTCGGTACGTTCAATGATCGCATGCGCGACCCTATGCGTTTCCTTGCATTGATCAAAGGTGAAAACGTAGATCGCATCCGAATCGGTTTAGCCGGTAACTTAAAAGCTTACCAGCTGTATAACGCGGCCAGTGAAAAAGTCACGGCCGATACGCTGGGTGCCTACACGGATGACCCGCAAGAAAGCGTCAACTATGTATCGAAACACGATAACGAAACCTTGTGGGACATGATTCAAAAAGAAGGCGCGGTTGCCGTAGATATGAGTGCAGCTGATCGCACGCGCATTCAAAATTTAACCCTGTCTATGAATATGTTGAGCCAGGGCGTGCCGTTCTTTCACATGGGCTCCGATCTGCTGCGGTCTAAGTCCATGGATCGCAACACCTACGATGCCGGTGACTGGTACAACGCCGTCGACTTCACGCAGAACAACAACAATTGGGCCGTGGGTATGCCATTGGACCGCGGCGATAGCAGCGAAACGTGGATTCAAAGTCAGTTCAATAATATCAACACAAAACCGCTGCCATCCGATATTCAACTAGCCAGTGATGTGTTTAACGAGTTTTTACGTATCGCTCAGGGATCACCGTTGTTTAGCTTGGCAACGGCTAGTGAAGTTAGCGCCCGCGTTGGTTTCCATAACACCGGTAGTCAACAGATCAAAGGCGTGATCGCCATGAGCTTGGATGACGGCACGGGTCTTGAGGATCTCGATGCTACAGCCGATGCGGTCATGGTTGTTTTCAATGGTAATGCCAGCGCAACATCCATTGCCGTGCGCACCGCTAACGGTTTCAGTTTACATCCCGTGCAAGCGGCGAGCGCTGATGCCATCGTGCGCGATGCGAGCGTCAGCGAAGAGGTGCGCGATGAGGATGGCACCAATGTGACCTATGGCATCTTTACCGTACCGGCATACACCACAGCGGTCTTTGTTAAGCAGCAAGGTGCATCTCAAGGTGTGGGCTTGGCAGCAGATGCGACAGTACCTGCGGCGGGAGCCATCGAAAATCCATTTACCGCAACGCCCTATTTGCGCGGCGATATGAACGGTTGGTCTACCGATGATCCGTTTATTTATAATGGCGATGGTTCATTCACGGTGTTTGCCACCTTAACTGGCGGTAGTAGTTACAACTTCAAATTTGCGTCTAGCGATTGGTCTACGGTGAACTTTGGTGCAATCAGCGATGCTGAACGCGCGGTAAGTTTGGGCGTGGAAGAAGCCATGGCTAATTCTAACGACAACTTCAGCTTTACCCCTGCGGTCAGCGGTGAGTATCGCTTTACCGTGGTGGCCACCAATCCGTCGGCACCAACGCTGACCATTACCAAAGCCGATGTTTATGACAATGCCATTTTCTTAAAAGGCGACATGAACGGATGGGGCGACGTAGATGAAATGGTGTACGTGGGTAAGGGACTGTATCGCGTAAACCTTGCGCTCGCTGCCCAGAGCTATGGTTTTAAAATTGCAGACAGCAGTTGGAGTGCACCCAACATTGGTGCCGGCGATGCGGGCAGTGTTGTTGCTGTGGCAGGAAGTTTGGTAATAGAGGCGACCAGTAACCCCGGCAACCTAAGCGTGACGCCAGCGGCTGCCGGAACTTATATCTTTACCCTCGATACGCGCGACGCCGCTAAGCCCACCTTGCACTTAATACCAGAGGCGCGCTTTGGTGTGGGTGTTTTTGTCCGCGGTTCCATGAACGGCTGGAGTGAAGATGATGCCATGAGCGAGATAGCACCCAATGTTTATCAAGTGGATATCGCGCTCGCGGCTGGCGGGTACGAATGGAAGGTGGCCAGCGCTGATTGGAACACAGTCGATCGCACGGCTAATGGCTCGGTGAAATTGTACCAACCTACGCCATTTATTCCGGGCGGTGGACAAAGCAACTCCACGTTGCAAATCGGCGCCGATGCCACCCTGCGTTTCACATTGGATGCCAATTTCGGCGATCCATTAATGACTATTACAGTCGCGCCCTAAGCGCCGGACGGGCTGGCCCACTGGTCAGCCCACACAATTTTATTCAGGTGCTTTGACACTCTGTTAGGAGACACCCATGAGAACATTTCATAAAAAGCCGCTGAGCTTTTTAATCAGCGCGGTACTGTTGGCCGGTGGTAGTTATGCCTTTGCGCAGTCGGAAAATGAAGAAGCCATCGAAAGTTTGGAAGAAATTGAAGTGGTTGGCATTCGCCGGTCTATCCAAAATGCCCTTGATATTAAACGCGATGCCGACACAGTGGTGGAGGCGATCTCCGCTTCGGACATGGGCGGTTTGCCAGATATGTCTATCGCCGATTCGCTAGCCCGATTGCCCGGCGTAACGTTTGATCGAACGGGTGGCCAAGCAGGACGTATTCAATTACGTGGTATGGGCGCCGGATTTGTGTTTTCTACTATGAACGGTAGGGAGCAGGTCACGACCGATACTCGTGGTACCCGTGAGGTAGATTTTAGCCAGTATCCATCTGAACTATTGTCGAATGTTGTGGTTTACAAATCACCTAAAGCATCGCTCATTGAAGGTGGTGTGGCTGGCACGGTAGATATGCGTGCGGCTAATCCGCTTGAAAATGACAAAGTGCATCAAGCCTTTGTCAGCCTGCGCGGCAGCTACAATGATCGCGCCGCAGATGTTGAAAATGCCGATGCCTTTGGTAATCGCCTGACGCTTTCCTATATGGGCAAGTTCATGGACGATACGTTGGGTGTGGCCGTAGGTTATGCACATCTTAAGCAGGCCAATGCGGCGATGGAATCTATCGGCTTGAGTTATTCGAAAGTCGGAGATTATCGAATCAGTGAGGGCTTTGAGTTCCAGCAAAACGGTGGTGTAGATACCCGTGACGGCTACATGAGCACTTTGGTGTTCGAACCTAGTGAGAATTTCACCGCTAGGGGAGATCTGTTTTATTCCAAATTCGACACAGAAAGCTATGCAACTGGTTTCCGTATTAACACACTACGCGACGGCCAGTTGGATAACTTATCCGCCGATGGTGAAATTATTACCGGCGGCGTGGCAGCAACCGATCCATTAGCGCCTGCACGATTAAATTTCCAAGTTATAAATGATGATTCTTCGGAGTCTTCAGAAGTGTTGTCCGGCGGCCTTAATTTTGAGTGGCGCGGTGATACTTGGTCGATAGCGCTAGACTATGCGCATGCAGAATCTGAAGCTTATGAAAAAGATGGGATCTCTCGTTCACACCTGTACGATGCAGTTGATAACGGAAATGGCGGTGTTGACTGGGTACGTAACGGCGACCAAATGCTCGTATGGAAAAATAACGGGCTTACTATACCCAATGTTGCATTAAACAAAGATTACACCGATCCAACTAGCTTGCGTTTGACCAGCTATGAAATTTATCCGCATCTGAGTGATGATACATCTGATGCGCTCAAGTTAGATGGCAAGTTAGAACTTGATTGGGGTATGGTTAGTAGTCTGGAGGCCGGTGTTCGGGTTTCGAAACGACGTTACAATAACTCTCGGCAGGTATTTTATTATGGTGGTAATGGTGATGGTGAATACGCCAATGATTATTCACTTGAAATATTGCCGTCCGATGCTGAGATAGTGTCATGGCAGGGAGAGTTTAGTCACTTTCCAAATTATTTAGCAATAGATTCGGACGCAATTTTTGCTCGGGCAGTAGCTGCAGGACAAGTATTAGATAATGATGGAAATCCTCGAGATATAACTCCTAAGGCGCGCTGGGGGGAAAATCGTCAATGGTCTATGCAGGAACGCGCCGACGTGGAAGAAGACGTTAGGTCTGTCTATTTCATGGTGAATATAGATACTGAGATAGGTGGCAAAGGTCTCACTGGTAACTTAGGCGTTCGGGTAGTGGAAACCGAGCAGTATTCGGTTGGTTATATACCGCTAGAATTAACTGAGGATCCGTTGCAGCCTAGTGATGTTGTGTTAGATGAAACCGGAGCAAGTAACTTGGATTACGGCGTTGATATCTCCGTTCAGCGCGAAGGTGAAAAATACCGTAAAACGTTACCGTCGTTAAATCTAAATTACGCGCTTACAGAGAACGACAATTTGCGTTTTAGTGCGGCAAAAGTTATTTCGCGCGTGCCGATTGGCGATTTGGCATTTGTGAAAACAGGTTCTGTGTCTGAAACTGGTACCCAGTCAGGTATTGCTCGCTACGATCTACAGCAAACTAAAAACCCTTATCTGCGTCCATTTGAAGCGAATCAAATAGATCTGTCTTATGAGCATTACTTTGAAGATGGTAACGGTGCTGTGACAGTGGCCATCTACAATAAAGATGTTATTAATCAAGTGCAAAAGATTCGCTTAATTGATTTCTTTGTGGAAGATTATCTTGCCGCTGGTGTACCAAGGCCTGATACATTTTTGATAGAGACACCGGGTGAACTACCGAGGGAAATACCCGTCGTGAGAGGTGACTATGAAGTCTCTGTTAATAACGGCGAAGGCGGGTATATACGTGGCGCGGAATTGGCTATGACTTATGCGTTTGATATGTTGCCGGCCCCATTTGATGGTCTCGGTTTCAACGCCGGTTATGCCTATGTTGAGAGTGAAATGGTCACCTCTAATCCGTTTAACGATATCCCTGGCTATAAAACCCGTTTTGCTGGATTGTCGCCGCATTCTGGAAACCTGATGTTGTTTTACACCTACGATAGCTTTGAAACGCGTTTGTCAGGCGTTTATCAAAGTGAACGGCTCGATGAAGTTGTAGGTGAGACAGTTAATTCCACTATGCGAGCGGCTTCTACTGTGTGGGATTATCAGGCTAGTTATGGCTTCGATTCAGGGGTGGACTTAATATTCTCAATTAACAATTTAACCGATGAGCCTAATATCGGGTATTTTGGAACAGAAAGTGCCACGGGGACGATTTCCTACTTCGGTCGCCAGTATTATCTTGGTGTTAATTATACTTTTTAACAGCTAACAGCTAACAGCTAACAGCTAACAGCTAACAGCGCAGAAGGCGGACATCCGCCTAAGCGCTAAAAAAATGCCGCGGCACTTTGGTGTCGCGGCTTTTTTTTCGTGTGACATTTTCCTGCGAGGTGTTGATGTATGACTAACCAATCATTGTTGTGTCTACGCGCACGCCACTATACCTGCTGATGTAAAGGCATGAATGTTCAATGGTATTCATTTATTGCGGGCAAAAGTAAGGGGCCTTAAAGGCCCCTTACCGATAACCGCAGTTTATTGCGACGTTATTGGTTATCTTCTTTTACGAACACAACCGAAACAGCACCGGCAATCATGGCGCCACCGGCCAGCATCAATATATAGATGGCTTCATTGGCGAATACATTGTGCAGTATCCAGCCTGCAAAGAGGCCCGAAATGATTTGCGGTGCGGCGATGGTGAAGTTGAAGATACCCATGTATACGCCGGTTTTATCTGCCGGTAGGGTGTCTGATAAGATCGCGTAGGGCATGGCAAGAATTGCCGCCCAGGCCATGCCCACACCAATCATAGGTAACAATAAACCAACAGCGCCCTTTGGTACGTCCACTTCGGTAATCAGCAAGTTAACGTGGGTAAGCTCGGGATTTTGAAACAATAGAAAACTGATATACCCTAAACCGCCAGCAAGCAGAGAGACGGCGTAAACCGGCTTGCGTCCGAAAGTCATCGACAACTTCGTGAGCAGCACCGAAAAAATCGCAGCAAATAAAGAGTAGCCAGCAAACAAAATGCCTACCCAGTCACCGGCAGCGCCCTTGGCGGCGGCAATATCGGTGGGAATACTTTCGAGTGAGTGTAAGTAAGTTGGGTCAAACCATTTTGCCTCAATGCCCCATACGTATTGAGTGATGGCTGGCGTGGTGTAAACCCACATGATGAAAAGTGCAAACCAACTGAAGAATTGCACGAGCGCTAGCTGACGCATCGTTTTCGGCATATTGATAAATAGCTGCCAAAATTCCGCTAACTTTTTAGTCATGGGCTTTGGAATGTTGGCTTTGGCTAGGGTGTCTGCATCCAGGCCCTTGTAGGCGTTGTATTCTTCCGGTGGATACTCTTTGGTGCGCAGCACTGTCCACAAAACGGTGCCGAATAAAATCGTCGCGCCGAGATAGAATGCCCAGGTAACCGATGGAGCAACCTGGCCGACGGCGGCTGAATTTTCTAAACCGATAACATTGGTCAATAGAAACGGTAGTATTGAACCGAATACTGCACCAATGTTTATTAAAAGCGATTGAATGGAATAGCCGAGGGTGCGCTGTTCACTGGGCACCATATCGGCAACCAAAGCGCGAAACGGTTGCATGGTGACGTTGAAGGCGCCGTCCATCAGTGCCAGCATCATGCCACCGAAGATCATCGGCGCTAGGAAGGCCACAAACAGCGGCGCGTTTGGCATCAGTAGCATGCCGGCCGCGGCAGCAATCGCGCCGCCTAAAATATAAGGGCGACGGCGGCCGAAGCGGTTCCATGTTTTATCCGATGCGGCGCCGACAATGGGTTGTACCAGTAACCCCATGATGGGTGCGGCTAGCCAAAACAGCGACAGAGAATGTAGATCAGCACCCAGATCCGACAACACACGGCTGACGTTGGCATTTTGTAGTGCGAAGCCGAATTGGACGCCGAGAAAACCGAAGCTGACATTCCATACTTGCCAAAAGGGCAAAATCGGTTGCTTTTTACTGGGTTGGCTCATGAGGGATTACCTAATTGTTTTTATGATTTGTACTAACTGTATTTGAAAAAAGCGGGTCACAGTGTGACCCTAAGCGGTGCATAAAGTGTTAATGATCGGTATTAGCCGCACGATCATTGTTTGTCAGCTCGGTGAGCTGAGCGATTAATTTGGGGCTGTTGTTGACTTGCTCAAATAGTAGAACTTCAATGCCGTGCGCGGGAACGCTTAGTTCGAGGCCATTGTTGTTTACCGTTTCAGTTGTGCCTTGAATTTGCGCTTGCCATTGGCCATTGCTGATTAAATCGTTGAGCGAGAAGGTGTGCTCGCTATCGCCTTTGTTTAACAGCACCAGCGCGGTTTGATGTTTATCTTCGATTTCAATAATCCGCAAAAACGCGGCCGTGTTTTTTTCGAAAGCAATGTTAACCTGAACACCGCGTTGAAGTGCAGGAATATTTTTGCGCAAGTGTGCAACGCGTTTCAGCGCTTCGTGTATGGGGTGCTTTTGCGCTTGATTAATACGGTTTTCGCCAAAGTAGTTGCGCGAGCCTTGATGCTCCTTCATACCACGCTCAAAACCCATTTCCGAGCCATAATAAACTTGCGGAATCCCGCGCACCGTGAATAAGAAATTATTGGCGTCGATAAAGCCGTTATCCGTTGCATCTAGGCGCTGCACGTCGTGATTGTCGTAAAAGGTCACTAGGTCATAGACGTTGTGGTAGATGTCGTCGTTTAGGTGCAGCGCACTGAGCGCTTCGCTATAGGGCGCTTGCGCTTGGCCAAACATGGCGAACATCGCTTTCTGTAATGGGAAATCTAAAACGCTAACGCCGCCATTTTCCGGCTTGGTGTGCTGAGCAATGAACTCGGCGTCGTAATTCCACGATTCGCCAAATAGGAAGTAACCCGGGTGTTCGGCTCGAATGCGATCAGCCACAGTTTTCCAAAAGTGATGCGGTACATGCTTGATGGTATCAATGCGTATGGCATCGGCGCCTTGATCAATCCATTGCAAGTAAGAGCCCACTAAGTAGTCCACAAGCGCCGGATTGTTCTCATTAAAATCAGAAAGTTGAGCGACGTCGGGTTTGCGGTTGTACAAAGCGTGTAGAGGCTCAGTGTCGTCGAGCTCGCTGGGATGAAGATTTTGGTGGTCGGCAATGAGCTTGCCGTCTTTATCAAATAGTTTACCAAAGTTACTGATTTGGGTTGGCGCCGTGTAAGACGGCGAGCCATGATTGCCGACGATATCCAGCACTGTTTTTAAACCGAAATTTTGTTTTAACGCGGTGTTGAGTTGGCGGTAGTCTAAATCGGCTGAGGGTAAATGTTCGTCTAGGGTGTAGAAGTTCACGCCCCAGTAGCCGTGAAAGCCGGTCTTGCCGCCGTCGCCCCATGTGTCGTAACCCACGGGGTCGCCACCGTTAAAGGCGGCATCGGGGTTGTCGATAATGGGGGTCATCCAAATGGCAGTGAAGCCCATATCTCGAATGTATTGGGCGTTGTTGAGCAGGCCCTTAAAATCACCGCCCATATAGCCGACATTGGCGCTGCGGCCCTCTGGGCCGTCGAAGTGCCGATTAAAGCTGTGCCATTGGCCGGCCTCTATATCGGTACCTTGTTGTTCAAAGTTATTGTGCTTGTCGCCATCCACAAAGCGGTCGGTTAGCACGAAATAGATCGCCTCGCTGGCCCACGGCTCCTCGGTACCAATCACCCTCGGCGGCGTGATTTCGACTTCTGCTTGCTTATCGCTGTTGTTATTAGGTGAGCAGGCCGAAAGGCTTGCTAAGCTGATGGCTAACGCCAAGGCAGTGCAAGAGTTGTGCATGGTGGCTCCGGTTAGGGTTCTAAAAAATGACCCGCCGCCGCTCGGCGCTAGGGCCGTTTGGCGGGGGTAAAGAACGAGAGGACTAACAATCACAATACCGTCATAGGTTATTCCATAAGCCCCGTGCACGCCTAGAATCTGACCAATAATACATACGTATTCATAGGCTTAGGCGCGTTAGTTGGACGCTCGTCTGCTATGCATACGTATGTAGTCACTTGCTGTGCTTTGGCTCGCTCCAGTATGTTGCATTTATCGAAAACAATAATGAATTGCCTGCTCGATCTTGATGGCTTTCAGTTCTATCTCACCCGCGACTTGCAGGTTGATAGCTGTGGTTGCAATAAGGTTAGCAGGTAAGGATTCAGTCATTTGAGGTAGCCATGTCAACTGCGCCAAATTTAATGCAAGCTAACAGCCCTTGGTGGCGGGGGGCCGTCATCTATCAGGTGTACCCAAGAAGCCTTATGGATGCTAATGACGATGGTGTGGGCGATATTCGCGGCATCATTAACAAGCTCGACTATATCGCGAGCTTAGGTGTCGACGCCATCTGGGTGTCTCCCTTCTTTAAATCGCCAATGAAGGACTTTGGCTATGACATTAGCGACTACCGCGATGTCGACCCCTTGTTTGGCTCGTTAGATGATTTGGACACCCTCATAGCACAGGCGCATGAGCGCAATATTAAAGTGATGATTGATCAGGTGTTAAGTCACACCAGCGATCAACACGCTTGGTTTGAAGAGAGCCGAGCGAGCCGCGACAATCCTAAATCGGATTGGTATGTGTGGGCCGACGCCAAGCCGGATGGCACTGCGCCGAATAATTGGATTTCTATTTTTGGCGGTTGTGGTTGGGAGTGGGAGCCACGCCGAGGCCAATACTATCTGCACAATTTTTTGAAAAGCCAGCCGGATTTAAATTTTCACAATCCGGATGTCCAGAATCAAATTCTGTCGGAAGTGGAGTTTTGGCTAGAGCGCGGTGTTGATGGCCTGCGCTTAGATGCGATCAATTTTTGCTTTCACGACGCGCAGTTAAGGGACAACCCCGCTAAGCCGCCAGAACAGCGCCAGGGCCGTGGCTTTAGTGAAGATAACCCCTACGCCTTTCAATACCATTACTACAACAATACGCAGCCGGAAAACTTGGCGTTTTTGCAGCGCCTGCGTCGTTTAATCGACCGCTTCCCCGGTGCGGTGACCCTCGGTGAAATTTCATCGGAAGATAGCTTGGCGACTATGGCCGAGTACACCGCCAATAATGAACGCCTACACATGGCTTACAGTTTTGAATTATTGGTGCCAGAGCTGTGCGCCAAGCACATTCGCGATACGGTCGAAAATTTAGAGGCTAGTCTCGGTGAAGGATGGCCTTGTTGGTCGCTGTCCAATCACGACGTGGTACGCGTTATGTCCCGCTGGGGTGGTGGCTACAACCCTGTGCTCGGAAAAACCTTGCATGCCCTTGTGGCCTCACTGCGTGGGAGCGTTTGTTATTACCAAGGCGAGGAATTGGGTTTAACCGAGGCCGATATTGCCTATGAAGATTTACAAGATCCCTACGGCATAACTTTTTGGCCAAATTTTAAAGGCCGCGACGGCTGCAGAACGCCAATGCCTTGGCAATCGGATGTTAAAAATGCCGGCTTTAGCCAAGTAAAACCTTGGTTGCCCGTATCTGACGCGCACGCTGCGTTGGCCGTTGATGTGCAAGAAGCTGACGCCAACTCAATGTTGAACTTTTATCGCGGTTTCATGGCGTGGCGTAAAGATCAACCGCTATTACTTGGCGGCGAAATTCGTTTCGCCAGCGCACCTGAAGGTTGTTTGTTGTTTGAGCGCTTTCACAAAGCTGATGAGCGTCAGTCTTTGTGGGTTGCTTTCAACTTAACGGATAAGGCGGCGCAAATCCCGATTCCGGCGACTTTGTCGATGTTAGACGGCCATGGGCTTCAGGGCGCTAGCTTGGACGATCAAGTGCTGACTTTACCGCCCTACACAGGCGCCTTTATGCGTTAAGCTTTTAGTGTGATCTCGATTTGACTCTCTCGTCTTCGCCCAGCCCTGCTGGGCTTTTTTATGTAGGGATCTTATGCCGTGAAGGATAGGACGCCCGAGAAGGGCGCGCTGCAGATCACTACTGCGGCATTATCGGTACGGTACTTACGCCTTACCGTCGAGTGGCACCGAGTTCCACGGTATCAGAAAAGTCGCCACCTAAACCGCTGCCTAAGATTTGGGTGCGGGTGGTGACTGATTAGGAGGGTTATTGCGCTTATGGCAAAATTTCACACTGCACCCTCCCTAAACTTTGAACCTAGATCGCAACCAAGCTGACGTTCTCGTTTTCAATCAGTTAAATACCAAAAGCACAGAGAAGAACACAAGGTTAAACCCCACATGCAAAGCGACAGCACTTTGAATATTCCCGTGCCGTTCGCGAAAGTAACCAAATAGCAGCGACGGAAAAAACACAGCCAACGTTAGTAATGAGAGGCCGCGGCTGGCGATATGCAGGAGGACAAACAAAGCGCTGGTGATGAGGTTGGCGGCGCTGATAGAGCGGAATTTAAGGGGCCAGTGGCGCAGTATTATTGGCTGAATTTGGCCCCGAAAAACCACTTCTTCTAACAGTGGATAAACGAACGCGAGCAATAGGAAGGCGAGCCAGACAGCGGGTGACAAGATGCTTGCGCGCAATAAGAAACCTGCGCAGGCGCTTATAAATAGGCCTGCGCAAAGCGCGATTAGCCACTGGCGGTCTTGCCACCAATGGCCGGGTTTACGCTGCGCGCTTTCTGGCAAGTGGAATACGCTTTCTAACGAGACCGAGGCCGGCCACTAACGCCAGTAGCCACAGCGTTGGGTCGAAAGGTGAGCCGCTACCCGTCGCGCAACCACCGCCTCCGCCGGTAGAACCAAAGCGAGAGAGTTTAGAATCATCTTCAGCCGTTTTGATAACGCCCACTGCTTGCCAGGCGAGCGCAACTTGGGCCGCTGCATCAGCGCCATAATTTGCCGCTGCTGCTTCCATGCCCGCCCGTGCACCTATGAAGTCTTCATTTGCTGTCCAATAGTTATGCAATGCATCCGTGGCAATTTGGATGGCTGTGTCGACACCAATGCCGGTAACGGTGACGTTATTGTGGGTGCCGCCGTTGGCGAGTAAGTAAAACATTTTGTTAGGTACACCACTGTTGGTATGGACGCCGCAAAAGTCGTTAAAACAGACGTCCGGTGTTGGGCAGGCGATAGTATCTGTAGCTTTCCAATGGGTACCTTTGTAGGTGTCGGGCTGGTTAAAGGCGCGCGGATTGGCGAGATCGCGTATGGTTTCGACGCCCTCGCCGAGGGTCCAGTTATCTTCGCCGTTGGCAAACTCAACGGCAACACCCATCCAATCTGAGTAAGCTTCATTGAGTGCACCTGATTCGCGCTGATAAACCAAATTAACCGCGCGATCAGAAATGGCATGACCCCACTCGTGCGCGGTTACATCTAAGGCGGCGGCTAAACTATGAGGGTAGTAACTGCCACCTATGTCAGTAAAGTCGCGTGGGGTAAATACAATTTCGTAGCCATCCCAAAAGGCGTTATAGAGTGAGTTGGCAGGATAGGTGTTGCCACAAAAAGGTTGAGCTATAGGCGGGTAAGGTGCGTTGGTTTGTGCGTGCATTGCGGCACCGTTTCGATCGTAGCTATTAAAGCCTAAAACATCGCGCCAATAGTCGTATACTTTTCCCGAGTTCATTAGGGCATCGGCCAGTTCACCTTGTTGTGATGAGTCAAAGTGGTTGTCGCTGTCTTTGCTGTTGTCTGCTAAGAAGAAATCGTTGTTCGACCAATAGCCAAACACCCTGCGAGCGCTTATTTCCCCTCGGCCAGACATGGCGCCGGTATTCGGGTTGCCATTAACGCCGGCCATACTTGCGCGGCGGCTAATGTCTCTTAACATAAAGCCCTCGGCGGGGTTGACCTGGGTTGTGGGCACATTGGTGTAGTTATTGCCGAGTTGGCCGACCGCTGTGCCAAATTTTAATGTATCTACTGTATTGGCTTCACTGATAATGCTGGGGGGATTGTAGTTACAGGCTTCGATGGCATACACGGCTGCACTCACGGTGCCGCTACTGGTGCGATCAATCACTAAACTAGCAACGCTGTTATCGGCAGCCGCCACGACATGTTCAAAACTATTGTTACTCGGTTCGCTGGCGCTGTTGTTAATTAAGAGGGCGCAACAACTTTTGCTCAGTGAATTTGGGCAAGTGGTATTAGTGCTGTAGCCAATTTCATAGCTCTTTCCTGCGACTGTTTGAAAACTATATTGTGCTATTTGGCCTTTTGCGAGGGTCGCTGCCTGCGCAGTAATTACGAAATTGCAGGTCAAGAGTCCAAAGGCTAACGTAGATAACCATTTCATAGTGACGATGCCTTTAGTTAGTGAATGGGATAGGGTGGCGAAGCGTATTTTTAACCTCGATAAGCTCGCCGGTTTCGGCGTCGAGCCAGTAGCTATAGCGGCCTACTTGGGCTGTGGAATTTACGTCGATATGCCAGCGGATGTGGGGTGTGCTGCTGAACAGAAGCAACTCCGCATTTAATAACCGTAGTAATTGCGGTTGTTCGTTACGTAAATTGGCAACAATGGAAAGTGCCTGTACTTTATTAATTAAGCTTTCGATATCTGTTTGCGCAACATGATCGATCAGCAGCTGACTCGGCCTGACGATATTGCCATTGACACTGCTAAGGCTATTGTTTGCGTTTACGTGAACAATGACTTCCATATCGGCTACCGGTATTTCTGCAATCGTGCGCAGAAAGCGTAAGTGTTGCATGCCAAATTTATCTTCAAGGCGTTTCTTTAAGATAAAATCACCTTCTTCTGCGGAAAATAAATCAGAGTTTTCAGATAAGAATTGCATAGCTAGCGCAAGTGCTGGGTCTCTTTTTGTGCCCGCACCAGCGATAGCGCTTTGGTTAGTTGTGGTCGATTGTAATGGCCCATCAATGCTAAACAGTCCTTCAGGCTTAGCATTGGGATTAGTACTGATTCTGACACTCGACGCTTGGTACCGCGTTTTAAGTTGTTCTGTTAACACGGAATCTTCAGCGGCGGTGGCTGTGAATGCTGAGCCGGCCAGTGCAGCGACTAGCCATGGAATTAATGTACGCATGGAACATATCCTTCGTTAGCGGGCCGCCCACGCTGGTGAATTCTGACCAGCCTAGGCTATCCCTATAGCTTAACCATGACTTTTAGGTCACTGGTTACCGTTTGGCTTTACTGAACATGGGTGTTAAGTAAAGCACATTGTTAATTTGGATACTAAACGAATAACTGCTTTAAACCCCCAGATTTTCATTACATAGGGCGCTCAGAGTGCCCAGCAGTGCCTAGGTTTACGGAGGCTGTGTATGGTGCTATAGGCCTTGCTGATGTTGAGTTTTTATGGCTCAGCTAAAGACCGCCGAATTGCCTGAGTCAGGGTTTCCAAAGTTACTGGTTTTTGTAGCTGAATAATTTGTGTAGCTTCAGCGCTCAGCTGTGCTTGGGCATTGGTTTGCCCACCCACTAAAATGACCGGTAGTGAGGGGTGTTGCGTGCGAAAGACATCCACGAGATTTAATTCAACTTCGTGTCGGTTTAAGTCCACATCAGCTAACAGTATATCCGGCGGTGTAGCGCGGGCTACGGCCAGCGCTGAAAGAGTGGAGTGAGCACAGGATACCTGGCAGGATAATTCTTGCAGTAACGTGCTCATGGCTTGCAATGCGTCAGCTTCATCGTCAACCACTAAGACCTTAAGGTTTTGCCAGGCCAATTGTGGTAACTCTTCGCGCGGGGCAAGTGCGATGGGCCGTAGTGAGCTGGTTGGTAGCAGCAGTCTAATTCGCGTGCCCTTGCCCGGTGATGAGCGCAAATCAATATCAATGTCGATGAGTTTGGTGAGTCGTTTTACGATAGCGAGGCCAAGGCCAAGACCTTTGCTTCGATTTCGCTCTGGGTTATTTAGCTGGTAGAACTCTTCGAAAATTTTAGCTTGTTCTTCACTTGGTATCCCTTGCCCGCTATCGATAACTTCAATGCAAGGTTGTTGATTTTGGATGCTGAAATTCAGATCCACACCACCTTGATCGGTATACTTGATGGCATTGCTCAATAGGTTGCGGATGATGCGCTCAAGCAGTATAGGGTCCGTTGCAATATCTAGGTGCTCTAGACCATTGATACCGAGATGTAGATTTTTTTGCCGGGCTGATTGTATGTGCTCTTCAAATAGTCGGCTCAGCAACGTGTGAATATCGATTGTTTTGATGTTGACATCGACAACGCCAGCTTCGAGTTTTGAAATGTCGAGCAATGTATCGAGCTGTGCTGCAAGGGCTTGGATAGCATTGTCCATATGACTGGCGATTTGTTTGCTTTTGGTGTCGATATCGCGCCGGATAAGTGCTGCGGAAAATAAGCTAAGGGTGTGAATAGGTTGGCGTAAATCATGGCTTGCGCTGGCGAGAAAGCGCGTTTTTGTATGGCTAGCATTTTCCGCTTGATTCAACGCTTGCTGTAGCTTGTTGTTTAACTCACTTTGTTCCGATCTAATTTCGAAGGATCTTAAATACAGTCGCGACGTATCGCGCGCCAGTGAAATCATTAAACCAATAAACATGGCAATAAGCACGGCGAGGCCGGGGCCAACCCACTCAGCTTGATTAGGGGTAGCGAGGCCGCCCCAGATGATGACTAAGGGCAATGCAATGGGGCCTGCGTAAGATAAAAATAGCGGTAAATAGCCTGCGGTCGTGGCAATGGCGCCGGTGCATAAACCCATCAATACCAGAGTATGGATTGCTCGCTCTACCTCTGGAATAAAGGGGAAAAGCATTAATGAGCAAGCCATGACTATGCCATTGATCAAGCTTAGCCATACACTGATATTCAGACCTGTTTGAGGCTTATCGAGGAAGTGAGTGTCTATTTTACTGAGGATCAGCCAGCGCAGCATCAAAACGGCGAGCGCGGTACAGGCCCAGGTAACGACAATCGCTTTAGGTGCATTAATCCATGCCAGTGCGGCAATTAAAATGATGGCCGGTATTTTGCCAAAGGGCACGCGGCCACTCTGCCTCGCCAAGAGGTGCAGCATTTCTTGTTTGGAGGCAAAGCTAGCGGTGTCATTCAGAGGCGTGTTCACGACGTCCTGTCTCATAAATCTGGCGGCTCACTAAATAACGTAGAGATAGACCGCTAAAAAATGGCATGTACTGCCACCCAATACAAATAGGTGCCAGATGGCGTGGTTGTAGGGTATACGTTCCCACTTGTAAAAAATGGCGCCAAAGGTATAAACAAGGCCGCCGGCAAGCAGCAGCCACAGCGCGCCAGAAGGGACTTTGGTTAGCATTTCCGAGGTGGCCACAATAACCAGCCAGCCCATTAAAATATAGGTAAATAGCGATATTTTGGGGAATCGATACCGAAAGAACAGTTTAAAGAAGATGCCAAAGAGCGCCAAGCTCCAAATCACCGCAAAGATGGTCCAGCCCCACGCACCGCGCAAGTTAATGAGCATAAACGGAGTATAGGTACCGGCAATCAACATATAGATTGCGCAATGGTCCACCACACGAAGTACGCCTTTTGCCCTAGGATTGGGGATGCTGTGGTACAAGGTAGAGGCCAAAAAAAGAAACACGAGGCTGGTGCCATACACAATAGCACTGGCGAGCTTCCAGCCATCGTCTGCTGCGACAGATACGATGACCATGAGTGTTAGGCCAATAATGCTGAGCAGGGCGCCTAGGCCATGGCTGATGCTGTTGGCTAGCTCCTCAGCAAAGGAATAAGCCTTGAGCGAAGGGCTGGTCTTGACGGGTGATGTAGACATAGGGCGCTCTTAACTTAAGCAAACAGGGCGATGAGTATACCCCGAAATAGCACCAATAATGCTACAACACCTGTGAATTGGGTGATAAGACACAGGGTGTTAGCGCATTTAGTCAGTCGGCGCTGTGTTGACGCGAGAGCCAGGTGGTTATAGTCACCTTGTATGGCGAGGTTGTAGAGGTAGAAAAAAGGGGAAGCAAGCTTCCCCTCGTTAGTACAGGTAATCGCAGTTACCAAATTTTGACGCGAGACGCCGGCGCTAGGTAGAGCGCATCGCCCTCTTTTACACCGAAAGCATCGTAGAAAGCCGGCATATTGCGCACGATACCGTTAGTGCGGAATTCACTGGGTGAATGAGGATCTGTGACCAAGCGCTGAGAAAGTTCTTCGTCGCGGTATTTACGCGCCCACACTTGAGCCCAGCCCATGAAGAAACGCTGCTCGCCAGTGAGCTTATCAATAACTGGCGCGGCTTTTCCTTGCAGTGAAAGCAAGTAGGCCTTGTGTGCGATAGTTAAACCACCCAGGTCGCCAATATTTTCACCCAAGGTGAACTTGCCGTTTACAAATTCGCCTGGCAGTGGCTCGAAGGCGTTGTACTGTTCTACTAAAGCGGTGGTGCGCTTTTCAAATTCAGTTCTGTCGCTGTCGGTCCACCAGTTTCTGAGGTTGCCGTCGCCATCGTACTGGGAGCCTGAGTCATCGAAGCCGTGGCCAATTTCATGGCCAATAACCGCGCCAATACCACCGTAGTTAACGGCATCGTCAGCAGCTAAATTAAAGAAGGGCGGCTGTAGTATCGCGGCAGGGAAAACAATTTCGTTGGCTACGGGGTTGTAGTAGGCGTTGACGGTTTGCGGCGTCATAAACCACTCGGTTTTATCGACGGGTGCGCCTAACTTACTGAGGTTTCTGGCGTATTCAAATGCCGCAGCGCGGGTTGAGTTACCAAATAGATCATCGGCCTTAATCTCTAAGGACGAGTAGTCTCGCCACTTATCGGGGTAGCCAATTTTGTAGGTAAACTTCGACAGCTTTTCACGGGCTGCAACTTTGGTTGCTTCGGTCATCCACTCCAGATCGTTAATACCTTCGCCGAAGGCCAGCAGCAGGTTGTTGACGAGTTCGTCCATGCGCGCCTTTGCTTCGGGCGGGAAATGTTGTTCGACGTAGATTTTGCCCACGGCTTCGCCGATCACATCATCGGTAAATTGCACCGCACGCTTCCAGCGCTCTTGCTGCTCTTCAACGCCGCGTAAGGTCTTGCTATAAAAAGCAAAGTGCTCGTCGTCGAAGGCTTTGTTTAGCAGTGTTGAGGCGCCTGAGATAACTTGCCACTTGGCGTAAGCCTTCCAATCGTCTAGTGATTTATTGGCTAGGGTTTCACCAAATGCCGTTAAATAAGAGGGTTGGTAGACGATGATATGAGTTTGACCTTCGATGCCAAGCGCTTGTGCCCAGTTACCCCAGTTAACACTGGCGCTTAGCTTTTTCAGCTCAGCTAAGGGCATTTTGTTGTAGGTTTTCACGGGGTCGCGGTTATCCACCCGCTGCCAGTGGCCCTGCGCTAGTGCTTCTTCGATGGCGTAGACCGCGTCGGCATTGGCCGTGACCTTGGCCAATGCAAAGCTGGCGAGAATATGTTTCTTATACGCGGCGCGAATTGCGACGCTCTTTTCATCCTCTTTAAAATAGTAATCGCGATCGGGTAAACCGATACCGCTTTGATAGGTGTAAACCGCGTACTGGGTCGCGTCGCGCTTATCTTGATTGATAAAGGCAGCAACCGGTGTTTTGACGCCAACGCGTGTAGCCTTACCAAACCAAGCGAGCAACGCATCTTTTGATTCGAGCGCATCAATGTCTGCAAGACTTGGCTCAATGGGGCTGGCACCAAGTGCTTCAAGCTTTTCGGTGTTCATGTAGCTCTTGAAGAAATCGCCTACCTTTTGTTGTTCAGTGCCTTCTTTGGCGGCGCTTGCCGCTGCGGATTCGATAATGGCGCGCAACTGTACTTCGGCATCGTCGGCCAGCTTGGTGAAAGAACCATAGTTGGATTTATCCGCGGGAATGGCGGTTTTCGCTAACCATTGCCCATTCACGTGACGGTAAAAGTCGTCTTGAGCGCGAATACTCGGCTCCGTGTTGCTAAGCTCAATGCCGGCGATCAGTGCCGATGCTTTTTCTGGTTTTGCTGCCGCTTTGTCGTCGCTGCTACAGCCCGCAAAAATAGCGGCTATCGCGCAGGTCATGATGGCGACTGAGCGCTTTGGTGTGAATATCGAAACAGTCATGGGACGTCCTTTGTTCGGGTTATTTCTTATGGCTTTACCTACTTGCCGCTGTTTACCGGGGGCAAGTATCGTTAGGGCGGCATAGTGGAGCGGCTAGGTACAAAACCTGACCTAGTTGCCCCTAATAAGTCGGCCTTAGCCACTAAGGACGAAGTCGCGGCCAAAAGACGTAATTGTGCCGGTGTTTAGGCGTCTTGAAGCGTTGTTTGAAGCCGCGCCAACCCGCGCCGGATCGGGCCTTCGATGAGTGGTTTGAGTAGCCAGCCCGTGCCTGGGATTTTGGCGCTAAAGTCGATGGTGTAAACAAGCCGACAGCCGAGCTCACAAGGCTTGAACTCCAGCCGTCCCCAGTGTTCTTTTACCGGGCTGCCGCGGGTCACCTGATACTCCATTAATGTTGGCGCCTCAAAGCTGGTTACGGTTTCTTCAAATGAAATGCCGGGCAACAGGGTGATCTTTCGAATCGAACCTAAGCCGTTGCGGTTAGCCGACTTGCTATCCACTATGCGCTCGATATTGGCATTGACGATTTTGCCGAAGTGCGCGTGGTCTGTGAGTTGCTGGAATAAGGCGTCGGGTGAACAGTGGAATGGCATATTAATTTCGATATGTTGGTGGCTCATCAGGTCTCGCTTATGGTGGGTTATGCGCTTACGGCAAGCCGGATGGCCGCCGAGTTGGGAAGCCGTAAAAACCTTGGCGGCTTTGTACACCCTCTGAATAATGGCTATCTGTGCGCGATAGCGATATTAGCTTAGCTGTTCAGGTTTGTTTATTGAAGGCTATCACAGGGATTAACTTGCTGTTTAGTTTGTCAGGCAAACTTATTTGCTGTCGCCAAATAAACATTGCCTAAATAAAAAAGCTTGGCGAGGTATAGGTAAGCGAAAACAGGTATTCAAACGTTAATGGCGAGTGAAATCAGCGTCGAGGGTTAGTCATGGTTTTTCGATGAAAATAAGGGTAATAGATATTTCAGCTATAAAAAAGTGTGCGTTATAGAAGTATCGATGCCGTGGTTTTTACGTGTTGATAATGCTTAAAGGCTTTTAATTCGAGGCTAGGCCCTAGACTGCTTTGGTGCGATAAACCGTTGGCCGCTAGTTTGCAGCATCTTATCGCTGCCAGTATTTTACCCAAGTGCGTTGAATGGAGTTGACGCGCGATCTTTTATCGCACCTTTGTTGTTTGTCTCTGTGCAAACGCTCCTCGCCGATATTCACTTTCTTAAAAATTCTAAGCCTCAATACTGTGATTAACCGAGCGGCAAGGCGCCGCTTGGATGGGAAGCCTCCCATGAAAAAGAAAAGTCACAGGAGCTCGATCATGAAAAATTCAAACAAAGTACAGGGTGTCGTATTTGGTCTTTTTGTTGGTGCCTGTTCGTTGGCACTGTCCGGCGTTGTGAGTGCCGATACTCACATCGAAAGGAATGGCATTAAGTATACTGTTGTTGATAATGACGCCGCCGGTGTCTGTAAGGCCATTGTTAGAGATCAGCCGGGTCAGCTGCGTCGTGCTCTGCATCACGGCATCCGTGGCGTGGATCGTCAGCGCGCGCATACATTTTATCAGTGCAATGAGAAAAACCTGTTGAGCTTTGCACACGAAGTTAATGCTGTAAAAGTAAGCTCTTATCTCGCGCCTAAGTTTAACAAAGGTGAAATTGTTACCACCGAAGAGGTCGCTTCTCGCTAGTGGGCACTCCTCGCGTCGCGTTGCAGCGCGAGGCTTAACCACAACGTTCGTAGGGTTATAATCGTTGCTAGTTTAAACGCTTTTCGGCTTTAACGTCCTCCCTGTGCTAGCCTAAAAGGCAGTCTTTTTATTCTGCTTGGATAAAGGTTAATAGCGCAGGGAGGAATATATGGCGTCACTGTTTCTTAGAATGCGGCTGGTGCATTGGATTGGCATGGCATTGCTGTTGGTTAATGCACTGGTTTTCACGGAAAACACCGTGAGTCGAGTGATTCAATTTGTTCTCATTGCGGTGCTCATTGTTCACGACATCGATGAAAAGCGTTGGGGTGTGGATGCGCTCAGTGCCATTGCCCGCTACTTTCAGCATTTTGCTGACAAAGACCTGTCGGTAAAGTGCGATGTAAATACGTCACTAAACGCTGAAATGGGCGACATGGTGTCTACCATTGACCAGTTTAGAGAGGAAATTCAGAGTGCCTTAATAGATATCAAACAGGTGGCTGATACCAATCAAAATGTTGCTAAAAAACTAACGGACACCAGCAAAACCATGGGCCAGCGCATTGCTCAGGAAGTCGCCGCAGTGAACCGAGCTAAACAGTATATGCAAGAGATGCAGGGCTTGTCGCAAGCGGTCAGTCAGCGCGCCGATCAGACCAATATTCAGGTGACAGGTGCCAACCAGCAGCTGCAGGCGTCGCGGCAGAATATAGGCACCATGGCTGAAATGGTCGATGAGCATGTACGGGCTAGTAACGATATTACTGAAAATTTTGCCAAGCTTTCCGAGAATGCACTGAAGATAAAAGATGTGCTGGCGGTCATCAATGGCATCGCGGATCAGACCAATTTACTGGCGTTGAACGCCGCTATTGAAGCCGCTCGCGCCGGCGAACACGGTAGAGGTTTCTCTGTGGTGGCGGACGAGGTGCGCGGTCTGTCGCAATCGACGCAAAATAGTTTGACGGAGATAAATGAAATTATTTCAGCCATCACCAGCGCCATCGATACGGCGGGGAAAAAGGTGGAGCATCAGAAAAGCTCCTTGGAAGCCTTGCGACTCACCTCGAGCGAAGCGGCGGATGTGATTGTAAGCGCCTGCGATGTAATGCAAGAAGTGGCAGAGCTCACAGGGCAGCGCAGTCAGCAAGGTAACTCGAACATCCATAGCATCAATAAAAAAGTTGAAGAGGTGTTGGCTGAAGTGGATCAGTTGGCGATATCGACGGGCATGTCGGAAAAGGACATTGGCCATCTGGTAACGATAGCCAATGATCTTTCTTCAACAGTGGATAGCTTGCGTAATAAAGTCGCGGTATTTAAGACTTAAACGGCCGGTTGCTGTTGGGTGATGCAGTGAATGTTGCCGCCCCCCAGCAGTATTTCTCGGCCGGGAACCATGACGATGTCGCGGTCGGGAAAACATTTAGCAAGAATAGTTTTGGCGACGCTATCTTTTTCGTCATCGAAACTGGGCGCAATGATCGCGCCATTGATAATCAAAAAATTCACGTAGGAGCCGGCCAAACGAATGGCTGGGTCACGGGGTTGCGTACCTGCAACCTGGTCTATGCCTTCGCATTCGGCAGGTGTGGCAAACAGCGGCCCGGGAATAGGCATTTTTACCACCGTTAATGCCCGACCTTTGGCGTCGGTTGTGTTTTGTAGTACCTCCCAAGCGGCCTGGCAGCGCGCGTAGTTTGGATCTGCCTTGTCGTCGGTCCAGCACAGCAATACTTCACCTGGCTTGGTAAAACAGCAAAAATTATCCACGTGGCCATCGGTTTCATCGTTAAATAAGCCTTTAGGTAGCCAGATGACTTTTTCGATGTTGAGATGTTGAGCCAGTGTTTGTTCAATCGCGTCGCGGTTCAAATGCGGGTTGCGATTCGAGTTGAGCAAGCACTCTTCGGTAGTAATCACCGTGCCTTCGCCATCCACGTGAATGGAGCCACCTTCCAGCACAAAGTCGTCGGTGCGGTAGCGCGGCACCTGCTCTAATTGGCAAATTTTGCGAGCCACTTGGTCGTCTTTGTCCCACGGAAAATACAAGCCGCCGTTGAATCCGCCCCACGCGTTAAAGCGCCAGTCGACACCGCGTAGGCCGCCCTTATTATTAATGACGAACGTTGGGCCAGTATCGCGCACCCACGCGTCGTTATTGGAGATTTCCACTACGCGGATATTGTCGACGTCGCCCAGCTGTTCCGAGGCATTTTCAAACTGTGCCGCAGAAACGCCAACGCTGAGCGGCTGGTAGCGCGCAATGGCGCGCATCACGGTGGCAAAGGCTGCTTGGGCCGGTTTGGCGCCTAAGCGCCAGTTGTCGGTCCGCTCAGGCCACATCATCCACGCTTGTTGTTGGCGCGCCCATTCGGCGGGCATGTAAAAACCATCGGCTTTGGGGGTGCTGGACACGAGCTTCATGAGGCGAGGTCACCGTCTAGGGTTTTGATCGGGCTATACAAGTTTGGACGGCGGTCGCGAAATACGCCCCACGCGGTGCGAATCTTTTCCAGCTCTTCTAGGTCGAAGGTTTGGATCAATACGGCTTCGCTGGTTTCGTCTGCCTCGGCCACTTTCTCACCGAACTGATTGGCGATAAACGATGAGCCGTAGAAATTAATATGGTAATCCTCTTGGTCCTCGCGCCCGATGCGATTACTCGCAATCAGCGGCATCAAGTTGGCGCCGGCGTGACCCTGTTGTACACGCTGCCAGTGATCGCGCGAGGAAATCGTTGGGTCGTGCGGCTCGGTGCCGATGGCGGTTGGGTAAAACAAGATTTCCGCGCCCAACAGCGCCATGGCGCGCGCGCACTCGGGGAACCATTGATCCCAGCAAATGCCGATGCCAATTTTACCGTATTGGGTATCCCATACTTTGAAGCCGGTATCGCCTGGGTTGAAGTAGTATTTTTCGTGGTAGCCAGGGCCATCGGGAATATGGCTCTTGCGGTAGTTGCCCAAAATCGTGCCGTCGGCATCGATTACGACAATGGAGTTGAAGCGTGCGCGGCCAGCGCGCTCAAAGTAACTGATAGGCAGCACCACATTGAGTTCTTTGGCGAGCTTTTGAAAATGGGCGATGGCGATATTTTCATCTTGCGGCGTGGCCAACAGGGCGTAATCGGCATTGGGCTTCTGGCAGAAGTAGGGTGTTTCGAAAAGCTCCTGTAATAGGATGATTTGGGCTCCCTGCTTGTGTGCTTGACGCACCAGCTTTTCACCATTGGCGATGTTGGCATCGCGATCCCAAGAGCACGCCATCTGCGTGGCGGCAACAGTAACCTTGCGGGACATAGTCTTTCTCCTGATAGAAACCTGTAGGGCTAGTAGACGTTTAAACGCCATCTTACCGCCCTCAATAGCATAAAAAAAATCACCTATTCAGGGTGTAGCCGGTAAATGGCCAGTTTGAGCTTGTGACAGTGTAGTGGCAGGTATTAGATAATAGCGGGCTTTGCGGGCAATTATCCTGGATGGAACGAGTGAGTAACGAGCTAGTAATGGTGCGCATCAATGTGATTACCGGCTTTTTGGGCGCTGGTAAAACCACGCTGATTAAACACCTCTTAGCGCAAAAGCCTGCAACTGAGCGTTGGGGTGTATTGGTCAACGAGTTTGGGGAGGTGGGTATAGATGGTGCGTTGTTGGCGTCGCCGGCAGCTGGTGTTGCCATAAAAGAGGTGCCGGGTGGCTGTTTATGTTGCGCAAATGGCTTGCCGTTTCAGATAGCATTAAATCAATTCTTGGGCGCTAAGAATTTAGATCGACTTCTGATTGAACCCACAGGCTTAGGTCACCCGTTAGAAATACTGGCCCTATTAGCTCAGCCTAGTTACCAGGCCGTAAGTCAATTGGCTGCGACACTGACCTTGGTGGACGCGCGTAAAATAAACGACAAGCGCTATAGCGATCATGCGCTGTTTAATCAGCAGCTGTTAGTTGCCGATCGTATATTGGCAGCCAAAGCGGATACCTATCTAGCCGATGAGTTCGCGCAGCTCGAACGCTATTTGACCAGTCTCAGACCAAATTCGGCGTTTCTGCTGGACTCCCTTGAGCAAGGGGTTGGGCAGCAAGCGTGGCTGCAGGGGCAAGCACAGGCGTGGCGTTTTTGTGCAAACACCGGCGCGGCGAGCAACGCAGAGAGTAGCACCAACGCACCGTTATTATCGCTTGCGCCTGCGTACAATCCTCAGGGTTTTGTTTTTAAACATAGATATGCCGATGGCTTTCACGCCTATGGATGGGCATTTGCGCCAGAGCTGCTGTTCTCCCTCGAAGCGTTGGAGCATTGCCTGCTTGGGTTAAGGTGCGAACGGTTAAAAGCGGTGGTCATCACCCAAGCCGGCGTGCTGGGTTTCAACCTTGCCGATGGCGTGATGACTGTGACCGAACTAGACGATTGCCTAGACTCGCGGCTTGAGCTTATCAGCCTCGATGCCATCGATGTCGCCATGCTGCAGGCGACATTGCTGGCGACCTTAGTGGCTTCTTAGCTGCAAACTCGCATTCTCTAAGCACCAGCGTTTAATTTGCAACTTGTCTGCAGCTTGCGCACAGCGGAAGTCGGTGGCCACCAATCTTCCCTCCGCCATTAGGCGCCTCAGTGCAACGGCATCAATTTCGACCATCAGGGTATTTTCCAGAGAATTTTTCATTTTCAAGGCTCCTGCACTTGTCACCGTGGAAAAGTACCGCTATCTTACATGCAAATGATAATCGTTATCAACAAGGTGTAAGCATGGAATATTTATGTCTACGGCATCGGGTGCAGGTGGCTCGATCTGCAGAAGTGGCTCAACGCTTGTGGCGCGGTGCTTTTTGTCATGGCCAAGATGCCTACCTAAGAGGTCATTGGCAGGCGGCCGAACGTTTTTTCGGTTGTACTTTTGCGATCGCAAAAATTCGAATGAATGATTTGAGCCGTGGTCAGTTGAGCGCTTTTGATGAAGCCCAGTTGGTGATATCGGCTGAGTATTTTGCTCAGGTGCTGAGCCAGTTATCGAAATTCTCTGAAGCTGATTCAGTGTTGCAGTTTGTGCGCCATCATTTGTTGCGCAAGTTAGCGCAGGAAAACGCCACGCAGAATAAATCTGCCTGCTTAAAATTGTATGTGAAAACCATTGATGTCATCGGATTGAAAATAGCCGAGCAACACCTTGCTAGTCATGCCAATGTCATGCCGGGTTTCGAATGGGAAAAGATGAGCGGCCGTAAGCATTAATAAAATTCGGCGGTCAATAGCAAAACCCAGTAAGCGCTTTGCTATTGATACGCCGGTCTGTCAATGGTCGACAGCAGGAGAGCAATGAAACGGTAAGAGCAGCACTATTTATTGTTATCGGGTGCTGGCTTTAAATTCTTGTAGCGCTGTGTTGTATTCGTCGGCGACTGCGTAAATCTGATCGACTAGCGCGTTGTGTTTACGGCTTGAACTCACACACTTTAAGTGTTCTTTGGCCGCGTTGATGTAGCTTTTAATCTCGCTTTGGGCGCTTAACATGCTCGCCGTGCTACGCTCAGTGGCAGCAGGAACGGCTGGCGTAGCCGGTGCTGTCGACATGTCACAGGTGGCGGCTGTTGCCGTGCCAGTCATTATGACTAAAGTGCTCATCGCAATCATTGTTGAAGCGCGTGTCATTAATCGCATGGTAAATACCTCTGTCTCGTCATCATCAGTAAGCTAAAGGGTGTCGGCGTTTTGCCTGACTGCACGATTAGTATTGCATCTGCTGTGCCAATTTTTACAAAACGAAATTTTCGATGATTTTGCGCAATTTTAATTCGATATAGTGAGAAAAATATTCTGAATATTTCCAGCTTGGTCATGGCAATAAAAAGCGTCGGATAAGCGGGCGCTAAAAGAGAGCGTAAGAAATTGCTTTTTTTTCGTTCTGCACTGATTTCGTGCAGAGGCTGGTTGCTATTTAGACCATATATTTTTGAAGACATGTTTCACACAGGCAAACCTTGCCTGTGAGTGAGCTGTCGAGCGGCGCCTGATTGTTCTTTATTGGCTCAAGTTTCATACACCAACATTCGGTTGCATTCGCGGCCTCCGCTAATGCGCAAAGATTAGGCCGTTGGCAGCTTGGGCAAATAGCTGATGTATTAAACGTTTTTTCGCGGGGCTGTTTCATGTACTTAGCTCAGTTAAGCGATTTGGTGGATATCGGGCTGGTGTGGCTAGCTTACTCGCCCTTGGCTGCTGAAACGACGTGCAGGGAGGAACGGGCGAGCATGAATGCGCCGGGATGAGTCGACTGGGCTCGTTTGGCTGGTTAAATATCGTACTAAAGTTGTCGGTTTTTCTTACGGTTAAGTGGTTCTTTTGTTTCACTCTGTTTCGTAACGTTATGATTTTTATAAGGTTTTTCGGGTTGGCTCGGTGGTTGCTTTTGACTTGGTTCAGGGTGCAATCGTAAATCATGGAATTGCAGTCTTTTTAACGACAACGGATTGGTTAATTTATGTACAAACTCGCAAAGCATTCAGTCACCTTCGTGTTAGGTTTGGTTTTGGCAGCTTCAGCCAATGCTAACTTAATTGTTAACGGTAGCTTCGAAGACAATGATGTCGCCGAGGGCACCTGGCAGTATTTTGCGGCCGATGATGTGAATGGCTGGGAAGGTAGCAACATTGAAATCTGGGATGGTTTGAACGGTGTTGCCTCGGCCGTGGGCGAACAGCATGCCGAATTAAATGCGCACCCCTATGCCGGTGAGTTCTCTATCTTCCAGAATTTCGCCACTGTGATCGGCCAAAGCTACGATGTGTCTTTCTTCTATAGCGCGCGCCAGAGCAATGCCGAGTCGTTTGCCTATAGTGTTGGCTCGTTAATGGGTGAACTGACTGATCATGTGGTTGGCACGTGGAGCCAGTTTCAGGGCAGCTTTATTGCCTCGAGCGACATATCTCAGATTCGTTTTACCGCCATTACCAATGGCACTGTGGGTAACTTCCTCGATGGCGTTGTAGTCAGCGCGAGTGTGCCAGAGCCGGGTTCGTTGGTTCTGCTAGCCTTAGGTCTGTTTGGCCTAGGCTTTGCCCGCAGGAGCCTAGCTCGCTAAGTGCGATCTCTAGCGCTAGTGACATAAAAAAAGCCGCTCTTGTAGCGGCTTTTTTTATGCCTGACTTATCTCTATGGCTCCAGTTCATGGCAGCTTTCCTGAGCTTGGCGAAACTCTCACTTGCGCCGGCGCGGACATGCTATAAAATCCGCCGATCAACAGCCGGTCGTCATCGTGTCGCGGTTTATTAGGAAATTTGAACAATAGAGAGCAACGCCCATGGGTGCCCAGTGGAAAGCTAAACACCGCGAAGCCGCGGCCAATGCCAAAGGTAAGCTGTTTACCAAGTTAACCAAAGAAATCATGATCGCCGCCCGTACCGGCGCCGATCCGGATATGAATCCGCGTTTGCGGATGGCCGTTGAAGCAGCGCGCAAGCAATCTATGACCCGTGAAACCCTCGAGCGCGCCATTAAAAAAGGCTCGGGTCAGCTCGATGGCGCGGTGAGTTATGAAAAAGTGGTTTACGAAGGGTTTGCGCCACACCAGGTGCCCGTTATCGTCGAGTGCTTGACCGACAATGTGAACCGCACCATTTCGAATATTCGCGTTTTGTTTCGCAAGGGCCAATTGGGCGCCTCCGGTTCCGTGGCTTGGGATTTTGATCATGTTGGGCTTATTGAGGCCTCACCTACCGCTCCCGACGCCGATGTCGAGTTAGCAGCCATCGAAGCCGGAGCCCAAGACTTTGCATTAGAAGATGACGGTTCGGCGCTCTTTATTACCGATACCACCGACCTAGATTTGGTGTCTAAAGCGCTACCGGCCTTTGGCTTTAATGTCGAATCAGCCAAAATTGGCTATCGACCGAAAAACCCTGTCACCTTGGAAGGGGAAGCGCTGGCCGAAGTCGAAGCTTTTTTGGGCGCAATCGATGACGATGACGACGTACACGAGGTGTACGTGGGGCTCGCTGACTAGCCGGTGGACAGCGAAAACATGGAGGGTTTTCCAGAGCACACACGCTTTACGTTTCCGTGGCGAGATTACCAACAGCGGGTGTTAGATCAATTAGCCTCGCACCTCGCCGATCAACATCTACACATTGTTGCGCCGCCGGGTTCTGGTAAAACGGTGCTCGGCTTGGAAGTGATGCGCAGGCTCGACAAGCCCACCTTGATCTGCGCGCCTTCTCTGGCGTTACGAGACCAGTGGATTGACCGATTCTGCGAGTTATTTTTAGCCACACCTAGCTGTCCGGATTGGATCTCTACCTCGCTGTTCGAGCCAAAATTTTTAACAGTTGTCACCTATCAAGCCTTACATGCGGCGCTCGATGGTAAGCATGCGCAACGAGAAACGGTACTAACCACTTTGCGCGACTGCGCTATCTCAACACTGGTTTTAGACGAGGCGCACCATTTAAAAAACGCGTGGTGGCGCGCCTTGATGTTGGTTAAAGAGCATTTAACGCCGGTTATTGTTGGTTTAACTGCCACGCCGCCCTATGACGTCACTGGACTTGAGTGGCAGCGTTATATGACGCTTAACGGCGATGTAGATGCTGAAATTGCTGTTCCTGAACTGGTGGCTGTCGGCGATCTATGCCCGCATCAAGATTATATTTTTCTCTGCAGCCCAACCGATCAAGAAGCGCAACTGCTCGAACGAGCTGCGCTGAAACGTCGTCAATTTGCCGACGACTGTTTACAAGATGCTAGGATTTTTTCTTGGCTTGAGGCGAAGCCTTGGTTATTTGCGCCACTCGATCATCTCGATTGGATCTATGAATACCTAGACATTTATATCGCTACCCTTTGTTTTTGGCGCGCCGCCGGTCGGGAGCCCTGCGCTGAGCATCAGCAGATATTGGCGTTGGAAAGCGCCGTGCTGCCGGATTTTGCGCCTGCACATTTGGCCCTCGTGTTACAGCATTTTCTCGATGAGAAATCGCCTGAGTTTGAAGTGTCGCGCCAGCAGTTGGCAGCTCGGCTTAGGCGCGCAGGGCTTATGCATCGAGGCCGCGTCGATATCGAAGACTCGGAGCGGCGTGCGAAATTATTAGTTAACAGCGCCGGCAAATTGCAGGCGGTGACTCAGATTGTCGAGCATGAGTGGTCGCAGTTAGGCGATGGCTTGCGCATGGTGGTTTTGGCCGACTTTATTCGCGCTGAATACCTAGGCCAAGGCGACAGGGATAATGCGACGTCTTTAAATAAACTCGGTGTTATTCCGTTATTTGAAGCTCTGCGTCATCAAGTGATAAGTGCCATGCCGGCTCGTCCTTGCCAAATGGCGGTATTAACCGGGCAGCTGGTTATTCTGCCATTGAATCTGTTGTCCGAGTTGCAGTTGATGGTGGCCGAAACCTCGCAAACGCTCGTGTCGCTCACACCCTTGGCCTGCGATGCGAGTTTCGGAACGTTAACCTTAGCTGGCCAAGATCAAAAGCGTATCGTGCATTGGGTGACACGTTTATTCGAACGTGGAAAACTGCATCTATTGGTGGGCACCACCGCCTTATTAGGTGAAGGTTGGGACGCGCCTTCCGTCAACACCTTGGTTTTGGCCTCGAGTGTGGGTTCGTTTGTTCAGTCGAACCAAATGCGCGGCCGCGCTATTCGCGTGAATAAACGCGAACCTAAGAAAGTGACCAATATTTGGCATTTGGCCTGCGTGGAAAAATCGCAAAAAAACCTTTCGAGCGCTGTGCAGTTGGGCGAAGATTTTTCGCTTTTGGTCAGGCGCTTTAAGGCGTTTTCTGGCGTCACTATTGTCGGCGCAGCGGCGATCGAAAATGGTATAGCGCGGTTGCAGCTCGATAGTTTACTGGCCGGCAGTGACTCGGTGCCGGAGGCTAATCGCAAAATGCTTGCGGTCGCGAGCGAGCGCGAGGAGATGCACGCGCGCTGGCAAACGGCGGTGTTATCTGGCGTTGGTTTTTTGGACGGCATTGAGGCGCCTTATGTTGGCGAGCGGCCTTATAAGGCGGTAAAGGCGTTTGTTTTAACGCGGTCATTGGCGCATTTCTTTGCGCTTTTGATGGTGTCATTGTCGGTTTGGTTGGAGTTGACGCCGTTGTTGGTGTCGCGCCTCATCGCTAGGGTTCAAGATGGCAAGCTGCTGGTTGTCTGCCTAGTAACATTACTATTGCTATCGGCGCTGTTCTTTGCCGTGCGCTTCTTTAACTATTTTCGGCTCTGGTTGGCCTATAGAGATATTGGACAAGATTTGCACGCCATTGGCGTGGCATTACTCGAAAGCCTGTCTGCCGAAGGCCTTATTGCAAGCCAAAGTGATGGCTTTACACTCGCGACCGAAGTTGATCAAGTGGGCGTATCCAAACTCTATATTTCTGGCGGAGAGCGCCATGAGCGAGCGTTGTTCATGGCGTCATTGGCAGACGTTATCTCGCCAGTTAACAACCCCCGTTATCTTATTGTTCGGCGCTCTGTGTTATTGCGCTTACTGACTCAGCGCGATTACCACGCCGTGCCTAATTGCTTGGCAACGCAAAAAAAGCGCGCGCAACATTTTGCCGAGGCTTGGCAGCGCCATGTTGGCGCCTGTGATTTAATTTACACCCGCAATCTCGAAGGTCGAGCTCGCTTGCATCGCGCTCGACTCGCTAACCTGGCACATAAAATTGAGGCGCCGATCGAGAGAGCAAGACGCTGGGGTTTTTAACGATGGCAACGATTTTGACCCATGCACTCATACCGGTGGCGTTAACCGTCATGGCGGGGCGTCAGCATATCTCCTGGCATTTGTGTTTTTGGGGTTGTGTGGCCAGTATATTGCCCGACGCCGATGTGATTGCGTTTCAGTTAGGTATTCCCTACCAAGATATTTTAGGTCATAGAGGGTTTACCCACTCTTTCGTTTTTTCCTTTATGGTGGGTTTACTTGGCGCTATGGCTCGGCGTTATTTTCAGGCTAAAGGATTGACGATTTTTCTTTTCCTCTGCGTCAGTGTTGCGTCGCATGCGTTACTTGATGCGCTGACAAACGGCGGCTTGGGCGTCGCCTTGGCCTGGCCCATCGATGATAGCCGTTACTTTTTACCGTGGCAGGTCATCGAGGTGTCGCCCATTGGCTTGAAGAATTTCCTTACTGCCCGTGGTGCCGATGTTTTGTATTCTGAGTTGCGGTTAGTTTGGTTGCCGGTGTTGGCGTCGGTCTTGGTGGTTGTAGTGGCGCGCTTGGCATGGGCTTGGCAAAGGGAAATGGCTAGATCTAGGATTGATAAAGGTTGGTGAGGGCCAGCAGAAATACTCAGCCTCCCGCTGGATATAAAAAACTAACCGGATCACACTTTAAATACCCAGTAAACACATTTTTATTTACTTGCGTACAATGTACTTTTTAATGTACCAGCCGCGGGGAATAGGATGTTGTCATTGAATGTGTCTCGCTCCCTTGTAGTGTTCATTTTAGTACTGTTGTTGGGCTCAGCCAACGCAATGGCAGTAACACTCGAAGCACACCTGCAGAAGCAGTCCACGTTACTCAGCAACAAGCAGGCAAGTCTAGATGGACTTCAAGCGCAATTGCGTAGTTGTAACGAGAGTGAAGTAGACGCTCGCGATCGGTTGGACCAAGCCATGGCTGATGTTGTTGATGCTCGGGTAAAATTGGAAAGTGTGGACACGCAAAGTGCCACCCAACGTGAACTAGCACAGCGAAGCTTGGCGTTAGCCGAGCAAGGCCTTGAGAGTCGCCAGGCTCGTTTACATCGAATTGAAAAAAAGCGTAGTAGAATTCAAAACGCCATCGTTGAGCACCGGAGCTTTATTGCCCGCCAGCAAACGCTTGTGGCAAGTTTGCGAAAACAAGTTATACGGCAAGCAGCGCAAGCTCAACGCGAGCAAAAATTATCAGCTCTAGTGCCGAGCATTGACGAGGAAGCAATGTCATTCGCAGCTACCGGTGAAATAGAAGTTATGACATCGGCTGCGCTGGCGGCCGATATTGCTCGTTCGGAATCACCATTAACATACGTAAGGCAAACGCCATTACTTAGTCAGCAACAAAAAGAGGCGCGGGCAGAAATGCAGCGCTTGCGTGAGTTAACGAAACAAGCTGATAGAGCCCGACCTGAGCATGGGCAAGCGTTTGAAGTGGTCGTGAATCGTGAGCTCAACATTGATTTGGAGTATTGGGGCGAAGGGCAGTATTATGCGGAAATTCCTTTGTCTGCGGGCAAGCATCTGCTAGAAATACTGCGTCACGCGTTCACGGTAAGCGTGCCAGAAGAGAACGCAAATGATACGTACGTGATTATTTATGACACCAACCCACAACGAGACGCAAGGTTTGTGCTTTTCAACCAATCTTTGCTTGAAGGTTAGTACTCAGCGCGATTCTGTAAGTCAGGGTATTAATGTTCTGACATTATTGGTATGTACTGTGGGATTGTTGGTTTACTTGGTGTGTTGTGTCTATTCATGGTTGGTAAAAAATTGATCAAGGATGCATGTATGACCAGATATTTTTACTTAGTTCCGATGCTTTTTTTGACTGTATTTTCGTCAAATGTCATGGCGTCTGGCTGGACCAAAAGTGCGAAAATATTAGCGCTGACGGCCTCAACGCAGCAAGTGATTATAGTGCGGTTGGCGCTGGATAAGAATAGTTGCAAAAGTAAAGATACCTTCTATTTAGATTTTTCTTCACCAGGCTATAACCTGATATACCACAGTCTATTACAGGCGCTGTTACATAATAGAGCCGTTGAGTTACATGCTAATGGTGTGTGTGAACTTAACGGCTACGAAGGTTTTAGTGCGATTCGGATGGCTAATTAATTTACCGTATTAGTATTTGTTCATGCAGTTTGCATAAAAGCTAACACTTGCGGGCCAGTCTGAAAAAACACCTTTGACACCGACTTGTGTTGCCAATACGTGCAGGCTTTCGTATTTGTCGCCATCTTTGTCGATTACCGCATCGGTACTTTGGTGATACCAAGCGCCATCGTTATTCAGTGGCGCCGAGCGCTCGAAGGTCCAAGTGATAATGTCGAGTTTGGCGTTTTGCGCGAGCTTGGCGTACTGACTGGGTACGATGTTGGCGTTATCGTCGACACTCAACAGCATCCACATGGGCGGTGCGATGATGTTAACACCGCTGGCTTTTAGTGCTGCCATGCTGGGGTTGTGGGTTAATTCGTTATTGTGATCAAAGCTTGGGTCGTCGTAGCGACCGTCGAGATAGACAGCTTGTTTGCCGAAGGCAGGCTCGTGCGTCAGCCAATATTTTATATCGGCTAAACTAAAAGATTGCGGGAATACTTGTCGCGGTGATATACCGGCGGCGCGGTATTCATCAATCATTTGTTGGGCATAATTGGCCTGCGTGTAAGTGCCTTGGAACGGCATGTTTACCTCTGGCGTTTTAAGTTCGGGCGTAAATTTTGCACCTAATTGGCGAATTAACTGAATGCTTTCTTTGTGAGAGAGTAATGTGCCGCGGCTTGCGTAAGCGTCTGTGCGCCAAGTCGGTGTGCCTTGCAAATAATCCCGTGCGTTCGTAGCGCGTGCATTGCTGCCTTCCATTTTACCCTTCAGTGTTTTGAATTCAGCCAAGCTGATATCAGAGGTACAGCACTGTGCGCTGGCCGCTTTTATCAATGCGCCGGTTTCTGGGTCGTATTCGGCTGGGCTAAAGGGTTGGCTGCATTTGTTCGCTAGCGGGGTCTCAAGAATATTCGTGGTGTAGTGCAAATCGCACTGGGAGTGACGGCACACCAGTTCCTTGTCATTGGTGAAGGTAACGTCGCATTCGATGATGCCGGCACCAGTTCGCGCCGCTGCTATGTAGGATTCTTTGGTGTGTTCTGGAAATTGCAGTGCGGCGCCGCGGTGACCAATGGAAAAATCGGAGCTGCGAAATGTCCTACGGCTATTGGCGCAATGTTCAAGTTTGGTTTTGAGTGGCGATGGGTCCATGTCCTGTACTAAAAAGTAGGGTCTAGGGCCGAGAGAAATCGGCAGTGGCCGCGATTTAGCGCGATGTGCTGCAGTGGCATTGTGCTGCGCATGACTCATCTCTTGTTGGTTGGAGCTGCTTGCGGCATTTACGGCGTGGGTGAGTATGAGTGACATGAGTATTGATGCGAGCGTGATCTGTCGTTGTAAACGGTTCATGTGAATACCTGGGCCAAGTGTTGAGTTTAGGAGCACCTAGCCTATGCAACTTGTGTTGCGGTTTTGTGCAGGAAATATGAACACTGTATGCTCCGTGTAATATATCTGGTGGCACCTTTTTGGCTTTTAAAACGGGTCTTGGTGAAGGCCGTAATTAATGTGCTTCAAGCGCGAGGAAAACGGGATGAGGTCTGCAAGAACATTGCTGTTGGCATTTGCGGCATGGTTGTTAGCCATGGCTGCTGGTGCCAAGGAAAACCTACTTGGCCTAGAGCCCAGTGGTGTGACAAATATTGAGGTGATAACCTTAGCCAGTGATAAGCATAGTTCGACGTTTGTCATATTTATTCGAGACGCTGTGCCGAATCATATTCACCAACATCATAGCGAGTCTATTTATGTACTTGAAGGGCAGGGGTTGATGCGTCTGGGCGACAAGACGGTAGCAATCGGGCCGGGTGATTTTTTACATGTACCTGAGGGGCGCGTACATGGCGTACAGGTGACGTCAGAAACACCGTTAAAAGTCTTGTCGATTCAGGCACCGGAGTTTACCGGTGCCGATCGCGTGTTGGTAAAAGACTAAGCCCGTATCAAATTAGGTGGGTGTTAGTTTGAAGACTCTATATTGATCGGGGATTTGATCGACACCGGTAATGGGTTCAATTAGATCTTTCAGTAAGCCGTCGGAAACGCCGTAAATCCACCCGTGTACGGAGAGCGATTGACCTCGTGCCCAAGCATTTTGTACCACGTTGGTGCGGCTCACTTGTTGTACCTGTTGCATGACGTTGAGCTCACACAAACGGTCTACGCGTTCTTTTTCGGTGGGGTAAGATTCGATGTGGGCACGGTGAGCGTAATAAATATCGCGAATGTTACGAATCCATAAATCGATGACGCCCAGTTGTTGATTCTGCAGGGCGGCGCGCACGCCACCGCAGCCATAGTGGCCCACCACCATAATGTGATCAACTTTGAGCACATCGACGGCATACTGAATCACCGATAGGCAATTGATATCGGTGTGCAATACCACATTAGCCACATTTCTGTGTACGAATAGCTCGCCGGGCATTAAACCAACGATTTCGTTCGCGGGTACTCGGCTGTCGGAGCAACCAATCCAAAGGTAATCGGGCTCCTGTTGTTGTGAGAGTTTTAGAAAGAAATCTGGGTCTTCCGCTTTTATCGCTTCGGCCCAATTGTGATTTTTGTCGAATAGATTATCTAATTTGGTCATTTTTCAATCGAATAGCTCAAGTTCGACGAAGTATATCCCAAGTTAATTGCGCTATCATAGCGTTGAAAATGAACTGCGGGTTAAACCAAATGAATAGCCTCTTTTGGCATGACTATGAAACTTGGGGTGCAAACCCCGCACAAGATAGGCCGGCGCAATTTGCGGGGGTGCGGACAGACGAAGATCTGAATGTTATTGGCGAGCCACTGATGTTTTACGCCAAGCCCACGTGCGACTTATTGCCGCACCCAGAAGCCTGCTTGATTACTGGCATCACCCCACAAAAAGCCTTGGCCGAGGGCATTAGCGAACCGGAATTCATCGCCAAAATTCACGCTGAATTTAGTCAACCGGGCACCTGTGGCGTAGGTTATAACAGTTTACGGTTTGACGACGAGGTCACTCGCTACACCTTATACCGCAATTTTTACGATCCCTACGAGCGCGAGTGGAAAAACGGCAATTCCCGTTGGGATCTCATCGATGTTGTGCGCATGACCTATGCACTAAGGCCAGACGGCATTGAGTGGCCGGTCAAAGAGGACGGCAGTCCAAGTTTTAAGTTGGAGGATTTGGCGCGCGCCAATCACTTGCTACACGACGCTGCGCACGATGCACTGTCAGATGTGTATGCCACCATTGCCTTGGCGCGTTTAATTAAAACCAAGCAGCCAAAGCTATACGATTACGCCTACGGTTTACGTTTGAAAGATGCTGTTCAGCAGCAATTTGATTGGATCAATAAAAAGCCATTGTTGCACGTGTCGTCGCGCTTTCCCGCAGCTCAGGGTTGCAGTGCGTTGGTAATGCCGTTAGCGCCGCATCCCATTAATAAGAATGCCATTATTGTTTATAATTTGGCTGTTGATCCAACGCCGTTGATGAATTTAAACGCCGCCGACATTCGCGCTAGAGTATTTTGTGCCGACGCAGATTTGCCACAAGGTGCCGCGCGTATTCCGCTCAAGCTGGTACACGCCAATAAAAGCCCGATGCTCGCACCGCTCTCCATGCTCACCGAGTCAGTGGCTAATCGGTTACATATTGACCGCGCTCTGTGCGAGCGACATTGGGCCATGTTGCGCAACGCCGATCTCAATAGCGTGCTGCGCGAGGTGTTCAGCCAAAACGATTTTGCTCCCAATAGTGACCCTGAACAGCAACTGTATCAAGGCTTTCTACCCAATGAAGACAAGCCGTTAATGCAGCAGGTACGCGACAGTGCGCCCGAATTTCTAGCGAACATCCAGTTCAAAGATCAGCGTTTAAACGCATTGTTAATGCGCTATCGCGCGCGACATTTTTTTCACACCTTGAGCGAAGAGGAGCAGTTTGAGTGGGAAGAGCAGTGCTACATGCGCTTAACCGAGCCAGCGCAGGGCGCCGGTATCGTGCTGGATGCCTATTTCGACCGTATCGCCGAGTTGGCACAGCAGCCGAATCAAACCGAGCGCAATCAAATGATTTTGCGTGAGCTGGACGCTTACGGCGCGTCTTTGGCTTAATGAATATCGCGGCTTATAGGAAGACTTGAGCTTGGTTTGATGGCTTGGTCCAGGTGGACGTTGGCGAATGGAGAGCGGTTTGCGGCAACCACTCTCCCGTCAATACCTAACCGTTGGTGATGCGGTTAAATTCAATTTCGTATTTACCTATCGCGGGCTTTGCCTGAAAAACTTTTGCCTGATTATATTTTTCTTTGATGAGGGTATAAATCTGGCGCATGGCTTTCGGGTCTGTTTGGGCGCCGAAATACACTGCGGTCACGTCGTTGCGCTCAAATTTAACGTCTTCGTACCACTCGCTCTCGGGTTTAGCTTCCGCACCTACTTCATCTTTAACTTGCCGAAAACATCGCCACTCAGCCTCTGATGCAAAGTGCAGTGATTTACTGGTGAATTTATCGAAGAAATATTCCTGAGCATTAAACGCTTGGTTGGTGAGCACCACATCTAGCTGCTCCTTCATGCTGGTGATTTCCGGCCTAGTGGGCCGGTAGATGACCTGTTGAGGCTTGGGCAGCGAGGTAAATTCGCCGCACTGCAAGCGAATGGCAACACCGCGGTGATTGTCGGCGAAGTGCGTCCACGCTGCGACGTTATCTGGCTTCGCCGATAGGCTACAGATACGTAGCGTGCGGCAGAATTTGCGCCAGTCAACCATAAGCTGGTCGAGTAGTTGTAAGCGATTGTCGACCATTTGCGAGAGCAGCTCTCTAAGCACCTCAAGTGCCTCATCGGGCGATTGAAACCGCTCTTCGTCGCGCCAGCGGCGAATGACCACCGTGAGGGGTGCAGTGCCTCGGGGTTCATCCTTGGCAAAGATCATGGCGTTTGCCGCTTGAATGGCGGCCCCTAATATCGCTTGTGGATCGAAGCTGAGCCCTGACAGATGGTTTAGCTCAAACGGGTCTTTAAACAAATGCGGTGCGCTCCAGCGCATAGATTGGCTGTTTAAAATGTGTAATGCGGTGTCGACGCTAACATATTTCACCAGTGTTTCTGGATTGTGTATAGCCACACTAGCTCCTCTTGGGTGGTAACTTCAGGGTAGTACTTACGGTTGTTTACAGCATTGCTAGGTATAAGCGTAGCGCTTCGGGAGTCCGGCCGCTAAAATATCCGCCGTCTGTCTTTTAGCCCCGAGGTCACTGTGGATTTTACTGGCGCCCATATTCTATCGATCGATCAATTCGAACAACCCGACATTGAGCGAATTTTTCGCGTTGCCGATGCCATGGAACCCTACGCTAGTCGTCGGCGGGTAACGCGCGTTCTTGAGGGCGCCATTCTAGGAAACATGTTTTTTGAGCCAAGTACCCGTACGCGGGTGAGTTTTGGCTGCGCTTTTAACCTGTTGGGCGGCGAGGTTCGAGAGACAACGGGGTTTGAGAGCTCCGCTATTGCCAAGGGAGAGTCGCTGTACGATACCGCTCGCGTGCTCTCCGGCTACAGCGATGTGATTTGCATGCGTCACCCGCAAAACGGGTCGGTGGCGGAGTTTGCCGAGGCCAGCCGAGTGCCTGTTATCAATGGTGGCGACGGCTCTAACGAACACCCGAGCCAAGCGCTACTCGACCTTTATACCATTCGTAAAGAGCTGGCCGCTAAGGGCAAGGGCCTGAACGGTCTGCGTATCGCCATGATTGGCGACTTAAAGCATGGTCGAACCGTGCACTCCCTATGTCGTCTGCTTGCCCTTTACCAAAACCTTCAGGTGACATTGGTGTCGCCCACTGAGCTTGCCATGCCTGAGTACCTAGTGGAGCTCATGCGTAAAGCTGGCCACCAAGTACAGGTGACGGATGAGTTGACCGCGAGTATCAGCAAGGTCGATATCGCCTATTCAACCCGGATTCAAGAAGAGCGCTTTACCTCCAAACAAGAAGCAGATCTCTACCGCGGTCGCTTTCGCCTGAATCAGCAGATTTACACGCAGTTTTGTGAGCCCAATACGGTCATCATGCACCCTTTGCCGCGGGACTCGCGCGCCGAAGCCAACGAGTTGGATAATGACTTAAACGCCAACCCCAACCTCGCCATTTTCCGTCAGACCGATAACGGCATCTTAGTGCGCATGGCCTTGTTTGCCTTGGTGCTGGATGTAGTCGACTTGGTGGATAAGCACGCGCGGGAAGTGCGCTGGCACTCTAGCCGCTAGAGGGGCCATTGAGACGCAAGTGGCTGGGGCGCTAGGTTGGTAAGTGTTGGCAAAGGACTAAACCGCTTGTAGCGACTTCCTATTGGACTGGCGTTCTATATTCCAAATGCTTCTATTGGTATGGCTGTTTTGTGACCCATTATCCGTTATGGTTGGCCGTTGCCGCGTAGTATTAATAATACTAAGGACTGATCTAGGCAGCAGCAACGGATTGCCCGAGAACAAGTATAAATAGGCGGGTAGGTTATGAAACGATTACTTTTTACGTTTGTGTTATTGGGTACGGCAGTGTTTGCCGACGCACAAGCGCCGACAGACGGCTCCCACAGTTGGTTGTTAGCCAAATACGATCTCAACGGCGATTCTCAAATTTCGCAAGAAGAGATCAGTGCCAAGAAACTCGATATTTTCCGCCTGATGGATTTAAACGTGTCCGGCGGTGTGAGTTACGACGAGTATGCACAAATAGACTCAGCTCGCCGCACGCTAATCCTCAAAGCCCGTTTCAACAAGCTCGATGGCGATAAAGACGGTGAAGTTACCGAGGCTGAATACAGTAGTTTTCTGGGTCAGTTTTCCAGTATCGACGCCAATGGTGACGGTATGTTAGATAGCACCGAGATGGCGCCGCTCGATGACGAGTACAAAACCCACTGCTTTTATTGGTTCTGCTTACGGCTTGAAAACGACTAAGGTAGAGGCGTTCCTAGATGCATAAAAATAGATGCATAAAAATAGATGCATAAAAATAGATGCATAAAAAAAAGCGGCTGATGCCGCTTTTTTTTATGCGGGGTGTTCGGCATTGCGCGCCAGCTTATTCTTCTATCACCTGGCCCAGCCAGCCGCCGAGCTCGCGCCAGCGGTTAACAATCTTGCAAAACAAATCGGCGGTTTTTTCGGCATCGTAGGCCGCTGAGTGGGCCGCGCTGTTGCTGAATTCGATCCCAGCCAACTGGCACGACTTGGCCAGAACGGTGTGGCCGTATGCCAGCCCCGCCAGCGTCGCCGTATCAAAACAAGAAAAGGGGTGGAAGGGGTTGCGCTTGGCATCGCAGCGGTTGGCCGCAGCGTTGACGAAGCCTAGATCAAAATGGGCGTTGTGGCCGACAATCACGGCGCGCGAGCAGCCGTTTTCTTTCACTGCGCGACGAATGGCACGGAACAAGTCGGGAATCGCCATCATCTCCGGTACGGCGTCGCGATTGTCGATATCAATGCCAGTAAAATCCAAGGCTGCCTGCTCGACGTTAGCCCCTTCAAAAGGGTCGACGTGAAAGTCGAAGGTCTCATGCCTATGCAGTATGCCGTCGTCGTCCATGCGCAAGGTCACGGCCGCTATTTCCAATAGGGCATCGGTGTCGGCGTTAAAGCCGCCGGTTTCCACATCTACCACAACGGGTAAAAAGCCCCTAAAGCGTTGAGCTAAAAGGGTTTTTGGACTGTCTTGCGGTTCCGCTGGGTTCACTAATCTTTCGCCTTATCTATGTGGGAAGCTCTTCGGGTTAACGAAAATATGTCTGGTTACGCCGGCGCCACACGCCACTGGAGGGTTTCGCCGGCACGCAATGGAATCAGTTCACCGCCCGCCATGGGCAGAGAGTTGGGCACCTGCCAGCTATCTTTGATTAGCGTGATGGTATCAGTATTGCGCGCAATACCATAAAAGTCTGGGCCGAAGTGGCTGGCAAATCCTTCCAGTGCCGACAGGGCTCCCGCGGCCTCGAAGGCCTCGGCGTAGAGTTCAATAGCCGCGTGGGCGGTGTAGCTGCCGGCGCAACCGCAGGCGGCTTCTTTTTTATCTCGTGCGTGAGGTGCGGAGTCTGTGCCGAGGAAAAAGCGTGGGTCGCCGCTGGTTGCCGCCTTTATGAGCGCCTGTTGGTGGGTGTTTCGCTTCAAAATGGGTAGGCAGTAATAGTGTGGTCTGATGCCACCGGCCAACATGTGGTTGCGATTGTAGAGTAAATGGTGCGCGGTGATGGTTGCCGCGGTATTGGCTGAGCTCTCGGCCACAAATTGCGCGGCGTCGCTGGTGGTGATGTGTTCCATCACGATGCGAAGATTGGGTAAACGCTGGCGTAGCGGGCTTAATATCTGGTCGATAAAGACCTTTTCCCGGTCGAAAATATCGATGCTGGCATCGGTGACTTCGCCGTGCAGCAAAAACAGCATGCCGGCTTTCTCCATGGCCTCGAGCGCGGGGTAAATCTTGTCTAAGCTGGTGACACCGGAGTCTGAGTTGGTCGTAGCGCCGGCTGGGTAGAGCTTGGCGGCGACAACCCCAGCGGCTTTTGCGGCGACAATGTCGGCAGCGCTGGTGTTATCGGTCAGGTACAGCACCATCAAGGGCTCGAAGCTACTGCCCACTGGGCGCTTGGCTAAAATGCGCTGGCGATAGGCCATGGCATGCTCGGCATTCATCACTGGTGGCACTAGGTTGGGCATGATGATGGCGCGGCCAAAGTAGCGTGCTGCATCGGGCACAGTGGTGGCCAACTGCTCGCCATCGCGTAAATGAATGTGCCAGTCGTCTGGGCGGGTGAGGGTAAGTGATTGGGTCATACCAAATCCTGTGCTGGTCGGCCTTGCTGAGTGATGGCGCGCATCCTACCTAAATTAGACCTTAATTTCGACTCAAGCGAGCCGATAACCTTAGAGTTAGCCACCGGCGCGGGCGTGTATCGGTGGTCATGGTGCTGGGGTAGGCGAGGTAAATGGCGTTATGTTCATGAAAATTATCATTAAATCACCCGTTAATTGGCTGTTTGGGCTCATGCTATTGGGTACACAGGCGTTGGCTACCCAGTACACGCCAGCCATGGATAAAAGTGATTGGCAGGTTAACAGCTCAATTTTCCTGTGCGAATTGCGCCAAGAGGTGCCTTTTTACGGCGCGGCGAGCTTTTACCATAAAGCCGGCGAGCGCTTGGCGCTGCAACTACAAGCTGAAACCCCTCGGTTAAAAACCGGCAAAGCGCGACTGACAGCGCGGGCACCGGTGTGGCGGCCACACATGAAAAATATTGAGTTGGGTTTGGTATCTGTGACACAGGGTTTGTTGCCGGTGAGCCTAAACGACCAGCTCTCGAACCGTGCCTTGACCGAGTTACACGGTGGTCGCGAGTTGGTGTTCACTCGCTACCCTTGGTACGGCGCTGTAGAATCCTCGCAAGTGGCGCTGTCGCCAATTAAATTTCAGCCCGCCTACCAACAGTTTTTAAAATGCTTGTCCGGCTTATTGCCGGTGAATTACGATCAAATAGCAAAAACCTCTGTGTATTTTCCCTCCTCCGGCGATGACTTTCCCTTGTCGGAAAAACGCAAGCTAACAAATATCGCAATCTATATCTTGGCAGATCCAAAAGTGACGCACTTATATATCGACGGTCACACGGACAGTAAGGGCATTCGCGATGAAAATCTGGAGCTTTCTAAGCGGCGCGCCGAATCAGTGGCAGAATTTCTAAAGCGCGCCGGTGTCCCGGAAGATAAATTTACCGTGCGTTGGCATGGTGAGCGCTATCCGGTTGTCTCTAATCAAAGCCGAACAGGGCGCGCACAGAATAGACGCGTCACTGTTCGAGTCGATCGTGAAGTCCAGCCAGAAATGGCATCTGCTCCTTAAAAAACCTTGCATTGCGCGGCCTTAGCCCTGTGAATCGGGTAAGATTGGTTATACAATTCGCGCCCTAAATTTCCGGCTAAACCATGGTTTTGTGCGTTTAGCATCCGCTCAGCAAGTGAATGGAGTTGTCTATGTCGTCGCTAAAAAAGGTGGTACTCGCTTACTCTGGCGGGCTTGATACATCAGTGATCGCCCGGTGGTTACAAGAAACCTACGACGTAGAAGTGGTGACCTTCACTGCCGATATTGGCCAGGGTGAAGAAGTTGAGCCGGCGCGCGCGAAAGCCAAAGCCATGGGTATCAAGGAAATCTATATCGAAGATTTGCGCGAAGAATTCGTGCGCGATTATGTCTTCCCCATGTTCCGCGCAAACACCATTTACGAGGGCGAGTACTTACTCGGCACCTCCATTGCACGTCCTTTAATTGCCAAGCGTTTGGTTGAAATTGCGAACGAAACCGGCGCCGATGCTATTTCCCACGGCGCCACAGGTAAAGGTAATGACCAGGTGCGATTTGAGCTGGGTGCCTACGCACTGAAGCCTGGCATTAAAGTGATTGCACCTTGGCGCGAGTGGGATTTGAACTCGCGCGAAAAGTTGATGGACTACTGCAAACAACACAACATCCCCGTGGATTTCGCCAAGCAGAAAACCAAGTCACCTTACTCAATGGATGCCAACTTACTGCACATCTCTTATGAAGGCGGTATTTTGGAAGATCCGTGGGAAGAGGCCGAAGAGGGCATGTGGCGTTGGTCGGTATCACCTGAGGCGGCACCGGATACGCCCACTTACGTTACGCTAACTTATAAAACCGGTGATGTGGTGGCCATCGATGGCGTGGAGATGTCACCGGCTACCGTGTTGGAAACCCTAAATAAAGTGGGCGGTGCTAACGGTGTTGGCCGTTTGGACATCGTTGAAAACCGCTATGTGGGTATGAAGTCTCGCGGTTGCTATGAGACCCCAGGCGGAACCATCTTATTGAAAGCCCACCGCGCTATTGAGTCTTTGACACTTGATCGCGAAGTTGCACACCTGAAAGACGCGCTGATGCCCAAGTATGCCGAGATGATTTACAACGGTTACTGGTGGAGCCCGGAGCGCAAGATGCTACAAGTGGCCATCGATGAGTCACAGCATGTGGTGAACGGCGACGTGCGGGTCAAGCTCTATAAAGGCAACGTCAGTGTCGCCGGCCGCCGCAGTGACGACAGCTTGTTCGATGGCAAGATTGCCACCTTCGAAGACGATGCTGGTGCCTACAACCAGAAAGATGCCGAGGGCTTTATTAAGCTCAATGCCCTGCGCATGCGCATCGCAGCTGGCAAAGGCCGTAATCTGTTCTAAATCAGGCTAAAGCCCCTAAGTTGTCCTAAACTTTGGGGCTTTATGCTTTGTTGTATTTACTGTGGGTCTGCTTAAACCTTGATTCGGATCAATGTCGGACGGTTATCAGGCTTTACAATGCAGCGGTGCAACGTCTTACCACTTTCGGGTTAGAAAACAGCTCCAAAGGGGCAGGCCCCGCTAAAGAATTATTAGCTTTAAAGATATTGGGAACTTCACTATGGGTAGCCACTCAGCCGCTGGAGATCATCCAGCTTACAACTATAAGGTTGTGCGCCAGTTCGCGATCATGACCATTGTTTGGGGCATCGTCGGGATGGCCGTGGGGGTGCTCATTGCAGCACAGCTCTACTGGCCGGAGCTGAATGACCTGTTCCAGCCTTACTCACACTTCGGTCGCTTGCGCCCGTTGCATACTAACGCCGTTATTTTTGCGTTCGGTGGCTGTGCCTTATTTGCAACCTCCTATTATGTGGTTCAGCGAACTTGTCAGGCGGTTTTGTGGGGCGGTTGGTTAATACCCTTCACCTTCTGGGGTTGGCAGTTAGTCATTGTTGCCGCCGCGATTACCTTGCCGATGGGGCTGACCTCCTCGAAAGAATACGCCGAGCTCGAGTGGCCCATCGACATATTAATTACCTTAGTCTGGGTGTCCTACGCGCTGGTGTTCTTCGGCACCATCGTTAAGCGCAAGGTCGAGCACATCTATGTTGCCAACTGGTTCTACGGCGGCTTTATTCTCGTGGTGGCCGTGCTGCACTTGGTGAATTCCGCTGCAGTGCCTGTGTCTATGTTTAAGTCCTACTCGGCCTACGCTGGTGCCATGGATGCCATGGTGCAGTGGTGGTACGGGCATAACGCGGTTGGCTTCTTCTTAACTGCAGGTTTCTTGGGCATGATGTATTACTTCGTGCCGAAGCAAGCCGGTCGTCCAGTGTATTCCTATCAGCTGTCTATCGTGCATTTCTGGGCGCTGATCTCTCTGTACATCTGGGCTGGTGCGCACCACTTACACTACTCTGCCTTACCCGATTGGGCCCAGAGCTTAGGTATGGTGATGTCTTTGATTCTGCTGGCACCCAGCTGGGGCGGTATGATCAACGGGATTATGACGCTTTCAGGTGCTTGGCATAAATTGCGCACCGATCCGACCCTGCGCTTCCTTGTGGTTTCATTGTCTTTCTATGGCATGTCTACCTTCGAAGGCCCCATGATGTCCATTAAAACGGTGAATGCCTTGTCGCATAACACTGATTGGACCATTGGTCATGTACATTCCGGCGCTTTAGGTTGGGTTGCGATGATCTCCATCGGCGCGATTTATCACCTGATTCCCGTGCTGTTTGGCAAGAAAGAAATGTACAGCGTAAAGTTGATTAACACCCATTTCTGGTTGGCCACTATCGGTACTGTTTTGTACATTGCTGCTATGTGGGTAAACGGCATTATGCAGGGTCTGATGTGGCGCGCCTTTAATGCTGACGGCACCTTAACCTACAGCTTTGCTGAATCCGTTGAGGCGAGCTACCCGGGCTATTTCGTTCGCTTTATGGGTGGTGCTTTCTTCCTGCTAGGCATGTTAATCATGGCCTATAACACCTACCGCACAGTGACTGACGAGCGCGAAGAGCAGCAAGTCGCTTTAAACAATGCTCAGGCGGCTTGAGGACTAGCAGATGAAAAATCATGACATCGTAGAAAAGAATATCGGCCTTATGGCGGTGCTAACCATCGTAGCCATTAGTTTCGGTACGTTGGTGGAAATTGTTCCGCAGTTTTATCTAAAAGAAACCACCGAGCCGGTAGCGGGTTTGAAGCCCTTGCCCGCGTTGGAGCTTGAAGGCAGAGACATTTATATCCGCGAGGGTTGTCACGTTTGCCATACCCAAATGGTGCGTCCGCTGCGTGCAGAAGTGGAGCGTTACGGGCACTACTCAGTGGCTGGCGAATCCGTTTATGAGCATCCGTTCCTGTGGGGCTCAAAACGCACGGGCCCAGATTTGGCGCGCGTCGGCCAGCGTTATTCGGACGAATGGCAGAAAGCGCATTTATACAACCCGCGCAACGTTGTGCCTAAGTCCAATATGCCCGCTTTCCCTTGGCTATTTGACAACGTGCTGACCGGCGAGTTAACCGGTAGGAAAATGGCTGCACTGCGCTCTGTGGGCGTGCCCTACACCGATGCCGATATTGAAGGCGCGCAAGCGGCTGTTAAAGGCACGGCTGAAATTGATGCATTAGTGGCCTATTTGCAACAGTTAGGCACCTTAGTAACTCAGAAGCGTTAATGATGGATATGAATGATTTGCGTTCCCTCGGAACGGTGTTTGTGACTTTGGCGTTCATTGGCGTCTGCTGGTGGGCATTTGCGCCAAGCCGCAGAAAGCGTTTCGAAGAGGCGGCCAATCTGCCTTTTGCAGATGAGGAGCCACGCAAGCCAACCCAACAACTTCATCCCGAAACCGATGAAGAGAGGCAGGATTAATTATGAGTATTTTTTGGAACCTGTGGATCATTGTTCTAACGCTAACCTGTTTAGCGTTGATAACTTGGGTGCTGTTTGCCAACCGTAAAGTCGCGGTAAACGATGATGATGATCCGGAAAATAGAACCACGGGCCATGTTTACGATGGCATCGAAGAATTTGATAACCCGCTGCCCAAGTGGTGGTTTCAAATGTTCGTCGCGACGTTAATTTTTGGCGCTATTTATCTAGTTATTTTTCCCGGTTTAGGTTCGTGGAAGGGTATTCACCCGAGCTATCAAGATGGCTGGACGTCGCATAAGCAACTCGAAGGCGAGCAGCAGAAAGCGCAAGCAGCCTACGTAGAGAGCTTTGGTAAATACCAAAAAATGCCGATTGAAGAGCTGGTCAATGAACCTCGCGCCATGAAAATGGGCATGCGTTTGTTCGCCAACAACTGTGCGATTTGTCACGGTGCCGATGGTGGCGGTAGCTATGGCTTTCCAAGTTTGATTGACAACGATTGGCTTTACGGTGGCAGTCCAGAAACCATTTTACAAACCCTCACCTACGGTCGTAACGGTAACATGCCACCTTGGGGCCCCGTTATCGGCGAAGCTGCGGTACAAAGCTCTGCAGAGTACGTGATGAGCTTGTCCGGTATGGAACACGATGCCGCCTTAGCCAAACAGGGTGCCAGCGTTTTCGCCGGCAATTGTGCCGCCTGTCACGGTGCCGATGGGAAAGGTATTCAAGCCATGGGTGCACCGAACCTGACCGATGATATTTGGTTGTATGACGGTTCGCGCAAGGGTATTCGCCACTCAATTCGTGAAGGTCGAGCTAACAAGATGCCTGCGCAGGCAGACAAGTTACGCGAAGATAAAATTCATTTGTTAGCGGCTTATGTCTATAGCTTGTCTTTAGACCAAAACGCCCAGTAAACATAAAAAGGGCAGTAGAGCTGCCCTTTTTATTGCGCAAAAATCACCTTCTGGTGGTTTTATTCTGTTTGCTTTTACGAGTTGCTTCCCATGTCTGATCAAGAGTTGAAAGATCAACGTAAGGATTCAGAACAACAACAAGAAAAAATTCGCTACGTCGATGTCTACGAGTCTTCCGGCCGTATTTATACCCGGAAAATAACTGGTTTTTTCCAAAAACTACGTCGCTATACCGGGTTGCCTTTGCTGGCCGGCTTTTTGTTGATGCCTTGGTTTGTTATCGACGATCGTCCAGCCATGTTGTTTGATCTTTCGACTCGCCAGTTCCATATCTTGTGGTTAACCTTCGGCCCGCAGGACGCCATGTTATTATCTTGGCTGCTGATTATTGCCGCTTTCAGTTTATTTACAGTCACGGTTCTAGTGGGTCGGGTGTGGTGTGGTTTTACTTGCCCGCAAACGGTTTGGACCATGATGTTTATTTGGGCTGAGCATTTCTTTGAGGGCGATCGCAATAAGCGCATAAAGCTCGATCAGCAGCCCATGAACCCGCGCAAGTTTGCGCGAAAGTTCGGCAAACATAGCATGTGGGTAACCATATCTTTGATAACGGGCGTCACCTTTATTGGCTATTTTACGCCGGTGCGAGAGTTGATTGCCGGCTTGGCCACTTTTTCGGCGGAGCCTATATCGGCGTTTTGGGTGTTGTTTTTTGCTGGAGCAACCTATTTGAATGCCGGCTATATGCGCGAGCAAGTGTGCAAGTACATGTGCCCTTACGCGCGTTTTCAGTCGGTTATGTACGATCAAGATACGTTGACCGTTTTCTATGATTACAAGCGCGGCGAGTCTCGTGGCCCGCGTAAACCTGATGAAGATGCAAAGGCCAAAGGACTAGGTGATTGCATCGATTGTTCTTGGTGCGTTCAAGTCTGCCCAGTTGATATTGATATTCGCGATGGCGTGCAGTTGGAGTGTATCGACTGTGGGCTCTGCGTCGACGCGTGCAATAGCGTCATGGATAAAATGGGTTATGATCGAGGCTTAATCCGTTTCACCACTGAGGACGCCATTAAAAATGGCACCACCCACGTGTTCCGGCCGCGATTAATTGGCTATGCGGTGGCGGTGCTTTTGATGATAGCTGTGTTTGCCTATACGGTGAGCAACCGTGTGCCCATTAAGGTGGACGTATTGCGCGATCGCGGTGCCAATATGTATCGTGTCGTTGGCGACGATATTCAAAACGTTTACACCTTGAAAATTCTCAATCTCGATCCTGCGGATCAAGTTTATAGAATCGAAGTGCGAGGTGAGCACCACTTTAGCTTGGGCGGCTATCGCCCAACCGTGATTGAGCAAGGTGAACTGCTGAGCTTTCCGGTTCGGGTATCTGTGCCGCGAGGCGAGCTTACAACCACTAAAACGACAATTGAGTTCTATGTGGAAAGTGAAGATAACCCAGAGCTAAATACCACGGCTACGGCGAGTTTTATCGGCCCAACCCATTAATGTAACGACCTCGGAAACGATAGAAAATGGCTCATGAACAATCAACACTCGATCAAGGACCTTGGTATCGCCAAGGTTGGGCTTGGTTTTTACTGACGCCATTAATTGTGATTGTGTTGGTTATGGCGGGTTATATTTCTATCGCCGTGAAGCTGTCCGATGATGTGGTTATCGATAATTATTACCGCGAAGGGCGCATGTATAACGAGCGCCTTGAGCAAGATCATCGCGCCACGGCGCTGGCCATGCGCGCTGAGTTGGATTTCGATTTAGAAACCGGCGAAGTTTTTTTACAGTTGAGCGGTGCCGAGTTACCCGCGTCCTTGGTGTTGGTGCTACAGCACCCGACCGAGGCCGATCTCGATCAAACGGTTACTTTAGCTGCTACAGGGCAAGGTAATTATCGCGGTGATTTAACCTTAAGCGTCAACTTTTCTCGCTATCTTTTACTCTTTCCCGGCGCCTCGGCGAGCGAGCGAGGAACCGCCCCGTGGCGCTTGAAGGATAAAATTGATTTTCAAGCGTCTCACGCCGTCATCCTGCAGGCCACTGAGAAGCAAACCGCCGATCAATAGGCGAGACATCCCTCGTGGCAGATACCCCTTGCTATCACTGCAACCTACCCACACCCGAGCCGGTCGAGTTCTTCGTTGTTATCGATGGTGAATCTAGGCCCATGTGTTGCCCCGGGTGCCAAGCGATAGCAAGTGCCATTGTCGATGGTGGCTTGTCAAATTTTTATCGCTATCGCACGGCCGTGAATACGCGTCCTGATGCCCATCTTGCTGACTACAGTGCCTATGATTTGGTTGATCTACAGGCTGACTTCGTTACCGGCGACCTAGCGCAGCGCAGCGCATTTTTATTGTTAGATGGCCTAACCTGCGCCGCCTGTGTTTGGCTGATCGAAAAACATATGTATGCCATTGATGGTGTATTAAAAGTGTCTGTAAACGCCACCAACCACCGCCTTACCTTAGTGTTTGATAGCGCTAAGGTTCAACTCTCTAGTTTGATGTTTGAACTCGATCGCATTGGTTATCAACCTATGCCCGCTAACGATGAAAACCAGCGCGACCTGTGGCAGAAAAATCGAAATGCTTTGTTGATGCGTCTGGGCGTTGCCGGTTTTGGCATGATGCAGGTCATGATGGTCGCCATCGCGCTTTATGCCGGCGCGCTGCAAGACTTCGAGGGCATTTGGCAAAGTTTTTTTCGCTGGGTAAGTTTAATTGTTGCAACACCTGTGGTGTTCTTTAGTGCGCAACCTTTTTTCCGAGCAGCGATTAACAGTTTGAAACAGCGGCAGCTGGTTATGGATGTGCCGGTCGCGCTTGCCATCGGTGGTGCTTATTTAGCCAGCGCCTGGGCCACGGTGACGGAAACCGGTGACGTGTATTTTGAATCGGTGTCGATGTTTACCTTCTTTCTCTTGCTCGGGCGCTATTTAGAACTGCGATTGCGCCATAAAAACGCCAACAGTTTGCGCAGTGTCGGGTTGCGCTTACCGCTCACTGCCCGGCGGCTCCAGCCTCAGGATGAACAGCAGTACGATGTCATTTCCATTAAACAATTGCAGGTTGGCGACAAGGTACGGGTGCTGGCCGGCGAGACATTACCCTGTGATGGTGTGGTTGTGGACGGGGTCAGTCATGTGGATGAAGCGCTTATTACCGGAGAGTCAGATGCGGTAAAAAAAACTACCGGTGCGAGAGTTATCGCCGGCAGTATTAATTTAGACAGTCAGTTGTGTATCTGCGCCGAGGCTGTTGGGCAGCAAACCCAATTGTCTGCCATCGAGCACTTAGTGGCACGTGCAGAGTCTGATAAACCCCTGCAAGTGAATTTGGCTGATAGGCTGGCGCGTTTTTTTGTCGCTCGGCTGCTGGTTGTGGTGGCATTGGTTGCCGGCTTTTGGCTTTGGTATCAGCCCGAGCAAGCGTTTTGGGTGACGCTATCGGTGCTCGTAGTGACCTGCCCTTGTGCTCTATCGCTGGCCACGCCGGTGGCGTTAACGCGTGCCACCCTGTGGTTGCGCGAAAAAGGTTTATTGGTTACGCGCGGTCACGTGGTGGAAGCCCTTGCGCGCATTGATACTGTGGTGTTCGATAAAACCGGAACCTTAACTCAGGGTAAGTTGGCGTTGGTGCAGCTTCAACCTTTGTCCGATTCGGTTAGCCCGGCTGATATGCAGGCTATCGTTGCAGCACTGGAAGCGGGGTCGCGGCATCCCATCGCCAAGGCGTTTGAACACATGGCAATTCACAAGGGTGTCACGGACTTAGTGCAGTACCCCTCACAGGGTGTTGAAGGCCGGCTTAATGGCGAAACCTTTCGCTTTGGTCGCGCTGATTTTTTTTGCAGCTGGTACGGCGATCAATTACCGCAGGCCCCGGATGAAAAGCGGCCATGGTATTTATTGGGTTCAGAGGCCGAACCCCTGGCCTGGTTTGAATTGTGCGATTCACTGCGCGACGATGCGCCGGAGACTATTCGGCGTTTAAAAAAGCGTGGCTTAAAGGTGTTGCTACTCAGTGGCGATCGCCAGGCCGTCGTCAGTCAGTTGGCACACCGAGTGGCAATCGACGAAGCGCTTGGCGATCTGTTACCGAAACAAAAGCTGGCGCGGGTGCAACAATTACAGCAGCAAGGTCACACGATTTTGATGGTGGGAGATGGTATTAATGACGTGCCGGTGTTAGCCGGCGCCGATGTGTCTGTCGCCATGGCGGGCGCCACCGATTTGGCACAGGTGAACGCTGACACCCTGTTGACCCATGGCCGTTTGGGCGTGCTAGTGGAGAGTTTACAGCTAGCGCTTGCGTGCAAGCGCACCATCAAGCAAAACTTAACCTGGGCGATAGCGTATAATCTGATCGCCCTGCCTTTTGCTGCTATGGGGTGGGTGCCGCCCTATGTTGCCGCCGCCGGCATGAGTTTGAGTTCACTGGTGGTGGTTATCAATGCCATGGGTTTGGACCGAAAGCTAAAACGGTAAATGTTACTCGCGCTATTGGAATAATTCAGCCATGGAAATTCTTTTTTTATTAGTACCCATTGCGCTCATCTTTATCGGACTGGCAATTAAGCTGCTGTTTTGGGCGGTAAAAAACGGCCAGTACGATGACCTCAACACGGAGGGTCAGCGCATTTTGTTTGACGACGAAAGCAAACCCTCCACCGCGCCTAAGAAGCCAGAATAAGATGGAATTGGGTTTTGCGGCACTGTCGGTATTTGTGGTGGGCTTAATGGGTGCCGGGCATTGCTTAGGCATGTGCGGCGGAATTGTTGGCGCCCTGTCGATGGCGGCAGCCTCCAGTCGTGAGCGCTGGCTGCGCTTATTACTTTATAATATTGGTCGCTTATCCAGCTACAGTCTGTTGGGTGCCGTGGTCGGTGTTTTGGGTTTCGCGTTCGCGCAAATCCTCGGTCCCTGGTTGCGCGTTGTGGCGGGTTTGCTGCTGATTTTAATGGGTTTTTATCTCGCCAATTGGTGGCGTGCGTTGGTGTGGCTGGAACAGGGCGGTGCCTATTTATGGCGTTTTTTGCAGCCTTTAGGGAAGAAACTGTTGCCACTTAGCGCCCCGTGGCAGGCTTTACCCCTAGGCATGTTGTGGGGCTTCCTGCCCTGTGGCCTGGTGTATACCGCCTTGGCTTTCGCGGCCAGCCAAGGCGATGGAGTGAGTGGCGCTTTGATGATGCTCGCGTTTGGCTTAGGTACTTTGCCGGCCATTATTGTCTCTGGTGCACTCGCCGTACAATTACAAACACTCTTGGCTAACGCGTCTCTGCGTCTGGTGATGGCGTTGCTATTAATCGCCTTCGGTGTGTGGACCTCGGCTGTCGCTTTTGCCCACGCAAGCCATACAAGTTCCGCGCCGCATACCGCAACAAACTTCTCCGCCTCAAACCTCTCTACCACAAACTACGCCGTTACAAACAATGCTGCCATCATGAACCAGCAACCTTGGCATCATTGATCGAATTTTAAGCATCTGTGCATCTGGGTAGCACTTAGTACTATCGAGTTGGGTAATCAAGAAACAAAAAACGATCAAATTGGTTGCTCCTTTACCAGTTCCTTGACGGTGATAGGTGCTTATAACACTCTTTGGCTGGTCCTAATGATAGCGGGACCAATTGTTCCCTCTCTTTGTGATGTGTTTGGGTTCACTGACAATAAAAATAAGTGAAACTGCAAGGATATTAAAAGATGTTAAACCACGCCCTTGGTTTGTTAGTTCATCCGCGTAAGCAATGGCAAGCCCTTCATGATTTATCTGATGATTCGCTAAAACGTAACTCGCCCTACACTATCGTATTGGCGCTATTGCCAGCCTTGGCTTGGTATATTGGCACCACCGAATTCGGTTGGCGTGTTGGCCAAGGCGAAGCCACATACATGACCGAGTACAGCGCTTTGTCACTCATGGGTGGTTTTTATTTTGGGCTGTTAGTTGCCGTTACCGTAATAGGTTATTTTATTCACTGGATGTCGAAAACCTATGGTGTAAAAACCGATCCCCTCAAAGGTTTCGTGGTCGCTGGTTTTATTGCCACACCAATATTTTTAGTGGGGATTGCTGGAATCTACCCGCTGGTCTGGTTAAACATACTCTTGGTGTTGGCAGCATTGAGTTATGCTATCTATCTTCTGTTCACAGGTATTCCGATCATGTTTGATATGTCGGATGAGCGTGGTTTTCTGTTTGCCAGCGCGGTGATGGGCGTGGCAATGGTCGTTACGGTCGCCATGATGGCCGGCACTGTCCTGTTTTGGGACTTCGTATCCTCGCCGGTTTTTCATTGATTTTCTTGGCGTCGGATTAAGTTGCGGCGCCGGTGAATGCCATGTTCATACAACATGATGGTGAATTTTTACTTTAGCCCCGCTAAGGTTAGGCCATCCGCATCTTGCCAGTACAACAGTGTGCCATCTCGCCTGATTGGTTTAGGGATATTTGTCCCTCGACACTCTTGCTTGCCGCTGCATCCGTTCGACGCATTTTCTTGTCGCTGAACCAATCTTGATAACACCGCTTAATTGATTAGGCTACTATCAGCACCGAACTGAGATCTTCTTTGAGCGGTCATCACGTGGCTGGGCAACCGTTGTTGCCCAGCCGGTAGATATTTGAGCTGGGTGCAAAAGAAATCGCAAACAATAACAATGTATAACAACACTTTAAGGAATGAAGATGCTGGAAATTCGAAATCTCACCAAAACTTACGATAACGGTGTCAAGGCCTTAGATGATGTTTGTTTAACCATTGAAAGAGGTATGTTTGGCCTTTTAGGGCCTAATGGCGCGGGTAAATCTTCGCTCATGCGCACTATTTCAACGCTCCAGCAGGCGGATGCAGGCACCATTCTATTTGACGGGGTGGATGTGAGTAAAAACCCTGATCAAATCCGCCAACGGCTTGGTTATCTTCCCCAAGACTTCGATGTCTACCCGCGCATAAGTGCGCTAGATCTTTTGGATCACATGGCGATTCTCAAGGGCCTCGATAAACGCGGGGAGCGGCGTGACTCGGTCGAATCACTGCTTGCGCAAACAAATTTGTGGGATGCGCGGAAGAAAGCGGTGAGTACTTTTTCCGGCGGTATGAAGCAACGCTTCGGTATTGCTCAAGCACTTCTAGGCGACCCAGATTTAATCATCGTAGACGAACCAACGGCCGGTCTCGATCCGGAAGAGCGTAACCGGTTTCATAATTTGTTGGCGGATATCGGTGAAAACAAAGTAGTTATTTTATCCACGCATATTGTTGATGATGTAGAAGAGCTGTGTAGCAAGTTGGCCATTTTAGCCAGCGGGAAAATTCAGTTGATTGGCGAACCGGGGTCGGTTATCGACACCCTACGCGATCGGGTGTGGCGTAAAGTTATCAATAAAGAGCAGCTGCCAGAGTATCAACAGGAACACCAAGTCATTTCTACCCACCTAAAATCCGGAAAAACCGTTATTCATGTGTTGTCGGATCAGCAACCCTGTGAAGGTTTTGATAGCCTGATACCAGATTTAGAAGATGTCTATTTTGCAACCCTGTTGCAATCGCGTAAAAGCGCCTAACGGGGAGTGCAAACAATGATTTTCTCTTTAGCCCGTTTTGAACTGAATTACTTCCGCAAGCAACCGTCCTTCTATGTGTGTTTATTCGTGTTCTTTCTGTTGCCATTTTTTGCCATGGTGTCAGACAACGTCACCATTGGAGGGGCCAGTAACGTAAATTTCAACTCGCCACACGCGATCACGCAAACAATGCTGATCATGAGTTTGATCGGGATGTTCTTAGTCGCAAATTTCGCGGGTGGCAGTGCGGTGCGCGATGTTACCCATAAGATGGAAGGAATGATGTTGGCAAAGCCAATTAGCCAAAGTCAGTACCTATGGGGACGATTATTGGGTGCATTTGCCGTATGCCTAGTGGTTTTCTTGGCTGTTCCGCTGGGTAGTTTGATTGGCAGCTTTTGGCCCACGGTTGACCCCGAGCGATTAGGCTCAACGCAATTGATGCCCTATCTATGGTCATATGTTGTTTTTGTGATTCCCAACTTTCTTTTTTGTTCGGTATTGTTTTACCTACTGGCGGTGAAAACACGCTCGATGATGGGTATGTATTTAGGCGTAGTTAGCTTCTTCATATTGTACGAATTGTCGCAAACCTTACTGTCAGACCCGAGCTATGTTTTGTGGGCCGCCTACCTAGATCCTTTCGGTTTGGGCGCGTTCGGTGAGGCCACTCGTTTCTGGACTGCTCACGAACGAAATACGCAGTTAGTATCGCTCGATGGTGCTTTGTTGCTCAACCGACTTATGTGGCTGTCTATTACGGTGGCTATGATGGTTTGCGCACACTGGCTTATCGATGTGCGTCGGCCTGCAAAGTTAGGTAGCGACAAGGCCAAGAACGATACCCAACGAGCACCCGTTAAGCCTGTAAATTATGGCGCTAATTTAAGCGCTAGTCAGTGGCCGAAATTCTGGGCGCGCAGCCATTTTGAAGTGCTGCAGGTTATTAAAAGCGCACCCTTTTTAGTTTTGTGTATTATCTCGCTTTTTAGTCTCGGGCTTATTGCATTTGATAACGACGGTGCATTCGGCACCAAGAATTGGCCGCTTACTCGAACCATGGCCGACTATGTAATTGGCTCTTTCTCGGTCATGATGCTGATTGTATTAACCTACTACTCGGCCGAGACGGTGTGGCGTGATCGACAACTAGGTATAGGCGATATAGTGGAGTCCACGCCGATAAAAAATTGGGGGTTGTACTTTCCAAAAGTATTTGCCTTAGTTGCAATTATCACGTGTCTATCGATATTGGGTGTGGTGTTTGCTGTGCTTTATCAGCTGGCAAAAGGCTATACGCAGATAGAGTTGACCGTTTATGCAGGTTTGTTAGGTTTAAATTTCATCCTGCCAATGATTATGCTCGCCTTGCTCGCCGTATTTATTCAGATATTAAGCCCGAATAAATATGTAGGCATGCTTTTATTTGTCACCTATTTTGTCGGTTCTATCGTGGCTCGTCAGTTAGGGCTGGAACACAATATGTGGCGTTTTGGCACCGCGCCGCGCGTGCTTTATTCAGATATTAATGGCTTTGGCCATTATCTATTGCCATCGTTAGTGTACAACCTGTATTGGTTTGGTTTGACCTTGGTGCTTACGGTTGCCGGATTTGGCCTTTGGCGTCGAGGTGCGCAACAAGGCTTAAAACATCGGTTTGGCTTGTTGCGTTACAACCTCGGGCGTGCAGGTCAGCTCGGTGTCGTGCTCGGGCTGGTACTGTTTTTAGGTTTTGGTAGTGTGATCTATTACCAAACCCGCGTTGTGAATAGTTTCCAAAGTTCGGATGATCTGCTTGATCGCCAAGCGGAGTACGAGCGTCGGTATAAGCCCTTTCAATCTGAGAATGTGTTAACCATTACCGATGTATACGCCGATGTCGACTTCTACCCAGCCGAGCGGCGTTTATCGGTCAATGGTGTTTACCAGTTGGTAAATAAAAATAAAACGCCGCTCAAGCGAATGATGGTTGTGTGGGATGGAGGGAAGCACCGAGCGTTAAATTTTGATATCGATGGTGGTGTGGAGGTTGAGCGCGATGATAAATTGTTTGTCAGTTGGGTTGAGTTTGAGCCGGCTGTACAAATAGGTGAAACCCGCAATATGAATTTTAGCTTCAGCCGCGCAAATCCTGGTTTTGTCGATCAAGCGTCTGACACTCGATTGGTATACAACGGATCGTTTGTAAACAATAAAGAAATATTTCCGCAGTTTGGTTACAACGCCGACGCAGAAATTGCCGACAGGCACGAGCGACGTAAACGTGATTTGCCCGAACTTCAACGTCTGCCTAAGCTCGAAGACGAAAGCCAATATGGTACTAATTTTATTGGTAAGGAAGCAGATTTCATTAACTTCGAAACGGTGGTGTCTACCAGCGCCGAACAATTTGCGATATCGCCGGGTTATTTAGAGCGCGAATGGCAGGCGGAAGGTCGGCGGTATTTTCATTATAAAATGGACACCCCGATGTTTCATTTTATGGCGTTTATGTCGGCTGAGCTGGCGGCATATAAAGAGCTGTACAAGGGCGTTAGCATTGAGGTCTATCATCAGCCAAGCCACGCCATGAATGTGGAGCGGATGGTTACTGCGGTGAAATCCTCGCTAGATTATTTTGGTGAAGCATTTTCGCCCTACCAGCATCGTCAGGTTCGCATCATAGAATTTCCTCGCTACGCTGATTTTGCTCAAAGTTTTGCCAATACAATTCCCTACTCAGAAAATTTGGGTTTTATTGCAGATTTGCGTGATGAAGAGGCAATTGATTACGTGTATTTCGTAACGGCCCATGAAATGGCGCACCAGTGGTGGGGCCACCAAGTTATTCCTGCCAATGTTCAGGGTGGTGCCGTGTTGTCAGAGACCTTGGCTGAATACTCGGCGTATATGGTCATGGAAAAGGCGCTTGGAAAAGATCAATTGCGGAAATTCCTGAAGTGGGAAATGGAGCGCTACTTGCGCACTAGAAGTCAGGAAATTCTTGAGGAAATGCCGCTGTACCGTGCTGAGAATCAATCCTATATTCACTATCAGAAGGGTGGTGTGGTGATGTATGCACTGCGTGATCGCTATGGTGAAACGGCAATTAATACGGCGTTGAAGCATTTTTTACAAGCCTACCAATATGCCGCTGACCCCTATCCAACCACGCTAGATCTACTGCGCTTCCTCAAGGCCGAAATACCAGCGCAAGACCATGCATTTATCGATGATCTGTTCACGAAAATTACGCTTTTCGATTTAAAAATTGACAGTGCTCGGGCCGTTAAGCAAGCGGACGGGCGTTTTCAGTTGACCTTAGAAATTGACGCTAAAAAAATCTACGCCGACGGTCAAGGCGAAGAAACTGAGGTGTCGCTCGCTGATCAATTCGATATAGGCGTTTTCACTCAAGACCCCGATAGCGCCAAGGGCAGTGATCACGTTCTTTATTTGGCAAAGCATCTCATTAAATCTGGGCCTAACACGGTGACATTGGTGCTTGATGAATTGCCAGTGTTTGCCGGTATTGACCCCTACATTAAAATGATTGATCGCAACGCGGATGATAACCTTCTGGCCGTCGACGTGGATTAATTGGAGTGAGGTAAGGCCCGGTTGCTGAGTCGGCCCCTACCTGCTTGTGGCACTGAGCTCATCCCTCAGTGCCAGGGTTGTGGGAAAAAGCGCGAACAGGGGTAAAGGTCATGCTGGCGGCAATAAGGTGACGTTTTTCGTCACTGCCTGATGGCCGAGTTTCCGGTACTATGGCCTTTTGCAATTCAGTCAGGATGCTTATCCATGCCAGACCCCGTCGATGCTATAACCGCACAGCTCAAGGCCCGTTTTCCCGATCTACCGCTGCAATTCCCGCCCGCTTGTTTCACGACGATGGGCGGCGAGTTTTTGCATTTTGATCCAGAGGCCAAACGCTTGAGGGTGCGCTTTCCCGTTAAGCCAGAGTTCGCCAACCCAATGGGTTATATGCAGGGAGGTTTAATAGTCGGCGCCATCGATAATACCATTGGCCCGCTAACTTTTTTGGTGGCGCAACCGTCGGTGACTACTCAGCTCAATACCAGCTATATTCGACCGATTACGCCCGATCTAACGCATTTTGAAGTAGAGGCGGTGATTACCGAGCAAACCCGGCGCTTGGTGTTTATCGACGCCGTGGTCTATGCCGGCGATAAGCAGCTGGCGCACGCACGCGCCAGTTCTACGGTGATGGAACGGCCTATTGGGGTTTGAAGCTCAAGAAGGGGTTTAACAAGCGGGTGAATTTACCGGTCATGCGCACCGGCGCCGCTACCACTGAAAGGCAAATGCACGGCGCATCGCGGCTGGCGAGTGGGCGATGAACTTGGCCTGCGTCGCGCATCAAAAAATCACCTTCGTGATAAATGCCGTTCTCATCTGAAAAACTACCGTCTAACACCAGTGTAATTTCTGTTCCCCGGTGGTCGTGTTCGGCCACGCTGCCACCGGCTTTGATCCGGTGCAAGGCCACTTCAAATTCTTGTTGCCCAGTGTGCAATCGCGCCATATCCAGTGAAGGAGTTAAAAACTGCCAGCGCGGCTGGCCCTGTTGCGTCAGCAGCTTATCGATGACTCTTGGCATTTTTGATCGCCCTTTAGGTACTCGCACCTCAGTTTTACCGGGTTGATCGAGTTTGCTGAATACCTTGTCGAGTAAGTCTTCACTCACCGCCACGGAATCGCAATCACTCATTAAATTGGCGCCAATACTATTTAAGCGCTCGGCTCTACGTCGACAATGGTCGCAAAAGTGCAAGTGAGAAGAGACCGCGATAGATTGAGCGAAGGCTAAGGTGCCGGCGCTAAATTCGACTAATAAGTTATCGTCTGGGTGATGTTTAATCATAGTGTTTACCTGCTCATGCTCGCGCATGTTATGCCAAGACCTCGCGGCCAATAACATCTTGGAGTTTCTTCAACGCTAGGCGCACGCGGGATTTCACGGTGCCTAGGGGGAGTGCTAAATCCTCGGATACTTCGGAGTGTGATAACCCCTCCATATAGACTTTGCGCAGCACCAGTGCTTGTTCATCGGGAAGGCCTGCGAGGGCATCGTGTACAGAGTTATGCTGGCGATGGTGCTGCAAGAGCGAGAAGGGCGTTTCGCTGGTTTCGTCTTCGTATAAGTCGTCTGCCGCTAACTCTTCCGTCACCGCGTTGGCTTGCCGGCGCAGCCAATCGATACGGCTGTTACGGGCGATGGTGTAAAGCCACGTGCTGGCTGAGGATTTTTTGGCATCAAACTGGCCAGCGCGCTGCCACACTTTAATCATCACCTCCTGCACCAGCTCTTCCGCTTGCGCGTGGTTGAGGCGCGACCCCTTAATCAGGAAGCCTTTGAGCAAAGGGGAAAAATGATTGAAGAACTGAGCGAAAGACGTCTTACAGCGCTGCTGGGCGATGCTTTCAAGTAGCTGGCTCCACTCGTCGTCTCGGTGAGAGGGGTCATTCACAGTTGTGCTCCGCGGCTCGGTGCCATTTGTGGCGGCGCCGATGTGAGGGCGCGGCTTAGTCATGTTCATCGCCATCATAGTTGGTCAAATCCAAGTGTTCCACTAGTGAAAAGTCAATTGCCAAGGTGAATGATCAATCCTTACTGACTCTATACGGGCAATATCAACCAATGGATCAATCGGTGAGCTAAGGTTTTAGAGGGGTTGCACTAGGGTGATCTAGTGGCCGGGGGCGAGCGTATTAAAGGTCAGGAATCAGGAGAAAGTGATAATGCCAGTGATAGAGAGATTTAAAGCCTGCTACGCAACCTTCGATAGCCGCAGTGTAAGTCAACTGAACAGCATCTATGCCAAAGATGCGGTGTTTATAGACCCCATCCACAAAGTGGTAGGGCTAGACCATATCATTGGCTATTTCACGGACATGTGCACAAATTTGGTGTCTTGCCGTTTTGCCTACTTACATCAAGCGAGGCAGGACGATGACGTGTTTATTCAGTGGCAGATGGTGTTCCAGCACAAAACCTTGGCCGGTGGCAGAGACGTTGTGGTGCCTGGCGTTACGCGTTTGAAGATTGCCCACGACCTTATCATCGAGCATGAAGATTTTTACGATATGGGTGCCATGGTGTATGAAAAAATTCCGATGTTCGGGCGTTTCATTACCTGGTTGCGCAAGCGTTTGGCAACGGCGAGTCACGATTTTAGCAGCCAGCCTTTGAGTGCCAGCAAATGATCACCGGGAAAATCATTTGGTTGACCGGCGCATCGAGCGGTATCGGGCGCGCGTTACTGGTCAAGTTGTTACGCGCAGGTAATCAGGTTATTGCCTCTGCCCGCAGTGCTGACGCCTTTACCGACATTAAAGCCGAGTTTCCGCACTTGCTCACACCGCTGGCTTGTGACGTGGGTAATGCTGAATCCATGGCGGCTGCGAAAGCCGAGTTACACGCCATCACCGATTCGCTCGATATGGTGATACTTAATGCCGGTTGTTGTGAATATGTAGACTTGCCGGTGTTTGAGCCGAAACTGTTTGAACGTGTTTTTGCCACAAATTTTCAGGGTGTGGTGAACTGTTTGGCCATCGCCTTACCGCTGCTGCGCGCCAACACGCACAGCAACGCACAGGCGAATACGCGCAGCCGAGCGCAAGTGGTTGCGGTGTCTAGTCTTTCCACTCTTTTACCCTTTCCGCGCGCCGAAGCTTATGGCGCCTCCAAGGCGGCGCTGGATTATTTTATTGCCACACTGCGCATTGATCTCAAGGCCGCCAATATTGATGTAACCCTAGTGCAGCCCGGTTTTGTTGCCACCCCCTTAACAGCGAAAAATGATTTTCCGATGCCCGGCCTCATTGCGAGCGGGCGCGCTGCCGATGAAATTATTTGGGCCAGTGAAAAACGTAAGAAACTGCATCGCTTTCCTCGGCGCTTGGCATGGCCCTTACTGGTATTGCGCAGCCTAGGCCCCGTGTGGGAGCGCTGGCTTGCGCCGGCGTTAATTAGAAAACCGCCGTCGCTGTATTAACCCCAAAACACCGTGTTGAAACGACACCCGAATAGTAAAAAAAGGAACCTTTGTGAAGATTGCGATTATTGGTAGCGGTATTTCAAGCTTAACGGCGGCTTATCTGTTGCACGAGATGCACGACATTACCGTGTTTGAAGCGGATGATCGCATCGGCGGTCACACGGCCACGAAACAGATAAATTACCAGGGCGAGTCCCATGCTATTGATACTGGTTTTATCGTCTACAACGACTGGACTTACCCCAATTTTATTCGGCTGATGACTCAGCTCGGCGTGGCATCGCGGCCGGCAGAAATGAGTTACAGCGTTACCGATGAGCTATCCAAACTCGAATACAGTGGCAAAAATCTAAATTCCCTTTTCGCGCAGCGAAGTAATTTAATCAGCCCGCGCTTCTGGTCGATGTTGCGCGATATCATGCGCTTTAATCGCGAGTCTGTGGCCCATTGGCAGCAGGGTAAAATACCGGCGCAGCAAAGCCTGCGCGAATATTTAGTGGAAAATCGTTACGGTAAGATGTTTACCCATCAGTACTTAGTGCCTATGGGGGCTGCTATCTGGTCCTCGGGTGATCAGGTGATGTTAGATTTTCCAGTAGAATTTTTTATTCGCTTTTTTAATAATCACGGTCTGCTTAGTGTTAACAACCGACCCCAGTGGCGCACCCTTATCGGCGGCTCACAAGCTTACCTAGAGCCATTAACCAAAGGCTTTGCGCACAAGATAAAACTGAATACCCGACTTGCGACCATTGTACGCGATGATCAGGGCGTCACCGTTCGCTTTGATAACGGCAAGTGTGAGCACTTCGATCAGGTCATCATCGGCACCCACAGCGATCAAGCGTTGAAACTTCTGGGCGATGCCAATCAGGCGGAAACTGACATTCTAGGCGCTATTCCCTACCAGCCAAATGAGGTGGTGCTGCACACAGACATTAGCGTATTGCCGGCGCGAAAGTTAGCGTGGTCCAGTTGGAACAGCCGCCTATTGCAACAAAAGCACGAGCGGCCAGTGCTCACCTACAACATGAATATATTACAGGGGCTAGAGTCGGAACATACTTTCTGCGTCACCCTCAATCACACCTCGGCCATCGATCCGGATAAAGTTTTGGGCGTTTATCACTATGATCACCCGGAGTTTACCGTGCCCGGTGTTACCGCACAGACCCGTTGGGCAGATATTAATGGTCGCAATAACACTTGGTTTTGTGGCGCCTACTGGGCCAACGGCTTTCATGAAGATGGCGTCAACAGCGGTATTCGCGTTGCCACAGCCTTAGGGGCAAAGTGGTAATGGACGCACAACTGGCGAGCGGGATTTACACAGGGCTACTTCAGCACGCGCGCTGGAAACCTAAGTTGCACCAGTTTTCTTACCGGGTGTTTATGGCCTATGTGGATTTGGATGAAATTCCGGCCCTGTGTTCGCGCTCCATATTTTGGTCGTGTGAAAAATTTGCGCCTTTTTGGCTGCGTCGGCAGGACTACTTTGGCAATCCAGATATTAGTATCAAGCAGGCGGTAATTGACAAGGTACAACAAACCCTAGGTTTTACACCGGCCGGCCCCATTCGCATGCTGACCAACCCGCGCTGTTTTGGTTTGCGTATGAATCCTATCACCTTGTTTTATGTGTTTGATGTCAGCGGCACTAAACTCGACGCCATGCTCGCCGAAGTTACCAATACGCCCTGGGATAATCGCTATGTGTACAGCATTGATTACCGCCAGAAAACCGTCGAGCAGGCGCAAGAATTTAGCAAGGTGTTACATGTATCACCGTTTATGCAGATGCAGCAAAAATATCGTTTGAAAAGCAATCTGCCTGATACAAACCTTCGTATACGGTTACAGAACATTGCTGTTTCCAGCGCCATGCAAATGGAAGAGCTAGGTGGAGATAGAAAGACCTTTGAGGCTAGCTTGCAGTTAACGCGCGAAGAGTGCACTAAAACGGTACTCAATGGCATGGTTTGGCGCTTCCCCTGGATGACAGCGAAAGTGTTAGGCGGCATTTATTGGCAAGCCTTAAAGCTATGGCTAAAAGGCGCAAGGTTTTACAGCAGCCCAAAACAGAATAATGAGCAAGAAAAATTCGTAAATGATATTGAACAAAGACAATGAGGACAGTTCCATGACGCCACCCCAAGCCAGCGGTGTAACTCAGTCAGATCTTAGGGATAATTTTATCAATGATGCATCCACAGCTGTGGCTGATCAGTTAGCGGCTTCTAAACCAAGCCGCATGTTTAGGAATCTATTGTTTAGATTGTTGAAAAACCTACGCCATGGCAGCGTAGAGTTACACGAGGCTGGCGAAGTATTTCATTTTGGCGAAACCACCAGCCAAGGCGTGAAAGCCAAAATTGCAGTGCACGATGCCGGATTTTATAGCGCGGTCATCACCGGTGGCACCATCGGTGCCGGTGAGTCTTACATGCGCGGCGAGTGGAGCTCGAACAACTTAGTGGATGTTGTACGCTTAATGAGCATCAACATTGCGCTCACTAACGACATGGATTCAAGCTGGAGCGCCATCAAAGGTTGGGCGTTAAAGCTCTATCACAGCTTACGAAGCAATACCAAAATAGGTTCGAAGAAAAATATTGCCGCCCACTATGATTTAGGCAACGATTTTTTCTCGCTGTTTCTCGATAAAACTATGATGTACTCGGCCGCCGTGTATGAAAGCCCAAGTGCCACCTTGGAGCAAGCCGCCGAGGCCAAGTTAGATAGAATTTGTAAGCGCTTAAACCTGCAGTCAACAGACCATCTATTGGAAATTGGTACCGGCTGGGGCGGTATGGCTATTCACGCCGCCAAACACTACGGCTGCCGAGTAACCACCACAACCATTTCACAGCAACAATACGATTACGCATGTGCTTGGGTAGAGCGCGAAGGGTTGCAGGATAAGATCACCCTGTTACTGGAAGACTATCGCGATCTCACTGGCCGTTACGATAAGCTCGTATCTATCGAAATGATTGAAGCGGTGGGTCATAAATTCTATCCGCAATATTTTGCCACCTGTTCCAATCTGCTGAAAGATGACGGCTTAATGCTGATTCAAGCCATTACCATTGCCGATCAACGCTTTAACTTTGCGAAGAGTAACGTGGATTTTATTCAGCGCTACATTTTCCCCGGCGGTGCTTTGCCGTCTGTGAGTGTGATTGGCAATTGCCTGCGTGAATACACTGATATGCAGTTGGTGGGCTTGGATGAAATTGGCGAGCACTACGCCCGCACTCTGGCTGATTGGCGCGAGCGCTTTTGGGCTACTATCGACAAAGTACGCGCCTGTGGATTTGATGAAACCTTTATTCGCATGTGGGATTTCTATCTCTGCTATTGCGAAGGCGGCTTTCGCGAGCGCGCCATTGGTACGTCACAATTGTTGATGGCCAAACCCAGAGCGCAACAACTACCGGCGCTAGTGGCTCTTGGCTAACGCACTGCTTAGGCTAAGCCCCAATATTGCCCTGCTGTTAAATGCACTGCTGTTTCAGTGCGTTTGGTGGGGCATTATTTTATATCACGATGCCACTGCTTGGCTTTTCATCGTGTTGTATTGTTTTTTTCATATTGCGCTAATCAGCGCGCATAAAAATTTGGAACTCGGCTTTGTTGCCTTGGTGGCAGGCATCGGCGTTGTGGCAGATCTTGTGTGGTTTTCACTGGGGCTAATGCTCTACGAAGGCACGAGATTTTTCCCCCATTGGTTAATTCCGCTCTGGCTTGCCTTCGCCACCACGCTGCCGCACAGCTTATTTTGGTTGGCAAAATATAAAATGCTCGCCGCGTTTTTTGGCGCGCTCTTCGGCCCTTTATCTTATTGGGCTGGGGCGCAGTTTACTGAGGTGAGTATTCCCCATCCCGTACCTTGGGCCATAGCCCTCGGCCTTTTCTGGGCTTTAGCCCTTCCGGCTTTTCTACACCTTTGGCAACGCTTAGAGTCAAACTCAAAATCCATCGATCGGTTTATGGGTTGGTAATTATCAATCCGGCTGGTTTTGTGATTTAGTAGCAAGCCGCATTTTAAGTCGCTCTGCTACGCTGGTTTATTCGCCTCGCTCTTTTCCTTCCCTCACCGTTTGTATTTGGACCGTTTGTCTTATTCTTTCTGGTTGTTGGGTTGTTGGGTTGTTGGGTTGTTGGGTTGTTCGGTTCCACGGGTTAGGTGGGGTTGTTGGAGTCGGAGTAGGGAGCTTCACCCAGCCACTTCACCGCTTCAGCATTGCTGTCCTGCAATGAGTCGCTCGCGCCACTTCCTGATGGCTTGCCTACAGGATGTAGGTACACCTGATGGGCAGGACGCCCAAGGAAGGTGTGCACAGGATGTAGGTACACCTGATGGGCAGGACGCCCAAGGAAGGTGTGTGCAGGATGTAGGTACACCTGATGGTCAATTTTCCTAGCAGTCAGGTGCTTAATTCCGCGGGTTCGGTGGAGTGGTTGGAGTCAGAGTGGGGAACTTCACCCTGCCACTTCACCGCTCCAGCATTGCTATCCCGCAATGAGTCGCTCGCGCCACTTCCCTGTGGCTTGTGAAGTGTCTGGGTGAAGCTCCTCGAAAGTTGGGTGCTTGAATCCGCGAGTTTAGATTTGGCGGCAGTCTTAATACCTTAGTGTTAGCCCTCAATACCACCTTGCCGGATAGACGCTTTGCCTTGTGATAATTTGCTGGCACTATTAACTGTAATCGGTCTGGAAAGTTAGTGGCAGGCTGGATATATGGATTTAATCCGTAATATATTGCGGACCTAATTCGCTGATTAACATTGATATAGCCTATGAGAGTTTATCACTTTGTAAATAAAGAATACGGAATTCAAGATCTTCAAAAAAGAAGATTAAAGATCGCTAGGCTGCATGAACTCAACGATCCATTTGAGCTGTTTGGTGTGGAATTTTCTAATGAAGATATTCGTAGTGCATTTCACAAAATGAAGACAGAATTGACAAAAAAACGAGGCCTTATCTGCTTTAGTAAGAGTTGGCACAATCCTGTGCAATGGAGTCATTATGCAGATAAACACCAAGGACTGTGTTTTGGGTTCGATATTCCTGACCACCATTTAGGTGAAGTTAATTACTCAAGAAAGCGGCTGGTGATTGATGCTGAAAGGCTGAAGAATCCTGGAAATATCACGTTTTCCTTCGCCAAAAGGTTTTTGTTTACTAAGTATTCGCATTGGAGTTATGAGAATGAAGTTAGAGGCTTTATTTCACTAGACAAAGAGACTGAGGAAAAGGGTCTGTATTTTCTTGATTTCTCTGATTCGCTAAAATTAAAGGAAGTTATTGTTGGTTCAGAGTCCGATATTACAAGACAAGAGATTTCAGATTCCCTGTCAGGCTATAACATAAATGTAAATTGCTTTAAGGCTAGGTTAGCATTCAAATCATTTAGGGTAGTGCGTCAAAGAAAGGAGAGTTTGTGGCTATAACAACAAATAAAACAGCGGACCTAAAATCCGCCGCTTCGATCTGGTTTTAGTCCGTTGCTTTTGGCGTTTAAGTGAAAATCGACTATTACCAACTATTAGGATGAAGCGTGGAGCTGTACATATTTGCTGCCGCTGCATTTTGTGGCGGGCTTTATTTCGTTATCCGTAATGTTCTACTGATGCGTGATGAGGGTAAGCTTATTGCATATCTTCAAACAAGCCCAAAAAGTAAGGCTTTGGTCGCACGTTACGGTATGGAAGAAACAATTAGAAAATCCAATAACGTATTTCTGCCGCTGGGTTGCATAATTGGCTGTTCTCTGCTGGCAGTTGCGGTGCGTAATATACTGATTATTGTTGGTGCAATTTAGTGAATCACTGAACAAGTGACTGTGATTAAAAAAATCGCTGCTATATTTTTATTTTTCGACGCCTGTTTAGGAGTTAGGTGTTAGGTTTTTGGATGCTTTATGAAAACAATTTTTCTGACCATCTGCACAGTTTTGTTGAGTGGCTGCCTAGGCATGCCAGAATCCGTGAAGCCCGTATCGGGGTTTGAGCTGGATGATTATCTGGGCAAATGGTATGAGGTGGCACGCCTTGATCATTCATTTGAAAGCGGAATGAGCCAAGTCACGGCTGAATACCGTCTGCGTGAAGATGGCGGTGTCTCGGTGCTCAATCGTGGATATTTGGCGGCTGAAAACGAATGGAAGGAGGCCGAGGGAAAAGCTTACTTTGTTGATAGCGAAACCGATGGCTATCTTAAAGTGTCTTTTTTCGGCCCTTTCTACGGCTCTTACGTGATTTTTGAATTGGACCATAAAGACTATAGCTATGCCTTTGTGTCAGGGCCTAATACCGATTATCTCTGGTTGTTGTCGCGAACACCGTCGGTGAAGTCAGAGGTAATGGAAAAGTTCCTGAAACTGTCGGCAGAGCGTGGTTTTGATACGAATAAACTTATTTATGTTGAGCACCCATAGCGCGCTATGGTGTACCAAGGCTACAAGACTAGAGAAGACATTTTTCTGGACGTGGAGAAAGCTTTTCCATTTCAGAGTAAACCTGAAGCATTTATGCTCACGAATCGAGCTGGTGAAGATTGTGTTTGCAGGTATATCGTGGAGCACATGCGTCATTACCCCGAGCCCATAATTCCAATGGATGGGGTGAGGTATATGCATTCTGAGCTGGCTAATTTGTCAGTTGCTGGCATGGGGTGGATATTGCCCAATCTTCTGCGTAAGGCTGTTTTGTGCACCCATCGCTTTGATACGCTCACAGAGGCAATTATCTACGACTTAGAGCTTGCTTCTGAGGGCAATGGGCTGGCGAAATCACGCTATTCTTGGCTGTCACTTTGTCAGCTGCAATGTCTTGAAAATATCTTGGAATATTTGTCTGAAACGCACGGCCACTCGATAGGAAAAGCAATGTTAGCAATCCGTCAGCTAACACCATGACGGACCGTTGAGTAACTCTACAAATTAGTGGCTAGAGATTTTTTTCAGATGTTCTCCTGCTGGTCGAGGAGTAATGAATCGGCCATTGTGGCGGCTGCTGAGCGATATCTGCCTAGCGCAACTCGTTATTGGCTTCTATTCTTAGTAGCGTGTTAATTTATTGTGGTTTGTCACATTGCAGGGATGGAGCATTTTCCTAGCCGTCGGTGCACCGCATAAATGAAAGCGTCTATTAGTTAGTATAGTCAGTATAGTTAGTAGCTGTGTCACCTAGTTGCTGAGTTTAGTACTTGTGTTACCGACTGTGATTTTCTTCTAGTTTTATGTTTGGGCTGAGTCTGCGTGAATAAATCGTCATTATATCTAAGTGCATTGCTGCTGTTGTCTCATCCGGCGGTTTGCCAGCCTAAAGAAATTTTGGTTGCCTTTGGTGCATCCTTGCCACCTTGGGTGCTCGAAGATGGCTCTGGCGGCATACTGGTAGATATGTTGAATACTTGCCTGAGACCCTCGGGCTATGAGCTGCAGCCAAAATTACTACCCTACGCACGGCGTATCTTTGCCTATGAGGCTGATCAGGTTGATATTGTCACCGACGTGAATGAGAAGCTAATCAGCGAGCGGGGACTTCAAGGTTACTATTCAGGTGATCTCTATTCGTATGAGAACTTCCTGATGTCACTGTCTACACGGGGGCTCCATATCACAAAAGTTGAGGATATCTCTCAGTACTCACTCTTGTCATGGCAGGGAGCGATCGAAAAAATTGGCGGCGCTTATGCGGAAATGGCGCAAAACAACAAGCAGTATAAGGAAACGCATAATCAAAAAACCCAATTGAGAATGCTGTTTAGACATAGAGTCGACTTCATTCAATTGGATGGTAATATCTTCGAGTATTATCGCCAGGAAATGATAGCGGATGGTGAAATTAGTAAAGATATCGGCGTCGATAAATTCCCGTTGTTCGGAAAAAATACTAACGGATTTCTATTTAAATCTAAATCCGTTAGAGATGCGTGCGTCGCTAATTTGGCGGCTGCTAAGAGTGCTCTTAGTGGCAGTGAGCATCCGTAGCTTTTACCTATACCTAGAGCTGCGCATTGCGCAAAGCATCGATATGTTTGACGGCGCGCGGTGTGCTATTTGAAGCGAGCCTTGCGAAGACTTTTGCTAATCAACGCAAGCCGCTATTAGCACATGGGCGGGATTCAATAAAACCCGAGTCTTTACCAGCTAACCCTAACCCCACCATTAATGACAAAACCATCCAGCGGTGCATAAATATCGCGAAATACCGGGTTAACTAAATCGCCTGAATTAATGTTTTCAAACTTGGTTTGGCGCGTGTCGGTGAAATTCTCGAAATTTAAAAAGGCGGTGACTGAGTCTGCCAGTTGCTTTTCTGTCATTAAGCCGAAAATCCAATAGCCTTCGCCGCGGCTGTCATTGTCTCGGCGTTGTGGGCTGAAGTAGTAGGCTTCAAGGCCGATGCGAAAGTTGTCTTCTCTTTCCCAGACCAACACCTGGTTGACCCGATGTTGTGACACTAAGGCCAGCTCTACATTGCCGTTAGCGGTTTCCTGCTCGGCATCCACATAGGTGTAGCCTAAGAAATAGCGTAATTCGCCGAAGCCAAAGATAAAATTAGCTTCCGCGCCGCGCGTGTTGATGGCGTAATTTTGTTGGTCGAAGTTGTATAAGCCGTTTTGTTCAATAATCTCTAAAGGCTTGTCGATTTGAGTGTGGAACAACATTAGATTGCTGGTGAGTGACCAGCTGTCGGATAGATCGAGCCGGTGGTTGATATCGAGGTTTAGGCCTTTTGAGGTTTCGGCGTCGAATTGGTCTGGGTCTATGGGCACGAGGTTTTTAAATTGCAGAGCTTCGGCATCGGAAACGAACAGGCTCGGCGTTTTGTAGCCATAGCCACCCCCGAACCGCACCGTGAGATCGTGCGTGGGCAAATAGAGTAGCGATATACGTGGTAATACAAAGTTGCCGTAGTCTGTGTGCGAGTCTACCCGCAGCCCCGCCTCGAGCACGACGGCCGAGGATAGGTCTCGGGTGTATTGTCCGAATGCGCCGAGGGTTTGTTCTGCGTAGTCGTGGTTGAAGCCGTCTACAGACTGATCTTGATCGAAGGCTTCTGTGGTGGCATTGAGGCCGATGACCCAACCGCCTTCGGCCGGATAGTCGGCTAGGCTGAGTTCGGTAAAGGTGGAAGTTTGGCTGCCGGAAAATTGGTAGCCGGGGCTTTTAAGCTGGCGTTCAAATTGGCTGTTGGTGTGTTTCAGCATCACTTCGACGCCATCGTCAAAGGCGTGAGACAAGCCAGCACGCAGGTAGGTCCGGCGGCTCTCGTTGTCTTCAAAGTAGTCGTTAGGTGCATCGCCTTTTATATAATCGATGCTGCCCCCCAAGCGGTTTTCGTCGATCAGGCCAACGCCTAGGTCGAACTTGGTGGCATCGGATAAGGCGTAAAACCAGCGCGGCGTGAAGGTGACGCGCTCGAATTCTGGGATGGCGGTGAGACCGTTATCGGCGGGATCAAAACCACGGCTTCGGTTGTAGGTACCAAATAGCGTTACCCCGTGCTGGCCGGCTTCGCGCGAATGAAAAACTGAAAGGTCCTGGCCACCGGCTGAGGTGGCGTTTAGCATCATCTCGGTTTCCGGTGTTTCCCCCGGTGTTTTTGACACTAAGTTGACCAGCCCCGCAATGGCGCCGCCACCGTAAAGTGTCGATGATGCGCCTTTGATCACTTCCACTTGTTGTAAGTCGAGCGGTGTAATTTGCAACAGGCTGAGGCTGCTGGAAAAGCCCGAATAGATGGGCAGCCCGTCGCGCAGCATTTGGGTGTAGCGCCCATCGAGGCCTTGAATACGAATGCTGGAGTTTAAGCTGGTGGCCGATGTTTGCTGAACTTGAATGCCGGTGCTTTCATTCAACAGCATGCGAATGTCACCGGGTTTCATGTTGGATTTTTCGCGCAGTTCTTCTTCACCCAAAATTTCTACGCGCAGCGGCGTGTCATCCAGTGTGCGGTGGCTGCGTACCGAGGTAACAATCACCTCTTCTATGTCATCGCCGTGCGCCATCACAGTAGGTGCGCAGGCGAGGCTTGAGGCGAGGGATACTAAGATTAGCAGTGGGTTGTTTATCCGACGCGAGGGACGAGGGCAGGCGTGTGGCATGGGTAATTTTTCCGGTTCTAAAATGCTGCCGGCGAGTATACCTGAAGTTTTTTAGATTTCGGGGCGATTGATTTTTCTTGCGAACTAGCACAGCTCTACTATCGACTAATTGCCGCGCGCCATTTTGCGCTTCGAATGTAAATCCACCCGTTTACAGTTTTGCCTTGCGGTAGGTCTCCGGCGCCATGCCAATGTTCTTTTTAAACAGGCGTGAAAAATAATAGGTATCGGGGTAGCCCAGCTCAGAGGCAATATGTTTGATGGAACGCGGCGTGCTGTCGAGTAGATAACAGGCGCGCTGCATCTTCATACTAATGAAGTAATTAATTGGCGATTCGCCGGTGGCCTTTTTAAATTTTTTGGAAAAATGAAATTTCGAGAGTTTGGCTTCGTGCGCCAAGGTGTCGAGATCGAGCTTGCCGTGAATATGTTCTTGCATCAGGGCGCGAATATTTTCCGTATCAAAATTATTGCCGGCATAGGGTTGACGCTGTTGCACGAGTAGCGCCACATAACTCAGTAGCGCTTGCACTTGATGCCCGCCTTGGATGAATTCCGCTAGGTTGTGGCTGCTGTGGCGCAGCTCTGCTATGCCATCAAACACGCGAATAACCCTGGGTTGTACGCCAATGTTAATAGGGCGCTCGGGGCTGCCGATGTGGGCGCAGAAATCATCGGCTAATAGGCCATCAAAATGCAGCCAGTAAATGGTCCAGGGTGTGTCTGCGCTGGCCTGATATTGGTGATGAGAACCGCGGGGCAGGTACAGTATGTCGCCGCTGTTGATGGCCAGCGTCTCGTTGGCCAAGGTGAGGCTGCCGCTGCCAGCGGTGCAGTAGATTAAGATATGGTCAGGGTGGCCGCGCCGTTTCATGGCGTGACCGCTGGCCCGCGGGTAGTAACCCATGGCGGTAACGTACAGGCTTTGCGACAGTGGTTGGGTTTGCAGTCGCCGGATCAGCACCCGCGGCGTGATAAAGCGAATGCCGTCGGGTGGTAAGGGCCAGCGGGAAGGCATGCTTATCATCTTACTCGCCTGCGTGGGTGTGCGGTGCGGCCGTGCGATGGCGCTAGCGGCCTGTGAATCAACCGCAATATAGTCCATTACTACGATAATATTGTCAATTTACCCCTGTTTTTTACTGTGTTCCTATAGGTGCATCCGCTTTCTCGCGATGGATTATCTATCGCAATAAAGTTCATTGAACCCCTTTGGTAGGACGCAAGCATGAGTGACAAGACTCCCGCACAGCAGGCAGCCGCAGCAGACATCAGCCGCTTAATTGAACGCTCTAGAATTGCCCAAGCACAAATTGAGCATTACAGCCAAGAGCAGGTGAATGAATTGATCACCGCCATGGTCTGGTCGGTATGTCGCCCAGGTGTTGCAGAGAAGATTGCCCAGTTCACCGTTGATGAAACGCAACTGGGTAACTATGAAGGTAAGTTCCTGAAAATTGCCCGTAAAACCCGCGCCACCTTGATGGATATTATCGATGATAAATCCGTTGGTATTATTGAAGAAGATAAAGTGCGCAATATTATTAAAATTGCCAAGCCGATGGGCGTGGTGGGCGCGTTGATTCCCTGCACCAACCCAGAGGCGACGCCGGTGATTAAGGCTATCTCGGCAGTGAAGGGGCGCAACTCGATTATTCTGGCGCCGCACCCGCGCTCGAAGCAAACCAATAAAATGATTTGCGACATTATGCGCGACGCGCTGAAAAAATTTGGCGCGCCAGAAGATTTAGTGATTGCCATTGATGTGCCGTCTTTGGAATTAACCGAAGCGCTGATGGCCCAGTGCGATCGCGTGCTGGCCACCGGTGGCCCTGCCATGGTGAAAGCAGCTTACTCTTCGGGCAAGCCTGCTTTGGGTGTGGGTGCCGGTAACGCGGTTATTACGGTTGATGAATCCGCCGATATCGCCGATGCGGCAGAAAAAATTCGCATTTCGAAAACCTTGGATTTAGCGGCCTCCTGTTCTTCTGATAATTCTGTGATTGCACTGGCGTCTGTGTATGACGAGCTGTTAGAAAAGTTGCAGGCCCAGGGCGGTTATTTAGTCAATGAAGAGGAAAAGCAAAAGTTGCAGGCCGTGATTTGGGAAGACGATCACATCAATGCGCGCATTGTGGCTCAGCCGGCGTCGAACATTGCCGGTATGGCTGGGTTTGCGTTACCCGAGGGCAAGAGCTTTTTCATCGTGCCGGAAACCGGTGCCGGTGCTGACTACCCGTTCAGCGGCGAAAAAATGTCGGTCACCATGGCCTTCTATAAAGTGGCGAACATCGATGAAGCGATCAAGCTGACTAACGAGATACAGGCTTACCAAGGTCAGGGCCACTCCTGTGGTATCTACTCCCACACGCAAGAAAATATCATGAAGTTTGGCATGGAAACCAAAACCTCGCGGGTGATGGTTAACCAGCCACAGGCACCTTCTAACAGCGGTAACTTGTGGAATGGCATGCGCCAAACTTTCTCTCTCGGCTGTGGTTCTTGGGGCGGTAACGGCACCAATAACAACATTACTTGGCAAGACTTGATTAATGTCACCTGGATTTCTATGCCGCTGGCGAAAACCAAAGTTGTGCCAAGTGACGAGCAGTTGTTTGGTGCGGTGATGGATAAATTCTAAACCACGCCTCTGAGCTTGCACTGTAGGGCGCCGGCAAGAATCGGCGCTTTACATCTAGGCCAGTGCAGTAAGTCCTGTGAGCAGAGGCCGCATGCCTAGCAGGGCAACCTAGATATAAATACTAGACATAAAAATTAGACGTTCACTTTAGGAATACAGCAATGGATTTTTCACTCAATGAAGATCAATTGGCCTTTCAAGATGCGGCACGTAGTTTTGCCGCTGGCGAAATGGCACCCTTCGCCGCCGAGTGGGATGAGAAAAAAATCTTCCCTAAAGCCATGTTTAAAAAAGCCGGTGAATTAGGCTTCATGGCCATGTACTGCCCAGAGCGCGTTGGCGGTATGGATTTATCGCGTTTAGACACCGCCATTATTTTGGAAGAGTTGGCCGTGGGTTGCACGTCAACGGCGGCATTCATTTCCATTCACAACATGGCCAGTTGGATGATTGCCACTTGGGGCCAGCCATCGGTGCAGGCGCAGTGGAGTAGCGATTTGGCTACCGGTGAAAAACTTGCGTCCTATTGTTTAACCGAACCTGGCGCTGGCAGCGACGCCGGTTCATTGCGCACCACGGCGAAGAAAGATGGCGAAGTTTACCTACTCAATGGCAGTAAAATGTTTATCAGTGGCGCCGGCGAAACCGATGTGCTGGTAGTCATGGCGCGCACGGGTTCACAGGAGGATGGCGCCAAGGGTATTTCTGCCTTCGCCATTCCGGCCGATTTGGCCGGTATTAGCTACGGTAAAAATGAAGATAAAATGGGTTGGAATTCGCAACCGACGCGCGCCATCAGTTTTGAAAATGTAAAAGTACCGGCGGCGTGTTTGCTTGGCGCTGAGGGTGAAGGTTTTAAGATTGCCATGAAGGGTTTAGATGGCGGCCGTATTAATATTGCCAGCTGCTCCATGGGCGCGGCTCAGGCCTGTATTAATTTAGCGCAGGCGTATATGCAAGAGCGCAAACAATTTGGCAAGCCACTTGCCGCGTTCCAGGCGTTGCAATTTAAGTTGGCCGATATGGTGACTGAACTGGTTGCCGCTCGGCAAATGATTCGCCTAGCGGCGAATAAGATTGATAGTGATGACCCCGATAAAACCACTTATTGCGCCATGGCTAAGCGCTTTGCCACCGATGTGGGTTTTAACGTGTGCAACGACGCGCTACAGTTGCACGGCGGATATGGCTATATTAAGGAATATCCCATAGAGCGCTATATGCGCGACGCTCGTGTGCACCAGATTTTAGAGGGCACCAATGAGGTGATGCGTGTGATTACCGCGCGTCGAATTTTAGAAGAGGGTGCCACTAAGGTTATTCGTTAGTCGGTGCTTCCACTCAACGCTACCAGATATGACAAGGATCTCACATGAGTGATTTATTGAAATTAGAAAAGCGCGGCCATGTCGCCATCATTACGCTCAATAATCCGCCGGCTAACACCTGGACACCGGAGAGCCTGAATTATTTAAAGACTATTGTGGGCGAGTTGAATGCCGACAAGGAAAACTATTCGCTGATCATCACCAGCGACAGCGAAAAATTCTTTAGTGCCGGCGCCGATTTGAATCGCTTCAACCACGATGACAAAGGCTTGTCGTTCGAATTTTCGGCGGCATTTGGTAGCGCCTTCGAAGCGCTGGCTGATTATCAAGGCGTGTCTATTTCGGCTATCACCGGTTTTGCCATGGGCGGCGGTTTGGAAGTGGCACTATCTTGCGATGTACGCATTTGTGAAGAGCAGGCGCAAATGGCATTGCCGGAAGCGTCGGTTGGCTTATTGCCCTGTGGCTTGGGTTCACAGCAATTGTCGTGGCTTATCGGCGAGGGCTGGGCTAAGCGCATGATCTTATTGGGCGAGCGCATTAAGGCACCGCAAGCAGAAAAAATTGGCTTGGTTTCGGAAGTGGTTGGCACCGGCACTGTGCTTACACGGGCGTTAGAGTTGGCGGCAAAAGTTGAAGGCCAATCGCCAACCTCGGTGCGCTATTGTAAGGAATTAATCATGCAGGCGCGCAGCGGCGATATTAATTCTGTGTTTGCCAAAGAGCGCGAGTTGTTTGTCAAACTGTGGGATACCCAAGATCAAAAAGAAGGTGTCAGCGCCTTTGTTGAAAAGCGCAAACCGCAATGGAAAAACAGCTAATGACCAGCCCCGTACTGTTTGAACAAATCCCAACTCAGGATGGCCATAGGTTTGGCGTTATCACGTTAAACAGCGAAAAAACCTTGAATTCGCTCACCCTCGATATGGTTGAGCTGATGCTTGAAACACTGCTGCACTGGCAAACCGATGCCAACATTGTTGCCGTGTTTATTCAAGGTGCTGGCGAGAAAGCCTTTTGCGCCGGCGGCGACGTGCAGGCATTGCGTCAGTCATCGGTGCAAAACCCCGGCGGCCCCTGTGACTATGCCGAAACCTTTTTTGCCCGTGAATATCGCTTAGATTATTTGCTGCATAATTACGGTAAACCAACCATCGTGTGGGGCCATGGTATTGTGATGGGCGGCGGCTTAGGTGTGTTTGCCGGTTGCACCCACCGCATCGCCACGGAAAGAACCCGCATTGCGATGCCCGAAGTTACGATAGCGTTATTTCCCGATGTCGGCGGCAGCTATTTCTTAAACAGAATGCCGGGCCAGTGCGGGCGCTTTTTAGCCTTGAGCGCGGCGTCTATCAATGGTGCCGATAGCCTCTATGCCGGATTGGCTGATTTTGCGATTAGCCATAGTCATAAACCGGCGTTGCTTGAGCAATTGCAAGCACTCAATTGGGCGTCGAACAAGGTCGGTGATGAACTGACGGCGCTGCTCGAAGGTTTGCAGCGTCAATCGACGGCAGACATACCGCTGGGCAATCTGGAAACCCATCAAGGGGTGATTGATCAGCTGTGCCAGGGTGATGATGTGGAAGTGATCGCACAGCGATTCGCCGCACTGGAAACCGACGACAAATGGCTGCAGCGTGCTCAAACGGGTTTGGCCAGTGGCTCGCCCTTGGCCGTTAAATGGATTTTCAAGCAGTTACAGCTGTGTCAGGGCTTGTCGTTGAAAGCGGTGTTTGAAAAAGAAATATTACTGGCGACCAATATTGTTCGGCACAGTGAATTTGCTGAAGGTGTTAGAGCGTTGTTGGTGGATAAAGACCAGGCGCCGAACTGGCAATACAAACAACTCAGCGATGTCACTGATGCCATTGTCGCGCCATATTTTCAAGCACCTTGGCCGCAAAATCCGCTGCGCGATTTATAAATAACATTCGCTATCGATAATTTTTAACGACAGTTTAAAGGGCAGGGCAATGACACAGAAAGTAGCTTTCATTGGTTTAGGTAATATGGGCGGCGGCATGGCTGCCAACCTTGTTAAAGGCGGCTTTGAGGTGCGCGCTTTCGATCTTTCGCCTGCGGCCCAAGCCCATGCCAAAGAAGAGGGTTGCAGCATTGCCGCGAGTGCCGCTGATGCGGTGGTGGGTGCCGATTATGTGGTGAGTATGTTGCCTAACGGCGCAATTGTGGAAGGTGTTTACATCGGTAGCGATGGCACTGATGGGCTGCTCAATGTTATGCCTAAAACTGCGTTAATTTTAGATTGCTCTACCATTGCGCCAGACAGTGCCCGCCGAGTTGGCGCCGCCGCCGAAAAAGCCGGCATTCGCTTCGTGGACGCACCTGTGTCTGGTGGCGTAGCCGCTGCCGCTGCTGGCACCCTAGCATTTATGGTTGGCGGCGTTGAATCGAGTTTCGAGGCGGCCAAAATCGTTTTGCAACCGATGGGCAGCAATATTTTCCGCGCTGGGGATGTAGGTGCTGGGCAGGTGGCAAAAATTTGTAACAACATGCTGCTCGCCATTCACATGACGGGTACCGCAGAAGCTTTGCAGCTCGGCATGGATAACGGTTTAGATCCGGCTGTGCTGTCGAATATTATGTTGAAAAGTTCTGGCTGCAATTGGAGCTTACAAAAGTACAACCCCGTGCCCGGTGTGATGGAAGGCGTGCCTGCATCGAAAGATTATCAGGGCGGCTTTATGGTTGATCTGATGTTAAAAGATTTGGGCTTAGCGATGGAGGCATCCTTGAGTAGCCGCTCGTCTATACCCATGGGCGCTGCCGCGCGAAACTTGTTCAACTTACACAAGCACTCGGCGGGTGAAGATCAAGGTAAAAAAGATTTTTCCAGTATCCAAAAATTTTATACAGGTAATAAAAAGTCTTCCTAAGCTCTTTAAGGGGCGGCCTTCCAGCTTTCGGCTAGGTTCAATCTCTACCTATACACGTGACGCTTGCTATAGGTAGAGAGTGAACTGACATTGCCACCCACAACGCGGCTATTTCCTTTCCAAATTTTCCAGCTCTACGCCTATCTTCTCCGCTGCTTCAGTTAGCTCGGAATAGCGTTTTATATCGCCTGAGCGTTGGGCTTCCATAGCTTGTTGCAACAGTGCTTGATACTGTTGGGCGAGTTTTCGAGCGGGGTCTAACTTAAACATCTTGAACATTCAGTAAACTCCTGACCAAGCATCATTGGGTGCAGATTAAATCATTAGCCAAAGGGTCAATATCCGTTGAAAGAAGGCAACTGGCTGGCTAAGGCTTCTAGCGTAACTCGACGCAGGCATATAACGATGCAAGTGCCATCGGATTAAAGTATCAACAGATTATAGGCTCTGCTCATCAATACAGGCTAAACGATCTAGTGAGCTTGTTTGCTTTTAATGAGTGCATCCAGCGCCTGCGTTAATGAAGAAAATTCAAACGTGAAGCCATTGTTTAGAAGCTTTTCTGGGTAGATGTTTTGGCTGCCTAATAGCAGCGCTGCCGATTCACCCATGAGTAGCTTTAACAGTGTGCCCGGAACGGGTATGAAGGCGTTCCTACCTAACGTGTGAGCGAGGCTTTGAGTAAACACCTTGTTGGTGACGGGTTCGGGTGCGGTTAAATTAAAAGGTCCGCTTGCCGTTGGTATGTGCAGAAGAAACTCGATGGCGTTGACCGCGTCGCGCTCGTGTATCCAAGACATCACTTGATTGCCGGAGGCTATTCTGCCGCCCAAGCCAAGTTTGAAGGGCGTTAACATTTTCGCTAAGGCGCCGGCTTCTGCATCCAGCACAATACCCGTGCGTAACAGCACGACGCGGCAATGATCTTGCGCGCCTAGGGCGATCGTTTCCCAGCGCTGACACAGGGTTTGGGCGAAGTCGCTAGATTTCGGTTTGGCGGCTCGCGTGGTTATCGTTGCTGGCATCGTGTTTTCGCTCTGCTGCTCGGCGCCCGCGTCGCCATAATAGCCAATGGCCGAACCGCTTAAAAATACCTTGGGCGGCACCTTGCTGTTTTTGATTAAATCCACCAGTTGCTGGGTAAGCTGCCAGCGGCTTGCGCAGATTTCCGCTTTCTGTTTTGTCGTCCAGCGTTTATCCGCGATTGCTTCGCCGGCTAAATTGATCACCGCATCAATGCCATCCAGCGTGGGTAAGTCAGCTAAGTGATTAATAACACGCAGGTTGGTTGCGCCTTCAGAGTCTGAACAAAGGCGTTGCTTGGCCTTTACCGGGTCGCGACTGAGCACCGTGAACTGGTGGTGGCGATAATGCCGTATATATTGTGCGCCGATAAAACCTGTGGCGCCGGTTATAAGAATATGCATGTTGGCCTGATTGAACTCCGCAGCAGTAGGTTCTTTAAGTACGTAGAAAGGCAGCTAGTGGATCTGATCACGGGTGATAGGCTGGTTGTGATACGCTACGGCATAAACTTTTTCGGCTCAAGTAACAAAGTGTCGTGAAACGGCTCTAAGTGTTCATCAATTAAGTCAATACAACTGGAGAGAGGAAAAGCGTGAGCCAGTCTACAACCTATACACCACCCAAGGTCTGGACCTGGGATCAAGAGAGCGGCGGCAGGTTTGCCAATATTAATCGCCCAATTTCGGGTGCCACGCGGGACAAGCCCTTACCCGTTGGTAAACATTCCTTGCAACTCTACTCTATGGCAACCCCCAATGGCGTGAAAGTCACCATCATGCTTGAAGAGTTGCTGGCTATGGGTGTTAAACAAGCTGAGTACGATGCCTGGTTGGTGCATATCGGCGATGGCGATCAATTTACCTCCGGCTTCGTTGCGGCAAATCCGAATTCAAAAATTCCGGCCATGATGGACCACAGCACTGAAACGCCAACCCGACTGTTTGAATCAGGGTCAATTTTGATGTACTTGGCTGAGAAATTTAATGCGTTTTTACCGACAGAACCAAGTGCAAAAGCGGAAGTGCTCAATTGGCTATTTTGGCAAATGGGTGCAGCACCTTATTTAGGCGGTGGCTTCGGGCATTTTTATGCCTATGCACCGGAAAAATATGAATACCCCATCAATCGTTTTTCCATGGAGGTAAAGCGTCAGTTAGATGTGTTGGATAAGCAATTGGCGGAACGTGAGTTTATGGCCGGCACTGATTACACCATTGCCGATATGGCAATCTACCCTTGGTACGGTGTGTTGGTGCAAGGTGGCTTATATGAGGCCGCTGAGTTTTTATCAGTGCACGAGTATAAGCATGTACGCCGTTGGGCCGACACGATTAAAGCTAGGCCAGCGGTGCAACGTGCAAAATTAGTGAATAAAGTGTGGGGCGATGAATCGCGTCAATTGGCTGATCGTCATAATGCTGCGGATATCGATGCTGTTCTTAAGGCGCAATAGGCTGGGTTAATGTACGGCGTGGAAGACGCTACAGGAGTTCTTCCACGCTTGTGTCGTCGAGCAATATTGATTGGCTAGGTTAGCTCTCTTTGTTGTTTGTTAAAAAGTCCATGATCAGTATTTGCGTATCTTTGTATGCTGCTTCGATGTTATCTACTTGGGCGATCAGCGCGTCTAGCGACGTTTCTGCGGGCATGACTTCTAGTGTGATACAGGCTTGATATAGTCGCATAAAAGCAAGGTTGCCCGATGTGCCTTTCAAAGCATGGGCATGGGCTTCAATATTTTTCCTGTCATTACACTCTGCCGACTCTTTTAACTTATGCAACATTTCTGGGGTACTTTTTTGAAACATACCAAGGAGTGTGGCCAAGCGATCACGGCGGCCTTTGACCCGTTTTAATGCGGTGTTGATATCCCAAGTGGGTTCATCCGTAGTGGGTTCTTTATTAATCCTTGCTTCAATCCTTGTCTTGCTTCCTTTGCCATCTGCCCAACGCACCAAAGTGCGGGTTAGTAGTAGGCTATCGATGGGTTTGCTCAGATAGTCATCCATACCTGAATCTAAGCATTGTTCGCGATCGCCAGCCATGGCATTGGCGGTCATGGCGATGATCGGAATTGTGCGATTATGATCGCCCGCTAGGCCTTGACGAATTGCCCGGGTGGCAGCAAATCCGTCCATAACCGGCATCTGGCAATCCATTAATACTAATTCAAATTGCTCCCCTGTCGATTGTTCAAGCAGGCAATTAAGTGCCGCCTTGCCGTCTTCTGCAAAGGCTGGCTGAATACCAAAATCCGCCAACATCATCCGCACAACCTCTCGGTTCACTTCGTTATCCTCTACCACCAGTAGTTTCAGCCCGTGCAGTGATTCGACGTGCGCATTGGAAGGCGTGAACTCGTTGACAAAATGTTGCGTTAGCAATGGCTGCGCGGCCTTAATTGCTTCGCCGTCGTCGATCAGTATGGAGATTGCGCTGAGTAAGTCACTGATAGTGACGGGTTTCGGAAAATAGGCCTGTATCCCAAGCTCAGCGTACTTTCGCGCATCACCAGGTTGCGGCTGGGAAATCATAAGTACTAGTTTAAGGTCCTTAAATTCTTCAGATTGGCGAATTTCTTTGGCCAGCTGTACGCCATCCACTTCTGGCATTTGTAGATCCAGAAAAACAAGATTAAAGGGATGCTTGCTGTCTACAGCTTGGTGTAATAGTTGCATCGCTTGTTCTGCGTTATAAGCCGCTGATGCATGGGCGCCCCACCTATTTAGCTGATCGGTTAACACGTCACAATTTGTTGTATTGTCATCAATAACCAACACTCTGGCATCGTAGGGCGAAATATTGGGCATTGGTATTTGCTTGCGTTTAGATTTGTGTAATACAAAATCGCAATAGAATTCAGATCCAACCCCCTGCGTGCTTTCTACCTTTATTGAGCCACCCATGAGTTCACATAAGTGCTTACAAATGGTTAAACCTAAACCTGTGCCACCGTACTTGCGTGTGGTAGAGCTATCGGCTTGAGTGAATGGTTTAAAAAGCTTGTCTTGTTGGCTTTTTGAAATACCGATGCCAGTATCTTTGACCCAACACTGTAGCCGGCATTGCGTTTTATCCATGTTCGTTATGCTGGCTTTTAGTGTGATTTCACCTTGCTCAGTGAACTTTATTGCGTTGCCTACTAAGTTGGTTAAAACCTGTCTTATTCTGGATGGATCTCCTGTGACAAAATTGGTGGGAAGCTCGCGTAGGTCGAGCACCAATTCCAAATCTTTCTCCGCAACACGCAAAGCCATACCATCTGAAAAATCACTAAACATTTTAATGGGGCTAAAATCTATTTTTTCGATGGATAATTTTCGTGCGTCAATTTTTGAGAAATCTAATATATCGTTGATAATGTTTAGCAAATATCCGGCGCTCGATTTGGCGATGTTCAGTTGTCGGCGCTGTTCCTGATTGAGATTGCTGTTGTCGAGGATTGATAACATACCAATAACACCGTTCATGGGTGTTCTTATTTCATGGCTCATGCTTGCCAGGAATTCACTCTTAGCTTGGTTGGCATTTTCTGCTTCTATGCGAGCTTTCTCCAAGTCTTGTTGCTGAAGAATTCGTGAGGTAATGTCTGTTACCGAGCCAGCCATTCGTATGGCATCGCCTTGCTCATTTCTTAGGGCGTTGCCTCTAGATCGAAAAAATCGATAGTTACCACTTTTATGTTGCAATCGAAATTCTATATCATAGGGCGTTGAATACTTTATGTGATTAAGTAGCGCAAGGTAGCTTGGCTCGGAATCGTCAGGGTGAAATTTTTCCTGCCAAGCTGGCCAGTCGTTAGGTAAATTTTTAGTGTCGTCGCCAGCGTAGCCCAAAAGCTCTCTTAGTCTGGGCGAAAAGTAGATTTTTTTGGTTACAATATTCCAATCCCAGATGCCGTCGTTGCTCCCTTCCGTCGCGAGTTTAAATCTCGCTTCACTTAATTTTAGTGCTTCTTTTTCTTGCGCGAGTTCGGCGGCTGATTGCTTCGCCTGTTCGGCGCTTTTTTCCGCGAGCTCCTTGGCGTATTTAAGCTCTGTTTGTGAGGATTGAAGTTTTCTGTAGGGGTTTAGTAGTGTTTTTTTGCCGGTAATGTAAAGAATGCTAAAGGCGGTAATTATGCTCAATAGTACGCTAAGCATGATTTTCAGTATTGCGCTAAATTTCTCTTGTTTTAGTTGCGGAGCACTTAGTTGGTAGTTTAACGCTATTCTAGAAAAAGGGAGATGTTTTGTAATAGTGACGGCATCAGTGTCGTTTAGTGTCTTTGATGTGCTGATCTTTACGCCATCTTTGGTTAAAACAATGGCTCTGTTTGAGTTTGATATAAGCTTGGCGAAAAGCCGATCGAGATCAAGTTTTATCTCACTTACCAGGACCCCCTCAGGGTAGCCACCTAGGTTAATAGGAACGGCAATTTGGATGTAGGTGATTGTACCCTCATTGATCAGGTTAATTTCTTGATCGCTGGCGCCTTCAATTAACCGGTTAAACCAAGCGTCTTCAGCGTTGTAGGTTTTTGGCTTTTTGTGTCTGTCGTAGAGTGGGCTTGCAGAAATATTTAACACCGCTAAATCTTCGCGATTGCTTAGTATATTTATGTCACTGAGAAAATCGTTGAGATCTGCTTGGCTAAAGCCTGTTTCCATAACGGCATTTTTTAGGACGGGATATTTTGCAATGTCGCGTAAGACTTTCACCCTGTCCTGTATATATTGCTCGAGTAGCTTGGTGGATAGGTTTGCCTCGGCGTGGCTATTGGTTTGCTGGAGCGTTTCTATGGCGTTGTCGACACTTGGGCTAACGAACAGGCTTGCTACAAAGAGTGATGCAAAGAAAGACAGCATCATAACGACAATAAAGGTAAGGGTGACGCTGTTTCCTTTTTTGGTTTTATTCTCTGCCGGGTCCTCCATGCTTTAAGTCTTTCCTCTAAGGTAGTAGCTCAATATCGTTGTTGTCAGTGAATCGACCCATGCATAGATCGTCTTTGCCAAGTGCTTCATGGGCATCGGTATCGCTCGCGCTGTATTGGCGAAACGGTTGTTGGTAGGTTTTAATTAAGCCCTTGACAGGCGTTGTAATATTTTCCAGTTGGTTGCGAAGTTTTGCTCTGGTTGTTCTCGTGTCGTCAGAGAGTTCAAATTGATTTAGGGCCTGTATCAGCAATCGACCTAAATCATAGGCGTGGATGAAACCGGTGGGCGCTTTGATATCACTGGCTGAGGTAATGTCTGCGTAACGTTCAATGGTTTTTGCTACCACCTCGGTTGAGAGAGGAGTAGGTTTTGATGATATAAAAGAAAAACAGGTCTGGAGAAAGCTTAAATCCAGATTGTCGCGATCCTCCGCGGACACCATAACTTCAAAGTTGCCGCCTGTAATGCCCCAGTGGCTGATAATTGGTAGATTTAGTGGTTCAGCTAGGGTTTTGTTCGCTTCAATGATAGTGCGGATATCGCGGCTATTGCCCACGTAAATAATACAATCTGCACTCAAGTCGCGAATGCTCCGCAGCATAATGCGAGCGCTTTCGGTGCTGACTTCCCAGTTAAACCAACTCGTTAGAGGGTCTGCATTGCGTTCTTGGCGTACCGCCTGAATCAGGTTGGCTTGGTTGCTTTCCCCCCACGGCGTTTGCTCAAGCAATAAATGCGGCTTTTTGCAGCCTTTGGTTTTGGTGGCAAAGTTGGCGAGTTTGTTACCAGCCTTGGTGTCGTCCACGGAGAGCCTAAATATCCAATTTTCAGCTGCTGGGTAGCGGGTAATTGGCCCACCTGCCGCCCAGGGGACCAGCGTCAGTAATTCATTTTGGTTAATAAAGTCTCGGTATTTGATCAGTGGTGGCGAGTGTAAGCCGGCCATGATTAAGAGAGTGTTCGGATCAGCTAACGCCTTGTCCATATGTAACTTGCTACGCCGTGTGTTGCCCCTGTGATCCAGCGGTATTAGCTCGATGGGGTGACCCTGTATTTGATTGTCGACTTCATCAAGAGCGATCTGTAAGCCGCGCTCTATGGCCAGTGCCGAGGCTTGGTTGTGGGTGCGGTCGGCATCTAGGTAGATGCGAAGCGGGGAGGCAGTGCTGCCCCAAGCCCGAGTGGTCAGGCAAGTAACAAGGCAGATAAGGCTTATGGTAGCGGCCTGCGCGATGTTACCCCAAGGTTGTCTCATCTAATTCACTGCTCTAAAGCTAGGACTGACCTTTAACTTTAGCAGCTAAATCTGTGCTGTGGGCTGAGGCTGGCCGCCGAATAACCCTTATAGTTGTATGGGTTTAATCGCAACCAATATGGCCGGAATTGAGGTTAATGGGGAGCCGATTCTGGGCTGAATCGTCTAGTTTGGCGATAGGATGTTTGGCTGAATGGAGTGCTCCTGAGCCGCATCTTCAGGCCGATGACCTGAGCTAAACCTGTTGGCGCTAGTGTTTAGGCTAGTACAGCGTCGAGACAATGATTGCGAGCATTGCCTAGAGGTCTTACACGCTCTATTGTGTGGGCAGAGATCGGCGACGACATTGTTTGCCAAGCTGATGTAGATCGGTTCCAACGGTTGCTAGGTACACTAAATATTTAACCCTGTTAGCCCTATTGAAGTGGAGAAGGATATGCCAAAGATTAAAGTGACTTATTTTGACGTAGATGGCGGCCGTGGTGAGCCTATTCGCTTAGCGTTACATTGCGCGGGTTTACCCTTTGAAGACCATCGGTTCACCTTTCCCGAGTTTGCGGAAGTCCGAAAAAATACGCCCTTTGGCCAAGTGCCAACCGTTGACATTGATGGCCAAACGCTCACCCAATCTACGGCCTTGTGCCGATACTTTGGCAAGCAAGCGGGCCTGTACCCAAAGGATGATTATCAGGCGCTGTTGTGCGATGAAGTGATGGATGTCATAGAAGATATGACCCATAAATTGGTGGCGACCTTTGGTCTCTCTGGCGATGCACTAAAAACCGCGCGCGAGGCTTTGGTGGCTGGGCCGTTAACGACGTATATTCAGTGGTTAGAGGCGCGCTTGATCAAGCAGGGCGAAAAATATTTTGCCGACAACCGACTCTCCATTGCCGATTTCAAAGTGTTTGTTACCACGCGCTGGCTGAGCTCCGGTCAGCTCGATCACATTCCTACGGATTTAGTGAAAAAGCTCGCGCCTACCTTAGTGGCTCACGAGCAACACATTGCTAACGAACCTAAAGTAAAAGCTTATTACGACAAGCGTGCTTAAGCTTGAGCTAAAATGTTAGTTGCTTGATGAAGTTTTTATTTAGTTCGGAAGCGAAAAAGGCCATTTGTGAAAATGGCCTTTTTTCTAAGTACCTGCTACGGCGTTACTGATAAACCCGAATGTAATCCACCATCATTTTTTGCGGGAAGGTGGAACTGCCATCCGGGCTGCCCGGCCAGTTGCCGCCAACGGCGACGTTCAACAATAACCAGAAGGGTTGGTCGTATACCCATTGACCATATTGCTCCACCTGCGCGCGGCTAGCGGTGTAGAAATTGTGGCCGTCTACGAACCAGCGAATTTCCGACGCACTCCATTCTACCGCGTAAACGTGATAGTTAGCGCTGACAACCTCACCCACATTGTGGGTGCCGGTGATGGGCGTATTGCCTGAATAACCTGGGCCGTGTAGCGCGCCGTGGGTTAAGGTTGGCTCGTAACCGACGTGCTCCATGATGTCGATCTCGCCACCTTGTGGCCAACCTTGGCTGCCAAAGGCGTTGCCCAGTGCCCAAAATGCAGGCCAGATGCCTTGCGTTTGCGGCAGCTTTAGACGGGCCTCAATGCGGCCGTACTGAAAGGACTTTTTATCGCGGGTAATCATACGTGTGGAGGTGTAAGTACAGCTACCGTACCAGCAGTTATAGTTCGCAGGGTTACCTTTGCGTGCCTCGAGTACCAGCACATTACTGCCCGCCGCCGCATCGTATTGTATGGACGCATTTTGACCGTTGGTGTAGTACTGCAATTCATTATTGCCCCAGCCGCCGCCACCGGTTTCAAAAGTCCAATGGTTGGTGTTGATGCTGTCGAATTCATCGGCCCAGGCCAAATTATTATTGGCGCCAGCTTTGCGTACAATCATGGAGCTGGTTAGATCATTGAAGCCTTCGTTTACCAAGCAGTCATCACTCGCTTTCACCACCAATGAGCTGCCGGTGAAGTTGTTGTCTTGAAAAAGGACAGCCTCATAGCCGGGCTGAATGAGCAGTGAGGATGCGTCATTGTTAACAAAACCGCGCGCTTGTAAATTGCTAAGCGTGTAAGAACCTACGTCTAAACCTACGGACCAACCTGTATGGTTGCAGTGTTGGTTGATCACCACATTACCGGATGCGTTACCGCCAACCGCAACCACTTCTATCCAGTTGAGATTCCAGTTGCCAGTTTGCGCAAAAACGCCCAAGTTGTAAGTGCCTGCATTAATCTGCTTGGTGATCTCGACGGTTTGCCAGGTTTGCCAGCCGCCGGTGGCGGGAATGTTAACGTTGCCCAGAATAATGCTGCCGCCGTTTAAATCGGTGGAGGCGGTAGCGCCAGAAGGGCTGGCGACGCGCAAGCGAATTTTGTAATTGCCTGTGCTGGGTATGTTGAGGTTTTGGTAAACTAGCCATTCCCCTTGCTCAATCCAACCCACATTGTGCCCACCGCCGGTATCGGTGGTGACTTCTATATCGACATCGTCAGCGCGATAGGCGCCGCCCGAGTTGCCTGGTGTGGTGTCGAAAAACACATTGTAATCTTCGGCTTGGAAAGTGGCTGCCTGCGCGCCAACGGCAAGGGTTAAGCCTATGGCTAGGGGTAATAGCGAGCGTATGGCTCGCTGAGTCTGGGAAAAAATCATGTTTAGGTTCCTGTCAGAAATTATTATTGATGACGTCCCTTAACAAGCTGGTTGAAGCCTAGGGCGGTCAAACCTGTCCGGGTGTTGCCGGTGGCGTGAAAAGTTAGGGTTTATCGAGCCTCTAAGCGCGCCTTAAAATCGACAACGTTGTCATAATCTTGCAGCTTTTTCCCGAAGTAAAGCGCTTACATTTTGCTGTGGCTTTGTTTCATAAACCCAAATGACGTGGAAATCTGATGGCGTAAGGCTTAGCGGCTAAGGCAAAAAAAATAAATGTAACCTAGACGGTGGTACCTAATGGCGATGTGAGCCCGCCGGTTTGCACGCTTGTCTCGGCTTGCTGTGAGATTGATTGGCACGGTTGGCTTTATTGCTTAGCCTAAGGTACTAAGGCGTGGATCTAATCGGTGGCGTTTCGATGCTGATCAGTGAGCAAGCTGTAGCGACTGTGTTCGGTATGAGGCTCGATCAATTAAAAAATACCCGCGAGGTTCAAGCCGTAAAGAAACGTGCTGATGGTGATGGCGCTGGCTAAGGTGCTGATGGCGATGGTGTTTGAGGCGAGTTGGTGATTACCGCCGATGGCGCGGGTCATAACAAAGGCCGCTGCTGCGGTTGGGCTCGCAAACATCAATAAAATGCAGCCCAACTCAATACCCCTGAAACCCAACAACCAGGCAAAGCCGGTGATGGCTACCGGTACAACAACGATTTTGGCGAATACTATCCAGGCGGATAGCGCGCTGGCGTTACGCAGTGCCGAGAGCGATAAACTGCCGCCTATGGTAATCAGTGCTAGCGGTAGCGTCATGCGGCTGAGGTAGCGGCCGGTATCTTCGAGAAATAACGGCAAAGTGAGATCGAGCGCCACAAAAACGAAGGCCAAACCGATGGACACGATTAAGGGGTTTTTTAATATCCCCAACAATAACTGACCCCAGTGCATACGGGTGTTAGCGGCTAAGCTGCGGGTAAGTGCGTAAATAGATAGCACATTATAAATGGGCGTTACCACGGCGAGAATCAGCGCGGCAACGGCTAAACCGGGTTCGGCAAAGGCCTTGGCGCAAAGCGCGATGCCCATAATACCTAAGTTGCTGCGAAAGGCGCTTTGCACAGCCACCCCTCTATCTTCTGGTACGGCGATAAATCTTTGCGCCAACCACCAAAAAACTAAGAAACTCAACGCTGCTGCGGTTGCCGAAAATAGGGCTAAGCTATGTTGCGTTTGCCAGTCTATGTCGCTTTGAATAATGGCAAAAAACATCAACAAAGGCAGACACAAGTTAAAGACGAGTTTTGATGCTATGCCAATAAATTCGTCGTTAATCCGCCCGGTGCGTTTTAAAAATAAACCCAGAAATACGATCAAAAAAATCGGTGCCGTTACCGATAAGGTAAACTGAATGGCAAGTAGATAAGGGCTAGTCATAACGCAGCCGTTTTCCGAGTATTAATGTAAACAACACTGTTTAAATTTTTTGCCGCTACCGCAGGGGCAGGGGTCGTTGCGACCTACCTTCGGCCCTGAACGCAGCGGTTGGCTCGGGTTTATCTGCGGCGACGGGGCGGGCAGTCGTTGCTCTAACCAAAACCGATGCAACATCAGCGCGGCCAAAGTCAATTCCGACGCCATGTCAATTTGCGCATCCAAGCCTTCTGCCAGGAGGTTGTCAGCTTGTTCTTCAAAGCTCTGTTGCTCGATCAGGGCTAGCCAATGGCTAAATTCCTCCGGTATTTCAGGCCAATCGCCGATAAATACCGCGCGTAAATAACCGAGGCACCAAGTGGCCATAAACCACTGCTCATGGGTTTTGGTCGATAGGTTTTCGAACATAGGCTGGAAGTCGCTGGGCGCCTCCATAAGTTTTGTGGCGGTATCATTCATGGCGCGCAACAAGAGCTCGAAGAACTGGGTGGCTTCAGCGTCTGTTTCCCACGTCGGCTGGTCTTGCTCGTCGCCCCAAATCCAGGGCATCCACTGGCTCGGCATAATCATCTCGGGCCCAGAAACGAGGGCCGTAAGAAAGCCGTCCAGCTCGGAAAAATTACCAATGGAGTCTTCTTCTCCATACTTTTCTAGCATGTCATCAATAAACGAGATATCGGCATCGGTAAGGTAATTGTCTGGCACTGGCTTGTCTCTGAAGGTCAATTTCGGCCTATTGTACAGAAATTCGAATTAGCCGTTACTGGCTGAGTTAAGCGAAAAGAGTACGGTACGGTCGCTTGTTATGGGCCTAGGTGATGAGACAGGCCATTAACCATAGAGAGGCGAGCAAACTTATATGTCAGCGCCTTTGTTTGCTTACATACTCGGAAATTTATCCTCTGTTATAGAGCCTCGATGCAGAATTTCTGGCAACTGCGCTTAAATCGAAAAACGGCGTCTAACAGCTAGACCTTGCCAGCCTGCAAAGGCATGTTCAAAGCCGAAGCGATAGCAGATTTAGCTGAGCGCCAGAATGATTTCCCAATAAAATCAGCCGATTAATCCCGTTTTTCAGCAGCCAAGGCTTAGTTTTGTACTGCAGGCAACTTGGGTTGGTAAGGAAAATTCTATGTAAATTAAGGATTTGCGATGTATATTTAAAATCATTCTAGAAAATATATAGCGCCAGTTTTTCAGATAATGGGTTCAAGAACTTTTTCAATGCTTACTCGATATATTGATAAAATTAATTAAATCAAACGCTTAAGAAATAATGAGTGAAAAACAGCTCAAGAAAATATATTGTCGGCGTCTGTTGAATAATGACATGGACTCTCTCTCCCTAACCTAAACAAAGGTTAAATATTTGGAGAGTGATATGGGCGCGCAAATAATCAGATTCGGTATTGATATTGGAAAAAGGCTAATGGTTGTTCATGGTGTTGACCGTCATGAAAAAATTGTTCTTAAGAAGAACTTTACCCGATCGAAATTGTTAGAGTACTTTTCTAATTTAACTCAGTGTGAAATTGGTATTGAATCCTGCGGTGGTAGCCATTATTGGGCCCGTAAGCTTACAGAGATGGGGCATGAAGTACGTTTGATCTCAGCGAAATATGTAATCCCTTATCGGCGGAAAGGTAAGAACGATGCAAATGATGCTGAAGCTATCTGTGAAGCGATTGGCCGACCAGGTATGAAATTTGTTTCTGTAAAGAGCGAAGATCAACAGGCGATTTTAATGGCCCACCGTATTAGAACTTTTAATATAAAATCTAGAACTGCGCTAATTAACCAAATTCACGGCCATATGCTTGAATTTGGCGTGGTGGTAAGTAAAGGGCGGCATAAACTCACATCAGAATTGGCGGAGCTGATTGATTTTGACCACATACCTAAATTTGTAAAAGTGTTAGTTAATGACTTGCTCGTTACCTTGTGCCGAGTTGAAGACGAGATCGAATTACTGGACCGGTATATTAGCGATTGGGTCAAAAACAACGATACGGCTAGTAGGCTAATGAAAATGGAAGGGGTTGGTGCGTTAACTGCCAGCGCAGTGATTGGAACGGTAGGTGATCCGAAACAGTTTAAAAATGGGCGTCATCTGTCCGCCTGGCTGGGCTTAACGCCTCGACAAAATTCATCGGGTGGGAAGTCAAGATTGGGGAAGATTACTAAGAAGGGTGATCGCTACCTACGAACCCTATTGATACATGGGGCTCGGACCATATTATTGAAGTCCGCTAGAGGAACGAGTCAATACGGGGAGTGGCTGGAAAAGCTTCGGCTTAACAAGCCAGACAACGTAGTTGCGGTAGCCATGGCAGCTAAACAGGCCCGGATGCTATGGTCAGTAATGTCAAATAAGCAAACACAATACCAACCAATTTAAATAGGACAATACTTTCAATTTTTGCTGGTTTGCTAGATGAAAACGGTACAATCCGTGCAGATGCGGGACCTGATAACAGCTTTGGTTAATTGGAACCGACTGAATAATGAGGAGCCACTGCGCAGATGTCATCATGGTCAGCGTAAGCTGGAACCGAATAGATAAATGCAATTGCTACCAAATTCATCCGCCATGCTTGCAAAAACGAGAGAGTCCATAGATAAGCTGTTAGATTCGGAAGCAGTGATGCAATTAGATTTGTTCAGATTTGACGGCGGTGTTTTAAAAGATGAAAAAGATTCTGTCTTTACGCTGTTTGATGATCTCACAAAATACGAATTAGATAAAAGATCAAGAAAATCCGATCGTCATAATTCAATAGATGAGGCCATTCTTAAATCTGAAATCCTTCGATCTTGGCAGGACGCTAGATCAGGATTAACTGACTATCCAATTTATTCAAGATACTTAAGTAAATATCGGGAATTTGATGGTGATGATTATGATAGTCTTAACAGAGAGATTAAAGAAAAAGGCGTGCTATTGCCTGCGAAACAGCTCCTATTTCGAGGGGCGATTTCGGGAGCACAAGGATTTGATTGGACGCGCCCCCTTTCAACTACTATTCATCCGCGTATGGCTGCTTATCATGCATTTAAACACTGGGAGCACGGATCAGATTGTCATTTAACACTGGCTGCGATCATTGTACCTTTAGACAAGAAGCTTAATGCTATCGTAGGGCCGTTTGGAGAAGATCTAGAATTCGGACAGGAATATGAAGTATTAACAAATTTTGAAAGCTCGCCAGTGTATGTTGAAACAAAAACAGAAAAAAATATTACGTATCAAATGCTATCATGGCAAGTAAAGTAAAATAAATCTAACAAGGCCAACAAGTAGGACAGCTACTGCGTCGCTTCATTTTGTGCTTAAATAGCACAAAATAAATCAACTACGTAGCTGCCTCTTATGGCAGCGTTAGAGTAAATTCATGCGGGTAGTATTTTTAAGTGTCTTAATCTATTTCTTTGCTGGTTGCTCCAGTCAATATTATGTAGCTTCGAAAGAGCGGTATCATGAACCACCTGAAAATTTCGATTTTGAAAATCATGAATACTTTAGAACTTATACACCAAAGACCTTATATCCTAAGTATTTGTGCGATTCAGGTTTTGAGGGCTACGCTGTTGTTGAATTTGATATTGACTCTTCTGGTAATACTAAAAATCACAGACTTGTCGAGAGCGATGCCAAAGCTCAATTTGAACAAGTCGCAATATTAAATGCGACAGGAATTAAGTATCAACCTCGAACCATTAATGGTAATCCTCTGGAGGTTACTGGTGTTCGAATTCGAGCCGAATTTTGTGTGGAAACGTGTAGAGGCGCTGACAATATGTGCGAGCACGTTTCAAAGGAATGTAAGTAATTGCTCTAACAAGGCAATCTTTTGGACAACCTACGCGTTGCTTCGGTTGCCCAAAATTGCGACGTTATGTTTACCTATGAATGAAGATTCATCAATAGTTGGGGCATGGCCAAACTTGTTCGGCGGAGAAATCGAAGAACTGATTGTTCAAGAGTTTTGATGTGACGGAAGGCTTGAAAATGAAGCAAATGTACTTTATTTAAAGGTCTCAAATGAATGACACCGACTGTACTTTGATTACGAAATAGTCATTTGGCAGAAAGGGCCGAACGGAATCGATGATCCAAGTGCCGACCGAGGGAAAAAGTTGGCTACCCACTTCGGAATCTAAAGGCAGAGCTTGGGTTAAATGATCAAAGTGGGCTTAACCTTGTCGAGATCAAGGAACCAAAGGCGCCCCAATCGACTTTGCCCTTGTCGATTATCTTTGTGGCCGAGGTTGCGTAGTTCGTGCTAGCGCAGTCATTCTGCAGCCTGCTACGGTTATATTTGTGTTGTTTTCAGTTCCCCATTCACAGATCATACGCCAACGAGATCTACTTATTGTTTCCCCAGCCCATTGTGTCTTGGTGGGCTGTGAATAATTACGATGACAAGTTACTTTTAGGGGGGGGTTATTCGAAACTTTTAACCGCGGTCTCCAGGATCTTTTTGGCTTGGAATGAGTAGGCTTTTTTACTTTTCCTTCGCCCAAAAATTATTTTCATCAAAGGGTTTACATGAAATCTTGGTTTATCCTATTTGTCGGTTTATTCAGTTCCTGGCATTACCTAGATCTAAGCTCAGATAGCCGCTTCTACAACCGGTTTTTACCCATGGTGTTCTTTCTATTTCTTCTTTTCAGCGTAATAAAAATTGCCCTCAAGATAGGCTCAGATGGTAGTGCAAGTGGCGGTGGATCTGACGGTGGCTTCGGTGGTGGCGGTGATTGCGGTGGTGGTGATTAATCCTGCACTTGCACTCATCGATTAGTTTTTGATGAATGGGTCTATTGCTATGCAATGGCATTGTGTGAGGACTTTTCTTGTGAGTGAAGCAGTAAAGCGTTGGTGTTATTTCGCGGGGTTATTGGCGCCAATTTGGTTAGTTGTTGGGGTGACTTTTACCGGCATGTTTTACCCAGACTATAGCCACTATTCCCAAGCGATGAGTGAGTTGGGAGCAAGAGGAGCGCCCACGCAATTACTGTCTCCGCTCATAAATAATTATCCCCTAGCGGTGTTGTTTACGCTGTTTGGCTTTGGGCTTATGAAAACCTTCCCCAAGTCGATGCTCGCTCGTGTTTCTGGTGCTTTAGTCATCGTTCATGGGTTTGGCAGTATGTTAGCGGGTTTTTTCTCCTGTGATCGCGGCTGCGATTTAGTGTCGCCATCAATAGAGCAGAATTTACATAACCTTGCTGGCTTCATCATGTTTTTAAGCCTCTTGCTGGCAAACTTGCTATGGGTTTTTCTTGCTAAGCGCCAGTTGGGTGTGAAATGGTTCGTTTGGTTCTCATTGGCGGTCTCTCTATTTGTTATCGCATTGCTACCCCTCATGGCGAGTGCGGTCGAATCGGGAGAGGGGTTTGGTCTGTATCAACGATTAAACTATGGAGCTCAAGCCTTGTGGGTTTTTGTATTGGCTGGGCTTATGTTGCGTGCTAGCAATTTCAATCAGGCTAAAAGCCGGTAGCGTGATGCTAGATGAGCAATCTACATCAAACGATAGAAAGTAGATTTGAAAACATGGATATCTCATACACCTATTTTTTTCTGGCCTTCATTGTGTTGGCGCTTTGGATTATTCCCGCCAGTGTGTTGACGTTTAAGGTGGCAAGTAATGATGTATTGCCTAGGTCTTTTAAGCGCCAGTTGATTATGCCCATGTGGTATGTGCCGCTTGTTGGAAATCTCGTGTGTTACGTTCAGTTTGCCAAGCTGGGTAAGTTGCAGTCACTCTCCGCAGCAGAGCATAGAAGTATTTGGGCTGCCTACAGAAGTACAAGGCGCTGATAGTTTATTCAACGCTGCTTCTTCTTCGGTAAACTCATCATTAAAAAGCCTGAAAATGCTGGATTGCTTGGGCTAAGGCATTTATCTACCTGTTCTTTCATTTGTGTTAATTGCACGCGATAATTTAGGTAAAAATCCCAGCTGGGTGTGGGTTTGTAGGTAAGGTCTTGGAGCTCAAAATAACTGACGACGCCCTTGGCGGTGGTCGGTTTGATAAACACCTCATCTTGCAGCCGGTAATAGGCCGGCAGTGCCGAGATAATCGACCACTTGGCGAGTTTGTCCATTTTCAGCAGGTCGAGTTGCAAGTCAAAGCCGCTCTCGGCTTTCCCATGTAGCATCATCTTTGCGCTTTGTACCAATGCCTTTTTTTCATCGCTATTGCGGGTGTTGATAAAGGATTTAAATTTGGGCTTTTCAAACAACGAGATCATCGAGGAGCGGCTGATGACTTTTAACCAATCTTCGATTATTTGATTGGTGTTACTGAAGTTTCGTTTACCGAAGGCCTGTTGGCAAAAATCTGAAAGCTTTGTGACATTGTGCTTTTTGCCGATAGCCAACATCTCTGGGTGCTGAAAGCCACCTGGGTAGCGGTTGAGGAATGCCTGTTCGGCGAGTTTGAGACGTTTGAGGTGCATGGCGTTATTATCCTGAGTGCCGCGGCATGTTAATACAGGGCATAGATTATCAGTCTTTAGCGTACAGGTGGTGGCTAAGGTAGATTTATACGGCTTTTATAGGCTCGCTTCTGCGCGGTTGTTCACTAGTAGCCATATTTTCCATGTTTAGTACCGGGGACTAGTGCTAATCTAGTTTACGTGTTTTATTGAGTGTGAACTGACCGTTATGATCGAACTAACTTTATGTGAAACCCGCGTTATCGGTGTTCTGTTTGAAAAGGAGCACACCACGCCAGATCAATACCCACTGTCGCTGAATGCGTTGGTGAATGGCTGTAATCAGAAAAGTAATCGCGAGCCGGTGCTGGACTTGTCGGAACTTGAGGTGCAAAGCACGGTTGATAGTTTGTTGAAAAAAGGCTTAGTAACCACGGTGAATGTGGGTAGCCGCGTGGCTAAATACCGTCAGCGCTTCGGTAATACAGAGTTTGGCGATTTCAAATTCACCTTGAAAGAGCAAAGTTTGTTAAGCGTGCTGTTTCTACGTGGCCCCCAAACAGCGGGCGAGTTGCGTTTGCGTACACAGCGATTGTGCGAGTTTACCGATGTGGCAGATGTTGAGCGCGTGCTCGATGGTTTAGCCGATGTAGATACCACAGCTTATGTGGTGAAATTGCCGCGCGAACCGGGCAAGCGCGAGTGCCGTTATGCGCACCTGTTTAGTGGTGAGGTTGAAGTTGAGGTTGGTGTCGAAACGGCGCAAAGGTCTAGCAGTCCTCGTCAATCCGTGGCTGATTGTAGCTGTGCTGAGCGGGTGGCTGAATTAGAACAGCAGGTGAGCGCACTGCAAGATGACGTTGAATGGCTTAAGGCTCAATGGCAGTCACTCAACGGCTAAATAAAAAGCATCTTTCGTCGAGGCCATCTAAACCGATGTTTTTTAAAAGCACTTTTTAATAAGCGAGCAAAAAAAAGGCGTCTATGAAAGACGCCAAACAAGACACACCCGAGAAAATTTGTTATTGCAACGAAGGCTTTTTCGTCACGCTATTTTTTGCCTGCAGCTTTCCTTTACCTTACGGCAGATTATGCACATGGCTGCCCACTGGGCCGGAAAAGGCGCCCTTGTCGAACATGTCCCAGTTAATCGACCAGGTCATAACGCCATTAAAGGCGGGATAGGCTTGAGCCGGTGTTAGAGTGCCGCACTGGGTGCGCTTGGTGAGGCAATCCAGTGCGCGGTTTATGTCAGCCGTGCTGGCAAAACCGCTAGACGCTGCACGTGAGCCGGAAGGTAGAGCTAAGCCAATTTGTTCAGGCTTCAGCGGCGCAAAATTGCCCGCGCTACCACCGGCGAGTGGGAAGCCTTCCATGAGCATTAACGCTGAAGACACCATCATATCCACCGAGCCGGCCGCGTAAGCTTGACCGCGGTAGGGCGTGGATAAGCCGCCATTGTTGTACAGTTGCACGTGCAGTAAATCTAACTCGTTGCGCAGTTGATCAATCATTGGCAGGTAAGCGCCCCAAATACCCGAGTAGGCAACGAAGCCGCCTTGCACATAGGGGTGCTCTGGCGCCATAGACAAATACATGCTGGGGTAGCGTTGTTTCAGTTGTTTTACGGCAGCCACCAAATTGTTGATCACCGGTGCGCCGTGCATAACGCCGGCACCGGATTCCAGATCGATATCGATACCATCGAAACCGTATTCATCCATGATGGCAGCGGTGCTGTTCACAAAGTTGGTGACATTGGTAGCGGAATTTAACGTCACCGTACCGTTTTGGCCGCCGAAAGAGAGCACAACTATTTTTCCGGCGGCGCGTTTTGCGGCGATGTCGTCGATGAATTGCTGCTTGTTTAAACCGACATCTAAATTAAACGCTACCGAACCATTGCCGGCGTCGTCGGCAAAGGCGACCACTATCACATCCCACACATCTGACACTTGGGCGATGCGCACAAGACCCGAGCCATTGTCAAAGTTGTGCCAGTAACCTACCAAGGCATGCGCGGGTAATTTGCCGCTGTTGCCACCCGAGGATGAACCGCCGCTGGAGGAACTGCTAGAGGTGGAGCCCGAACTCGATCCACTGGACGAGGAACCGCTTGATGTTGAACCTGAACTTGAACCACCGCTGGATGAACTGCTTGACGAGCCGCAATCGCTCACTTGGGTCCAGGCATCTTGCCAGTGTGCGCCGGTGCCTGGTGCATAGGCCCATGCGGCATTAGAGGAACACCAGCCGGGAATATCGCAGCGGAATTCGTAACCGACATTGCTGACTAATTCACTCATGGCGTAATTGGTGCCGGCAACATAGGCGTTGGCACTGCAACTACCGCCACCGCTTGACGAGCCACTCGATGAGCCCGAGCCGCTTGATGTCGAGCCACTAGAGCTGCCGCTGGAAGTAGAGCCGCCCGATGATGAACTCGATGTGCTGCCAGATGAGCTGCCAGAAGAACTACTGGACGAGGAACTAGAAGATGAACTGCCGTCGCAGGCGCCATCGTAACGCCAGACGTCCCACGTGCCGGAGTGGGTCGCTGGATCGTCGGCTTGGGTCCACCATTTAGCGGTGTAGGCATTGTTTAAGTGGCGAACTTTACTTTCGCCTAAATACACGGCGCTATTACTCCAGCCATCGAGGTTGGTGCAATCGATGGCCAGCGCGGTACTGGAGAATAGGCCGACACCGATAAGCGTCAGCGCTAGGGGAAGTTGTTTCATGGTGTAACCCTCTACCTGTTATTAATTCTTGTGTCGTTTTACTTTTTCTTGCTTTTAGCTTGCAGTTCACAGTTCACAGTTCACAGTTCACAGCTAAAAGCGAGCAGCATATCCAACGCTTTTTCTGTCAGCTGTAAACTGTAAACGGTTTTTTTCTTGAATCATTTCACGTAAGCCGCGCCCTTTTCGACCGTTAGTTTTTGCGCGAATTTTTCGCCGTTCGCAAAGAGCTTTCCTGGCGCGAAACGCAACCAGGGCAGCCATCGACCGAGCCAGGCAAACATGCCGTGCTGCTCCATATAATTGGCGTAAACGACGTAATCGGTATCGCGCGATAAGTGCTTTTCTTCGGTGCGGGCGCGTAAAAAATACACACCATTGAGTAGAAGTAACATGGCGCATTGGCGCAGGGTTTGATCGAGGCTGGCCGAAACCATAAACGGCATTGAAATCATCCACCAAGATAAATTTTTACTGACGTAAGCTGGGTGCTTGGTAAATTGAAAGGGGCCGTTGGTGAGAATGCCGCGATGGGTGAGATTTGAGAAGCGAATACCAAAGGCCATGCTGGCCCACACGTAAATCATCAGCAACGCTAAAATGCCGGTGCCCCATAAACCGTAGGCCCAGGGAGTTTGCCAAAACCAATGGCCCCACGCTGGGCCTTGATCGTATTGAATGTAGGTGCCAGAAAATAAACTCCAGAACGGTTGATAACACATGAGTGCGACCGCCCAACCGAGCAGGCTTGGCTCGGTGGAACGAATGTGGCTGTCGAGTAGGCGCAAGGTAAATACGTAGCCGACGGTGACGATGAGCAGATCGATGTAATACAAAAAGTTAAACGCGAAATCGAACCACTGCTGAAATCCGCCGCTGAAAAGTTGGCTATTGCTGTTGAGCAGGGTGTCTAAGTTATTACCGAGGTAGACAAACATCAGCGGCAAGAAAAACAGTTTAACCAGCCAGCCTAGAAACAGTTGCCCGATATCGGCATTGGCGCGATCGGCATCGGTTATTGGCTTGGCTAAAATTAGGCGACCGAGCCGCCAGTAAGCGTCCTTTGGCGACTGCATGGCGCTGTCGACAAAGTAAAAATAGGGGATGGCGAGCACTAGCCAATAGGGTAAAAAGGTAAATAGAACGAAAAAGTAATGTTGATAAAAATCGCCGTGGTATTCCGGCAGAATCCAATACACCAATGCCACTAACCCGAGGCAGGCATAGAAGCCAATAAGTTTGGTGACGGTGCGGGGCCAATTGCCCCTGCGTTTATCTAACTGTAAACCGGCCGAGCTGTTGGTTTGCGGTTTCAATCGCCAAGCTTCAAGCAAAATAATCGGCAGGGCCAAGGCTAGGCAGACTAAAACAGCCACCGTGGTTCGCACAGGTAATTCAAGCTTGAAATATTTTATCGCGGCGACGGCCAGCAGTGAGCAAAGTAGCCCAACCACATTAATCCAAAGCCGTGTGGGTGATTCTGGTGTTGCATTAGCGTTTGCCATAACAAACTCCTCGAAAGGAAACCAGAGCGCGAACGCTCTGGTTAATCAGTGACATAGCGCGTGCCGAAACACGCGCAGACTTCGTTTTACTGATTGGTTTTTATGGCTTCAATCAATTCGCCGTTGCTGGTGTCGCCGCTTAATTCCCAGAAGAAAGCGCCGCCTAAACCTTGGCTGCGAATGTACTGCATTTTTCCGGCGATGGTGCTTGGGGTATCGTAGCTCCACCAGTTGTTGCCGCAGTAGGCGTAAGCCGTACCGGCAATGGTGCCGTTAGCGGGGCAGGTGTTTTTCAAGACTTTGTAGTCTTCAATGCCTGCTTCGTAAGTGCCTGGTGCCGCGCCAGTGGCCGAGCCGCCGGGTGCCGCTTGGGTAACGCCAGTCCAACCGCGACCGTAGAAACCAATACCCAAGAGAATTTTGTCGGCCGGAACGCCTTTGCTCTTCAGCACTTGCACGCCGTGATCCGAATAGAAACCAGGGGTTGGAATGCCAGCGTAGTTGTTGAGCGCCGAGTGCGGAGCGGTGGGGCCGTTCTTGGCAAACGCGCCGAAGAAGTCATAGGTCATCAGCATGTAGAAATCCAAGTACTGAGCTGCGCCGCCGTAGTCTGCTGCGTTAATTTTGGCTTCGCCTGCGCCAATAGCGGAGGTGACAAGTTTGTCGTTGCCGAAGCGATTGCGCAGCGCGCGCATCAAATCGGAATAACCGTAGAAGCCGCTGTTATCACAGCTTAAACCGCACTCGTTGGGGTATTCCCAGTCGATGTCGATACCGTCAAATACACCCGCCCAACGTGGATCGAATACTAAGTCGTAGCAAGAGTTGGCGAAGCTGCTGGCATTCGCCGCCGCTTGTCCGAAGCCACCAGACCAAGTCCAGCCACCGAAAGACCAAATCACTTTGATGTGTGGGTATTTGGCTTTGAGTTTGCGTAACTGGTTAAACGAACCGCGCAGTGAACCTGCATCCCAGCTATCGGCTACACCGTCAACGCTATCGGCGGCACTGTAGAAGCGGTCGTAATCGGCGTAGGCATCGCCAATCACACACTTACCGTTTTGCACGTTGCCGAAGGCGTAGAGGATGTGGCTAAGCTTGGCTGCCGAGCCGCTGGTGTCGATATTTTTCACGTGATAATTCCGGCCGTAAACGCCCCATTGAGCGAAATAGCCAATGACTTTATCGCCACCTGAGGATGAGCTGCCGCCGGAAGAACTTGAGCTACCAGAACTACTGGAAGTGGAACCGCTTGAGCTGCTGGTGGAGCCACTGGAGCTGCCAGAGCTGCTCGATGTTGAGCCCGATGAGCTACCTGAGCTAGAAGAACCGCTGCAGGTACCGTCGTTTTTCCAAGGGCCCCATTCGCCAGATGTGCTTGGGTTATCGCCTTGGGTCCAATACTTTGCCGTGTAGCCTGTACCTAAGTACTGCACTTTAGCACCGCCGTTGTAGATAGCGGTGGCATTCCAGAGTGGGATGCTGGCATCGCAGCTGCCGCCTGAGGATGAGCCACTGGATGAGCCTGATGAGGAGCCAGAGCTGGTGCTGCCGCCAGAGGACGTTGAGCCAGATGAGGTGCTGCCACCTGATGAGGTAGAGCCAGACGACGTACTGCCACCGGAAGAGGACGATGAGCTAGACGAGCCGCCGTCGCACACACCTAAGTTGGTCCAAGCTTCATTCCAAGCCCAGCCTTCGCCCGGTGCGTAAGGGCCGCCCACGGTACACCAGCCGCCAACTTTGCAGCTGTAAGCATTGGATAAGTTTTGCACCTGTGCGCCACTGGCATAGCTGGTGCCGTTACTGTATTGGGGTAAATTGGAACAGTCTGTAGCGTGGCCTTCTGCGGCAAAAGCGCCGAGCAGTAGAAGGGCCGAGAGTTTCATTTTCATGGTTAAATCCTTAGTGACTGTAATGAGTTGAAGACAGCCGGTGGGTTTGCACCCACTCAGGACACCGGGTTATTACCTCAGTTACCACATAACGCGACGCCTGCGACTATCGTTCGCAGAACTACCTATTGACTGGCTCGGTAAGGAGCCGACCTCTCGTCTTATTATTTTTTCTGGATCGTTTCTGATCGGCACGCCCTGTGCCTGGATTGCGATACCGCTGTGTGCATCCAAGGGTTTTTATTGTGGTTGCCCCTACTGCTTTCTCGTTTGCTGCTTAGCCTATCTGGCTATGCAGGTGGACAACGTTGTCAAATCTAGTGGTTGAGATACAACGTTGTCAAGGCGCGTTTAGCGCTGTGGGAGGCTCGTCCCAGTTTACTGATAAGTGTAAAAATTCGGTGAATAAGTGGCTATATGACGATAACGTCTGTAAATGTGTTGATTTTAACATGGTGTGGGTGGGCGAACTAATTCCCGTATCTCGCCGAAGTGTGATGTGTTTACGGCTTACCTGTCGCTTACTTAGGGCTTATGTGGTTCGATAGTCTCAGTTAGCCTAACTGTCATAGTGGGATGCTGATTGCATTATCGCCTTTGTATAAGTACCGCTGAGTTTGGTTGAGTGTGTTGTAATACCAAACCCTGTGCCTGCACCGTGCGAATTGTGACGACATGCAGACCGGAGTTTTGTTTCTTGTGGGTGACAAAAAAGCCATGTCCTTTTATGACCAACACAGCCTGCGTTTATTTACTCAATACCAGAGCGTTAGCGCTGAGCGAGTTCACGGCGCATGGTTGCATCTTTTACCGTCAACACCTGGGTTGGTTTGCGATATTGGTGCTGGTGCGGGTCGAGATGCCTTGTGGTTACATAGTCTGGGTTGGACGGTTGTTGCGCTAGAACCGGCGCAGGGTTTACGCACCCTCGCCAGAGCACACAGTCCATCAGCGATTGATTGGCTCGATGACGGTCTACCGAATCTATCCAGCCTAAGCGACCGAAAAGCGCAATTTGATTTAGTCCTTATCAGTGCCGTGTGGATGCACCTCGATCGGGCTCAGCGCGACGTGGCAATGGCCTCGGTCAGCCAATTACTTAAGCCCGAGGGGTTGCTGGTGATTAGTTTACGTTTCGGCCCCGACGACGGGCGAAATTTTTACACCGTACGTTTTACCGAGTTACACGCGAGTGCCGCTTTACATGGCTTGACCTGCGTATTCGAGCAACAGCAAGATGACGCTTACGGGCGCGAGCAGGTCGCCTGGCACACCGCCTGTTTTAAATGCCATGCACGAGGTAGCGATGACAACTAAGGTTAATAAAATCGAACTAAAAAGCCATTTCTTCGCCTATATCAGTAAAATTCGATGGATTATTCGCTGGGGCTTAAAGCGCAATGCTATTCCAGAAAATGTTATGGAACACAGCTGGGAAGTGGCCACTATTGCGCACGCGCTGGGGCTTATCCGCAATCGCATCTTTAATGGCAATGTGGATGCCAATGCGTTGGCGACGGCGTCTTTGTACCACGACTGCAGCGAAGTTATTACCGGCGATATGCCGTCGCCCATTAAATATCATTCACCTGCTATTCAGACGGCCTATAAGGCTATTGAGCATGAAGCAGAAAGTGAACTTGTGAGTTTGCTGCCAAAAGCATTGCAGGCAGATTTTGCCGCGGTGATGCTTGAGTCGCAATTGCCCGCCGAGCACAAGCAACTGATTAAAGCCGCCGACACGCTATCGGCTTACTTAAAATGCCAAGCTGAATTGGCCACAGGCAATCTAGAGTTCAGGAAGGCCGCCGAGGATATTCAGAAGCGCTTGGCCAGTTACCAATTACCTGAAGTCGAATATTTCCTACAGGTTTTTGCGCCCAGCTATAAGTTGACCTTAGATGAGCTGTTGAGCCCTAAACCTCACTCGGTACCCTAAAAAATGATCGCTCACCTAGGCCGTATATCAAAATGATCAGGCTGATTCGTTTCAAATTGTATGTAATTGTTTTCCTACTGCTTAGTACAGGTTTAGGTGCAACTTCAAATCCCCCTGAGCTGGTGGCGGATCGGATTTTTTCGGGTGGCACTATTATTACGGTTAATGATGAGCAGCCCCTTGTACAAGCCGTGGCGATTAAAGCAGGGAAGATAATCTTTGCCGGTGATCTTGTGCTGGCGAGAGCCTACGCCAATGATGAAACTGATTGGGTCGACCTTTCAGGTAATACTTTACTGCCAGGTTTTATCGATGCGCATACACACCCGATATTGTCGGCCTTGATGGGGAAAACGGTCGATGTATCGGGTTTTAAGCATCGAAATTCTGATGCCGTGTGGCGTAGTTTGCGCGAGGGCGTGGCGAGCGCGAGTGCGGGCGATTGGGTGATTGCCTATGGCTGGGACCCAGCCATGCTGAATGACTTAGCGGCGCCAACGATGGCGCAATTAGATGCGCTAGCGCCAAACAACCCTTTACTCATTATTACTCAAACATTACACACAGCGTTTGCCAATAGTCAGGCGTTCGCGTTGGCCGGTGTGACCAAGGAGACGCCCGACCCCGGCGGTGGTGCTTTCGAAAAAGATGCGGAGGGTGAGCTAACGGGCACCGTAATTGAAGTTCCCGCCATCGCGTATTTTAAAAAGGTTACACCCAGATACCCGCGGGCCGCCTATCAATATCTATTAGAAAACCAGATGCAAACTTATGCGCGCGCAGGTTACACAACAATTGTCGCGCCGGGACTTCAACCTCTTATGCCTCAACCTATTGAAGCGATTCAGTTTGCTACCGACTATGTCGGTGCACCGGTTCGGTTGCGCACTTACCCGCTCGCGCAAACGCTCGATGCCGCGAATGAGGCAGGTGCTCTCTATGGTTCCCATCAAGGCAGTGAAAGGTTCGCTGTACTGGGGGTGAAGTTATGGGTAGATGGCTCGCCTTACGCCGGTGGCATGGCAATGGCAGAGCCTTATCTCGACACCGTGCTAACTCAAAAAGCCCTAGGTATTCCGGCGGCGAGTCGCGGTCATTTAACTTACAGCGACGCCGAACTGAATGCGCTAGTGCAACACTATCACGATGCCGGTTGGCAGATCAGCGCGCACGCACAGGGTGAGCGTGCAGTGGACCAGTTTTTGAATGCCGTCGCGCTTGCTGCAGACAAGAACCCTCGCGTTGATCATCGTCACCGCATGGAACACCTCGCGCTTATTACTCAGGCACAGCTCGCGCGAGCCAAGCAACTGGGCGTGACCACCTCGTTTTATATTGAACATATTCGCTATTATGGTGAAGCCTTGCGCGATTTTATTGTCGGGCCTGAACGGTCTGAGCGATTTATGCCGCAAGCCTGGGCCTTGGCTGCTGGGCATCACGTCAGCTTTCACACCGACAGCCCCAGTTCACCGTTGAATGTATTTAACGCCATGCAAACCTCGGTTACACGCCAAAGCCAGGTGAGCGATGTTGTGATTGGAGCGGATCAAAAAGTTAGCCCTGAGCAAGCGCTGAAAATGTTAACGATAGATGCCGCTTGGCAAATTTTTGAAGAGGACAATTTGGGCAGTATCGCGGCTGGAAAAAAAGCAGATTTTACTCTGCTCAGCGGTAACCCATTAACGCTGCCTGTCAGCGAGTGGACCGAGTTAAGCGTCGTGAATACCTTTATCGATGGCGAGCCGGTTCAGGCCGATGGTTTTACCTTTAGAAAATTGACGCTGTTGGCGCAAGCTGGGTGGCAAGTAGTTTTTGGCGAATAAGCATATCGCTTGGCGCTTATTCACATGGGTCCCTTTATATTCTTTTTTATTTCTGACGGTTAATTTTACAGGGAGTTTAACCCTATCATGGTAAAGGCGTTTGTTGTTTTGTCGGCGGCATTATTGTGTGCCGCTTTATGTCACGCTGAGCCGAGCGAACGTTACTTACAAGGCATGGTTGGCTGGTTGCAGGCCGATGATGTTTGGCAGATAGACGCTGACTCCAGCGGCCAACCCTTGGCAGCAGATCTAGGTGACTTATTGTACGGTGGCGGTGCTGTGCAGATGAATTTTGGTAACACAGCGCTTGAGTACGGCTACGAGACGGGCGGTTTAGTGTCGTTTAAAAACGATGCCCGTTATGTCGCGGCTGCGGGCGATAACGGCGGTGCCGTTGGCGCGAAGATTGATAATGAATTTTGGTTGGTCGATCTCTATATGGGCGCTTACACCGGCATTCACTTGGGCGATCATTTACGATTTTATGTCAGTGTTGGGCCGGCATTACTCATCGGCTCCTTAGATGTAGACGACAGCGAGCCGGTGTCTATACCGCAATCTGGAACTGTCGTGGTTTCCTCCGCGGGCAGACACACCAAAGGCGCGCTGGGTTTTTACGGCAAGTTAGGTGTTGATATTCTTTTCGACAGTGGTATTACCCTCGGCGCTAGCTTGCGCCAGGTCAATGCTAAGTTGGATTTCGGCGCTGCCGGCGAGATGCAGTTCAATGATCCGCAGTACTTTATAACGGTTGGAAAAAAATTCTGAGCTTTTTTGTTTGGCAAGCTGCCAGTCCAGCCCTACAAGCCTCAAACTCTACCCGCCATGCTACTTTGGTCTAGTGGCCTAGCTCTGTTTTAGGGAGTAGCGTTCAGGACCTTGGTATAACAAAAATGTCACAGCCTAATTTTTGGTAACGATGTAGATGAATCTGTGATTCTTTTCACGGTGCACGATAGATTTTGCTGGCGTAAAACATCGTGCCTTGAATAGGGTATGTAAGATGAAACAACGTTCACTCCCGCTGTCTACTTTGGTTACTATTCTTCTGTTCAGTTTCTCGGCGTTCGCACAGGCGGCGTGCAAAGATAATGTAGTGCTGGTGCATGGTAACGCCGGCTCGCCCTCAGATTGGTCTGCTACTTATGACGAACTGCGTGCGCGAGGTTGGGCTGCCAATCAAATATTTCGGCCCGATTGGGGCTCAAAAACCTGCGCGGCTTGTAACAATCACAGCGGTTCTGAGGAAACCCCGGTAAAAAATGCATTGAGTTCCGCGCTCGCGCAATCTTGCACGGGTAAAGTTGATGTTATTGGTCATTCAATGGGAGTGACCCTGGCCGCGCAGCAGATTATTAAACTCAGTATGGCGTCTGAAGTCGACGCTTTTGTGGCCATCGCCGGTGCCTACCGAGGCTTGATGTCCTGCGGTGTTTATCCCTTCTATGTCTACAGCACCACCTGTGGTGCACAGGGCCTTTCGGTGTCTAGCCCGTTTTTAGACTGGCTCTATGGAAAAACCTTGGGTGCTCGTGTTTATTCCATGAAAAGTTGGGTGGATCAAATTGTTTGTGGTACAGGTAGTTGCTTAATTTATGGTGTCCATTCGAGTCAAATTGCCGGCGAGACGCAGAGCTTTAGTTTTAATTACGGTCATTTCGGTCTGCAGAGCTATACCGCAATCGAACAGGTCAATCTCCTATAACCTTGTGTGAGCCTCAGTGATCCCAGTGACTTTTGGCGGCGCTTTAGCCGCCATTTTTTTGGTTTTAACTTTGCCTCGAGAGTCGCGCTGTAGTGAAAATCTGAAATGCCTTGTTAGTACGATCGTTTCATCTTATGTTACCTATACCTCGACGGTTACCGCGAAATTATCGGACTCTATAGTCACTGTTTACTTTCCGTAACGATGACCGATCCGTCACAAAAATTCGTACCTGCAAATTGTCTTTCCGAGCCAACCTCACTATTGTTTTTTTACATTCAAACAGCTCGCGTGGGCGGTAATAGAGGTAGCCACGAAACAACTTGGTGGTGCGACGTTTCGAGATCGTGCGGCTGAATTGTTCTGAGGATGTTGAGGCGTTTTGGCTCCGCCATGGAGCGAATAACGCGCTCAAAAAAATAAATATAAAAATAAACCTCAAGTAAGGACGTGCAATGAAAATCAAACATGTATTGATGTTGGTTATTCTCAGTTGTAGCTTTTCGATTCCTCAGGCCTTCAGTGCCGATAGTTCCGGTCAAACCAAATACCCGATTGTGCTGGTGCATGGCTTGTCAGGCTTTGACAGTATTCTGGCTGATTATTTTTATGGCGTTAAAGGCGCCTTGCGCGGCGTTGGCGCTAGCGCGGTGTACACGCCGCAGGTAACAGGTTACGAAAGCAATGCCGCCAGAGGTGAGGAGTTGTTGGCCTATGTGCAGCAGTTGTTAGCTGTGACGGGCGCCGCTAAAGTGAATTTAATCGGGCATTCCCAAGGCGGACCCACGGCTCGCTATGTGGCGTCAGTAAGGCCGGATTTGGTCGCCTCTGTGACCTCTGTTGGCTCGCCACACTTTGGTTCGCCGGTGGCTGATTTAATCAAAGATTCGCCCTTGGAAGGACCCACGCTTGCTATTGGTAATGCCGTGGGTGTTTTGTTGGCGGCACTGTCTGGCGATACGTCGCAGCAACAAAACGCTATGGGTTCTTTAGAATCTTTAAACACTCAGGGCGCCAAGGCGTTTAATACGATTCACCCGCAGGGTTTACGCACCGGCAGTTGTAAAACCACGCCCACCTACAATGCGGGTTCTTGGTGGTGGCCTAACTATGTTAAAAATTATTCGGTGAATGATGGTGCACATCAGGTTAATGGCGTGCGCTATTACTCCTGGAGTGGCATCTACACACCGCTTTTCGATTCAAATGTTCTCGATTTAGCCGATGGCTTACTGAGTGTGACATGGCTCGCGATTGGTGAAACTAACGATGGCCTAGTGGGGCGCTGTTCTTCTCACATGGGTAAAGTTATTCGCGATGATTACACCTTAAATCACGCCGATGAAATTAATGGCATGTTTGGTTTGCGTGGGCTTTGGTCTTCTAACCCTGTGCAAATCTACGTAGAGCACGCGCGACGCTTGAAGGCTGCCGGCCTCTAGCGCTTCATCGCGTACAGGGGCTGCGCTGCAGTCCCATAGCTTTAATAGCCGCTACCTAAAACAAACAAAATAAAGATCATGAAGAAACCCCTGCTCGTTGCCGCCTTTTTTCTCGTCAGTCTTGGTGCTGCTCAGTTTTTTAACAATGTCGAAAACAGGTCGTCCATTGCTGACGTTGGAGCTCACGTAGATATTAATGGAGTTGCTGGCGATTTGGCCTCAGGTGAGAAAACCTTGCCCGCTGAAGACATCACAGCCCTGGTGCAAACGGCTACTGAGCCGGAACTGGCCTTTGCGACATTTATTAAAACCCTGCCGGCATCATTGGCGGGGCAGCCTGCACCTGAGCCGTTAACTGTAAATGACCAAGGCGAGCTGGTGGTTGATAGCCAGATACGATTTTTATTCGAACACTACCTATCGGCGCTCGGTGAAGAGCCATTGGAAAATATCGTGGCGCGTATTCACACCGCGCTGCAGACACAGCTTTCCGGCGTTAATTTGGATCAAGCCGTGGCGTTAATGGAAGCCTATTTACAGTACCGAAATTACTTAGGTGAAGTAAAAAATGACCTGATTGGCAATAGCGCCGGACAGGCTTATGCGCTGGATCGGGTCGCGCACATGCAGCAGCAGATTAGATCCGAGCGTTTGCGCTTTTTTTCCGAAGCGGACAGTCGCGCACTGTTTTCACAAGACGACCAATACGATGACTATCAAATGCAGCGAACGCAGGTCATCGCCGATGCACAGCTCACGCCACAGGAGCGACAAGCGGCCTTGGCCCATATTGAAGAGCAGGCGCCAGCGTGGATACGTGAGACTGAGCAACAGTCAACCTTAGTGACGCGCGTCAGAGCCGAAGAGCAGGCGCTTAGAGCGCAAGGTGCGGACGCCGAAACGCTCTACACTACCCGTGAAAAAGCCTATGGAACAGATGCGGCACAGCGCTTGGCATTGGTCGATCAAGAAAATCAGCACTGGCAGGCGCGCGTTAATGACTATCAAATCGAGCTGCAGTCACTGGTGGCTAGCAGCAACGGCGGTACAGTGGATACCAATTTACTGCAGGCCTTGCGGCAGGCGCATTTTCAGGGCCCAGAGTTAGTGCGTATTGCCGCGCTCGATGGCGAGGCAGGGCTTTAGCTTGGGTCGCATGTGGCAAAGTGGGCTGATCTGGTGTTGACTACGGTTCAGCAAAATCCCAACTTCACGCCCCAATGAGCGCTTCAACGAGTAGCTCAGCCAGCATTTCTATATACCGTGGTTGCAGCTGTCCAAGCCTTTTACCTAACGGCTCAGGGCAAAACCCCCTATAATCCCCGTCCGATTATGAAGCTATTGGTTTTGCCGAGGACGCCCTATGTTGTTTTCTTCCCTAGATTTAGCCCCTGATCTCCAAAAGGCAGTAGATGCTTGTGGCTATCGGCAAATGACACCCATTCAGCAGCAGGCCATTATTCCTGCGCGGCGGGGTAAAGACCTTCTCGCCAATGCACAAACCGGCACCGGTAAAACCGCCGCGTTTACCTTGCCTATTCTGCAACAAATGCACGACAAGCCCAAAGCCACCCAAGCTAATAGTCCACGGGCGCTGATTTTGACGCCCACGCGAGAATTGGCCGAGCAGTTGGGTGAAACGGTTAAAGCCTACGCACAATTCTTGCCGTTTAAAGTGCTCGCTATTTATGGCGGCGGCAAGCTCAGCGCCCAAGAGAAGAAGTTGTCTGCCGGTGTGGATGTTTTAATCGCCACCCCGGGTCGCTTACTGGAGCATCTCGTTGCTTGTACCGTGAGTTTGGCGCAGGTGGAATTTCTCGTGATGGATGAAGCCGATCGCATGTTAGACATGGGCTTTATCACCGATGTCACGACGCTACTGCAAAATACCAACAAGCAGCGCCAGACCTTATTGTTCTCTGCCACCAGCTCTCAGGCTGTGCGCAACCTGGCCAACAAACTGTTGAAGAGCCCGCAAATTGTCAGCGTAGCTAAACAGAATGCCACAGCCGATACCGTCGAGCATGTAGCTTATCCGGTTGAAGAAAGACGTAAAGCTGAATTGCTGATTACCTTAATAGAAGAAAAAAATTGGTATCAGGTATTGGTATTCACCAGTACCAAGGCGCAGGCCGACCAATTAATGTTGGCGCTTAAAGCGGAAAAAATTGCCGCCGCTCTGTGTCACAGTGATATTAGTCATGGTGCGCGTCGGCGGGCCTTGGCTGATTTTAAAGACGGTAAAATACAAGTGTTGATTGCCACTGAAGTTGCCGCGCGCGGTTTGGATATTGACGGACTAGAGCATGTGGTTAACGTCAATCTTCCCTATCTAGCTGAAGACTATGTGCACCGTATTGGCCGCACCGGTCGCGCCGGCAAAAAAGGCCAGGCGATTTCTTTTGTCAGTCGCGAAGAAGAGCGTGCACTGAATAATATTGAACGATTGATTGGCGCCAAAGTGAAGCGCATTAGCATGCCCGGTTTCGAAGTTACTGGGCGCGACCAATTAATGGATAAGGTCGCTAAAGCACCAGCAAAACAACGGGCCAATAAAACCAGTCAAACAAAAATCATTCGCACTAAAATTACCAAGGTCAAAGATAAAAAGCGCTAGCCTAGGCTTTGGTTTTAAGCGCAATAATCACTTGGCAAGGCGGGAGTAAGGCTGCTAATGTCAGAGTCATGTGGGGCGGATACTATCGGCGCCTCTTGGTTGAAAAACGTACAGTGAGGCGTTTATGATTTTGACTAACGAATTGCGCGATGAAATTAGTTTGTTACTGCAGTTTGATATGAGCAGTGCTCAGGCAGGTTTAAAGGTGCACAGTAAAGCAAGCCCTGAATCTGTCGCCGCCGCAAAGCGCTTGTTTGATAAAGGGCTAGTGGATCACGTAGACGGGGGTTACCTCACTGCACTTGGGCGCGAGGCTGCAGAGCACTTACACGCCGCGTGTCGGAAGTTAATTGTAAAATAGTTTAAGCATTTTAACGGCCACTGAGTGCGATGCTCAGCGGCGCGCATTGTTGATCGGTAAGTCCTCGCTAGGCGATAGTGAATAGGCGTTATTTTATGTCTTCTCAAAAACCTCCATCAAGTTATCTGCAACAGGAAAAAGGTTATCGCGACCGCGCCTTGAAAATGTACCCTTGGGTATGTGGGCGCTGTACACGCGAATTTGTCTATTCCAACTTGCGCGAGTTAACTGTGCATCATCGCGACCATAATCACGACAACAACCCATCCGACGGCAGCAATTGGGAGTTATTGTGCATTTATTGCCACGATATGGAGCACGCTAAATTTCACGAACATATCCTCTACGGCTCGACAAAACCTAAGGAGTTAGCGCCGGCCACCCACAACCCGTTCGCTAATCTGAAAGATTTGATGACTAAGAAGTGAGCGGCTGATAGGTATTACCAAGCAAACATCTGTTTGTTAAATATTTCGCTTTTTTACTCTACTTTGTTTGCTCTGAACTATGCTTTGAGTGTCTATTCAAAGGAGTGTTCTATGAGAAAGCAACCTGCGCTAGCCGAAGATTCAGGCGATATTGATTTAACACCTATGTTGGATGTGGTGTTTATTATGTTGATCTTTTTTATCGTCACGGCTTCTTTTGTGAAGGAATCCGTGATTGACACTGCTATCCCAGACCAGCCACCGGTAACGGAGCGCACTGAAACGCCATCGATACTGGTTGAGGTACGCGCAAACAATGAAATATGGATGGAGCAGCGGCGGGTGGATATTCGCGCAGTGCGCGCCAATATTGAACGCATGCATGCAGAGAGTCCTGAGGCGCCCGTAGTTATTCAGGCGCACGTAAAGTCGACCGCTAAAATGTACGTGGCTGTAGCAGACGCTGCGCGCGAAGCTCGGGTCTACTCGGTGGCGTTAATGCCGGTGAGTGATTCTATTTAGGCTTAGTCATGGCCATAAAAAAACCCGCATCAGCGGGTTTTTTTATGGCTCAAACTTTTGTTTGCAACTAGCTCAGTGAGTGCCAAAAGGTAGCAAGTATTAACAGCGGGCAAATGACCTTCACGTAGAGCGGCCATATTTTCCAAAACAAGCTGTCTTCAATATCATCGTGGCCTTCTTTGAGTTCTTTAAGCAGCAAGTTGCGCTTAAAAATCCAACCGCAGTAAAGGCAAATAGCGACGCCTAGAAGGGGTTCAGAGTATTTGGTGGTTAAGTCGATCACGAAGCCAAATAGCGTGCCAAAATTGAAAATAATTAGCGCACTGATGGCAAAAATACTTGAGCCAATGGCGATGGCTGCCACTGGCCGACGAACATTGAAGCGCTCTACTGCCAGAGATACGGGCACTTCTAACATGCTGATGGATGAGGTCAGTGCGGCGATAGTCATGAGTGCGAAAAACGCCAGTGCGACAAAGTCGCCGGCGCCGCCCATGGTGTTAAACAGGGCCGGCAGCACTTGGAAAATCATATCTGGGCCGCCAATGAGATTGCCAGCATCGTCGAGGATGGTGACGCCGGCGTGCTGTGCGACGTACATGGCGGGCAGAATAAGTAGCCCGGCAATGAAGGCGATACCCACATCCACAACCGTCACAATAGCGCCTAAACGCGGCAGGCTGTCGTCTTTGGATAGGTAGGAACCATACACCAACATGGTGCCCACGCCGAGGGACAGTGAGAAAAAGGCTTGGCCCATGGCGCTAATAATCAGCGAGGGTTCAAACACCCGGCTCATGTCGGGCAGCAAGTAGACTTTCAGGCCTTCCATTGCGCCCGGTTGTGCCACGACGTAGGCGATGAGCAGGCAGAGTAGGCCCATGAGTACGGGCATCAGGCGGCTAGACCATTTCTCGATGCCGTTCTGCACGCCGCTGGAAATAATAAATAAGGTGAGACCAGCAAATATAAAGCTGGAAAATAAATTTCTATCGATAGAGTCGGTAGTGAGCCATTGGGTCGCTGTGTCGGCACTGACGAGATCGGTGGCGGATGCGAACAGGTAGCAAATCATCCAGCCAGCCACGATGGTATAAAAGCTTAGGATCAGGCTAGCCACAATCACGCCATAAAAACCCGTGGCGCGGCCGATGTTGTTAATAATGGGTTTGTCCGACAAGCTGCCGAGCGCGGTCACGATATTGGCGCGGGCGTGGCGACCGATCACGAGTTCGGCCATGAGGGCTGGATAGGCGAGCAAAAACGCTAAGACTAAATACACGACAACAAAGGCGGCGCCGCCGTTGCTCGCTGTTTGGGTGGGGAAGCCCCAGATATTGCCTAGGCCCACCGCTGAACCGGCGGCCGCCATAATGAAACCAAAGCGGGTGGTAAATTGACCTCTAGGTGCACTCATGAACGCGTCCATCTATCCGTTATTATTGTTTGAGTAGGTATTAGGCCTACTTACTTAGGTATAGAACGGCTCAGCGGGGAAAATCCACAAGTTAACGGTTGTGGTCTCGCACCACGCGTTGTTTTTCGCGATTCCAGTCCCGTTCTTTTTCGACATTGCGCTTGTCGTGCTCGGCCTTACCTTTGGCCAGTGCGATGGCGGCTTTGACTAAATGGCCCTTCCAATACAGTGCGGTGCACACGCAGGTGTAGCCCTTTTGGTTGACGCCTTCTTGCAACTTGTCCAACTCGCGTCGATTGAGCAGTAGCTTGCGTTTGCGCTTAGCGTCCACCACGAAATGGGTGGATACCGTGTTCAGAGGCGATATCAACGCGCCGTGTAACCACGCCTCGCCTCGGTGCAGTTCAACGAAGCTATCTACTAGCTGAATGCGGCCGTCGCGCAGGCTTTTTACTTCCCAGCCTTGCAGGGCAATACCGGCTTCAAACTTGTCTACCAAGTGATAGTCGAAGCGCGCCTTTTTATTCTGCGCGATGGTGTTGTCGAGGGGTTTCTTTGCTTTTGCCATAGGGGCGCGATTATATAGAGGCTGACGACTGGGAGCCAGAGTCATGGGTGAATAATAAAAAGCTAGCGGTGATTGGTGCTTGAGGTTAGACGGCACCACTTATGGGCAGTGGTGCCTTACTGAAAGCTGGCTGCGCTTGATTAGAAGCCAATGCTCGCCAAGAGCGACGCGCCGAAGAATTTGATCGCCACTGTGTTAATAAAAATGAGCGCCAAAATAACGGGAATAAAGGTGCCTAAGGAGAAGTGCATGTAGCGCTCTAAGAAAGATCCCTTAAAGCCATCGTCACCGGTTTCCAGCTCGGCATCTAAGTTGTGCTTTTTCCAGCGATAGATGACGAACAAGCAAATGAGCAAGCCGTTTAATGGGAGGATCGTGTCGTAAAACACATCGTATACCACATCGAAGAGCGACTTAGTGCTGCCGGCGTATTCGGTAAACTCGGTGAGCCAGCCGACCATGCCGAAGGAGGCGGTGCAGGCGATGGTGAACAGAATCATACCGAGATTTAGCACTAAAAGGGATTTTTTGCGGCTGTAGCCTTTCTGGTCAACTAAGCTCGCGGCCGGCACTTCGATAATGGACACCAGCGACGTGAGCGCAGCGAAAAAGACCAATAAGAAAAACACACTGGCCACCACGCTGGCGCCGAAATAGCCAACGCTGCCTTGTAACGCTAAAAAGATTTTAGGCAGGAAGGTAAAAATCAGGCTAACGGATGAATCTGACAATTGGGTTGGATCGGTTTGCGGGTTGAAGCTAAAGATGGCCGGTAAAATCATGAGGCCAGCACAGAAGGCGACACTGGTGTCGGCAATGGCGACCATTTTCGCCGAGCTGGCAATAGAGCTACGTTTGTCCATATACGAGCCGTAGGTAATCAGGATGCCCATGCCGAGGCTCAAGGAGAAAAAGGCTTGACCGAGCGCACCACTGACCACGGGGCCGGTAATTTTACTGAAGTCTGGAATCAAATAGAATTTGACCCCGGCCATGGCATTTTCTTGGGTTAAAACGAAGATGACCATACCGATAAGCATTAAAAACAGTGCCGGCATGAGAATTTTTGCACTGCGCTCAATGCCCTCTTTAACACCGCCCACCAAAATGAGGTTGACGATACCGATAACCACGGCCAAGTGTATGAAGATATCGCCGCCGTTGATAAACGCTCCAAAGGTTTCGGGTTTGGCCAGTTCGGCCAAATCGCCGGTTAGGGCGTTGTATAAGTATTCGAAAATCCAGACGGTGATGACGGTGTAAAACACGGCAATCATGAAGGGCGTAATGGTCGACAGCCAACCGGCTATGCTCCAGGGCTTATTGTTGTTAGTTAAGCTGGCATAGCTGCCTAATGGCCCTTTGGCGCTGTTTCTGCCAGCGGCCAGCTCGGCCATCATCACCGGTACGCAGATGGTAAAAACAAAAATGGCGTACATCAGCAAGAAAGCCCCGCCGCCATTTTTTGCTGCGTTGACGGGAAAACCCACCAAGTTGCCTATGCCCACCGCAGAACCCGCTGCCGCAAGCACAAACCCTAAACGGGAACCAAATTGCTCTCTAGATGCCGCCATAATATGTCACTTCTTCATCATTATTTTTGGATGTGATTTGCATTGAAGAGCCGTTAGCGCTTGTTATTTGTCACCGCAGGCCGAATCATTGTTACGCTAAAAGACGATCTTATCAGCCTTTGCCACAAGTCGGCACTGGCCTGAGGTGGGCGCAATGGCTAAAATGCCCTGCTTAATTACAAGAATGCATTTTATGGTAAAGATTGAGCGCAGTGCGCTGGTGAGTTTTAGTTGCGCACAGATGTACGACCTGATCAACGATGTAGCGCGCTACCCGGAGTTTATGGCCGGTTGCTCTGCGGCGGAGATATTGGCGCAAGACGAGCACAGTTTAACGGCGAGGTTAAGCCTTGCTAAAGCCGGCTTACAGCATAGTTTCGTGACCCAGAACCGCTTGTCGCCGCCCTATGAAATGCACATGCAGCTGGTGCAGGGGCCTTTCAAACAGTTTGAAGGTTATTGGCGTTTTAAAGCCTTGGGCGACTTGGGTTGCAAAGTGTCTTTTGAATTGTCGTTCGAGTTTGAGAGTCGCCTCTTGGCCGTGGCGGCCAGTAAACTTTTCGAAAAAGTAGCATCGCAACAGGTCGACAGCCTTTGCTTGCGTGCGCAACAGTTATACGGGCAACCACAGGGGTAACGCCATGCCAGATAGAGACCTCATTCGGGTAGAAGTTGCTTATGCACTACCCAGCCAGCAGAAGATTATCGCCTTGCTGGTGGAGCCTGGCACAACCGCTTTTCAGGCAGTGGTGCGATCAAAAATAACCGATGTATTTAGAGATTTGGATATCGAAACGGCGAAAATGGGTATTTTTGGCCAGAGCTTGGGTACTAAGGGCATGAAGCAAGCGCGCGAGCACGAGCTGCAAGAAGGCGACAGGGTAGAAATTTATCGCCCGCTTATCTGCGATCCGAAAGAAGCGCGCCGCAAGCGAGCCGATAAGACAAAAGATGCCGACTAGGGGCTTGAGGCTGTAGGCGCCCTGGGTAATGAAAAGGCGCCCTATTAGGTACTACGTCATTAGATAGGTTTTACTTCGGGTGCTGCGTCTGTGCCTTCTTGCACTTGGCCCTTCTTGTAGTCACCTTCGAAACGAGCCAGTGTGTCGCCGTCAAAATAGACCGTGAACAACTGCTTTCTAGTGTCGCCTCTAGGGTCTTTTAAGGTCCAGATGTAGTCCCACCGCTCGGCGTGGAAGGTATCTTCGATTAAGGGGGTGCCCAAAACGAAACGCACTTGGCGCTTGGTCATGCCCGCCGCTAATTGATTCACCATTTCGTCGGTGACGATGTTGCCCTGTTGGACGTAAATACGGTAAACGCCCGGAAATTGAAAGTAGCCACAGCCGCCAAGCAGCAGCAATACGCTTAAAAGGCTGGCTTTGAGGGTGAGCGAGCGGTTGGAGCGGTTTGGCGAATACATCTTAGGGGTTCCACAAACTTGAGCGAACGGGGATAATACCGGACTCGCCAGACACTGCATAGAGGATGCTAGATGACATCGGAAAATCAAGAACTTCGCAAGGCCGGACTCAAGGTCACTTTGCCACGAGTGAAAATATTGCAGATTCTGGAATCGGACGGCACGCACCACTACAGTGCCGAAGAGGTCTATAAGACTTTGTTGGAGCAAGGTGAAGACGTCGGTTTAGCTACGGTTTATCGAGTTTTGACCCAGTTTGAGTCGGCGGGCTTGGTGACGCGCCATAACTTCGATGGTGGTCACTCGGTGTTTGAAATTGATCGCGGTGAACATCACGATCACATGGTGTGCTTGGAGACCGGCAAGGTTATCGAGTTTCACAACGATGAAATTGAGGAACTGCAAAAGCGCATTGCCGAAGAACATGGCTACGAGCTAACCGATCATAATTTAGTGCTATACGTGAAACCGAAGAAGTAATCTGGCAGTGCTTGACGCTTGTGGCGTGGATTCTCGCCGCAAGCCGCAAGCCAGACGTTGGTCTGGCAACCTCGACAAAGTCCACGGATATAGTGAGACCTTAGCTGCCTACCATGGTCAGCATTTCCTTGGCATGAGCGCGGGTTTGCTCGGTCAATTCTACACCGCCTAACATGCGCGCAATCTCCTCCACTTTGGCTTCACCTTGAAGTGCTATTAAGGTGGACTCACTGGCACCTTTACGCACCGATTTACGCACTTGCAGGTGCTGATGCGCCTTGCTTGCGACTTGCGCCAGATGGGTGACGCACAGTACTTGGCCGTCTTTGCCTAATTGCCTGAGTAGCCGGCCGACGATATCGGCAGTGGCGCCGCCTATGCCGACGTCCACTTCGTCGAATATTAACGTTGGAATGGTCGACTTGTTGGCAATGCACACTTGAATGGCGAGGCTGATACGGGAGAGTTCGCCGCCTGAGGCCACCTTGCCCAGCGGCCTGTGTGGCTGGCCCGGATTGGTGCTTACCAATATTTCGACTTCTTCTAGCCCTGTGGCGGCAGGTGTGATTTCGCTGATGCAGAGCTCGACGCTGGCATTGCCCATGGCTAGCTGTTGTAACTGCCGGTTAATGGCCTTACTGAGGTGCAGTGCCACTTGGCGGCGTTGCTGCCCCAATTCTTGCGCCAGTTGCCGGTATTGCGCTTCGGCTTTGGTCGATTGCTTGGCGAGTAGGTCGAGATCGGCCTCGCCACCGTCGAGCGACGCCAGCTCATTGGCCAAGTTTTGATGTAGCTCGTGCAGTTGCTGTGGGCTGATGCGATGTTTGCGGGCAATTTGGTAAATGGCATCTAAGCGCCCGTCTAGCCATTGCAGTCGCTCTGGGTCTGCGTCGAAGCTGTCGATATGGTGATCGATTGCGCGCGCCGCTTCTTCGACTTGAATTTGCGCATTAATCAATAGTTGCTCGGCCTCGAGTAGCGCTTCGGATTTCTCCGGCAAGTCGCGCAGTAGTTGCAGGCCCTTGTTGATAGCGTCTTGCAGGCTTTGATCTTCACCCTGGCACAGGCTCGCCAGTTGGTAGCTAGTGGCCATCACGGTTTCGGCGTTGGCTTGAATTCGGTGTTCGGCCTCCAGTGCCTCGAGTTCATTTTCCTCCAGCCCTAGCTGGTCTAGCTCCTCAACCTGATAGCGCAACAGTTGTACTCGGGCGCTGATTTCGGCGTCATTGGATTGTCTTTTGTGTAGCTGTTCGGCATAGGCTTGCCATTCGCGCCACGCAGCCTTTACCGCTTGGTAAAGGCTGGTGTGACCGCCGTAGTGGTCAATTAAGGCGCGGTGGTGGTCTTTTTTTAGCAAACTTTGATGAGCGTGCTGACTGTGGATATCAATGAGCAGTTCGCCCAGTGCGCGCAGCTGGCTGAGGGTCGCACTTTGGCCGTTGATATAGGCGCGGGAGCGCCCGTCCGCGCTGATAGTACGTCGTAAAATGCACTCGCTTTCCGCTTCCAACTCCTGCGCCTTTAGCCACTTGCGCGCTTTGGGTAGCTTGGCCACCTCGAAGGTGGCGCTGATATCGGCGCGTTCAGCGCCGCTGCGCACCTTGTCGGCATCGGCTTTGTCGCCCAATGTCATGCCGAGGGCGTCGAGCAGTAGGGATTTGCCTGCACCGGTTTCGCCGGTTAGCGCGGTGAGGCCTTGTTCTAGCTCCAACTCGAGGTGCTCAACAAGGGTGAAGTGATGAATGCTGAGGTGGGTTAGCATAGGAAAGGCTCTCCAATTAATGCTGTCTATTTATACAGTAATTATTTTGCTTTGCAATCCCCTGCGAAAAATCCCTTGAATGTAGGCGCCTAGGCCCCATATAGGCTGCAGGTATTAAAAAGCTGGCGGGCCCAAGGGGCTGCCTGGATAGTGAATGGAGCAGACAGTGACTACCGAACAAAACGCACCTCTAACAGACGAAGTTCCCGCCGGCTCGCCCGATGTGGAAGTGGAACTTGAATCGGCTACTGGCCCAGATGCTGAGATTGAGCGCTTGCAAGCCGAATTGCAGCAGGCACAAGAAACCGCGTTGCGCGCCGCGGCCGATGCGCAAAATACCCGCCGCCGCGCCGAACAGGATGTGGAAAAAGCGCATAAATTTGGTCAAGAAAAAATTGTTCAAGACATGGTCGTTGTCGCGGACAACCTAGAGCGCGCCTTGGCGTCAGTGGATGCGAGCGACGAGCAGTTTGCCACGGTGGTTGAAGGGCTGCAGCTGACGTTGAAATCTCTGATCGACGGTTTGAAGCGTCACCACGTGGTGCAGCTGGATCCGAAAGGTGAGCCCTTTGACCCGCAGTTTCACCAGGCCATGACGCAGGTGCCAAACCCAGAGCTTGAGCCTAATACCGTCATGGATGTGTTTCAGAAGGGCTACACCCTGCATGGCCGTTTAGTGCGCCCTGCGATGGTTGTGGTTTCTAAGGCACCGTAAAAATTGCGGCTAAATGCGACCTTTAAGGGTTGAAATTTCGCCAAAAGCGCCAATATAGATGACAAGTGATTGAGGTTGGCCATTTTAGCCTGGCCTTGAGTAAACAGACAAAGTTGGTTAGGCAGTTCCCTAGCCGACGACAGCAAATTAATAGTACAAGTTTAGAGATTGGAGAATTTCCATGGGTAAGATTATCGGTATCGATTTAGGCACAACAAACTCGTGTGTATCTGTGCTTGAGGGCAACAAGGCGCGGGTTATTGAAAACGCCGAAGGCGATCGCACAACACCCTCTATCGTAGCGTTCACCGACGATGGCGAAGTGTTGGTAGGTCAGAGTGCTAAACGTCAAGCTGTCACCAACCCAAACAACACCCTGTTCGCGGTAAAGCGTTTGATTGGTCGCAAATTCAAAGACGACGTAGTCCAAAAAGACATCAAAATGGTGCCCTATAAAATTGTTGGCGCCGACAATGGCGACGCCTGGGTAGAAGTGAAGGGCGACCGCAAAGCACCACCGCAAATTTCCGCGGAAGTGTTGAAAAAAATGAAGAAAACCGCTGAGGACTATTTAGGCGAAGCGGTTACCGAAGCGGTTATTACCGTGCCGGCTTACTTCAACGATTCTCAGCGCCAGGCAACCAAAGATGCCGGTAAAATTGCGGGTCTTGAAGTTAAGCGCATCATTAACGAGCCAACCGCCGCGGCACTTGCCTACGGTATGGATAAAGTGAAAGGCGATCGCACGATTGCTGTGTACGACCTCGGTGGTGGCACCTTCGATATTTCCATTATCGAAATTGCCGACGTCGATGGCGAGCACCAGTTTGAAGTGTTGGCCACCAACGGCGACACCTTCCTAGGTGGTGAAGATTTTGACTCGCGTCTGATTGAATATTTCGCTGAAGAATTCAAGAAGACTAACGGCATTGATTTGCACAACGACGCCATGGCGTTGCAGCGTTTGAAAGAAGCGGCAGAGAAGGCAAAGATTGAGTTGTCTTCAAGTCAGCAGACTGAAGTGAACCTGCCTTACATCACAGCAGACGCCACTGGCCCTAAACACTTGGTTATCAAGCTGACTCGCGCCAAATTAGAGTCTTTGGTTGAAGAATTAGTGAAGCGCTCTATGGAGCCAGTGAAGCAGGCGATTGCCGATGCCGATTTGTCGGTAAGCGAGATTCAAGATGTGATTCTCGTTGGTGGCCAAACCCGTATGCCACTGGTGCAGAAGTATGTCACCGAGTTTTTTGGCAAAGAACCGCGCAAAGATGTAAACCCCGATGAAGCGGTTGCTATGGGTGCAGCGATTCAAGGTGCGGTCTTGTCTGGCGACGTTAAAGACGTCTTGTTGTTGGATGTGACGCCACTGACCTTGGGTATCGAAACAATGGGCGGCGTTGCCACACCGTTGATCGACAAAAACACCACGATTCCAACCAAGAAATCGCAAGTGTTTTCAACTGCAGACGACAACCAGTCGGCCGTTACCATTCACGTGGTTCAGGGCGAGCGCAAGCAGGCGTCACAGAATAAATCGCTAGGTCGTTTCGACTTGGCGGACATTCCGCCAGCGCCGCGCGGCATGCCGCAAATTGAAGTAACTTTCGACATCGATGCCAATGGTATTTTGAATGTGAAAGCGGCGGATAAAGCCACCGGTAAGCAGCAGTCCATCGTAATCAAAGCCTCGTCTGGTTTATCTGACGAAGAAATTGAAAAAATGGTGCAAGATGCCGAAGCGAACGCCGAAGCGGATAAGAAATTCGAAGAAGTTGTTACCGCGCGTAATACCTTGGACGGCTTGATTTCAGCCACTAAGAAAACCTTAGCTGAAGCCGGCGACAAAGCGACAGCGGAAGAGAAAACGGCCATCGAAGCCGCCTTGGCGGAAGCTGAAGTGGCGGTCAAAGGCGATGATAAAGCTGCGATGGAAGCCGCTACTCAGAAGTTGACTGAAGCCTCTGGTTCGCTAGCCCAGAAACTCTACGCCGAGCAGGCACAGGCGCAACAGGCCGGTGGCGAGCAAGCTGAAGCTGGCAAAGCCGATGACGGCGTTGTGGATGCCGAGTTTGAAGAAGTGAAAGACGAGCAGAAGTAAGTTGATCTGTTAGAAGTTAAAAGCATGACGCGGCCGCAAGGCCGCGTTGTTGTCTGAACTCAGTTAAATATTGAAGTTAAACGTATGTCAAAACGTGATTATTACGAAGTCCTGGGCGTCGAGCGCGGCGTCGACGAAAAAGAGCTGAAGAAGGCTTATCGTCGCATTGCGATGAAGTATCACCCAGACCGCAATTCCGAAGATAAGAATGCCGAAGATAAATTCAAAGAGGCCAGCGAGGCCTACGAAGTTTTATCCGATAGCCAAAAGCGTGCAGCCTATGATCAATACGGCCATCGCGGTGTTGAGGGCATGGCAGGCGGCGGTGGCGGTCAAGGCTTTGGCAATTTCTCGGATATTTTTGGCGACGTATTTGGCGACATCTTTGGTGGTGCTGGTGGCGGTGGCCGCCGTGGTGGCCCAGCCAGAGGCTCGGATTTACGCTACACCTTAGATTTAGATTTAGAAAATGCTGTTAAAGGCACCACGGTGAAAATTAAAGTGCCGTCGCTCGTGGCTTGTGAGCCTTGTGATGGCACTGGGGCCAAAAAAGGTACGAAAGCAAGCAGTTGTACAACTTGTGGCGGCGTCGGCCAAGTGCGCATGCAGCAGGGCTTTTTCTCGGTCCAACAAACTTGCCCTAACTGTCGTGGTCGCGGCACTATTATTACTGATCCTTGCTCCAGCTGTCATGGTCAAGGTCGCAAGGAAGAAACGCGCACCCTGTCGGTCAAGGTGCCGCCGGGCGTCGATACCGGCGACCGCATTCGTTTAACTGGCGAAGGCGAGGCGGGCGAGGCCGGTGGTCCACCGGGCGATCTCTATGTTCAAGTGAACGTCCGCGCGCACAGCATTTTTGAGCGCGATGGTCGCAACCTGTATTGCGAAGTGCCCATTAGTTTCGTTGATGCAGCCCTTGGTGGCGAGCTCGAAGTGCCAACCTTAGATGGCCGGGTAAAATTGAAAGTGCCGGCTGAAACCCAAACCGGCAAGATGTTCCGATTGCGCGGTAAAGGTGTGGTGCCTGTGCGCGGTGGCACAGCGGGTGATTTGATGTGCAAAGTTGTGGTGGAAACACCTGTTAACTTGAGCAATAAGCAAAAAGAATTGTTGCGCAACTTCCACGATACCATGGGTAGTAGCAAGCACTCGCCGCGGCAATCCAGCTGGTTTGAAGGCATGAAGAACTTTTTCGGCGATATGAAAATTTAATCGATTCAGCGGTTGCGCTAGGCGCAATCTGGTTGTGTTCATCACAATCCATTACTGGGTATTACCCGCGTAGTTAAGGACAAGATATGACGGTGAGACTCGCTGTAACCGGCGCCGGTGGGCGCATGGGCAAAATGTTAATCGAAGCCATTGCCGTAGCGCCAGGTGTTGAGCTGACTGCCGCTATTGAACGCGCAGGTTCAAGTTTAGTCGGCGCCGATGCCGGCGAGCTTGCCGGCATCGGCAAGAATGGTGTGGCCGTGGTTAGTGATTTACACGAAGTGGTCGAAGATTTTGATGTATTAATTGATTTCACCGTGCCCGCTGCCACCGTTGAAAACGCCAGAATTTGTGCTGACGCCCATAAGAAAATTGTGATTGGCACCACCGGTTTTAGCGAAGATCAAAAAGCCTATTTGTTGGAGGCTAAAGACGCGACCGCTATGTGTATGTCGGCAAATTATTCTTCGGGTGTGAACCTGTGTTTTAAGTTGCTTGAGTCTGCCGCCAAAATTTTGGGTGACGATTACGATGTGGAAGTCTATGAGGCCCATCATCGCCATAAAATCGATGCCCCTTCTGGTACAGCACTGCGTATGGGCGAAGTGTTAGCCAATGCGCTCGGTCGCGATTTGAACGCGGTGGCAGTCTATGGTCGCGAAGGTCAAACCGGAGCGCGCGAGCGCGATACCATCGGTTTCGCCACTGTACGCGGCGGCGATGTGGTTGGCGATCACACTGTGATGTTTATGGCCGACGGCGAGCGGGTGGAGATTAGCCATAAGGCCTCCTCGCGCATGTCTTTTGCTCGCGGCGCTGTGCGCGCAGCGGCCTGGATAAAAGGCAAAGAGGTTGGCCTGTTTGATATGCAAGACGTCCTGTCTCTGCGTTAGTTATCCGGCGGCGGCACGCATTGTGCCGCCTGTCACCGCGGGCTCGTATTCCCTTCCCCCGTAATCTTCCTCCCTTCCATTTGGTTATTTTCACTGCGCTGACTATGCTCAATGGTGTTCGGCTGCGTTTTGTATGGCCTAAAGTTAGTAGAGCTATTCGTATAAGGACGTCCTTTTGGCTCGGCAACTTACACCCGCTGCCGCGGTTTTGGTGGCTCTAGGCAGGTGTGGTGATATCGCAGCCGCTCGATGCTTGAACTGATCGGTTGAGCGGTAGCCATTGAAGGCGCAAGCTGCTGGTGAGTTATCGCTAGCTTGACAAAGATGGTTACTTCACTGGGCTCGAGCGTTAGAGCAAAAAACGACCCACCTGTGACATGTGTTTTTGGTGCAGATCCATTTAAGGGTGGGCTAGAGGCTAAACTCAAAGGAACTCATGTAAAGCAACGCGATTTGGCGGTACGACACCTGGGTGGAAAGGTTGACGCTTGCCATTGAGTGGTTATTTCCGCCAGTGAAAAATCAAAGGTTAAAGAAATTCTCAATCGGCTCGATAACCTATCAGTACCATCGCTGAGTGTTATAGATGGCTTTGCGGCTGCAGGCGGGATGATTGAGTTTGTCGGTTAAGGCAAGTCAGTTGCCATGCGGGTCAATAGAACGACACTGCTCACTAGTGGGCTAGAAACTGCGCCAGCGTTGTTAAGGTTAGATCGTTAGCAGCAGCGCGAAAAGGTTCGACCAAATGCTGGTCGAATGACACAGTTATTGGAAGGTGCTTACTTAATGAATATGTTCAGCATGTCTTTGAAATGGAAGGTGTTTTTAGGGATTACTGTCACCAGTTTGTTGGCGGTTATCGTCTCGAGCACCTTGGCCGTTAGGGCTGAGGTTGGGCGAGTTGAGCACACCATACAATCGGATACGGGGGATCTTGCCAAGATTATTGGCAATGCCACTGTGGGCGCTATTGCCTTTGGCGATGCGGCATCCGCTAGAGATATTCTGAGTAGCTTGGAGTTGCAGACGCGCGTCATGAGCGCCGTTATTTATGGTGATAATGGTCAACCGTTTGTGTGGTATGAGCGCGGCAGGAAGGGCTCTGAGGATTTACCGTCTATGGCGCCTAGGTCACCCGGTAATTTAGGGGTTAATTTTCGAGACGATCGCGTCGATATCACAGTTGCCATTCAATCCGATGGCAATAAGGTGGGCACGATTTATTTAGTCGCTAGCTTGGATGAACTCAATCAAGCTGTCGCTGCGGCCGTGTGGAGTGCCACGGTTACCGTAATTGTCATAGGTATTTTGGCTGTAATCATCTCCTTCGTGTTACAAGCTGGCATCGTCGGGCCTATTAACGCCGTTGCCGAGGCGTTGGAAGATATCGCCGGTGGCGGCGGTGACCTAACCCGCCGCTTGCCGATCAATTCCGACGACGAAGTGGGTCGACTTTCAACGGCTTTCAACACCTTTGTCGATAAGGTGCATAACATCATCGCCGACTTTTCTGTTACAGCGACAGATCTCAACGCGCAGGCGACGTCGCTTTCTGCTACGGCTAAGGAAACTGAGCGCGGCGTGGTAAGGCAGCAAACTGAAATTCAGCAGGTGGTAGCCGCAGTGCGCGAAATGGCGACCGTGGTCGGCGACGTGGCCAGTAACGTATCGCAAGCGGCGGCCAATGCCGAGGAAGCCGATAGGCAGGCCAATAACGGTAAGGGTGTGGTGTCGAGCACCGTGATAAAAATTGAAGGTCTCGCGAGCGATATTAACGCGGCCGCTGAGGTTATCGACAAGTTGCGTGCCGAAACCGATAATATCGGCAGCGTACTCGATGTGATTCGCGGGATTGCCGAGCAAACGAACCTATTGGCATTGAATGCGGCTATTGAGGCTGCACGCGCCGGTGAACAGGGCCGGGGCTTCGCCGTGGTTGCCGATGAGGTGAGGACCTTGGCGTCGCGCACCCAAACGTCAACTCAGGAAATCCAGGTCATGATCGAGCGCTTGCAGGCAGGCGCGCGCGAAGCCGTTTCGAAAATGGAGAAGGGCACCGGTCAGGCTGGTGAGTCTGTTACTCAGGCGGAGGAGGCCAGCCGTGCCTTGGATGCCATTACGGCGGGCGTTGGCTCCATTAAAGATAAAACCAATCAAATTGCTAGTGCCTCTGAGGAGCAGTCGGCGGCAACCCGCGAGATGGAGCGCAATATGGAAAATATTGCCGGCGTGGCGCGCCAAGCCTCTGAAGGGTCGATCGAGATTGCCACCAGTACAGCACGATTGGCAGAAATGGCGGCGAGCATGGCCAAGATCGTGAAGCAGTTTAAGGTTTGAGGAGTAGAGCTTGCGTAAATTGGCGCAATTGCGCGTGGACAGCGCAGGCAGCTTTCCGTAAAATGCGCGGTTAAGTTGCTTATGGTCAGAGCTGGGCGAAAAGACGCCTAATCGGCCGCAGGGATTTTGTCTGAATAGACACTGTTAATAAGCGAGATGAAGCAGCTGCTTCATCTCGCTTTTTTACGAACTGCGGTGCACTCCTTAACGGAAAATGATGCGAACGTCGCACAACATGCTGAAAAGCATGGTTGTTTTGCTCAGCCTGAAAAAAGTCAAAATGCCAGCCAATACTTAGGAGGTCGACTTGTCTACTGGTGCCCAACGTCCCGCCATACTCGTTCTTGAAGACGGTAGTATATTCCGTGGTTTAGCCATCGGCGCTTCCGGCTCCTCTTCAGGTGAAGTGGTGTTTAACACCGCAATGACTGGCTACCAGGAGATCCTCACCGACCCTTCTTATGCACGTCAGATAGTTACTTTAACCTACCCGCACATAGGCAATACCGGCACCAACGCCGAAGATGAAGAGTGCGATCGCATATGGGCCGCTGGCTTGGTGATTCGCGACCTACCCATGCTGGCTAGTAACTTCCGCAGCGAGCAGTCGTTGCAAGACTATTTAATGGCGCGAAACATTGTCGGTATTGCCGATATTGATACGCGTCGTCTCACCCGCATACTGCGTGACAAGGGTGCCCAAAATGGCTGCATTATGGCGGGCGACATCGATGAAGATGCTGCCTTGGCGCAGGCCAAAGCTTTCGGTGGGCTCAAAGGGCTAGATTTGGCGAAGGAAGTGACGGTGGCTAAGTCCTACCCTTGGACCGAGGGCTCTTGGGCGCTTGGCCAAGGCTTTACTAAGCCTGAAGCCACAAAGTTCAAAGTCGTTGCCTACGACTACGGCGTGAAGCGTAATATTTTACGCATGCTTGTGGATCGCGGTTGTGAGTTGACCGTGGTGCCGGCGCAAACCTCTGCTGCCGAGGTGTTAGCGCTCAAGCCCGACGGTGTTTTCTTATCTAACGGCCCTGGTGATCCAGAGCCTTGCGATTATGCCATTAGCGCGATTCGGTCGCTGTTGGAAACCGATATTCCCGTGTTCGGTATTTGCCTCGGCCACCAGCTGTTGGCATTAGCCAGTGGCGCCAAGACCTTAAAAATGAAATTCGGTCATCATGGTGGCAACCACCCAGTGCAAGACTTGGACAATAAGCGCGTTATGATCACCGCACAAAACCACGGTTTCGCGGTTGATGAAGCCACCTTGCCAAGCAACTTGCGCGCGACCCACAAAAGTTTGTTTGATGGCTCGCTACAGGGCATACACCGCACCGATAAGCCGGCCTTTAGTTTCCAAGGGCACCCCGAGGCGAGCCCCGGCCCGCACGATGCGGCGCCCTTATTTGATCACTTTATCGAATTGATGACTGCGCGCGCCTAACTGTGAGCGCGCTGTAACCCACGAATTTACACATTTAGGATTCAGGCGAAACCACAATGCCAAAAAGAACTGACATTAAAAGTATCCTGATACTCGGTGCCGGCCCCATCGTTATTGGCCAGGCCTGTGAGTTTGACTACTCAGGAGCGCAGGCGTGTAAGGCGCTGCGCGAAGAAGGCTTTCGAGTCATCCTGGTTAACTCTAACCCAGCGACCATCATGACTGATCCGTCCATGGCGGACGCGACCTACATCGAGCCCATTGAGTGGCAAACCGTTGCTGCCATTATCGAAAAAGAGCGCCCCGATGCCGTGCTGCCCACCATGGGTGGCCAAACCGCGTTGAACTGCGCACTGGCATTGCATAAGCACGGCGTATTAGAAAAATACAATGTGGAATTGATCGGCGCCAACGAAACCGCCATTAACATGGCGGAAGATCGCGAGCTGTTTGATCAGGCCATGAAGCGTATCGGTTTAGAATGTGCGCGTGCGAAAATTGTTCACACCATGGAGCAGGCGCGTGAAGTGCCGAAAGAGTTTGGTTTCCCGTGCATTATCCGCCCGTCGTTCACCATGGGTGGCTCCGGTGGTGGTATTGCCTACAACTGGGAAGAGTTTGAAGAAATTTGTACCCGTGGTTTGGATCTTTCGCCAACCAATGAACTGCTCATCGATGAGTCGCTGATTGGCTGGAAAGAATATGAAATGGAGGTTGTGCGCGATAAAAACGACAACTGCATTATCGTCTGCTCTATTGAAAACTTCGACCCGATGGGCGTGCACACCGGCGACTCGATCACTGTAGCGCCGGCGCAAACCTTGACCGACAAAGAATACCAAATCATGCGTAATGCCTCTGTGGCTGTACTGCGTGAAATTGGTGTTGAAACTGGTGGCTCTAACGTGCAGTTTGCGGTTGACCCAAAAACCGGTCGTCTCGTGGTTATCGAGATGAACCCACGGGTGTCGCGTTCATCCGCTTTGGCCTCGAAAGCCACGGGTTTCCCCATTGCAAAAATTGCTGCCAAGTTGGCCGTGGGATACACCCTCGACGAATTACAAAATGAAATTACCGGCGGCACTACGCCGGCGTCGTTCGAACCGTCTATCGATTACGTGGTCACTAAGGTGCCGCGTTTTACTTTTGAAAAATTTGGCGAGGCGGATGCGCGCTTAACCACGCAGATGAAATCTGTGGGCGAAGTGATGGCCATTGGTCGCACCTTCCAAGAGTCCTTACAAAAGGCCTTGCGCGGTTTAGAGGTGGGTTCTGCCGGTTTTGAACCGATCGTTGATCTTACCGATCCCGAGGCGATGATTCATATTCGCCGCGATTTAACCACCCCTGGCGCCAAGCGTATTTGGTACGTTGCCGATGCCTTCCGTGCCGGTATGTCGGTGCAAGAAGTATTCGATGCGTCGTTCATCGACCCGTGGTTCTTGGTGCAGATTGAAGACTTGGTTAACACCGAAAAAGAAATGTCCTCAGCGGCGTTAACGTCGATAGATGCAGACAAAATGTTTGCGCTAAAGCGCAAAGGCTTTTCCGATAAGCGCCTGTCTGTGTTGCTGGGCGTGAGTGAAAAAACCTTTAGGAAGCATCGCCATAGCTTGAATATTCGCCCGGTCTATAAGCGCGTGGATACCTGTGCGGCGGAATTTGCTACAGATACTGCGTACATGTACTCCACCTATGAGGAAGAGTGCGAAGCGCGGCCGAGCAACCGCGATAAAATTCTTGTGTTAGGTGGTGGCCCGAACCGGATTGGTCAGGGTATCGAGTTCGATTATTGCTGTGTGCACGCGGCCTTAGCCATGCGCGAAGATGGTTACGAAACCATTATGGTTAACTGTAACCCCGAAACTGTGTCCACCGATTTCGATACCAGTGATCGGTTATTCTTTGAGCCTGTCACCCTTGAAGACGTGCTTGAAATCGTTGAGCTCGAAAAGCCCAAAGGCGTTATCGTGCAATTTGGTGGTCAAACCCCACTGAAACTTGCGCGCGCGCTAGAAGAGGCCGGTGTACCGATTATTGGTACTTCGCCAGATGCCATCGATCGCGCCGAAGATCGCGAGCGCTTTCAGCAGATGGTTATTCGGTTAGGTTTAAAGCAGCCTTCGAACGCCATTGTGCGCTCTACCGAAGAGGCCCTGCGCGCCGCTGAAGGTGTTGGCTATCCGCTCGTGGTTCGCCCATCCTACGTGTTGGGTGGGCGCGCCATGGAAATCGTTTATAACGAAACCGAACTTAAGCAATACATGCGCGACGCCGTGCAGGCCTCTGATGATGCACCGGTGTTGTTGGATCACTTCTTAAACAACGCCATCGAAGTTGATATTGATGCGGTGTCTGACGGTAAAGAAGTCGTTATCGGTGCCATCATGCAGCACATTGAGCAGTGTGGCGTGCATTCAGGCGACTCGGCTTGCTCATTGCCACCTTACTCGCTTGCGAAAGATGTGCAGAACGACATGCGCGAACAAGTGAAGAAAATGGCGCTGGAGTTGGGCGTGGTTGGCTTGATGAATGTTCAGCTAGCCTATCAGGACGGCGAAATTTACGTGATCGAAGTGAATCCGCGCGCCTCGCGCACTGTGCCATTTGTGTCTAAGTGCATCGGTGTGTCTTTGGCGAAAGTGGCCGCGCGTTGTCAGGCTGGTCGCTCTTTGGCAGATCAAGGCTTCACTAAAGAAATCGTACCAAATTATTACAGCGTTAAAGAGGCGGTCTTCCCATTTAATAAATTCCCATCTGTCGATCCGATCTTGGGCCCAGAAATGCGCTCAACTGGTGAAGTGATGGGGGTGGGTGATACTTTTGCCGAAGCCTTTGCGAAAGCGCAGTTGGGTGCGGGTGATGTTATTCCAACCGAGGGACGCGCCTTTATTTCCGTCCGCGACTTCGATAAGGACGCCATGATCACCGTGGCTAAAGAGCTGGCCGATTTAGGTTTTGACCTAGTAGCTACTCGCGGCACTGCGGCAGTAATTTCTGCTGCGGGATTAGACGTTCAAGTCGTCAATAAGGTCACCGAAGGTCGTCCACATATTGTGGATATGATCAAAAATGACGAAATCAATTTAATTATCAATACCACAGAAGGCAAGAGTGCGATTAAAGATTCTGCCTCTATTCGCCGAGGTGCCGAAGGCCGTCGGGTTTATTACACGACCACTTTGGCGGCCGCTGAGGCTCTGTGTGTCGCCTTGCGATTTGGTATTAATACTGATGTCCGTCGCCTGCAGGATCTGCACAAGAGGATTGTGGCATGACAAAATTTCCAATGACGGTAGAAGGTGCAGAAAAATTGCGCCTCGAGTTAGAGCAACTGAAAAAAGTCGATCGCCCGCGTATTGTTACCGCGATTGCAGAGGCGCGTGAGCATGGCGACTTGAAAGAGAATGCCGAATACCATGCAGCGCGCGAGCAGCAGGGTTTTTGCGAAGGGCGTATTCAGGAGATTGAAGGTAAGTTAGGCAACGCTCAAATTATCGATATCTCTAAAATGCCGGCTGGCGATAAAGTGATTTTCGGCTCTACGGTTGATATTTTAAATTTGGATACCGATCAGCTGCAAACCTATAAAATTGTCGGTGACGATGAAGCCGATGTGAAAGCCAATATGATTTCTGTTTCTTCGCCGATTGCCCGCGCGTTAATCGGAAAAGAGGTGGGCGATGTCGCGCTCGTGCGCACGCCGGCCGGCGACGTGGAATATGAAATTGATGCGGTGCGTTACTGTTAAGCTGTGTAATTGCCAACTAGACATCTATAAAAAAGCCGGCGCCAGCGCCGGCTTTTTTATGAAGTAAGTATTAGATTTGCGTAAGTCTAACGCATAATATTTGATAGTTTTGGGTTGGGTTCGCGCGCGGCGCGGAAAATCAGTGCAACCTTGCCAATTTCTTGGACCACTTCTGCTCTAGCCAATTTGCACAACTCGTTGATGGCAAGTTTGCGCGACTCGCGATCGTTAATCGCTATTTTTACCTTAATCAGTTCATGGTCTTCCAGTGCGCGTTCTATTTCGCCCAGTAAGCCTTCGCTCAGGCCTTTTTCAGCTACCATGACAATAGGTTTTAAATTGTGGCCAATTTGGCGAAATTGTTTCTTGCGGTCTGAGCTGATTGGCATAAATATTCCTGAACTAACGAAGCGATGAATCGTGGGGCGCGAAGCGCAAAAGCCTATTGTAACGCATGTATTCATGTTCGGCCTCGTCTTCCTGCGTTGGTGTGCAAAGTTTGTCTGTTATGTTCAGGGCTCGAAATACTAGTGGCGCTTGCAATTGACTATTCCAGCCCAATATAAGTGAAACAACACAAAATTTACGATAAACCGGCATTTACAGTGATCTGAACCTGTATCATGCTGGTAATAGATTGTGTATCTGGGTTGTGGACGGCGCCAAAGTTCATGGCTGACTTTAAGATGTGAGGGTAACCCTTTGAATGATATGGCAAAAAATCTAGTTCTGTGGCTCATCATCGCCGTGGTGCTGTTGTCGGTGTTCCAGAACTTTAATAGCCCGAGCGCTAAGGAAACACTTCCTTACTCGAACTTCGTCATGGAGGTTCAAGCTGACCGCGTGAAAGAGGTCAATATTGATGGCCTGATCATTCAGGGTACACGCTCCGATGGCACCCGTTTCGAGACGGTGCGGCCTCAGTTGATGGATGGCAAATTAATGGATGACCTGCTCAACCACAATGTTGTGGTTGAGGGGCAAAAGCCTGAGCAAGCCGGCTTTTGGCAGCAACTGTTTTTTGCCAGTTTCCCTATTCTGTTGATTATTGCCGTGTTTATGTTTTTCATGCGCCAAATGCAGGGCGGTGCCGGTGGTAAGGGCGGCCCAATGAGCTTTGGTAAGAGCAAGGCACGTCTGCTGGGCGAAGATCAGATCAAAACCACCTTTGCTGACGTGGCGGGCGTTGATGAGGCCAAAGAAGAGGTGCAAGAGTTGGTTGAATTCTTGCGCGATCCGAGCCGGTTCCAGCGTTTAGGCGGTCAAATTCCGCGCGGCGTGTTGATGTCTGGCCCGCCGGGCACCGGTAAAACACTTCTCGCTAAGGCTATTGCCGGTGAAGCCAAGGTACCTTTTTTCTCTATTTCAGGTTCTGATTTCGTTGAAATGTTCGTCGGTGTAGGCGCCTCGCGCGTGCGCGATATGTTTGATCAAGCGAAAAAGCAGGCGCCCTGTATTATTTTCATCGATGAAATTGATGCCGTGGGGCGTCACCGTGGTGGTGGCCATGGCGGTGGCCACGACGAGCGCGAGCAAACCTTGAACCAGTTGTTGGTAGAGATGGATGGCTTTGAAGGCAATGAAGGTATCATTGTCATGGCCGCGACCAACCGCTCTGATGTGCTCGATAAAGCGTTGTTGCGCCCAGGTCGTTTTGATCGCCAAGTGTTTGTCGGCTTGCCGGATATTCGCGGTCGCGAGCAAATTCTTAAAGTGCATATGCGCAAAGTGCCGCTCGATGAAAAAGTAGAGGCGTTAATTATTGCCCGCGGTACGCCCGGTTTTTCCGGTGCTGACCTTGCTAACTTGGTTAACGAAGCGGCGTTATTTGCTGCGCGCGCGAATAAGCGTGTCGTTACCATGGAAGAGTTTGAGAAGGCGCGCGATAAGATCACCATGGGCGCCGAGCGCAAGTCTATGGTGATGTCGGAAAAAGATAAGTTGATGACGGCCTACCACGAAGCGGGTCACGCCATCATTGGTTACTTAATGCCCGAACACGATCCTGTGCACAAGGTCACTATTATTCCCCGTGGCAATGCCCTTGGCGTTACTATGATTTTGCCAGAGGAAGATAAGAACAGCTCAAGCCGTCGTTATTTGTTGAGCCGTATTGCCATGGCCTATGGTGGTCGTGCAGCCGAAGAGATTGTCGGTGGTCCTGATCAGGTGTCTACTGGTGCCTCTAGTGATATTAGAATGGCGAGTCATTATGCTCGCAACATGGTGATGCGTTGGGGCTTGTCCGATAAGCTAGGTCCACTCTTGTACGGTATTGAAGAGGGCTCTTATCCTGGTACCGGTGCAAACAATTACTCGCCTGCGACCGCCTTAATTATCGATGAAGAGATTAAGCGTATTAGCGATGATTGCTATAAGACCGCCATGGATACCTTGCTCGCCAATCGCGATATTCTAGAGGCCATGAAAGACGCGCTGATGGAATATGAAACGATTGACTCGGAGCAAGTGGACGATCTGATGCAGCGCCGTAAAGTGCGTCCGCCGAAAGAGTGGGACGACAATGACTTTATCGGCCGCATGAAGGGTGGCTCCGACGACAAGAAGGATGAAGGCAAGCCGGATAGTCCTATTGGTGGGCCTGCGAAGGAGCATTAATCTCCTTTCTTTACTCGAAAAAGGCCGGTTATACCGGTCTTTTTTTTAACCTATATAAAAGATACTTGTATGCGTAAGCTAGTCACTTTTGGCCAAACGAGCCTTGATATGAGTCGCCCACATATTATGGGTATTCTCAACGTAACACCCGACTCTTTCAGTGACGGCGGGCGCTTTTTTACCGGAGAGTTACATCTCGATAGAATTTTAAATGCCGCCGAGCAAATGCTTGCCGATGGCGCCAGTATGCTCGACATTGGCGGCGAATCGACGCGCCCAGGCGCCGAGCCAATTAGCGAACAACAAGAGATAGATCGTGTGTTGCCGGTGGTGCAGGCGATTGCGGCTCGGCTTGATACCGTGATCTCCGTGGATACCAGTACGGCGAGTGTTATGACGGCAGCCGCTGCCGCTGGGGCTGGATTAATAAATGATGTCAGGGCGCTACAGCGTGAAGGTGCGCTGCAGGCCGCCGCCGCGACGAATTTGCCCGTGTGCTTGATGCACATGCGAGGCGAGCCAAAGGAGATGCAAAATGCACCTCACTATGGCGATGTTGTGGGTGAGGTGGGTGCATTTTTGGATCAGCGTATTCAAGCTTGTGCAGCGGCCGGTATACAGCGCGATCGAATAATTCTTGACCCGGGTTTTGGCTTTGGCAAAACCTTAACCCACAATATCGGCCTGTTTAAAGCGTTGCCAGCCTTTGCGCGAGACGGGTTGGTGTTGGTGGGCGTGTCCCGTAAATCCATGGTGGGGGATATCTGTCAGCGCGGTGTTGAGCAGCGCCTGCCGGGCAGTTTGGCGCTTGCACTGCTTGCCGCGCAGTCGGGGGCGTCCATTATTCGCGTGCATGATGTGGCGGAGACCGCCGATGTGTTGCGGGTACTAGAGGCAGTGCACTCTTGCTGAGATTGTCTACCGCAGCTCGAGCAAACTGGTTTAAAATGCCGTGAATTTGAATTTGGTTAAGCACTGCTTAACTGCATGGACGCTGATTGAGGTTTTTCCCCTATGACTCGCAAATATTTTGGTACCGACGGCATTCGTGGCGCCGTCGGTGAATACCCCATTACCCCAGATTTTATGCTCAAGCTGGGCTGGGCGGCCGGTCATGTCCTAGGCGAGCGTTTCGATGGCCCTAAGCAGATTTTAATCGGTAAGGATACGCGCATTAGCGGCTATATGTTTGAGTCTGCGCTACAAGCGGGTTTAATCAATGCGGGTGTGGATGTGGGTTTGTTAGGGCCAATGCCGACACCGGCCATCGCCTATTTAACCCGTACCTTTCAAGCGCAAGCCGGTATTGTTATCAGTGCGTCGCACAACCCCTTTGGTGATAACGGCATTAAATTCTTTAGTGGCGCAGGTACAAAACTACCTGACAGTGTTGAGCTTAAAATAGAGCAGATGCTGGATGTGCCCATGACGACCTCTGAGCGACTGGGCAAGGCGCGGCGTATTGCTGATGCTGCTGGTCGCTACATCGAGTTTTGTAAGGGTACGCTGCCTTGGGGTTTCAGTCTTCAAGGGTTAACCATTGTGGTCGATTGCGCAAATGGCGCTACCTACCATGTTGCGCCTGATGTATTTAGGGAGTTGGGCGCCAAAGTTGTGCCTATCGCCAATGATCCTAATGGCACCAACATTAATCGCGCCTGTGGCTCAACAAAGCCTGATGTGCTGCGTGAAAAGGTGATGGAATTAGGTGCGGACCTCGGTGTCGCTTTTGACGGCGACGGCGATCGTGTGTGCTTTGTTGATCATCGTGGCCAAGTGATCGACGGCGATGAGATATTGTTTATCATCGCGGCTCATCGTCTCGAGCAGGGCAAGGACTGCCCCGGTGTTGTGGGCACTTTGATGAGTAACTTTGGTTTTGAATTGGGCTTAAAAGATCTCGGTATTAAGTTGATCCGCGCCGACGTAGGTGACCGTTATGTAATAGAGGCGATGCGTAACCATGGTTGGGATTTGGGTGGCGAATCCTCTGGCCATATTATATGTGGTGATTTAACCACCACCGGTGATGGTATCGTTGCGGCGCTACAGGTGCTGCTGGCTATGGTGTCTACGGGTAAGGGGCTGCACGAGCTCAAGTCGGCCATGACAAAATGCCCGCAAACCATGATAAATGTACGTTTAAAGGATAAGTCTCTGCTGGCCAGTAACACGCGTATCAAGGCGGCTGTGCAGGAAGTTGAATCGACATTAGCCGGAAAGGGTCGGGTATTGCTGAGGCCGTCCGGCACTGAGCCTGTGGTTCGGGTTATGATTGAGGGCGATGATGCCTCCTTCGTTAAAAAGTTGGCCACTGAGTTGGCAGCGCTGGTACAGGAAGAAATTGGCGTTTAGTCGGCAAATACTTGGCAAGAGATTGAATTGTAAGGCGAAAAGCCGTTGTACTTGAGCGGCGACTTCGCTACCATTGGCGCCCGCTGAATCAAGGGTCTTTTTAAGGCCCTTGCTAAGCGCGCTAAAATACATCGGACAGCAGTACGGGACGGTTTTATGCGGCGTCAGCTCGTAATGGGTAACTGGAAGATGAATGGCTCCAAAGCGGCTAACGAAGAGTTAGTGTCGGTATTTTTGGGGCTCTGGCAGAAGATTGGTCAGGCTGAGGTTGCATTTGCGCCGCCGGCTATTTACCTGCCACAAGTTGCATCATTATTAGCCCGTAGCGAACTTGCTCTGGCGGCTCAGGACGTGAGCGCCCATGTTGATGCTGGTGCATTTACGGGTGAGTTATCGAGTGCGATGCTGGCGGATATCGGTTGTCGGTATGTCATTGTTGGTCACTCGGAGCGCCGTGCTTACCATGGTGAGTCAGATCAGCAGGTAGCAGCGAAAGCGTTGGCGTGTTTGGCCAGAGGTTTGACCCCGGTAGTTTGTGTGGGCGAGTCACTGGCGCAGCGCGAGGCGGATGAGACCTTAGCTATTGTTGGAGCGCAGCTTGAGGCGGTACAGAATTTACTGGAACCTTCTCAGCTAAAGAATATTGTGGTTGCCTATGAACCGGTTTGGGCGATAGGTACCGGTAAGACAGCGAGCCCAGAGCAAGCTCAAACGGTGCACCATTTCATTCGGTCGCGCCTAGGTGAGCAGGGTGCTGTGGTGAGATTGCTCTATGGCGGTAGCGTAAAAGCGTCTAACGCCGCAGAGTTATTCGCGCAAGCGGATATAGATGGAGCCCTAGTGGGTGGAGCCGCACTTAATGCGGAAGAATTTTTTCAAATTTGCCAAGCCGCTAATGAGTAGTCGAGCGTTGGTAAATTAAGTAAGAGACGGTTATGGAACAGTTGATTATTATCGTACATGTGTTGGCGGCTTTGGCCATCATTGGCCTTATTCTGCTGCAGCAGGGTAAAGGTGCAGAGGCGGGTGCGTCTTTCGGTGGCGGTGCGGCGCAAACCGTATTTGGCAGCAAGGGCACAGGTAACTTTTTCTCCCGTGCAACGGGTATCTTCTCTTTAATCTTTTTTATTACCAGCTTTGGTTTGGCGATTGTTGCTAAAAACAAGGCTGAAGTTCAGGCTAACGTCGGTATTCCGGCGGTAGTTGAGCAAATGTCACCTGATGTGGGCGCAGAAGTTCCCGTGGTTGATGACGCACCTTCTGATGTACCTGAAGTTCCTGAGCAATAAGGGGCTTTAGATTAGAGTTTTAGCCCAAGTGGTGAAATTGGTAGACACGCTATCTTGAGGGGGTAGTGACGCAAGTCGTGCCGGTTCAAATCCGGCCTTGGGCACCAATATGAAAAAACCCGCGTTTACGCGGGTTTTTGCTTTTTACCAGGCCGGATTACATCTGGGTAGATGGCGCGCGTCCTGCGCTCCAGCCTTTGGATCGCTTTGAGATCCTCATTTGCTTCAGGCAAATGAGTGGGCACCAATACGAAAAGCCCGCGTTTATATAGGTCTTTGCTTTTTATCAGACTGGATTGCATTCGGGTTGATGGCGCGCGTCCTGCGCACCACTCTTCGGGTCGCTTTGCGATCCTCATTTGTTCCGGACAAATTGGCGGGCACCAATTGACTAGCGCAGGATCCACAGAGCGTTTGTCTTTTTATCAGTCAGGATCACATCTGGGTAGCTGGCGCGCGCCCTGTGTGCCACCCTTCGGGTCACGTTGCAATCCTCCTTTGCTTTGAGTAAATGAGCGACTGTCGGAACAATTAAATTGTCATCTTATTAAGACTTCTCCTTGGTTTAGTTGCTGATTGCGATTTGATCCGCTGCTAGCTTGGGAGTATCTACTCAGCTTTCGCTGCTATTTCGTACGTAAAGCCGGAAAACTGCGCTAAGTAACTGTTTTTATAAAATAAACTCAAATACCTCTTGACCGACTATGGGGCCATCCCTATAATTCGCGGCCTTGGTTAAGCGGTCACGCACAATCAAGTTGTTGATGCGGGGTGGAGCAGCCTGGTAGCTCGTCGGGCTCATAACCCGAAGGTCGTTGGTTCAAATCCAGCCCCCGCTACCAATTTTGAAGTTTGGTACCCGTAGTGTCACTGGGTTATAGTGTGCTACAAATGGCCGGCAATGCCGGGCGAAGGCCGAATTACCAGAATCGGCTTTTGGCTATCGAACTGCGCCTTACGGCGTGCCGAGAAGCCCCTGAATGGGGTTTTTTTGTATGTGCGGTTTGCTTGGGCTATGTGGATTTAGCTCATCTGCGCGAAGCATAGCTGTCCCATGGATAGCAGTAATAAGAATGGGCTTAGTGCCCATTTTTTGTTTGTTTTTTTAGATTACGAAAGGCGATATGGCTACCAAGCAAGAAACAATACAGGCGCTTATTGCACCTGTTGTCGAAGCACTAGAATGCGAATTGTGGGGTATTGAATACCTGTCACAAGGTCGCCATACAACGCTGCGTATTTTTATTGAGCGCGAAGACGGCGTGCAACTTGAAGACTGCGAAAAAGTAAGTCGTCAGGTGAGTGCGGTGATGGATGTTGAAGATCCCATTACTGGTGAGTACACCTTAGAAGTGTCTTCTCCCGGCGTAGACCGCCCACTGTATACATTGGATCACTATCAGCGCTTTACAGGTGAAAAAGTAGAGCTGCGTTTGCGCGTGCCGTTTCAAGGGCGTCGCAGATTTACCGGTGTTATTGCCGGGGTAGAAGCCGATGAAGTTATTGTGCGTGTAGATAACGAAGAGTATCTATTTACAATTGATTCGATTGATAAGGCTAACATCGTCGCGCAATTTTAATGCAGCGATTAGGTGGAATTTAAGAGGCTAACCCATGATGAACAAAGAGATTTTACTGGTCGCCGAAGCGGTATCTAATGAAAAGGGCGTCGATCGGGATGTAATCTTTGAAGCCATAGAAATCGCTTTGGCAACTGCCACGAAAAAGCGCTATGAAGAAGAGTCTGACATTCGTGTTGTGATTAATCGCAAAGATGGTAGTTACGAAACATTTCGTCGTTGGTTGGTGGTTGCTGATGATGTTCTCGCGGAACTCGGCACTCAGTTCACCTTAGAAGAGGCAGCTGAAAAAGACCCATCGTTGAAAGCCGGCGATGTGTTCGAAGAAATGGTAGAAAACGTTGGTTTTGGTCGTATTGCTGCGCAAACGGCTAAGCAAGTTATCGTGCAGAAAGTGCGCGAAGCTGAACGTGCACAAATTGTTGAAGAATACCGCGATCGCATTGGTGAGCTTATTAACGGTACCGTTAAGAAAGTAACTCGCGATGCCGTGATCGTCGATCTTGGTAATAATGCCGAAGGCTTGTTGCCGCGCGATCAGCTTGTTGGTCGTGAAGTATTCAGAATGAATGATCGCGTTCGTTCTTTGTTGTTGGATGTGCGCCCAGATGCGCGTGGCCCTCAGCTCTACTTGAGCCGCTCTTGCCCCGAAATGTTGGTGGAGCTGTTTAAGATTGAGGTGCCTGAAATCTCTGAAGAAGTGATCGAAATTAAAGGCGCGGCGCGCGACCCAGGTTCACGTGCGAAAATTGCCGTGAAAACTAACGATGGTCGCATAGATCCCGTCGGCGCCTGTGTTGGTATGCGCGGCTCTCGCGTGCAAGCGGTTTCTAACGAATTAGGTAATGAGCGCGTTGATATTGTGCTGTGGGACGATAACCCAGCGCAATTTGTTATCAATGCGATGTCGCCAGCTGAAATCGAATCCATCGTAGTTGATGAGGATGCCGGTTCGATGGACGTTGCTGTAGCTGATGATAATTTGGCACAGGCGATTGGTCGCGGTGGTCAAAACGTTCGCTTGGCTTCCGAGCTTACCGGTTGGACCATTAACGTCATGAGCGAAGAAGATTGGAGCTCTAAGCAGCAACAAGAATCTGGTAGCTTCGTTGAAAACTTCATGGCGGCACTCGATGTTGACCAAGAAGTTGCTGAGGTTCTGGTTGAAGAGGGCTTCACCACCCTTGAAGAAGTGGCTTATGTACCGTTAGAAGAAATGTTGGCGATTGAAGGTTTCGATGAAGCCATCGCTGAAGAACTACGTGCGCGCGCAAAAGATGCATTGTTAACACAAGCCTTGGCAACTGAAGAAAAGCTTGATACTGAGCCTGCCGAAGATTTGTTAAACATGGAAGGCATGGATAAACATCTCGCTTATTTGCTAGCTGCCAGTGGTGTTATCACCATGGAAAATTTAGCGGAGCAGGCAGTGGATGACTTGCTTGATATCGAAGGTATGGATGAAGAGCGCGCTGCCGCGTTGATTATGAAAGCACGTGAACCCTGGTTTGCTGATGAGTCAGACAGCGCAGGCGAGCAATAAAACCGAGGAAAGAGAATGGCTGAAGTAACTGTAAGCGAACTCGCCGAATCAGTCGGTGCTCCCGTTGAGCGTCTGCTTAAGCAGATGCAGGAAGCTGGTTTGAAGCACAAGAAAGCAGACGAATCCGTTTCTGATGATGAGAAACAAACGTTGCTGCGTTTTTTAAAGACGAGTCATGGCGAAGAAGTGGCGGAACCGCGCAAAATTACCTTAAAGCGTAAAACCACAACAACGTTAAAGACCGGATCCGGCGCTTCACGCAAAACTGTTAATGTGGAGGTGCGTAAGAAGCGCACCTACGTGAAACGAGATCCTTCTGATGTTGAAGAAGTTGAAACGCAAGTTTCTGATGAAGCTGAAGTAGCGGCTAAAGCAGCTGCTGAAGCCGAAGCGAAAGCGCAAGCCGCCGCCGAAGCGAAGGCTGCAGAGGAAGCTGCTAAGGCTGCCGAGCTAGCCGCAAAAGCAAAAGTTGCTGCGCCAGTGGCTTCAGAGGATGCTGCGCCGAAAGTATCGAGTAACCGTGTTGATGACATGGAAGAGCGTCGCATTGCTGCTTTAGAAGGCCGTCGTAAGCAAGAGGAAGACGAGCGTCGCAAGTCTGAAGAAGCCGAAGAAAAACGCAAAGCTGAAGAAGAGTTGCGTCAAAAGCGTGCCGATGCTGAAGCTAAAGCGAAGAAAGAAGAAGAGTCTAAAGGCAAGCATGGTCATGCGCCTAAGAAAGCTCGCCATTCTGATGCTGACGAAGGCGATGAAGCTGGTCGTCACAACAAAAAAGCTGGCCATCGTGCCGCCAAGAAAGCTACTGCGCCTGCGGCGCCAAAAAAAGGTGCACGTATCGACCTTAAGCGCTTGGACGAACTCGACGACGAACTCAACAAGACACGTCGCGCACGCGGCTCTTTGAAGCTAAATAACAAACACGGTTTCAAGAAGCCGACGGCGAAACAAGTGCTAGAAATTGAACTACCACAGCTTATTACCGTCGGTGAATTGGCTGCAAAAATGAACATCAAGGCCAACGAGCTCATCAAGCGTATGATGAAGATGGGCGTTATGGCGACCTTGAATGATCCGCTAGATCAAGAAACTTCGCAGTTAATTGTGGAAGAATTAGGTCACGCTTATCGTTTGAAGAGCGGCAACGAGCTTGAAGAAGCGTTGGAGCTGTCTATTTCTCACGACGGTGAAATGGTGAGTCGTGCGCCGGTTGTTACCGTTATGGGTCACGTTGACCATGGTAAGACATCGCTGCTTGATTACATCCGGAAAGCCAAAGTTGCCGCTGGTGAAGCCGGTGGTATTACCCAGCACATTGGCGCTTACCGTGTAAGTACAGAGAAAGGTGAAATCACCTTCTTGGATACCCCCGGTCACGCCGCGTTTACCGCTATGCGTGCTCGCGGTGCTCAGGCGACGGACGTGGTCATTCTCGTTGTTGCTGCCGACGATGGCGTCATGCCGCAAACCATTGAAGCAGTTCAGCATTCAAAGGCTGCCGGTGTACCAATCGTTGTGGCTATCAACAAGTGCGATAAAGAATCTGCCGATCCAGATCGCGTTAAAAACGAATTGGTTCAGCACGAAGTTATCCCAGAAGATTGGGGTGGCGACACACAGTTTATTGAAGTGTCGGCACATACCGGTGACGGCGTTGAAGCGCTGTTAGAGGCAATCTCTCTGCAGGCGGAAATGTTGGAACTGTTGGCGCCGATTGACGTGCCGGCTAAAGGTGTTGTGGTTGAATCGCGTGTCGATAAAGGCCGTGGTGCTATTGCAACGGTATTGGTTCAGCAAGGTACCTTGAAGCGTGGCGACATGTTGCTCGCCGGTCAGTCTTACGGTCGCGTTCGCGCCATGACCAACGAGCAAGGCCAGCAAGTTACCGAAGCGGGGCCATCCACGCCGGTTGAAATTTTAGGTCTTAACAACGCACCAGGTGCTGGCGATGATTTCGCCGTTGTGCCGGATGAGCGTAAAGCCCGTGAAGTTGCAGAGCACCGTGCTGAAAAAGAGCGCAGCGAAAAGCTCATGCGTCAGCAGGCCGCGAAGCTTGAAAATATGTTCGCCAATATGGGCGCAGAAGAGAAGAAGGTTCTCTCTGTTGTGGCCAAGGCAGACGTGCGCGGATCATTGGAAGCGATTTTGAGTTCACTTGCCGATATCGGTAATGAAGAAGTTGAAGTGAATGTTGTTTCTTCTGGTGTTGGTGGTATCACTGAAAGCGACGTTAACTTAGCGATGGCCACGGGTGCCATTGTGATTGGTTTTAACGTGCGTGCCGATGCAACCACTCGCCGTTTAGCTGAAGGCGAAGGTGTTGAAATCCGTTACTACAGCATCATTTACCAATTGTTAGATGAAGTGCGTTCTGCCTTGGCGGGTATGCTGTCACCAGAGCGCATCGAAGAAATTGTTGGTATCGCCGATGTACGCGAAGTGTTCCGCTCGCCTAAGTTCGGTCAGGTTGCTGGCTGTATGGTAACTGAGGGTACTGTCTTCCGTAATAAGCCGATTCGTGTACTGCGTGACAACGTGGTTATTTTCGAAGGTGAATTGGAATCTCTGCGTCGCTTTAAAGACGACGTTAAAGAAGTTCGCAACGGTACTGAATGTGGTATCGGTGTTAAGAACTACGACGTGAAGGTCGGTGACCAGATCGAAGTGTTCGACGTCAAAGAGGTTGCGAGAGAGCTCTAAGGAGCTCTTCTAGCGAGTAGATATTTTATGGCACGTGAATTTAAACGTACCGACCGGGTCGGCGATGCACTGCAGCGATCAATTTCGCAATTTATCCAGCAGGAAATCCGCGACCCGCGCATAGGCATGGTGAACGTCAACGACGTCACCGTGACCCGCGATTTTGCCTACGCAAAAATTTTCGTCACCTTTGTTGGGCGCGAAACCGACGAAGAGTGTAAGGCAGCGTTAGCTGTACTTAACAAAGCGTCGGGATTTTTGCGCACGCTAGTGGCAAAAGATTTGGATTTACGCACCACACCGCGTTTGCAGTTTGTTTACGATACAACCACTGTACGGGGTAATCAGCTGGCGAATTTGATCGAGCGTGCGGTGGCTGATGATAAGTCTAAGCATGTTGACGACGATATCGAGCAGTAGGTTATAACGGCGGATGGCAAGAAAACCTAAAGGGCGTCCTATTAGCGGCGTCTTGGTGTTGAATAAGCCGGGCGGAATGACATCCAACCGTGCGCTACAAATTGCAAAGCGACTATTTTACGTTGCTAAAGCGGGTCATACCGGTAGCCTAGACCCTTTGGCCACCGGTGTTTTGCCTCTGTGTTTCGGTGATTCCACCAAATTTTCCCAGTATTTGTTAGATGCCGATAAAACCTACGAAAGTACCTTTCGCTTGGGCGAGCGCACCGATACTAGTGATTCGGACGGGGATATCGTGGAAACTCATCTAGCGCAACACCTGACTGAGGCGATGGTATTAAAGGCTTTACAGGCTTTTAAGGGGCAGATAAGCCAGGTGCCATCGATGTTTTCAGCGCTTAAAAAAGACGGTCAGCCGCTCTACAAGCTCGCGCGACAAGGCATTGAGGTTGAGCGCAAGGCGCGTCAAGTCACGGTTTATGCGCTTGAGCTACTGGCCTTCCGGCCCGGCGAGGTGGCTGAAGTTGACGTCCGCGTCAGTTGCTCGAAAGGCACCTATATCAGAAGCATTGCCGAGGACTTAGGTCAGGCACTGGGTGTTGGTGGCCATGTGTCGCGTTTGCATCGTACGCAGGCAGGGCCTTTTACGCTTGCACAGAGTGTTAGCATCGATCGTTTGGAGGCACTTCGGGCCGACGCTGAGCCGGATGTTTTAGACGCTTTGTTGCTGCCGGTAGATGCCCCAATTGCGGACATGCCAAAGCTGGCATTACCGGAAGCTACCGCCTACTATTTCCGCCAGGGCAATCCCGTTATGGACGCGCAGGCCTTTGCCTTAGGGGGCGAAGGTGATAAGGTGCGTGTCTTTGATCAAGCTGGTGAATTTTTAGGCATTGGCGAATTAAGCGACGACGGTAGGGTAGCGCCAAAGCGCCTCGTTGCAACGAATTCAGCGGACTAAGGGTATACCTTAGATCGCTGTGGCCCCGATGGGGCGCAGGACCTGTCTGTAAATATGCACGGGCAGGCCTTTTATAACCGGTTGTTATAGTCCTCCTTTTGAAGAGTACTTTAGCAATTTGCATATTCTAAGTAATAGGTGATTGACATGGCACTAAGTGCAATTGAAAAAGCGGACATCGTAAAATCGTTTCAGCAAGCTGAAGGTGACACTGGTTCACCGGAAGTGCAGGTTGCATTGTTGACGCACAACATCAACAAGTTGCAAGGCCACTTTGCTGACAACAAGAAAGACCACCACTCACGTCGTGGTTTGATCCGCATGGTAAACCAGCGTCGCAAGCTGCTGGATTACTTGAAGGGCAAAGACGCACAGCGTTACATTGCTCTGATTCAGAAGCTAGGCCTACGCCGCTAGTTTCCAGTGCCCGCGCAAGCGGGCGCTTTTTTATGTACAGGATGTACGGTATTCCACGAGAGGCAGGACGCCGGTAGTGGAGATGTACAGGATGTACGGTATTCCACGAGAGGCAGGACGCCGGTAGTGGAGATGTACAGGATGTACGGGCCGAAAATTGCTCCTGCATTTTAGGCACTTGAGCTTGCGCTGCTCTGCGAGTCGCCATCCGTGGCGGTCGTATTCCACGAGAGGCAGGACGCCGGTAGCGACGACGTACAAGGCGAATAGGCCAGCATGGCGCGAGCAATGTGCGCATAGAAATTATAGGGCTCGCTCGAACCTGTCGAGTGAGTCAGATGATGTTGGCGGTAAACTCGCCGTCAACAAGTTAGAAAAGAGCGAAGCCAATTGGCATGTCGGACGTAAAGCATGTCGGGGTAGTCTCAAGCAAGTTAAAGCGTGTGGGCAATGGCCTACAGAAAGAATTATCAATGAATCAAAATGAAAGCAAAGAGAAAAGGACGAAATAAGTGAATCCTGTAATCAAATCGTTCCAATACGGAAATCAAACTGTAACCCTAGAAACTGGCCGCGTTGCTCGTCAAGCGAGTGGTGCGGTTATCGCCAGCATTGGCGATACCTCAGTACTGTGTACTGTTGTGGGCGCCAAAGATGCTAAAGATGGCATCGACTTTTTCCCACTGTCAGTTCACTACGTAGAAAAAGCTTACGCTGCCGGTAAAATTCCCGGTGGATTTTTCAAGCGCGAAGGTCGCCCAAGCGAGAAAGAAACCTTAACCTCGCGTCTGATCGATCGCCCCATCCGTCCACTGTTCCCCAAGGGCTTTAAAAACGAAGTTCAGGTCGTGTGTACGGTTATATCTGCTGATAAAGATGTCGATCCAGATATCTGCGCCATGATTGGCACCTCAGCAGCGCTGTCTATTTCTGGTATTCCGTTTGCTGGCCCTATTGGCTGTGCACGCGTGGGTTATACCCAAGCCGATGGCTACCTGTTGAACCCTAACTACAGTGTGTTGAAAAACTCCGAGTTAGACATGGTTGTTGCCGGTACCGCAGACGCCGTACTAATGGTTGAGTCTGAAGCAAACGAATTGCCAGAAGACATCATGTTAGGCGCGGTACTTTACGCCCACCAAGAACAGCAAGCGGTTATTCAAGCGATCAATGAATTAGCACGCGATGCCGCCAAGCCTGTTTGGGATTGGTCTGCACCGGTTGAGAATGCTGACCTGAAAGCGGCATTGGCCAAAGGCTTTGAAGATTCCATCGGTGTGGCTTATCGCATTACCGATAAAGCCAAGCGTTACGATCGCTTAAACGAATTGCGCACCCAAGCCATTGCAGAATTGGTTGATGCAGAGTCTGGCGTTAGCAAAGATGATGTGCGCGAAATGTTCGGCAAAATTGAAAAGAACATCGTGCGTACTCGCGTTGTTGCTGGCGAGCCTCGTATCGACGGTCGCGACAACAAAACTGTTCGCGGCATTAGCTGTGAAGTAGGTGTATTAGGTAAAGCACACGGTTCTGCCTTGTTCACCCGCGGCGAAACACAGGCTTTGGTTGTGGCCACCTTAGGCTCAGCGCGCGATGCACAAATCATCGACGCCCTTGAAGGCGAGCGCAAAGACCCCTTTATGTTGCACTACAACTTCCCTCCCTACTCAGTGGGTGAGTGTGGTCGTATGGGCGCCACTGGTCGTCGCGAAATCGGTCATGGCCGCTTGGCGCGTCGCGGTGTTGCCGCTGTTCTGCCAAACATGGCGGACTTCCCTTATAGCCTGCGCGTTGTGAGTGAAATTACTGAATCTAATGGTTCGTCTTCCATGGCCTCTGTGTGTGGTACAAGCCTTGCGCTAATGGATGCTGGTGTGCCATTGAAGGCGCCAGTAGCCGGTATCGCTATGGGCTTGGTTAAAGAATCAAATGGTTTTGCCGTTTTAACCGATATTCTTGGTGACGAAGATCATCTCGGCGACATGGATTTCAAAGTAGCCGGTACCGCCAACGGTGTTACCGCGCTGCAGATGGATATCAAAATCCAGGGCATTACCGAAGAGATTATGGATATCGCACTAGAGCAAGCTCTACACGCGCGCTTACATATTCTTGCCGAAATGAACAAAGTTATTTCTACCGCACGCGGTGAAATTTCTGATAACGCACCACGCTTCGAAGTGATCAAGATTGATCCAGACAAGATTCGCGACATCATCGGTAAAGGCGGCGCTGTTATCCGCTCTATGACCGAGGAAACGGGCGCTTCTATCGATATCGAAGACGATGGCACTGTGCGCATCTTTGGTGCTAACGGTGAAGTGATTCGCGATGTGTTGGATCGCATTGGCGCAATCACGGCTGAAGCCGAGATTGGTGCTATCTACGAAGGTACTGTGGTTCGTATCGTAGACTTTGGTGCCTTTATTAACTTCTTGCCAGGTAAAGATGGTTTAGTTCACATTTCACAAATCGCTGATGAGCGCGTTAATGATGTGAATGACTACTTGAAAGAAGGTCAGGTTATTCGTGTGAAGTGTTTGGATGTAGATCAGCGTGGTCGTATTAAGCTGTCTATCAAAGAAGCACAGCGCGACGAAAACCCAGCACCGGCCGAAGCGCCAGCTGCTGAAGAGCAACAGCCAGAATAAGTTTTTGGTTGGCGTATGAAGAAGCCCGGTTTTTTTAACCGGGCTTTTTTTTGGGGAAAATAAAACATGAGTTCCTAGCCGGGATGCCGGACACTCCTAGTTTCTAGGGACGGGCCATCCCGTCTCTAACGTCAAGCCACAAGCTTCAGGTTAAAGGCGAAGAGCCGTTAATTGAGAGACTGTAGGCTACAATCGGTGTCACCGATACTACACTTGGGTGAGTTCCTTTGTTGAAAAATGCCTTTAAATTTAGTGAGAGGTAGTGTCTTGCCGATAAATTTCGTTTTGTTATGTCATGAGCGCGAGTTGCAAAAGAAGTCCAACACTGGGCAGTTGCTGGCTGGGTGCCAAGGTGTAAGTGCGCGCACCGTTATCTGGGCTAGAAAAGCACCGGATGCCAGTTTATTAGCAGATATTAACGATGGAAAAACTTGTTTGGTTTATCCATTGCTCGGCACGCAAGGGCACAAGTTGACGTGTTTGGAGGAGCGGCAGCAGGGCGATACTTACAATCGCTTAGCAGTACTCTTGCCCGACAATCCCGTGGTTGTGCTTATTGATGCAACCTGGCAGCAGGCGCAGAAGATGTTCAATCAAAGCCCCTATCTGCAAAATATTCCGCGCCTAGAGCTAGCGCGTGAGCGCCCGTCGCAGTTTCGTCTGCGCCGCAATCAGAAGGCTTATGGCCTTTGCACTGTAGAGTGCGCGATAGAACTCCTGCGGTTGAGTGGAGCAAGGGCGGAGGCAAATCAACTCGAAACGAACTTTGTTGGTTTTATGAGCTTGCCTAAAGTGTCATGTGGAGAGTCGGAGTAAGCAGGTGAATAGCATTAGATAGGCAGTCGATTTCCGCAATTTTTACCGTTAAATTCCAGCTTGGCATTATTCAATGTCGTCTCGCCAATATTGTGTAGAGCCTCGCGGGTTAAAAATGCTTGATGCCCGGTAATCAATACATTGGGAAAGGTAAGTAATCGCGCGAATACATCGTCTTGTAATATATGCTCAGACTCGTCATTGAAAAACAGATTGCCTTCCTCTTCGTACACATCTAGGCCAAGGTAACCTACCTGACCGGTTTTAAGGTGTTGAATCACCGCCGGCGTATCAATCAGGCCGCCTCGGCTGGTGTTAATCAACATAACGCCGTGGGGCATAAGACCGAGTGCCTCGTTGTTGATGATGTGGTAGGTTTCTGGCACCAGCGGGCAGTGCAAGCTGATAATACGAGCGCTGGTAAAAAGTTCATTGCACGAAATATACTTTACCCCTAAAGCAATAAGCGCCGAGTCTGGCATGGTATCAAAGGCATAGACATCGCAGCCAAAACCTAACATGATCCGGCAAAAGGCGGCACCGATTTTACCAGTGCCCACGACGCCCACCGGGCAGCCGTGTAAATTAAAACCCTGTAAACCATCCAGTGAAAAATTGGTTTCGCGCACGCGCGAGTGAGCTTTGCAGAGTTTTCTATTGAGCGCGAGAATTAGCCCGACGGCGTGTTCTGCCACACCTTCAGGAGCGTAGGCGGGTACCCGTGCGATTGTTATGCCCAACCGTTGTGCTGCGGCTCTATCCACCTGATTAAATCCGGCACAGCGCAGTAACACCAAGGAAATATTCTGCGCTGCCAAGGCTGTCAGGCAGGCCTCGTCGAGTTGATCATTGACGAAGACGCAGACTGCATCGGCGCCAGCGGCGACAGGGGCCGTTTCAGCGTTCAAATGGATATCAAAGAAACGCAATTCAAAGCCATAGTGCTTATTAATCGTTTCAAAGCTTTCTTGATCGTATTTTTTCGCACTAAAAAATACAATGTTCATTGGCGAGCTCCGTCTTAATTTGTCTATTAGCCAAAGGCAAATTGATCGATGGCTTATGTAAAACTCGTTTCAGCCTAGATAATAGCGGTAAGGGGGAAGCCTGTGTTGATCAATGTCAAGCCGGGTTCGATTAATCTTTTGTCGCGCCAACCTCAGTAAGAACAGGACAAAATAGACTGCATGAAATCCACTAGTGTGCGCTTAGATCGATACCTGAAAAAGGCGCTGTCACTTGCGCGGGCGGAGGTTCAATTGTTGTTGGCGCGCGGGGAAGTATTTCTTGATGGTGAATGCGCCAAAGATATTCAACAACTTGTCGGCGAGTTTACCCAAGTGGTCGTGGCTGGTCGCCTATTGCAGAATAGGCAACCGCACTATATCCAGCTACATAAGCCGCCAGGTATCGTTAGCGCCACCCGCGATCACAAGCACAAAACCGTCATTGACCTCATCACTGCCGATTGTGCGGCTGAACTGCATTTAGTCGGCCGGTTAGACTTCAATTCAACCGGCTTAGTTCTGCTTACCAACGACGGCCGCTGGTCCCGCCGGTTAACTAATCCCGCGTCAGGTGTGGAAAAACACTATCGCGTAACGCTGGACAAGCCTATCACCCCGGATATCGTCGCTGCTTTCACGAAGGGAATGCATTTCGGATTTGAAGACATCATCACTCGTCCTGTTCGCACCTCCTTTACCGACCCCCTATGTGTAGATCTCTATCTGCACGAAGGTCGCTACCATCAAATTAAGCGCATGTTTGGTCACTTCCAGATTACAGTATTGAGTTTACATAGGCTTGCCATTGGCAATGTGGTGTTAGATTCTAAGTTAGCTGAAGGCGAGTGGCGGGCGCTTACGGCTGCTGAGGTGAGCGGGCTAGGACAATATGGTGAAGGGTAAGCAGTAACCATTTTCGGCTCTAACAGGCGTTTCGAGCATAGAGTCATGTCATTTTCTTGCCAAGGTCTCTTTAGTGTCTTTGGTGACTCATTCATTGGCGACAAACGGGAGAGCTCGGGATTTTCCTGTTGCTGAGGCCTTTATTGCCATAAAGGATTTGGATTAAGGCCTTGCGTGGTTTGCGAAGCACTATTGTATATTATGCATAGAGCGCTAAGTGGACTCAGGGTTTTCATCAGAACTATTCCTCCCTGTGGATCTATCGTCTTATCGTAATCTTCAGCGTCATATACTCTTGCCTGCTTTCTATTGTTAGATCAGGTTTACGAGTTTAGACATTTTTCTACCTAATTTACGGATTCTTATTTGGGTTTATTGATTTTTAAAATCTTCACGGTAAAGAGCATAGGTGACGTCGTCTAGAAATGTCTTCAGAGCCAATTCTGTAGGTGAGCAAAACTCCCTTGAAGCGATTATTCCATAGGTGAATGACTGGCCTGCTTGTAGTTCAAGACGAGGATTTTTTCAGGATAATGCTTTGGATTTTATAAATTCCATTTGGGCAATAATTGACTGAAAAATTGGCGGTTCGAATTTAGCGATAAGCTAGAACAGTTCAATATCGGCTTTAAAAACGTATCATTGACGCATTAATAATGACTGCAGTATTACTGGCAACTTTTTTGCTCTCCGCTGGTCAGCACCGCGGTTACAGCAGACGTGATGATTTCAGAGAATTAAATTGAGCATAGGTATGTATTTCTTGTGTTCACAGTGCTTATTCAATTCCCTAATCGTTTGATGCTGTATTCTAGAGCAGTTTTAGGCAGCTGTAAAAACCGCCGATTTCTAGTGAGTTTTAGTGGGGTATCCACGGTATTATTCGAGCAATAGAGATTATTAGCGTTGCAGGAAAGTTTTCATGCATTATACGGCCATAAATTGCTATTGAGTGCCTGACAAAAAAACAGAAAAAAATTCTCGGTTGGTGCCTGGATCAGCATAAGGTAAAATATTTATGCATTCAGCTACTAGCGACCTGGCACCGAGCTAATATTAATCCACTACTTTGAGGTTCAGCAGTATCTCTTGCACCTTTGTAATTGTGATTGCAATCCAATATTTTTGTGAGCTTTGAATGACAACGCCTTCAATATTGTTCATTCTTGAGGCCATTTCTAGTGCTTTATCTAAGGGCATGCCACCAAACGGCTTTTCCAGGTCTTTATTTTCGGGTGATGTATGAAATACTATTGCCTTCAACCCATCTCCGACAGAAACAACAGGCACACTTTTTTCATTTGTCTTAGAGTTTACTTTCAAATTAAAAAGCACTTCAAAATTTTTTGCATCTTTAAAAATATTTGTATAGTCGTCATCGCTCTTGCTTATTGACGCATTAATTACAGCATTATCGAATTTTTCTCTGGTCACAAGAATTTACCTAGTCATATATTGTAATAAAGGATTCGAGATCTTCATCAATTATACCATCGATGTCATACACTCGATTACTTGCGTCTGCTGATGCATCGTAAGTACAGGCTGCCCAGTGGCAATCTCCCTGATCAGGCTTTAGCAAGTCTTTAAGAAGAGTTCTATCTTTTACTGTAGTTGGATTCCCCGTAATGTTTAAATCATCTCCCGGATACAGTGCATAGTTTGGTATTGCATCCCCCGCTTCATATGTTTTTTTATAGACCTTTGATAAATCCTGATTTTGTTCAATAGCGTTTCCTAAGTCATCAGTAATTGTAGCTCCATGCTCAGAATAAAACGTAATTTTTGTACCTTCAGGAACAACTACTACTCCATCCGTAGCGCTGTAGTCTCCATGCCCACTGAATATCTCTTTGTCACCACTACTGGTTTTACTTTCCTTGGTTTTTGGATCACTCTCAGTCGGTACTCGATTTGGCCTCTTGGGAGTATTTGTGGCGCCTGCACTAATCGAGTCCCCAGTCTTAACATCATCAAAACTACGCTTAACACTTTTCGCCGCGCGCTTTGCTTGCTCCTTCGCGTGTTCTGCTAGCTCTTTCGAGGCTTTGGCAAAGTCTACTAACAATTGACCGAGTTTTTTGAACTTGGTCATGTGCCGGGCTTTTGAGGCGGTGGCGGCTATGGCGCCGGCGCCGCCGGTTAGGGCTGCGAGAACAGCCGTGAGGATGATTTCAAATACCGCGGCGCCGCCGGCTTCGGTCAGCTCGATGGCATGTTGCGCTTTGATGTAGTTCCAACTAAACGTTTTTAGGTCGCTGGCGAGGGTAGCGTCATCCATGATGAGGCTTGTGGCGTCCATGGCTTGCGCCATTTGTTCACGGGTAATTTGGGTTGGGTCGAAGCCGATAACTTCAACCACTTCGCGCCATTCCTCTTTCTGCAATTGGGTGGCGAACACTTCGAGCTTATTGTCTGCTTGGCTGGCAACGGCGAGCGCCTTGATGCGGTTTTGTAGGCGCACGACGGGGTTCACCAAGTCAGACGCTTCTTTGGCCCAGCACAGTAGCCCCCAAGCCGCTTTGCCTAAGCCGGTCATGGCAGCACCGGTGTAGATGAGGCTCTTGCCCAGTGCAGACTCTTGATCCATTAAGGCCTGATGGCGTGCGGCCTCTTGTCTTTCATCGGATAATATTTCATTTAACGCCTGGCGAATCTTCACCCGCAATATGGCGCGATCGTCGGCGACGGGTTGTAGGCTAGTGTCTTTCTCGATGATCAGCTGCGAGCGCTCGATGGCGTCGGCTATGCGGTCGTTGTTGGTGCTTACTTGGTTGACGATGCTTGGCCCACTGATGGCGCCCGCGTTGGCTTGCGGCGTGCACAGGTGCCTAGGTAGGTAGTCTGTACTGCCGAAGAAGGTCTGATAGATTTCAGTGGTTTGTTGCGGTGCCAGCTCGCCAATGAAGGCTTGCGCTTGGCCTGGGCCACGGAACAGATTCTTGTTTGAGCAGATGTCGCTGCCCCAGCCGTGCGTTAGTCGATAGCGTCGACCTTGTGAATCCGTGAGGATGATTGACATGTCCTTGTCTCGTCCCAAATAAAGAGCCGGTATTATCTTTCGGTTTCGCTGAAAATACACATTTTGGTGAATTTATCGTCGGAATTTGTCGACTACTAGACACTAACTGGTGCGATAGAACTAAGTTGCGACGGAGATTTGGGCAGGCGCTGAAGTGCTTGGCGTTTTACTAGCCTTGTTACGTTATTACCTACAGGTTTTGGCTGGCGTTGGCGTGGGATCTGGTAGGCAAGGTTGCGTCTGTCTTGTGTTAAGAATTGGCGTCCGAACCCGAGAGGAGGGGAGGGCTGCATCAACCTAGGTTAATCAATGGCTTTGGGTGCGCTAAAGGCCTTGCTGAAGTAGCCCGAGGTGTCAAAACAGCACACCCGCTTTTTACCTGAGGCGAGCATGTCGCAGGCATCATTAACGCGCTTGGAGCGGGTTTTGGCTTGCTTGGCTGAGGTTACCCAATGAATCCAATCGAGACGCGCAATGGTGGTTGTGGCTTGCCATATGGCTAGGGCGTCTGGCTGCGCTTGTAGTGCGTTAGCAAGGTCATCGGGCAGGTCCGGTTCGGGCTCTTGCTCAACGGGTGCAATTTCAAACAGCGCGTCTTCACCGTAGTTGGCGTGTGTGGCTTTGAGTAGCTCGGCACTTATACGCAGCCAATGGCTTTTCTGGCCATCCGGTTCCAGCAACACGGTAAACGGGCAGCTGTTAATACTTGCCGCCACTGTGGTGCGGCCGCGCCTAGGCAATAGGGCACTAATCTCTTTCGGCAATATGACAAACGCCCACTGCTCGTTTTCGCCTAGGCCTTGAGGTTTACGTAACGGAGCAGAGAATTGGCTTTTCATCATTGGCTGCTCTCAAGCAATGCTTTCGGTTTTGTTTTATTCAGGTAAATTTAGCTACCACCGTGACGCGCCGTAACGCCTAGCATGCGGCCGGCGACAATGATTGCTGGCGTTGCTTTTTAGCTGGCTTTTAGCTGCTTTTCGGCGCCTTAGATGTATTCTCAATACTACTTGGGTGCCTGTATATATGCCAATTAGCGCTCCGAAAGTGTACTGCTTTCTCAAAATATGCACCTATCGCTAGCGCCAGTTGGATGGACGCTGCATTTTCAGCATGGATCAAGCTAATCAACGATATGTTGGGCAGGTGATCAAGCCCTACTTTTTGTATTGCTCCAGCAGCCTCGCTGGCGTAGCCCTTTCCCCAGTAAGCTGGCGCTAGCGCCCATTTTATTTCCGGGCTGGGCCAGTCATTTGGAAACCAAAATCCGGAAGTGCCCAATACCTTACCGCTCGATTTTTCTTCTATGGCGTAGGGGCCATAACCGCGGAGCTGCCAGTGGCCAATCATCCCGCACATAGTGCGCCATGTTTCTCCCTCCGTGAATTCACGGCCAACGGTAAAGCGTGTTGCTTCTGCAGAGGAAAAGTAGTGGTGCAGGTCCTGCCAATCTTTTTCTTGAAACTGCCGTAGCATTAATCGCTCGGTTTCAATGTTATTTGGCACGAGAGCTTTCATTTTTGAGGTCTGCTCCATTACGGTCTGTGGGTGTTTCATGAGCATTAACGTTACCTGCCGGTAACATCAGGCCTATGCATTTTTATAAAGGCTAGGGTGTCTTGAATTTTGGATAATAATGTCTCTGGTTGATTTTCATTAAACTTTCCAATGCCAAAAATTTCTAGGCTGCCATCGGGCGCTTTCATTGATTGGCTGAGAGCTAGAGTATAGGTAGAGCCCTTTGGAACACTGAACGGTAAAATAAACACAGTGTACCCATCTATTTCGATATCATACTTGGCGAGTAGTTCTTGAGGCCAATTTATATGGTTTACAAAAATCTGCTCCACGGTGGTGTTCGGAATAAACGTTGCGGCAGTGCCTTTATAGACATCGTTTAACAGCGTTGGTCTATTTGTTGTTAAAAGCGCGTGCATCGCAAGCCAGGGTGTAAGCCCCTTTTTATTTAGCATGTATTTCGGCTCAATCAACGCGCCTGTGCTAATTGAGGCTTGTACCCCTATCATGGCAATTAGGCTCTGGGTCATATTTTGGTTTAAGCCAACCAGATTGAGTGGCGCTTTGGTTAATCCATAGAAATACAAGTTGTCCCATTTTGTCGCTGAGACGTTGGCTGTGCCTTCTTCCATTACATATCCCTTGCTAGCGGCAGTGATGCTATTTGAAGTCGATGAGCTACCCTGATGACTGGATAATAACAAAGGCTTTATCACGGTTAAAACCTAAGCAATTTTTGTCTTCTGGCGAACTGCTTTGAGAGCTTGCATGCTACGAAATTGAATCAATCTCGGCTATCGGCTTTTTGTCATTGAAGAAAGGGTGTGGTCTATTCCTTTTTCTAAGCATTCCCTTAAGCATAAAGGCCAAAATTTTTGGTATCCCTGATATTGGAAATCTAGCATGAGTATCTTTTGGCATGTCGCCTCTTGAGTATTTTCCGAATGCCTTTACTGTTACGGGCCCTAGAGCTTTTAATTTTTGTTGGTCGCTGGAGAAGTTCATAAGCTTCACGGACAGGCCAACAAAGGGGATGTTCGGTGAGCGCATTGTGTTGGCTATTGGCATGTTGCAGCACGTGGTGTGCCACCGATACAAGCCCTTAGGCGTTAGTTGTAGGCAGCCGATCTTATCTTTGCCCTCGGTAATTTTCATGTGCGCTGGATAGGTCTGAAAAAGCTCCGTGCCGCCATGCTCATCCAGAATGTTTGCTTCGTTATTTAAATGCCTAGCGAAATTTTGGCAGTCTATACATAAGCAATGCACGTGAAAGAATGACTCGGGAATAATTTCGACACTTCCTTTTATACCACCGCATAAACATTTTAATTCAACTGAATGTGCCACATTGGTTCCTTGTTTTTAAATGTCGTCCGACTGGTTAATCTACGTACAGCTGGCGCGTTACTAAGCTAGCTAGACTTTTTAGCAACTATAAATACCGATTCATGGCTGGTCTGCCACTCTCGTTCGATCGTAAAACCCGTTTTCAATAATTTTGAAATAAGCTGGCTCTTTGTAAAGCGGCTGACATGTGGCGCAAAACCTAAAAGCTGCATACCAGAGATCAACCATCGAAACGCAAAGTTAATTTCTGCGATTAGCGATGTACTTGAAATAAATACCCCATCTTCCTTTAGAAGTTGATGAACGTTTGCAATCGCACCATCTACATCCTCCAAAAGGTGCAGTACATTTAGACCTAGAACTGCGTCGAAACGTTGATTCTGAGGTTTTAGGTTGTCTAGTGTACCCTGTCGGAAATCAATATTCTTTACCCCAGCTTCATTTGCCTTTCGCTCAGCGGCTTCAATCATCTTGCCGGATATATCGGTAGCAACCACATGCTCCACATAAGGGGCATGGAAAATGGCGGTGGCACCACTGCCGCAGCCAAACTCGAGCACCGTCGAGTCTGCCCTCAAGTACTCCCGGGTGATTGCCAGCTTCTTTTGATACGTAGCTTCATCTTTAACGGGACTTTTAATATATTTTGCCGCTGATTTGTCCCAAAATTTTTCAGAGTCTATCATCGTTAATATATTCCAGTAGTGCTCAAAAATGCATCTATGTGACGTGCCATCAATCGCTTCATGATGTTAAATGTAAGGCCAGCACCACAGCTTCATATATTTCGTAGTAGGGCTTGGCCTTCAAGGGTTTTACCTCTCCATCAGTGCTGTCCTGCACGGGGTCGCTCGCGCGTCATCCATGGCGCTTGTAAAACCCTTAAAGGCCAATCCTCCGAATTAAGTGGTAGCTGCGAGTGACTTGGAAAAGTCTAGATCTGTTGGGCCGTCACAAAAGCTAATTCACTCCGACCCCTTTATCTTCATGGATTAAAATCACTCATTAGCCGGCTGCACAAAAAGTGACAGGTTGCGGAGTCAGATTGCATGCCCTTGTTATGCAAGCCGAATTCATATACTAACCGCGACAAATTTAATATTAAGAGAGATGACCTGTGATACAAAGGCTTTTTTACTCCCGCCAAGAAGTGAAAAACCATTATGAAGTATCAGCAGATCACCTCAGGGGAAAGATATACCCTTTCAGCACTGAGAAAACAAGGGTTACCGATAGCTAAAATCGCTTCAATCATGGGTCGACACCGAAGTACGATCTATCGAGAACTAGACCGCAATTTAAGCCCCAGGAAGTGGTGCTATCGGCCATTTGAAGCAGATAGTATGACTCGTGGCCGACGCAGGCGGTCTCGCCGCAACAGACATTACACGGAGGAGGACTTTACGCTAGTCCGAAAGCTTCTCAAGAAAAAATGGTCACCGGAGTAAATCGTTGGGCATTTGCGCAGATTCAAACTTATGACACGACGCTTGAGCCACGAGACCATCTACCAATATATCTGGCGCGATAAAGAAGCAGGTGGAAATTTATGGATTTACCTACGGCAGTCACCAAAACAGAGACGCAAACGCTACAAAGCCTACGACAGTAGAGGAAGACTGGCAAGCAAGCGGAACATTAGTGAGCGTCCGGACAGCGTAGAAACACGCAGATTTAAGGGTCATTGGGAGATTGACACGGTTCATGGAAGGGGCAGCAACCACTGTATCGTGACTTTATTAGAACGGAAGACCGGTTACGTAATGATTGGTAAGTTAAAAGATAAATCCACCAGATCACTTAACAAAAGGACGATCAGTTTAATTGACCGTGCTCCTATTAATTTTAAAACAATAACGTCTGACAACGGGACTGAGTTTCATCAATATAAGGAAATTGAAGTGCGGTGCGACACCAAATTCTACTTTGCTAATCCCTATTACTCTTGGGAACGCGGCAGTAATGAAAATGTGAATGGGTTGATTCGTCAATACTTGCCAAAAACGGAAAGCATGGCCAGCCTTACTCAACAGCAATGTGACACTATTGCGCAAAAGCTGAATAGTCGCCCCAGAAAACGTTACAACTATAAAACGCCAGAAGAGATGTACTATGGAAATTGAACGTAATTGTCGCACTTCAAACTTGATACTAGGCAATTTACAATTTAAAATTGTAACTCTTAGCATCACAGATAATTGAGAAGCTAGCCTTATCTAATAAATCAGACACAATCTCCAATGAATGCACCCGATCTTTAACGGTTGCTTTCACTTGATTTGAATATTCGGTACCAAGTCGAGGAACCATACTGTGCACATACCTTGCTTTACATGGATCGTTTTCAGGCATGACAAACTCGAAAATTACGGATTTATCGTTACTGCGCTGCTTATAAACAATACCAATATCCTCCAATTCTTCCACAGTAATTTTATATGGAATCTTCATTTCAGTTCTGGCCCATGAAGAACTAGCCGTAAAAGCCAGAATAATTGCTAATAGTCTAATCATTGCTCTCGAATAACGCCGCCATATGGGCCTTGTTATGCATTTATTTGCCCCTGCCAAATAGTTTAGATATAAGTGAAGGCTTTTATGTTTTAGGCTTTGGTAAAGAGAGATTTGCGTACTCTGGAACCAACGCCTTGGAACCGTGCTTTTCGAAGTTTATACGTATTGTTATATCGTCGGATTTAACAAACTTAAAGATTGCTTCAACTTGACCCAAGCCAAAAACAGGGTGTTCTAGCTGCATGCCTGGAGTAACTTGACCAACACCATTAACATCTAGGCTTTCTAGTTCACTAGCTTCCATTTTCTTGGACATGCTCAATCCTTTTTGGTGCATAACGCCGAGCTAACTGGCAGTTGTAAGTTGTAACTTTTTGGATTAGTTTGCGAAGCAACCCAAAAAGGCGCAACTTACAAAGCTGTCCGGTTGATCGACTTGTTATAAATACTTGACTCGAACAGAGTGTTTCTTTTTAAACAATACTGAATATGTGCATTTAATTTCGTTGTGAATTGCCTAATTATATAAAGTTACGTAGTCAATTTTTGGTTCAGTGCCGCAGCCGGTAGTTACACTTGGATTGTAGAATATTGTAACGTCTTTTTGAGAAATTATAGCTGTTAATATTACTGACGAAATATCGTCGTCGCCAGCAACGTTCTTAATGCGGAAGGCTTTTGTAATACCTGTAGAATTTTCCTTAAAAACAACTGTGCGACAATCAGGATTTGAATGGCCTTCAGTTTGCAATATTTTACCTTTTGGCGTCACATCCGCGAGCGTGATGGCACTTACTATCAAGGTAACCAGTAATACGACCAGCTTATTCATATTTTTTCCTTTTATAATCGATTAAATTTATAACGCCGCCATAAGTGGCGCGAGCTTGCGAGCGTCCGGCGACCGAAGGGAGCGAAATTAATGGCTTTGTTAGATTTCGCCATTACCTACCTGCTGCGCTATTTGCCCCGTTAATGAAAAATGAACTTCAATATCTGTTGGATCGATATTGGATAGTTCATACAATCCACCCAATAAATAGGGCTTAGATAAACTGTATACTTGACCGCGAGAGAGTGTTTTTCCGGTTTGAATTAAGTCGCCAACCATTTGAACAGCAAAATGCTCGACTACAAAATCTTTGTTTGACAATAAACGTCCAAATTCTTCAGGTGATTCTGCTACTTGGGTAAATTCGCCACCACCAGTATCAAGCCACCAGACTTGACCATTATTCACACTCTGAACGAAAGCATCACCAGACGCAGAAAGTAATATTGGTAGGTATTCCCCACCCAACAGCCATTCCCAATCAGATAACAAAGAATCTCGATCTAGATGCGAGAAATTTACGGTTAAGTCATCCAATGTCATCCAATTTTCCTAGAAAGCTAACAGTCTTATTCAATACCTCCGAGGCTTAATATATTACGCCTCGGAGGTATATATCCAGAGCGGAACTTTTGTACATGTTCCAACTCTCCCTTTAATTTCAAGACGTTACCACAAATCTAAAAAAGTGGCGCAAAACAATGCGCCTCGGAGGCATGTATCGCGCTTTGGGTATTGACGACAAAATTGAACCGTAAGCGGATTCTGCCTATAAGGGGCAAATGCATTGATTCATGAAACGCGCTTTTATGCATCGACCCACGCACATTTCCTGCAAGCGCTTCACCCAGCCATTTCAGCACACTCTCCTTGGGCGTCCTGCCCAGCAAGTGTACCTACATCCTGTAGGCAAGCCACAGGGACTTCGGTGCAGCTAGACCTGTCCGACGATTCGGCTAAATGGCGCGAGCGAATCAGTGCATTGATTTTGAGTTTTAATAGCGAATGCTGGTAAAAATTTCATTCGAAAGGATACAGCGACGAGAGTCGGGTGGTTAGAAGGTGAAAGCCCCTGAAAATTGTGAGGTTAATGATGTTAGCCGCAAGGCAGATGCCCTGGTCCGACACTTCGGCCCCCCTAAAGCTACAAGACGGAAGTTTGGACCCTGTTGGGTGTTATTGCTTGCAGCTTGAGGCTTGTAGCTTTTAGTTTGTAACTAGCAACGGGATGGCCCGCCGCTAGAGACTAGCAACTAGCGTCTTCTTTTCTCCGAAAATACTTCACCAACCCAATCACCGACGCCGCAATCCAAAACAGCTCAATAATAAAACTCGCCAAATTAAAATTAATGCACAAGCTAATCAGCAAAAAAATCGCGCCCACTAAATTCATCAGGTTGTAGGTGAGTTTAGTGGGTTGGATTTTTTCCAGTTGCAGTAGGGTGAACGCGCCCACAACGAGCGCTGTGCCCGTGACGCCGATGATGTCGGCGAATAGGTTGGTTAGCATTTATTCGGCCCTGTGTTTTTCAGCGCCTGGCTTATTCAAAGCTGTGTTCGTCGGCGGGGAAAACACCGTTTTTGACGTCGTCGGAATATTTCAGTAGGGCACCGGGAATGTCGCCGGCTTCTATTAAGAAATTTTTCGAAAACTTTGGTGGGTGTTCGGTTAGGCCGAGAATGTCGTTGATGACAAGTACTTGGCCGTCGGCATCTTTACCTGCGCCTATGCCGATGGTGGGCATGGAAACGGCGGCGGTAATGTCTTCCGCCAGTGACGACGGCACGCATTCTAAAACTAATAAATCGGCGCCGGCTTCGTCTAATAATTTTGCATCGCGCAGCATGGTTTTGGCGCTGGCGGCATCGCGGCCTTGTACGCGGTAGCCGCCGAGTTTATTGACCGATTGTGGCGTTAAGCCTAAGTGGCCGCACACGGGAATGCCGCGTTCGGTGAGTTTGTGCACAGTGTCGGCTACCCAGGCGCCGCCTTCGAGCTTAACCATGTGCGCGCCGGCTTGCATGATGCGAGTGGCGTTGTGCATGGCGAGTTCGGTGCTGGCGTAGGTCATAAACGGCATGTCGCCCATGATTAATGACTTACTGTTGCCGCGCGCTACCGCTTCAATGTGGTAGATCATTTGTTCCATGGTGACCGGTACGGTGCTGTCGTAACCCAACACGGTCATGCCCAGTGAGTCGCCGATCAATAAAACTTGTACGCCGCATTTTTGCGCCATGGCGGCCATGGGGGCGTCGTAGAGTGCCACGGTGACAAATTTTTCGCCGTCGGCTTTCATTTTGCGCAGGGTGTTTACCGTCACCAGTTTGGTTAATGCGGACTCAGTAAACAATTTTCCGTAGGGCATAACAGCCTCCCGTTACAGCTTGGGTGTGGGGTTGTAGTAGTGGCGACCGGATTTGATGTTGAGCAGGTAGTCTACCAGCTGCCGGTAGTGATCGGCATTGGAGACTAGGTCTAGGTCGGTCGCGTTGACGATGAGTAGCGGCGCTTCATCATAAAAATGAAAAAAGCGCATGTAGGCATCGTTCAGTTTATTGAGGTAGTCGGCTTGAATCAGCTGCTCGGCGGCGATGCCGCGGCTTTTAATGCGATTGAGCAATACATCGGTGGGCGCTTGCAAGTAAATCACCAGGTCGGGCTTGGGGCTGTCGATGGTGAGCTTGTTGTAAACCTGCTGGTAGAGGTCGAACTCATCGTCGTCGAGGGTGACCTGGGCAAAGAGTTGATCTTTCTCCATCAAGAAGTCGGACACGCGCACCGGTTCGAAAATATCGTCTTGGCGTAAATCTTTAAGTTGCTGTGCGCGCTGAAACAGGAAAAATAATTGCGTCGGCAGGGCGCTGTTTTTTGGATCGCGGTAGAAGCGCTCGAGGAAGGGGTTTTCCTGCGGCTGTTCTAGCAGCATGTCGTAATTGAAGGTTTGCGCTAGGTGTTTGGCCAAGGTGGTTTTGCCCACGCCAATGGCGCCTTCAACGGCCACGAACCGGGGCAGTTGTACGTTGTTTAGATCCAATTGCAGGTCAAAAAAATCGCTCACCGCTTACTCCTTGTGATTCGCCTGATGCGTGATAGGCGACAGCCCGTCCATCGTACAGTTTGCCCGTAGGGATGCAATAGATTCACCGCTCGGCAACTGCGCCTCTGGCCAGATGTCGTGCAGCGGCATGAGAACAAAATTGCGCTCGCGTAGATAGGGATGCGGCACCGTAAGGCGATCAATGTTGATGGCTTCTTTGCCGTACAACAGTAGGTCGAGATCGAGTGTGCGCGGGCCCCAGTGCTGCAGCCTCACGCGCTGATGTTTTTGCTCCAGCGCTTGCAGGGCATCCAGCAGTTCAAGCGCTGCCAGTTGGGTTTCTAGCAATGCACAGGCGTTGATGAAGTCTGGCTGCTCTGGCCCCACGGCGCGGCTTTGGTAGAGCGGCGATTGTGCTAGCAGCTGGGTGCTGGGCAGTTGCCCTAGTTCGATCAGAGCTTGTGTAATTTGCGCCATGGGCTCAGACAAATTACTGCCCAAACCAATGGCGGCTCTTACCGGTGGTGTTGCGCTCATGCGGGGTTGGCAGGTTTTTTCCGCGGGCTGCGACGCCGGCTGCGGCCCTTGGGGCCGGTCATGTTTTGCACCATGGCCTCTCGGCCTTCTTCGTTGGCGACTTGGAAGTCTGTCCACCATTGGCCTAAGCCATCGAAGTTTTCACCGGCACTTTCGCGCAACAATAAAAAGTCGTAGGCGGCGCGGAAGCGCTCGTGGCCGAACGTGACAAAGGCGCGCTTGCCGGCGCGGTTGGGCAGGCGCAATTGCAGATCCCAAATTTCGCGCATGGGAATTAGGAAGCGCTTGGGTATGGAAATGGCGGCGAGCTGTTGGCTGACCACCGCGCTGGCGGCCTGACCTAAGGCGACTAAGGGCGTGAGTTTCTCGCTCGCCATCAACGCTTCCTGTTTCTCTTTAACTACCGGCCACAACAGGGCGGCAAAGATAAAGGCGGGGGTAACGCGCTGGTCGTTGCGGATGCGCTTATCGGTATTGACCAGCGCATGTTCGATGAGTTTTTCGGCTTTGGCATCACCGCGTTGCAGCAGGGCTTCTGTTTGTGGAAACAAGTAGGCCAGTAGGCCGTAATCGCGCAGCAGGCTAAAGGTGGCTGTGGCGGAACCGGCCATAAACAACTTGAGGCTTTCATCGAACAGGCGCGATGAAGAAACTTGGCCGATGAGTTCAGCATTTGGCGCTATGGGCGCGGCGGTGTTGGGCTCTATGTTAAAGCCTAGCTTGGCGGCAAAGCGCACGGCGCGCAGCATGCGCACGGGGTCTTCTTTATAGCGTGTGAGCGGGTCGCCAATCATGCGAATTTGGCGTTTTTTCAAATCGTCTAGGCCGCCCTCGTAATCCACCACGGTGAAGTCTTTCGAGGTGTAATAAAGTGCGTTGATGGTGAAGTCGCGCCGGGCTGAATCGGTTTCTAAGGTACCAAAGACGTTGTCGCGCAACAGCATGCCGGAGTCGGCCTGATGGGAGTCGCGCTCGCTCTCGGATTCGGTGTGGTTGTCGCGAAAGGTGGTGACTTCAATCAGCTCGCGCCCCATGCGCACATGGACAATTTTAAAGCGCCGGCCAATGATGCGCGCGCCGCGGAAGATCTGGCGCACTTGCTCGGGTGTGGCGTTGGTGGCTAGGTCGAAATCTTTCGGGTGGCCATCCAGTAGTAGGTCGCGCACACCGCCGCCGACTAAATAGGCCTCAAAGCCTTCATCGTTTAAGCGCTTCATGGCCGACACGGCACCGCGGCTGATATTGGCGCGGGAGATGTTGTGTTCGTCGCGAGGAATAATGCGCTTGGTTTGGGTGTTGCCGGCAGAAAGGGCGCTTGAGGTGTCGCCTTTGATAAATGCGGGTAACAGGGAGAAAAGTCGCTTCAGCATGGGTGAGGTCGGTTGGCCTATGGTCAATATGGTCAGAAAGGCGCGAGTTTATCACGCTCTGGGCAAATCACTTAGTGCCTATCATGGAAGATGATAGGGTTAAAAGGCTGTATGCGTGAGTTTCAGCGGCTTGTGGCTGACATAGCCCTGCTGCAGCGCCACAAAGCAAAACGGGAAAGCCTTGGCTTTCCCGTTAAATTCTGTGTACGTCCACATTGTTATGCTTATTAGGTGGTGCTTCCTTGCCCGGGGCTGGCGAATGCTTACTGGCAAACCCTCTCCTAGTTGTGCAGTCAGTTAAATCACTTTCTATATTTTTATTATTTCTTGTTGTTATTAGAGTATTTCTACGTTTCTTATTATTTCTTGTTGTTATTAGAGCTATCTGTTTTTCTTATTATTTGTAGTTTTTATTATGTTATCTAAGTCAGTTTTTATTATTTTTTGTTCTTATTATGTAGCCCACTAATACATTTCCCGTGCCAACTTTTGTTTTTGCATGTAAATCAATGACTTACGTCTAATTACCATTTGGCATAGTTAGTTGGATTTCATATATTCGTTACCGTTTGTTTCGTTACTTGTTACATTCCTGTGACAAGGTAACAAATAAAATGGATGAGTGGATTTGCAGCCTCGGCCAAACTGGTCTATCCCCGTGTTGGCAATGGCTTAGTAGGGGGAAATGTCGCCAAGGCCCTCAGCGCTTGCGCTTAGGGCTATTGTTTGGTTGGGGAAAGTTGGTGACTAAGTACGAAAAAGCCCAGAGGCAGGCGCGCGCTGGGCTTTTTGGCTAACCACTGGGGTGGTGGCTGAATCTAGCGGTTGGTGGCTTTTTTACGCGGTATGCCAAGGCGCTGGCGCCTTTCCCATAAGCACTTGCGACTGACGCCGAGCTTCTTCGCCAGCTCGGTCTCGCTCATGGTGTCTTGGTGCTCGATCACGAAGCGTTGGAAGTAGTCTTCTAGCGATAGATCTTCCTCTGGGTCTTCCTTGGATTTACCCAATAGCTTGCGCGGTTGGAAGTCGTCTTGGTCGTCATCTTCGACGTCTACCTCCACGAGGTCTAGGTCTATTTCGAGTAGCTCGTGGTTTATCTCTTTGTCGTTGTTGCACAGGATTATGGCGCGCTGGATGGCGTTCTCCATTTCCCGCACGTTACCGGGCCAGATATAGGTGGTGATGGCCTGAATGGCTTCGGGCGAGAGTGTTAACAGCGGCTTACCGAAGGTCACGCAATAGCGTTTAAGCATGTGTTCGGCCAGTAGCAATATGTCGCGCCCGCGCTCGCGCAGGGGCGGCAGTGTTACCTGCACCACATTGATGCGGTAATACAAATCTTCGCGGAATTTACCTTCTTGGGCCAGCTTGCGCAGGTCTCTGTGGGTTGCTGCGACCAGGCGCACATCCACTTTGCGCGATTCCACCGAGCCGATGGGCCTTACTTCGCCTTCCTGCAAGACGCGCAGTAACCGGGCCTGTGCTTCAAGCGGCAGTTCGCCTATTTCATCGAGGAACAAGGTGCCGCCGTCGGCGGCAGCCACCAAGCCTTCACGCTGGCTGGCGGCACCCGTAAAGGCGCCTTTCTCGTGGCCGAATAATTCCGATTCGATCAGGGTTTCGGGGATAGCCGCGCAGTTGACGGAAATCAGGGGCTTATCGGCCCGCGGGCTCTCGGCGTGGATGGCTTTGGCCACCAATTCTTTACCGGTACCCGTCTCGCCGTGCACCAATACCGTGGCGCCGGTGGGTGCGACCCGATGAATCTTTGCATACAGCGCTTTCATGACGTTGGAGCTGCCGATCATGCTCGCCACGCCCACCTGGTTTTCGGTGGGGGCTTGCAGGGCGGCGCGGTTGGCCTTGCCGATGACGCGCTTAACCGCCGCTAGCATCTCGTCGTGATCGAAGGGCTTGGCGATGTAATCGACGGCGCCCATGCGCATGGAATCCACCGCTGAGCGCAGGCTGGCGTAACTGGTCATGATCAGTACTGGCACGTCGCCGCACAGGGTGATGAGGTCGGTGCCAGGCGCGCCCGGTAGGCGCAAATCGCTGATCACCAGATCGAAACTGGTGAGGTTGTGTTTGCTGGTAGCTTCTTTGACTGAGCCGGCCTCATTGACGATGTATTTGTTGCGCTCGAGCAGTTTGCGCAGTGCCATACGGATAATGGGTTCATCTTCAACGATCAGGATATGGCTCATAGTGTTTCTTTTTGCTACACGTTAACGGGCTAGTGTTACCAACCTTGGGATCTTATGCAAGGGGTAACTGGATATCAAATCGGGTGCCTTTACCGGTTTCTGGGTCGGCTGGACTGGTGACGGTTAACAGGCCTTTGTGATCTTCAATAATGGAATACACCATGGCCAAACCCAGCCCCGTGCCCTTGCCTGGTTCCTTGGTGGTAAAGAAGGGCTCCATGATGCGGTCGAGCAGTTCTGGCGGAATACCCGAGCCCTCGTCTTCCACGCTAATCACCGCATAGTGCTCGGATTCATCGCTCCACAGGCTAACGTCGGCGCCATCTGGGCTGGCGTCGCGGGCGTTGGAGAGCAGGTTAACAAATACCTGAATCATGCGCTGGCTGTCGCCTAATAGCGTGATGCCGGCATCGATATGATTACTAAACTGCACCTGCTGGCGGTCTTTCTGTAAGGAGATCAGTGCAATCGCCTCCTGCGCGCAGGTGTGAATATTCATCGGCTCGACCAAGCGCTCTTCGCCACCGCCGGAGTGGGAGAAGCTCACCAGCGAGTGCACGATGCGCGACACCCGCTCGGTTTGGCTGAGAATTTGGTCGGCGGTGGCGTGCACCTCGGCCTCGTCTGAGTCGTAGTGCAGGTTCTGTGCGAGGCAGGCGATGCCGGTGATGGGGTTACCAATTTCGTGCGCCACCCCAGCGGCCAGTCGACCGACACTGGCTAGGCGCTCGCTGTGCACCAGCTCCTGCTCTAGCAGCTGCGTTTCGGTCACGTCTTCGAGCAGAATGACTTGGCCGTCGAACAAGTCGGTGTGCGCCTCTTTCGGGCCATCTTGCTCAAGTAGCGCTTTGTGCAGGCTAATCCAGTGGGTGCGGTGGTTGATCTCGATACTTTGTTTGTAGCGGTGGTTGTCGTCGCTCAGGGCGAAGTCGCGGATTAAGCTGCCCCAAGGGTCGGGCAGGTCTTCGATGCGCGAGCCGGTAATCTCGGTGGTGTTGATACCGGTGAGGTTTTCCATGGCGTCGTTCCACATCAGGATTTCGCCGTCGTGGCCGAGTGAGCAGGCCGACATGGGCAGCAGCTGCAGCGTTTGACGGTGATAGATGCGCAATTTATTCAGCTCGGCGGCCATACCGGTGAGGTGAATTTGCAGCTGCCCGAGACGGTTTTCCATCAAGTTGATGTCGGTGGTTTGGCGCTGCTCTGACACTGAGTAGGGAATGCATCGGTCTAGGATATCGTTGGCGATACCTATCCCCATCAGGCCGGAAAGGTTGGCCTCGATTTGATCGCGCAGGCGCCGCAAGGCGTAGGGGCGGCGCTCGTCGATGGTGAGGTTGAGTTGATTGAGGGCCTTGTAAACTTCATCGCGAGCCGACTGCGGCCCCAATACTTCCCCTAACTGACTGCGAAATTCGCGCGCCGAACGCAACTCTAGTGACAGGCGCAGTGGCTGGCTGAGCTCGTCGTCGGCGCAGATGTCGGCGCTGAAGCGCTCGTCTTCACCCTGCTGGGTGAGTAGTGACAGCAGGGCAAAAATCAAGGTGTTGGCGCCGAGAGAAATGAGTGTGATCTCGCTCCAAAAGTTGACGCCCACGGGCACAGTCCAGCCTTCAATCGGCAGTTGGTAGGCGGTGATATCGAACACGGCTGGGAAAAATAAGCCCATGGCCCAAATGGATGCGCCCAGGCTTAAGCCGCAGATGGCGCCGAGCCGATTGCCTCTCGGCCAATAGGCAACCGCTGAAATGGAGGGCAGGAATTGCAGCGTTGCAATAAACGCCATGAGCGCCAGTTGGGTCAGCGAGTAATCGTTATCAAGTAGCAAATAAAAGCCGTAGCCGGCCAAGAATACCAAGGCGATTAAGACCCGGCGCAGCCAGATCAAGCGCGCGTAGATATCGGTTTGGTAGCTCATTTGCAGCAGCGGCAGTAGCCAGTGGTTGAGCAGCATGGTGGCCAATGCCAGTGCGATGATCACCATGGCGCCGGTGGCGGCCGATAAACCGCCGACAAAGGCGACCACGGTTAATAGGGGTGAGTCGCCGAAAATCGGTACGCCGAGAGTGAAATACTGCGCCGGTAGCGGCACGCCAAGTTCAAAACCGGCCCAGAGAATGGGGAATATGGGTAGTGCCATCAGCAGCAAAAACAGTGGGAAAGCCCAGCTAACGGTGCTGGTGGTTTGATCCATGGAACTTTCCACCACACTCATGTGGAAGATGTGAGGCATTGCCACGGCGGTGGCGAAAAATACCAGCATCAAGGTCGAGCTGGCCGAGTCTTTCATGGGGCTGTGTAGTAGCGCGAGATTTTCTGGGTGGTCGAGTAGCCATTGATCTAGCCCTTCAATGCCGCCAAAGACATTGAACACGGCGAATAAACCGATGGCGCAAATAGCGCACACCTTGAGCAATGACTCGAATGCCATGGCGGTGATCATGCCCCGGTGCTGCTCGCGGTTGGAGCCGAACATGATGGTAAAGGTGGCTAGCAGGGCGCAGTACATGAAAGCCAGAAATTGTTTCAGCGTCAGGCCCGACTCCGCCAAGCCAAGGTCGGGCAGTCGATCTACGGTGATGATGCGCAAAGTGTCGCTGACGGCTTGAATTTGCAGCGTGATGAGCGGTAACACGCCGAGAAACATGCACAGGGTGGTGAGCGCACCCAACCAGTTGCTGTGGTAGCGAAACACCAGCAAGTCGGCGAGGGAGTGAATTTGGTAGCGCCGGGCCAGATCGGCCAAAGGGCGGATGGCCACAGGCGCGAACAAAAACAGCGCGCCGGTGCCGAGGTAATAGGCGAGGGCGCCGTAACCGTATTGGAAGGCCAAATCCACCACGCCATAAAACGACCAAGCGCTGGCAAAAATACCGAGCGACAGAATATAGACAATCGGATGGCGAATGACTTTATCGGGAATCCAGCCTTTTTCGGTAATCCACGCAATGCCAAAAATAACCAGTAAGTAGCTAACGCAGAGCAGTGCAATTTCAGTCAGGCTAAAGATCATTGCGTTTAGCCTTGCTGCTACTTTGAATGAAGTAAGCGATCACTATCACAAAAACCCAGATGATAAAGGGGCGATACCAGGAGCCATTCTCATTGATTACCCAGCCGAACAGGGTTGGCGAGAAAATATAGGCCACCAGCAGTAACAGGATAATGAGGCGTTGATTGGGCATGGGTTAGGGTCGTTGCGGGCAAGCGGCCAATGGTACGGATAGGCCGTGTGCTTGGCAACTTATCCCTCTGTGTGAGGCGGTCATCATCGGTCTGGCTCTAGTGGCTGAATAACGGATCAGTTTGGGCCATGGTTTTTGGCACTTTGGCCAGCGACCAATTCGCTTGGCCCCAGTGCAGCACGGCGTCAGCCGAGCTGTGCAAGAGCGACTCCGGTGGCGCTTGGCCGAGTATGCGCAGGGCGTGATAGAGGTTGTCGCGCGGCGCGTTCAGGTCGAGCGCCGGCGCGTGATTTTGCTTACTGAGCTTCTGCCCTTGGCGGTTGTTGATCACCGGAATATGGGCCCAGCTTGGTGCCGTCTCGCCCAGTAGTTGAAACAGGAGTTGTTGGCGAGCGCTTACTTCCAATAAATCTGAACCGCGCACGACGTGGGTAATGCCTTGATAAATGTCGTCGGCCACCACCGCTAGCTGATAGGCGTGCAGGCCGTCTTTACGCTTCAGGATAAAGTCGCCGAAATCGGAGGCGGGGGTTTGCACTTGTGGGCCTTGAATGGCGTCGTCGAATCTCACAGTTTGTTCTGGTTGTGGCAGTTTTATGCGCCAAGCCACGCTGTCGCCGGCGGCTGGCGGCGTGTGTAAACAGTGGCGATCGTAGACGCGCCCGAGCGTGGCAAGTCGGTTTCTATTGCAGCTGCAGTGGTAGATCAGACCCTTGCTTTCGAGCTTGCGCAGTATTGATTCATAGGCGGCTAGGCGCTGGCTTTGATACAGCACGGGCTGGTCGGAATAGAGTCCATGGCTGGCTAACGCCGCCAAAATGGCTCGACTAGCGCCGGCCTGCTCCCTCGGTGGGTCTAGGTCTTCGATACGAATGAGCCATGTGCCTTGGTGAGCGCGCGCATCTAGGTAGCTGGCTACAGCGGCGAGTAGGCTGCCGAAATGTAACGGGCCTGTGGGCGAGGGCGCAAAACGGCCTCGGTATTGGCTAAGCTTAGGGGTGGCGAGCATGGTGGCGATGGCAATAGGACGCCTGAATACAGATGGCAACAGCGGTTGATACGCCGGCTAGGCTGACGTCGACGGAGCCCAAGGGCTTGGGTATAAAAACGACAAAGGGCGATATATCGCCCTTTGTGTGCCTTGGCAAGCGTTTAGCCGCCAATCTGCTTTTCTTTGATTTCCGCCAGCGTTTTACAGTCGACGCAAAGGGTCGCTGTGGGGCGGGCTTCTAATCGTCGAATACCAATTTCGACACCACAGGTTTCGCAGTAACCGTAATCATCTTGCTCGATAAGCTCGACGGTGCTGTCGATCTTCTTGATCAATTTGCGCTCGCGATCGCGGGTGCGCAATTCAAGGCTGAACTCTTCTTCCTGGCTAGCGCGATCGGCTGGATCTGGGAAGTTGGCAGCTTCATCTTTCATGTGGCTCATGGTGCGATCGACTTCTTCCATGAGTTCACGCTTCCAGTTCAGCAGGATGCTTTTGAAGTGATCCCGCTGAGATTCATTCATGTACTCCTCACCCTTCTTCTCCTTGTAGGGTGTGAAGCTTGAGCCTTCTAGTGCTGACTCTTTAGCTGCATGTTTGGGCATGTTGACGCCTCTTCTATAACTTCCGGGTTATGCAGAATGGGGGTGGGAAATTGAATTTCAAGTACCCCCCGTTTGGAAGGCAGCAAACTACCAGATTCTGTCAGCGCTGGCCACTGTTTTACGTCGCTACAGGTGGCTTGCACTAATGGTAAACTCTCGCCGAAATACCTTAGGAGTTGGTTAAAAAACCATCAGTAGACGCTATGAAATTAGAGCCGGCACTGCAACAGGCGCATTTAATAAAGCGTTACAAACGTTTTCTCGCCGATATTCGTTTGAGTTCGGGCGAGGTGAAAACCATTCACTGCCCCAATACTGGCTCCATGCGCGCCTGTTTGGCGCCAGATTCACCTTGTTGGTATTCGGTATCGGCGTCCAAGACGCGAAAGTACCCAGAGACCTGGGAAATTGCCACCACACCCGATGGTTTTTTGGCTGGTATTAATACCCACCGCGCCAACGCTTTAGTGGCCGAGTTATTGGCGCACAGGGGTGTGGCCAGCTTGGCCGACTACGATAGCATCCGCGCCGAAGTAAAATATGGCGCGGAAAATTCACGTATCGATTTTTTGCTCGAGGCGCAAAACTTGCCCAAGTGTTATGTGGAAGTGAAAAACGTCACCTTGCACGAGGGAGACGGTTTGGGTTTTTTCCCGGATGCCGTGAGTAGCCGAGGGGCAAAACATTTGCGCGAGTTAATGGCGATGGTTGAGCAGGGGCATCGGGCGGTTTTGTTTTTTTGCGTTCAGCACACAGGTATTCGCCGCGTGGCGCCGGCCGATCACATAGACCCGCTGTACGGTGAATTATTGCGCGAGGCGGCGGCGAAGGGCGTTGAGATTTTTGCCTACGGTGCGCACCTGTCGGCGCAGGAAATTCGCTTGCAGGAGCCCTTGCCGGTGCTACTGGATTGAGTTCGCTCTGTCAGCCCTCTTAGTCTTTTAAGTTAGCTGTTGGGTAGGTTAGCTATTGGGTAGGTTGGCTATGGATTGGGTGTTGTTGGTTTACGGGTGCTGACTCAAATCCAGTTCTTCCAAGTCGACACTCACCTGCTGATCGATCACAGTACAGCTAATAGACTCTAGGCTTTTGCCGCGGCAGGGGCCGGCAACGCATTCGCCATTGTGCATTAAAAAAAGCGCGCCATGGGTTGCGCATTGAATCATTTCGCCATCGAAATCTAAGAACTTATCTTCCTGCCACTGCAGCTCAATACCTAGGTGTGGGCATCGGTTGCGGTAGGCGTAAAATACACCGCGTTCATTCACGACAAACAATTTAATACCGCTGAGTTCAAACTGTTTGCTGGTATTTTCACCGATAGCATCGGCTGGGCAAAGTGCGGTAAAAGGCACGCATGATTCCTTCTGAGTAAGCCTGTTGATCAGTATACGTGGCGTGACAAGATAGGTGGCGGAAAGTTAACACCGCAGCGGTTTTTTGCTGCGGCGTTAACGGTGCCGTAAGCTTATGTAAAACTTAGGCCGCTTGTTTCAGCGCGCGTATACGAGCTTCCAAGGGTGGATGGCTAGAAAATAACGCGCTCATGGACTGCTTGAAACCGCTGCTGATACCAAACGCGTACAGGCTGTCGGGCATGGTCGACGCAACGTGTGCATCTTGTTCGGCTTTTAGCCGTGCCAGCGCGCCAATCATGCCGTTACGGCTGGCGAGGTGGGCACCGGCGGCATCGGCGCGAAATTCACGCCAGCGGGAAAAGCGCATCACGATCATGGAGGCGAGAAAGCCCAACACGATTTCGGCGACAAAGGTGGTAATGTAAAAAGCGATACCATGGCCGTTTTCATTTTTAAACACAGCGCGGTCAACGGTGCTACCGATAATGCGTGCGAAGAACATAACGAAGGTATTCACCACGCCTTGAATCAGGGTTAGGGTAATCATATCGCCGTTGGCCACGTGGCCAATTTCATGGGCTAATACGGCCTCGGCTTCCTCGCGGCTAAAGCGATCGAGCAAGCCTTGGCTCACGGCGACCAGCGCGGCATTTCGATTCCAGCCGGTGGCAAAGGCGTTGGATTCTTTGGCCGGGAAAATGCCCACTTCGGGCATGCCGATATTGGCTTTATCCGCCAAGCGTTTGACCGTGGTGACCAGCCATTGCTCTTGTTCATTGCGTGGCTGTTCAATAAGGCGGGTGCCGGTGCCACGTTTAGCCATCCACTTAGAGATGAGCAACGATACAAAGCTGCCGGCGAAGCCGAACACGGCGCAGAAAATAAGCAGAGAGGTGAGGTTTAGCCCAGAGCCATTGGCCTCAAAATAGGAGTTTACTCCAAGCAAGCTCAACACCACACTGGCAACCAAAATGATGGCAAGGTTGGTGAGTAGAAACAAACCGATTCGCAACACGATACATCCTCATAGTGATATGGGCGGCGGTGCGCCCTACGACCTATTAGATGGCGGTGATATTGAAAAATTCAATAGCGATACAGGTTTAATGTCGAGCGGCGATCTGTTGGTTTAACTGGTTAATTTTGTCGGCCATCTCTTCGATCAGGCCGATACAAATTTGCGGTTGATGTTCAACTAAATCGATGAAGTCTTCCTTGCGTACCGCCATAACCGAGCAGTCGGAGGTAGCAATGACACTGGCATTGCGTGCCTGACGGGTAAACACCGCGAGGGCGCCAAAAATTTCGTCTCTTTTTACATCGCCAACCTTGATGCCATCGCGGGTAGCCATGGCGGTGCCCTCGAGTAGGGTGTAGACGCAATCGGCGGTATCGCCTTGAGCAATAATGGTCTCGCCCTCGCTAAAGGACAAAAAGCCGGTGCTGGGCTGAAATTGGCCGCGCTTTTCTTGGGTTAGGGCTTGTTTGAAATAGGTGCAAAGGCAAATCAAATAATAGGCCCAATGCTTTTGCAATTCGGCGCTGGCGTTCACGTGGGCAATCAGGTCGTCGCGGTTGATGCTGATAAAGCTAGCCTGGTTGGCCACCAGCTTGCCCTCAGGCAACTGCAGCGACCGTGAAAGGCCCAATAAGTCGCCCGTTTCGTACTGTACAACTTCGTTGCCTTGATGCTCTAAGTGCACACTGCCGGAGGTCATTAGCAGCAGCTGAGAGGCGGGCCTTGTATCAAACAGGTCGGCGCTGTGAGGAACCGATAGGGTTTCGCCTTGCGGGCAATCCTTTAACAAGAGTTCAGTGAGGCCCTTTAGTTTGCTGCTCAGGTCAGAGATTTGGGCTGAATCGTTGTCGGATAAATACATGATCTGTGCTCGGTTGCTTGCGGTGTTGGCGCAAGAATAAGTGTAGCTTGAGTTGAGCGCTTACTGGCAGTTAACTATGTGAGAGCAGTCTCGTTCTCAGCCTCTTCCACTAATTTGGCCTTCAGGTCGGGCGCGAGATCATTCCAATGGGTGTCTGTCAGCGCACCTTGTAGAGCATACAACATGACCTTCGAGACATTAATACCGCGGGCCTTAATTCGGCAGTAGGCGTTGACCGGCCCCATGGCTTTTAAATCTTCGTAGGAGTTGACCCCTATGGCGCGCAGGATATTGACCGAAGCGGCACCGAGGTTTTTCAGTTGGAGTAAATCGCCATGACTCGTGGTCATTCTGTTCCTCTCCTAAAAGTGGCTTATTCTTATTTTTGCTGGCCTGTTGGCTGGCGGGCATGTAGCTTATATGTCCAATCGCTATAATACCGAGAGATTTGATAAGCGCAATCACTCATGAACACAGAATTCACTTCGAACCCGCAAATGCTATATGGCGTTGACCAGCCACCCTTGGTGACCTGCTTGGGTGCGTCGGTGCAGCCGGCTTTGGTTGAGCCCTTAGAATTGCTCGCTGACGCGGCCTCAAGAGCGGGCTTTGATCTGGCGATCGCCAGTGGCCATAGAAGCTTTGAGCGCCAGTTGTCTATTTTTAATGGGAAAGCAGAGGGTGCGAGGCCGGTGTTGGATCTGGACGGGCAGATAATAGACATCAGCCTGCTATCGGCGTCGGCGTTACTGCACGCTATTTTGCGCTGGTCTGCGTTGCCAGGTATGTCGCGCCACCACTGGGGTACGGATGTTGATATTTACGACCGCAGTATTTGTCGCGATGGCTATCAGCTGCAGTTAACGGTGGCGGAGTGTCGGGGGCCTATGGCGGGCTTTTATGGGTGGTTGGAGGAATATCTGGCGGCCCAGTCGACATTGGTTCGGCCTTACGCTCGTGATCTCGGTGGTGTTGCGCCCGAACCTTGGCATTTGAGTTACGCGCCTCTAGCCAAGGTTTATGCACAGCAGTACTCGGTGGCGACGCTGCAGGCGTTACTGGTAGCTTCGGATATTGCCTTAAAGTCGACGATTATTGCCCAGTTGCCTGAGCTGGTTCAGCGCTATCAGGTTTAATATTTTAGATGAAGGATTTTCAATTGTGCACCAATTCACGCAAGCGCTGAACGCGGCCAAACAGCCTCGGCTTTTTATTTTTGATTGCGATGGCGTGCTGGTCGATAGCGAGCCGATCGGGAATCAAATCTTGACGCGTCACTTGTGTCGAGCCGGTATCGAGATGACCGAGGCGCAAGTGCAGCGCCTGTTTCGCGGTTGCTCCGCCGCCATGTGTATTGAAAAAATTGCTCAGTGGTTAACCGCACCTGGCGAGGCGGACGTGTTTTGGCAGACCATGCAGGCGGAGACGTTGCTGGCGTTGCAAAGCGTTAAGCCAATTGAGGGCGTAATCTCCGTGCTTGAATTACTGCAGGGTCAGCAGCAGCCATTTTGTGTAGCTTCAGCGGGTGATTTAACAAAAATGCATACCACCCTAGGGGCAGCGGGGGTGTTGGAAAAATTTACGCCGCGGCTGTTTAGTGCTACCCAGGTGAAACGCAGCAAGCCTGCACCTGACTTGTTTATAAGCGCGGCTCAGGCGATGGGTTTCGAGCCGGCGCAATGTGTGGTGATTGAAGATTCACTCTTGGGGGTTCAGGCGGCCGTCGCAGCGGGTATGCCTGTGTACTGGTATGTGGCCCAGCGAGAGATGTCGGCCGCGGAGTTGGCTCAGATTACATTTATCGATTCCGAATTAGTCTGCGAATTTTCCAATATGGATGAATTGGTTACACTGCTAGGGCTAAAACGAGGGCAAGACAATTGACCACTGAACTCTGGCACACCATTCAAGCGGAAGCTAGGCACTTTAGCGCGGCGGAGCCTAGCTTAGCGAGTTTTTTTCACGGCGCTATTTTGCATCATGCTGACTTTGCGGCGTCGCTAAGTTTTATTCTCGCACAAAAACTCGATAGTCATCATTTGCCGGCTATTCTGTTGCGTCAGGTTATCGAAGACGTGTTGAGCCAATCGCCCGATATATTGTTGTCGGTAAAAAAAGATATTTTTGCCTGTATCGAACGCGACCCTGCGTGCAGCCATCACTTGATGCCGCTGCTGTACTTCAAAGGTTTTCACGCGCTGCAGGCGTACCGAATTGCGCATGCGCTTTGGAATGATAAGCGTCGCGCCTTGGCGCTGTTTTTTCAAAATCAAATATCGCAAACTTTTTGCGTGGATATTCACCCCGCTGCGAAACTCGGTACCGGCATCATGATCGATCATGCCACCGGTGTCGTTATCGGCGAGACGGCGGTGGTCGGCGATGATGTGTCACTGTTGCACGGCGTTACGCTCGGGGGTAGTGGTTACGCGAAAGGTGATCGACACCCGAAAATCGGGTCTGGGGTATTGATCAGTGCGGGCGCGAAATTGCTTGGTAATATTTGCATTGGCCAAGGCGCAAAAATTGCGGCGGGTAGTGTGGTGCTCGTTGATGTCGCGGCGCATACCACCGTTGCCGGCGTACCAGCCAAGGTAGTGGGCAAACCGAAATCGGAAAGCCCTGCGCGCGAGATGAATCACTCTATGTCGGATGACGATTGAGTTAGGATTTTTTGCCGAAAGCGTCTTGTGAAAATTTAACCCGCTCATCAATGGCGACCGGTCCTTGCAAGCATTGCTCGTCGATTCGGTGCAAGCGATTTAACAGCCCTTGTTGGTTGGCCACTTGAATGGATAAACCGGGACGCGCATTTAGCTCCAGCACCAAGGGACCATAAATTTTATCCAATACGATGTCTGCACCGAGATAGCCAAGGCCGGTCATTTCGTGTGCGCCGGCAGCGAGTAAGAGAATATCTTGCCAGAGCGGCACCTTAAGTTCGTTAAACACCGAGCCGGTATCTGGGTGCTTATCGACCGGTTCGCCATTTTGCACCGCGCAAATGGCGGTGCCGTCAGCTAGGTTTAAACCGACACCCACTGCACCCTGATGCAGGTTTGCCTTGCCGTCTGAGCTGTGAGTGGCACAGCGAATCATGGCCATTACGGGGTAACCGCGATAAACCACCACGCGCACATCGGGCACGCCTTCGTAACTGTATTGGCTTAACGCTTCGTCGAAATTAATCAGCGCCTCTAGCATCGCGTGATCGGGGCGGCCGCCTAGGCTGAATAATCCCGACAGTGTGTCGGAAATGTGGCGCTGTAAATAATCATAGGTAACGCGTTGGCCTGACGGCTTAATAAACTGATCGCCCTCGCGCCCAACAATAACCAAAATGCCTTTGCCGCCGCTGCCCTGCACGGGTTTGATAACAAATTGAGTGCGTTCACCGATGAGCTTTAATACACCTTTCACTTGAAACTGGTGTTCGATAACACCGACCAGTTCAGGCACGGCAATACCGGCTTGCTGTGCTGCTAGTTTAGTCTTGAGTTTGTTATCCACTAAGGGATACAGGCTGCGTTTGTTGTAGCGCAGAATGCATTCGACGTTGCGGCGATTCATGCCCAACACGCCGGCTTCGCGGAGCTTCGATGGCCAAGCAAACCAGCCCATGATTATTTATCCTGCGCTTTTTGGTTGAACACCATGTGCCTAAACCGATACAGCTCACTGAGGCGATAACCATTGTATTGGCCGATCACTAAAATTAACGCCAGCAGAACCAAGGATAGTTCTGGGAAATTAAAGGTTAGGTGTTTGGCGATGCTATTGGTCATTAAACCGTAGGCTATCACGGCGACCAGTAAGCTGCCGCCTCCCTGTTTGACCACGTCTCTAGGCCCCTCTTCTTCCCACAATGTAGACATGCGCTCGATAGTCCACGCTAAAATAATGGTTGGGAAAAAGGTTACGCTCATGGCCGAGACAATGCCGAGTTTATAGCTGGCAATGCTGAAAAATGCCATCAAGCCAATAACCACGATAATGACGGCCGACACCCTCGCGACTAATAGTAAATTTAAGTGGCTGAGGTAGTAGCGAATCCAGAGGCCAACACCCACCACCAAAATAAACATGGGCAGGCCGGCGAGTAATCCGGTTTCGATAAAGGCCAGTGCGATCAAAATGGGCATAAAAGTGCCCGAGGTAGGTAGGCCGACGATAATTCTGAGGAACACGACGACCAGCGCACCGATCGGAATCAGTAACAGTGTTTTAAACACACCTTGTTGTTCGACCGGCAGCGAGTAGATGCTCATGTCGATAAGGGCCGCTTGATTGGATAAATCTTGCATCATTGCCACGGTGCGTGCCGGCACTGTGTTGACTACCATGGAAAATTCCACCTTGGAATTATTGCCACCAATAACATCTAGCAGTGATACTCCGCCGCGTTGCCAAATAAGGAAATCACTAGGTAGACCTTTTTCGCCGGTGTTTGGATTGAATTGAATCCAATGACCATTGGAATAAATTTCTAACAGCTCGGAATAATTGGCGCGACGTCGGCCATCTTCGAGTTGTAGGCCTTTGATGGTTTGAAAGTGAATTCCCTTATACGATAGCAATTTAAACGCGACATCCATCACGTGATCATTGTTGACCGACAAAAGATAGGCTACGTCTTGGCTTTTATCTCGCGCATTTAATCGCCCCAGCATTAACTGGGTAAAGCTCGCATCGGTTGCTGATTCTTGCGATAAACGGTCCAGCATGAGGCGCAGCGATTCTCGCTCGCTTGGGAAAGTGCGAAGTTTTTCTACTTCGCCCTCTGGCGCATTCGGTTCACTCAGTTTGCTGTTGTCGTGAACAACCTGCAATTTGTAATTCAATGAAATGACATTTTTACTCGGTGCCTCTCGGCGCGTCCAGCGGGCGTAACGTTGCTCGCCTTCTTCAAATATCACGAAGCCAAAGCCGGATGAGGAAAAATTTTCATCAATGATGACCCCGTTGCTGGTTTTTTCAGGTAGCGCCAGAGTAACTTCAATCGGATCGCCGGTAGGTTGAAACTCTATTTTTGATTGCAGAGTCCAGACATTTTTTGACTCGCCCGGCCATAGCGGAAAACCTAAGTTTAGATTTTTGTAAAGCGCACCACTCAGGCCAACTATGGCGAGAATGGCAGCAACAACATAGAGCTGAAAACGTGCTTTCATAGTTGGACCAGTTTGGGTCTATTTAAGAGGTTAAAAGTTAACGAATGTTAAAACTTTTAGAAACGTCTACAACGGCGTTATCCGTTAGGAAGTTTCTACCAATTAGCATTGGAAAAGAAAACTCGGAGCGATCGGTGAGTGTTACCTCAATTTCCTCGTCGATATCGCCAAGGCGGACGCGCATCTCTACCACTCTTCTTCGGGTCGAGTCGGCATCGTGACGTTTTATTTTTACTTTACGCGACAGCGGACGTTCGATGGTCACGGTTTCTGCGTCGTCATTAGGGCTGAACTCGAAGCGTACCCAGCGCTCGCCGTCGCGTTCAAACGGAATAATATTTGACGCGTGTAGTGATGAAGTTTCTGCGCCGGTGTCGATACGGGCCTTAACTTTTACACCTGGCGGATCGAGGGTAACATTTTCAGCAACGCCAATAACGAGCAACTGATTGCTGCCCATGCGGGCGGGAGCTGTCGGCTTCTGGGGTACAGGTTTCTTAATAACGGGTGCCGGAATTGGCGCTGCTTCTGCTATCACCGGGCACTCTTTCACGATTTCCACCGGCTCTGGGCAAGCTTCAGGTTCGGGTGGGGCAGGGCAAACAGGTGCTTCAACGACGACAGGTGCCTCAGGTGCCGGCGTCTGAAAAAGCTGACAGCCGCTAAGCGCGATGGGTAGAGCAACAATCAATTGCCAACGTAACACAATGACCTCGCAAGGCGATGAAAGACCTCAGCTGTATTGCAGGGTCTTTTTTATAGAGGCCGAATTATAAGGCAAGTAGGGGGGACTGCAAGGGAGTGGTGACCGCAATCACAAATAATTCTAGCGGTGGCCGCGGCTCCAGTTCAATACCATGATTCTCTCGCGCAATTGGTTTGCCAATGCAGCAATGCCTGCGGTATCGGGAACTGTGGCTTGTTGCAATGTGTGTATTTGCTTTTCTAGACGGCGAATTTCTGCGCCTATGGTCGACTGCGACAGTGTGTCATCCAATGACTGGCTGGTTGTGAACAGTGGTTGGCTCATGGTAGTTCGTCCCTGGCACATCTATTTTTAGTATGTTGTTTAGTCTATCGCGTCGGCTAAAAGCCTCTAGTGGGTGAAGGGGGCAATTCGTGTCAGTGATTTCCTACAGGCATTGCATGATGGCTGACATTGGGCAAAACTAACTATATTGCAGCTGAGACGTAACATTATGAGTGACGGGCGTTTTGATATCGTATTTCGAGGTGATATTGCTCCTGGCCAAGTTTTACCGCAGGTAAAACAGCGTTTGGCAACCTTGTTCAAGCGCGAGCTGGCACAGATTGAGCCACTGTTTTCCGGCGCACCTGTGGCGCTAAAGAAAGATGTTGATCAGCTCAGTGCCGAAAAATACAAAAAGGTATTAGCACAAGCTGGCGCATTAGTGGAAATACGCGAAGCCGGCACGCTGAAGGCGCCCGCCGTGCGGCCTCGCCCAGCGGCGCAGCCGGCGCCAGCGACAAAAGAGGCGCCATCTGATGCCGCAGCGCACCCAGCACAGGAGACAGCAGGGTTAAGCTTGGTGCCGGTAGGCGGCTTTTTATTAACAGAAGCAGAGCGTAAGCAAGTCCAAGAGCCCATTGCGCCAGTGGCACAAGTCGATTTTGAGTTGCGTCCGCTCGAAGGTAGTTTAGTAGATGAGAATGAAATCGAACGTATGGCGCCGGTGCAGGTGGCGGAGGTTGCGTTCGATATATCCGAGCCCGGTGTTGAGTTGGTTGATGCCCAGTATAAAGATGTGGTTGAGGCAGTTGTCGTCGCGGACTTGGATGTCGATCTAGCGCCAGCGGGGTCCGATTTGGGGCAGCTGCCAAAAGAGCCGGCACCGCCGGCGCCAGATACCAGTGGCATTAGGTTGGTCGATTGAAGGATGCTGTGTTGGCTGAGATTGGCGCTGCGTTGATTGCGCGGGGCTGTGCGGGCAGGGCACGGCGATTTGAGACATAAAAAAGCCTCCGGAGGGAGGCTTTTTTATGTTCAGTCACCGGGCACTTAGACGGGTGGCTTCACGCTACCGATGTTAGAAGCGAGGCTTCTCTCTACCGATGATTAGAAGCGTGGCTTCTCGGGCAGTTCTTCGTAGCGCTGGACCGATTCCATGATCTCTTTGCGGGCTTCCTCTGGGCCGCCCCAGCCTTCGATCTTGACCCATTTGCCCTTCTCTAAGTCTTTGTAGTGCTCGAAGAAGTGCGCAATTTGATTCAGGGTGATTTCCGGCAGATCGCGCACCGATTCTACACCTTGGTAGAGCGGGGTGATTTTGTCGTGTGGCACGGCAACAATTTTCGCATCTTCGCCAGATTCGTCAGTCATTTTCAGCACGCCGATGGGGCGGCAGCGCACCACGGAGCCTGGAATTAAGGCTAGGGGCATGATCACCAGTACATCGACAGGGTCACCATCGCCACACAGTGTATGGGGTACGTAGCCGTAGTTGCAGGGGTAGTGCATGGCCGTGCCTAACATCCGGTCTACGAAAATCGCGCCAGAGTCTTTGTCCACTTCATATTTGATGGGGTCGCCGTTGAGGGGTATTTCAATGATGACGTTTAGATCGTCGGGCAGGTTCTTGCCAGAGGGCACCAGATGCAGGCTCATAACACATTCCACTTGGAAGCTAAAATTTGGGGCGCAAAGTCTACCACAGCCTAGGCGCTGCTTAAACGCTGTCGATAAAACAACCTAAGTCATTTGCTGGCGCTGAGGGACTGCCCTACTATGTGCCCTAGTGGCCGAGTTACCTGAGAGCAATCCGGTGTACCCCGACAATCGGCCACTTACATTGGGATGTACAGCAAGCTGCTGATTGTCGGGCGATAAAATGTCGATGTGTGAATGTAGAAGTAGATGTACCAGGTAAGGCCCCAACTATAACAATTACGAGGGTTTTCTATGGATATCCTGCTGTTGCCGCCCCTATTTGGGCTGGCTGGATTAGTCGTCGCATTTATAATTTACCGTATTATTGTTTCGTATCCTGCAGGGGAGGGGCAGGTTGCTGAAATTGCCGCATTGATTCACAAGGGCGCCATGGTTTTTATGCGCCGTGAGTATTCCATCTTAGGTTTGTTTCTACTGGTAGTGACCATTTTATTAGCTATAGGCTTTGGCGGTTGGCGCACGCCAGTGGCTTTTGTGGTGGGGGCTCTGTGTTCTGCTACCGCCGGTCTTATCGGTATGCACACGGCCACCAAAGCTAATGTGCGGACTACAGTGGCAGCAAAGAATGAAGGCGCTGCCTCGGCGCTGAATGTGGCCTTTTACGGTGGTTCGGTGATGGGCTTGGCCGTGGCAGCGATGGGTTTACTCGGTTTAGGTGTCTTGTATCTCTGGTTTGGTGGCGACCCAGCCCACGCGGATGCCATTCATGGCTTCGGTATGGGGGCATCCACCGTTGCATTATTTTCCCGTGTGGGCGGCGGCATATTTACCAAGAGTGCCGATGTGGGCGCCGATTTGGTAGGTAAAATTGAAGCTGGGATTCCCGAAGATGACCCGAGAAACCCAGGTGTCATTGCCGATAACGTCGGCGACAATGTTGGCGATGTGGCTGGTATGGGCTCGGATATTTTCGAGTCCTATTGCGGCTCAATTATCGCCACCATCGCCATCGCCGCGACCATGACCATGATCCAATGGCAGCAACTGGCACCGGATCGCGAGGCGCTGATGTTTGCACCTTTGGCGCTGGCTTCGGTGGGCTTGATTTGCTCCATTTTAGGCATAGTGATTGTCAGGATGATGTCGGCTAATGCGCCGGCCATGGCGCTGCGTTCCGGTACCATAGGCGCCACCTTGATTCTCATTGGCGCGGCCTATTTTCTCTTGCGCTGGCAGGGTATTAGCGCTGCCGTTTGGTGGTGTGTGATGTTTGGTGCTCTAGGCGGTATTTTTATCGGCTTGGTCACCGAGTATTACACTGGCGGCAAACCGGTACGCCTTATTGCCAAGGGTGGTGAAACTGGGCCTGCCACGGTGATGATTTCTGGTTTGGCTACGGGCATGGAATCGGTGGTGGTGCCGGTGTTGGTGATAGCGGGGATTATCTTTGCTACTGCAGCGGTGCTTCCCGACGGCTGTGGCGTATACGGTGTCGGTATGGCCGCCGTGGGTATGTTGTCCACTGTGGGTATCACCATGGCCATCGATGCCTATGGCCCAGTAGCCGATAATGCCGGCGGCATCGCTGAGATGGCCGGCTTAGGCGAGGAGACGCGCAAAATCACCGACGGTTTAGACGAAGTGGGCAACACCACGGCGGCTATAGGTAAAGGCTTTGCCATTGGCGCCGCCGGTCTCGCGGCGCTTGCCATTATTGCCGCCTTTATCGCCACGGTTGAGCGCCACGTGCCGGGCTTTGCTCTGCGCTTGGACGACCCGCGGGTGCTAACCGGTATGTTTATTGGAGGCTTGTTTCCCTTTCTGGTGTCGGCCATCACCATGCGTGCGGTGGGCGATGCCGCCTTCGATATGATCAAAGAGATTCGTCGCCAGTTTAAAGAAATTCCTGGGCTCATGGAGGGCACGGCTAAGCCGGACAGCGATCGCTGTGTGGATATTGCCACCCAAGCGGCGCTGCGCAAGATGATTCTGCCCGGCGTGTTGGCGGTGGCCTCGCCCGTGGTGGTTGGCTTCGTGTTGGGGCCGCAGGTGCTTGGCGGCATGTTGGGCGGCGCGCTGATTTCCTGTGTGTTGTTAGCGTTAACCATGGCTAACGCCGGTGGGGCTTGGGATAACGCCAAGAAGTACGTGGAGAAGGGTAACTTTGGCGGCAAGGGTTCCGATGTGCACAAGGCTGTTGTGGTGGGCGACACAGTGGGCGATCCCTTTAAAGATACCTCAGGGCCGGCGATGAATATTCTCATCAACGTGATGGCGATTGTAAGCTTGGTGATTGCACCGCTGTTGGCTTAGCAACCTGGGCGTTTAGTGTGCAGTTTTAAAGGGGGCGCATATCGCCCCTTTTTTATTTAGTAGATGTTTTAAAGTCGTTTGTCTCTTGATCGTGTTTTACCCGCATCATCTTGCTTGTCGGGGGCGGTTGCCGCCTTGTAGCTTGCAGCGCTCTAAGCATTATCCCGCCGTAACAATTTCCGAGCCCCGTAATCAAACCCTTAGATAAAACAGCGTTCAGGAGTGAGTCTATGTTGGCGCGTGTTGGTGTATGTGTGATGTTGATGGCTGTGGTCGTGGGCGCAAAGGCGCAGGAAACGGCAGTGGCGATTTTTGCCGGCGGTTGTTTTTGGTGTATGGAAAAACCTTTTGATGAAGTCGACGGGGTGAGTAAAACCGTGTCTGGTTATATCGGCGGGCAGCGCGCTAACCCTACCTACGAACAAGTGTCGGCGGGCATCACCGGACATGCCGAGGCGGTGCAAATTAGTTACGATCCGGATAAAGTCAGTTATGAAGCGCTGCTGGCGATCTTCTGGCGCAATATCGACCCGCTCGATGCCAAGGGGCAGTTTTGTGATAAGGGTAGTCAGTATCGGTCTGCTATCTTCTACAGCAATGAACGCGAGCTTGCTCTTGCGCAACAGACTAAAGCGCAGGTGAGTAAAACCTTAGGTTTGCCCGTGGCCACAACCCTAGAAGTAGCAACTGAGTTTTACCCTGCCGAGGACTATCACCAAGATTATTACTTGCGCAACCCGTTGCGCTATAAATATTACCGGCACGGTTGTGGCCGGGATAAACGATTGGACGTTTTATGGGGGGAGAAAAAATAATCGTAGTCGCTAGGCGTAGCTGGCTGGTCCTGCAATAAAATGAAAAAAGGCCCTTGCGGGCCTAATTTTTGAGTCATCATCGTTTGCAGGGGGCGGGCCCAGTCTTGCAGCTTGTAGCCCTTCCTGTTGGCCGGCTAGCCGGCCCCGTAAACATCTTTTACTGTGAGCTTTTTTTTAAACTTTAAACGCGGTGCTCAGTTTCTTTTCGACTTTCACTTTTTTCAAGCGCGCGTAAACCGGTAGTCCGTTTTTATACGGTGGGTTGTCTTCGCCTTGAATGAGCGGCAGCAGATAATCGCGGGCTTCTTCGGTAATGCTAAAGCCATCTTTACTAATGAAAGAGCGCGGCATTTTGCGTTCGACGTTGGCCACTTGATCCAGCGGTGCTTCGCCAATGCTCCAGCTATAGCGTTTACCCTTGCCGCGAATGATCGCGGGCATCACACCGCTTTTACCTGCAACAGCCATCTCAACAGCGGCTTTACCCACGGCATAAGCTTGCTCTACATCGGTGCCTGAGGCGATGTGACGCGCGGCGCGCTGTAAATAATCTGCCAGCGCCCAGTGGTATTTTAGGCCCAGTTCTTGGCGCACCATGGTGGCCAGTGTGGGGGCAACGCCACCGAGTTGTTTATGGCCAAAGGCATCAACAGTGCCAGAGTCGGCTAAGAAACTGCCGTCGGCATATTGCGCGCCTTCCGAGGCCACGATGGCGCAGAAGCCAAACTTTTTCACACACTCGTCCACGCGCTTCAAAAACTTGGCTTTGTCGAAGGCGATTTCTGGAAACAAAATGATGTGGGGCGAGTCGCCTTCCTGCTCGGCGGCTAAACCACCGGCGGCGGCAATCCATCCGGCGTGCCGGCCCATCACTTCTAAGATAAAGACTTTGGTGGACGAGTCGCACATAGATGCCACATCCAAACCGGCCTCTTTAATCGATACGGCCACATACTTGGCCACTGAGCCGAAGCCGGGGCAGTTGTCGGTAAAAGGCAAATCGTTGTCGACGGTTTTGGGAATGTGGATGGCTTGAATGGGGTAGCCCAGAGTTTTCGATAATTGCGAAACCTTTAAGCAAGTGTCGGCTGAATCGCCGCCGCCGTTGTAGAAGAAGTAGCCGATGTTGTGGGCTTTAAACACTTCGATTAAGCGCTCGTATTCGGCGCGGTTTTGCTCGAGGCTTTTCAATTTATACCGGCAGGAGCCAAAGGCGCCCGAGGGCGTGTGGCGCAATGCAGCAATGGTGCTTGGGGTTTCTTTGCTGGTATCGATCAGTTCTTCGCGCAGGGCGCCGATGATGCCGTTGTGGCCGGCGTACACCTTGCCGATTTTGTCTTTGTGTTGGCGTGCTGTTTCTATCACACCGCAGGCGCTGGCATTAATTACTGCCGTTACTCCACCTGATTGCGCGTAAAACGCATTCATTTTAGCCATGGGTTACTCGTCTCGTCGCTAGTTGTATGAGATCGTCTGTGCGATCGTAATGGCGATCTGGTGTATTGCGATGCCGCCTTTTAAGGTCGCGCATGATACTGGAATCGCCCTCAGAATGCAGGTGAATTTTGGCTTAACAGGGTTGATTTTGCTGGCCTTGTTGGTCTGGTTTCAGCCGTTTCGACAGCGCTAGAATCAGCCGACCTTCCATAGGTTAGTTCATTGCCCCATGTTAAGCTGCGCCAAAACAGCAGTAAGGCACAATTCTGTCATGCACATTCATATCTTAGGTATTTGTGGCACCTTTATGGGTTCCCTTGCGCAGTTGGCCAAGGCCAAAGGCCTGCGCGTGACTGGCTGCGATGCCAATGTCTACCCGCCCATGAGCGATCAACTTCGGCAGGCCGGTATCGAGTTAATTCAGGGCTTTGATCCCGCGCAACTGAGCCCCGCGCCAGATTTGGTTGTGGTGGGTAATGCCATGTCCCGTGGCAATCCGCTGGTGGAGGCGCTGTTAGAAACTCAAATACCCTTTACCTCCGGGCCACAATTTTTGCGTGATCACTTGTTGGATGAGCGCTGGGTACTCGCCGTTGCTGGCACCCACGGCAAAACCACCACCAGTGCCATGCTCGCGTGGATTCTCGAATATGCCGGCATGGCGCCGGGGTTTTTAATTGGTGGTGTGCCGAAAAATTTTGGCGTGTCGGCGCGTTTAGGTGACACGCCATTTTTCGTGGTGGAGGCCGATGAATACGACAGTGCCTTCTTCGACAAGCGCTCCAAGTTTGTTCACTACCGAGCCCGCACCTGTGTGCTAAATAATTTAGAGTTTGATCACGCCGATATCTTTCCCGATTTGGCGGCGATAGAGCGCCAGTTTCACCATCTCGTGCGCACAGTGCCGGGTAATGGTCGGATTATCAGCCCTGCGCTCGACGAAAATTTACAGCGGGTACTGGCGATGGGTTGCTGGAGCGAGCAGCAGAGTACCGGCAGCGAACAAGTTCCGACGGCTTATTGGCAATCTCGGTTACTTAACGACGATGGCTCGCATTTCTCGGTCAGCTGCGCGGGCGTCAGCGCCGGCGCGGTCAATTGGGGTCACACAGGTGCGCACAATGTTAGCAATGCGCTGTCGGCGATTGCCGCCGCACACCATGTGGGGGTCAGGCCAGAAACAGCGGTGGCGGCGTTGAATGAGTTTTCTGGGGTAAAGCGTCGGATGGATTTGTTGGCCGAGGTGGCGGGCGTGAAGGTGTACGATGACTTCGCTCATCATCCTACGGCAATTGAAACGACGCTGGCGGGATTGCGCGCGCAGGTTGGCGAACAGCCTATTATTGCGGTGATAGAGCCGCGCTCCAACACCATGCGCATGGGGGTGCACAAAGCGGTGCTCGCTGCCGCCGCTCAGGCGGCCGACGAGGTGGTGTGGTTTCAGCCGGCCGGTGCCGATTGGGCCCTGAGCGATGTGGCTGCGGCATCGGCAAAGCCCGCCAGTGTCGCAAGTGATGTTGATACGTTAGTACAGCAATTAGTGGCAAATCGTCTGCAGGGCAGCCATATTGTCATTATGAGTAACGGCGGATTTGGCGGTATTCATCAGAAGCTGGTTGCGCAGTTGCGTGCGGCTGAGTCGGTTTCTTAATGCGCGCTCATTTTCAGTGCGACTCGGGCACACAATGAAGGACGAGGTATGAATAAACTGGCCATCGCCGGACACACCGACAGGGGCGGCCGCGAGCACAATGAAGATGCAGTCGATTGGTTGCTCGATACCGATCGGCGCTGGGCCTTGGCCTTGGTGGCCGATGGCATGGGCGGTTACTCCGGCGGTGAAGTGGCTAGCACGCTCGCGCTCGAAGTATTTCTTTACCATTTACAGCCTTGGTTGCCTCAGGCTAAAGATGCCAATACGGAGACGGTGGCCGAACACTTATTGGCGAGCGCCCGAGCGGTGCAGACCCGTTTGCAAGAAGAACAGCGCAAGCAGCCCGAACTGGCGCGGATGGGCACAACCTTGGTCTGTGGGTTTGCTTGGCAAGATCAGTTGGCGCTGCTGCATGTAGGCGACTCTCGTTGTTATCGCTGGCGCGCCGGTGAACTGTCGCGGCTGACCAGAGACCATACCTATTTGGAGGATGTGACTTTGGGCGAGGAGGCTGGTGTGTCGTCGAGCAAGCACGTGTTGACGCGCGCACTCGGTGCTAAGCAGGCGTTCGATTTTTCCCTCGCTGTGCATAAAACTCAGGCCAGAGATCGCTATGTATTTTGCAGCGACGGTGTCTCCAATGTATTAACTGCGCAGGACTGGAAGCGTTGTTTAGACGCGGGTGGTGAAAATGGTGCTGTGGCACGTTTACTCATCGATACGGCTAAACGAAAGGGCGCCGATGACAATGTCACCGCGTTAGTGTTGGCGGTAGGCTAGATTTTTAGCAGTTTTCTACGGGCTAATTCGCTTAGTGAGTGTTACCTGTTGCTCAGCCAAGGTAAATACCTAAACGCAGTTCTGCGGCGTGCCGGCGATAAAACAAGCAATGTTGTTGGTCATGATATCCACTAGATTTTGCCTAGCTTCACGGCTGGCCCACGCCGTGTGTGGCGTTAGTAGTAAATTTGGGATGTCGGCGGCCAGCAGTGGGTGATCCTCTGGCGGCGGCTCTTGGCTGAGCACATCTAAACCGGCGCCGGCGAGCTTGCCCGTGCGCAGCGCTGTGGCGAGGGCGGGTTCATCAATTAAGCCGCCGCGCGCGCAATTGATCAAAAAGGCGCTGGATTTCATTTGCGCCAGCGCTTGGCTATCAATCATTTTTTCCGTTGCCGGCGTCAGCGGACAGTGCAAAGACAGCACATCGGATTGTGCCAAAACCTGTTCAAAGCTAACCCTGCCGGCGGGCGTTACTGGCTGGCCTGGGCGCGCACTAATCAACGGCTTCATCCCTAGGGCGCGGCCGAGTTGGGCGAGCTGTTGACCTAAAACACCGTAGCCAATGATGCCGAGATTTTTACCTGCCAATTCAATAATGGGGTGGTCCAGCAGGCAAAAGAAGGGGCTTCGGCTCCAGTCCCCGTTACGTACCGAGGCGCCATAGCGCTGGGCATTGGTGGCCAAATTGAGCATTAGCATTAATGCGTGTTGGGCCACTGAATTGGGCCCATAGTTGACCACATTACACACGGTAATACCCTGCGCTTTGGCTGCCTTAAGGTCGACATTGTTGGTGCCGGTGGCGGCAACGCAGATTAATTTGAGCTGTGGGTTGGCCGCGATAATGTCGGCATTAATGACCACTTTGTTGGTGATGATGAGCTCGTTACCGGCGACCCGTGCCATGACGGCGTCGGGCGTCGTGGCGTCGAACACTTGCCAGTTGGGCAGTGTTGACAGCAGTGGCTCGAGGTTTAAATCCTGTGGGCCTAAACTCGCGGCATCGAGGACGACGCCGCGGCTGAGCGTGTGTTTAATGGTGGTTGGCATGGTGAATAGTGAGTGCCTCAGTCGTATTGCGGGCGTTTGCGTAAGTTGCAGTACACCGTCTGTCCTCGTCAGTTATGTCTGCGCCAAGGCTTGAGCTTTTATAGATGGAAGGCGATATACAAGCCCGCCGCAACGGTAATGACCAGAAACACCACGGCTGCCGCGATGGGGCCTTTGGTGTTATGCACCGGTTCTTCCCGATTGCCGGGCGAGGTGGGCTTGGTTTTCCACGCTTTTTGGTCGCTGCTCACGGCTTTGCGGTTGATCGGTTGGGTTTCGGATAGCGGTTGGCGTAGCCGCGTGCTGCCGGTGGTCATGCCAGGGCCTACGACCTGAAAGCTGTAGACGTCGAAGCGCAGCCTATCGCCTGGTACCAGCCGAATGGGTTGATTGGCTTCAATGCGATTTTCATTGACGAAAGTACCGTTGGCCGAGCCTAAATCACGTATTCTCAGTTGGCCTTCGTGCAGTTCAAACTCGGCGTGTTGACGCGATAAGTGAGTGCCGGGAATGACGATTTCACATTGCGCGCCGCGCCCGATGGCGGACACGCCAAGGGTGATGACAAATTCCTGACCGGCGAGCCAGCTACTGTTACTGACCAAACACCAGCGATTGGCGAGGTGATCTTGGCTGACGGCATTCATTTTTAGCGAGTCGCCAGGGCCTAGAATCACCAGCTCCTCTTTGCCAATTCGAATGACATCGCCAGGAAAAATTTCTTTTTCAGTGATCCGTTGACCGTTGATAAAGGTGCCGGTTTGGCTGCGATTGTCGCGCAAGATGGCGTGATTGTTCTGGCTGATAATGCGGGCGTGATGGGCTTCGGCGCTGGGTACAATAATCGTGCAGTCGTCAGCTGAGCCGAGCGCGATATTTTTTTCGGCGATCCAATGGGGCTCACCGGTTTGGCTTTTTAATTGGATTTTGTACATTCAGAGCCGTAACTGTGTGGTTCGAAGGACGCCGATAACTGAGGCCGTTAAAGGGGGATTATAACTGAAAAGAGCTTTTGTGCTCATCCTCTCGCGCGAAGTTAGCATCAGTGTACGCGAGTTAGGCAAGGCGATGACTGTTCCCAGCGGCGATTTAATGGCTTATCCGGTGAAATAGTGCGCCTGATGCGCTTGTAGTTTGCCGACTCGACCCCACATAGAGGGGCATAAACATCCATTCGCACACCTGTAGCGTATTAATGGCTGATTTAAACGGCAGTTTTAATTTAATCGGCCAAGCCCCATAATGCGTGGCACAAGGAAGGCCATCGACAGTTCGAACGACATGAAGCAAACACTCTATAGATCCTACCGCCGCTTAGTAATCGGTCGTCCGGTGCTGGCGTTGGCTCTCGTCGCATTGACATTGCTGGCATTATCCCTTGGTTTACCGAATTTTAAGCTGGATGCGTCGGCTGATTCTTTGACCTTGGAGAATGATGTTGCGGTTGACTACTTTCGCGAAGTTAGCAAGCGCTATCAGTCGGGTGACTTTTTAGTCGTTACCTTCAAGCCAGAGCAGGATCTTTTCTCCGATCAATCCCTCGCCTTGCTGCAAAGCCTGCAAGCGGATTTAGCGGGGGTTGAGGGTGTCATCGGCATCAATAGTATTCTGACGGTGCCCTTGCTCTATAGCCCTGTTATCACCATGAGCGAGTTGAGTGAGCCAAAAAACTTACTCAGCCCAGACGTCGATCGGACTGCCGCCAAGCGCGAGTTTCTCGAGAGCCCTATCTATCGAGACATGTTGCTTGGCCCCGATGGGCAAACCACAGCGCTTTTGCTTAATCTAGCCGTTGATGAAACCTACATCGCCTTGGTGCGCGAGCGCGATGGTTTGCGTGCGCGGGCAAAAACCACACGTCTAAGTGTCGAAGAAAAGGCGCAATTAGCGGCGACTAGCGCAGAGTTTTTGGCTTATCGCACCGCTGCTGCTGAAGCGGCTACGGCTCGGGTAGAGTCAGTGCGGGCTATTGTGGCCGGCTATAAAGACCGCGCGCAAATTTATCTGGGCGGTGTCACCATGATCACCGCTGACATGATCAGTTTCATTAAGAGCGACTTGGTGGTTTTCGGTGCCGCCATTCTGCTGTTTATTCTGGTGCTGATGACGGTTATTTTCCGGCATTGGGTGTTTGTGTTGTTACCGGTATTAACCGCAGTGTCATCCGTGGTGATGGTGTTAGGGTGGCTGAGTTGGATCGACTGGCGCCTGACGGTGATTTCCTCCAATTTTGTCGCCTTGCTGTTGATCATCGGTTTGGCCATTACCATCCACTTAATCGTGCGCTACCGAGAGTTGGCCGTGGCGCAGCCGGATTGGGATCAAGCCCAGCTGGTGCAAGAAACGGTTCAGTTTATGTTTAAGCCCGTGATCTATACCGCCTTAACCACCATGGTTGCCTTTGCCTCGTTGGTGGTGAGCAATATTCGGCCGGTGATGGATTTCGGCTGGATGATGGTGATTGGATTAACTGTCGCCGTGGTTTTATCTTTTTTGATTATTCCTGCAGGGCTGATGTTGGTGAGCCCTGCGGCGCTTAGGCCGAAACAGGATAACGACGGTAGCTCTGCTATTACGCTGCGTTTTTCGCGTTTTACCGAGCGCTTTGGCGGCACTGTGCTGGTGTTATCGCTGGCGGTGGCTGGCTTGAGTGCGCTTGGTATCAGCCAGTTAAAAGTTGAAAACAGGTTTATTGATTACTTTCGGCCGAGCACTGAGATCTATCAAGGCATGACGGTAATTGATGACGCTCTCGGCGGCACCGTTAGCCTCGATATTCTGCTCGATGGCTTACCGGAATCGGTCGAGTTAAACACCTCGAATGACGATCCGTTTAACGAAGTTGATGCCTTTGACGTACAAGACCCCTTCGATGCCCCGGAGCCCGTGCTTGAGGCCGATCCCTTTGGCGAGGTCGATCCGTTTTCTGAGCAAAACCCTGCCGCCGCCCCCCGCGAAAGTTATTGGTTTACCAGTGCCGGCTTGGCGCAAATTGAGTTTTTACACGACTACCTCGAATCTTTACCCGAAGTGGGTAAGGTTCAGTCGCTAGCCACGGCTTACAAGGTCGCTAGGGATGTGAACGGCGCCCCATTAAATGACTTTGAGTTGGCGGTGTTACGTCAATCGTTGCCGGACAATATTCGCGACCTGCTGGTGGCACCTTATTTGTCGGTGGAAAATAATCAGGCCCGCATTACCTTGCGGGTCAAGGAAAATGACCCGAACCTGCAGCGTGCGGCCTTGGTGGAAAAAATTCGCCGATATGCAACCCAAAATGACTTAGGTTTTAAGTCGGAGCAAGTTAGTTTTTCGGGCGTTTTGGTGCTGTATAACAATATGCTGCAAAGCTTGTTTCACTCGCAGATTGTCACTTTGGGTGTGGTGTTTTTAGGTATCGCCTTGATGATGAGTTTGCTGTTTCGCAATGTCTTGCTGGCGCTGATTGGTATTTTACCGAATATTCTAGCTGCCTCTGTGGTGCTGGGGGTGATGGGTTTGGCGAATATCCCGCTCGATATGATGACCATTACCATTGCCGCCATTGTTGTGGGTATCGGAGTGGACGATACCATCCACTATATTCATCGCTTTAGGCGCGAGTTCGAGATAGATCGACAGTACTTGCCGGCTATGCACCGCGCCCATGCATCGATTGGCCGCGCCATGTTCTACACCTCGGTCATCATTACCCTCGGCTTTTCCATTCTGGCCTTGTCCAACTTTATCCCGTCGGTTTACTTTGGTCTGTTGACCGCTTTGGCGATGTTGGCGGCGATTTTGGCGGCGCTGACGCTGTTGCCGCAATTGATTCTTATGTTTAAACCCTTCGGCCCAGCAGCTGCGGGCCCAGCTCGGGATTAATGGGCTGTGTTTGAGTTACCGATCTTTCCGTTAGGTCAGATGCCCTTGCCAGGCATTCGCTTCCCCATGCGCATTTTCGAGCGCCGTTATCTCGATATGATCAGCCGCCAGATGCGTAAAAGTGAAGGTTTCGCGATAGCGCAAGCGCAGGCCGGTGGCGACTTTTTCCCGCTCGCGGTGAGCGTCGCTATTGTCGATTGGGATCAGCTGCCCGATGGCCTCTTGGGCATTACTGTCGAGGGTATTGAGGTGGTGCACATTGAGGCGCACCGGGTGGAGGAAAGCGGGTTAATTATCGGCGCTTGCCATCGCGTTGGCGAGGCTGCTAGCCCCGATGAACTGGGCGACACATCGGTGTTGTCAGCGCATTGGGATGGGTTAACCGAGGTGTTAGATCAATTTAAGTCCCATCCTGGTATTGCCGAACTCAATTTGCCTGCCGCCGACACGGCCGCGGCCCTCGGGTGGCAGTTGTTACAGCTGTTACCCGTGTCTGCGGCGGAGCGGCAGAAGGCCTTGTGCCTAAGCGAACAAGAGCGCCTAAGCTGGTTGGCGGCGACCTTGGATCGTTTGAGTCGCGAATAATTGTTGATTTAGTCCCTTCTTGGCCGCACTTTTGATTTTATTTTGATCAAGTGCCCCGCCTGTGGCCGAAATGCCGGTATAATGCGCGCCCTGCGAAATTTAGGTGACAGATTGATGGATATAAAAGCGTACATGCACACCTTGGGTAAACAGGCCCGTGCAGCCAGCCGTCAATTGGTGGGTGCCGATACTGCCACGAAGAATGCCGCACTCTTGGCCATTGCCGATGCCATGGCGGCATCAGAAGCTTATTTGTGCCAAGAAAACCAAAAGGATCTCGCCGCCGGTAAGGCCAACGGCTTAGATGCCGCTATGCTCGATCGCTTGGCTATTACCCCCGCCGGCGTCGCGGGCATGATTGAGGGCTTGCGCCAAGTAGCGGCTTTGCCAGACCCCTGTGGCGAGATATCGGATATGTGTTTTCGCCCATCGGGCATCCAACTGGGTAAGATGCGCGTGCCCTTAGGTGTGATCGGTATTATTTATGAGAGCCGCCCGAATGTGACGATCGATGCCGCAAGTCTGTGCTTAAAGTCAGGCAATGCCACCATTTTACGCGGCGGCAGCGAGGCCTTTCACTCCAATCAAGCCATTGCCACCTGTATTGCTAAGGGCCTAGAGAAGGCGGGCTTGCCAGCGAGCTGTGTGCAGGTCATCGAAACCGCCGACCGTGCCGCGGTGGGCGAGCTTATTACCCTGAGTGAATGTGTTGATGTGATAGTGCCGCGCGGTGGCAAGGGCTTAATTGAGCGTATCAGCCGCGATGCCACTGTGCCCGTGCTAAAGCATTTAGATGGCATCTGCCATGTGTATATCGACGATCGCGCCGATTTGGATATGGCCTTTAATATCGCCTTGAACGCCAAGACCCATCGCTACGGTGTGTGCAATGCCATGGAAACCTTGCTAGTGGCAGAGGGTGTTGCCTTCGAAATACTGCCGCGCCTAGCCGAGGCTTACGCGGCCAAAGGTGTGGAATTGCGCGGTTGCGAAAAGACCCGGGCCGTGATCGATGCCAAGGTGGCCACCGAGGAGGATTGGGGTACAGAGTATCTGGCGCCAGTACTGTCTATTCGCGTGGTTGAGGACATGGATCAGGCGATGGATCATATTGAACAGTACACCTCGCGCCATACGGAAGTCATCGTCACCGAAGATTATTCCCGCGCGCACAGGTTCTTGCGCCAAGTGGATTCGAGCTCGGTTATGGTCAATGCTTCAAGCCGTTTTGCCGATGGTTTTGAGTACGGGTTAGGTGCTGAAATCGGTATTTCTACTGATAAATTACACGCTCGTGGGCCGGTGGGGCTGGAAGGTTTGACCTCGCAAAAATGGATAGTGTTTGGCACGGGTCAAATTCGCAACTAGCCAATGACGAGCGGACTGGGCATTTTTGGCGGTACCTTTGACCCCATTCACACGGGGCATGTGGGCTTGGCTTTGCAGGTTTGCCGGCAGCTCAATGTAACCCAATTGCGCTTAATGCCGACCCGCTTGCCGCCCCATCGCGGCAATCCAACGGCGAGCGGCGAGCAGCGAGCAGCGATGGTGCAACTGGCCATCGCCGGCTGCCCCAACTTGAGCTTGGATAGTCGAGAATTGGCGCGTAACCGCACCAGCTATACCATCGACAGCCTGCGTGAGATTCGACTCGAAGAGGGCGAGCAAACACCGCTGTTCTTTGTTTTGGGTATGGATTCTCTGAACGCTTTGGACAGCTGGCGCGACTGGCAAAAGCTGACCGATTATGCCCACCTCGTCGTGGTTGCACGGCCTGGCCAAGCCTGGCCTATCCCATCGTCTGTGGTGGGGGAGTGGCTAGTGGGGCGGGTGCGCGAGGCCGAGGCCATGCCTTTTGGCTGCTGCGGTCAGGTGATTCGACTCGATGCGGATTTTCCGCAGTCGGCGACGGCGATTAGAGCGGCTTTACGCGCTGGTGCCACTAGCCATGATTGGTTGGCGCCGAGTGTATCGGCCTATATACAAACGCATCAGCTTTACCCGCGCGAACCTTAGTCTGCGACTAAGCTAAAACGTTGGCGATTTGCCGCTTGGCCAAGTTGCTTGTTAATTATTGATTGCTACTGCATGGAAACAACTGAACATGACGACCCCATTGAACGACATCATCATCAAAGCGCTCGAGGACATGAAAGCTAAGGACATCGTGACCCTCGATGTGCGCGGTATGACCGATGTGATGGATACTTTAATTATCGCCAGTGGCACCTCTTCGCGCCACGTTCGCTCAGTGGCCGAAAACGCCATTGAAGAGGCCAAGAAAAGTGATATCCGCCCCATCGGTGTCGAGGGCTTGGATGCGCCTGAATGGGTGTTGGTAGATTTTTCCGACACCATCTTGCACGTGATGATGCCGGCTACGCGAGAGCTCTACGACTTGGAAAAATTGTGGTCCATGAAACCTAGTGATCGCAACGCTTAATGCGTATTCGCCTGATTGCTGTGGGTACTCGCATGCCAGGATGGGTGCAGGAAGCCTATGGCGAATACGTCAAGCGCTTGCCGCGCGAACTGGCTTTAGAGCTGGTGGAAATCCCTTTGGGTTCGCGCAGCAAAACCAGCTCCACGGCTAACGCCATCGCCAAGGAATCGGCGGCAATACTAGCCGCTATTGGCGACGGCGACCGAGTGATTGCCCTTGAGGTTAAGGGTAAGGATTGGAGTACGGAACAGCTCTCGCAGCAACTCGCTCACTGGCAAATGGATGGCAAAAACGTGTCGCTATTAGTGGGTGGCCCAGACGGTTTGTCCGATGACTGTCGCGCCCGCGCCGACGTGCATTGGTCGCTGTCGCGGCTGACTTTGCCACATCCTTTGGTGCGGGTTTTATTGTCAGAGCAAATCTATCGGGCTTGGACCATTCTCGCTAATCATCCTTACCATAAATAATTGAATTTTATTGTTTTTCGCCTGTCCAATGTCTTTGGGTTGAGGGCAATTGTGGTAATGTTGCCCTCGCGATTAACGACACAATAATAGCGGTTGCATGTCAGAACACTTGCAAATAAAAGATCATCACCGCGAGGCAAGAATTTTTGCCCGTCGGGTAGGCGTCGCTGGCGTTCTGATGTTTGGTCTTTTACTGGTGGTATACCTGCGTTACTACCGTTTGCAAATCATCGAGTACGAAGATTACGTCACGCGCTCCGATCAGAATCGCGTACAAGTACAAGCCATTCCGCCAACCCGTGGGCTGATCTATGATCGCCGGGGAAAATTGCTGGCGGAAAACCGACCCTCTTATACCTTGTCCATTGTCAAAGAGCAGGCCGGCGATTTACATCAAACCCTTGATATCCTGCGCGGTCTCGTAGACCTCGATGACGAATCACTAAACACCTTTTTAGAGCGTATGAAGCAGCGCCGTCGACCGTTCGAGGCCGTGCCCTTGCGCTATCGCTTGAGTGAAGAAGAAATTGCGCGTCTCGCGGTGAATGAATATCGACTTGAAGGCGTAGACGTGAGCGCTGAGTTAGTTCGAAATTACCCCATGGGCGAGCTCTTTGCGCACAGTATTGGCTTTGTCGGGCGCATTAATGAGCGCGAGTTGGCGGGTTTCGACGAAGAGAGTTACGCCCGCTATTCTGGCACCCATACCCTGGGTAAATTGGGCTTAGAAAAGTCTTATGAATCGGAGCTGTTGGGCCAGGTTGGCAGTCAGCACGTCGAAATTAATGCTCGCGGTAGGGTATTGCGGGTATTGGATTCTCAGCCACCCGAAGCGGGAAAAAATTTAACCTTGTATTTAGATTCCTACGTGCAAAAGGTTGCCCACGACGCCTTGTCCGGTCGGCGCGGCTCTGTGGTGGCCATCGAAGTGGCAACTGGCGGCGTGGTGGCCATGGTGTCGACCCCCGCGTTTGATCCTAATTTATTTGTCACCGGGATTAGTTATGCCGACTATAAGGCTTTAAATGAATCCCGTGACCTACCCTTGTTTAATCGCTCGTTGCAAGGGCAGTATCCGCCGGGTTCAACCTTGAAACCCATGCTCGGTTTGGCTGGCTTGTACTACAAAGTGATCGATCAGCATTACAGCGTGCGCGATCCCGGTTATTACCAGCTGGAAAATGATGAGCGCTTTTATCGCGATTGGAAGAAGCAGGGCCACGGCGCCCGAGTGGCGATTAACACCGCCATTGAGCAATCGTGCGATGTGTTTTTTTACGACTTGTCATTCCGCATGGGGATAGATCGCATGCACGAGTTTGGTAGTCGTTTTGGCTTGGGGAATTTAACCGGCATCGATGTGCCGCAAGAAAAGCCGGGCATTTGGCCGTCGAAAGCATGGAAGCGCAAAGCCCGTGGTTTACCGTGGTTTCCTGGCGATAGCTTGAATGTCGGGCTTGGCCAGGGTGCCGTATTAGCAACACCCTTACAGTTGGCGGTGATGACCGCAACACTTGCAGCGAAAGGCGAGCGCAAGAAACCGATGTTGGTGAGCAGTATCGGCGATACACCGCGTTTGCCTGAGGTGGTTGATCATCAAGAAGTCTTGGCGTCGGATTGGCTGATTATCGAAACCGCCATGCAAAATGTGGTGCACGGTTTGCGCGGAACGGCGCAGGGGATTCGCAAGGGATTGAGTTATAAAATTGCAGGTAAAACCGGCACGGCTCAGGTGATTGGTATTGCGCAGGACACTGAGTACGATGCCTCCATCATCGATGAGCGCCACTGGGATCACGCCTTGTTTGTCGCATTTGCCCCCGCTGAAGCGCCGCGTTTGGCGGTGGCCATATTGGTCGAAAATGGTGAGCACGGTTCGTCAACTGCGGCACCTATCGCAAGAAAAGTGTTTGATGCTTATTTAGTCGATCAACCAGATGCCGAAGATGGGGCCTGGTTGGGCAACGGTGGACAGCCATGAATGGTGGACAAGATTTTCGTCGGCGCATGCCGGAGGCGCACGCGGATTTGCGGCGTAAAGCGGGCCTGTTACAAACTTTACATATCGACTTACCGCTATTGATTCTTATTTTATTGTTAACCGCTTTTGGGTTAATCGTGCTCTACAGCGCCGGCGGTTCCGAGTTTCACTATGTCAAACGCCAGTCGGTGTTTTTTGCCGTTGGCTATATCGGTATTTTTATTGTGGCTCAGATACCTTTGGGTATGATGCAGCGATGGGCGCCGTGGGTTTATGCCGGTGGCGTTATCTTGCTGATTTTAGTGTTGTTGGTTGGCACCGGTGCGAAAGGTGCGCAGCGCTGGTTGGGACTGGGCGGCTTCCGCTTTCAGCCGTCAGAAATTTTAAAGCTCGCGGTGCCGGTGTTGCTGGCATCCTACCTCTCTCGCCGACTCTTGCCTCCCAGTTTTAAGCATATTTTTTTCGCGCTAATCTTGGTGGGCGTGCCTATGGTGTTGATCTTAAAGCAGCCAGATTTAGGTACCTCGTTATTGGTGGCGCAGTCTGGCCTAGTGGTGTTATTTTTCGCTGGATTGGGTTGGCGCTACATCGTCACTGCCGTGGCGCTGGTGGCCAGTGCTATTTACCCCATGTGGCACTACGTGATGCATCCCTATCAAAAGCAGCGAGTGCTTACGCTACTCAATCCTGAGGCCGATAAGCTTGGCGCGGGCTGGAATATTATTCAGTCTAAAACCGCCATTGGCTCAGGTGGGTTGAATGGTAAGGGCTGGCTTGAGGGGACCCAGTCACATCTCGACTTTTTACCTGAAAGTCATACGGATTTTATCATTGCTGTTCTGGCTGAGGAATTTGGCTTGATCGGCGTGATTGTGTTGATGTTACTTTACGCTTCCATTATTGTGCGCGGCTTTATGATTGCACTAAAAGCGCAGGATTCATTTGGCCGCTTGTTGGCTGGCGCACTCACCTTTACCCTATTTGTTTACGTGTTTGTCAACATGGGCATGGTGTCTGGTTTACTGCCAATTGTTGGGGTGCCGCTACCTTTAGTTAGTCATGGTGGTACGTCGCTACTGACTTTGATGGCGAGTTTTGGAGTGCTTATGGCGGTCAGTACCGAGCGCCGGCGAGTGATTTTGTAGCTGCCTGGGCTGAGTTAGCACCAAAGTTGGAAATGTTTTCTTCTGTGGGTAAGTGATCAAAATCTAGCAATTGGATCATGGTAGGCTGTTTTCCATTAATCGAGGATTAAAAGGTTTTATGATGAAACAATTGTTAGCGCTTGTCGTTCTGGTCGCCAGTCAGTCGTTTGCCTTGGCTGATTACCGAGAAAATCCGGAAACCAAGCTGTTTATAGATGAAATGCTATCGCAATCAGTGGCGAGTCGCGCACAATTAGATGCGTGGTTTGCGAGTGCCAACAAGCAGCAGTCAATCCTCGATGCTATTGCCCGGCCTGCCGAAAAAACTAAAACTTGGGCTGAATACGCCAAAATTTTCTTAACCGCCGATCGAATTGATAAGGGTATAGCGTTTTGGCGCGAACACGCCGACACCTTAGCGAAGGCCGAAGCACAATACGGCGTGCCTGCATCCATCATTGTAGCTATCATCGGTGTCGAAACTCGCTACGGTCGAAATATGGGTTCCTACCGCGTCATTGATGCGCTCTCTACCTTGGCGTTTGACTACCCGCCGAGAGCGCCATTTTTCAGAAAGGAATTACACAATTTTATTCAATTAGTGCAAGAACAGAAACAAGACCCTTTAGCGTTAAAGGGTTCATACGCGGGCGCCATGGGCTATGGGCAGTTTATGCCTTCGAGCTTCAGAAATTATGCGGTAGATTTTGATGGTGACGGTATTGCCGATATTTGGGCCAACCCTGTCGATGCTATTGGCAGCGTGGCAAATTATTTTGCCGGACATGGTTGGGTTAAAGATGGTGCGGTGACCTCTCGGGTTAGAGTCGCAAAAGGTTTCAATGAAGCGCTACTCAATACGACCTTTAAGCCAGACACCTCCGCGCGGGATGCAGCAAAAGCCGGTTTCACGCCGGTGTTCGACTTTGCACCCGAAGAAATGCTAACCCTGTATAAACTAGAAGGCGAGAACGGCGCCGAGTTCTGGGCTGGGGCAAACAATTATTACGTGATTACCCGCTACAATCACAGCCGTATGTACGCCTTAGCGGTGTACCAACTCTCCCAAAATATCGAGCAGAAATACCAAGCAAAATGAATGTAAATAACGTGATCGGCAATGTAAATAGAGGTCTGATGTTGTGTTTGGGGTTGTCGATAGTGTCTTGTATCAACCAACCTGCGCCTAAAGCGACATCAAACGCACCTATGTCTTCGGACGAGTATCAAGCTACCCGCTATGATGTCGAAAAAGATTTCGGCCCCGACGCGGAGGTAGACGTATCGCATGTGCGCGATGCTATTCCAAAAGTTGAACCGCGCACCAGCGCTGGTAATAAAAACCCTTACACGGTACTGGGTGCTACCTATTCTCTACTCGAGCCCGATGTGGCTTATCAGGAGGAGGGCATGGCCTCTTGGTATGGTAATAAGTTTCACGGTCATCAGACCTCGAATGGTGAAATTTACGATATGTATGGGATGACAGCTGCACATAAGACGTTGCGTATTCCCACTTACGTCAAGGTGACTAATCTCGATAATTTAAAAACCGTGGTGGTGCGTGTGAATGATCGCGGCCCCTTTCATGGTGGGCGTATTATCGATCTGTCTTACGCGGCTGCGAGTAAATTAGGTTATGTGAAAACTGGCACGGCCCGAGTCAGAGTTGAGGCGATTAACGTACAGTCCTGGGTACAGAATCCCGGTCAGGAGTCTACCGAAGCGCATGCATTAGCGGTGGGCGAGCCGACTCGCGTTAGTGGCCAGACCATTGAGCAGGCACGGGAAGGGAGTGTGGAAGATTATCCACTGCCGAGCAATACCTATTTGCAAGCGGGCGCTTTTTCGTCGAAGGTGTCTGCTACCGAAATGCGCAATACCCTCGGTGGACTTACCCATTATCCGGTTTTTGTCACTCAAGCGGATAAGAACAGTTTATATCGCGTTCGTATTGGCCCTATCTTAAATAATTTTGACTTGGTGCAATTACGCGATTTGGTTTTTAGGAAAGGTGGCGTAAGGCCGCACATGGTGCAACAGTAGTGCCTGTTGCCAATGCCGCGAGATAAATGTCTATCTTTGATCTTGCGGACGAATTTCAAAATAACGGCCGAGCAAATAGTGCGTTGGTCGATTTTACGATAAATCAGTACGGAAATTAGTGTCATGAAAGTTTGGAAATCACGATTCTACTCGCTCGCGTTAATGGCTTTCGCGTCGCTACCTTTAAATAGCTACAGCGCGCCGAATATTATTCCCGCTGCGCCGCAGCTGTCGTCCTCGGGTTATATATTGCTCGATGCCGATACCGGCAAGGTGTTGGTAGAGCACAATGCCGACGAGCAGTTACCGCCCGCTAGTTTGACTAAAATGATGACTGGTTACATTGTTTCTGGCGATATTGAAAAAGGTAAAATTGGCGAGCAGGATTTAGTCAATATCAGCGTTGCGGCTTGGAAAATGGGCGGCTCTAAAATGTTTATCCGCGAGGGTACACAGGTGCCCGTTATCGATTTATTACGCGGCGTGATTATTCAATCGGGTAACGATGCTAGTGTGGCATTGGCCGAGTACGTATCGGGCAGCGAAAGTGCGTTTGTCGATGTGATGAACCAGCAAGCGGCACTTTTGGGTATGAACGGTACTCACTACGAAAACGCCACCGGTTGGCCGGCTGACGGACACCTGACCACCGCACGTGATTTGTCGTTGCTGGCGCGCGCGCTGATTAATGATCACCCCGAGCACTATGCGCTCTATGCAGAAAAATATTTTACCTACGGCGCGCCGGGTGAAAACCCCAAAACCCAAGCTAACCGCAATAAATTATTGTTTACTGATGAAAGTGTGGACGGCATTAAGACCGGCCATACGGAAGAGGCAGGCTATTGCTTAGTGGCATCATCTAAGCGCGATGGCATGCGTTTAATTTCGGTGGTGATGGGCACGGCCAGCGAAAAAGCTCGCGCCTCCGAGTCGCAAAAATTGCTAGCCTACGGCTTTCGCTACTTTCAAACGCATCAGGTCTATGGCGCGGGTGATGTGCTTTCGACTAATCGAGTTTGGTCGGGCAAGCAAAATCAGGTCGACATAGGCGTGGCTGAGCGGGTTGCGTTAACTATCCCCAGAGGCGCAGAAAAAGAGCTGAAAGCCGAGATGAAGTTACCTGAGGTGATCCATGCGCCGTTAGTGGCGGGCCAAGAAATTGGTCTGTTAACGATTTCACTTGAAGGCGAAGTGCTCTATGAGCAACCTTTGGTGGTTAAGGCTGACGTGGAAGAGGCCGGTTTCTTGGCCCGTATCTGGGACGCCATTAAGCTGTTTTTCTCCGGTTTATTCGGCGGCTAAGCTAGGCCCTAGGTCAACGACCTAGGGATTCACGCCATAGTTAGCGGGGTGAGGCCAACTTAGGTGGAGCCCCTTTGCACAAAGCGTTATAATCGCTGACCCTTGAAGTCCCAGGTGATTAGGCGCTGATGTCAGAGCAAAAACCCCCAAAGATAGAGTTTCCCTGTCCCAATTACCCCGTAAAAATCATGGGTGATGCCGGTACTGAGCTGCATGAGCTGGTTGTTGAAGTACTCTCCATCCACGTGGAGGAGTTTCATCCTGGGCTTATTACGGTGCGCGACTCCAGCAAGGGGCGTTTTCAGTCGCTGTCGGTGATGATTACCGCGACTGGCACAGACCAGTTACAAGCTATTTTCGAAGACCTTAAAAAGCACCCCATTGTAAAAATGGTGTTGTAATTGGCTCCTGAGCGCGAATTAATTGTGCGTTGGTTGGGTCGTGTACCCTATGAACCTGTGTGGCGTACTATGTCGGCACTCACCAGTGAGCGCGATGAGGCCACGGTCGACGAGCTTTGGCTGCTCGAGCACCCACCGGTATTTACCCAAGGTCAGGCGGGTAAAGCCGAGCATCTGTTGATGCCGGGCGATATCCCGGTGGTGAAGGTGGATCGCGGCGGGCAGGTGACCTACCACGGCCCAGGTCAATTGGTTGGTTATCCCCTGTTGGATATCAAGCGCTTGGGTTTAGGTGTGCGAGATTTAGTCACGGCGATTGAAAAGTTGGTGGTTGATACCGTGGCGGCCTATGGTGTTACTGCTTACCCCAAGGCCGAGGCGCCGGGTGTTTATGTTGATACCCCCGGCTATGCCGGCGCCAAGATTGCCTCCTTGGGCTTGAGAGTTCGCAAGCATCGCAGTTACCACGGCTTAGCCCTGAATGTCGATATGGACCTCGAACCCTTTAATCGTATTAACCCCTGTGGTTATCAAGGTTTACAGATGACTCAGCTAGCTGCGCTCACCGACAGCGTGGTTAGCGTGCGCGCCGTGGCGGAAAAGATGACCGAATTATTCGCCGACGCCTTGGGTTACCAGCGCGTGAGCTTTACCGAAGACTTTCACCCGAATTTGCTAGCGGCACAAGCTAGCCATTAGTTGCTAACGCTGGTTTTTTATACCGGCCAGAGATGAGATATGAGCCACGAAAATACCCCGAATGTCGCTGATTTAGCCACTGAGTTGCCGGTCAAGCGCAGCACTCGTCTCAAGCAGGGCGAAAAATTACGCGACGCCGATAAGGTCGAAAAAATTCCGGTTAAGGTTATCGCCACCGACGGCCCCCAGCGCAAACCCGATTGGATTCGCGTGCGATTGGAAGTGAATCCAGAAGTGGATCGGATTAAGAAAATTTTACGCAGTAATAAGTTGTCGTCCGTGTGTGAAGAGGCTAACTGCCCCAACTTGGGTGAATGTTTTAGCGGCGGAACCGCTACCTTCATGATCATGGGCGATATCTGTACGCGGCGCTGCCCATTTTGCGATGTTGGCCACGGCAAGCCCAACCCCCTCGATGCCGAAGAGCCACTAAAGTTGGCGCAGGCTATCGCGGAAATGCGTTTGAAATATGTGGTGATTACCTCGGTAGATCGCGATGATTTACGCGATGGTGGCGCGCAACATTTTGCCGATTGTATTCGCGAGGCCCGTCAGCTGAGCAAGGGCTTGCAGGTCGAAGTCTTGGTGCCAGATTTTAGGGGCCGCATGGATATCGCCTTGGACATTCTCGAAGCCGAAGCCCCCGACGTGTTCAACCACAACTTAGAAACCGTACCGCGCTTGTATCGTCAAGCCAGACCTGGCGCTAACTACGCTTGGTCGTTAAAACTGTTGCAGCAATACAAGGCGCGTCGTCCAGATGTATTAACCAAGTCTGGTTTGATGGTTGGCCTCGGTGAAACCAAAGAAGAGATTATCGAGGTCATGCGCAATTTGCGCGAGCACGATGTGGATATGCTAACCATTGGGCAATACCTGCAGCCCTCGAAAGATCATCTACCGGTTGCCCGCTATGTACATCCCGATGAATTTGCGGAGTACAGTGCTATGGCCGAGGAAATGGGCTTTAAGCACGCCGCCTGTGGCCCGTTGGTGCGCTCTTCTTACCATGCCGACAAGCAAGCCCACGGCGAGGCATTACCCAGCCTTAAATAGTTATGGGGATTGCCGAGCTGCCGAATGTGAGTGTGCGACCTCTGCGTCAGGCACCTGAATATGCCGAACAGCTGGCGCACTGGTTACATCTAGAGCGCCAGCGCTTTGGGGCGGCGGGTACTGAGGCCGAAGGCTTAGTCAAGCTGCAGGCAGAGTGCGCCGGCACTAACGGTTTGCCTCATACCAAAATAGCGCTAAGTGATAATCTACTGCTGGGTGCCGTAACGTTGATGCAATTTGACGGCCCTTTGGCGCGGCCTAGCGATGTTTGGTTGACCAACCTCTGGGTCGATCCCCAGTGGCGAAACCAAGGGTTGGGCACAGCCTTATGCCACGCGCTTATTGAGCAGGCCAGAATCGAACAGTTTTCTACCCTTCAGCTATTTACCTACGATAAAGCGCCTTTCTACCGAGCTTTGGGCTGGGTTGAGGTGCGCAAGGCTGTGATTGCCGAGCGCAGTTGCACTATCATGGCTTTTGCCCTGTAAGACCCACAAGTGCCGCTATACTTTTAGCCTCAGTCGTTTTGGTGGACGTTAGTGTGGTTAGAACGTGCGGTGGGTAATGCTCATCTTTTTGGTAGTCGTGGCTTTTGCAACCAAGGCGCAAGAGTTGCGGGTGTGTGGCGAAGATGCGGATTATTCCCCCTATATTAATGATCAGGGGCAGGGCATTCTTAAAGATCTGGTAGAACTCGCCGCCGTGCAGTCGGGATTAACTGTGCACTATGCCCATCGTCCTTTGAAGCGCTGCCAGTTGATGGTTCATCAGGGCGAGCTGGATGCCATGATGGCTATCGGTTGGACCGAGGAGCGGGGGAAATCACTGATATACCCCATGGACGATCAACGCCAGCTGCGTGAAAGTCAGCGAATTTGGTTGAGTGAGTTTGTGCTGTTCACCCATAAGGACTCGGTGATTGAGTGGGATGGTGAGGCATTTAAAGGGTTAACTTTCGGTGTCGGAACGCCACTTGGTTATGTCTCCGAGCAGCGACTCAAACAGTTAAAGGCTTTGTCGCCAAATTCCGTAACCTTAGAGCAGGGGTTAACGCTGGTGAGCCTAGAACGCTTAGATGGCTATGTGACCGAGCGGCAGATCGGGTGGCAGGCGGCTAAAAAACTCGGACTTGAGGCCAAGCTTAAAATACTGCCCACGCCGTTACTAGAGCTACCCTGGTTTGTGGCCTTCTCGCCGCGTTATTTTCAGGAAAACCCAGCGCAGGTCATTCGTTTTTGGCGGGCATTGGCAGCGGAGCGGGAGCGGAATGTCGAGCTGTTGAAGCGTCGCTACGACTTAACAACCAAACCGTAATTCCGTTCGTCGGCCATATTCCAGTCCTGTCTAACTAGCTGATTATTAATCCCTTTTTATTTCTTCTTTGGTGCTATGCTTTGATGCAATAGGGCAATTTAGGCTGTCGTCGAATTGCCGCTTCAATGAGATAAGGCGGGTTTGGGTCTTGGTATTTCATGAAATTGGTTAATCAATTAAGCGGTCAAGAGAACCGTTATCTCCTGCAACATGCCGGCGACCCAGTGGCCTGGCAGTTGTGGTCGCCAGCGGCATTAGCCCTTGCCCGCGTGCAAGATAAACCGATATTTCTCTCTATTGGCTATTCGGCCTGCAATTCCTGTCAGCTCATGCAGAGCGAATCCTTTTCTGATCCAGCTATTGCTGCGCAATTGAATGATAATTTTATCAATATCAAAGTTGATAAAGAAGAGCGGCCAGACCTCGATGATATTTTTCAAACTGCCCATCAATTGCTGAACGGTCAAACCGGTGGTTGGCCGCTCTCGGTGTTTCTTTGCCCGAAGACCTTGTTGCCGTTCGTGGTGGGCACTTACTTCCCACGCGAGCCGCTGGAGGGACGTATCCCGTTTTGCGATCTATTGATTCGGGTTGTGAATTTTTATCGCGCGCAACATAAAGATTTTTTGAATTTACGCGAACAAATGGGCAAGAGCTTCAAGGCGTTGAATGACTTACCGAGCACAGATGAGCCTGAGTATGCCGATCTTTATTTATTGCATGAAGCCTCGGTGCGATTATTAGCACAGGCTGACAAAGAGTATGGCGGTTTTCTTGGCGCGCCGAAATTCACCTTGCCCTTTAGCTTGTGGCGTTTACTCGAAGCTGTATCAGAAAATACTGAAGTAGCCGATGAAGCCTCGGCCCACTTAGCTTTATCGTTAGATCGAATCGGTGGCTCCGCTATTCACGATGCGGTCGAGGGCGGTTTTTTTCGCTATGCAACTGACGCGGCCTGGCAGCAACCCCAATTTGAAAAAATGCTGTTTGATAATGCCGCACTATTGGGCTTGTACTGTGCAGCGAGCACTATTCTAAAACAACCTATGTACGCCTATGTGGCGCGTAAAACACTGCAGTGGTTAGTGCGTGGCCTCGCCGTCAAGCAAGGTTATGGGGCCAGCTTGGATGCTCGAACCGGTGCTGGAGATGGCACCAGTTACTATTTTACCAAGACTGAAATAAAGACGCAGGTAACCGATGCTGAGTATGAATTTCTCAATGTACTGTACGGTTTAGAGCGTCAGTCCGATGCGCCGTTTTTATTGCATTGCGTTAAATCACCGGCCGATGCTGCGGAGCGTTTGGGGTTGGATTTACCGACCGCCGAAAAACTGTTTGAATCGGCGCGAGAATCTTTGCGCCACTGTCGCGCTAAAAAGCCTTTGCCGGCACGCGACGATAAAGTCATTGGCAGTTGGAATTCACTGTTGGCCAAATCGATGGCGCAAATGGCGCGCTATCTCGACGATGCAGAAGCCATCGCCGCGGCTCAACAGTTGGTGGACAAGCTGGTCGATCAGCTCTGGTATAACAAGCGCTTGTTTAGCATCGCCTACAAAAACGGCGATAAACTACCGGCTTTTTTAGATGATTATGCGTTTCTATTGCTCGCATTGCTCGACATGCTGCGGGTTGAGTGGCGCGATAGCGACTATCGCATTGCCCGCTATCTGGCTGAAGGTTTACTCACGCATTTCTACGATCAAGTTCAGGGCGGTTTTTATTTTACGGCCCATGATCAGGAGGAGTTACCTTATCGGCCTAAACCTTATGCCGATACTATGACGCCCTCAGGTAATGGCGCTGCAGCTTTGGCCTTGTTTCGATTTGGCTATTTAACCGCCGAACCTCGCTACGTAGCGGCTGCCCAGCACACCATTAAACACGTGATGCCGTTGTTACGCCGGCAGCCGGAAGCCCACTATACTTTGCTGCAGGCGATGCGCGAATCGTTACTACCTAAGCCAGTGGTGTTGCTCTTGGGTGGGCAGTTGATGGTGGATTGGCAACAAAAATTATTGCAGCGCTATCAGGATCAAATCTACTGCTATCGCGTGCCAGTTGAATCGGAATTGCATCCGCTTGAAGTGATGGTGATGGAGGAAGATACCGCGCTTATTTGCCGCGCTGATCAAGCCGACGAAGAGGCGCACGATACGTTTGACGCTTTGGTGTCGGCACTTGATCAGGTGTTGAGTCCGGAGTTGGCATTGGAGAAATTTGCATGAATCCCGATACTACGCGTTTATTAATGGAATTTGATCGCTTGCTGCGCGATGCGAATCGCGCTGCCATTAACCCCATTTTAGATGAGCTATCGATCGATCAGCTTAAACCCTTGGCAGACATGGTGGCGAGAGCGAGAGCCGTGTATTTGAAGCATTTGCATGATCTGGCGTTGAAATATCAAGCTGACGCGGGTTTGCCGAGCGATGCAGAAATGACCGCGTTAGCTCTGTTGCGCAGCCGTTTCATGGATTTAGTGGAGGGCTCTAAATCGTTTGAGACGGCTATTCAGCGCGGTTATCTCGATGTGGCGGCGCGGAAAAAATAATGCACCGATCGGATTACCGGCGGTTATTTGCATTCCAAGTTTGTAATCGTTCGGGCCGGTCGGTAAATACCCCGTCGACACCAAGATCTACCATCCACTGCCAATCATCTACCTCGTTAACGGTGTAAACATAGGTTTTTAATCCGCTTAACTGAGCACTGCGCACTAATTCTTTATTGAGAAAATTGATTGAAGGGTTAAAGCTATAAGCATCTAAGCGTTGGCATAGAGCGTTTAGCTGTAAGGGTATCCCCTCAACCAAAACGCCGCGCCTAATATGTGGCAATCGCTGTTGGCAGTATAAAAGCTGCACATGATCAAAACTCGATAGCAGAAAGTTATCGGCACTGACGCCTTGTTGCAGTTGCTGCATGAGCCATTGGCACAGTAGTGGGGCGGTATTGGGCCCCTTGAGTTCGATATTAAGCAGTAGTTTGTCTTTGGTGAGCGCAAATACGCTGTCTAGCGTTGGCAGGCATTCCTGGTTAGCCAGTGTCAGTTTTGCTAACGCGGTCGCATTTAAGTCTTCGAGACGGCCTTCGCCGGGTAAGTTTCGGCCCAGACGGCGGTCGTGGGTTACCCAAAGTTGCTCGTCGATGGCCCATAGGTCTATTTCGATGGCGTCCACGCCCAGCGCCACAGCGTGAGCTATCGCAGCGAGGCTATTTTCCGGTCCTACGCCCGTGCCGCCTCTATGGGCTATGTTGAATAACGCATGTGTCATTAATTCACCTCCTTGATGTTGCTGCAGTATGGCATTGCAGAAGATGGCTGCCCAGATCGATATTGATTAAAAAGTCGGCACAATAGGCTGCATTGCGCGCGCCAAGACAGTAGAATGTGCGCCCTTTCTGTACCAGACCCTAGAGGTATCCCCATGAGCGCCAAACAGCCCACAGTTGGCTTCGTTTCGTTAGGTTGTCCAAAGGCCTTAGTCGATTCCGAGCGAATCCTGACTAAGTTGCGTTTAGATGGCTACGAAGTGGCTGCCGAGTATCAAGGTGCCGATCTTGTGGTGGTCAATACCTGTGGCTTTATCGACTCAGCGAAGCAAGAGTCTATGGATGCCATTCGCGAGGCCATGGCCGAGAACGGCAAAGTGATTGTGACGGGTTGTATGGGTAAGGGTAGCGATGCCGAGGCCATTAAAGCCGCCAACCCTGGCGTGCTAAGTGTTAGTGGCCCAGCCGATTACGACACAGTGATGAACACCGTGCATCAATACCTGCCGAACGAGCAGATGAACCCGCACCGCCACGATTTGGTGCCGCCGGCAGGGATTAAGCTGACGCCGAGTCATTACGCCTATCTTAAAATTTCCGAAGGCTGCAACCATCGCTGTAGTTTTTGTATTATTCCGGCCATGCGTGGCGACCTAGTCAGCCGACCCATTCCCGACGTGGTTCAGGAAGCGCACGACTTGGTGAGCAGTGGCGTACAGGAATTATTGGTGATTTCACAAGACACCAGCGCCTACGGCATCGATGTGAAATTTAAATTGGATTTGGCCAGCGGCGCCGAAACCCGGATGCAAGATTTGGCTGTTGCGCTGGGCGAAATGGGTGTGTGGGTGCGCTTGCATTACGTCTACCCTTATCCGCACGTGGATAAGATTATTCCATTAATGGCAGAAGGTAAAATCCTGCCCTACTTAGATATTCCCTTTCAGCACGCAAGCCCACGTATTCTGAAATTAATGAAGCGCCCGGCGCACAGCGAGAAAGTGTTGGGCCGCATTAAAAAATGGCGCGAACTCTGCCCGGATCTCACCATTCGCTCCACCTTCATTGTGGGTTTCCCTGGCGAAACGGAAGAAGATTTCCAAATGTTGTTGGATTTCCTCGAAGAAGCACAACTAGACCGCGTGGGTTGCTTTAAATACTCACCGGTGGATGGCGCCACCGCCAATGAGTTGCCCGACCATGTGCCCGAAGACGTTCAACAGGCGCGTTGGGAAAGATTCATGGAAACGCAGCAGCGCATTAGCACCGCGCGTCTACAGAAAAAAATTGGCCGTATAATGCCTGTGATTATCGATGAGGTTGACGACGAGGGTGCTATCGGTCGCACCCAAGGCGACGCGCCGGAAATTGATGGTGCCGTCTACTTAAACGATGAATTCGATGTCGAGCCTGGCGATATTGTGCTGGTGGAAATTGAGCACGCCGATGAATACGACTTGTGGGGTTCGGTGGTTGAGTTGGCCTAGCGTCTTTTTTACGCTATTTTCCCGGAACTGTTTTTCGAAACGCTTTTCCGCGTACTAATAAAAAAGCCGAGCAATAATCTTGCTCGGCTTTTTTATTGATGCACATTATTTAGTGCCGGGCATAATCTCAAAGTCTATTTCAAAGGGTTTAATAGACGTCAGTAACTTACGCAGGCCGTCAGCGTCGCCCTCAACGCTGGCTTTGCCGGCCACCACTTGCTCGCGCAAGTTTTTCTGCTGCATCATTACGGGCTCTAAATCAACGCGATTGATCGTGAGCGTGAGATCTGCCTTAGGGTCGGTAAAGCCTTTAATAGCGGTGAGCGCGCCGTTGGAAAGCTCCACCACAAAGTTTTCCTGAATGTCGGGCTGAATTAAATTAAAGCGATAAGTTATACCCTCCATGTCGTCGGCGTTCATGAGAATGGCGATATATTCTAGCCATAACTCAGTGCTCATTGCGCGGATGATGTCAGGCCCTGTGCTTTTAGGGCTTACGCCCTTAGGTATGCCAGAGCGTAGTTCTAATGCCGCGGCAAGGAAAGAGTTTCGCACACTTGGACTTTCCTGTTGGTAGCCAATTTGTTCGAAAATATCGGCTAACAAATCTTTCGCCACTTGGTTTTTAGGTTCTGCGTAAACTAGTTTATTAACAATTTCTTGGGCTAACTTGTATTCCCCTGCGTTAAACAAGCTTTGACCTTTGTTAATAATTTTCTGCGCGCCACCCATCATGTCTACATACAGTGGCGCTGAGTCCTCTGGATTTGAAGGAATAAGTGTGGCCGGGTTGGCATCCCAGTAGCCTAAGTAACGGTTGACGACGGCGCGCGAGTTATGCTCGAAAGAGCCGTGATAACCGCGGGCATACCATTGATTCTCTTGGCTCTGTGGCACTTTGTATTCATTGTGCATTTGATTAATGGTGACGCCTTGGTTGGCCAAGTGCAGTACTTGATTGTTCAGGTGGGCGTACATATCGCGTTGTCCACGCATCACTTCCTGAATGCGCTCATTACCCCAGCGCGGCCAAGAGTGCGAGGCAAACATCACCTCGGCATCTTGACCAAATTCGTACAGGGCGATGTTGATGTACTTAGACCAAGCTAAGGCATCGCGCACTAATGCGCCGCGTAAGGTGTAAATGTTGTGAATGGTGCCGGTAATATTTTCCGCGGCCCAAAAGGCTTTTTTATCAGGGAACCACGTATTCATTTCCGCAGGTGCTTCGGTGCCCGGCGTATTTTGAAAAACCATGTTTATACCGTCTATGGTCATGGCTTTGGTAGGCTCAGAAATCGTGACGTTCGGTGCAATTAAGCCAATGGTACCCGCAGCGACATTTTTACCAATAGATTGATCCACGTGGCCGTAGGGACTAGCCGGTAAAAGTACACCGTATTGGTAAAATAACCGTCGCGTCATGGCGTTGCCTGCGTGCACATTTTCTGCAATGGCATGATGCATAAAGCCCTCGGGCGCAATGACCTTCACCTTGCCAGATTTAACATCAGCTTCGTCAATAATGCCGCGCACACCGCCAAAGTGATCGGCGTGGGAATGGGAGTAAATCACCGCCACTACAGGGCGCTCACCGAGCTTTTCATTTACCAGTGTCAGCGCCGCGCGAGCGGTTTCTTCTGCCGTAAGCGGGTCGAATACAATCCAGCCAGTGTCACCTTTGATAAAGCTGATATTGGCCAAATCGAAACCCCGCACCTGATAGATGCCATTGGTTACTTCATACAGACCGTAGTTCATATTCAAGATGGCTTGGCGCTGCAGCGAGGGATGAATACTGTCGAAGTCTTCGTCGTTAAGGAGGAAGTTGTACTTGCCCATACTCCAGGCAATTTGGCCGGCTTCGGCCATTATTTCGCTGTACTCTGGCCGGGCGATAAAGCCTTTGGATTGCTCATCAAAGTCACGTTGGTCGGTAAAGGGTAGCGACTGACGCAGAGCCGCTTGTTTATGTTTGGTGAATTCGGAAGGTGCTTTACCTTTTGGGTGAAAGTGATCGGGCGCGAGTTTGGCCGTCGATGTTACAGAGGGCTCGTTAGTGGTTTCATTGCAGGCTATTAAAAGGCTAGCGCCTACTAGCAGTGCCGCCAATTTCCAGATTGTCATTATATGGAGCTCTAGGTTTAAGGTGAATAAGCATTGTAGGCCTAGAGGCACTTCTCTATCAGTCCATAAGTTTGACATGTGGCGCCAAAGTCGCGGTGTTCTTTTGTGTGATTGACGATCAAGCATAAAAAAACCGGCCTAGGCCGGTTTTGATCAAACGTTTGTCTGTTACACGTAATAATCTTTCAGCGGCGGGAAGCCGTTGAATTCAACTGCTGAGTAGCTCGTGGTATAAGCGCCAGTAGAAATCCAGTACATGCGATCGCCAATGGCCAAGTTCAGCGGCAGACCGTACATGTAATTTTCGTACATGATGTCGGCGCTATCGCAGGTTGGGCCGGCGATAACGGCTTCTTCTAACTCGCCGTTCTTCTCCACGTATATTGGGTATTTAATGGATTCATCCATGGTCTCGATCAAGCCAGAGAACTTGCCCACATCGGTAAAAATCCAGCGATTCATCGCGGTGTTTGATTTCTTAGAGATCAGCACCACCTCGCTCACCAAAATACCGGCATTGCCCACTAGTGAACGGCCAGGCTCTAGAATGATTTCTGGCATGTCTTCACCAAAATCTTCTTCTAAAAAGCGGGTAATTTCTTCAGCGTAGGTGGTTAGGCTGTTGGCTTTGGTGATGTAGTTGGCAGGGAAGCCGCCACCCATGTTGATCATCTTCAGTTCAATGCCGTCTTCTTCTTTCATGCGCTCAAAGATGACTTTGGCTTTGCCGATGGCTGAGTCCCATACGCCGATATCGCGCTGCTGTGAACCTACGTGGAATGAAATGCCGTAAGGAACTAAGCCTAGGTCGCGTGCCATGATGATCAGGTCCAGCGCCATGTCGGTCTGGCAGCCAAATTTGCGCGACAATGGCCAATCAGCCGTTTGCGAGCCCTCTGTAAGAATGCGCACATAAATTTTGGAGCCGGGCGCAGCCTTGGCTATGTTGCGTAAATCCGCTTCCGAGTCAGTGGAAAACATGCGCACGCCTTTCTCGTAAAAGTAGCGAATGTCTTTGCTCTTCTTGATGGTGTTGCCAAAGCTAATGCGATCGGGCGATACGCCGTGTGCCATCACCTTGTCTAGCTCGTAAATAGACGCAATGTCAAAATTTGAGCCCTTTTTGTTCAAAAGGTCTAATAATTCATCAGCTGGGTTGGCTTTTACGGCGTAATAGACCTTGGCAATGGGGAAGCCCTTAACCAAGTCATCGTAATGTTTCGCCACAATAGACTTGTCGATAACCACAAAGGGGGTTTCTTGAGTATCGGCTAAGTCTTTGATGCGCTTGAAGGATTCTGGGGAAAAATAGTCATGGATATCAATTTTTTGCTGCATGCTGCAATTCGCTCCAACTCGAGGTCAATAATAGGGTGAGAGGTAATTGAAACGCCGTCCGTATCCTCACTTAGGTCTGCTAACCCTTCAGTTAAGCAGCTATGGGTGGAGCGTGCCAGCATGGACGTTTGAGCGCGAAAGTTAAGACCAAACCCTTGCTGGGTCAAGGGGAAAGGTGAATCTGATTCAAATAAAATGATACTTCGGTTTTTCGATGGTGCTGGTACAGGTGCCTACAGGCCTTCTTGCCGGTTCAGCTTGTGTGACAATAGTGCATTGGCGGTGTTTTTGGTTTTGTGTCTTGCGTTCGCCCTGGTGGCTAGTGCCGGCCTTTAGCGCGCTATTTCTCGCCACATTTTCCTGCCGGCAGGCAAGTGTGGCAGGCAAGCGGAGGCATCGCTGTTTGGTTTGGCACTTGTGGTGTTTAAATCCACAGTTAATATTACAATGCAGCAATCGTTAGCGCCGATCACATCGATGTGCCCTTGGCGCTACGTTGCTCCTCTCGCTCAAGCTGCCGCTATTACGACGACTTTTTAGCGTAGGTAAGGTTTATAACTTAATATTTTAGCTCGGTGTTTTTTCGATTTCGTCGAATTGACGATTATTCAAGACTTTGTGACAAGGCTAGCGACATGATGGATCTGGCAGAACTGTTTGATATTGCCCCGTTTGATTGGTACTCCATTGGCACGGCGTTGCTGTGTGGTGGTGTGGTGGGTTTGGAGCGGCAGTTGCGCGGTAAACCGGTGGGCATTCGAACCTCTATTTTGATCGTCTTAGGCACCTATATTTTTATTGCAGCGTCTATTAGCGTGTCTTCGCATATGACAGACCCGTCGCGTATTATTGGTCAAGTTATTACTGGTATCGGTTTTTTAGGTGCTGGGGTAATGCTGGCGCGAAAAGGTGTGGTGGTGGGCGTGACGTCGGCTGCTGCGATTTGGGTGCTGGCCTCGTTAGGCGTGTGCATCGCAATAGGAAAATTATTCGTCGCCTTTAAATTTAGCTTGATAGTGGTGTTTGTGCTTGCCGGCGTAGATCTGCTTGAGGAGTACTCGCAGGCCTTTTCCAGAGGCGTTTACCGCAAAGTGAAAAATCTTATCGGTAGTGGTGATAAGTTAAGCGATGATTAACATACACCCCGCCTTAATCAGTATTGGTTTGCTGACGATCAGCAATGTGTTCATGACCTTTGCGTGGTATGCCCATTTAAAATCAATGAATCACAAGCCTTGGATTGTTGCGGCATTGGTGAGTTGGGGCATCGCCTTGTTTGAATATTTATTACAGGTGCCCGCCAACCGCATCGGCTTTACCGTGATGAATATTGGGCAGTTAAAGGTGTTGCAGGAGGTCATCACCCTTTCGGTATTTGTGCCCTTTGCCGTGATCTACATGAAAGAGCCATTAAAACTGGATTATTTATGGGCGGGTTTGTGTTTGCTCGGCGCTGTGTTTTTTATTTTTCGAAGTAAATTCTCAGCAGCATAATTGAATTGTCTGATTAAATTCAAAGTGCTTTAAAGGTGGAAAACGCCATCGGCGCCAAGGTGTTAAACGTGTTGTCCGCGAGTAAAAAAACATGAATTTGGTGCCCCGCATAATGGCGTTCACTACAGAGGCTGATATGTAAAGCGCTATTGAGTGCTAGCGCCGTATAGTGCGTTTGCTCTGGTGCGATGCGTGTGTGATATAGCCAGTGGCCGGTGTCAGTTTGTTGTTCGCGGGCAAATTTTTGGTGCCGCAACAGCTCGGTACCCAGCTTTTTTTGACTCCCTTTTACCAGCGCTTCGCACAATGTCCAGCGCTGAAAAAAAGCCGGCAATAAATGCCCGCGATGTTGCATTAACCAGTCTTCTGTAAAGCTGTAGTTGGCTAGCTGAGTCAGGTTTTTTCTGTCGCGCTCAAGCTCGATATCAATCCCCGTTTTTTCAACCCTCTTGGCGCTTGGTTCAATTGCCTCGACAACGGCGCCAACCCAACCGGCGCTGTGGCTTAAACCAAAGGTGAGGTGAGGGTGTTGGCTCAATTGCGGGGCGCTATTGGCGGGTTGTTGCCAGATTGCATTATTAGCGCTGGCGCCGAGTGTGTGCGCTGCCGCAAGCCTCAAGAGTGAGTGACCGGCTAGGTATTCTTGCCGACGTTTGTTTGAGCTTATGGCTGCTAAGCGGGCCAATTCCCAGTCGCAAAAGACCTCGGCTCCGCGAGGGTCGCAGAGCCGATTGATGGGCGCTAAGAATAGGCTGAGCAAGTTATTGCTTTAATTTAATAACGGTACCGCGCAAGGTGACACCGGCAACCACGTTGCCGGCATGGCATTCGTAGGTCTCGCGGTCGGCATGCGCCTTCTTCTTGTAGAAGCTTTCGACGTTCACTACCGCATCGCCGCCTTCTTTGATTGCACGGGTCTGTAGTTCGATAAGCGCCGATTGCATGGCCCATTTACAGGCGTCCTCGTCGCTCTTGCCGAAGCTATTGGTCTTTTTGGTTGTGGTGTAGGTGCCTAAATCCTTTTCTTTACCGGCATGGGCTTGATCGGCAAAATAAAATTTCACCCCACCGTCAAGCTTCCCAGATGCCTTTGCGGCTGCCAGTGCTGTCTCGATGGGGAGGAAGTGTGCGGTATCCCGGGCACTGGCTGCGAGTGGTATCAGGGTGACAAGCAGGCAAATGGCTAACTTTTTCATCGTTCAGTTCCTTTGGTTTCGGGGATTTGTGGCTATTTTACGGGTGACCAGCGAGACAACCAACCAATTACTTTGCCGCACGGCCGTACTGCGCGTAAAATAGCCGGCTTTATTTTAATAACGATCTGTAGCGCGACTGTGACTGAATCAGCAAGTTCACCTTTTTTAACCGTCAAGATTAAGCAGTGGAATGCGTGGCTTCCCGGTGTTTATGGTCAGCAGGCCTGTGCTCAGTGGGCGCTAGGGCAAAAAGCGCTGGTGTTGGATGAGGGCCCCGATGTCTCAGCCGTGCCGGCAATGCTGAGGCGGCGTCTGAGTAGTGTGGGCCGTATCGCGGCCACAGTCGTCTGGGATCTAGTGCCGGAGGCATCGTTAATGCCTATGGTGTTCTGTACCCAGCACGGCGATCAAGATAGAACCCTGCAGTTATTAGACGCGCTAGGTCGACGAGAGGCGCTTTCGCCGGCGGCTTTTAGTATGTCAGTACATAATGCCGTGGCGGGTGTGCTCTCCATCGCCAAAAAGGCCAAGGGCGCCATGACCGCGCTGGCTGCCGATGAGCAGTTATTGTCCATGGGGCTTATCGAAGCTTGGGGGCAGCTACAAAGTGCCGATGAGGTGCTGCTGGTCATCTACGATTTACCGCTACCCGAGGTTTACCAGCACTCGGATAATGTGGCTTATCCCTATGCGCTTGCCTTGGTTCTGTCGCGACAAGAGGGTAGCCCGGTAACTTTATCTACCACCGATATAGGACCCGAAGCGGTAATAAATGAACCAGAGGCGGTGCAATGGCTGCGTTGGTTTGCAAACCCCGATCAAGCTACGACTTTGGCGGTGTCTGGCCGGCGGTGTCATCGAGTCTGGCAGCAATGAAGCGGCGCTTGAATTGGCTTTGGCGGCTATTTGCCACCGGCCTGTCCTTTACGTTGTTCGGGCTGGGTGGCTTATTGCTACCTTTCTACGCACTGCCATGGCTGCTGGCTACGCCAAAAGGGATTAAGCGCGAATGCAAAGCCCGCTGGATAGTGCACATCAATTTTCGTTTTTTTATGAACATGATGCGAGCCCTAGGTATCTTGCATTATTACGTTGAGGATATTGACCGCCTGCGTCAGCCCGGCCAGCTCGTTCTGGCCAACCACCCTTCGTTAATCGATGTGGTCTTGCTTATAAGCTTGCTGCCGCAGGCCGATTGTGTGGTGAAAAGTGCGCTAATGAAGAATCCCACCATGCGTGGCGTGATTCGCTTGGCAGGGTATATCGCCAATGACGACCCCGAGCAGGTCATCGCCGAGGCTAGGGCGTCGCTCGCCCGTGGCAACCACTTAATCATTTTTCCCGAGGGTACCCGTACCGTGCCGGGGCAACCGATGAGTTTTCAGCGCGGCGCCGCCAATGTTGCGCTGCGCTTGGAGCAGGCGATACGGCCGGTGCTTATTACCGTTGAGCCGGCGACGTTAACCAAGCAGGTGGCTTGGTATGAAATCCCCTTGTCGGGACCGTTTGAGATGGTATTACGGGTCTTGCCCGAGATGCCTTTACCGAACAGGGAAGGTCAGCCAGTCAGCTTAGCCGCCCGACAGTTAACGAAACAGCTAGAACATTTTTTTACAGAGGAATTAGTACACTATGCAGGCACTAGAGCAAGAGCTTAAGCAGCTTATTATCGATACCTTAGATTTGGAAGATATGTCGGTCGACGATATTGATTCGACCGAGGCATTGTTTGTAGAAGGTTTGGGGTTGGATTCTATCGATGCCTTAGAACTGGGTTTAGCATTGCAAAAGCAATATGGCGTGAAGTTAGATGCTGAGTCGGAAGATACTCGCCAACATTTTAAATCCGTGGCTACGCTCGCTGCTTTCGTGGCGAAAGAAGGGGTGAAGTAACATGCAAACAAAAGACGAGGTTTTTGCCACGATTCGCACCATGATGGTTGATATGTTTGAACTGGAAGAAGCGAAGATCACACTTGACGCGCATCTTTATGACGACCTTGATATTGATTCTATCGACGCCGTTGATATGGTGGTTGAACTTAAAAAGCTGACCGGTAAGAAAATTCAACCAGAAGATTTTAAGGCCGTTCGCACTGTCTCTGATGTGGTTGACGTGGTTGTCGAGTTGGTTGCTTAAGCTATGCGCTTGCTCGGTAAAATAAGCCTTGCACTCGTGACGCTGCTCTACCCCTTTGCGATCTATTTCGGCCTGCAAACGTTTTCCCTGCGCTATTTATTATTGCTGCTGGTTTGTTTGGCGTTGTTTAGATTGTTTAACTGGCGCAGTGCTGATCGCCTATCCGCGGTGATCTGGTGCGCGGTGATTGCTGGTCTTGTGGCACTGTCACTCTGGACCAATACCGAGCTGGGTTTATTGCTCTATCCCGTGGCGGTGAATGTTAGTTTGCTGTTGGTGTTTGCACTCAGCTTACGTCAGCCGCAGTCTTTGGTTGAGCGTCTTGCGCGTTTGCAAGAACCCGATCTTCCCGATGCTGCAGTGGCCTATACGCGCAAAGTGACAATCTTGTGGGTGTTATTTTTTCTGTGTAACGGCAGTATTGCGCTTTATACCGTATGGCTAGGCAATCATGAGCTCTGGCTTTTATATAACGGCTTTATCGCCTATCTCTGCATAGGCTTGTTGGCTGCCGGCGAATGGCTGGTGCGTCGAAAGGTAAAAGCCAAAATAGCAGCGGACTTAGCCACGTGAAATTATTACAGCTGCTAACCACCGTATCTGCGGCGCCAGAATATACGCTGGCGTTTGACCAAACCGCCGTGACCTCGTCTCAGTGGTTGTGCCGTGTAGCTCTTTGGCAAAAGCAATTGAACGCAGCGCCCGAGCTACGGCGTTTGGCTTTGTTCATTCCCGACAGTGCAGAATTGGCCGCAGTGCTTGTCGCACTTTGGCTGTGTGGTAAAGAAGCCTGGCTGGCACCGAATAATTTACCAGAAACTAGCCAGCAATTATCCCAGCATGTCGATGGTTTTATCGGTGATTTCCCGTCTGGGATAACCCACTGTCTCTCGCTGCAAGAAGAAGCAGAGGTCGATGTCTCTGCGCTTTTGATACCCTTAGCCAGTGATGCGGTGTTAGTTCTATTCACCTCGGGCAGCACGGGCGCGCCTCAGTTAATTCGAAAAAATGTGCGTCAATTAGCCGCTGAAGTCGAGCAGTTAGAGCAATGTTTTGGCGCGATGCTGGGTGATTGTTGCGTGTATGCGACAGTGAGCCATCAGCATATTTATGGCTTATTGTTTCGCGTTCTTTGGCCTTTGGCCAACGGGCGAATGTTTGCCCGGTTTACCACTGATTATGTCGAGCGTGTATTTACGCCACAGACAACCCCCTTGTGTTTAGTGTCTAGTCCCACCCATCTAACCCGCTTGCCACTAGCGATCGAGCATCGACACCTTGTTACTGTTGTGTTCAGTTCAGGCGGCCCCTTGTCGTCTGCGGCGAGTGTGAACGCCAATCAACGTTTACAAAGCGATATTGTTGAAGTGTATGGCAGCACGGAAACGGGCGGTATCGGTTGGCGTCGACAGCATATGGGCGATAGCGCTTGGACATTGTTTGATGCCGTGCAGGCGAAACCTAATGCGCAACAGTGCTTAGCCGTTAAATCGCCGTTTTTACCCGATGATGACTGGTTTGATAGTTCAGACCTTGTGCACATGCAGGGCGAAAAATTTACCTTGCTTGGGCGCGCCGATCGCGTCGTTAAAATAGAAGGCAAGCGTGTGTCTCTCGAACAAATCGAGACCTATCTAATGGCCGATAGCTGGATTGATGATGTGCGAGTTGAACCTATGATTCGCACCGGCTCTGTTGCGAGCCGCGATGAACTCGTGGCGTTAATCGTGCTCTCACCAGAAGGTGTGGCGGCATTAGAACAAGAGGGCAGGCGGGCCTTAGCGCAACGTTTTAAACGCGCTTTGGGGCAATTACTCGAGCGCCCCTTAGTGCCTAGGCGCTGGCGCTATATCGATCGCTTGCCGCGCAATGGTCAAGGCAAAATACAGTATCAACAAGTGCAATTGTTAATGAATCAGTTGCTACCGGCGACGGAACGGGAGCCCGTGAATGATCGATCTTAGTTATGCTCCTACTGAGTTACCACAGGTGCTGGATCTGGTATCGGTTGACTCGGCCAGTGCGGAACTAACCCTGCAAATACAACCAGCACTGGTATGGTTTCAGGGGCACTTTCCGCAAACACCTATTTTACCGGGCGTGGTTCAACTTAATTGGGTGCGCATTGTTGCTGCACGACTATGGCAAGAGCATGCGCACTGGCTCAGCACGGCGAGTCAGCTGGAGGCCATCAAGTTTCAACAGGTTATTCGCCCCGGTGATACCGTGCAACTTCATATGCAGTTGCAACCGGATCGCCGGCGGGTGCAGTTTACCTATTTTTCTGACGCAAAAGTTTTTGCCAGTGGTCGTCTGGTGGCTGCGCTATGACTGCTCGCGCTCCAAAACCTGATGCGATAAGCGCCTGCATTGTGATTCCTGTGTACAACCACGAGCGCGCCATTGTCGACACCTTGGCCAATGTATTGCCTTTTTCTGTGCCCGTTATTTTGGTTAATGACGGTAGTAACGGCGACTGCTCTGCAGTCCTAGAACGGCTAGCCGATGAGCACCTGGGCGTGCACTTAATGGTGCTCGATGTAAACCAAGGTAAAGGAGCGGCTGTTAAAGCCGGCTTAAAGCGTGCGTTGGAACTGGGTTACTCTCATGCCCTGCAAGTGGATGCCGATGGTCAGCATAATTTAGCGGACATTCCCACCTTTCTCAGCGCCGCTGCTGAATCACCGAACATGATTATTTGTGGCGTGCCTGAGTACGACGACTCGGTGCCACGGCTGCGCCACTATGCGCGTTACCTAACCCACGTCTGGGTATGGATAAACACATTATCCTTCGCGATCAAAGATTCAATGTGTGGTTTTCGGGTTTATCCGCTGGCCGCTATTTGTCAGCAGTTGGCAAAGTCCGATACGGGTAATCGCATGGATTTTGATACGGAAATATTGGTGCACTGGTTGTGGGCAGGCGGCAATATTCAGAACTTTTCCACTAAGGTGCATTACCCAGTCGATGGCGTGTCACACTTTCTGCCAGGCAAAGACAATTGGTTAATCTCCTGCATGCACGCGCGCCTATTTTTCGGCATGTTGGTGCGCGCACCGCTCTGGCTAGTTGGCTTACGCAAGCGGGGGCGGGCGCAGTGAAACCCTGGTGGAAGCGAAAGGAATCTGGCTCGCTGCTGGGGATGAAGATTTTATTCTTTACCTATCGTTGGCTGGGGCGTTGGGTTTTCACTTCTTTGCTGTGGCCGGTGATTGTCTATTTTTTCGTGACTGGCATAACCGCGCGAAGAGCGTCTTTGGAATTTCTCCAGCGTGTGGATAGCGCCAAGGCGTTAGGTGTGTCGAGCAAAATAGGGTTGTTGCGCCTGAGTTTGAAGCAATTCTTTACCTTCGGCGATTTATTGCTCGATAAGTTGGCCGTGTGGTTCGGCTGCTTGGATGTGCCGGTGCATACCCATGGTTTCGATGCCTTAAAATCGCTTATTGCCGAAGGCAAGGGCGGTATTATTTTTGTTAGCCATCTCGGTAACACTGAAATCAGCATGGCACTGGCCGAGCGCTGGGGCGTGGCCAAGGTAAATGCCATGGTGCATACCCAGCACGCTGAAAAATTTAATGCCATGCTGGCCGACGTGTCTGGTGAGCACAGTGTTAACTTGATTCAGGTGCAAGAGATAAACCCGGCCACAGCAATGAAGCTGGATGAAAAGCTTCAGCGCGGCGAAGTGGTGGCTATAGCGGCCGATAGAACGGCCGTGGTCGATCCGCGCTCGGGCGTAAAACCTAGAAATATATACGCCAATTTCTTAGGCAAACAAGCGCCTTTTCCAATGGGACCTTTTGTCTTGTCGGCACTACTTAAGCGCCCAGTTTTTTTTCTGTGTAGTGTGAAGTCGGCAGATCGCTATGATATTTATTTAGAAAAATTTAGCGATCAGATAGTGATGCAACGCAAGGCGAGAGAGTCCAGTTTGCAGCCCTATGTTCAGCAATATGCTGATAGGTTGGGCGATTTTGCACAGCGTTATCCCCTGCAATGGGGCAATTTTTATGATTTTTGGCAAGCTGAAGACATCGCTCCTTGATGCATTTGGCACAACAATTATTAGGTATAGCATGATCGTTTTTGATAATAATTCACGCAGCATCGAGGATATCGTTGCCATCGCTATGGGCGAGTCAGTGGCCCTTTCTAGCGCACCAGAATTTGAGCGCCTTATCCATTCCGGCTCCGATTTTTTGGATCGCTTGCTGCGCGAGGAGGGTGTCATTTACGGTGTCACCACAGGTTATGGCGACTCCTGCACCGTGTCTATACCGATGAATTTAGTGGATGAGTTACCGGCTCATCTCTACACCTTTCACGGTTGTGGCTTAGGCGAGGTTTTATCGCCCGTGATGGCGCGCGCGGTGATGGCGGTGCGTTTGCAATCGCTCTGTCAGGGCATGTCGGGTGTCAGTTTGGCGCTGCTACAGCGAATGGTGTTGCTGCTCGAAAAAGACATATTGCCGGTCATACCGCGCGAGGGCTCGGTTGGCGCCAGCGGCGATTTAACCCCACTGTCTTATGTGGCCGCGGTGCTGTGTGGTGAGCGCGAGGTGTTTTATCAGGGGCAGCGTCGTTCAACCGAATCGGTTTATGCTGAGCTAAATATCACGCCATTAAAATTGCGGCCGAAAGAAGGCTTGGCATTAATGAATGGCACCGCCGTGATGACGGCAATCGCCTGTTTGGCCTTTGAACGGGCGCGTTATCTGGCTAAGTTATCCACCCGTATTACCGCCTTGGCGACCTTGGCAAGTAAGGGCAATGCGCATCACTTTGATGAAATTTTATTTAGCGTGAAGCCGCACCCTGGCCAGCAGCAAATTGCCGCTTGGTTGCGCGACGACTTGCATGCCGGTGAGCCACCAAGAAATCCGCAGCGGTTACAAGATCGCTACTCCCTGCGTTGCGCCCCTCATGTTATCGGTGTGTTACAAGATGCTTTGCCCTTTTTGCGCCAATACATCGAAAACGAAATCAATTCGGCCAACGACAATCCCATTATCGATGGTGTTGGTGAGCACGTTTTACACGGTGGGCATTTTTACGGCGGGCACATTGCGTTTGCCATGGATAGTTTGAAAAACGCGGTGGCTAATATCGCGGATCTTTTAGATCGGCAGTTAGCGATGGTGGTGGATACTAAATTCAATCACGGTTTGCCGGCCAATTTGTCCGGCGCTAGTGCCGAGCGGCGCCCCATCAATCACGGCTTTAAAGCTGTGCAAATTGGCGCCAGCGCCTGGACCGCCGAAGCATTGAAATTAACCATGCCGGCCAGTGTTTTTTCTCGCTCCACTGAATGTCACAACCAAGATAAAGTCAGTATGGGCACCATTTCTGCGCGCGATTGTATTCGCGTTATAGAACTGACCGAACAAGTTACGGCCGCGACCCTGTTAGCAATGGTGCAAGGTATCGACTTGCGCTTACTGCAAGGTGAGTTGGCGAAGGAAAACTTAGCGCCTGCGCTGCTTGATTGCATGGCTCAAGTGCGCGAGTTGAGTGGCTTCGTCGAGGAAGATCGCGCCTTGGAATCCGAGCTGCGCGCCATGTGTCGGGCTATCGGCGATCAAAAATTTAGCACTTACGCCGATTAACCTTCGGTGGCTAAACCCAATGGATCAAGTGAATAGATAAAACATGAGTAAGTTAAGCAGCCAAGTGATTGTAGAAGCCAGTGCCGAGGTGAAAATACCTTTCCACGATGTGGATTTAATGGCCGTGGCTTGGCATGGCCACTACAGCAAATATTTTGAAATTGCTCGCTGTGCGCTATTCGACAAGATTGCCTATAACTACCCAGAGATGCGCGATTCAGGTTATGCCTGGCCCATTGTCGATTTACACATTCGCTATCCTGCGCCAGTGGCGTTTGGCGAAACGATTGTCGTCTCGGCTGCTATCGTCGAATGGGAAAATCGGTTAAGTATTAAATATGTGGCGCGCAATAGCGCCGGGAAACGCACCACCTATGGCTCGACAGTACAAGTAGCTGTGGCCATCGACTCGGGTCTGATGGCGTTGGTGTCGCCGCCCATATTGAAACAAAAGTTGGCGCCTTGGCTGCTGGAAAGTGACTCGTGAGACATTTTATTTACGCCTTCGTGATGAGTTGTGTCAGCGTGAGTGCTTGGGCGGAGGTTCGTTTTTCTGAGGTGGCATCGGCGCTCGGAGCCGCGTGGCTGGAAGGCCAGTTCCAACAACAGAAAACCATCGTCGGTTTACCCTTGCCGCTGATCTCATCGGGTCGCTTTTATGTGCAGGATAACCAATTGCGTTGGCTGACCGAAAAACCCATGCAGAGCGAATTGCAGTTTTCATCGCAAGGTATAAGTCAGTGGCAAAAGGGTGAAAAAGTGTGGCAGATGACGGCGCAACAACAACCCGTGATCGCCACCATTAGTCAGTTAATGCTGGCCATGATGGCGGGCCAATGGAGTACCTTAGATCAAGCGTTTCAAGTTCAAGCGTTTGAACAAGGCGAGGGCGGGTGTTGGTCGTTGGTGGTTGTGTCGAAAGATCCAGTATTAAGCCATGTGGTGCAGCAATTAGACGTTGCCGGTTGCGAGCGCGTAACGGATATTGCGTTGCACGAAGTCTCGGGTAACGTCACCGCCTTGAACCTGTCTGCTTTAGCACAAGGCGAACAATAGCGTGTTGGTTCAGCTACCCAGTCGACTCGTGGCGGGCGCGCTTTGGCTAGCCTTATTGGCTGCCTGTTTGATCTACTTATGGTCGAGATTGCCGCACTATACCTTCGATAGCAGTTTGTTGAGTTTACTGCCAGCGCAACATCAGGGCGCAATGCCCGAGGCGCGTGAACAAGCGCAAGCACATTTAAGCCGCGTTGCCGATAAGCAGTGGTTGTTATTGGTTGGCCATAGTGATCGCCAGAAAAGTCTGGCACTGGCCGAGCAGATAAAAACCACCTTAGTGTCGCCTAGCTGGCAATTCATTGACACGGCTGCGCAATTCACCAGCCTTAACGCGAGTTATTGGCCCTATCGCTATTTTTTATTGGCGGATTCAGATCGACAATTACTGAGCAATCATAATACCGAACAACTTTTTGCTCAGGCACAACAGCGCCTCTACTCGCCCTTGGGGGCAGGCTTATATGATCCTGTGGGCGATCCCTTATTTCTATTTCAGCATTACACCGAAAGCTTGGCCCTCGATCAACCGATACAATTACAAGATGGCTGGCCGACGTTGTTTGATGCTAATACGTCAATCTATTATCGACTGCTGCGTTTCGAATTAAGCCAAGAGGCATTTGTGCTGGCGGCTGACACGCCATTACCTGAAAAGCTTTCTGCCTTGAAAGCCGTGCTGCCGAGCGGCGCGGTGTTGTTAAATTCCGGTCTTATTTTTCACGCAGCCCATGGCGCCGCACAAGCGCGCACTGAAATTACCGTGATTGGTGCCGGTTCATTAATCGGCGTATTGCTGGTGTTGTTGCTGGCCTTTGGTAGGGCGTTATTACCGATGTTAATGCCGCTTGCGGCCGGTTTGTTAGTGGCTTTTTCGGCCAGTGTGCTGGTGTTTGATCGGGTACATTTAATCACCTTGGCCTTTGGTGCCTCGTTGATTGGTGTGGGCATTGATTACGCTATTCACGCGCGTATGGCGTTGAATCACGGCGAGCCTTTGGCGAGTTTGAAGCAACCCCTGTTGTTAGGTTTATTAACCAGTGTTTTAGCTTACGGCTTGCAGGGCCTTATGCCGTTTCCAGGGCTGAGACAAATGGCGTGGTTTAGCTGTGTTGGCCTCATCGCCTGTTGGGTTAGCGTTTGGTTGTGGTTTCCGCAACAGACAACGCCTAAAGCTGCCTCGCGCGGAATGTTGCCGCTGTATTATTGTGCCGATGCTTGGTTGCAGTTTTCTCGCGCCATCCATTGGGCTAACTGGTTAAAGGCGGCTGTGTTTTTTGTCGCTGTTGTGTCGCTCTTGCTCTTGCCTGGTGACGATGGCGTCGACCAATTACAGACCTCGCCGGCTGAAATGTTACAGCAAGAGCAACAGGTTAATCGCTTGTTACAGGGGCCACAACCGGGCCGCTATTTTGTAGTCGTTGGCGCGGATGCGACGCAATTAGATGCCCAGGTTGGTGCACTGGTGCAGCGCCTAAATGACAACAATATTCATCAAACTAGCTATCGGCATTGGTTACCCGCGCAGGCACTGCAAGCTCGCAATCGCCAATTACTCGAAAATGTATATCACCCTAGCGGTGAGTTAGATCGTTGGTATTCGGCCTTAGGAGCCGAAGCCTTAACGGCGAAGGCTGTGGCGCAGTTTGATGCTGCGGCTAGCGCCATGGATTTAACTGCCTTAGTTGCTTCGCCGCTAGGCGCTGAACTGCAACATTTTGTGCGTTTGGAACCCAACCCTTTGGCCATTGTGTATGTCGATCAACCACTACAGGTTGACCAGCTCGCGGCTTTGGCTGGTGATAACTGGGATTATGTGGATCGGGTGCAGGAGCTTACCGGTATGTTGGCATCCCATCGCGTACAACTTTTGCGTTTACTGGTGCTGGCATTATTTTTACTCTGTGCGGTGACGTTATTACTGGGCAAGAGCATTCAGCCGTCGTTATTTTATGCTCCCGCCATTGCCGCCAGCGTGGCGCTTTGGCTGGTCAGCGTGTTTGCCGGTGGCGTTAATTTATTTCACTGCTTAGCCGTACTTTTGGTGCTGGGTGTGGGATTTGATAACAGTTTAATACTGTCGTTGGCTGGTAATGCCCGCGTTGCGTGGCGCGGCGCTACGGTATCGGTGCTGACCAGTTTGCTGGCCTTTGGTTTGTTGGCGGCTTGTACGACGCCGGTGCTTAAAAGTTTTGGAACAGTGGCGGCCTTGGGCTTGTTACTGGTTTGGTTACTCGTGCCAATTATGGCAACTTCATCTGATTCACCATTGAGGAATTAATCATGGCTGCTGACACGGCGAGCACGCCTTTTTTTACAGAAGATAAGTTAACGGCGTTAGAGGCGCGCTACGAAGCGCAAAAGTTGGCATTTGGTGCTTTAGCGTTTCAGTCGGCGCGCTGCTTACGTAAATTTGGTTTGTTAGCCTTGGTCTCGAAAGCGGGTAAAGCAGGTATTGATTTACCGAGTTTACAAGCCCAAGCGAGCATTAGCGCCTATGGTGTGCGGGTGTTGATGGAGGCGTCCTTAGGTATTGGCCTTTGTACGTTGAATGAAGGCCAGTATCGTTTGACCAAAACCGGTATTTTTGTCATGCGCGATGCGATGACCATTGCCAATTTTGATTTTAATCACGACGTTAACTACCAAGGTTTCTTTCACCTCGATGAAGCGATTGAAACCGGCACACCGGCCGGCCTTAAGGAACTGGGCAATTGGGCCACTATTTATGAAGGCTTGAGTTCACTGCCGCAGCAGGTGCGCGACAGTTGGCTGGCGTTTGATCACTATTACTCAGACGGGTCCTTTGGCCTGGTGATGAAGAAAGTGTTTGCCAAGCCTGTTACACGTTTGCTCGATGTGGGTGGCAATACCGGCAAGTGGGCGCGTGCCTGTGTTGAGCACGACGATCAGGTACAAGTGACTTTGGCTGATTTACCGCAACAGATTGCGCTCGCTAGTACTGAAATGAAAACCCATCCGGGTGCTAGCCGCGTGAGCTTTTACCCTGTCAATGTTTTAGCATCAGACGCGACCTTTCCGAAAGGCTTTGATGTGGTGTGGATGAGTCAGTTTTTGGATTGCTTTTCCGATGCCGAAATTACCGACATTTTAAAGAAAGTGGCCGCGGCGGCTGGCGAGCACACCCGTATATTCATTATGGAAACCTTTTGGGATCGTCAAGAGTACGAGGCGGCGGCGTTCTGTTTGCAGCAAACCTCTTTGTATTTTACCTGTTTGGCGAACGGCAATAGCCAAATGTATCACTCAGAGGTTTTTAACAAGTGCATCGAGGCGGCTGGGTTAGAAATTGTTGATCAAACCGATGGCGTAGGTGTGAGTCACACCTTATTGGAATGCCGAGTCAAGCAGTGAGTCAGGTCTGTCGCTGGATCATCGCGCTCTGCCTAAGCGCGCTCGTCGCCTGCGCTCAGTTAAAGCGGCCGGCATTAGCGGCTATTGATTTAGCGGAGCCCAGCTCGCTGGGTCAGCAGGTGCAAGTAACCCAACAGGTCGATATTACGTGGCAAGGAAATGAACACCAATTACTGGTGGTGTGGAGTCAACAAGACGATTTGTTGCAAGTGTTGGGTATGACCGCAACGGGGCAGCTGTTGTTTCGTGCCAATGCTAAAGGCACTGAATTTTCTCAACAGACATTTGTGCCTGAATTGGCGCAATTGGATTTGAAGCAGTTGTTACAACACATTCAAATTGCCTATTGGCCGGCAGCAAAGGTTGCTGAGTTACTCGCGAAAAATAAAATGCAGCTCGACCTTGTTGCTGCCGATACTATGTCTCGGCAGCGGCTGGTGCGCCGAGGCGATCGTGTACTGGCGCGCTACCTATTTGCCAACGATGAAGTGTTTTCGTCGGTACGCATTGCCGCGGATGAACAGCCATCCTTAACGGTTACCACGCTAACGGTGCAGCCGCTTGATGCATCTCAACACAGTGTTCAGCCAATGGCAGGCACAAAGGTTTTGAATAAGAAGGTTAAGCAATGAACGCACCGGTCTACATTCATGGTTTTGGTTTGACCTCGGCGGCGGGTATTGGCTTGGCGGCGCATCGAAAGGTACTGTGGCAAGACCAACAAAGCCCGCTCACCAAAACCGACGCCTTTAGCCCCGGCCGCGAATTGGCTTTGGGCCTAGTCACCGCTGAATTGCCCAACTTGGATTTTGCCAAGCAAAGTCAGCGCAGCCGAAATAACCAATTGCTCTGGTCGGTTTGGCTGCAACTAGTGCCCATCTGGTTAAGCTTAGACATTGACCCCGCACGGGTCGCCATTGTGCTCGGCACTTCCACCTCCGGGATTCTTGAAAGCGAAGCGAGTTTTCAGCCCGGGAGCGAGATACCTTTAGACTACACGCGCCAACAAATCGCGGCGCCTGCGGCTTTTTTAGCGGATCAGCTGGGTGTGACTGGACCCGCCTACACCCTGTCTACTGCCTGCACCTCGGGTGCCAAAGCGCTGGCCACTGGCCGCCGGTTATTGCAATCCGGTTTGGTAGATTGGGTTATCGCCGGCGGTGCCGATGCTCTGTGTGGTTTAACTGTCAATGGCTTTTCGGCGCTCGATGCCGTGTCGGCCGATATTTGTCTGCCCATGAGTGTTAATCGCAGCGGTATTAATATTGGTGAGGGCGCGGCCTTGTTTTTGCTCTCTAACCAATCGGCCAAACTTGCCATCACCGGCGTCGGCGAAAGTTCCGATGCGCACCATATCTCTGCGCCAGAGCCTACGGGTGCAGGTGCAGAGGTCGCAATTCGCGCGGCTTTGGCGGATGCCGATTTAGCGGCGCCGGCCATTGGCTATGTTAACCTGCATGGAACCGCGACGGCGCTCAATGATAAAATGGAAGCCGCTGTTATTCATCGCTTGCTCGCTAGCGCGCCCTGCAGCTCAACCAAACCTTACATGGGCCATACCCTAGGTGCGGCTGGGGCCTTGGAGGCGGGTCTTTGTGCGCTGGCGCTAGCTGACGGTAAATTACCACGGCATTTATGGGATGGCTGCGTCGATCCTGAGTTGGCGCCGATAAATTTGGTATCGGAAGCCAGTCAATGGAGCGTGGATGCGACGGCGCGCCATGCGCTCAGCACATCCTTTGCGTTTGGCGGCAATAATATCGCGTTGATTGTTTCAACGTTTGACTGAATGAACGCGCTAGACATTAAAGCGCTATCTTTAGGTACAAGATTTAGGCTCGACACGATGCTGGAAAATGAAACATTAAACGCGGAGCTGCAGGCCTTTATTGCCTCGGTAGCGGGCGCAACATCACCTTGGCCGGTACTGGAATTAGTGCCCCATGGCGTGCCAATGAGTCTGTTGGATGCGGTGATTTCCGTATCCGACAACGCCTTGATGGCGAGCGTCCGTCTGCACAGCCAAAGTATGTTTGCCGAAGCTGAGGGCGTGCCGGCGTTAGTCGGTATTGAATACATGGCACAGGCGATTGCTGCCTTTGCCGGTTATCAAGCCTTGTCGCAAGGTGGTCAAGTTTCGCTGGGCTTTCTCGTGGGCACGCGTAAATTTTTAACCAACGTGGATTTTTTTGCCGTTGATAGCCGCCTTTGGATTCGGGTCGAGCGGGTGGTCAGCGGCGATAATGGGCTGAGTGTGTTTGAGTGCGCGATTAAAGGCGAAAACGTTGACCTGAGCGCTAACCTCAATGTGTTTCAACCCGCAAATCCAGAAGAATTTTTAGCGCAAGCCTAGTTACTTAGCGCTTTCGAGTGAGGAAAAATGACAGATACAATTTTAGTCACTGGCTCCAGCCGCGGCATTGGCGCCGCCATTGCAGAGCGCTTGGCAAGAGATGGCTTTGATATTGTTTTGCATTGTCGGTCAGGTATCGACGCGGCTCAGCAAGTGCAACAAAACATCGAAGCTCTGGGGCGCAATGTGCGCATCATTCAATTTGATATTGCCAATCGCGAACAGGCGCGCACGGTGTTGCTCGCGGATATTGAGCAGCACGGTACTTACTATGGTGTGGTGTGTAATGCCGGCATCACGCGAGATACTGCTTTCCCGGCGATGAGCGGAGACGATTGGGACAGTGTCATCCACACCAACCTCGATGGCTTTTACAATGTTTTGCAGCCTCTTTCTATGCCTTTGGTACGTCGACGTAAAGCCGGCCGTATTGTGGTTATGTCATCGGTATCGGGTGTGATGGGCAACCGCGGTCAAGTCAATTACTCGGCGGCGAAAGCGGGTTTGATTGGCGCAACGAAAGCGTTGGCGTTAGAGCTAGCAAAGCGAAAAATAACGGTAAATTGCGTAGCGCCAGGTCTCATTGAAACCGAAATGGTCAGCGAGGAATTAGCCGAGCAGGCGCTAAAAATGATTCCCGCCCAGCGCCTAGGTCAGGTGCAAGAAGTAGCGGCAGCGGTGGCATTTTTGATGTCTGAAGACGCGGGCTATATTACCCGCCAAGTCATTTCTGTAAATGGTGGATTGTGTTAATGAAACGCGTAGTTGTAACAGGTTTGCAGGCCATTACGCCTATCGGCGATAGCTGGGAAAGTGTGAGTGAAAATTTGCGCGCAGGTAATACTGGTATTCGCTACATGCAGGATTGGGATCAATACCAAGGTCTCAATACGCGCTTAGGCGGCCCTGCTAATTTTGAAACACCTGGGCACTACAATCGAAAAACCTTGCGCAGCATGGGTCGCATCGCGGTAATGGCCACCTACGCTACCGAGCTTGCTTTGACGCAAGCGGGTTTGCTGGACGACCCAGATATTAAAACCGGCGCCATGGGTGTGGCCTATGGTTCGTCATCGGGCAGCACTAACGCCTTTGTGGATTTTGGTCGCATGCTGATCGAAAAAGACACCGGCGGTTTGAACGCAAATTCTTATATTAAAATGATGGCGCACACGGCGCCGGTTAATGTCGGCGTGCATTTTGGCTTGAAGGGCCGCGTTTACACCACCTCCAGTGCCTGCACCTCGGGTAGCCAAGGTATTGGTTACGCCTTTGAAGCCGTTCGCTCGGGCCAGCAGCGCTATATGGTTGCAGGCGGTGCTGAAGAATTGTGCGCAACCCAAGCAGCTGTATTCGATACGTTGTTTGCCACCAGCGTGAAAAATGCAACACCGCATTTGTCGCCTCGGCCGTTCGATCGCGACCGCGACGGTCTTGTGATCGGCGAGGGCGCCGGCACATTAATTTTAGAAGACCTAGCGTCTGCGCAAGCGCGGGGTGCAAAAATTTACGCGGAAGTGGTGGGCTTTGGCACCAATTCCGATGGCACCCATGTGACCCAACCGAATTCGGAAACCATGGAAATCGCCATGCGCTTAGCGCTGGATAACGCCGGCTTAAAGCCACAAGATATTGGCTATATTTCCGCCCACGGTACAGCCACTGATCGCGGCGATGTGGCTGAATCTCATGCGACTTTCCGTGTGTTCGGCGATCAAGTGCCCATCAGTTCCATGAAAAGTTTTACTGGTCATACCCTTGGTGCCTGTGGCGGCATAGAAGCCTGGGCGGCTATTCAGCAAATGAACGAAAACTGGTTTCATCACACCCAAAATTTGGACAATCCAGATCCGGAATGTGCAGCCTTAGATTACATCCAAGCTAAGGCGCGCCAGAAAGAATGTGAGTATGTGATGTCGAACAACTTTGCCTTTGGGGGCATTAATACCTCGCTCATTTTCAAGCGTTGGGTTTAGCACGGTCGTTTTATTCAAGCGAAAAGACTTAACGCCTCGAATGAGTCAGTGGTATAACACTTAGCTACTAACGTTCCATGGTTTGTCTTATCGGTCAGGAGGCCTGTTATGAAATGGATTATTAATGCGTTGTGTGTGTTGGCGATGGGTGTCAGCGTTAACTGTTTGGCTGATTGGAGCTTAGCGCCTGCTCAATCCCAGTTACAGTTGGTATCGGTAAAAAATGCGGCTATCGCGGAAGTTCATCAATTTACCAAGCTAAACGGTAGCGTCGATGCCAAGGGGCAGGTATCTGTCCTCATCGACCTCGCCAGTATCGAAACGCACATCCCCATTCGCAATGAGCGGATGCAAACGATGTTGTTTGATACGGCTAATTTTGCCACGGCGAGCATCAGTACCAAGGTCGATATGGCGACAGTAAATGGCTTGAAAGTGGGCGAGTCTATGTCTTTGGTGTTGCCTTGTTTAGTGCAGCTACATGGCAAAGAGAAAACCCTTGAAGTCACCGTTAGTGTTGTCGCCTTAGCGCAGGGGCAGCTTCAGGTGTCATCGGTCAAGCCTGTCATCTTAGCGCTGGCCGATTTTGAATTGATTCAAGGCGTGCAGGCGCTACAGGAAATCGCCAAATTAAATTCTATCGCTGCACAAGTGCCGGTGACCTTCAACCTGCGCTTCGCTAAAGCACACTAATTTGTTTTTCGCACCCTTGTCAGTTGCCTTTGAATAGCAACTGGCAATGCGGTGAGTTAGTCATTCATATTGGTTTGACGTTGAACAAATACGTATTAGCGCGGCTTAATGGTTGCGTGCAAGCTGCAAGAAAGTGACAAGCCTTGTTCGGTTTTTAGGGTTTTAGTTTCTTGCTGTTTAATCGAAATTCTCTTCTTCGAGGCCGCGGTTGCCATGGCCTCTACATAATGTAAGCAGGTTTGTCCGGCTTGTTGCTCCGATTGACCTGGCTCGAGCATCATCGAATGCGAATACTTTCTTTCTTCTGTGCCATCTTTTTTATGCTTGATGAGTTGGTACAGGTCTTTCCCCGCTTCTACGCTGTCGCTCACCACATGCTCAGGTTTAATTTCCAGTTTTACGCAGGCCGATAGTATTAAGCCGGACAGTAAGATAATGCATTTTTTCACAATCAATTCTCTTGGAGTTTTAAGGAGTATCAGGTGCTGAACTCAGTAGCGTTAATACAGAGATTTCTGGCGGCACTAAAAAACGCACGGGTAAAATGCTGGTGCCAATACCGGGGCTAACAAATAGCTGTTTGGTGGTTAGTGTACCTTGTTCTGCAACAGTGCCAATAGCGTAGGTTTCACCGTAGGCCGATGGCACAATGGGCCGGCCAATAAAAGGCAGATACACCTGCCCACCGTGAGTGTGGCCAGCGATGGTGAGTGTTACCTGTTCGTGTATCAACGGGAATATATCCGGGTTATGGGTGAATGCAAGGGTCGGCTGTGTGGTGTCGATACCGATCAATGCCTTGTCGATGTCGTGCGCACCCTCCCAATAGTCGCTGATGCCAACGAGATTAAATTGGCATTGAGAGGGCGTGTCGTTTTCTGCTGAGTTGATAGTTGTGTGAATAAGTTGGTTGGCATCCTCCAATAACCTAATGCCCTTAGTTTCCACAGCCGCTGCCACGCGAGTTGGGTCTAACCACCAGTCGTGATTGCCTAGCACCGCGTAAACGCCGGCGCTTGCTGTCAACTTCGCGAGTAGCTGAGCGGCGTCTTCCGGCGCGACAAAGGAACCGCCAAGCACACCCTGAATGACATAGTCGCCGGCCAACAAAATCAGATCGGGATGGGCTTGATTCGTTAACTCGACAATTTGTTGTAGCTTGTCCAGGCCGTTAAACGGAGAGCCCACATGTAAATCGGCGAGCACGGCGAGACGTAAACCATCACAATTACTTGGCCATTGGTTGGGAGTTAGTTCGTGCTCTACGATGCGAATAGACGCAGGTTCCAACCAGAAAGCCCAGCTGGCTAGAAAGCTGCACACTAATGCCGCTGCAAGGCTAATTTTTGTTTTCATTGTCATGGTATTGATGAATGCAACTTGAGCAGAGGCACTAAAAGCGGCTGTACCATTGTCTAAAAAAAGCCCGGAAACCGATGGTTTGCCGGGCTTTCGTGGTTTTATTCGCAGTCTTCTATCTCGCGACCTTTAGCGGTCTGTTTCTATACGCTAGTGGTCTGTTTCTATACGCTAGTGGCCTATTACAATGCGCCAGCGGCTTCTTGCTATACGCGCAATCGCTCGGCGATGCAAAAGGCCATTTCCAATACTTGATCGCCATTAAGACGCGGATCGCATTGGGTACGGTAACAATTGGCGAGATCGTCGTCACTTATTTTGTAGGCGCCGCCGGTGCACTCGGTCACGTGTTGGCCAGTCATTTCTAAATGAATACCGCCAGGTTCTTGGCCTTCGGCGCGCAGTGCGGCGAAGAACTGATTGATCTCAGTGAGAATATCATCGAAAGAGCGGGTTTTATAACCGCTACTGGCTTTTACCGTATTGCCGTGCATGGGGTCTGAAGACCAAACTACTTTTCGGCCTTCCGCTTTTACCCGGCGGGCTAAGCGCGGCAATTTATCGCCCAGGGTGTTAGCGCCCATGCGGGTAATTAAGGTTAAGCGGCCGGCTTGGTTGTCGGGGTTGAGCGCATCGATTAACTGTATGAGCTCGTCCTCATTCATGCTCGGGCCAACTTTCACGCCGATGGGGTTGTGAATGCCACGGAAAAACTCGATGTGTGCCTCGTCGAGTTTACGGGTGCGTTCGCCAATCCAAAGCATGTGTGCTGAACAGTTATACCAGTCGCCGGTGAGGCTATCTTTGCGCGTTAAGGCTTGCTCATAATTTAACAGCAAAGCCTCATGCGAGGTGTACAAATGGGTTGCGTGTAAGGGCGGTGTGTTATTGGAATCCACACCGCACACGGCCATAAAGGCCAGTGCGTCTTGAATGCGCTCGGCAATATCCAAATAGCGATCGCGCAGCGGGCTGGCCTCAGCGAAATCTAAATTCCACTGGTTGACTTTATGTAAGTCGGCCAAGCCGCCGGTGGCAAAGGCGCGCACCAAATTTAATGTGGCGGTGGATTGATGGTAGGCCTGCAGCATGCGCTGTGGGTCGGGCAGGCGCGCGCTTTCGGTAAAATCTAACTGGTTAATGATATCGCCGCGATAGGCCGGCAGGGTGACACCGTTGAGGGTTTCGGTATCGGCCGAGCGCGGTTTGGCAAATTGCCCGGCCATGCGCGCTACTTTTATCACCGGCTTGCGGCCGGAGTAGGTGAGAACCACTGCCATCTGTAGCAACACTTTAAAGGTGTCGCGAATGCTGGTGGCGGAAAAATCCGCAAAGCTTTCGGCACAGTCGCCGCCCTGCAGCAAAAATGCTTTACCGTCACAAGCGCGACCCAATTGTTCGCGCAAATCTCTGGCTTCTTGTGCAAACACCAACGGTGGCATTTTTGCCAGCTGTGCTTCGGCCGCTAGCAGTGCGGCCGAGTCTGGATAGGTGGGTTGCTGGCGAATCGGAAATTCGCGCCAGCTATCGGGGCTCCAAGGTTTCATGCAGTGTCCTTACTTTTTTAATACAGCCACTATGGACTCGGCCAAGTAGTCTACATTAGCGAGGCTAATGCCGGCGATGTTTATGCGGCTGGAGTCCACTAAGTAGATGCTGTAGTCCTGCACCAAACTTTGCACTTGGGCCTTGTTGATACCTAAGAAGGAAAACATACCCGATTGCTGTTCGATAAAACTGAAATCGCCAGGCGCGCCTTTTTCTATCAGCTTTTTATTTAACAGTGCGCGCAACGCCTTAATACGATCGCGCATTTCTGCCAGTTCTTTATGCCATTCGGCGGTCAGTGTTTCGCTGCCTAAAATAGTCTCGACGATAGCGCTGCCGTGGTTGGGTGGCATCGAATACATGCCGCGTACCACGCTGAACAAATTACTTTGACCTTTGTCGGCATCAGCAGCGGAGGCGTACATGATGGATAAGGCGCCGGCGCGTTCGCGGTATAAGCCGAAATTTTTTGAACAGGAGCTAGAGACAATTAACTCTGGCACTGTGTCGGCCATTAAGCGCACGCCGTAGGCATCCTGATCTAAACCTTGGCCGAAGCCTTGGTAGGCCATGTCGATAAAGGGCGTAAAACCATTCTTTAACGCGAGTTGTGCCACCGCTTGCCACTGAGCTTGGTTGAGGTCGGCACCGCAAGGGTTGTGGCAGCAGCCGTGCAGCAATACTAAGTCGCCTTTCCCTACTTTCGACAAGGTATCCACCATGGCGTCGAAATTGACGCTCTTGCTGGCGTGGTCGTAATAGGGGTAGGTTTTAATGGCGAGGCCGGCATTACCGAGCAGGGGAATATGGTTGGCCCACGTTGGGTCTGATACCCAAACGGTGGCAGTTGGGTTGGCTTTTTTAATCAGTTCAGCGGCATCGCGCAGCGAGCCACAGCCGCCTGGGGTTTGAATGGTGCGCACGCGATTGGCCGTGACCGCGGCGTGGTCGGCACCAAAAATGAGGTTCTGCAATAGGGTATTGGCAGCGGCCGACCCCGGTGGGCCGATATAGACCTTGGTGTTCTCGGTGTTGAAGTAGGCTTGCTCAGCTTGCTTAACGGCGCGCAATACCGGCGTGTTGCCTTGTTCGTCTTTATATACGCCCACGCCTAGGTCGACTTTGTTGGGGTTAGTGTCGGCCTTGTATGCCGCAGACAAGCCTAAGATTGGGTCGGCGGGTAGCGCGGTTAAACCTTCAAACATCTTGGGTCTCCTGAAGACTGGCGGGATTCACGTTTTGCTTCTCCCATTGATTGACGCGTTTCATTAATTTGTTGGTAATACTTTTCAGAGCCTGCTGATCTTCTTCGCTCAACTGGCTGAGTAAATCTTGTTCATAGCGGCGCGCCAACGGAATGATGCGCTGGTAAATATCCCGACCCTTTTCCGTCAGTGTGAGCAGCGAGCGGCGCCGGTCTTCTTCATCCAGTTCGCGATGAATGCAGGCCATATCGAGCAAACTTGCCACGGCGCGGCTGATCGCGACTTTATCCATGGCGGTGCGGCTTACCAAATCCGCCGCGGTTAAATTATCCTCTAAACCCAGCACCGCCATAACGCGCCACGCTGGAATTGTCAGGTGGAAGCGGCTCGAATAGGCCTCGGCAATGGCATAACTGATACGGTTAGCCAAAATAGAGAGCTTGTAGGGTAGAAAATCAGCCAGCTGTAGCTGGTTGGAATCACTTTTTTGTGTCGTCATGTGGAAAAGCAGCCTTATTGAGGTTGCCAACAGAGGTGCATAATGGTTTCATGTGTAACCTTATCTTGCAAGCGTTCAGGTGAGTTTGCCGGCGATTAGATGCCGCGCGCTTCGAAAACATTCGAAACAACCCATTCTGATCTACGTTACAAGGCTGCTTGGCCAAAGCCTTAGCAGCAAGATCGTCATAAAAAGACGCACGTTCTGTGAAACGATGCCAATAATAATTTTAGGAGCCAGCATGGCGGAAGACGCGTTTATTCCCTTGCAGTATCAGCGCCTGCCCGAGAGCACTATGTGCCAACAAGCAGACGCATTCTATCAGAGGATGCGTACTCGGCGCAGCGTGCGTGAATTTTCTTCTGAGCCAGTGCCGATGGCCGTCATCCACAGTGCCTTGCAAGCGGCAGGTACCGCGCCCAGCGGCGCCAATAAGCAGCCTTGGCACTTCGCCGTGGTGACCGATGCCACGGTGAAGCGGCAAATTCGCCTAGCGGCGGAAGCCGAGGAGCGCGAGTTTTACCAGCGCCGTGCCAGCGAGGCGTGGCTGGCCGATTTAGCGCCCTTGGGTACCGATGCCGACAAACCGTTTCTTGAGACTGCGCCCTGTTTGATCGGTATCTTTTTACAGAAATTCAATCCGGGTGACGATGGCGGCAAACATAAAAATTATTACACCAGTGAATCTGTCGGTATTGCCACGGGGATGTTGATTAGTGCCCTACATATGGCCGGCCTTGCCACCTTAACCCATACGCCAAGTCCGATGAAATTTCTCAACAGCATTCTCAAGCGTCCAGACGACGAGCGACCCTACATTCTGTTAGTGGTTGGCTACCCAGCCGAAGGCGTGAAGGTGCCCAATATTTCTAAATTCCCGCTGCAGCACACCAGCAGCTTTTTCTAATTTGATTGATAAGCGAGACGGATATGGCGTTATCTTACGGTGACTATTTAAAGGTAGATGAACTGATTAGCTTGCAGCAGCCTCTGTCTAAGGGCCCCAATGGCCCGGAGCACGATGAGTTGCTGTTTATCACTATCCATCAAGCCTATGAACTTTGGTTTAAGCAATTGCTCCATGAAATTGATCACCTGACAATGTTATTTGCCGAAGATGAAAAATTTCGCTGCTTGCACACGCTAAAACGTATTCGCACTATCTTTAAAACCCTCGTGCAGCAGGTAGATATCTTAGAAACGCTATCACCGCTTGAGTTTTCTTCGTTTCGTGAATTTCTCGATACCGCCTCCGGCTTCCAATCTTTTCAGTTCCGTGAACTGGAATTTTTATTGGGGGTAAAAAATCCGGCCAAAATGAAGCCTTACCCGGAAGGCAGCAAAGCCTTTATTGGCTTAACCAAACGCTTAAAAGCGCCGAGTTTATGGGATGCCTTCCTGGCCTTTTTATCGCGCCGTGGTTTCGCCGTGCCCTTAGATGTGATGAAGCGCGATGTATCAGAGCCGATAAAATCGGACCCGCAATTACAAGACCTGTTAATCATGATTTATCAAACCGAGCCCTTGCTGTCTGAAATTATGGAGGCGCTGGTTGATATCGACGAAGGTTTGCAGGAGTGGCGCTACCGGCATGTGAAAATGGTGGAGCGCACCATCGGTATGAAGCCGGGCACCGGCGGTTCTAGCGGTGCCGAGTATTTACGCTCCACGCTGTTTGCGCCACTTTATCCCGACCTGTGGAATATCCGCTATCGTTTATAAATAGGGTTGCAGGCTACCAGCCGCAAGCTGCAGGCGGCAAGTCGACAGTTAACAGTTGACAGTTAACTGTTAACAGGAAAGGCGAAGAGCATGGACTGCAAATTAAAAGCGGGATGGTCCGCCCCTACAGACGGTCCGGTGACGCCTCGATAATCAAAGAATGGGAGGGGGCTTTCCTTTATGACGCTGACTATTAAAGATCTCGCTTTATCTTCTAATCCCTTGGCCAAACATTACCAACAATTTCGCGTGGGCGAGCGGCTATTGCTCACGGGGCACTCGCACCAAGCTTGGCCAGATTGCAGTTTTTCGGCGCAAAAGCAGGCCTGGTTAGATGCCGCCCAGCATGTGGATGACAAATGGGCAAAGGCTGGCCATCAGGCCGACCTAGTGAAAGAGGGCTTTGCCCGTTTACTTGGCGATGAAAGTGCCGATATTGCGCTGGGGCAAAATACCCACGAGTTAGTGCTGCGCTTTTTGTCGGCCTTAGACTTAGCCAAAAAACCAAAAATCGTAACCACCGACAGCGAATTTCACACCTTGCGCCGGCAGTTAAACCGCATGGCAGAAGTTGATATTGAATTGGTGGTGGTAGAACAAAAGCCGCACACAACCTTAGGCGAACGTATTGCGCGCGAAGTGGATAGTCGAACCTCAGCAGTGATGTTATCCCACGTGTTTTTTAATTCGGGTTATATCTTTTCTGATTTTGCACCCATTGTGCAGGCCTGTGAAAAGCAGGGCGCCGAATTGCTGGTGGATATGTACCACTCGCTGAATGTTTTGCCTATCGATTTACCAACGCTCGGTTTAGCCAATGCCTACCTCGTGGGCGGTGGTTATAAATATTGTCAGCTCGGCGAGGGCAATTGTTTTCTCCGTGTGCCACCGGGTTGCACGCTTAGGCCGGTGAACACCGGTTGGTATGCAGAATTTTCTTTGTTACATGAACAGCCAGGTAATCTTGTTCACTATGGTGAAGGCGCCGCGCGTTTCGCCGGCTCCACCTACGACCCCACCAGCCACTACCGCGCCGCGGCGGTGTTTGAATTTTTCCAACAGCAGGGGCTGACGCCTGAATTATTGCGCACTATTAGCCAGCATCAAATCGCTGTGCTAGCCACCCGTTTTGACGCACTCAACTTACCCGATGATATTTCGTTGGATCATTCGCTGGCCTTGAGTGATCGTGCAGGTTTTTTAGTGTTGCACACGCCGCAAGCGGCCAAGCTCAGTGAGATTTTACATGCCCTAGGCGTCTATACCGACGCCCGCGGCGACAGCCTACGCTTCGGCCCCGCACCTTATCTTACCGATGCACAATTGCGTGCAGCCATGTCGGCATTGGGCGAGGCTTATCGGCAGCTGTAAATAGTTTACCGGCTGGTGTTTTTCGCGGGTTAGATGGGTAGTGGGTTAATCTCCTTGGGCGTTGAGTGCTAGGTTTCGCCATTTTTTTGCTGGCACCCAATCCTTTGATCGTATCTTGATTTTAATGCTATCGAATGAATTGGTATCTTCTCAACGGCTATTTGGTGGCATGCTAGTATTCGGTTTTATAGAATGACCGTTTTATGGAGTAGTTACTCAGCTAGCCACAACAATATTGCTGGCTGCCACTCTGAGTTCTGATAAAGGGATTTTCCTATGTCGTTTGAGTCGCTCTATGCGTCTATATCTGATAATGCCGATTATCTATACGATGAGCTTTCAAGCATTATTGATGATTAAGAGATCGTGAGGCAGGCTGTAATCTGTTACCAGCAGGGAAAATCTCAGGATTTGATCTTTGCTGAACAAGCTATTTCCAACGGCACGCCTTTCGCGGCTGTCGATAAAATAATCAAATCAAATGTTCGTAAAAGAGCTGGCTCTAGACCTAAGTGGGATGCACGGTTAAGAGCTGCGTTAGTTAAGAGCAAAGGCCTGCCTGATCAAAAATATAGTTACGATGCCCATCACATCGTTGCAAAATGTGATAAGCGAGTAATGCCAGCGGCAGAAATATTAATGGTGCTCGGAATCGATATCGATGATCCTTGTAATGGAGTTTTTTTGCCTAAGGATGAAACCTCAAAAGCAAAGGGTGCAATGAAAGGGACATATACGCATGGTAACATTCATACCAAAGCATACTATGCCAACGTTAATCTAAAAATTGTCACAGCATATGAAAATAACGCGGATAAAGACGAAGTGAAACGCATATTGATTGATATTGCTGAAGAGTTACAGGCAGGCCGTTACCCGGTTAACCGTTATCGGCCCGGTGCAGAGGTGTACGCATAATGACTGCTTTTTTATTGAGTGTTATACCGGAAGGGTTTAAAGAGTTGACCTTGCCAGACGGTGAGACCTTGCTTCAGCATAACTGCCTGAGGTGGGCCGGCGAGTCAAAAATGGCGACCTGGAAGCCCCTACAGCTTATTTGGCTTGAGGTTGATCTGACTGATCACGCAGGTAAAGACGCAGATTTTGTTAAATTCGACGGTTCCATTGTGATCTCTGAGAGAGCCTATCAAACTTTAAAAATGCACACGGCTAGTCGTGTTGAGTACTTGCCAGTGTTCATTGGTGGTGAAACTCGATATATTCTGAATGTTATCAATGTTTTGGATTTAATGGACAAAAGCCGTTCAAAATTTAAGATTTATAGTGATGGCAATTTTGGGCAATGTGAACACGCCTATCTGAATAGGGCGTCTGATGACGAATCGATTTATAAAGTGATTGGATTCATATCAAGAGTTTTTGTCAGTGACCGCCTAAAATCAATCATCGAATCTGAAAGTCTCACCGGTTCATTGATTCGCGAATACAAAAATCCTTGATCTTTTAGTGTTTTGAATCAAACGTGAATTTCGTTTATAGAATACTTTGAGTGAGTACTGGGGCTTACAAATCACAAGATGTCAAATGTACGGCCTGACCCTATCACTGGCACATTGGTCACCGCCAAGTGACTAAGAAACGCTTCTATTCAGCGTTATTTATGTCTTTATGGTGCTTGTTTTTGTGAAATCGAATAAACCGTATTGCCCATTGGATGTAGGTTTTTTTCAGTTGTGTATGCAAGGTTGTGATAACGAATAAAATGCCTTAGCTGGTCTATAAATTTAATAGGCTTTTCAGCAACGCAAACTGGAATATCGTCCATCGCGTCCATCGCGTCCATCGCGCCCATGTTAATTCTCCGAATATGACTTATCTGTATTTATATACAGTGTATTTTGTTCGCGAAGAATTCTACTGGAAACCGATTTTTCAGCAGCATAGGCTTAACTTTTCTCTGGCTACATATACCGGAAATGTGGTAAAAATACGAAAAATCAATAAGATACGGTGACAAGTGAAAGCAATTCTATGAAATATATGCTGCCAAAACTTGGCATGTGTTAAATGGTTTCGCTGGTACGTCGGTGCTTGTCGTAAAAAAATCCAATATTGTTAGTGGCTTATGAAGTTCCATGTCATGCCTAATCATGCTGTGAAAGCAAGCGGCCGCTGCAGAATAAAACTGTTAGCTTAAATGGAAAATTGAGCATGAATTGTTTTACACATAGCGAAGAATGTGCTGTTGCTGTCTGCAAGGCCTGCGGCAAAGCGATCTGTCATGGCTGTACAATTGACCTTGGGCATGCTGTAGCCTGCTCCGATCGCTGTAAAGTTGAAGCGGAAGAACTTCATCAAATGAATGCAAAGGCAAAACGCATATATGGTCTTGGTGGGGCTAAAAAATTGTCTCCATTAGCACCGCTTATATGGTTGCTTATAGCTTCTCCATTTATTTTTCTGCTTATATCTGTCTATATGCGCAAAGGCACTATTGAGTGGTTTGCTCTTATATTTATCGGCGCTTGTATAGTTATTGGTCTCATTAGTTGGCGTAGAAATAGAGCGCTGGAATTAAATTGCTGAGGGTAAGCTAACAAGGCACTTAAACCGACGCGCATACTGCGCGCGCGGTTTAGTACGGCGTTAATGTGCTCTGCGATTTTGTTGTCGGGTTCGTACCGTTTAAAAAGTAAGTGCTGTATTGAAGTCTATCGGTATCAAGGAAAGTGCCGCCCCAAGTAAGAGACCTTTCCAGTATCGCTAGCTAGTTCCGTAACGCCTTCAAGTGTGGCATTCTTGCGGGTAAAATTAATGGTTACGGTTTCGCTTGCGCTCCACAACGTACCCTGTTGTTGGCGCGGCAGATCGCAACTTTAACAAGGGTGGCCAAGAGCGCAGCTATCGCTGCTGGACTCGCTAAACGCTCGCCCTTGCCACCGGCGTTAAGTGTCATCATGGATAAGAATATCTCGCCAGTCGGCTGGTACATTGGAACATACCTATCTAGATTCATCGAAATTGAAGATAAACAAAATGATGATCCTGAAGCACGGTTCGCAACATGGGAAAATACGGTTATTGTTAAAGCTCTTACTCTTGAAGAAGCTTTCACAAAAATAGAGAAAATTGGAATCGATCACGCAGAACCATATAAAGGCGGAGAAACTGGCGTTCTCGTCCAATGGGAGTATCTCGGCATAATTGATCTACTTCCAATTTATGAAGAATTAGGGGATGGCTCGGAGGTTATGTGGGCTTCCAACCACCCCAAGAAACTTAAGAATCTCAAGGCAATTGTCAAAGATGTCAGTGCATTCAGAGAGTAAACACTTAACAAAGCAAGGCAGCAGGGGCCTTCGGCCGGGACGCGCTAACGCGCACCCCTGCTTGCGGCGTTAGCTTAAATGGAAAATTGAGCATGAATTGTTTTACACATAGCGAAGAATGTGCTGTTGCTGTCTGCAAGGCCTGCGGCAAAGCGATCTGTCATGGCTGTACAATTGACCTTGGGCATGCTGTAGCCTGCTCCGATCGCTGTAAAGTTGAAGCGGAAGAACTTCATCAAATGAATGCAAAGGCAAAACGCATATATGGTCTTGGTGGGGCTAAAAAATTGTCTCCATTAGCACCGCTTATATGGTTGCTTATAGCTTCTCCATTTATTTTTCTGCTTATATCTGTCTATATGCGCAAAGGCACTATTGAGTGGTTTGCTCTTATATTTATCGGCGCTTGTATAGTTATTGGTCTCATTAGTTGGCGTAGAAATAGAGCGCTGGAATTAAATTGCTGAGGGTAAGCTAACAAGGCACTTAAACCGACGCGCATACTGCGCGCGCGGTTTAGTACGGCGTTATGTGTCATTGGAGCCTCAGTGAAGACTAAGTATATTTTTCTAATTTCATTTAGTATTCCAACTTTGTACAATTTATTTTGGCACTTAGCTAGATATTTAAATTTTGGGTTGAGTAACGACTTCAACATTCCTAGTTTCTTTTTTTTAATGTTAGCAATGCCTTGGACAGTGTTTGCAGTTGAAGTTGGTACTTTAGCGAAAGCTTTATTAGGAAGTGTTGGTCGAAATGCTATCACTATTCTAATTGTAGGGGCGGGGTTTGCCATTAATATAACTTTAATGAAAATATGTGTATCTTGGTTGTACAATAAGTATTTTAAATCAAACACATAACAAGGCGTTTAAACGGAACTAAAACAGTGGGTTACGTTTCGCTTCGCTTCACATTTTAACCCACAATTTTAGTCCGCTTAACGCGGCGTTAAAAGTACACCATGAAAGTGAGTCCAAAGAAGCAACTGAACAAACTGACTCAAGGTAAGCACTATCTTGTTCTTGGAATCGAGGCTGATTCGTTCCGCATAATTGACGATACTGATGAGCCATATTTATATGAGCCTGCTGACTTTGAAATCATCGATCCAAATGAGCCTAGTTTTTGGCAGTACGAGATTGGTAAAGATGGAGAGAGGTATAGTTACCCCGAAGAGTGGACTAAACCTGGCTTCTTCGAGGATTACTTTGATAACGTAGCATCGGCAAAGAAAGCCTTCGTTGAGGTTCTGAATAGAAAAAATACTTTGTAGAACACCACTTTTAACAAGGCCAAGCACTCTCGTGCAATGCATAAATCGCATTGCACTGGACGGCCTACACTACGTTTCGGCCGCCCGTGTTGGCGGCGTTATGCAACCCAAGGAACGAAGCAATGAGTTTTACAAGTCTACTCGCTCTAGTAGGAGATATAGTGGCTGTAGGTGGCGCTTTTAAGAGTCTCGCAAAGAACCCAGAAAAGGCTAATGTAGAGCAATTCATCACCTTCCTTGAAACTCGACGAGTTCTATTCGCTCAATTTGATCAAGAAATAAAGCACGCTGTTATAAAAAGCATCGAAGAAATAAAATTAAGAACCGAAGATATCCGCTCAACCACAAGTGATACAGAGGTACGGAAAATATTGGCACGCCTTATTAAAGTAATGGCAGCTGAATTGGATAACCTATGGGCATACGACACTCTAGACCGCCGAGGCCAGCAAAAAATGTTTATGTCTATTCAGCGGTTTAGAACTGAGCTGGCAAAAACTTTAGCTATTCTTTGTCATACATATGGCATTGACCCAGCATCTAGTGAATTGCAGCAGTTTATAATTAATATGGCTACCGTTCGGCCAGTTGCCACGGTAGCAAAGTAAAAGCATAACAAGGCTATCAAAAATCGTTCCGGCCAAAAATCGGCCTCCACTGGACGCGCTAACGCGCGCCTTTTATAGCGGCGTTATGCGCCTACCAAAAAATGATTACTAAACTAAAAATTAAGTTAGATATATTGACTCACGAAATCAGCGCGTTCTGGAGAAAGAGCAGATTGGGCGATGCATGGATATGGGTGCTGGCTGTCGTACTAATCGTTACTTCTGGTTGGTCATTCTATATTGGTGATAGATTCGGGATGTGGGCAGCCCTTCCTGCAATAATATTGGGTAAAAGGTACTTCCCAAGTCATTTTTCTATAGGTGAGGAACCCCGCCAAACGAATGAAGAAAGTGCCAAAATATATGGGCATAGCGGTCGATGTGCCAAATGCGGGAGACCAGTAGGAATAAATTATGGAACAGCATCTGAGACCATTTGTAGCAAGTGCGCATAACAAGCGCATCTTGTTCGCCGCACAAAAGACGTGCGGCGGGACGGCTACGCTGTCGCTCCGCCGCCCCAAATGCGGGCGTTATGCAATTGGATAGAGAATGACGAAAGTCAGGAAGAAAGAGTCAATTATAGACGGTATGGCTTTCAGTGCGGGGCTTGGCCTAAAGTTCTTTTTCTTGATTTTCATAATGGTTATTCCACTAAACGTAGTAATGGATTTAGTAGCGGGCAAGTCAGTTGCTGCATACTTTACCGTAGAGTTTGTTGGGTTTATGTTTCAGTCTCCATTACTATGGGGTATTTTGCTATTCTCGGTGGCAATATTTGTTGTTGGCGGCTTGTTAAATAATTGCAGAGATAGAGGCGATCAATAAATGCATAACAAACCGCATCAATCGCTCCCGTTGGTCGCTGGGACAGCCAAAACGCTACGCTTATTTGTCTGCCCCTGTGCGGGGCGTTATAGGGCTAGATGAACAAGAATCTGATAATTGCAGGAATTTGCACGTTACTAATCACATTGGTTGTATTCGGCGCGCAAATCACATTGTTCAACAGTACCGTAAATCCTGTTGAAGTTATCGCGAGTGAAGCGCAGGAATGTATTTCAGATGATCAATGCGAAGTGTTCTGGCCAACTTGTAATGGCTGTAGTTGTGAGTTGCATGCAATCTCATCAGAAAACATATCAAAGTATAGTGAACTTAAAGCAGGACACTGCAAAGCGGAAACTAATAATCGCATTTGTGAGGTTACTTGTTTGCATAGAGAGGCTGTATGTCAAATGGGTAAGTGTAAAATTGTTTCAAAAAGCCTATAACAATCACAACCAAAACGGCCTATCGGCCTCGACTCGCTCCGCTCGCGTTTGTTGTGGGCGTTATGAATACACGGTAAACGAAGAGTGAGAATAAGCGTTCCAGATGGCTGGAATTTTCTAACTGGTTCAGTTAATGATCTTCCTATAAAAATAAATAAATTGTACCAGGACGGAACAGATGTCATTATCGAAATAAGAAAACAAATAAATTATGAAGTCTGGTCAAGCGCAGAGCATAGAGCATCAGGTCCAAATGAAAACAAAGAATCTGAACATGAAAATATAGATTCGGCTCTAGATTCTGCGGTGACGGAAATGAAAAATTGGGATGATTATATTACTAAATTGTCATAACAAAGTTGTCAACACGGACTCCATTTCCGTTGTTTTTAATATGTGCTTAAGTAGCACATATTAAAAACAACTACAATTCGCCGGTTACAACGGCGTTATAGCTTCACCATACCCAAACTAAGGAATAGTTTATGAAGGAAATACTCTCAATAATTCTGCTTGCTGTTTTTCCTGTATTTTCAATGGCAGGAGACAAGGAAGATAAGATTAGGCAACTAATGGAGGCTCAGGGACTTCTCTCTATGTTCGAAAGTCAATTGGAAATGGGTAAGGTTCAAAGCGAGAAGGTTGGAAAGCAAATGATGGATCAACTTCTTTCTCAAATAAACCCAAATGAAGAGTTCCAGGCTAGATTTTCGGCAGCATTTAATAACTACATGGGTAAAGTTACTGCTCCTTGGGGTGCTGATGAAATAGTAAGTGTTTGGGGGCAATACTATGGCCAGCACTTTACAGAAAAAGAGTTGGATTCTTTGGTTGATTTCTATACTTCATCAATTGGACAGAAAGAAGTGAAAGCGAGTAAAAAAGCACTTACGGAGTTTACTGTGCACTTTCAAAATTTAAGCGAACCTATTTTTCAAAAAGCAACTCAAGATTATATTCAAGAGTTAAAATTGGTGGCAAGAGAGTGCAATTGTCAAAAGTAGTAGGCTATAACAAGCAAAGGCAGCGGACGCCAAAAAGCGGCGCCCGCTGCTTTGGGCGTTACGTTGCGGGGGATTAATGTCAAAAGAACTACTACTGGCATTCCTACTCTTTGCGCAAAGTTTGAATGTTTTTTCATCTCCGCCTTGTGGGATTACCACAGAGTATGATGAGAATACATTCTCTGTAGAAATGCCTAAGCAGCACTACAAAAGTGGATTGTATGATGTTGATTTAGGATCCACAATTCACCTTGGCATACCTACAAATTACAATGATATGGAGCTTGGCATACTGCTGGTGCGCAGAGAGATAGAAGGCAAAGAAGTACTTTCGTTTAATTTAGAGAGCTACACCAAAAGTCATGGCATTGCAAAGTACTTTTTAAATGGAAGTAGATCTGAGTTGCTAGATCTAAAGATATACGCCATATATTGGAAATATGAGCTCTGCAATGGAAAGCCTGTGCCAGGTTCTGGTGTTAGATATGAATTACAACCAACGTAACAAACGCAGCCACACCGGCCTATCGGCCTCGACTCGCTACGCTCGCGTGTGCTGCGGGCGTTATGCACACTTACTAAAGTAGACAGTTAATGGGAAATTTTGTAGTTACTGGTTTGGTAATAGCCGTCGTTATTATAATCTTCTTAATTCAAAGAAGGTCAGCAGTAGCTCATCAGTCTGGGCAAATGTCACTAATTGCTAAAAATCTAATTTTGACCTCTGATAAGGCTTTATTTGATGGAAGTATTTGTATAGAAGGAAAGATTGCCCAGGACTTAGAGTTTTCAGGTGTTGGTGCAGGATATGTGTTTGTCTACAAAACAGGTGTCGTTGAAGGAAGCATCAAATGTCAATCTATCAATGTCGCCGGATATGTCGCTGGTGATATATCAGCCTCGGAAATGGTTACGTTAGCTTCTGGTCACAAAATAGATGGGAAAATAAATTCGCCAAAAATAGTTTATGAAAAATAGAATGCATAACAAACGCCACCAAAACGCCGCGTTGCGGCTGGACTCGCAACTATAGACCTGCACCACTTTAACGGACAGTAAATTACTAATCCGCTAAAGGGGTTCACAATGGGAATAACGAATAAAAGTCACTACGACAGCTATACCTTGGCCTACAAGATAAATGCAGTCAAACTCAGTAAGCGCAAGCACGTTAAGGCGATAGACGTCGCAGAAGCGCTGGGGATTCATCCAGTCATGCTGTATCGTTGGCGACAAGAATTTAAAGAAGGTCGCCTTTCCGAGAATAAGTATATGGTTGTCAAATCACCACCTAAACCCTCCAAAGAAGATCAGCAGGCATTGCAGTCGGCTAAAACACGCATCAAAGAACTCGAAAAACGTTTGGCAGCTAAAGAGGAAGAGGTAAATATCCTAAAAAAGGCCAAACGGTTCTTCTTGGATCAGCGCAAGAAAGATACGCGTTCATAGAGAAGAACCGAGACAGCCACAAAATTGTAGCTATGTGTGATTACCTCGACGTTTCACCAAGCGGTTATTATGACTGGCGGAATCGCGATACAAGCGATCACGCTCAGTACGATGAAGTTCTGGCTGCCCAAATTAAGGAAACGCATGTCGGTCATAAACGTAATTACGGCGCTGTTCGTGTGCACCCATATTTAAAGAGTTTGGGTTATTCGTGCAGCCGCAGGCGCATTAATCGTTTGATGCAAGTTAATGGCATTAAGTCGATATACCATGCATATAGGCAGAGGCGCGCCAGCGGTAGCAGCTCCCTGGTGGCAGAAAATGTACTGGCGACACAAGATAAAGCGATTGCTTTCGGCGAGCATTGGGCTGGGGATATGACCTACCTAAAAACAGGAGAAGGCCCTATGTACATGGCGGCTGTTCTGGATCTATTTACACGAAAAGTTATTGGCTGGGGTTTCTCGCGCTATCATGATACCGACTTGGTTAGCGGCGCATTAAAGATGTCGCTAATATCTGAGAGCGTAAAGGTAGGTTGCATCTTCCATAGTGACCAGGGTTCTGAATACTGTTCAGAAGCATATCAGCGGATTGTTACGAATGCTGGAATGGTCAGTAGCATGAGTCGCGCCGGCACGCCAACAGATAATGCATACGTAGAATCATTTTTTAAGACACTAAAAAATGAGTTGGCACATCATTGGAAATTCAGGACGATGGTCGAATGCGTGGCTAGAATTGTTGATTATGTTGAGTTTTACAACGAGGATCGACTACACTCGAGCTTAAATTATGTGTCACCTAAAACGTATCAAACAAAGAATGCTTAGTGTCCGTGAAAGTGGTGCAAGTCTACTAATCGTTGCTCGCCTTTGTGGCGGGCGTTAAATTTTACCGAAATGAAAGAAATATACCTTGAACAAGCTACAGATTTAGATTTGGCTAAACTTGTCGGGCTAGAGATATTGTGCATCAAAACAGATGGGAATAACTCAGCTATAACCGACAAGGGATTAAGCTATATTCCTAAAATAATTGGCTTGAGAGAGCTTGACCTAGAATGGGCAACGGAAATTACAGATAAGGGCATTGCCTCACTAATTAAGGCCGAGTCATTAAATTACGTTGATTTGTCTTTTTGTAGCAATGTTTCCGAGAGTGCAATATCAAAACTAAAGGCAGCAAATAATGGCGTTACTGTTGAGCGCTAAAAATTTAACAAGGCCAGGCACAATCGCCCCTTCGGGGCTGGACCTCCGCACTGCGTGCTCCGGCCTGTGCTGGCGGCGTTATGCGTAAAGGAACAATGAAGCACTTATCACTAATTATTTTAAGCCTCACGCTTAGTGGGTGCTCATTTGTTGTTGATATTATGCTTTTCAACAATACAGATTCATCTATCGAAGTTTGTAATATTAATAACTCCGAACATCCATGCGTTCCGATAGCAAGCCATGAAATGGGTTCAGTGGCTATGATCAACAGTGTGAAAACTGATTCATGGATATACAGAATCAATGGAAAAGTTTATGGGTTTAGCTTTGGCACTTATCCCGAACATGCGTCCGAGGTTTATTGTAAGGGCTTTATACAAAAACGGTGCGCAATACCATTGCAGCTAGAGCCATCAGGATTACTATATTGGGCTGGTAAAAACAGTAAGCTGCCTGTTAGTAACTTTGTAAATCAACCAAAGGGGTTTCCTGTTGGGCCAGGCGCATAACAAACACAGGCAAAATCGCCCTGCGGGCTGGACGTCGCTGACGCTCCGCCTTTGCTGTGGGCGTTATGCATCCATATGAAATTTATTGATGAACGAAGCATCAGGGGTAATCCTTATAGCTACATTGGTTTACTAAAAAAGAAAGGCATTCTGGCTAAGCACAATTCAGAGTTCCAGAATGCCCCGCACGGCCACTTAAACAGAAAAGGTGTGTGGATACTTCTTGACCATCAGCATGTTGACGCTGTCCAATTGATTGGTAATCCAAACCACGTGGCCAGTGATCCGATATCGGAAGAAGAGATGGCCAGCATAGAAGAGGCTGCTAAAGCAGAGTTTTATAAAACATCGTCTGTATTCTTTGGTAAGGTTGGTGTTTCCCTGGTGTATATCTCTCTAATAGGCATGTCTATTTTCATATTAATTAAGGTCGTTTAAATGCATAACAAGCGACTGTGGTTCTAAGTCAAGCCTTCAGCAACGTATTTTTTTCATCTTATGCCGCTTGCCATGACCTTTTATCACGCACCATGGCGTTCAAAATTGTCATCATTTTTCTCATGCACGCTGTAAGTGCGACCTTTTTATGTTTGCCTTCCGCAACTAATCGGTTGAAGAATCGCTTCATTATCGGGTTGCACTGAATAGCGCTCATCATTGCCATGTACAGCATCGTCCGTATAGGTGCCCTACCGCCTTTTATTCGTCGCTTGCCCCGCATCGAGCCGCTGTCTCGGTTGTAGGGCGCCAAGCCGCACAGCGCACCTACCTGTCGACTGGTTAGTTGGCCAAGCTCCGGAAGCTCTCCCAGAAGCGTATAAGCAACACCAGGGCCTATGCCTGGCACGCTTAAAAGGAGGTCATAAGTTTTCTGCCACTCGGTAACCAATGCAACCTCTTTGTTGAGCTTTGTGTTGACCCAATTGAGCTCCTTTTCGATAAACTTGATCATCCTGTTGTGGGAGCGCTGCAGAACATTCTGTGCCTTTTGTTCACGATTTAGCTCTTGAGTTCTAGCTTCCATTAACTGCCTTTTCCGCGCTAGTAAATCTCTGATATGCCTTATCTTTTTGCTGCTTATGGGCCTAATTTCTGGTTTCATTACTGCCCCGAATTGTGCAATCACTCTTGAATCGATTCGGTCCGTTTTTGCTAGGACGCCTTGTGCTTTTGCAAATTGGCGAACATTGATTGGCTGCACCACAACAACTGGGAGCTCGGCTTCCGCCAGCACTTCGACGAGTGTTCGTTCATAGCCACCCGTAGCCTCGACGACGATACGAGTCAGATTAAAGCGCTTGAGCGTCTTTCGGAGCTCCTTAATGTCATCTAGTGAATTGTAGATTTGCCAATACCTATCGAGCTCTAGGATGTATATATCCAAGAACGTTTTACCTACATCTATACCGATATTTCTCTGATGATTAATGCCAGCTTTGGTAGTTGTTTTCATGACTCACCCTTGCTACATTCGAGCTCGAGGCTCATTCGACTGTTCGAGTTAAAAGTAGGATCAGCAAAGCCCCCACGCTTGTTAACGGGCTCGATAGTATCGGCGCCTGGCGGCCACCGGGTTGCCTTGCTGAATGTCTGTTGCTGCAGACATGAGCCTCACCTTACAATTAAAATAGGGTTGGTTAAACAGTGCGATTTCTATCATACAAGGGTGGCCAAGAGCGCAGCTATCGCTGCTGGACTCGGCGCTAATCGCGCCTCGCCCTTGCCACCGGCGTTAGCAGGCTTAAATATGCCATGGATTGAATTCGAAAAATCGGAAAATGAACTGGAAGAGATGTTCACTCAAATCTTCGAAAGTATCGAATGCCTGATATTTGAGGCCTACTCCGTTCCGAATTTCGCGATCAAAGAGTTTGATTCAGTAGAAGGTCTTACTATAAATGCTGGCTCACTAATTAAGAGTCATGGTACTCAACTATCAATATGGTGTTTCAGTGTCATGCCTCGGCCAAGGCTTCGAACCATTGAGCTAAGAGAGGGTGGTAGTCGCCAAGCAGTTGATGGTTGCGGTCTATTCAACATCCAGCTTGAGAGCTTTAGCGAAAATAGCACCATCGTTGGCAAAATTGGTTTTTTCACTGAAAGTGCCGCAAAGAATAAGTACACAGGTCTGAATGGCCCAGAAATAGTGAACTGGGATAATCACAAGCAGGCAGCAAAGCTACTAAAAAAGGCCATAGTGCAAACCGGCCAGCCTGCTAACAAGTCAAGCAAGAAGGACGCGCTAAAGCGCGCCTCTTCTTGAGGCGTTAGCTGCTAGGAAGAATATGCAGGAAATACCTTTAGGGACATTGAATTCTAAGCTCTACGAGAGAAACGGCGAGACTTACTACACAATCACGCCAATATTTGGTACGAGCACAAACTTTTATCTTAATGCACCATTATCGAAGATAGAGGTATTAAAGAATGAAGATAATGAGCTTCTTATAAAGAAAGGCATATTAAAGTTGAGAATGTCTTTCAAGCCATATACCCCAGGCTTATTCAAACTGAAGTTAAAGCCATATTACTTTGGCATACCATTTGGAATATATTGGTGCGAGATCTCGGCAACAAATAAAACTAAACTACAGGATGTATTCGTTGTATACAGCTAACAAGGCCATCAAAAATCGGCCACAAAAAACGCGGCCTACGACGCTCCTGTCGTCGCGCATTTTATGGCGGCGTTATGAGTAATATGAAGACATCAGATGCGGCAGGCTTTATCTGTGCGGATTGCTCAAATATTGAACTTGGTAGCTGCAATATTGATCAAGCCATTGTGGAGTTTGAAAATGCACCATGGAAAAGAGAGCTTGAACGTTTTGAAGAGCTAGATGGTAATCGTCCACCTCCATGTTGGCCTGATTTAACATTTCGTATTGGAAACTACCATATTGGCTTTATGTTAGAGAGTGAATGCAAAAAATTTCGCGTGGAAATATGCATGCCGCCACAGAAAAAACTACTTGGTATATTTAGCTTCACAAAGTTTTTTGAGTTTAAGAATGTTGAACCGGCACGAGCCAAAGAATACCTCAAGATGTTTTATGAATTGTCATATGCAGAGCAACATGATTATTTTCTTCGGCAGCAGACAACATGCTCATAACAAGTGCATCTTGTTTGCCGCTAATCGCGGCGGGACGGCTACGCGTTTGCTTCGCCGCCCCAAATGCAGGCGTTAGGTGACCTATGGAGAAACATTCACCTTGGTTCTTTTTAATGATATGGGAAGGGGTGGGTCTTTTACTATTTCTTGCCGCATACTTCTTTACAAAAAAATTAGATGGTATTTTAGAGGCTTATTATTAACACTAATTCCATATATATTTATTCCATTTATTGCCGTAGGAGTTAATAGTGCAGTTTTTGTAGCTCCAATTGTACTTTGTTGCGTTATTGTTAGTTTGAAATCAACTGCCATTTATATAATAGTTTGGTTGGTAATATATAGTTTATATCTGCTAATTTTCCGACCAGTAATTGAAGGTCCGAAAGAACAAAAGCTTGTTTGGTGCGATATAAGGCGGAAATGGATTCCAAAAGTGCGAAGATCATTGTGGTAAATATAACAAGGGCGCCAAGATCACCCCTGCGGGGCCGGACGGAAAAACCGATGCGCGGTTTCGCCGCCGTTACGTTAAGCATTAATACGCTCTGCCTCTTTGGCTCATCGCTAGATATAAATTTGGTGCTTTGCTACGAAGTGCCGCTCTTGGGGCTCCTTGCGCAGCGGTGAGCGGAAGTCGGATTTTAGGGGGCAATTGGGCATGGACGCCCAATTGAGCGACGATCAGGCAGGAGCCTGTTTTCACGACCCCTAAAATCCGACTGGAGCGAACAAACCCGTTAGGGCGCGTAGTTGGGGTACGTTTCTTTTGGTTCGTTTACTTTTTGTATGAAAAAATGAACAAACTCCCAGCAACTATCAAGTATGGCATTCTTGCGGGAAATATTAATTAAGTGTGGCATCGCTGGCGCTCCGCAATGTACTTCATAGCAAGAGCCAGTGTCGCACTTTAACAAGCACAGCCAACCGCTAACGCGTCGGCTGATTTAAGCGATATAGTGTAAAAAACGGAGAATTACGTGGCGGGAAAATATCCTAATAAAATAAAATCGCTTCCTTTGTATGATGGCCGATTTGATGCGTATAAACTCGAAGCGAAAGATAGCGACGTTCTCTTCGCTTCATACCCTGCTGGAACTTCCATTCCACCTCATACACACGACACAGACAATCATGGTGTCATTACACGCGGTGAGCTACTACTGACGATAAACGGAGTTACCACTAGGGTCAAAGTAGGTGACTGGTATCATGTCCCCGCACATGTGGAACACTCTGCTGACTTTGAAGTTGAAACTGATGAAGTCGAGTTTTGGTTTCATCAAAACACATAAAAAAACCGGAAACGGCGCCTGAAACTGGGCAACTTTAAGCGTCGCTTCGCAGCAAGGTTGCCCATTATCTTGGCGTTATACTAATACTATGAAAATATATATTTTACTTTTAGCAATATTGCTACTGGGTTGTAAGGATGAGGACTTGGTACATAAACCCCAGCCTAAGCATGTGACTGGGCAATGGGAAAGTTTAAGCGTCTTTCAGCTATTTCCGTATGCGTTACTAGATTTTCAAGCTGATGGAACTGGCACGATTATTATCTCTACCTACGACAATAAAACAATTTTGACAAAGTTAAATTCATTTAAATCTAATGATGTTAGTTTTGAGATAACGTTAACAGACCTTGAGGATGAAGGATCGGATAGTGAGATATATATTGGCTCACTTCGTCGAGGTCAACTATGTTTCACAGAAAAAGAAGATAATATAGATTCTGTTTTTGTTTGTTTTACTAGAGTTGATGATATCGAATCATTAAGAAGTATGGCAAAAAATAGACTTTCGGAATACCGAAACCAAGGCGAATAACAAGCGGTTTTAGGTTCGCCGAAAAATGCGCGGCTGCGACAGCTTACGCTACGCTCCAGCTGCGCCTAAACCGGGCGTTATGCAGCATCTATGAATAGTAAGCACAAAACTACTTTCACCTGAAAATTCAGGATTGGATGGGATAATTAAGCTAAAGGTAATTGGTTATCCTGAAATCGAAGTGCTCACTAGGTCTTTATTTAATGATTAGGATCGTAAGGAATTCCCATCTTCAGATATTGAGGAAGAGATTGCTGAGATTCTTAGGAGTTCAGGGGAGTGCTTAAAGGATGTAGCCCTTGAAGCTTTGCTGCCTTCCAATAAGCCACAACGGAAATTCACAAGTTTTTGATATTGCGCGATGGAGCATTTATGTCCGGCCATATTATTTTTAGCATAGGATGGTACATTCAAGCGATAAAGTGTGTTATAAATGCCGCCTTTATCGACTGTGTTAATTGATGGATTTAAACACAATGCAAAGGTCAAATCTTTTGATCTTATGTTCATGGATGAGTTAACCTGATAATGCACTGCTAGCTAGCCTGCGCTGTCAGGCGTATGGGTATTGCTTGGTGCTATGGGAAAATAAAGTCCGGTAGTGGCTTCTCATACAAACAGGCTCACCTTGTGTATTTTCTCTCCTGCACAGACCAAAGTTAACGCACGTTAATCAGCTGTCTTGCATATAGTAATCTATTTAAATCTGATTGATGCCGCTCAAAAAAATAGTCAAATTCTGGGTTTTCTATTCGATATGCCGTTATCACAATTAACTAGCCAATCTCTTGTTGGGGGAATTATGCGTCGCCTTCGTTCGGTATGCTCGGCTCTGGTCATTGCCGTTTCCATTACATTACTTGTTGCCTGTGGTGGTGGCGGTTCCGGTTCCGGTTCCGGCAGTAAGGCGCCGGTTTCGCCGCCGCCGAGTATTTCAGGTTTGTCTACGGCCCAGGCGGTGGTAGGTCAGGCAGTGCAGGTCGACGTTAACAGCGAATCTTCTGCTGGTAACCCAACGGTTTCTGTCCGCATTGTCAGTGTGCCCTCGGGCAGCAGCTTGTCGGGCGTTGAGTTGAGCGGGAGTTCGGTTGAGGTAACCTTTGATGTGACCGGGTTTTACCAACTGGAGGCGAAGGTAACTGACAGCGCGGGTTCTGTCAGCAAGCGATTTGATCTCGAAGTTATTAATAACAACCCTGTTGCCCAGGTAGCCGGCCCGGACCGGGCAAATCTGCTCTCGCCCTTGTATCTGAATGCGTCTTTGAGTTACGACCCGGATTTGCATGGCCTGACTTATGAGTGGCGTTTGGTCGAAAAGCCCGCCGGTAGCAATATGCCGCAGGCGTTGGGCCAGGCGGCAACCCTGGAGCTGTTGCCTGATGTTAAAGGGCTTTATCTCGTTAGCCTGACCGCCATTGATGCCTACGGTGCGTCCAACACCACTGAATTTGCGTTTACTACGTCGGCCTTTAAATTCCGACGCTTTATTTTTAATGTTGTTGACGCCGTCTACAGTGACGCCCACGACGCAGTGGTTGCCGTTGGCGATGATCAGAAGTTCTATGTTTACTCCATGGAAACCCACGCCACTCGCGCTTTGACTTTAGCTCACCCTGGTACCAGTGTGTCGGTGTTGCCCGATGGCAGCAAGGCGGCGGTGGGGCACGATGGATTCATTTCGATCATCGATCTTTCAGCCATGGCGGTAGAAAGCGTCATGCCTGTATCTACCGATGTATTTGACATTGAAATTGCCACCAATGGCTTTGTGTATGCCATGCCCAAAACCGATCAATGGGAAAGTCTGCGTTCGCTGAAAATGGATACAGGGGAAGAATTCCAGAGTGGTGGCTATTCGGTAAGGGCCGGCACAGTAATGAAAATGCACCCGACCCAGCAGTCTATCTATGGTGCAAATCGTGGCTTGTCACCATCCGATATTGAAAAATACGATATCAGTGCGGGCGCGCCGTCTTATCTTTACGATTCTCCCTATCATGGTAATTACGCTATGTGTGGCGATTTGTGGATATCCCGGGATGGGCTGCGGATTTTCACCCGCTGTGGCAACGTCTTCCGCAGTTCTGATGTGCGCGAGCAGGACATGCTGTACAACGGCTCGCTCGATCTAGTACAGAACATTGCATCGCTGTCCCACTTTGGTGAAAAGGTGGCGTACATTGATAGCGGTGAAACCGATAAAATTGCCTATTACGGGTACAGTGTGCTCACGCCTAAAGGCAAGGCAGAATTGCCGGTAGAAATAACTAATGGCGAGAGCTATCGCGTTGACGGACGGTTTGTTTTCCATCGCCCAGACGGCCAGGAAATAGTGCTTGCCCAGGTTGATGCTTCCGCCGGCTACCTGCGTGATTGGGGTGTGGCGTATCTTCCATCTGAAGTTGAAACATTCAACCTGCCACCGGTGGCTATCGCGGATGCCAATTCTTACGCCAATATTAATGAAGAGCTTCTAGTCAGCGCAGAACAAAGTCTGGATCCTGAAGGCGCAAGCCTCAGCTATCAGTGGGAGTTGCAGTCGCGCCCTTCAGACAGTATCAGTGAGCTGGTGAATGCAGATGCATCAGTCGTCTCGTTTGTGCCCGACATCAAAGGTGAATATACACTGCGGGTAAAAGTGAATGATGGTGAAATGGACAGCGCCTACACCACGGTGAAAGTGACTGCCGAGGACCCCGCCGACAAGCGCCTGCTGGCGCTGGATTTTGAAGTCTTAGCATCGACATTTTCCGTGTCACGCAATCAGCTGGTACTCTCTGCTTCATCACCAGCGCGTTTGGTTTTGGTTGATGTGGAGACCCTTGAGCGCAGGGAGATAGCGCTAGGTGCCAGCGCCGCAGTGCTCAGTCTTAACCCGGCAGGTAACAAAGCAGCGGTCGCCTATGGCAATACGGTCGCCATTGTTGATCTCGTCGGTGCCAGCGTGATTTCAACCTTTTCGGTATCGGCGCCAGTAATCGATCTGGTTTTACCGGATAACGGTTATGTGTACGTATTCCCCGCATCCGATCAGTGGACCCGCATTACTACCATTGCGCTAGATACGGGTGTTCAACAGCAGCATCAGGGCAATTATATCCGGGCTGGTACACGGGTTGATTTGCACCCGTCGGGCAAATTCATTTACGGAGCCGATAACGGCTTGTCACCGTCCGATATTGAACTTTATGACATTCAGGCGGGCAACGCGGTATATGTTAAAGACTCCCCTTATCACGGTGACTTTGCTATGTGTGGCGATGTCTGGGTAGCCGAGAATGGCGAGAGTCTTTTTACCCGCTGCGGCAATGTGTTTAAGGCCAATCCCGGGCAGGCGGACGATATGATTTATCGGGGTGCCTTGAACCTGAATGGCGCTGCCATCGGTTCGCTAAGCCAAAGTGGTGACGAGTTGGCCATACTCCTGGAGCCGCGCTACTCGCATACCGGTGAACAAGAGCTGGGCCACACCATCAACCTGTTCAGCCATGCCAGTAATAGCTTTGTGCGGTCAATTGATATTCCCGCTACGCTCGTGGGGGATGTGGCGTATCATAATTATGGCCAGAATATTTTCCATACGGCCGATGGCACCCTTGTCGCTATAGTGAAGGTAAACTCAGCTGCAGGAAAAATATTCGAGTATTCGCTGTTCATATACAGCCGCTAAGTCGGTAAATGGGGGCGCGTGACAGAGTCTGTTTCTGTTTCACCGCCCCTGTTTATCGCCGCAACTGAAAATACACAAATGCATGCTGTATCTTTGCGTCATCTTTTAAATCGCCAAAGGCGAGTCCATCGACATACTGGCCCTGAATGTCACTTTCTCCAATTACCGGCTTAATCTCGCAATTCAGCTGAATGATGTGTGGGCTTCCGGTGGACTGAAACAGACATCATTGGGCAGTTCACGCAAGTTTTTCACGGGCTCTACACAAACGGTGTGCCTGACTGGAGTAAAGTGGCTTTTTCTTTTGGTCGGTCTTGGTATTTGGTTTCTGTACTTCTCACTATTTTAGTGGCGCTTGCGTTATATGATCGGAAATCAAAGCCAGTGTTGTTAGCCATTGCGGTGAGTTCAGGGCTCTCTTTTTTAGTCATGCTTTATGCTATGTACCCGCTTCACATCATGCTTTCTGGCGCTGTCATTTAAATTCCTAGTCAATGGCTCTTGTACCCAGTGAACCTTAACTAGGCTTTTTAAGCTTGTAGGGGGCGGCCCCCCGCCTTGTCGCTGGCCCCCAAATCCAATTGTGTACGCCACCCATCTAACCGGACACTTTCTCTGTGTCCGCGGACACTTTTTCACCCGCGCCAGCGGCTTAACAATCCATAACCTGCTGTAAAATAACAGGATTTTAATTCTGGCACAGTCTCTGCTATATACCGGTGAAGAGCCGTAAAGCGCGGGGTTTTGGCCGAGCGGACAGTTTTTTAATTGCAGGAATAGAAGAGAGAGTTGAGGTCATGATTAAGGACACCAGTGCCCAAGACACCGTATTAGCACCGCCGCTGGTGCTCAAATTGAAGCTGCCTTTGTTGTTGGGCGGGGCTGGGTTATTGGTGAGCGCTTTGGTTTGGGCCAGCTTTGGTCGCGACAGTGCCAGTGTGTCGGTGAGTGGTGAGGAGCTGCAAATGGCAAGCCTCAGGATGAGCACCTTAACGCGCGATATTGCGACCACTGGAAAAATTGTAGCGGCCAACGCGCCCATTCTTTATGCCACTGAGGAGGGCACGGTAACGCTGATCAGCCAGCCCGGCGATAAAGTCGAAAAAGGCGCGGTGTTGGCCAGTATCGACAGCCCGAAGCTCGCTAGCAACTTGCAGCAACAGCAAGCAGTATTGGAAGGCTTGCAGAGTAGTTTGGAGCGTGCGCGCTTGGATGCACGGCGCGATCAATTGCAGGCAAATAAGGCACTCGATATGGCCGGTGTTGACCTCGCCGCTGCGGATCGCGAAAGCCGGCGCGGTGACCAGCTGATTGAAAATGGCTTAATCAGCAAAATTGACTATGAAAAAGCCAAAGATGATTTACATAAAGCGCAGCTGATGTTTGCGCACGCCGAAAAAGAAACCAATTTAACCAAAGACACTCTGACGTTTGAAATAAAAAACAAAGAGCTTGAGGTTAATCGCCAGGCGTTAGTGGTAGCGGAGTTGCAGCGCCAAGTTGAAGCCTTGCAAATAAAGGCGCCGGTGGAGGGCATTATTGGCAACTGGTTGATCGAACAAAAGGCCAGAATCACGGCCGGTCAGCCAGTATTAACTGTAGTGGACTTGAGCGCTTTCGAGGCTGAGCTTGCTGTGTCTGAATCCTATGCCGATGAGCTGGGTTTAGGTATGGATGTGGAGCTCAGCTTTGGCGATCTGACCGTTATTGGCCAAATATCTTCAATCTCGCCGGAAGTTCGCAATCGTGAAGTGACCGCCCGTGTGCGGTTCGAGCAGAGTCAGGGTCTAAAGCTACGGCAAAATCAGCGGCTCTCTGCGCGCGTGCTGTTGGAGAATCGTGCCAATGTTTTAATGGTGAAGCGCGGTGCGTTTCTCACCAGCGGTGGTGCACAGCTTGCCTATGTTGTGAAGGGGGATTTGGCGCAAAAAATACCGGTGAAGTTGGGTGCCCGCAGCATGAGCGATGTGGAAGTGCTTGAAGGTGGCAAGGCCGGAGATGTTTGGGTGATATCGAGTTTTGAAGCGCTCCAAAACGCGGAGCAAGTGAGGGTGCGGTGATGGATGCTTTTAGTCGAATCAGTGTGATTGGCTTATTAGTACTTCTCATGTGTTTGTTGTTGGCATACGGCGTTGGCAGGGCCGGCGTTGATGCTAATGCCTACCCCCTAAAAGCTGATTTTAATGACGAGATTAATGATGGCCTAAGTGATGCTAAGCGACAGGCGGTGTGCACCGCTCGACGATTTATTTTTTAAAGCAGAATTCGTTAATGAACGTATCGAATAGATACCACTAAAATTAGAGGGAACAATATGCTACTCATGAAAAACATCAGCAAAGTTTTTAAAACCGATCTGGTGGAAACCCATGCCCTACGGGATTTTAATTTGTCGGTTAACGAGGGCGAGTTCGTAGCTGTAACCGGGCCTTCGGGCTCGGGTAAAACAACCTTCTTAAACATTGCTGGGTTACTAGAAGGCTTTACCCACGGTGACTACTTTCTCGACGGTGTAAATATTTCAAACCTCAGTGACAATAAAAGCGCGGCCATCCGCAACGAAAAAATTGGCTTTATTTTTCAGGGCTTCAATCTCATTCCGGATCTTAATTTAGCGGAAAATGTGGAAGTGCCGCTGCGCTATCGCGGCTTTTCGAGCCAAGAGCGCAAGCGGCGTATGACTCAAGCGCTAGAGCAGGTGGGTTTGGCGGCCAGAATGCAACACTTACCGTCGCAGTTGTCCGGCGGCCAACAGCAGCGCGTCGCTATTGCCAGAGCGCTGGCCGGCGAGCCGCGCTTTCTGCTTGCGGATGAGCCCACCGGTAATTTAGATAGTTTAATGGCGCGCCAAGTGATGGAGCTGCTGGAAAATATCAATCAGGCCGGCACCACCATCATCATGGTTACCCACGATGTAGAGCTGGCCCGCCGCGCGCAACGCAATATTCAGATTGTCGATGGCCAGGTGTGTGACTTTACGATGTACCACCAGCAAACGGCTAGCCGAGCGGTAGAGCCAAAATCTGCCGATATGGCTCAGGCTTAAGGAGGCGCGCGATGTTTTTCTATTATTTAGATCTGGGCTGGCGCAGTATCAAACGCACGCCTTTTTTATCGACGCTAATGGTGTTAGCTATTTCTATCGGCATTGGCATTACGATTACCACGCTCAACGTTTATCAAATGGCCTCTATTAACCCCGCGGGCGAGCGCTCGAGTGAGTTATTTGAAGTTCGATTGATGAGCCAGGCCAACGACACCTGGGAAAAAATAAACGAGCAGATCACTTATCAAGACGGGTATAACTTGCGCACTAGCGACGTGCCAACGCGGCAGACGGCAATGTTTGCTTCGGGCGCCGCCGTGCAAACGGACGATCCTGAATTTGTGCCTCTATTGGAGAAGATTCGGGTGGCCGATAGCAGTTTCTTCAGCTTATTTTCCGTTGCTTTTTTGTATGGTGGCACGTGGGATGCAGACGTGGATGCTAACCCTAGGCACCAACTGGTGATCAGCGAGGCCCTTAATAAAAAGCTCTTTAACGGCAAAAACAGTGTTGGCAAAACGCTGTATCTTGACCGTAAGCCCTATCAAATTGTAGGTGTAACAAAAACCTGGAACCCTAGCCCAAAGTATTACGATGTCAATAACGGTGCGTTTGACGAATCAGAAAATATTTTTGTGCCTTTTTCCTTGGCGCCCATCGAGGAGTTTTCCAGTTGGGGCAATAACCAAAGCTGGAAAAATGAGAATGTTAATACTTACGCGGAACGGCTGCAATCGGAAATGCATTGGGTTCAGTATTGGGTGGAGCTCAACACCCCGGCGCAAATTGAAGATTATAAACAGTGGCTCGTGCGATATATTGAGCAGCAGAAGTTAATTGGTCGCTTTGAAAGAGATGATGCCCGTGGCGAAATTTCCGATGTGGCTGAATGGCTAGATATTAATAAAGTGGTGCCGGAAGATAACAAAATCTTGGTTGGCTTGAGTGTGTTGTTTCTGCTGGTGTGCTTGGTGAATATGCTAGGCCTATTGTTAGCTAAGTTCCTCAAGCGCGCGTCAGAGGTTGGGGTGAGGCGTGCCATAGGTGCTAGCCGCGGACAAATATTTTCCCAGCATATGGTTGAAGTTGGCTTGATTGGCTTGGGCGGTGGCGTACTTGGCCTGCTCTGGGCTTGGGCTGCATTATCTACCTTGTCGGCCCGCTTCGAGCTGGAAGCATCTCTTACACAGCTAGATTACAGTATGTGGTTTGTCGCCCCAGCTATTGCGGTAGCCGCGTCGCTGGTAGCCGGTATTTACCCAGCTTGGCGAATCTGCACAACCAACCCCAGTGTTTATTTGAAGAGCCAATAAAAGGAGCGCGTGATGCTACATATTAAACCGATCGTTAGTACCTTACTGCGCAGTAAAAGTGGCCCTTTATTGTTGCTGATTCAAATAATTCTCTCCGTGACTATTGTTGCCAATGCGAGCTTTATTATCAGCGAGCGGCTGTCGTTGATGGCGCGCGAATCGGGTATTGCCGAGTCAGAGGTTTTTGATTTCAATGTTTACAATTTTGATAAAAGCATGGTGTTCGGCAAACAAAATCAGCGGGACGTAGAAACGCTTCGCGCGCTGCCTGGTGTCATTGATGCTGTTAATAGCAGCATGACGCCGCTTAGTGGCGGTGGTTGGATGTCGTCGTTTACGATAGGTGAAAGCGAGGCCACAGCCAAAGATACCGAGGGTGCCGCCGCCTATTACGGTGATGAGCACATGATTTCCACATTGGGCTTGAGATTGATTGCCGGTAGAAATTTCTATGAAGAAGAGGTTTTTTCCGGTAGTCCAGATCTTGCCAACCGCGGTATCGTGAGCGCTGCATTTGCCAAGGCCACATGGGGTGATGAAAGTGCACTCGGGCAGCATATTTATATGGGCGAGTTCGGTCAGCAACCGGTCGAGATTATTGGTGTGGTTGAGCACCTGCAAGGTGCTTGGGTTGACAGTAACAATTTGAATAACAGTATTATCTTGAACGTAGAGTTGGAATTTCCCTTTACCAAGTTTTTGGTGCGTGCACAGCCAAGTGCCATAGCCCAACTTAAGGAAAGCATTCCTCAGGCCTTGCATAAGGATAATCGCAATCGCGTTGTTCGCGGCTTTACCACAATCAGCGAGCACCGCACCAAGGTGTATCGCAATCACGAGTTGATGGCGACTGTGCTTTCCCTCATGGTGGTTCTGTTGTTGCTGATTACGTCTTTGGGTTTGGCTGGCATGGTCATGTTCAATATTCAGCGACGCACCAAGCAGATCGGAACCCGTAGAGCACTGGGTGCGCGCAAGCGCGATATCGTCAGTTTCTTTTTGGTGGAAAACTATATCATCTGCTTGGTGGGTGGGGTTTTGGGCGTATTGCTCGCGTTTCAGCTAGGGCAGCAGTTGATGAAATTTTATGATCTGCCTATGTTAGATCCGGTGTACCCAGTGGCTACACTTGCTGGTCTCTTTATCGTTACTACCTTGGCGGTCATTTTACCGGCTCGAATTGCAGCCAACATATCACCCTCGATAGCAACCCGTAGCGTGTAACCGTTGTGGCATTTACCCGGGTACAATAGCGTTAGAATTCTGTTGTACTTTGGGTTAACGTTGTCGTCTAGTTTACTTGCTCGTGTCAATGTTGATTATATTCTATGGATACTATTCTCGTCGTAGACGATAACAAAGCGGTCTGCAGAGCACTTGCCTTGATGTTAGAGCTGCATGGTTATAGGGCAATAAGTTGCGATAATGCCGCTACTGCGCTCGAATGGGTTGCAGCGCAAGATATCGATTTAGTGATACAAGATATGAATTTCACCCGAGATACCACGTCGGGTGAAGACGGCAAGATATTGTTTTACGGTTTGAGGAATATTCAACCCGATATTCCGATTATTCTGATGACTGCCTGGACCCAATTAGAAACCGCTGTAGAACTGGTTAAGGCCGGTGCCGCAGACTATATGGGTAAGCCCTGGGATGATAGTAAGCTACTTACCAGTATAAATAATTTGGTGGCACTGTATAAAATGTCGCGCGCCAATCGCAAGCTTACGCGCGTGGATACGGAGCGTATGCAAGCGATTGCCGGTGCCGATTTGTGCGGCCTTATCTTCGGTAGTGGCGCCATGCAGCGCTGTGTTGATTTGGCTTTACAGTTAGCGCGCTCGGATGTCTCTGTACTTATTACCGGGCCGAACGGCGCAGGTAAGGAAAAAATTGCCGATATCTTACATGCCAATTCACCGTTAATGAACCAGCCATTTATTAAGGTTAACGTGGGTGCGCTGCCGATGGATTTGATGGAGGCCGAGTTATTTGGTGCCGAAGCCGGTGCATTTACCGGCGCGACTAAAGCAAGAATCGGCCGTTTCGAAGCGGCTGATGGCGGAACCTTATTTTTAGATGAAATTGGAAACCTACCGCTCTCTGGCCAAGTTAAATTATTGCGGGTTTTGCAAACCGGTGAGTTTGAACGCTTGGGTAGCCACAAAACGCGTAAAGTTAAGGTGCGGGTATTAAGCGCAACCAATGCCAATTTAACCGAGGCGATTACAAGGGGTAGTTTTCGCGAAGATCTCTACTATCGGCTCAATGTGGTAGAGCTGGCGCTGCCTCCGTTAGCCCAGCGACCCGATGATATTTTACCCCTGGCATCACACTTTATTGGCACTACACACACGATTGGTAAGCCTGCACAGAGGGCGCTGGTTAACTATGCTTGGCCAGGTAATGTTCGGGAGCTTGAAAATGCGTGTAAGCGAGCGGTTTTATTGGCTAGCTCATCTGAATTGCGTGCCGCTGATTTTGGTGTTGTGGCTTCTGACAGTGAGGCTAATTTCGTTTCATCCGTAGAGGTTTCATCAGCAGAGCTAAACAGCCAAGATGCTACCGAGCTTGGCCATCTAAAAGACGTGGAAATAACGAAGCCCGAGCTAGAGGCAGCTTTACAAGCGCACAACGGCGTGATCGCTAGAGTGGCTAAAGCGTTTGGTATGAGTCGGCAGTCGCTCTATCGGCGAATGGATAAATTGGGCATTGAGAGGCATCAATGACCATTTAATGTTTACCGCGTCGTGCTTGTTTGACGACTGCTAGGGCTACTCAAAGAAGGATGCAGATTAAACGTGCAGCTCCGAACAAAAATAATTGGATGTGGTCTTGTTGCTTGCGCAGCTGGTATCGGACTTGGGCAATGGTTATTCAGTCAGCCTTGGTTGAACGGCGTTTTAGGATGGTTAGCGTTACCACTGAGTTTAGCCGTGTGCTGGATTGGCCTCGCTTGGGTGACGCGCAATTTGGCCGAAGGTTTGTCTGCGTTAGAGATTGGCCTGCTGAACTTTAAAGACAATGACTTCAGCGTTAACTTGCCCGTTAAAGGCGATAGCCAGATAAAGGCACTGGCACAATTGTTCAATGAATCCGCCGATATTTTGCGTAAAGAGCGGCAGTATATTTATCAGCGCGAGCTCCTACTCGATAAGGTTATTCAAAGCTCTCCCAATGTCATGTTGTTGTTGGATTCAGGTGATCGCATTATCTACGCCAATGATGCCGCACGCCATCTGTTTCACCAGGGCACTAAAATGGAAGGTTTACCGCTTCATGAGCTGCTTCGCGAGGTGCCGGTTGAACTTGCTCAGGCATTGTCAAGCAAAGAAGACGTACTCTTTTCCATGGGCGAAGAGTTGGAAACCTGGCATTTAAGCCGTGGCCGCTTTCAGTTAAATAACCAGCGTCACAATTTAATACTGCTTAAACATATGACTCGCGAACTAAATCGCCAAGAGGTTGCCGTTTGGAAAAAAGTGATTCGCATTGTCAGTCACGAACTTAATAACTCAGTTGCACCTATCGCTTCCATGGTAAACTCGGGGCGAATGCTCACCCGCGATTTGCACAATGAAAAACTGACGCTTATCTTCGACACCATTGAGGATAGAACTGCACATTTGAGCCAATTTATCGACAACTATGCGCGCTTTGCTAAATTACCTTTGCCGCGGCCCAGTGAGGTTGACTGGAGCCGATTAACGGAGCAGCTAGCGCAACACTACCCATTTGCCTTAGGTGCGCCATTACCTGCTAGCACCGGATTTTTTGATTTGGTGCAGCTTGAGCAGGTTTTACTGAACCTTTTAAAGAACGCCCATGAGTCTGGCTCGCCCAGCGATGCCATTGTTTTGACCATTGTCGATCAAGTGCGGGCCGAGGTGCGGGGTTTCTGCCTCAATATTGATGATCAGGGCAGTGGTATGTCGAACGCTGTTTTAGAGCAAGCTCTGTTGCCTTTTTACTCTACCAAGCAGTCTGGTACGGGTTTAGGTTTACCCCTGTGTCGTGAAATTATTGAAGCCCATGGCGGCCATATTGGCCTGCATAATCGCGAGGTAGGGGGGCTGCGTGTGAGTGTGTGGTTACCTCAGGCACCTGTGCACTAGACGCTGAATTTATCGGGTTTGAATAGCGTGCGCGCTAGAACATTGGGCGTCCGTTGTTAATAATTGCCCAGGTTATTCAATCTTAAATTGGCTAAGTTCAATTTTTAGCTTAGTCATCATATCTTCGACGTCGTGGCCTGGCGCTAGGCTGCCGAAATCTCTGCATCTTATTAATTGCCAAGTAGGTCAAACGACTCGGTGGCGACCAACTCATCATGTTAGTCAAAATTTTTATGAATGTACTATTTTTAATAGGTCATGACTAACGCTACAATAAAATGGATTTAACTCTAATTTACGTTAATTTATCTCGCTTTAGCTTATGAAAGGAATGGCTTGTTAGACCCAGATTTTCGTGAATTTAATCTGCAACAAAAGCTTCTTATAAGCGTCATGTAAATGCTATTCGCTCGTCATTTTCTTTTGCTCAAATAGGCCCGTTAATCGTTTTATCACCTGTTTTGGCTTACCTTTAAGCCTGCCCACTTATAACGCGAATAAGGATATTGTTAATGAAAAATCATGGCATTCTTGCCACTGTGTTGGCGGCGCTATCGCTGCAGACGCAAGCTGATCTTGTTATTACCGGTGTGTTTGACGGCCCCTTGCCGGGCGGTTTGCCGAAAGGCTTTGAGTTGTACACCGATGCGTATATAGCGGACCTGAGTATCTATGGCGCGGGCTCGGCGAATAATGGCGGCGGTTCAGACGGACAAGAAATGACCTTTCCAGCTATTGAAGTGGGGGCAGGGAATTACTTGTATGTTACCAGTTATTCTTCGAGCTACGGTTCTGACGGATTTACCGACTATTTTGGTTTCACGCCTACTTACCTATTTAATGACTCTACCGCCAACATAAACGGTGATGATGCCATCGAAATTTTTAAAGACGGTCTAGTTATCGATCAGTTCGGCGACATTAATGTGGATGGCACTGGCACGGTTTGGGATCATCAAGACGGCTGGGCCTATCGTAACAATGGCAGTGCTGCCAATCATGGCGCGTTTGATGTTAACCAATGGCACTTTAGCGGGGCCGATGCATGGGATGGCGAGTTAGATAATACCGGCGCTGCCAGTGCCATGCCCATTGCCAGTTTTAGCGATATTGGTGATTCTGGTGATGGCAATGGTGACGGTGCTGACAATGGAGAAACACTCGAGATTGGCGCCTGTTCAGAGCCTGCCACGTTGATTAGTGGCGTGCAGGGTACTGCTGACTCAGTGACGAATGCCGGTGAGCAGGTGGTGGTTGAAGGTATCGTTACCGGGTTGCGTAGCAATGGTTTTTTCTTGCAGGAGGAGGCGGCCGATTATGATGGCAGCAGTGCCAGCTCAGAAGGCATTTTTATCTTTGGTAGTTTCGCCGGCCAAGTTAATAAGCAGCATATCGTTCGCGTACTGGGCGAGGCTGGTGAGTATTACGGCAATAGTCAGATCAAAGCGAGCAAGTTGCTTGATTGCGGTTTTACCAATGAAGGTGTTAGCGCGGTAGTTATTCCGATGCCTTACGAGGGCCTGATTAATCTAGAAAGTATTGAGGGTATGGTTGCGAGTGTTGCGAGTGCCACTGTATTCAGTTTAGATAATTTCACTAAGTACGGTGAGATGTTCGTGAGTGATGGCGTGAAATGGTCGCCCACGGACGTGGCGGTTCCTTTAAGCCTGGAATATCAACAGGCGGTTGCCAATGCCACGGCCAATATACTTGTTATCGAAGACGGTGTTGATATCAGTTATCCAGAAATTATAGATTTCTACTCGACACCAAGCTACGACGGTCTTAGCTATGCTAATGCGCCACGGGTGGGTGATGTCGTGTCCGCGACTGGTCCATTAAATTTTTCATTCGGGACTTACCGTATTAACCCGAGTAAAGAAGGCTTTGATATTACCTCTACCCGCAGGGAGGCGCCTGATATTCGCCATGGAAATTTATCCGTGGCGAGCTTTAATGTACTGAACTATTTCAATGGTAAAGTGCTTGACGACGGCAGTGTTACCTTTAGCTACCCAGAAAATCGCGGTGCAGGAACGGCTGAAGAATTTGCCTTGCAGGAAGCTCGGATTGTTAAGGCGCTGGCAGTATTAGATGCCGACGTAGTGGGTTTAGTTGAAATAGAAAATGACGGCTTCGGCAGGTCGAGTGCTATTCGCTCTTTGGTTACGGCGCTGAATCAGGAAATAGGCCGCTCAATTTATCGCTATGCCGTTACCTTTGATGACAATGCCACAGGTTCAGATGCGATCAGCAATGCCATCATCTATAAGCGCAATAAAGTCAAGGCATTGGGGGTGCTGGAAGGTATTGAGATGCCAAGGCAGGAGAGTAGTGACGGTGTGGTTGCCATGCGCAATAGTTTAGTGCAGCGCTTCATGCATCGAGATACGGGCGATACCTTTGCGGTTGTCGTTAATCATTTTAAATCGAAAGGTTCTCGCTGTTATGAGGATGACAATGCGGCGACTGATCTAAGCCAAGTTCAAGGTAGCTGTAACGCCCTGCGTGTGTCGGCGGCGGTGGCTTTGGGCGAGGCGTTGGAACACATGGCTTTGCCAGAAAAACGCTTAGTTATTGGTGATCTAAATAGCTACAGTCAAGAAGATCCTATTGCCGTGTTAACAGATTACTCGCCGGAGGCGCGTGGTTATACCATTAAGGGTGCAGTTAATACGCAAGCTGGCAATAGCGCTGCTGCGGATGTTATAAAAACCTATGGCTTGGTGTCGTTAAAAGATAAATACGATCCCCAAGGTTTTTCCTACTTCTTTTACGGAACCGACCAAGTGGGTTCGCTCGATCATGTTCTTGCATCAACGGCTGCGGCCGAACGTGTCGTCGATGTGGCGCATTGGAATATCAACGGTGTCGAACTCTATCAGCTGCAATACGATCAGGCGTTGAGCTATTACAACGGTGAAAATGGTAATCAGATTGACTTCACTGGCGTTGGCCAGTACCGCAGTTCAGATCATGATCCAGTGGTTGTGACCCTAGCCTTGGAAAAAAATCGATGCCGCCATCGTGGCCATTCTATGCATGATAAGCGTGGTCGTTGTCATACTAAACACTAACATAGGGCTTTTATAGGCTGTTGAAGGGGCTCGCTTGAGCCCTTTTTTTTGTAAAAATTGGCGTATTAAATGGAAATGGCTTTATGACATAACAGCACGCTTATAGGTCAATACTCTTTACTAACTAAATTTCGATAGAACACAACATGAGTTAAATGGCGTTCCGATTATTGAGTGCGGATAGGTTTAATACCAGTCGTTGTTTGAGCGGTGGGTATAGAAATAACTAACTTGTTGGCTCGCATAGGTGTTAACGCATTTATGCGAGCTTTCCTGGTACATTGTGATGCTTACTTTCTGGTGCATGCAAGTGGAGCCGCCCGATATAGCGGTAACGTCGGCTGTATAACTTTCCTAGGTTATAGTGTTAGCTGAAGATAAGATAGAAATAGGAATGTTCTAGGAGGTCTACAATGGGTGATTTCAAAGTGGAAAGCGACAGTCTAGGTAATATAGACGTGCCTGCGAGCGCCTTTTACGGCGCTCAAACACAGCGGGCGGTTAATAATTTTCCTATTAGTGGTTTGGAAATGCCAAGGCGTTTTATCCTGGCCTTGGCGAAAATAAAGCGTGCCGCAGCGCTTGCCAATAAGAAACTTGCGTTGTTAGAAGCCGCTACTGCCAGTGCAATTGTCCGCGCTTGTGATGTGCTTCTATCTGGCCAATACTCAGATCAGTTTCCCGTGGATGTGTTTCAAACAGGTTCAGGTACTAGCTCCAACATGAATATCAATGAGGTGATAGCAACCATAGCGAGCAGGGAATTAGGTAAAAAAGTTGACCCTAATGATGATGTTAATAGAGGGCAAAGTAGTAATGATGTGATCCCAACCGCCATTCATGTGAGTGCTGTTTTGGCCGTTGAGCAAGAATTACTGCCAGCGCTCGATATTTTATATCGAAGCTTGATAGACAAGGCAAAAACGCTGGAGAGTTATGTAAAAACGGGGCGCACCCATCTAATGGATGCCATGCCTATTCGATTCGACCAAGAGCTAAATGCTTGGGCGGGGCAAATACAGCAGAGTAAGCACCGGCTCCAAGCCATATTACCCGAGCTAAAATCTCTTGCTCAAGGTGGCACTGCTGTTGGCACCGGCATTAACACGCCTCCGGAGTTTTCGGCTGTGTTTGTTCAAGAGCTGAGTGATTTTTGCGGTATAGCATTTACCGTTAGCGAGAATTTCTTTGTCAGTATTAGTAGTCAAGATACGGCAGTGGCATTGTCGGGCCAACTAAAAACCTTAGCTGTAAGCTTAATGAAAATAGCTAATGACTTGCGTTGGATGAACTCGGGCCCGCTTTCCGGATTAGGTGAAATTCAATTAGAAGCTGTGCAGCCAGGTTCATCAATTATGCCTGGAAAAGTGAACCCCGTTATTCCCGAAGCGATTACCATGGTGGCGGCACAGGTTATGGGTAATGATACTACTATAACGGTAGCGGGGCAGTCGGGTAATTTTCAGTTAAATGCTATGTTGCCAGTGATTGCTTACAACCTGCTGCAAAGCATTGAATTATTGGCCAACAGCACGCGATTACTTGCGGATAAAGCCGTTAGCGGGTTTACCGTAAATAAAGATAATATTGAGCGAGCCTTGGCTAGAAATCCTATTTTGGTGACTGCGTTGAATCCGCTTATTGGTTATCAAAAGGCGGCTGCTATTGCTAAGAGAGCTTACGCATCGGGTCGCACGATTATTGATGTGGCAGAGGAGGAGACAGATCTTAGTCGCTCAGAACTTGAGCGACTTTTAAACCCTAGTGACCTAACGCAGGGTGGGGTGAAATCTTGAAAAAGGACTTTTTGATTTCTAAGAGCATTCATCTATAACGAAAGCTCAAAGGGAGCTGTCATTGAATCCTTTTTGCCAAGGTATTTGAAGCATCAAGCATTGGCACCGTAGACGATTATTCCGATGTAACATTTGCACAGTATGTAAGGCCCAACCGCTCGTGAATGAACTCACTACGGGTTCTGCTTTGTAGGTGGAATTACCGGTCAATAGATGCCTGGTGCGCCTTAATTCGCAGGCAGGAAGCGGGTCAGTTCACGGTTTACGTCTACAATTAAAGTACTCAGTACCATTAAACTTGACCCTTATATTCCTCTCGTGTTGCTACTCGTTTGACTAGGTTGACTGCCCATCTCGCGTTATTTTCGTTGATTACATGGCTTTACCGTAAGGCAAAAGGTAGAAGTTACGGAAGATATTTTTGTATTCTGATGTTGCCCAGTATTGTTTGAACCAGGTTCTGAAATTGACTTGATTGGGAAACCAGAATTCACCGAAATTGGGATCAAAAAAAGCGATATCCCCAGACCCTACAAAAGCTGACATAGCGTGCCCGACCGGTTGATTGTTGTGGGTGCCCTTGATAACGATCAGCACATAGGAACCACCTTTGGCATTTAGAAAGGATTCCTGTAATCGATGAGCCAGGCAATAGCCGTCTGAACCGGTGCCGATGAGTTGGTGCTGTGTGCCCATGAAGGCCTTTAATACCATCTGGCGACGTTTTACGCCATAGAACCCTAGATAGCGCTCGGTAACGTAATCTTGGTAGGTCATTCCCAAGGGATATTTTTTGCAGGTTGTGGGGTTGGCGTGTGGGCCACGTTGTACCCATCCGTCGATAAAGTTGTGCATTAACTGCACCACGGATGCCTTGTTGACCGTGCGTGTGCCGGGAAGATAGAGCCAGCTCCACAGACTGGAATCGTTGGCGTGCTGCACAATCCATTTAGCCGCTAGTGCCTGACAAATACCACCTGCGGTATAGGGGGTCATATTGATGATATTGCTTGTGGGTGCATAATTTTGTGAAAACGGAATATATGAACCTCCTTTTCCTAAACAACTTAGCTGTAATATATCCATTATTGTGTGCAAGCTCATTGGTCATTCCTTGTCGTATTAATAGGTGAGTGATGAGACGATTACTGCTCGCCTCTTGATCAACAATACGAACGGAGGAGGAGGAAAGTTGCAGGTAGGGATCGCTTTAACTGCTATGTGCACGCTAGAACAGAGTGATTTTCAGGTGGAGACTCAATTTGGCTAGGGTGAGTAGGTCTGGTGTTTTTCAGGTTGATTGATAGTGAAGCTTTAGCTGCGGGGGAAAATTTATAAGTTGTAAATGTACATTAAAAATATGCGCCGCTCATCGGCGTAATTGTCATCATCAGCGATAAAATCTGCATAGCGAAGTAATAAGGTACTGTCGCCACTAATATTCATGGATAGGTCGACATCAAATTCGCGGCCATAGCTGGTGCTATTATCGTCGGCCTTAAACTTATGGTAGCGGGTATCAATTTTCCAAGGGTTCTTGCGCCAGATATACTGCATAGAATAGTCGCGTAAGCCACCCTTTGGCGTGATTAAAAATTGATCCGACCAGCCATTAAAATCATGCAATGAGGCTAAGGGCGTGACGAAGCTGGTGCCATATTTCTCCCCCAGCGTTTCAATATTCAAACTGATTTCACTGGATTGATATCCAAAACCGGCGCCGATATTGTAATAGTGGATTAGGTTGCCTTTATTAGTTTCCGGCCGTTCTTGGAAAGCGTACTCGGCGTGAGCCAGTGAGCGTAGTTTATGCAGCCGACCTTTGAATTCGTATCGCAGGCCGAGAGCTTCATTAGATAGGGCCGATGCTTCTTCGATATCGATATTCAAGTAATAGGCTTGTAGGCGCGAATAGTCCCACTCTTTGAATTCAGCGAATAGTAGGTGTGTATTATGATTGTGATTACCAAGAAATTGCGCTGGCCTAAGCCCGTTGTTTTGCTCGAAGTTTGAATCTGAAGGGCTGAGGTACTTACCTGCTGCGTCGCCAGAAATTCTATTGGCATTTGCGACATAGCGGTAGCTAACATTGGATGCCGACGCAAAATCGACGTTAAACCCTGCCATATCCAGCGTTTGTTCATTTTGCCAAAAACTGTTTGTGCCGACAAAGCGCTCATTACCAAGGTTTACAGCTTCCCGGCCGATACTTAGTTGTAACCTATTGGAGGCTGAATAGCGCACGAGCGCTTGATTGAGGTCTATGCCTCCAACGTCTGGTATAACCGGTTTGCCATTGAAGTTTTCACCGTTACTAAACTCATCTTCCCAGCCCAAGGCGACAGTGTCGACTTCAAGCAGTGTGGAAAGGTCATCGCGCCAATGGCTCCTGACGTCCAGCCGTAACAATAGCGAAGCCGCCCGCGCATCTTCTTCACCTTCAACGTAGGCCACGCGTGGCCGGAACCCGAGCTCAAACTGATGCTTGTCTAAGTTGTATTCGAGCGATGTAGCCGGCTCAGACGCTAGCAGTGCTACCATCAACAACGGTAGCGCAATAAGGCTGCTACCAATCGTCGGCATTGCCGTCGTGAAGGAAGGTGACATTGTCTGCCTGATCCATTTGGTCATAAAGTTCATCGGGCATCGGATTTTCTCGACAGTCCATATATTGTAGTGCTGGCAGGTCATAAATATTTATTGTTTCTAGCTGATTATTGAAAATATAGATTTTTTTGAGCTTGGGCGTGTTGGCGTAGCTGAACTGGGTTAGCACATTATTATTGGCCTTTAAAACCTCGAGTTTGGGCAGGTTCGAAAGGCTTAATGTTGTTAGTTGGTTGGCAAATAGGTATAAATTTCCTAGCTCGTTTAAGGCTGAAATATCGATATTTGTTAAATTGTTGCGTGCTAGGTTAAGCGTTTTTAACTTTGGTAAACTTTCCAAGTCGATATCAATGTGTTCTAACTTATTATTGTATAGCGATATGGTTTCAAGATTCTTGAATTGTAGTAAACCTTCTAGTGATTTTACGCCTTGGCTGTGGCAGGAGATCTCCGTGAATTGAGCGGGTTGAGACCAGTTATTCGTTCTCGCCTGTTTGTTCAGGCACGCTTGTAAGGCTGTATCTGCTACCTGAATATTTGTGGCTTGGGAAATATTTGCCAGGCAGGAAAGACATAATGTTAAAAAGTAGCTTCGCCAGCTTGACGTTTTGATTCTCATAACGATGTCCTATGCTCGACCATCCTTGTTGGCGATCCGAATACAAACACCCTTTGCGATAATCTGCTGGCTAGGTTCATCAATTGGTGACCCGCCAATGTCTTCTCGCGTGATAATTAAGTGTGAAGAGTCTTTGATAAGACGCCAGGTTGCTTGATCCAGTTCTACTTCTTCAAGCTGTTCTGCGCTATCGAAAACCAATAAGGGGCGTATTTCACCATCCCGTCGCGATTGCGACCACAGTTGTAAACTATGACCCTTCGGGGCTTGCCAATGCTCCCACTTCAACCACAGCTTGCTGCCGTCCTGGGCAGTTAAGGCCGTTAGTATTGGCTCATTGGCTTCGTTCAACAGTACCGCTACATAATCGGCGTTTGGCGCCCCGCTAAGGCTTTGATGCTGTAGGGTATTGTTGACCAGTAACCCGCTCACTACGAGCAGCAAAGAAAAGGCTATGGCGGTTGCCATTTTCCACGCTAGCAGCTTTCCCCAGAAACCTTCGGGTTTGTATTGCGACGCACGTGACCGATTGTCTATAACGGCTTGTATATTTTTAAAGGTATCTGGTTTCGGCGCCAAGGGTGTGACGCTATCGGGTGCTGGCATCAGTGCCGCCTCCCAATAGCGAACTTCAATTGCTAGGGTTTCATCTGAGCGCAATTGCTGAATAAAAACGTCTCGCTCTTCGCCTCTTAAGGTACCTAGCACATACTCAAAAGCTAGCGCCTTTTTGTCGTTTGAATTACTCATTGGGTCTTACCCCCGTGCGTGCCTTCTAAGCACGCCTTTAGATTCGCAGCACCGCGCCGCAACCAAGATTTTACGGTGTTGATATTGGCACCCAGCGTTTCTGCTATTTCTTCTCGCGAATAGCCCTGAAGATAGGCGAGTTGTACACTGCGTCTAAAGTTTTCATTCATCACCTCGAAACACTTTTTTAATTCCTCATTTAAACGGAAGCGCTGGTGGATATCCTCTTGTGTGTCTGCGTCGGGTGTACTCAGCAGTATGTTGGCTTCTTCTTCTGCTGGCGGGCGATTCTGGTGGCGTCGCTCGAGCCTGATCTTGTCTATGGCTCGATAGCGAACAATGCTCGTCATCCACGTTAAAGGCTTGGCTTGACTTGGCGTGTAGCTTGCTGCGTTATCCCAAATCTGCACAAATGCTTCTTGCAGTACATCGTTGCTAGCATCGCTTGAGCCTAGCATGCGGTAGGCCACTGCATTCAGATAGGCCGCCGTTTTTTGGTATAACCGCGCTAATGCCTTTTGGTCACGTAGTGCGCAGCGAGCCAACAGACTCATCAATTCTTCGTTATCCAAAGGTGTGTCCTTACAAAACGATACGGTGTGGATCAGGAAAAAGTTGCAGCGTATTTTAAGTGTTGGATATTCTATAGGCAAACTTGATAACGCCAAAGTGTTAATCACCCGGTGATGCTGCGTTAAGATGAAGCATAAAGGGTGAGTACTAAGGCTTGGTGGTGAGACATAGGTGTAATGACCACCGCCGACGCAGTTATTGAGGAGCAAGCAGCGCAAAGGTGATTACGGGGTTAATGTGTGAATCTACTTGCAACTTATTTTAATGTCGCCCCGTATCTCTCTATGATGGCGCTTTCTAGGGCGGCACAGTTTGCGTCGTCGAATATTGGCAATTGACGTACAATTCATTATTTTAGGATTATTATCGTGACCACATCATCCATTCGAACACTGGTTGCTAGAATGTTCGGCCTGGCGTTTTTGGCTGTTGCGCTTAGCGCCTGTTCGACGGTAAGCAAGGATTGGCAATTACAAAAACAACAGGGCGCGTTGAAGTACTATACGCGTATGGGGCCTACAGATTCCCTGCCCGAATTCAGGGCGACCGTTGATGTCGATGCACCGGTCGATAAAGTGATGAATTTTATTATGGATTTCAGCCGACACGCTGAATGGGTACATGGTTGTGAGCTGAGTCGCATCCTTGCCATGGATGATTTTAGTACCGCCTATATTTACCAGGTCACCAAGCTTCCGGTGGTCAGTGGTCGCGATATGATTATGTTGGCGGAAATCGTACGAGATGAGCAGACCAAGCAAGTCGCGATAAATCTTTCCGCCGAGCCGAGCTATTGCGACAATAATCTTGATAGCCATTGTGCCCAAACCCGCAATACGCGCTATGTTCGCGTGAAACACGCCGCTGGTGCTTTTCTGCTGACACCCAAGGGGGCGCAAACACATATTGAATGGACCCAGTTTATCGACCCAGCCGGTGCTTTACCCGATTGGTTGGTTAGGCTAAATCTAGCTCAGGTACCGGTAAAGTCGCTGCGCAACTTGAAAGACATTCTGGAAGCTGATGGCGGATAAGCATTCGGTCGCTACCGCCAGTTTGCCTATCGAGTGCACGAACATTATCTCCATGTGCTGACTTAGGCGTTACCCCGAAAGTGTATTGAATGCCCATTGCAGGCAACTGAACTAAAATAGTCACCGCGCAATGAGTAGGTAGAGCGCGCTATTCCCAACCCCAAGGCGTGCTTGGTACTGCGATTGGTTTTGTTAAATCAAAGTCGACTTTAAACTCCCGGCCTTCGCGCACCATGCGGTAGGTAAATACTGTTGGGTAAATATACATCTGCCAAGTGTTGCCGTTTGATTGTGGAATACCTTCGCGCACAAAAAGCTCCTTGGTTTCTTGATCGGCGGGGAAGGATTGTACCTGCGCCCAGCCTGGTTCAAGGGTGTGGCCGCCGTATTGTGTGAGCCTATCTTCGCTGCCATCTTTATGGCGATGATCGTGCTTGAGCTGTAAGCCAGTTTCGGTTTTAGTGATTACCCACGTGCGCGAGGCATCATCGCCGACATGAAAAGGAATATGTAGCTTGTTGTTGTCACATTGGCGCAGGTGCATGACGAGTAATTTGTTATCAAAACCGCCACCTGGTGCGTTATCAACAGTCACTTTACCCGCAAAGGCTTTACCGCATAACTGTTTTAGATTATTGAAGAAGGCATCTTGGGCTGGGGCCGGCGCAGCGCTAACGAGTGCGTTGGCGCTAAGTAATGCTGCAAAGGTGAAAACAGGTGCAATATTCATTTTGATTTTCCTGCTGAAAAATGTTGGCGGTGGTGGTTTTCGGTTCACCAGCAATGCAATGCCGCCCAGTAATTTTTATTGTTGCGTTGTGCGGGCGTTTTAGCGCTCTGTGTTGTGAATCGACCTGCCATGGCCTGTCGTGAGTGGGTAAGCTGAGCCGTGCGTGAAGTTCGCAATTACTCTTGCCAATCGGCAAAGTACGCTAACAAATAATCAATGGCAAGCCTTGCTCGCAACGGCATAAAACGCCGATTTTGATACACAATCCAACTGCTTGCGCCCTTACTCCAAAAAGGTTCTAGCACAGGCGTTAACAAACCGTGTTCCAGCAACGCGTTAAAACTACTTTTGGGCATGTAGGCAATGCCTAAGCCTTGCTGGCAGGCCTGAACGACGGCATGGGCGTTATTACTGCGCCAGCGTCCGCTAACTTTAATACTCTGGCTGATGCCTTGGTGCTCAAATTGCCAGTGATCATTATTTGAAATTAAACAGCTGTGCACATTGAGTTGTGTGGGGTGTGTTGGTATGCCGTTATGTTGTAAATATGTTGGGCTGGCTACGGCCATCATGGAGCGGCTTGCCAACTTTCTCGCAATCAGTCCAGAATCGGCGAGTTTCCCGTAGCGGATCGCGAAGTCGAAATTGTCTTCAACGAAATTGACGATACGGCTATTAAAATCCATATCGATAGTCAGGTCGGGGTGGTCATGACCAAAGGCCATTAAGGCCGGCGCAACAAATTGTTCGGCAAATGGGCCGGCGCCGCTGACGCGCAAGGTGCCATTTAGCTGAAATTGCTGTTGGCTAATGTGTTCATTGGCTTGCTGCAAGCCCACGACTAGCTCTTTGCACTGTTGGTAGTAAGCAGCACCCGACTGGGTCAAGCTGACTAAGCGGGTTGTTCTGGCCAGCAAGGCGCTCCCTAGGCGCTGCTCAAGTCTTGATACCTGGCGGCTAACGTGGCTCGTGCTACAGCCTAATTGTTTGGCCGCGGCAGCAAATCCGTGGCATTCCGCCACGGCGACAAACTCGATAACACCATCAAAACTGTCCATTGCGGCTCCTATTGTTGCTAAATAGCAATAATGATTTGCCATTTTACGGTATTAACGTTCGATGTGTATTTAATTAACCTGCTTGCACGGTAATTAAACGACAGGGTGTGAGCATAAGCCTTGGTCAATTTTGGAGTGACGTATGAAGAAAATTCTTATCCCATTAACTAACCACGCAACACTTGGTGATACCGATGAGGCCAACGGTACCTATGCGCCTGAACTTACCCACGCGCTTGAGGTGCTCTTGGCGGCTGGGTTTGACTATGAGTTGGCTTCGATCAAGGGGGGTAAAACCCCTTTGTATGGCACCGACATGGCGGGTGATGAGGTAAACAGCCGGATCTTATCGGACGATGAATTTCAAAATCGCATTAACAACACCGTGCCTGTGTCTCACATAAACGTTGACGATTACGATGCAATTTTTTATCCCGGTGGTTTTGGCTTGCTGTCTGATTTAGCGACGAATGAAGCCTTTGCCGCATTGAGTGCGAAACACTATGAGGCTGGCGGTCTTTTAGCCGCTGTTTGTCATGGCCCTGCGGCATTGTTGCCGATTACCTTAAGTAACGGTGATAAATTATTGGCGAGTAAATCCGTGACCGGCTTTACCCGCGAAGAAGAAGTGGATTTCGGTACGATTGGTAAGATTCCATTTTTACTGGAAGAGTCTTTGGCTCGACAAGCCGCCCGATACAACAAGGTGCAGCCTTGGCATGCATTTGTAGTCGAGGATGAACGCGTGATCACTGGCCAAAATCCTGCCAGTGCTCACGGCGTTGGCGAAGCGATGGTAAAGCACTTAACTGCACGCTGAGCTGATTAGATGGAGATGCTGAATTTTTAATTGGCGTTAAAGCTCTAACGCAAAAAAAAGGCTGGGAATAAATTCCCAGCCTTTTTGGTAACGACTAAAAAATCAATTAGTACTTGTAGCTCATACCGATTGTCACGCGGCGATCCGTTAGGCCTTGGAAGCACAACAGCGAGCCTTCGTTGACGCACGATTGTTTAACTTCAGATTCAGTGATGTTAATCGCTTCGAGTCCGAGTGCTAAGTTATCCGTGACATCGTAGTTGATGCTAGCGTTTAGCTGGCCTCTAGCCTCTTGGACCACTGGGAAGCCCCAGGGGTAGCTGGAGGTGCTACCGAAATCCTCGGAACGATAAGCATCACGCCATGTATAACGAGCCCTGGCTGACAGACCGAATTTCTCGTAGTACATAGTGATGTTGTAGGAATCTTCCGACAGGTCAAGCAATTGCGCTTTTAACTGAACATCTGTGGCCCCAAGCAAACCAAATACAGTTTCGGCACGGCTTGTTGGGTAGAGGTATTCATTACCGCCTTCGAATTTCTGCTTGGTATAGTTAGCGGCAACACCGAATCCGGATGCCCAGCCAAGCTGATCTTCGAAGTTGGAAAGGTCATACTGGAACGCCAATTCCCAACCGCTTTGCGTGGTTTTTCCCGCACCGTTATTGGTTGTTGCGGCATCCACACAAATACCTGTGGCGGCAGAGTTAGAGCCAAATACGTTGTGTAGCGCAATGGGGTTCCAAACACCGCCCGCTTCACACGCAGGGCCGACAATATCGCGATACCCAGTCACTGGGTCTTGATAGGCGCTGTCGATCGAATCGACAAATAGGTTTTCACGGTCCTTGTTGAAGTAACCTAAGCTGACCACGGCGGCGGGTGCAAAGTACCACTCAACACCTATGTCCCATGACGTTACTTCTTCGGGCTCTAGATCTGGATTACCGATATCAACCGACGCATTAGGGCTGGTTTCATAGCTAGCTGAGGTTGATAGGTCATCAAAGTCTGGGCGACGAATGTCTTTGGACCAAGCGGCACGTAGGAGAACATCTTCGGTGACGCTCGCGGCCACGTTGATTCGTGGTAGTAAGAAGTCATAGTTGCTCTTGGTGGTGGCTTTTGTCACTACCTCGTTACCGCTGCCATCGGTGGTGATCGCATTACCGATTGAAGTCACGTCCGTTTGCAAATAACGCACACCGAAGTTACCGCGGAAAATACCCTCTTCAAAATTGGCTTGTAGATAGAGCGAATTGGTAGTTTCGTCAATATCAAAGAACGCATTTGAGGTGGATGTTGGCGAGCTAATTGGGTTTTGACCGGGGTTGTTCGCTTGAATGGCCGCGTTCAACGCAGCTAACACTGCTTGCGGATTATTCAGCGCCTTTTCTGGATCAATAATCAGGAAGTCGCGTACATATAGGGCTCTACCATCCGCGTCATTGAAATTATCCGGGCCAGCTGTCATAACGCTTGAGAACAAATCACCGGTTGGGCTATTGGCCAAGCCTGAAAGGCTGACGTTCGAGCCTCGGTCATCATTTAGGCTTGAACTCTTGCTGTAGCGATAGCCTGCATCAACCGATGTGATGAACGGAAGGGTGTCTGTTAGATCGTATGAGAAATCCGCAACAAATGCGTTTTCGCTGTTTTCAGTTTTGTCTTGCGACTGGCTGACCTGTTGCAAAGCATAGTTAGCGGGATCGAGCATTTGTGCCACGGTTGGCGCGTTGGCTTCATCGTAAGCAATGCCGAAGGCTAAAGAGCCGCCCGTTAGATCGTACTCAAACGGTGTGCCGTTATCGTTAGCCGAACCTATTGTTACATTGGGGTTCAAAAAATTCAGTGTAGTGGAAAAGTCTGGGCTGACCGTGTCAGATGATGACAAAGCTAGTTCAACTCGGCCAGAAAACCGATCTTTCTCCCAGTCTGTACCCAGCCTGAATATATTGGTTTTTGTTTTGCGCGAACCGGTGTCAGTTGAGGTGCGCAAGTTTGGATCTGAATCGTCGCTCTGAACCTGGATTACGCCCTTGGCTGCAGCTTGGATAGAACCGATGTGTTGGCCATCGAGAGAGCCAAAGTTGACGGTTTCAAATTCTGTGGGGATTGAGAAATTGCGTAAATCACTCACGCCCGATGCTTGCACACGAGTGCTTTCTTGCAAGCGCTCTTGCTCGTTGATCATGGCATCAAAATAGAACGTCAGGTTGTCATTAGGCGCCCACTCGAAAGAGCCAGAGACGTTTTTTGTTTCGTATTCGAAGTTATCGTAATCCTGAATAAGAAACTGAATGGGTAGGAAGTCAAAGGATTGGGCACTCGCTGCGCCGCTATTTGATGCTACAGAGTTATCGCGATCGGCACGGGGGCGGAAGGCGGTAACATCTGACTCAGCGTAGCTTCCGCTGATGACCACACCGAACTCGCCCGCGTCGGTTTGCCACATGTCGCCCCAAGTGCCGGATAGGCGCGGTGTCATACCGTCGGTTGATAAGCTACTTTCTTCGCCTTGTACTCGAACGGAAGCCAGCATCTCTTTTAATTCGAGCGGGCGTATGGTTTTTAGGTTGATAGTGCCGCCCACGGAACCTTCAATAGTTTTTGCTTCTGGGGCTTTGGTGACTTCAACAGAGGCGATCATAGACGCGGCAACATCATCGAAGCTGATGCCCGAGCGGCCCACGCCAGAACCAGCGGTTGAAATACCGTTAATTTCAGTGCGGTTATCATTAGTACCGCGAATTTGTACCCCGGTGCCCACACCTGCAGTACGCGTAATCTGGATGCCGGGCACATTCTCTAGCACTTCTGCCAAGTTTTGGTCCGGTAACTTACCGATATCTTCGGCCTGAATAACTTCGACCAGATTGTTCGCATCCCGCTTTTGGTCAAGCGCATTTGCGAGCGACGCACGAATACCGGTAACCACCACTTCTTCGAGTTGATCGATGCCGTCTTCCTGTGCCAGTAGCTGTGGCGCAAAAGCCAAAGTGGCAGCTGAAATTGCTAGGGTATTGATTGCTCTGATAGCCATCGCCAGATGACGTTTATTGTTATTTATCATTCTTGCATTCCTCTCCTTTGTTGTTGCCTCAAGTATGAATATCGGACTTGATGGTCATAGCGAGTAGACTCTTTTCAGACGATAGTGTCAACCAATCAATCTGATTTGGAAATCGTAATCTATCTGATCAATTTATGGTTTTTCTATGTAATTTAATGGCTTAGCGATGTTGTAGGTCGTTAAAATATATTGGCATGTAAATCCGACCTGCTTAGATGTTTTGGTCTGATCAATTTGTTTGGCTGAACTGGCTTGTATGCGGGCCTAGCCATGGAGGTGTTCAGTTGAATAATTGGTCAGATACCTTGCTCGGTCAGCGGCGATTGATGCAGATCTAGCGTAGTCTGCGAATAGCGTTGGCGTTTGCCCGAGGTTGAGCGTCGCAAGGGCACCGTACTAACTCAGTGTGATTCTAGCGTTCCTATTAGTGAGTAGCTTAAGCCCCTTGTGCTTTTCAAGCGCCGGCGCCTGTTGGTTTTCAACGCTAACGATGAATAAAGATTGGTTTAAGACTCTACCGATTTTACGTTTCTCTCATCCCCTCTCTTTAGGGATGCGTCGTTCTAGCCATTGCGCAGCACGCGGGAGCTTGTGTGTCTATCGTGCCGCGTTTGCTATAGAATTCGTCGAAATAACAAAGCTAATTGTATTCGGGCAGGGGATTGGATTGATGAGATGGTGCGTCTTTTTTTCGGTTGTGTTGTTGGTTGGGTGTTCGTCGTCTTCAAACTACGTTCCCGATGCTCAGCCGCTTGATAACTCGCGTCTTTCAGCGCCAGACAAGACCTTATCTATTGCGGGGCTCAGTGCATGCACCGATGCTGAAGATCAAGCGGTAAGCATCGATTCGCAATCACCGATCACGGTTTTAGTGCATGGCTGTAATGGTTCGGCCGGTCGATTTAGATCTCTTGCACAGCTCTATGCATTTCACGGCCAGCAGGCAATCTGTTTTAGTTACGACGATAGAAAGAGTTTGGTGTCCAACGCGGCACAGCTGGCTACCGCCGTTCATGAATTAACTCAGGTTATGAATAACAATAATATTTCCATTGTCGGTCATAGCATGGGTGGCCTTATTGCCCGTAAGGCATTGGAGGAGGCCTACACGAAACCCAGTTATGTAAACAATAAGACGTTGGAATTGGTTACGGTATCCGCACCGCTGTCGGGAATCGCAGTGGCTGGACAGTGTGGTATTGAACCCTTGCATTGGTTAAGTGTTGGTATTGTTCCCGGTATCTGCTGGTTGGTAACAGGTGATAATTGGTTTGAAATCACTGCGTCGTCAGATTTCATTCGATATCCCAAACCCTTAATGCCTGCGGTACAGCGTTACCTAAAAATAGTGACGAACGAAAAAGATACTTGCCGAAAAGTGGATGCCCAGGGCAAGTGTATCGAAAGTGACTATGTTTTTGATTTGGCAGAGCAGTATCATCCAAAAATTGATAGCGATGTGAATACCACGGGCGTTCAAGTTGATGCTGGGCATGTAGAAATAGTAGGGGATAAAAATCTAGTGCCCAGAAAATTACTGTCGATACTACAAGCTCACGGCGTGCTTTCCACGACACCGCTAGAGCGCACCGAGGCTTTTGAAAAATTACTTGCTGAGCTCTATTGACATAAATGCATTTTAACGACTTTTAACCTAAGTATGGCGTTAAGTTTTGGTTTTTCCGTTGGCCATTTGATTTATTGCGGTGCAAAACTGACCGGCGGAAAATTGTCAGGCTCGCGTATTTCGACTGGTTTCAATTATAAAAATACCCACTTAGCGTGGGCATTTTTATATTCAGACTGGATTAGTTACATAGCGGAGTAATTTTGTCGAGTTCTTTAAGTGTTTTGGTAAAGCCGTACTCAAGACCGTCGCTGAAGAAGTAGTAAGTCATGCCGTTGGGCAACATTTGTATGCCGACACCACCATAGCCAGACAGGTAGGGAATCCATGTTTCTGAGGTGCAATTCGTAACCGTCGTGGAGGCATTCAAATCGTAGGCCCAAAAGCTGTTGTTGTACTGGCTGGTGGACGTTGACTGCGATGGGTCTGTCGGTAATCCTCTGTCGCTGGCGTTGCGCTGCAGGCTGGCGTCGACCATGGCTGCATCCAAAATCTGCACACCATTTATTTTACCATTGTCGTTGTTGAGCATGTCGGCAATTTTTACCACGTCATCACGGTGATAAAATAAACCCAGTGCAGTGACGGCAGCGGATGTTGTATCGCGAGTGCGAATACTTTTATAGAGCGATGGGCTTACACCTAGCGGTACAAAAACATCGGGCACTAACATGTCGGCGAAAAAGTCTTTGCTCGAGCCTTCTTGGCCTTGTACGTAGTTATTGAGTGCGCGACCGAGTATGTAGGTATCTGATGAATGGTACACCCAAGTGCTTCCAGGGCTAGTCTTGTGGCTGTAAAAGTTGCAGGAGATATCGATTTTTCCGCTATGTGTATTGTTGTATAACCAGTCAGTGGCGTTATTTGTTTCGTCTGTCTCGTAGCCAGAGGAGGCGTAATTGCCGGTGGCCATGTCGAGCACATCCTCGAGGCTTACGCTGCCCCATTTGGTAGTGTTGTTGCATTCTGCGACGTAATCTTTCACCAAAGCAGCTTTCTGTGTGCCTGCATATTTTTGTTCTAAACGCATTAACCCGATACCCCCGACGACGGATTTCGCGGTGGAGTAGGAGGGCACGCTCATGACGTCGCAGAAGGGGAAATCGCCGTAACGCGTAGCACAACCGCCGACATAGTGAACGCCATTATAGGCGACGCCGTAGAGTGTCATGGCGCTCGCCGTTTGGTCGCTGCCAATGTTACTGACGGTGATTCCAGCACTGGGATAATCTGTTGCCAAGGCGCTGATCGATTTAATCGGCATGCGGTTGGCAACTTCGGTTTCATAGGCTGCTTTAATTGTGCCGGCATTGCTGACGCTAGCCTTGTTATAGCTAGCGGCAAGTCGGCCGTACATATTGAACTGGTAGTAGTTACAGGTTTCAGCCGCTATTTGATATTGAACATTGGAAATGTTGCCGCTGTCGTTAAAGAGAAACGTCAACACGCCATTGTGCGTACAGTTCTGATTGTATTCGGTAAGCGCAAAAGGAATAGCTGCACGGCTGTAACCATTGTCGCTGGTTTCGTCCCAGACGCGGCCAGGTTCTAGAATTAAATCCCATTGGCCGAGTGCCGCGCCGCTTTGAATTAAGCCGCGCTGTACCGGAATGATGTGGGTACCGTGTTGTACGAATTGGTAGTTGAAATTAGGCAGTTGTTTAACGCCACTCAGCGTTGCGTAAGCGTAGGGATCAGTGATACTTGCCCAGCCCCTCTGGGTGCCAGTGAACACTAGGCTACCTTCGAAAGTGTTACTTGGGTTGGCGGCATTTGTGGGTAGCGCAAAGCCGCTGTAATTGACCAGACTGCCGTTGCCAGGTGAACCTGTGAGGTTTGCGTAAGTGACGGTGCTACGGCTAACGCTGCCACTACCGGTGAGGCAATCGTAAGCACAGGTCGAACTGGTGTCGACGCCTGTGCCGGTAAGGTTGAGGGATAGGGCTGGCTCATCACTATCGTTCGAGTTAATCAACAGGTTGTCGTTAAAGGTGCCCGCGCTGGTGGGAGAAAAGGTTGTGGTTATTGTGCAACTGGCGGCGGGCGCGAGAGTGGTGTTGGCGCAATTATTCTGGCTGATACCAAAGGGTACTGCCAAGCCCGTTGTGGCGCCGATGAGCAGGTCGGCGTCGCCATCGTTGGCCACGGTGATGACGCTGGAATTGCTAGCGCCTAGGTTGACCGAACCGAGTGCGCTGTTACCGGTCAGGTTTATGTCTGGCGCACCATTGCTTCCACCTGGGGTGCCTTGCACAAGGACGTTGTCCAGATAGCAATAATCGTTGTAAGCATTGCCATTGGCACGCACGCGCACTTGCATGTCGCTATTGTTATCGGCGCCGACAGGCGAGCCGTCGTAGGATCTGAAGGCGGAGTCGTCGCTGCCATTGGCAAGGGTAATTAAATGACTCCAATTCGAGCCGCCATCGATGGAAACCTCGGCATAACAATAATCGTTGTACTCTAACGAATAGGCGGCTAAATCCGCAGCCAATGTGACGTCGCTGTAGCCAGCGGTTGAAATCGCGGCGGTGGCGCTTTTTCGATAAGATACCCGCAGTGAATAATTTGAGCCGTACAAGCTCGCGGCTGCTACACCGCTACCGCTAGTTGCCCAACCGTTTATATTGGCGTCCTGAAAATTATCGGAAAATATTGAATCGGCATGAACGAGGCTGGACGCTAAAAGCATCACCCCACTCGCCAGTAAGGTTATTTTTTTCATCTGGATTCTCTCGCTAATTAACATTATTTTTCGCGTTGTCGGATAGCTGAGCGTGGGTACAACCTATTCCGCTGCTAAAAGCTATGATGTTTATCTACCCGTCTATTGAAATGCACATGGCTAGCATTTAGGTCTAGTTGTGTTGAATACAACAGCTATTGCGCTGGCGCCTTAGCGCCAAACCGTCGTTAAAAACACGCGTTAAACAATTAGTTAAAAACACCAGCCCTAAACTTTAATGCGAAAACGGTGGATCAGCGGCTGATGAGGCCTAGCCGCGCTGGGTAGATAGTTAAAATGATACGGTAAAGTGGGGCTCGATATAGAGCCAGTTCGGTTGGCGCTATAGATCCAGAGAACAATGAACGGTGCTGTTGACGCGAGCCGCTGTATTAGTGCTGCCTGTGTGGGTGGTAGATGGGTATATTAGCTTTTGGCTGGTTAAGCGAATCACGCCAACAGTCGGTGCGAGTAATTGGCGTGATAGGCATTGTGTAGCGGTGAACAACAAAGACCTTAGTTTAAAAACTCATTAAAGAAGCCTTCGGTATTTTTCAGGTTGTTGAAGCCGAATATCCATGTGTCTTCTACCACATCCGAAAAATCAAAGCCGCCATCGCGTATTGTCGGGTTAACCCAACCAACGTGATTTTCTATGCTGGCATCGGCCACTTTTTTTGCTTCAGTCCAGAGTTGTCCAACGGATGCATTAGACGTGGCTGAGATCCAGTAGCTACCGTTTTTTGTATTAAAGCCGGGCGTTGCATTATTGCTGGAATTGCCATCGTCAATTTTTTGATAGTCGGTGTTTTGCTTTACATAACTGAGGTCTGCAGGGGTTGTTTTATCTTCGTTCCATTGGCTATGTTGAATTACGTGAATGCGAGTTTTCGTATTGATGGCTGGCATTTGAGCTTTAATGCGCTTGACAATGTCCGCAGTGAAATCACTTTGTCCCGCTTCTTGAATCCAAATATCGCCATTCGCCGTGAGTGTTGCTTTGACTTTGCTGGTGGTTTCATCCAGCGCTTTATTCCAATTGAGGTGGGCATTTGACCAGTTGTTCGCGCCAAAAGCCAAGTTGAATAAATTGTTAGCTTCAATATAGTTACCACCCTGTATGCCATAGGCGCCGGATACAGCATGGTACTTTACCTTAGAAAAACGTGCGTCTTTTAACATGGTTCCGAGGCCGGCTACCGCATGAATATCATCAGGGTCGGGTTTACTGTCAAAGTGGCCTAATAGTAAATCTTTTGACGTATTGAATTTTCCGAGCATGACGGCACCATTGTCAGTATCTGTGGTTTTCTGAATATCTATCCAGTTAATGTTAAAGCCACCGGCTAAGACGTTGAATCTTAAGGTGTGCTTTCCAGCTGTTAGTTCGCCTAAGTCGGTCTGGAGGTTTTGCCATTGTTGCCAACCCCCAGTCGCCGCCACTGCGATCGCATTGGTGCGGTTAGTACCATCTACCGCTAAGGTAAACATGCCATTGCCGGGCTTGGATGCTACCCGAATGGTGGCTTTATGGGCGCCACTGTTGAGTACATTTATGTCGTACTCTAGCCATTCATTGCCGTCTACCCAACCCACATTAAAGCCTGCATTTAGGTCGGTGGTTTTTTCGATATCGACGTTGTCGGACCGAAATTGTCCGCCACTGTTTCCTGTGCTTGTATCAAAGTAGCGATGGTAGTCTTCGGCTTCAATTCGACCCGGTATTGCGAAGGTCGGCGCGCTGGGTTCCATACTGTCACAGGGTTGAGAACCACACATACATACACTGTGATCAGAGTAACTATCGGCACAGTCGGTTGCTATAGGGCCATACTGTGTTTTGCATTGGCTGGTGAAATTGCATTGGTCAAGTGCGTAGCTGTAATTGGCGGCAAGCATGATAACGCTGCCAACAAATAAACCAGTGAGAAGAGTGCGAGCGGGTTTCATCGTAAATCCTTATTTGAAATTGAGCGTTGATCTGGAGTGACTCAAAACGTGAAAAGTAGATTGATATGGTAATTATGAACTTAAGGTGTGAGTGTGTTTTTTTAGGGCAATGATAGGAGATGTGCTCAGGTGCTCGTTTTTGTTATCTACCAAATCACAAAATGGGTATTTGTGAGTATTTCAGCCGTCTAACGTTGAAACAGATTGGTACGGTTGCTCAAGCGCCTGCAAGTGGGCTGCCCTAGAAGGATTAACTATCACGAGTATTGATAATCGCCCATTTTATTTCATTATTTCTTATTGGTTTTAGCCTATGCGATGATGCCTAAACGTTTTTTACCTTAGCGCTTTTACCTGGTCGCGCCTGTTGATTGAAAAATCGGGCGTTTTGGCTAAAGCATTTATTTCATTAACTATATTAAATAATTGGTGACTGTATGACAGCAAAACGCGAATTTGGTCTGGTAGTCTACGGTGCAACTGGCTATACCGGTCGCCTCGTGTGCGAGTATCTGAATAAGCGCTATGGCGTGAATGGTGATGTTAAATGGGCGATGGCTGGCCGTAGTCGAGAAAAGCTAGAACAGGTAAGAGATGAAATGGGTATCCCTGACGGTATACCTTTGGTTGTGGCAGATGTTGGCAATGAAGCGTCGATAAAATCGTTAGTGTCGCGAACGCAGGTGATCTTGACCACTGTGGGACCCTATCAAAAATATGGTTCGGCGTTGGTTGGGCTCTGTTGTGAGGCGGGAACTGACTATGTCGATTTATGTGGCGAGCCGGCGTGGATGCACGAGATGATTGCGACACATAGTGCTGCGGCTAAGGCGAGCGGTGCGCGTATTGTATTCTCATGTGGCTTCGACTCTGTGCCTTTTGATCTCGGCGTTTTATTTCTGCAGTTGGCTGCACTGAAAAAATGGGGTAAACCCCTAGCGCGGGTGAAAGGTAGAGTTCGCGCGATGAAGGGAACATTTTCTGGTGGCACCTTAGAGAGTTTTCGCTTGACGATGAAGGCCGCGGCACAGAATCCAGCCTTGGTTAAGGTGTTAACCGATCCCTTTGCGTTGACCGAGCATTTCGCGGGTCCGGAGCAGCCCACTGGGCTGGTGCCACTGTTTGAGCCGGACTTAAATAGCTGGTCGGCGCCCTTTGTGATGGCGACGATTAATACCAAAAATATCCATCGTTCGAATCTGTTGTTGACGCATCGCTATGGTGAAAATTTTGTATACGATGAGATGTTGTTGACTGGTCCAGGTGAAAAGGGCGAGATGATGGCAAAAGCCGTTGCGGAAGATAAATCCATGGCTAAAAATCCCATGCAGCCTGGTGAAGGGCCGTCCAAGGAGGAGCGGGAGACGGGCTTTTATGATGTGCTTTTTGTGGGTTCAAATAGTGAAGGTGAAGTTTTGTCGGCAAGCGTCAGGGGTGATAAAGACCCGGGCTATGGTTCCACCAGCAAGATGATTAGTGAATGCGCTGTGGCGCTGTTAAAGAATCCAGCGTCTGTCGCAGGTGGCATTTGGACTCCGGCGTCGGCCCTAGGGACGTTGTTAATCGATAGGTTGCAAGCTAATGCCGGTCTAACGTTTACGCTGGAGAAATAGCCTGGCGATTTAGTGACTCAGGTGCATAATGTTGGTTTGAATGCTGCGTCGGTAAGTGTGTTTATTCGGTGCCGAACGCGCGTTAGTCTAACTGAATGCTTTTGGCGTTCGCTTGTAGAATAACGTCTATCGCCTGTTGCATGTCGGCTACGAGTTTGTCGTCAACGTCGAGGCTAAAAGCGAAGTAGTAGTCATTCTTTTTAAGCACATATACGGTTTCGTAATTGGATGGATTGATGGCAGAGTCTTCTAGGCTCTGCCGCCAGCCGTCTTCTCCGAAGGCCCACATATCGATGCGGCCGGCTTTCAACATTTTGCCCAGACTGTTTACGTTGGTGGCAAGGGTAATATTCCTCGACGGTATGTTTAAATCGCGCAAATAGGATTCGCCGGCGTCATCCCTCACGGCGCCTACGCGGTACTTCGCGATATCGGCACCGCCATGTAGAACAATGTTTCGCGCTTTCGCCGCAATCAGCACGTATTTTTCCGACCCTGTTGGCCCTGCCCACTTGAAGAGTTTTTCACGTGCTGGGGTGCGAATGGTATTGAACAGGACTGTGTTGGGGCCCTCAAGGGCGTTGCGGTAGGCTCTAGCCCAAGGTTGAACCAATATACTCTGGCGCGTCACTGGGCTCCCTGCCTGTTGCGTTGCCATCAATAACAGGTCAACCGCTGGGCCTTTGAGTTCACCGGCTTCGACGAAATTGTAAGGTGGACTGTGCTCGGTAATATAGCGCAGTTGATTTAGCGCTAGCTCACTGGCTAAGGCCGATGCGGAAAACCAAGTCAGCAGCACGATGTTGCATAGCCAAACAGTGGGGCTTCGCCCTGCTTTTTTCTGCATAACTAGTGGCCACCCCCTTGGATTATTCAAGACCGCCTATTGTGCCGGTTGATGCTACATGGCGCGCACAGACGGAAGGGTATAGGTATTTACCGGTGAAATAAAGTTAGCGAAGGGAAATGGCCCTAACGTGGGGCCAATAAAAAAGGCGCCCAATGCGATTGGGCGCCTCTTCATGTGTCAGCTAGCAGATTAAGGTAGTGTTACTGTCCAGGTGCTGCCAGGACCTACCATGTCTGACGTAATGAATGTCAGGCCATCGATGTCTGCACCAATATTGGCATCGGCACCGCTACCTTCTACCATGTTGTTAGCATTTGGTGCTGTCAGTGTTGCACCATCTTCTGCTCCAGCGATATTACCTGTGCCACCGAAGTCCGCGAAAGCAAAGTGTCCGGTATTCGATAATGACTCAGAGTAAAAGTGGTTAGCATTAAACGTGGTGCTTGCATTGAAGCTACAGGTGGGAAAATAAGAATCCCTAATGGCAGATCGGCCCGCACCATTGCTATTGCCGTTAATCGACTCTGCAGTCGACTGGTTGGCAATTAGGTTATTGCTAAATTCTAAAAACGCAGGAAGTACACTACAGCCAGATGCGGCAAGTAGAATGGCCTGTTTGGCATTGATGATGGTGTTATTTGCCACAGTCACTTTCATTTCTTCAGCTGTTTTGGCGGCAATAATTGCCGCGTTACCTGAGCCCGTGAGCGCCGCCGAATAAAGTACCAAGCCAGCCTTTTTATCAGAGCTTGTGGTCGCCAAGTTGTTAATATAGTTACCCGTAATAACGTGCCCCAGCGGTGCAAAGGCAATGGCACCATCGCCACTCGCGTTGGCGCCAGCGAAGATATTATCTGTCACGGTATTGTGGAAGCCATCCTCTAAACCGAGAACACCGTCGGTGTTGTCAAAGGTATTGCCGTGGAAAATATTTTCACCTGATTGAACACGAATGACTCGCTGGTTAGTGCGTGTGTCTTCAAACAAGTTGTATTGAACTTTAGTGTAGCCAGGGTCTTGTGCGCCGCTTCCTGTGGTGCGGCCAATTTGTAGTGCCATGGCCGACGAATTCAAAGACCCGTCCGCATTCCCCGCATCGCTAAAGTGGTTGTATTGGATGGTGTGAGATTCTTGATCCAACTCTATGGAGTTGGCAAAGGTGCTGACATAGGCGCCCTCTAAGCTACGGTTTTTACCGGTAAAATAGTTGCGCTCAATCAGCACTTGATAGCCTTTCACCGTGACATAGTTGGCCTTATTGACCGCAACAGCTTCTCCCAAAAAACTGTTATTGCGCATGATGGCGTTAATGCCTGATATAAAGACAAAGGAAACGCCGTTGCCTTCACATTCACTGCCGGTAACATAATCGAGAGCGTCAAACGCGAGGCCATCGATCACAACATCGTTACCCACCTCAAGGCACAGCTGGCCGGTAAGAACGGCGCCGCTACCTGCAGTGCGGGTAAGGGTTACGCCATTGGCGGGTTTAATTTCACCGACATTGACATAGCTTGCTGCGCCGCCGCTTAACCCCACAATGGCACCAGACACAGCAATAGTGCTATCCGCCAGTGCCGTGGTCAACTCGGCGGTGTTATTCACAATGGCGCTAAAAACTATGTCAGTTGCGGTAGCGCTTAGGGATTCATCAAAACCGTCGTTGTCGGTATAGGTGACAGCAACTGACAAGGTCTTACCCACGTCAGCGGCGCTCAGGGTATAGGTTGAGGCATTTGCATTGGCGATGTCTTCACCGTTGGCTTTCCATTGGTAATTGATGCTGCCGCTGATGCCGTTGGCATCGGTAGGCGCCGCAACACTTAACGCAGAATCTACTTCATAGAGCCCGCTAATGGCTCCCAAGCTTCCAGGTGTGTTAGTTGCAACGGTAGTTACAGCGCCAGTAGGCGCAGATGTTGCCTGCTCACTAAAACCTGAGTTATCGGTGTAGGTCACCATTACGGTGATGGTGTCGCCGAGAACAGAGCTGTCGACTGTCAATGTGGACGTGGTTGCGCCATTAACGGGCACGCCATTGGCTGACCACTGATAGCTTACGCTGTCAAAACCGTTCGCATCGGTTACAGCGGCGGTTAGTGTGGAGCCAACGCTCGCAGAGCCTTGAATCGCAACGGAGCCGGGCGTGTTAGTCATGCCAGCAGCAACGGAAATGGCGTCGAGCGCGGTTAGATTTAGATTTGTACCAACCGATGAGGTGGGTAAGTCTGCTTCGGCAGTGACGAGCAATTGAATGGAGGTGCTAGACAGTGAACCGTCACGCAGGTCAGCGGCGAAATCGTTGATGATATCTGCGGCGCTACCAGCTTCGTTGTCGTCGACCTGGGATATCAGTGCAATTACGGTGGCGTATTTACCGGCTGCATCGTTTGCCGCAGCGGTTGTTTGCAAATTCGTTGGCTGTACGGTGGTGATGTCGATCGTCGATAGGCCAAATTTGGTAGCCACTAAGGCATTATACGTTGTAACCGCAGAGCGTAGGCCTGCGGCGTCGGCTTCGGCTAACTGCACGGCCATTTCGGTCAGCGGCGACACAACGAAATCACCACCTTCGCTCATGTCAACGACGGCGCGGGTTAGCGGCGCCGTTAATGTGGTGCCAGTGGCTTCGTCAAGGTAAGTGCCACCGGTGCACTCGATTAACCCGTAACCGTCATGTTCTACGTTGCCAAAGGAAACTGCACCGTTTGCGGTGGTTGCCGATGCAAGTTCGTTACCTTTGGCACCGGTTTCGGTAATCACATAAACCGAACAGCTACCACCAGTAACCAACCCATGAATAAAGGTGGCAGCAACGCTGACTGATGCAGGAATTTCTGCTACCGGTGCGGAGGTCTGCGATTCTCGCACACCATTCTTGCCTTGGTAGCCAACAATAACGGTAATTTCTTTACCTATGTCATCGGTAGTAATGACATAGGTCTGGCCCGTGGCACCAGTAATGACGCGACCATCGGCGTACCACGCATAAATAATGGATGATTCAACCACACCGTCTTGATCTTCCACTGTTGCTGTCAAGGTTGCGCCCACGCTCGGCGTGCCAGTAACGCTGACCATGCCGTTTTGGTTGCTCGGTGCTTTATCGCTACCGCCACAACCGGCTAATATCGCGGTAACTGCGAGTGATAATAGTGTTTGCTTATACATTTTTATTGTCCTCTATTTTATTGCTCGTGGTCTTGCTTTTTAGTTAATGGATACTGCGTGACGTCGCTATGGTTTGTAGCCCGTGTGCGATGTGTTTAAGCGGTAAAAAGTGGCTTGCACAAAATCTTCTGGGTTGCCGGTGCTGTTTTGGTTGTAGACGCCGGCTTTGAAGTACATGTAGTCGCTGGCGACGTTATAACCGCTGTGGGTCATGTCGACGCTTTTGCTAGCCAGAGTTTTTCCGTTCTGACTGATTTCAACTAACAGCGTGTTGCCTTTTACATCGATGACATAAGAAAATTTTTCGTTCAAGGCGAAACCTTTTTCTGGGTCTGATGCCGAGTTAGATTTGCTACCAATTAGTTCAATGAATTGCTCGTCGCCGTGGCCGCGTGAAGGTTCGTGGGCGAAATAAATCGAGCCCCGAGTGTTTTGGGGTAACTTGCGGTAGTAGAGTCGAACTGGTTCATCTCTATCGGCGTGAATTTGGCCGACAATGACTCGACCTACTTGGCCGGCGTCACCCGTTGTGGTTACCGCATTCACGGCTAGCGTCGCTTCCATACGGCCGTCAATGCCGCCGGCCAATTTGTGAATGCGTGTTGGTGCCGATGAGAAAACCCAGTTATTTTTGTTGGGGCCAGCGTCGGCCTTCGTTTTGATGGATTTGTCGCCGCGTCGCAACATTTCACGTAATTCAGTGCGGGTGAATTTAGTATTTTTTGAAGTCTTGGCGCCCGCGACCGTGGCCTTGAACACCATGCCGCCGTCTGGCGCGGTATAAAAGTAGCGCGAATCCGTCGCGCCTTTGGCGAGATCGACTTCGTCGAAACGATCGCAGATGCCGTCGTCATTTTCGTCACCTGGCGTGTTGAGATACCAGCCGAGCAAATCAAAATTTCTGCCTGGTGGTAAGTCAGGTGATAAGCCGGTGCCGCCGGCAGTGCTAGGTAAAATTTTGGCGCTGACAGCGGTGCTGTTGTCGTTTACTGCGGTTAGGTTGAAGTCGTCGAAACGCCCCTCTGTGCCCGCAAAACTGGCAAAAATAGTAGCGCTGCCGTTATCGGAAGATTCGAAAACGACCGCTAGCTGCGTCCACTCCTTGACTCGCTTTTTCGGTTGATCGAAGAACAGTTGGCCGTTGGATTTCACGCCGAGCGTTCCAGCACCCAACAAATAGGCACTGAGTTGATATTTGGTGTTTGGCGCAAGGTTAAGTGTTTGCGCGGCGAAGGCGCCTTGGCTGCTGAGCTTGAGTGAATGAGCGCCCGTTCTCGCGTCGTTGGAAATCGATAAATTGCCAGTGGATTGAGTCCATCCCTGCCAGGATTCCTCAAAACTGGCGTTCACGATATCCGAGGCGGTCGCTACCGCGCAACTGGCCACCAGTGCCAGAGTAATGAGGGGTCTAAGTTGTCTCTTGGGTGTTTGCTTCATTCTTTCTTATATTCAACATGCATGGGCTTGGGGGCGAGTCAGCGGTTTGAGTGCTTATCAGATGGCTGCGCATATTTTCGCCATAACCAATAGCTAACTGAATTCCCGAATGTGTGATCTACGTCAAGGTGAAGATACCATGAACCTATACGGTCTGATCAAGTGGTCTGACTTAATTTTTTCTAAAATATTGTCGATTTCAATTTAAGTTATTGATATTTAAGCGTTTAAAATTTGATGGTACGGATGTTGTGGCGTGATAAGTGAGGTGTTTAGCGGCTGTTAGACGCAGTTTGTTAGCGGAATCGTATATTAGTTTCAGAAAATTGGTCTGACATATTGTTGGTTTTTATGTCGGGAAGGTGGTGCAGTTTTGCTGGTCAGCGGGCGTTGTGGGCTTTTGCCAGTGCGTAGCAAGTGTAAAGGGTGTTTGTTTTGGTGCGACAAATGGACCGGGGGGCTGTGTTCGGCGGTGGGCTGGGCCTGCTGTGGACGCTTGCCGTTAGCTGCGGGCTAGGGGCAGAGAAGCAATCAAGTTGGCGATTTCAATATTGATCTCCTGTTGGCTGTGCAGTTGTTTTCCCATGGCGCGCTTGGCGACTAGGTGCCAAATGATTTCGCCAGATTTGCCGTCGTAACCTTGGATGATTAAGCCGCCTTCCAAATGAGAGCTTTCCGCTTCCTCCGTCTCCCGCTCATGTGCTGGAAGGCGTAGCGCTTTTTCGTGGTGTAAGCCGAAGGCATATTTGATGAGTAGATCTGGCTTGCTGGTTACTAGGTTATATCCACGTTCTTTGACGCCTTGCTTGATGGCCTCGGTCAGGACAGCTTCCATGTCGGGTCTACGTTCTAAACTAGCTTGGTTGGCTAGAATGGCGACGCGTTTATAGTGATTAAAATTTGCCGACTTAGATAGCCAATGCTTCTGCGGCGTAAGGTAGTGATTGTCATTTTTGTTGTCGCCCATTTTAAATCGTAGTGCTAGGTTAATGCGCGAATCGGCGATACGCATACCTTCTGCTTTGGTTATTTTGTCGGCGTTTATTAACTGATAAAGCGAGTCGTCGAAGGTTTGGCAGTTTGTGCTATCCCCAGAGCCCATCGCATCTTTTATTTTTTCTGTTTCACCTTTTTCTATTAGCCCAGCGATGAACGGTGTGTTCATCATCATTTCCACCGGTGTGACCCGTCCACCTTCGGGGTCGATGGCAACTCGTTGGCTAATAATGCCTAGGAGGTGTTGCGCTAGGTCTTGGCGAATTCGAAATTGCTCTGACACGGGGAAGAAATTTAAAAACCGATCTAACGCTTGATTGGCGTTGTTTGCATGCATGGTCGATAAGCAAAGATGACCGGTTTCAGCGTAGCGCAGCGCTTGGCGCGCGGTTTCGGTATCGCGAATCTCACCGATCATAATGACATCGGGCGCTTCCCGTAGACCGAAGCGCAGGGCATCTGCATAGCTGTGTGTGTCTGTGCCAATTTCGCGTTGACTGACAACGGATTGTTTGTAGTGATGAGTGAACTCGATGGGGTCTTCGATGGTAAGTATATGGCCGCGGCGATGGGCGTTTCGGTAGTCAATCATGGCGGCTAAGGTAGTAGATTTTCCTGTGCCTGTGGCGCCCACGACAAAAAATAGGCCGCGTTCTTCCATCGCGAGATCATGCAATATATCCGGCAGGCCTAAATCTTTGATGCTCGGAATCGCATCTTTGATGTAGCGCACGACCATGGCCAGAGTGCCGCGTTGAAAATAGACATTGATGCGAAAGCGGCCGATATTGTCAAAACTTAGGCCAAAATCTAGGCCTTTATCTTGATGGAGTTGCTTTACTTGTGCGTCGGTGAGCACAGAAGCAATCAGCTCTTGCGTTTGTGTCGGATCGAGAGCTGGGCCGGAAACCGTGTGGAAGCTACCGTGAACTTTGATTGTTGGCGGCGCATCGGCATTGATGTAGAGGTCTGATGCATCCCTTGCCACCATGACAGAAAGTAAACCGGTCAGTTGATTCACGTCTCTCTCCCTTTCCTTGCTCATTCATCTCGTTGACACTGCAGGCTCGACAGTGATGTCACTATGGCATATCTAAGGCGCTATTGAAAAACAACCGGTTTCTTTGCTGCAGTTTATTCAACTGACGTGGCTTCAGTTAGCGCTTTTGCCATCGACTAGCGCGAGCGGTGAGCGGCGTCGCGCGGTTAATGTACGGTTTTAGTGATGTCTGCAATGCGCGCTTTCGCTTTGTTTAGCCACTGTTCGTCGCCATTGCCACTTGGGTCCCAAGCATTCTCTTGCTCGAGGATACTGCGAAACTCGTTCAGCGCATCGGTGGGGCGGTTTTGTAGTTGGCGCAGCTCACCCAAATGGTATTTAACCAAGGCCGTGGGGTGATACTTTTTCAATGCTTCGAACTCTTCGTTGGCTGCGTCGAATTCTTTCAAGTTAAAGAGACATTGGGCATACATGACGTGGCCAATTTTAGAGCGGTAGTCGGGGTTGTGTTGAATCAGGCTGTCCAGAGTGCGCTTGCAATCCTGATAGCGCTGATCCAAAAGCTGTACCCTTGCTAGCCCTTCTAACAGAATAGGATCAGTTTGATAAATGCCCTTAAGCGCGCGGTCATAAAACATTTCGGCATCTTTGTAGAGACCTTTGTCGGCACACTCTTTGGCCATGTTGATCAGGTTCTGAATGGTTTCATTGCGCTTTAAATTGTCTTGGGCCTGACGAAAGTCTCGGTTTGGGTCGGTTATATCGCGTACCTTTTTGCGCGCCTTATGTGCGCTGCTGCTGCGGTTCCATTCGGGCAAGAGTTCGACAATAAGATAGGCAAGGCCGCCAATCATAGGTGCCATCAATAGCACCCACACCCAAAGCGTATTACGCCCGGTCTTCACCGCGTGCACAATCAAGAAAACCTGTAATAGCATAATGATAATGAAGAGGGGCATCCTGCTGTTTTCCTGTGGGTGAGCCTAGCCAAGGAGTATAACTGCCTTGTGAGATCGAGAGAACTCTTCCTATCTGGCACCATGGCCATTAAACAAGGCGCATGCTTGGGATATACTGGCCCCTTTTAAGCCTAAAAATGGCCTAACTCAAAGAAGCGCAAAATATGTCACAGGATAGAAGTAGGTTGTGGAGCCCTGCCGTCAATCGGCTGGAGCCCTATGTGCCGGGTGAGCAGCCGCAGGTGGCGAACCTGATAAAACTTAATACTAACGAAAGCGCGTTTCCGCCCTCGCCCAACGTTGCGCAGGCAATCACGGATGCTGAAATTAATAAGTTGCGGCTTTATCCAGACCCAAACTCGCAGATTTTGCGCAACGCTATCGCCAGCTACTATCAGGTGGATGTGGCGCAAGTGTTTGTGGGTAATGGTTCTGATGAAGTTTTAGCCCACGCTTTCTTTGCCTTCTTTCAGCAAGCTTTGCCGTTGCTCTATCCAGATATTAGTTATAGTTTTTACCCTGTGTATTGCGACTTGTACGATATTCAGGCTGAGCAAATTCCCTTGCGTGATGATTTCAGCTTACATTTATCGGACTATCGGCGCCCTAACGGCGGCATTATCTTTCCTAATCCCAATGCACCAACGGCGATGGGTATCCCGCTTAGCGACATTCGTGAATTGTTAAGCCATAACCGAGATTCCGTGGTATTGGTGGATGAGGCCTATGTGGATTTCGGCGGCGAAAGTGCTATTGCCTTGGTCAATGAGTTCGACAATTTATTGGTGGTGCACACCACGTCGAAATCTCGAGCTTTGGCTGGTATGCGTATTGGTTATGCCGTGGGTTCTAGCGGATTAATCGATGCGTTAACGCGGGTGAAAAATAGTTTCAATTCCTATCCTATTGATCGCTTAGCCGAGCTCGCCGGCGCTGCGTCTTTCAATGATGAAGCCTATTTTCAGTGGGGGCGTCAGCAAGTTATGCAGGCGCGCGAGTATACGGTGAGAGAACTGGAGGCATTGGGCTTTACAGTGTTACCGTCACAGGCCAATTTTGTTTTTGCGCGCCCGAATCGTAAACCCGCAAAATATGTATTCGAAGCGCTACGCGAAAAAAATATTCTGGTGCGTTATTTTAACAAGCCAAAAATTGATGATTTTTTACGCATCAGTATTGGTTCGCACGAGGATATGGCAGCCTTAGTTAAGGCGATGCAGGAGATAATGGCTGATGAGTATTGATTGGCTATCAAATCAGGCGGCTATTTGGCGTGCTAAGCGCGCTGTGCTAAGGCCAGTTTCCTGTTTAGACAACATTTCACTCGACGATCTGTTAGGTATAGATCGACAAAAAGCGGCAGTGGTTGAGAACACTCAACGCTTTGTTAGCGGTAAAAAAGCCAATAACGTGTTGTTGTGGGGCGCGCGCGGCACCGGAAAGTCCAGTTTGATTAAGGCGCTATTAAACCAATTTGTCGCCGATGGCTTAAGAGTTATCGAGGTAGATAAAGACGACTTGGGTGACTTGCCCGAGATCGTCGACGAAATTCGCGATCTAACGCAGCGTTTTATTATTTTTTGCGATGACTTGTCCTTTGAATCCGGCGAGGGTGGTTACAAGCATTTGAAGAGTGTATTGGAAGGCTCCATTGAGTTGCCACCAGAGAATGTTTTGATATACGCCACCAGTAACCGACGCCACCTCATGCCCGAGCACAGCAGCGATAACGCCGGCACGCAGATTGTTAATGGTGAGTTGCACCATGGTGACCTGGTAGAAGAGAAACTATCGCTCGCCGATCGCTTTGGTCTGTGGTTAAGTTTTTATCCTATCACTTGGGATGAGTATTTTTCTGTCGTTGATTACCTGTTTAGCGCCCGCCAAATGGCTGCAGCTGAAAAGGAGGCGTTGCATAAAGACGCGCGGCAGTTTGCCCTTGACCGAGCCAGTCACAGCGCGCGGGTTGCAAAACAATTTTGGTTGGCAAGAAGCTAAAGGCATTTTCGTAGCCAAACCGGTAACGAGGTTTGTACTTTGCATGTACTTTGTTTTTAGTGCGCAGCACTCGATTTTGTAGCTATTTTCTAATAATAACGACCATAAAAAGCCTATGACATTAATCAATAATAAATCCCACTTACTTTGGTTGGCGCCCTTGCTCGGCGCTATTGTCGGTGGGTGGATGTTCAGCTTGGGTTGGAATCATCTCGCCTGTATGACAGCGGGTTTAACGGTTGTGTGCGCGCTCTGGTGGGTGTTTGAGCCGATTCCGATTCCGCTTACCTCACTGATTCCATTGGGGTTGTTTCCACTGCTTGGGATTTTAGACGGTAAAGAGGTGGCGCTTGCCTACGGCTCGCCGCTGATTTTATTGTTGGCCGGTGGCGCTATGCTGTCTAAAGCCATGGAAAAAAGTGGTGCGCATCGGCGTTTGGCCTTGGCTATGGTGCAACTCTGTGGCGGTAGCAGTTATCGCCGACTGGTGTGGGGCTTTATGCTCGCCAGTGCGGTGCTTTCTATGTGGATTTCAAATACTGCCACGGTGCTGATGTTATTGCCCGTCGCGCTTGCAGTTATTGAAAAGGCCGAGGATAAAAGTTTAACGGTGCCGCTGGTATTAGGTATCGCCTATGCGGGCAGTATCGGTGGTTTAGGAACGCCCATTGGCACGCCGCCCAATGTTATTTTCCTGCAGGTGTACGCCAATACAACCGGAGAGAGTATTAGCTTTATTGGTTGGATGATGAAAGCCTTACCGGTCGTTTTCGTTCTGTTGCCCCTAGCTGCGTGGTGGTTAACCCGTCAACTTAATACCCGGGCTGTTTTAAATCTTCCAGCCTCGGGCCAATGGCGCACCGATGAAAAGCGCGTGCTGTGTGTTTTTGCTATTACTGCGCTGGCTTGGATGACGCTGACCGAGCCGTTGGGTGGTTGGCAAGCGTGGCTTGATTTACCCACGGCGAATTATGCGGCAGTTGCCTTGACTGCGGTCATTGCGCTTGCCGTTATCTCGGACGGCAAAGGTGGTCGTCTGTTGGATTGGGAGATGGCGAGTCAAATTCATTGGGGTGTTTTAATATTGTTTGCCGGTGGCATCGCATTGGCATCGGCATTTACCGCAACGGGTTTGTCTGCTGCTATCGGCACCCATTTAACGGCACTGGTTCATTTGCCGGTTTGGTTACTCGTCTTATGTGTGGCGCTAGCGGTGACCTTTTTGACCGAGATTACCAGCAATACAGCGACAACAACCTTATTGATGCCTATCCTTGCGGCGGCCGCCATTGGTGCCCAAGTTGATCCGCTGCTTTTGATGTTGCCTGCTGCGCTGTCTGCCAGTTGCGCGTTCATGTTACCTGTCGCCACGGCGCCTAATGCAATCGTGTTTGGTACCGGTGAAGTAACCGTGGCGCGTATGGCTAGAGAAGGCCTAGCGATAAATGTGATGGGCGCTCTGGTTATCACTGTCGTGGTATTAATGTTCTCTTTTTAAATTGTTTTCTCCCGCCGCTATTCTAGCGGCCAATTTTTCATGGCATCTAATCGAAACGTATAACCTTCAAAGGTAAGCACCACGCCTGTGCTAATGACGCTAACCACCAGCAACCCCGGAGCTATTTGGTCGCCGCGGTAGCGCCTGCGGTCATTAATAATGGCGAAGCCGCTGTCTGCATCGGATGAGTAGATGTGCGCTGAATAGACCATTTTAGGTAACCGATTTTGTATGCCGCTCGGTAGGTTGTGAACGGCGGGCACCAGCGGTTCTGCCATGTCTCGCTTTACCTGTCGTGCTCTCGCCGCTAAGTCCTGTTGTTGCTCGGTAAGGCTCTGCGCTTCTGGCGCTGTTGCACTAGGTTGCTGATAGAGGTCAATAACTTGTGTATTGGCCATTCGTTGATCGCGTGATGTAAGGGTTTGATTTGCTGCCCTTGTGGCTTCTAGCGTTTCAACGGGAGCTGTGGCTGGGTTGGTTGTTAGTTTTGCATTATTAACTGGGCTATCGGTAGCGGGTGACGGTTTTGTTATTGCGAGTATTTCATTCGCTCGCGGTTTAGCCGTTTCGCTTGCTTGTTGGTTTGGGCTTGCGCTCGACGTCAAGGATTTTTCTGCAGTGGCATCAGGAGATTGACCGGCGCTTTGTAGCGCTTGTTGTGCAGGCTGAACAAAAAGCTGGTAACCCATAACGAGTACGCTGATCAATAAAAACGCACTCAGTAGCTGCCAACGCCTAGGTATACGCTTGCCACTATCCTCGGGTGCTATGGGTGTTTTAACGCTCAAAAGATCTGGTGTTTGCTGTTGCTCGCGGCGCTCAGCGTCTGATTTTTGTAGTGCATTTAAGATAAAAGACACGGCACTTAACCTTCTTTAGCCGGTGGCATAGTGGCATTGGGGGGATGTAGACGGTCTAAATCGCTATCCAATGCTGGGTTATCTGATGGGTGCTCAGGCGCTTGATTATGGTCAGTGTCGAGTGAGATACCGATACCAAGACTGTCATTAATCTTAAGCAGTGTTTGCAGCCCAACAATTCCATCGGCTTGAATGTTATTTTCGGTTTGAAATATTTTCACTCTCGCGCCAAGCTGCTGCGTAAAAACATTCGATGCTAAAGGTTTGGTTTGTTGATCCATGTCCGCAAAGCGCTGCGCAACCCATGTGACCAGCTGACCTTTGTCGCCAATGGATAAAGGCTTTTCGTAATTCTCCGATCCTTGCCACACAAGTGTGAAGTTGCCCGACCACTGGTTGCCCAGCGTCATCAGCGATTGCTTAATCTTGTACCCTTTGTGAGACAGGGTAGCAGTGACGCCTTGTACCGAAAGTAATACACCGTAGTGAGAAACACCCGCTGCGTTAACGAACTCTAGGACGGCGGGGCGATTGTATTGTAAAAACCCCTTCCAGTTTTTGACATTAAGCGTTGCACAATGCCATTGCGTGCCGGCGGTATCCTCGCAGGGCGCTGGGCCGCCAAGTTGAGGGCTACCTAAGGCGGTAAAAAGCGCGCTCAAGGCTGTGGAATCCGTGCTGTAGGTGTGTGCTTCAAGAGTTAGTTCCGTCGACAGTTGCTCGCTGGGTTGCGCCACGCTATTGCCGCTCATTGAGCCTTTACTGTCTAGTCCATCCACTGTCGGCGCATTGGGGCTGGTTAAATCCGCCGCCTCCAACGTTGTGGGGCTAGTGTCGGGTGCCGACATAGCCGCTATGGGTTGCTGGATGTCTGGCGCTGGGTTCAGTGTCGTAAGGAACCATAAAAAATACCCGGCAAGACAAATAGTCACAAATGCGACCGATGCCTGTATTGGAGAAATCGATTTTTGACGCCAGAAGGGTGCTGTGCTATTTCGTGTTTTAGCCGTGCTCACAATAACTTCTGCGGCTGCTTGCTGTAACTTTTTACTGTTGAGTTGTGTGCTGTTATCGGCGTAGGCACCCAGTAACATGCGGTCGCATAGAATATTGATTAGGCGTGGAATGCCACCGCTATAACGGTGTATTTCTGCAGTAAGTTTGGCTGGAAATACTTTCTGGCTATCGGCTAATCCAGCTACGTGCAGCCGGTGCCTTATATACGCCTGTGTTTCCTCGGCATTTAATGGCTCTATGTGAAATCGTGCCGTAATACGCTGGGACAGCTGCCTTAATGCTGGGTTTCTCAGCTTGTCGTTGAGTTCGGGCTGGCCGATGAAGATGATCTGCAGTAATTTTTTTGTATCGGTTTCTAGGTTGGTTAACAAGCGGATAAGCTCGAGTACCTGAGGGTCTAAATTTTGCGCTTCATCGATAAGCAGCACGGTGTTTCTACCCTTGCTATGGTTTTCGAGTAGGAAGCGATAGAGCGCGGAGGAGAGTTTTCTGATGCTTGTTTTGTCTTCAATATAGGCGACCGACAGCTCATCGCAGATACTTTCTAGTAATTCGGTTGCATCTAATAAAGGGTTGAGAATAAATGCCACATCGGTATTGGCCGGTAGTTGCTCCAGTAGGCTGCGGCAAATCGTGGTTTTACCTGTACCTACTTCGCCTGTTAACAACACGAAACCGCCGCCAACCCCAACGCCGTACAAAAGGTGTGCGAGAGCTTCCTTGTGTTTTTGGCTCATAAACAAGTAACGCGGGTTTGGCGATATGGAAAATGGCGCGTCGTTTAGGCCGAAGTGATGTATGTACATGCTAAATAGCTAGCCTCGCGCTAGGCATACAACTCAAGTCAATTTCGAGGTGGATATGCTGGTTGTTTCAGCTTACCTAAGCTTTCTTAGGCTTAGGTAAGCGTTGATTATGCCTGTTTTTCACCGTTGCTGGAAAGTTTCTGCTGCCCATCTCGATGATGGTGAATGCGGGTCTCCGGTGTTCGCCCGATAAGCCAAGGGTAAGGTTGGCGGCACGACCGAGGGCTGTGATCAATGTAGCGGTGTTATCTTCCGTTTGTGGTCCCGTTTGTGGTTGAATGCCAACGGGTTCAATGAGTGAGGTGGTTGTTATGACAAAAATTTTCCTGATTATTAACGTTAAAACATTGATTGTTGGTTTGCTCTCAGTGGTGTCCACTTATTTGTGCATCCGCTACGGCGTGGTTGCAGATTTTCCGCTCACTTTGATTGCAACGGCCATCGTATTCCCCGTGGTTTTTTCGATCAATGGTGCTTATAAAAGGCGTGAACAAGCGCTCACGAAATACAGCGACCTCAAGGCCTATGGTAAAGCTTTGTATTTTGCTACCCGGGATTGGCTAGACAATTCACCCGAGCCTAGTCGTGCGGAGATTAAGCGCCTACTGGAAGGTTTGTTGGTAGAGATCAAGCATCTATTTTCGAACAAGGTTGATCAAGTGAGGCAGAATGAGGAAGCGGTGTATCGTCGTTTCTCAGCGTTATCAAAATTCATACAGTCAGATTTGCGTGGTAATGGCCTAGCGTCGGGTGAGGTGTCTCGTTGCAATCAATATTTGAGTAAAATGTTTGTATCCTTTGAAGATGCTAAGCATATTTATCAATATCGAACGCCGCGCACTTTAAAAACCTTCAGCGATGTTTTTATTTCTCTGCTACCCATCTTGTATGGGCCCTATTTTGCTTTTCAGGCATTGGAATATTCGCCCTACGTTACTTATGTGATGCCAGCACTTTTCTCACTTGTTTTGGTTAGCCTGTCAAATATTCAAGACCATCTAGAGAACCCCTTTGACGGTATTGGCGAAGATGATATCGCCATTAATGTGCAGGAGTTCGTTCGGCGGCTCTATGACTAGTGACTCGAAATTGCACGATGGTACAGGATAAAGTGGGTTAATTCGACTAGTACTAAAGTCTCGGAGACTATATAGTTAGCGGGCTGCGGACCTGTCTAGCCTTCTTGCCGGAGCATCTTTTGTTAGCGGAGCAGGAACCTCCCTTATTGTCGTCGCCTCAACAGGATAGTTGTTTCATGAGTAACGTGGCGATGAGTAACAGCACCTGTGATGACAGGTGGATGTGGAGGCTTCATTGTTAGATAAATTAAAAGCGCAGTTGCGGTCGAAAATGTTTTTTGACCTCATCGCCTCAATCTTCTTGTATTTGCTTTGTCTTATTTGGTTTGCCCAAGTAGACGCCCTTGAACAACTGATCGAGTTCACGCATCGGTATGAAGAATTTGAACTCGATGAATTACTGTCGTCGACCATCGTATTAACCTTTTTGTTTGCTATTTTCGCCTATCGCCGCTGGCGAGACGTGCGCAAGTTATCTCTCTATTGCGAAGAGTTGTCGATGATAGATCCGATAACCTTGCTACCCAATAGGCGAGTAATCGATAGATTGCTACGTGAAATTCGAGACGGTCGCGATAGTCAAAATAGCTTTCCATTGTCCTTGATTTTGGTGGATATCAACGGCCTTGAAAACATTCAATCGCGACTCGGCAATGCGGTGGCTGAGCAGGCAACCCTAGAGTTGTTTTATCGGTATAGTTTATTGCTGGAAACGGATCAGCTCATTAGCTATCGCAACGCCAATCAGTGCTTGCTGTTTTGTCCGAAGTTTGACCAAGCTTCGGCCGAGGCGCTGTGTGAAAAGATTTGTCAGGTAGAGTTGGACACGCGTAAGACGACATTAAATTTACTTTCGTTTAAGGCAGTGTCTATCACGCTAAAGGCGCGAGAGGAGATTGATGGTGTATTTGATCGGCTCGAGGATCTTCTTTGTCTACGTCAGTTTAATGGTTCTTAGCTTACATCGATCGGATTTATTCTTGCGGTCTAAAACCCTCTGAACAAAAAAGGCAGGTAACATACCTGCCTTTTTTGTTATCTATTAGCGATTGCCACTTGTCGCTGGCTTAGGACTTCTACGTGGCCCATTGTTAGCCTTGCTCGCGCCAGTTTTTGCGCCACTCGGCTTGTTGCTGGTGTTGTTGGTGTTGCGGTGTGGGCTGTTACTACGTCCGCCTTCGCTGCTTCTGGCGCCGGTCTTTTTCGCCGAGCCGCTAGCGCGATAGCCATCGCGGTGCTCGGTTTTAGGTGGTTTTGGCTTTTTAGGTTTGAATGGCCGGGTGTTGAGCTTGGTTTCGGGCACTGGGTTGGCCGCTTCAAAACCGGGCACCACTTCGCGCGCAATCACTTGCTGAATTAAACGCTCGATATCTTGCAGCTGTTTAATTTCATCGGCGCTCACCAATGAAACCGCTTGACCACTGGCGCCAGCGCGACCGGTGCGGCCGATACGATGTACGTAATCTTCCGGCACGTTGGGTAAATCAAAGTTAACCACTTGTGGCAACTGATCGATATCGATGCCGCGCGCGGCAATGTCGGTGGCAACCAGCACCCGCACTTTATTACTCTTAAATTCGGCCAGGGCTTTAGTGCGGGCATTTTGGCTCTTGTTGCCGTGAATCGCGGCTGAATTTATACCGGCATCTTCGAGTTGTTTGGCAATTTTATTGGCACCGTGCTTGGTGCGTGAAAACACCAGTACTTGATGCCAGTTATGCTGCTTCACTAAATGAATAAGTAGCGCGGTCTTTTTGCCTTTATCGACAGGGCTCAACCACTGCTTAACCGTTTCTACGGTGGTGTTGCGCGGCGCTACGTCAATTTCGACAGGATTGTGTACAAGCCCCTTGGCGAGGGTGCGAATTTCGTCGGAAAAAGTGGCTGAGAATAAAAGGTTCTGACGACGGTCGGGCAGTAGTTTTAAAATGCGCTTGATGTCGTGAATGAAACCCATGTCGAGCATGCGATCGGCTTCATCTAAAACCAACATTTCTAAATGGGTAAATTTTACGGCGTTCTGACTGTAGAGATCGAGCAGTCGACCGGGTGTGGCGACCAGCACATCGACGCCTTTGCGCAGCTGCATCATCTGTGGGTTGATGCTGACGCCGCCAAACACCACCGCTGAGCGCAAGGGTAGGTGCTTGCCGTAGTTGGCGACGCTTTCGCCCACTTGCGCCGCCAATTCGCGGGTAGGCGTTAACACCAGCACGCGCACATGATTAGCCGGTGCGCGGTTGCCTTTAATCAGGCGTTCTAATATCGGCAGGGTAAAGCCTGCCGTTTTGCCGGTTCCGGTCTGGGCGGCTGCCATCACATCTTTACCCGCGATGACGGCGGGAATAGCTTGGGCTTGAATGGGTGAGGGTGTTTCGTAACCTTGTTCGGCAACGGCCTCGAGAATGGGGGCTGAAAGGCCCAAATCGGCAAAACGCATGTTTATCTCTATCGATCAAAAATTAGCCAGCAAATCTGGCGGCGGTGCAGCTTACAGTAAGCAGGGGTTAAGTACCATGGTTCATGTTTGTCTCCGCATTGAGCGGTATTGCATAATGCAGCGTCAATCCCACTAAGGAGAAGGGTATGAAGATGCTCGGTGTGTGTGCAGTTGTGTTTCTTGTGGCCGGCTGTAACGGTATAGACCTGAGCGCGAATGTGGGGCCTTATGCTAAAAATACGGCGAAGTCATGGGTGGTAAAGGAGTATCAAAAAGATGACATTATGCGATACAACGCCGAGGCACTTGGCTTAGTTGAGGCCTCAGAATGCCAAGCCAAGCCTGGCGGTGCTAAGCCGTCTCGGTCAGCTTTGATTAAAGAGTTGAAAGTAAAGGCGATGAATAAAGACGCTAATGGTCTTGTAGTTGAGCAATGTGCGACCGATACGGTGTCGATTTGCACGGCGTATCTTATGTGTTGGGGTATGGCGTACAGGGTGCCTACGAAGCAATCCAGACCTTAAAAACCGATGTTTAAGGTTAGCCCCGCCGTGCGCGGGGGTAGAAAAACGGCATCGAAACCTGCCGGTGTAATGAAGGTGCTAGACGCGGTTTTTACCCCGCTATCCGTGGCGTTTTTTATATAGGCCTCGACCGACCAGTTGTTATCGCGCGCGCTTGGCTCTATCCGCAGACTGAGATCAAACTTGGCGTAGGCTTCTTGAATGGCGAGATTATCCACGCCGTCTGGTGCACCGGGATAGGTGCCGGCGGGTAGGCTGTCGCGATTATAAATATCCAAGTAATAGCTATCGGACACTGTGCCCACTAAGCGCGGCGTTAGGCGCAGCGCTTGCCAGTGCCATTGGTATTCATATAGAAAACTGAGTTTCCAGCGCGGTGCCCTTACGGGTCGATTACCTGAGAGATCAACCAAGCTGTCTTCGATGGCGTTTGGCTTGTTGGCGTAGGGGTTGAAACGGTCCCGGAACAAGGTATCTGGGGTTTCGAAGTTGTCGAATTGTGCGTCCATCAACGACCCCGCCAGTTGGACAAAATGCCTGCCACTCGGCGCCCAGCTTAATTCAATTTCTAAGCCTTTCACCGTCGCTTCGGCGGCGTTACGCACTACCGTGCTGGTTATTACATCGACAATGCCGTCGTTATCTGTGTCGAATTGGTCGCGGTCGGAAAACTGTAAGTTAGTGTATTCGGCGTGATACAAGGCGGCGTTTAGGCGCAGGGTTTCTTGCAGCCAAGACGATTTCAAACCGAGCTCGGCGTTGATGACTTCTTCAGGCGCCGCTTCATTGCCTCGGTCTTGAATGTGTCCCGATTTAAAGCCGCTGGCAAGAGAGCTATAGAGCATGACCTGGTCTTTTAGGTCGTGATCTAGGCGCAATAGGCCGCTGGTATTGGTCCAGGTAGCTCGATAGTCGTTGACTTGTCTTACCCAACAAGGCTCGTCGCCAATACCTTGGTTGGTACCTTGATCATGGGGCAGGCCTGCGTCGATGGCGGCTTGAGTGGCGGGGTCGGCATAAATTTGCGCGGGCTTGGGTGCCCCGGTGCCGATAGAGCCGGGCTCGGTATAGGGAAAGCCGGCCGTGCGGCGGCAGTTCAAGCTGCGTCCGTCGCGGTCGGATTTGGTATCTTCGGTGTAGCGCGCGCCGAGTGTTAGGCGGGTGTGTGGTTTAAGGTCGTAGGTGCCTTGGGCGTAGAGTGCTTGGCTTTCTACGCGCCGATCGGGTTGCACAAACAGGGCCACCGCTGCGCCGGGGTCATCGCTTATGAAACTGGTGGTGTTGGTGAGGTCGCCGTTGCCATCGTCGTTGGCATGATCGATGGCATAGACAATGGCGTTTTGTTCTTTCGATAGGAAAGCACCTAGCACCCAGCGCAATCTTGCGCGATCACTGTTTACCAGTTGCAGCTCGTGCGATGAAAAATCGAAGGTGGAACTATCGGTGCGCCTTTGTTCGAAGTGGCCGCTGCGGCCCATGTCTTGATCAAAATTTTGTTCCCGCGTCATGCGCGCTCGGCCGAGTAAATAACGCATTTGGTATTGGTCGACATCCAAGGTGAGCGCCGAGCGCAGGGTGTCATTTTGCATGTGCAAGTTGGATGGCGTATCCCAAACGACTAAGCGCTTGCCTTTTTTGACTAAAAAGGGGTCTAGCTCGGTCACGCTGGTGCCCTTGTCTTGGTAGCGCTCGAGGCTCAATTGCCAGTTCAGCTGCGGGCTGATTTGCCACTGGCTGGATAGGCGCAGAGATTGCTGATCCTCGGTTTCTGGGCCGTCGGCACTTAATTGACTCGACTGCTTGTAAGCGCTGAGGTTGTCTGTGCTGCTTGGGTATTGCGGTCCGAGGCCGACATAATTTGGCGCAAGTTCGGTGTAGGCCGAGTGCTTGTCGGAGGCGCCGGCAAAGCGCACGGCGACCTTGTCGGAGAACGCCGCGTTTAAAGTTAATTTCAGCGCCCGTTTGTGATAGCTGCCAATGCCTGCACTAAAAAAGCCGTAGCTATCGTTTAAGTCTGCCTTGCGGGTTTGAATATTGATTCCGCCGGAGGTGGCATTGCGTCCGAAAAGTGTACCTTGCGGCCCGCGCAAAACTTCCAGCATGTCGACATCGTGTAGCAATGACGCGGCGCCTTGAGAGCGTGGCAAATAAATGCCATCGACGTGAAAGGCCACAGGGCCGTCGGCAATTTCCGTTATATTGGTTTGGCCTATGCCGCGCAATTGCACTAGCAGCGCCGATTGCTCGCCGGTATTGGTCATTTCTAAGCCGGGCACCATTAAGCTGATATCGCGGATGTCTTTCGCTTGCAGTTGATCAATTTGGTTCTGATCCATGGCCGTTACCGCAATGGGTGTTTTTTGTAAGTCTGTCGCGCGCCTCAGCGACGTGACTATCACCTCTTCCAGCACTCTTTCTGGCTGCTTGCTTGTGCGTTGGGGCTGTGTTTGATTTGTGGCTACTGTTTGATACAGGGTGATGCCTTGTGGATCGATGCGGAAATGCACGCCGCTGTTTATCAGTAACTGACGGAGACCGGCGGAAAGTTGGAACTGGCCTTTTAACGCGGGTGCGGTAAGCGCAGAAAGCTGGGCCGGTGTCCCCAGTAAATTTATCTGAGTAATTTGGGCAAATTGTAATAGTGATAAGTCGAGCGGTTGTGCGGGTAGATCAAAGGTCCAATATTGAGTGCCGTCGACGTTGGAACTGAGTGATCCTATGTTGTTATCAGCGGAATTGGCGTAGCTGTTCAACCCGAGAAAGGCGAGGCCGCAGGTTAAGGTTGCTAACAATAGTCGCCGACACCACTGGCCGAAATGGCGAGCGATGATCTGGTTGCGTCCAAGCTGAACCGATTGATCTAGTGCCATCTTAGTAACGGCTTGGCCTTTTTTTCGAAAAACTACGCCGGCCTGGTATCAGCCGTTTAGCTACGCCGAGGGGGTATCTGGATGGGCTCTGCACAAGTTTCTGGCCTCTTGAATATAATGATTATTTTGAATCAGAGGGTGGCTCTTTGGCCGCTGGTGAGCAAGACTAACCTAGCTACCAAGCCGTGACTAGGTTGTGATGACTTTAACCGCAAAAAAGCGGTGTAATTCTTAGGCATATTAAAATTATTGCGATTTTTTTCACAAAAAGGAGCGGATTGGAATGGCTGCTGCGTCTTATTACTGGTTTTGTTTGACCTATAAAAGGCGGTGTCGCCGTGGGTCGCTAATAGGAGCAGTATGGTTTCCCCGCAGAAAACACCTTGTATGACTGCTGAGCATCCGGATAACGATGTCTTTATTAAGCAGTTGTACCTTGCTCATCGCGCTGAACTGTGCCGGTACTTGGTGCATAAAAGTCGCCTAAATACGGCAGAAGCAGAAGATATTACCCAATCGGCCTTTGCCAAATTCAGCGCCCTTGAGCAGCCCCAAGCGATAGAAAACCCACGGGCATTTTTATACAAAATGGCCACTAATCTAGCCATAGATTTCCAGCGTCGTAATCAAGTGCAAGATAAGTACGTGCTGTTTTCCGCTGCGGATGAAAGTAGTGTGCCAGGGCCTGAACGGGTAACCGAGGGAAAGCAGCGCTTAGGTATTTTGTCGCGTGCGCTATGGGGAATGCCTAAGCGACGTCGGCAGCTGTTAATGATGAGCCGGTTTGATGGGTTATCTTATGCTGAAATCGGCCGGCAGCTAGGTCTGTCGGAATCGGTGGTGAGAAAGCACGTGAACAACGCGCTAGCGGATTGCCACAAAGCACTGTTTGCTCGGGATAACGCTGGCCAAACACTTAAAGAATTAGTAAAGCAAGGTCGTACTTAACATGCAGTCAGCTCGGTCGGAACATATGAATCATCAGGCCCGCGAATGGTTTGTCACCCTGCAGTCAGGTAGCGTGAGCGCTGCGCAGAGAGAAGCCTTTGAGCGCTGGTATGCGGTTGCAGAACATGCGCACGCGTATCAAGAATATGAATTGGTGTGGCGGAGCTTAGGTGCCATGCAGGGCAGCCCTGAGTTGGATGCGCTACGTCAATCTGCAGCGCCTCGGCGCTGGTTGTCAACAAGCTGGGGGTGGCCGCAGCTTGGGTTCTCTGGTGCGCTGGCCGCGGCACTTTTGATGGGTTTGGTTTTTGTATTTAATTACCAGCCTTCCATTGCCGTGCAGGAATACACAACCGCCGTTGCCGGGCAAAAGACGGTGACACTGGTCGACGGCAGTGAGATTACCTTAGGCGCTAAAACCCACGTAAAAGTATGGCAAACCAAGCAGGGGCGGCACGTCGACTTAGTGCAAGGCCTAGCTTTTTTTAGTGTGGCAAAAGATCCTGAGCGGCCCTTTTATGTCGCGGCTTCTGGTGTTCAGGTCACAGTGGTGGGCACGCAGTTTGATGTGTCGAATCAAGGTCCAGTGGTGCGCGTGGCCGTGCGCGAGGGGCAGGTTAATGTCGAGCAGATAAAACACGTGCTGCAATCGGCGAGTAGCGGCCAAGCTCAATTTGAACTCAGGCCTGGACAGGCAGTTGAGCGTATTGGCAACGGTGAGTTACAAGCAATTGCTGACAGTGGGGTACAAGTAGCGGGTGATTGGCGCAATGGCCAATTACTGTATCGCAATGCGCGCCTAGCCGATGTTATCGCCGATGCTAATCGCTACTTCGACGGCGAAATTGTTCTAGGTAATCTCGCGCTGCAATCAACCCGGGTAACTCTGGCGCTACGCACCGATCAAATTGAGGTTTTCCCCGAATTGCTAAACAGAACTTTGCCGATTGATGTGCACCGAGAAGCAGGCAATCGTATTGTTATACTGCCTGCTGGCAATAATCCGCCTTAGCTAACCGCCATTTTTCTAGTAACTATATAACGCCCCTCGTTGGGCGTTTTTTTATTTTCGGTACTTGTGGAATAAGTAGGAGCGGATTTGTAAGTTGCTCGCGTCTTATTATTAACACGCCAATCTAGTCCTTCGGCGATGTTAAAGAAGCATCTCTAAAAATTAATAAGCGTTTCTTTAGGAGCAACAGAAAGCATGTACCCAAAAAACAAATTATCCAGTGCGATATTTGCTGCAGTTGCAGCGATGTCAGCCTCCTCTCTCGTGTATGGCCAAACAGCCGACGACGCCCAGAGCGCCGCTGCGATTGAGGAGGTTGTCGTGCAAGGTATTCGCGGCAGTTGGCAGCGCGCCATGGACATCAAGCGCGATAGCGCCGGTGTTGTCGATGCAATTTCCAATGAAGATATTGGTAAATTTCCCGATCAAAACTTGGCTGAGTCACTTCAGCGTATCACCGGCGTGTCTATTGATCGCTCTGGGGGTGAGGGACAGCTAATTACCGTGCGCGGCTTTGGTCCACAATTTAACACGGTATTAGTTAATGGCCGCCAGCTTGCCTCGGAAAACGAAACCCGCGCATTTAGTTTTGACACTGTGTCATCGGACATGGTTAGCAGTATTGAAGTGCATAAAACCGCCAGTGCCGCGATGCAATCCGGTGGTATTGGTTCTACCGTTAATATCAAAACCGCACGGCCGTTTGACCTGGGTGGCTTGCAATTAGTTGGAACGGTAAAAGCGTTATACGATGAAAACAGTGAGTCAACCACACCGGAGTTCTCTTTGCTGGCCAGCAATACCTTTGCTGATGATAGCGTTGGTGTGTTGGTCGCCTTGTCGCAAAAGTCATCTGAAACGCGATTGAATCAAGCGCAAACAGACGGTTGGTTGGAGAATGCTGGCATTGCCGATGCAGAGCTTAACGGTGGCGCAGGGTTTGACGGCAACGTATTCTCACCGCGAAATTACGATAGCAAAGTTACCTTCGAGGACCGCAAGCGAACCAATGCTAATTTAGTGCTGCAATACGCGCCGAACGAGAATGTCGAAATGACATTGGACGCGCTTTACTCTGATTTTGACATCGAGACCGATGCAACCTCCTATGGTCACTGGTTTACTGGCCCAAATGTCGAAAACGCGGTAACTGATAATAACGGCACCGTTATCGATCTGTATCAGGAAGAAGGTTTGGCAACGGATTTTCACGCCAAACAATTTGATCGCTTAACCGAGACAATGTCATTAGGTTTCGATGTCGATTGGCGTTTGAATGATGCAATGAGTGTGAACTTCGACCTCTTCACGTCAACCGCTGAGCGCGAAGCTAATAATGGCGGTGGCAATCAGCTGTCGTTGATTGGTTATGCAAACCGCGTGCGCTTTCAGTCTGATGGCAAGGTGTTACCTTGGGTTAGTGGGTTCCAAGATCCGGCGAGTAATATTGTTGATGGCGATGGCATTTCTCGCCCAGTGTCTGATTATCTTGACCCAGCCAACGGTCGCGCTCACGTCATGTTGCGACGCGGTTGGCAGGTTGAGGATGATGTTCAGCAATTTAAAATGAGTGGCCTGTGGAACGAAGGTAATAGCGAAGGGCTTATCGAAGCGCGCGTCGGTATCATGGCGTCGAATGAAACCAAAGCCTTAACGCGCTGGGACAACGAGGGTGTTGGTATCCACTGTACCTTTTGCGGCTACCCGAATAGCCCCGATGTGCCCGATGACTTCCAAACTATTTTCAATGCTGGTAGCGATTTCCTAGATAAAGTCAGTGGCAGTGGGCGCACGCCAACAATTTGGTTGCAACACCATGGCGAGCAGCAATTTGCTTTTCTTGAGCAAATTAGCGGCGTCAGTTTTGACGCGGTACGACGGGATAACTCTTTCGAAGTGGAAGAGAATACCTTGGCGGCATTCGTGGAAATGGATTTTGCCGGTGATATAGCCGGTATGCGCTTGAACACGACAGTCGGTGCACGCTTGGAGAATACCGATGTCACGGTAAAGGGTACTGAGTCACCTATTGAATCTTTGTCTATTTTAGATCAAACGGAGATGGTCGCGTCTTATGGTCCGGCCAAAGCAATCAGTGCTGAAACTGACTATTTAGTGATCTTGCCAAGTCTGAGTTCAAGTTTAGATATCAGCGAATCCTTGGTTGGACGTTTTGCGGTATCGCGCACGTTAACGCGCCCAACGCTCGACAGTATGGCGCCCGTGACCAACATTGTAACCACGCGCCAAGGTGGTAACTTAACGGCCTCGTCGGGTAACCCAGAACTAAAACCGTTTTTATCGGATAACCTAGATCTGTCGCTGGAGTGGTATTACGGTGATGCCAGCTACATCTCTGCCGGCTACTTTTTAAAGAATGTTGCCAATTTCATCACCAATGGCACCTCGTCCCAAACCTTTGTGACGAGCGATGGTAGTTTACTCACCGATCCGTCTACCGGCGATGACGTCAACGCACCGGATGCAAATGATGGTGTCGCAGAGTTCTCCGTTACCCTACCGAGCAACGGCGAAGATGCACTCGTGGATGGCTTGGAGTTTGCTGTTCAACACACCTTTGGTGAAACCGGATTTGGTGCCATTTTTAACGCAACCTTGGTGAACAGCAACGCCGAACTGAATGCCGCTGATATCACGCAAAAATTTGCGGTTACCGGCTTAAGCGATTCAATGAATATGGTTGGCTTCTATGAAAATGGTCCCTTCCAAATACGTTTGGCGTATAACTGGCGCGATAAGTTTCTGCAATCATTAACCCAATCCAACGGCGATGGTGTTGTCTTTGTTGACGAGTACGGTCAATGGGATCTCAGCACCAGTTATGAATTGGTAGAGAATGTTACGTTGAGTTTAGAAGTAACCAATTTGACCGAAGAGGTGGTGCTTAAACATGGCAGGTTCGAAAACCATTTCCTATTGGCCGAAGATGCTGGTCGTCGAATGGCGCTCGGGTTAAGTGCGCGTTTTTAAGTTGAGCTAATGTCCTCTCGCTTTTGGGTCACCTTTGGTGACCCCTTTTTTGTTTCAGGAGCGTGGTAATGCAAACGCAACATAGGATTGACCATGTGGTTGTGGTTGGTGGCGGAACAGCTGGCTGGTTAACAGCGGGCCGTATCGCAGCGCAATACCCGCCTGGCGTGGGTCGTCAGGTTAACGTCACGTTGGTGGAGTCGCCTGATATTAAGCCAGTCGGTGTTGGCGAGGGCACTTGGCCAACATTACGCACGACGCTTATGAAGTTGGGCATATCGGAAACCGATTTTATTCGCCAGTGCGATGCCACCTTTAAACAGGGCGCTAAGTTTTCCCAGTGGCTGACGGGTACAACCGATGACTATTATTATCACCCACTGATGTTGCCCCAAGGTTTCGATAAAGTAGATATTGCCACGGGCTGGCGATCGATCGAGCCTCAACAATCTTTCTCCAATGCGGTGTGTTTTCAAGAGCAAGTGTGTGAGCAAGGCCTCGGGCCAAAATTAATTAGCACGGCAGAATTTGGTTCTATCGCCAATTATGCCTACCATCTGGATGCTGGGAAGTTTTCCGAATTTTTACGTCAGCACGTCACTGAGAAGCTTGGTGTGACACACGTTTTGGAGAATGTCATCGGTGTCAATAGCGAACAGAATGGCGATATTGAAAGTCTGGTTACAGATAGGTCGGTACTGGCCGGCGACCTTTTTGTCGACTGTTCCGGTTTTTCGTCGCTATTACTAGGTAAGCATTTCAAGGTGCCGTTTATTGATCATAGCGATGTATTGTTTATTGATCAGGCACTGGCTGTGCAATCCCCCTATGACAACATGGATGCACCCATTGCCAGTCATACTATTTCAACGGCGCAAAAAGCCGGTTGGATTTGGGATATAGGCCTACAAACACGACGCGGTGTTGGACATGTTTATTCAAGTCGTCACACGAGTAAGCTGGAGGCCGAGGATGCTTTGAGTCAATACGTCGGTAGCAGCCATTTAGATGTGAAACAAATTCCTATTGCTTGTGGTCACCGCGACGTGTTTTGGAAAAATAACTGCGTTGCGGTTGGTTTGGCGGCTGGATTTTTGGAACCCTTAGAGGCTTCTGCACTGGTATTGGTAGAGCTGTCTGCGACCCTGCTGGCAGAGCAGTTACCGCATGATCGGCAAGCGCTAGACATTGTGGCGAAGCGATTTAATAACACGTTTAGATACCGGTGGGCTCGCGTAATCGATTTTCTGAAATTGCATTATTTACTGAGCCGTCGAACCGATAGCGCTTTCTGGCAGGATAATCGAGAGCCCGAAACGGTTCCGGAAAGCTTAAAGGAACTACTGCTGTTGTGGCGCCACCGCGCCCCCGGAAACTGTGACTTTGACAGTAATAATGAGGTGTTTCCCGCCGCTAGTTATCAATACGTGTTATATGGTATGGGCTTTGTTGGCGCCTTGGATCAGCAGCAGTTAGCATCCGCCCCGTTGGATATCGCTCGCCAGATGATCGCGCAGAATCAACGCGCTAGGCAGAAAGCCCTTCAAGTATTACCAAAGCACAGAGAATTGATAAATAAAATAAAAACCTATGGTATGGCGATGGTCTAGGAATTTAGCCTAGCTAACGGGTTAATAAAGTTAATAATAAAATTTAAAAAGCGAGTGATTTATGAAACCATTTACTGTGCTGGATAATAAAATCCATCATCACCTCAAGCTTGATGCAAGTAAAGCAAAATTAGCGATGCGTGCTCAGCCATTGGTGCCCGTGGTGGTGAGTGAATTTTTAAAGTTGGTGATACATTTTCCCATTGTGATTGTTAAGCAAGTTGATACGGGCCAATTTGGCTGTAGTGTGTTAATGGGCTTAGATAAAGACGAAAATCTCTTTTTAAACGACGCTCAATGGCAAGGCCACTATTGGCCCGCGCAGATTCGTCGGCAACCTTTTCATGTAGGGCAAGAGGGCGACAATTGGTTGGTCTGCTTTCATGCCGACCACCCGGCGCTAGGTTCAGACCTGGGCGAGCTTCTATTCCATAACGGCGAGGATAGCCAATGCTTGGATCGGGCGAAATCTGCCTTGGCTGAATTGGTTAATGGGGAGAAGCCAACCCAGGCGTTTTTACAACGGCTTGAGTCGCTCGCGTTACTTTCTCCTCTGCAGCTCGACATCACGGATGCGGAAAACAAAGCGTACAAGCTAGCCGGTTTGTATGGTATTGATGAGCGAAAATTAAGTCAGCTACCGAGTGAGCAACTCATGGCGCTGCAGCAGGCTGGTGATTTATCGTTGATTTACACCTTGCTCGCTTCACACGGCCATATTTATGCCTTGGTGCAAAGGAAAAATCAATTGCAATGCGCCGAGGTTGCCTAGTGTTTACACTCGAAGCGCCGGCATTGAGTTCAAATGTTAGCGTTAGCTATAGGCAGATAGGTCGGGAGCTTAGTCCGCTACTGGTCATCGACGATTGTCTAGCCGATCCCGACAGCTTGGTTGAATTCGCAAAATTTTCCGAACCGGGAACTGGGAAAGGCGCTGAAAATTTGCACCCCGTATTTCAGCAGGATAAAGCGAGTTTTTATCCTGGACTGCGCTGTCCGTTACCCGACGAATTTGGCCGGGGCTTGCTGCAACAACTCACCCCCTTGCTTCACGAATATTTTTCCCAAAAAGGAGATGTTGCGTTTAAGCCATTGATCACCTGTTTGTCGCTTGCGTGTGTGAAAAAGGAACAGTTGCGACCGATTCAATCCTTGCCGCATTTTGATGACGTCCGCAATGATCAATTGGCCATGGTGTTGTATTTATTTAAGGGCGACCTAGGGGGGACGGGTTTTTATCGCCATGTTAGCACCGGGTTTGAGCGCATCACGCGCACGCGATTACCTGAGTACGCGCCGGTGCTGAAAGCCGAGGCTGTTGGCGCAGGCAAAGGTCTGTTTGGCCGCTATATGGGCCGTGACAACGTCTTTTTTGACGCTACCGATTACGTCGAGCCGATGTTTAATCGAGCCATTATTTACCCGAGTAACTGTTTGCATTCTGGGGTGTTGAATAATGCCGTGAATTATTCTTCCCGTGTGAACAAGGGCCGATTAACCGCAAATATGCTTATCATTTGTAACGAGGTGTAAATAATAATGTCCGATTCCTTAACCCCCGCTATGTCGACGTCGGTGCCTGATATGCATGCTTCGTCGCTACCCATGCCCTTGGGGCAGTTGATCAAAAATACGCTGGTGGTGGCGTTGGCCGGTTTGTTGTTCGGTTACGATACTGGAGTGATTAGCGGTAGCCAGATGTACTTTACCGAATATTTTGCATTTACGCCGGCCGAGCAGGGCTGGGCTGTGGGTAGTGCACTCTATGGCTGCTTGCTCGGTGCCTTGGTCGCGGGATTCTGTACAAAACAATGGGGCAGAAAATTAACGCTGTTGGCGTCTGCGTTGTTATTTGTGGTATCGGCTTTCGGTTCAGGCGCCGCCGATAATTTAACGGCGCTCGCTTTGTTCCGCTGGATTGGCGGCCTGGGTGTTGGTATGGCCTCTATGGCAGCGCCGATGTACATTGCCGAAATTTCGCCGGCCCATTTACGCGGTCGTATGGTGTCTTTATATCAATTGGCCGTTGTGATTGGTTTTTTCGTGGTGTTTCTGGCCAGCTACCTGATTGGCGGCGGGCAAACGGCCGACCTCAGCGCTCAGCAACTTGATGCGCTACATCACTACAATGTGGAGAGCGGCTGGCGCTGGATGTTGTGGTCTGAGCTTCCCATTGCGGTTGCATTTTTTCTCTTGTTATTTTCCGTACCAGAAAGTCCGCGTTGGTTAGTTATGGCCGGTCGCCGAACGGCGGCTAAAGCGGGTTTGCAAAAACTGTGTGGCAATGAGGTGTTAGCGGCGCGGGAACTGTTGGCGATTGAGGCTGATATTGCGGGATCTAAGTCTTTAACGTGGCGCGAGCTTTTCACCTTGTGCTGGCAGAGGGGGCCGCTGCGTTATGCTTTGATGGTTGGGGTATTGTTGTCCATCTTTCAGCAAATAACCGGTATCAACGCGATTTTATATTATGGCGCTGAAATTTTTAGTAATGCATTGGGTTACGGTGCCGAAGATGCATTGAAACAACAGTTGTGGCTGGGGGCGGTGAACTTAGTGTTTACCTTTGTTGCCATCTTCACTGTCGATCGCCTGGGCCGCAAGCCGCTGTTGATGTTGGGCACGCTCGGCATGATGCTGGGGTTGCTGGTATTAGCGGCAACGTTATTGGCCGAGCGCGTGGGTGTGATTTCACTGGTGGGTGTGTTGACCTTTATTGGTGCCTTCGCGTTGTCCATGGGCCCGGTGGTGTGGGTCATGTTATCGGAGATATTTCCCAATGCGGTGCGTGCACAATGTTTATCTATCGCTGTGGCAGCGCAATGGTTGTTTAATGCTTTTGTCGCGCACAGCTTTCCCTTGATCAATGAGCACGCCTTAAATAGCACCGTTTTTAACGGCACATTACCTTACTTACTGTTTGCGTTTTTCTGCCTGTTGACCCTGTTGTTTGTCTGGCGTTGGGTGCCAGAGACAAAGGGCCGAAGCCTCGAGCAGATGGCCACCTTGTGGGAGCCAAGGTCTTAATGGCTAGGCCTTAAACCGCTTATTGGCCTGTTTCTGGCTAAGTTAGCCGTGGTTGCTCATGCCCCTGAGGAAATTCCTGTAGACTAGTGCGTCAGCTATCTACAGTCCTCGGGGGCACCTTTTGTCTAACGCACCATCCTTGTCTTTTGACTCATTACCACTAGCGCCTGCTCTGCTCAGCAACCTCGCTGACATGGGCTACAGCCAGCTGACGGAAATTCAAGCAGCGGCATTACCGCCCATTATTGAAGGCCGCGATGTCATCGCCCAAGCAAAAACCGGGTCGGGCAAAACCGCGGCCTTTGGTTTGGGTGTTTTGCATAAGTTGCAAGTTGAGCGCTTTCGCGTGCAAACCTTGGTGATGTGCCCAACCCGCGAGTTAGCTGATCAAGTGGCGCGCGAGTTGAGAAAGCTGGCGCGTGCGATTCACAATATTAAAATATTAACCCTGTGCGGCGGTATGCCCTTTGGTCCGCAGTTGGGGTCGTTAGAGCACGGTGCGCACATTATTGTCGGTACGCCTGGACGCATTGAAGAGCATGTTCGCAAGGGCACCTTGGTGCTTGAGCACGTGGATACCTTGGTGCTGGATGAAGCCGATCGCATGTTGGATATGGGTTTTCAGGCAAGTTTGGATGCCATTGTTGAACAGGTTCCAGCCGAGCGCCAAACGCTGTTATTTTCCGCTACCTTCCCCAATGCCATTGAGGCATTGACCTCCCGGGTCATGCAAAACCCACTGATGGTGAAGGTGGAGGCGAAGCACGAAGCCTCCAGTATCGAACAACATTTTTACCGTGTGGCCCATAATGATCAGCGCTTGGCGGCGGTGGCGCAGGTGATTTTACATTTCGGCCCTGAATCGGCCGTGGTGTTTTGTAATACCAAACGCGAAACGGAAGAAATTGCCGAGTATTTACGTCAGGAAGGCATGCAAGCCTTAGCCATTCACGGCGACTTAGAGCAGAAACAGCGCGACCAAGTGTTGGTGTGTTTTTCCAATAAAAGTGCCAGCGTGTTAGTGGCCACCGATGTCGCCGCCCGTGGCTTGGATATTGAAGCGTTAGATTTAGTGATCAATTATCACCTCTCGCGCGATAGCGAAGTGCACGTGCATCGCATAGGCCGCACGGGTCGCGCTGGTGCGAGCGGTGTTGCTGTGAGTTTATTGAGTGATCGCGAAGATTTTAAATTAGAAAAACTCGCCGAACTGGTGGGTGAATTGCCCGCGATAGAAGCGCTACCCGAAGCGCGACGCGCCTATTTACCTGAACCTGCCATGGTGACTCTGCAAATTGACGGCGGTAAAAAACAGAAGCTGCGCCCCGGCGATATCGTTGGCGCGCTGACCCGCAATGATCAACTGGCGTTTGAAGATATTGGTAAAATTCAAGTCTACGATCAGTGGGCTTACGTGGCGGTGGCGCGTAACGAATGGAAGAAAGCGCTGACGCAACTAGAGCAAGGCAAGCTGAAAGGGCGGTCGTTTCGCGTGCGCCGAATTAAGGTATAAGTTTTTAAGACGTCGGTTGTTGCGGCGGTTATTGGCTTTTCTTTAGTGCTGTAATAAATGCCGGCAGAGGGGTTGGCCTGGGGTTTTTGTGCTGGCCTGAGTCGTGTGCGGAGAATTCTGCAACGGCTCGTAACCTATCCTCGGTCAGAGGGTGTGTGCTGAACCATTTGAACGGTTCTTCGCCCTCTCGCGATTCGCGTAAAAGGGTAAATAACGTATCTGCGCCATGAAGGTGGCCGTAGTGATCCATTAAGGTGTTAAGCGCCTCTTGGTCGGCATCCATCTCGGCGCCGCGGCTAAAATTCAGTTGTGTTAATAGGTTGGCCTGACCCACTAGGCTTTGCGCTAACACACCATCACCTGCACCAAATACGCTGGCGGCGGCAATGGCGAGGGTTAAGCCTCTGCCCAGCGCAACCATGGGGTCGCGATGGGAGATGTGCGCTATTTCGTGACCCATCACCATAGCCAAGGTGTTTTCATCGGGCATTTTTTCCAGCAATGCGCGGGTAAAAAACAGGTGCCCACCCAGGGTCGCAAAGGCGTTGACCTGATCGCTCTCGATGTAGTGAACAATGACAGGGTAGGGCGCTTTGCGGCTGGCGATGAGTTGGTTTGCTAAGGTTTGTAGGTAGCTTTCTATGCTTTGCTTGTGGGATTGATCCAGTACTTGTTCATCGCCTATAAACGCTTGATCGATATCTAGCTGGTTAATATTTTTCGTTAAATTTTGCTCAACCGAGAATGGCACGTAGCGCACGACATACTGAGCGGCAAAGGATAACAATAAGATAATGACCATCATCATCAGACCGACAGCCAACGCCATAGTCGCAAATTCCTTCAAGGGATGTTCGCTACTAACATTAATCCCTTCGGGGATTTGTGGATTGGAGTATTCGGTCATTGCATAAATCGCCTTAACAAAAATGGGTCACAAAAACTAACCGTTTGGCACCAGTGCTGTACCGTAGGCATAGACTTCTACTGAGCCAATCTGTTGTTGCTGACCTTGGTAGATGGACGCAGTTTCTAGTTTTACGTTGATGACCTGGGTGGCACCCAGGTCTTTTGCCTGCTGCTTCATGCGCAAGATCGCCTCCCGTCTAGCCCTTTCCAGCAAGGATTCATAAGCAGTAACTCTGCCACCCAGTAGATTGCGCAAGGCCGCTGCTATCCGTTTGAAATAATCGATGGAAACAACGACATTGCCGCCCACAAGCTGAGTAGTGGATGGACCAAAACCCACCGGGGGTAGGCGCATACTAAAAAGCAATACATTTTTCAATTCTGCTTCGCGTGTAAGGATGGAGGCAAAATGCTTTTTTTCTGCTGCGCGACCGAAAAAGTAACCCAGTAATAGAAGAACCAAAAAAACTATAAGTTGTTCCATGGGTTACTCCATAAAAACCGCGGTGCCATAGGCAAATAATTCGGCGGCACCGGCGGCTACAGATGAGGTGGAAAAGCGAACGTTGATCACGGCGTTGGCGCCAACCGCTTCAGCTTGTTGCACCATGCGCGATACAGCTTCCTCGCGGGCTTCGGTGAGTAGTTCGGTATAGCCCTTCAGTTCGCCACCGAAGATATTTTTTAGGCCGGCCATGATATCCCGCCCGGCATGTTTCGCACGCACGGTATTGCCTTGAACCATCCCTAGGTGTTTGGTAATGCGCTTGCCTGGTATAACTTCAATGTTGCTGATTAACATGGTGAGTCCTTTTTATTAGGTCGTTGATTACGAAAGATTGATATTAAAAAGTTGCCCGATAGCCGCAGTCGCCGCCATGGCAAAACAGCCCCAAAACAGGACGCGTCCCACGGCGCGCAGAGGTTTTGCACCGCCGCTTTTCGCGGCTGACCAACCTAATAGCGTCAACGCCGTGAGCGACGCAACCGCAAGCCAGATCATCACATGACTTGGCGCCGTCCATACGGTTACGAGTGGCAGTGCGCTGCCGGCACTAAATGCGAGAGCCGATGACCAAGCTGCCTGCAAGGGATTGGTATCGGTAACGTGGGAAATGCCGAGCTCGTCGCGCGCATGCGCCTCTAACGCATTGTGCGCCATCAATTGTTCGGCAACTGTGTTAGCAAGTTCGGGTGACAGACCGCGCGCTTGATAGATTTCAGCCAGTTCGAGCAATTCACTGTCGCGGTTTTCTTTCAGCGAAAGTTTCTCGCGCGCAAGGTCTGCTTTTTCGGTGTCGGCTTGGGAGCTTACTGATACGTATTCTCCTGCAGCCATGGATAGCGCGCCCGCTACTGTGGCCGCGATGCCGGTTATCACGAGGGTTTGCGAATTGGCGCCCGCGGCGGCGACACCGATTAATAGGCTGGCGGTAGAGACGATGCCGTCATTAGCACCGAGCACGGCAGCGCGGAGCCAATTGGCGCGATGTATAAAGTGGTGTTCCGGTAAGGGCATGGGGCCAACTCTTAACATTGAAGCGGTAGTTTACAGGAAAAGCAGTGGCGGTTGCTTTCCCTGTAAATCAGTAAAGGCCTGCTATTGGGCCTCGGTTTGCGATGTAATCCAGCGGTTAACTTTTGCTTCGAGGATTGCCAAGGGCATGGCGCCGTCGATTAAGATTTGACGGTGGAAGGCTTTAATATCAAATTTTTCGCCCAGTTGTTCCTGTGCGCGAGCGCGCAATTCTAGTAGTTTGAGTTGGCCAATTTTGTACGACAAGGCTTGCCCGTGATAAGCGATGTAGCGTTCCACCTCGGCCACGATGTCGGTATCTGAAAGGGCCAGATTTTCCTGCATAAATGTGATGGCTTGCTCGCGGCTCCAGCCTTGCGCGTGCATGCCGGTATCAACCACTAACCGACAGGCGCGCCACATATCCGCGGTTAATGAGCCGAAGTATTGGTAGGGATCGGTATACAGGCCTAAGTCTTTGCCGAGGCTTTCGGTGTATAGGCCCCAACCTTCAACATAGGCGTTTGGGCCGTCAAAGCGGCGAAAGTCTGGCAGTTGTGTCTGTTCTTGGGCAAGGGCTATTTGGAAGTGATGGCCAGGAGCCGCCTCGTGAATAGAGAGCATTTCACGCATGTAGGTGGGGCGAGCGGGCAGGTCATAGGTATTGACGTAAAAAATACCGGGTCTGCTGCCATCGGGTGCCGGCGAATTGTATTCGGCTGCTGCCTGGGACGCAGCGCGGAAGGCTTCGATGGGCTTAATCACGTAGGGCGCTTTCGGGGCTATGTCAAAAAGTTTGGGCAGCGCGGCATCTATTTTGACCCGTAGCGCTTCATAGGCCGCTAATATTTCTGTTTCAGATTCTGGTTGAAACTGCGGGTCTGTTTTTAAAAAGTGAAAGAAGTCTTGCAAAGTACCCTGAAATTTCAGGGTTTGCATCACCGCTTCCATTTCGGCGCGAATACGTGCAACTTCGGCAGCGCCGAGTTGATGGATTTGGTCTGTGCTGAGGTCGGTGGTGGTGTGGTATTTGGCTCGCGATTGATACCAAGCTTGACCGCCGGGTACCTGCCCCAAGCCAACGGTTTCGCGCGCATTGGCAAGGTAGTCGCCGGCCACGAAATCGTGCAGTTTTTTATAGGCGGGGATAATTTGCGTGGTAATGGCGGTTTCGTAGGCTTTGGTTAAGCGGGCGTTGTCCTCAGCGTTGAAGGACGCGGGCATGTCGGTAATGGGTTTGTAGAACAAGCTTTCCTGCGGGGTGTTAACCAACATGGCGGCTAATTGCGGAATCATCCGCTCGACCACTATGCGCGGCTGCACCACACCGTTGGCCATACCTTCGCGCATGCGGGCAATGGCGGTGTCGACCCAAGGGGTGAAGCCGGCGACCCGTTTCAGCCATATGTCGTAATCGGCCGTGGTGTTGAACGGCTGTGCAGAGGCGCCCGAGCCAAGCTTTGCGACGGTGCTATGAAAGCTGTAAAACTGACTAATAGGCAGGTAGGTTGCGAGTCTGGCAAAGCCTTGTTGGTGGTCGTTCAGCGCCAGCTTGCGATCGTAACTGAATATATCGTAGCTAAGCTGGTCTTGCTCAGACAGTTGCTCCCGGTCGAGCAGGTTGAGGGCTTTGAGGGTGTTTGCCTCTAGCGCCTCAGATTGTGCCAGATAGTCGTCACTCAGGTAGTCTCCCAATACATCGTTATAACGAGCATCGCTTTGGAAGGTTGCTTGTAGTGGGTTGAGCTTGAAGCTGGCCTCTTGGTAGTCGTGAAATATTTGCTGTAAAGCTGTGCCAGTGTTGACGTTGGGGGCGGGTTGTGCGGCCGTTGGCGCTTTATCGCAGCCTGCCAGTAATAATAAGCTAATCAGTGCAATAAAAAATTGCTTGGACATTGGAGAACACATAGGGTCTAGCCTCCTGGGTAATTTATAGGTATGGGTATAGGACGTGTGGCGCTAGCTTCTCCCCATTTTCAGTGAAAACCGCTATCATACCCACCCCGTGCGACCCCCGTCGCCCACCCATCACGCAAGACACAAGGCAAAGAGTAGCATGAGCATTAAGTCAGATAAGTGGATGCGCCGCATGGCCGCAGAACAGGGCATGATCGAACCTTTTGAGCCAGGTCAAGTTCGCCACTCGGCCGATGGCAATCGCATTGTTTCCTACGGTACTTCGTCTTACGGTTACGACGTACGTTGCGCAAACGAGTTTAAGATTTTTACCAATGTGCATTCGACTATCGTCGATCCAAAGAACTTCGACGAAAATAGTTTTGTCGACATCACCAGCGACGTGTGCATCATCCCACCGAACTCATTCGCACTTGCACGCACGGTGGAATATTTCCGCATCCCGCGCAATGTACTGACCGTGTGCTTGGGTAAGTCCACCTACGCGCGCTGCGGTATTATTGTTAACGTGACGCCGCTCGAGCCTGAGTGGGAAGGGCACGTAACCCTCGAATTTTCTAACACCACGCCGTTACCAGCCAAAATTTACGCCAACGAAGGCGTGGCGCAGATGCTGTTTTTCGAATCCGATGAAGTGTGTGACACCTCATACAAAGATCGCGGCGGTAAATACCAAGGACAGCGCGGTGTGACCTTGCCGAAGACCTAATGCATTAAGGACAAGGAGTTTACAGTTAACAGTTGACAGGAAGAGCAATAGCAATAGCTTGCGTCGTTGGTGTGGTGTTTGGCTTTCGCTTGTCCTGTAAACTGTAAACGCCTTGTCCTGTAAACTACCAAGCCTTTTCAATCCAAATTCTTCTTAAATCGCATCGATGCCAAAATCACACCTACTACGGTGAAGCCCAATAGCCAAAGCGTATCGCGCCATAGATCCAATAAGTCGCCACCGCGCAGCACAATACCGCGAATCATGCGCATAAAGTGGGTTGCCGGTAGTGTTTCCGCTATCCATTGTGCAGCCACGGGCATGGCTTCGTAGGGGAACATAAAGCCAGACAGTAAAATAGAAGGTAGCAGTACAAAAACCGTGAGTTGCATGGCTTGGAGTTGGGTGTTGGCGATAGTCGATATGAGCAGACCGAGCGTGAGACTGGCGCAAATAAATACCAGCGTGCCGAGGCCAATTTGCAATATTGACCCATTTATCGGCACGTCAAAAATGCTATGACCTAAGCCTAAGATAATCGCGACTTGAATGAATCCCACCAAAATATAGGGCAATATTTTCGCGATCATCAACTCCAATGGCTTCACCGGCGTGGTGATGAGAAGCTCTAAATTACCGCGTTCTCGCTCTCGCACGATGGCGGCTGAGGTAAATAAAATCATGGTCATGGTGAGTATGATGCCCAGTAATCCCGGCACAATATTGACCGCTGAGCGCCGTTCGGGGTTAAAATACAAGGCTACTTCGAACTGCGGCTTTGCTTTGGTCGCTTGATTTTTCGGCGCCGGTAGCGGCATGTTTCTCAGCTGTAGTAAAGCGCTGCTGACCATAGTGTCAGAACCATCCACTAGCCATTGACCGGCGGTTTGCTGGTGCGCAATTCGATGGGCTAAATCACTGGGTAGTATTAATGCCGCGCGCACGCGTCCTTCGGTGATGGCCTGCTCTGCTTCCTGTATCGATGTATAAAAGTCTACGACGTTAACGACTTCTGTGGCTTTTATATCCTCTACGATAATTCGACCAATGGTGGAATTGCTTTGATCGACAACGGCGACGGGAATTAATCTAACGTTGGTGTTGATGGCATAACCAAAAAGTAGCAATTGGATGAGGGGGATCATCACCACCATGCCAAAGGTGATGCGATCGCGTAACAGTTGTTTGGTTTCTTTCTGTGCTATGGCAAAAATTCGACCTAAAAACATCATCGCTTCTCGCCTCGTGTTGCCATAACAAAAACGTCTTCTAAGTTTGGGCGAACGGTTTTGAGTGTGGCGTGGCTATTGGCGGGCATCAATTGCTCGAGCCATTGCTCTGGGTTGCTTATGCGTTGATCCACCAAAACCCGTAACCTGAGCCCGAGTTGCGCGGCAGATTTGATCTCTGGATTGGCAAGGAGCCGAGTTTTGAGTGTGCGTAAATTTGGGCATTCTATTTCGATGGGGGTGACACCCATATTTTCCATTAGATATTCGGGCTTACCTGCGGTTTTTAGCTTTCCGCGCTCAAGAATGGCCAATTGGTGACAGCGCTCTGCCTCATCCATGTAGTGGGTTGAAACGAGAATGGTGGTCTTTGCTTCACATAGATCGAAGAGCTTTTCCCAAAAGGCGCGACGGTTTTCCGGATCTACTGCCGAGGTTGGCTCATCGAGAAATAACAATTCAGGTTGATGCACGGTTGCGGCGGCGAGCGCTAGACGCTGTTTTTGGCCGCCGCTCATGCTGCCCGCGCGCTGTTTTGCCTGCGCCTCCAAATCGTATTCTTGTAGTAGTACATCAACGCGTTGGCGCGCCGTGGGTTTTCTCAGGCCATAAATAGCCGCCATAAAATGTAAATTTTCGGTAACGCTCAGGTCCTCGTATAAGGAAAACTTTTGCGTCATATAGCCGATGCGTTTACGGAGCGCTTCTGCCTCTTTGGGAATATCTAAACCCAGCACGTTGATGTCGCCATCGCTCGGCGCAAGTAAGCCGGTTAGCATGCGAATGGCGGTAGATTTACCACAGCCATTGGGGCCAAGAAAGCCGTAGATAGTACCGCGTTCAATATTGAGGTTGAGTTCGTTCACTGCGATGAGACTGCCAAAGCGTTTGCTCATGGCGTGGGTTTCGATGGCGTAAGGTTTGTTATTCTTATCCTCTGTCATTCATCATTCGCTCAAATCGACACTGACTGGCATCCCGGTGGGCAGGGCTCTATCGGTTTCCACCAGATCGAACTCCGCTAGGTACATAAGTCTCGCCCTATCGGTTTCGTTTAATGCGTAGTAGGGCGTAAATGAAGGCTCAGTTGCAATCCACCGGAGTTTGCCGATGAGAGGTTGCTCGATACCGTCTATGTGCACCGGTCGCTTATCACCAAGCGCGAGGCTGACTCGAAAAGGTTCGGGAATATAAACTCGGGCAAAGGGTGCGTTGTCAGCTTGAATTGCCGCTAAAATAGCGCCTAGGTTTACGCGCTCGCCGAGATTGTAGGGCAGGCTGTCGAGAATACCGTCGCGCGTGGCGACCACAGTCAGATCTTTCAATATTTGTTCTTGTAGTTGTAATTCGGCTAGGCTTGCGGCCAGTGCCGCTTGGGCCTGCACAATATCTTCATGACGCACACCTTTAATTAATTTATTTAACTGTTCGATACTGCTATGCAGCCGGGCTTCAGTTTCATCTTTACGCGCCTTGGCTGCATCCCGTTCCGACACGCTAATGAGCCTTTCGGTAACCAATTTATCGAGACGATGGAAATTGTTGCGCGCCTCCTCAAACGCGGATCGCGTGCGCTCTACGTCCGCTTGGGCCGAGGCAATGTCTTCAGGCCTTTCGCCATTGGTTAACTTGAGTAGATAGGCTTCGGCTTTTGCTTGCTCAGCTTGTGCTCGAGCGACTATAGCCGTTTGGCGCTTGTTGTCGAGCTTGACCAGCACTTCACCGGTGTTGACAAATTGACCTTCTTTGGATGTAAGCTCAACAATAATTTCGTTTGCGGTGGCGGTGAGGAGCACTCTATCTCTCTCCAAGGTGCCGAGGGCAGAAGGCGCTTTTGCAGTGCAGCCAATAAGCGCGAGCAAGAAAAACGACCAAATCAGTTTAATTGACATCGGTTTTAGCGTCCTTGGTTCTTGTGCCTGTATACTATGCCAAACGTCAGCGTTCGTTCTAGTGTTTCAGATCACTAAGTCGCGCGATAATACTTGTTAAGAACCCCATTGATTTTGTCGGCGGTGGTAGCGGGATGTTCAATGATACCCTTGAGTTTTATGCAGAAATTGGAACGCGAAGTTGAGATCAGTTTCACTCTTTCGCAGGGCAATGGTGGACAGAATGTCAATAAAGTAGCCACGGCCGTGCAGCTGCGTTTCGATGTGGTTAACTCTGCCTTGCTCACTGATCATGCGCGCGCGACGATTTTAGCCAGTGGTGATTCGCGCTTAACTAAAGACGGTGTTTTAGTATTGCGCGCCCAAGAGTTCAGAACGCAAGTGAAAAATAAACTGGCGGCGTTAGAACGGTTGAAGGAGCTCATAGATAGTGCGAGTGAAGTGCGTAAAAAACGTCGGCCTACACGCCCGAGTCGCGGTGCCAAAGAGCGGCGGTTAAAGCAAAAAACCGTTCGCGCGACCATTAAGCAAGGCCGCGGCAAAGTAGATTTTTAAACGCGCCGTTAGTTTTGCGCGTAGACGGGTTCTGAATCCGTCCAGTCGTAACCCTTTGAGCGAATGTACTGTAATAAGCGCGCCGTTTTTGCTCGTTGCCGTTCGCCAGAAAACCGCTCGTGTAAATGGTTTTCCATCAGCGCCAAAAAGTCTTCGCGTTTTACCTTTAATAAATGCATGTGATCGCCGGCCTCCATATACACGGCTTCTTGTTCGGATAGTGCGTCGTCCCAAATAACACGCAGACCGTAGGCTTGGCCCAAGATGGGAATAGCGCCCGGTGCGCAATCTTCAAATAACACTTCTAATTCGTCTTCGCCGGCAAGCTCGAGATGGCGATCGAATATTAAATTTAAGGTGTGGCGTTTCACTTTGTAGCTGGCGGGTAATACGGCCACTGTGTAGTACATATCTTCGTCGCGGAACACCACAGCCTTAGCGAGCTGATTGGTGGGTATGTGCGCGCTGAGGGCGGTGTTTACGCTACCTTCAGCATATTGATGAGGAACTAGCTCAAAAGGTACCTTTTTTTGCGTCAAAAAACGCGCAAGATTGCTGGCAACTCCCATAAAACGCCTCCAAATACCGATCATCGTGGCAAACTGAGTAGCCGCTACTGGAGCTGAAAAGACACCGCGCCAGCAGGTCCTACACATGTCACTTCCAGTATTATCATAAAGATAATAATTTGTGGAAGCTCTTTTTAGTATAAGACGGATCTGTGACGAAATAATGTCAAGGTGTTATAGCTTTGCGGTTTTTTATGCTTAGGCAGATTTGCACTGTCTGCTCAAGCAAAATAAAAAGGGCGCCTTAGCGCCCTTTTTTACTGACGATGTTTATGCCGCGTTATTTCTTTAAACGTTGCTCGGTCAGGTCTAGGGCTTTACGGGCCTTGTCTGCCATCTCGTCAATTTGTGCATTGGTCATGGTGAGTGGTGGCGCGAAAATCATGGTGTCGCCCACGGCGCGCATGACTAAGCCGCTTTCAATACAGGCGGCGCGGCAAAGAGCACCGGCACTGCTGTTGTCGTCAAAGCGTGCGCGCTTGGCCTTATCGCCGACCAGTTCAATGGCGCCAACAAAGCCGACACCGCGTACTTCGCCGACAATGGGGTGATCGGCTAGCGCGCCCAATTTTTGTTGTAAGTAAGCGCCTTTGGTGTCGCGCACTTGCTCCAAAATTTTATCGCGCTGGAGAATGTTTATGGTGGCTAGTGCAGCAGCACAGGCCGCTGGGTGGCCGGAATAGGTGAAACCGTGGGCAAACTCACCACCTTGGCTCTTCAACACGCCGGCCACGCGATCGCCGACCATCACGCCACCCAAAGGTTGGTAGCCGTTGGTGACGCCCTTGGCGAAAGGCATGAGATCGGATTGCACGTTGAAGTAGTCGGCGCCAAACCAGTGACCGGTGCGACCGAAGCCACAAATCACTTCATCGGTGATCAATAGAATGCCGTACTCATCGCAAATGCGCTTCACTTCGGGCCAGTAGGTAGAGGGTGGCACTATCACGCCGCCGGCACCTTGAATGGGTTCGCCGATGAAGGCAGCGACTTTATTAGCACCCAACTCTTTGATCTTGGCTTCAATAGAGCGAGCCGCTTTCAGGCCGAACTCTTCGGGGCTCATGTCGCCGCCTTCGCCAAACCAGTAGGGCTGGTCTACGTGATGAACGTAGGGCAGGCGGGTAAATTGGCCGTGCATGCCACCCATGCCGCCGAGGCTGGCGCCCCCAATGGTGGAACCGTGATAGGCGTTGTTGCGGCTGATGAAAATCTTGCGCTCTGGCTGACCGAGTAGATCCCAGTAGCGGTGTACCATGCGAATCACCGTATCGTTCGCTTCACTGCCTGAACCTGTGTAGAACACGTTGTTCATGTGCGGTGCAGCTACTTCGGCTAATTTGGCCGACAGTTCAATTGATGGCGGGTGTGCGCACTGGAAAAAACTGTTGTAAAAGGGCAGTTCTTGCAGCTGTTGGGTCACGGCATCGACGATTTCTTGCTGGCCATAACCTAGGTTGCAGCACCACAGGCCCGACATGCCATCGAGAATTTGCTGGCCTTCAGACGTATAGATATAGGGGCCATCTGCCTTGGTGATAATCCGGCTGCCGCGCTCCATCTGATCTTTAAAGTCGGTGAATGGGTGCATGTAGTGGCCGGCATCCATTGATTGCCACTCGGCTGTGGAGCGCTTCTGATAAATTTGGCTCATGGAACCTCCTCGGGCGCCTTCGGCTGGCGCGTTGATGGTCAGTGTGGCGACTGTTTGAGTATGGCCTTAGCCAACGGAAACACTCGGTAAATATTCAGGTGATAATGTGATCACATTATTAGGGGGCAATGCAACACCCTCAAAAGGTTAAATTCACACCGCCCTTGGATTATTACGTCAAATTCTAGGGTTGCGCCGCTTGGCCTGCCGCGATAGCGGCCTCTAATTCCTCTTGCCCCAAGGCGCCTATGCCCTCGCGAATGTCGCTGGCGATGGCCAGTTTTAGTGCCAAAGTATCGCGATTAGCAATGGCGTCTGTGGCTTGAACATGCCGATCAGTGATGTAGCCTAAGCCTATTCGGTTTAGCACAAGCCGCATGAATGGCGCACTTTGCAGCCACAAACTCTCAATCAACGGCATGATCACCTCATTCGGGCCGTGGCTGTAGAGCTGGCAGTGGAACTCGAGATTGGTGCGAATATAGGCTTCGGCATCTTGTATCTCGATGGCCTGGGTGACGCTGTCGTCGAGCTTTTTAAGCGCCTCGAGCTGAGTTGCGTCAATATGGGGTAGGGCACGCATGGCCGCTTGAGTTTCGAGGGCCACTCGGGCCTCGACAATTTGTTCTAGCCGCGTCGCTGTCATGTGCGGCACAGTCACCCGACGGTTGTCTTTCAATGCCAGAGCGTTTTCGGCCGTTAATCTGCGCAGCGCTTCGCGTATGGGCATAGGGCTGACATCGAGCATTTCGGCTAAGCCGCGTAGCGTGACGTCTCTACCGGGGACAAAACGGCCGCATAAAATGGCTTCGCGCAGTTGAAAGTAGACGCGCTCTTGTTGGGTTTTGAATTCTGTTGGGGTTTGCAGCATGTCTGTGTTTGACTTTGCAGTTGGGCAAGGTTAGATTATCCCATACTTTGATTTTGTGATCACATTATTTTTGATGTGTTGATTTAAATTGTCATATTATTTGGATCAATCGGTGCTCTCCTAGAAGGCACTCAATCGCAATTAACGGGCATTTACCACAGCAATGTGGCAAGCTGGCCCAACATTAGCCTTTTGCGGCCATTTTTATCGCGTTAAATCGAATTATTATTCGTTTAATCGGGCAGCAGATAGCACAATTAGAGGCATGGGCTGCGGCTCAGTTTAATCATGACGTTGCATACGCAGGCTCTGGAAGTCTGGAATCGCGAAATATCTACAGCGGTAGCCTATCTTGGCAAATCCGATTTTTATGCGGCATTGGTCGATGCGCTGTCGGCGACCTTACCTGTCGATTACCCTCAAGTTTGGCGCTATACAGAAGACAGTCCAGAGCCGAGTGTGCTGTTCCATCGCCTCACGGGCGCCCAGCGCAAGCAACATGTGGAAGACTACCAAGCTGGTCTCTACCACAATGACCCCTTTTATCAGCTAAGTCATACCGGTGAATTAAACACCGGCTTTAGTCATTGGCGCGTGGCCGTGGATGACAACCGTCAACCTTTTCACGATGGTTTAGACGTCTGTGACGAGGTCGTATTCATTGCCCAGATCGACGCAAAAACCAATGTGCACCTGTGCCTGATGCGAGCCCGTCAAAGCCGGCGCTTTAGCGCCGCAGAGCTGGAGCTGCTGAGCGCTTGCTCGCCCATGGTCGTGCAGTTGATTCGGCAACACAGCTTACAATTACAAAGTGCCAACCCCGGTATAGAAGCGGGCGTAAAGCAAGCCGTTGCGCTGTTTGGCAAGTCCGTGTTGACGGCGCGCGAGCAGGATGTCCTAGGCTTGATGTTAAGTGGTTATTCCACCCGCTTTGCCGCGGATAAGCTGGGTATTTCCACAGAGACCCTGCGTCGGCATAGAAAGAACATTTATCAAAAGCTCGATGTGAGCTCGCAATCGGAGGTGTTTTCTCTGTTTATCAGTTCCCTTGGCTGCTTCGATGCGGCGCCTGAACAAGATCCGCTACGTGGATATTTTGGCCGCCAGCAGCCAGACTGAGGAGAACAGATTTTAACTATGCCTTTTAATTGAAATAAAGTGCCTTTGTCGGCGATAACGACTAAATTCTACGATGTAAGTTAAAACCCTTAAACAGCGCCCCTTTTTTGGAATGCGCGTGATGGAGATGGTCATGCTTGGCCCAAGCAGTGTTAAAGATTTAGAGCTAGCTAAACAATTTTTAGAAGCAAATCCCGATGTAGAAACCATCGAAGTGTTGCTGCCCGATATTAACGGTGTATTGCGCGGAAAATGGTTGCCCCGCGATAACTTGTTGAAGGCCTTTAAAGGTGGTTTAAAACTGCCTGTTACCACCTTGAATTTTGACATTTGGGGGCGCGACGCTCCGGGTGTTGCTTTCGATGATGGCGATGCCGACGGTATTTGTATTCCTGTGGCGTCAAGTTTGAGCCGAGTGCCTTGGACCGATCGCCCCATGGGGCAAATGTTCGTGCACATGGCCGATCTCGATGAGCAGCCCTTCATCGGCGATCCACGGGTGGTGTTAGATAGCATTGTGGCAAAATTTAAAGCCATCGGCTTAACGCCTGTTGTGGCTATTGAATTAGAGTTTTATTTGCTGGAAGAAAAGCGCGATTCTGCGGGTCGCCCTGTACATGCGGGTTGTGATGCGAATGCTGATTATCCGATTGGCGGCCAACCCTACAGCTTAGATTTGATGCAAGAGTACGAAGAAGCGTTCCATGAAATGCGTGAAGCCTGTGAAACCCTAGGCGTGCCAGTAGACACCTTGGTTAAGGAATTCGCCCCGGCCCAATACGAGATCAACCTTCATCACGAAGATGACCCCTGTAGCGCCGCTGATCACGCCATGATGTTGAAGCGCGTAATTAAGAGCGTTGCCCGTCGCCACGATCTTAACGCCTCGTTCATGGCCAAGCCCTTCGGCGATATGGCGGGCAATGGCATGCACGTTCACTTCAGTATTTTGGATGAAGCGGGCCACAATATATTTAACAACGAAACAGAAGAAGGTAGTGAAGCTTTGTTGCATGCGATTGCCGGTGTGCAATCGACCATGGTAGAAACCATGGCCATTTATGCGCCTAACTTTAACTCTTATCGCCGATTCCAGCCGGGTTCTTATGCCCCGATGGCGCCGACTTGGGGTTACGAAAATCGCACAGTGGCTTTGCGTATTCCCTCCGATGACTTTGCAGCCACGCGTATTGAACACCGCGTAAGCGGCGCTGATGCCAACCCTTATTTGGTGTTGGCATCCATTTTAGCCGGTGCTTACGAGGGTTTAACCAAGAAGTTGCAGCCAACAGCGGCAATGGAAGGCGACGCATACAGCCAAGCTCAGTCTTCTCTGCCCGTGTATTGGCCCGATTCGCTCAATGCCTTCGAACGCTCGCAGTTTGTGCGTACGCATTTGGGTGAAGTGTTTCAACGTTCTTACTTGGCGGCCAAACGTCAAGAGTTGGATGAGTTCCGTCACACGGTAACGCGCATGGAATACGATGCGTATTTGTTAGCGTTTTAATGACCTGTTATGGCTTATCAGACGGCGCCTGTTGGCGCCGTTTTTTTATGTCCGATCGGCGCACAGCTGCAATAATTCGTTGCGATGATTAATACCGAGTTTTCGGTAGATGCGGTATAAATGGTTGGACACTGTGGATGCCGATAGCTCCAGTTCTTTGGCAATTGTCTTGAAGGATTTACCCGAGCGAACGCCATCTACCACTTGCCATTCTCGATCGGTCAGTTGATCTAAGCGATGGGTGGGGCGAGCGCTAATGACCCACAACTCTCCCTCGCGTACCCGTTTGGTGGTTAGACCTTCAATTTTATCCTCCGACCTTAGCAATTGCTTGGGCAGCTGTTGCGATTGTGCGCGAGGGCAATAGTGTTGAATCAAGTCTAAAAAAGCATGATCCACTTGATAGTAAACTCCTTCCGAGTCGGTCAATGCGAAGCACTCGCCGGGTTGCGGTTGGAGTGATTGTAGGCGCAGATAAAAAGCGTGGCGTTCGCTTTCTAACAGGTGGAAAAGTAATCGTTGTTGTAATGCCTTTTCAGCGTCAGAGAACGGATGATCGCGATCGAACCGATACAGACTCAACAAGGAAAATGTTCCGCTGCGCTCGTGTAAGTGCAATGAGCTTAATATGCGCTCAATGGATCTCGGTTTAAAGCACCTTGTATAAAGTGGCGAGGTATAAAAAACGTCGTCGCTAACCAATTCAGCCATAGTCACGGCTTGACCAAAGCGCGAGTTCAAACCCGATAAATCTATGTTTTCACCCGCCTGCATTTTATCGACAAAAAAATAATGACCGATAGGGTTCATCTCTCTAGAGGTGAGCAGGTCATCGAGGATATTGGCATCCACATCGAGACAAGTTTTGGTGTGAAATTTTAGCGTTGAGTGGTGGCCCGTTGCCCAAATAGCTGCGTCAAAAGGCAACTCGGAGCGCACGGTTTCCAATGCCCAAGTACGAAATTTCGCGGCTGGAACATCGGCGGTGGCGCGGTAGATACGGGCTATTAACTTATCAATTACTGTCATTAGTGAAATTTTACTATCTCGGATAAGGTTAACTATAGACATAATCGGATCATTGTACGCGAGATCAAGATTATGCAATACCAAACTCAGGTGGTGGTCATTGGTGCTGGCATTGCCGGTTTAGTGACGGCGTTGGAATTGGCGCGCGCAGGTAAGCAAGTGCTTGTTGTAGATAGGGAAAGCGCCAAACGTGTTGGCGGTTTGGCGCGCACGGCCTTTGGTGGCATGGCGCTGGTAGGCACGCGCGAACAAAAGCGCATGGGGGTGCCAGATACTCCCGCTATTGCGTACGACGACTGGTGTGGTTTTGCGGAGTTTGAGCCTGATGAAGTATGGCCTAAGGCGTGGGCAAAAGCTTATACGGAAAATTGCCGGACTCAGGTTTACGATTGGTTACAAGCCCTAGGCATGTCCTTTATGCCTGCGGTTAATTGGGTTGAGCGCGGGCAATATGGTGTTGGCAACAGCTTGCCACGCTACCATGTTTTATGGGGAACCGGCTTAGGGTTGGTGCAGACCATTTTGGCAAAGTTGAGTGAATATTCTCAGTTTGTCAGTTTTCTTCAGGAGCACAGAGTAGATGCGCTTCATACCCGTGGTGGATCTGTTCATGCTTGCAGCGGCATCAACTTGCTCACCGATGATGCCTTTGAGATTGAAGCGGAAATAATTGTGGTGGCGAGCGGGGGAATAAATGGCAGCATTGAAAACGTTATTAAGCATTGGCCCGAAGCCAGGTCAACTGCCGCGCAAGAGAACTTATTAAGCGGCGCCCATCCTTTTGCCGATGGTCGGTTACATGAGCAGCTCGCCGCGCTTGGCGCTTGTATTACCCACCAAAGCGATATGTGGAATTATGCGGCGGGCGTGAGTCATCCAAAGCCAGAATTTGATGGCCATGGTTTAAGTCTAATTCCGTGCAAGTCTGCCTTGTGGCTTGATCATACCGGTCGACGAATTGGCCCCTCACCTTTAGTGACAGGGTTTGATACCCATGATCTGTGTAATCAAGTCAGTCGCTTTCCACAGACTTGGCAAGTTTTAAATTGGCACATAGCCGCACACGAATTGGCTGTGTCTGGCGCCGAGCATAATGGCGCCATTCGGGATCATAAGTGCGTGCGATTTTTGTGGCAGCTATTGCGTGGCAATCACGCGCTGGTGCAGAGAATGTTGGATGAGTGCCCCGATTTTATCGTGGCCGATAGTTTGGAAGGGTTGATTGAGAAAATGCGCGATCTAACGCCAAACCTTCCCGTTGATGGCGACGCTGTTAAGGCATCGGTAGCGGGTTTCGATCGGGCATTGTCTCGAGCGCCCAGGCTGCAGAACGACGAGCAAATTCGACGTGTTTTACATGCCCGCCAGTGGCGGCCAGATAGATTGCGCACGGTAAAGCCAGCACCTATCAGTTTACCTAAGCACGGCCCACTTATCGCTATTCGCTGTCGGTTGATTTCAAGAAAGAGTCTGGGTGGTATTCAGACCGATCTAAACAGCGCCGTACAAACAGTTACTCATGAATGTCTTTCAGGTGTCTATGCTGTTGGCGAGGCAGCTGGCTTTGGCGGCGGTGGCGCCAGCGGTAAGCGATCATTAGAAGGAACATTTTTGGCCGGGTGTATTTTAACGGCGCGCGCTGCGGCGGCGCATATCAATTCAATATTATAACAAGGCGAAAACAATGAAAAAAACAGGTGCATGGTTAGTTAGGTACGCGCTTGAACAGCTAAAAATTTCACATACCTTTGGTATTCCTGGTGTACACAACACCGAAATTTATGATCAGCTCGATCAGTCGGAAACGATCAACCCCATTCTGGTAACCCACGAAGGTTGCGGTGCTTTCATGGCTGACGCTATGAGTCGGACCTCAAACAGTGTGGGCACCTTGGTGATAGTGCCAGCAGCAGGTGCGACCCATGCGGCCAGCGGCATAGGCGAAGCGCATTTAGATGGTATTGCCATGCTGATTATTTGCGGCGGCGTAAGAACTAATTCCGATTTTGGTTATCAGCTACACGATATGCATCAGCACGAGATGTTAGCGCCCATCACCAAGGCGACTTACAAAATCACGGATCATGCACAAGTGGTTGATACGCTGTTCGATGCCTATAATACGGCGATTTCTGGCGAGCCTGGCCCAGTGTTTGTCGAGGTGCCGGTGAACATTCAAATGGATCTCGGCGAGATAAAACAGCTACCTGTTTATCAAGCGCCCAGCGTTAAACCCCGCGCCTCTGAAAGCGATATTTTAGCTGCCGCAAAATTATTAGCTCAAGCAAAAAAGCCCGGATTATTTTTAGGTTGGGGAGCAGTGGATTGCGCGCAAGCGAGTATCGCTATTGCTGAACAATTGAACGCGCCAGTGGCGACAACTTTGCAAGGCTTAAGTGCCTTCCCGGCGAGCCATCCACTGCATACGGGGATGAGCTTTGGCCCAGCGGCAGTACCCGCGGCGACCGAAGCCTTCAAAGATTGCGATTGTTTGCTTGCCGTTGGTACGCGCTTTGCGGAAATCGGCACGGGAAGCTTCGGCGTGACAGTGCCGAAAAATCTCATTCACTTGGATATCAATGCCAAGGTGTTTGATGTGAACTACCCTGCTGCAATCAGCCTTGAAGGCGATGCGAAGGTGCTGCTGCCACTGTTGGCGAAGGCCCTGGCGGCAGAAAGCGTGAAAGCTCGACAAGACGATGTGAAGGCGCTGATTGCACAACAAAAACAGGCCTATCGCGACGAGTGGTTTGCTCATAATGTGGCCGATCGGGTTAACCCAGCAAAATTCTTTGCCGCCTTGCGAGCGAAAATTGATGATGATGCCATTATTGTTGTCGATGATGGCAACCACACGTTTTTGAGCGCTGAGTTGATGCCAATTTATCGCGCGCGGGGGTTTATTTCGCCCACCGATTTTAACTGTATGGGTTACGCGGTGCCCGCGGTGATTGGCACTAAACTAGCCAATCCCAATACCCAAGTCGTGGGCATTATTGGCGATGGCGCCTTTCTTATGACAGCAATGGAATTATTCACTGCCAGCGCGCAGAACATTGGCGCTGTTTTTACCGTGTTTAATGACGGTGAGCTCAGCCAAATTTCTCAAGCTCAGCAAGTGCCGTACAACCGAAAGACCTGTACCGTGCTCGGGGATGTGCGTTTGCAAGGTATTGCAGATGCAACAGGCGTTCACTATTTGCGCCTAGAGAGCAATGCATCTATCGAGAGTGCGCTGGACGAAGCCTTAAGCTTGGCAGCTAAGGGGGTGTCGGTTTTGTTAGATGTGAAGGTGGATTACTCCAAAAAAACCCGATTTACCCAAGGCATAGTCGCAACAAATTTGCAGCGCATGCCTTTTCCAACCAAAGTGCGGATGATTACACGGGCACTTTGGCGAAGGATAACGGGTTAGTATAGGGTTAGATTTTGGTACCGGCGTCTCTGCCTGACGCTAGGGTCTTTTCTTGTGCACAGAACCTCCCTACAATTTACCCTTGAATTGATACTTATCGCGCTGAATTCACCCGCTCCACTGGCAACAGTGTCGCTGTGTGTGCAACCTCCCGGACGATATTGCCTTCAGCAGCTACTTTCGAGGCACAACAATGCAAGTGTGGGACCTATCGCCCGGTTATCTGAATGACGAAGAGTTATTGGCGCAGCGCCAGTGGGTTATTTCGTTGTTGGCCAACCGGGGTAAGCAGGACGGCGAAGGTGCCGCGCAGGCGCGCCACTGGTCTCATTGCCTGAATGCCTTGCGTTGCGTCGAAGCGTGGATCAACGCTGAGTGTGCTCTCCGAGATTTGGCTGTGCCCATGGACGCACAGAGCACGCAATTAGCACCCTTGAATCTCGTTTGGCCCAAGCAGATGGCGCCGGGCGTGCAGTTGAGCGAGCTCGCAATGTTGGCCGGCAGAGTCTCTGGCCGCATTCCCTTACCGCAAACGACTAAGGGACTTTGGACTCACCATAAGTACTCGGTAGCCGCACGGTCTATGGACGCCTACCGAGCTATCAGTGTAAAAGTCGCGACGGGTAAGGGAAGAGATCATTTTGATTGGGTGGCTGCGGAGGTTATGGGGCAGCTTCGCATTCGGCCTAGTCGAGATAGCTTACGCGACGCATTGATGCAGATGTGGGGCTATGTGGCCGCCGCAGGCGCTGTGCAATCGCGCTTGTTTGAAGACTTGCCGGCACTTTTTGCGGAGATTCAGAAGCGCACCTCGGTGCAGGCAAATCACTATTTACTCACATCCACGGCCTTATCTGAATTAAGTGTTTGGCTAGAGAGCCCTGGTGGCGCCGAGTTCTAGTTTTTACCGGTCGGCTATTCAGTCTTCTATTTGCACCTGTGGTGCTCCAAAGGTAACCTTACGCCCGTTTGAAATATTGGGTAATTAAGGCTTCATGGTAAATCTGATTCCTTCATTTGAGCTATTGGCTGGGCCGACAGCCTATCAACATATCTTGAAAAATGGCTTAGAGCCGCACCAGGTCTCAACGGTGTTTGGTGCCTCCGGGGCGGCTAAATGGTTAACAATTTATGGCTTAGACAGGGCGATATTTGAGTCTTGGCTGCCTAAAGCTAACAAGCCAATCCACCTACTCGGCACCTCTATTGGCGCTTGGAAGCTTGCGGCAGCGGGTCAATCTAACCCCGGCTGGGCACTTAATGAGTTGGCTGATGGGTATATTGCACAGAGTTACGAAGACGGTATTACAAAAGAGATCGTGCATCGCGAGCTTATCGCTATTCTCGATCGCTACCTCCAGCAACCGCAAGTTGACGACTTACTAACGCAAAATCGTTTTCATTATCACTGTGGTGTGGCACGTTGCCACGGCGCACTTTCGAGCGATACCGGTTGGCCTCTAGTGCGGGGTATGGCCTCGGCCTTTGCGCGGAATTTAGTGGGGCGCTCGGGGCTGAATGGTCAGTTCGAGCGGGTTATCTTTTCCGATGCTCGGGCTCAAGCCGATGTGCGCTCACTCGACGGGATTGCCACAGAAACGCAAACGCTCAGTCGTGCAAACTTGCGCGATGCGGTGATTGCCTCTGGGTCTATTCCCTATGTAATGGCGGCAAAAACGGCGATTGTCGATGCCCCAAGCGGTGTTTATCGCGATGGTGGTTTGATCGATTATCACCCAGTGCCCAGCAATTTTTGGGCGGAGCCGGGTTTGATTCTCTACCCACACTTTTACCGCTGGCTGTTGCCCGGCTGGTATGACAAGTATCTACCGTCGCGACGCGCTAAGGCGCAAGCGCTGGATAATGTCGTTATGGTGGTGCCTACGGAAGCTTATGTGGCGCAACTCGCTGCGGGGCAAATTCCAGATCGCAAAGATTTTCAACGCTTTAAAGGCAATGATGCAGAGCGACAACGACGCTGGCGTTTGGCTAAGGATAAAAGTGAGTCCTTGGGCGCTGAGTTTTTAAAGATTGCGCAATCTGGTGATTGGACTCAAGTATTACGGCCGCTTTAGGCCCTTTAGGACGGAAAACATGATTGGAAAAATAATAGGCGGCATCATCGGTGTCCTTACCCTCAATGTGCCAGGGCTGATTTTGGGGATCATTGTCGGCCATTTTTTTGATAAAGGCTTGCGCCAAGTCGGTATGGGTTTAAGCCCCGAGCAAAAGCGCGAGTTGGAACATCGCTTTATCAATACCTTGTTTCCCTTACTCGGGCATATGGCGAAAGCCGACGGCCGAATTTCACAAGCGGAAATTGATCACACTGAAAATTTGATGTCCAAATATGGCATGACGGAGGAGCATCGCACGCAAGCCATAAATTTATTTAAAGTCGGTACAGAATCTATTTTTACCCCGGCTTCGGTAGTAAAAGATTTTTACAGTGCCACGCAGACCTTTCCCGACTTGCGTCGCGTGTTGCTGACGTACCTGATTGGCATAGCCATGGCCGATGGCGAATTGCATGCGAAAGAAGCCGAAGCGCTGCGCGAGATAGCGGCGGGCTTAGGCTTTGCAGGCGCTGCCTTTGATCAGTTATTGGCCATGTTGCGTGCCCAAGACCAGTTTCGGGGGCATGCCGCGCCACCGAGTGGCAGCGAGCTCAGCACTGCCTATGCCGCCTTGGGGGTGGATAAAACCGCGACCGATGCGGAAGTGAAAAAAGCCTACCGCAAATTAATGAGTGAAAATCACCCCGATAAGCTGATGGGGCAGGGCGTGCCAGACGATATGGTCAAAATGGCTACCGAGCGAGCACAAGAAGTACAGCGCGCCTATGATTTGGTGCGTAAATCACGTAAAAACTGATTTGGCGCAAGGTCAGCGCGGCACTTGAAATGCTAACCTAGTGCCTACAAATTAGCTAAGACAGGGGTGGGCTGTGGTAAGGTATTGGCTACTCTAGGCTGGGACCTGTCGGCTAGGAGCGCAGGTTGGAAAATTCGCAATTATAAACATAAGGAAGCCTTAGGGCTTATGGCAATAGAGGTTTGATGATGCAAGCTGAAAAGAAAGTATTCGTGGTCGTAGACCCCAACAATGACCGTCATATCGCACTAGAGCGTGCGCTGATCACGTCGAAATTCCGTTCCCCAAGCCCTAAGTTAATTGTCTTCGTGGCCGTTGATAGTGAGGCGGTAGATACGCGTGCCACCAACGATCATTTATTTCGCGATGAATATTGGTTCCGCGATCAAATCCGCAAGCCCGTAGAAGAGGCTGGCCTCGAATGTGAAATCCAAGTTTGCTGGTCGAGTGATTGGCAGGGTTCGATTATTCAAGAATCTAAGCGCAGTGGTGCAGAAATGATTTATCTGCCTGTGCATGCCAAAAATAGCCGCCGTTTTACCTTCGCGGAATCTAAGTGGCAAGTACTCAAACAAGCTAAGTGCCCTGTCGTATTGATTCGACCCGGTGCGCACGATAAGCGCAAGGTTGTGTTGGCAGCGGTTAACTTCCAAGCCGATAAAGACAAGCAGAAAGCGTTGAACCGCGAAATTGTGCAGCGCGCTAAGTATATTGCTGGTAACTACGACGCCGAGTTGCATTTCGTTAACGGTTACTTAGACTCGATGCTATATCCCGATCGCGGAGCCTTGGCAAATGAGACGGGGCTGCCGGCCGATCGTATCCATGTGAAGCAAGGTTATACCGCTGAGGTCGTCGCGGCTGTGGCCAGCGCCATTGACGCCGATTTGGTGATTATGGGAACACTGAACCAGTTGGGTTCAACCGGTACTTTACTGCGCGGTAATACGGCAGAACGGGTTATCGGCGGTTTAGATATCGACGTGATGGTGTGTAACGAATTCACGACCACTAAATAACGTTATCTGTTAGATCGAAAAAGCCAAAGTGCAATGTACTTTGGCTTTTTTTTGCCTGTTAGATCGATTAATACCCAACTTCGACTAAACTCGGTGGTTCAAAGGATCGAATAAATAGGAGCAGGTATGTTACATATTCATCGAACAATAAAGATTGTCTGTGCGATAGGTTTGACTCTGGCGGCGCAATTGAGTTTTGCCCAAAAACCCATGGATGTGCAGTATGTTCGCCCTGGGGTGGATTTTTCAGCCTACACACAGGTGGTTTTACATCCATTAGATTTATCTAAGGCAAAAGTGGTGCCACCGGCGTGGGCTGAAGACAAAAGCCCTAAGGTGTGGAATTTAGAAGGGCGTGATGTCGCTGCGGTGCAAGCGTTGTATCACGACGCCATTAAAACTGAGGTGGAAAAGGATGCACGCTTTAAGGTTGTGCCTTTTACCGGCCCTGGCATTTTGGAAGTTGAAGTCAAAATCACCTCGCTCACGCCTTTTGCTGCTAAAGATGAAAAAGTAATGACCCGTGGTAGCGGTGAAATTACCGTGCAAGTGGAAATGATTGACGGCGCCACTGGTGATTTATTGGCCATCATTGCGGGCGATCAGCAGGTGGGAGAAAAGTTTCAGCAGGCGTCCATTGATACGGATCGGGCGAACGTTGCCGGTTTATTTAAAGTGTGGGGCGAGCGCTTATTGGCGCAGCTACAAGCGTCGCAAAGGTAAGCTGGATAAGGTTATTTGTAACAATAAAAAGGAGAGCGTTGCTCTCCTTTTTTCATGCCGGTTTTGTTCCAGTAGCGCTTTACTCTTCTAAGTAAGAATACCCGGTCATACCTGCCTCTAACTCTGCTAAATACCCTTCTTGGGTGGCCTTAGGCAAATCGCTGGCGGCGAGTTTGTCGCGGTAGGTTTTGATCAGGTGATCTACGTCGAAATCCACACACGAAAGCATATCGGCCACGGTGTCACCCATCAACGGATTCAAGATCTCATAGCTGCCATCGGCATTAAACTCCACGTGTAGCGAGTGAGTGTCGCCAAATAGGTTGTGCAGATCACCTAAAATTTCTTGATAGGCACCTACCATAAACATACCCAGATAGAGAGGTTTATCCTCGTCGACAATCGGCATAGGCATAGTGGGTTCAATGCCTTCGCCTTCAACGTATTTATCTATTTTACCGTCTGAGTCGCAGGTAATATCTTGCAGTATGGCGCGGCGCTCTGGCTTTCTATCTAAATAGTGCAGCGGTAGTACGGGAAATATTTGGCCTATCGCCCAAGCGTCGGGCAGCGATTGGAACAGCGAAAAATTGCAGAATACTTTGTCGGCTAATTTTTCGTTTAGTTCATCTAAAATTTCGGCGTGCACGCCTGGGTTGTTTTGCAGAATATCCCGCACTTTAACGCAACTTGCAGCATAGAGCTCACTGGCTCTGGCCCACTCCTGTAAATTCAGTGCGCCATGCACATACAAGCTGTGTGCTTCGCCAATAGCGTAAACCGCATCGTGATAGATTTCTAATGCCGTGCGTCGTGAAATATTGTTAAAACCGTGCCAGAGGTCTTGTAAAATAACCGGCTCATTTTCACCCACGGGTGCGGGTAATTTATAGCCCACGGTTTCTTCCACACCAATGACGTCGGTGATTAACACGGCGTGGTGTGCGGTCATGGCACGACCGGATTCAGAAATAATATTCGGGTGCTCAATATCCATTTCAGTGCAGATGTCATAAAGCGCGTTGACAACTTTATTGGCGTATTCCTGCATTGAGTAGTTGGTTGAGCAGCTTGATTGCGAGCTGGTGGTGCCCTCGTAGTCCACGCCTAAACCGCCGCCCACATCGACCCACTTAATTGCCGCACCTAAATTGTGCAGCTCGGCAAAATAGCGGGCGGCTTCTCGCAGCGCGTGTTGGATGTCGCGAATATTGGCGAGCTGCGAACCCAAGTGATAGTGCACGAGTTGTAATGCGCTCAACTTATTTTGTGCGCGCAGGGTTTCTACCATGCTGAGAATTTGGGTGGGTGAAAGACCGAATTTGGATTTTTCGCCACCGCTACTTTGCCATTTGCCTTTGCCTTGAGAGGCGAGGCGCACGCGCACGCCAACCCGTGGGGCTACCCCCATTTTTTCGGCTTCTTCGAGCACCAATGTCATTTCAGACATCTTTTCCACCACGATATACACTTGGTGGCCTAGGTGTTCGGCGATGAGCGCGGTGCGAATATATTCGCGATCTTTGTAGCCGTTGCACACAATCACGGAATTGGGTTTAGCCAAACCGATCACGGCCATTAATTCGGGTTTAGAACCAGCTTCCAAACCGAAGCGCTCTTGGCCACCATGGAGTAAAAGCTGTTCGACTACATCGTGCTGCTGGTTGACCTTGATTGGGTAAACTGCGCGGTATTGGCCGGTATAGCCAAGATTATCCCGAGCTTTGCTAAAGGCGCCACAGAGTCGGTCGACACGGTCGTGCAAAATGTCGTTGAAGCGAACCAGTAGGGGCGCCGTCATACCCATGGCGCGAGCTTTATTGACCAGCTCCATGAGGCTAACTTGGTGCGTCGGTTGATCTGGGTCGGGTTTGGCAATGAGTTCACCGGCCGTATTTACGTCAAAGTAGCCATCACTCCAATGGGTGATGTTATATAGTTCCCGTGAATCATCGATAGACCAGTTCATGTTGATGTGGATGCCCTCGTTTTAGCTGGGTTGGGTGGGTCAGTGTGTTGGCCGGCGACAGCTAACGCAAATTGGCGAATTCTATGGCAAGGCGCGTACAACACAAGGGTTGATACGTTAATAGGTAGAGTTTAACGCAACTCTGCAATCTTTTTTATGTTGAGCCTGTACAAGTAGCAGTACTGTTGGGTAATTGGCAGGTGATAAAGGGCATTTTGTGACCATCGTTGGCTTTATACATTTGGTTTTGCATCTATTGGTGCCGTTTGTGCTCGCACGTCTAGTGTGCGGTAAGGCTTGGCGCACGCCGTTTTATGTCATGCTGTTGACGATGTTGGTGGATATAGACCACCTGCTGGCAACGCCTTTGTACGACCCAGAACGCTGCAGTATTAATTACCACCCGCTGCACCGTTGGCCGCTATGGTTTATATATGGCTTGCTAGCGGCACTGCCTAAGACTCGTTGGCTAGGTGTTGGCTTAATGGTGCATATGGTGTTGGACGCCAGTGACTGCGTCCGCCAGCGCGGGCTCGATGCGTTTATTAGCGGATTCGACCCGATATGGTGACGCTGCTACCCATATGTGGGCTGCCGTAGCCACGGCCATAGTTGGGCCCATAGTAAGAACCCCAGCTGCTCCCGACAGACATGCTGCCATACACGGCGACGTTGTCGCAGCCGCTAAGGCTTAGGCTGGCGCTAGCAATGCCGACGAGAAAAACCGCTTTTTTGATGCTTAGTTTCATTTGTTCGCGCCTTTGTTAGGGTTAGCCTGCCAAGTCTGTACGATAAAACCGGCGCCACTGGGATCGAGTATCACGGCCAATTCGCCGCCGATGGGGTTGCGTTGTGGCGCGACAGCGATAGCGCCGCCAAGGGCTTGCGCCTTTGTCACCGTCGCTTGGACATCATCTACCTGAATGTAGGTAACCCATGTTGGCGCTAAACCCTCAATCGGGGATTGAGTGACCGAAAATGCTGGTTGCTCGGTCACGCTGAAATAGGTGAACTGAGCGTCTTTCAATTTGCTTGTTTGCGCTTGGGCGTTGAAAAGCGTTGCGTAAAACTGGCCGTCGCCATCGGTGTTCCAGAGCTCTTGCCAGAGAAAGTAGCCCGCCTTTGTAGGGGTTTTAGCTGGGTCTCCCTTGGTCGTTTGCAATAGGGCAAAGACAGCACCTTGAGTATCTCTAACCACCGCAAGTTTACCTCTGTCGCCCACGGATTGAGGTCCGCCTTCGATAGTGCCGCCTAATGATGTGAGCTGATGGATGCTGGCATTGAGGTCGGCGCTGGAGAATACCGTTATCCACTGGCTTAACTCGTGGCCCTTTTGTAGATCCTTGGTGTCCACGGCGCCGCCGATGATTTGGTTCTCAAAGGAGATCAATTGGTAGGGGCTGGCGCCAAAGGCGTTGGGTACTTCGGTGAACTCCCAGCCAAACAGGCCGCTATAAAACTGTTTGGTTGCGCTCATGTCGTGGGTGAGTAGGTCGTGCCATACCACCTGTCCGGGGTGCTGTTGCTGACTATTGGCGATGGCCGGCAGGTTAATGGCTATTTGGCTACAGGCGCTAAGGTAAAGGCTGCAGATGGCTAGGCATGTGAGTGCGAAGGGGGTTAAGCGATATTTGAGCATATAAATCCCTGTGATAAAGCGTCCAACTGTTTGAGCCCAAGCCTAGCAAAGCCCAGGGGTAAAGTCGCCATTGCCAACACCGACCGAGCTGGCCATACTTGCGTTTTTTTCATTATCGACCAAGGCTAAGCCATGAAAATCAGTAACGACAGCGTAGTGAGCTTTCACTACGACCTTAGAGAGGGTGATCTGGCCCTGGAGAGCTCGCGGGAAGGCGAGCCAGTTTTATACTTACACGGCCACGATAATCTGTTGCCGGCCATGGAAAAAGGCATGGATGGCTTAGAAGCTGGTGCCAAGGTTAGCTTGACCCTCGCCCCTGAAGAGGCCTATGGCGCAAAGCGGGAAGGCGCAACGCAGCGCATTCCTATCAAGCATTTGGTGGATCACGCCAAGCTGAAAAATAAGCTGCGGGTCGGTATGACCGTTGCCATTAATACTGAGCATGGCGCGCAAGATGCGGTGGTATTGAAAGTGGGTAAATTCAATGTCGACGTTGATGCCAATCACCCTTTTGCGGGTAAAACCCTAACCTTCGACATTGAAGTGCTTGAGGTTCGCGCAGCGACGGCAGACGAATTAGCGCATGGGCATGCCCACGGCGTTGGTGGCCACCATCATTGATGGTCCGCGGTTAAAATGTATCGATAAAAAAAGCCAACTGACGAGTTGGCTTTTTTTGCATTAAAAATGCATTTTTAGCAGCAGGCTAGCCGTGTTTTGTGCGCTGTCGATGTTGTCTGTATCGATGCCGTATTTTTTATCCCAATAATCGTATTCCAATCCGATGTACCAGCGCATCGATGTATTCAGTTGCTTTTGCATATCCCATTTCAATTGTGGGTTGAAATGTAGGTTTTGCGCCGTTTCCTGAGAGCTGAACACCCAGTCAATGTAACCATCAAAAATCAGTGCGCCGTTAATCAATGGCATCGCCCAAGACAGGGTCGTTTGCCAGCTACTGCCGTCTTTATTGGGCGAGTCGCGGTAGTAGATATTTACTTTGCTAAAGGTAAAGTTAGGTAGTTTCAGGTTCGTGCCCAACCCTGCAAGGTAGGCTTCTGTATCATTTTTTCCGCGCTCCCAAGTAAACGCCGCATACAAGGGCAAAGCGCTGTCGATTAATTTAAATCGAGGTGAGAGTTCGCCATACCAGCTATTGGTAGCGCCACGCTCGTGGTATTTCTTAAGCTCGACAAAGGCAAATAAATCGCCTCTGTCCCAGCCAGTGGCGTATTCTACGGTGGCTGTTGATTGCAAGGCGGGCTCGACGACGTAGTTGTCGCCATACAGAAAGCTAACACTGAGGTCGCCGGCTCGTGCGGTGCTTGATAAGAGGATAATAAGTGTTGTAGTGGCACTGCTAGTTAGATTCAATGTCTACGAGTCCTAAGTCGTTAAATTGGTTGCCATCAATGCCAGCAACTGAGCTTCACTCATCGGTTTAGCTAGTAGGAAGCCCTGGCCATATTGACAGCCTCTTGCTCGTAAGAACTCGAGCTGTTCTTGCGTTTCAATACCTTCTGCAACTACATCGATACCTAATTTTTCTCCCATGCTCAGGATAGTTTCAATAAGTGTTTCTTGGGTTGCGTTGCGGCCAATAGACATCACAAAAGAGCGATCAATTTTTAATTTGTTAACGTTAAATCTCGAGAGATAACTCAGTGATGAATAGCCTGTGCCAAAATCATCGAGTGAGATGGATAGACCTTCTTGTTGTAGTTCTGCTAGTTGTGCTTCGGCATTGATACGATCATCAACCAGCAGTCGTTCGGTAATTTCAACGGTGATCTGCGACTTTTTTTCATGGGATAATACGAGATTTCGCCACAGGGCAAAGCCGTTTTCTGTCTCGTGAAACAACCTGGGTGAAATGTTGACGGATACCCCAATATTTTTCGCTTTCGTTAATAGGCTTAAGCTTTTTTTCAGTACCAGTAGGTCTAGCCGACTAATGAGGCCTGAGCTTTCGGCGACCGGAATAAACTCTGCGGGGGAGATTTTCTGCCCATCGGCTCTGGTCCATCGAGCTAAGGCTTCACAGTCTGCGATGCTTTCATCGGATAATCTAAAAATAGGTTGGTAAGCAACGGAAATTTCATCCTGGTCGATAGCGCGAACCAGCTCATTGTATATCCAGTGTTGGCGCTCCGATTGCTCTTGCATAGCGAGGGTAAAAAAGCTTGCGTTGTTTTTACCGTTTTGCTTGCTGGCGTACATAGCTTGGTCAGCGTGACTTAGGAGGATGTCGGTATTTGTTGCGTCGTCGGGAAAGATAGAGATACCAATACTAACACTAGAAAATATTTGATGACCCAAGAGCATGAAGGATTGGCTCATTGATCGAATAATCTGTTCTGCCACTTTAAAGGCATTCTTGTAGTCATCTATATTGGTGAGTAAAACCGTAAACTCATCGCCGCCCAAGCGCGCAACGAGATCAGAATCGCGGGTGCAAGCTTTTAGGCGGCTGGCAATGGCGCGTAAAAATTCATCTCCGGTTGAGTGGCCGAGACTATCGTTAATGGCCTTGAAATTATCGACATCGATAAATAAGAGAGCTATTTTCGAATTTTCCCGTTTTGCTTTGCTCAGTTCAATGGCGGTTTGTTCGGTAAAAAACCATCGGTTCGGTAGCTGAGTAACGCGATCCATAGTAGCTTGTTCGCGGATTGTTATTTCGTTATTTTTTTGCCGAGTAATATCTTGAATTGCGCCTACTATTTCTGATTCGGTGAGCGAGCTGAAAATTATTTTAATCCACTGCGATTCACTGTTATCTCGGATGACTTCGATTTCAGTCTGTTGCCGTTCGCCAGATTCTTGGCACTTTCGAATAATGAATAATAGTTTTAATGCGGCTACTCGGCTTAAAGCGTGGGTTAAATCATCAGTGGCAAAGGGCGCTTCACGCGGTGGAATGCGAAGTATATAGAATGCTTGTGGGTTGATTTGGGTAATCAGCTTTCCGTTGACAATGCGCAAGCCAGCAACTTGGGCAATATCGCCAATCTCTGTGAGTAAGCCTTGGTTTTGCTGCAATTGAATTTCTGATTTTTTGCGCTTTATTTCTTGTTGATGCAGCATTCGAATAATAACGGCGAAGAGAAAGAAGGCAAGTAGTGCTGTGGTACGAGTGGCTGCTAGTGTGGCGTAGGTAAGCCCCTCGTTAACGGGTGGTACAGACGCCAGTATCCAACTGTCGCCACCGATGCTGATAGGTACCGTTAAGGCTCTTTCATCCTCAAATAGCGCTGGGTTGCCGTAGAAAATATCGCCAATGCTGCCCTTGCCGTCTTTGCCGCGCAGGGCAATGTTGGTATTTGGTGTGGGGTTCTCTGGGGTTATAAAGCCTTGTGGATCGAGCCCTGCGCGAATCATTAATTTCTCAGCGTCAATAGGCGCTGCCACCAGGCCCCAAAATTTTTCATCACCTGTGCCTGACGTCGTAAAAACCGGTGCCCTCGCGACGAAGCCTAGCCCGCCCTGAATTAAATTGAGTGGGCCTGCTAGCACTAATTCGCCGCGATCCCGCACCGCAAGGGCTGCATCTCGTTGATTGACATTGGTGTTGTAGTTGAGACCTAAGACTGATTTATTGGACTCAAGGGGATATACCAGTTTTACGATAAGATCCGGTGCAGCAGCGAGATTTCTGATGGTTGGGTCGCGTCGCATGATAGCGGCTGAAAATTTGGCAAATTGTTGTTGGGTAATATCCGGTGTCCCACTGATGTGCACCGCTATGCCATAAACCCCTGTTAATATATTGTTGAGCGTTCCCTCCAATTGCGCGCGAAGCTGCATGTTGGATTCTAATTGTGAAATGTAAAGCCGGTCGTTTAACTGAGTCGTTAGCCAGCGCTCTACCGCTAATGCCGTAATTAAGATAGTGATGCCAAGGACGGCCAGTAGTGGCTGGTATAATCCTTTCGCAACCAATAGGAGTATGAGTAAAAAACACAGGCTGATAGCGGTAATGAACGGCAGTAGGCTCCTCGATATGTCGGGTGAGTAGTGTGGTTGCCAGATAGCTCTATGCATAATAAGAGGGTGGTTAATTGCGCCAACGGTGGCGAGACTATCGGCAATTTGCTGCCAACGTATGTTGTCGGAATAACCAATTGGGATTATGGGGTACTGTATGTATTTTGCTATCTCACTGGCGAAAAATTGGTTGTAGGCGGTAACGTTATTTAAGGTTAAGTAATTTCTTGGGTAACTTTTCAGAATGGTATTAATGACGTCGTTGGGTTTGTCGAGCGCGTGTTGCCAGCCCTGTTGGCTTGCCTGCACGAAATGTTTGACTAAATCTGGGTTATGATTTGCAAAACTCTTTCGAGTGAATAATATATCGCCATAGTAGCGTTTATGTATTTTTTTGAGCGCTAGCTGGTTAACTTTTACGTTGTCTGCTCTAGCTTCGTAGCGCAGGGACGGGCCATAGGTGAGCACGAAATCCACCTTTTGCGTGACCAAACTTTTAAGGCCTGTGTCGCTTTTTATAAAACGAATGCGGTCTTCATCGATATCCAATTGCTTGAGTGCGGCCTTTAGTTCAAAAATCAGGCTGCTGTTTTCTTGGTAGGCTACTTTCTTATCTAACAGGTCTTTCAGGTTTGTCAGCCGTTGTTGTTTTAAACTAAATAGGGTTGCGGCGCTCTGTTGAAATATTGGTGCGAGAATAAGAAGATCGGATTCGAATTTGGGGTGAACCAGCAGATCAATGCCTGCAATGCCGAATTCAGCGTTACCGCTGAGCACGCGATCTATTGTACTAATCCTGTGGCCGCCGACGGTAAAACCACTCTGAATAATCACATCTAGATCATTGGCGGCATAGAGCCCCCATTTTTTCGCCGCGTAATACCCGGCAAATTGAAATTCGTGATCCCAGTTGAGTTGTAATCTAACTTGGTATTCTGCGCCCGCAGCGATAGACCAAAACCCACTGAGGAAGAGAAGGAATAGGCGAAATAGGGGGTTCGTCAAAGCAGTAGATCCTAGATCTAAGGGATAAATAATCGGTTACGTATGATAGAAGCCTAGCACAGGCGTCATTTACTGCTGTTTTTCGGACCCTGAGTTTGTAGCTGGTGGCGATTAGCCTTCGGCTGATAGGCGCAGGTGCGAACCTCCGGCAGTGGCTGATAGTTGTGGAGGGGCATGAAAATTATGAGAATCCTGTCGATCTGGCTAAAATACGCCTTTGCTCGGAAAAGATACCTCTTGTGCTAGTTGAACATTTCCTCCTCCTCGATAGGCTGCTGGCCGAGCATCGTCAATATTGGCAGATACGGGCTTTTGCTACCTTTGACCGACCCTGGCCCCATGGTTTGCAGGCGTGCGTTAATCGTCTGAGCGTTGAGCAGATCTGGCAGCTGGACGGTGCCGAAGACCAGTTGGCGGATTTGGTTGAGCCTTGGTTGCCTGTGGCTAAGGTGCTGAATGGCCTGTGCGCGCAATATCAGCGGCCGAGGGCTAGTGAGGTGTTAGTGGATGAGCGCTTGGGGGTAGGTGTGCCCGGGCGGAAATGGTGTCAAATTAAGGCGTTTGCCGAAGCTATGCCTAAGCCAATGGGCTCTGTGTTGGAATGGTGTGCGGGCAAGGGACACTTAGGCCGTATTGCGGCAGCGACCCATGGTTGCGAGGTGCACAGCCTCGAGTGGGATAGGCGCTTATGCCAAGAGGGTGAAGAGCTGGCCGCTAAGCATCGAGACAAGCATAGCGTGCATCAGCGCTTTATCTGTGCCGACGCCCTGCTAGATGGTAGCAAAGTACATATTCCTCGGGGTGGCATGAGCATCGCGCTCCATGCCTGCGGTGACTTACACACCCAGTTATTGAAAAATTGGATTGCGCGTCTTGGTGGCCAGTTGATGTTGGCGCCCTGTTGTTACCATTTGACTAAAGACCTGAATTACCAGCCCCTAAGTCACGCTGCTAAAGCTAGCGCCATATCCTTGAGTAAAGCCGATTTGAGCTTACCGCTGCAATCTACGGTGACTGGCGGTAAACGCGCGCAGCGGTTGAGAGATGTGGAGGCCAGTTGGCGCCTTAGCTTTGATCTGTTGCAGCGACAGATCCGAGGCGTGGATGAATACTTGCCGTTACCCACGCTAAAAAAGGCCATGTTGGCCGCACCTTTCGGTGAATTTCTCGCTTGGGCCTCGGCAAAAAAAGCGCTGCCGTTGCCCAAGAATCTGAACCTTAATGCATGCTTACAGCGTGGCCAGGAGCGTTTGCTTGACGTGAGGCGCACGGAGTTGGTGGCGAAGCTTTTTCGGCGAGCCCTGGAATTGTGGTTGGTATTAGACCGCGCGCTTTATCTCGAGGAGCAGGGCGCAGAGGTTGAGGTATTTACCTTTTGCGACTATCAGCTCACCCCGCGTAATTTTATGATCAGGGCTAACAACCCTCAAACTCAGGGCTTGTGATGTTGAACCCCGCGTCGAAGGAGAGTGTGTGTGGCTTGGGGAGTTCGGTGCCCAAGCTCGCCATCTATATTGCTAACCGCCCGCCGATTGCGCCCTATAACAATCGCCAAGGCTGTTTTCCCGTCGTCACCGGTGAACTTGCCCACATTGGATTTAACACCAGCAATCATTGGCGTAAGGTGTTTAATGTCTTTGCAAAGTTTTGGTTCTCGTTGTGTCAATCGGATAAGCGCTTTTCCGCACGCGGTGCAAGCTCATGGCAGGCCTATCGAGATCAGTATTTATTGCAGGCAGGTTGCGATCAGGCGCTGGTGTTCTCTACACCCAATTTTTCCGATCCGGGCATCCATATCATTGCTGGAAAAACTTGGGCGCAAACCTTGTCGGTGGATCATCTCACTTGGCTCGACGCTCACTTTGCGGTAGATCCAGCGCGGCGCATTATTGTCTGCCCCTATTTGGACTATCGCCAGTTGAGTAACGCGCGCATCGATCGGCTGGTCGCGCTGGTGCAAACGCTCGGTGTGCAACATGTCAACTGAGTACAGGGTGCCGGCGCATGCCGTTGAAATTACCTACGAAGTGAAAAAAAGTCGCTTTATCGCGCAGGCGCACTTTGCCGATTCTCGGGAACAGGCGCTCGCGCTATTATCACAGGCGAAGCTCGCCTACCCAGATGCGCGGCATCACTGTTGGGCCTATTATATCGGCGACCCACAAGCCCCTAGTCTGGTTGCGTTCTCAGACGATGGCGAGCCATCGGGCACGGCGGGAAAACCCATATTACATGTGCTGCAACACAAAAATATTGGCGATCTCATGCTAATTGTTATCCGCTATTTTGGTGGCATTAAACTCGGTGCAGGCGGATTGGTGCGCGCTTATGGGCAGGCGGCGCAACTGGCTATTGATGGGTTGGAGACCAAGGCTATCTTAGCGCTTGCTGATTACACCGTTGAGGGTGATTTTAAGTTTGAACAGTCGTTGCGACATTGGCTCGAAAACCATGCTGGTACTGTGCAAGCGGTGCGATACAGTGAGTGCGCAACACTTGATGTAGGGGTGCCAGTGCAAGGTGAGCAGGCGTTTGTTGATTTTATTGCAGCCCATGGCGCTAAGTTAGCCTCTAACGTAAAGCCGTAGCGGGTTGTATCTCTGCCGCGTTAGATTTATTAGAAAAGGACCTTGTTATGATTACTTACTTATATTGGATTGCTGTATTACTCCTCGCTTTTGGCTCTTTTTATTGGCTGGCCAAGCGCACTTATTGGCGCGCGGCCACCTTGTCTGCGGCAAGTTTTCTTTTAATTGGCTGGGCCAGCTATGTATTTCATTTTGAACAGGTATTCGTCAAGCGTTTTGGCGGCGTCATGTCAATAACGATTCCGAGTGGTCAGCTGCATATTGCCACTACTTGGAAAGACGACAATCTGTGGGTGGAAAATTATGACCCAAAAACCAACACCTGTTATTTCTATGAATATTCAAAAGGCAATGTTTTAGAGGGCAAGGTGGTGATTAAAAACTGCAACCCCTTGGCTGGCGCGGCATTAAAATAATGCCTATCAGGCTGTTCGGTTGCAAAGCTGCGCTGGCAGGGTTTCTCAGTTTTTGTCTGCTGCTATCGGCGGGCGCGCTGGCTGAAGTTTGTCCTGTTTTCGAGGCGCCAATGGCATCGGCCAATGCCGGCTGTTTGATGGTAGAGCAGGGTCAGGTGTTGATGCTGAAACAGTGGAACGCTAAATGGGCGCTACCGGGCGGCACAGCAGCGATGGGCGAGGCGGCGCAATGTACGGCCATGCGCGAAACCAAGGAAGAGACGGGGTTAAAAGTCGATGTGGGTGAGTTAATTCACATCTACGACAACGGTTTTCATTTGTTCAAGTGTGAGCGCCAAGTTGGTCAACCCAAGCTTAATAAAAACAGACCCTTTACCTTCGAGGTTATAGAGGTGTCTTGGATGGACGTAGAGCAATTCGATGATTTGAATTGGCGCTTTAGCGATCAGCGTCTAGTCATTGAAACATGGTTGACCGCCGAGCCTCGTGTGCCGCCCAAATGAAGGGAATAACCCTATAGATTTGATACACACCGCCCCATTATTCTCTGATTACCCCATTTACTTTTCGTCTGCGCTCGAGCCTTTGTGTTTTTTGTCGGCTCGGTTGAACGATCTGTTTGACCATTCAGTCACCTGAACTTTCGTGCAAAGTGGTGGCTGCCCGCGCTGTGTTCTATGTCATAGTTTCGACTTTTCCCCTTCGGTGTGTTTTTCTCCTCCGCTCCCGATCTGCATTAACATCTTGATTCCTATAGTGTTCAGCACCTGATGAAAATACGATGCCGAGGGCTGCATTGAATACGTATGCAAAGCCGTTGTTGTTTTCAATATTTTCTCTTTAACTGCTGTGGTGATATTTCACGCACCTAACTAGGAGAGAATAATGAATAAGAGTCTGGTTAATCAACTGCCCCGAATTGCGCAATTATGTAGCGCATTATTGTTTTTCTGTTTGGCCGGCCCTGTGAAAGCCGATGTGATACTGCACGCCTTCAATTGGACCTATACCGATGTAAAAAATAAAGCCACGGAAATTTCTAACCTCGGTTATAAAGCCGTATTGGTCGCACCGCCGCTGAAGTCGTCGAAGACCGGTTGCCAGTGGTGGCAGCGCTACCAGCCTCAGGATTGGCGCGTGATCGATCACTGCCTAGGTAATAAAGAGTCTTTTGTCGCCATGATCAATGCCCTAAACGCCAAGGGCGTGGTGGTGTATGCAGATATCGTACTCAACCACATGGCTAACGAGCGCAACGGCGCCACCGACTTTCCGGGCAGCGCAGCGCTAAATGACTATGCCAATAATCGAACCTATTGGAACAAACAGACATTATTTGGCAATTTAGATAATGGCCTGCTGAGCGGTTGGGATTTTCACGAGGCCAAGTGTATTAACGATTACAACAATGTGTGGCAGGTGCAGAACTGGCGCTTATGCGGTGCTTATCCCGATAAAGGTTTGCCCGACCTGGATCCCAACAACTATGTGGTCGAGACGCAGAGATCTTACTTGCAAGGGTTAAAAAATTTAGGGGTGAAAGGTTTCCGCGTCGACGCGGCAAAACACATGACCAACTGGCATATCAATCAAATATTTACTGCCACTATTAAGCAGGGAATGCATGTCTTTGGCGAGGTGATCACCGGCGGCGGCACCAATACCAGTGACTATCAAAATTATTTAGGCCCCTACCTCAACGGCACCGATCACGATGCCTATGATTTTCCCCTGTTGAATGCCATGCGCAATGCCTTGCAGCCAAGTGGTTCCATGGCGACGTTGGATAACCCCTACAGCAATGGCAATGCCTTGGCTGGCGATCGCGCTGTGACCATGCCGATCACCCATGATATTCCCACCAATGATGGTTTTCGTTATTTGATTATGAACACCACAGACGAACACTTGGCCTATGCCTATGTGTTGGGTCGCAAGGACGGTGCGCCCATGGTGTTTAGCGATAAAACCGGCACCGACAACAACCGTTGGGTGGACGACTATAAACAGTCGGACATCAAAGCCATGGTGAAATTTCACAACCGAGTTAAAGGTCAGGGCCAAGAGAGTGTGTGGGCCGATAATTGCGTGGTAGCCTTTCGCCGAGGCAAAGAAGGTGTTGTGGGCATCAATAAGTGCGGCGAAGAGCGCTGGATCAAACTCAACACCAATGAAAAGTACTACTGGTACCGCAACTATGTCGACAGCCTGAGCGGCGATACCTTCTCGATCGATGCCAGTGTGAAATGGATTCGCATTCCCGCGCGCAGCGCAAGGCTCTGGGCGGCGAGCTAATTTTCTTTGAGAGATACAGTGTAAGCTGTTCATGAAAAGGGTGCTTTGGCACCCTTTTCAGTTTCCGGTAAACTGGCATTTTTAGCGCGAAGCTCAAGATGCACGTTTTACCCATTAACACTGTGCTACCCGACTTACTTGCCGCCTTACGCACCGGTGACGACTGCATTTTGGAGGCCCCCCCGGGTGCCGGTAAAACCACCTATGTTCCCCTCGCACTCTTGACCGAGGATTGGCTCAAGGGGCAAAAAATTCTCGTGCTGGAACCGCGCCGTTTAGCGGCTCGTGCCGCGGCTAGCCGCATGGCAAGTCTGTTGAATGAAGCCGTGGGCGAGCGGGTAGGGTTTCGCGTACGCATGGAATCTAACGTCAGTAGTCGCACGCGGATTGAGGTAGTTACCGAAGGTATTCTCACGCGCATGTTGCAGGATGACCCAAGCCTTGAGGGTTATGGCATTCTACTGTTTGATGAATTTCACGAGCGCAGTTTGGATGGCGACTTAGGCTTGTCGCTCGCCTTGATGGCACGGGATCTCTATGGTGATCTTCGTCAACAGCCGATGAAAATACTCGTCATGTCGGCGACGCTCGACGGTCAAGATATTAGCCGCCTGCTCGACCATGCCCCCATTATTCGCAGCGAGGGGCGAAGCTTTCCTATTCAAATCCACTACGGTGACGCTTGGCAATTTGATCAAGATCTGGTGGCGCGCACTGTGTCTACGGTGTTGCTCGCGTTGCAAAATCACGGGTCAAGCCTGCTGGTATTTCTACCTGGGCAAAGCGAGATTCGCCGCGTCGCCGAGGCCCTAGCGAGTCGTTTGGATAGCGCCGCCTCGGCGTTTGATAAGGTTATCTTGGCGCCCCTATTTGGCGATTTAAGTCTTGAGCAGCAGCGCAAAGCCATAGAGCCCTGCGCGCCGGGTTTCCGTAAAATTGTGCTGGCTACTAACATTGCGGAAACCAGTTTGACGATTGAGGGCGTCGATGTGGTGATAGATAGCGGCTTGTATCGCCAGGCCGCGTTTAATCCCAATACGGGTTTGACGCAGCTCGTTACCAAACGTATCTCCAAGGCTTCGAGTACGCAGCGCGCAGGTCGCGCCGGGCGTTTAGCGCCGGGTGTTTGCTATCGGCTTTGGAGCGAGACGCAACAGCAAGAGTTGGCCGCATTTACGCCGCCGGAAATAGAGCAATCGGATTTGTCGCCTCTGGCGTTGCAATTGTTTCGCTGGGGCGTGGCAAGTCCAACGGAAATGCGTTGGTTGACACCGCCACCGGCTGGCGCTTGGCAGCAGGGCGTGGATTTATTGTTGCGCTTACAAGCGGTTGCGCTTGATGAGCGCGGCGTGTCGCAGATAACCGATCAAGGTCGGCTGATGAGCGACGTGCCAGCCCATCCGCGTTTGGCGCATATGCTGGTGTGCGCGCAAGGTCTCGGTGAGGTAGCGCAAGCGGCCTTGATAGCCGCGCTGTTAAGTGAGCGCGACATCAACGCTGGCGGCGCCGATATTCAACTGCGCCTCGATTGGCTCAACGGCGAGCGCCAAGGGCCGAGCGGTGCGGCGAAACGCCTGCGGCAACTCGCCAGCCAGTTTGAACGCGCATTGGGGCGAAGTGCCGAGCGGCGATTGGTTGACGCGAGTGGAACTGACTTTTCTTTAACGCCAGACCAGCGCGCAGGTTTGCTGCTAGCGTTTGCTTTTCCCGATCGCATCGCCCAGCGACGCTCTGCCCAAGGCCACCACTATCGCCTGAGTAATGGCAGAAGTGCCGTGTTAGCTGAAACCGATAGCCTGCGCAATCAGCCTTGGTTAGTGGTGGCGGAAACCGGAGGCCACACAGGCGAGCGTATTTTTTTAGCGGCGTCCTTAGCGCCAAGTTTATTTGACGGGCCGTTAAAAGCCTTGGTTAGTGTCGAGCAATCCTTGGGCTGGGACAATAACGCCGAGCGTTTTTTGGCGCAGCAACGCCGTTGCATTGGCGCACTCACCCTAGCCAGCCAACAGTTGCCTCCGTTGAAGGGCAAAGAAAAGCAGCTGGCGTTGCTGCAGTTGGTGCGCGAGCGAGGCTTAGGTCTATTCGAATGGAGTCCCGCGGCGCGGCAATTGCGTGCTCGGGTGCTGTTGGTGCGTGAACATACACAACCTTCGCTCGCTGGCGAGGTGCAGCCTTGGCCCGACTTTTCAGATGACGGCTTGTTGAGCAGCCTGCATGATTGGTTAGCACCTTACCTTGATAATATTAATAAGTTGCAAGATTTTAAGTCACTCGATATTCATGATCTGTTGGCCAATCAACTCGATTGGCATCAGCAACAAGCGTTGAACCAACTAGCGCCAACCCATTGGCTGGTGCCGTCTGGCAACGCCGTGGCTATTGATTACGATCACACGCCACCAGTGCTGGCGGTTAAGTTGCAGGAAATGTTTGGCTGCGAGCAAACACCGGCCTTGGTGAATGGGCGGGTCACGTTACTGTTACATTTGTTGTCGCCAGCCCGTCGACCAATACAGATCACACAAGATATCGCCGGTTTCTGGCGCGGTAGTTACCAAGCTGTTAAAAAAGATATGAAGGGGCGCTATTCGAAACACCCGTGGCCGGATGATCCATTGCAAGCGCTGGCAACAGCGAAAGTAAAAAATAAAATGTAGCCAACAGCTGTGATCAGTTGGTCAAAGACGGGAAAAAAGTGGAACGAAAAAATGAAAAAAATGATTGGTTTACTGCGTGCTTTGCTGCTGAATGTGTTGGTTGTCAGCTCAGTCATAGCAGAAAACACAGTGCCTACTTTGTCTGCCACACCTGTTGTGCCACCAACAGAGGTAGCCGAGCGCTACCCAGGACTATTGATCGGCTATCTTGAGGCCGGTGCGATTCCAGATGATCTATCGCTGGTGCCTGCGGTGCCCGCTGCGGGCTCGGTTGAAGCGCTTGAAGATGCGCGCCTTAATCGACAACAGCTTACTTTGCAAAACACCAAGCGCTGGCAGTGGGCCGCGCAAGATGCCAGCTTAGTGTTTCCGTCGGCCGGCCGACTCTTTAGTTGTGCAGCCGATAAGTTGTTAGAGCCAGAAGCTATGCCGCACCTTAATATGTTGTTGCGTAGAAGCCTAACCGATTTTGGTTTGTCGACGTCTTGGCTTAAAAAGCATTACCAGAGGCCGCGGCCTTTTCTGTCCAATCAGCAGGCGATTTGTATTCCCGATGAGTTGGAAGGTTTAAGGACGAGTGGTTCCTATCCGTCGGGTCATGCGGCCATTGGTTGGGGTTGGGCGTTAATTTTCGCACAGATGTTACCGCACCGCGCCAAGGAGATTATGGCGCGCGGCCAGGCCTTTGGGGATAGTCGCGCTATTTGCAATGTACATTGGGCGTCTGATGTTGCGGCAGGTCAAACGATGGCAGATTTTGTATTTGATCGCTTGCGCGCCAACCCGGTCTTCAATGCTGAATTTGCTTTGGCTAAGGCTGAAGTGTTGGCGGCGCGGAAGGAATTGTCCGGCCAGCGCTGTCGGGTGGAGTCGGATGTGTTGAACCTCAACTACTAGAACAATAGAAAAATATGATGAAAAAATTTGGACCTGGTTTATTAGTTGCCGCCGCGTTTATTGGCCCTGGTACTATCGCTACGGCGAGTCAAGCGGGCGCGAATTTCGGCTTTGCCTTGCTTTGGGCCTTGGCGTTTTCGGTATTTGCGACCTGTGTACTGCAAGAGATGGCGGCGCGTTTAGGGGTTGTCACTGGGCGAGGTCTTACCGAGGCGCTCAGATCCCATATACAGTCCAAGTGGTTGTCGCGCGCGGCTATAGCTTTGGTGCTAGGCGCTATCGGCTTTGGCAACGCGGCTTACGAGGCGGGTAATATTGCTGGTGCATCCTTGGGAATTTCCACAGTCATTTTTATTGACCAAGACGTTCTGGCGCTAGCTATCGGCCTGTTGGCAGCCGTGCTGTTGTGGATTAATAAATACCGTTTACTTGAAGGCGTATTAATTGCACTGGTTGGGTTGATGAGCTTGGTTTTTTTACTGACTTTTTTATTGATCTCGCCAGACTGGAGCGCAATGGTGGGGTCACTATTGCAACCAACCCTGCCTGAAGGCAGTTTATTGGTGGCGATTGCCTTAATCGGCACCACCGTCGTGCCTTACAATCTATTTTTACACGCCAGTAGTAGCGCTAAGCAGTGGGCCGATGCCGCCGATAAACGTGAGGCGCTAAGCTTATCTCGTTGGGATACCGGGCTTTCTATTTCCTTGGGTGGGCTCATAAGCATCGCCATCATGGGCACGGCGGCGACCGCATTTTTTTCGACAGACCTGGTGTATTCCGCGATAACGATGGCTGATCAACTGGAGCCCTTGTTGGGGGCAAGCGCAAAATTATTTTTCGCCTTAGGCTTATTTGCCGCTGGCTTAACCAGCGCTATCGCAGCGCCGATGGCGGCAGCTTTTGCTGTGAGCGGCGCTTTTTCATTGTCAACGCAGGGGCAGGTGCGGTTGTATCGCGCTGTGGCGTTAACTATTGTCGCTGTTGGTACGCTGTTTTCGGCGCTCGGCACCAAGCCGTTAGTGGCCATTGTATTCGCACAGGTTTTTAACGGCTTTTTATTGCCCGTGGTGGCGATATTTTTGCTCTATATCATGAACCAAAAGAGAATTTTGGGCGCCTACGTAAACGGCATCTTGGCAAATCTTTGTGGATTGTTAGTGGTGTTGACGGTGATCGGTCTAGGCGCTTGGAAAATTTTTGGTGTGTTGTGAGTGTTGGCGCTAAGGATATATCAATGGTAATAGGTTGCTGTGAATGACGGTGTCTAAATATTTGGCCCATTACCCCGCTTCGCTGCAACAGCAAGTGCAGGCGTTGATTGATGGAGAAAACTTGACGCGTTTCCTACGGGAGCGGTACCCGCTCACCCATAATATCGGCAACGATAAACAGTTGCGCGATTATGTACTGGCGCTAAAAAACCGCTATTTGAAACAATCCTCGCCCTTGAGCAACGTTGTATTCGACAATAAATTACATGTCGTTCACAACGCCTTAGGCGTACATCGCACGCAGGGGCGAATTCAAGGTAACAAGATAAAAACTAAAAAAGATATTCGAATCAGTAGCATGTTCAAACAGGTGCCCGAGGCATTTTTAGAAATGATTTGTGTGCATGAATTGGCGCATCTAAAAGAAAGTGAACACAACAAAGCGTTTTACCAACTGTGCTGCCACATGCTGCCGAATTATCACCAAATTGAATTCGATACCCGCGTCTATTTAACCCACCTTGAGTTAGTTGGCCCCGTCTATGGCGGAGCCGCGTCTTAAATCAGCAGTGGGCTAGCACCGCTTCAGAGTGTCACGAGGCTGGGTCTGGTTTGATGATTGTCTCTGGCGCTGAAAACGGTGTGTTTTTGTTGGCTGGGCGACGCTGCTTGGCGAGATCAACAAGACGTTGAATGGCAAAGGTGAGCGCGATACTGGCGAGCATGGCCGCGCAGGTTTGGTGCGTATTGAGGGTTTGATAACCGATCACACTCATGCCCCAGCAGATGACGGTCCACTGAATAAAATACAGACTGGTGACTCGTCGGCTGCAGTAGTTAAGCCATTGCACGAAGCGATTGTTGATGCCGCGCAGGGCGACTTTATTGATGCACCATAACAGCAGCAAATTTATGCCCAGTAAATAGAAAACACCACCCGGCCCTAGGTGGAAAAAGTCGCCAAAGTGATAGGCAAAATTGCTATAGCAAAGCGCGCCGCCAATAACCAACATGGGCACCGCTATCCATGGTAGGCGGTTGAGCTGTTCAGTATCGTTGCCCTGATTATTCTGGTTTTGTCGCAAATGAATACCCAGAAACAGGCCAAAGAAAATAAAACTCGCCCAAGGAAAAACGGGAAAATACACCTGCCAACTCGCTGAAAAGACGAGCCTTAACACATAGTCGACACCCGAAATGCCCAGTTGAAGGCCAGCCAATAACTTGGCACTGGCAGCTATGGTCAGCGCGAGGGCGAGCATCGCGGTTTTGTTGTGTAACCAAGGTTGTAGTGCCGACAGAAGCAACAAGGTGGCGCCGGCCAATTGCAAAATATCACCGGTGAGCAGCAGGTAGGTATATTGCGCGGTATCGAGCGGCATGTGCCAACCATAGGCCTGAATAAATGCCTCGGGTAAAAGGCCGAGTGCAGTGGGTATCACAAACTTACAGGCATTCAAGAGAAACCCGAGCGCTAATATTTGGATGCCACGAAGCAGTAAATAGCGGGCCGATTGATTGCGCGCCAGTACCAGTGATATGCCCATGCAAATCAGAAAGGCGGCGCTGCCTTTACCGATGAAGTGCACCAGATGGCCGAGCCAAGCATCCGTTTGGACCGCTTTGTCGGCATACATCCACAGAGTATGCACCGGAATCATGAGCAAAACGGCGAGGCCTCGGCCGAGATCTACAGCGGCTACGCGCCGAGTTATCGGGGTTGTTGTCGACATGTCAGTTCCTTAAAAATCCGAGTAATTAGCCTTGTGGCTGGTCTTGTGTTTTTGGGGTATAGGTTGGCGTTGGGATAGAGGCTTGGGCTTGACGCCGGGCTGTTCCCAGTGGGCAATTGCCGCAATAGCGCTGCTCGTCCACCAAAAACGATTTGCAGCAGGATTTACTTAACAACTGCCCCGCTTGGCTATGCTCTAGCTGCCATTGGCTAAGTGGTCGCCCACGGCGGTCTTGCAGCTGGGCTGCTGCACACCAGCGCGCGCCAGTGTTAGCCAGCCAAATAGGCTCACGACCCAACAGCGGCTGCAATGCCGCTAGGGCAAAGAAAATGCAATCGGCCACCAAGCCTCGGCAGTTAGCCGCGCTGACGCGGGTCTGCCGGTTAAACAGTTGCAGTAGCTGCTGGGTGAAATGAGCCAGCGCGCTGGCGGTTTGTTGTAACGCGAGATTCTCATCGGCCGCGGCTTGGGGTTCTTGTAACCACCGGTAGCCGGTCACCGAATCACGGACGATCACTTGTTCCAGCTGAATCGCAGACACCTGCAATCCAAGCCCGTGCACGGCTGCCACGCTCAAGTACACCGGCTGCCAAATCAGTTGGCGCCACACCCGCGTTGGCCAGTAGTCCGCGCGCGCGTTTGGGTAACTCGCCTGACAATGGGCGAGCAATTGTTTTAATTGCCCGCTGGTGTCCCATTGATGTAGGTAAAAGCTGCGGCCGAGGTCAAGCCACTGCAGCGCTGGGTGCATCGCTAGTGCGAAGCTTGCCAGCTGCTGTGTGGGCGAGGTTGGCTGTAGCGAGCGACGTGTCACTTAGGCGTGCTCGGCTTCAGTTTGCTTTTCCTGAATCACGGCAGGGCGCCGAAACTGCGCCAGCGGATTTGTCAGGCGACCGGAAAAAGTTAGGCTGTCGGCTGGGTTTTCCAGATTGACCATTTGCAAATTGTTCTTCAGCTGCAGGCGATTCAAGCAAGACAGGGAAAAGTCGGCCGCAAACAAATCGTTGGCTTGATACTGCTGTGCTAGCTCGGGAAATTCGTCTTGGTAGGCATACACACATTCGGCCACTGTGCGCCAGAAGTCGGTGTGAGTGCAGGGTGTGTGCTCATCCAGAATAGCCGCCATGAAACGGAAATAGCAGTCGAAAACATCGGTAAAAATTGCCAGCGATTCCATGTCCTGCGGTAGCGAGATAGCAATGCGGGCGACTTCGTCGGGCAGAGACATGTCGCTATTTTGCAGGCAAATTTCTTCGCCGATGTCTTTCATGAACACACCTACCGGGACGTGATGTTCGAGAATCATAATGAGGTTTTCGCCGTGCGGCATGAACACTAATTGGTAGCGATAGAAGCAGTGCAGCAGCGGTGTCAGGTAGGCGCGTAGGTAGTGCTTTAACCACTGTTTCACAGGCAGACCCGAGGCTTGAATTAACGCGGGCAGCAGAGCGTCGTTGTGTTCGTCAACGTGCAGGAAGGCCGCCATGGTCATCAGGCGCTGCCCAGGTTGCAACCGCTGGGTGGGGTTTTCCCGCCAGAGCGCGGCGAGCATTCGGCGGTAGGGGTTGTCGCCCACTAGCGCGCGATCGTAATAGGGTATGTCATAGCCCACCGACGCCACTTCGCGCAGCATGTCGAAGCCGAGTGATTGTAAATATGCGTCTTGATCGACGAGCTCTCGCAGCCACTGATTAATGGCCGGTGTGGCGCGCATGTAGTAAGCCGATAGGCCGCGCATAAAACCCATGTTGAGGATGGATAGCGCGGTTTTTACATAGCGTTTGTGCGGTTGGCTAGCGTTGAAAAACGTGCGGATAGATTGTTGGGCGTTATAGGCATCGTCGCCATAACCCAAAAGCACCAGATTATTTGCCGCGAGCTCGGGTGCATAAACACTGGCTAATTTGTTAAACCATTGCCATGGGTGCACCGGCATTAACCAATAGTGCTCGGGCTCTAGCCCTCGGCGTGTTAGCTCTTGCTGGAAGTGTTCGCGCGTGCCCACATCCAACTCTTCGGCAAATAATTGTTCGACACTTAAATCCGGCACCGACGCGAAGTGGGCGCGGGATTTATGTGCGGCCAACCACAGTAGTGTAATGGGCGCGTGAGCCTCGGGTGCATAAGCGCGATAATCCGGGGCATCGAAACCGATGCGACCATTGTTGGCGATGAAGCAAGGGTGCCCCTCGGTCATCTCAGCTTCGATACGTTGGAAGTCTGCCAGCGCTAATTGCGCGGCGCTGAGATGAGGCTTGTGTTGTTTGTAGGCAGCACTGCACAGAGTGCTGGTAATTTCTTCCAAGTAAATGGGGAAACGCTCTTTGGCGATGCCGAGCTGTGTGCGGATGTCCAGAATGAAGGCAATGGCATCCAGCGCAGCCGGTTCGCCTTCGATCTGGCGCTCAATACTGTCGGTGTCTATCAGCCAGTGATCGAGCGCTAGGCGGCGGGCTTTGAACTGGTATACGACACCCGGGGTGTCCACTGACAGTTGATATCCTTGGTCATCTTGCTCGACCGTCAAGGGCGTGGGTTGTATGACCCGTTCATGGGCCAGTTCGGCCAGCGCCTTGCGCACTAGATGGCGATTTACCCGCGCCCATATCTCGGGCGTGAGCGACTCGGCGGCCAGCGCCGGTTGCGCAAGCATGGCCTGTGGGCCACCGGCCTGCGCGTGCGTTATGTGTGCGAAGACCTCCGGTGAAGACAAGCGTTTTGCAACCGCCATGGCGGCGCTAAATTGTTCGCGGTTGCAGGTGGCTAGGTAGGCGGTTTTCTCGCCCAGTTGAATCCGCTGAGAGTGGAAAAACCCCACGTATTTATTCAATTGATGAATTTTTTTGTTGCGGTAATCCGGCTCTACCACCACGCGCTGCACCCGAGCGTCGGCGAACAAAAAAGCCATTACAGATTGCATCACCGCGCGCGAAAAACCGTGCACCGGTTGGCTCGTTGGGGCGATCAACAGGTGCATACCTAGATCGCCGGGCGCCACCCGGTAGCACGCGGCGATGGGGTCGGTTTCTACCGCGTAACGCTCTATCAAAAATTTTGGCGTGCCATCGATCAGGCCAAGAAAAACACCCACCTTCGGTTTGTCCAGAAGCGCGCGATAATTCGCCTGTACCTCTGCAGCCGTTTGATTCTGCATACCCCAGTAGGCGGCGTAAGCTTGGCTGACCCAAGGCTGAATCAATAGATGATCGGTGTCGGGGTTGAAGGGCGCAAAGGTAATAGTTCCTAGGCCGGTGGCGAAGTGAAAAGATTCAGTCATGGGTAGCACCACTTAATTCGAGGTTAGTATTGGCGTTTATTGATGTGTCCGTGGGTTCGGTGGTCGATTGAGTTTTGAACAGGGTGTAAAACAGCGCGAGGGCTATCGCGAAGCCTGCAAAGGACGCTGCAAAGGTGTACACCAAGCCTAGGCCGTCGACGATGTACCCCACTGCAAAGCTCGCCGCTATTACACCCAAATTTTGAAAAAAGTGAATCTTGCTGAAATCGGAGGCGTAGTTCGCAGGATCGCTGCGCTCAAACAGGATGACCTCTAAGCGCACCATAATTTGGTACAAGCCATAGCCGAACAAACAGCGTCCAATCACAATGGCTAGCTCATGGCCTGCGCCCTGTAGGATCAACCCCATCAATGCGACGGCAGAGCCCAACACAATTTTTTGAAAATGATTCTGCGGTCCTTTGGCGTTGTGGTTGAACCATAAACAACCCAAGGCAATCCAGGCCGGAATGCTATAGACCAAGGCGCTGATAAGTTTTTGATCCGTGCCACTAATCATTTCCCAATACAGTGAAAAGTAGGGGCGCGCTAAAAAGGCGCTGAAATAAAACACCATAGACACCAGCGAGACGCGCAGCACCCAGGCAGACATCAACGGCGCTCGAGCATGTACAATCAGGTGTTCAGCACCCAGTGTGGCCGACGATGATGTGTTTCTGAGAGGTAGTTTTAATGCCATCACCAGCCAGAGGCAAATAAGCACTTGCAGTGCGTCTGAGCCAGCCATGACGTAATACACCGATTGTGCGGAAAAAAATTGCAGCGCTAAACCGCCAACGAGCGCGCCGCCGATTGCGCCGAAGTGCACCAACACGGAAAACAAGCCAGCGACGTTGAGGTGTTTGTCTTTTTCTTCCAAGCGCAGTACATAGGGGTAGATCAACAAGTAGCTGGCTTTAAATACCAGCATGAGCTGCGAAGCAATCCAAAAGTTCACCAATGAATCGACTTGCGCGCAATATAAGCCTAGGCAACCGGCGGCAATTTGGGTGTAAATCCACAAGTGCACTTCGTTTACGTAGCGCGCGACTTTGGCCCAGAGCGGAAATGCTGTCATCACAGTAAAGCAACAGGCGGCGATGTATGCACCCACGTGAGTGGCGCTGGATTCGGCAAACACTTGGGAAAAAAACTGCGGGTAAAACGGCAACAGCATGGTGTCGGCGATAACTGAAACCAGCGTCAGTAAAATTAAAGTGTGTTTTAACGACATTTAGGCGCGCGCCTCCTGTGGCGTCAGTGCGTAGGTAAAGGCGCTGGCTTGAGAGGGGCGGGCGGTGAACGTTTGGAACGCGATGCGCTCTTCGATGGCGTAGGGCGCGTAGCCCATAATTTCGCGCAAGATGCAGCTGTTGCGATAGCTGGCCATGCCGAGATCGGGCGTGGCAAAGCCATGGCTGTGCAGCTCGGCGTTTTGCACGAATAGAGTTTTACGCGAGTCGATGCAGTAGTTGCGATCGACGGCGAAGCGGCCCGGAGCCTCCCAATTAATGTGTTCGGCAATGGCGCGGATAAATTTTGGTAGTCGGTATTTATAACCTGTGGCCATAACCACAAATTGGGTGTCGATTTCGAAGGCTTGGTCTTGCTCTTCTTGTAGAAAGGTTAATTTGATTCCGTCGGGAATATCGCGCACTAATTGCAACGATGTATTGGTGGTGATGCGCGCATCTAGCGGACCGTTGAGTTGCTTTACGTACATTAAATCGTAAATCGCGTTGATTAATTCGCTGTTAATACCTTTATACAAACCGTTCTGCTGTTTGAGCAACTTTGCCCGAGTATTGGGTGCGAGTTGGTGGAAATAGTCCACATAATCGGGCGAGGTCATCTCGAGCGTGATCTTGGTATATTCCAGCGGGAAAATGCGCGGCGAGCGCGTGATCCAATTCAGCTGATAACCTTTGCTGTCGATGTCTTGTAGTAGATCGTAAAAAATTTCCGCGGCGCTTTGGCCGCTGCCCACCACCGTAATGCTATTTTGCTTTTGCAACTCCGATTTTTTGAACAAGTAATCTGCACTGTGAATAATGTTGTCTCGCGGTTTGGTGCAGGGTGCAGGCAGGTTCGGCACAGGCCCAGTACCGAGCACTAAACGGCGAGTTAATATTTCAGTGATTAGGTGGGTTTTCGTGTGCTCAGCTTTAATTCGGTAGAGAGCATTGGGCTCGTCGTATTCGATGTTCACCACGTTTTGGTTGTAGCGCACATTGTTGATTTGACTCGCGGCCCATTGGCAATACTGATTAAATTCTCTTCGCATCAGGAAAAAATTTTCCCGAATATAAAATGAATAAAGTCGTCCCTGTTGCTTGACGTAATTGAGAAAACTTAAAGGGTGGGTGGGATCTGCCATGGTGACCAGATCGGCCATGAAAGGTGTTTGGAGATGAGCGGCTTCTAGCATTAGGCCTGGGTGCCAGCTGAATTCGGGTTTGCGTTCAAGGAACAGACAATCTAATGACTCAATGCTCGAAGACAGACAGGCTAAGCCCAGATTAAAGGGCCCCAGTCCGATACCAACAAAGTCGTGCACATGTGGCTGCATAAGATCTCCTGATTGCGGCGGGCCTTTGGCCGGCGCGGTTAGCTTCTCGGTAAATATTTATTAAACGCTAATATAAATAATAATGATTCTCAATAAGTATTCAGTTTTAATGTGAAGATAGCTTAAGAAGCCAGTGATGGCGCGGTGTGGCTGCTTGAGGCTAACTGGTACAGCCATGCCACGTTAGCTGGCCTCGCCCCTGTGGTGTCGGTCAGTAGACTGCCAATGCCGTGCAACCTAGCGTTTGTGGGTGTTCGTCACCGTCGAGCGATAGCAGTGGAGTGCGCCCAAGCTTGCCCGGTCTGCTGCTGAAAAATGAGCGCGGAAATGACGCCTGGGTTGGGTGGTGATTGTCGAAGTTCAGGTGGGCGTTGTAGCACGGATGTCGATTGGGTAATTCGGCTTGTGGGCGGCCAGCATTGTATGCATAATGCGAATCATTATCATTAGCGCTACAGTTTTGGAGTATCCATGCATCTTCGTTTGCTTACCGTCACCATCGGCGCGCTGGCCAGCAGCCCAACATTTGCCGCTGACAGTCGCGATTCATCCATTGAGACGGTAACCGTCATTGCCAAACAGTCGCGTTTCAGCGCCACCAAATCTGATACGCCCATCACCGAGGCTGCTCGCTCTATTTCCATAGAAACCGCCGATATGATTGCCGATAAGGGCGCATTGAATCTCTCGCAAGCCGCCACCTATATGGCCGGCGTCACTGGAGAAGCCTACGGCTTTGCGACACGAGGCGACTGGGTGCGCTCGCGTGGGTTGGATATTCCTCGTTATCGTGACTCCATTCAGGAATTGTTTGGCAGCTACAACAGCACGCGCGCCGAAGTGTTCACGATGGAGCAGGTTGAAGTGTTGAAGGGACCAGCGTCGGTGCTCTATGGGCAGGGCTCGCCCGGAGGCTTGGTCAACTACGTGTCGAAAACGCCGCAGGCCGAAACTGCAGGTCACTTGTCTGTGGAGCTGGGTAACTACGATCGCACCCAACTGCAGGCGGACTTCACCGGTGCGCTCACCGATTCGGGCGAGTGGCTCTATCGCGTGGTGGCCTTGGCGCGCGAAAGTGATTCGCAAGTCGAGTATGTGGAAGACAACACCCGCGTCTTGATGCCCTCGCTCACCTACGCACCGGCATCGGGCGCTAGCTACACCCTGATTGGCATGATGCAGGATACCAAAAGCGATACGGCCTCTCAGTTTATCCCGGTTATTGGCACACTCGAGCCGCTCGCCAATGGCGATTACATCGACTCAGATGTCTATGTGGGCGAACCGGGCTTTAATCGTTATGACACCCAAGCTAATCAGTTGACCTTCCTCATGCATCAACCGCTGACCGATGTGTTGTCACTCGAGGGCACACTGTTGTGGCGCGAGGGCGAAGCCGACTATCACCAAGCGTGGGCGGTCTTTACCGGTGCCGGTAACAGTCGTTACTTAAACGACATCGTGGGAGCGCCAGTGACGACGGCTACCACGGTGCCGCGCAGTTTTTACCAAGCGGATAATCGATTTGAGCAAAGCGCTGTAGATGTGCGCTTGCGCGGCGATTTTGACACCGGTAGTTTTCACCATGAGCTAATACTCGGCGTGCAGTATCAAGCGGTAAAAACAGATAACAATACCGCCTACTATTATGACGGCGGCGCACTGCAAGGCGATTTCTCGCTGGCCCTCGATTTGGCCAACCCCGTGTATGGCAATCAGCCCGATCAGGCCATCATGGACGCCTTGTACGTGGACAACCCCGAGCAGCAGGTGAAAGATTTGGGTGTGTATCTGAACGATCACATCAGCTTCGGTAATTGGCGAGTTACACTGGGGGTGCGTCAAGACGATGTGCGCAACGATGTCGGCAGCAGTGAACAAACTGATCAGGCTACGTCTTTTGGTACCGGGCTGCTGTATCACTTCGATAATGGTTTTGCGCCTTATATCAGCTATGCCGAGTCCTTCAAGCCGGTAATAGGTGTAGATACCCATGGCGATCATTTAAAGCCTGAACAGAGTCGCCAGTATGAAACAGGCATCAAGTACGAGCCCGAGTCTGTGCCGGCGCTGATTACGCTAGCTTACTTCGATATCGAAATATCCAACTTGCCTAACCCTAATAGCTTGCCCGCCAATGTGGCGCAACAGCAAGGCATCTCAACGCTGAAGGGCATGGAGCTTGAAGCTAAGGCGCGCTTGGCTGGCTTCTATGTGCAGGCTGCGCTGTCGTCCCTAGACGCAAAAGACCCCAATGGTTTTGCTCTGCCTGCCACGCCCGAGCGTCAGGCATCGCTTTGGCTGGACTATCAACCCGAACTTGTCAGTGGATTGAAGCTGGGTGGTGGGGTCCGCCACGTGGGTGCGAGTGTCTCGGAAAACGACACCCTGCGTTACAAAACGCCGTCTTATACCTTGTTCGACGCTATGTTGGGTTACCAATTAGGCCATTGGGCGCTCAGTTTACATGCGCGCAACCTGACCGATGAGCAATATCTAACGAGCTGCCTGACGCGAGGTGATTGTTTCCCGGGTTTGCGGCGTACCTTGGTGGCGAAAGCCAGTTATGAATTTTAATTCACTCTCTTTGCTCGGAGCGGCCCGTAGATTGCGGGCCTTTTTCTTATGATGCACTTCATTGTTTGGGTGGCCCCTTTGATGACTGTTATGGGGTTGGCGTTGGTGTATTGGACTTGGCGTCAGCGCCAGCGCCACTGGCCAGTATTGTGGCTCGGTTGGGGGCTATTGGTGCTGAGCGTGTGGGCTTGGATGCAGAGTGCAGGCACGGAGTTTGGTGTGGTGTTTGCGTTATTCCTCGTGCCCTTGGTGGCCTGGTTACCCTTGTTGCCCCAGTGGCGAGGTGAGCGAAGGAACAATTATGCGCGCGCCAATACAGCCCCAAACACGGCGCCAGCACCTTGGCTGATTGGCGTTCGAGTGCTGGCATTGTTGGTGTTTACCGCGCTGTGCAGCACCTTGGTGGCAGTGGCGTTGGTGCAATTGTTACCGGTTAGTCATCTAGCGCGACTCGTTTGGGCGCTACTTTTTCAGGTCCTGTTTTGGGGGCTTTTGGCGATTTGGTTGTGCGCCGCCGAGCGCGTGCGTAAGCCAATCATCTGGTCGTCAGGCTTTGCCATGATGGCGTCTGTATTTCTTTTATTCTTGGCGCAATAACATGCTTCTGCAAACACTAAAAAACTTGGTTAAGCCCGCGTTATCGGCGCACAGTTGGTTGGGCTTAATGCTCGGCGCCGTTATGTACGCCATCTGTCTCACCGGAACATTGGCGGTTTTTTTTGAAGAAATCGAGCGCTGGGAACAACCCCTGGCCGCGTCTTATTCAGAGCTAGACCCGGTGGCCGCAGAAACCGGCTTTCAGCGTTGGTTCGCCAGTATGGAAGCGCCAGAAGATCATCTGTACTTGGTGTTTCCTTCTACGGCCTTGCCGATGATGAAAGTTGCCGATAGCCAAGCGAGTTACTACCTAAACGCCGATGGCACCATGGGCGAGCGCGCATACGATGATTTCTCTCATCTGATTACCGGGCTGCACATTAACTTGCATTTGCCCGAGCGCCTTGGGCTCATCATTGTAAGTGCGGCGGGCGCCTTGTTGGTGGGATTGATTATTTCAGGATTTCTGGCGCACCCGAGTATTCTGCGCGATGCGTTTCGGCTGCGCAGCGGCGGCAGTTATCGGTTGCGGCAAGTGGATATTCATAACCGCTTGAGTGTGTGGGCTGCGCCCTTTCATCTGATGATTGCCGTGACCGGCGCCTACTTTGGCGGTGCGCTCTTGGTGATGGGGCTTTACGCACAAGTATTTTACGATGGCGATCAGCAGCAAATTATTGAGCAAGCGTTTGGCGCAGAACCTGAGCTGGTGCAAACAGTTCGAATGCCAGAGATAGCAAAGGCCTATGGGCAGCTGGCCGAGCTCTCACCCGGCGGCGAACCGCTGTTTATGATTCTGCACGATGCCGGCACCGAGACGGCGTTTATGGAGTTCTTTGTGCGTCAGCCCGAGCGGCTGATTTACTCTGAAAATTATGTGTTTAATTTGGCCGGTAATTTCATTCAGCGCGACGGCTTTCTCGACGGCCCGGCCGCCAAACAGATTGTGTATTCCGTTTATCGTCTTCATTTTGGTCACTTTGGCGGTGTCGCGGTCAAATTTTTGTATGTCGTGCTGGGTTTGGCGCTAACGGTCGTGTCGGTAACCGGCATCAATATTTGGCTGGCCAAGCGGGGACGCGCTGACGCGTTGGATCGGCTTTGGGCCGGTTTTGTTTGGGGTTTGCCGTTGGCGCTTACATTGAGTGCACCGGTGCAAGTGCTATTACATGGGCCTGGTGAATGGGTGTTCTGGTTGAGTTTGCTGTGTCTATGTATTTGGGCTAGATGGCAAATTGAGCCAGCGCAAATACGTCGCCGTTATCAATTGGGCACGGGATTGGCCTTGTTATTTTTGTTGCTCAGTTATGGTCTGCACTTTGGTGCCTCCGCTTTCCAAGGCGTCACCCTTGCGGTGAATATTGCCCTATTGCTACTGGCGTTGTTTTTTTTGCGCGCCGCCTTGCCAAGCGCTGCTCATGGGGCTGGCTTAGTGCCAGCTGATATAGTGAGCGCAGGGCGGGAATAGTGTTAGCTGTTGGCTTGGTACCTGGCTTAATTTTACCAAGCAGCGCCAGATAATTTCTCCGGCGCTGCTAAGGCTGGCTTACGAGGTCTTGCGCAGGCTAACGTTTAGCTTAGCCGCTAGTCTGCTTGAGATCTGTGTATTCATTGTCTCGAATGCGGCCGTACATTTTTTTCACCAATGGAAATTTCGAGATAGCGGTGGCAAGCGTCTTGAGTGCCTCGCTATCTTTCGGTCGCACGGCAGTGAAGGTCGATCGGCTGATGTGAAAGTCGGAAAAGCCATCGGGCGTCGCAAAGAAATGACGATTGTCGGGCGCAACTTCGCTCTGGTGATAGGTCTCTTGTAGCGCCTTTTGACCAGACTTAATTAAACCGCTGTCATCGTGTTCCTTGCCCGCGTTCATGATGCTATACGACCAAGATTCACACACCTTTTCTCGGCCAATATTGCGTGGATCGTCGTGCGCTTGGGTGATATGCCCATTCAAAAACAGTATCTGTTGGTTTTTGCCGACTAACGTCGTTTTCGGTAAGCCGTTCTGACCGGTCGAGGGTGCACAAAAATACACTGTCGGGTTGCTGGTGAGAACGCCGCTGTAGCCAATAATATTTTCCGGTCGATAGAGATGATCCATGTATGCCATCTTCTTACTCCTTTTCAAACTTAGATAGTGAGACGCATCGTTATCTACGCTGTGTTGGTGATTTTTCATCGCTATAGCTATCGATTTCATCCTAGCATAAAAATATCAACGGCAACTCGTGTTGTTTTTTTTGGGGTGGGCCTAAGCCATGGTTTTAAAAAGCAAAGCGTTTATAGCGCAATGGCGATACATAATGGGCCTGTGAATCACGTGGTACCGGCGTCCTCGAGCTACGAGATCGCGGGGCTGCCCAGATTCAAACACACGGTATATCGTGGTGATGTCGTTGACTGACGGCTTGGCAAGCGACGTTGGTGCAACGCTTAGTGGTATTTTCTCCATTGATCCTTGGTCACAAAAGTGACTTGTTTATCGTTAATAGCGACGCCTATTTCACTCAAGCGCTGCTTAATCAATGTTCGTAGTTCTCGCTGGTTTGGGTGAGCGTTAAATTGACTCAGGTATTCCTCACTGTCAAAAACACATATCACCTGCAAACTGCGAGGAAAATGAGTGTAGTTGACTAAGTGGCTGAGCCATAGGAATCCAGAGTATTGCTTGAGGGCTGATTCACAGACCTCAGTGAGTGCTTCAATGATTGCGTTGTCGATTTTTTTATCGGTTTTTCGCATGGCTGGGTGCTGTTGGTTGACGCTAGGCTATTTTGCGATGAGCACTTTAATGGTGCTCGACAGTTCTCGTTTGTCGAGCTTGCCATAATGAAAAATAATGTCTTCTTTACTGTCGTCGTTCATGTCGGTCACGCTAAGTTTACTGTTGTCTTCCGGTAATAGCGTTTTGTAGCGGCTGGCTTTGCGTTCGAAGTTAGCTTTTTCAGGCAGGCCTGCATAAATCGACAGGGCTTTGTTGTTTTTCGACAGTAAGAGTTCTTTGTGCCCATCGCCATTGAGATCAGCGAGTTCGACGACGGCGCTGCCTGAGCGCCCGGAGCTTAGGCTGAAATTCAAATTGACGTTTTCTTTCATGAGCGGCGCGTCATCGAAATTAGCTGCTTGGTCTTGGGCGAATATGTAGACGTCTTGATTAATACTGCCTGAAATAAGTGCGCCAATAATTTGGGTGAGACCTATGTCGAAGCCAGACAGCATAACTTCAAATATATCGTCGCCATTTATGTCAACAAGCTCTATACCGGATAAGGTACCCTCGGCCTGAATACTGCTGGTGGGTTGAAGTGGCAGTGAGAGGCGCCCCTCTGTGCGCTGGCCTAGGTAAATCTCATAATCATTACTTCTATCCAGTACGCCAGAGCTTTGGGTAAAGCGCACGATCATATCGGCTAGGCCATCGTTGTTGATGTCTTTGATCTCATCGACCTTTCGGTAGCTCAAGTCACTTTGGTCTAGCTCGTCGCCGTTACTATCGCGTTTGTGCCACCAATCGGTGCCATGAATGTTTGCGGCAATCGCCAATTGTGTTGGCTGTTCACCAAAATGCTGCTGTTGATCTTGCAGATGGATAACGAGAGCGCCTGTTTCGACTTTTACGATGTCGAGGCGTTTATCCGAGTTCATGTCTGCCAAAAATAGTTTTGGATTGGCGTAGGTGGCTCCGCGGTTGTCGACGATAACATCCGCTTTTATCGGCAGTGATTGCAACTGATAACCGCTTTCGGTACCGATAAATATTTGTGTGGCTTCAAAGTCGGCCACCAGAAGATCAGGGTAGCTATCGTGGTTGATATCGCGGACAAAATCCCCACGCGCCAAGAAATCAGCGTCGTCTTTGAGGATTAGTGTTTTTAGGTTGAGAACCGGCAGCAAGTTACCTGGTTTGTCGATCGTGGCCGGAGTATATTTATAAAGTTTATGGCTGCTTAAAAAAAACAACGATTGTTGTATTGATGCCTGTGGATCAGCGGCATGTTGTTCTGGACTAGGCGGTTTGGCGACCGGCTCACTCAGGTCAAAGGTGTGAAATTCTCTGCTGATGGCAACCCTATCTCGTTCAAGGTAGGCGTTAGCACTTGGCTCATATTGATAAACAAGCAGCTGTCGCTCGGATTTTTCATCGTTAACAATAATGGCAATTTCTTTGCCCTGGCCGGCGATGAGGTCTGCCGCAAAAGGCGCGCTGGCGGGCGCGAGGCCCGTGTCGATTGTGTACTCTTCAAAGTCAAAACTTGCTGCTTGTGTGCAAGCAGTAAAACCCAAGGTAAGCGCCGCGTTTGATAAACGCCCGATGACGGTGCCTGCTTTACGTATTGTCATGCCCATTCCCTTGTCATAAAACCTGAGTTTTGATAGCAGCCTATTGTGCCCAAGCGGCGCACCGAGAACAATCGTCCCGTCGCGCATAGGGGATGAATTGCGCCTAGCATCAGATAGGAGGAATAAAGCTAAGATGAGGTTAGATGGGCAGGGAAAAGGCTGGCCGTCTAGGTTCACTAGGCCTATTTTTCCAATCGTCCCGTCACTTTAGGTGTTAACGCTGTGGGTTCAGCAGCAGATTTAATTTAGACATTTCGATGCGCGGTGGGTAACCTTAGCGATTGAAGTAACTATGCACCTATTTATTTGCGGCGTTAACGATATGAACAAGATTTTACGGGTCGACGATGTCGTGCTGGGTGAAGGCAAGCTGATAAGTAAAGGCGCGCTGATTACGGCGCATTATACTGGCCGGTTAGAAGACGGCACTGTGTTTGATTCGAGCGCGTTAAAAGGTAGGCCCTTTCAGTGCGTGATTGGTACAGGGCGTGTGATCAAAGGTTGGGATTTAGGTCTGGAGGGGATGCGAGTGGGCGGTAAGCGAAAGCTCTTTGTACCCGCACATTTAGCCTATGGTGATCGGCAAGTGGGTCAGCATATTGCCCCTAACTCGAATTTACTGTTCGATATCGAGTTGCTGGAGGTGCTAACGCGAGATGATTAGTTATTGTTCTCGTTTCGCAAATTTACAGCACCGCCAATAATTTAGTATAGCCACTTCGGCTAATGGAAAATTGCTTAGCGTTTTTCTCGTTTAGTTTCATATTGGCGTAGCGATTATCCTTGCCCTCTGTCTCAATGCCTTTCAGATAGTCAAGGTTGATAATGGTGGAGCGATGAATCCGGCAGAATTGACTGGGGTCTAACAGCTGTTCGAAATTGTTAATTCTATCTTGTTTGATATGCGAGGCCTCGCTGGTGTGGATGACAACATAATCGTCGGCTGCCTCTATAGCGATAATATCGCTCGTGGCAATCACATGCACATCGCCCTTGTCTCGAATCAGCACCCGCTGCAGTGGCGCTTGCTGTTGTCGAATATCTTGAATAAGTGCTTTCGTGGCTGTGGTGTCGGTATCGTGCAGGTTTAACCGCTGCGCAATTCGCTCGATGGTTTTCTCCAGCCTAGCACTGTTAATGGGCTTTAGTAGATAATCCAGTGCATTATTTTCAAAGGCTTGTATGGCGTATTCATCGTGCGCTGTGGCGAATACAGTAATAGGCGCGCTGTCTCCCAATAGCTCTAAGACTTCAAAGCCATCGAGCTTTGGCATGTGTACATCAAGAAAAATAAGCTGCGGTTGCAAATCGTTGATCGCCTTGACGGCCGTTAATCCGTTTTCACACTCGGCAATAATATCGATGTGAGAATGCTTGTTAAGCTGATGGATTAAGGCTTGCCTCGCGTGTGCTTCGTCGTCGATAACGATGGCCGTTATTTTCTTAACCGTTTCCGTATTGATATCCGTATTCATATGCGTACTTAACCTCCTGTCAGGCTGATGGGGTTTTGACTAAGTGCAGGTAAATAAAGCTCAACCATGAATTGACCTGGTTGCTTGGTTACTTTCATCTGCGCGCCGGGGCCGAAGCTATAGGCGATGCGTTTTTCTAACGACGACAATCCGAGTTTTGTGCTACGCGGTTTTATGCCACTGGGGTCAAAGCTATTGCTAATAGATATATGAGTAAGAGTTTCCCGTTGCTCGATTGCGATGCTGATAAAGCCCGGTTCAAACTGGGACCCTATGCCATGTTTTATACAGTTTTCGATGAGCGGAAATAGCACCAGAGCGATGGTGGGTTTATCGAGTGTCTCGGGCGCGATAGCCATATTCACGCGTAAGCGTTCGCCAAACCGCTCTTTCTCAATGCTGAGGTAATTTTCAATATGAGTGATTTCATCGCCAAAGGTCACCTTGTCTTGCTTGCCGTAGGTTACGCTATAACGTAGGAAGTCAGACATTTTTACGCAAATATCATGTATTTTTTCTGGCGCGGCCAGAGAGAGGTTTGCCACCATGGTTAGGCTGTTGTACATAAAGTGCGGGTGCACGGTGAGCTTAATTGCCTCGAGTTCAATACTCTTAATCAGCAGTTGATGCTCTAACGAGCGGGCGCTGGTGTGCTCTTCACTTTTAGCGCCTAGGTAGGCGTAGTGGACTAAAATCCAAACCACGTAGAGTACGAGCGCGATTAAAACATTGGCGATAAGTAAGTCAAAATACATGGCCTCGGCGTGCTGGAAACTCATTTGATCGAGCAACCAGTTCCAACCCAAAGCCACCACCAACCACAAACCGATAGTAATAGCCGCGGCAAGGGTTTGCGCCACCAACAATACTGGCATGGGTGTGTTGGCCAGTGGCAGGCGCAAGCAAAGATAATAATTGGAGGCGCCGAAAAATAGCAGTAAACCGTAAAGCGGTAGCGTTTGTAGTGTGATTAGCAGCGCACCATGGCCTTGCTGATCCAGTTTAATCAACAGAAAAGCAATCAGGCAGCATAGAAGGCTCCAGAGTATGGCCACGCTAAGTAGAGTGCGATTGGAGCTAAAGATGGGGTGCATAATAGGCGCTAGTGTTGAGTGCTGTGTTTGGGTATTTGTTGTGAAACCACTTAATTTGTGATTTCTACGCCACCCATCAGTGCCATGCCGGTTAATACCAGGTGTTTGGGCGGCACGCCCATCTTATCGGCTAAGCAGGTGGTTTTATTGGTGACGCCGCCCAGAAGTGGCAGTAGTTTCACGGTCACATTGAAGTGGGGTGGTACTTTAATTTCAACGCCGCCCATAAACGCAATAATGTCTATTTCTAAGGTGTTTTTTAGACTGTCGGCTTCGCGAATATCCACTTCCGCGCCACCCAGAATTGCGATGATGTTGCCGTCGGTTAGGCGCTTGGAGCGGGTAGAAAAATTACCGCCACCTAACACGGTGAACACATCAATTTTTGTGTCATCGTTGTTGGTATTGGCTTGTGCTGAACTGGTTTGATCATCACCATTTTCGCTCATCCATTCGCCATCAATAATTTGCCCTTGTGACTCGTTGCCGTCGCGCTCGTGCCGTTTGGCTGTGTCGGCTTTGCTTTTCAGCAGGTTGATGCCGACAAAGGCGAGTACCACGGGTACCACAATGGCGCCAATGCCAAAGTTTAAAATGTGCATATTGGCAAGTTGGAACAAGATGCCCACAGCAATCAAGGTGTGCGGTAAATACTGCGCTTTACCACTTTTTATTTTTTGCTTCTTAGTGTGTTGAAACATCACCGCGCCAACCACGATCAACACCACAGGCCAGTTGCGCAGCACCACGCCCAAGAAGGGAATGCCGATGTTGCTGAGAAACAGCAGTACGGCAAAAGCAATGAGGCCTAAGCCGAATGCTGTGCGCGGGGTGAAGTTACCTTTGTGATTGTTCATAGCATCTATCTCGTGAATAGTTTGGACGTGGTTTGCCGGTGTTGTTTACTAGGCTTGGCTTTATTTATCCGACGCCTTTTTGTCGTCGGGTAGATCTGTAGGGGCATCTTCCACGGCTTGGGGCTCTACATCAATAGTTACAGGCTCATCTTTTGCTTTGGCACTGGTATTTTCATGCACATCATCGCCTTCGGCGTCGTGTGTGTTGCTGGTGGTGCTGTCATCAGGCTCTTTGGCGTCGTCCTTGGCGAAGGGAAAGGGCTTTTTCTCGCTGTTGTAACTAACGAAGGCGAGCGCCTCGTGGATATAGTCACTGATGGTTGCCGCCATTTTGCGCAGGTTTTCATTGTCTTGGCCAAATATCATGGTGATGACAAATTGAACGGTGCAAAGCAACCACATGATAATGCCGGCTATGTGCAGGGCGAGACCATAAATCAGCATATACACTAGGCGCACCCAGTTGCTTTTATTGCTCAGGTTTTCGATCACTTGTTCTTGACTGATTGTCGACTGGTTCATGAGGCTCTCCTTGAGTTCTCAACTTGGTTAACTGCCCGTGGTGGGCGCGCTTGGTACAGGTGCAGAGTAGGGCCTCGGTTTGTCTAATGGGCGCTTGATTCGGCCAATGGCGAGTGATAATCGGTGAATGGGGTAGGGCTAGGTCTCAAGCCTAAGCCTTAAGCTCATGCGCCTTCCTAGGTTAGGGCGGTCGTTTGGTGGTATGGGCTGATGGCTTAGGCTAACAGGCGGTACCTCAAGATAAACAGCTACCGGTGAGCTCAGTTATCGGCGCGTTGGCATTTGGCCTAGTGGTACGGCTAGCCTAGCGCGATAGGGGCGAAAGACAGCCCTGGGTGATAAGGGCAGGGGATTGTGCCCTTGCGTTATCCGGTGTGGTTCTAGAAAAGCTGATTTTTATCCCCGGCGTTGGGTGCGTTTACTATAGTGAGAACTCGTTTCCGAGAGTTGGTTGAAAAGCGCTGAAGCCTATGCAGGAATTTGACTCCAAGGCCATTGTCGATGGCGACGCAGCGCAGTTGGCGGCTTTATTCGCCCAGCTTGCGCGGGCTATGGGGCAGGCCGAAGATAAGATCCGAGCGCGGTTTGTGGCTGATGCACTGATTGCCATCGGGCCGCCACATCATCATCAAATCCTCAGTGAAAAATTTTCCGTTGTAGCTGAGCTGTTAACCTCGCAAGCGGGGCAGATAGAGCACTTAGCGGCTAACCTTGGGCACCCTTGTAATGACTTTCTAGAGCATTGGTTAACCAAAGCAATTTTTTGGTACCCCTCTGATAGTCGTGCCAGTCAATCTTATTTGAATCAATGCAATGGCTTGGTAGCGGAGCTTGCGGCTGGTAAAAGCCTGGCTCCGGAGGCTTGGAATAGGGTGGCTCAAGGGCTAAGAGACATCGACCAAAAAATGGTAAGCGAAGTCCGTAGAGCCGGCATTACCGAGGCTCGTCTGTGCGAGATAACCGAGAGCGAATACCGAACCCTTGCCGCAGAATGTGCGGTTTTGGATCTTTTCAATCAACAATTACACAACTGTTATTTACCTGAGTCTCTGCAGCAGGGGTTGCTTAGCACACTCAAGGATACCCTCAAAAATACCGTCTTGACGGCTGGAGAAGCCGATCACGAGCGACTGCCTTTGTGGCAGTTTTGGCAGCGGCAGCTGTACCAATTGGCGCAGATATACGGTGAGCAAGGTGTGGTGCTGGATGATCAAATGCTATACGAGAGCCTGCCGCCACAGTTGGAAAAACTAGAACAAAGTGCCGCCAGTCATGGGGTGAATTCACAGGCCTATGGGGTCTGGCTCGATGAGTTAAGCGCTTGCTTAATGCATACCATCCAAAAACAGCCGGTGGCTTGTTACAAATTCTCAGCGCTGCCTTACCCGGCGGGTATGGGGCAGTTACAAGCGACAATGACGCCCAGCTACTTCGCACAGTTTGCCAATGTGAAACCACAAGAATGGTTTTTTTTTCGCACCGAGGAATCGCAACCGATAACACAGGCGCTGCGTTGTAAATTAGCACTCAAGCATGAAGCTAGCGGCCAGCTGCTATTTGTGGACTGGTTGGGGCGCAAGGTGTTGGCCAAGAGCCTACAAGACTTTGCCCTATGCTTGTCGGCCGACATCGCCCGGCCGATCCTAATATCCGGTATTGCTGATATCTGGCAAAAAGTTATTTTTACCTGGGTGAAACGCGCTAACTTAGCGGTTAGGCAGGCGCAAGAGAAAATTCAGCAGCAATCACAAGCGCGCGAAAGAGAAAAAAAATTGCAGCTTGAAGCGGCGGAAAAAATTGAAATGTCACAGCGTCGCCAGGCCGCCGCAGTTAAAGCTCGCGCTGAAGCGCAAGCGTTTAAACAGTTAGCCGCAGAGCAAAAAGCTAGTCAGGCCGCCGCCACGCAACACATCGCCGAGCTGCAGGTGGGCGCGTGGTTAGATGTGGTAGACGAGGTGGCGGCGCCTACACGCTGCAAGCTTTCGGTGATCATACAATCGACTGGAAAGTACATATTTGTTGATCAGCTCGGTCGTAAATACGTCGAACTGCTAAAGGATGAATTACACCAGCGTTTAGCCGATGGTCGTTTACGCATTCTGCACAAAGGTAATAATTTTGAAGATCAATTGGCAAAAGTTATTCAGGGGTTGAGGCGCGATGTTTCTTAGCAACTTCGCACGTGAAATAAGGTAGGAGGCAAATGATGACTGAAATAAAACGGTCAATGCTGGGTGCGCCGGAACCGGACAAGCGGCAAGAGTACCGCATTGATGAAGCCTGCACCGTATTCATCGAGCTGCCCAGCGCCGAGCCCGACCAGAGCAGTGAAATTGTGGTGACCACCAGTTTGGATATTTCCGCTAATGGGCTCAGAGTCATTTCACATCAGCCCTTATTAGAAGGCAGCATACTGAGCACGTGTATTCAACAGCACCATGCAAGTGGCGCGGTGAAGAAATTTTTCCTCGTCTGTGAAATCAAGTGGTGTCGCCCCTATGACGGAAACGGTGAGTATCTACTCGGGCTTAGTTTGTTCGAGGCCGAAGGCTCAAACATTGCTGACTGGAAAGAATTTGTGGCTAGCAGTTTAGACAGCGACAGTCAGGCCCGTGACTAGCGGCACGCTTGTGAGTCGATAGACGCATCGACCAGTCGTAAATCTCGGGTATTAGGTTGATGGTTCTTTTTCTTTTTCTTTTTGTTTCTTCGCCATAGTGTCATAGGCGCTGCCGCCATCGGCTTTTCGTCAGATCCTACTTCTACCCAATCTACGGTCTCACAAGTCTGTTGAGCGGAGATTTGAGCGCAATACTTGTGGCTGCCATTAGGCCGGGTGCTGCGCTAGGCGTGACTGGGGGGCTATACGCCACGTCGTTAATCTACCGGCGATAGCGCTGGTAAGCGATTCTAATCTTTTTGTAAAGCTTAGTTGACATTATGCCAATGCTACATTACTTTAGTGTAAAGCTTGCGTTACATTAGGACAAAGGAGTTATACAATGAACGATATAAAGCTAAAACCAAGTGGCTGGGAAGCCAGAAATACCAAAAATACCCTTCTGCTCGGCTGTTGGACCTCAGCATGGCTGATGACCTTAGCGCTGACCGCCTTCGGGCCAAAATTACTCTGGCAATTTAATACGTTACTTACCTTAGTCGCGCTGTTTTTTACGTTGGTGACAGGTGCCGGCATGATCATGTCGACCATACGGCAGGTGAAGGGGCTCGATGAAATGCAGCAAAAAATCGTTCTCGACGCCTCGGCACTTGCCTTGGGTGTTGCTCTCGTGTGCGGCTCCAGCTATGAGCTTTTAGAGGATGTAAGACTGATCACCTTTCAGCCGGAAATTTCCCATCTCGTCATACTCATAGGTCTGACATTTTTGGTTGGTATTGTTGTGGGTAACTTGAGGTTTCGATGAAAAATAAGCTTAAGGTTTTGCGAGCAGAGCGCGATTGGACACAAGCTCAGTTAGCTGCCGAACTAGAGGTAACGCGGCAGACCGTTAATGCCATTGAAACGGGGAAATTCGATCCGAGTTTACCCCTTGCGTTTAAGATAGCGCGTCTATTTGAGATGTCTATAGAGGATGTGTTTCAGGACGAACCTAGAGCGTCTTGATGGTGCTCGTTTTTTTCTTAACGTTTTCGATTGGGGTAAAGACGTATCATATTCAATTTAGGTTGGCAGTCACTGGTTGAAAACTTGTGACTGCCAGGTTCGTTTTGAGCGACAGAGGTGATATTAGTCTAGAAAAAGCGCCACAATTTTTTTGTTCCAAATGGCTTCTTGTGTTGTTTGATCACTCCACTTAGCTTGTTCTGTTTTAAGAAACTCGAGCGCCTCCGTTGTTCGGATATCACCGATGGCTTTCAATGCGATCGCTCGGTCTTGCCACTGGTTGCCAGACTTATACAGTGCTTTCAATTCTTCGAACACACTTTCGCCACCCAACATACCCATGCCGGAGATAGCGGCTAGGCGTATGTATTCGGCGTTATGCTTGCTGAATTCCTGTAGCGTCGGCAGTGCTTTTGGGTTGTTCGAAAAGCCGAGTTGGTAAAGTTTTTGGTAGGCAATATCTTCATTTTCAATGTTCGCTTTAACGTCGTTAATCAGGCTGTCGACATCGCTATCGGTTAGCTTGTCGTTAAACAGTGCTACGTTAATTTTAGCCGCGACCTCTTTAATTAAAATCTCCTGTGGTTGATTGATGGTTGCTTCAACCAATGGCTCTTCGGTGACGGTCCAAATGGGCACTTTTGCGCGTTTGACGATGGCAGCGATACGGTGTTTTTGGTTGTTTTCCACCAGATCGATTTTTACCATCGCAATCATAACTAGCGGCGAGAAGCCGTTGTTGCGGTGCGAAATAGTGTCGTAGCTGAGTAATTGGAGTTGATTGCTCGCTGCATCGTCGAAGGTGACTGGAAGCTTACGCGCCTCCAGCTCATTGCTAAGTGCGCTTAAAAAGAAATTGGCGTGATCGATATTTTTCTTATCTTGCTGATAGACATAATTGAGCACACCACCTTTGGCACTGATTTGGTCTGCAGGAATCTGATGGCTGAACGCTAGGCTGGTGGGTGTATCTTGATCGCTGGATACATAGTGTTGAACCGACGGTTCTGGGTTGTCTACCTCCACTTGAAAGGTGAAGCTTGAGGCGCACGCCTGCACGAGCATTGTGGCGGCAATAAGGCCAGCCAATTTCATTCCCTTGATGGTTTTTTGAACACTATCCATATCCACTCCGTAGTTTAAAATTATTGATCGAGCGCGGAGCCTAACAGAAACAAGGACGATCGTTCCATATGTATATTTCTTTCTAACAACGTTTTTTGGTGTTCTAAATTGGTCTATAGCGCAGCGCTGATGGCGCCATACTTTACTAGCATCACGTTTGTTTACCCTTAGGAGGAACTATGGAAGTGCAGCATCATCATGCGATGACAGAATTATTTAATCAGCTGGGGCTCAATAGCAGTCAGGCGGCCATCGATCAGTTTATTCGCGACAACCACTTGCGCCATCAAGACGGTGAGCTCTATCGAGCGATTTTCTGGAGCCCCGCACAGGCGCAATTTATTAAGCAAGCCATTGATGAAGATGCGCAGTGGGCCGAGGTGGTGGATGAGCTGGATACTCGGTTGAGGCGCTGAAAACTGTTGTCGCTAATAGACATTGCGTGACATTAGAAAGCCCCAATACATGGGGCTTTTTTTGCAGCCTACTGTATAGCTCGACTATAGCGTGAGTGCTCGTGTAGGTTTTCTAAAACGCTGTGGTGAAAGGTAAGTGATCTGGTGGTTAGTAAGCTCCCTCGCTATAAATCAGTTCATAGCTGTGGCTGTATATTTCCAATATATTGCCGAACGGATCTTCCATATAAATCATGCGATAGGGCTTGCTGCCTGGGTAGTAATAACGTGGTTTTGGCATGCGTTTTTTACCGCCGGCTGCAACAATACGCTCGGCCAGCTCTTCAACATTGGGGTCTTGCACGCAAAAGTGAAAGACGCCAGTTTTCCAATACTCAAAATTGTTCTCAGGGTTAACCTGACCTTTGAATTCGAATAGCTCAACGCCGATGCGGTCGCCGGTGGAGAGGTGTGCGATACGAAACTTTTCCCAGTTCTGGCCGAACACATCGGTACACATTTCGCCAATGGGGCTGTCGTCTTCGACTATCTCTGTAGGCTTCATAATGAGATACCAACCCATCACCTCCGTGTAAAATTTCACCGCGGCCTCAAGGTCGGGCACAGAGATGCCAATATGGGAAAAGTTGCGTGGGTAGGTGCTGGTCATGATGTGCGGTCCTGTAGGTTTAAGTTGGCCTCAGGTTACAAATCATTTGTTATTATGTAAAATTATCATTATTGATGTAAATGAGTATGTTTTGTAATGATTAACCCTGTCTGGCTGCGTAGCTTCTGTACCTTGGTGGACGTCGGTCATTTTACCCGCACCGCAGAAAGGCTAAATATGACCCAATCTGGGGTTAGTCAGCAGATCCATAAGCTTGAGCAGCAGTTAGGTCGGCCCTTACTGGTTCGGGAGGGTAAAAGTTTTACCCTAACTAGCGCCGGCGAGCGCCTATATCGCGAGGGGCGCGAGCTGTTGCTTACCCTAACCGATATCGAACAGCGTATAGGGTTAGACCCTAGTCACGAAGGCATTGTAAAAATTGCCTCGCCGGGCAGCGTTGGGCTTAAGCTTTACCCCTATTTGTTAGAACTGCAGCGGCATCATCCCGGGTTAGTCATCGACTATCGCTTCGCACCTAATCGCGATATCGAGCGGCTCATTGCCGAACATAAAGTGGATTTTGGTTTGATGACCTGCGCGGCTAGGTTGGCCGAGGTAAATCTTAGGGCGGTTGCCGAGGAGGCGTTGCTATTGGTGACGCCGTCATCGGTAACAGAGCCTAGCTGGGAGAATCTACTGGCCCTAGGTTTTATAGACCATCCCGATGGCGCTTTTCATGCAGGTCAATTGCTGAGTGTGAACTACCCCGAGTTTCAACACGGCGAGCAGTTTAAAAAGTCGGGCTTCTCCAACCAAATTCATTTGATTTTAGAGCCGGTGAGTAAGGGCATTGGTTTTACCGTTTTGCCAAGTCACGCGGTGGGTGCCTTTAAGAGCCAAGAAAAAATTAACGTACATCATTTACCTACGCCTGTTCATGAGACGCTGTATATCGGCTTGCATCGAATTAAGTTCACACCTAATAGCGTTAACACTGTGATCTCAGAGGTGGAAAAGTGCCTTAAGGCTGTAGGCGTATAGCCTAGATTTTCGCGAGTCATTCGAGACTTGGGAGTATGGACGCCGTTATTTCAATACAAGCACCCTTAAAAATGTAACAGCGGGCTGATCACCGCTTGTCCGCCCCGATTCAAAACATGGGTATAGATTTCCGTGGTTTTAACATCGGCGTGCCCCAGTTGTGTTTGCACTGTGCGAATGTCTGCGCCGCTCTCAAGTAAATGGGTTGCGAAGGAATGGCGTAATGTGTGACACGTCGCTGGCTTATGGATTTCGGCTTTGCGCACGGCGGCTTTTACCGCTCGCTGCGCTACGGATTCAACGGTATGGTGACGCCTCTGCTTACCGGAACGGGGATTGAGGGAACCTCTGCATAACTCCGGTACCGCTCTGCGCGACCTGTAACGGTCAGCCGCAAGGCGAATTTCGCCGTTAATGGCCATAGTCCTTAACAAGAAACTCAACGCAGTGGGGGCTGTTACAGGTCACGCCCTCCGGGGCGCCCAGCAAATTCCGTACACGTTGTTGCGGCTTCTCGACAGGCCCCGGCATGCCTTCGAAGCCGCGCCTTGCGCACAAAATTTGTTGGGCGCCAGAGTGGCATCGGAGTTATACAGAGGTTCCCTAGTCTCCATTGATCGACAGGAAACAAATACTGCCAGCCCAATTCAAAAGGTGCGCGTGGGTATTTGCGAGCTAAGGCATGGGGCAAGTAAACGCCGTCCCACCGTGCTTCTGAACAATCTCTCTGAAATAACCCGGTGACTAATGTCACTTGCGCCTTTAGAGCTGAAACCAGATGAGCAGAAAATGTTGTAATTCGCGACTTTCGGCCCTTGCCATCTCGCACGTAGACGCACAGCCGATCAAAATCGATATCCTGCACCCGCAATCGAACCGTTTCCATTACCCGCAAACCCGAGCCGTACATCAATCCGGCACAAAGCCTTGTTGGCCCTTGCATGTTGTTGAACAGCCGACGCACCTCATCATCGGTCAGGACTGTGGGTAGTTTTACAGGGCCTTTGGCTTTGTGAAAATCAGAAAAGTCACCGGGCTCTATACACAAAACTGCTCGGTACATAAATACAATGGCATTGAGCGCCGTCTTTTGCGTATTAGGGCTAACATCGCGTTCGAGCGCCAAGTAATTCAAATAGTTACGAATAGCGTTGGCGCCACCAATGTCTGCTCTTGCCTTGCACCGACTAAACCGCAAATACCCGCCCACCCAATAAAGGTAAGTGTGCTTTGTTTTGAGACTGTAATGCTTGGCGCGAATAGCGTCGCGCAATTCCTGCATAAAGGCTGACTTCATCCCTGAATATCTGTTTTGCTGTATTTTTATACAGTGTGGCGGGGAGGGCGCTTTCGTCAACGGGATATATGCCTCCGAGGCGTATTATTTTGCGCCCGATTCTGAAAACTGTGATAACTTCTTGAAATCAAAGGGGGAGTTGGAGCTGGTACCATAGCTCCGCTCTGGATATATGCCTCGGAGGCGTAATATATTATGCCTCCGAGACACTGAATAATGATGTTATGTTTCTAGGGTATCTATGAGAAAAATGTTCATTGCAGTTTTTCTGCTGCCTCTGAGTTTGGCGGCTCATGAAGACACAATTATCGAACGAAATGGCGATATTCTCCTGGGTCTTCCAATTAAATATCAACCAGCTACTTTCAATGAAAGTGATTTTACCTTAAGTCTTGGCAGGCTCTCAGTTACCTTTCCTAAGTGTGTACATGAATTGTTTGTACTTAAGGGCGAGGAGAAAATCATCATAGATGCTTCGTGGTATCACGAACCAGAAGCTGATGGGTTACCGCCTTATATTACTCTAAGAACTAGCACCGACACTTCTGATTTTGGGAAATCTTTGCTAATAAATATGGATACCCTTTTTCCTGTAGACACTGGTTTTACTTATGGTATAGATGCCCAAGAAAAACAGTGTATTCTTAAATTCAAACCGACAACCAAAAGTGGAACATAACAAACGTAGGCACAGCGACAAAGTTTCCGCTACGCTCCAACTTTGCTCGTGCTACGGGCGTTAGAAGTCAACGTATGGATAGCATGAAATATATAGCTGAAAGAAGCTTTGAGGCGATAAAGCCAAGTGGTGAAAAGACACAAATCATTGTGGCAATTGGTGTTCCATACAAAGATGAAGAATATGATTCATGGGCGTGCCCAGTAAAAGTTGAAGGAATTCACAAAAATCTAGCAGCAATGCATGGTATAGATTCGTGGCAAGCTCTTCGGGAGGCCCAAAAGCTAGTCTTATCCATTTTGGTTCATTTTGTTGAGGGTGGCGGCAAACTCTACATATTCGGAGAGAACGAAGAGGTAACAGTAAGTGAAGTTCATCAATACTTCTAACAGGCCGCTCAAACTCGTTTCGGCCGCAAAAAGCGCTGCCTCCACTGAGCTCGCTACACTGCGTTTCGTTTGCCGTTTAGCGGGGCGCTAATCCGATGAGACTAATAGTTTTATTAACTCTGGCAATTTGTATTAGCGGTTGCTATTCGGTTACAACCTGGGATGGATATGTAGAAGGTAAAAATCTTACGCTACTTATCATTGATCGCTCAGGAGGGGCTGTAGAGGGTGCGAGTCTGATTTGTCCAAGTGATGCCCAAAAGGACGAGTACGCAGAGCAGTTGGCAAGTTTAATTCTAGTTGGGCGGAACACATCTAACGAAAGCGGAGAGTTAGATGTTGCATACCATGGTTTCGACACTGGCGGTACTTATACAGAGTTTATGGGATACAAGAGTGGAAGAATCAGTGGCCCTGAAATAATATGCGTAGTCAAACTTAAAGAACAAAAATCAGACCCATTAGGCTTGTTTTCATTAGAGAGCCAGCAAAAGGTGATTTTGTAAATGCCTAGTATCAAGTTTAGCCATGCTCGCCTTCGGCTGGGTCTGCGTTCCGACGCTTCGCGCCTACACTACGGCCCATTCTAAAAGGCGCTAATTATCAAGGAAGTTAAATGAATTGCTGCAACTGCGATAACAAATTGGACTGGAACTTCTCTCTTAAGGGCAGCGGTAATTGTCCAAGTTGTGATGAAAAAATACTAATATCACCAAAGTCAGCAATGGCTTTGACCGCATTTATGATTGTTGTTTTTACATTCATTCCTTTTGGTCTGGCTGTAAAAGGCTTTTTAGCCTTTTTAGGCGCAATTGCTTACTTGAGACTATCTCCAACAATTATTGATAAAAATAATTAGCTAAACTGGGCAGGGGCGGCATGCTTTGGGCGTTAGGTATGTCGTATCACAAAAGGAGCTTTATTCATGGTGGTAAGTGTCTTTCGTTTAAATTTGCTTCGTGCGATGTACTTATTGATTGGTATAGGCCTTATTTTATCTGTATGGCCGGGTGTATTTTCCAGCATTGGAAAGGCAGCGGATTCTCACACGGTAGTAGGTGCTATTCTCGTTAGTTTTAGTCTTTTAGCGCTACTTGGTCTGCGTTACCCACTGAAGTTACTGCCAATTCTTATTTTCGAGTTGATTTGGAAGTCTCTATGGCTATTGGGTTTTGCACTCCCAGCCTATTTGACCGGAAGCATGGATGAATACACGGCTGGAACAACTTTCGCGTGCGCTATGGGCGTTATTTTAACGCCTTTAGTAATACCGTGGCGTTACGTCGTTAGTGAGTACCTAATGGCAAAAGGCAGTATTTGGCGTTAAATGATTGTGCCTTAAATGGCAGTCGACGCGACGGTTTTTTCGTTCCGGCTATCGCATCCACTAAGTAGCCGCGCATGCTTTCGGCGTAAAATAATGAGTCGTTTTGATTCTAAGCCGATATGCCAGCCTCTTCTTAAATAGGCTTAAGGAATTTCTTGATGGATGATGATTCTAAACCAAACTCGGATGTGGGCTTAACGCAAGGAAACTTTGCATTAATCGCTGGGTTTGGCCTGCTTGTCATGGTTTTCGCTGCACCTATAGCAAACTTCTATTTTATGCCTCAAAACCTCATCAAGGGTGACATGGCAGCAACGGTCAATAGTTTGCAATCCAATGGCGCGCCATTTCTGATTGGCACATGCTTGTTATTTGTTACATATGTTATGGATATTATTGTCGCATGGGCGTTATTTTGGTATTTGCGTAAAGATCAAAAGGCGCTTTCACAACTGGTTGCGTGGTCTCGGCTTGTTTACACGGCGCTTGCTTTTGTTGGTCTCGGTTCAAGTATTATGGCCTACGATTTGGCAGTGAGTTTGTCGACATCAAACTCATTTAGCGAGTCGGAAATCCACGCTATGGTTTTTCACCATTTATCATCAGCTAAATCAATGGAGTCGATGGCGCTAACCTTGTTTGGGGTTCACCTAGGGATACTCAGTATATTGTTATGGCGTTCTAAGGTGGTTCCTAACTGGCTTAGTTTGCCTGTGGGCCTAGCGGGCGGATCTTATATTGCTATGTATTTAGGGAAGTACTTTGCTCCAGATGTTGATTTGGGTTGGTTAATTCTCCTTGCACTAGGAGAGCTGGCCCTGATGGTTTGGTTGCTTGCATGTGGTTGGCGTGAACAGAATTAGCCTGTCTAAGGTTTAAGCTGTTATTGCGCAAGCTGTTAAAAAGGACCTTATACCTTGGGTTTTTACTCCTGCGTCAACTATGTTAGCAGCAGCTTGTTGGCCTGTTAACGGTGCGTTACGGCTCAGACGTTATTGCCTTGCCATTTATGTAGGAATAATCGATATGGATATATCTGAAAGGTTTTGGGATAGAAAAGCGGAAGCGTATTCGAAGAGTCCAATTTCTGATGAGGGAACTTATCAGAAAAAGCTCGCTGAGACTCAGAAATTTTTCACGCCGGACATGAGAGTTCTGGAGTTTGGTTGCGGCACGGGCACTACAGCTATTTTCCATGCCCCGTATGTGCAGCATATTCATGCGATAGATATATCCCAAAACATGCTCGATATTGGTCGCGCTAAAGCTAAAGATGCTGGTATAGAAAATATCGACTTTATAAGAGGAACGTTAATTGAATTCAATGCCGAGTCCGCGAGTTTAGATGCGGTATTGGCGTTAAATGTTATTCACCTACTAGCGAACAGGCATGAGACTTTGGCGGATGTTGCCAGAATTCTGAAGCCCGGCGGCATTTTCGTGAGTAGTACGGTTTGTATGAGTAATTCTTATCTGCGGTTTATTGAGCTGTTCGCTCCTCTCGGAAAGCTATTGGGGTTGATGCCTGATGTCTTTATTCTAAAAGAATCGGAGTGGGCGAGAGAAATTGAAGACGCCGGATTTGCTATTGAAGTGCAATGGCACCATGGGCTACATAATATGGCTGTTTTTATTGTTGCGCGAAAAATTGACTCGTAAACGTTTTGGGCAAGCGATATCAAACGTTCTGGCGTGACCGCTAACAGCGTTACGGCTCTCGGAGGCTATGTTTTGATATTGAGAAGGCAGCGGTGATCATTCTGGTGCTCGCGCTAATCGGTTGCGGCGCGGCTCAAATAATGAGGGGAAGGTTGGTTATGAATGCCCATCCCATTTGAATTAGCGGCAGGTAAAATAGTTGTTTCTCTGGGGTAAGAGGATAAGAACACTGTCTAGAACACAGTATTTGATCATCTTATCATTGTAAGTACGGCCGATGGCCGATTCGTGTCAAGCGCGGTTACTAATGGAGCCGCCACTGAACACTATTGATGGCGGCCACGTGATGTGGGCTATGCGAGCCAGTGCTCATTAGGCTACTCGGCCAGTTCAAGCCAACGTCATTTAATCTGTTAGCAAATTCTATATTGGTTGGTCGTTACGGCTACTCGCGGTATCCAAATATTGGGTGGAATAATAAAAAGTCCGCTGTTGCGGACTTTTTATGGGATGCTAGACGCAAGGTTTTAGGGTTTTACAGGGTCGCAATGCGAGCCTTTTGTTCCTGCATTTTAGCAGTTGCTTCTTTCACTTCGGCTAATCGCTCGCGCTCTTTGGCCACGACTTCCGCCGGGGCCTTGTCGACAAACTTGGCATTGCCGAGTTTGTTTTCAATGCGTTCCGCTTCTTTATCGAGCTTGTCGATTTCTTTATCGAGGCGCGCTATTTCCGCATCTTTATCAATTAAGCCTGCCATGGGTACGAGCAGTTCCATTTTGCCCAGCAGCGCGGTGGCAGATAGCGGTGCTTCGGCGCCATCGAGTAAAGTGATAGATTCTAGGTTAGCGAGTTTGGTGAAAAACGCGCGGTTGTCGTTAATGCGGCGTTGCTCTTCGGCGTCGGCTTTGTTCACGAACAGAGGGATGGCTTTAGCGGGGCTAATATTCATTTCGCCGCGAATATTGCGCACGCTTTCTACGGCTTTTTGAATCCACTCCAAATCGACGATGGCTTGTTGATCGATTTTGCTGTCAACGGCTACGGGGAAGCTGGCGTGCATGATGGTGTCGCCGGTTTGACCGGCAAGGGTTTTCACTTTTTGCCAAATTTCTTCGGTGATAAAAGGCATCATTGGGTGCGCCAGGCGCAGGGTGGTTTCCAATACGCGTATCAGTGTGCGGCGAGTACCTTTTTTCGCCGCTGGGCTGGCGTTTTCGTCCCACAGCACTGGCTTAGATAATTCTAAATACCAAGCGCAGTATTCGTTCCAAATAAAATCGTACAGGGCTTGCGAGGCTAAATCTAAGCGGTAAGTTTCAATGCCTTCGGCAACGGCTTTTTCAGTTATTTGTAGCTTGCTGATAATCCATTTGTCGGCCAGTGACAACTCGTAGTCGGTAGAATTGTCTTGCCCGCAATCTTGGTTTTCGCAATTCATCAACACATAGTTGGTGGCGTTCCAGATTTTGTTGCAGAAGTTGCGGAAGCCTTCGATGCGACCCACATCAAACTTGATATCGCGACCGGTGGAGGCGAGCGAGTAATAGGTGTAGCGCAGGGCATCGGTGCCGTAGGCGTTGATGCCCTCGGGGAATTCTTTGCGGGTTTGCTTTTCAATTTTTTCGCGCAGGTGCGGTTGCATCATACCCGCGGTGCGCTTGGCCACTAAGGTTTCCAGGTCGATCCCGTCGATCAAATCGATAGGGTCTAGCACGTTGCCCTTCGATTTTGACATCTTCTGGCCTTGGCTATCTCGCACCAAACCGTGCACATACACAGTGTGGAACGGAATTTCTTTTCTGAAGTGCAGGGTCAGCATAATCATGCGCGCGACCCAGAAGAAAATAATATCGAAGCCGGTGACGAGCACATCGGTGGGGTGGAAAGTTTTAAGCTCTTCAGTGTTCTCGGGCCAGCCCAAGGTGCCGAAGGTCCACAGGCCGGAGCTAAACCAAGTGTCTAGAACGTCGTTGTCTTGGCGTAGATTTACATCTGCGTCGAGGTTGTTTTCTGCGCGCACCGCAGCTTCGTCGCGGCCAACGAAGATGTTGCCCTCGTCGTCATACCAAGCGGGAATGCGATGACCCCACCAAAGTTGACGGGAGATACACCAGTCTTGAATGTCGCGCATCCAAGAGAAGTACATATTCTCGTATTGCTGGGGTACGAATTTAATCTCGCCGTCTTCCACCGCTTTAATGGCTTGCTCGGCCAAGGGTGCGGTTTTTACGTACCATTGATCGGTGAGGTAGGGTTCGATTACCACGCCGGTGCGATCGCCGCGCGGCACTTTTAAGACGTGGTCGTCAATTTTTTCGAGTAAACCCAGCGCTTCGAAGTCGGCAACAATTTGTTTGCGCGCGGAGAAGCGTTCCATGCCGCGGTACTTTTCCGGCACGTCTTGGTTTAAATCCGCATCGTCGGTAAGGATGTTGATAATAGGCAGGTTGTGGCGCTTGCCCATGTCGTAATCGTTAAAATCGTGTGCGGGGGTAATTTTTACGCAGCCGGTACCGAAATTTTTATCCACATAGTCATCGGCGATGATGGGAATTTCGCGGTCGGTTAGCGGCAGCTTGATCATTTTGCCGACCAAGTGTTTGTAGCGCTCGTCCTCTGGGTGCACGGCCACGGCGCTATCGCCGAGCATGGTTTCAGGGCGAGTGGTGGCAACAACAATGTGGCCAGAGCCGTCAGCCAGTGGGTAGCGGAAGTGCCAGAGGAAACCTTTTTCCTCTTCGCTAATCACTTCGAGATCGGAAACGGCGGTGTGCAGTTTTGGGTCCCAGTTTACGAGACGCTTACCGCGATAAATCAGGCCGTCTTTATAGAGTTGAATGAACACTTCTTGCACGGCTTTGTAGAAGCCGTCGTCCATGGTGAAGCGCTCGCGCGACCAATCGGGGCTGGCGCCTAAACGACGCAGCTGCCGGGTAATGGTGCCGCCCGATTCTTCTTTCCACTCCCAAACTTTTTCTAAGAATTTCTCGCGGCCGAGGTCGTGCCGGGAAATACCTTGGGCGTCTAATAAGCGTTCAACCACCATTTGGGTGGCGATACCGGCGTGGTCTGTGCCCACTTGCCAGAGGGTGTTTTTACCCTTCATGCGGTTGTAGCGGATGAGGCAGTCCATGATGGATTCTTGGAAGCCGTGGCCCATGTGCAGGCTGCCGGTAACATTCGGCGGCGGAATCATGATGCAGTAGGGGTCGCCTTTACCGGAGGGCTTAAAATAACCTTCGGTTTCCCATGTTTGGTACCACTGGGTTTCGATACTGGCGGGCTGGTAAGTCTTGTCCATCGGGCTCTCAACGCGTTAGGCCCCAGCGCGTTAGTGCGCGGGGCTGGCAAAAGCGGCGATTATACCCGAAGCGGGCGGATGGGTCAGTGCTCTGTTGACTCTTCGTCGCTTAAGGTTTCGCTTAAGCGTTTGCGCAGCCGCGCTTCGATGAGCGGCAAGAATTCTTCGATGACATCGTTAATCACGGTGGCGATATCTGGCTTGGCTACTTTCTTTGGAGTTTTACTGCTGGCTTTGTCAGTGTTGGTGTCTTTCTCGGTGGCCTGCTCAGGCGTTGAAACTGTGTCGATGGTCTGCGGTTTTGTCGCCGCGGCTTGAGGGTGCTTATCGGCTGCTTGCTGTTTGGCCAGAGCCTGTTGTTTGGCCTGAGCCTCTTGCTGCATGCCCGCTAGCGTTTCTTGTTGCTTTGGCGTGAGTCCATCGCCGCTAAAGTGCTGGCTTAGATTATCCATGTCCATGTAGGCCGGCGGTGTCATGGGCAGCAGGAATTCACCTTTGGGTAGCGGCTGGTTGCCTCTTAAGCGCTCGCGAATGTGTTGTGGCAGGAAAGGGTTTTCACCGCTGGCCTTGGTGACCGGTGCAGGTCTGTAGCCGTCTTTGTCATCGCTGTCGGCTTTCTTAGCGCCACTGCTGGGCTTGGTGGGTTCGAATAGGCTCTGTTGCCCAGGCAGCGGTGCTGGCGCGGAGGGGTCGGTATGAACGACGGGCTCCTGCTCCTGCTCTAGCTGTTGCTCGAGTTCGAATCCGAAAGCCTCGGCCTCTCTAAATTGGTCTCGATTTTCGGGCTCATGTGGGCGCGGTTTAGCATGAGCCGCCGGTAGCTGATGCGCTTGCTTTGCTTGTTGAGGGTGCGATGGCGCATTTGTGCGTGGTGCTGTTTGCGCGACAGGTTGCTGGGCCGGCTTCTTTTCTGGGGTCTTTTCATGCTTTTTTGGCTCCGAGTCACCGGTGAGTTGTTCGAGCTCACCGGTGAGCGCGGCATAGGCCGCATTGAGTGCATCGAGTGTTTCTGCATTGGCTGCGAGCTGTTCGTCGCGGTCGAGATGGCTGTCGTCGCTGCCGTTGTCGTCGTCTAAAAACGCATCGAGCAGCGGAATGTCGTCATCGTCTAGTGCGGGAAATTCCTCATCTGAATCTGCCGCGTTGCCCGCGTTTTCATCCAGCAGCAGTTGGATGGATTGCAGCTCGCGTAAAATGTCGGCTTTGGTTTTAGGCTGTGAGTTGCCGGCCATGTGAGTGTCCGTACTTGGCGTTTAAATATGTTTTAAGTCTAACGGATAGCCTCGGCTTTTGTAATAGCTCCAGTTGGCTCGGGTGTCGGCTAATACCTCTGGCGTTTGCACGATCAGTTCAAACAAGCGCTCAAAGCGGGAAAAAAACGCCGGTGCGGGACTGCGCAAATTGATCAGGACGCCATGGTGGTCGCCGCAATCTTCGCCGTGGCTTAGCAATACCGGCGCCTCGGCATCGCTTGAGGTGGCAGGCGTAGCGGTAAAGTTGGCGTGGGGAATGAAGCTTTCCGGCTCGAAGGACCAGAGCAGGGCGTCTAGTTGGGTTGCTTGTTCGGCATTAGTACAGGCGATAAACACGTCTTCACCGTTGCGCAGCGCCTTTTGCGCCACGCGACACACGAGGCGCAGGCGCGCCTCGGTATCGGTTTCTTGGCTGGATAGAAAATCTATCTTGGTCATTTACCGGCCTGATCGAGCAAAAATTGGGTCAGCAGAGGTACGGGGCGACCGGTGGCACCTTTGGCTGCGCCCGATTTCCACGCCGTGCCGGCGATGTCCAAGTGGGCCCAGTGGTAGGCTTTGGTGAAGCGCGACAGGAAGCAGGCGGCGGTTACGCTACCGCCAGGGCGGCCACCGATGTTGGCGATATCGGCAAAGTTCGAGTCGAGTTGGCTTTGGTACTCTTCCCATAGCGGCATTTGCCAGGCTTTGTCGGCGGCCTTGATACCGGCATTCAGGAGTTTATCGGCCAGCTCTTGTTGGTTGGCGTAGAGCCCCGTGGCGTGGTGACCGAGGGCGATAACGCAGGCGCCGGTTAGGGTGGCGATATCGACCACGGCTTTGGGTTTGAAGCGCTCGGCGTAGGTGAGGGCGTCGCACAGAATCAGGCGGCCTTCGGCGTCGGTGTTTAACACTTCGATGGTTTGGCCGGACATGGAGGTCACGACATCGCCTGGCTTGGTGGCGTGGCCATTGGGCATATTTTCCGTTGCCGGCACGATGCAGACCAAGTTAATAGCGAGCTGTAAGCGCAGTACAGCGTTCAGCGTGCCGAATACGCTGGCGGCGCCGCACATGTCGTATTTCATTTCATCCATGCCTTCGCCGGGTTTAAGGCTGATACCGCCGGTATCGAAAGTCACGCCTTTACCGACTAACACCAGCGGTTTGGCGCCGGCTTTGCCACCGTTGTATTCCATCACGATTAGCTTTGGCGGTTGATCCGAACCGGCCGCTACGGACAAGAGCGACCCCATGCCGAGCTTTTTCATGTCGGCGGCTTCTAAAATGGTGGTTTTTAGGTTGCTGTGGGCTTTAGCTAAGGCTTTGGCTTGGTCGGCTAAATAGGTTGGGGTGCAAATGTTGGCTGGCAGGTTACCCAGCTCGCGGGTGACATTGCTGCCTTCCGCAATGGCGGCGCCAATTTCTAAGGCTTTGTCTTTTGCGCTCGCGGTTTTCTTATCGCCGGCATGGCACTCAACGGTGCTTAGGGCGATGGCATCTGGCTTCTTGCCCTTGGTGGCGCTGTATTGATAGGTGGCAAGGCCGATGCACTCAGCCACTATGCGGGCCTCTTGCTCGGGGCTGACGTTGGCGAGGTTACCGAGTGCAACGCTAGCGCTTTTAGCGACGCCGGCTTTTAAGCTGTCGGCTAATTTGATGAGTGCTTTGCGCAGGGTGTCGGCATTCAATTCTTTGGCTTTACCTAAGCCCAACACCATTAAACGCTCGGCGGCAATGCCTTCTACCGCGGGGATCAGCAGGGTTTGACCATTTTTACCGGTGAGGTCTTTGCGCTTAATCAGCGCGCTAATGAGATTGTTGCAGGCGCCGTCGATGACCTTTGCGGCATCGGTCAGTTCGCCTTCATATAGGCCAATAACTAAACAGGGTGTTTTGTGGGTGGTAAGGTCGAACTGCTTTGCTGAAAATTTCATAGCGTATTATGTGTCCTTTGCGTCAAGACAAAATTGCCGTAATTGGCGATAATGCGTCAGTATGCGCGAGCGGCGGTTTACTTCGTCGCTACTCTGCCCTAGCTTGCAAGTCTAGTGTATTCATCGACTAGTCTAATCTACCAAGACGGCGAACTAAACCACAGCCTCAGGATTGATAGTACAACGTGATCATTTTTCGATATTTAGCCAAAGAAATTATCTTCACCCTTTTGGCTGTGAGTGGTGTTTTGTTGTTGATATTTATGAGCGGCACTTTTGTGCGCTACTTGGGTGAGGCGGCGGCTGGCGATATTTCTCCTGGCGCGCTGCTGGCGATTATGGGTTACCGTCTGCCTGGCTTTTTAGAGCTGATTCTGCCGCTCGGTACGTTTATTGGTGTCATGCTGGCTTATGGGCGCTTGTATGTAGAGAGCGAGATGGTGGTGTTATCGGCCTGTGGTCTAAGCCAGCGCCGGCTTTTGGCCTATACCTTACTGGCTGCGTCACCGGTCATATTAGCCGTTTCTGTACTCGGGCTTTATCTTAGCCCTAAGGGTGTGGCGGCGGTGGAAGAAATTTTCGCCGAGCAAAAGGCGCGCGGCGAATTCGATCTGCTTCAGCCTGAGCAGTTTCAGCCCTTGAATAAGGGGCAGGGTACTTTTTATACCTCGGCCATTAGCAAAGACAAGCAAGACCTGAGTGGGGTTTTTATCGCCGATGTAAACCCTAAAACCTTATTAACCCACAGCGAGTCGTCGGTTATCCGTTCCGACTCAGGTCAACAGTGGTTTAACGAAGAGTTTCAGCGGCGCTACTTTGTCTTAGGTGAGGGCAAACGCTACGCCGGCGTAGCCGGTATGGCGGATTTTCAAGAGCTTAACTTTGAAAGTTTTGGCCAGCTGATGCAGGAACAAATAGGCCAGTATCGAGTTAAATACCGGGTTGAGGCCGAGCCCACCTTAGATTTATTCGGCGCCACTGAACCCATTCGCATCGCTGGTTTACAGTGGCGCATCAGCTTACCCGTGTTGGTGATTGTGGTGTGTTTGCTCGCTGTGCCCTTGTCGCGCACCAACCCGAGGCAGGGTCGGTATTTGGGTATGATTCCCGCCATTCTTTTGTACATTATTTATTTAGTGGCGCTGAATGCGGCACGCGATCAAGTGAAACTGGGTAAGCTCGACCCGCTGTTAGGTTTGTGGATAGTGCACTTGGTGTTTTTCAGTATTGCGCTGCTGTTATTTAACTGGGGCAATTTACGCCGCTGGATTCGCCATACGTTGACGTCGAAAAAAGTGGAGCAGGCCCATGCGTAAGTTAAACGGCTATGTGGCGCGCACCGTATTGGCATCTATTTTTGTGGTTTTTCTGGTGATCCTAGCGCTCGATGTGATTGCTGCGGTGGTGGATGAAATTGATAACATCAGCAAGCAATACGATTTTCGAGAGGCGATGATTTACGTCGGTTTAACCTTGCCCACGCGTATTTATAACAGCATTCCGCTGGCCGCCTTAACCGGTTGTTTAATCGGCTTGGGGCAGCTTGCTGGGACCAGTGAATTGGTCATTATGCGCGCCGCCGGTGTGAGTGTTACGCGCATTGCCTGGGCCGTCATGAAACCGGTGTTTTTTCTTATATTGGTTGCCGCCGCACTGGGCGAGTACGTCACACCTTGGACTGATCAAATGGCCGAAAGCCGCAAGGCCATAGCCAAGGGTGACCGCCAACAACAAGAGGGGCAGCAAGGCTTGTGGAGCCGTGAAGGCGAAGAATTTTTGCATTTTAATGTGGTAATGCCGAACGGCAAAATGATGGGTGTGACCCGCTATCAATACGATGAAAAGCAAAATTTGGTGTCGGTCAGCTTTGCCGAGGCGGCTACCTATCAAGGTGGCTATTGGTTGGAAGAGAAGGGCGTTATAACCCATCTAGATCCAGAGGCTGCCGCGCAAGAGGGTAAAGCCAATACCAGTACAGAAACGTTTTTAACGCGTCGCTGGGACACTAATTTGTCGCCCGACTTAGTGAATGTATTGGTGATGCCGCCGCGGTCTTTGGCAATACAAACACTGTATACCTATGCCAGCTACTTGGATCAGCATGGGCAAAAAAGCGCCCCTTATTGGTTGGCGTTTTGGCAGAAAAGTTTGCAGCCTTTGGCTACCGCCGGTTTAGTGTTGATTGCCATTTCGTTTATCTTTGGGCCGCTGCGCGAAGTGACCATGGGCTACCGGGTGTTTACCGGTGTGATCGTTGCCATCGTCTTTCGCATGAGTCAGGACTTACTCGGCCCTTCGAGTATTGTGTTTGGCTTTCCGCCATTGCTGGCGGTGTTAATACCCATTGGTATATGCATTGCCATTGGCTTTTGGTTGCTATCCCGAACTCGGTAGCGAAAGCGACTTGTACGTGTATTTGATAGCTACCAGCCTTCTACGCCAGACATATCGGGTAGCTGGTGCGCTATACCTTTGTGGCAATCGATGCAGGTTTTTTCCCCGCTAGCCAGCGCTGTTGAATGCATGTTGGCAGCACGCTGGCTTTGCCGAGTGAAGTCCATGTAGTCAAACTCGTGACAGTTACGGCATTCTAGGGAGTTGTTGGCTTTTAGTCTTGCCCACTCGTGCTCGGCTAATTCGCGGCGCTTCGCAAGAAATTTTTCACGGGTGCTAATGGTGCCAAATATTTTCCCCCAGACTTCCTTTGATGCCTGCATTTTTCGCGCGATCTTGTAGGTCCAATCATGTGGTACGTGACAATCTGAGCACTTAGCTCGCACGCCTGAGCGATTGGTAAAATGGATAGTGTGCTTTAGTTCGGCGAAAACGTTTTCGCGCATTTCGTGGCAACCCGTACAAAAGGCCTCAGTATTGGTAATTTCCATTGCCGTATTGAAGCCACCCCAAAAAATAACGCCCATGAGAAAGCCTCCTGCGGTCAGTGCACCTAAGCTGTAGTGAACACTAGGTTTTCGAATTACGTACCAAAAACGTTTGATTCGTTCAATCATGATGATACCTATTGTCCTTTTTCAATCAGCTGGTACATATCGACAAAATCTGAATCTACCAAGATTTTTGCATCTGTCTGCACCACATGACATTGCTCGCAAAAATAGCGCCGGGGCGAGACTTCAGCTAGGAAATTTCCGTCTCTATCCATAAAGTGGGTAACGCTAACCATGGGTGCTTGAGACTCACCGGTGCGCGAGCGTTTATGGCAGCTTAGACATTTGTTCGAGTTCTTATCTACTCGATAGTTGTCGATCTTGTGCGGAATGGTGGGCGGTTGCATGGGGTAGCTGCGCACCTGTTTTTTATCATTATCAATGACATTGGGCATGGTAGGTGGTGTTGGCTCAGTATCGAGTTGGTGGCTGCGTGTGGTGGCAATATTCGTGTCGGCAAGCGCTAGTGCGCTCAATAAATAGACGGCTGTTAGTAGCGAAAACTTTTTCATATGGCCTCCTATGCTTTCTCGATTTTAACAGCACATTTCTTGAAGTCTGTTTGTTTTGATAGCGGATCAGTTGCATCCAAAGTAACTTTGTTGATGAGCTGGCTGGAGTCAAACCAAGGCACAAAGACCAAACCAACGGGTGGTTTATTGCGCCCCCGTGTTTCTACTCGAGATATAATTTCACCGCGACGTGATTTTATTTTCACCGCATCGCCACGCCTTAATCCGCGAGCACTTGCATCATCAGGGTGCATGAAAACCTGAGCATTTGGATAACTTTTATGGAGTTCGGGTACGCGTCGAGTCATAGAGCCCGAATGCCAGTGTTCTAATACTCGGCCGGTCGATAACCAGAGATCGTATTCTTTGTCTGGCACTTCCGCAGCCGCTTCGTAGGGCAGCGCAAAAATGACGGCTTTACCATCGGCGTGGCCATAGAACTCGAAGCCCTTTCCTGCTTTGACATAGGGATCCGAACCTTCCTTAAAACGCCATTGTGTTTCTTTGCCTTGCACCACTGGCCAGCGTAAGCCTCGCTCCTTGTGATAGGTGTCGAAATCGGCTAGGTCGTGGGCTTTGCCTCGGCCAAAACTGGCGTATTCTTCGAAGAGCCCCTTCTGAATGTAGTATCCAAAACTTTCAGCTTCGTGATTTTTATAGCCATCTGCGATATCGCTGTTGGGGTATTTATCAGCCTGCCCATTTTTAAACAGAACCTGGTATAAGGTTTTATTTTTATAGCTTGGGTTTTTGTCGAGAATATCTGTTGGCCAAACGTCTTCTGTTTTAAAGCGTTTGGAAAACTCGACGAGCTGCCATAAATCAGATTTCGCTTCACCGGGTGCATCCACTAATTGGTGCCAAAATTGCGTGCGCCTTTCGGCGTTTCCGTAAGCGCCTTCTTTTTCGACCCACATGGCGCTTGGTAAAATAAGATCGGCAGCTTGAGCCGTGACGGTCGGGTAGGCATCGCTAACCACGATAAAGTTTTTTGGGTTTCGATAGCCAGGCAGTCCTTCCTCCATCATGTTGGCGGCGGCTTGCATATTATTATTAACTTGAACCCAGTAGGCGTTGATATCTCCATCCTTGAGCTTTCTATTTTGCACGACCGCGTGGGCGCCTAGCCAGTCGGGTACGATACCTTCAGGCAGCTTCCATTTTTTTTCGGAAAATTTTCTATGTTCTGGGTTGTTGACCACCATATCGGCTGGTAGGCGATGAGAAAAAGTACCTACTTCTCGTGCTGTGCCGCAGGCGGAAGGTTGACCTGTCAGCGAAAATGGGCTGTTGCCGGGTTCAGAAATTTTCCCCGTTAATAGGTGAATGTTATAAACCAAGTTGTTGGCCCACACGCCACGAGTGTGCTGGTTAAACCCCATGGTCCAGAGTGACATGACTTTTGTTTTCGGGTCCGCATACAGTTTAGCCAGCTCTTCGAGTCGAGATGCTGGGACGCCGGTTAATTTACTTGTGTAGTTAACGTCGTAGGTTTTAACAAAGGCGGCAAATTCTTTAAAGGATATAGGCGTTGCATCGCCGCTGCCTGGGTTTTTCGCGGCTTTTTCTTTTTCGTGTGTGGGCCTTAACCCGTAGCCAATATCTGTCGTGCCACGCTTAAAGTTTACGTGTTTGTTAACGAAGTCCCAATTAACTTTGTCTTTTTCGATAATGTAATTTGCGATGTAATTTAAAATGGCTAAATCAGTTTGCGGTGTAAACACCATTGGAATATCAGCCAGTTCAAATGAGCGGTGTTCATAGGTCGATAATACGGCAACTTTTACGTGTGGATGGCTTAGGCGTCGGTCGGTGATGCGCGTCCATAGGATGGGGTGCATTTCCGCCATATTTGAGCCCCACAAAACGAAGGCATCTGCAGCTTCGAAATCTTCGTAGCAACCCATAGGTTCATCAATGCCGAAGGTGCGCATAAACCCAGCGACAGCTGACGCCATGCAGTGGCGAGCATTGGGGTCGATGTTGTTGGATCTAAACCCCGCCTTGAATAATTTGACCGCAGCGTAACCTTCCCAAACTGTCCATTGACCTGAGCCGAACATGCCAATGCCCTGAGGACCTTTGTCCTTTAGGGCCGCTTTAAATTTTTCCGCCATGATGTCGAAGGCTTCGTCCCAGCTCACGGGTGTGAAGTCGCCATTTTTATCATACTTACCGTTGGATTTACGCAGCATAGGCGTTGTTAAACGGTCTTTGCCGTACATAATTTTTGATAAAAAGTACCCTTTTACGCAATTCAGGCCGCGGTTGACGGGCGATTGAATATCGCCATGTGTGGCAACTACTTTATTATCCTTGGTGGCAACGTTGACTCCGCATCCAGTGCCGCAAAATCGGCAGGGCGCCTTGTTCCAGGTGAGCTGTGTTTGACTCGCGTCGGTCACGATATTGGCTGCATGAGTTGGCAGTTGAATACCTGCCGCGGCTGCTGCGGTGGCAAGTGCCTGTGCTTTGATAAAATCACGCCGTTTCATGTTGGGCTCCCTGTGTTGAGGTTTCTGCTTCGCTGAAGTGATAAACCAAGTTTGCGGAAAGTACGCCGGTTCTGAGTTGTACTTGATCGATGAAATCGACAATGGTTTGTTGGCTTTCCGAAGTAATTAAAATCACCATTTTAGAATTTTCTTCAACACCAATTTCTGCGCCGGTAAAGTTGTCAATAAAATGATGTAAGGCCGTTCTATGTTCAGCTTTGAACTGTATGACTAAACTGGCGATATGGTGGGCGGGTTCTATTCGGCTTGTTGCCATTGAATGGCCTCCGTGGGGCAGACGCTTATGCAGGCACCGCAGCTGTTACATGCATCGGTGTCGAGTTGGGGAGAGGGAATACTAGCTCTGGAAAAACTAATGGCATTGCGGTCGCAGCTGTCGCGGCAGCTTTGGCAGTAGACGCCGCTGTGCGTTAGGCACTGGCTGTTGATGGCGATTGTTGTCGGCCACAGGGAGCCATTTGCTGCGCCGAATATCGGCGCTTCACACACGTCTAAACATTTTTCGCAGCCGGTACAGCCGCCTAGATTAAAGTCAATGCGTGGAAAACCACCGTCGGCCTTTATGATGATGCTTTCTTCGCAGGCGCTAATGCAATCTCCGCAGCGCGTACAGGCATCGACAATTTTTACCTGATCAGTCCAAGGTAAAGACGGCGCGGCTTGTGTTTTAGCGCCACGGATAAGTTGTCGACGGCTTAGCGTTGACATGGGGTTTAGTAGCTCGGCGGGCCCGACAGTATTTGGCTTATCCAGACAATAAAGCCATAGCCTCCGACGATGATTACCGAGGCAATGGGCGCGGCACAAAAGGCGAGCGCAAAGAATGCATAGCGTTCTTCTCGCCGAGAAACGGGGGGGTGCTCGCCCACGTTAGCCGTATTTGGCATGGGAGTTCCCTCTACAATTTATGATTGTGTAGGCTCGAGTATAGTAGAAAAGGCGAATTTTTCTTGTCGAATGTACGCGATTGGCGAAGGAGAGATCGGTGTGTCAGTGTTGAGGCAGGTAGCGAAAGGCCCGCTTAGCGCGGGCCTAAACTAAAGTCTTAGTGGTCGTGACCGCAACCGCCGGCGGCGTGTACGTGGCCGTGCGATAATTCTTCCGCACTGGCCTCGCGTATGGCGACAACTTCGACATCGAAATGTAAACGCTGGCCTGCTAGTTGATGGTTGCCATCAATAGTGACTGTTTCTTCGTCCACTTCTTTGACTTCAACAACCTGCATGCCGGCAGCGGTTTGCGCTTGGAAAGCCATGCCGACTTCGATGGTGTCGACACCTTCGAACATAGTGCGCGGCAGTTCTTGCACCAGCTCGGCATTGTATTCGCCGTAGCCGTCGACGGGTTCGATAACCACTTGCAATTTGTCGCCCACGGCCTTGCCGTTGAGTGCGTTCTCCAGACCGGGAATGATGTTGCCCAAGCCCTGAATGTAATCCAGTGGTGCATGACCGGCGGAAGAGTCGATCACTTCGCCTTCGTCGTTCGTGAGGGTGTAGTGAATGCTGGCGACTAATTTGTCGGCGATGTTCATGGGCAATCCTATATTGTTAAAGAGTTTAATGGTGAGCCTAAGCTCTTGCGTTAGCGACCGACAATCTTGGTGCCGTCTACCCAGCCTTCTTGAATATCCACAGAAGCACTGTCGCCATTGGGTTCTTTTTGCGAGATGCGAACCAACACATAATCCCAGTCTTTAGCGAAATAAGTGTAGGTTTCTCGGCTTTTCTTTTTTCGAATGGTTTTAATAACCACTGTGTCTAATTCGCCCACGGGCGTTTTGATGGTTTCTTCGCGCTCAATGGAGAAGCTGAAGTTTTTTAATTTACCGCCATCGGCCACGTCGTAAGACAGCTCTTTGCGACCGTTAATTAAGTCGGCGCGAATTTGCATAGTGGCGTTGAGTTTGTCGAGGGTACCATCTGGAATGGTCATGCTCCAATCTTCCTCGCTGTTGAGCGAGTTGACCACGCGGTGCTTGTCCCAGTTAAAGGCGATAACTACATCGCGATCGGGCGCCAAACCCGAGCGATGGTATTCGTAGCGATGGGTCAGAGCGTGGCCCTCGCTATTCCATTCAAACCACGAGCGCTCTTTGAGTTCGGCGACCCAAGAATCGATGTCAAAGCGCAAAAACCAGCGCCCGTCTTCCTGTTGTTTGAGTTCGCGGGTGGCGGTGAGATTGATGCCGTAGAGCCTAGTTTTGTAGGTGGCCTTGAATGGCTTAGGCAATGCCGATGGCACCGCGACGGCTAGCGTTTTTGCCGCGGCGTCTTTATCGGGGTTGTCAGCTTGCGGTTGCGTTTCTGGTTGGCCTGTCGCCAGCGCGGTAGCGCGCGGGTCGACCGCCTCCATATCCGCAGGCTTTACCGTTGGTGTGGCTGTTGCGTTGGCAGCGGGAGCGGTGCCACCTTTAAGGGTGGGCTGCGCCAGCGCTGAATTGAGTGCGGTGCTGCTACAAAGTGCTATTAATGTGGCCAGTGCCACGGTGTTGCCCAGTTTCATGCCTGCGTCCTATCAGAGCCGGCTGTCTATCTGGAAGCCTTGTACAGGCAGTGGCGATCCGTCTAGCCAAGCTTTTCCCGCTTGGTAGCGCAACCGACCTGACGCTAACCAGTTCACAGCCATTGGGTAAATGATGTGTTCTTGCACTTGCACGCGCTGAGCGAGACTGGCGGCATCGTCCTGTTGTTCAATAGGCACGATGGCTTGAATCGCCGCTGGGCCGCCATCTAGTTCGGCCGTGACAAAGTGTACGGTAACACCGTGACAGTTATCACCTGCGTCGATGGCGCGCTGATGCGTGTGCAAACCTTGGAACTTGGGCAACAGCGAGGGGTGAATGTTCAACATTTTTCCCAAGTAGTGCTCGGTAAAGGCCGGCGTGAGGATGCGCATAAAGCCGGCCAGCACCACTATGTCTGGTTGGAACTGATCAATCTCAGCCATTAAGGCCGTGTCGAAAGCCTCGCGACTGTCGAATGCAGTGTGATCGAGCAAACGCGTGGCAATGCCGGCCTTAGCCGCACGCTCGAGGCCGAAGGCGGCCGGACGATTGCTAATAACGCCAACCAATTGCGCGCCCAGTTCAGATGTGGCGGCGCTATCGATAAGCGCTTGCAGGTTGGTGCCGCCGCCAGACAGCAGCACCACAACGCGAGGAAGTGAGCTCATACTTACAAGCCTTTCAGCTCTACCTGCGGCTCGTCAGCAGTGGCATCGGCAATATTGCCGATGATAAACGGTTGTTCGCCGGCATTGCGCAGCAACGTCAGGGCCTCATCTTTACACTCGGTTGGAATGGCAATCACCATACCGACACCACAGTTAAAGGTGCGGAACATTTCGCGTGCGGCGACGTTGCCGTTAGCTTGCAGCCATTTAAATACCGGAGGTAGATCCCAGCTGGCTAGGTCGATCACCGCCTTGGTGCCTTTGGGTAGTACCCGTGGGATGTTTTCTGTGATGCCGCCGCCAGTGATGTGGGCCATGGCGTTCACCTGCGAGCCCTTGATCAGGCTGAGCAAGGCTTTGACGTAAATACGGGTGGGCGCCATTAATAGCTCGCTGATGGGGCTGCCGTCTAGGTCTTGATTGAGGTCGGCATTGCTGACCTCGATAATCTTGCGAATCAACGAGTAACCGTTTGAGTGCGGGCCGGATGAAGGCAGGGCTAGCAATAGGTTGCCGGCTTTCACCTTGCTACCATCAATTATCTCGGCCTTTTCGACAACACCGACACAGAAGCCGGCGAGGTCGTAGTCTTCACCTTCATACATGCCTGGCATTTCGGCGGTTTCACCACCTACCAATGAGCAGCCGGCCAAATCACAGCCTTCGCCAATGCCGATCACGACTTTTTCTGCGATATCGACGTTGAGTTTGCCGGTGGCATAGTAGTCGAGGAAAAATAGCGGCTCGGCGCCTGCAACCACCAGATCGTTAACACACATAGCCACCAAGTCGACACCAATGGTGTCGTGGTTGTCCAATTCCATGGCCAGGCGCAATTTGGTGCCCACGCCGTCGGTGCCGCTGACCAAGACTGGCTGCTTATAGCCCTCGGGAATTTCACACAGCGCGCCAAAACCGCCTAAGCCTGCCATCACCTCTGGGCGACGGGTGCGCGCAGCGACACTTTTAATGCGTTCAACTAACGCATCACCTGCTTCAATGTCGACACCTGCGTCTTTGTAGCTTAAAGATTGCGGGGCTTGGGGCTTATCAGTACTCATGGGCGCTTTCCGGAAATCGGGTTGGAAAAAAAGGCGAGCATTCTAGCAGTTTGTAGGGGCTGATGGCAGCCTTTTGCCTGAATTTCACACAAAGCCGGTATCCGGCTTGTCAGCCTGAGGCTTAGTCGCCATTTGTTGCGCTGTTAAGCCGTGCCGAGGCTGTTACAATGGCGCGCTTTAGACCTGCCGATTGGAGGCATAGATGAGATCAGTTTTGGCGGCCGTTTTTTTACTGATGCTGGTGCTGTGTGCACCTCAAGGCGCTATGGCCCAACAATTGGTTGATTTGTATAAGGTCAACACCTTAGTGACGAGCCAGCAAGCCAAAGAGCGCAACGAAGCCGCAAGCCAAGCGATGGCCAAGTTGTTAGTGCGGATAACGGGCGATACGCAAATCGCCGAAAGTGCTGAACTCGCTGGCTATTTAAGGCAGGCGCAAAACTACGTGTTGCAGTTCGCGTATAACCGCTCCAGCCAAACTCTGGTGCAAGCAGATGGCAGAGAGGTGGATGCCTTCGAGTTGGTATTTACCTTCTCCGAGGTGGCCATTGAAAAATTACTGCGTAAATTACAGCTGCCCATTTGGCCGGAAAATCGACCGAGTGTATTGGTTTGGTTAGTGGAGGATCTGTGGCCCGAGGGCCGCGCCGTGGTGACCAAAGCCGAGGTGCATGAGCAATTGCGCGCTGAAGCCTTGCGTCGCGGCTTGCCCTTGACGTTTCCGCTGTGGGATTTGGAAGACCAAATGGCGATTAGTCTCGATCAACTCTGGCAATTTCGCCAAGAGACGTTAAAAACGGCTTCTTTTCGCTATCAGCCGAATGTCATTGTGGTCGGACGCTATAGCCGTACCAGCAGTGGTGAGCTACGCGGTGTTTGGCAGTGGTTAGACGGTGAAAATTCAGAGCTGCTAGACTCTCGCGGTGACAATGAAGCCCTCTTGGCGGCCCCGATGATCGATGAAATTGCAAATAAGTTAGCCGCGCGCTACGCCATCGTGCCTGGTCGTGAAGCCAATACCCAGTTAATGGCGCATATTACTGAGGTGAAGAGTTTCGATCAGTACCGAGAGATGTTGAGCTATTTAGAAAATCACGAAGCGCTGCGCTCGATTCAGTTGATAAAAGCGGAAGGCGAAAGCCTGTGGATAGCACTGTATCCCGAGTCCGATTTGTCGCATTTACAGCGGGCTTTTGACCTCGATAAAAAGCTGGTGCCGATGCCAAGCTTGATTGCACCCGATGGCTCTGAGACCAACCCGCTGATCTATCGTTGGCACCGCTAAGGTTTCGTTGCATGTCTGTACCGCAGCAACTGCCTCTGGGTATCGGTTTAAACGACGATGCCCAGTTTGACAATTTTTATACCTCAGCTCAATCGCCCAATGCATTTGCCGTGCAAGCTGTGCGCAATTTATTGTCGCGCGAGGGCGAGCAATTTGTCTGCTTATGGGGCGGCGTCGGGCGTAGCCATTTAGCGCAGGCCCTGTGTGTGGAGGCATCTAATCAGGGATTGCAAGTTCAGTACCTACCGCTGCTTTCAGTGCGAGACTACGCGTTTGAAACGGAAGCTATCGATAGCTTGCTGGCCGGCTTGGAATATCTGGATTTGGTTTGCTTGGATGATGTACACGCTATTGCTGGCATGCCGCAATGGGAGCGCGCGCTGTTTCATCTTTTTAATCGGCTGCGCGACGCCGGCGTGCCCTTGTTAATTACCAGTGCCGAAAACCCCGCGCACTTATCCATTCAATTGGCGGATTTAAAATCGCGCTTGCAGTGGGGTTTGAGTTGTCAGTTGCAACTGTTAACCGATGATGAAAAAGCCGTGGCTCTGCAAAAACGCGCCGAGGTGCGCGGCTTGCAGCTGACCGATGAAGTGGCGAACTATATTATTCAGCGAGTGCCACGCGATCTCGATCAAATATTTACGTTACTTGATCAGTTAGATAAAGCGAGTCTGCGGGAAAAGCGCAAACTCACTATTCCGTTCGTTAAGCATGTCCTAGGGCAGTAATTTTTCTACACGCCACAAGGCGGAGCGCGCTAGATGCTTGTGTTAGCGTTACCAACTTTTCCAAAATGTATTATCGAGTGTTTGACGTAAGGTCTATTTAGAAAGGGAGTTTTTGTGGGTAATCATGTGCGGCAAACCGCCTTCGTTATTGTTACAGCCGCGTCACTAACCTTATTTTCCTCTCTGCTTTTTGCAGAAAACTGGTGGCAAAAGACGAAAGACGCCGTGCACGAGGTGAGTGAAGCTGTAGAGCAAAAATTTCTGCAACAGGATGATCAAGAGCCGGATTACCAAACCCCAAACTTTGATCCCGCCGATCCGTTGTTGTTAGCTGCGCAGGCCCACCAGTGGCGTTTAAGCCACCGTCAAGACGCCGTTTGGCATTCACCCATGGCAGTTTTAGAAGCTGGGGTTAACCACGGTCCTACCGTCGTGCTAGTGCATGGGCTGGGACAAAACGGCATGCTTGATTGGCTACCGGTTATACCCGCACTGGCTGCTCGCTATCATGTACTGGCGGTAGATTTGCCCGGCTTTGGGCGCTCGGCGTTACCCTCTGGCGAATACTCGCCGGAAAATTATGCTGCCGTGCTCGCGGGTCTTATCGCTGATTTGGCGCACGACGAGGTGCACCTTGTCGGGCATTCTATGGGCGCTGCAGTAAGCTTGTATTTAGCGAGCCAAATGCCAAGCGCAACGCCCTCACCAGGGCCACAGTTGCGCCAGCTTATGTTAGTTGATGCCGCGGGCATTCTCGAGCGCACAGCCTTTGTAAAATCGCTCGCCACCGCGCCGGTGCCCTTAGAACAGCTACCCGATATTATTCGATCACCCAGTGCGAGCGCGGTAGATTTTGCCGAGTCCTTGATCGAGCGCGTAAGTTTGCTGGGTGACCCAACCGCCGTGCTTGGCAATCGTCGAATACGCGATGCCGTTGTTGGCCAGTCGCCCAATAGCAATGCTGCACTGGCGCTGGTGCAAACCGATTTTTCGCGTCGATTTGCGCAGGTCACCGTGCCAACCGCCATTCTCTGGGGCGCTCAAGATACCGTGGCACCTTTGCGCACCGGTTATTTACTCGAGCAGAAAATTGCCGGTGCGCAATTGAGTATTTTTCCCGATGCCGCTCATGTGCCTATGGCTAGCCACACACCTATGTTTAATGCGTGGTTGTTGAACAGGCTTGAGGGCACGGCTGACGATGCGTATAGATATCAACCGCCATCGGCTCCAATAGGTAACACTGATCTGGTGCTAAAAGATTGTAGCAATCGAGTTATCACCGGTGCCTATAGGCGTGTTTCATTGAGCCGATGTAAAAACATTTTGTTGGATAATGTCAGCGCCGAACGTCTTAGCGTTGCGCACAGCTCAGTGGAATTGAGAAATGTGAGTTTAGTGAGCGAGGGGCGTAGCTTTAGCAGTGATGAATCCGTCGTGTTGGGAACGAATGTATTGATTCAAGGTAAAAAGGCCGCGCTCATTCAGGGGAGTCGTATCGACTTAGCGGGAGCGACAGTGGCTGGCGCCGATAAAGCACTTAACGTTAAAGCCACGTCTTTGTTGGTTTTCTCCGTAAGCGAACTGCAGTCTGGCGCTAGCCGTCGACCTATCCATGGCAGTTTTAGGTTAGAGGATAAACGCTGGTGAATGTCTATTTGGGTGCAGAGGTTAAAGGGCGGCAATATAAACGAGCCTGACCATACATTCACCGCCGCATGGCTTCCGTTGCCGTGCCTGTGTTGTCTAGGCGTTATTTAGCGCTAATTCGCAGTTTGTTAACGTTAAGAATCACGCCTTTCTTTATTTTTTATTTTGGCTTGGGCCCAAGGGTCAAAGGGGGTGTCTGCGGCGGGGCTCGAAGAGTGTCGAGCGCCGGGTGGCCATGGTTTGCCACTAGTTGACCTATCGCCGCTGGTATTTCTTGGGCCAGTATTGTTTTTATTCTGTTTCCCGCTGCGGTTATCGCGCTGGCTTTTACCCATTCTATGATCGCCGCCTCGGCCGCGCTCAGAGGCTTTGCGCTCGCGTTTTTCGCGCAGGCGTTGTGCGTCCTCGAGGCTGAGCTCTTTGGGACTGCCAGGCTGTTGATCGTCGGGGATAATTCTATCTCTAGGAGGTAGCAAAAATTGTTCGTCTGAGGCTCTGGGCAGATGTTTAAATTCGTACAGATAAAAGGCTTCTACTTTCTCTCTTGCCCAATCGGTCTTTTTAAGAAACTTGACGCTCGAGTCGATACTGGGGTTGGTTTTAAAACAATTGATGTATAAATAGGCAAAGAGAATTTCAAAGCCGTAGTGGTCGACCAGTTCCACCAGCATATTTTTAAGGCTAATGCCGTGCAGGGGGTTATTTTTGTAATTGATGTCGTCGCTCATGTTTCGGCCTGGTGGGTATGCGATCTGTGCTTGCTGCAGTATCGAGGGTGCTTAGGAATGATGGCTATTGTACGGCACTTTTTTCGAATTAACCTCCTTCGATATGGCAATCGGAATCTCACGGTTTCAATTCGCGCGCTGGAGGGGTGTAAATAGGGCCCGATCTTTGGCGTCTGTACCGAGTAGCCTTCCTTCGGCAGGAGGGCACCGAGTGCGCAGGTGAGGGACGTTGCTATTATCCGTAAAGATAGTTTCGCTGGTTTTGATCTGGCGGTGGTCTGGTCAACGTGCGGTTCATCGACATATTACTCGCCTGAGTCGCTGTTTGACGTTGGTGATATTGTGCCTATTTCTGCCTATCCTCAACCGGCTTTAGCAATGATATCGAGCCCGGGTTTGCTGAGCCAATAGCCGTCTACTCCGCCTTCAAGCGATGATTTGTTATCTAAGCGAATCGCATCAAATGCGCGAATAATGTCTTGCATAGCTTGCCATTGCGGTGATAACCGAAGCGCCGTCACTTTACAGCTGTCGAAATCTTGCCAGTGGGAAAGTAGATTTACGGGTTGGCCCGATAGCGTTTGTATGCCGTTAATAACGAAGAGATGTTCATTTTCCTGTGTGTTTAACGCGAGCCCATGTGGATAATCTATACAGCGATAGCCGCAGCTGTCTTTGTCCATATTCAAATGTCGTGCGGTAAAACAGCGGGCGGAATAGGCTAGGGGCATGTGGCCATAAGCGAAAACCTCCACCTCTAATTCATGGTCTAGCGCTTGCATGATTGTTTGCAATTGTAGTTTGCCCATCTCCACGGGCACCACCCAACGCTGCATGCCGAGGGACTGTAAATATTCGAGCGTATGGTGGTTGTAGATATTAATGGCCGAGCCGCAGACAAATGGCAGTTTCGCTTGCGATAGAATTTGCACGGCAGACATGTCGTTAGCTTCAACTAATAAGCCATCGTTTTCACATAAGCGTTTAACTAAATTCAAATCAGCATTGGACTCGAGTAGCGTTAGCGTCGACAGCACGATGCTCTTCTCCGAGTAAGATTGCAGTTGTTGCGCGAGTTCAATCCAATCATTGGCTCTGAGTTCATGGCGTTTGCCGCACACAACTTCGCCAAGGTAAATACGCTCAATGGGTTGATGGAGCATAGCTTCGTAGAAGCTATGGATATCATTGCGAGGCCAGTAGTATTGAATGGGGCCGAGAGTGAGTTGCACGTCAATGTTCCTATTGCCAGGGGCGATCGTAGGCGCCGAGTGTGGTTTGTTTGCCTTCAGAATTTTTGGCTAAGCAGGCCGACCATTGCGGTTGCACTTTATATTGACTTGGATCTTTTAACAGTGCGTCTATGGCCTCGCGCCACGTGCGCACAATTTGCGCGACGTAGGCCGGACTTCGCTGTCGGCCTTCCAGTTTAATAGCGGCTATTCCGGCGCTGTTTAAGGTCGGTAACAGGCTTAATGTATTTAAGCTAACCGGTTCCTCTAGGGCGTGGTGTAGCTTGTTGTCGACGTTAAAACGGCCCTTACATAAGGTGGGGTAGCCAGCGCTTTCGGTGTGATCAAAGCGATCAATTAACACGCCATTTAACCGCGTATCCATACCGCTACCGGTTGGCTGCCACTGCACCGCTTTTGCCGGTGAACACACGCCGTTCATATTTGGCGACTCGCCAGTAACATAAGAGCTGAGATGGCAGCGACCCTCGGCCATAATGCATAAACTGCCAAAGCCAAACACCTCCAACTCCATGGGGCTGGCCTTAGCTAATTGTTGCACTTGTTTGATCGATAACACCCGCGGCAAGACCGCGCGCTTAATGCCAAACTGTTGGGCATAAAAATCCAGCGCCGCAATATTGGTGGCCGACCCCTGCACGGATAAATGCAGCGGCAGATGTGGGTGCTGTTTGCGTGCATAGGCCATCAGGCCGATGTCGGCGAGAATGAGCGCGTCTGCACCGAGATCGGCCGCCCGATCAACGGCTTTCTGCCAAAGTAGAAAATCTTTACTGTTGGCGTAGGTGTTGATTGCCACAAATAAGCGTTTGCCTTGGGCTCGAACACGCGCCAGTGCCTGTAACGCTTTGGCATCGGTAAAATTAAGCCCGCTGAAATGTCGAGCGTTAGTTTGATCGCTAAAGCCGATGTAAACCGCATCGGCGCCGTTTTCTACTGCGGCTGTTAAAGCGGGTAGGCTACCCGCGGGACATACCAATTCCATAAAGTTCACTTTTAGTTAGGGTGCGACGACCTGAGCGAGTGTTCTGTCCAGAGCGTTAAGGCCTGTTTGCAGCCATTGCGCAAGGTGGCTTTTGTCGATGGCATCGAGCCGATTCTTGGCCGTTAGACCGAGCTCCGTGTCGCCAGAAATACTCAGTTTGCGTTGAAAAAAAAGACTGTCTGGATCTTCGCGACCAACGATGATGGCGATTAGATCCGGTAAGGCGGCGGCAATAGTTGCATCGGTCGCTTGTTGCGGTGGCGCCACCAGGAGATGCGACCCTCGCTTTGTGAGGGCGCATTGTATGGCTAAATCCTTCACCTCGATGCTGAGTACTTTCCCGTCGAGAAAATCAAAATCGCCAGCGTCTATGTCTTGACGCAATTCGCGGTTGAGTGCTTTGGCCAGCGCCCAAGCCAAGGGGGCTTGTGGTAGTTTTGGCGCTAGTGTACAGGCTAGTTGGTAGCCGCGTTTGGCGGCTAAGAGGGTAAAAAGATGCACGCGATTGACTCCCGTAAAGCTAAGAACATTTAGAGTTGCCACAACTTAAACAGGTTTTGCAGCCATCCATGACGATCACGGCCTTGGTGTGGCATTTTAAGCAGAGTTCAGCCGTAGGCGGGAAACCATCGCTTTGGCTGTGATTGTTGCGCGCGTTGTACTCAGCTTTTTTCTCGTCGAGTACACTTTGTTGTGCCGCTGATAGCTCATCGATTTTTAATAGACCAATGGTTTTCATATGATTCTCAATGGCCTCGCCAATTTCTGCGACGAGTGAGGGCATAAATCTGCCGCCGGATTTAAAATAGCCGCCTTGCGGATCGAACACGGCTTTTAATTCTTCGGCGAGGAAGGTGCAGTCCCCGCCTTTTCTAAATACGGCGGAGATAACGCGCGTGAGCGCTACCACCCACTGAAAGTGTTCGAGATTTTTCGAGTTGATAAAAATTTCGAAAGGCCTGCGCAACTCGTGATCTGTTCCTTGGTTTAATATCACGTCGTTTATGGTGATATAGAGCGCATGGTCTGATAGCGGCGTCTTAATCTTATACGTGGCGCCAATCAAAATTTCTGGGCGTTCGATATTTTCGTGCATGTGCTCGATATCTGGGGTTGACGCTGGTGCTATTTCTTCTGCTTTTTCACTGGTGGGTGTGAGCACTTCAAATTTTGTAATTTTCTTGTCTAGCACTATCTCTGCCATGGTCTTGTCCTTGCGAATTGGGTTGGCCATCAGATATGTCGATGGGATCTTTGTTATGGCGTTAAAATTTTCCGTAGTAGCCTTCTTTTAGCGCGTCATAGAGATTGGCGGCCGTATGGCTTTCACCGTCGTAGATAACAGTGTCGTTACCTTTAAGTACCACCTGGCTGCCGTCTTCTAAGGTAAAGCGATACTGGGTGTTTTCGAGGTCGGATTCTTTTACCAATACACCCTGGAAGGCCTCTGGATTAAATCGGAAAGTGGTGCAACCTTTTAAGCCTTTGCTGTGGGCATATAGGTAGATATTTTTAAAGTCTTCAAAGGCGATATCGCTCGGTACGTTGATGGTTTTGGATATGCTGGAATCTATCCAGCGCTGCGCTGCGGCTTGTACGTCTACGTGCTGCTCCGGGCTAATGTCGTCGCTGGTGACAAAATATTCGGGTAATTGCTCGGCTGGGTCTTGGCTGTAGGGCATGGCCGACGGATTAATTAAGGCGCGATAGGCCAATAGCTCGAAGGAGAAGACATCGACCTTTTCCTTACTCTTTTTGCCTTCCCGAATGACGTTGCGCGCATAGTGGTGGGCGAAACTGGGTTCGATTCCGTTGCTGGCATTGTTAGCCAAAGACAGGCTAATAGTGCCGGTTGGTGCGATGGAGCTGTGGTGGGTAAAGCGACAACCTGATTCGGCGATACTATTGACCAGTTCGGGGTCTTCCTCGGCAATTAATTGCATATACGCTGAGTAACGGGCGTGCAATATTTTACCGGGCAGGGTATCGCCGAGCTTGTACTGTTTCTTAAGGGCGGGATTTTTTTGTAACAGCGTTTCTGTGATCTCAAAAGTTTCGTCAAAAATAGGCGCCGCACCTTTTTCTTTTGCGAGTGCTACGCCTTCGCGCCAGCCGGCGAGCGCCAACTCTTTGCTTACTTGTTCGGTAAAGGCAATCGACGCGGGCGTACCATAGGCGATGCGCAACATGGTCAGGGTTGACCCAAGGCCGAGAAAGCCCATGCCATGCCGGCGTTTCCGTAAAATCTCTTGCTGTTGCCCCGCGAGTGCAAGACCATTTATTTCGACTACATTGTCGAGCATACGGGTAAAAACACGGACCAATTTTCTAAATTTATCCCAATCGAAGTTGGCCTGCTCGGTAAAGGGTTCAACCACGCACTGGGTTAAATTTACCGACCCTAATAGACAGCTACCGTAGGGCGGTAAGGGTTGTTCACCACAAGGGTTGGTGGCGCGAATATCTTCGCAAAACCAGTTATTATTCATCTGATTGACCCGGTCTATAAGAATGAATCCGGGCTCGGCGTAATCGAAGGTGGACGCCATGATTTGATCCCACAAACGTTTCGCCGGTAGACTTCGATAGACCCGGCAAGCCACTTCGCCCTGTGGGTTTCGCACCAAGGCACCGTTTAAATGATCGAGCCTACGCCACACCACGGCGTTGCTGTCCTGAAGATCAAGCGGGTTGTTTTGCAAATCTTTTTCGGTCAAGGGGAAAGATAATTTCCACGCCGCGTCCGCGCGCACGGCGGCAATAAAATCTTCGCTGATGAGTAGTGATAAATTAAATTGCCTGAGCCGACCGGCCTCGCGTTTGGCTCGAATAAAATCTTGTACATCTGGGTGGTGAATATCGAAGGTGGCCATTTGCGCGCCGCGCCTGCCGCCGGCGGACGATACGGTGAAACACATCTTGTCGAAAATATCCATAAACGACAGTGGCCCCGAGGTGTGCGCGCCAGCGCCGCTGACGTAAGCTCCTTTGGGTCGCAAGGTGGAAAATTCGTAACCGATGCCGCAACCGGCCTTTAGTGTTAGGCCAGCTTCTAGGTTTTTTTCTAGAATGCCCTGCATGGAGTCATCAATGGTACCGCTGACGGTGCAATTGATGGTTGAGGTCGCCGGTTTATACGCTTGAGCGCCGGCGTTGGATACGATCCGACCGGCGGGAATGGCGCCGTTTTCGAGTGCCCATTGAAATTGTTCTAACCAATGTTTTTTATTTTTCGGTTCAAGCGCCGCCAAGCTTTCGGCAATGCGCTGCCAGCTTGCTTTAATGTCGCCGTCCACAGGCTGATTGGCCTTATCTTTAAGCCGGTACTTTTTATCCCAGATATCCAGTGAGGCAGGTTGTAGGGCGATTTGATTTACGTTACGTGCTGGCTGCTTGAGATCCTGAGTCATTCTAGGCTTCCTTTTTAATGTGGGCTTATCCTGATGGATGAGGATGTCTGCCACAATACCTAGTGGTGGGTAATCTATATTGATCTATATCTAGTGTTTTTGAAAAAGGACGATGAGTTTACAGTTGACAGTTTACAGGGCGGACAAGAGCTAAAAAGCAACAACACAATCAGCCGCTGCTCTTCCTGTTAGCTGTTGACTTATGTTTCGTTTTTGCCGTTTATCGGATCTCAACTTTACATGTGAGACGTGTGGTTAATCTTTAGGGGCAATGTCTTTTGCTCTTCCTGTCAGCTGTAAACTGTTAACTTACTTTCCTGCTCTCACCCCACACACACCCCGTTCTATGTCGATCAGGTGTGGCACGAAGTTGCAGGGGCCTTGGCGGGCGTCGAGTTGGGCTTTGATGATGTCATCCCATGCCGTGCGGCAGGCATTGTTGGAGCCCGGCAGGCAGAAAATAAGGGTGTTGTTGGCCAGACCCGCTAGGGCGCGCGATTGAATGGTGGAGGTGCCTATTTGGCCAAAGCTAATGTGGCGAAATAATTCGCCAAAACCTTCCACGGCTTTATCAAAGAGCGGTGTCATGGCTTCGGGCGTGCTGTCGCGACTGGTAAAACCGGTGCCGCCGGTCATTAAAATGACCTGAATGGCTTCATTGGCAATCCACTGTGAGGCTTGCGCGCGAATTTGGTAAATATCGTCAATCACAATGGCTCGGTCGGCTAGCGTGTGGCCGGCGCTGATGACTTTGTCAATCAACAATTGGCCCGAGCTATCCGTTTCTAGCGTTCGGGTATCCGATACCGTCAGTACCGCAATATTTAAGGCGATGAGTTCGGTGGCGGTGTGATGACCCATGATCAAAATCCTCTGAAAAATTAGCCGCCTAGCATGGCTAGGTGGCGAGTATGGCCTGTGTGGCCAAGGTGTAATTGGTGGCCTGCTTGCTTGCCGAGCACAAGTTGTCTGAGGTGCGCTGCTAGCTCAGGAGCACTGGCCTGTTGCAGTTGCGAGCGAATATCTAAACCTTCGTCGCCAAATAAGCACAAATGTAATTTGCCTTCAGACGACACTCTTAGGCGATTACAGCTGGCACAGAAGTTTTTACTGTAGGGCATGATGAGGCCAATGTTTCCCGCGTAATCTGGGTGGCTATACTCGAGCGCTGGGCCGGCATCTGGGCCGCGAATGATTTGCGACCAACCTTCGTTTAATAAATGTTGTTGAATATGTTGTGCCGAATAATGTTGGGCCTTGAAGTAGGCGGTGTTGTCACCCGTGTTCATAAGCTCGATGAAACGCAAGGTTATAGGTAGTGTTTTAACCAGATTAAAAAAGTCAGCCAGTTCCTCGCTGTTATAGGTTTTCAACAACACGGTATTGAGTTTGACATCGCGCATTCCTAGGCTAAGAGCCAACTCCAAGGCCTCTAGCACTTCGCGCGCCTTGTCGTGGCCGGTGATGAGTTTAAAGGTCTCGGGCCTTAGGCTATCGGCGCTTAGGTTCAGTTGATCAAGACCCGCATCAATAAAAGCCGGGAGTTGCTTAGTCATACGATAACCATTGCTGGTCAGAGCCACTTTGCTAATGCCTTGGGTATTTTTACAAACTGAAATAATGTTTGCTAAGTCTTTTCTCAGTGTTGGTTCACCACCGGTCAGGCGAATTTTTTTCGTACCATTGAAGGCGAAGGCGGCGACAATTTTTTCAATTTCAGCGGTGGTTAGCGGATTTTCATCGCCACTTGGGCAATAGCCGTCTGGCAGGCAATAATTGCAGCGAAAATTACACGCGTCTGTAACAGACAGCCGTAGATAGGTGAAGCGGCGCTGGAATTGATCGATAAACTGCGCTGGTGCAGTGTTGTAAGTGTTCATTTTCGAATGCCTTTCCAAGTTGGGGAGGCTGAACCGTTTCCGAATCAACCCTGTGCACGAAAACTGCAAAACAAAATGTGTGTTGCTTGCGTGCTGCGGCGAGATAACCCTACGTATCAATCACTGCTTGAGTGGTAGAACGCTTAGGCTAACTAGCTCGGCATGAATCTAGTTTGCTGTTTTTTCGAGCGGATTGGCATTGCTCTAAACAAGTAGCGTTTTTACCTCAAACCTACTCCCTTGTGAGTAGGTTTGACGTGCAACCGTTAAGATTGGCAGTCTTGTAGATGTCGGCATTGTCGCTATTTTAAAGCTTTGGTGCTGTGAGTTGATAATTGTCTATCATGCGTTCAACCACCTGCACCACATCCGCCTGCGAGTAATCACTGTGATAGCGCTTTTTGTACTGCCAATCGGCGAGTTGAATATAGTGTGTGGGCTCAACCCCCGCAGTCGAGAGGCAGGCTTTAGTGCAGGCTAAGGGGCAGCCATCAATAGCGATAATATCGCGCCCGGCCTGCGCTTTTTTCACCAATGATTTGACCCCGCCACCCACGCCGGCAATGCACGACATTTCTGCCAGCCCTTGTCGGTCTAGGTTAACGGCGACGTTGTTGGCTAGCTGGGCGACATTTGAGCAGCCGGAGCAGGCATAGATGAGAGGGGTTTGTTTTGCCTCGGTATTTTTACTCACTGAATTTCCCGCGTATTACAGGGGGCGATTAGCCCGGTTTACCATCCAGCCGTGGTCGTGTTAATACCGGCCAGTAGATGATTGCAAACAGGCCATAGGCGATTAACCATAAACAGGCAGTTGCATTAAGCAGCCAATAGCTTGCGTTGGGTGCTAACCAAATAAACAGGGTGCGCGATAGTGCGGCTAGCGCGATGGCGAGAAACGCGGCACTCATCAAGGGCGCAGGAATTAACGGGCGGCCCGAATGACCGAGTGAGACTCGAGCCATCATGGCCAAAATCATGTTTGCCATAGCGCCGACGAATAACACATGCAGTGCTGTTGAGTAGCTGACAAAGGGCAGCACAGAGAGCGACGGCCATGCTTGCGCTAAATAGTGGATGCTAAGCAGAAGCAGCATCATAGGAATAAACAGAAAGCTGATGTGCAAAGACCACAGCAATGGCACTTTAGCGGTTACCCAGAATCGCCAGCGCACGACACGCCATAACTGAAGGCCGGCGGCCAATAAACAGATAAAAAAATTGACACCGGTCGGCATCAGTTTCGCGACACCGCTGGCTTGGCATAGCACGACGAACAAGGTGGTGCCAAGGGTGGCAATTTCCAGTGCAGGAATGTTATTGACTCTTGCTGTCTGGCTGCCGTTGGCGGTAAACATCGGCACGATGCGGCCACCGAGTATGGTCATGATCATGACCACCAACCATGCCGCGCTATAGATGCCTTGTAAGGCCATCGCAAGATCGCCGCGCCATAGCGCAATATGGCTGACCAGGTTGCCCACAAACATCAGTAGCAAAATGGGTACAAACAATAAGTTTCGGTATTGCTTAATGGTGATAACGGGTTTGGCCAGAAAAAAGATAACAGCGGGTAGAAATAATAGATCCAGCGTTGCGCTTATCAGTGTTGGCGCATTAAGCGCTAGCGCTAATCTAGCTGTTAACCAAAGTGCAAACAACACCAGCAGTGCCCGACCTTTGATGCCGGGAATACCTGTCCAATTTTGCACGGCGGTGAGAAGGAAGCCGGCGATAATAGCGCAGACAAAGCCGAAAACCATTTCGTGCGCGTGCCAAAAATAGCTGCCGCCGTAGGGGCTAAATGTGAGCCAGCCATTGAGGTTTGAAATCCAAAGGCCGATAGCGATAGCGCTAAAAACGCCGCCGCAAAGAAAGAACGGCCGGAATGCTAAACCCAGTAGTGCGGGTGATTTGCTAAATAACTGAGACATTACTCTTGCTCTAAAAAATTCGTGGTTTGCGCCTGTTGTAAGCGCTGTTGAAAGCGATCGGCCTTATTGGCGAAAAACATCACGATCATGCACAGCGCTAGCACGGCATATAGCACCATAAAGCAGACGCTATAGATACCCACCAAATCTACCGCAACACCAAATACGATGGGTAGGGTGCATCCGCCTAAGGCGCCAACCGCTGCGACAAAGCCGCCAACACTGCCCATGGCATTGGGGTAGTAGTCATTGATGATTTTATACACGCTGGCACGACCGAAACCTTGCGCAATGCCAATGACAAAAATGAGCCACGTAAAAAACCAAACATTGACTTCTATGCTGAGGTTGACGTCTTGATTGACGCCATGGATTGTCATGGTTGTGGGGGGGTAGCTAAGAAAGAATAGACACACAAGACACAACCAAAAGACGTTCCAATTAACAGCGCGACCACCATAGCGATCGGCGAACCAGCCACCGAGCGCGCGTACCATACTGGAGCTGGTGGCGAAAAATAAGGTAAAGGCCATGGCGGCGCCATCGCTCATGCCGTAGGCGTTGGCATAGTACTGTGGCAACCACAGGATCAGTGCAAGGTAACTGCCGAAAACGAAATAATAATAGAGGCCAAAGCGCCATACCTGTAAGTGTTTAAAGTAATGCAGCTGCGCTTGCCAGCGCACCGTCGGTGAGGATCGTAAACTGGATTGATGTTGCGGTGCAAAGAGCGCAAAAAGTATCAGCATTAAGGTCATGCCAGCAGCATAAAACCACCCTAAACTGGCCCAGTCGAAATTATCGACTAGCAAGGGTGCCAGCGCCAAGGTAATAGCGGCTCCGGCGTTTCCTGCGCCAAAAATACCCAGCGCTGTGCCTTGTTGATTGCGCTCAAACCAGTCGGTGACATAGCGTACGCCAAAGGTAAAGGATGTGCCGCTGATGCCCAGCCAAAATCCAATGACTATGTAGTGCCAGAGATCTGAGGCATAGGGAAGCAAGAGTAGTGAGGGAATAACGAAAGCCATCTGCCAAAGCCAAAGGCGCCGTGCATTACCGGCGTCGGCTGCGAGGCCGGCGGGAATTCGCAAAAGAGCACCCGTGAGCATTGGCGAGGCGAAGAATAAGCCCAGCTCCGTCGCCGACAGCGCCATGGTGTGTTGTAGCTGTAAACCAATAACGGCATATAACACCCAAACCGAAAAATTCGCTGCGAAGGCCAAGGTCGCCATGGCGAGTGCTAGCTTGGCCTTAGGCTGATAATTTTGCATATTCATAGATATCGCATTCTCTGGCTCTGGGGTTACTTTAACTAACTCATTTGCCGCTAACTATGGACTAACCACTTTTTGTTATGTTTATCAGTGCAACTACTTATTTGTGGGTAATGCCCCCGTAATTCACAGGGTTTTAAGGCGATCGTTTTGTTTCAGAGTGGGTATAAAGTGGGTATTAGGCAAAACTTTTACTCGACAATCAATGGGGCTCAGTTGATTCAGGTCAATAGTGGTTTTGAGCATGCGCGCGACACTGAGGCCGTCAATGAAGCCAGCAATAAAGTTTGACTGGCGAGTATCTGGAGGCTTTATGTCGAGTGACCACAAGATAAATCTATTTGCTTTAAGCGACCCTAAAATAAAAACCCTACACATTACGTGGTTCGCATTCTTTTTGACGTTTATGGTTTGGTTTAACCATGCGCCTTTATTGGTGTTTATGAAAGAAGCCTTCGATATGAGTAATCAGCAAATAAAAGCGCTGATGATTTTGAACGTTGCTTTAACCATTCCGGCTCGTATTGTAATCGGCATTCTGGTGGACAAATTCGGCCCGCGAAAAGTCTATAGCGGTTTGTTGTTAGCGTCTTCGGTGCTGTGTTTATTGTTTGCCTTTGCTAACACCTATGAGCAGTTGGCACTGATGCGCTTTCTCATGGGCTTTGTTGGTGCCGGTTTCGTCATCGGTATTCGCATGGTGGGCGAGTGGTTCCCGCATAAGTCTGTGGGTATCGCCGAAGGTATTTACGGTGGCTGGGGTAATTTCGGCTCGGCCGCCGCAGCCATGAGCTTACCAACCTTGGCGCTCATGTTTGGTGGCGAAAATGGCTGGCGCTATGCCTTGGCCTGTACCGGCATTATTGCGGGGATCTACGGTGTTTTCTATTACATCGTGGCGCGCGATACGCCGAAAGGCTCAACATACTTTAAGCCGAAAAAATCTGGTGGGTTAGAAGTTACAAGTTGGAAAGATTTTTATCTCTACCTCGCTATGAATTTACCTATGTATTTTGCCTTAGCACTTTTGACGTGGAAATTATCGCCGACGAATTTAGGTTTGTTGACGGCTGGGGCAACTTACAGTATTTACGCCGTGTTAGTGGTTCTATTTGCCTATCAAACCTATAAGATTTGGCATGTTAATATTGAACACCTGCGAGCGGGCGTTCCGGAAATGGATCGGTATAGCTTTAAGCAAGTGGCCATTTTAGACTGGTCTTACTTTGTAACCTTTGGATCGGAGCTTGCAGTCGTCTCCATGCTGCCGCTGTTCTTCCTCGAGACCTTTGAAGGCCTTTCACCGGTCAAAGCAGGACTTTTGGCATCTGGTTTTGCCTTTATGAATTTGGTCGCTCGCCCAACCGGTGGTTGGTTTTCCGATCGCTTTGGCCGTCGTAAGTCTTTGATGATTTTAATTGGCGGTTTGGCGCTAGGTTACTTTGTATTAAGCCAAATCACCTCTGGCTGGTGGATACCGGTGGCGGTCATTGCCACTATGTGTTGTTCCTTCTTCGTTCAGGCTGGTGAAGGTGCCGTGTTTGCGGTTGTGCCTTTGATTAAACGTCGCATGACTGGACAAATTGCCGGCATGGCAGGAGCTTACGGCAACGTAGGCGCAGTGACTTACCTAACAATTTTAAGCTTTGTGGATTACAGTACATTCTTCTTAGTGATTGCCTGCAGTGCGTTAATTGTATTCTTCATTGCCATGATGATGGATGAACCTAAAGGCCAAATCACCGAGGTGTTACCGGATGGCACTGTGCACTTGATTGATGTGGGCTAAACTGAACTCAATATAAAAAACGCCCGCAATAGCGGGCGGTTTTTTTTGGCAGAGGCATTGTTAGGGTTATGGTAAAAACACTCAAAGTCAGCACTAGCTGCTTTACCACAGCAGGTATCAAAACAATTAATGAAGACAGTGCTGCCATTGAGGTGCCGACGGATGGCTATCTATTGTCGTCAAAAGGTGTTGTGGCCTGTGTTGCCGATGGTGTCTCTTCCGCTGAGGCGGGGAGGGAGGCAAGTTCGACGGCGGTGAGTCGTTTTATTGAAGAGTATTTTCGCACCCCTGATACTTGGTCCGTGTCTCGCAGCGGCGAGAAAATTCTTTCTACCCTTAACCTGCGCTTGTACCGAAAAAGCCATGAGTTTGTCACCAGTACCAAGGGCTACCTGTGCACTTTTAGTACTATTGTAGTGAAGAGCCGTACTGCGCACTTTTTTCATGTGGGCGATAGCCGAGTCTATAAATTGAGCACAGTCGAGGGCAACCCAACGCTCAAGCAACTTACCCGCGACCATGCCGTCATGATGGGCGGCCAAAAACCCACCCTAACCCGCGCCATCGGTATGGATAATCGCTTAAATATTGATTACGGCTCGGTTGAAGTTAAACAAGGTGATCAGTTTTTAATCACCAGCGACGGGGTTCATGATTTTTTAACGGAGGCAGAGCTAACGCTGTTTTTAACTCAAACCTTAGCGCCTAACGATGTAGCAGAGCGCCTCTGCGATAGGGCCGCTGAGGCGGGTAGCGACGATAATATCAGCGCCGCTTGGTTGCGAATTGATCAGCTGCCAGATGAAAACCTCGAAGATTACCACGCTAAATTGACCCGTTTACCGTTTCCGCCCGAACTCAATGTGGGCGAGAAAATCGATGGTTTTCAGGTCGATAACGTTTTGTTTGCCTCCGCTCGTAGCCAATTATATTTGGTGACCGACTCGGATACCGGTGCGCAATATGCGATGAAAACGCCGTCTCACAATTATGAGGACGATGCGAGTTATATTGACCGATTTATACAGGAAGAGTGGATAGGAAAGCGTATTCAAAGCCCTTATGTTGTTAAGGTTATCCAGCAAAAAAAGCCGCGTAATTTTTTGTACTACTTGATGGAATACATAGAGGGCGAGGGGCTAGATGAATGGATCTCGCGCAATACGCCGCCTAGCCCGCGCCAAGCCATCGCGCTGGTGAAAGATATTGCCGAGGGTTTAAAAGCCTTTCATGAAAATGAAACCGTGCACCAGGATTTACGCCCAGCTAACATCCGTATCACCAACGACAGCCGCGCGATCATTCTCGATTTTGGCTCTGTTTACGTGGCCGGTTTGGCCGAGCTGCACCGACCGTTAGTACATACCTCTGCACTCGGCACCGCGTCTTATTCAGATCCTCTGTATATCATGGGTTCCAACCCGGGCATTCAGGGCGATGTGTACGCACTTGCGACCATTGCCTATGAAATGTTTACCGGAGAGCTACCTTACGGTAGCGCTATTGAGGAGTGCCGCTCTGCCTTTGATTACAATCATTTGCGTTATAAAAGTGCTAGCTTGTTTAACCCTGTGCTGCCGCTCTGGTTTGATAGCGCCTTAAAAAAAGGCACCGAGTTTGATTTGGCTCAGCGTTACTTGACGGTGGATCAGCTGATGCAAGATCTACAGCAACCCAATGCCGAGTTTTTGCGCGAGGAACCGATGACCGCGCGGAGCGCGAGCAGCATCGCCTTTTGGCAGATTTTAAGCGGCTTTTGGTTCTTGACCTTGTTGCTGGTAATTTATTTGTTTTCGCAGGTATCTGGTGGCTAGTATCCCCCAGAAAAAATATTGAAATCTAGTGATTTGTGGGTACAGGTGGCATTTGCACCTAGCGAGGCTATTTTTTGTAATAAAAAATGGGCCGAGCGGCCCATAGTGATTGGGGATTAAACGCGAAGTTCATTATTGTTGCCTGTTACCGTGCAAAGTTGCGGATTACGCCCCGCGGTTTTGCTGTGTTCTTCAAGTGCCTAATCCATCCAAACAATTCACAGGTTATTACTTCGTCTTCGAATAAGGCCGTCCTTGGTAAAATACTACATCCAAACTGTGACACCGTTATAAATCCCACTTTACGCCCAAGCTAAACGTGCGCTCTGCTGACTCTTCTAGGATGACGGCACTGTCTTGTTCAATACTGCGCTTTTCGCCGAGAAGGTTAGTGGCTCTTAGCCGCACGCTTAAATTTTCTATCGGATAGAAGGCGTAGTTTAGGTCGAGGGAGTTAAACGGCTGTTCATAAGCGTCGTCGGCACCGTCGCGGGCGGCGAAAACAATGCGGTCGCCAAAGTAGTTAAAGGCAAGCGTGGCGCTGTGGAAGCCGCTGGGCGAGTCATAACCGAGTTGAATGTTGGCAACTTCTTTTGAGTGACCGGTCATGCGCCGACTGTTGTTGGTTAAACCGATATCGGTATCGCTGATGGTAATATCCGAGTCGCTGAATGTTAAATTTCCCGACACGAAGTAGCCTTCAGTCCAGCTTGCGACATTATCTAAGGCCTTTAGCCATTCGATTTCTACGCCGGCTAGGTTGGCTTTTTCAGCGTTGACGAAGGTGAGTACCACGTTATCGTCTGAACCAGCAGCGCGAATAGTTTCGATAGGACTGTCGATTTCTTTGAAGAAGGCCGACACAGTGAAGCTATCGCCGTCATCAAAAAACCATTCGCCCCGGGCGTCAACGTTTTGCAGGTCGGATGTTTCTAGGTAGGGGTTGCCTACCACTCGATAGTCTGTGGTAGGGTCGATATATTGCACAACCGCAACTTCACGTAAATCTGGTCTAACGGTGGTGCCGCCATAACCCAAGCGAAATTGAAACTGCTCAGCCCAAAAGTTTTGGGTCATGTAAGTCATCGACAGCGAGGGGTAATCCTTACTTTCATTGACCACAATGTTAGCGAGCTCTTCATTACTGACGCGAGATTGGTTGTCGAAATCCAGGGTGTCTATTGGCAGTGATACTTGACGGAAATTCTCGTGCCGAACCCCGCCGGAAAAACGCCAGGTGTCTTCGAAGGTGACATCGAATTTACCGTAGTAACCGTCGAGCATCTGCGCGGCTAGGTAGCTTTCTGCCTCTGCTGAACCGAGCGAAATCAACATGGCGTTGTTGCGATTTAAAAGGACATCATCACTTAGCACGGCGCCAGGCGTATCGTCCAATACGGCCAAAGGTGCGTTCGAGGTGTCAAAATTTACCGTGGTGCCTAGGTAGGTACGATCTTTGCGCGAGCTATCTAGGCCTCCCGATAGCTCAAGGTCAAAATTATCGCCTGACAGCGGTAGTGTAAAGTCCCAGCCATAGCTTTCAACGTTGTCTTCCATATCGGTAAAGTGAAACACTGCAGCCGTTGAAAGGCTCGCCATGCGCGAGGCTAAAAGTTCGCCTGTTTGTACATCGATGCTATCGAGACCGGTGATAGACACTTCGTTCGGTTTTTCGGTTGTGGCTTGCGAGTCGCTGTAATACCAGCTGAAATTTAACTCGTCAGCCCAGCGAAACGGAAGTTCATAGACGAATTGGTTGAAGCTAGAGACGAGGTTGTGTGAGCCTTTAATCTGGTTGGTTGTTAGCTCGCGCTCCTCGTAGCGGATATCGTATGTAACGTAGCGATTGCCGCTGTCGATAGTGGCGTTGTTAGCATTAAAGCCGCGCTCGATGGATGCTTCGTCTTCGGTATTACGAATGAAGAGATGCATCACATCAATCTGATGATCCTCACCATAAACCAAACCACCGCTGAGGCTAGTCGACAGTGACACTTCGTCTGTGGTGGCTAGGGTTTCCGAATAGATACTGTCTGGCGCATTGTTGGAGCGATTGGTGCGATCTTTATTGCGTGCTTTGCGGTCGTAAGAACCGAGCGCGAGAAAGCCAATGTCCCACTCTTCGCCTAGAGTCCATTTGTTCCCGACTCCGAGTTTGAGTTTCTTATCGTAGTCGTTCTTAGCGCTGTTAATATCCACGTCGCGGTTAAGTGTTGCGGCTAAATCGCGGTTTATCGCTGCGGCTTCGTTGACAGTGTGAAAGCCACCGTCTTTATTGAGCGTTTGATAGATATTTGAAACGGAAATATCACCGCGATAGGTGCTAATCGCCTGAGTGATTTGTTGCGGTAATGCTCGGGTGCCGTCGTCTGTGCCGAAAGCGTCGTCGCTGCCGCCGGCGTAACTTAGACCATCTTTACCTGTGCTGTCTGAAGCCCAACCCGTGCCAACAGAAATATTAATCAATAAATCTTCTGGGATAGCGCGAGTGCGAATGTCTACGTTACCACCGCCAAAGTTGGCGGGCATATCGGCTGAATACACTTTTTGTACTGCTAGCGATTCAATTAATTCAGCGGGAAAAATGTCTAGTGGAATCACGTTGCGCTGTAAATCCGGTGAGGGAACCAAGGCGCCGTTTAATTGTGCAGAACTGTAGCGCTCGCCTAATCCGCGTACGTAGATAAATTTATCGTCTACTAAGGTTAAGCCCGGTACACGCCGCAGCGCTGCGGCAACGTTGGGATCGCCAACCCGGACAATTTGTTCGCTGCTGATGATGTCGGTTACCACATCGTATTCGAGACGCTCGGCGATCACATCGGTGGCGCTGGAACGCTGTCTCGCCACAACACTGATTTCTTCAATGGGGCTGACTATTTTAATGTTGCTATTTGGCTGTGTCTCTTGTGCCAAACTTGGCACAGACAAAGCGAGATGGCTGGCCGCGGCTATGCCTAAGCAAAGGGCGCGGCGGGGAAAATATGCTGGTGTTTTCATGGTGCTGACCTTGTTGTCTCTGCCATAAGCGCTAAAGAAGGCCTAGAGCCTTTAAGCTCCAGACCGATACCCGAGATCGAGTTGGCTTATAGGCCCACAGTCCAGCCGGCAGTCCAATCGTCACCTGCCGTTACAGCGCCGAAGTGGGTAGGCGTTTCCATATCTGATGCGATGTTTTTAACATCGGTAAGGTTAACGGTAATCGCGTTGCTACCGTCAGATTGCAACAGTGTTCCCGCGGTGTAGTTGCCTGATAGCACCGTGGCGGCTTCGCTATCGCGGAAGTTATCAGAGAAGCCGTCGAAGAAGGCTGTGGTGTTAAAGCTGCTGCCGGCGGGTAGGTCTGCGGCGGCTGCATTTTTAACAGTTTCAGAACAAGCAAGAATATTGCTGTTGGCTTTGATTAAGCCGTTTTCAGCATTTTGAACCGTGCCAGTGCTGTTAATTTCGAAACATTCGTTACCAGACGCTGGCGAGGTGACGATGGAATTGTAGATTTCGCCTTCCGCACCGTGGCGTAACAAGAAGCCTTCACTGTCGCCATGAATGTTGACAGCTTGGTCGCGGCCGGAGGTAATGCAAGTAACGTTGGAAATAATTGGGTGAGACATAGGTGAAATTAACCAGTCCGCTGGGTTGCTTGCGTCGGCTGGGCGCTTGTCAGAGATGTTGTCGCCTTCGATGCAGCGGTTGCTATCATCTTGCTTAATTAGAGCGTATTGGATGTGGCCAACGTAGCCATCGGAAAAGTCTAGTGAATCATCGCGAACATTGACCAGAACAGCGTGGCTAACGTTAACGGCGCCGCCGAAGAATTCAAAGCCATCATCGTAGGTGTTGTAGACCTGCACATAGTCAACCACCGTACCTGAACCCACGGCGTTAAAGGTAATACCGTTCAGTTCGTCGCCTTCAACCACAGCAAAGCCTGAGTGTTTCACCACAACGTACTTCAGTGAACCTGAGCTTTCAGCATTATTATTGCCGCCGTAGTAGGATTCTTGGCCTTCGGACTGAACCGAACAGGTGCCGGTTGCGCGCTGGGCATTGGTACAGTTATTGGTGATACCGTTACCGTTAATCATAATGCCGCCCCACTTGCTAATCGCGCCTGGGGTTTCGTTGTTTAACACTAAATCGTTGTAGCTCGAGAAAATAATGGGCGCTGCGGGTGAACCGTTGGCGACAATTTTTGAGCCCCGTGAAATGCGTACGTAATCGCTTGGATTTTGGAAGGCTAATTTGTTGCCCGCGGCAATGGTGAGTGTTGGGCCGTCACCTTCCTGAGGCACTGCAACGCCAGCGGCCACATCCGGTGGTGTGACATCTTCACCAACAAATAGACTACTGGCAAAAATATGTACGCCAGAAATAAAGGGAATGCTCAAATCTGTCGTGAGTGGTTTGTTGACACCAACAAACGTAGCATCGTAAAAACAGTTATTGCCATCGAAAGAGCCTTGCAGCGCTTGGCCGTTAACAGCATAGCTTGCACAGGGGTTGTTCGTGCCTGAGCCGCCGCCAGAAGTAACGCTGTTGTCCACTGAATTGTCTACGTTAGTGGGCGATACATTAACGTCGCCACCGCCGCAGGCGAAAAGCGCGGCGCTTAGTAGGTTTAGTGCAAATATATGACGAATTTTCATGATGTTTTCCTAAAGATGTGTAAACCGTTGGTTTTAATTTGGCAGGTTTTATTTTCATGCTATGACCTACTTGGTGCGCCATACTAACGTACTAAAATGTCAGTTTTGTAAAGTAAATATGAAGCTTATTGTTGGTTTTTATGACAAATATATGGCGAAAAAGTGACAGTCTTTTTTCATGACTGTGTGAAAATTTAGGGCGCTAATCATGCTGGTTTCACTGCTATTTTTTGAACTCGATAGCTGTTGGTTGCATTTAGTATTGGCAATAGTTTTTTACCCAATGACTATTGGCGATGTTTTTCTCCGAAGTTCTATTGAGGCTGGCGTTTTGTTGTTTGGTGTATTCGTTAGGGGTGACTGACAATGATGGGCGTGTGTCACGCGTGCGCACGTGGTGATTAACAAGGCTGGTGTCGTCGACGAGTTTACGGGGCATCAATCTGGCTTCTCCCTATACCGGCGCGGGTCATCGGCCTATAATTCCGGCTTTTGTCTGGCCTGGCTTTATCTATGACATCAATAAATATAGGTGCGCTTTACGCACAGCTTGATCAACTTATGATCGCTGATGCGGCGCTGCTGCGTAAGCAATTGCATCGATTGCGCAAGCGACTAGAGCGCCAGCAGCCGGTTGATCAGATGTTCGGCGAGATAGAGTCTGGCCTAGCCGCCGCTAAGTTGCGCATGGCGGGACGCTCGGCCTTAGTACCCGAGATTACATTCCCCGAAGCCCTGCCGGTGAGCCAGCGCGCGGGTGAAATTGCCGAGTTGATTGGCAAGCATCAGGTTGTGATTTTGGCCGGTGAAACCGGCTCCGGTAAAACCACACAGCTGCCCAAGATTTGCCTGTCCATTGGCCGAGGCCAGCGCGGGCTTATTGGCCATACCCAGCCACGACGACTTGCTGCGCGCACGGTAGCGGCGCGTATTGCGGAGGAAATGCATACCGTATTAGGTGACCGCGTTGGCTATCAGGTGCGCTTTAACGATCAGAGCAGCGACAACACCCTTGTAAAATTAATGACCGACGGTATTTTACTCGCCGAAATCCAGAACGATCCGCTGCTAACCCGCTACGACACGCTGATTATTGATGAAGCGCACGAGCGCTCGCTCAATATTGATTTCCTGCTAGGGTATTTAAAACAGTTATTGCCGAGGCGCCCAGACCTCAAGCTCATCATTACCTCCGCCACCATCGATTTGGCACGCTTCTCTGAACACTTTAACGGGGCGCCTATTATCGAGGTGTCGGGCCGCACTTTTCCGGTAGAGATTCGCTATCGGCCGGTATTGGATGAGGAGGGCGAGCTGGCCGAGCACATCAGCGCGGCTATTGAAGAAATACTGCAGGCGGAAAAGGGCAGCAGCCGGCGCGGCGGCGATATTTTAGTGTTTTTAGCCGGTGAGCGAGAAATTCGCGAGACGGCGTTGGCGCTGCGCAAAGCCAATTTGCCGCATATTGAGGTGCTGCCCCTCTATGCGCGCTTGAGTTTGGCCGAGCAAACCCGGGTGTTTTCGGCCCATGCTGGGCGGCGCGTGGTGTTGGCGACCAACGTGGCTGAGACTTCAATTACCGTTCCAGGTATTCGCTATGTTATAGACCCAGGCCTGGCCCGTATTAGCCGCTATTCTTATCGCACGAAAATTCAACGCTTGCCGATCGAGCCGATTTCTCAAGCCAGTGCCAATCAGCGCGCCGGTCGCTGTGGGCGGGTGAGCGAGGGTATTTGTATTCGGCTCTACGAAGAGTCGGACTTTCTCAACCGGCCGGCGTTCACCGATGCGGAAATTTTGCGCACAAACTTGGCTGCCGTTATTTTACAAATGCTGTCTATGCGCATGGGCGCTATTGAAGACTTCCCTTTTGTCGATGCGCCGGATGCTCGCCTTATCAATGATGGCGTTAGGCTACTCGAAGAGTTGCAGGCGATAAATAAAAGGCGCGAGCTCACCGCTATGGGTCGGCAATTGGCACAAATGCCAGTAGATCCTACCTTGGGGCGGATGTTGGTGGCGGCCGCGGCGGCCGGCGCGCTCGATGAGGTGTTGATTATTGTCAGCGGCTTATCAGTGCAAGATCCGCGCGAAAGGCCGGCCGATAAGCAGCAAGCTAGCGACGAAAAGCACAAGCGTTTTCGCGATGACAATTCGGACTTTATCAGTTGGGTTAACCTTTGGCGTTATGTGGAAGAGCAGCGTCAGGAATTGTCGAGCTCCCAATTTGCGAAAACCTGTAAGCGTGAATTTTTATCCTGGTTCCGGATAAAGGAGTGGCGCGATATCCATTTGCAACTGCGTTTAGCGCTACGCGATTTGAAACTGCCCATGAATAAAGCCCCGGCCAGTTTTGAGGCGGTGCACAAAGCTTTATTGCCTGGTTTACTGAACAATATTGGGACTAAGGGCGAAGAGCGGGAATACTTGGGGGCTCGCGCGCGCAAGTTTCATATTTTTCCCGGTTCCGGTTTGTATAAAAAAACGCCTAAGTGGATTGCCGCGGCGGAATTGCTGGAGACTTCAAAGCTGTACGCTCATACGGTCGCAAAAATTGAGCCTGAATGGATTTTGGCCGTGGCCGATCACTTGGTTAAGCGCGAGCACTTCGAACCGCATTATTTTGTGAAAAACGGCCAAGTTATGGCCTTTGAAAAAATAAGTTTGTATGGCTTAACGCTGATTGAGCGCAAGCGTGTCGCCTTTGGCAAGATAGACCCAGTGACGGCGCGAGAAGTCTTTATTCGCGCCGTCTTAGTGGAAGGCTTGTATCGAGGTAAAGGTGAGTTTTTTAACCTAAACCGAAAACTTATTGAGCAGCTGGGCGAATTAGAGGCGAAATCGCGTCGGCGCGATATTTTGGTGGATGATGAGGCGTTGTTTCGCTTTTTCGATGAGCGCATACCCGCGGATGTGGTTAATTTAGCGGGCTTTGAGCACTGGCGTAAAGACTGTGAGAAAACCCAACCCTCGCTATTGCATTTAACTAAAGCCTATTTAATGCAGCACGACGCGGCTGCTATTACCGAAGCGCAATTTCCCGATAGCTTGTTGCTCAATGGCATGGAATTACCGCTGCAATACCACTTTGAGCCCAACCACGCCGACGACGGTGTCAGTCTTTTAGTGCCGGTGAGTGTATTGCATCAAATCCCTGAACACCGTTTAGAGTGGTTGGTGCCCGGTATTTTAAAGGAAAAGTGTATTGCGTTGATCAAGGCGCTGCCTAAGCAAGCGCGCAAACAATTTGTGCCAGTGCCTGAGTATGTGGACCGCGCTTTGGCCCGAATGACGCCCTGCAACGAGCCCTTAGCCTTGGCCTTGGGCGAACAATTGTTTCGCATATCCGGTAATAAAATTGACCCCGCACTTTGGGCTGATGTGGTACTTGATGATTATTACCGTATGAACCTAGTGGTGATGGATGAGCGCGGCAAACGTCTTGATGCCGGTCGAGATTTGTTGGCGCTGCGCGACAGTTATCGGGATAGGTTACAGGCCAGCATTGAGTCGGCGGGGCCAAGTCTGGAGCAGGCCGGCTTAACCGGTTGGACCGTGGGTACAATCCCCAGCCAAGATCAGTTTAAACGTGCGGGTATTGCCATTCGGGTTTACCCAGGCCTAGTGGACGAGGGCGATACCGTGGCCTTGCGTATGCAGGACAATCCCGATGCCGCGGCTTGGTTACACCGCGAAGGATTGATGCGGCTGATGTTATTAAATATGCCTGAGCAAACCCGTTACCTGAATAAAGAGTTGTTAAGGGGTAAAGATATTGGTTTGACCATGGCCAATTTGGGAAACCGCGAAAGTGTTGCCAAAGAGCTTATGGGGGCCGCCTTGTTGCAGTTGATTGAGGCAGAGGTTAGCGATTACGCGGTGCGCGATGAAACAACTTTTCTTGCTTTGTTAGAAACCTGTAAACCGCAGCTCGTGCCAAAAGCGACGCTACTGGCGACGCAATTGGTTGCAGCACTGACTTTATTGGTAGAGGTCCGCAAAACCATTAAGGGCCACCGCAATGCATTAATCTTGGCGTTTTGTTTATCAGATATTAAGACTCAGCTCGAAGGTTTATTTACAAAGGGTGTGTTGTTGCATATGCCGCCCGATACCTTGTTGCAGTACAGTCGCTATTTAAAAGCAGTGTTAACACGCTTAGAGAAGGCGCCGCAGAATGTGCAGCGCGATAAGCTGGCGATGATCGAGTGGCAGTCCGTGCAAGATGCCTATTTTGCGTTGTTACAGCAGGCCGGTGAATACCGTGCTAATTTGACGCCGAGCTTGCGTCAGTTTCGTTGGTTGATGGAGGAGTATCGTATCTCCCTATTCGCACAAACGTTGAAGACGCAGGTGCCGGTATCAGCCAAGCGTTTGAATAAACAGCTGCAAGAGATTAAAGCGTCTTTAAACTTGCACTAGGCGTTTACCTATTTCGGTTGAACGCAAATGCACGTCCTTTGGTCGCGGACGTGAACTACGGCTTTAAAAAACTTGTGTCTATACTGTAACGTCGGTGTCTAAACTGGCTCCAATTCACTGATTTACACGGAAAGGGCACTTGCCCACAATAAAAGCAACTGGCATGTTACGGAGAAATCTTATGTCTAAGTCTATGAAAACCCCTTTTGCCGCCGCTATCGGTGCTGCTGTTCTTGCTTCTGCCGCTATGTCTGCGTCTGCATTCGCTGACCAAAACCCCTTTTCTGCACAGGAGTTGAGCAGCGGTTACAACTTGGCTGACAACCACGCGGAAGGTAAGTGTGGCGAGGGTAAGTGCGGCGACAAAGCCAAGAAAGATGGCAAGTGTGGTGAAGGTAAGTGCGGCGATAAAGCTGACAAAGACGGCAAGTGTGGCGAAGGAAAATGCGGCGACAAGGCCAAGAAAGACGGCAAGTGCGGTGAAGGTAAGTGTGGCGATAAAGCCAAAGAAGGCAAGTGTGGCGAAGGTAAAGCCGATAAAGAAGGTAAATGTGGCGGCGCTGCATAAGCGTTAATTGGCAACGAGGACATTTACGCTTGACGCATAATCTTGATCAAGTTGTCACTAAACCGGCGCTGAGCGCCGGTTTAGGTTTACGACGCAGTGAAATGAAAAGCTTCGCCGAGCTGACGCCCTCCGAGGTAAACTTCATGGAGGTGGCACCAGAGAATTGGATTGGAGTAGGCGGCCGTTTTGGTCAACAGTTGCGCCGCTATACCGAGCGTTTTCCGTTTTTTTGTCACGGCCTTTCGCTGTCTATCGGCTCACCAGCGCCTTTAGATACAGCCTTAATCAGTAATATAAAAACCTTCCTCGATGAGCATGACGTCCTGCTTTATAGCGAGCATTTAAGCTATTGTAGCGATGACGGTCACTTATACGATCTATTGCCCATTCCCTTCACGGCGGAGGCGGTACATTATGTGGCTGGCCGTGTGCGCGAGGTGCAAGACAGGTTAGAGCGCAGAATAGCGCTGGAAAATGTGTCTTATTATTTGACCGCTGCGCAAGATTTGACCGAGGCAGAATTTATCAATGCGGTGATCAGTGAAGCGGATTGTGATCTGTTATTGGATGTTAACAATATTTATGTAAACAGTATTAATCATTGCTATAACGCCAGTGAATTTTTACGCCAGCTACCGGGTGCTCGCACGGCTTACTACCATATCGCCGGTCATTACGACGAAGCTGAAGACCTAAAAGTGGATACTCACGGTGCAGATGTTATCGAGCCGGTTTGGACGTTACTTGAGGAAGCTTATGGTCTTTTTGGTGTAAGGCCAACGCTGCTAGAGCGCGATTTTAATATCCCCCCCTTGGCCGATATGCTGGCAGAGTTGAACCGAGTCAAGCAGATTCAAGCGCGCGCGCTAAAGAGCGGCGCAAAAGATTTTCGCACGAAGCTACCGAGCTCTACTGGTGTTGTTGCATGAGCCAACCTGTGACTGCATTAAACCGCGCGCAATATTCGCTGACGCAGTATCTACGTGATCCAGAGCGATGTGTAGCGCCCGAAGGCGTAGAGCCACGTCGGTTGGCTGTTTATCAAGAACTGATTTTTAATAATATCGAAGATTTTTTAAGTAGCGGTTTTCCGATTTTGCGCAGCCTTGTACAGGATCACACTTGGCTAGCTCTGGTGCGTTTATTCGTGACGGACTACCGCGCTCAGTCGCCCTATTTCTTGGAAATAGGGCAAGAGTTTATGCATTTCGTCATGGCTTCCGAGGCGGCTCAAGCTATGTTGCCAGCCTTTGCCGCTGAGCTCATGCACTATGAATGGGTGGAATTGGCGCTCGACGTGGCACCGGAAACCTTACCTGAGTTGGTTGATAAACCGGCCGTCACACTCGCCACCAAAATACGTTTATCGGCCTTGGCTTGGCCATTGGTTTACCAATACCCCGTACAAACCATTGGCCCGACCAATCAGCCGAGCACCATCCCGGCAGCGCCAACTTTTCTTTTGGTGCACCGCGATCGCCAGCATCGGGTTAAATTCATGGCACTTAATGGTTTGAGCTATGGCTTGCTGGATATGGTAGAGAATAACGCCGAGGTGGACTTGCAGACGTTGATCAACCGCTTATCCGAGTTGGTACATGGGAACCAAGGCACGTCAGTTTCACCACTCTTCGTGGACCAGGGCTTGGCGTTGGTTCAACGCTTTGTAGACCAGGATATACTTCACATTTGCTAAAAATTGGCGCCTGTCTATTCTAATGTCACTTGACAGTTTTATGACAAACGTGGCGTATTCGAAGTCTTTTTCTTAATTAAAAACCTTTTTCTAATTGCCTAATCTTCTTTGCTCGACAGTTTTGTCATTTTTCTGCAATATTTCGCCGCCAGAATGCACGCCAATCCGGTGAAGTGTTTCACTCGATGAAATGAATGCCTAAAAAACTGAAATGCCTAGAAAAAGCAAAGGGGATTATCCATGCAAGCATCACTGAAGAAAGTTCTGCCGTTCGCTATTGCAGCGGTTCTGCCAATGGCTGCACAAGCTGAAGGCCCAATCGACGGAAAAATCTACGGCAAGGTGAATTTGTCCATAGAGAATCAGGACGAAGCGGGTGTTTCTACTAATGAACTGCAGAGCAACGCGTCGCGTTTAGGATTTGCGGGCAAGACGGCGCTGTCAGATGGCTTGAGTGTTATTTATCAGCTGGAATACGAAGTTGATCCAGATTCTGGCACGGATGTCTTCAAGCAGCGCAACAGCTATGTGGGCTTAGCCGGTGGTTTCGGTAGTGTTATCGCCGGTGTACACGACACCCCGACCAAATTATTACAAAACAAAGTCGATCTGTTTAACGACCTCCAAGGCGACATCAAAAGCATCATCACCAAAAGTGAAGTGCGCTCTAAAAACACGGTGATGTACGCCACGCCAGATATGGGTGGTTTCTTTGCTCAAGGTGCCTACGTGATGAGTGAGGCTGAAAATGTCGACGATGGCTACTCTGTAGCCGGTGGTTGGGAAAACGACACTTTCTACGCCGGTATTAGCTATGACACCGATGTGCGGGCTTTAGATTCAACCGTGATTCGCGGTGTGGTACAAGCGACCCTAGGCAGCTTCCAGCTCGGTCTGTTGGCGGAAACTGATGACACCGCCGGTGCGGAGAACGACGGTTGGGCGGTCAGTGGTCAATATAAGATGGGCGATTGGGCGTTGAAAGCGCAGGTTGGTCAGTCTGATATCGCCACCGCTGGCGGCGAAACCTACTCCGTGGGTGCCGACTACAAGCTAGGTAAAAACACCAAGCTGTTTGGTTTCTACACCAATGAAACCGCCGATAGTGATACCAAAGAAGCGGATTACGTCGGTCTTGGCATCGAGCACAAGTTCTAGTTTTCAGCGTAGGTGAAAGGGTGCTTAGGCGCCCTTTTTGTGTTTTTGAAGAGGGTAAAATGTCGTGCATATTAGATCGATACAAGTCGTCCTATGTTGTCTCAGTTGCGTCATGGTGATGATGGCGCAGGCAGAAGACGTTACGCTGGATGCGGAGGGTAAGCCCTGTGAGGAAATGGTGGATTTGTCGGAAACCGGGCAGTTTCATCGTTTGCATTTTGAATGTGCCGAGAAAAAGGCTGTGAGCCAGCCTACTGTTCCTGGGCCAGAATCTGTTCTTGTTCCTGTGCAAACGCCACAGCCAAAGCCAGCGCCATTGCCTCAACAGGCGCCGGTGCCTGCTACGCAGGTGCTCACGGTTCGAGCACCCGTAGAGCTCGCGAAAGCGGACAGCTTGACACGCGCTCAGCACCAGCTATTCCAGCAGATGGTGCAGTCTTGCACTCACGGTTGGCACAAGGTGGGTGAAAGCGTGGTGCAGGATAATCAGCAAGCACATTATCAACTGACTATTCAGTATCAGTGCCTTGGTCGTTAGCAACGCTTTGCTTGCAGACACTTTCGCCCGTTGGCATTACAATGGCGCCCTAAATTTTATCCTCTGGCGTTTAAAACGCGCTGTGAAAAGTGTAAGTAAGCGAGTAGCGTTATGATATGGCAAGTATTTTGGCGATCCTTTTGTGCAGTTTTCTTGCTCCTCGGCTCCTGCTACACAGCACCCTTGTTGGCGCAAACGGAAGCCTCTGAGCAAGACCCATGGGAGGGTTTTAATCGCAAGATGTTTGCCTTTAACGACGGTTTGGATTCGTATTTGTTGCGCCCGCTGGCCGTTGGTTACCGCGCAGTGCTACCCGATCCGGTCGAAGTGGGTGTCGATAACGTGTTTTTAAACTTGCGAGAGATCACCAACGTTTTTAACGATGTTCTTCAGTGGAAGTGGGATAAAGCCGCCAATGATACGGCCCGCTTTTTGATTAACTCCACCGTGGGCGTTGCGGGTATCTTCGATGTGGCCGGTCACTTTGGTTTGTTGCGAGGTGAAGGCGAGGATTTCGGGCAAACCTTAGCCGTGTGGGGTGTTGGTCAGGGGCCTTATATGATGCTGCCTTTTCTCGGCCCCTCAACCTTGCGACGCACAGCTGCTATTCCTTTAGATCTCGATACCCTGCCCATCGTACAAATTGGCGATACGGCGGTTCGCAACAGTGTTTTAGGGCTTAGATTCGTCTCTTTACGCGCCCAATTACTGTCGTTTGAAGACAGCATCTCAGGCGATAAATATTTATTTATTCGCGAGGCCTATTTGCAAAATCGGCAGTTCCTCATCAACGACGGCGTGGTCGAAGATGATTTCGGTGGCGACGACGAATACGGCGATTATTAGCACCGAGAGCGGTGCCAATAGCACTAATAAAGTCCCATAAAAAAACCCGCTTGGCGGGTTTTTTTAATTGAGAAGCTCTTCTATTTCTAAGCCCAGCGTACAGCTTTCGTTTGGCCCTGACGAGACCCGTGCAACCCGGGCTTTCGCTTTTAGCATTGGGCTGTGGCCATGGCTAGAGCTCAGCACTATGGTCATTTGAGTGCCCACGGGTAAAGCGCGGTCTACTTCTACGGACATCCCACCGCCACTTAATTCACAGCAGACTCCATTGATATGGCCGTCGTCGTCACTTAATTCTATGTCGACGGGCGAGTCGACCCGCATGCGGATGAAGTTACGCTTTTCACTGTAGGCGCGATTAGCAAGACTCATAAGGTGCTCCCGGTGCTGAAAGGTGTTGGCGCAAGCCCAGCTTGGCCATGATTATTATCGTACAAACTGATCGACCTGCATGTGATCAGTGTAGAAGCCTTCGTACTCAGATGCTGCGTTCGTCGAACCCGCTATCGTTGCCGCGACTGTTCGATGAGTGTTGATTACTTCAATTAACAAAGTTTTTAGCGGGCGCCAAAGGGGAGGAAAATCCTAGCTCGTGCGCCAAGTGCGTTATTCACGCAACTTGGACAGAAAAGATACGCCAAAATGAGGCATTTGAACAGCTTGCGGCACACAATTTATGGGAGTAGGGTTAACGGTTTACAGTAGAGTGTTGTTCTATAGGCTGTTTATTCGCACTATCTGAGCGATAATCCACAGATAGTGTGGCGGGTCTTATTGACGAGTAATAGTGACGAGTAGTATCGACAAAAAGTTATGAATGACACTCAGCGCCGGCACCGGCTGCTCATCATTGACGACGATAGTATCGTGCGTCAAAGCATTGTGACCTATCTGGCCGACAGCGGCTTTGAGGTACTTGAGGCCGGTAACGGCCAGCAGGGCCTAGATCTCTTTTTTAGCCAATCTCCAGACATAGTACTGACCGATTTACGCATGCCCGGTATTGATGGCTTGCAGGTGCTGCGCATGATTCACGAGGCGTCGCCGGATACGCCGGTGATTGTGATTTCAGGCGCCGGTGTTGTCGCTGACGTAGTGGAGGCATTGCGTTTAGGGGCCAGTGACTACTTGATTAAGCCTATCGTCGATATTGAGATGTTAGAGCACTCTATTAACAAGTCATTAGAGCGCAAAGCGCTCTTAGCCGATAACCAGCGCTACCGAAATGAGCTGGAGTCGGCTAACCGGGTTTTACGCGAGAATTTACGGGTGTTAGAGCGCGACCAAAAGGCCGGTCGGCAAGTACAGCGGCGGCTACTCCCGCAGCACCCTCAAACGCGTGGCCAATACCACGTTACCCAGCACATCGAGCCGTCCTTGTATTTAAGCGGCGACTTTATCGATTTTGCCTATTTGGGCCACCGCTATTTAGCGTTCTATCTGGCCGACGTCTCTGGTCATGGCGCTAGCTCAGCCTTTGTCACTGTGTGGTTGAAGCACCTGGTGACCCGTTTGGTGCGCGAGGAGGAGCTATATGCAGATGCCAGCTCCTTTGAGCAAGGCCCGGCCCATCTGCTGGATGTGATAAACCAAGAGCTATTAGACACCAGCTTAGGCCACCACCTGACCCTTTTTACCGGTGTGATCGACACCCAGACCCATCAATTGCGATATTGTGTTGCGGGTCATTTGCCTATGCCCGTCATGGTTACTGATGCCGGTGCGAGCTTTTTACCGGGTGAAGGCAAGGCTGTGGGGATTTTCAAAGATGCCCAGTGGACGGTATGGACGGCCGATCTACCAGAAACCTTCCATTTGCTGGCGCTTTCAGATGGTGTATTGGAAGTTCTCAGTGCCGACAATTTAGCCGATAAAGAGCTTGAATTGCTGGCTCGCCTGAGTAATATGCCGCCTTCAATAGAGGCGGCGTGCGAAGCTTTGCAGCTCAGCACTGTCACAGAGGCTCCGGATGACATCGCGGTGTTGTCTATCTCTCGGGGGTTAACGAGTGCGTGAAGGTCAAATCTTGGTGGCTGACCACCAAGGTGTTTACGTCATAAAATTGCTGGGAGACGTTCGTCTAACCCTGTGTATTTCTTTCGATAGTTTTATCGAAAAGATGTTTAGTGACCCTGCGTTTATCTCCGTGGTGTTTGATCTAACCGGTGCGGAAGCCATCGATTCGACCACACTGGGTTTGATGGCGAAAATCTCTATTCTTGCCCAGGAACGCCATCAGCTGGTACCTACCTTGGTGAGTAATAACCCAAGTATCGATCGCATCTTACAAACCATGGGCTTCTCGGAAATTTTTTGCATCGTCAAAGAGGGGCAGGCCGACGCAGAAGGTGCAGAAGCCCTGTGCGTGGATTGTGCCGATGAGAGCGGTGTGAAGTCGAAAGTACTCGAGGCGCACAGAATATTGGTCGGCTTAAATAGCGCTAATCAGGCTGCCTTTCGCGACCTGATCGCATCCTTAGAAAAAGATTAAGCGCGGTTCAGCTTACCTAGTCGGGTCTAGCGAGTAATTTAGCGCGAATAAACTCACTGTGTGGTACGTGGATCAGCTCGCTGAGTTTGCGAATAGCGTGCTCTTCGTACTTGTCTAAATTACCGTCGGCGTAGGCCACGGCCCACATGTCCTGAACCAGTTTAAACTTTTCTTGGGCGTCGAATTCATCGTTAATGACGCGGGTAAAAGTGTAGGAAGAGGTGGCATCTCGCTGTTCATGTTGCGCATTTTCTAGCAGCATATCTAATTCGTCACCGGTTAAACCGTGACTTTTTTCGATGGCTTTTTTCAGAGACGCACACTCATTGTCATCGAGCGAACCGTCGGCTAAAGCCACCTCCACCAGTAGCGCAATAGCGGCCAGTTTTTCACATGTATGTTTTTCCACTGTAGGTTCGGCGAAACATTTTCTCAGTAGATCAATAATCACATTCTGCTCCTAATCTGATCCAGTGCTAGGTCTACCAGTTCGACGCCGGCATTGGCTTTATGTGCGCCTTCGCTGATGACGCGTCTAAATTGTTTGCCGCCCGGTTGGCCGTAGAAAAGGCCCAATAAATGCCGAGTAATATGGTGTAGGCGCATACCGTCGCTCAGCTGCTGCTCAATATACCGCAACATATTTGCCATGATGGTTAAGCGGTCTTGTAATCTTGGCGCTTCACCGTAAATCGCACTATCTACTTCCGTTAGTAGCCACGGGTTATGGTAGGCCTCGCGCCCGACCATCACACCGTCGACATAGTTTAACTGCTCGATACACTCGTCGATTGTACTGAGCCCACCATTTAAAATAATCTCGAGCTCAGGGTGTTCGCGTTTTAACAGATGCACTCGCTCGTAGTTGAGTGGCGGTACCTCGCGGTTTTCCTTCGGGCTTAAACCCTTTAGCCAGGCCTTGCGTGCATGGACGATAAAGGTGAGGCAACCGGTTGCTGCGATAGGTTCGACAAAATCGCTGAGGCCCTGGTAGTCATCCATGTCGTCGATACCAATGCGGTGTTTTACCGTGACGGGAATCGAGGTGGCGTCTTGCATGGATTTAATGCAATCGGCAACCAATTGGGGGTGGCTCATCAAGCAGGCGCCAATCATGCCATTTTGGACGCGATCTGACGGGCAGCCGCAGTTGAGGTTGATCTCGTCATAGCCCCAGCTCTCCGCCATTTTGGCGCAAGCGGCTAGCTCCTGCGGGTTGCTGCCGCCAACTTGCAGCGCCAGCGGATGCTCTTCGGTGTTGTAATTGAGGAAGCGCTCGCGATCACCGTGAATTAAAGCGCCACAGGTGACCATTTCTGTATAGAGAAATGCCCGCTTGCTCATCAAGCGCCAAAAGTAACGGCAATGACGGTCGCTCCATTCCATCATGGGGGCAACGGTGAAGCGTCTGGGGCTGAGCGTCTGGTCTAGCAACGGGATTTCCTCAAAAAGAGCGCATTTTAATGTTTTTGCGGACAAAAATCTGAATTTATGTGCCAAGCGTTTAGCTTTGCCGTCGAAGTAGGTAAACTGCGTTTTTCGTTGTAGATTTGAATCTTTTTATATCATGATTTCATCTGACGTTAGTCGGTCTGTATCCAAGCCTATGTCGCAACCCAAGGTGCTTAATCATCGTGCAAGCAAAACGGCCGAACAGCTGTATTTCTTGTTTCAGAATGCTTATCGTCAGGAAGCGAAGGTGATTGGTGGTGCGGCTTTGAGCTATTTTGCGCCCCTGCAGCGCAATGCGGCCACCATCCGGTTAGCGCCCAGTCGTATTATTGGTATCGAGTCGAGCCAGGGTGAGGTTATCGCCGCCATCGAGTTGATCGAACCCAGCGCCGCTCAGCCTTGGTGCTTGATCGATGGCCTGTGTGTGGACCCATCAGCACAACGGCAAGGTCACGCTTCGAGCCTTTTAAAGGTGGTAGTCAGTAGCTATCGTCGTCGAAAAATCCCACTTAGGGTAAAAACGGCCGTGGCTAATCAGCCCGCCCTCGCGCTGTATAGCCGCTTCCAGTTCATTGCCATCGGCCATAGCGCCGCTCACGGTATTGAGCTGATGGAGCTGGAACTGCCCGCCTAGCCCTCTTAATGCTTACTTACCTGAGGCTAATTTTATGCCGCGGCGCTTGGTAAAAAAGAACTAAACTTTTTCTCTTGGTCATATTTGCAAGCAAATGTGGTTTGTTTTGCTATTGAGCCGCAGGGCTGATTAACCGAGTCTATATTAAGTTATCGCTGGTCTATTCCTTTGGAGTGGCCGGCTCTGTTTTGTCTGCTGATGTAGCCCTTGTAGCCAAGCGCGCCCAGCATCGACAACGGATAGCGCACATAACAGTAATACCCGCCAACGGTTGGCGCCTAATGAGGAACACCCATGATCTATTCAGGAAAGGCGATTACGGTTCGCGCGTTAGAGCAGGGCATAGCCGAGCTATGTTTTGATCTGACCGACGACTCAGTCAATAAATTCAATCAATTAACCCTTAATGAGCTGAGAGAAGCGACAGCAGCCATCACTGCCAATGGCAAGGTAAAGGGGTTATTGGTCACTAGCGGTAAAGATGGCTTTATCGTCGGTGCGGATATCACCGAATTTGGCGCCAATTTCACCCGTTCCGAAGAAGAAATTGCGGCTGGTGTGTATGAAACCAATAAGATATTTAGTGCGGTTGAAGACTTACCTTTCCCGACCGTTACCGCCATTAACGGCGTAGCACTAGGCGGTGGTTTAGAGATGGCACTGGCCACCGACTTCCGCGTTATGGCCGACACGGCCAAGATCGGCCTGCCCGAAGTGAAGCTCGGCATCATGCCTGGTTTTGGCGGCACCGTTCGCCTGCCACGTGTGGCCGGCGCCGACAACGCCATTGAATGGATTGCCGCTGGTAAAGAGCAGCGCGCCGATAAGGCCATGGCCGATGGTGTGGTTGATGCCGTGGTTACTGGTGATAAATTGCGCGAAGCCGGTTTAGATTTACTCAGCCGCGCTATCAGCGGCGAGTTGGATTACAAGACTAAGCGTCAGGAAAAATTAGAAAAACTGAAGCTGAACGACATGGAATCTTTGATGGTTTTTGAAACCGCGAAAGGATTCGTTGCCGGCCAAGCGGGTAAGCACTACCCGGCGCCCGTGACCGCGGTTAAATCCATGCAGAAAAACAGCACGCTGGGGCGCGATGAGGCGTTAAAAGTTGAAGCCGCCGGCATTGCCAAATTGGCGAAAACCACCGTTGCAGCTAGTTTGGTTAACTTGTTCCTTTCCGATCAAATGTTGATGAAGAAAGGTAAAACCCAAGCTAAAGCAGCGAAAAAAGTTGAGAAGGGTGCCGTATTAGGCGCGGGTATTATGGGCGGCGGTATTGCCTATCAATCGGCCTACAAAGGCACGCCCATTATGATGAAAGACATCGCGCAAGCGGGTCTGGATTTGGGCATGGGCGAAGCGGCTAAGCTACTGTCGAAAATGGTTGAGCGCAACCGTATGACACCGGGCGAAATGGCCGATGTGCTAACCAAAATTACGCCAACACTGTCCTATGAAGGTATCGATACCGCTGACGTTATTGTTGAAGCTGTGGTGGAAAACCCCAAAGTTAAGCACGCGGTCTTGGCGGAAGTGGAAAACCATATTCGTAAAGACGCGGTGCTGGCTTCTAATACCTCGACTATCTCTATTGATTTCTTGGCGCAGCCTTTGAAGCGCCCCGAAAATTTCTGTGGCATGCACTTCTTCAACCCCGTGCACAAAATGCCTTTGGTGGAAGTGATTCGCGGTGCAAAAACGTCAGACACAGCGGTCGCTGCTACTGTTGGCTACGCACTCGCCATGGGTAAAAAGCCCGTTGTTGTACGCGATTGCCCAGGCTTCCTCGTTAACCGCATCCTGTCGCCCTACATGGGCTGTTTCATGCAAATGGTTCACGAAGGTGCAGACTTCGCGGCTATCGATAAAGTGATGGAAAAGTTTGGCTGGCCCATGGGCCCCGCTTACTTGTGTGACGTTGTCGGCATCGACACGGGTGTTCACGCTGGTGAAGTGATGAGCAATGGCTTCCCTGATCGCATGAAGTACGAATTTAAAACCGCGAGTGAGTTGTTATACGAAGCCAAGCGTTTCGGTCAGAAAAACAACAAGGGCTACTACAACTACGAAACCGATCGCAAAGGCCGCTTACAAAAAGTTGCTGACGCATCGGTATGGGACTTGTTAAAAGGCCACGTTGCTGAGCGTAAAGAGTTTAGCGAAGAAGAAATTTCTGAGCGCTTGATGGTGTCTTTGTGTTTAGAGTCTGTGCGGTGTTTAGAAGACAACATCGTCGACTCTGCCATGGAATTGGATATGGCTTTGATTTACGGCATTGGCTTCCCACCCTTCCACGGCGGTGCAATTCGCTACATGGAAACTGTGGGTCTCGCTAACTTTGTAGCGATTGCCGACAAATACGCGCACCTTGGTGGTTTGTACCAGGTAACCGACAAACTTCGCGCCAAGGCAGCAGCCGGCGAATCTTACTTCGCCTAAGGAGAACTACTATGAGTCTTAACCCAAGAGATGCTGTAATTGTTGATTGTGGTCGCACACCGATGGGCCGTTCCAAGGGTGGCATTTATCGCAATACGCGCGCCGAAGATATTTCCGCTGATTTGATTAACGGTTTGTTTGCGCGCAACCCAAAGTTAGATCCCGCAGAAGTGGAAGATGTGATTTGGGGTTGTGTTAACCAAACCAAAGAGCAGGGCTGGAACGTCGCGCGCATGATCAGTTTGATGACTGTTATTCCGCACACCTCAAGCGCCCAAACCGTGAGCCGTTTGTGTGGTTCATCCATGAGTGCGCTGCACACAGCTGCGCAGGCGATCATGACCGGCAACGGCGATATGTTTGTCGTCGGTGGTGTTGAACACATGGGCCATTTGCCCATGGATCACGGCGTAGATCCGAACCCACGTTTGTCTAAGCACGCCGCGAAAGCTTCGGGCATGATGGGTTTAACCGCCGAATTTTTGGCGTTAATGCACGGCATTACCCGCGAGCAACAAGATGCTTTCGGTGTACGCTCACATGCACTCGCGCACAAAGCTACGCTGGAAGGAAAATTCGCGCGCGAAATTCTTGCCCGTGAAGGTCACGATACCAATGGTTTTAAAATTATGGTGAACACCGACGAAACTATTCGTCCGGAAACCACCATGGAAAGTTTGGCGGCCTTGCGCCCTGCCTTTAATCCAAAAGGCGGTACGGTAACAGCGGGCACTTCGTCGCAAATCACCGACGGCGCTAGCTGTATGATCGTGATGAGTGCCGAGCGCGCGCAAGCCTTAGGCATCCAACCTATCGCGAAAATTCGTGCCATGGCGGTTGCTGGTGTGGATCCATCGATCATGGGTTATGGCCCTGTACCTTCAACCCAAAAAGCGTTGAAGCGTGCCGGTTTAACCATGGACGATATCGAGTTGGTTGAATTGAACGAGGCCTTCGCCGCGCAATCTTTGCCTGTGTTAAAAGATTTAGGTTTGCTCGACAAGATGGACGAAAAAGTGAATATCTACGGTGGTGCTATCGCGCTAGGTCACCCCTTCGGTTGTTCAGGTACCCGTATTACCACAACCTTGTTGACCGCCATGCAAGACAAAGGCGCCACACTGGGTGTGTCGACCATGTGTGTTGGTTTGGGACAGGGAATTACCACGGTTATCGAACGTCTTTAAACCTTATTAAGTTTACGTCCAAGGATGGACCGGTATAAATTTGCTCCTGCAATTTAAACACTCCCGCCGTCCGTGGCGGTCGTATCCGAAAGGAGGCATGGAGCCGATTCGGGTTTCGGTTGTTTACCCAACCGTCTTTTCAAACCGGCGCCCTAAAAAGCGCCGGTTTTTTTACGTCTATGGATGGACCGTATCCGAACAGAGGCATGGATGGCGCGGTTCGACGTTTCGATTCGGATTGCTGCAAATCACTCCTCTAGCATTCTTTAGCAACTATGCCGCGGGCGCATTGATGCGCAGAAGCGTGCTGCAGATCACTACAGGGTGTGGGTCCCCCTTTGGGTAGTATGCATCGATAAGATGCTGATCAAGCTCGGCGTAATGTGCTGCGGTGTTCGGTGTTTTGTTTATAGTAGTTGCAATTGCTTTTAGGGTGTTTTTCCAAGCGATAAAACCGTCTATCTTGTCTACGCTTGTAGAAGATTTCAAGTTGAAAGATGTCGCTTCCAATCTTATCAATCCATCTTTTTTTGTTTTTAAGTCGTCTCCTCACATTGTTATGGCTAGTCAGAGTTTTAGCTAGGCGGTTTTTTTAGGGCAGAAGATTGTTATTAAATTGCGTAACTACATCTACCTGTTGTTTTTTTAAATTTTGTAATGATCAGAGTATATTTTATCGTTCAGCCAGCGTTTCTCGCTAAAGACCTTACTGAATACAAGTAAATTTCAGCCCTTGCTATTTATATCGGTGTGCTGTGATTTAAGTCGGCGCAAGCTATTAATGTTGAATATAAATTCGAATTAATTATGGGGAGGATGGGAGTCTATTACCCCTAAAGTATATAAGGTTATATATTCCATTTATTATATAAATAGTTACTTTTTATACTTTTAATGTATGTATAAGATCGGCGGAGTATCAATAAAAATATTATAAATATCTTGGGGTGACATATCGTGCGCTTATTCATAGTCGCAGTATTCTCTATTCTTTTGTCCAATATTAGCTTTGGCCAAGCGTCCACTGTGCCACTAAGTGGACAGTTCCGAGTCAGTGAACAGGGTGCTGCAACTTATACCTTACCCATCCCAATACCCAGCGCGCGCGGCGGTTTACAACCTCAGGTCTCAATTTCCTATTCATCGGGAGGTTCTGGTGGGCCACTTGGTATTGGCTTTCAGTTATCTGCGGGCTCGGCTGTAACAAGATGTCCTTCCACTATTGCCCAAGACGGGCAAATTAAGGGGGTCGAACTCACGGCGAATGATCGGTTTTGTTTGGATGGGCAGCGATTAGTATTAATCAGCGGTAGTTACGGAGCTAACGGTAGTCTTTACCGTAAAGAGCTCGACGACTTCTCTATTATTACCGCGCTAGGTCAAGCGGCTGGCGGCGGGCCCATAGCTTTTTCTGTTTCAACTAAGTCCGGCGATACTCATTATTACGGCGCTGTGAGGCAAGTATTACCAAGTATCAATTTACAGGATACTGCTGGCAACGCCGATGCTGGTGATGCAAAGTTTTCTGTAGTTAATCGCGCTGGTGGCGATATAGCACTTAGCTGGAGCATAAAAGGCACTGTAGATGCAGTTGGTAACTTCATCAGTTATCAATATGGGTTAGATCTAGAGAAAGGCGAGCAGTGGTTGGCGTCGATAGCATCGGGTGGACACCTTGGCAGTAATAGTCGTCCGTATGTAAAAGCGACCTTTCAATATGAAGATCTACCCAAGCCGCGCAATGGCTTTATTGCTGGCGTGGCATTCAGTCAATCAAAACTTCTTAACGGCATTCAAATTCACCAGGATGATCAATTCTTAGATCGACATATACTCTCGTATAGTAAAAGTGATGTTATTGAAGAGCAGATATACCTGACGCAAATTCAACGCTGCGTATCTGAAGATCTATCAGATTGTTCGACGCCTGTGGTGTTTGAATGGAATAAACCTGATCAATTGACTGTGAATGGCACAGTGCAGGTTTACGACGATGAGACTGGCGTTTCCCTACCTTATACAATTCCAACATCTAATTTCACACCGTTTTCAAATCCGGCAGCTACGTCAGTTCCCAACAGTAATCGCTATACAGCTCAAGCCTTTGATATGACCGGCGACGGTAAGGGCGATTTAATTTATGTAAAAAACGGTACTTGGTATTTATCTTCATTTGACGGAAGTCTCGATCAGTCGCTTACCAGCGTTGGTGCTTCGCGAGCTGAGCACGCCATGTCTATAAATTATGACGGCGATGGACAGCGGGATTTACTTGTATCAGATCAAAGTACAGGTAATTGGCAGGTAATTTCGTTTAAACCTAGCCAGGTTCAAAATAGTTTTTGTGAGCCAGCAATGAATGGCGCTTCTATGTGTGAAAATTTTACACGTACGGTGAGCTACACGCTAACAAATCTTGGCATTGCTTCTCATGGTTATGATAGCAATGCCATGGTTGCCGATGTGAATGGCGATGGTCTTGAAGATATTCTCTTTGTTAAAGATAAAGCAATTCAGTGGTATAAAAATAATGGAGGTACATTTTCTTCCGCGGCTAATCTATATGCATTCTCTACAGGTTTTCAAGCTTCCTTTAGAGATAGCTTGCTGACAGAAAGATCAGCAAATTTAAAAACTGGCGCAGCCTTTGATGCGAACGGTGATGGTAGAACTGATCTGTTGCTTAAGATAACCAGCCAGAGAAGTTATTGTAAAAATAGAGAATTCGAAACTGACCCAGGTAACTGCCGCGACGCTGGTGGAACTTGGACAATTGATCCAGCTCAAACTAACTGGAAGTTATTTGTCGCTGGCGGTACGTTAAATTCGCCTAGTTATACGGAACGACAAAATCTCTCAAACGGCAGTATTGCTTCTATGCGTGCTGCTGATATTAATGGCGATGGAATTTCTGATCTCCTCTATTATGGCAGTGGGAAATGGTATGTACGCCTAGGCAATGGCTATAATTTCAATGCTCCGAAAGATACTAATTTAACTGCAACGCAAACCGAAGCAGACCGGTCTCAGTTTATAGATTTAAATGGCGACGGCCGTGCCGATATGTTAAAAGCTGTTGGCAGCAGTTCCTTTCATATTTTTATGTCGCGTCCAATGGACTCTGCAAATTCTATTTATTGGCAGTCTCGCGGTGTTATCAGTATGGATAACTCCCGAGTTTTACAATTTTCAGACACCCATGGTGAAGGTCGGTTAGATCTATATTCTGCCGACGGTAGTAAGTGGTATCGACATGCATCCAGAATGGATGAGTTTGAAAGCCTAGTTACCAGTATTACTGAAGGGTACGGCGTTAAAACCAGTATTCAGTATTCGCGTCTTACAAAAAATGTGAATGGTTCTCCAGAGGTTTATAAAACCCAAGCATCTTCGGCTGAGTCTGAAGTGGGGAATTTCTCCTTCCTAATGCCGATGGTAGTGGTTAAGCAGGTTGACACTGAAGTAACAGATTCAGCGACACTAGGTGTGGCTTATGAGTACGGTGGTTTACTCATTAATCGTCTTGGGCGCGGTATGCTTGGTTTTGAAATGTTGCGCACCAAAGATCTCCAAACAGGTGTTGTTAGCGAAACGGTTTATCACCAAAGCTTCCCCAAAGTTGGTGTGCCGTTAGCTACAGTACAACTGCTGGGTGCGCAAGAGTTATCGCGCTCAGAGAATACCTATCAGGTCACAAGTGCTTATCCAGATGTGTATGCAGTTCACAGTGAGAAAACAACTGAAATTAGCCGTCAAATCGGTTCTGATGGAGTTTTGTACCCGCTGTCAAAAATTGAAACCCGTCAATCTCAAATTGATACGTGGGGCAACGTCGGCTTAATTGAGGTTGATGTCACCAATTTAGCGACGGGTCAATTGGAGTCTTCTGTCTCTACAACCAGCGAATATCTTGGCCTGGGTGGCGGTGCCGAAAAGGGGCGTTTAAGTAAAGCTACTGTTACTAAGCAACGCTTTGGTCAGCGCGAAAGCACAGCAGCAATTTCCCGTGTCAGTGATTTTACCTATTACGACAATGGCCTGTTGCATACCAGTACTACCTCGCCCGGCGATGCTCAGCTAGAGGTGGCCACAAGCCAAGTTTATGACCAATGGGGCAATGTAACTTTAAAAACAGTGCGATCGAGTAAAGATGCTGCAGGCACAGTTCCTGAAACTCGCTCGGTGGTTTATCAGTATGATAGTCGCGGTCGTTACCTTGCATCTGAAGCCAATGCACTGAATGAAACGGCAACCTATCAGTACAATCAAACGTCGCCTAGTGCGGTCACCGGCTTAATCACGCATTCTCGGGTTACAGATGCCAATGCGTTTTATGTGGACTCCTTTAAGGATAGGTGGGGCCGTACTGCGCGCTCAGTAAGTAAGGATGGTGTAGAGGCGGTATCTACCTATGCACTATGTAGTAATGTTTCAGATTGTGGTGATTTTACTGGCTCGATCATTGTTGAAACGAAGACAGCAACTGGAAAGCCGACTGAGCAAGCCTTTTATGACCGCTTTGGGCGAGCGTTAGGTAGTCGTCACCAAGGTTTTGGATCGGGCTCTTGGGTCTATAAAAAAACCACTTACGACAATAAGGGGCGAGCTAGTCGCCATTACGAGCCTACTTTTAATGGCCCTTCGCAAATCAATTTCACCGAAATATCTTATGATCTCTTCGATAGAATCAGCCAGCAAACGATGCCGAATAATGGTGTTCAGCAAACAACATATGCCGGCCTTACTACGACGGTTACGGATAATCTTGGGGGCAGTACTACGTATACAAATAATGCCCTAGGTGATAAGGCGTTTGTTGACGATGCCCTAGGCAATCGTCTGGAGTATTTGTATGACGGCTACGGGAATTTATTAAAGGTTTGGGCTAAGGCTGCAAACTTGATAGAGGTTGTACGTACTCGTACGGAGTTTGATGCTTATGGTAGAAAGTTGGCGACAGTCGATTTGGATAAAGGCCGCTGGACATATACCTATAGTGGCTTTGGTGAATTACTGAGTCAAACTACGGCCAATGGTGATGTCAGTCGCTTTGAATATGATTTATTGGGTCGAAAAATAAAGCGGCTAGAACCGGAAGGTGTAAGCTGTTGGACTTACGGTAATATTACCAGTGGTGATGTTGGGCGCTTGTTAAAAGAAACGAGTTATTTGAATACCAATGCGGCGTGTGGCGCATCGGGCTTTGAAACACAGAAGTCCTATGGTTACGATGCATTTGGTCGTATGACGTCAACGAGCTATCAATATGGAACAGATAGTTACACCGTAGGATTTGATTACGATACTTTATCGCGCTTATCCACAACAACTTATCCCAACAACGCGCTGACGGTTAAAAATGAGTATAACCTGCAGGGTTATCTATATCGTCGAGTTAATCTGCAATCAGGTCTAGCTTTTCAAACCATCGTTGACATGGACGCACGCGGCAATGCGACCCAAGTGAATTACGGCAACGGTACTGAAGAAGTTCGCGATCATAAAGCAGATACAGGCTGGCTAAAAAGTATCACCTTGCAGCGGTCAACCTTGCTGCACAAGCTTGAATATCAATTTGACAGTGTGGGTAATTTAGAGTGGCGCAAGCATAATTTATCCATTGCACAAGCCTCCTGGACGGAAGACTTTCTATACGATGATTTGTACCGCTTAGAAGACCGGGTGATTACTGTTGGGCTTGATGGCTTAAGTGCCATGCCTGCCAGTTTCAAAGCCAATCAGACGTTTAGTTACGACGATTGGGGTAATATTAAATCTAAGTCCGGCACCGGTAACTATCAGTACGATACCGTTAATCCCTATCGACTGATCAATATTTGCGAGGCTGGTCCTTGCTCTGAGCCACTAACTCAGCCGGCGAGTCAAAGTTGTCCTGCCGGTTATGCCTATGATTCGGCTTCAACCAGTTGTAAGAAAGCAGAAGTCATTCCGGCGTCTATTGATTACAGCTACTCTTGCCCCGCGGGTTATACATTAAACGCTGCAACTAATGACTGCCGTAAGACTGAAACCTCTGCGGCTACGCCTAGCTACAGTTATTCCTGTGCTGCGGGTTATACATACAATGTCAGCGCCGGTAATTGCCAAAAGGCTGAAACCAAAGCGGCTAGCGCTAGCGCTACACCTACATGCCAAAGCGGCTATAGCTATAACAGTGCTACGAGTGATTGTCGAAAAACCGAAACCCAAGCGGCTAGTGTTTATTACACTTACACTTGCGCCAGCGGTTATAGCTATAACAGTAGTACGGGTGATTGCCGAAAGAATGAAAGCACTGCGGCAACGGTTTATTACACCTATTCTTGTGCCGCAGGTTACAGTTTATCAGGTACAACCTGTTCAAAAATAGAAACCGTCAATGCAACAGCTTCAACGACGTTAAGTTGCCCTTCTGGGTACAGCTATCACGCCGCTTCCGGTATGTGTCGTAAATTTCAAGGGGTTATCGCTGCGACTAAACCTAGTGGGTCCCATGTTGTTAGTTGTTTTGGTGGTGAACCCATGGGCGGCGGCAAGCGCCTATGGGAGTGCACTTTTCAAACCGCTCAGGTTTCCACTACAACCTATAGCTGTAGCGCTGGTTGGAGCCTAAGCGGTACCAGTTGTTCGCGCACGCTTACCGCAACGGCCACGCAAAATACCAATTACCAATGCAGTAGCGGTTGGAGTTTAAGCGGCAGTACTTGCTCGCGCACGCTTACCGCAACGGCTACGCAAAATACTAATTATCAGTGCAGCAGTGGCTGGAATTTGAGTGGTAGCAGTTGTAGTCGTGTGCTCACCGCAACAGCCGGAAGTCAGACTACCTACAGCTGTGATAGCGGTTGGTCATTAAGTGGTACCAGCTGTAACCGTACACTCAGCAATACGGCAACACAAAACGTTAGCTACAGCTGCGCAAGTGGCTGGAGTCTATCCGGCAGTCAATGCAGTCGCGTTTTGGTGCAACCTCAAATTGTTGAGGCGGTCAATCAGTGCCCATCTGGCTATAGCTACAACGCTGGTGCTGATAATTGTCAGAAACAGCAAACGCAGGCCGCGTCGAGTTCGATTAACTATTCCTGTCCAGTGAACTATTCCCTTAGCGGTACAAGTTGTTCGGCTACGGAATCGAAAGCGGCTACCGTTGGTGTGTCTTATAGCTGCCCTGCAGGCTACTCCTACAGCGCAACCACGGGTATGTGTCGGAAATTTCAGGGCTTTATTCAGCCTTTGCCGCCAACCGGGTCAAATATAGAGTCCTGCTCGGGCGGTGAGCCCATGGGCAACGGCAACAAAATGTGGGAGTGCTGGGTTCAAACGCCACAAGTCAGCCAGAATACCTACAGCTGTGATGCCGGTTGGTCGTTAAGTGGCACTACCTGTTCGCGTACCTTAACGCAGGCGGCGACCCCGAATACGGTGTATCAATGTGATAGCGGTTGGTCGCTAAACGGTACCAGCTGTAACCGGACACTGTCAGCGGCAGCCAGCGATTATTACTGCGCTGCCGGTTGGGCGCTAAACGGCAGCAATTGCAATCGTACTTTAACTGCCGCGGCAACCTTTGCTTGCCCAGCGGGATGGTCACTGAGTGGTAGCCAGTGTCAGAAAGCTAAGCCAAAAGCTTATGATTTTGTTTACGATGCACAAGGCAACGTGCTTAACGATGGTAAGCGTAGTTTTGAGTACACCAGCTATGACTTGGCAAGCCGTATCAGCAATGGCGCGCAATACTCTACTTTTAAATACGATGCCGGCAGGGCGCGTTATCAGCGTTTTGATAACAAACTAGAAAACGGCCAAATGGCGGCTTACAGCACAACCTATGTGGACGGGATGTATGAAAAGGTCGAACGCACCGGTGGTGGTAAAGCCAGCCTAACTGAGCATAAGTACTATGTGGGTAACGCGGTTATCACCCTACGATCAGACAGTACTAGCGATACTTTCTACATTCACAAAGATCATCAGGGTTCAACCACCACGGTAACGGATGCAGGCGGACAGGCCGTACAGCAATTTTTGTACGACCCCTGGGGCAAGCAAACCCATGCCTTTACCGCCGCTAAGTTAAACGATGTGATTGGCCCCGCATTTACCCGCGGTTATACCGGCCACGAGATGCTCGATCACGTGGATATAATTCACATGAACGGCCGCATCTACGACGCCAACATCGGCCGGTTTATGCAGGCAGACCCGTTTATACAAAGTCCAACGGTGTTTCAGAATTACAACCGTTATAGCTATGTACAGAACAATCCGATGAGCTATTCAGACCCTAGTGGGTTCTTTTTGAAGAAGCTTTTTAAGGCTATTGCGAAAATCCCGCTACTTAACGCCGTTGTGCAAATCGTCTTAGCTGTTTATTGTCAGGTGTGCTTAGTGGCCTATAACGCAATGTCAACCTATGCGGTAACCGGTAGCCTGAAGGCGGGGATTATTGCTGGTATTGCGTCTGCAATAACTCCAATGGGTGGTGGGTCTGGAAGTTTCGTGCAGGATTTCGTTGTGCAGGGCGTTATCGGTGGTATTAGCAGTGTTCTGCAGGGGGGGAAATTTGGCAATGGCTTTGTTTCCGCGGGCATATCGTCGCTTGGCGGTGCCGCAAGGGGAGCTTGGACAGCAGGCATAAAATCCATTGCCGGAAGGGCAATGGCTTCTGCCTTAATTGGTGGCACCGTGTCACAACTGACGGGTGGAAAGTTTGCCAATGGCGCTGCTGCAGGGGCGTTTAGAAGTTGGCTTAATGATCCTGCTAGGATGTCAACAGCTACTGAGAGAGCTCAAAAGGGGATTGCTGAGACTGAGCGTCAGGGTGCTAATCCTTTGAGTGTTGTGGGTGATGTGTTAAAGAGAATTTGGGCGTTACCGAATACAATTATTGGAGCTGTTTATGGTGGTATAGGAATGATATTTGGCGCTACACCTGTATGGGATAGCGATGCTGGCATTCTGAGATTTACTGATATGCCTACCTGGATGATGCCTTCGGCGATGTCATTTGGTCATGTACAGGTATTTGGACCCGGTGCTTACAAAAACCCAGACGGTACGCCAGCTTTAAATAGATTTGGTGTATCTGTTGTAACCGAGGAAACACTTCATACTAGGCAAGCTGAGGTTTTAGGACCTTTATATTTACCACTACATGCAGTAGCTATGAGCGCGTCACTATTATCTGGTGGTGGAACTCATAATAATAATGTCCTGGAGATGGGTCCTGAGCGTGGACGCAGTCCTTGGCCCTGGAGTAGATAAACCATGATAATGAAAATAAAGACATTGATGTTGTTATGTGTATTGGTTTTTTTCTTGATAGGCTGCCCTCGTCTGGCATACGTTGATATTTATAATAATTCATGGGTTAAAATAGAGGTTAATTCATCCGGTTATAAACACGAAATTCGACCGGGAGAGTCAGTTCGTTTGAAGTTGACGGGGCAAAATTTTGTTGTGGAATCCGAGCTGGGGCGGTGGTTTTATCCGCGGAATATCCCTTGCTTTGCTGGTGATTGCGAATATTTCGATGGGGTACTTAGAGTACAGATTAATCAAGATAGTAGGGCCTATTTGTTAAAGACCGATGAGGTTTTTCCAATAGTAGAATTCGTTGAGCAGCCTGAAGGTTACCCGTTGGTAGGAGTCGCCGATCAATGATCAATGGGGTCGCTCATTAGCTGGGATCAATGGGGTCAGAGTCGAATGGCACTAAGTTAAGCCGCCTGCGATAGCATTTCCTCTTTCAATACCGATCTCGGTTTTGTCATGAGTTTAAAGGGTTTTGGCCTTTGTTTTATTTGCCTAGGCTCAATCCGCCCTTGCCTTTGGTAGAGCGTGCACTTCATGATTTCGCTTAGCAAAAAACTTATGTTCATTACAGAGGTTTTGGTGGGTAGAGTGTTGCCGTTATTACAATAGGATATCAACGTTTGTACGCAAGATTTAAACGCCAGAACGATATCACCTGAACCATTTCCAGCTTCCGACATTAGGTAGCGTATAACGTTGAATACGATAAAAAACATCTGGATTTCTTTTCTAGCCATCTCAGGTGTTTTTGCTTTAATAAATTCCATTCCCAAAGTAGTTTTAAGGTCACGAAAGTAGAGCTCAATTCCCCACCGCTGGCGATAAAGCTCCGCAATCAATGCAGCAGGATACCTAACCTCATCCAGCAGCGTTGTTAGCAAGTAAACTCCCTTTGAACGGTACCCCGGAAAGCTGAAATCAACTTTTATCTGCCTCATCTGAATAGCATCAGGTAATGCAGACCAACGCTCTTTTGGGTATCGACTTCGAGCCACAGTGCTAGTGAATTTTGGCACGTTAATTAGAAGATCATTATCACCAATAATTTTTTCGGCGTCACCTGCTGAGACAGGCTTTCGACGTGCGAGAGCAACGATTGAGTCAACTCCAATATCTAGTAATCTAGCCTGGTCATAAAAGCAAATAAAGCCCTTATCACCAATAAAAACGTCATTTTTAGCGAAACTATTTTCTTGATCTCTAAGTAATGGTAATTCGTGTGAGCGTTTATTACCTACTCGGTAGTCTATTGCAACGCCAGTATGTAAATTACACAAAGCGCACAAACGAATCTGCGAAAAACCACAGCCTTCCTTTTGGCTCGATTGCTGAGGCCACACACCTTGATTTTCTTCCGTGTCAGCTGCTAAAAGCCCAGTTCCGTCGGCGCACACAACTCGCCGCCCCAAAAGGGGATGCTTAGTATCCTTTAGCTGCGCCGTGTGATTAAAAATGGTCGACAATAGTTCAGTTGGTAAGCGTTTTCTTGCTTGGCAGTACGCTGAAGTAGATGCTGATATGCTAGATTTATTACCCCTTTCAGAAGTTCGAAATTGATGAACAATTGACTGACAACTACTATCTGGCTGCAGGGCTTGAAGAAATAGCCCCCAAAACGTATTCTCGATGCTGAATATACGTCGTCTAGAAGTTTTAGGTCGATGTTCATCGAATAGCGATGCAGGGATAAATGCCTCAAGCACACGACCAATATTGGTCAGGCTGTGGGACTGAATTTTCTCCTTAAATTCCTTTATTTTTTGCGCTGCAGACTTCGGTTTTCTTCGTAGGCTTTGAATGTTAAAGTCGGGCGAAAGAAAGAGCTGCATAGAGGCGTTTCCGTAATTGAATACGAGGATATTTTATCGCATTTACAGCCCCAAGATCAGGCTTAACTTAGTGCCATTCGGGTCAGAGTCATTGATTTTATAGCCTAGGTCAACTAATTTTGGCCTAGGTTTCATTGAGAATCCTTTCTTGGCGCGTTTACCTCGTCTTTATTTGCCTGGCTGCGCCCAACATGTCATCCAGCGCGGTAATAATCGCGAAGCTTGTTTTTACGACGACGCTGACTACAAGGCCTATTTGGCTTTTCTCAAAGACGCAGCGGTTAAGTATGATGTTGCCATTCACGCGTTTGTATTAATGACTAATCATGTTCACTTGCTGGTTACCCCCAGTACGGAACAAAGTGTTAGTCGCATGATGCAGGCGCAGGGTCGCAGGTATGTTCAATATTTCAACTTCACTTATGGCCGTACTGGAACCCTTTGGGAGGGGCGATATAAATCTACGTTGGTGAGCACAGACAGCTATTTGTTAACGGTGTACCGCTATATTGAGTTGAATCCCGTTCGTGCAGACATGTTTGCGCATGCAGCGGATTACCCTTGGTCCAGTTATCAGCGCAATGCCCTAGGCAAACCGATTCAGTTGTTGACGCCGCACCCGGTCTATTGTCAACTGGCTAGCAATGACGTTGAGCGCCAAAAGGCTTACCGAGGGTTATTTCGTGGGCGTATGCCGGAGCGGGATCTGACCGCAATTCGAGAGGCAACCAACAAAGCCTGGGCTTTGGGGGACGATCGATTTAAGGCGCAGATTGAAGCCAAGACGGGTCGGCGAGCGACGCCTTTGGGCCGCGGCGGTGATAGAAAGTCAGAGGCATTTATTAGTGCAAAAAATGAATGACAATGACCCTATCGATCTATTAATCTCTACCGCAATTCAAAAGTAGCAGATGGATTTTGGCATTGAGCGTTGAAGCACACATAAAGCTAATAAATACTGTTAAGGGTAAGCATGATTACTAAATCGAAAGTAATGTTAACTGTTGCTCTGTGCGCAGCGCTAGTAGGCTGTGGCGGTGGTGGCGGGTCGGGTGGCGGACAGGGTGCCACAGTTACACCAACACCAACACCAACACCAACACCAACACCAACGCCAACGCCAACGCCAACAGGCTTTACGCCGGCTATTACCGTTAATTATCCTTGGCATAGGTCTCATACAGACAGTGATAAGGTAACAGTTCGAGGCACGGCTCGGGATAATGGGCGTGTCACATCGGTTAATGTGAATGGCATCCAAGCTAACATCGTAAGGTCCGCACCATTAAATTCTGTGCGTCGAGGAGCGATGGCTACCCTAGTAGATGTGGGTAGTGATGATGATAGTGATGATCAAGTAAGTTGGACTGCAACGATAGATTTACCGATCGGCGAGACAAGTATCGACGTCGAAGTTGTAGATGATGAAGGCTTGAGTAATGTGCCAGAAAATCCCACACTGATAAGCAGACTACAGTTACCTACTACCTTGATGAAAGGTGGTGCCGGTGAATTACTGGCATTACAAAATTATTCGCCTTCCTATAAATTAGAATTGGACACTCTCGCGGCAACAGAGCTGGGTGAATTTTCTGTCAATTGGGCTCCTGCGTTGGATCCGGCAACCAATCATATTCTGTCTGCAGATGTTAACGCTGGAGTTTTACAAATAATCAGTACGCCAGTGGACGGGGGTTTAAACGAAGTAGAAGCAAGCATAAGCTTAAACCATGACTCAGCAACTTGGTCCTTTACCAATGTCATCAGTAGTGCGTTTGATGCGGGTAGCCGTCGTTATTTTGTTATGGTAACGCGCTTTCCCATAGATCAAAGTATTAATGTGGAGGAGTCTGAAGTCTATAGTTTTGATGTGCAATCTAAAGCTTTAAGCCTTGTCACAAGCCAAGCGGTAGACGACAGAGAAGCTTTTTCCGGTTCTGCTATCGTCTGGGCAGATAGTAAACTCTTTGCCTTGGAAAGCCTCAATAGTCTTAATGTAGGGATCATTGAAATAGATGTGGATAGCGGATTGCGCTCAAGCATGATTGCTACATTGGATAATACAGCGGTACTTTTGACGGCAGATTCAAATAACTCGGCCCTATATGCCGTCGGCATAACCAGTATTGCCAAGATAGTATTGGCTGATAGTACCGTAAGTTACTTTAGTGAAGGCGTTGACAATCTGGATTCGCCTTTTGATCAGCCCCGATCTGCAGTATTTGATCTTTCTGGTAATCGAATTTGGGTTGGGGATGACGGTGTAAATACTGTATATGCAGTTGATTTGGATTCCGGTACCCGCACCGTTCCTGTCAAAGCAGGTGTCGGGGATGGTGGCCCCCTACAGTTTCCCCGAGATCTTGCATTAAGCGGAGACGCGCTTTTAGTGCTCGATGATCAAGGAAATGCTCCCTCAAAATTGTTTTCTATTGATCTGGATAGTGGTGATCGTACTACGCTCATTAATATTGAGGGCGGTAACGGTGCGGGCGCCAGCGGTTTAGTTGTGGCAGAAGATGGGCTTGTTTATTATGGTACCAATAATGAAATTTATTCCTATGACCCTACGACAGAAGTTAAACGCCAGCTATTAGGGGCAGGTGTTGGAACCGGTGTGGTTGTAGGGAGTGTGACAAGCTTTAGTTTAGATGAAGTGGGCGAAAGGCTATTGGTCGCGGATTATGTAAATGGTCACATCATTGCTGTCGATATTGCAACCTTACATCGTTCGAGTGCCTATCGCTATGAAGATCTTTCAGTAACGCTAGTGACAGATTTTGTGGTGACCAGTGAAGGCCTTTATGTGCTGGATGGAGCGCGAGGAGAACTCAGCTTTTATAATTTTTTAACGGGTGATAAAAGTGTGTTGGCCGATACTTGTATGAATAGGATCGGGCAAAATGTTATGAGTTTCGACTATAACTCACTTAATACGGTGACCATTCGGGCTGACGGTAAGGAAGCGCTATTAGGTGGTTCACCCATGGTGCGCTTTGATTTGGAAAATAATGTATGTAGTTTGGTAGAGCGCGGTAGTTATTTAGTGAGTGCAGTCTATGTGGATGGCGATAAAATTCTCGCAGGCGCGCAAAACCGTATCGTAAATATTGACTTACCCTCTGGCGAGTCAGTCACTATTTCCAAGTTGTAAACGAAAGTATTGGTTGGAATGGAGGCGAAAACTGGCGACAGTATTCGCCTTAAGTTTCCTTCTGTTCCAAAACGTATCGTATTACTTGTTGTAAGCTGCTTGTCCGCAGGCCTTGATAGTATTTATAAGACTTTGGTTTTGTCCATATTGATCTGAAGATAAAACCTAGTCTCTATTATTCCCAACCTCATGGTGCCGCTGGTGCCTTTGTGGGCTTGGTCAATTCGAAGTTCGCTCTGAATTCCCGCGCTTCGCGCACCATCCGATAGGTGAATATCTTTGGGTAGATATACATTTGCCAAGTGTTGCCATTGGATTGGGTGATGCCCTAGCGTACGAATAGCTCTTTTGTGTCTGCATCTATAAGAGAAAGATTGCACCGGTGCCCAGCCCGATTCCCGGGCATGGCCCCCGTACTGTATTAATGCATCTTCACTACCATTATTGTGGCGATGATCATGTTTGAATTGCAGGCCTGTTTCTGTCTTGGCAACGATTCACGAGCGCGATGCATCACGGCCTAGGTGAAAAAGAATGAGTAATTTATTGCCGTCGCAGTTATGAATGTTCATGACCAATAACTTTCCGTCAAAGCCGGCATTTGGTGCATTTCTACAGAAGCCTTCTCCGAAAATATTGACTAAATTGCTCTTAAACAGTCGATGAATTACATTCAGTGATGTCCATGTCTCGATTTAAGTGGAACCAATTTCTAATAAAAGATGGTGGTGGTTTGGTATTACGGCATAAGCGCACTCGTGTATGAACAATATTTAGGTTGGGTGATAATTATACCTTCAATCCGTTGCTGTCGATTTTCGAAATTGTTGCTCTAGGTATCAATGCCACAGCGAAAGCTGCAGCGCACGGATTGCTGGATGAGTAGCTTGGAGTGGTTGATATGATGAGGAGCTGGCAGGGGCTTGCATAGTTCCTTTTACTAATAATCTAATGGCGGCGAATTTGGCTCTAAATTTGCAGTGAATTTATTTGTAAGGAATGAGTCGCCGTTGAACACCTAAAGCTTGACCGCCATACGCAGCTCTCGATAAGCCGCTTAGCGCTGCTACCAGAAACTAAATCCCTGAGTATCAATATCCGTGAATATAGTGATTTTCTGCTGTTTTGTTTTATGGCTTTTAGTTAACATGAAAATAATTAAAAATAACCGTCAGAAATCATGAAACGATCCAGATTGCCTACTTTATTCGCCATCTTCACGTTTATCTTGTTCAGTTTTATCGCAATGTCAACTTATGCTGGGCTAAGCATTGATGATTTTCTTGCTGAGCCAGATATCTACGACGCTGAGTTTTCTCCAGATGGTAGATACCTTGCCTTGATCATGAAAGACGGCAACAGCCGCACACTGATCATCCGAGACTTTGAACAAGAAGGCTACCCAATTACTGGCACAATGAAGAGCGGGTTTATCAGACCTAGCTCAGTGACCTGGGCCAACAACGAGCGCATTGTTGTCAATTTATTGGTGCCTGAAAAAATTACAGAAAAATCCTACTTGAAACGTGTCAAAAAAGATCCGAGCTTTAGTCTTGATAAATACCGCATGTCACACAGGTCCGTAGCCATGGACGTCAATGCAAAAAATCAAGTTCTGCTGTTTAATGATAACTACAGGCTAAAGATGAATAGAAATCTATCTTCGATTTCTAACTTTTTAACCAAGGACAAAGAGCACATTATTATGCCCGCTTGGGGCAGCAATTCCTATGATTTGTACAAGGTAAATGTTTACACCGGCGAGGTTGCACTATTAACGCGCGGCATAAGCCGCACCTATCAATACATGACAGATGTGGAAGGAAACCCTCTCTATCGACTCGACTACTATTATTATAGGAAAAGTATCATTATCCATGAATTTTCAGACAATGAGGAGTGGGTAGAGGCCGTAGAAGTATTTTTAGAGGACGAAGAGATAGAAGATCGGCAATACCTGTTTTCGCTATCGGATGTAAACAAGCTTATCTATCGCAAACGAAACAAAGATACTGGCTTCTATGAAATCATAGAGCGCACAAGCAAAATGGAAGACACAAGAGTTATCGCAGCACTTCCCAATACAGATATACACTCTGCAATTATCGACAGTAGAACAGGCAACTATCTGGGCTACCGAACGCAAATTGATAGAATAGAAAATCACTATCTAGACAAAGATCGGCAACAGACATACGACTTTATCGCTAGCAATATTCCGAATAGCAGTTTTGGTGCTTGGGCATCGAGAGAAACAAGCAAAAGGGTGGTCATAAGGGCTAGTAGTACCGACAACCCTGGAACCTATTTTATTTACAACTATCAAACGAAAAAGCTCACCTTTATTGGCGATATCTACAACAATCTCATCCCGGAAAAGTTGGCCACACCGGCTTTGGCGAATTATAAGGCTAGAGATGGCCTGAGTATTCGTTTATACATCCTGCTTCCTCCTGGCTATAAAGCTGGAAAAATGGCGCCTATGGTGATCATGCCCCATGGCGGCCCTCATGCACGAGATTATTCAACGTATGATATGTTCGCGCAATTCGTTGCCAGTCTCGGAAATATTGTTATTCAGCCTAACTTTAGAGGCTCTACTGGCTACGGCTTAAAATTTGAAGAGGCTGGATACAAGCAGTGGGGGGGAACCATGCAAAACGACTTAACCGATGCTGTCAATTTCATGGTGGAAAAGGGTTATGTCGATGCCGGTCGGGTTTGCATTGTTGGCGGCTCCTACGGTGGCTATGCCGCGCTCATGGCGACTGTAAAAACACCCGATCTATTTCGGTGCAGCATTAGTATTAATGGTGTATCCGATTTAAAAGCGCAAATTAAGCATAGCCGCAAAATTTTCGATGATGAAAAAGGCAAGGATTTCATTCGCCGATCGATGGGCGATCCGGATGTAGACTCCGACATGTTGGATGTCAACTCTCCCTATTTGCATGCAAAAAAAATTCAAACCCCCATTTTGATGATTGCGGGTGAATTTGACCGCAGGGTTCTACCCAAACAATCTAAACTCATGGCCGAGTCATTGGAAGATGAGGGCAAAGAGTTTACGTTTATAAAAATAAAGGATGCCGGTCATAATATATTCGAAGAGAATGAGGCTGCCAGACAGGTATTTCAAGAAGTGGAGCGATTTCTGAGTAAATATCTAGCCGATCATTAAATAGTTCTATAACGGTAACCTTGGTAAGTTATTGTGGGTCCTATGATGAACAGCTTGAATTCATTAGGCCTTTATCAGTTTAATGGCTTTTGAGCTGGTTTGTTTCTCAAATAGGTTAATGATGAACCGAGATAGTAGTGCTTTCGATGAAGCGCGGATAAAGTAAAGAGCCGGTCGTTGCTGCTACCTGTGCTTGACCGATACGTCTGGTTTAAGTAAATAGCATCGATTGCGGAACCCAGGAGTTTACGTTTAGTTGCTAAGCACGCTCAAGAACAAGAGCATTTGGTCTACCCCTATTAGGCGGAAGTAATGCTGCTAGCGTAAGTGTTAAACCGTTTTCAATCACTGAGCGCAGTCAAGTCGTCGAGGTTTTTGAGGTGGTGTGTTATTGCCCCACTAGGATGAACATAAGCTCATGTTTGAGGATCAGGTAATAATGCTAGCACTACTAATGCTAAACCTATAGCAGCTTGGGTCTTGCGCGGACTACGTAAATTTATTTGCTCGACGTGAGCTGATTTATGTGAATTTATGTTTTTTCCTGATGCCTAATCAGAGGGCGTTGCTTAGGTTTATGGTGCCGATATCAATGCAACCAATTCAAAGTTAACGATTGAGGCGTATATTGTCGGCCAGTTTCACGGTAAGCCTGATTTTGCCCTGATCAAGTTAGGCTTGGGCAGGTTAAGCTTATCGTACGGGAGTCGGATGACAGTCAGATAGTATCTGTTGGCTTAAAATTGAGGTTGTCGAATTAGATGGCTCGTAAGATGGTTGTATGTTTGTGAGACGATTTGAAAGTTTTATTGTTGTAGCGAAACCATCTGCCGCCAAGTTCAATAGCCCCTTTTTAGTTGTTTGCCTTAACGATTAAATTTAAGAATATGACCTTTAAACTCAGCGGTTAAATAACGAGTATGGCTTGGCTTGTGGTGCGAAAAGGTAAATCCAAATGTCACCATTTCTGTGCTGAGTTTATTTTTTCGGCCGCGTCCAGGGTCGACCAAAATAACCTCGCAATTTGGCTTGGCGTGTTGGTTGATAAAATTTGCTAATAATTTTATATGCTGGTCTTCGTACAATAAATCACTGCCAATAATCAGATCAAAGCACCCGAGTGTGGCGCTTTTTTCGGACCAATCTGCACGTTCAAAGTTAATGGGCTTATCGCTATTGAGTAGCGCGTTTCTTTGCAAAAAGCATTCAACTTCTGGGTGGTAATCGGTTGCCGTGATATCGGCGTGTTGTTTATTGAGTAGTAGGCTGCTCAGCGCCATACCGCAGCCAATTTCAAGTATTCGTTTGGAGCCGGTGTTGCAGTCGAGTATGTGGTGGGCCAACACCAAGCTCGACGGCCAAATCACCCCAAATAGAGACCAACTCGCGGAGGATATGCCCAGTTTTTCTGCAGCGCCCTCTGGGTCGTGAAATTCTTGGGCATCGCGTAGGGTGCAAAGGTGAATATCGGTTTTACCAAACTCGACGGTCTGATAACGCAAACGAGGGATAGTCATTGGGCTGCCTAAATAGCTTAGCGCAAAGCCCGCCATTTCGGATAAATGACACAATGGCGTTGTCGCTCAAGAATACAGCAGCCGGCAGGAAAGGCAATGTGAATCGCTTGATGGCATCGTTTTAACGGCGACCTGATTGCTATCGCTCGGTATGATTTCGGACAAGGTTTGCGTATTATTGGGTATCTATAAATCGGATTATTGTTCATAAAAGGGAAAGACTATGGCTCATATTGAAATGTCTCTGCTGTCTATTGAGTGCTTCATGAACGACGGCAAGCTTGATGCCGCCGAGCTTGACAAAATGGTCGCTTTAGCTGAGGCAGACGGGGAGATCACGCCAGAGGAAATTCAGGTGTTGAGAAGCGTTATTAAGCGCATTAAGCCTGAAGAAGTAGATGCGCCAATGAGAGCGAGGCTTGAGTCTTTGAGTAAAATCATTAGCGCTAAATGAATAAAGGGGTATTTTTAGCCTCTGACTCGGTTGAATAGCTAAATATTTATCGAGATTAGGCAGATAGTTATTTGGCTAGCTGGTGTTGTCAAATGACACAATAATACTAAGACCTAGATGAAATCTTTTCTGTAGGAGTGACCTCTTGAGCTTTTCCATCGCTGCAGCCCAGATACCGGCTATCAGAGGCAAGCTTTCAGTGAATGCCCGAGCGCATATGCAAGTGGTGGCGCAAGCTCATGGGGAAGGGGTTAACTGTCTGGTATTTCCCGAATTATCCTTGACGGGCTATGAACCGACGTTAGCCGCGGCCTTGGCGCTAAACATAAATGATCCCTGTTTTGTCTTGCTTGCGCAGCAAGCCAAGCGCTACCAGATGACTATTATCGTGGGCGGGCCCTTGGAAACCGACGCTAAGCCTGCTATCGGAGCATTTATCATTCCTCCGAATGGCCCTATTAAATCCTATCGGAAGTTATTTTTGCACGATGGTGAAGCGGCTTTTTTTCAGCCTGGCGATGCGCATTGTGTGGTCGAAGTTCATGGGCACCGCTTGCTAAATGCTATTTGTGCCGATACGAGCCAGCCAGAGCACGCAGCTGCTTGTCGCACCCATGAGGCGAGCATCTATGCCGCTGGCGTGCTGATTACGGAGGCAGGCTACGAGCCAGATACAGGGCAGTTACAAGATTATGCGAAGGCACATGATGTCTTGGTGGTGATGGCCAATCACTGCGTAGAAACTGGTGGTTTTGAGCCCGCAGGTAAGAGTGCTATATGGGATAGCCGAGGCTTAGTGAGCAGTGCAGAGGGTCTAGAGCCTTGTTTGGTTATTGCAACCCAGCACGACGATCAATGGCGTGGTCGCCGGGTGCCACTGTTGGTGGATGTGAGTCAATAGCGTTTATGCCCCGACTGTTGCTGTAGCTGCTCATCGTGTTCGATGCATGCGAAGCTTTTTCTAGTTTTGAAGATTTCTAAACACAATCCTGCAAGCGGCATTAAACCTTTGCCGCTTGCATGCATACTCTAAGAGGCGCGCCAGTCACTCGGCTTGCAATCGTTGCGCCCGTCTAAGGGTTTGTTGATGCTACTACCGTGATTGCGCTCACGGAGGCAAGTCATAACTCGTTACTGGGGCCATCTACGTTGAGCACATCGGCAATAAAAATATTTTGTCGGCGACGTCGTGCGCTTCAAAGGCGTACTTAATATCGACTTGCTGTTTCGATCTGCGCTTGTAATATCGTGCAGCATGGGTCGGTCCAGTAGTTTTTTGGTTGCCGAAATGCGGGAAAGTCTCACGTGTTAGTGGCTAGGGTGCCCGCGCCAATCTTAGTCTGTTCAGCCAATGTAAGTTTTACCAGAGCTTTAGGCGGCGGCTTGCCTGAGATCTCAGGCCCTGTAAAATAAGCGCTTTCGTGACCCACATTGAGAACCGTGATTATGGGCAGAGCCTACCAAAACCGCAAAGAGTCCATGGCGAAAACAGCGGATGCCAAATCCAAGGTGTATAGCAAATACGGCCGTGAGATTTATGTGTGCGCGAAATCTGGCGGGGTTGAGCCCGAGGGTAATCTGACCTTACGAAACTTGATTGATAAAGCGAAAAAAGACCAGGTACCTGCGCATGTGATTGAGAAAGCCTTGCAAAAAGCCAAGGGCGCTGGCGGTGAAGATTTTGCTCTGGCGCGTTACGAAGGTTATGGCCCCGGTAACTGCATGGTTATTATCGAGTGTTTAACCGATAACCCCAATCGTACTTTTGGCGATGTTCGCCAGTGCTTTGTGAAGACGAAAAGTAAAATCGGCACCCAAGGTTCTGTCGCTCATATGTTCGATCATGGCGCTTTGTTTGTGTTTACCGGCGACGAGGAGGCGGCGTTAGAGGCCTTGATCATGGCCGACGTTGAGGTGATTGAACTGGAAAGTGAAGGCGATAAAGTGACCGTGATTACGCCCCACACGGAATATTTCAAAGCGAAAACTGCGCTCCTGGATGCGATGCCTGAACTCGATTTCGATATGGATGAAATTCAGTTTTTACCCAAGACCACCGCCCCTATCGAAGGTGACGACATTCCGTTGTTTGAAAAATTTATGGATATGTTGAACGATGTGGACGACGTGCAAAACGTTTATCACAACGCCGACATTTAATGAGTATCGCGATGTTGGAAAAAGCCGCTGGGTTTATCAGCGGCTTTTTTTTGTTCGCTATTTATACCGCCTGTAAGGCATAAAAAAACCCGATGATTTGCGTCATCGGGTTTCTTCAAAGAGCGCTAGCGCCGAAGTAGGTTTTACTTCTTAGCTCTCTTCTCTTTTTCAGCAGCGATAACTTCGTCTGCTACGTTCTGCGGGCAAGGCAGGTAGTGTGAGAACTCCATGGAGAACTGGCCGCGACCTGAGGTCATGGTGCGCAGTGTTCCGATGTAGCCAAACATTTCCGCCAATGGCACGTCTGCTTTAACACGAACGCCAGTAACGCCTTTTTCCTGATCCTTGATCATGCCGCGACGACGGTTCAAGTCACCGATAACGTCACCCACGTGATCGTCTGGCGTGAACACATCAACTTTCATGATCGGCTCAAGCAGCTGTGGACCGGCTTTCGGCATAGACTGACGGAAAGCGCCTTTGGCTGCGATTTCGAACGCGATGGCCGAGGAGTCAACGGCGTGGAAGCCACCGTCGTATAGCTCAACTTCAACGTCCAATACGGGGAAACCTGCCAAAGGACCGGTACCCATCAAGCTCTTAAAGCCCTTCTCAATGGCTGGGAAGAATTCCTTCGGAACGTTACCGCCCACAACCACTGATTTGAAGGTGTAGCCCGTGCCAACTTCACCAGGACGAATGCGGTAGTCGATCTTACCGTACTGACCAGAACCACCCGATTGCTTCTTGTGGGTGTAGCTGTCGTCGATTTCGCGGGTAATGGTTTCGCGGTAGGCAACCTGTGGCTTACCAACGGTCAGTTCGATACCGTGGGTACGCTTAAGAATGTCTACTTTGATGTCGAGGTGAAGTTCGCCCATACCTTTCAGAATGGTTTCGCCTGAGTCTTCGTCGGTTTCAACGCGGAAAGATGGATCTTCAGACACCATCTTACCGATAGCAATGCCCATCTTCTCCATGCCAGCCTTGTCTTTCGGCGCAACGGCGATAGAGATTACTGGATCTGGGAACACCATGGCTTCCAGTGTGCATGGGTGCTTTGGATCACACAGGGTGTGACCGGTTTGAACCATTTTCATGCCCACGATGGCGATGATGTCACCGGCTTGTGCGCTTTCAATTTCTTTACGGTCGTTCGCATGCATTTCTACCATGCGGCCAACGCGTTCAGTTTTGCCGGTAAAGGAGTTAAGGATGGTGTCACCCTTGTTCAATTTACCAGAGTAGATGCGGATAAAGGTCAGGGCGCCAAAGCGGTCGTCCATGATCTTAAAGGCCAAAGCTTTGAACGGCTCTTCGGTAGAAACAGTAGCGAACTCGCCAGTCTCAACACCTTCTTCATCGGTCAAAGGTACTTTGGTCGCTTCTGTTGGGTCTGGCAGGTAATCCACAACCGCGTTTAGGACCAACTGAATGCCTTTGTTCTTGAACGCAGAACCACAGTAAGTGGGGAACCAATTCAGTTTGATGGTGCCCTGACGGATGCAGCGCTGGATGTCTTCGATTGAAGGCTCTTCGCCTTCCATGTATGCCATCAATAGGTCGTCATCTTCTTCCAGAGCTGTTTCGATCAGCTCTTGACGGTACAGTTGAGCATCTTCAACCATATCGGCAGGGATATCTTCTACGGTGTAGTTTTCTGGCAGGCCAGAATCATCCCAGATGTAAGCTTTCTGAGTCAGAACGTCTACAACGCCCTTGAATTCATCTTCGCGGCCGATGGGCAGGGTCATAACCAGTGGGCGAGCGCCCAATACTTTCTTGATCTGCTCAACAACGCGGAAGAAGTCAGCACCCATACGGTCTAACTTGTTAACGAAGATCACGCGAGCTACTTCGGATTCGTTGGCATAGCGCCAGTTGGTTTCGGACTGTGGCTCAACGCCGCCGGAACCACAGAATACGCCGATACCGCCATCCAATACTTTTAATGAACGGTAAACTTCGATGGTGAAGTCAACGTGTCCGGGGGTATCGATGATGTTGAAGCGGTGATCATCCCAGAAACAGGTGGTGGCAGCAGACTGAATAGTAATACCGCGCTCGGCTTCCTGTTCCATGAAATCCATGGTTGAGGCGCCGTCGTGCACTTCACCTAGGCGGTGAATACGACCAGTCAATTTCAAAATACGCTCGGTGGTGGTGGTTTTACCCGCATCCACGTGAGCAAAGATACCAATGTTTCTATATTTAGCTAAGTCTGTCATTACGGTACTCGATAAGCCAGTGCGAAAATTGGGCGTGATAATACAGAATTTTTGCCGAGTTTATTAGTGGCATTGTCAGTTTATTTTAAAGAAAGGGGTTAATTTTGTGCTGAAAAGCCAGAAACCCTGATAAATACAGGGCTTTGGTAGGTACAAAATCACCGTATTTCCCCATTCTTGTCTCTGACAGATATGTCATTGGGTTATAGATATCCACCCATATCGCGACTTTTGGCCTGCTTGGTACGTGTGCACTAGGCTTTTAATAGCCGTTTTGGCTAGCGCGTCACCTTTCTCGGAATGTTTTGTTCCGACGGGCTAAATCGCTTTGCTAAGGGCGGAAAGCCTCTACTAGGCTCTATGAACATGTTTTATTTTTGTTTGAGGTAGGGAGATGGCCGATAAATCTTGGATGTTGCACCCATTGGCGATTCGTCACGCGCGTGAGTGTATTGCGATTATCAAGCGAGATTTCGACGTGACATTGAAAATGTCTGACCCAGATTTTTTGGAGCAATTACACAGCAAGGTGTCGCTCGCGGCTTCTCGGGATTTGAGTCGGGCTTATGCCTTGCTAGTGGCCGATGCCGGGGTCGGCGGTATTATGCGCGCCCTGGGTGCTCAGCCAGCGAAACCTGTCGTTGCTGCAGCCTCTCGTTAGCAACTGACCGATCTAGGTAGTTACACTGCAAAGCACCAAAGATATCATCTGTTAGGTTATACGCCGCGCTTATATTTCTTATTGGTCGGCGTTAACCACATTCCCAATGTATCCTTCCTTGCCGTCAGGTTAGCTATAGACTTGGTTGAGCTGAATCATGAGCTGTTTCAATAGTTTGTCTTGCGGGCCGGTCTTGCGAGTGAGTGCGGCGATGTCTACGGCATAGTGTCTGGTGTCTGGGCAAAGTGCGCGCAATTCTTTCTTGCTTAACCAAGGTTGCACATAGTGGCTTGGGAAAAAGCCAATGTATTGACCGGTTTTTACGAGGGCCATACGCACCTCGTAAATATAGGCATTAGCCGATCGCTTCAGTCCCTCCATCGCCAAGGACGCTTGGCCAATGGTTTGAATACCTGGGTGAATAAACTTGTGTTTACTTAAGTCGGCGTCTTTTAGGGTGTCACTTTCTACGGCAAACAACGGGTGCTTTGCATGACAGTAAAGGAAGTAATCCTCGTTGTAGAGGGGGCGATAATTCAAACTGGATAGATCGCGATGCCGTGGCGCAAAACAAATGTGCGCACGGCCATCGATGAGCGCCTGCTCCATTTCTGGCAAGCTATTGGTGGAAATGTTGATGGTGACATCGGGCGCTTTGGCAATAAACGCATCGAGGGTCTCCGTTAGCTTGAAGCGTGGATCGGCGACAATAGCATCGGAGCAGATAATATTGAGTTCGCCGGTGAGCTTTTCGTGCAAGCCATTTACTTGATGGCGAAAGCCATCTAACACCGCGAACACCTCTTCCACGGCATCGTAAACGGTTTTGCCTTCCTCTGTTAATGCGAAACCGGCGCGCCCGCGTTGGCACAAGGTTAGCCCCAAGCGGCTCTCTAAATCGGCCATGTGGGTTGAGATGGTTGAGCGCGCGATATTGAGCTGAGATTCCGCCGCGCTAAAACCGCCGCAATCGGCCACGGTCTGAAATATTCGCAACAGCTTTAAGTCGATATCGTTAATTTTTCTGAGCATTGACATAGTGGGTGTCGTTCAAAAGGGCAAAGAAGTGCTGCAACAATTTATTGTTGCGCTGTTGTTCCAGACAAAGTGCCGCCATGCAAATGTTGAAATGTAAGCTGCTGGGCAAAATCGCCTTTAGCTGTCGCTGTTCCACCCAAGGTCGAGCCACATGCACCGGCAAAAAACCAACGTAGCCACCCGATAGTATTAGGGCGGTGCGCGCTTCCAGTTCTGGCGCTGTCGCGAGCGTTGTAAATTTGGCTTCCAAAGTGGATAGCGCTTGGTGCCAGGCATAGCCGGCGCTGACGTAATCCGCCTGGCGAAGCTCGGGCTCTGCAATAGTCTGTTTGGCAAACAGAGGGTGCTGCTTGCTGCAATAGAGTTGGCTTAGTTCTTGGTACAAGGGCTTGCAAAACAGCCGCTCAGTTAAGGCGGCTTGCGGTGCTATGCCTATGTGCGCCTCGCCATTTTGCAGGGCCGCCATGATGGCTTGCGGGTTGAGGCTGTGCACGCGCAGCCGAGCCCGTGGCGCCCGCTGTTTAAATTGCGCCACCACCTGTGCGAAGCGAAAGTCCGGGTGGTTGAGACTGTCGTCACTAAAAGCAATAACCAGCTCGCCCTGCAGTTGTTCGTGTTTTAGCGCATCAATCCGCGTCTGAAAGTTACTGCCGGCTTGCATCCACTCGGTGGCGGCGGCGTAGACAGATTTACCTTCCCGCGTCAGTGAGAAGCCCCCGCGGCCCCGATGGCAAAGTGAGAAGCCTAGGCGCGACTCTAGCTCGGCAAGGTTGGTGCTGATGGTGGACCTAGACAGCTGGAGGCGCTGTTCAGCGGCGCTTAGGCCACCACATTCGGCCACCGCGACAAACTGCTTCAGTAGACGCAGGTCTAGCTCTGAGTCTGTCTTCATGAAATTTAACTTAAGTCTACTAAGGTTGAAAATATCTTACCTTAATTTCCATCCCTTGTGGCAACCCCTTTGCTGGGGTTTAATGCGCGCCAAGATTTGACATAAGCAGCTTGGAAAAACGCCTATGAAACCAAAAAGTATCATTCTCATCGGTATGCCTGGCGCTGGGAAGAGCACCATTGGCGTGGTGCTGGCGAAAGAGTTGGCTAAGGATTTCATCGATACAGACGTGTTGATTCAGGTGCGTGAAAAGCAAACCTTGCAGGAAATTATGGATGCGTCCGATTACCTCAATTTGCGGCGTATTGAAGAAGAGGTTTTGTTAGAAACAGACCTGCCCAATCACGTGATTGCCACGGGCGGTAGCGCTGTTTATGGCGATGCCGGTATGCAGCATTTGAAAACCTACGGCCCAGTGGTGTTCTTAAGTGTGTCTCTCGATGAACTGCGTCGACGTATTCACAATTATGAATCCCGTGGTATCGCTCGGCGTCCGGATCAATCCTTCGACGATGTCTTTGCCGAACGCAACCGTTTATACCGTGAATACGCCGATATTGTGGTGGAGTGTGACGGCTTGAATCAGGCGCAGGTAATTGAGTCTTTGTGCCGGCAGTTGGCGGCTTTTTAGCGGCAAGCTATAAGCCACAAGGCGGGGGGCCGCCCCCTACAAGGGCGGGCCTGGCACTTCCTCTAAGCTCTGCGCTTGAGGCTTGAGGCTTGAGGCTTGAGGCTTGAGGCTTAAAGTTCGCTCCGCTCTAACTATTGGTTTGCTCTAAGCTGCTCTTCCTGCCGGTGGGATCAGCCATACTGTGTGTCTTCCCGCGTCTTTACTGTGTGAGACGCATCGACAGGAGTAGGCACATGACTGAGCAAGGCAAAAAAGTTCTACATCAACCCTTAGGTGGCAACGACATGCCCCGCTTCGGTGGCCCAGCTACCTTCATGCGCCTGCCAGCGCTGACGTTGGCCGATCCGCTTGACGTTGGTATCATTGGCGTACCGCTCGACATAGGCGCTTCTAACCGCCCGGGTGCGCGCTTTGGCCCACGGGAGATTCGCGACGAGTCGCGCATGTTGCGCCCCTTTAACGTTTCTACTGGCGCCGATCCTTTTGGCAGCTTATCCATAGCCGACATTGGCGATGTGCCTATAAATACCTTCAATCTTGAGAAAAGCGTTGCCATCATTGAGGCGCACTACGACAAGGTTGTGGCTGCTGGCATCACGCCGGTTAGCATCGGTGGCGATCACACCATTGTGTTGCCGATTTTGCGCGCGCTAAAGAAGAAATATGGCCCTATTGGCGTAGTGCACGTGGACGCCCACGCCGATGTTAACGATCACATGTTTGGCGAACGTATTGCCCATGGCACACCTTTTAGGCGAGCTATGGAAGAGGGCCTGTTGGACGGTAACCGCGTGGTGCAAATTGGCTTGCGCGGCACAGGATACTCGCCCGATGAATATCAGTGGTCGCGCGATCAAGGCTTCCGGGTGGTTCAGGCGGAAGAGTGCTGGTACAAATCGTTGGCACCCCTGATGGAGGAAGTGCGGGCTAAGGTAGCCGGCGGCCCTGTGTATATCAGTTTTGATATTGACGGTTTAGATCCGTCCTTCGCACCTGGTACCGGCACCGCCGAAGTGGGTGGTTTGTCGGTGCATCAAGGCTTAGAGATTCTGCGTGGGTGCAAGGGCTTGGATGTGATTGGCGCTGATTTGGTGGAGGTCTCGCCACCTTACGACACCAGCAAAGCCACCTCGGTGGTCGGCGCTAATTTGTTGTACGAGATGCTGTGTGTCCTGCCGGGGGTTAAATATAGTTAGCTAACAGCTGGGTTCCCGTCCCAGCTAATTCTCCCGCCTGACCTCTCTGGGGATGGCGGTGGCATTGATTCTGGTTTCTAGCCTCGTAGGTGGTTTACTTAGCTGAATTGTTGGTCACTTAATTAAATCGCTAATTCTATGTCAGTTATTAGCGAGTTGTGCTGTTGCAGTGATTTTCATTGTCATTCTTTGCAACCTTTTATTTTCCCGCTAGCGCTAGAATTTTGTTTGCTCGCAGACCAACCCAAAAGGAGGTTTGTGTTGAAAGCTGTTGCCCAAAAGGCGCCCCTAAAATGACAAGGTTGTAGTTTATGTCGGTGTTTTCTCATTCGGCCTTTGATGGTCACGAACACGTTGCTTTTTATCACGATGCCAAATCTGGCTTAAAAGCCATCATCGCCATTCACAACACCAACCTTGGCCCTGCATTAGGCGGCTGTCGCATGTGGCCCTACGCCACCGATGAAGAAGCGCTGCGCGATGTACTGCGCTTGTCGCGCGGCATGACCTACAAATCGGCTATTTCTAATATCAAGTTGGGTGGCGGTAAAGCAGTCATTATCGGCAACCATCGCACCCAGAAAACCGACGCACTGCTGCACAGCATGGGCGACTTTATTGAAAGCCTTGGCGGTCGCTATATCACTGCGGAAGATTCCGGCACCAGTGTTGCCGATATGATCAAAATTGGCGAACGCACCCGCTTTGCCGGTGGTGTGGTGGAAGGTTCCGAGCATGGCGGTGACCCAAGTCCAACCACAGCTTACGGTGTGTTTGTAGGCTTGAAGGCGGCTGCACAATATCGCTTAGGTAAATCTTCGCTGCAGGGTTTGAAAGTTGCTATTCAAGGTGTTGGCAACGTTGGTTTTCGCTTGGCTAAGCAGTTACATGCCGAGGGTGCAGAACTCATCGTCTCCGATATTTTTGCCGACAATACCGAGCGCGCCGCCCGTGAACTGGGTGCAACTGTGGTTGAAGGCGACGCTATTTTTGATCAAAAAGTCGATGTATTCGCCCCCTGTGCGCTGGGTGCCATCATCAATGACGACACCATTAGCCGTTTAAAGGCCACTGTTGTCGCCGGCGCAGCCAACAATCAATTGGCCGAGGAGCGTCATGGCGACATGTTGCGGGCTCGAGAAATTCTTTATGCCCCCGATTATGTAATTAACGCCGGCGGCATTGTCGATGTGTATTACCAGCGCACTGGTGGCACTGAAGCCCAATTGAAAACCCATGTGGAAAGCATCGGCGACACGCTGATTCAGATATTTGACCGTGCAGCACAAACGCAACAGCCAACCGGTATTGTTGCGAATAAAATCGCTGAAGAGCGCTTTATGAAGGTATAAGTTGCGTTCTGACTAAAAGATTAAAACCCGTCATGAGGGCATAGCGCCCCCAGACGTTATAGGTTTTTCCTCCTGTGACTCTCCCTTGCAATTTGTATGGGACTTCAAGCCCGGCCCTAAAAAGCCGGGCTTTTTTTATGGACAAGGATGGCCGGTATGCCGCGGGCGCATGGGTGAGAGGAACGTTAGCCAATTATTATTTGCGTGAACTCGAACGACGCCAAGCTATGCTTTGTGGCTGGTCCCGAAGGGCGCAGGAGCGGCGTGCTGCAGATCACTCCCTTACTCTTAAAATACGCTTGGAGAGAGTGCGCCGGAAGGGAATGCCTGAACTCACTGCGATCTTTTTTAATAGGAGCGGCGTGCTGCAGATCACTCCGATCCCATTCTTCAGAACTTGTGCCGCCAGAAGCCAGGGCTGGCGAGTCGGTGTGCCGCAGATCACTCCCTTACTCTTAAAGTACGCTTGGAGAGGGTGCGCCGGAAGGGAGTGCCTGAACTCACTGCGATCTATTTTAATAGGAGCGGCGTGCTGCAGGTCACTCCCTTATTCCAAAAGCACAGCTGGGAAGGGTGCGCCGGAATTCACGGCGATCTATTGATATAGCGTCTTGGCGTTCTGCCGATCCCTGCAGATCATCTAAAGCTCCCTCTTGATGTATTGGCCAAACTTTGGCGACTAGCTCTTCCGCCAACCATTTCACTGTTCCATCAATGCTGTTCTGCATTGAGTCGCTAGCGCCACCTCCAGGTGGCCTGTGAAACGGTTAGCCGAAGGGTTCACAAGGCTGGGCAGTAAACCGCTACTGCACCGATTGGTAAGTCGGCGTGCGGTAAATCACGGCGTTATCGCGGTACACCTGTGAGGCCGCATGCCTCGGTCAGATGTATTTGAAGTCGTCCCTAATTTATTACCGTCGTGCATTGGCTCGCTCACGTCACAAAATGCTACCGGGTGTGGGGTGAAGTTTGGGATTGAGTCGATTGCAGGAAGCATCATGGTGACTAACATTAAGGCTGTTTATGCTCGGCACGGTCAATCGGAACCAGCAAATGGGATGGGAGATGGACTTTTATGTTGGAATTAACCTGTTTCTCGGATCTGTCTGAAACGAGCTCGATATCATTGAGTTTGACCATAGTTAGTACAAGTTTGCTTAAATGTGACAAAATCCAGCCTTTAATCGGCCTGAGGCTGAGTTTTGGTCGCGTGGATCGCCATAAGCTCGTCCTAGCGCCATGGGGTAAGCAACTAAGTAGGTTATTCATTTGGTAAGGGAATTTACGGTTTCAGCGGACGACTTTAGGACCTACAGCCGATATGCCTTTTCAAGGTTGTCAAATCGCAAAACAAAAGAAATGCGATCTTTTGTTATTAATTTTGTTGTTTGGTTCCTTGTGGCGATCGTGTTTTTTACAATCTTCCAGTTTGAAGGGTTTGGTTTGTCTACGTTTCATTGGCCCTCAGGTTTAGCCGTGGTATGTCCATTGGTTATTTTTGTATTTGCATATGTACGTAACTTGAAGGAAATGGAACGTAAATCTATGCCGAGTGAAAATGGTTTGATGCTGGGAAAGCGAAAAATAGCATTTAATGAGTCTGGAATAACCGACTCGAGTCACTTGGGTGTTAGCGTGTATCGCTGGGAGGCCTTGCAAGGGGTCGAACAGTATCGAGGCAATGTATATCTATTTTTGGATACTATGCTGGCGCAAATTTTTCCTGCGTCTTCGTTTGAAAACTCTGCTGATAGGGAGTCTTTTGTAGAGTTTATTAACAACATACATGCTAAGTCACTCCAAGCCGGCGCAAATGGCGAGGTCGCTTGAGATGTTAAGCCTATGTTAATACAGGGTAGGTATATTTTAGCGTTACGGATTTTTACACCACCACTGGCAACCACTTTATAATTTAGCCAGTTTTTTACATGGGCATTATTGCCCTCTTAACTTATAGATAGGATACAAGCATGGCCAAAGGCACAATTAAGCGTTACGACTTTCGTAAAGGCTTCGGTTTTATTTCTGACGACAGTAGTGGCAAGGACTTTTTCTTTCACAAAAGTGAATGGCAAGGCGATGGTCCTATTCGCCAAGGTTTGGCTGTTGAGTTTGACGATAAAGATTCGGACAAAGGCCCGCAAGCGGAAGCTGTTATGCCTTTGGATGGCAGTGGCAGTAAGAGTTCGAACCATAAAAAATCACCGAAGCCTGCAAAAGTTGCCGCTAAACCTGCGACCTTAGAGGATCGACTCGCGTCTCTAGAAAGTGCGGTCGGCACATGGAAAATTCTAAGTTTGTTAGCGCTCGCCGGGGTTATTGCACTTGCGGTTGAGCGATTCGCATTTTAAACCTGATGTATTGTGATCGGTAACGTTAGAGATGTTTCCGTTATGCCTAGCTGGTGTTATTCCTATAACGTCCAGCTAGGTAACAATCTCGCTTTGATAAGGGCACGCAAACCATGAAATACGTTTTCTTTTTTTCCTTAGTGTTGCTGCTTGCTGGCTGCGCAACAATGAATAAAGAAGAGTGCGAGGTGGCTGATTGGCGTGCGGTGGGGTATCAGCACGGGGCTAAAGGGCAGAGCGCAACGGCGTTTGATAATTATCAGAAAGACTGCTCTAAACACCAAATCAAAGCAGACTTTAGTGCTTTTAAGCTGGGGCATCAGCAGGGTATCAATGAATACTGTATTTACGAGCGCGGTATGGAGCTCGGTCGCGCTGGTGCCAACTACAATAATCAATGCCCAAGCAGTCGTTACGAGGGGTTCGAGGACGGTTATTTTGCCGGCTTAATTCGCTACTGCACCTATGACAAAGGCTATGAGTTGGGCGTTCGAGGCGCAGCCGTTAATGCTAATTGTCCGCACGATGATTTTCGTGAGTTCAGTGCCGGCCACGCGGCGGGTTATGTTCGTTTTGAAATGGCGCAGGATATTCGCGAGTTAGAGGATTCGCTGCACGCGCTTGATGATCAAATGCAACTGGAACTGGACTTTATTGCCGATTCTGAAGCCTTGATTGTTAGTGATAAAAGCTCTGCCAGTCAACGCGCCAAGGCGCTGGAGGATATTAAAATCCATCGAATTGCTCTGACGGATCTCGGGCGACAGCATCGCAAATTGGAGAAACAATTAGCCCGTTTGCAGGCCCAGTTTAACGACTATTAAGTCGCTAGACTGAGATCGACAGGGGCGCAGTAGGTGGCGTTGTGCTGCAGCATGCCATTACCTGATGGCATGCTGCAGCGGTGTTTTAAACTAGCTTTTGTAGCTGTTGCAAATCGTACGCGTCAATGGTTTTGTTTTCCTTTAAGCGCAATGGCCAATCTGGATTGGCTATTAACGCGCGACCGACGGCAACTAAGTCAAATTCGTTGTTGTTTAACATCGTTAATAGGTTGTCGATGGAAGCGGGCTCGCCGCCGGAAAAACCTTTTTTCTCATCGTCCACAAAAGGCTTGTTCAAACCGACACTGCCCACGGTGATAGCGGGCTTGCCGGTGATCTTTTTGGTCCAGCCGGCTAGATTCAGGGTTGAGCCTTCAAACTCAACTTCCCAAAAGCGGCGTGTTGAGCAGTGAAAAATATCCACGCCGGCTTCAGACAGCGGCTTTAGGAAACTCGCTAACTCTTCGGGCGTATTGGCTAGGCGAGCATTGTAATCCTGCATTTTCCATTGCGAGAAGCGAAAGACGATTGGGAAGTCTGGCGCGGTAGCTGCGCGTACGGCGTTAATAATCTCAACGGCGAAGCGGGTACGTGCAGCGAGATCGCCGCCGTATTCGTCGGTGCGCTCGTTCATGCCGGCCCAGAAAAATTGATCGATCAAATAACCGTGGGCACCGTGAATTTCCACGCCATCGAAGCCTAAGGCCATGGCGTCACGCGCCGCATCGGCATAGGCAGTAATGACTTCCGCGATATCTGCTTTGGTCATTTCATGACATTTTTTCTTGCCGGGTGCCACCAGGCCCGATGGGCCGAAACCGGGCACCGAGCCATCGGGCTCCATGCCCTCTTTGCGTACTGAGCCCACGTGCCAAAGTTGCGGCATGATTTTCCCGCCCGCGCCGTGTACCGCATCGACGACTTTTTTCCAGCCGGCTAATGCTTTATCGCCGTAAAAGTAGGGTACGTTTTCATAGCCGTTGGCGGCTTTGTGACCAATGCAGGTACCCTCGGTAATGATTAAACCTACACCACCTTCGGCGCGGCGCTTGTAGTATTCCACCACTAAATCATTGGGAATGTTGCCCGGTGAAAACTGGCGTGTCATGGGTGCCATGACGATGCGGTTTGCGAGCTGGAGTGGGCCAAGTGTAAAGGGTGAAAATAATGCATTAAGCTGAGTCATTGTTACCTCTAAATTTTAAGGGTGTTTTTGTATTGCGCCATGACCTGCTCAAAAACTGCGAGGCCGTGGATACGTGAATATTGCAGTGCACCTTTGCAGGCCAACACCAGTAGCATGGCCTGGTGATTGGGGTCGCCTAAAAAGTGCATGGTTTTTTTTGCGCGCCCGTCTTCCAAGATTGAAGAAATGAAATCAAGTTCGTGTTGATCTAACGCGGCAATGGATTGGCACATGGACGGTGGCAGTAAGTTGATATCCGCTTGTAGCGAACTTAATGGGCAAATTTTGTTGGCGCCTTTGGCGTATTGCAAAGACCAATTCAGGTAGGCATCGAGCCGCTGCCAGGGATCGGGGAATTCCTTTCTCGCTTGCTGGAAACGCTGTTCATGCCAAGTTTTTATCCATTGGCAAAGTGCGACTCCAAGGTCTTCTTTGCGCGGGAAGTGGTGGTGAATACTGGCTTTGGTAATGCCCATAGCGCTGGACAAGTCTTGGTAACTAAAGCTTTCAAAGCCCTTGGTTTGCAGCAGAGTGATGGCGAGTTCCAGTATCTCTTCTTTGCGGTTGCGCGAGCGGGTTTGAACCATGGTGCTAAATAACCATCTAGTTGGTAAGTTAGCGCCAAATTAACCTACTGGTAGGTAAGTTACAAGGGTGAAAAATGGCTAGGCAGTCACAATTGAGGTTGGATTCAGATCCTTCGCTGGTAGTTTTCTAGGGAACTGCTATAAATAAAGTTAGGTTGACTAAAGATTGCGATTGAGACCTTTTGTCAATGCTAGTCATGTGTCTCCTTTAGATGGACTTGGTTTAGTAGATGAATTGAATGGGAGCAGAACAGGCGACGGACGACCCCCTTAGCCGCTAAAGCGTTTTCATTCGATATAGATCAGCCCGCTCACAAGGCGGGCTTTTTTTATGTCTGATCAAAAAGTTTAAGCGGAAGTAGCAGCTTAAAGAGGTAGGGAGGTGGTGTACTTCACTTGCTTTAGGGCAAAGGTTGAATTCACCGATGCAACATTAGGTAGGTGCACAATGGTTTTTTTCAGCAGTTGTTCATAGTGCTCTACGCTGTCGACAACAACACGAAGCACATAATCTTTTTCGCCGCTGGTGGAGTAGCACTCGACAATCTCGGCGACGTCTTGCACGCCATTTTCGAAATCATCTAGGCTGGCTTCATCGTGACTCTTGATGGTGATGTAGGCGTACACAGTGACACCAAGACCGAGTTGTTTTGGGTCTAACAGGGTGACTTTTTGCTTGATAATGCCATCGGCTTCAAGCTTTTTAATCCGGCGCCAGCAGGGTGTGTGCGATAGGCCAACTTTGTCGCCAAGCTCCGCCATCGAGTAATCGGCGTTTTCCTGGAGGGTTCTCAGAATCTTGCGATCAAACTCATCGAGCATGGCACTTGTCCTAATGCAGGGGTTTTAGAGTGATATTCGTCCTAAAGTTTACCATGACGAACGGGGCTGTGGAACATGTCATTCTGCCTCGACGTGCAGCCATGCGGTTTCCATCAGCCGGTAACCTCTGGGATCATAGCTTTTTAATCCGCGCCGGTTAAAGGGCGGGTAATAGTGTTCGCTGAAGAATTTAGCCGACAGCTCGGCAAAATATTCTCGGTGATTTTTTAGCGCATAAGCTTGCTCAATCAGGCGCCCTGAATCCGATTGCAGGTTGGTGTAAAGTTTTTGTTGCTTGGCTTGCTGGTAACTTTGTTGGGAGAGTTTAGCTAGGCGCCGCCAGTTGTAGCGGTGAAAACCGTGGGCAAGTTCGTGAATGATAACGGCGAGCGCGCTTTTGTCGCTCATTTTCACAAAGTTAGTGGCTGAGTTGACCACGATACTGTCGTCGAAGCGCTTGGAAATACGGTTGTTCTTGGCGAAGTACCAAAGCCCGCTGTCTTTGCCGCCGTAGCTCGAGCCTGCGCCGCTGAAAATGTAATAGCGGATGTTTTTAAATAAGTTGCGATGTTGGCTGGGTAGTATCGCTAAGGCCTGCATCACTTTTTGGTTTAGCCGCTCTGCGGCCTTCTGGGTGAGCTCAGGCTGCGTGGCGAGCAGCTCCGATTCCACAATAATCGTGATGGCATAGCCTTCTAAGCGGGTGTGGGCGCGATTGGCGTAATTAAAATATTCCTTTGATTCCAGCGCGCCATATTGGTTGTGGGTGTTTTTTAGTTCAACGGTGTGCTGTGTGACGGTAGCCTTACCACACTTGCGCGGGTCGTCAGTAAAGATGGGCTTACCGCTGGGGCTCTTGCATTGAAGCACGGTTTCTGCCGCGAGTGGCGTGGCGAGAAAAAACAGGCTAGTGAAAAGTAAGAGTGAATTCATCGCCCTTGATTGCATCATGATGCCCTCCCAGCAGGGAGGGCGAGTAATGTTTTAACGCGGCATAAATTCCAGAGGCAGTTCGGTTTTATAGCGAACTTGCTTAATCGAGAAGCTCGATTTGATGTGATCGATGCCGGGCACCTGCGTCAGCTTGTCATCGAGAAAGCGCTGATAGGTTTGTAAGTCTGGCACGACGACGCGAATAAGATAGTCGAAATCGCCGGTCATCAAATAGCACTCCATGACTTCTTGCCATTCGTTTACGGTGTTTTCGAAGGTTTCCAATTCACTTTTTACTTGGTGATTTAGGGTGACCTGAATAAACACGCTCACCGGAAGGCCCACTTTTGATGGTTCCAATAACGTCACGGCTTGGCGAATAAAGCCTTCATCGCGGAGATTTTTCACCCGGCGCGAGCAGGGCGACGGTGAAAGGCAGACTTTATCGGCTAACTCGATATTGGGAATAGTTGCGTTGCCCTGGAGAATGTCTAGGATTTTGCGGTCGGTACTGTCGGGAATGTAATTAGCCATAAGTCGATTTTTGATCGTTAGTGAATATGGAGTGGCCCCTGGGTGTTGATTGCAACCGTTGATGCTTGATGGGCGCGGGCAGGGTTTTGCCAACGATGCACAAGCATGGCCATTTTGGGGCCAAGGGTCATAATCCTCGGGTGCCGAGTGAGGGCACTTTAGGGGTTTTCGCGGACGAAATAAAGCGTCTCAGCTAAAAATTTAGTACAAAATAGCCGCTTTTGCACATTTGTTGCAATAAATAACAGTTACGCTGCATTTACGGTGATTTTACAGCTTGCTCAGTTTGGGCTAGGCGGGGCCGTTGCCGACGTATTTTTTGGCTGTAACGGAAGAGCCCAAGGCCGGTGCCCAGGGCAATAAGCAAGGCGGCTAAGGCTAGTAATGCATCTCGTGCATGTTTGCCTAAACCGTCGAGGTGATGCCATTTGTGCAAGTACCCAAAACTAAAGCCTTCCAAGGCATCCAATGAGGTTACCTGCGCGGCTAAGGTGTTGGTTTGCACCTCCACAAATAGCAGGCTCCCGTCTTCATAGGCCACCTTGGTAACCGGCAGGCGTTTGTTAATGAAACCGTAGTCGCTAGTAAAATGCCTTTGGGGCGATAAGCTTATGATGTTTCCTGCGCGCCAATGTTGCGCCATGGCAGAGGCCAGTTGGTTTTCGCCGTCGTCGATCTGTTGGCCATCGCGTTGATAGATAATATTTGATTGTTGTGGTTGCTCGCCGCCATGGTGGGCGTGCGCTCGATCGCTCGGCTGTGCCGTCAGTAGACGCCAAAACCCCAGTTTGCCGCTACTGACCCACTGCGCGTCGACAATAGTATCGGGAATGTTGAGTGAACTTGGTGCAAGTGAAGAATCTTGTTTAGGACTAGCTTGCCGTTGTTCGCTAACCAGAAAATGCAGTAAGCCGCTGACCACAAAGCAGAGCGCCAATATTGCGGTGCCGCCATTCAAATGAGCATGCCAGCGCCGGCTCATCGGCCAGCGAGCGTTGCCGCCAAATACCCCTTGGCGCCAGCGCTGGATATAGAGCCAAAGCCCCATCGTAATAACCAACAGGCTGAGACTCAAAAACGCGCTCATGACGGCTGTTTTGATGGTACTGGCCGGCCACCAAGACCAGGTATGTAGAGTTCTAAAGAAGGCGCTTGTAGCGGCTTTGTTGTCGTCTACTAAGGTTGCTAGGCGCCCCTGTTGGGTGTCGATGTAAGCGCGCATATTGTCTGCGCGTTGAAATGTCACTCGGGTGACGGGTAGCAGCCGATTTACGTTTAGGTAGTCGTCATCAAAGGCCTCGATAATTGTTACAGCGGCAATGGCGCTGTTGGTGTCGCCGACAAAATGCTGGGCTAGTGCAATGGCGTAATCGCGTTCGAAGTTTTGCAATTCATCTAGCGTGAGCGCGTTTACATAGAGCGTCTCAGTGGCGGTTTCTACCCGAGCGATATTTTTTCCGAAGAAATGAAACAGTCGCAATGCTTCAATTGAGCCGAATTTTTGGTTTAGCGTTTCGGTATCAAAAGTTTGTGTCAGCATTACCTCGCTTGGCGCGGTGAATTGTGCAGCGCTCGGGTTAATTCTGGTGATAATAGGGTGTGAAAGGCCACTCAGTGCCCAGGCAATAATGGCAATGCTCGCCAAAAATCCGAGATGTTGGTGCAGCTGGAAAAATGTTTGTGTTATTTTTTTCATGGTGAATTCGTCGGTGACTCACCGCGTCGTACACGGTGATGAAGCGATTATGTGGGTTAGGTTATGACTCGCATAAACGGAATATGTTTAAAAAGTGTAATTAATACCTGCGATCAGTGTGCGCGGGCGGCCAGGTGTGTAGGTTGGGCCCCACTTAGCATCTGATTCAGAAAAGCGCGCATCGGTTAGATTTAATAAGTTTGCATAAAGTTGTAGATCCTCAGACAAATTAAAGCTTGCGCGTAGATTAAACAGGTCGTGACCTTCGTAGGTAAGGGTGTTGGCCTCATCGATAAACGATGGGCTTTGATGGCGCCATTCAGCTTCTATACGTCCGCCCCTAAGCCAACTCGGATGGTACTGTAACCAGAGATTGCCAATGTGCTTGGGCGCATCCGGTTGTTCTAAGCCACTGTAATCATTCTTGCCGTCTTGCCAGTCAACATAGGTGTGCAAGGCATAGGTATAGGCCAAGCCGGCCTGCCAGTGATGGCCCAAGCTTGCGTCCAGCGCGATTTCTACACCCTGATGCTGGGTTTTTCCGGCGTTGCTGTAGTAGCGGGCCCCCGTGCTGTTGTCCGTTAGGCTGATGATTTCGTCTTGCAAAATCATGTGGTAGATACTGGTGTCAATGTTCAGCCACTCGGTGGGGGTGCCGCGTAAACCCATTTCAAAACTGTCAGCTTGCACCGGCGCTAACGCGGTTGAATCCAGCGTTGCACCGGAGCGAAAAAGTTGCCCCTCTGTTGGAATACGAAAGGCGTGGCGGTAGGCCATGTAGCTGCTGTAATGATCATTGATTTGCCAAGTTAGGCCGAGCTTCGGGCTGGTGTGGTTGTAGCTAAGTTGTGTGTCTTCTGGGCGCTTGTGAATCGAGCCTTCGGTATTGTTTGGACTAAGATCCGTGTGATAGTCGTAGCTAATTTGGTCATAGCGCAAACCCGCGGAAATGCGAAGGCTCTGGGTGATTTGGCTTTCTAGGTGAAGATAGGGCGCGAGCGCTATGAAGTCCACTTGGTAGTCGTAAATATCCTGTTCTTTTTGGTAGCTTAGCCAATAGCTGCCAGGGTCTGAATCGGTGCGCGTGATATAGGTTTGAGTGGTGTCGCCGTGACTGAAATCAGTGTCTAACCCAGTGACTAAAAGACCCTTGAGGGCGTCAACATCGTGTTTGTATTTTAGTTGCATACCCACGGAACCGTGGCCGTTTTGGTTTATGTGAGCATCTTGTGAATCCAGTTGGCAGTTGGGTGTCTGCCAAGGTTTACAGGCTTCGCGGCCGGTGTTGAGAGTCCAGGTGGCAATGTACTCCAAATTATTTTGCCGTGCGAAGGGCGTCACGGTGATTTCGCCGCCACCTAATTCTGCTTGCCATTGGCTGGTGAGCCGATAGGCGCTCACGTCACGATAGCCAATTAAATTACCCGCCTTTTCTGGATTGTTACGGTAGTCTTGTTCGAGTAATCCGGTGCCGCCGGATTCATTGTCTAACACGCTGCCGGTTAATAATGTGACGACATCGAAGCTACCAACCTTGGTGCTCCAGTTGAGGTTGGCGTCGGTTCTTTGGTAAGCCGTGTGTTCGCGCCAGCCATCGCTGTCGGTGACGGCAAGGGAGCCGCCGACGCTATGATTATCCTCAACAAGTGCGCCTTTTAGTTGCGCGCGCTTCCAGCCGTGCTCGCCGCCTTCGGCGTTGAGTTTGGCGCGGCTTTCCGTTGCCGTTCGGCCGGTAATCACATTGACCAGCCCACCGATTGCATCGCTGCCGTACAGTGCCGAACCCGGCCCTTTGAATATTTCAACGCTATCGGCTTGAGTAACGTTCACTTCGTATAACGCGTTGTGATTAAAAAAGCCGGGCGAGCGCGTGGGTACGCCGTTCTCTAAGTAGAGGTACACAGGGTTGTAAGAAACCGGTTGCCGAATGGCAGCGGCAACACCGGTACCGCCACTGCCGAGCTGTACCACGTTGACGCCAGCAATTCGGTTTAGTGCATCGGCCGCGTGCATTGGGTTTACGTCGGTTAGGGTTTGTTCGGTTAATATACCGACGCTGGCGGCGGTATCGGCTAAGCGCACGTCTTCTCGCGTTGCTGTTACCGTCATGGTTTCTAGAATTGAAACCTGTTCTGCCGCGAGGGATTGTGCTGTCGGTAAGTTTGCAAGTGCTGCAATAGAGAAAAGTAATCGCGCGCGCGATGTCAACGTAAACATTAGGCTTCCTAGTCTAGATTGGCCGATCATGGCTTGTTATTGTGAGTCGGGCTGATGTTGAGTGATGTTGAGAGGGCAGTATAAAGAGGGCAGGACAAGTGCAACATAGGACAAAATGTCGCACCCTGTGTGATTGCATCCGATGCTGACGTGTCTCGGTTTAATGTGAAATGTGGAGTATTGAATCGCAATGACGACAACCTTAACCTGTGTTATTGCTGCAGAAAATGCTGCCACCATTGCGCGGTGCTTGTCGCGCCAGAAGACAAAACTGCCTTGTGCTGCGCCAAAAATGATTGTTGTCGATGATCAGCAAGCGCTGGCAGAGGTGATTGATCAAGCTGACATTCTATTGGCTCAGCCGGCTTGGGCCGCCCCGCATCTTCATAAAGCCAAAAAAATGCGTTGGCTGCAATCTACGTTTGCCGGGGTTGAACCCTTGGTGAGTAAGGGCTGTAGAAAAGATTATCAATTAACTGGCGTGAAAAATATTTTTGGGCCGTTAATCAGCGAATATGTATTCGCGGCGGTATTAGCACACAGCCGTCACAGTGCCTATTACCGTGCTTGCCAGCGCGATAAAATGTGGCAGCCTGTGCCCTATCAAGCACTGAGTAAACAAACCATCGCGATAGTGGGACTGGGCTCGATAGGTGGCCACTTAGTGCAAACGGCCCAGCATTTTGGTATGTCTGTACTCGGCGTCAATCGCACGGGTAAGCCCGTTGCGGGCCTCGATAAAGTGGTCGCTTTGGCCGCGTTAGGGGATCAACTCAGAGCGGCTGATATTGTTGTGCTCACCTTGCCATCGACGCCTGCGACACAGCAGCTTGTGGATAAAAAGTTTCTCGCCAAGTTGAAAAAGTCGGCGTTGTTAATCAACGTAGGGCGTGGCGCCTTGGTCAATGAATCCGATTTGCTTGCCGCCTTGGTGGCTGGTGATTTAGCGGCGGCGGTGCTCGATGTATTTTGCTCTGAACCTCTGCCTCCTAATAGCCCACTGTGGCAGGTGCCGAATCTAACTATCACGCCCCATATCGCGGCGGTGACGTTTGCCGATGATATTGCAGGCATTTTTGCCAAGAACTTGCAGCGTTTTGTCGAAGGACAGGCGCTAGATTACGCGATTGATTTTGACCGAGGTTATTAGGCTATTAATGGCTGCTATAGGTGCGCCGAGTAAAGCATTTCCACGTGTGCAATGCCGTCCTCGTCGTAGATATCTGAGTCGACAATAAAGCCTAAGTCTTGATAAAAACGGCGCAAATAATCTTGCGCGCCGATGCGAATGCTGTGCCCGGGGTATTGCATCTGGCAAGCGGCGATGGCGCGCTGCATCAGCGCTTTTCCTAAGCCTTGGCCACGCCCCGCGTCTGTGGTTAACACGCGGCCAATGGAAACTTCATCAAAACTGGTACCAGCGGGCAAAATGCGCAGATAGGCGAGCAGGGTTTGGCCTCGCCAGCAGCTTAGGTGGAGGGCGTGTAAGTCAATATCATCTTGATCTTGATAAATACATTGTTGCTCCACCACGAAGACTCGGCTGCGGGCCTGCAGCAACGTGTAAAGTTGCTGATTGCTGAGCTGGTCAAAGCTTTGTAGGGTCCAGTGTGGTTCAGACATGGCGGGCTCGAGCTGAGTTGAAATACTACTATAAAACGCGGTGGGGACGAGTACAAGAAAGCCCTAGCCTCGCGCGAGGTAGGGCTTTCAGGTTAATAGCTATAGTCATCAACAGCCGGTTTTAGAGTTGCCGTATGGGCATGATCGGTTCATCAGTGCCGGCAACGCTAAACAGCGCAATATTTCCGCCGGTGGCCGACACATTGTTGGTATAGGTGCGCTCGGTGGCAAACCGACGCACGTACAGTGGCCCGCCGGCTTTTGGCCCAGTGCCGGATAAACCTTGGCCGCCAAAGGGGTTAACACCGACTACAGCACCGACCATATTGCGGTTCACATAGGTGTTGCCGACTCGCGCTAGGCGGAAGATCTTTTTCGCCATGGATTCAACTCGCGTGTGCACGCCGAGCGTCAAACCGTAACCAGAAGCATTAATTTGATTCACCACCTGCTCCAGCTCACTGGTTTTGTAGCGCACGATATGTAGCACGGGACCAAATACCTCGCGCTCTAGTTGCGCTAAGTTTTTCAACTCGACTATTTGCGGCCCGAAAAAGTAACCGTCTTTTGGCACTTTCGCGCTGTCGTACTCGTATAGAACCTTGGCCTCAGCGTGCATTTTTTCCATATGGTTGGTCAGTAGGCTCAGCGCGTCGGCGTCGATTACTGGCCCCATATCGGTATTGAGCTCCCAAGGATTACCGAGGCGCAGTTCGTCGCAAGCACCTTTCAATAATTCGATGGTCCGGTCGGCGATATCATTTTGCAAAAACAAAACGCGTAGTGCCGAACAGCGTTGGCCGGCGCTTAAAAAGGCCGAGGTAACCACATCGTCAACCAGTTGTTCCGGCAGAGCTGAGGAGCAGGCAATCATGGCATTCATGCCGCCGGTTTCGGCGATAAAAGGCACGATGGGGCCAGGCTTCTGCGCCAACTGGAGGTTAATGATGCGCGCGGTTTCGGTTGAACCGGTAAAGGCAACGCCAGCGATGCGAGGATCGCTCAACAGGTATTTGCCGATCGCTGCACCGTCGCCAATGAGCAATTGGAGCACTTCTTTAGGTACACCAGCTTGGTGCATTAGGTTCACGGTGAACGCCGCTACCAGCGGTGTTTGTTCGGCTGGCTTGGCGATCACGCAGTTACCGGCCACAAGCGCGGCGGCCACTTGGCCGACAAAAATAGCCAAGGGGAAGTTCCACGGGCTAATACACACAAATACGCCGCGACCGTGCAGGGACAGTTCATTCACCTCGCCAGTTGGGCCTGTGAGCGTTGTGGGTACTACGAAATGCTGCCGGCTACTGGCGGCATAGTAGTGGCAGAAGTCGATAGCTTCGCGTACTTCGCTAATGCCGTCGTTCAGCGTGCGGCCGGCTTCTCGGCTAATCAGGCTGATCAGCTCTGCGTAATTCACTTCCAGCAGCTCACCAATTTTTTCCAAAATAAGTGCGCGCCGCTCGCCACCTAAATTATTCCACGTAGCTTGCGCTAAACAGGCACTGGTGACTGCACTTTCGATGGCTTGTTCATCGGCATCAACCACTTCACCGAGAATAAGTTGGGTGTTGGCAGGGCTGTGTAATGGCTTTGCTGTACCTGTGTGCGCTTGGCCGTTGATCAGTGAATAGCTTTGGTATTGTTTTTCTACCAGCGCATTGGTTTTTTCTAGCAGCCAATTACTGTGTTCAATGTGCTCCAGGTTAAAACCCGGTGCGTTTGCGCGAGGCATTTCGCTCTGGCTAAACAAGTGCGCAGGGACGGGAATCGCTGGGTGGCGGAACGGATTAAAACTCGCCACTTTTAGTGCGATATCAGGAACTAACCACTCGGCTGGCGTGTCGTCATCCATAAAGCGGTTAACGAAGGACGAGTTGGCGCCATTTTCTAATAACCGACGCACTAAATAGGGCAGCAAATCTTCGTGCGCACCGATGGGCGCGTAAACGCGGATAGCGATGTTCGGGTTAATGGCTTGCGCTTGTTCGAACAGCAACTGGCCCATTCCGTGTAAGCGTTGGAATTCAAAGGCCTGCCCTGGTTTTACTAGCGCTAAGATTGTGGAAACTGTATGGGCATTGTGGGTGGCGAACTGAGCAAAGATCACATCGTCGGCGGCCAATAAAATACTTGCGCACACTTGATAGCTCAAATCAGAGTTAGCTTTGCGGGTAAAGACAGGGTAGTCACTTAAGCCCAGCTCTTGAGCGTGCTTAATTTCGCTATCCCAATAGGCGCCTTTTACCAAGCGCACCATAAATTTTCGATTTTTTTCTCGGCCTAATTGAATTAACCAGTGCGCAATGTGGGGGGCGCGCTTTTGGTAGGCTTGCAGTACAAACCCCAGCCCATCCCAGCCGGCTAGGTCGTCGTCGCTGGCCAATTCGGCAAAAATATCGAGCGACAGGTCGAGCCGCTCGGCTTCTTCTGCATCGATGTTAAAGCCCATGTTGGCTTCTTTGGCCATGAGCGCAAGCGCCTTTACCCGCGGCATCAACTCGGCGAAAACGCGATCGGATTGCGAGTATTGATAGCGCGCGTGTAGCGCCGAAACTTTAATTGAAATGCCATCGGAATCGATTACGCCGTTGGCTTTGTTGTGCTTGGCAATGTTGGCGATGGCTTGTTGGTAAGATTCGAAGTAGCGCAGCGCGTCGCGCTCAGTGCGGGCACCTTCACCAAGCATATCGAAGGAGAAGCGGGTAGCGGCGGTTTGGCTGGCGCCGCGCTTGATGCCTTCTTTGATCGTGCGGCCAAGTACGTATTGGCCGCCCATAATACGCATCGCTTGCAACATGGCCGTGCGCACCATGGGTTCACCCATGCGGCCTACTAGGCCTTTAAACCAGTTTGAGGTTTGGCCGGTAATTTCGTTGTCGAGCCGGACAATTTTACCGGTCAACATTAGGCCCCAGGTCGAGGCGTTAACGAACAAGGAATCCGATTGACCCTTGTGGGTTTTCCAATCCCCGCTGGACACTTTTTCAGCAATTAATTTGTCGGCAGTTTCACCGTCGGGAATGCGCAACAGCGCTTCGGCCAAACACATGAGCGCGATGCCTTCGCGATTGGATAGGCCAAACTCTTCTAGGAAGGCATCCAAGGTGCCGCGCTTGCTGCGCAGGTTGCGGGACGAAATCACGAGGTCGCGGCCCACACTTAATATGCTTTCGCGCGACTGTGCGGGTAAATCCGCTTGGCTAAGTAGCTCTCGTACGCACTGATCTTCGTCGGCGTAGGTGTATAGCCGAGCTTTGTCGCGCAAGGCATCCAGTGTATGGGTCATTGTGTGAATCCTCCCGTCAGGTTTAGGGCATCCTTAAATATTGCCTTTCCCCATGATGACTGCGTCAGCTCCGTGCTTAATCCTCGATTTACTGGGTGTAAATTCGAGTTTTACCGTCTGGCAATGCCTAGGTGCGCGGTGCTTTTTTGTCTTCACAACAAAAGTCGATTTTTTAGAGGAGCCTATTGGTTAATAATAGCTGCTTTTCTCAACAGCAGATGGTGCGCATTATCTTTGCGTTTTGAGAGTATTAGTCTCCAATTTTTGCATTTTAATAGTGTATAGTTCCTTTATATTTATAATTTTCGGAATTTAATGCTATGACAGATAAGCCCGATGTGGGCCGTTTAGATCGTACAGATAGGAAAATACTGGCTTTGCTGCAGGTGGATGGCCGAATGTCTAATGTGGAGCTAGCCCGACAGGTGAATTTGAGTCCCACACCCTGCCTGGAAAGGGTGAAACGCTTAGAGCGGGATGGCTTTATTCGCCAGTATGTGGCGCTGTTGGATGCGGAAAAACTCAATATGTCGTTGGTGGCCTATATTCAAGTGACCTTGAGTAACACCGCCACTGAAGATTTAGATAGATTCAACAAAGAGGTGGCGGGCTTGGCGGAGATCCAAGAGTGCCATATGGTTGCCGGTGGTTTCGATTACATGCTTAAGATTCGCGTGGCTGGGATGAATCACTATCGTCGCTTTTTGGGCGAAAAATTATCCTCGCTGCCGGGGGTGCGTGAAACCCATACTTATATGGTGATTCAGGAAGTTAAATCTGAAACTGCTATTTCTGTCCCAAAATCCTGACTTTTGGTGCTTTATTGGCGCGAAAGTTTATTTGCAGGATCAAAAACGCCGGTTTTGCGGGGCGGACTTACGCTACTGTATTGCCAAATTTACCATTCGGAGCAGCCATGCATTTTTCTTTAACTGACGAACAGCAGATGATTTGCGACACGGCACGGGCATTTGCCAGCGCCGAGCTAGCGCCCGTGGCGGCTGATATGGAAGGCCCGAATGGCCGTCAATTGTTACTGGGGCATTTACAAAAGTTATCGGCGCTGGGTTTTATGGGGCTGAATATTGATGGCCACTACGGCGGCACCGAAGCCGGCGTGGTGGCTTTTAGTTTAGCCATTACCGAGCTGGCTAAAGCCTGTGCGTCTACTGCGGTTACGGTATCGGTGAGTAATATGGTTGCCGAAGTCATTCAAGCTGTTGGTAATGAGGCACAAAAATCCCATTACTTACCGAAATTGTGCAGTGGCGAATTTGCCGCTGGTGCGTTTTGCTTGACCGAGAGTGGCGCCGGTTCAGATCCCGCCGGTATGAAAACCCGCGCCGTGCGCGACGGCGACGATTTTTTGTTGTCGGGCGCGAAAATTTACATTACCAGCGCCGAGTATGCCGGCGTTTTCGTGGTCTGGGCAGTTACCGACCCCAGCGCAAAAAAGGGCAAGGGCATTAGTTGTTTCCTCGTCGACGCCGATACCCCAGGTATTAGCATCGGCAAAGCGGAAGATAAAATGGGGCAAAAAGCCTCTGCCACGAATGAAGTGCATTTTGATCAATGCCGAGTGAGGGCCAGCCAGATGCTCGGTGTTGAAAACGATGGTTTTCGCATCGCTGTGGCCGAGTTGGCCGGCGGGCGTATCGGTATAGGGTCGCTGGCCTTGGGCGTCGGGTTGGCGGCGATGGACTTCGCGGCGCATTATTTGGCCGAGCGCGAACAATTTAATCAGCCGCTTATTAACTTTCAAGGGCTGCAGTGGATGCTCGCTGACAGAGCCACTGAATTAGAAGCTGCACGCTTGTTATTGATGCAGGCGGCTTGGTTGAAAGAACAGGGCAAGGCTTTTGGTAAGGAGGCGTCTATGGCAAAACTGTTCGCCTCGGAAAAGGCCAACGACGCCTGTTATACCGCCTTACAAATGCTCGGGGGCGCCGGTTACATTAAGGAATACCCGCTCGAACGAATGGCGCGCGATGTACGCATCACCACCATTTATGAAGGGACCAGCGAAATTCAGCGCATTGTTATTGCGCGCGATCTCATTAAACAACTTAATCTGTAGGTAGGTACGTATGAATATTGATGGACAAGTAGCATTGGTAACCGGTGGCGGCTCTGGCTTGGGGCGGGCAACGTGCGAGCAATTAGCAGCGGCCGGCGCAAAGGTATTTATCTTCGATATGAATGAAGCGGCTGCAGCGGAAACTGTCGCCAACTTGGGCAGTGAGCGCGCGGCGTTCGCGGTGGCAAATGTGGCCGATGAAGCCTCGGTACAAGCGGGCTTTGACAAATTGGTGGCGACGTTTACTAGCCTGCAAATTTGTGTGAACTGTGCTGGTATCGCCACCGCAGGTAAAATTTTAGATCGTGATAGCAACCCACTGCCCTTGTCTGAGTTTAGTAAAACCATCAGTGTTAATTTAATTGGTAGTTTTAATGTGGCGCGAATGGCCGCTGCTTTAATGGCAAAAAACGAAACCATGGGCGAGGCGCTCGAGCGCGGCATTATTATTAATACCGCCTCAGTTGCCGCCTTCGAAGGTCAATTGGGTCAATGCGCCTATTCGGCCAGCAAGGGCGGTATTGTTGGCATGACTTTGCCGATGGCGCGCGATCTCGCCAAGCTCGGTATTCGAGTTAACGCCATTGCCCCCGGCATTATGGGCACACCCATGTTATTGGCGATGCCCGAAAATGTACAAGAGGGGTTGGTCTCGAATATTCAGTTTCCAAAGCGCATGGGTTTGCCTAAAGAATATGGTGATCTCGTCGTTCATCTAGCTAGCAATAGCTACATCAATGGCGAAACGATTCGTTTAGATGGTGCTATTCGGATGCAGCCCAGGTAGGTCTATCCTTTTTTAGCCTTGTCTCGTTGCCAGTGTGTGGCGAGCAAGGCTGAGCAGGGCGCTAAGAAAATGTATGTTTAACTGTAAATAGATGTGCTTTTGCCGTGCGATTCGCTGCGCTGGCTTTCGAGCACAATCATGGCCTTATGGGCTGGAATTGGTTTGCTAAACAAATAACCTTGAGCGAGATCGCAGTGGTTAGCTTTCAAAAATACGAGCTGCTCGCTGGTTTCCACCCCTTCTGCCACGACTTTAAAACCCAGTTGACGAGCTAAGAAAATAATAACAGCGGAAATGTGCATGTCGCTTTCGTCGAAGGGAATATCTTTAATAAATTCCCGGTCAATTTTCAGTGTGTCGACGGGTAAATTTTTCAGATAACTCAATGACGAGTAGCCGGTGCCAAAGTCGTCTATCGCCACACTGACACCCAGTGCTTTAACTTTTTCGATGGTTTGCAAGGCGAGCGTGATGTTATCCATCAACAGCGTTTCGGTGATCTCCAGCTCCAGTTGACCGGGTTTAATTCCATAGCGATTAATGGTTTGCTGCAGAAAGGGTAGAAAGCTTGGGCTGGAAAAGTGATCGCTAGCCACGTTCACGGAAATGCCAATATCTGGGTACAGGGTGTGCCAGGTTTTGAGTTGCCGACAGGAGGCTTCGAGCATCCATTTATCTAGCGGCGTTTGTAGGCCGAGGTCTGCCATCACAGGCACGAATTCAGCCGGCATAAGAATGCCTCTATCTGGATGATCCCAGCGGCATAGGGCTTCGAAGCCACGGATAGTGCTAGACATATCCACTTTTGATTGCAGGTAGAGTCGAAACTCTTTTTGCTCTAGAGCCCTGTGGATTTCTGCTTCTAAGGAGACTTTGCTGCGCGATATCGATTTGAATTCGGGTGTAAACTCTAAATGGGAGTTGCCACCTTGTTGCTTGGCGCGGTACATAGCAATTTCGGCGTTGCGCAACTGCTCTACCGTGGGCACGCCATGTTCGAGCTTGGCCACGCCAATACTTACTGTAATGATGAGCTTTTGTTGCTTTAAAATAAGCGGTTGACGAATCATTTCCGATATTTTGTTGAGCCGGATTTTTAAATCAGCAGCATTGAGGCTGACGATTAAAACACCAAATACATTGCCGGATAGACGCGCGCAAAAATCTTTGCTGCCAATGGCGGCGCGAATACGGTCGGCTATCTTAGAGAGTAAATGATCGCCGCTTTGGTGCCCTAGAGAATCGTTAATACGTTGAAACTTATCGACGTCAATAACCAAAATGGCTGACTTATTGATGTCCACACCACTTTCCAATAATTGCTCTATTTCGTACACAAACAAATTGCGGTTGGGCAAGTTTGTAAGTGGATCGTAAAGTGCTAAGCGCTCCATTTCTCGATTCTTTGAGTCAGCAGTGCGCGCGTTGGCTTCTAACTGATAAGTGAGCTCGGCGGCAACTTCGGCCAGTAAGTCGAGTTCATCTAAGCTTTTCTTTGGCTTTTTGGGCAGCCTTAAACGCGCTTCTTCAAATTGTTGCTCGGACACCAGACGTAAAATGTTAACTTGCTTAAATAGCCTGCGCAGGTGAAAACGACTGACTAACCAGCTAAAACACAGCAGAGCGACGAGCGTGCAAAGCGCAATTATAGATTGGAGTTTTAATAGTTCAGCACGCTGTAACAGCTCTGGTTCTTCATCTGTATAAATAAGCCAGCTTAAGTCTCTGTTGTTGTAAATGGGCAAGTTCTTTTGGTGGTAACGCAACTGCCCCCAGCTGTCTTTGGTCTCGTTTAGTAAGTTGGTTAATTGTGCCGGCGTTTCAAGTTTTGGTTGGTCACCATGGCTAACGATGGGCCAAATGCTTAACCAATTGCCGGCTTTATCAGATTTGATTAAATAAGCGTAGTAGCGGGTTTCACTAAAAAAAGCTTCCGCTAGTGCAATGAGATCTAGTTCCGCGACTATGATTTTAGTGGCTTGATGGGGAACATGCAGGGGAATGCCGATAAACTGTGAACATCTTTCGGTGCATGCCAGTCGGCTTTGCGTGGTATCGCTGCGATAGACCGTGTTGACCCAATCACTGTTGATCACCTCGGGCCAGTCGAGGTCAGGGTTTAGGTTGGCTAAGCCGGTGCGATCAAACACGAGAATGTTACGAAAGTTTCCTGCGATCTTTAGCAAGGCTTTATCATTTTCGAGGCTGCTGGATAAATCGCGGCTTTGATTTGACGGTAAATGCAGTGCCCACTGTTGAAGTAGCTTAGCTTGTTCAGACTGCTGTTCATTAAGGGTGGCGTTAAGTTGGCTAGCAAGGGCGAGCTTATCTTGTGTTAGCTCGGTCTCGCGTAATTTATTTTGCTCTTTCCAGTGGAAATAGAGGAGCGCAGAGAGGGATAGCACTAAGAAAGTGCCAAGCAGTAGTTGCGCTTTGGTAGCCAGGCTGAATAGCCGGGGTCTGGCCATTGTCTATCCCTTGTGATGAATGCAGTCGAGTATACATGAAGTGCTTAGATTCAAAAGGGCTGGCGGGTGATAAAGTCAGCTTGAAAATAATGTTGCAGCCACGGTCGAGATTATCAATTCGTTTTCCGCTGAAAAAACAACCAAATGGCTGACAGGAAAAATAATATGCTGGCGCACCAAATCACCCACGCACCACCTAGCAGTGCAAGGAAAGCGCCCGCCAATGCCATAATCACATTGGCCAAGCAGAAGTTTGTTGTCAGTAGCCCCATGATACGCCCCTGGCCATAGTGGCCGTAAGTACCAGACATGAATGCAGGGAAAATACCGTTTTCTAGCGCGATGGTCGCTCCCATAAGGGTGAAAAGTACCAGGCACCAAGTTTGACTTAAAAACGGTAATAGCCCTGTCGCTGCACCTAAGATGACGACGCAGGCAATAATCAGTTGTCGGTCCGTACCTAACTGACTTAAACGCGAGATAAAAAAAGCGCTGGTAACAATCATGGTTAGCGACAGGCTAACCGATAGCCAAGCAATCTCCTTTGGTCCATGACCGAAAGCTTCCACCAACCAGAGCGGAAAGTATTCGTAAAAGGTGTTCAGGGCTAAGGAAAAAATAAAATGGAAAATAATCAGCGGTCGAATGGATTGGTCTTTTAACAAACCTAGGGAGTTATTCGAGCCCATACTTTGCCACACACTGCCGGCGGGCTTGGCCGGTTTGTCGGGGTCTAAACCAAAATAAACCAAGGCGAGGCACACCAACACGGTAATAGCAGCAATCAGAAAACTCATGTGTACGCCATAGGGCATGAGGTAGCCGCCGGCCACAGGGCCAACTAGCCAGCCTGCATAGGTGGCGGCAAAGACTAAAGATAAGCTGCGCTTACGATCAATCTGCGGGTGTAAATCTACTGCAATGGCGCGGGCCACGGCGATATTACCCTCGCACAGGCCTGTGGCCAGACGCATTATCGCAAAGCCAATAAAACTCTCTTGCTGCAATGCCCACACCGTTCCAAGGTAACTGAGCCCTGCAATAAATAGCGTGATATTGAGTAGACGCTTGCGGCCGTATATGTCGGAGAGCGCGCCGATAAAGGAGCCGCCAATGAGCAGGCCAAGCGGGTAAAGTGCCAATATGATACCCAGTAAAACCTTAGCGGGTAGCCCAGCAAACTGGGTCAGTGCGGGGCTGCTGGCGGGATCGAGAAAGTAGGGTGCCAATATGGGGTAGGGCAGTGCAATACCCACGGTACCGATAAATGAAACCAGCATGACCGCGGCCAGTGCGCGTTGTGCGTGAGGGTAGCGGATAGTTTCCGTAGGCATAGGGCTATTGGCTTACTGTTGTCGAGCGATGAAAAGGGTAGATCGCGTATTTAATTGTTGGTAATTAGCTATTTTTGTTGAGTGACAAAATAGCGGCGTAAGTGTGCGGTAATAAAAAGCCATTGACCACTAGTTATGGGCAATGGCTTTCGGGTAAAACGCGAATCGCCCGACAGGCGCAACGCGTTTCGCTTTAGGGTTGTTTATAAATCACGCCGCCTTTCATTACGAAATCAATGTTCTGTAGCAGCGAAATGTCGGTTAAAGGATCGCCTTTTACCGCGATAATATCCGCCCATTTTCCGTCGGCAATAGAGCCGGCTTGATCGCTAATTTGTAGGAGTTCAGCGGTGGACTTTGTCGCTGATTGAATGGCTTTCATCGCTGGCATACCGGCTTCGACCATATAAACAAACTCTTTGGCGTTATCGCCATGAGGGAAGACGCCGGCGTCGGTTCCAAAGGCAATTTTCACACCGGCTTTATAGGCCTCGGCGAAGGTGCCTTGAATTTTCGGGCCGATGGCAGCGGCTTTGGGTACGACCACCGCTGGGAAGTAGCCGTCGATCGCGGCCTTTTCTTCCACAAACTTTCCAGCGCTAATGGTGGGCACATACCAAGTGCCGTATTGCTTAAACAGTTTAATGGTTTCCTTATCCATGTAGGTGCCATGTTCGATGGAGTCGACCCCAGCCCGAATGGCGCGGTTCATCCCCTCAGCGCCGTGTGCGTGCACGGCGACGGTCATGCCGTAGTCTTTGGCGGTTTTGACGATGGCTTCCACTTCATCCTGAAAAAACTGTGGGTTTTGACCGTTTTTCGCCACACTGAGGACGCCGCCGGTGGCGGTAATTTTGATTAAGTCTGAGCCTTCCTTATAGCGCTGACGCACGGCTTCGCGCGCTTGAGCTTCACCGTTGATGACGCCTTGTTCCGGACCAGGGTGGCCCATGATTGCTTGATTCGTGCCGTTGGTTGGGTCGGCGTGCCCGCCCGTGGTGGCAATGGACTTGCCGGCGGTATAGATGCGTGGCCCAGTAATAATACCTTGAGCGATGGCGTTGCGTAGGGCGATGGTGACTTGGTCTGTGTCGCCTAAATCTCTTACTGTGGTAAAGCCTGCCATCAGGGTTTTATGGGCATAGCCCACTGAGCGGTAGGCATAATCGGCGGCGTTTAAGCGAAAGCCCTCGGCGTAGGCGGCGGGATTCATTTGATCACTTAAGTGGGTGTGCATGTCCATCAGGCCGGGTAGCACTGTGTAATCCTGTAGGTTGATGACTGTATCTTCCCCCGTTACAGAATTTGCGTAGCCAGCGGTCACGCTCGCTACCTTGCCATCCTTAATGCGGATTGTTTGCTCCTTAATGAGCTTGCCTTTATCCGTATCGATCAGGGCGCCGGCATATATCAAGGTGTCGGCATGGGCCGTGAATGCTTGGGTAAGCAGGGCAATAGTGGCAATCCAGCCAAGATGTTTGGGCATGTCTAGCTCCGTGGCGTTTCGTTATTGAAGGACTGATCTTAGACGTTTGTTTGCTTGACTGCCCCATAGGTGGCCGGTTGAAGCGATGGCGTGGGGCGGTGAAGCGATGGTATGAGCAGGTTTTGCTGTTAAATAGTGCATACAAAAACCTGTTTTATGGCTGGATGGTCATTATAATAGCGACCTGAATTTAGGCGCTGGCGATGTCCATCGCGAATGTGCAAACAGCCGTAGAGCTCAATAGGAAAGAAGCCATGATCATTAAACCCAAGGTGCGTGGATTTATTTGTACCAACGCTCACCCACAGGGCTGTGCTGCCCATGTTCAAGAGCAAATAGATTTTATTAAGTCTAAAGGCCCCATTGCCGGTAGTCCAAAGAACGTACTAGTCATTGGCTGCTCAACGGGGTATGGCTTGGCTTCACGTATTACGGCGGCCTTCGGCGGTGGTGCAAATACCGTGGGTGTGGCTTTTGAAAAGCCACCAACCGATCGTAAAACTGGCTCGGCCGGCTACTACAATACGGCGGCTTTTCACGCGGCGGCAGATAAGGCGGGTCTAGTGGCCGCAAGCCTTAATGGCGATGCGTTTAGCGACGAGATCAAAGCCCAAACCTTAGCGTTGGTGAAAGAAAAGTTGGGCAAAATTGACCTAGTGGTCTACTCCCTCGCCTCGCCCCGCCGTACCGATCCAAAAACCGGTGTGATGCATTCATCGGTATTGAAGCCCATCGGCGAAGGTTATACCGCAAAAAACTTAAACACCGATACACTGAAAATTGCCGATATCACCGTTGAACCTGCCTCTGATGAAGAGATTGCCAACACGGTGAAAGTGATGGGTGGCGAAGATTGGGAACTGTGGATTGACGCGTTAAAGCAAGCTGACTTGCTCGCGGACGGATGCCGGACTGTGGCCTACACCTACTTAGGTGAAAAGTTAACTTGGCCCATCTATGGCCATGCCACTATCGGTAAGGCAAAAGAAGATCTCGATCGCGCCGCTGCGGCGATCAATGCTCAGTTGAAATCTGTGCAGGGTGCCGCCAACGTGTCGGTGCTTAAAGCCTTGGTAACACAATCCTCCTCTGCTATTCCTATCATGCCTTTGTACATTTCTTTGGTTTACAAAGTCATGAAAGAAGAGGGTACGCATGAAGGTTGTATCGAGCAGTTGTATCGTTTGTTTACCGAGGGTTTGTACACTAGCACGCCGCGCTTAGATGATCACAACCGCCTGCGAATGGACAACCTAGAGTTGCGCCCTGAAACGCAGGCAAAGATTGAAGCCTTGTGGCCAAAAGTCACGGAAGAAAACTTGTTTGAAATTACCGATTACAAAGGTTACAACGATGACTTCTTGCGTTTGTTCGGCTTTGGTCTAGCAGGTGTTGACTATGAACGTGAAACTGACCCCTTGGTAGCCGCGCCCTTTCAGGCGTAAATACCTTAAGAACAAGGCGGCCAACGGCCGCCTTTTTTGTTTATGCGCATTCTCGTTATTGTTTTTTTACTGGTTACTCCTATTGCGACCGCAGAGGCTGGGTCGAGCGATTTGGAACCGGTAGCCTTAGGTTCCAGTTATATGGCTGTGTGTGAAAAAATACAGTCCTGTGCGCGAGCGGAGTTTTCTCTTGGGCAAATTCCCGCGGAGCACGGGCCGGTATTGGATGCAGCCTTGAATGGTTTATGCACCGGTGTGTTTCGATCCATTGAGGGCTTGGCCAATTATCCCGAACTAGAAGCTCCGGGACTTGCCTGTGCCGAAAGTTTGTTGCAGCTGGGCTGCGACGATCTCGTCGGCGATAGGCAAACGGCTGCTTGCCACACGTTAATCGAACAGGCTGAGCAGTTGGGTTTAACCTTAAACTAACGTGGGTTTTCGCTGCCTGCAGACGGCGCCTTGGGCTAACGCCTTGTGCACTGACCGGCCTTTTCTTTAAGGATGTTTGGATGGCAAATCTACCGCAACAACTCATTGAACACCCGTTAGCGCACCATCTTTTGGTTGAGCTTGTGCCGGGTATTCGTCGATTAGTCGCAACCAACCAAGGTCCAATGACGGGGCCTGGCACGAATACTTATATCATCGGTAGCGAGCAATTGGCGGTGCTAGACCCAGGCCCGCTCGACGCTGCACACGTACAAGAGTTGATGGCCGCAGGACATATTTGCTGGGTCATCGTCACCCACACGCACCCAGATCACTCGCCCAATGCCAGGGCTTTAGCCGACCTTACTGGAGCTCAACTCATTGGTATGCCCGGTCCGGAGGATGGTCATCAAGACAAGAGTTTTGTGCCAGATGTTGCTTTGATTGATGGCTACCAACTCGTAACGCCGGAATTTACATTGCAGGCGGTGCATACCCCAGGCCATGTTGCGAATCATTTTTGCTTTTGGCACGAGCGCAGTGGTTTTATGTTTACCGGTGACCATGTCATGCAAGGCGCCACCGTGGTTATTATTCCACCAAGCGGCGATATGAAAGACTATGTGGCGAGCGTTGAAAAATTAGCTCAGTTTCCGATTGTTGCCTTAGCGCCTGGTCATGGTCATTTAATGGGGCAAGCACAGGAATATTTGTCGGCACTCATCGCGCACCGGCTAGCGCGAGAAGCTAAGATTATTGCGGCCATGGCGCGCGTGCAACAACCGCTAACCTTGGCCGAGCTTACCCCTTTAGCCTACGGCGATGTGGATGTGAGTTTACATGCTATTGCTGCCTATTCCCTGTGGGCACATCTGATTAAATTGGAAAAAGAAGGTCGCGTCCGGCAGTACAAAGAAAGCCATTGGTTGTTTGATCAAGCGCATTGGCAGCTGGCCGAGAGTGTGGTCAAATTTAACGTTAAGCCTTAACCCTAACCCATTGCGAGGTAATACAGCGTGGCCATTTGCTATAAAAATTTAGGCACCTCAGATTTAAAGGTTAGTAATATTTGCTTAGGGACCATGACCTTTGGCGAGCAAAACACGCAAGACCAAGCCTTCGAACAAATGGATTACGCAGTTTCTCAGGGCATCAACTTTTTTGATACCGCAGAGCTCTATCCGGTGCCACCCAAACCAAGCACCCAAGGCGCTACTGAAACCATCGTGGGTAATTGGCTCGCGCAATCCGGTCAGCGCGATAAAATTATCTTGGCCAGCAAAGTTACCGGGCGCGGCGATGCCAACTCTGGTGTGAGTCATATTCGCCAGGGGCCTAGGCTTAATGGCGATCAAATTCGGCGCGCTATTGAAACCTCATTAGAGCGGTTAAAAACCGATTACATCGATTTGTATCAAGTGCATTGGCCTGAGCGACGCGCCAACTTCTTTGGTCAATTTGGTTACAATCACAGTGATGATGACGGCGTTGCCATTGAAGATACTTTGGCCGTGCTGGAGGAACTCGTTGAATGGGGTATGGTTCGCCATATCGGTATTTCTAATGAAACCCCTTGGGGGACGATGGAATATTTGCGCCTGGCGCGCGAGCACAACATGCCCCGTATCGTGTCGATTCAAAACCCCTATAATTTATTGAATCGGAGTTTTGAGGTGGGGCTTGCCGAAGTGGCGATGCGTGAAAAAGTTGATTTATTGGCTTACTCGCCGTTGGCGTTTGGTGTGCTGAGTGGCAAGTATTTACACGGTGCTAGCCCAGAGGCGGCGCGCTTAACACTCTTTAGTCGCTTTACACGCTATAAAAATGCGGAGGCAGAAGCCGCTACGCAAGCCTATGCCGAGCTTGCCAAGGCCAATAATGTGTCTTTAGCTCAGATGGCGCTAGCCTACATTAACCAACAAGAATTCGTTGGCAGCAATATTATTGGCGCCACTACCTTGGCGCAGCTAAAGGAAAATATTGAGAGTGCCAATGTTACTTTGTCTGAGGCGGTGAATCAGGGCATCGCCGATATTCACAAGCGCTATACTATTCCTGCGCCTTAGTTTTTGGCGACTGAAAAATCAATAGCGAAAGGTGAAAAGGATGGTATATCAGAAATTTTCCGCAATATTACTGGCCGTAATAAGCCTAGTGGCTCTGTGTTTTTCTGTTGACACACACGCCGATGAACCTAAGGCCAGCACCAGTAAGGGCGGTCTGTATTTAGGTGTAAAAGGCATATTGAATGAACTCAAGCCGGAAGGTACTGACAATGCCGGTGGTGTTGGGCTTTTGATTGCCGATCACTACCACAATGGCTTCGGTATGGAAGCGGAAATTAGCCGAAGTAAAGCCGATGTCAACTTGCTGGATCTCGCCGAAGACTACACCTTAGACGCTGCTGGGTTATACGGTGTTTACCGCTCGCCTGGCGCATTTTACCTGAAGGTGCGGGGTGGCATTGTGTGGAAACGCCTCGCCATTGGCGATGAGAGCTCTACCCGCACGACCTTCGGTGGTGGCGCCGGTATAGGTTACGATTTCGGCCGCGTCTTGGTGGAGGGCGAATATACCTATATCGATAAGGACGTCGCCCAGTGGGGGCTCTCGGTTATTGGCAAGTTTTAGCAGCTGGCTGAGAAATATCAGATTCTCGTAAAGTTTATCATGGCAATAGGATGTGCCGATGTGGAATAAAATTCACCTGTGGCTTGGTTGTCTACTCTTGGCGGTTTTTTTGCTGACAGGGTTATACATGGAAAGTCAATTTCCAGCCTTGTATCAAGGCGATCAAGTTATGCGCTTTATGTACCGCGCCAGCCATATTTATTTGCTTTTCGCCGCACTTGTGCACTTAGCATGGTCGCACGCTGCACCATTACCAAGCCAAAATACGTTGTTATATGTCGCCCCTAGTGTGGGCCTTATTTTGGCGAGTGTGCTTCTGGTGGTGGCCTATTGGGTTGAACCAGCGAACCGTATGGATGAAAGAGGTTACACGCAAATTGCTCTGGTGATATTAATCATAGCGTCGATTTTTCGGGTGTTATTGCATCTGACAAGATCTAAAAAGGAAATAGGGCATGAAGTTATACGGTGATGTCCGCTCGGGTAATTGTTACAAAATTCAGTTGCTACTCGCCCTAGTTAATAGTCCTTATGATTGGGTGCCTGTGGATATTTTGAAAGGCGAAACTCAAACGCCGGATTTCCTAATTAAAAACCCCTCGGGAAAAATTCCACTGTTAGAACTCGATGATGGCCGTTATCTTTCAGAGTCGAATGCTATTATCAATTTCTTGGCGGTGGGAAGCACTTATTTGCCCAGTGATACATTTACCTTGGCTAAACTCCAGCAGTGGCAATTTTTTGAGCAATATAGCCACGAGCCCTATATTGCCGTTGCGCGATTTATTAATAAGTATTTAGGTTTGCCTGAGGCGCGCAAGGCCGATTATATCGCCAAGCAAGTGGGTGGGCACAAGGCGTTAGCGGTGATGGAGACTCAGTTAAAAAAGACGCCTTTCCTTGTGTCAGACCAGTGTACTACAGCGGACATCGCTCTCTTTGGTTATACCCACGTGGCGCATGAAGGCGGCTTCGACTTAGATCAATATCCGTCCATTCAGCGATGGATAAAGCGTATGCAAGGTCTCCCTGGCTTTGTGCCTATGGTGTCGAGTTAGCTTTAGCGGTTGTACCCATTACGATATTGGCTTTGGCGGCATCGTAGCCGAGTTGGATGATTTCTTTTGCCCGTTCAAATTCAAGCGTGGCGCAGGCATCGCGCGCAATGTTGATGCAGATATCCGGTGGGTAGGCCGCTAATTTTTGCCGCGCAATCGTGCTTTGCATCGCGTCGAAAGCCTGATTGGCAATGTCGTACATACCCCAAGCACTGCTATGGGACTGACTGGGAAGTGGCGTGAATTTTTCGATAAAGTGTTGGATTTTTGGGTGTAGTTTGGCGCTCAGCGATGAATCTTTTTTAGCGGCGGTCGTTGCTTGTTTTTGTTTTTTTCCCTCAGGTGAGCCGCCTAGGTTCACCGCAATCGTTAAGTCGGTGCCATCGCCAAAGGTTGGCGCGATAGGCACTGGATTCAACACGCCGCCGTCAATTAGCGCTAGGCCATTAATCACATGGGGAGTGAAAAATAATGGCAGCGAAATGGATGCTCTAAGTGCATCGAAAATTCGCCCCTTTTGAATCCATATTTCCTTTTCGCCTTGTATGTCTGCGGCGACAGCGGTGAACTTAATGGGCAAGTCTCCAATGTGGTGATCGCCGACCAGATTGACCAGTTCGGCAATGATTTTATCGCCCTTAATTAGGCCACTTTTTTGCCATGAGAAATCCAGTAGTGCGACTATGTCGACCTTAGTGAGCGAGCAAACCCAATCTTCGAAATCGGGTAACTTTCCGCAGGCATAGATGCCGCCAATGAGTGCGCCCATGGAGCAGCCGCTGATGGAGTGAATATGTAGATCATTTTCTTTAAGCCAGCGAATTACGCCGATATGGGCAAGACCGCGTGCGCCGCCGCTACCTAGCACTAAAGAAACGGATTTGCCGGGTTCAATGACCAAGGGTTTTATCCTTTACGTTCTGATCGAGTTCGCTATCGAGTTGCTTGGCTACATAGCCGGGTGTACCGGCGAATTTGGCAAACACAGAATAGGCCACAGGAATGATAAACAGCGTGAATACGGTGGCGGCTAAGACGCCATAAAACAACGTGACGCCGATCATGATGCGCGTTTCCGCGCCGGCGCCAAAAGAAAATATTAGCGGCAGGGCGCCAGCCATGGTGGTGATACTTGTCATCACGATGGGCCTTAAACGCACGGCAGACGCTTCCATGATGGCGACTTGAATATCTTTTCCGGTTTCGCGTAACTGATTGGCAAACTCCACGATCAAGATGCCATTCTTCGCCGCCAAACCAATCAACATAAGCAGAGCAATTTGACTGTAAATGTTGAGCGAGTTACCCGTTGTCCAAAGGCCAAAGAGACCGCCGGCAATCGCCAAGGGCACTGTTAGCATGATGATCATGGGGTGAATAAAACTTTCAAATTGCGCTGCCAAGACCAAAAACACGACGACTAAACCGAGCACAAATACGAAGATGATGGATTGTCCGGCAAACTTATAATCGAGCGAGTCACCTTTGTAATCGATTTGTGCATACTCGGGGAGATTCTCAGCCACTAGCTTGTCCAGAAAGTCTAAGCCTTCTCCCAAGGCCAGACCATTTAAGTTGGCTTCCATGGTAATAGCGCGGATTCTGTTGTAGCGATTTAGTGTGCCAGAATCGGCAAAGGCTTCTAGCGTTACCAAGTTTGACAACGGAATAAGCTCGCCGCTGCGGGCCGAGCGAACGTAGATGTTTTGCGTATCGGTTATCGATCGCTTGTCATCGCGTTCACCTTCTATGATGACGTCGTACTCTTCGCCGTTATCGAGGTAAGTTGTCACACGGCGCGAGCCCAGTAAGCTTTCTAAGCTCGTGCCAATCGCGTTAACGGTGACGCCTAATTCGGCGGCGCGATTGTAGTCGATGATTACTTTAAACTGCGGTTTAGTCTCCTTGTAATCCCAATCAATATCGGTGAAGCCGGGGTTGTTTTCATTAATGAGAGCCATGATTTGATCGCGCCAACCGGCCAACTCTTCATAGGTAGAACCGCCCAAGACGAATTGTACAGGTTTGTTATTACCGCCTCTGATGCCTTGGCGCATCACCGGGAAAGCGCGAACACCGGGCAAGTCACTCATGCGTTGCCGCATATCGTCCATGATTTCCCACGCCGAGCGGCGGTCGCTCCAATCGTTTAAGGTGACAATCACAAAGCCACCCGAGAAATCGGTGGCGTTGCCGAAGCTTCTTGGTGCCCGAATGAGTACCCGCAGTGCTTCGCCGTTTTCAATAAAATGCTGCAGTCGCGCTTCAATCTCGTTCATATAGTCGACGCTATATTTGTAGCTCGCACCCTCGGGCCCGTTGACCATGATGAAAAATGAACCGCGATCTTCTTTCGGTACATATTCGCTCGGTATGCTATTTAGCATCCAGGCGCCGGCGCCAAACATAAATAGAATCAGCGCTGCGGCAATACCTGTTCGAGGGAGTAATTTCTGCAGTAGGGTTGAATAATTGGCTTTTATTCTGGCAAACAGGTCATCCATGAAGCGAACCAGCACGGTTGGCTTAGTATTTTTTTTCAATAATTTTGTTGCCATGACCGGTGAAAGTGTTAAGGCAACAAAGCTTGAAAAAATAACAGCGGCGGATAGCGTGAGAGCGAATTCGGTAAATAATTGACCTATGTCACCCTCGAGGAAGGTGATAGGCACGAACACTGATACCAACAACAGCGTCGTTGCCACTACGGCGAAACCGACCTGTCGGGTGCCTTTGAAAGCAGCGACTAAAGGCGTTTCATGTTTTTCTTCAATGCGACGGTGGATGTTTTCGAGCACCACAATGGAGTCATCCACCACTAGTCCGATCGCCAATACAAATGCCAGCAGGGTGAGCAGGTTAATGGTAAAGCCCAGTGCAAAGAGAATGATGGAGGTGGCGATGAGTGACACCGGAACGGTGACCGCGGGAATCAACATAGCGCGCACGCTACCCAAAAATAAATAGATAACGAGCACCACCAGAGCGATGGCAATCGCTAAGGTTTTGTACACTTCGTTGATCGATGCCTCAATAAATACAGAGGAGTCATAGCTGGGTTTGATTTCCATGCCCTTGGGTAGGGTTGGGTTTAGGCGCTCCATTTCTCGCTGCGCATTGCGCGCAACGTCGATGGTATTGGCGGTGCTTTGCTTCGATATGCCGAGCCCAACCATGGGTTGGCCGTTACCGCGAAATAGGGTTCGATTCTCTACAGTGCCACGCTCGACCCGAGCGACGTCTGCTAGGCGCACGAGGTAGCCATCTTTACCTTGACGTAATACCAGATTTTTAAAATCGTCTTCGGTGCGAAAGGTGCGCTCGACCCGCACGGTAAATTGACGCTCGATGGATTCAATGGAGCCTGCGGGTAGCTCGACGTTTTCGGAGCGTAGTGCATTCTCGACGTCGCTAACGGTTAAACCTTGGGCGGCTAGCGCCTGGCGGTTAATCCAGACGCGCATTGCAAAGCTTTGCGCGCCGCCCACCCGCACCCGGGCAACGCCGGGTAATACACTGAAGCGGTCGACCAGGTAGCGCTCTGCGTAATCGGTCAGTTCGGGTAGCGTTAAGTTAGTGCTGACTAAGTTGAGCCAGACGATGGCTTGGTCATCGGCGTCGACTTTTTGGATGTCGGGAGCGTCAGCTTCGCGCGGTAGTGAGTCTCTAACGCGAGATACACGATCGCGAATATCGTTGGCGGCGGCGTCAATATCGCGCGATACATCGAATTCAACCGTGACATTGGAGCGCCCGTCTTCGCTCGAAGATTGAATATATTTAATGCCTTCAACGCCAGATATGCGGTCTTCAATGACTTTGGTAATGCGGGTTTCAACCACGCTGGCGCTAGCGCCAGCGTAGCGTGTTTCGATGGAGACAACCGGTGGATCGATATCAGGGTATTCGCGCAGGGGTAAACGGTCGAAGGCGACCAGCCCGAAGGCCACTAACAGCAAAGAGAATACGGTGGCTAATACGGGGCGGCGAATGGAGAGGTCTGACAGTACCATTATTTTTGCCCTGCCGTTTTATTTAACAGGCTGGGTAATCTTTCGCCCAGGGCCTGTTCGGCCAATACCTTGACTTCAGAGCCATCTCGCACCTTAACCGTGCCATGGGTGACGACTCTGTCGCCAGCCTCTAAGCCGGTTAGAATTTCCACCGAGCCGGGGATGCGACTGCCGATGGTCACGAGTGTTTTAGTGACGGTGCTGGGTGAGCCGGAGGTAATTTTCATCACGTAGTGTTGACGGCCTTCGGGTATGAGGGCGTCTTCTGCAATGATCAAGGTTTTGCGTGAGTCCTTAAACAACCTTACACTCATTAAAAGCCCTGGGCGCAGGCTATGATCGGGGTTTTCGATAATGGCACGCACGCGAATGGAGCGGGTGATGGGATCGACGCGGGAATCGATGCTCGCGATGGTGCCTTCAACGGCAAGATTGTTCAATGCTTTAGCGGTGGCTTGAATGCGTAGGCCTTCGCTCAACGCGGGTAGGTAGGTTGACGGCACAGAGAAGTCGAGCTTCATTCGCTCGTCGTCATCGAGTGTGGTGATAATATCGCCCGGGGTTAGCAGCGCTCCGACGCTGACATTGCGGATACCTACCTTGCCGTTAAAGGGGGCGACGATAAATAGATCTTGCATCTTGGCATCTAAGCCATCGAGCCTCGCTTGTGCCGCGAGAAATTCACGCCGTTTTTCGTCCAGCTGCGACTGCGGCGCTAGGCCATCCTTAGCGAGGGTTTTAACCCGCTCATATTGGCGCGACGCTTCATCAACCACCAAAAACTGTTCTTGGCGTTGGGCGATCTCTTCGGCAGCGTTGAAAGAGACGAGTTTTTGCCCAGCCTTAACGCGCTCGCCATCATTGAAGTGCAGTGCGGTAATGCGCTCTGTCACATTGGCTGAGAGGTCGACCGACTCATTGGCTCTTAGCGTACCGAGTGCCTCTAGGGTGTCGGCAAAATCGGTTAGCGTTACCGTTTGGGCGTAAACCCCCGTGGCTGCCGCTTGGCTGAGATAGGGCAGAAAACTGCAGAAGATAAGCATCGCGATGCGCATAAAGGAGTCCGTCATGAGTCAAATGAAAAACAAAGGCGTTAAAATAACCTAGCTGGTTTCGCTGGTACGACTAAAAACCTGTAGCCTATCTGTTGTGTGCGACAAAACGACAGCATTTTGCTACTAAAGTCGTTAATTTTGCGACTAACACCATAAATCGTCGATAAAGGATTTTTTCATGCTGCCATTTGCCAACACGCCACCGCCACCTTATTACGCCGTCATCTTTAGTTCTACCCGCACGGAGGTAGAGCAGGGCTATAGTGAAACGGCCAACGCCATGGTCGAGCTGGCTAGCCAGCAGCGAGGCTTTTTGGGGGTTGAGTCGGTGAGAGATGCTGATTTGGGGATTACAGTCTCTTATTGGGCGGACTTAGAGGCCATTAGAGCTTGGAAGCAACAAGCTGATCACCAAATGGCACAAGAATTGGGTCGGGAGCGATGGTATGGGAATTATGTGACTCGGATTGCCAAAGTTGAGCGGGATTACGCTTTCTAGCGCCCCTTTACGGTTTTAGGGCGAAAGGATGCGGAGCGCTAGGTTAGGGGGCCGTGAGACAGTTAGGGTAAAAGATTATCTAGCAGCCTTGGAACTTTCCCTGCGAGCTGCGCTCAAACAAACATGACGTGCTTACTGGCATTCATATCTCCCCGATGATGTTTATATTGCCGCTCCTTTGAGCGGCTTTTTTTTTGCCTTGGTTAAGGCACCTGTTTCCAGCGCAAGGCATCGCGGCCGATTTCATACACGGAAAACCCGGCGATCACTAACAGCATCCATGTTACTGAGTCAGATAGGTGGTTGAGTAGTACTTGGATGTCTACGTTGGTGCTGACAAATATTGGCAGCTGGTCGCTGGGTAGTGTTAACAACAGCGCCAAGAGAAGTAGGGTGATGATGTTGAGGCCTATATTGCTCGCTAGGGTCGGCCTTTGCCAATAAGGCACGAAGCAGAGGTAGAAGCGATGCAGCGCAAACAAGCTGGCTAGCACGCCTAAGGCTGGGATTAACCAACCATAGAGGTCTGCCGCGAGTGTGTTACCGAGCGCTAAGCGCCAGGTGTTAAAAGGTGAAATCCAGCCGAACATCCACGCGGCGAATAAGGTGTATGCCACGACACCAAAGGCCGACTCATTTTGTGAAATTTTATTCCAAGCTGGTTGAACTAAGGGTAAATCGTCGGGCCGCCAGTTATCGAGTAGGCTGAGTTTGTTGATCTGTTCCTCAGCGAAATAAAACACCAAAGTAACGAGGGTAAAACCCCAAACGAAATGCCCCAGAACGTTACCGGCAATATTGAGCGCCATGCCTATCGGACGCACATCAGCGGCGTAAAGGCTTGTTGCAAGCTCAATAGCACAGAATAACCCCACGAGTATCCAAGCTAACCACCGCAGTGTTTGCTTATAAATTTCCAGGAGCGGTTGGCTAATGAGGGCTTGTCGAGAGTGGAATGCACTAGCGTAACGGGCCGGATGCCCCAATTCTGCGATGAGCGCCTTGGCGTCTGCGTCTAGGTTTTCGCCGTTAGTGTGATTTGTACGCTCCTCCAGTTGATCGAGTAGGTTCGCCTCTAGCTCGTCGCAAATATCTTGCCGTTGCTGTTTGGGCAGGTAGGGCGCTAATGCCTGCAGGTACCGTGTCGTCCAATTCATTGTTACTCCTCCGAAGCGCTTTCATTAGGTGAATGTGTTGAGTTTTCTATTTGGGTGAGGGCATTGGCCAGATGTTGCCACTCGTGTTGCAGCCGAGGTAACAGCGCGTTACCCAAGCTTGAAAGTCGATAGAATCGACGTTTACGTGACTGTTCTTCGCGCCACTCGCTGGTTAACACAGCTTCTTTTTCAAGTCGTCTAACCAAGGGATAAAGGGTGCCTTCATCGACGTCGAGGCCATGATCACTAAGGTATTTACGCAGAGAGTAGGCGTAGTGCTCGCGTCTAAGAGCCAGTAATACGGCCAGTACTAAGGAACCTCGCCTCAGCTCTTGGGTCATTTTTTGTAGGAGTGGATCGGAGTCCATTGACGTTACATCCTCTTCAATATATATGCTGTGCGTCGCACAGTATTTATACTAGGTGGTGCACAGTATGTGTGTCAAGCCTGAGATTTGATCTGGGTTTTCTGGGGGGAAGCCCTTTGGGGGTGAGCTTGAACCGCCTTTAGTGGGATTCAGAAGATAAATCCACGAAAGTTAAAACTTCCGGGAACTAATGTGATTGCTTGCCATCAAAGACTTATATGAATGCTCAAGTGTGTTTTTCATATGTCTCCTCATTGATGTTTTCTTAAGCCGCGACTTCGCGGCTTTTTTTTGGCTGCAATAAAGAGCGATGCTAAGGCTTGAGCGGATTTTATACAGTCTAACGAAATAGGCTTTTACCGTGTTTGAGGGGGCAGTGGCAGGTTAGCTGTGGGCCATTAATAATAAATTTTTGCTTGATAGCCGCCAACAAGGTGGGTTATTGCATTGCCCTTTACCTGTGTTTCTGGGTTGCCGTAATAAAATACCCGGCTTTCATCCTCGGATGTTGAATGAAGTTGCTGGTTTACTTTTAAGGTTAACTGACTGTTATCCGAGAGTAAGACATAGGCGCGATCGGTAGAAAAGCCCTGTCCTTGACACTTGCTCGAGCCGTCCATTTGCAAATGAAGATCTGTAGTTTGTCCTGCTAGGTGGCTGTCGATGGAGCCATTTATGGACGCGTGCAGTTGGTCGGTAAATAGATTGTTTGTCTTTAAGTCGCCGGTGCCGTTAAATGATACCTCTAGAGTGTCTGTGCTTAGGTTATCAACACGCGTGGAAAACTTCCCGTTTAATGCTAGGGTTAACTGAGAATGGTGTAAATTTTCCAATAGAATTTCCCCCAGTCCGTTTGCGTAAATCGATAAATTTGGCGTGTTTAGACGCTGTATCTTCGTCGCAAGATGGCCATTAAGTGTAATATTTTCCGGTGTCGCAAGGGTTAGTTGATAGGTGATAGGTTGCTGGTCTAGGTTTCTATCCAACAAGCGCCACCAAAGTTGTTGGGCTTGGAACCAGAAGGAATCTAACCGTGTGTCGGTGATGCTCAAATGCCCTTGTTCTGCAGTGATTTCAATGTACGGGCTTATGTCTTGCGCGGCGATCAGTGTGAGCTGGTTCTGCTGGCCGCCCTGTATTTCGACCTTGCCAAAAGCATTTATTTTAACAGCCTTGGTCGGTGACAGCAGGTACTGTTGTTGATGCCCGCTGTCACCATAAACCCAAGCGCTGGATAGAGCTGACATGAACAGGCAGATGATAAAAATCTTCATGTCAGATAACTCTCTATACTTCGTAGCGATTGTTGCGCAACCAAACTGCCGCGTAGAGCAAGCCGGCGCCGATGATTAAGCCGATCCAAAGACCTGGGTTCGTTAAAAAGGCTCCAACGTGATTAAGTCCCGCTTTTTCAAACAGTAAGAAGCCTGCCTCGCCGTTGTCTTGTATTGCCACGCCAGGGATGCGACGCGAAATCGCTTCAACAATCCACGTGCTGCTGAACACAAGCTGCTCGGTAATGATTAAGGCTGCCGGCGGTAATAATGCAAACATAAAGGGCGAGCGGCGTGCAGCAGCGGATGCAAAAATGAGCCATGCGAACAAGGGAAGGCACCATAAGGCAACGCCTATAGCGGTAATCCAGTGCTGCATTGCGAAGCTAAATAGATTAATGCCTGCCAGTAGCTCCCAAGGCGTCGTGCTCGAAGAGTAACCTGCGACATAAATCATACTTAACAGTGTGAACGCGATGCCGACCAATAGCCCAGCGAGAACCGCGATGGTTGGTAAGACAAATATACCGATTGAAAATTTAGTTAATGTATTTTGTGTTTCAGAAACCGGCATGGACTTCCAAAACAATACACTGTTGTCTTTTCTGTCTGTGTATAGGCAGGATAACAGGTAGAAAATACCCACAATCATCATAAGCCCACTGAATATTACAAAAAATACCCGAACAACATCATTGATAGAGGCAATATTGTCATCGCTAAAACCCAGTGCTTCATCACCTTTAATCACAATAACCTGAGAGGGGAATTGCCTGATATTTTCAGTCTCTGACGGTGCAGCTGGCACTGCAGGCACAGCAGGCACTTCGGGTGCCGCTGGCGGTTGCACATGACCATTCGATAGCGCTCTGTCTAGCTCGGAAATTTCACGATCTATGTTGGCAATTTCGCGACTCACCTGACGCTGGACTTCAGCGCTAATTTGTTTGTGGTCGATGTCGGTGGCGACCTGACCTAAGTCAATGTTAATACCAAGACGAGAAAGTTGCTCCTGGGTTTGCGCAAGGTCTTGGCGCGCAGACTCCAATTCACGCTCCATTTCCTCTGGGTCAGACTCGGCGCCGTGTTGTTGAAGGTCGTTTCTCGCTTGGATTAAACTCTCGCGTGCCGTTTCGAGCGCTTCTCTATGTTGCTGCTGATCACTAAAATCGATATCGAGGTGCATTTTTCCGTTGCTAAACTCATTACTTGTTGTGAAACGGAAGTCATCATCCTCGAAAACATACTCAATAACATTGGTGGCATACAGGGTTAATGCTGCGGTCATTAAAATCGCGATAATGGCAGCACCAAAAAAGGGTAGGCGGATGAAAGAGCCGCGGTATTCCCAAAATTCACGCTTGAAGGGTAATAAGTAACGATTCATTTTGCTTGGCCCCAACTTAACTGTGGTTGAATTTTCGCTACGAAAAGATCTGTGATGCTTGGCGTATGAAGGCTGCCAAGGCTTTCTAGCGTGCTTCGATCTTGATTTTCGTAAAGCAGACTGTAGCCACCTAATCGTGGTGTTATGTGAATAGGGTTCAATGCCGCGGCGGCGTCTCTATCCTTATTGCTGATATGCACTTCGGTAAAGGTTTCGCCAATATCTTCCATCGCCATATTTAAGGTGACTTCACCGTCATTGATAAAAATCAAATCCGTGAGAATTGTTTCAATCTCTTCAACCTGATGGGTTGTGATAAGAATGGTTTTTTCCTCGTCAAAATAGTCGTTTAGCAATGCGGTATAGAATTGTTTGCGATATATGATATCTAACCCTAGGGTCGGCTCGTCGAGCACAAGTAGTTTGCTATCGATAGCCATAATCAACGCAAGATGTAGTTGGGTAATCATGCCCTTTGATAGGCTGCCAACTTTGGCGTCTTTTTTGATTTTTGTTTTGGTTAAAAAAGTTTCTGCCTTGGTGCGATTGAATCGAGGGTGTACACCAGCGACATAGTCAATCGCTTCATTAACTTTTAGCCAGCGCGGGAGAATGGCTGTGTCGGCGATGAAGCTCACTTGCTCGAGTAGCTGCGTGCGTTGTCGTACTGGATTCATGCCGAGCACGCTGAGCTCGCCTTCAACTTCTGCAAGACCGAGTATGCCTTTCAGTGCGGTGGTTTTACCTGCGCCATTCGGGCCGATCAGTCCAACGATTCGCCCAGGCGCTATATCAAAACTGACCTGATTTAGGGCTTTATGTTTACCGTAACGTTTGGTTAACCCTTTTGCTTGGATAACAGCGTTCATTATTCAGCTCCTTCCAAGGCGGTGTTTATGTGTTCTAGCAGTTCTTTCTTGCTGATACCGAGTTGAGCAATTCTTTGTAGCAGCTGCGGAAGCTCAATACTTAAAAACTTCTCGCGCTCTGCCTTAGAAATGTGTTCCCTGGCGCCTTCGATAACAAACATGCCCAATCCCCTTCTTTTTTCCACTAAACCCTCATCTACCAATTCTTGATAGGCTTTTGATACAGTGAGGTGGTTAATTTGGTATTCGGAAGATACCGCTCGCACTGAAGGGATAGCATCGCCTTCGAGGTAAGCGCCTTCCATTATTAAGCCCACCATACGATCTCGTAGCTGGCGATAGATGGGTTGATCATCATTCCACTGTTGCATAATGCGTACCTTATAACGTGGGAACTTATGAAATATTAAGGCTTGATACCCTGGGATTTCACACTGCTTGCACCACTTGTATCCGCTTCTACTCGGGGCTGGCCGTAATATTTCACATCGGACGCGCCGCTTGCATCGACAACCAATTCATCGGTCACCCAGACCACGGCATCGGCAGAACCGCTTAGGTCCAGTTCTGCGGTTGCACTTTTTAATTCTGCTGCAGAGTAGTTTCCAGAACCGCCTATATCGACAGATTGGCGCTGTACACTACCCTGACCAATGGAAGTATCCCCAGAGCCTGCCATGTTCACCTCTAGCTCTTTTGCGGTGAGCTGATCGACGTTAATGTCGCCTGAGCCGGCAGTGTCAAACTCTACTTTTTCGACAACACGAATGTCGGCGATACTGACATCGCCGGAGCCAGCGGTACTTAAATCTAACGTGTTGGCGCTAATGCTTTTAGCTTTAAAATCGCCAGAGCCTGCGTTACTCACGTCCATTTGCTTGGCGTTAATGTTTAAGAAAACAGTATCACCCGACCCTGCGCGCTCAAGTTTGAAATCATCAACAGTCAAATCTGTTGCCAGTTCCACATCTATCGAGCCAGCAGTAGATATCTTATTGAGTGATTTCAGGGTGAGCTGGTAGTGAATTTTATTGTCAATTTTAAAGAAGCCCCAGTTGCTGCTATCTTTCAATCGAAGACGAAGGGTGCTGCCGCGCGCATCAACTTCGATGCGCTCCATCATTTTTTCGCTAGCGATAATCTCTAAACTCTCGGTATCACCCTGGCTAAGCGTCAGTAAGCCTGGGCCTGCAACTTCGACTCGGTCAATGTTTGAAATCTCGACCGTTTTCTTTAGTAGATCATCCGCTTGTAGATTGGCCGCCAAGCAAAATAACGCAGCGCCTAGCAACCAACCCAACTTTTTGACGTGTGTAAATGTATTCATGTGACTCTTCCTAATTCTGTTTTAAGGTTTAAAAACCGGCCATATTCATTGCGACTTCTACTGCACGCTTGGCGACTTTCTTCGCACTAGCCATAGCGAGTTCAGTGATTTGAATTTCAATTTCTTGGCCGTTGATCAACTGGCGATAGGTCCAGGTGTTGCCCTCTTTCGAGGCTTGCGCCGTTAAGGGTGAAACTTGAACCGCGATATCGGCATCTACTTGAGCTTCAATTTGAGCTAAAGCCCAAGTGGTATCAACCTGTGGAGCGGGCGCCTGAATGGCTGGCGCTTCATCAGCGGCGATGGTGCTAGTACTGGCGATCATTAAGCTTGCGATTAACAGGTTTTGAAAAGTGTTCATTGTCATGTCCTATGTTCAGATTGATTGACATTGGATCTACAGACGACGTCCTTGCTGATCCGGTGTTATGCCTAACTATAACACTAGTTTTCTATATCGCAATAGGTCTGTGCATTTTTTTTACAGTTTTTAATGTAAATTTTATTTTTTCTATATAAAACAATGGGTTGCATGTCAATCTTTTTTGGGCGTTTGGCGTTGTTTAGCGATGTGGTTATGACCGGAGGTGTTAAACCACTGATGGTGGGGCGGGTAATGTGGGCGTGTTGGCGCTAAACGGGCGGGGTTGGTGCACTAGTTTTTAATGCTTTTTAACTTTTCCATAATCTTGGTGAATTGTTTGCGGACTATGGCGCGGTTGGCTTCGAGCAGCTGGGTGCGTTGATTGGCTTCATCGCCCATCGCTTTGAGTACCGATTGCTGGCCTGGCGTAGCTTTTTCGCCCACCAGCATGTGCGACTGATCAACGATGTTTTGGATGATGGATTGGGTTTCCTCGCGCTGGTATCGGTACTGTGCTTCTAGATTGCTGCTAATAGTCTGCAGCATTTCATTAAAGTATTCGTAGTTGTCTAGTTGCTTGCTCATGTTTTTCTGCGCCGCCACTTTGGCTGCTAGGTTGGAGCTAAAACCAAATATGGTATGTAAATACTGCTTCTGTATATCGTCGATAGATTGTTTGCTGCCATTTTGTTTGAGTATTGCTCGTGTATTTCTGAAGTGAATGGCGATATGCTGTTTTTTTACCTGCACTTCGTCGCCGGGTTCAAATTCCATTCGTTCAATCAGCTGTTTGTCTTCCTTGGTGAGTTTACCCATCGCGGCTATGTCAACATGATTTCCTTTGACTGTCAGTCGAATTAAGGATTCAAAGCCGAGTTCGGAAATGGCGTGTTGCAATACCGTAATCAAGTCTTCTAGGGAGCCTGATTCGATTGCGTTGGTCATGAACTCAGTGAGAAATTCTGTGTTTAGGTTCAGATTTACCAGCTCTTTGACGCTCGATTCTAATTCTCGCTGGGTTTGTTGATCTTTTACATGTTCTAAAATTTCTTCGTCGGGTTTGTCTTGGTAGTGTTTTTGTAGCTCTTCGCGCTGATCTTGTAATTTCTTCAGGTCTGAATAAAGTGTTTCCACTTCATTTTCAAGTATCTTTATGCAGCCCTCTGACTCCATCAGGGCGCGTTTTAGTTTGTCCAGTTCCATTCTTTTGTTGCTATCCGCCGCAGAGCCGTCGGTTAGCTCCGCTTCAAGTGCTGCAATAGTACTTTCCATGGAGAGGATGGACTTGCGCTGATCAAAAATGGTTTTTTGTAGGCCGTCTATATTTTTTTTGCTTTGAGCGCCAATGTTTTGCGTGTCGGCTATCAGCTCGTCGAATATGTTGTCTTTTTTATCTGTTTCATCTTTTGAGGCTCGAATAACGCTAAGTAACGTTTCGTTTTGCTTCTCATCGGGGTTTCCGGTGTTAATTGCTTGATCTACGTAGGCTAAGCGTTTTTTTGCGTCATTTAGATCTTTTTGTAAATTGGCGGACTCGTGCTCCATTTTGTAGAGCATTCGTTCGTACTCAGCCACGCGAACCTCAAGGTCGGTTTTGTTTTTCTCCTCTTTGAGCATTGATGTGAGATTTTTGGTGTGTTGCTTTTGTTGCTCTATATGCCTAAATAGCGTGTCTCCGCTTCCGGCAGCTTTAGTTGCTGATTGATGGGTAATGTCAACCCCGCGGGAAAACTTGAGCATGTAACCCGATGATTTGTTCTCGCCGTTCGTTTTGATATTAGAGTTTTTGCCTACCCAGTCTTTGTCGCCCAGCTTTTCCAGCCTGTCTTTCAGTAATTTTAGTTTTTCCCGTAACTCAGCGTTTTCCATCCCCGTGCGTTTTGCTTCTGTCGACAGCATGCCAATAAGTTTGTTTATTTCCACTTTTAGTATTAGCCAGTAATCTTTTCCATTTTCGGGTTGTTTAAGTGCTCGTCGCTCGGCGTTGAGATAGGCGCAGCGCACACTGGTAACCAGTGGGTTTAAGGCTAGTTCGGTGCCGAGTTCCGTTTCGGAAAGCGAGCGGGTGCGTTTTAATTGGCTAATGAAGTAGGAGATGATATTCAGGTCGACAGGGGTTTCAGTGTTAGCATCTCCAGCCGCAGGATTTAATCGCTTGGCCAGTCGAGAAAGGCGTTGTTTTAGGCGGTAGATCATATAGCCGCAAAAGCAGCTAACAAAAACTAATTCGGCGATGATAATGATGTAGATGGTTTCAGACATCTAGTTGTCCGCAGTCCGTGTGGGCTTGTTAGCGAGTTAGTTTTGGTTGCGCTAGCGCAATTGACTAGCTTGCCTTCAAGCCTAGCTCTTACCGGTGCGTTGTGCCAGCTGGGGCCTACTCTTCTACCCACTGCCAGCGCAGAGGTTGACCAAAATCGTCGTAAATCATCTTTTTTCTGGGTTTGCTTGCACGCTTGATGGTCTTGTTTAGCGGGCGAGCATGTCGTCTAGCCTCGATTGCGGTGACGATGCCTTGCACGGGTGTGCGCGTTTGCTGCTCTCTATCGAAGCTTATAGGAAGAGGGGGCGTGGTGGTTGGCTCGCGACCACTGATTCCTCTAGGAATGCTACTAACGGCGCCACCATCACCAATAAAGGCATTAATTTGCTCGTTAATTTCATCCCGTATTTGGGCTTTGGTCTTTAGCGGCTTCATGTCACATTCAGTTAAAGGCATTCAACGGGTTAGGGTAGTACAGCTAAGGGGTCCGATACAACGCTGGTCGACGGGTTTAGGGTCGATCGACGTGCTGCTTCGCTAATATCGAGGGTTTAAACGCTGCTTGCTCCGGTAATGATAGGTCTTTAGTTGTGGCGAGTAAGCTAGGAGTATTGCTAAATTAGCCGCCAACATTAACAGGAGAGGGTCTTAGGTGTGATAAAGCTAGCTGTAACTGATGCAGAGATCATGTCGTGTTTTCCGGTGCTGGAGCAATTGAGGCCCAAGCTCGTCAAAGGGCGATTCCTTAAACAGGTGCGTCAGATGCAGGCGGAAGGTTTCCAGTTGGCATTTTTGCAGGATGAGGGGTGCGTTGTTGCGGCGGCGGGGTTTCGGGTGTCCAGCAATCTGTTTATGGGTAAAAACCTGTACGTGGACGACCTCATTACCGATGCTAAGCACAGGTCCAAGGGTTTCGGTGAGGAGATGATTGCCTGGCTGGAAGCCTTTGCTCGAGTTCAAGGCTGCCATGTGCTACATCTCGATAGTGGAACCCAGCGCCAGCAGGCACATAAATTCTACTTTGCGCAGGGCTTTCCAATTACCAGCTTTCACTTTGCTAAAGCCCTAATTGATTGATTTTACAGGCTTTCCTTGAGATTAGGGGCCAATGCTGCACTAGGACTCGTGCTGATGCAGGCCTAGTCGGCTCGCGCAAGGGCATTCTTTAACTACCACCGGCATTTGTTGTTGCCGCGCCTGTGGTCGACTGGGATAATGCGCCCTTTTGTTAAAATCTAAGGTTGTGCCAAGGTGCAAGTGAAGACTCACTGGTTCGCGTTACCCCACGTCGGTTGGGGTCTGATTTTGCTTTTTCTAGGCGCGCATCTGTTGGTGGCGCCTCTTGTTGGCCTTGGGGTCGATGAAGCCCATTATGCGCTCTACGGCCAGCGTCTTGACTGGAGCTACTTTGATCATCCACCCATGGTAGGTTGGCTGCACTGGCTGGGTTTACAGTTTGGTGAGACTGAGTTCTTCGTGCGCCTACCGGCGATCTTGTTATGGCCTCTCATCCTGCTTCAAATATGGCAGTTGAGCCGGGTTTGGTACGGCGATACCCGCGTCGCTAATACCGCCGTTGCCCTGCTGGTGTTTTCGCCGCTCGTTGCGGTGTTAGGTTTTGGCTTGGTGCCCGATACGCCCTTAATCGTGGTTTCACTGCTGTTGGCCCAGCTAGTGACACGTATTGAGCTTGCCGATGGCAAGGTGCTTTATCACTGGCTCGGCTTAGGTGTGCTGTTGGGCTTGGCGGGCTTAAGTAAATACACGGCGGTTTTTCTCGCGTTGGCCTTGCTCGTGGTGTTGGTTTGGCACAAGCGCTTACATTGGTTAGCTGGACCTGGGCCTTGGTTGGCGGTTGCGTTGGCCGCAGTGGTTGTTTTTCCTGTGTTTTACTGGAACTGGACTCACGATTGGATGTCTTTTAGTTACCAATTTAATCATGGTGCTAAAGGCGATTGGTCTGCGCTCGACTCCTTGCGCTACGCACTTATTCTGCTTTTGAGCTTCGGTCCGTTATTGGTGTTGGCCGCTACGGTTGGTGGTTGGCGGGCAAATGGCTTGGGAGCCTCTGTTATTGCGCAAAAGGTGGTGTTACTCACCGCTTTACTGCTGCTCGGTATCGCGTTGTGGTCGGCCGGTAACGGCGAAGATTTACCCCACTGGACAGTGATGAGTTGGGTCTTGTTAAGCCCCTTTGCGGCCAAGTGGTTGTTAGCTCGTTGGGCGGGATCGAATGGGCCAATGAAGTTATTGCTTGGGTTCAGTGGGCTGATTTCAGTGTTAACCACCTTCACGCTTTGGCTTTTGTTGGTTGCGCCACCGCTGGCGAGTGCACCGCAACTGGCTCAGGCCGTGCGTGATTTACACGGTTGGCCGGAGGCGTCCGCGCGTATTCTCGCCCTTAAAAGTGCAATGCCCAGCGATACGCAGTTGTGGGTAACTAACTGGTCGATCGCAAGTCGAATTGCGTGGTACACGCAAGAGCCTGTACAAGTGCTGAGTAGTAAACCGAGTCAGTTTTTACTCTGGTGGGGCGAGCCGGAAGCGCCGGCACTGTTGGTTCGAGTCGAAAAGCGCAGGCCTTCGTCGCCGAGTGTGAATCCGCCAGCGGGGGTTAGCTGCACGTTGTTGGACGCACTAGATTTTACTATGGATGGCGTAACGATTAATTATTTTATGTTTTACCAATGCCAATAAAATCAAATAAGTAGGTTTGCTTTTGAATACTGATACCTTGAGTCCCGAAAATTTGTTCGGGCTACTTGCGCCTCCTAGCCCGTTGCCGCGCCAGACGAGACTGGAAAATGCGTTGCTTGTGTGTGCCTTAATGTTTATGGCCTTGGGGTTGGCGCTTTTTAGTGTCCAAACTTGGAATCAAGAATTGTTTTTGCAGCTTAATCACGGCTTCACCGTTATTCCCCCAGATGGTCGCGCATTTTTTACCGTACTTGGCGATGGATCAATCGCAGCGTGTTTAGCGCTGGCTGTTTTCATTCGCAATCCTCGGGCCCTAGCGTATATTTTTTTAGCCGCACTGCTGGCCGGCATTCTTGTTCAAGTGCCTAAGTTTTTGTTTGATGCGGCGCGTCCGCCAGCGGTGTTGGATCTGCAAACCTTCTCAATTGTGGGCAAAGGTATTAAGGCGCACAGTTTTCCTTCAGGGCACAGTGCTTCGGCGGTATTAGCTGCGACGGTTGTGAGTTTGTTTTGTCGCCGTTTGTGGCTGTCCTTAATTGTCCTTAGTGTCGGCTTTGCTGCAGCCTTGTCGCGTATTGCCGTTGGTGTGCATTGGCCGGCCGATGTGCTAGTAGGTAGCGCTCTTGGCCTTTTTGTCGGTGTCCTGATTGTTCGACTGATAGGTTATGAGCGAGTCAACGTTCCTCGCTGGGGTCAGGCGTTGTTGGTGATGGGCTTGGCCGCGGTCAGTATTAATGGATTCTTACACGACACGAGCTACGAACAGTTTGTGGGTGTGACCGCCATTCGTTGGGTGTCTTCCGGTTTGGTCGCCGGCGTTGGTTTATATTGGCTCGCAATACTCCTCTGGCCGTTAGCTGAGTGGTTAACGCAAAAATTGTTTAAGGAGTCTGCGGGAAAATCTTTAACTCGAGTGTTTAAGTTTGGCATGGTTGGTGGCAGCGGTTTCGTGGTGGATATGAGTCTTTATGCGCTGTTTCACTCTGTATTTGGTTTGAACCTATTAATCGCACGGTCTGTGGCCTATTGGCTAACCTCCAGCTGGAATTGGTATTTAAATCGAATTTTTACTTTCAAAGATGCCGATAATGGTCGAAAGCGAGATCAATGGGCGAAATATCTGATCATGTGCCTTATTAGCTTTGTGCCAAGCATGGGCACTTTTTATGGTTTGACCCATTATTTCGCATTCTTTATGGAGCATAGCCAACTCGCATTAATCGCTGGCGTCGTTGCAGGAGCCTTATTCAATTATGTGGTGGCGGGCTTTTTGATATTTAAGGTATACGGTCAAGATAACGAAGAGAGCACAGAACAATGAAAGTAGATACAATGCGAAAAATCGACCGTTGGGCGGGTATCCCACTGTGCTTTATTTTGTCGGTCTGGTTTACCTTGTGGCAGCTATTGTTTAAGCCTAAAAAAGTAACAGCAAAGAATGTTTTGTTTTTAGAATTGTCCGAAATGGGTAGCGCAATTATTGCAGACCCCGCTTTGCGCTATGTCAAGGAGCAGGAAGGCACACAGATTTTCTTCGCAATTTTCAAAAAAAATGTCGGTAGCTTACAGCTTCTAAATACTATCGATGAGAAAAATTTATTTACCTTTTGCGAAGATAACTTGTTCACTCTGGTGGTTGATACCTTTAGGTTTATGTGGTGGTGCCGGAAACATCGTATTGACACGGTTATCGACATGGAAATGTTTTCTCGGGTGTCTGCGCTGTTATCGCGAATTACTGGCGCCGTGAACTTGATTGGTTTTGTGGCCTATCACAGCGAGGGCTTATATCGAGGTAATTTTTTAACCCGGCCCGTGATTTACAACGCCCATCACCACATCGCAAAGAACTTCATGGCGCTATCGCACACGGCGATGTCACAGGAAGAGCAGTTGCCTTTCTGTAAATCGTTGATAAAAGATGAGGATATTGTGCTCGCGCAAGCGCCTCGAGATGAGGCGGCTATTGGACGGGTGCAAGCTACCCTAGCTGGACTCTATAGTGATTATCGCGCCGGCCAGCGAGTGGTGCTGATTAATCCCAACGCTAGTGATTTACTGCCTCAGCGCCGTTGGCCCGCTGAACATTTTAAAGTAGTGATTGATAGCTTGTTGGCTCGCTATGAGGATATTTTGGTGGTCATCACTGGTGCGCCGGCGGAATTCCCAGGGGCGCAGGCGCTGTGTCAATCTGTTGCTAATCCACGTTGTGTTAACTCCGCTGGTAAGTTTGCGTTTAAAGATTTGGTGCCGCTGTATTTCGTCGCCGACATGATGTTAACCAATGATTCTGGTCCCGGCCATTTTTCAGCGGTAACACCGTTGCGTAGTTTTGTTATCTTCGGCCCGGAAACGCCAGCTTTATACAGCTCACTAGGTAATTCTTCAGCCTTGTACTTAGGTTTAGCGTGTTCGCCTTGTGTGAGTGCGGCCAATCATCGAAAAACGGATTGTGTGGATAATCGCTGTGTAAAGGATTTGTTGCCAGAACTCGCGCTTGCGGATATTTATCCACATTTAGACAAAATTGTTTCGACCCAATAAAGGGGGAATGTTGATGCGTCTTTTACATACCATGTTACGAGTGGGTAACCTTACAACATCAATCGCCTTTTACACGGAAGTAATGGGCATGACCTTGATTCGTCAGCACGATTATCCCGAGGGTAAGTTTACGCTCGCGTTTTTAGGCTATGGCGATGAAAAGTCGAACACGGTACTTGAGTTAACCCATAATTGGGACACTGAGAGCTATGAGCTCGGCAGTGGGTTTGGCCACTTAGCTATTGAGGTGCCCGATGTTTATGCGGCGTGTGAGCGTATTCGCACCGCGGGTGGTAAAATTGTACGCGAGCCAGGCCCTATGCAACATGGTTCTACCATTTTGGCTTTTGTTGAGGACCCTGATGGTTATAAATTGGAGCTGCTTTCCCCTAAGTGACTCAATGCTGCCCGAGGTTAACAGCCGAGCCTATGCGCTCGGCTTTTTTATCGCTAGGTTTTCTGCGATGAGCGGTTGAAACTTTTGTCTGTTGCTATGTCTAAGTGTTGAGGTGCTTGTGCGGCCTCGCAATTGGAGATGCCTATGACCTGTTATGATGCGGTGAATTTTAGTCGTTGGCGCAACGATAGCGGTAATCAGACTCGTAGCGAAGACTACATAGAGCGTTTCGTGTTGCCTACAGTAAAGGCGTCGGCGCTATTTGGTGGCGTTGACGCTGATAATTTGTCGGGTTTGCTGCACCGCTGTTATTTGAAAGTACTGCGTCCGGGCGAGTGTGTTTATCGTCGTGGCGATCTTCCGGAGGCAGTTTACCTCTTGATTTCAGGTAAGGTGCGCTTGTCTGTGGTGGCTGATCTGTCCACCATTGTTAAAGAGGATTTGGGCTCGGGTGCGACGTTTGGCGACACGGCGTTGTTGGGAATTCAGCCCCGCAGCGACACGGCGACTTGTCTTGAAATGGCTGAAATTTTGGCAATATCCAGTCAGGTGTTGGCTGAGCTGCAGAATCAATACCCCGCATTATTTACCTTGCTTTTGTTAAATATGTCGCGCGATATCAGTCGCCGGCTCATTCATCATGATCAGCTCTTCTATGAATTCAACGGACAATCGGCGCCTTAGCCATTGTGGCAAGGTGTCTCCGTGGTCTATTGCCTGCTTTTCTGCTAGCATATGCGCCCTTTCAAGCGGGTGCGGTTAGCCTTTTTGCGATTATTTCGTTGGGGCTGCGCGCTTATTAACCTGGTTTTAAGCTAGGTGTCATTGATCTGCTGCTAGGCTAATGCTTACGTTATTTGGGGTAATCCATGTTTAATCTTATTAATGGCGCTCAGTCGAACGTCAAGAACGACCTGTTGTCTGGGATGACGGTTGCGTTGGCGCTGGTGCCAGAGGCGGTGGCCTTTGCTTTTGTTGCTGGCGTTGAACCAATGGTCGGCTTGTATGCGGCGTTTATGATGGGACTTTTGACCGCGGTATTTGGCGGCCGGCCCGGGATGATTTCTGGCGCAACAGGAGCCACCGCGGTAGTGATGGTATCGCTGGTGGCCGAGCATGGCGTACAGTACTTATTTGCGATGGTTGTGCTGGCGGGACTATTACAAATTTTGGCTGGCGTGCTGAAATTGGGTAAGTTCATTCGCATGGTGCCATATCCCGTTATGTTGGGCTTCGTGAATGGTTTGGCCATCGTGATCTTCCTTGCGCAAATGGGGCAGTTCATGTTGAAAGGCGATGATGGCAGCATGCATTGGCTACAAGGTGAGATGCTTTATACCATGGGTATTTTGATTGCTGTGACGATGGCAATTATGCACTTCCTGCCGAAAATTACTCAGGCAGTGCCGGCTGGTTTGGTGGCGATTATTGCCGTAACCCTAGCGGTATTGGGATTAGATTTAGAAGCTCGCACGGTGATTGATTTTGTTCGCGACATGCTGCCGGCCGAAGAAGCAGCAACGGCGACCTTGAAAGGCGAGCTACCCAGTTTTGCAATCCCGTCAGTTCCCTTCACGTGGGATACCTTGGTTATTATTTTTCCTTACGCCATTATTATTGCCGCTATTGGTTTGATCGAGTCTTTACTGACGTTGTCGCTTATCGACGAAATAACGGACACACGGGGCAGCGGAAATCGCGAGTGCTTAGGTCAAGGTATTGCGAATACCGTTAACGGGTTCTTCGGTGGTATGGGCGGTTGTGCGATGATTGGCCAGAGCATGATTAATATTAATTCCGGTGGTCGCGGTCGGCTTTCCGGTATCAGCGCTGCCGTTGTATTGCTGTTGTTTATTTTGTTCGGTGCGCAATACATCGAGATGATTCCGTTGGCCGCTTTGGTTGGCATTATGTTTATGGTGGTGTTGGGCACCTTCGAGTGGTCGTCGCTGCGCATCATTCGGAAAATTCCGCGCTCCGATGCGCTGATTTTAATTTTGGTTTCTGCTATTACAGTGATATTTGACTTGGCAATTGCTGTTATAGCCGGTGTCATAGTGTCGGCTCTGGTATTTGCTTGGCAACACGCTAAACACATTCACGTACATACTTATATTGATGAACAAGGTTACAAGGTGTATGAATTGCGCGGGCCGATATTTTTCGGTTCAGTGGCGAACTTTAAGGAGTTGTTTGATCCAGCCGCTGATCCCGAGCATGTGGTGATCGAGTTTCAGCGTTCTCGCGTTGCTGATCACTCGGCCATTGAAGCGATTGATTCGCTGGCGGAAAAATACCGCGCTGCTGGTAAAACGCTGCATTTGAGGCATCTGAGTAAAGACTGCATCTCGCTTTTGCACCAAGCGGGCAATCTCTGCGAGGTCAATGTATTGGAAGACCCCAATTATCGGGTTGCTACTAATGAAATTTAATATCTAGTAAGAAAGCCGGCTCGCCGGCTTTTTTATTGTCGATTTTTAAGGATGTAGAGTGTGAAACCAGATGTTCTCAGGCGGTTATTAAATTGGTACGGGCCTTATTTAGGAGCCGGGGTAAAAGTCACTTACATGGCAAAGGATTGGCGTGAATGCCATGTTGAGTTGAAGTTGCGTTGGTATAACAAGAACTATATGGGTTCGCATTTCGGCGGTAGTTTGTACTCTATGGTCGATCCGCAGTACATGCTTATGTTGATTAAGCTACTGGGGCCGGATTACATCGTTTGGGATAAGGCTGCGCATATTGAATACATCAAACCAGGGCGAAGTCGAGTGCATGCCAAAATGTCTGTGAGTGATGAGGCTTTGGCTGACATACGCCACCACACCGAACAAGGTGATAAATATCTTCCCGAATTTTCAATTGACGTGATTGATGAGGAGGGCGTACTGGTTGCCAAGGTTTTGAAGACGTTATATGTTCGACGCAAGCTGAAAATGTAGTGTGCCCGTTGTTCTTTTTCAGTGATCAAGCTGGTTAACGTTTTTTCTGTGGAGTCAACAATGAATGTAAAAGCCACGTGGTTGTTCTTTTTATGGTTGGTGACTAGCGCCAGCTACGCCGCTGATGAACAGGATCTTGTTAAGCACATAATGGCCTCTGTGACAGCGGAAAAAACCTACGGAACTCAATTGTTGGAGCGAGTCGTAAACATCAATAGTGGCACCGATAATGCTGCCGGTGTGAAAGCCGTGGCTGATGTGTTTGCTCCGGAGTTTAAGGCGCTCGGTTTTCAAGTGACTTGGCTGGATGGCAAAAGCTTTAATCGAGCAGGGCATCTGGTTGCAGAATACGGCAAGGTTGGTCCGAAGTTACTATTAATTGGCCATCTAGACACAGTCTTTGCTCAAGACAGTGAGTTTCAACGTTATCAACCGGTAGATGAGCGCTACGTGCGCGGCCCAGGTATTACCGATATGAAAGGCGGTGATGTTGTGATGTTGCTGGCAATTAAGGCATTAAAAGCCGCCGGTGTGCTCGATCGCTTGCAGCTACGCGTGGTATTAACCGGCGATGAAGAAAGCCGTGGCACACCAATGAGCCTGGCCACCCAGGCGCTGGTTGAGGCCGGTGACTGGGCCGATATCGCCTTGGGCTTTGAGGATGGTGATAGCAACCCAGAAACGGCGGTCATTGCTCGTCGCAGTTCGGCAAATTGGGCACTGACGGTGCAGGGGCGACCCGCGCACTCCTCGCAAATATTTCAACCAGACGTGGGTGATGGGGCCATTTTTGAGATGGCGCGGGTGTTGAACGGCTTTCGGCAGTCCTTATCCGGCCAGACCTTGCTCACCTTTAACCCGGGCGTTGTGGTTGCTGGCACCGATACCGGATTAGCGAGCGATGGGCGGGGTAAGGCGTTTGGTAAAGCCAACGTCATAGCGGCCGAGGCTAGGGTAACTGGAGATTTACGCGCTATCTCAGCCGAGCAACAACAACAGGCTTGGATCGCTATGGCTAAGATTGCTGCCGACAGCTTGCCCCATACGCATACCACTTTTAGTTACGAGGATCGCTACCCGCCCATGGCGCCTACCGAGGGCAATAAGCGGTTACTGGCGCTTTATAGTCGAGCGAGTGAAGATCTGGGTTACGGGCCAGTGCGAGCGGTTGATCCACGTAAGGCTGGCGCTGCCGATATTTCATTTGTAGCCAACCACGTTAACATGGCTCTTGATGGCTTGGGTTTGATGGGCGCTGGTGGCCATACCGACCAAGAGACGGCTGATATGGATACGTTGGTAAGCCTAGCGGCGAGAGCGGCATTGTTGATGGCGAGACTGGCTGACTACTGAATCTCGCTTGAATAGTATGGGTTCGTGCAAATGCACTAAATGTTCTTTATTTGTGCGTTTGTTTTGGTTATGCTAAGGCTTCATATGTTTGATGGGGCTCGTCATGTCCGCTTTACAGAAAAGCCAACCCGATCCGTCCGAGGTGCTGTGCAAAGCGCTATTGAATACTCAGCAGGCACTGGGGTTAAGTAACGAAGAGCTGGGGCGTGTTATCGGTAAAGACCGAACCACTATTGGTCGGATTTTTGATAAAGGCGTGTTAGCGCCAAGTACTAAAGAGGGCGAGTTGGCTCTATTGTTGGTGCGCGTCTATCGAGGGTTGTTCGCATTGGTTGGTGGTAGTCACAGCCAAATGCAGCATTGGCTCAACACTTTAAATGTACATTTGAGCGATACGCCTCGGAATATGTTAACCAGCGTGCAAGGTTTGGTATCTGTGGTCTCGTATTTGGACGCTATGCGCGGGCGTGTTTGATGGATGTATGGAATCTAGTGCAGGGAGTCCAGTCAGTAGGCCCACTTACTGCCGAATTAGTGAGAGTGGTTGAATCGCAGGAGGGTATTGCAACCCTTTCTTTAGTCGATGGGTTAGAGGAGCAGCAAGTCCTTGAGGAGCTACTGGAAAGCTCTAAACCGGGTAAATTGCATCCACAGTTACACTATCTATTGGCTAGCCCCTTCCGTTACCCACCGTTAAAGTGGGGGAGTCGATTCGGCGCGACTCATGAACCCTCTTTATTCTATGGTTCGCTCAATATTGAAACAGCGTTTGCTGAATGTGCTTTTTACCGGTTCGTATTTTTAAGCGGCCTTGCGGAACCTTTTGCGAAAGCGGTGGTGTCTCAACACACAAGTTTTAATGTTCGCGCTCACGGCAGTCGCGGTATCAACTTAGCCATTGCCCCCTTTGCTCAATACAGTGCAGAATTACGCTCGGCGGATAATTATCAGGTGGCGCAGCAGTTGGGTGCTGCAATGCGGGCCGCTGGCGTACAAATTTTTGTTTATTTATCGGCTCGGGATAATAGGTCTAGCGCTTTAAACGGTGGTGTTTTCGATTCCAGCGTATTTGCCGCGAGTCAACCACAAAAATTTCAAGCCTGGACCTGTCACGCTTCGGCCGACTCTGTGCGTTATTTGGCGGGGCCTGGTCTCATTCAAGGGCGTAAGTCCTTTGAATTTTCTCGCAAGGATTTTTTAGTGGGCGGTAAATTGCCTACACCAGCGCCTTAACACACTCGAGTGCTATTGAATGGCTCTAGAAATTTTGAGAATTTTAGGGTCCCACTTGTAACCCATGAGTTTAGATGCGCCGATATTCATCGCTATACCTGGCATGCCTTCATCATCGTAAATGAAAAGTACCACCCCGCTTTTCGCTTGAGAGATGTCGTTACTGATCGTTAATGCATTGATATCTTTCGCATAGGCAATGGTTTTTTCTAGCTGCTTACTACTGTTGAGGTAGATTAGATGGGGCGTTTCTTGGTTCGGGGCTACATTTAGCCACACCTTTGCTAAGGTCATGTTTCCTATTTTGGCGCCTACTTTTGTGCGTAGATATTTGACGAGGTCGGGGTCGTTGATGATTAAAATATTTAGCTCACTCGGTGCGTCCGATCTCGCTTCGAGCTGCATTAATTTTAATATGATAGCGCCGGTCATTTGCGTGGGTAAGGGTTTTGCATGCGCCTGCGATATTAGCAGTAAGCTTACAAGTAGAGCCGCTAGTATTCGCGTTAGGTTAACGGATGAATGTTTGCGCATGACTAGAGCTCTACACTCATACTAAAGGTAAATGTTGGTTTTTTTACTTGCGCAAGCATTGAGTTTGGAAAGCCGTCGGCATCAATGGTGAAATCGTTGCCGCTCGATGCGCTCTCCACACCAGGCATTAAGTAATCTTCGCCTAGTATGTTTTCGACTTTTAAGCCTAGGCGCCATTGATCCACCTTAAGCACTAGGTTGCCGTCCAATTTAAAAAAGGATTTCGCCTTAATATCCTGATCGCGCAAGGGATTTTGTGAAAAAAGTTCGCGTGCCGATACCCAGTTACCGCGAAGATTAAAATTCCAATGTTGCTGAATGGGCAGGTTGACGATGAGGGTTATTTTATGGGGTGCAATATCGCCTTGTGTATCTGTATGTTTTACCCAAGCGTCTTGATCGTTGTCGTATTGTTGTTCAGCTAAAGCATGGGTATAGGTGTAGTAAAGTTTACTGGTAATATCGGCTGAATTGGCGAGCGGATTATTGAGCCGTATGTCACCTCGGTATTCGAAGCCTTGGATATCCCTGCTGCCTACATTTTCTGAGCCGGCAATGACGTTGGCGTATTGCGCTGCAAACAGAGATAGATCGTGCAGAATATACTTTCCTTGATGGATGGCAATAAATTCTAGATTGCGCGCTTTTTCCGGGCGTAAGGATTGATTGGCGTCGCGACCGCTATATTCGCCGTAGAGTTCTTTCGGCGAGGGTTCTTGAAAAGCTTCGCCGTATACAAGTTTAAAGGTGGTGGCCGGCGTGTGGTGATAAATAGTTGCAATACGGGGATTTATGTCACTGCCATATTCGCTGTTTTTGTCCCAGCGCAAGCCGGCATTAACGCGCCATTTACCCATGTCGTAAATAAATTGGCCAAATACACCTTGGTCAATGGTGCGAGTAAGGTTACCTTTTGGGGTTGATCGTTTGCCTACCGATGGTGACAGGGGGCTGGGGTTTAGCGAACTAATATCCGCGGCGTTAAGTACGCCACTACCATCTGAGGATAGGCCGTCACTTGAATTTGCAGCCTGTGCAGGGCACAAGCCGAGGCCGTCGAAATAGTTGCAAGTTTCGTAGAGCCTCGCGAGCTGTTTCTGTTCATATTTAATGCCGAAACGGGTAGTGAAATTTTCGTTAATGGTGTGATTTAACTGTTGTTCAAAACGCCAAGCGGAGCTGAAATTATTCCATTCTGAGAGGCTTACGTTGTTGTCAAATGATTCCATCCAGTCGCCGCCCACGCGATTTTCGCGGTAAACAAGATCGGTCGATAGCTGAGTTTGTTCACTGAAATTGAATCTGTTGTTTAAATACACCTGCCCAGAGGTGTGCACCCAGTGGCCATTAGGTTGTCCGTCGGCAAATGAATAATAGGGGCCATAGGCTTCGTCCGTCGCCCAATAGGTAGCGCCTAATGTCCAATTGCTTAAACTAATCTCAGCAAAAATACTGCGGTTATCTGATGGGTCATAATAGGCGCCAACAGCCCTGCCTCTGACTTTTTCACCGTCTTGCACCTGTCCATCAACATTGACATCACCGGCAGGACTTGCGTTACCCGTTGCTGGGTCTATGCCTAAGCCAATACCATTGCCCCAGATAATGGGGTCTGAGAGCAATGCTGGGTTTGTATAGCCCCACTCGCTATAGTCATTAATGTTTGGTTCATCGCTGGTAAAAATGCGCCCACCGACGCTGAAGCCAATATCGCCATAGTTTCCCCGCACGTTAAGATCGATCGCTCGGCTATTGAAGCTGCCCGTATATAAGCCCGCCGAAACCGCTGTGCTATTGGGCTCAACCGCAACACCACTCTTAGTAATAATATTGATCACGCCGAGAAAGGCATTGGGGCCGTAAACTGCTCCAGAGGGGCCGTATAGAACCTCAACTCGCTCAATGCTGTTAATCGGGTACTGGCGAGATAGCTGCGCCGAGTGATTCCATAGGTGATTATCGACTCGACCATTAATCAACACTAAGGTTCTCTGGGTCCAAGGCGTCCGGTAGCCTCGCTGGTATGAAACCACTTGCATTGTGCCATTCGTTACTACCGTGTCGAAGCCGGGTAGATCGAGGACAAGGTCATCAAGGCTATCGTAGCCACGACGCTCTATTTGCTGAGCACTAACTATTACCATTGCTGCCGGCGCATCCCTTAGCGCCTCGGGAACAGCAGACCCAGTTTTGGTACTGTTATGCAGGGCCGTGCGCTGATTGAGTAGCTCCTCGAGCGACATGTCATCGAGATCATTGCTTGTCGATTGAGCCTGAGTTGTCACGCTCCAAAGTAAAGCTGCTAAGGTGAGGGATAAGTAAGTAATGATGTGCGATTTCATCAGGTAAACCGTCTTGCCTTCAACTAATCTATTAATCTGCAAGTGTAGTCGCTATGTGAGTCCTTTGACTCGATTGAGCACGATTATTGATTGAATATAGGTTGATTTTTGACCGATGCTAGGATTGATAAAGCCATAATACTGAAGTGTGGCTTAATTTTAGCGATACTAAGCGAATAAGCGCCTAAGGATATTAATATATTGGCATGAAGCGAGCATTGATGGACGGGGATAGAAAACTAACCAGCAACCACAGCATCAGTCGCATGAGCTTTGGTTTGTTTATTGCCGCTGTGGTACTTGTCATACCGTTAATGGTACTTATTTATCTTTATCTTACTGAAATCAACAGGGAGATAAAGCTCTTAGATCGGCAAATTTCCAGCATTCGCGTCATGCAGCAATTTGTCGCATTACAAATCAATTTAACCGATGAATACTATGGTCGTTTCTATCCCAGCAACGAAGCGTTGCAGCAATTTTCGGAGCCAGATGACCCGCATGATAGCTATCAATCCCGAGCGCAACCTATTGCGCTATTAAATACTCAATTTGCTGAGTTAGAGCAAGATCTAAGTCAATATTTCAAAGGCGACTTGAGAGCTTGGCCAGTTATTCGATCACAAATGACGGCATTCTGGGATGAGGAGGTTTGGTCGGCTTGTTTTAAAAAGGTGCAGGTGGTTGACGCGCCTATAAACGAATTTGTCGCTGATCTTTTTATGGTGTCAAACTTAGGTCTATCAAGTTCTGAACAGATCCGTATCGCTGCCCATCTTTTGTTTGTTGGTGTTGGAAAGTCGAAGTTTTCATTGTTTAACGTATCTGAGCAGCTGGCTCTATTGGTGTTTTCTCCACCAAGCGACAGTATGGATGACGATATTTTGGCGTTAGATAGTGCCATTGAAAAACTTTACAGCCTGCCACTGAGTCTGCGTGAAAAGGAGGCGCTAGGACATAGTGAATTTATGTCGGCAGAGTCTGTTGCGGAAGATCTGCAATTTAATGACTTACTGGAGATGTCTAAACGCTTACTGGAAAAGAAGCGGCGATTGCTTTTTATCGGAGCCCTCGACAGTGAAATGAGCGACATGGGCTTGGCGGTCGAGATTGAAACATTAAGAGGTTTGGTTTGGGATAGATTTAATAGTCACAACCGTGTGCAAATTCAATTGGCTCGTTTTTTAGAGAGCGAATTACAGTTGGAGCGAGATTCAGTCTATAGCTGGCGTAATTTAATGTTGCTAGTGGTGCTTTCTTTGATGGCTTTTGGCGTGGTTTTGGGTACCTATATTATTGCCAACATTCGAATCGCTCAGGAGCAGCTTGGTAACCATAATGTTTCGTTGGAGGAAACGGTTAAGACGAGAACGCAAGAGATAGTGAGTGCAAAGAATCAGGCCGAGCAGTTAAATAGAATTCTTGGTAAACAAACACAGATATCAAGTGAGTTAGCTAGAAAGGCCGAAATGGCTAACTCAGCTAAAAGCCTCTTTCTGGCTGCTATGAGCCATGAAATAAGAACGCCATTAAATGCTGTTCTAGGCGGCGCTAATATTTTAGCAAAGTCTGAGCTAAGCCAAAGACAGAAAAGTATACTTAATTTGATTGCTCAGTCCGGAAAGACGTTGTTGGATTTGATTAATGAGATCTTGGATTTTTCTAAAATTGAAGCTGATCAATTGCATTTGGAGTCTACTCCCTTTGATCTCGAACAATGTGTTGTCGATGTGATTTCCATGTTTTCACTAAAAGCCAAAGAAAAGGATATCTATTTACGGTTGTTCTTTGACTCAAGAGTAGAAGGGGCATGGATAGGTGATCCATTAAGAGTTAAACAAATTATTATTAATCTATTGAGTAATGCCATTAAATTTACTCATGTAGGCGGTGTCAGTGTCAGGGTGTCGCTGAGCGATAAGGGTGAAGTGGTTTTTGGCGTTCATGATACTGGTATAGGTGTTAAGTCTGATCAATTAAAAGTTTTGTTTGAAGCGTTTGTGCAGAGTGATAGCTCGACCACCCGAAAATATGGTGGCACAGGTTTAGGCTTGTCTATCAGTAAACGCTTGGCTGTTCTGCACGGCGGAGACATCTCGGTAGAGAGTACATTCGGCCGTGGCTCCAGCTTTCTTCTATCCCTGCCACTGGAGCGATCTGGTCCTCAAGCCGATGTTGAAGTGCTAGAAGGGGTGGGCGTCTTTTTGTTAAGTAGCAATCCAGAGCTTGAGCGCCAGCTTCGTCAGTGGTGCAATAATTTGCAAGTCTTCGAAGATATTAATCAATTGGTTATCTATTTAGATGACTTGAATGAACAGAGTGAGCTCAATGTCGTAATCGTCGCTGAAAGCTCTGCGTTAATACATCACCACGATCAGTGGGTTCAAGAGGTTGCACATCGGGATGTAAAGCACTTGACGTTTCCATGGGTTTTGTTAACCAGTCAAGATGCTATTGATTGTGAGGAGTCGTTGCAAATCGCCGAAGAGTTGCGTGCGCTGGATGCCAATATTCAGATGCCACTGCTAGGTAAAGGTTTGCTAATAAGGCAGGCAATTAGGCGTGCTTATAAAGACCCAAAAAGTACTCATGAGAATTGGGTCGAAAGCAGTTCTGTGGCACCGGCTCGATTTTATACTGGGCGGGTGTTGCTCGTTGAGGACGTCTATTTCAATCGAGTCATCGCAAGAGAGTTGTTAGAGTCCTTTGGTTTAATTGTAGATTGTGTTGAAAACGGCGTGCAAGCGGTGGACTTCATGGAAGCGGTTTATAAGTTGCCGGGCAAGGATGAGTTGCCAATAAAGCTAATCCTCATGGACTTGCATATGCCGGAAATGAATGGGCTTGATGCCACTCGCCGTATACGAGAAATTGAGAAGCGTATGTGTTTAGCGCCGATTTCTATTGTTGCTATGACCGCAGATGTGCTAGTTGAAACTCGGGAAGATATTGTTCAGGCGGGTATGAACGGATATTTACCAAAACCCTTTGAAGAGACCGATTTGCACGAGATTCTATCTTCACATTTTAATGTGTTGGACCTTGATGCAATAGAATCAACTGTAGCTGTTTCAGTTGTACAAGATAAGGACACTGCTTGCCAGCGAAGTGCTATGAATAATCTTTGCCAGACTGACGTTGAGGTTTTTGATGGTGATGCCTTATCGACACGGTTAAGGGGTAGAGCGGATAGGGTTGCGGAGCTAGCGATGTCGTTTTTAAGTGGCCTACCAAGTGTTGTTGAAAATATTAAAGGGCTACTTGATCACGCAGACTATCAAAATTTAGTCTTTGCAGCACACACACTTAAAGGGTCGGCCGCTAACCTTGGTGCAATACAATTGCAAAATGCCTCAGCTCAAATTGAGCGTCTGAGTAAGCAGTTGTCGTCAGAGGAAACCGAGATGGACTTAGCCTCGTTACGAGCGATTGCCGATGGGTTGGATGACATGGTTGCAGCCCTTGAATTGGCGGTAAATAGGTATTTAGGCCGTTCGTGATTTATTCGGTTTGGCTGAATACTTGTGTTGCTCGAATAGCCTTTTTCCAATCATTTAATAGTTTTGTGCGGTGAGTTTCCTTGATGGTTGGCCGGTAAACCAATTCATCATCAGCTTCTGTTGTGGTTTCGCTATTGACCGTCAGACTAGATTTTTTTGGCAAAGACGCGAGTAACGCTGCACCTAAAACGGTTAATTCACCTTGCTGAGGCACATGAACGTCTTTGTCGATGATATCGGCAAGTAATTGCATTAACCAAGTGTTTTTGGTCATGCCTCCATCTACTTTCAGTTTGTGCAGGGCAATACCGTCTTTTTCTATGGCACTAATTAGATCAAATGTTTGCAGCGCCACAGATTGCAATGCGGCGGCTGTCATTTCTTTAATGCCAGTATCGCGCGTGAGTCCAAACATGGCACCGCGTGCATCTGGATTCCAATAGGGCGCACCCAGGCCGGTAAAAGCGGGAACAAAGCTGATGGGGCTTAACGCATTGAGCGCCTGGGCAAGACGCTGTGACTCTTGGGCATGGCTAAAGAATGCTAAGCCATCCCTCAACCATTGAATTACGGCGCCGGCAATAAAAATTGAGCCTTCTATGGCGTAAGTGGTTTTGTTGTTTAGGCGATAGGCAACGGTGGTTAGTAAGCGATGTTGGGATTGAACGGCTTGATCGCCGGTATTGATCATCAGAAATGCGCCGGTGCCGTAAGTGCATTTTGCATCGCCGATAGCAAAGCACCGCTGACCCACAAGTGCCGCTTGTTGGTCGCCAATCATCGCACGAATGGGAATTTTTGCACCCAACAGGTTTGGATCCGCATCGCCAAAATCACCCGAGCTATCGACAACATCGGGCAGCAGGCTGCTAGGGATATTGAATAGGTCCAGCAGGTCATTGTCCCATGCTTGATTGTGAATATTGAATAGTAGGGTGCGAGAAGCATTAGTTGCATCAGTTTTATGCGCTTGCCCAGCTGTTAGATTCCACAATAACCAGCTGTCGATGGTGCCAAAAGCGAGTTCACCTTTTTCCGCTAACATTCTGGCATCGGGGATATTATCGAGTAGCCATTGCAATTTCGTGGCAGAAAAGTACGGGTCTAAGATAAGTCCAGTTTTAGCTTGAACCCTAGCTTCATGTCCTTGAGTCTTTAGTGCTTTACATTGTTCATGAGTACGACGATCTTGCCAAACAATTGCATTGTGCAGTGGCTGGCCGGTGCTTCTATGCCATAACACCGTGGTTTCACGCTGGTTGGTTATGCCGATAGCGGCGATATCTTTACCTGTCAGTTGTGCTTGGGCGAGAGCCTCCTTGCAAGTGTTTAATGTCGACTGCCAAATTTCCACCGGGCAGTGCTCAACCCAACCGTCTCGGGGGAAATATTGAGAAAACTCCTGTTGAGCAACCGCCACTTGACTGAGCCCTTGATCAAAAATCACGGCTCGCGAACTGGTAGTACCTTGGTCTATGGCCAGGGTAAACTGAGGTTTCATGGTTGCCCCTATTATTGTCTTTGTTGACCAGTGTACTGGATAAATAAAAGCTGAGCGAGATGCACACAGGTAATCCGTCAACGCTTTTTCATTGATGTAGCTAGCTTTCGAACGTGGTTTTTAGATTAGCTCAGTTTAATGATATGGACTGTTTGTGTGATGGGGTGAAGATATTTATCAGATCACCAACTTTCGCCGTATTAGGGTATTATCCGTTATCGGAACTCATCAAGTAATCAATCAACGGGTGTAATCATGACCAGCGTTTTACAACAGCTACGCGCCTTGACCGACGTGGTGGCTGACACCGGCGATATCGATGCTATTGCCAAGTTTAAGCCGAAGGATGCTACCACCAACCCGAGTTTAATATTGGCCGCGGCACAAATGCCTAACTACCGGTCAATCGTCAGCGCAGCGGTGAAAGACGCTAAAGGGGATATGAGCAAGGCGGTAGACACCTTGGCGGTGGCTATTGGCAAACAAATTGTCGATCTTGTTCCCGGTCGTATTTCCACCGAAGTGGATGCTCGCCTTTCTTTTGATACCCAAAGGATGATTGAAAAGGCTAAGCTATTGATCGATGCCTATGAGGCGCAAGGTGTTAATCGCGCTCGTGTGCTGATTAAAATTGCCGCCACCTGGGAAGGAGTTAAGGCGGCAGAAGTACTTGAGCGAGAAGGCATTCAATGTAATCTCACGTTGTTATTTAGCTTTGCGCAAGCCGTTGCCTGCGCGGAAGCAGGGGTATATTTAATATCGCCTTTCGTCGGTCGCATTTTCGACTGGTATAAAGCAAGAGGTGAGGTTCCAGCCTCACCCGCCGACGATCAGGGGGTGTTATCGGTAAGGCGCATTTATGATTACTATAAAACCCATGGTTACAACACAGTGGTTATGGGGGCGAGTTTTCGCAATGTCGGCCAAGTGAAAGCGCTGGCGGGTTGTGATCGATTAACCATCAGTCCAGCGTTACTGCAAGAATTGGATGCTGAAAGCGAAACACTTGCGCCTCGGTTAGCACCTAACAAAGCGGTGGCAGAAGCCAAAATCTCTTTATCGGAAGCTGAATTCAGGTGGCTTCATAATCAGGATGCCATGGCCACCGAGAAATTGGCCGAAGGTATTCGCAAATTCGCCGAAGACCAAGAAAAGCTAGAGAAATTGCTTAGCGAGTGGCAGGTTTAAGTTAAAATAGCCTTAATAATTAGGTCCCTTAAGGGGCCTTTTTTCTGTCACTGAGAAGCCCTATGACATCATTTAACGCAATACCCGCTGCAGAAATTTTAGCCGAGCGTCGGCTTACCCATACCAAAGGTGATCGCTTGGCTGAAACGATACGGCCGAAAACCCTTGCTGAAGGTTTTGCTGTACAACAACAGGTGTTGGAGTATTGGTGTTCAAAGCGGGCTGATAAGGTCGCCGGCTGGAAATGTTTACTGCCGCCAGAGGGCAAATGGGTGGTGGCTCCCATCTATGGCTCTACGGTATTCGAGGCAACGCGGTCAGCCAACATATGGCCATCCAATGGCTTGGCTCGGATAGAGCCAGAGTTTGCATTTGAGCTGGGTAATGATATTCCCGCGCGTTCAGAAAGCTATAGTAAGGCGGAAATTGATCAGTGTATTTCTGAGGTTCGAATGGCGTTGGAATTAATTGAGGGGCGTTACATCGACCCGAGTCTTTGCGAGTTTCCTGAATTACTCGCCGACGGATTATTTAATCAAGGGCTCGTGGTCGGGCCAGTCGTGGATAGGACGCTGGCCTACGCTGCCGCGAATATAGACATTTCAATGCGTTACGGTGATGGTGAACCACAGCGTTATGAGGGTAAGCATCAGAATCAAGATGCGATTGCGCCGCTATATTGGTTGGTGAATTTCTTGCGAGCTCAAGGCGTACCTTTACAGCATGGTCAATTTATTATTACCGGTTCTTACGCCGGCATTATTGAGGCACCATTGGACACTGACATTACCATGAGTTATTGCGGTCTGGGTGAAATGTCTACTCGATTTAGCGCTTGGTAAATTGATCTGGAATACCAATAATCGACGGGCGTGTGATCGACACGGTCAGTCATTGGAGTAATTGTTACTCTAATGGCTGGCCGTTATAAACCGCGATTAGCGATTGCTAAGCCAGTAGGTTTGGTAAGGCGCTAGGGTCAGCGTTTCGTTTTCCGCATTGAGAGGTAGGTCTGTTATTAAATCTCGCCAGCTGTCTGTACACACCAAATTTATTGCCGACAGTGGTAAGTGAATCGCTAAATGGCTTAAGTTGCTAATACAAAAAATATTTTGTTGCCTATCGATACTTTGACGCCAAAAAGCAAATATTTCATCGCCAAGGTGTAGCGTAAATTGTGTGGCGTTGGGGTGAAATGCGGATTGCTTACCGCGAATTGCGATCAATCGCTTAAGCTCAAAAAATACTCGGTGGTGTTGGCTGTTAGGATCTTCTAGCTGTGTTATCAATTCCGCCACTGACCATTGATGGCGATTGATAGCTCGGTTGTGACCGCTGTGTTCGAGCCGCTGATAGTCATTACCTGTTGCCAATAAACTGTGGATGTAAAACGCCGGAATACCCTCTAAACCAAGCATAATGACGTGGGCACAAATAAAGCGTTCGTAGTTGTAGGCGTCTTGGCCATTTACGGTGCCTTTAAGTGCATCATAGAGTGCGATATTCGCCTCATAAGGTTTTGTTTCGCCGCTTTCGAGCGCACGCCGTGATATTTTTCCGCCAAAAGATTCTAATGTGTTGGTTAGACGCGCTAACTCTTCATCGGAAAGCAACCCCTCTACCGGTCTAAGACCTATGCCATCATGGCTAGCGATGAAATTAAAATAGGTGGTGCCATTGCGAGCCGGTGGCATGGTCATTAGCCAGCGTTTTAGATGTTGAGCGTTACCGGTTAACAGCGCGTGTACTAAAAGTGGCGGCAAGGAGAAATTATAGATCCAATGGGCTTCGTTATTATTGCCGAAATAGCTGAGATTCTCTTGGTTGGGAATGTTGGTTTCTGTAATGATGATTGCGTCTGATGCTGCATGTTCAATCAAGGTGCGTAGTAGTCTAACGACTTCGTGGGTTTCTAGTAAATTGATACTCGATGTGCCCGGCACTTTCCAGAGGAAGGCGATGGCATCAAGCCTGAAAATGCGGATGCCTTGATCGAGATACAAGCGCACAATGGAGACAAACTGTAACAGTACGTCTGGGTTCCTGAAATCGAGGTCGACCTGATCGAAGCTAAACGTGCACCATACATGGCGTGTTCCCGCTTTGGTTTCTATGGCCTGTAAGAGCGGGTTTGTGCGTGGGCGTACCACATCTTTCAGGTCGGCCTGTGGGCTTGCGGTAAAAAAATAATCCTTGCCTGGACCCTCTTGTTTAATAAAATTGTCAAACCAAAAACTACGTGCTGAGCAGTGGTTGATAACGAGATCAGACATGAGTTTGTAGCTTTTCGCGATGCTCGCAATGTGCGACCAGTCGCCCAGTGCTTCGTTTACTGTCGAGTAATCGATCACCGAAAAGCCATCATCAGAGCTGTAGGGAAAAAAGGGCAAAATGTGAACGCTGTTAATGGTGCCTTTTAGGTATGAGTCGAGAAAGCCATTGAGTGTGCTTAACGGCTTTTCGCCATCGGTTATTAAACTATCGCCATAGGTAATGGCGATGGTATCTGTTTCACTCCATAGGTTAGCGTATTGATCCGGTATGTTGTCGACCTTGTGAATGTTCATGGTGTTCAATAGCGACGCTACTGTGGCATCAATATCGAGGTTGGGTCTCACCTGATGGTAAATTTGTTGTAGGTGATCTTTGATTCGCTGCTGAAGTTGTTCATAGGGCGTCATAGTCAGTCCTCAATGATCATTTGGAAAACCGTTCGTTGTCTTCTTCTACAGCAGCCTTTAATCGTTCCAGTACATTCGGCATAGCGCTTATAACGCGATTCCAGCTCGGGATGAATGGCGCCTCCATGGGATTGTCTAGAAAAGACTCTCCCGCTTTCATGATATTTCTTGCAAATAGCTCCACGGCTTTTTCTTCGTTGTGTATATCCAGCGTTAAGCCGTTAATGATGGCATCGTTACGAAATGTTTCGATCAGATCGAGGGCGATACGGTAATAAGTGGCTTTGATCGATCGGAAGGTTTCTGTATTAAACGTTTGGCCTTGGGTGGCGAGCTTTCTAAACAGTGCCTTGGATATATCAATAGACATTTTTGATAGGCCGCCTTGATCATTTTTAGCCGATAGATCTTGATGCTTGTGATCGTAGACGTCGGCAATATCCACTTGGCACAGACGATTGGTTGAATTGTTTCGATACATCTCAGACAGAACGCCAATTTCCAAGCCCCAGTCACTGGGTATGCGGATATCATTTAGTACATCTTTACGGAAGGAAAATTCACCGGCTAAGGCGTAGCGAAAGGTGTCCATGTATTGCAAATAATCCATTTCGCCGAAGATCTTTTTCAGCGAGCGCAGTAGCGGTGTTACCAGTAAACGCGATACTCGACCGTTGAGTTTTCCATCGGCAACGCGGGCGTAATAGCCTTTACAAAACATGTAGTTGAATTGAGGGTTGGCAACAGGGTAAATCAGGCGTGCCAAAAGTTCGCGGGTATAGGTGAGGATATCGCAATCGTGTAATGCAATAGATTCCGAGCGGCCGGTGGCTAACATGTAGCCGATGCAGTACCAAACGTTTCTGCCTTTGCCAGGTTGGGTTGGCGCTATACCCAATTTGATAAGTTCTGCGTCGAGCGCGCGCAGTGCTGGGCCGTCGTTCCAGAGCACACGGTGGTGTTGAGGTAGCTTGCTAAAAAAAGCAAGTGCATCACGGTATTGCGCTTCGTTGGCGCGGTCTAGCCCGATAACGATCTCAGATAAGTAGGGTACTTGGCATAGTTCTTCGACGATGTTGGGCAGCGCTGTGCCCTCTAGCTCTGAATAGAGAGAAGGCAAAATAAGCCCAAGCGGGCGCTTCTGGGAAAAACTGAGCAATTCAGCGTCCAAGTCTTCCACTGGGCGGCGAGTAAGGTTATGCAAGGTTGTGACGATACCGTTTTGATAAAAATCAGCCATGGTTGTGTCCTTAACGTTTTGAAAAAATCACATCGATAAAATAGTTTGGATACCATTGGCCCAGCCTTTCGGACCCGTGTGCTCGCTATAAAATACGCGTTCCGTTCGCGTTAACTTGAGCGTTGGATTGGTGGACGATTGAATAACTAACGCGTAGTCAGCAAGCTCTAGCATGGGCACATCATTTTTACCGTCGCCGGCCGCAATGGTGCGAAAGCTGTGCCTGGCTTTGGAGGTGAAAATTTGTTGCAACCACAACATGGCTTTGCCTTTGTTGCTATCGCCAACAATGTGCAAAAATCGACCGCCCTCGACTATTGTTGCACCAAGTTGGTTCATTTCTTGTGTGAAGGCTATTTTGCTGAGTTCATCGCCCAGCCAAAGCAGAGGTTCGGAGAACTCCCGTTGATTCGCCTGCGCGGCTTGTTCTAGGCTGAGCCCCGTCGCATCGGCAATACCCTGCGGACCGAGCGCGGTAAAGGTGCTGTATAGGCCTTTAAATCTGTCGCCTAGTTGCGCTAAACATTGAAGCCAGTGGGCTCGATTTTCCGTTAAACCAAAGCGCCAGAAGCCTTGATGCAATTGCGCACCGCCAATGGCTTGAAGTGCGCGCTCAGGCAAGAATGAGAGAGGTAAATAGACTGCAGCACCGTTTTCGACAATGAATGGGTGCCGGTTTTTGAGCTGACTTCTCAGTGGAATGACTTCTGCAAAGGTTTTACTGGTGCAGCAGATGAGAGGGATTTCTAGCTGATTTAACCGGTTAATTTGATCGTGGGCTGCGCTAAAACTGTAGGTGTGATGATCGAGTAGGGTGCCATCTAGATCGGTAAATATTAACCATGTACTAGGGCCGTTGATCTTATGTAACGCACTGGTGTCGCTCATGCTGAATTCCACGTTGCTCATCAAGTTCATAGAGATGAGACACAAGTGGCGGCATTGACTTAAGCATATGCTCAGTTAGCCGCTGGTAGTGCTGAATAAATCGCGCTACTTGTGCCTGATTCATAACGCCGCTTTGCGTTGTGAATGGAGCACTTTGGTTTGGGCTCGTATTATTTGTTTGCAACTTCTCTGCCAGCTTTTGCTCTTGCTGCCAACGCCAAGCAAAAACGCTCCCGAATGACGGTGCTTTAAGCATGACGGTGATGTCTGCGTAGGTAAAAAAATCTACGTAGGATTGTTTGAGCTGTTCATTGACGAAACGCCGCCAAATGCCTTGGCTATCTTCATTTTGTTCTAACACATTGATCGGCTGTTCGAGGCATTCATCGGGCTCTGGTGTGGCGCCCATACACCAGCCCTCCAAAATTACGACGTCAACAGGTAGGTCAACTGTCTCCCATTGATCCACTGGGGCCCGATCATCGATGCTTTTATCGAAGCGCACCAATGCGGTTGAGCGCCCGTGCTTTAGTGCATCAAGGGTTTCTAGAGCGAGATTAACGTCGTGTGTCCCTGGAACACCACGGGTGGCAAGTAGTGGATGAATGGTGGCTGCCAATTCTGTACGTTGTGCCTTGGTGAGATAAAAATCGTCTAGTGATAAGCACACCGCTGCGCGCTGCTGGTTTTGTTTAAGTGCAGCTTGAAGATAGGCGGCTAGGGTGGATTTGCCAGAGCCTTGGCTACCATTAATAGAGACGAATACCGGTGATTTTTTACGCGATTGTGTGTTTATGTGTTCGATAACAGGCGCGAAGTGTTTATTGGCCCAGGCCAAATAGCGATCGGGCAATCGATGATTATTGACGAATGCTTTTAATAGATCTGCCGACATAGAGTCATTTTCCTAAGCGCTATAATTTCTTTACCTCGACCTATATCACGAGGCGTGCCTGAACCAATGGCGATAAAAACGTTGATCGCACGCTCGATGAAAGCAGGATTTATACCAAAGCTCAAGAATGATCGAAATGCACGATGTTGGAGTGGTCGCGTGCTAGGCGTTGAGTAAGCAAGGGTTGAACAGGTTGACGGGCAGGTGCGAACCGCGGCACTGAATCAAAAACTCAGCACCGCCTCAATGTCAGTTACTTGCGTTATATTTCTTCGAAGCGATTTTCGGCAACATTTTTAACACACTTAGCTGGGTCGAAGACGCGGCCATTCATCGCAATATAAACCCCTTCTGGCATGGTTTGAGCAACCATCACCGCAGCACCTAAATTAAACACCGCATCTGAATCGCGAAATTCTGCTGGGTACATGGCACCCATTAAAACAATGGTCTTGCCAGGTATGCCCTTTAAAAACACACCGGTTTTAGCCATGGTGTCGGTACCGTGGGTTATCACGATTTTTTTGCCGCTCTGCTGTTCAATGGTTTTTCTGAGTAGTGCCCGATCTTCGTCGGTGATATCGAGGCTATCTTTGCGAAATAGTGAGATGAGTGGCGTGTCTAGGGTCACGCCTGCGCGGGCAAGAATTTTAGGCGCTTGAGGTTGGCCTATGTGGTAATCGTTTTTGGCATCGTAATAAATCTTATCGATGGTGCCGCCGGTAGTGATAATGGTTACGCTCATATTGCCCTCTAGGTCGTCGGAAAGAAACGTTGAAAAATGGTGCCATTAAGCACGCGCGGTCAGGCCTAAAATACGCATTAGCACTTGCGGCCAAATTTAGGTGGTTCTTGATTTGCCGAGTCAAGATCTGTTGCGCCTATTTGGCTTAGCTTCTCTGGCCGCCCATCGCTGCACCGATTTTTCACGGGTCTCTTGTTAGGGTGAAAAAAATCGTTACTTGCCGGTACAATGCCGGCTCAATAGAGCCAGTGTGACGTATTAAATGGCAAAAACCTTACTTATTGTAGGCTACGTGTGGCCGGAGCCTCGCTCCTCGGCGGCGGGAACGCGCATTCTACAGCTTATTCGATGGGCGCAGACGGCGGGTTACGAGGTTACGTTCGCCTGTGCGGCAGAAAAAGGCGCTAATTTTGACGCGCTTGACGGGCTGGGTATCGGCACCCTTGCCATCGCGCTGAATTGTTCAAGTTTTGATACATCAGTGGCGCAGCTGCAGCCAACCCTGGTGATCTTTGACCGGTTTGTGACCGAGGAGCAATTTGGCTGGCGCGTTCAGCAGGCTTGCCCAGCTGCCTTACGGGTATTGGATTCAGAGGATCTGCATTGCTTGCGCGATGCGCGCCAGCGCGCCCATAAGGCCAAGGCCTGCGTGCTTAGCCCGTCAAATGAATTTCTTCTTAGCGAGATGGCACAGCGAGAAATTGCGGCTATTTACCGCTGCGATCTCACCTTGGTTATTTCCGATGCCGAAGTGGTGCTGTTGCAGGAGCGGTTTCGAGTGCCTGCGGATCTGCTGTTTCATTGTCCCTTTATGTACGCGCCGCCGATGGCGGAACAATGGCTGAGTTATTCGGACAAGCAGCATTTCATCTTTATTGGTAATTACCTGCACGCGCCTAATTGGGATGCCATCTTGTTTCTTCGGGCCTGGTGGCCGGCCATTCGCAAACAGCTTCCGCAGGCTGAATTACACATTTACGGTGCTTATCCGCCGAAAAAAGCCATGCAGATGGATAATCCGAGCCTGGGCTTTCGTGTTCTGGGCTGGGCTAAGGATGCTTTACAGGTCATGTCCGATGCGCGGGTGTGTTTGGCGCCGCTTAGGTTTGGTGCAGGTATAAAAGGTAAGTTGGCCGAGGCGATGCTGTGCGGCACACCGAGTGTTACTACCGATATTGGTGCCGAAGGTATGCACCAGGCACAGCAGTTACCCTGGCCGGGCATTATTGCCAACTCAGCCGATGACCTTGTTGCCGCCGCCGTTGCTTTATATAGCGACCAAACCTTGTGGTATGAGGCGCAGGCGCAGGGTTTGGTGAATACCCATGCCTTGTTTGATCGCAAGCGGCTAGAAGCGGATTTAACTCAGCGGGTAAACGGACTTTTGCAGCGCTTAGATCAACACCGGTTAGAAAACTTCATGGGCAACCTGTTGTGGCAGCAGCAATACCGTAGCACCGAGTTCATGTCGCGCTGGATCGAGGTGAAATCAAAATTGAAAGTTATCGAGCAGGCCGACTAAGGGCTCATCGACTATTGGAAGCCGCGAGGCCCGTAGACTCGGTTCTTACTGAATCTGCAAACGCGATGGTCTGAGTTGGCATTACTCGCGTCATCGCCTCTAAATATTTAAGCACTTTTGCGAATGTTGTCGTCGTATTTCTTGCTCAGAACATCGTAAAACTGCTCGCGTAGTTTGTAGATGTCCTGCTTTATGTCGGCAATTTCTTGGTTGCTGATGTCACGTCGCCCCACATAGACCTGCTTTCTAAAGACGGCAATTTGCGCACCGTATAAGCGTAGGTTTTTTTCTAAACCTTTCTCGCCAATCAACAGAAGGTTGGCCTCGGCGTCGGCCATGCGGCGGAACTCTTGCACCAATTCATTGTTAATGCTGTCGAGTTCGGCGCGTCTCGCCTGTGGCCAGCGCGGGCCAAAGCGCACAGACTCAATGACCAGTGCCGAATATTTGGCGAAACAATGGCTGACATTGCCCATTTGGCGCGATACTTCCTCGTAAACTTTAAGCTTGCGCTTGGCTGCTACGGCGTCTGGCGATGTTGGAGAGGCTTGCTTTTTTCGCGCTATCCATAAGCCAAAGCCCAGTAGGCAAGCGCCCATGGCAATTTTTGCCAATGTATCTAGCAGCGTCCAGATGATGGCCTGATCCATTGCTTGTTCCTCACTAATACAGCGTCAACCGCCAAAATAATGACGGTTTAAGGTTAATTGTTGACTGCATAAGTGCTAGAGCAAAACCTAGGCCAAAGGGCGTGCGTTTGCTGGGGTCAGGCGTTGGGGTTGAAACTGGCTGGGCGATTGCGCAGGGGTTCTAGGATGGGCTCTAGGCCATTGACTTTGATTTCGTGGATCAGGGCTAGGAGTTCACCGAGTCTTCCCTTCGGGAACCCTTGGCCGTGAAACCACACCAGATAAGGCTCGGGTAGATCGGCGAGTTTACGCCCTTGGTATTTACCAAAGGGCATGTCGGTGCTGACCAGCAGCTTTAGATACTCGGGCGGGAAAGGAAAATCCATCGCTGTTAACCGCCAGCCAATTTAACGGTGAAGCCGCGCTTCTCCAATTCGGCTTTGAGTTTGTCGCGCATATCGCCTTGGATTTCAATGTCCCACTCTTTGACAGCGCCGCCCACGCCACACACTTGTTTGAGTGCTTTTGCTAAGGTTTTGAGTTCTTCCGTTGGTAAGCCCAGGCCGCTAATCACACTGACCGCCTTACCACCTCGACCTTTAGTAGAGCGCGCGATACGGACAATACCGTCGGAGCTGGGCGCCGCTACTTGGGTTTGGGCTTCTTTGATCCGGCCGGTTTCGGTGGAATACACCAAGCGATTATTCTTGCTCATTGTCTGACTCACTGGGTTCGATGACTTTTTGCAACTTTTGAAACAGGGCGCCCGTGATGACCAGCGCAAGGCCTAAACTGAAAAGTAGCCGTGGGTCGACAAATAGCCACTGGTAGTAGTAGAAAAGCGGTGCCAAGATCACCGCGACGAAAAGGCCGCTGCTAATTAATGACTCGGCCTTTTCCGGTAGCGTGACACTCTGTTGGCAATGGGGGCAAGGAAACGCCTCGCGCGCCAAGTAGGTCTGCAATAACCCATTTTCACGCAATTCGCTTTTGGTGACAGGGTGTTGGCACCAAGGGCAGCGCAGGGGTGAAAGTATCAGTGACATGCCTTAACCTTTAGGTTCTCGGTGGCCCAGCTTGCCACCATTGCAAAAGTAGGCCGCTATTGTAATGCTTGTGGCCCCCAGATTAAACGCTAAACCCGAGCAGGAACTAACTTTATGCCAAGCAACGGCAATGTCGAACCGATGGTGTTGAAAGAGCGCATCGCAAAAATTATTTTTGGTTATGATACGCCGGCAGGCAGGGCGTTTGACTTGGCGCTCATCGCGTTAATTTTGACCAGTGTACTGGTCATGATGCTGGAAAGTGTGGCCGGCGTTTCCGGACGTTGGCCCAGCGCGTTAACCTGGGCAGAATGGATTTTCACCGTGATTTTCACGGTTGAATATGGCACCCGAATTTATGTTGCCCCTAACCGTTGGGCTTACATAAAAAGTTTTTACGGTTTAGTGGATCTACTCTCTATTTTACCTTCATATTTAGGTTTGTTCTTTGGCGACTTAAATTACCTGTTGGTTATTAGGTTGTTACGGGTGCTGAGAATTTTTCGTATTTTGAAATTAGCACGCTATCTTCAAGAGGCCAACGTGTTAGTGCGCTCAATGCTGATGGCACGACGAAAAATACTGGTGTTTTTTAGTTCTGTGTTGGTGCTAACTACCGTGTTTGGCTCATTGATGTACGTCGTAGAGGGGCCGCACAATGGGTTTACCAGCATTCCTAAAAGTATTTACTGGGCGATTGTGAGCATTACCACCGTCGGCTATGGCGATATTACGCCACATACCCCCTTAGGGCAGGTGTTGGCGGCGCTGGTGATGTTAACCGGCTACTCCATCATTGCGATTCCAACCGGTATTTTTACCGCCGAATTGGTACAGCAGGTTAGCCGCCAACGCATGGATGTGCAGTGCACTAATTGTCAAAAAAATAATCACGAGGCAGACGCGCAGTTTTGCCGCGCCTGTGGCGCGGCTTTACCCGAAGCCATTGAGCCCAAGTCGTGAAAACCTAGTTCAATATAATGGTCGCGGCGAGTAGTGCGATGACCAAAGCAAACAGTTGGTTAATTTTTTTCTGATGTAGGCTCAGCCAAGATAAAATTTTTGGTGTGGCCAATCCCCAGGCCACGAGCAGGTACCATAGCGTGTCTATGGTGCCGGCGGTAAACGCTAAAATGAGCTTGTCGCCGAGCCCCGCGTCTACTTGCACGAATTGGCTGAACAAGGCTAAAAAAAAGATCGCCATTTTCGGGTTGAGCAGAGCAATCATCAATCCGCTGACAAAACCTGGCGCTTTAGTATTTCGTGTGGGTTCGGCTTGGGGCGAGTTTTGGTCTTGACCTTGTTGCGTGCTGACAAAGGTTTTATAGGCGATGAACAGCAAAAACGCGGCGCCTAAATAGCGAATGACATCAAAGATCACCGGAGACTGGGCGATGATAACGGCAAGACCTAAGGCTGTCGCCGCCGCGTAAGCTGTCACGCCCAAGCCGTGCCCCACGGCTGTCAAAATACCGGCTTTGCGCCCGTGATTGACCGTGTTGTTCATGACCACCGCTAAACTTGGCCCGGGTGACATAGCACCGAGCGCGCAAATTCCAGCAACAGATAACCAACTGCTCAACAACATACAAAACCTCGAAAAAAGTGTTCGGTGGAGTGTGCATATTTCGAGGTACAATTGCCAGCCTTGCGCTAATACAGGATCGCCAATGTCTGCCTTTCCATCATCGGGTGCTGTCGCGCCAGGTTTCGAGCCAGTCGCTCACGTGTTTAATGAGATACTCGCTGAAGCGCCACAAGGTGCAGCATTGGCTGTGTATCGAGATGGCCACCCGCTTGTCAGTCTGTGCGGCGGTGCGCGCGATAAAGCCGAGAGCCTAGCTTGGCAACCAGACACGCGGGTAAATATTTTTTCGGCCGGCAAAGCCCTAGTGGCTTTGGCTGTATTGCAATTGGTTGCGGACGGAAAACTGTCGCTGGACCAACCTATTGCTGAAATTTGGCCCGCTTTTGCGGCCGAGGGAAAAGCGGGCATTACGGTTCGCCAAGTATTGAGCCACCGCTCTGGCGTCAATGCGTTTCACGATAAGGTTGCCGATAGTGCGATTTTTGATGGCCAACAGGTATGTACACTGATAGAGCGGGAAGCACCTTGGTGGCAACCCGGCACTGAGCAAGGTTACTCGCCTATTCTCTATGGTTGGATTCTCGCTGAGGTAGTGCGGCGCGCGAGCGGTGCCGCTAGTTTTAACGAATATTTTCAACAGCGCATTGCGCAGCCTTTAGGGTTATCCATCAGCTTCGGGCTGGCCGCAAGTGAACAGGCGAGTCTAGCCGATGTTGGTTCGCTGCGAGGTACCAAACCAGAGCCCAGTGTTCTAGCTTTGGGTCGAGCTATGAAGGACGAGCCAGCGGGTGTCGTCAATAAAGCCTTTACAAACCCTTTGAGTTTAATGGTGGGCACTAACAGTGTAGCTTGGCGCAGCGCGGAAATACCGGCCGCGAACGGCGTTTCAAGTGCATTGGATTTGGCTCTTGTGTACAGTTCCTTGGTCAATGACGAACGCCTATTAACAGAGGCTAGCAAGTCGCTTTGCTGGCAGGAGCAAAGTCAGGGGCTGGATCGAATTCTACAAACTCAGATGCGCTTTTCACTGGGTTTTATGCTGACCCAAGTGGGCAAAGATCGTCGTTTGGGCCGAGGTAATAGTGCTTTTGGTCATGCTGGTGCAGGCGGGTGTCTAGGCTTTGGCGATCCAGAGTACGGCGTTGGATTCGGGTTTGTGTCAAATCAAATGGCTCAAAGTCTGCTGATTGATAGTCGGGGTCAGCGCTTAATTGATGCTGTTTATTCTTGTCTGGAAATGGATGCAAAAAAATGAGTGACGATTTGGTGGAACAACTGCAAGGGCGGATTGATGAGTTGGAAATGCGACAGGCATTTCAAGAGGATACACTGACGGAACTGAACGCAATTTTAGCGCGCCAAGATGCTGAAATCTTAAAGTTGATTGCGCAAGTGCGCAGCTTGTCGGACAAGCATTTAGATTTACAGTATCGTATCGACCAAGGAGGCGACGTCTCCAACGACCGTCCGCCGCATTACTAAACTTGCAGGCAACTCCGCGCTTTTCTATGAGTCGTTGAACTCATAGTTGGTTCTAAAGTACCTGTTTGTTGGTATGTCGCCACTCATTTGTCGCCTAATGTTCCTTTTGCCTATAACTCAACTAGACTTGTGTGAGTAGCTAACTCTGCCACCGGCGACCTACTGGATGATGGGATCTCAAACAAATAGTTCTTTACCGCTGGATTGGCCGGCAATAGACACCGATGTGTCTATTGGCTTGTTTTGGAAGGCGTTAAATCTCGCTGATGTCGCGCTTTGGCGCTGGGATATGAAGGCCGGCCGCTTATATTTATCGTCCCAGTTTTTCGCTTTTTCGCAATTAGATTCAGCCCATCCCATCGATAGCTTCGATCAGTTATTGGGTTTGCTGGCGCCAGCTCAACAGGAGAAATTGTTGCGTACGGTTGGGCGAGCAGTAAAGCATAGGCGCGTGCGCTTTGGCTGTGATATCCAATTAAATAATGGAACTTGGGTCTATTTTTTGGGCGGCTGCGAGCACAACGGGCGCGAAGTGGTTGGTTTTGTGACAAATTCCGTGCTCAATCGCAGCACCACTGAAAGCTTGGAAACCAATCGCCAGTTATTTGATGGCTTGTTTGACTCTAGCCACGTTGCTACGGCGCTCCTCACGGCCGAGGGCACCATGTTGCGGGCAAATTCTGCGTGTGAACACTTGTTTCAGTTAACGCCGGGTTCGCTACTCAATCGATTCAATGGCAGTAATGTGCTTGAGGACGCTATTTTTTCCGAGGCGCCGTTAACGCAGTATGAAATGATGGCTTCGTTTAGTGAAGGCAAAGCCCTAACGTTAAACTTGGCGTGTAATCTTGGTCACTTGTTGGATGTCCAGCCCAGTGAGGCTCAAGTACTCCAGTTACGTGCTCGTATGTCTCCGATGTTGGACGAACAGGGGCGCTTACGTTTTATTCTAGTCCAGTACGAAGATAGGTCTGCCGAGCTTCAAGCAAGAGCTGCCTTGGCTAGAAACACCAATCTGATGAGTGGTGTTTTGAGCCACCGCGGTGCGCCACCTATTGCGGTAAAGGATTTAAAGGGTACTTATCTGCTCGCGAATGACCGCTATCAAAATCTCTTCTTTACTGATCACAACAATATTATTGGCTCGCGCGATGAATACTTGCTCGAGTCATCGACGGTATCTTTGCTGCATCGAAGAGAGCAAGAGGCGATTAATCGAGAAGATACGATTACCGAAGAGCAATCGCTCCCCCTCATTTCGGAACAGCCGAAAGACTATGTCTGGTCATGTTTTCCTGTGCGCGATGAAAATAGCAGTATTTTTGCCGTGGGACACATTTTTACCGATATTTCACATATTCATCAACAGCAACAGGTTATCAATAAGCAGCGTAAGGAACTGCGTTTACTACTCGATAACGTCCAAGACATGATTCTGTATTTGGACCGATGGGGGCGAGTGAAAAATAGCAATGCCAGTGCTGACGCTTTTTTTCATGGTAAAGCGTTGAATGGTTTAACGCTGGTTGAAGTGTTTGTTAACTGCCCGCAAATTCCGCAGTTGCAGCGTGAAATTATGCAAGTCGTGAGAACCAATTATTCGGAAGTGGGTGTTACCGAAAACCTATGGTTTGGCGATCGCCAGTATTGGTTTGAAGTGGATAAAGTACCAACCTCAACCGATAGCGGAGAAGTGGATGGTGTCATGTTGGTTCTCCATGATGTCACCCGGCAAAAAATTATTGAGCAAGAATTATTGGATAGCGAGGGCCGCTATCGTGCATTCATCAGCAATTGCATGGACGGCATCTGGTGTTGCCGATTAGAGCCGCCCATTGATGTAACCTTACCGGTAGAGCAGCAAGTGGATCTGTTGGGGGAGCGAGCGCTGTTCTCCGAGTGCAACCAAGTCATGGCCGAATTTCGAGACTGTTCTAGCCCCGAATCTATGTTGGGTGTGCCGATGTTTGATCGTGGCATTGAAGCACATCGCGAGGGAATGAGGCGCTTTATTGCGGCGGATTATCGTCTGCTTGATATTCCCACCTTCCGCGACAAGAATAATGGCGAACGCTTGGAGTTTACCGTTAGTACCTTAGGTATTGTCGATAAAGGGTTTCTATCTCATGTCTGGGGCATCACCCGAGATGTAACCGAGAAACACCGTTATTTAGCCAAGATGGAGTATCAGGCAAATCATGATGCATTGACCGGCTTGCCCAATCGGAATTTTTTATATAAGAAAATAAAGAAAATTTTAACTGCAAAATCGTTAGATCAATTGGTGGCTTTGTTGATTATCGATTTAAATCGATTTAAAGATCTTAATGATACGTTGGGTCATCAAACTGGTGATAAGCTGCTCAAGCAAATTGGGCCGCGTTTACTGGACGAGCTGTCGTACATTGACTCTACTGTGGCGCGTTTAGGTGGCGATGAGTTTGCTGTGTTTTTACCCTCCATTCGCAACGCTCAGCAAGCCGTTGTTGTCGCTCACCGCATCTTAGACGTAATCAGGGAACCTTATAATTTAGACGGTTTTCACAGCGAAATAGGTGCTGCAATTGGTATCTCTATCCGCTCAGAAAAGGCTAATGATGTTAGCACTTTGATGCGTTTTGCCGATGTTGCTATGTATAACGCCAAGGCGCAGTACTCGGGAATAGCGGTCTACAGTTCTGATATTGATCCACATTCACCTAAACGGTTCTCGCTGATGAGTGAGTTGCGGCGAGCGATCCGCGAAGATGAATTGTTTTTACATTTCCAGCCTAAGATGGAGTTGTCGACCAAACGATTGCATGGTTTTGAGGCTTTGTTGCGCTGGGATCATCCCACCTTGGGCTTCGTATCGCCGGCTGAATTTATTCCCATGGCTGAGGCCACTGATATTATTCATCCATTGACAGAATGGGTACTAAAAAAATCTATCGAGCAATGTCGTCAGTGGCATGATCGTGAATTTTTCGTCACGGTGGCGATTAACCTATCCACCCGAAATTTGATGGATGAGAAGTTGCCGCGGAAAGTTGCCAGTTTGCTAAGGGAGGCGGGGCTTCCGCCTACGGCGCTGGAATTGGAAATTACCGAAAGCGCCATCATGAGCGATCCAACTCGGGCGTTACTTATCCTGCAACAATTGAGTGAGATGGGCATTAAGTTGTCTATTGATGACTTTGGTACGGGTTATTCCTCGCTGGCTTATTTGAAGAAGCTACCGGTGCAGGCTCTAAAAATTGATTACTCGTTTGTGCTGAATATGTTGCAGGATAAGCAAGACGAAATTATCGTGCGCTCGACCATAAACTTAGCCCACAACTTAGGTTTACATGTGGTTGCTGAGGGCGTGGAAAATCAAGAAACGCTATCGTGCTTGCAGGCGATGGGGTGTAATCAAGCCCAAGGGTATTTCTTAGGTAGGCCCATGCCTGAAGAGTCAATCGCGGAGTGGTATTCGAAAACGGATTGGTTAATTGATCAAGAGGGCGATGAAGTCCCTCCCGTGTTATTAAATGATTAACCGATAAACCCAATTTACATTTTTTCACTCACTTCTATACCAAGCATATCCAAGCCCAGCGCTAATGTTTTAGCGGTTGCCTGACTTAGCATGAGGCGACTATTTTTTACCTTTTCATCTATTCCATCTTTTAACATTGGGCAGGCTTCGTAAAAGCTCATGTATAAGCTCGCTAGCTCATAGAGGTAGTTGCATAAAACGTGGGGCAGAGCTTCAGCGCTCATTTGATCAAAGGCTTCAGCCAATTGCAAAAGGCGCAATGCCAAGGCTTTCTCTTGCTCTGCTTCTAAGGCAATAACAGCACCGGTCGGTAGGCCGCCAGCTTTGCGAAAGATGCTTTGAATGCGTGTGTATGCGTATTGTAAGTAGGGGCCGGTATTGCCTTCGAAGGCCAACATTGCATCCCAATTAAACACATAGTCGTTGGTGCGTGTTTTCGATAAGTCGGCGTATTTCACCGCACCAATGCCAACCTTGCGGCCAATGTCTTGCACCTCGGCGCTGGATAGCTCGGTGTTTTTTTCAGCGACAACTTTTGTTGCTCGCTCAACCGCTTCATCTAATAATTCAGCCAGCTTTACCGTGCCGCCAGAGCGGGTTTTGAACGGTTTGCCGTCGCTGCCCATCATGGTGCCAAAGGCATGGTGTTCAAGGCTAACCCCGTCGCCAGCGTAGCCGGCTTTACGGCCGAGCGTAAACACCTGTTGCATGTGCAGTGATTGACGGGCATCAATAAAGTACATAATGCGGTTGGCGCCGAGTTTGGTTACGCGATGACGCATGGCTGCTAAATCGGTAGTGGCGTAAAGGAAGCCACCGCCTTGCTTTTGAATGATGACCACAGAAGGGTTGCCTTCTTTGTCTTTCATTTCGTCGAGAAATACAACCTTCGCGCCTTGGTCTTCTACTGCAATGCCTTTGTTGACGAGGTCGGCTACAAGGATAGGCAAGTCATTGTTGTAGGCGCTTTCACCCATCACATCGTTGGGGGTTAAGGTAACATTGAGCTTGCGGTAGTTTTCTTCACCATGCGCTAAAGAAATGGATTTGAACTCTTGCCAGAGTTCTAAAATTCTGGCGTCACCGCCTTGAAGTTTTACCACATAGTCGCGCGCTTTCTGGGCGAAATTTTCGTCTTGGTCGAAGTGCTGCTTAGACTGTTGGTAGAATTTTTCTAAATCTTTGAGTGCGATATTGGCGCTTTCATTGCTGGCTAAATGTTCTTCCAATTCGGCAATTAACATACCAAATTGTGTCCCCCAATCGCCGACGTGATTTTGTCGAATAACCTTGTGGCCTTGGAACTCCAGTAGGCGCGCAAGTGCGTCGCCAATAATCGTAGAGCGTATATGACCCACATGCATTTCTTTAGCCAGGTTGGGTGCCGAGTAATCGATCACCACGTTGAGCGGCTCGGCGACTTTGGTCAAAGCGAGGCGCGAGTCTTGTAATAGGTGTGTCACCTGGTCGCTCAACCAGGTTGGGTTGAGGTCAATGTTAATAAAGCCAGGTCCAGCAACTTCTACCTTGGTGGCAATGCCGGTTAAATCCAGGTGCTCAACGATGCGCGCAGCCAATTCGCGTGGGTTGGTTTTTAATTGTTTGGCCGCCGCCATAGCGCCGTTGATTTGGTAGTCGCCGAAGCCGGCTTTTTTGGACGGCGCGACGCTGGCATTGGCGCCAGCAGGTATGCCGGCAGCCAACATGGCGGCCTCGGCTTTTTCGGTGAGTAGGTGACGGATATTCATAGGGTATGTGGCTCTTGGCCTAGTTCATGGTGGCTGCAAAGGTTGCGGATTTTAACGGCCTGTGGCCCAGTTGCAAGGCGCAATCTTGGTGTCTGGCTGTGTAAAGGTCTGCTCAGTTCGTTACACTGCACGCCTTGGACCGTATTTTGGAGTCATTATGTCACAGCTTTTAGCCGTCGAGCCTCGTTTAACCGCGTTGCGCCAATCTTTAAAACAATTAGGGGTGCAGGCTTTTATCCAACCCAGAGCCGATGAGTACTTGGGCGAGTATGTACCCGAACACAATGAGCGTCTTTGGTGGTTAACGGGTTTTACCGGCTCTGCGGGCTTTGCCGTGGTAAGCCTCGAACAGGCGGCGATTTTTGTGGATGGCCGCTACACCATTCAGGTGAAGTCGCAAGTTTCCGCTAATCACTTCAGCTACCTCAGCATGGCCGACGATAGCTGGGAGGAGTGGCTAGCCCAAGTGCTAGCGAAAGGTGGCGACCAGCGCCGCGTCGGCTACGACCCTAAGATGCATACGGCTAGTTGGGCTGAACAGGCCCAAGCCGCACTGGCAAAGCGAGGTTTGGAGTTGGTGCCCGTGGTTAACCCCATTGATGCGCTCTGGTTAGATCGGCCAGCGCCCAGCGTTGGTGCCATGACTTTGTTCGATCACGCTGGCGCCGGCGCGACGAGCTTAGAAAAGCGCCAGCGCATTGGTGCCTTGATCGCCGAAGCGGGTGCCGATGTGGCCCTTATTACCGCACTGGATTCCATTGCTTGGCTCTTGAATATTCGAGGTCAGGACATCCCCCGTTTGCCCGTGGTGCTGGGAGCGGCATTGATAGATAGCCGCGGCGACATGGCCTTTTTTCTCGACCCACGCAAGCTCGTCTCTGGCGTTGAGGCGCATGTGGGTGCTGGAGTAACGTTTGCGCCAGAAGCCGACCTCGCTGCGGCCTTGTCCGGCCTTGAGGCAAAGCGCTTGTTAATCGACTGTGATCAATCCAATGCTTGGGCGCAGCAGGTGGCCAAAGCCGCTGGCGCTATCTTGGTGTCGGGTGCCGACCCAGCGGCGCTGCCGAAAGCTTGCAAAAACCCGGCTGAATTGGCCGGTATGCGCAAGGCCCATATTCGCGATGCCGTGGCGGTGTGCCGCTTTCTCGCTTGGCTTGATGCCGAAGTTGCCGCAGGTCGCTTTCACGATGAAGGCCATTTGGCCGACACGTTGTTGGGTTTCCGCAAGGCATTACCGGAATTTAAAGATACAAGTTTCGATACCATATCTGCCGTGGGCGGCAACGCCGCTATGTGCCACTACAGCCACCTCAATGGCGCACCAGCGGTGATGCCAAATAACAGCTTGTATCTGGTGGATTCGGGCGGTCAGTACCCAGATGGCACCACCGATATTACTCGCACTGTTGCCATAGGGCAGGTAACAGCTGAGATGAAGCGCATGGTGACCTTAGTATTGAAAGGCCATATCGCCCTGTCTTTGGCGCGATTTCCGAAGGGCACCACTGGTCATCAATTGGATGCGCTCGCTCGCCAGTTTCTCTGGGCCGAAGGCTTCGATTACGATCATGGCACTGGCCATGGTGTCGGTCACTATTTGAATGTCCACGAGGGCCCGCAGCGCATTGGTAAAGGCCCTGTGCGGGTACCGTTAATGCCGGGTATGGTGTGCTCAAACGAGCCGGGCTATTACCGCGATCACGCCTTTGGTATTCGCATTGAAAACTTGGTGGCAGTGCAACCCAGCAACGCTCTCCAAGGTTCGGAGCGGGAGACTTACGAGTTTGAAGTCTTAACCCTGGTGCCGCTCGACACCCGTTTATTCGACCTTGACTTGATGACCGCGCAGGAAATTGAGTGGGTTAATAATTATCATTTACAGGTGGCAAAGGTCATAGGCCCGTTGTTGTCTGGCGCGGATTTGGACTGGTTAAAGCAGGTGACGCAGGCGATCGGGTAAGCTGGTAGCCAGTCAATCGCGTTGGGGTTATCCCTTTGTTTCACCAAGGCTACAACCGCTTGTCGGGCGGTCGTGCGACCTTGGCGGCTAAAAAGTTTTGGTGAGCGTCACAATCTTCACGTTTAGCCAGCAAAGCCCAGAGGTTATGCCATACTGGTATAAGCCTAAATAAAAAGGGTACAGCTAACACGTGCGAATATTAATCTGTGATGACTCTGGTATGGCCAGAAAACAGGCGGCAAGATCATTGCCGCCTGGTTTTGCCGAGCACATTGTTTTTGCCGAGCACGGCGCCATGGCTCTCGAGGTTTTTGCCGCTGAAACCATTGATCTTTTGCTGTTAGATTTAACCATGCCGGTCATGGACGGTTTTGAAACCTTGGCTGCTATGCGCGAGCGTCAAATAGAGTGCGGCGTGATCGTCATCTCTGGTGATATTCAGCCTCGCGCTAGAGAGAAAGTGATGGCGCTGGGTGCGCTAGACTTTATTCAGAAGCCGATAGATACGGATAAATTGCAAAAAACCCTGCGCGACTATGGCTTTATTGGCGCTGAAGAGTTGGCAGTGGAGCAGCCAAAACCAGTGCCAATTGCGAGCCAGCCAAAACAAGATGTTGTGCCAGCCGTTGTACGCCCAAATAATCAAGAGATTGCAGTCAGCCCGCTCGATAGCCTGCGCGAGGTGTCAAATATTGCCATGGGTGATGCCGCCGCGAAATTGGCCAAGTTACTGGGGACTTTTATTCAACTTCCCATTCCTAATGTCGCTTGGCTAACGCCGGCGGAGTTGGAAATGGCGCTCGGTGTTTTTCAGTTGGGCGGTCAGACCGTGGTCAGCCAGGGCTTCGTGTCGCGGGGTATGGCCGGCGAGGCGATTCTCTATGCCGATCGCGATGGTGTTACTGGTTTGCGTCGGTTAATGGCCGAATTGCGTTCGCAAGCTGAGTCGAACAACGCGCCAATTTTAGATTCCGCGTCGGTATTGATTGGTGCTTTTTTATCCCGTTTTGGTAAGGAAGTGGATTTAACGTTTAGTAAAAGCCAGCCGGTGATGTTGGCTGAAAATATTCTCGGTAGTGAATATATTTACAATTCAGCGATTGACGATGTGCTGATGGTGGAAATCCCCTACGTATTTTCTGAGCGCGATTTTGGTTGCGACTTAATGATCTTAATGCCGAAGGTGAGCGGCGAGCATATATTAGAGCGCGTTGGCCTGTTGCTTGATGAGGAGCTCAATTAATGGAAATGCGCGAAGTACATTGGCTCATGGATATGGTTACCCATATTGATTTGGGTTTGGTGGTGTTTGATCGCAGCGGCAAAGTTGAAGTGTGGAATCACTTCATGGAGAATCATTCAGGTTATAGCTCTACAGAAATGCGCGCTCGCAGCATATTTGAAACCTACCCTGTGCTCGCCGAGCCATGGTTTCAGCGCGAGTTGGATACCGTCTTGTTGTTAGAAAATGAAGTGTTTATCACCTGGGAACAGGTACCACATTTGATGGCGTTTTCGGCTTATCGACCGATTACGGCAAAATCCCATTTCATGTATCAAAATATCGTGCTTCGCGCTATACACTCCGCAGAAGGCGAGTCTAATCTAGTCACTATGACGCTCTACGATGTTACCGATATTGCTGTTAATAAATTAGCACTACAGTCGGCAAATCAAGAACTGGCAATTTTAAGTCGTACAGATCGTTTAACAGGGTTATTTAACCGTGGTTATTGGCAGGAGCAGTTGGAGCATACCTGGTCGTTACACAAGCGGTACAGTCGGCTCTACAGTTTAGTTATATTTGATATTGATCATTTTAAAAAGGTTAATGACACCTACGGCCATCAAGCTGGTGATGTGATTATTAAATTGGTTGCTGCGCTGGCACAGGAGTGCGCACGCGACAGTGATTGTGTTGGTCGCTATGGCGGTGAGGAATTCACCATAATTTTGCCTCATACCGATAGTGAAGGCGCCAGAATTTTTGCTGAACGCTTGCGTAAAAAAATTGAAGCTCAGTTGGTAACCTATGAAGAGCACGAAATTCGGTTTACCGTGAGCTTGGGTATTGCGCAAATTGATTCGGGTTATGCATCGGAAACGGCTTGGTTTGAAGCTGCAGACCAAGCGCTGTACCAGTCGAAACACGGTGGTCGAAATCTCGTGTCTATCGCACCCGCACCCGCTGCTTAGGCCTCACCTTAGTCCTTAATGTATCGACACGAGTCAGATTAAAAATTGATGCGTTCGCTGGTAACAACCCAGCGTTTGTTCGGGTCGCTTTCTATCGTATGAAACGGATAGCAGGTGACCAGTATCAGCCCCTCTGTAGCCTGCTTTTCTAATGCAGTTTGATGAATATCGATGACCCTTACATCGGTGATGCGGTATGCAATCCAGTCGCCGTGATGCGTTTGAACAGCGAGCCGCTGCCCTGGTTTGGCGTTTTCTAAGGCCGCAAAATGTGTATCCCTGTGGCCACCGATGACACTAAAGCCCTGGCCAAGTGTGTCGCTACCCGCTACTAAGCCCGGTCCGAAAGCTAGGCTGTTGCCCTGAGCGCCATCGAGCACCATTAACATTTTTTTATTGGGTAGCTGTAAGCGCGCCACCGGTCTCGTATCGGCCCAAGCCCAAGGCGTAATTTTTTGCTCGGGCGACGCCAAGGTTTTTTGCCACGCATGTTGAATGAGCAGTTGAGCCAGTTCTGCCTTGATATGTATCCAGCTGGCGCTGGCGCCGAAGTAGAGGCCGCAAAGCAGCAACGCTGTTTGTAGCAGTCGGGCATTTAATCCGCGATTAAGGGCAGCAATAACTTGTCTCATGCGCCTAACTTCCGCAGTATACCGTAGGCTAAGCGCCTAGCTTTCAACATTGACCCAAGTAACAGTAGAACTAGTGCAATCAAAGCCTGTTGTGGCGCTGAGGTGGCGGTTTTTGGGTAGGCAATGTCAGGTACTTTTTGACCAAAAGGAACGGCATTGGCAACGGCGTTGGTGTTGAGCCTTTGATCCTGTGGGCGTTCAGCTTCAGGCGTTTCATCCACCGCGATAAAACTGGTATAGGGTGAGAGTAGTTCGTGATTAAGGGCAATAGGTAAAACGACTGCGCGTACTTCTGTTTCGTCTTTACCTCGAACTTTTTCATCGAGTAGCGCCTCGATTTTAGCTCTGGCCCACAAGGTCGCGATACCTTTGGGTTGCGGTTCAGACGCCAGTGGTGCTTTTGTCGATGAGGGTATGTTCAGTGTTATATTGCGGCTCCAGCGCGTAGTCTGACTATTGCCGGTCACGGTAACTGTTTGGGTGTTTACGATAGGCCTTTGAAACTTGACCGCCAATAATAAAGGTTCGTGAATGTATAAGTCGGGAATCCGTTCGGGCCATATCTCAGCCTCAACACCTGCGGGCCATTGCACATTGACTTGGCTGAGTAAGGTAGCGCCGAGCTGATCAAATAACGGCTGCATTTTCGTCGCAACTTCTCGGCTATCGCCGATATGGGTAAAAGTGCCTCGCCCAAACTGCGCGGCTTTGCGCATGAAGTAACTATTAGGTGCCGAGCCTATCCCAACGGTAAACAATCGCGCATTGGCCAATTTTTCGTGAATCAAGGCGAGCAACTGTGCTTCATTGCCAACGCTACCATCGGTGATGAACACGATTTGTTTTAACCATTCGGTGTTGGTGTTCGCACTCAGCGCCGCGTCCAAGGGTGGGTAAATTTCGGTGCCGCCAGACGCTTGGAGGCGGTTAACAAACTGTCGCGCTTTGGTTTGGTTGTGGTGATCAGCGCTAGCCGATTGGGGAAACAGTTGGCTGAAGTTTGAATTGAATTCGATGATGTTGAACTTATCACTGGCGTTGAGCTTTGCAATGGCTAACAGCAAGCTTTCTTTTGCTTGAATAATTGAAGGGCCAGACATTGAACCAGAAGTGTCAATAATAAAGGTAATATCCCGCGCTATGCTTGCGAGTGCATTGCGACTGGTCGGTGGCACTAACAGCAATAGACCATAATCTTCACCATGAATCGATTCTGTAAATAGCGCAATTTCAGGCTGTTGATTGGCCACGGGCTGCCAGCTGAGTTCGAAATCCCTGTCCATGGCGATATACGGCGTTTGAGTGCTGATGTGATGGGTGTCGCCATCTTTATAAAGCTGTATGTCGTGGTAGCTGCTAGTCACTAACGCTAAGGGTAAACCCGCTTTTAGATCGATTGAGAGTTTCATTGGGTTGACGAGCTTTGTGTCGTTGGTTTGCGCGGTGTTGGGTGGATAGTAGTAAGGGGTGATGCTGGCGGCGTCGGGCACAAGGGTTGTTGGTTTGCCCCAACCCATCGCGTTGGCTAGAAATGCGTCGGTTGGTTGAAGGTGCAGAGCGAGATCTGCAGCAATCGTTTGCTGGTCAGTGCGCTCTGGATTTTTCAGGACTAAAGGCGGTCTCGGAATGTAGCGCGGGGTTAAGGTCATCGGCAGACGCCAGGAGAATCTACCCTGTTTGTAATCCACCGGTTGTGTGACATGTAACTCAATTGAAACACTTTCACCCGGCGCGATATTGGCGATCTTTTGGCTGAATAGATTGGGTCGATGCTGCTCAGTTAGCGCGGCTTTTTTGCCCGCTTGTTTTGCCGCTTGGTATAATTTTTGGGCTTCGGCTTTCTCTCGGATACGAGCCACCACATGGCGGGCACCAATATGCATTTCCATGCGATTAACCGCCGAAGTTTCACTTAAAGGAAAGGTGTAGATCGCCTCCTGCCATTGGTCAGTCTGGTTTTCAAAGTGTTGAGTCAGCACCAAGCGGGCTACCATACCGGTTATCTCAACCTGAGCACTACTTTCGAGGTGGGTTGCTTGCACAAAATGTGTGCCTTGTTGAAAGGCCAAATTACCGGATTCAAGTTGTTTTGACGCTGGAAAATTTTCGGCTCTGGCAATATCGGACAGAGCAAGGCCGAGTAATAAAAACGTGGTAGTGCCGATAACTTTCACCCAGTGGCGCTGGAGAAATCCGGGGCGTTTCGGTTCTTCGAGTATCAGGTGTTTGGGGATGCGGCGCGGTGTGAAGCACATAGTGTTCTCCTGTAGGGTTAAGGCTAAATCAAACCTCGTGATGTTATTTAGCGCGATAAAACCGTCGGGAAGCGGTGCAAAACGGGGCGAGGTGGTGATCAATTGTGGCGAAATATGGCGAGGGTGACCGATATGGGCCGATACCGTTACAATGGGCGCAAGTAAAGGATTAATCTATGGCACGACATATTGCAGTAGTAGAGGACGAGGCCGATTTGGCGGCCAATTGCCGTTCAGCTCTAGAGCGGCAAGGTTTTAAAGTTTCCGTATTCGCCGATAGACCCGGCGCTCTCGCGGCATTTCGCACGCGCTTGCCAGACCTCGCCATTATCGATGTTGGGCTAGGCGCTGAGTTTGAGGGTGGTTTTGAGCTGTGTCGCGAATTGCGCAGCTTATCGCCATCGGTACCCATCATATTCCTGACGGCGCGCGACAGTGATTTCGATGTGGTATCGGGTCTACGCTTGGGCGCCGATGATTATTTAACCAAAGACATCAGTCAGCCACACATGTTAGCGCGCGTGAATGCATTGTTTCGGCGTATCGACGCACTTAACCATGCCAGCCATGGGAATGCAGAGTTGTTAACGCGCGGTGATTTATGTATTGATTTAGATCGCATGTCGGCCACCTGGAAAGAGCAATTTCTGGAGCTTACTGTGACAGAGTTATGGATTTTGCAAGCTCTCGCCCGTCACCCCGGCCACGTGAAAAGCCGTCAACAACTGATGGATGCCGCCAACGTTGTACTCGATGACAATACCATTACTTCGCACATAAAACGGTTGAGGAAAAAGTTTCAAGTCATCGATACTGCCTTCGATGGCATTAAAACGGCTTATGGAATGGGCTATCGCTGGGATGCTTAACGAGTTGTTGTCATGCAATTAACGCGACAACTGGTGCTGGTTGGAACGCTAACACTGATATTGCCTTGGTCTGGCTTGCAGTTTATTGCCGAAATGGAAGCGAGCTTGCGCGATGGTCAAACTCGCGCCATGAAGGCGAGCGCGCAGGCCGTTGCAAAATTGGTGGCGAGCGATGCCAATTATTTTAGCTTATTAAGTCGACATCTCGCCCCGGGGGGGCAAGATGCCTTATATGCGCACCCTTTATTGGCCGCACCTATTGTCGATGGTTATGACGACGAATGGCGACATTTCCCGTTTAGCGCGCGTAGCTTAGCCGGCGCTGATAGTGATTTTAGCGCTGACTTACAGCTCGCCTTTATTAATGGTAATTACTACGGCTTTTTACGGGTGCAAGACGGTAAATTAAATTACCACAATCCATCAAAGCATCCGGTCGCTAGCGGAGACCATATTCAACTTTTTGGGATTAATGCAAAGGGTTTAATCGCAGCCTATAAACTCTCGGCCAGCGCGCCCGGCAAAGCGCAAGCCTATAAAGAAGTGTCGACCGGGCGCTTCAGTCAAGAGCATAGTATTAAAGCTTACTGGCAGGAGCGCTCCGGTGGCTATCAAGTCGAGTTTCAATTTCCCGAAGCGAGTTTTGGCAGCGCGCTCGCGCTCGCGGTTGTTGATGCTGATGGTAACGGGGCCAGCAGAACAGTTTCCACTCTTCCTGTTGGGCAAACGGTGCCACCTATAGTGCGCGTGCAGCCGGTGCTTGAAAATCTGTTGGCAGTTTTTACTGAATGGGATCAACGATTGTCTTTATTGTCGGTAGATCAATGGCTGATCGCCGATGTTGGGCATTACGTTGGGCAGCAACAGCTCAGCGATTTTGACGATGAAAGTGGGCAAATGGATCGCTCGCGGTATCAGTGGTTGTGGCGCTTGTTTATTCGACAACCACACTTTCCACAGCTCGATGATCCTGCGATAAATGGGCGGTTTTTATCGCCTACACTGCAGGCAGATGCGCTTGCTATGGTTGATACACAATGGTATCGACGGCGCGATAGTTTAGTAGCCCGCGTATTGGTGCCTATTACCTTAGCTGGCGATCAAATCGCCGGCTATGTGGTTATCGAACAGGCTACTGACAGCGAAAGCGCTGCGTCGGCCAGTGCTTTGTGGCGCCTATTGCGCTACAGCTTGCTCTCCGTGTCCGTCATTGGCTTAGCGCTGATTGGCTACGCTAGTTGGTTGAGTTGGCGAGTGCGGCGCTTAAGTCGCGCAGTGGAAAATGCACTGGGTGAAAAGGGCGCCATTGAGCAAGCGTTACCTGAAAATTTTAGTGCCGATGAGTTGGGTGATTTAAGTCGAAGCTTTTCCTCTGTGCTGGGTCAGTTGCACGAATACACGAGCTATTTGAAAACCTTGTCGAGTAAGTTGTCTCATGAGTTGCGCACACCCTTGGCTGTGGTAAAAACCTCGCTCGATAATTTACAGCACGAGACATTAACAGAGCAGCGCCTAATCTATTCTGAACGCGCCCAAGCCGGTGCCAATCGTCTTTCGGGCATATTAAATGCCATGAGTGCGGCGAGTCGCTTGGAAGAGTCGCTGGTGCAGTCCGAGTTTGAAACTATTGATCTGGGTGCCTTAGTCACCGAGCTTGGTCAAGCCTATAGCGATATATTTTCGCGCACTATCGAGGTTGATATCGACTCGATAGATTGCACCGCCCGGGTAGTGCCGGAATTATTGGTGCAGTTGTTGGATAAGCTGGTGGACAATGCGGTGGATTTTTGCCCAGCCGAGGGTCGCATAGTGCTACAGCTTACACGCAAGGGAGAGTGGTTTAGCGTATCGGTCGATAACGATGGCCCTTTATTACCGAATGTGATGCAGCATCAGTTATTTGATTCATTGGTATCTGTTCGTGCTACAGCTAGCACAGAAAAGACACACCTCGGTTTGGGTTTGCACATTGTCCGATTGATTGCTCTGCACCATAAAGGCAAGGTTCTCGCCGCTAACCGCAGTGATAGTGCCGGCGTTATTTTCACCCTTCTCTTGCCCGCTGCATAGTCCGCCTTATAACCCGCCACATTTCGTCATAATTCATCCCTAAACTGTCCTTTTCCTGGCACAGCTTTGCCCGTTTGAATTGGTTTACTAAGCATCAAGGGGAAACAACCCGAGCAAAGTAAACAAATCCAACACATGTTTTGCCAACAACACACAACAGGAAAATGATCATGAAAAAAGTTATCGCAGCCTCTATCGCCATTGCCACTTGCGCGCTGAATACCCCTGCGGCTAAGGCCGATTATACGGAAGTCAAACAAGGTACCGCTTTCACCACCGGCAGTGTGGTTGGAGCTGTGTTAGGCGGCCCTATTGGTATGTTCATCGGCGCATTGGGCGGAGCCTATGTGGCTGAACAAATTAAACAAGTCGATCAGCAGGAGGATCTTGCCGTGGCATTAGTTCAGGCCGAGCAGCAGTCAAAAGTCTTAAGTTTGGAGCTTGCAAAACGCAATGCCGAGTTGGCTGAACGCGAGGAAAACCTAGCTCAGTTGCAAGATCTAGCGCTCGATAAATTACAGCTGCAGGTGATGTTTCACACCGGCTCCGATGTGCTAACAGAGCAAGGTGCGCAGCAGCTGCAGTCGCTGGCAACTTTTTTACAAAAAAATGCCGACTTAGTGATTCATCTCAATGGCCACACCGACCCACGCGGCACCGATGAATACAATAATGTACTGTCACAGTATCGGGCCATCTCGGTACAGCAAGCCCTAGAAGCTCAAGGTATAGAGCCAGATCGCATCGCCGTTAGCGCCTACGGTTCTGGCCAGTCGCGCGCCAATCGCGGTGACTTGGAAGCCTACGCGCTGGAGCGCCGGGTCGATATCGACATTATCAAACCTGCCCAAGAAGCCATGGCGATGGGGCACTAACCGCTTAGTCCGGAACCTGTGTGTTCGTCGCACAAGGACGCGCGCCGTAAAATACTCCCATTTATTCAAGGAGGAATGGATGGGAAACCACTAACCAAGGAGGTGTGAAACTATCTGAGTTTATAAAGCGTAATTTTTTGTGTGCTGCCACACAGCTTGCCCACCCCGCGTGGGCCTTTTACGTCCAGGGATGGACCGTATCCGAAAGGAGGCAGGACGCCGATTCGGATTCTCCCCGTCAGAGTGCCACCAAGCAGCAACGTGCATAAACGCCATGCCATTTACAGACCGTATCCGAAAGGAGGCAGGACGCCGATTCGGATTCTCCCCGTCAGAGTGCCACCAAGCAGCAACGTGCATAAACGCCATACTATTGGTACAGACCGTATCCGAAAATAGGCAGGACGCCGATTCGGATTCTCCCCGTCAGAGTGCCACCAAGCAGCAACCTGCATAAACGCCATGCCATTGGTACGGACCGTATCCGAAAAGAGGCAGGACGCCGATTCGGATTCTCCCCGTCAGAGTGCCACCAAGCAGCAACGCGCATAAACGCCATGCCATTGGTACAGACAGTATCCAAAAAGAGGCAGGACGCCACGTCGGATTCTCCCCGTTAAAGGTCTATTAACCTTCAGTCCAATACACCCCTTAATCCAATTTTTATAAGCAAAAATAATAAACCCTATTTATTTAATAAAATAAAATTTTAAAATAGACCGTTGAAATGTATGTCGACGCCCCTAAATACGTGCTTGTGAGTGGGCTGTCCGCTGGAGGTCTTCTCACCTTTGATTGTTTTTATTTTGTGTTGCTTCTTAAAGGAGAATATTTTATGAAATCAATTGACCTTACCCCTCTCTATCGCAGCAGCGTTGGCTTTGATCGCTTGGCATCTTTGATCGATAGTGCCTTGACAACGGACGCAACCGCGAATGGTTATCCACCTTACAATATTGAGATGCGTGATGAAAATCAGTACGCCATTACCTTGGCCGTGGCCGGTTTTATCCAGGCTGAGCTCGATATTCAAGTTGAAAAGGGTGTGCTGACTGTTCGGGGCACAAAAAACGCCAAAGATGAAGGTCGGTACCTGTTTCAGGGCATCGCAAACCGCACCTTTGAACGCAAGTTTAACTTGGCGGATTATGTCGAAGTAACAGACGCGGATCTTTCCAATGGATTGCTTACAATCAATCTCGTGAAAGAGATCCCCGAAGCCATGAAGCCTAAATCTATTGCCATTAATCATCGTGGCAATGTGTTAGAGCATACGGCGGAGGAAAAAAATACCAAAAGTGACAAGGTGGCAGCCTAGCCAAGAAGAAGGGTGCACACGTGTGCACCCTGTTTAATTAACAACTACTACCGTTCAAACTTAGCGGGTTTTTGCTCGGGTAACCGGCGTTGGAACTTTACGTTGATTGTTTGACATTCGAACTGCTAAGCCTGCGTTTTTTGCTTCAAAAAACACACCCGATACGGAGAGGTGGACGTAATTTGCTTCCGCCTAATCCAACCATTCCTGAGCTATTGGGTCAGGTAGACGGCCCTAGGTAGTTGGTATATTTGCGTTCCGTTATGTGCCTTTTTCAAATATTTACACGTTGAAATCTACTTCCCTAGAACGCAGGGAGTGGCGCCTACTTGGTGCACTGCGGTGTTTTTTTTTGAGGTTGTTCTACATAAGTGACCTTAATCGGCGTATTGTCTTGATCACCTTTAGGTTGCGCGCGCATAATGACCGTGGTTCAACTCTATAGCACCCTAGGAAAACCCATGAACAACCACGATATATTGCGCCGAATACGCTATGTTTTCGATTTTAGTGACGCCAAATTACGTTCATTGTTTCAATTGGGCGGACAAACTGTGACACAGGCTCAAGTTAGTGAGTGGCTCAGCGCTAAAGATGAGGCAGGCACTGATTTATGTAGTGACGCCTGTCTCGCGGCGTTTCTCAATGGTCTGATTGTTGAGAAGCGCGGTAAAAAAGACGGCGTTGAACTTCCTAAGGAAACGGAGCTCACTAACAATATTATTCTAATGAAATTGAAAATAGCGCTAAATCTGCAAGCTAGTGACATGATCCATATCTTGTCGCTGGCGAAAGTGACTATCAGTAAACACGAATTGAGCGCATTGTTTCGTAAACCGAGTAATCATCACTATCGCGAATGCATGGATCAGTTTTTACGTAATTTTCTTGCCGGTTTGGTTTTACATTATCGTTAGTTTTACATACCCTAGATTTTAGAAATTGACTGAGCTAGTGTGTTCAATGGTTCAATGGTTCAATGGTTCAATGGTTCAATGGTTCAATGGTTCAATGGTTCAATGGTTCAATGGTTTAGGGTGTATGTACGTCTAATCAGTAAAATTTATTTATTTTTAAGTCAAGTATATGGAGCTCGCTATGTCCTATGTGGATGGATTTGTAGCCGCTGTACCTACCAAGAATAAAGAAAAATTTATTATGCACGCCAAAATTATGGCCGCGGCTCTAAAAAAACTAGGGGCGCTGAGTGTCGTCGATACCTGGGGTGACGATGTGCCGGAGGGTGAGCTAACCTCCTTTCCCATGGCGGTTAAGAAAAAGGACGATGAAACCGTAGCCTTCTCTTGGGTTATCTGGCCATCTAAGGAAGTTCGCGATGCAGGTTGGCAGGCTGCCATGGATGATCCATCCATGCATCCAGATAATAGCCCTATGCCGTTTGATGGAAAGAGAATTATCTATGGTGGTTTTAGTGTAGTTTCGGAGGAGTAGAGGGTTGTCATTGTCCGGAAGCAGAAGGTACATGTATCAGCGACGCTTATGAACGGAGTTGTGTTAGAGCGACGAAGGCCGGGGCTGAGAGTTACAAATTGTCACCCAAGTGATGCCCACCTAGGTTAGTTGACCACTGAATTAGATTTTCGATTTTCGTTGAAAATTGACCCTAAAGGCGCAGGTTTGCATATTGACCAAACGATGATGAAAGAGAGCGATGATAAATACTAAAAATAGCGGCTATATCCCAGTCTAAATTCTGTTTGATACATGTTTCTAGAAAGTTTTCTTTTTGCACTGATTGATAGAAGGTCATTGTATAACGGTAAACTAAATGATGCTGAAAGTGATTTATCGTCGCTCTCTACCCCATCTATATAGCTTCCCATGCGGTATGAAAGTTGATAAGAAAATTTATCTGTTTGTTTTAATGCGCTTAGTTTTCCCGCTACTTCAATGCCGATATTACTATCGAACTCGTCAGCTAGATCAATGCTTCCGCCAATCAGTCCAGAAAGTATATGACCTGCAACTAAAATGCTTCGGCCTCGAAAATATTCTGTGGACAATACATGATGATTTTTCCCTGCCAAATATTTCTCCTGATAGGCAACGCCGAAATCCCACGAGGGTGGTGCAAAAAAGGCATTTCTAGGTGTTCTTGACTTTACTTGTATAAGCTCAAATTGTTGGAGCTTTAACTTATCGTCTATTAGGCGCAGGCCGTAGTTTAAGATCACTACTTCTGCGCCTGGATTGAAGCCAAATAGGCGATCTTCAAACGTGTGGTAGGCAGATCGGTAGCTTAAATCCATAAATTCAGCATCGTTTTGGCTCCCACCTGCGATGGTGTATCTGCCGCTGGGGTGACCATCGCTTGTGCGTTGAAGTTTTGGAGGGCTTGGCCAGTTTGACGGTTGGTCTATGTTTATGCGCGCCTTCATGATGTTGTGTGAAATATCTTTGCTGGAATTACGGTCAATTTTATCTTGGCTAATTAGTAAGGAGTTATATTCAGCTGCGACATATAGTATTTTCGCTGTATCATTTTCTGAACGGTTTGCTAAATTTGTTGCAGGAATTTCTCCTTTTGCGATATTTATGGCTTCTTCGCTAGCTCTCTGGCTCAATAAGCTGTTGTGAAAATAAAGGCGCCTCGTCGCAGATGGATGATCTACTATCTTTTCTACTAAATTTTCTTTTTCCAATTTTTTTATCGTATCTATTGGAATCGCCCAGCTACCAAAATCATCTAACAGGTTTAGCTCAGGTCGAACAGTAGAAATAGATGCCAGCAGTCTGTAGGAACAGTTTTCGTCGAGAAAGAAATAATCGAAGTCCCTGCCTCGAATTTCGAATAAGTGGAGTTTAAGTTGTGTGACCTCTTCCGTATTCAAGTTTAGGTAGTACTCTACTAAGTCTCTACCTTCGTTATCTGAATAGTTCCTCATCCGTCGAAACAGGGGGAGTTGATCAGAAATACCGGGAAAACCGCCGAATAAGCCACGGTATGCAAAATTTACGACATTTCCTCTTTCGGCGGTGTCAGCGGCATAGTTAATCGTCGTGTTACTCAGTTTTGTATTTGAATTGTGACTCTGAAAACGCAGAAAAGAGTGGCCAAACATTGAGGATGGGCTTTCTAAATACGCGGAAGCATAAATAATTGAAACTCGATCGCCTGGCACTTGATTGAGCCAGACTTGTAGTTCTTGGCACCCCCTTAATGACCAAGGTGGCTCTACGCGATATGCTTTAGCGGCCCAAAGATAACGCGCTGGGAAGCGGCAGACTGCGTCGGGAATCTGAGCATTCTTGGATTGTAATAATGTTTTCCAGTAGGCTAATTCTCTTTGAGGATTGCGACGTCCTTGGCTCGTTAAAAAAAAGTCTGGGGAATCGGCCTCGCTAGCAAAAGACTTGCTCATCCAGTTGCTTCTGTAGTGACCAAGAGCCAGCCAGCCGCGGCTTTCTGCGAGACTGGTTGTTTTGCGATCAATATCAAAGTGTTTCTCAGCACTCTGAGTCGTACTGGAAGTGAAGACGGTTGTAAATATAGCTAGCAGGCTTACAAAATTCTTAAACATGAGTATAATTTTCTGGCAAGTAATTACGATGGAGTATTTAACCCTATTGTAATCCTGAATTTATACCCCTAACTGATTAATCATGGGTATTATTAACTGTTGATGATATGGACGTAGAATGAAAACAATAAAAAAAGTGATATTGTTTGGCGCAGCTTTTTCCTTGGCATCTTGCGCGACTATGATGTCTGGTACTTCTCAGAGCATCAAGGTTGATTCTGTACCTTCCGGTGCTAAAGTATTTATTGCCACTAAAGACCAGAAAACCGGCGCAATCGGCACACGCACAGAGGCTGGTGTAACACCGATAACAGTTTCTATATCAAGGAAAGATGGGGTAGTGATATTGGAAAAAGAGGGCTATCAAGCTACCGAAGTTGTCATGCAGCGCACATTGAACCCATGGGTTTGGGGGGATGTTGTGTTGACCAGTTTATTGAGCACCTCAATTGATACGTCGACCGGAGCATCTAATGAGTATGATCCTGGTGAGTACACTGTGGAGTTGCAGCCAGAGGTAGTTGAAGCTACCGCCGTGGAAGAATAGTGAAATCATCTTAGGCCTGTTTTTTAACGGGCCATCTATTTTCTTCAGTTATAGCCGTCTTATGAGATTGTTTTTTATTTCCTTGCTCTTTTTTTCTGTTTATTGCGAGTGCAGTTTTTCAGCGCAAGAGGATTGCTTTTTTGATCACGCTGTTGAAAAGGAGTTAAGGTCCTTTGCGTTGTTTTCCCATAGGAATCTTGGCAATGACATCATAGAAGGAGAGGGTGAATTTCTAAGTAATTTATTAGGTTACTTTCGCGACCATTCTTTGGTTGTGCCTTCTTTGGCTGAGCTCAAACAATTGCTATATCAAAATAAGCAGTCTTATGAGTTCGCTAATGCCATAAGGGAGTCCTATCGTTCGGCTTGGGCTCGTGCAGAATCTAATAAGAACTGTGCATTCGATTAAAAATTAGTATTCGGCTATCGAGGCAGATTTTTCGTTGCCGGCCATTCGGATGATTCGCGTGATAAATCGACTCTTGGAGTATAGGGACACGCCCTCAGTCTTTCGCTGTGACAGCGGACCTGAGTTCATTTGTAACGATTTCCGTAATTTGGCAAGACAACTAGCCGTTGGTATTGAATTTGTGCAGCCGGGGAACTCCCAACAAAACGCTTATATTGATCGGCATAATCGAAGGGTGAGATATAGCTGGTTGAGCAAATATATTTCTGAGTCAATGGAAGAGGTTCAAGAGTAAGCACCGAAGTGGCTTTGGTTTTCCAATCACGAGCGACCGCACAAAGCTAACGGAGGCAAGCCTCCGCTGATGGCGGCATAGTCTCTACTTATAACATCAATTAAAAACGGGGGAGATTACCGCAACCCAAAAAAATAGAGCGCCGAAGCGCTCTTTCCAAAAACTGGTCAAGATAATTAAAAATCAATCTTCCCGATAATTCTCAATACTTGGGCATGCACACACCAAATTCCTATCGCCATACACGTTATCGATACGGTTTACGGTGGGCCAGTATTTGTGACCTTTAAGGAATGCGGTGGGGCGCACGGCCACTTCGCGTGAGTAAGGTCTGTCCCAGGTTTCAGACAGCACATCTTCTTGCGTGTGTGGTGCATTGTAGAGTGGGTTGTTGTCGGCGCTGTATTCACCAGATTCCACTTTTGCCACTTCATTGCGAATAGATATCATCGCCTCGATGAAGCGGTCGAGTTCTACTTTCGCTTCCGATTCGGTTGGCTCGATCATCAAAGTGCCGGTAACGGGGAAGCTCATGGTGGGGGCGTGGAAGCCGTAGTCCATGAGGCGCTTGGCGATATCTTCTTCGGTTACACCACTGGCTTCTTTTAACGGACGCAAATCCAACAGGCATTCATGAGCGATAAAGCCGTTCGTGCCTTTGTAAAGAATCGGGAAGTGTTCGCTGAGCTTTTTCGCCACGTAGTTGGCGTTGAGCATGGCGTACTCGGTGGCCGCTTTCATGCCTTCGGCGCCCATCATTTTGATGTACATCCAGCTGATAGGCAGGATGGAGGCGCTGCCCCAAGGTGCGGCGGAAATGGTGCCGTTGCTTGGATCTGTGCCGGGAACGGCAGTAACTGGGTGACCGGCCAAGAAGGGTGCCAAGTGGGCGCCTACGCCGATGGGGCCCATGCCGGGGCCGCCGCCGCCGTGCGGAATACAAAAGGTTTTATGCAAGTTCAGGTGCGACACGTCGCCGCCGAATTTACCGGGCGCAGCAATACCTACTAGCGCGTTCATGTTGGCGCCGTCGATATACACCTGCGCGCCAATAGCGTGGATCATGTCGCAAATGTCGGTGATGCCTTCTTCAAATACACCGTGAGTAGACGGGTAGGTGATCATCAGCGCGGCAATTTGCTCGCCGTAGGTATCAATTTTTGCGCGCAAATCGTTGAGGTCGACGTTGCCCTGCTTGTCGCAGTTCACTACCACAACTTGCATGCTTACCATCATCGCCGTGGCGGGGTTTGTGCCGTGCGCCGATTGTGGAATTAAGCAAATGTTGCGGTTGGTTTCGCCCTTAGATTGGAAGTACTTTTTAATGGCAACGAGGCCAGCGTATTCACCTTGCGAACCGGCATTAGGTTGCAGGCTTACGGCATCGTAACCGGTGCAGGCTTTGAGCATGTCTTGCAGCTCTTCAAATAACTGCTTGTAGCCGTCGGCTTGATCGATGGGGGCGAAGGGGTGCAGCTTGCCGAACTCGGGCCAGGTGACGGGAATCATTTCCGCCGTGGCGTTTAGCTTCATGGTGCAAGAACCGAGCGGAATCATGGCTTGGTTTAAGGCCAAGTCGCGCGATTCTAAACGCTTCAAGTAGCGCAGCATTTCAGTTTCAGAGTGATAGCTGTTAAATACCGGATGGGTTAAAAAGGGTAGCTTGCGCTCTAGTGCTTCGGTGATCGGGCTCTCTGCTTTGGCGTCGAGAGTGTCGATATCGGTGCTGGCACCAAATACCGCCAACAGCTTGGCTAAGTCTGCACCGGTGGTGGTTTCGTTCAAGCTGATGCCGAGGCCGTCTGTGCCCACTTTACGCAAGTTAATTTCAGCGCTAATGGCTTTGTCGAACAGGGCTTGCTGCTTGTTTCCCACCTTTACGGTGAGGGTGTCAAACCAGGTGCCGTGGGCCAAAGTGAAGTTGGCATCTTTTAAGCCTGCCGCCAGCATGTTGGTTAAATGATGAATGCGCGTGGCAATGCGCTTCAAACCGTCTGGGCCGTGGTAAATGGCGTAGAAGGCAGACATCAGCGCCAATAGCACCTGTGAGGTACAGATATTGGAGTTAGCTTTCTCGCGGCGAATGTGTTGCTCGCGGGTTTGCATCGCCATGCGGAAGGCTTGGCGACCACGGGCGTCGATGGATACGCCGATGATACGGCCTGGCGCCGAGCGCTTGTAGGCATCGCGGAAGGCGAAGAAACCGGCGTGCGGGCCGCCGAAACCCATCGGAACACCAAAGCGCTGGTTAGTGCCCACTACCACGTCGGCACCCATAGCACCAGGTGATTTGTACAGCACCATGCTCATGAGGTCGGTGGCGACGGTGGCCAGTGCGTCGGCGGCGTGCACCTTATTAATAATGGCGGTAAGGTCTTTTACCTCACCGGTGGTGCCTGGGTATTGCAGCAACACACCGAAGTAATCTTGGTTATCGAGATCTGTTTCTGGGTTGCCGACAATGACATTGAAACCGAAATGCTCGGCGCGGGTTTTTACCACGGCGATAGTTTGCGGATGGGTGTCATCGGCGACAAAGAAATTGTCAGACTTGTTCTTGCGCATTTGGCGCTTGCACATGGCCATGGCTTCGGCCGCGGCTGTGCCTTCGTCTAACATGGAGGCGTTGGCCAGCTCCATACCGGTTAAATCTAAGATCATCTGTTGGAAGTTCAGCAGGCCCTCGAGCCGACCCTGGGCAATTTCGGGCTGGTAGGGCGTGTAGGCTGTGTACCAACCTGGGTTTTCCAATACATTGCGCAGTACTACATGGGGTACATGGGTGTCGTGATAGCCCATGCCAATGTAGCTTTTATATACCTTGTTCTTGCCAGCAACGGCCTTCAAGTAGGCAAGCGCTTCATTTTCCGTGACTGCCGCACCTAATACAGACGTGGTATTCGAGCGAATTTTTGCCGGAACCGTTTTATCAACGAGCTCATCGATACTGGAAACCCCTAGGGCGGCCAGCATATCGTTGGTTTCCTGTGGGTCTGGGCCTATGTGGCGGCCGATGAATTCGTGGTGATGGGCAAGCTGGTGAAGACGGCTGGTCATGTGATCTACCTGTCGCAATGGCTGCAGCAAAAAATGCTGCTGGGAAAGTGCCAAGTCTAGCAGCGAAAAAGGTGCTAGACGTGGGCGGATTTTAAGGCCGGCATACTAGCAGGAGGTTTCCTAACCGGCAATTCAAATTTCCTATAGGAAACTTTTGTTAATATCCTTGCAGTGGGGAAATTCGCGTGTAGTATCGCACCCATAATCGGCAAAGCCCCCGTTTTTAGCGGCTTAAAGGACTTAAATGAGCGAGTTGGAAGCCAAAAAAATGCCTGATCAAACCTCCGTGCTGGAAGTGGCCCGCAAAGACGACGGTAAATTTGTTGAGCCCTTGCAGTTGGGTAAGCGCTTGAAAGAGATTCGCTTGGCAAACAATTTAACCCTAGAAGAGGCTAGCCGCCTTACGGGTTTGGCCCGATCGACCCTATCGAAGATTGAAAACGAGCAAATCTCCCCCACCTTTCAGGCAGTGCAAAAGCTGACCGCGGGTTTAGGTATTGATATTCCGCAGTTATTCGTGCCTCCGCAGGATGGGCCTACGGCCAATGGCAGGCGCGATATCACCCGCAATGAAGCTGGCACCCCACACCCCACGACCACCTATGAGCACGAGTTATTGTGCACGCAAATGCGCGATAAAAAGATGGTGCCGTTTAAATGCACAGTGCGCGCCCGTAGCTTCGATGATTTTGAAGATTGGGTGCGGCACGAAGGTGAAGAGTTCATGTTGGTGTTGAGTGGCGTGGTGGAGGTTTACACGGAATTTTACGAGCCGGTGAAACTTTCCGAGGGTGACTCCATCTATTATGACGCGCGCATGGGGCATTGCTTGGTCTCCGTATCTAAGGCAGATGCCGTGGTGCTATGGGTTACCAGTCGATAGTTGCTGTTGGTCGCATAAAGAAAGCGCTTGGTAGTGCTTCAGATGTGGCTCGCCACCGCTTGTACTGAAAACATGTAAGAATTTGACTCAGGGTGGAGTCAAGTCGATGAGTAAAGAGAAGGCCGAAGGAGAGGCCGTAACACTATGATTGAGTCGCCGATATTTTGGATAGCTGCAACCCTTACCCTAGGCATGGGTGTGCGAGGCTTTTTACAGGGTTTTTCCCACAGTTTGTTTCGTCTACAGCTTTTAGTACTCGCGCTGGTGATTACTGGGGCATTGTTGGCACCTGCGGTGACTATTACTCGCACCTGGTTTGACTGGCCAACGTATTTTCATCAATTGGTGGTGGGCGGGCTGCTGTTTGGTCTGTTTTACAGTGCTGGCTGCTCATTGTTAACGCGCTTGTTAAAGCCAAAGGCTGAGTCTAAGCCAAGCGCAGATGGTGACGGTGAGGAAGCCACAGGTAACAACCCTCGCGAGGCGAAGCTTGGCTTTGGTTCGCGCCTTATGGGTATGGTGGTGGGTTTGCTGGCAGGTGCCGCTATGGCGGCCATTATCGCCTTTCTGGCCGGTGTGAAACCCGATTTTGATCAGTTGCGCAAGCAGTCGACCCTGCTCGACAAGTCCACCAGCTTATCGGACTATGGCTACGAGACGGATGCCTTCGATACCCCTTCGGAATTGCCGGTGAGTCAGCTCATCAATGCCATCGTGTTGTCGCCGCTTAAGGGTGTGAAGTTGTTGCAAGAAATCTCGCTACAACCCGAGTTCACTGAGTTGCTGAATTCACCCTCGGCTCAACATCTGTTGCTGGATCGGGATGTGTTTGCACTCACTGAGGACCCGACCTTCGATCAGTTGATTGCCACGGCGCCGGTCAAAGATCTGTGGGCGCTGCAGCGCGAGCTGGAAGCCTTGACCGACCGCCAATTGGAACAAGAAACGGCTGCGCAGCTGGTGGATGCCTATCATCGAATTAATCGGGTGAAATCTCACCCGCGGGTGGCGGAAATGCTAGCCGATACAGCGTTTCGACGCTATTTACAGACCGCGGATTTGGCGTCTTTAACCAAAGATACTCGGGTGCTTGAATTGGGCGACGTGATTATTGGTGCGCGTTAATATTTATTGCGCACCAATTGGCTGACCTTAACTTTTCTTGCTTCAAACCCCGCATAGTGTGGAATTATTGTCATTTGACTGCGGGGTCTGTTACCCCCGATAGTTTCCCCGATAATCTTGCCGTCCCAAATTTTGGTAGTGTGTAACCTGTTACAGACTACCCCGCTCATTTTCCTCGAAAGGGTTGGTTAAACCGTCGAGTTTGGCCTATCACTGTAGGGTCTACATCAGGAGTTGTTCATGAAAGCACTCGTTAAGCGCGAAGCCAAAGTCGGTTTATGGTTGGAAGACGTTCCTGAGCCCACAGTCGGCCCCACCGACGTGTTAATTAAGGTTAAACGCACCGCTATTTGCGGTACCGATCTGCACATCTATAAGTGGGACAAATGGTCGCAGAAAACCATTAAAACGCCCATGGTGATTGGCCATGAATTCGTTGGAGAGATTGTCTCTGTCGGTTCGAGCGTGGTTGATTTCGAGCCGGGCCAAATTGTCTCGGGCGAAGGCCACGTGGTGTGCGGTCACTGTCGCAATTGTATGGCGGGGCGCCGTCACTTGTGTAACGACACCTCGGGTATTGGTGTTAATCGCGCTGGCGCATTTGCCGAATACGTGGCGCTGCCTGCGGCCAACGTGTGGGAACATCGCCCTAACATTGATCTGGATGTAGCAGCCTTGTTCGACCCCTTTGGCAACGCTGTGCACACAGCGTTGCAGTGGCCCTTGCTGGGTGAGGATGTGCTAATTACCGGTAGCGGCCCCATCGGCGCTATGGCGGCGGCAGTGTGTAAGCACGCGGGTGCCCGCCACATTGTGATTACCGATTTAAACGATAATCGCTTAGCACTTGCTGCCAAGTTAGGCGCAACGCGCACCGTCAATGTAACGCAAGAAAAGCTAGAAGATGTGGTTAAAAGCTTGGGTATGAGTGAAGGCTTTGACGTAGGCCTAGAAATGTCTGGTAGCCCTGCGGCGTTTAATTCCATGCTCGATAATATGGCCCACGGCGGAAAGATTTCCATGCTCGGTATTCCGGCTGAGGATGTAGCTATTGATTGGAATAAAGTGATTTTCAATATGCTCACCATTAAGGGCATATATGGCCGCGAAATGTACGAAACTTGGTACAAGATGAGCGTCATGGTGGAAACCGGATTGGATATTACGCCGGTTATTACTCACCGCTTACATTACACCGAATTTCAAAAGGGCTTTGATGCCATGATCGCCGGCGATGCGGCGAAAGTGATTTTGAGCTGGGAATAAAAAAGCAGTACACAGTTTACAGCTGAGAGTTTACAGGACAGGCAGTTGTTAGCTGCCATCTTCTTTAGGAAAAAATTATGTACGGGAAATTTCAGCAACACTTACAAGCTCAGTTGCAAGAGATTAAAGATGCTGGCTTGTATAAAAACGAGCGCTTTATCGAGGGCCCGCAGGGGGCCATGATCGCCGTTAATGGCGGTAAAAAAGTGCTTAACTTGTGCGCCAATAACTATTTAGGTTTGGCCCAGCACCCAGAGATTCAAGCCGCCTGTGCCGAAGGTTTGAAAACTTGGGGTTACGGTATGGCGTCGGTGCGCTTTATTTGCGGCACCCAACAACTGCATAAAACCCTAGAGCGAAAACTGAGTGCTTTCTTGGGTATGGAAGACACCATCCTGTACCCTAGTTGCTTCGATGCCAATGGTGGTTTATTCGAAACGCTGTTGACCGCTGACGATGCAATTATCTCCGATGAATTAAATCATGCGTCCATTATTGACGGTGTGCGCTTATGTAAAGCGGCGCGTTATCGCTATAAAAACAGTGACATGGCAGACCTAGAGGCACAGCTAATCGAGGCCGATAAAAACGGTGCTAGATTTAAGTTGATCAGCACCGACGGCGTTTTCTCTATGGATGGCTATATCGCTAATTTACAGAAAGTCTGTGATCTGGCGGAAAAATATAACGCCCTTGTTCACGTGGACGACTCCCATGCAACAGGTTTCGTCGGCGCTAAAGGCCGCGGCAGCCCAGAGCATTGCGGTGTAATCGGGCGGGTGGATATTATCACCGGCACCTTGGGTAAAGCTTTGGGTGGCTCCAGTGGTGGCTTTACCTCGGCGCGCCAAGAAGTCGTGGATATGCTGCGCCAGCGCTCACGCCCTTATTTGTTTTCTAATACCGTCGCGCCACCAGTAGTTGCCGGAGCCATTAAGGCCCTGGAATTGGTGCAGGACGATAAGCTGCGTGAGCAACTTAAAGCCAATACAGCCTATTTCCGCGCCGGCCTAGAAAAGCACGGCTTCGATTTATTACCGGGCGAGCACGCGATAGTTCCCGTGATGTTATACGATGCGAAAAAAGCCGCCGCTTTGGCGGAAAAAATGCTTGAGTTAGGCGTGTACGTGGTGGCTTTTTCGTTTCCTGTGGTACCCAAAGGCAAGGCGCGTATTCGCACCCAAATGTCGGCGGCTATCACCAAACAGGAATTGGATATGGCCATTGACGCTTTTGGTAAAGCAAAAATGGCCTTAGGCTTTTAATCCCGGTGAATAACAGATCATCGCTGTGCCTTGCTTTCAGGCGCTGGCACAGTGGTGTCTTCTACAGTTTTCTCAAAGCTCGAACAATCCGCATCTTTTTGACTTTCGCAGTCGCGCAGTTCGAATAGTGCGCGGGCTTGTTTCATGGCAGCGCTACCTTTTACTTCATAAATCATCATAATGCGATTGCCCACCCGTATGGCGCTGTTGCCGGCGTAAACCTCGTCGAATTTTACGGCAACTCGACCGGCATTCGAGGTTACGCCGAGTGCGGTACTAAAGGCGAGATCGTGATCTGGCCGCGCTAATACCAATATGTATTTGCGCGAGGCCGTTCGTCCTGTCACCAGTACTTGGTCATTAATACGACCCCAGCCGTTCACGTCTGAGGCTCGAATACTGCTCACAGATTTCAGTTCATCGAAATGGTAGTCGGGCTTGCTGCTTGACTCAGCGTGAGCTTGGTTTAAAAAGCAACCAAGGCTGAGCAGGAGCAGCAAGGTTTTGAATGCGCGCATAGTAGCATCCTCTCTGGTTAAAGTGTTTGAACCTCTCGGTAAGGTTTAGAACTGTAGAATGGCAGATAGTTCATAGGGGGTAGTTAGGGCTGATGAGTCATTAATACCTTGGTTAGCATTCTACTAAGCGGTAAACTGCGCGGCAAAATTTTGCCCGGAGTTTTGGCCTCTATGAGTATGATTATAGGTTTATTGGCGTTTATTGCCTTCTTGATGGTGGTGTTTGAGGAGGTTATCCATATTAATAAAGCCAAATCCACCTTGTTTATCGGTACTTTGTGCTGGATATTAGCCTATCTGTTTCCTCTGCATGGCGCAGGTCCCGAGCAGGTGTCAGAGCAGCTTAATGAAAACCTGTTAGAGATTGCGACGCTGTGGCTATTTTTAATGTCTGCCATGACTTTTGTCGCTTACTTAAATAGCAAAGGCTTTGTTTCGAGCTTGGTGCAGCGCATTTTACCGAATGAATTACACGAGCGTACTCTGATGGTATTCCTGGGTGGGTTCGCTTTCGTGTTTTCTTCCTTTGCCGACAACGTCACGGCCACTCTCGTTTCTTTGGCGGTGATTACCAGTTTAAAAATTCATGTTCGAAAGCGCCTTAAATACGCGACCTTGGTGGTCTTTGCCGTGAACAGTGGCGGTGTATCATTGATTACGGGCGATGTGACAACGCTGATGATCTTTTTGGCTGGCAAGGTCAGTATTGCCAATTTACTTTTACTCATAGCGCCGTCTTTATGCGGTGTGGTGGTGCTTGCGGCCATGATGTCGGTACGCATGCGCGGCCGGATTGTATTTAGTGGCGAGCACCAGCCACTGGAGTTCACCGATATTGTTATATCCGGCGTATTCTTAGCCACTATCTTTGGCACGCTTTTTCTCAATGCCTTTTTCCAAGTTCCGCCAGTACTGACCTTTCTGTTTGGTTTGAGCTGTATGTTTTTGGTGGCTCAGTACTTAATGCGTAAGAAAACTAACCGCAATATTCTTAACTATATTCGCGAAATTGAGTTTGAAACCCTGTTGTTTTTCTTGGGGGTTCTACTCATCGTCGGCATGTTGAAGGAAATTGGGACGTTAAATTACCTGACCGGTATGTATGAGGTTATGGCGCCGCATTATGCTAATTACTTGTTGGGAATATCTTCGGCATTAATTGATAACGTACCCTTGACGGCAGCGGTGTTAAAGGCAGATGTCGATATGGATTTAGCCAGTTGGCTGTCTATGACCTACGCCACGGGTGTGGGTGGCTCAATGCTTATTATCGGTTCGGCCGCCGGTATTATCGCCATGAGTAAAGTGAAGGAATTGAATTTTATCAGCTATCTATCCATGTTCGGCTATTTGTTGGTTGCCTACTCCGTTGGCTATTGGCTGACCTATGTATTGGCGCACCAAGTGTTGTAGTCATGATTGACGATAAAAAATGGGCGCTAAGCGCCCATTTTTTATCTGGTTTATATCAATCGAGGGGAATGCGCATTACCACACCGCCCATAATATCGCCGAGTTTGAAATCGGTTTTAGGGCTGTCGATGTGATCATTGTGGCATTTTGTGCAGGCTTCAGATACGGCCATATCGGCATACACCGCGGTAAAGTATTTCTTACCACCTAGCTCCTCTGTACCGTAGAAATTTTTACCCAAATTGGTCCTGACAAAAGCCAAGCCTTGTTTTTCCATGGGCGTTTTAGCGGAGTTTTGCGAGTTGATGGGCCATTCTGACAATAGCGCATAGGTAAAGCCAGCGTTCTGTTTAGCAACACCCTCGGCACCCATGCGCAACATCTGTGCAGGCAGAGGTAATGCCGATTCCTCTTTCCAGTGTTCGTCGGCAGTGATGACTTCGTCCTCATTCTGCAGGCGATTAACCACTTGCGTGGTATACACCGCACGGTCGGACGCGATGACGGCGTAGATGGCGTCCGCCATACGCTGTGGGGTGATTTCTGCCTGAGCAACGCCGCTACCCAGTGTGGCAAAAGCGAGAGAGGCTATCAATAATTGCTTTTTCATGTTGGTGACTCCTTTTCCTAGTGTTGGCCTTATTAATTACTGCTTCTTCTTTCGTTGTTCGATCCTATCGCGCACGAGGTCCATGCTACTGTGATGGCCCTCTAGGCTATTGGAAAAATTTGATTGTATTTGTTCGTCACTTGCCAAAGCTTCCAGTGTGAATTCGACACCGTGGCAGTTACTGCACACGCTTCGGATCATTTTGCTATTGGGTTGTAGGTTGGCATTTTGGTTGTGTTCCGCATGAACTTTTTTACCTTTTTTCAGACGTGGCATGTGGCAGGTTGCGCAGCTCACCGCTTGTTCTGCAGGTAAAAGGCCATTTTGGCTGTCGCGCCAAAGTTGTCCATGTTTGGATGAGTAAAAATTAGTAGAGTGCTCGTCTTGATGACAACCCAAGCAAGCATCCGCAGCGGCAAACGTTAAGTCGGGCTGATGTGGGTCGTGGCAGCTGACGCAGGTGTTGATCTGGCTCATTGCGTCTTGGTGCATGGGTAATGTTGCCAGTGCTGGCGACATGGGCGATAGTTTTTTGCTAAGTTTGTCAGCTAGCCGCATGCCATGTTTGCCTTCTTTAAAACTTTCATTTTGTTTAATGTGGCACTCGATACAGCTGTCGATGGTTAATGCTGTGCTTGTGATTTGCCAGTTATCATTTTGGGCGTGGCACTGGCTGCAGTTTACGTTGGCAGTGGCGTGATGGCTGAGTGCCCATTGGTTAACTATATTTTCGTCTTTATAGGCTGCCGGCGCATCGGCATCTTGTAGCTGCAAGGGGGGTGTTTGTTTGTTTTTCTTATTCCATTCAACTAAACCCGTGAGCGCTGGAATTTTTGGCTTCTTGTTTAGCGCAGGCTCATTGGCATGTTTACGCAGGAAGTTTTCATACAGTGCGGTATTGTCATGATAGTTGTGACAGCCAGAGTTGGTGCAGGTTTCAAAGCCGAATTCTTTGTGGCTGTCACGCTCTTCCGCAATGTCTTGATGGCAGTGGGCGCAAAAATCTTTTGCTAGGGTAACGCCGTATGCCCGTGTGATCTCGGGTTTGTGTTCTCGATGGCAGCTAACACATTGAGTAGCGTCTAGGTGGGACAGTAGCTCAGCGTTTCTAGGATCCGTGAATTTAGATTTTGGATGGGTATCGCTAAATTTGTTCAGCGCTTCTAAATGGCAAGATTCACACGCATTCTGCATGACGCTGGCATCGGAAAAACCATCGCCATGGCAACTTGTACAGGCCATCTCTATTTGATGGTGACCGTGAGTGGGTGGGCCGGAAATAAAAACCCGCTTGTCTCCCAGCCATAAGTTGTAACCAAGAAATCCTGATAGGAGCGCTGTGATGATTAGGCCGTAATGCCAGAATCTAAAAGTGTAGTTCTTCATATTATTAGAAATAGTAAACCGCCAGTATGTGATAGCTCAGGAGTGCTGGCAGCATCCACAATAGTGTGTAGTGTACGCGCGACCACCAAGCGCGATGTTCGCGCAATTTGAGATCGGTCCAGTGATGGTTTCTCGCCATAAATACTCCGACGAGTGAGCCTGTTAATGTGGCTGCAAGGAAGACTACCATGAGCACGAAATTCATGTTGTGACCTAAGCGCATGCCCGTATGAATCATTAACATGACCAATGCAATAACACCGATAATTGAATGCACATAGCGCCAGTCATCTAAATGACCCACATTAAGCTTTTTCCAGCGCTTTCGAATAGAAATACCCGCCGCCAACAAACTGAGCAAGAGTAAGCTGTAGCCGCTGACTTGCTTCCAAAAGTTATCAAACCATAGCTTCTCTAATTGCCAATTGACCTGACTGCTTTCGCCAATACCAATGGGGTTTAGCATTACCGTAGTTACCATGAGGGCGATAGCGAGAATGGAATACCAGTAAATGGATTTGTAATGACGCATGACCAAATTTTGCGTGGGCGCATCGAGCATTTCAGCCAATAACGGTTTGCATGATCCGCAAGTGACGCCGGCGTTAGTCGCGCTACACAAACTGTCGATCGTTCGGTTGCCCGACTCCATCGCTTTCGTTAGGGTGCCGCGAGTGACATTTTCACAGAGACAGACGATGTATTCTTCAGGTTGATCCTTAATGTGGGTAGGCTTTGGGTCATCCCAGAGAAAGCCCGTCTGCTCAAATTGTTCGAGGTTTTTGGCTTTTATCCTCGTAGCGCTTACGTGTGCCTGTTGTAACTGACTTAGCTCGGCCCAGTTGCCAATATATATGTAGCCCACTAACGCTTGATTGATTAGAAATAGCTTGCGATAAATGCCCTTGAGGCGATTGGCGTAAACAACAGTTTCGCAGTTCGCATCGATGACATTGCCGATTAGGGCACTGGATTGGCTGCCGAACTTTAATTTGATGTTGGTGTTACTGCCGGTATAGGGCAGTGCATTGCCGGCAACATGGGTGCTCATCGCTGTCACTTGTTCAAATCCTGGTGTGACTAAACCGTAGGTTTTACCGCCATGTTCAGAGCACTCGCCCACGGCGTAGATGTGTGGGTCGCTGGTTTGCATAACATCATTTACTAAAATACCTCTGTTGGTAGCGAGCCCTGCGCTCTCTGCTAACGCTTTATTTGCGGTCACACCCGTACAAAATATAACGGTGTCGCACTCGATAATTCGGCCGCTGCTTAGCTCCACGCCGATAACGTGCTCGCTGCCAAGGATATTTTCCGTGTTATCGCCTTCAATAACATAGATGCCGGCCGTTTGTAGGCTGTCACCAAGAATTTCTTGCGCTTTCTTATCGAGCGAAGGATCTAGCAAGTAATTTCTTGCTTGCAGGTAGACGCGGTTGTCACGGGTTTTCATGCCGATGGCGGCTTCAATCCCGAGCGGGCCTGAGCCGATAATGTAGACCCCGTGGCCGTGTTTTTTTCGCGCTAAAAGATTGTCTGTATCCTCGAGGGTTCTAAACGTAAAGGTGTTTGTGAGTGTTTTGCCTCGTAGATCGGGGAAGACAGCTTTCGAGCCTGTGGCGAGAATAAGTTTGTCGTACAGGTAGCTTTGGCCGTGCTGGTCAATAATCAACCGGTTTTCTTTGTCAATGACAACAATTTTTTTGCCAAAGTGATACCGGATGTCGTCTTCGAGTTCGCTCTTAGTTGGTAGATTGAGTGCATCGCGTGAGACTTCACCGTAGAGATAAAGTGACAGCTGTACTCGGTTATAGGGTGTGGTGGCTTCTTCGCCAAAAACTAAAATATTATGGGATGGGTTTTGCCCTTTAAGCATTCGCGCCGCACGAATACCCACAGGGCCTGTGCCGATAACAATGATGTTAGTGCCGTCAGCTTGATCAGTGGATGCTTTGGCTCGGCTACCAGATGACGCTGAAGTTCGAGATAGGTTTGCGTTTTCCATGTCACTCACTGGATAGTGGGTTAATACAAATATATCGCGCAAGAAATAACAGACCGCTTTGAGGCGATTTCAGTTTTTCTGATCCAGTGCGGCTTAACTCCGTAAATTGTTCAACAACAACGGTGCGTAAGCCTGCGCGCCGTTAAATCAATCTACTGATTCCATTCTTATTCTTATGCTTGTTTTACCTGACCAGCTGGCAGGGCCGGCACCTTGTGCCGGCAGTGTCGGAGCCGCTACGCTTGATAGAGTGAATATAGGTCGCGCTCTTCCGATTGAACTCGACGGGTTAAGGCTTCACCAATAGCGGTGTAGTCTTTCTTAAATTGTAATTCCATCGCTGCGGTAAACTGCCCTTTGCCATAGCGCTTGCAAAAGCCGATAACCGCATTGGCGATATCGTTCATATCTGATCGAAACTCTTTGACGACGGCTAAGGTGTGTTTGTCGCCGCCCAGTGATTGTTCAAGGTAAACGTAAAACCTTACATTTTCTTTTAGTAAGTGGCCTTGAAATAGAGATTTGAACTCACCCAAAATTCGCGACAGCTTGACGTAATTTTTTTTGTCGAAGCCTTCGTCCCACATCTTTCCGTATAGCTCGACGAGCTTTGAGTGGTCGGCTTCGAGTGCGGCTATCAAGTTTGGGTCGTAGGGAATGGAGGTGGTGCCCGGTTTTGGAGCCTCGGCGAGTTTTGGGGCTTCTTGGGGCGCCGAACTGCGACCGGAGAAAAAATCTGAAATAAATCCAAACATAGATAGCTACCTTTTGTGTCTTTTTGTTTTGAACTGCATGCACAAACCCAATTGCCCGCTAGGCCAGTTGGCTGCTATCCCTATTAGTGCTCTTGTACTACATGTAGAACGAAGCTCATTATCTCCGTAGTGCAATTCTGTGCAAGGGCGGAGTATAACCCTAGCCGAGATAATGTGTGAATCAGTTCTAGAAAATCAAGTTCTACTAACAGTTTTAGCTCTAAAGAAAGTGAATTTCTTAGAGCTGTGCTCGTCATTCACAAAAACAAAAAGATTTAGACGACGATATGTTAATTTAGACGACTAAAAAGTGTTTTAAAGTCCTCCATTTAACTATATGTGTAATTTCGAATGGAGACGGTGGTTTTTTAGGCTGTTTTGTGCAGATGTTGGTTGAAATAATTCCTGTTACTTATTAAGACAAAGAAAAACTAATCTCAGTTGGTTCTAGTGTGCCAGTTTAACGCTATGGTATCGTTTTATATGAAAAGGGGCGCCTGAGCGCCCTGAAAGTTGAACGATAACTCAAAGTTGCAGCGCTTTGGTTTCCATAAATTCGTGCAGACCTTCATCGCCAAACTCGCGCCCGTTACCGGATTGTTTGTAACCACCAAAGGGTGCCAAATAATTAAAGCTACCGGCATTTACATAGCATTGACCTGCCCGTAGTTTACGCGCGATGGCGATGCCGCTGTCTTTGTCTTTGGCGAACACGCCACTCGATAGGCCGTAAGGTGTGTCGTTGGCAATGTCGATGGCTTGTTCAATTGTGTCGTAGGGAATCATACACAGCACTGGGCCAAAAATTTCTTCGCGAGCGATGGTCATTTGATTGTTCACGTCGGCAAAAACGGTGGGCCGGACAAAAAAGCCCTTGTCTAGGTGTTCTGGCATGTCGATACCGCCGGTGACTAGGCGCGCACCTTCGGCGAGACCTTTTTCAATAAAAGATAACACTGTCGCTTTTTGTCTGGCCGAGGACATAGGGCCAACGAAGGCGTCGTCACCACTACCAACCGTTAACGACTCTGTGTGCTTTTTTGCCAGCGCAACAGCTTCGTCGTATCGGCTTTGAGGTACCAACATGCGCGTTAGTGCGGTGCAAGTTTGGCCTGTGTTGATCATCACATCTTCGACGCCGTACTTAATGGCGGCGTCTAAATCTGCATCAGCTGTAATGATGTAGGGCGATTTTCCGCCCAGTTCTTGCGTTACGCGTTTGACTGTTTCGGCGGCCGATACCGCAATCATTTTGCCGGCGCGGGTGCTGCCGGTGAAGGACACCATGTCCACGTCCGGGTGGCTGCTGATCGCGGCGCCGACAATGGGGCCGGCGCCAATGACGAGGTTGAACACGCCCGCCGGGACGCCTGCATCGTGCATGATTTGCGCCATCACTAAATCCTGTAATGGCGTTTGCTCGGATGGTTTAATAACGATGGTGCAGCCCGCTGCCAAGGCCGGTGCCACTTTGCCGACAAATTGATGCAATGGGTAATTCCATGGGTTGATAAACCCACACACGCCCACAGGCTCTTTGACGATCAGTGAGTTGCCGGCTTGCCGTGTCTCCTCCATTGTGAAGGCGCGCTCAGCGAAGTTTGCCATGGCAAAGGTGGGACCCTTTACCTGCAAGTCTGGCGTCAGGTGCTTGGGGCAACCCATCGCGCTGCTAACGGCGGTGACTAATTCGGCTTGGCGTTCGGTCATTAACGCGGCAATTTTATGGATAATGTCGCAGCGCTGTTTGGCGCTGGTGCTGGACCAACTGGGAAAGGCGGCGCGTGCCGCAGCGACGGCGCGGTCGACATCCTCGACATTGCCCATGGGCACGCTGGCAATGGCTTCCTCGGTGGCTGGGTTGATCACCGTGAAGGTTTCCTTGCCGAGTGCTTTGACCCATGTACCACCGATATAAAAGCTGTCGTAAACCTTCATCAAACTACTCCTTCCTTAACAAGGTATTAATGGGCTAAAGCCTAGTCCCTTTCTGTCGCCGAGACTATGCCCCAAAGATGTCAGCTTACCGCTGCTGGCGCTGGCGATAAAAACGATTTAGTCTACTCAACCTATTCCATTTATGCATGAAGTGGTGCCGATGCGAGGTCAGTTACCGTCAACCGCCAGTTTGCAGTGTTTTGTCTCGGCCGTAGAACTCGAGAATGTGACCAAAGCGGCCGAACATCTCTGTCTGACCCAAAGCGCGGTGAGCCGGCAGATCAAACAGCTTGAGGAAAGCTTAGGTCAGGCGCTGTTCGAGCGCGTGCGCCAGCGCTTGCATTTGACTCCTGTTGGGCAGCGCTACTACCAGCAGATTGCACCGCTGTTACAGCTGTTACTACAAACCACGGAAGAAGCGCGGCAGTTTCGGCCTGGGGTGCAGTTGGTGTTGGGCATCGAGCCGGCTCTGGCCAGTCATTGGCTGCTGCCAGCGCTCGCGGGCTTTACCGATTTGCACCCGGAGACCAGCATCCACTTGATGACTGATATACATAAACTTTATCAGTGTCAGTTGGCCTGCGACCTCTCTATCCTATTTGGTCAGGGGGATTGGCCTGGTATGCAGGTGGATTATTTGATGGGCGATGAATTAGTCGCTGTGGTGAGTCCTCGGTTGTTTACCGAGAGGGGCGCTATAGATAGCCGCGAACAGTTACAGCGCTACCCCTTGCTGCACCACACCAGCCCCGAGTCTTCAACCGCTTATTGGTGGCGTCACGCTGGGCTTAACCCACAGGCGATTGGGCGGCTACCTGGTCAGCGCTTTGAAACTTTTCCATTGCTGCTGCAAGCGGCGGTCCAAGGTATGGGGGCTACGGTATTACCTTGGTATTTTGTCGCCGATCGTATTCAGGCGGGCGAGTTGCAACAGCTCGGTGAGCGGTTGCCCTGCCAAGGGGGGTATTACCTATTATCCGATATCGACGTGATAGATCAGAGCCCTGTGGGTGTGTTCCGTCAGTGGCTGGTGAAGTTGGCGCATAAAGCGTGATTTGGCGCTTGTAACCATGCTAAGGTACCTTGGTTCTATGTAGCGGTCTCAGGTGAGCGTAGACTCGCCTCAAGCTAGGTTTGGTTAACAACCATAGCTGATATAACAATAATCAGAGCAAGCAACGAGAGAGAGTGCCATTGCAGCAGCCAACGATAGAAGGCGGCAGCCAGTGTGAGCGCGACGTGAGTAATGGGCGTACACACGATCAGCAAATAGCCGCGGTTTTCGAACAATACAGTGCCATGCTGAAGCGATATTTGTGGTCTAAGGTCCGCTCGCAAGAGGATGTCGCTGATTTGATGCACGAGACTTATGAGCGGTTTCAGCGCCATAAAGATCGCATCGAACTGGCAACCGCGCAAAACTTTCTGTTTACCATCGCCCGCAATTTAATCATTGATCGGGTGCGCCATAAGCGCGTCAGCGAGGTAGATCAGAATGTGGATGTGGAGCTGTTGTTAGACCCACTGCCTTCACCAGAGCAGCAAATTATCGATGCCGAAGCGGTCTCAGCGCTCAATAGCGCCATTGAAAGCTTGCCTAGCCAGTGCCGGCGGGTTTTTGTGATGCGGAAAATACACCAACTATCGCAAAAAGATATTGCGGAAAAGCTGAGCATATCCGTAAGTACAGTTGAGAAGCACATTGCGATGGGTATGAAACAGTGCCGGCAGCGCTTGATAAAGCCGCTCAGTTAGCCCCCGCTGCCCAACTCGGTCGGTTGGCCACATTAACAACGATAACGTAATAGCATGATTCAACTTGTTCACAATAACGATATTGCCCAGCAGGCGAGTATATGGGTGGAGCGTCAGGCCGACGGCCTAGACGCGCATCAAACGCAGCTTTTACGGCAGTGGCTGGCAGCAGATAGCGCCCATCGCGTAGCATTTAAGCAGGCGCGCGAAGACTGGTCGAAGGTGCAGGTCGCGGTGCAGAATTTAATGGCAGCGCCCAGTTTGCAATCCCTGCCGGTGCGCGCGTCCATTGTGTTAGATCGACCTGCCGAGCGACTTCGGCGCCCTTGGTTGCGGGTGGCATCCGTTGCTTTTTGTTTGTTTGCGCTGAGTTTTTGGCTGCTTAGTCCAGATTTTCAAACTGGTATTGGCGAGATTCAAGCGGTCGAGCTTGCCGATGGCAGTCGGTTGACTCTCAATGCCAGCTCGAAAGTCGATATTGCCTTTACTGAAACCGAGCGACGGATAATATTGCGCAGCGGCGAAATATTTATTGAGGTCGCTAAGAATCCTAATCGCCCGCTAATCGTTGAAACAGAACAAGGCGAGGCGAGGGCAGTCGGCACCGCCTTCAACGTCAGGTTGCGCGATAACACAGCGGCGGTGTTGGTGGCAGAAGGTTTGGTTGACGTAACGGCTAAGTCCGGCGAGCCACAGCGCTTGGCGGCTAACCAAAGCATTAAATTGGCCGAGCAAGTTGGCCTCATCAATGAGCGGCGCAGCGAAGACGTAGCGACGGCCTTGGCCTGGCGCGAGCAGCGCTTGTTTTTTAGCAACGTCGCTTTGGCTGAATTCGTCGAAGAAATGAATCGCTACAGTTATCAGCATATGGTTATTGTCGATTCGGAGCTCTCCTCTGTGCGCGTGGGTGGCGCCTTCAGCGCTGGCGATACGCCTGCAGCGGTAAGTATGTTAGAAGCTGGATTTTCCGTTAAAGCGGTTCAATTAACCCCATTGTTGACCTTACTCTACCGTTCTGCGCCAGACACGGTAGAATGATTTGAACTAATGATTTGAACTACAGTGGGCTGTGTTCATCGCACCTACTGCCAACGGTATAACCCTAAAAATAGACACCGTGAACCTGTCAATCTTGCGTCGAATTGATCAAGCGTCTATCCCCATCGCGCTATCGCGAATAATGCGATGGGCTTTGCTGTCGTTGTTATTGTGCTCGCCACTGGCAAGCGCCGTGCCGCGCGATTTCATGTTGCCTTCGCAACCGTTAAGTGACGCTTTGTTAGCCTACGCTGCGCAGGTACCGGAGGTTCGCCTAGTGTTCCGGCCTGAGCAATTGGCGAATTTAACGTCCGTCGCGGTAGCGGGTCACTTTGAACCCATTACGGCGTTGGAGATGTTGTTAGCGGGTCAGCCGCTGCGAAAGCGCGAGCTGGAGCCCAACACCTATTTGCTCGAGCCTTTACCTGCCGTTGCTCGCGTGCCCTCAACAGCGGCCGCGGCAATTACCAGACGCGACAGCGTCAGTGAAGACACTGCCGTGCCGCTGCCGGTTATCGAGGAGTTGGTAACCATTGGTACGCGCAGCCGCACACGCAAATTACTTCAGTCCACCGTACCTATCGATATCGTGCATGGTTATTCGCTGGCGCGCTCGGCACCTGCGTCGCTTGGCGAGCAGCTGCAAAACCAAGCGCCCTCGTTTAATTTTTCCCGCACCATGGTTAGCGACGGCGCTGATTTAGTGCGCCCAGCCACTATGCGCGGTATGAATCCAGATCAATTGCTGGTCATGATCAACGGTAAACGTCGCCATCATCAGGCGCAAATTAATATTCAGCAGGTGGTTGGTAGGGGATCTTCTGGTGTCGATATGAATGCCATTCCTACCGTTATGCTCGAGCGCGTGGAGGTGCTGCGCGACGGTGCGAGTGCCTTGTATGGTTCGGATGCTATTGCCGGGGTTTTGAACCTTGTGCTGAGGAGCGGCCAGCAAGATCCAGAATTGAACGTGCAATATGGCGAGACCCACGAAGGCGATGGCCAGTCGCTTATCAGTAGTCTTGCTGGCGGTTTTGATATGGGCTCGGATGCCAGCGCCTTTATCGCCTTAGAAATGCAGGAAAGGGCTGCCACCAACAGGGCTGCGCCGGATCAGCGCTTTGATCCGGCTCGGGTCAGTATGCGCATTGGCGACACAGAGCAGCAAAGTTGGAACCTCTTCGGTAACGGTCAATGGGCATTGAGTGAACAGGTTGAAGTGTATGGCTTTGGCGGTAGCGCTCGACGCGAGGGTTTGTCGGCGGGTTTTTATCGCGGCGCCGGTGCTCGTGCTGGCCAAGCACCGGTGAGTGCGCGCTATATACCGGCCTTGGATCCAGAGGGTTTTCTGCCGCTGCAAAGTACGCGCACCGAAGACGATAGTTTAGCCGTAGGTGCGGTGATCGAACTGCCGGATGATTGGACTGTGGATGTCAGTTCGAGCTGGGGTGAAAACCGCTTTATTCAGGGCACGGATTATTCAGTTAACGTGTCGCTGGGCGAGCAATCACCCACCAGTGCTACCAATGGCGAGCTTAAATATAGCCAGCTACAGCATGCATTGGTGGCCAGTGGCTTGGTTGAGGCGCCCGGTGTTGAAGAGCTGTTAGTCACGGCTGGCGCCGAGTGGCGCCGCGAAAAATACCAGATTACCACGGGCGAATTTGCCTCTTATGCCTACGGACCGGATGATGATTTTAGCCTATTCATTCCCAGCCCCATCGACCCTTGCCCCAGCGAAACCGGTTTGATTTGCGCTGACGGTCAAAGCAGAAGTCGAGCCCAAGCCGGCATGCAAGCCTACCCTGGTTATCGGTTACCTGTGTCAGACCAGCGCGACAGCATGGCATGGTTCGTCGAGGCGGAGCTGGCCGTCGATGAGCGCTTAGCAATCGCAATGGCCAGCCGCTGGGAAAGTTTCGGCGATGTTGGTCGCACGCTCAATGGTAAGTTGTCCTTGCGCTTTCAGCTTAGTCGCGCGCTTATGTTGCGCGGTGGTGTGGCCTCTGGTTTTCGGGCACCGGGTATCAATCAACGCAGTTTTACCCATGTGATTACTAACATTGGCCCAGACGTATTAACCAATACGCTCCATGCCGCTGAGGGCAGTGAGGTGTTGGCCGTGCTAGGTCTTGCGCCCTTGACCGCTGAGCGTTCAAGACATGCCAGCGTGGGCGCAATTTGGCAGCCGGTGCCGGGTTTTTCGCTGAGTTTGGACAGCTTTCATATTGAGGTCGCCGATGCCATAGCGCTGAGTGATGTCATCGCTGCAGAGCCAGGTGCCTGCGTGCCTAACTGTGCTTTTTCAGAGGCGTTGGCGGCACAGGGCAACAATATTGGTGCTGTGCAGTTTATGTATAACGCCATGGACACCTTAACCGCGGGTTTTGACTTAGTGGCGCGTTATCAGTGGCGCCACGCTTGGGGGCAGACCCAACTTTCACTGCTTGGGCACTACAACCGAACCCAGGTTGTGGCTTTGCACGGCCCCGATGGGATTGCGACTGGCGAACTGTATTCCGATTCGCAGGTGTTATTAACGGAGCAGGGGCAGCCGAGGCGCCGCGTGTTGTTGAGCGCCGATTGGCAATATGCCAGCTGGGCTACGAGCGTTAGGTTGAATCGTTTTGGCTCGGTAAAAACCAGTTATTTCACCGAGGCTGGGCTAGGCGTGGATTTACCTGAGGTGGATGAAACCGTCCATAAGTCGGGTAGCGCTTGGTTGCTTGATGCCGATATTTCCTACAGCTTTGGCGGCGGCTTTTCCGTGTCCTTGGGTGGCAATAACCTACTTAATACCTACCCAGAACCTTTGGCTAAACCGAGCTTGCTAGGGCAAATAAGTGGCGACAGTTTTGTTTACCCTTGGGAATCATCGCCCTATGGTATTAATGGTGCTTTTTATTACGCCCGTGCGGTTTATCGGTTGTGATTTATTCATCCTAGTTAATCTACGTACTTTAGTGCTGTTATCCTAACTCTTCGCGGTGGTTTTAGGTTTTATAACTAATTGGTACTTCTTTTCCCCCATTGATAGCGGTTTTTTCAAACTAAGCCGTATCGCTTTCTGTAGGTGATCTACCCTTAAGGGGTTAGTGCTACGTGTTTGGTTTAATAATGCAAATAAAAAATACCGTCTCAATGGGAGAGATACTATGAGAAACAAGCCTTTGCTGACATCGTTGTCGGTTATTGCTTTGGCCGGAAGTTTGGGTGCTCCAGTCACCATGGCGCAGTCCAGTGATATGGATTTACTTGAGGAAGTTGTCACCGTTGGCTCGCGTACTAAGCCGCGCTCAGCCACAGATTCGCCAGTGCCAGTGGATGTTATTAATGCCGATGAGTTAGCGAAGTCCGGTAGCAGTGACATGCTCGAGCTATTGAAGGGCACCATTCCCTCGTTCAACGTTCTCTCGCAGCCCATTAGTGATGCAGCATCTATTATCCGCCCGGTCAATTTACGTGGTTTGCCGTCTGATAGCACCTTGGTTTTGGTCAATGGTAAGCGTCGTCACCGTTCATCAGTGATTGTTTTCCAAGGGGGCGGTTTAAATAAGGGTGCGCAAGGGCCGGATATTTCCGTAATTCCTAGCGTCGCACTTAAACAAATTGAAGTACTACGCGATGGCGCCGCAGCACAATATGGTTCAGATGCCATTGCCGGAGTAATGAACTTCGTACTTAAAGATGATGCCGAAGGTGGCAGTCTTGAAGTCAAATACGGCCAATACGGCGAAGGTGATGGTGATACCACAACCATTGCTGCCAATATCGGCATGCCGCTCACTAGCAATGGTTTTGTAAACGCCAGCCTGCAGTGGAATCAAGCGGATGATACTGTGCGTTCTGGCCCTTCCTCACGCGACTTGAATTTGATTGCTGATGGTGTAGAAAACGTACCGTCACCCAGCATGATCTGGGGCTCACCAAAGATTGAGGATGACATAAGCTTCTTCGTTAATGCCGGTTTGGAGCTTGGTAATGACAGTGAAGCTTACCTGTTTGCAAACCACGCCACGCGTAGCGCGGATGGTGGCTTTTATTTTCGTCCCCCGAATGGCCGCCAAGGTGTTTTTACTTGGGATGGCAATCGACTAATTGCAAATGTGGATGGCAACTGTAATTTAACGACTGGGCCTGCAGGCACCGGCAATCCAGCGACTGATCCCCTGTTGGCCTCTATCATCGCGTCCGATAGCTGCTGGGCGGTGAATGAATTGTACTCTGGTGGTTATACGCCGCGCTTTGTTGGCAAGGTTACTGACAGTGCCCTAACAGCCGGCACGCGCGGTACCTTTGACGGCGGTTTCATGAACGATTGGTCGTACGATTTTAGTGCCGGCATTGGTCGTAGTGAAAGCAACTTTGGTTTAAACAACACGTTAAACCCTTCTATGGGCCCTGATTCACCGACTAACTTTGATACGGGCTCTTATATCCAGCAAGAAAAAACCATAAACATAGACTTCTCTCACCAGTTCGGCGATACCAGTGTGGCTTTTGGTACTGAGTGGCGTGAAGATAGTTTCCAAATTGTTGCCGGCGAAACAGCGTCGTGGAAGGCTGGGCGCTACGCTGATTTGGACAATGTGATCTCGGGTGATCCAGACCCAACGAATACCTTGGCGGTATTTACTGTTGGTTCACACGGCTTCCCAGGTTTCCACCCAGATTCAGCAGGCTCTTTTGAGCGTAACAACTATGCGCTTTACACTGACCTTGAGCATCAGCTGACCGATGGCTTGTTGGTCGGAGGTGCTTTGCGTTACGAAGAGTTCTCAGATTTTGGTGACACACTCAACTATAAGCTGACCTTTAACTGGTCACTAACCGATGACTTCGCCTTCCGTGGTTCGCTGGGTACAGGCTTTCGCGCACCGACCGTCGGTCAAACAAACGTCGTTAACTCCCAAACCACCAATATTGAAGGTTTTGGTTTAATGAACGTAGCGACCTTGGCGCCAAGTCATCCGGTTTCTGTTGCCTTGGGCGCTAAAGAGCTGACCCCGGAGGAATCCGAAAGTATTACCTTGGGCATGGTTGCGGGCTTTGGTGATGTAGACGTGACCATAGATTTTTATCAAATTGAAGTCACTGATCGCATCACCGTAACCGACTCTAAATTGTTAGATGATGCAACTCGCGCAACTCTGCCGAGTGATATGCCAGCGGCTGATTTAGTGGGTACCTTAACGCACTTCAATTTCTTCACAAATGATTTTGATACGACAACCAAAGGTGTGGATATCGTAGCGACCTACGGTACAGACCTTTTGGGAGGTTCTGCCGATTTTTCTATGGCTTACAACTATAACGAGACGGAAGTTGATAGCTATACCATCACCAGTGCATGGGATGTTCAGCGCCTGGAGGAGGAGTTACCGAATCATCGAGGTAACCTAACATGGGCTCAGTATTGGGGTGATTTCTCGGGTTTCTTGCGCGCCAACTACTACGGCGAGTACTTGGCTATTCACGCCGATGACTCCTCGGATGCGATAACGGGCGATGCGGCGATAACCCTCGATTTGGAGGTGGCTTATAACTTCAATGAAAACCTTACCGTTAAAGCTGGCGCTAACAACTTGCTCGATCAAGAGCCTATGCGTTACACCGGTGCAAATGGCAACCCATCACCTTCTTGGTCTGGTGCTTATTACTATGAAACATCGCCATTCGGTATTAACGGAAGTTTCTATTACATGAAAGCGAGTTACAGCTTCTAAAAAACACGTGTGTTTTTGTAACGTGGATGGACGCCCGTGGCCAGTCTGGCATGCGCGTCCTTTTTTAAACACTTCAATCCTTTTAATTTATTAAATCTTACAGCGCCTTCGAAAGAGGGCGTTTTGGTTACCGCACAGCTTTTATAAAAACATAATGAAACCTTGGAGTAAGCAATGAAAAAGATACAGGCTTTGAAACCGTCTTTATTAGCATTGGCTGTCGCCGGTGTGATAGCACAACCAAGCTTCGCTCAGCAGGATCAGAGCTTAGAGTTACTAGAGGAGGTGGTTACTATTGGTACCCGTAAAGAGGGCCAGTCGCCAACAGAAACACTCTCCCCGATCGACGTATTGAGTGGGTCGATTTTTAGTAAGCAAGGCGCTACCGATTTAACCGACTCACTGACGAAAGTGATGCCATCGCTGAACACACAGCGTTTTCCCATTGCCGATGGCACGGCGTTTGTGAGGCCGGTAACACTGCGGAATTTGTCGCCCGATCACACCCTCGTGCTGGTTAATGGCAGTCGCAGGCATCGCTCTGCGCTGGTGAATTTACAACTGGCGCCTCTTGGTACGGTAAACCAAGGTTCACAAGGTGTCGATTTTTCCGCATTTCCCTCGGCCGCCATTAAACGTGTCGAAGTGTTGCGCGACGGTGCGTCGGCACAATACGGTTCAGATGCCATTGCCGGTGTTGTGAATTTGGTGTTGGACGATGCCAGCGAAGGTTTCAGTTTGAGTGGCCAGTACGGTGAATATTCCGAGGGCGATGGCGCTCGCACTGCGTTGTCGGCCAATGCAGGTTTTGCGCTTGGTGAGCAGGGTTTTGTTAACGTTACTGGTGAATACAGTGCGTCCGAAATTACCAGCCGCGGAACAGCCAGACCAGACGCAGCCGCCATTGCCGAGATTGTTGGCGCCGATCAGGTGCCCTATAACGGTTTTGGCCAGCGCTGGGGAGATCCCGATATTGAGTCGGTAAAACTGTTTGTAAATGCCGGCTATGACGTCAGTGACACAGTGGCCTTGTATGGCCATGCAAGCTATATGGATACTGAAACGCTGTCTGGTTTTTTCTACCGAGGCCCAGTGCTGCCCACTGCGGCAGACAACATGGCCAACCCGCCTCGCACCACGTTAATGATTGATGCTAACGGTGACGGTATTGCGGATGCGGCCAGTAATACTTTGGTTACCGACATAGTGACGGCTGGTTTAAGCCCGGACGACTACCTTACCGCGGATGGCACTAGCCCTAGCGGCTATGCGCTATTGAACCCCATTCACACGCAATTCCCCGGTGGCTACAGTCCCTTGTTTGGCGCTGATATTAGTGATTACTCTCTGGTGTTTGGCGCCAAAGGTGAGTTCAATAGCAACCTGACGTGGAACCTACGCACCAGCACGGCCGAGAACGAGGTGGCCTACGTATTAGAGGATAGTATTAACCCAAGCTTGGGGCGTCTTTCTCCTACCACGTTTAATCCGGGAACACTGACCCAGCAAGAAAGCAGCGTGAATGCTGATTTTGTTAAAACCTGGGATGACTCTCCGCTGAACGTGGGTTTTGGTCTTGAATGGCGAAATGAAACGTACAAGATAGGCGCAGGCGATACGGCGTCCATCGCGGTAGGCCCAACCTATGCGCAATTCGGTGTCGGATCGGATGGCTTTCAAGGCTTCCCAACCGAGTCTGCGGGCTCCTTTGAAAACGACAGCTACGGTGCCTATGTGGATCTGGAAACGGATATTACCGAGCGTTGGTCTGGCGCTATTGCGTTGCGCTATGAGGATTCCGACGCTTACGACTCGACCCTCGACTATAAGTTGTCGACGCGCTTTGATGTGAGCGATAACTTTGCTTTACGTGGCACTGTAAGCACCGGTTTCCGCGCGCCAACCCCAGGTCAAGTGAATACCTTGAACGTCACCACAACCTCTGATTCCTCGGGCAATCTTGTCCCCAGTGGCACTTACCCCGTGAGTCACCCCATCGCCAGCGCGCTGGGAGCGATAGCGTTGGTGCCAGAAGAGTCAGTTAGTTACACCTTGGGCTTAGTTTACACGCCATTGGATAACGTAAACGTCACCTTGGATTACTACAATATTGAAATTAATGATCGATTGGCGCTAAAGAGCTTCACTATTGGCGCGGATGAACTGCAGTTGTTAGTCGATGCAGGTATTCCCGATGCAAATCTTTTGGCGGGTAGCAATGGTAACTATTTTGTTAACGCATTTACCTCTACGGTTTCCGGTATCGATCTAAATATTCATTCGGGGCATGAACTAGGTGGCGGCAATTTGGATATTGATTTCCGCCATAACTACAACACGCAGGAAGTTTCTGATGTAGCTGCGGGCACCATTGATGCTGGTAGAGTTTATGATCTTGAAAATCAAATTCCCAATCACAGTACTGTACTAAGTTTTGATTTCGTTCAGCCTGTTGCGGGTATGGAACTTAGCAGTCTGCTGCGCTTGAACCGCTACGATGGCTGGTCCAGCACAGGTGGTTTGTTTGGCCCAGGTGACGCGTCTGATGCTGCGAGCTACAGTGGTGCCATTTTAGTCGATGTCCAGTTTACGCTGGATATAAACGACAATTACTCGGTATCAATAGGTGGGGACAACATCACGGATGAATACCCAGACAAAGAAGCTAACGGCACACTGAAATATTTAGGCCAGCAGTATGCGGTAACATCACCGTTTGGCTTTAATGGCGCTTACTGGTATTTGCGAGCGAACGCCAGTTTTTAGTAAGCGGTAACATCATCTAGCCCTCGATCCAAATAGCTACTACAGCGATTTGGATCGAGGGTTTTTTTTACTCGGGTGAGGTTATGTGGGCGAATCGTTTGGAGCCTGATCTAAGGCCGTGATCTCAGGCGGCCATGCGTCTATGTCTATAGCTAGACATTCGTAACCCCTGAGCCAAACTGTTTGCCAGTACCAGGGCTAAACGTAAATCTGTAACGAAAGTTTGGTTAACAAAATCCTGGCTTTCCTGTGACCAGTGATTGATGCAATAGCCTTTAACTCGACCCTTTGCCTGAAAAGCGGGCGCTACAAAAATATAATTGTGGCCTTCCAAAATGCCTTTTTGTTGCCAGTTCGACAGTTTCAGCAGGGTGTGGCAGCGCTGGCTGGTGATGCCGAAAAAAGGGTGTTGCGGGCCCACGAAGTGATCGGTCAAGGTGTGTGCAGGTTTTGCTGCTTGGCCTAAAAACTGTGATGAGATAGCGTGTAGTGGCATGTCATAAATTCCAAAAAAATGAGAAAAGATAGAAGTAAAGCGCTATCACTTGCACATTCGGAATACATTTTTCACACATAAAAAACACATAAAAAAACCCTCTTAGGTGAGGGCTGACGGTTAGCGCGTTATCGTTAACCCGCTATTTCTGCTTAATTGCCTGATGTATTCAGACCGCATCTCGTTCCGAATAACTTGCCACTTTGAGGAAGCCTGTTCGGTTCGAGTACCACCTTGCCCAGATTCGGCAGGTTGGCGTTGGCGTCAGCCACTCTCTTGATGTGCGCGCACTCTACCTCCAGAGGTCGGCACAAGTCAACACTATAGCACGCTGGTAAGGGTGAAAAAGTGATGTGTGCAACAAGGCCTAATGGCCTCGTAAGGTGGGCCAGCCAAACGTCGGCGTTAACTGAGTGCCAAAATAGTTTTTTCCGATCGCAAAGCGCGTGTTAACCAAAGCGCTAACAGGCCGGAGAGTAAGAGAGTGAGTGCCGCACCTGTGGCTGTCGCTAGCAGATCTATAGCTTGGCCTTTGGCGATGGTTTCAATCAGATTACTTTGACTGGCAACGGGCACCCAGTCAATCCAGGCCGGCTTGTGGGGCATGAATTGAATGGCGAAGGGTATGGTGAGGGGCACCATAATGGTGAGCGAAATATAAGACTGTGCCTCCTTAAAGCTGCGCGCTTGAAAGGCACAAAATAATTGAAACGCTGCGGCAAAAAAAGCTAAGGGCAATAACGCCAGCATGATCGTTGCGATAGTTAAGGGTTCGAGTTCAAAGCCGATGCCCATCTTAGCTAAAGGTACGAAACCCATTACCAGCGAGGTGATGGTGAGGGTCAGTAATGCACCTAAAGTGCCGAGCATGGCAACGGCGATGAGCTTGGCACCGATGAGTTGTTGTGTTGATATGGGCTGGGTCAGAATGAGTTCTAGCGAATGCCGCTCTCGCTCACCCGCGGAGGTATCAATGGCGATGCTGGTGCTTGAAACAAATACACTCATTAAAACGAATACCGCCAACATCCCCATCACGATGCCACTTTTTTCCTGCGCGCTGGCTTGATCTTGTAATTCAATGGTGTAGGTATTAAGCAAGTGCGCATCAATGCCCCTGAGCACTAAGCGATAGGTCGCAATTTCATTGGCATATTGTTGTAGTACCGCTCTGATGCGATGGCTCGCAGCTTGTCGATTCTTATCGGCTTGGTTGATTTTTAATGTCAGAGTCAGTTCTTTTGCTTGCTCAATCTGGCTTTGGTAGTTGTCGGGAATAACCAAGGTGATTGGTTTTTCGCGCCAGCGCTTTTCATCGCTATCATTGCCTGTACCAAGTTGGAAAACATTTTGTTGCGCCAAGCGCTCAACTAAAATCGGTGCGTGCGCGGCGCCCTCTATGGCAATGTACAGCGATTGCTCCTCTTCATTGTTTGATATGGCAAAATTGAGCGCAGCAGCAAGTACCATGGGCCCGAAGAAAGCGTATAGCAGGGCGCCCATGAGGGCGCGCTTGTCGCGCAGCGCGTCGATGATTTCTTTGTGCAGTAAGGTGTAGAAAACTTGATTCATGCGGCAATGCCCTCGTCGCTACCGATCAGTTTTACAAAGGCTTCTTCCAATTGCGTTTCACCGGTTTGCTCACATAATTCTTGGGGCGTACCTGTGGCTATAACTTTGCCTTGGGCGACGATAATCACTTTATCGCACAGCGCTGCAACTTCCTGCATGACATGGCTGGAAAATAAGATGCAGTGACCGGCATCGCGCAGATTTTTAAGTTGCTCGCGTAAAATTCGGGTGCTCATGACATCGAGGCCGCGAGTGGGTTCATCTAATACCAAGTTTTGTGGCCTGTGCACCAGCGCTTGTGCTAGCGTCACTTTCATGCGCTGGCCCTGTGAGAAGCCCTGGGTTCTGCGCTGGGCAATATCGTCAAGTGCCAGCTGTGTAATGATCTTATGGGTGGCGGTTTTGCCAGCTGCGCCGTGCAGCCCGTGTAGGCCGGCAAAATAATTAATTTGCTCGAATGCCGTTAAACGTTCATACAGGCCAAACTTATCGGGAAAGACACCTAGCCGCTTGCGGGCGTTTATGGGTGCTTTGGCAACATCAATCTGGTCGACAAATGCTTGGCCCATTTCGGATTTTAATAACCCGTAGAGTATGCGTAAGGCGGTGGTTTTCCCCGCGCCATTTGGCCCTAAAATGCCGGTGATTTCGCCGTCAAGGGCCGAAAAACTCATGTTGTCCAAAGCGCGAAGTTTACCGAAATGCTTGGTCAGAGCGTGCACTTGCAGCATGGCGTTGTCATTCCTAAATGTTTGGGTTCACTTTCATTTGGCATAGTGTCGGGGTTAGTGGGCATTGATACTTCGCATAAATTTCACCATCGGTAATTTAGCTAAGCAATCTGCATTTTCTAGCGGTTGATTGGGCTGGTTTAAAAACTGTCGAACCAGCTTGGGGCCGCAACCTTTTAAGCCCACGATATGGCCGGCATTTTTTGCAATAAGGTGAGTGGCGTTAGGTAAATGTTCAACCGCGAGATTACCCCAGGCCGGCGGCGTGACAGGATCGAGCTCGCCCGATAACGCCAGCACGGGAATGTCACTTTTTATAGGTAGATAATAATCATCATTCAAGGCATAGGCGGGCCAAGTTTCGCACAGGCTTTGCCAAAATTTTATTGATACATCGCCGAAGGGCGTGTTGGTGTCCTGTTGTAGTTGGGCGGGTGTTGCGCGGCGAATATCTTCATTGCACACAATGTTTACCATTAACCCGCTATAAATACCGTTGTCGCCACTGGCTGCAAGTAGCCCTGCCATGGGGGCATAGTTTTTCTGATGTGCTTGATTAAAAACCACCGGCAACAATTGGCGCTGTTGTTGGCTGTAGAGGTTGCTCATGGTGAGTTGAAACAGTTTGCTGGGATCTAGCTGAAACCGCTGTGGTTGCAAACTGGTGGGATGATAGATGGTGGTGTCGATTGGTGCTTGTTCAACGGTTTGCCATAGCGCCCAATAGTTTTGGCGCAGTTGTGGGTAAGTGTTATTGCAATCCGGTGTTGCCTCGCACTCATCAAATAAGAGGTTTAAGGCGCGGTAACCGTGGCTGGCAAAGGGGCCTACTATGGATTGTACGGGGGCAATGCTGTCTAAAATAACGCTATCGATTAGGTTCGGATAAGCGCGCATAAATACCAATGCCGCGCGGGTGCCATAGGAGCCGCCGTATACATTAATTTTTTCGTAACCCATGACTTGTACCATGGCGGCAAAATCGTCAATGGCATTGGGTGTGTTGTATTGGCTCAAGTCGCCGGTGAAAGCGTCAATACAGCTTTTAGCTAACTCACGGCTCATGCTGACATTGAATAGGTCGGCATAAATGTCTTCGTCTTCTGCTACGCATGTAAAACCATTGCTGTCACCCGTGCCGCGTTGTTCTAAGAACACGATGTCGCGATCTGCGAGCAAGGCTTTCAATACCAGACCCACTTGACCGCCCACCTCTATAGCAGATTGGCCTGGCCCGCCGGCCAAAAAAACTAAGGGCGATTTTTGACTGGGTGTCAGTGCTGTCAACCGAGCGGCGTGAAGTGTGAAGGTTTTGCTGTTGGGATCGTTTGGGTTTTCTAAGCGTTCGAGACTAAAACACTCGGCGAGATTGGGTAAGTTTTTGAGATGGCAGTCCGTGGTTGTCAAGTTGTTGCTGAAACTCGGTTCGCTCACGAGTAATAGCGTCAGCAGGGCTGGCAGTAATAGTTTCACACATCAATCCTTGGGTGTCCTGAAAGCGAGGCCTGAATGATAGCAAGTTAGGCCCCGCGTAAGCAGGTTATTCGGTAGAACTAGTTTTTTGCTCGGCAAACGGCGGCCGTAAATACCACATCGGTCGAGCTATTAAGTGCCGTTTCTGCCGAGTCTTGTAGCACGCTGATCACGAAACCAACGGCAACTACTTGCATGGCTATGTCGTCGGGAATGCCAAATAAGCTACAGGCGAGTGGGATAAGTAACAGCGAGCCACCGGCTACCCCTGAGGCGCCACAAGCGGAAACCGCGGCGATAACGCTGAGCAAAAGTGCCGTGAGTAGGTCCACTTGAATGCCTAAGGTGTGCACAGCAGCAAGTGTCAGTACCGTAATAGTGATCGCAGCGCCGGCCATATTGATGGTAGCACCCAACGGAATTGAAACCGCGTAGGTATCTTTATCGAGTTCCAACTTTTCGCACAGTGCCAAGTTGACCGGAATGTTAGCGGCAGAGCTGCGGGTGAAAAACGCGGTAATGCCACTTTCGCGTAAGCAGGTGAAGACTAGCGGGTAGGGGTTGGCACCGGTTTTAAACCAAGCGATGAGCGGGTTAACGAAAAGCGCCATCAATAACATTGCGCCGATCAGCACCGCTAACACGTGTAGGTAGCCGCCTAAAACCCCCAGCCCGCCGGCAGCCAAATTACCCGCCACGAGACCAAAGATACCTAGGGGCGCCGTGCGAATCACAATACGTACCACCTGAGTGATGGCGTGAGCGGCATCGGCGAATACTTGCTTGGTGCTAGCTTGTGCTTGTTTTAGGCCGAGACCAAGGGCGATGCCCCAGACTAAAATACCAATAAAGTTTCCGGTTAATAGGGCATTGATTGGGTTGTCGACCAGCTTAAAAAGCAAATTTTGTAACACTTCACCCACGCCTTGGGGCGCATCCAAGGACTGGCTGGTCAAGGTTAAGGTCAGTTCGCTGGGAAACAGCAGACTGAGGCCGACGGCAATCATAGCGGCGCTCAGTGTGCCAATGAGATAAAGACCGACAATGGGGCGCATTTGGCCTTTGGCATCGCTATTTTGATTGGCAATGGCCGAGGCGACTAAAATGAACACCAATAAGGGCGCTACGGCTTTTAGGGCTTGAACAAAGAGATTGCCCAGCATCGCCGCGTGTTCGGCGCCAGCTGGCGCAAAAATTCCCAAGGCGATACCGGCAAGAATGCCAACCGCGATTTGGGTGATGAGACTGGTGTTGAGAATTCGGGATATTACCGATGTCGACTGCATGTACGCGCCCGTTGTTATTGGTTGTTATTGGATGTTATTAAGTATTTTGTAGGTTGAACGATACGTATCGTTTTACTTGTTAGTTGGTACGTATGGCCACTATTGCCAGCGCTTTATTAGGGTGACCGGGAACAAAAGTAATGGCATTAGCGCTGTTGCGCAAGGATATTTTCGCTGTTTGCTAGGTTGTCGGATAGGCTGCAGCTATCGGCTTAATTATTAGCAATATATACCTAATTTTTCTGTGTTTTCGCGTCAATCTTGCGGTGTGCAACCAATTACTGCAGTGGCCTTTGGCGCTCGTTCAATGGTTTCGCTGGCGAGTGCAATGCGTGGGTAAGCGAGCTCGATTGCAGCGGGCAAATGCTTAGTGTTTAATGCCGCCAGATTTAGGGGAAGTTATGGACGAAATAGTAGAAATGCTGCGCGAGGCCAATACCGCTGTTGCTTGGGGTATGGAGTTGCCAACTCACGAAATGACGGTAGAGGCAGAAGAGCAAATTTTATTGCCACTGCCGCGAGATTATCGCGAGTTTTTATTGGAAGTTAGCGACGTTATTGTTGGCTCTTTAGAGCCCGCTGTCGTTGCCGATGCCTCGGCACATAATTATTTGCCGGAGATTTGCGCTACCGCCTGGTCTGACGGTGTGCCTCGGCATTTGTTGCCCTTTTGTAAACAGGAAGACACTTATTATTGCTTAGAACCCGAAGGTGAAGTGGTGTTGTGGGCCGATGGTGACTTAACCGGCGAAACTTGGGAAACCATTTGGTACTGGGCGCGCGATGTGTGGTTAGAAAGCTAGTTCCATGCCAGTGATGTCTTAAGGCCCGCAGCAGCGGGCTTTTTTATGCGTCGAGTTGCCCCAGCTATCGCCACAAAAAAGTGACCCTCTTGTGACACTTCTGTGAGGAATACACCGAGACGGTGGCGCAGACTGATTGCTCCTCAATCAACAGCATTCGCAAGGACTGTCTCATGCACATAAAAACAACCACACGGCTTTTCACCCCCTTGGCTTTTATGATTGCGAGTTTAGTGCCGCTCACTAGCGTGGCGGCGGATTATGCCATCGAGATTCAAAACTTAACGCGCGGTACTTATTTCACGCCGCTATTAGTGGCGGCGCACCCCGACAGTACCCACTTATTTCAATCGGGCATGGCTGCCAGCAGCGCTCTGCAGGCAATGGCCGAGGGGGGCGATATCGCTGGGTTAGAGGCGGCGGTTACCGCAGTGGCGGGTCAAGTTGTGGCAAACCCTGCCGCTGGATTATTGCTACCGGGTGCCAGCACCAGCGCGATGATTAATAACGACACTAACGCGGCCAATACCCAGCTTTCTATTGTCGCCATGTTATTACCCAGCAACGACGGTTTCGTAGGCCTCGACAGTTTAACGTTGCCCACCGAGCCCGGCACCTATACCTACAACCTAAACGCCTATGACGCCGGTACCGAAGCCAATAATGAATTGCGTGGCTCTGGTATGTCGGGTCAGCCAGGTATGCCTGTGCCACCGCCATTGGAGGCAGAGATTGGTATGAACGGCACGGGGCAATCGGGCAGTGCTGAAGGATTTGTTCATATCCATCGCGGTGTTTTAGGTGATATGGACGCTGCCGGTGGCGTTAGTGATATCAGCGCCACTGCGCATCGTTGGTTGAACCCTGTGGCGCGCATCACTGTCACCGTGCAATAAGGAGAAAGCTATGAATAAGCCACTAGAGTTGATAGGGCGTTGGAGTTTACTGACCTGTGCGGTTGCGCTGCTCGCGGGTTGTCCAGACAGAGATGACGATGATCCGGCGCCGGATACGGCGTTGCGCGAGTACTCGATTCAAGTGACCAACCTCACCTATGGCCAACCGGTTTCTCCCTTAGTTGCAAGCCTACACAATTCAGAGGTGCGGTTGATGAGGGTGGGAACCGCGGCCAGTGTTGCGTTGGAGCAACTGGCCGAAAGTGGTGCCAATGGGGATCTGCTTGCTCAATTAGATGCCAATGCCATGACGTTTAATAACGTCGGCGGCGCGGGTGTATTAATGCCGGGCATGAGCGAGACGGTCACGGTTAGCGCTGAGTTTGATGTGGCGCACACGGAGCCAGTGCAATTAAGTGCTGTGACCATGCTTGTTAACACCAATGACGCTATCACGGGATTTAATGGTTTGGATGTAACAAACCTAGCCGTTGGCGACTCAATCACGTTGACAACAGTGGCCTATGACGCCGGTACGGAGGCCAATAGTGAGTCGGCTGATACGGTACCCGGCCCAGCGGCAGCTGGCGGTGCGCAGGAAGGCTTTAATGCACAACGCGATGATATTCGCGATCAAGTGGCCATGCATGCTGGTGTGTTAACCAGCGATGAAGGATCGATGGGCTCGGTTTTAACTAACGTCCATCGTTTCGACAACCCAGTGTTAAGGGTTGTGGTTACCCGCATGCAATAACCGGTCGCTGCGAGATTTGTGCAGTGATATTTTTTATCACTTACGTCGCTCGGGTTGCTCAGCTTTGGTGTTTTGCCAAGGTGGCTGAGAGTGCCCCGAGCGAGTTTTTGCCTTCAATTTATACGTCTGTTTATTTGACAAAGAACCAGTATTTTAAGGACTGCCCATGAGCGCAAGCATTTTGGCTTATCCAACGCCGGAGCGACGTTTTCTCATCGTTGAAGATGAAAAAGATTTAGCCGAACTGGTTCAGCTGCAATTGCGCGACCTAGCGGGCGAGTGCATTAAGTGTCACTCGGGTAGTGAAGGTCTTGCCCTTGCTCTTGCGCAAAAATGGGATCTAATTTTACTCGATTTGCGTTTGCCAGGTATGGATGGCTTAGATGTGTGTCGCGAATTGCGCGCAAAAGGGATAACGACGCCGGTGTTAATGCTAACTTCGCGCGCCACGGAATTGGATCGCGTGCTGGGGCTGGAATTAGGTGCCGATGATTACTTGACCAAGCCATTTAGTTCACTGGAGCTGGTGGCGAGAGTCAAGGCGCTGTTGCGGCGCTCGGCCATGAATCAGGTTCCCGTGCCAAATCCAGCCGAAAGAATAGTACAGGTGGGAGATATTTTGGTTGATAGCCAGCAGCGTCGGGTAGAAGTGCGTGGTGCGACGGTAGATTGCACCGCGAAGGAGTTTGACCTGCTATGTTATTTTGTGAGTAATCCCGGCAAGGTTTTTCGACGCATGGATCTGTTGCAAGACGTATGGGGCTACGGTCACGATGGTTACGAGCACACTGTTAACAGCCACATCAATCGATTGCGCGCCAAAATTGAATCTGACCCTTCACAGCCAAAATATATTCTGACCGTGTGGGGAGTGGGTTATAAGTTTCAGGAGGCGCTATGATCTGGCGAGCGTGGAGTCTTAGAGCGCGACTCAGTGTGAGTTTTATGTTGTTGTTCTGCTTGATTGGCTTGAGTTACGTCTCGCTAATTTTTTGGAGCAGTGATCGGTATTACGATGAGATTACCCAAAAGCTAAACCGTAGCCTCGCGATGTATATCGTTAATCGCGCGCCACTCATCGAGCAGGGCGTGGTTAACGAAGCGGCAATGCAAGAGTTGGCCGGTTTAGTTATGGTGGTAAATCCCATTGTTGAAGTGTACTTACTGGATGCCGACGGACGCATTGTGTCCCAAGGTGTTCCCGCCGAGTCGATTAAGCGACATCAGGTTGCCTTGCCGCCGTTACAACGCTGGTTGGCAGAGCCCGAAGCGTCAGCGGTTTTAGGCACGGACCCGCGGACTGACAGCGGAGAAAAAATATTTTCGGTATTTCCCGTCGGCGCAGTCGCGGCGCCAGAAGGTTATTTGTATGTCATTCTCGGGGGCGAGCGCTACAGCACCTTAAGTGATTCACTGAAGGGTAGTTATTCATTGCAGTTGGCTGCTGGCGCGATATTCGCCTTGTTAAGCTTCGGTGTAGCGGTGGGTTTTTTGATCTTTAGTAGTCTGACTAAACCGCTCAGGCAATTATCTTTAGCGATGCATAAATTTGCGCGGGCACAACAACTTGTTCCCGCCGCTAAAGAAAATACGCTGTCCCTTGGGCGCGACGAAATAGCTCATATGAGTCAAGCTTTTAATGCCATGCAACGTCGAATTGAGGCGCAAATGCACAGCCTGGAAGAAACCGATCGGTTGCGTAGAGAGTTGATCTCCAATGTGTCACACGATTTACGCACACCGCTGGCATCCATGCAGGGTTATTTAGAGGTTTTGAGTTTACCTAGCCAAAAGCTGACCGAGGCAGAGCGATCTCGATATTTATCCACGGCGTTTAAACATTGCCAGCGCTTGGGGCGCCTCATTAGCGAGCTATTTGAGTTGAGCAAGTTGGATGCTGGTCGAATTACCCCTAAGTTGGAGCGTTTTTCTTTGGCGGAACTGCTTCAAGATGTGATGCAAAAATTCGAATTAAAAGCAAAGGATCGACATATTGATCTGGTCTTTCAAGTAGATGGTGGATTATTTCAAGTGGACGCCGATATTGCCCTGATTGAGCGGGTGTTGGAAAACTTAGTGGAAAATGCGCTGCGCTATACGCCTTCCGGTGGCAAGGTAACGCTGGGTTTGAAGTCTGGTGTTGCCAATATTCATGTGAGCGTTGCCGATACCGGTATCGGTGTGAGCCAAGATGAATTACCAAAATTGTTTGATCGCTATTACCGTGGTACAAGACCCAATGTGGAATCTGAGCAAGGCACGGGGCTGGGCTTAGCTATTGTTAAGCGGATTTTAGATTTGCATGGCTGCAGCATTCAAGTGACGTCGCGCCTAGGCCAGGGTAGTTGTTTCGCATTTATGTTGCAGGCCGCATAACCTTAGCAGGTTGTGAAAACGGGTCGTGATGATTGGTTGCAATAATACTGCGTTTTTGGCGTGAAACTTGGCAGACGTTTCGAGTCTGCCAAGCCTTGATCCAAAGTTAGTTTGGACAGTTACCCAGAATATAAAAACCACTGCTCGTTTGTGCGAGTGTCTTAGTTACAAATATATTGTATAGGCCTATATTGGTTCCCGAACCTTTTGCGTAAACGTAGCCGCCGCTAGTGGTGGCTCTATTGCCCTGCACGTGAGCGTAGTTGCTAGACGTGGTTTGCGTGCACTGAAAGTCGCCATTCGGGGTGCTGTCACAGGCGTCACCTACACCATCGGCATCGCTATCGAGTTGATTGCTGTTGGCGATGTTGGGGCAATTATCTTGGCTATCGGCAACGCCGTCGTTATCGGTATCTGTCGGTTGCTGCTCGCCGTTAGGTGTACTGTCGCAGGCATTGCCGAGGCCGTCAGCGTCATTATCTTGCTGATTGGCATTGGCGATGAGCGGGCAATTATCGACCTCGTCGGCGATGCCATCGCCATCGGTATCGGTAGGTGTGTTACTGCAGGTTTGCGCCGGCCCTGCACAGGAGGCTTGGCCATCGGCAACCCATTGACATTGACTGCTGCCGGCGCTGGTTTCGCGCATGGTGAAGGGGTTGGTGCCGAAGGCTAAGTAGCAGGCTGAATAACCATTGCCCCAGGTGATATGCCCCAAGTTTATGTGATGGTTATAGTCGCCGGTGGAGCCAGCATCAATGGTAAAGCTGATACTGGCTTGCGTGCTCAGGCCGCTTGAATCTGTGGCCGTGACAGTGGCAGTTTGGGCACCGCCAGCTAAGGCGCAGGTTTGGGCGCTAAAGTTTGTGCCGTTAATTGCGGCGCTTAGGGTTTGCTGGCTAAAGCTCACCTGCACGTGTGTAAGGTTGTTGTTGATGTCAAACACATCGCCAGCAACGGTGGCGCATTGGCCGCTCACTTGAGCCGTGATGTTCTGCAAGGTGGGTGCCGCAGCTGCGGGTTCCGGGCCGACGCGTTGGGTTTTCTGAGTCATGATGCTGGTGGCGCCCTCGGTATCGGTGGCGGTTACTGAAACGCTGTACAGGCCATTGCTGAAGCCACTTTGGTTGACACTGAAATGACCACTCCCATCAACTTGTGTGTGTCGATTTATCGCGTTCGCGGTGCTGTCTAGCCGTTTGAATTCTATGTTGATAGCCGACACACTCGTTTCAGCATCCTCGGCATCGCCATCCACAAGAATCCAATCTTGGCTGCTACTGGTGATGACATTGCTCAAGGTTGGCGCTTGGTTACGGCTGACCCGCTTATTATTATTTTTAAAAAATTCGCCTAAATAACTGGCGTAATTAATACTCGCGCTGCCAATGTAGCTGCCGGAAGCGCCTGCGCCGCCCGACCAGGCGTGATCTAGACCATTGAGCCAAAGCATAGAGACACGGCCGTCGGTCCATAGTGTTTGATCCGCGGTGCGTGTACCTTCGCTAATCACTTGACTGCCACTAAGTTGGTTGACCCCATAGACGCCAGCCATACCGCTGGCATTTTGTTGGTTGTAGCAGGTGTTAACTGTGGTGTCGGCATCGCCGTGAGCGATAGAGGTAATTTGGGTGGCGAAATGACTGGCATAACTGCCGGCGTAAGTGTTACAGCGCGATGTTACATTGGCGCTCTCACAGGTCGAAATCGCGCCACTGGAACTGGTGCCAATACTTGGCCCCGCGCTAATGCCCATGCCGGCAAATACGTCCGGTGCTAAACAGGCCGTGGTATTTGCGAAAGCAGCGCCAGAGGATAATCCTGCTATGTAAACTTGTTTGCTATCGATATTGCGGTTGGCGTCACTCGATAAGGTGGTGGCAAGGCTAATGAGGTTTTTGTAATCCTTGTGGCTGCGAGATTTTGTATTGTCCCAGTAATGCCAACAACTGAAACCGGATTTGTTCATCGCGTCGGGTACGGCAATCACAAGTCCGTAGGTTTCTGCAGCGGTTTCGAGCTTGGCTGTTTTGAACGCATCAATACTCTGGGTGCAGCCATGTAATACAATAAGCAAGCCTTTACCTTGACCGATACTTGATACGCTATCGGGAGTATAAATGTGGACCTTATTGAAACCGCCAACGCTGGCGTTGTTTTGCCAACTGCCTGCATCGGCGTTCATGCTGAGTGCTGCGAGGGAAAAACTCAGTGGCAAGATTAACTTGCCCAGAGAGATATTCATGATTTGCTCCATTTCATTATTGTTATAGAGCGATATCCGGAAAATTCCCTGTAGGACTAGCTAAGCATCCATGAACCCTAAGTACCCAGTCATCTGCTCTTGCGGTTGTGTTTTTATTTGCACAACTACCCTAGCAGTTAAGGGTGGTTTGACCACTAGACCTTGGTATTGTGCATGCGCTAGCTCAGCGCAAAATCAACCGCGGCCATGCTGTGAATCAATGTGGTGTCGAACAGTGGAATCTGTGTGTGTTCGCGCGTGACTAATAGACCTATTTCTGTACAACCTAAGATGATTGCCTGCGCGCCATCTGCCTGTAGTCTATTCATGATGGTTAAATAGGCTGAGCGCGATGTGTCCGCGATAATACCTTTACACAACTCTTGATAAATAATGTTGTGAATGATTTCTTGCTCGCTAGCATTAGGAACCGTCACCTTTAGGGGAAAGTTGTCGGCCAGCCTTTGCTTGTAAAAATCTTGCGCCATGGTAAACGCCGTGCCCAAAAGTGCCACATGGTCCATGCCCTTAGCCACGAGTGCACGGCCCGTTGCGTCGGCAATGTGGAGCAAGGGAATATTGACGGCACATTCTATTTGTGGGGCAACTTTGTGCATGGTGTTGGTGCAAATAACAATGCAGTCGGCACCTGCTGCTTGCAGTTGTAAGGCCGCATGGGCTAATAGGTTTCCCGCCGCTTGCCAATTGTTCGCTCGCTGTAGATGTTCTACTTCGGCGAAATCTACGCTAACCATGACAATCTTGGCTGAGTGAAAAGCGCCCATTCTTCGATTAACTTCTCGATTAATGGCCGAGTAGTAGTGGCTGGTGGATTCCCAGCTCATACCGCCTATGAGTCCAATTGTTTTCATGCTATATCCCTTGTTGTAATGGGTTTTTGTCAACCTGTGTATCGCCAAGCGATTACTCTAAGCGAATATGATCCAGATACACGGTGCGAGGCTTGTCTAATCCCTGAGAGAAAATGGCTATGTTGGTTAGCTGGGCAAGATTAAGTTCCCGCGTTAACGGCGCCTGGCGAATATCATCTAGCTTGATGGCTATAGTATTCCAGCCGTTTGTTACCGTTATGGCAACGTTAAATCGATCGGTTAACGCCTGCGAACCTCGATCGTGCTCGGCATCTGAAATGCGTAAGACTAGGCGTAATGGTTCGGGCTCTGGGTTATAGATGTCCAGCATAAGTTGTTGGTAGCCAATCCAGCTGCCTAGCGGCTTATCAATACTGACGGTGGAGTACTTGGCTTTATCGAAATGTATTTTTAGGGCGTATTTTCCTTTGGACGTTATTTGGCTCGTTAGACTGGCGGGGCCAGAAATTCGGAGTAATTCCGAACGACTTTCAAAACTAGTAATCAGGGGAAAATAATAAGCGCTGGCAATTTGCAGTTGGCTCGCTTGGGCTACCGTCCATAAAAACGGTGTTAGTAACACGCCGGCGCCCAGACGTAGCAGCCAAGTGAGTCGAGAAGCGCGTTGAGTCCAGCTTAAGCCCAGCCAGAGCCCTACCAGATTAAACAATAAATCCGTATAGCTAAACTCGCGCCCTACCTGTTGTTGAATGATTTCGATCAGGGTGCCGATGATGAGTGTCACTAGCGACGCCGCTAGCCAACGTTGTGCTGAATCTAGCGCGATAAATTGTCGAACCAGAATAATACTAAAGCAAAAAAAAGCGATGTGACCGCCATTCCAAACCTGGCGATAAAGTGGCATCGCCTGCCAATCTGGGCCGCCAATAAAGAAAAACGGCAGTGTTACGAGCAGGATTGCCGTTAATCCCCAGCTGAAGGCGGGCTGGGCGTTATTCACAGTTGAGGCTCATTTAAAAATGGGATTTTGATGCGGAATAGGGGCGTATACCGCGCGGCTGGTGTTAACCTCGATATCGCCTTTTAGGTAGGTCGAGTTGATGGTCATGACGCCGCTGCTGCTCAGTTCGGCGACTGAGATGACGCTAGTAATGCCGCTTGCTTCACCGTTAACGATTTCCGTGCTGATCATCTTGTTGCCATCAAAACTGACGCTACCCTCGGTGTAAAACCCTTCGGTGGTGAAATAGTAAAAGCGCACAGAAGATTGGTTTTTATCAAAGAAAAACAGCGTCTCGCCGCCGTACTTACCCTCGTCGATAGAGTGTAGAACTCGAATGGCTCGGCCGTTTAAGGCGCGCTGCCATTGAGCGATATCGATGGCGACCTTTCCACTTTTTTCATCTTTGTATTCACCGCGATAGGTGCGATTAATAAAGGGGCGAAATTTTTCTAGCTCTGGCGCTAGGCTGGTGTGAACCAAGTGGTTTTCTGTCGCTTGTCCCTTTGCCGCTTGCTCTTTCGGTGATAGTTCTTGGGTATTTGCATGGGTAGCAAAGGCGCATAGACATACAACAGTAAAATAAAAGCTGAGTCGGTTCATGGTAATATCTCCATTTTACGGTGTGTATTATTGTAGGAACGGAAAACCAATGTCTAAACCCCAATTGTATCTACTTAAACCTGGCTATGGCACAGAAGCGAACATGTTTTGCCCAGATTGTGCGTTGATGGAAGGCTTTTTTGTTTACCATCCGCACTTAAAAGCGCAAGTCGAGTTTATTTATATTGATTTTGACCGCCCGCGAGCCGCATTGGTAGAGCTTTTAGGTGTTGAATTGCAAAATAGCCCAGCGTTGGTATTCGCCGAGGGTGATTTACCTACGGGCCTAGCTCGTTCTACACAAACCGGGCGCGCTTATATTAATGATGGCAAAGCGATTTGCCGTTGGCTGGGGCAGCAGTTTCACGGCATGGTGCCGTCTTAACAGAATTACATTGAAACCCTACATCCTTGGAGACATCTATGCACGTTGTGATTACTGGCGCAAACCGAGGTATTGGGTTGGCGCTTACGCAAGCTTATTTAGCACAGGGGCACGAGGTGTCGGCGCTTTGTCGAAAAGCTTCTGAAGCGTTAACGGCGTCCGGCGCCTCAGTTGTTGAGGGGGTTGATGTGAGCGACGCAGACACTTTAACCACACTGACCGACGCGCTAAAAGGGCAAACAATCGACATTTTGATTAATAATGCCGGCTTGTTAGCAGGCGACAGCCTAGGTCAACTCCGTTGGCAAGACATTGAGGCACAATTTGCTGTCAATGCCCTCGGCCCTTTGCGTGTTACCCATGCTCTGTTAAGTCAGCTGACATCTGGATCTAAAATAGCGCTTATCACGAGCCGTATGGGATCGGTAGCCGACAATAGTTCGGGGGGCTACTACGGCTATCGTATGTCGAAAGCAGCGCTCAATATTGCTGGCAAATCTCTCGCCGTCGATTTGGCGCCAAAAGGCATCGCCGTTGCCATTTTACATCCAGGGTTTGTACAAACGGATATGGTGGGGCATGCGGGCGATATTAGCGCTGTTGACGCAGCACAGCGTCTAGTGGCTCGCATTGCTGAAACGAACTTGGTTGATTCAGGTCAATTTCGTCATGGCAATGGTGACCCGCTGCCATGGTAGTATAAAAGTGATACAGTAAAAATAACCAAGGAGAAGACGATGACAATAGATCAATTGGCGACTTTTTTTGGCTGGAGTACTGTGATTAATTGGGCTGTTATGTGCATTTGGTTGGTGTTTATCACGGTTGCACGCGGTTTTACCTTTAGAATGCACTCGGCCATGTTTGATATCACAGAAACACAATTTCATGCCCTGCACTATGGTGGCCTAGGTTTTTATAAGCTAATGGTTTTCTTGTTTAATCTCGTGCCTTACTTGGTGTTGCGCTTTTTGATGTAATTGATCCAGCTAAACTCGATTTCATCGTGAATCGATTGGCACAGTTGGTGCTGAGTCAATAAATCAATAGGAGAAAGCGCCGCGCAATGCGGCGCTTTTTTATCGAGCTTTTAATGCATTCTCGTCCCAACCTTCACGCTATGGGCTAAAAATAACGCGCTGGAGAGCAATATAATGGCCACGCCTTGATGACTAGCCGCGAGAGCCACTGGAACATGGTTGAGTAATGTCGCAATGCCCAAGCCTACTTGCATTATGAGTGCCGAACAGAGGAGCAAAATTGCGAGTTTTACTTGCTGACTGGGGTTGCTACGCCAGAGTACAAAGCCAAGCCAGGCAATAATGATCGTGATGATGTAGGCAAGTATGCGGTGGTTAAACTGGATGGTTGTGATGTCCTCAAATGCTGCCAACCAGAAGGGTGTGGTGGCGTAAAGGTTAGCGGGTATAAAACTGTCGCCCATGAGCGGCCAAGTGGGGTAGGCTAAGCCTGCGCGTGTACCGGCGACAAAAGCCCCGGTTATAATCATGAAAAAGATTACTGCGCATAGCCCGAGCGTGCGCTTGCTAAAGACCGTGGGGTGACGGTCGCGTGTTTGCAAAAGACTTAACGCTAGCCAAAGCATGTAGGCATAGATAATAACCGCTAATCCTAGGTGAGCGGCAAGGCGATATTGACTGACACGAGGATTGTCCACCAAGCCACTCTTCACCATAAACCAGCCTAGTGCACCCTGCAGACCACCCAAGATAAATAGACCTAGTAGTGGAATGCCTAAGCCGGGCTTTATCCGCTTGCTAAACCAAAAAAATAAGAAAGGTATTAGAAATATTACCCCAATTAGTCGGCCGAGTAAGCGGTGGCTATATTCAAAATAGAAGATGGTTTTAAAGTCATCTAGCGACATGCCTTTGTTAACTTTTTGGTACTCGGGAAATTGTTTATATTGCTCAAATTCCCGCGTCCATTCGAGATTGTTCATCGGCGGCAGTGTGCCGATCACTGGCTTCCATTCAACAATGGATAGGCCCGACTCCGTGAGACGCGTGACACCGCCCAGGATAATCATGACAAAAATAGCGAGTGCGCAAAATAATAGCCACTGGGCTATACGACGATCGTTGTTGAGGGTGTTGTCTGTATGCATGGTCATGTTGGATTCTTGTTAGTACGTTCTCATTATTAGGTGTTAACGGCTTGCGACGATTGTGACTAGTGTGGCCAGCGTTTTTCGCCAGCGACCCAAGTCTCATGTACGTTGATTTTCCATAGCTGTTCGGGCTTTACCTTGTAGGGGTTTTCTTCCACAAGGATAAAATCTGCCCACTTACCTGGCTCTAATGTGCCTTGCGCTGTTTCCATATGGGCGGCCCAGGCGGCATCTCGAGTAAAAAGACTCATGGCCTCGTTGATGGTTACGGCTTCTTCAATACGCCAGCCCGGTACGGGTTGGTTATTGTGATCTTGCCGTGTGACGGCGGCGTGGATGCCAAAAAATGGATTGGCAGATTCCACAGGAAAATCTGAACCAAAGGTCATGCGGGTGCCATTGTTGAGCAGCGTGCGCCAAGCGTAGGCACCGGTCAGTCGCGCCTGTCCTAGTCTATCTTCGGCCATGTGCATATCGCTGGTGGCATGGGTGGGTTGCATAGACGCAATTAAATCCAGTTGCTCGAGGCGCGCTAAGTCTTGCGGCGCGATAACTTGAGCATGCTCTATGCGGTGGCGTAAGTTGCTATTGCCTCCGGTGTTAAACAGCGCGTCAAATGCATCCAGCACTTGCTGGTTACCACGATCGCCAATGGCGTGAACGCAGATTTGAAATTGATGGTCATCAATAAGTTTGAATTTTTCGAGCAGCGGTTCCGGTGCAGTAATATCTAAACCTTTATTATTTGGTTGGTCAGAATAGTCCGCTAACAGAGCGGCACCGCGGCTACCGAGTGCGCCATCGGCATATAATTTTACCGAGGCAATCGTTAAATAACCGGCTTCGTCGCTGTAGGCGCCCGCCTTAAGCCATTGGCTAAGATTTGCGTCGCTGCCGTCGAGCATGCCATAAACCCGAAGGGGTAGCGTTTTCTTGGCAGCTCGTTGCTTTAATACATCAATCACCGGCTGATTGATGCCCGCATCGTGCACGCCGGTGATGCCGAGTGAGAGCAGATGATCGAAACTGCGTTGTAATTGTTGATTGAGTTGTTGTTCTGTGATGGGTGGTATTTTTTTATATACCAAAGACATCGCGTTATCGATGAGCACACCGGTGGCCTTGCCTTCGCTGTCTCTGATGATTTGACCGCCTTCAGGGTTTGGCGTTGAATCATCAATGCCGGTTAACGCAAGCGCTGTTTGATTTAACCAAACAGCGTGTCCATCTACGCGCGCGAGTGCGATTGGGTTGGGCGCCTCAATGGTATTTAAACTGGCGCTGGTGGGAAATTGCTTACTGGGCCAATTGGCTTGATTCCAACCTTGTCCGAGAACCCAGGCGTTTTTATTGGGCTTTATGTTAGTTATGTAGTTTTGCACCAGTTGTACGGCCACATTTTCATTTTTACTTTCGCGCAAATCGACACTAGAGAGTAACGCCCCCAAGCCGGCCAAGTGGCCGTGCGCGTCTATTAGCCCCGGCAGCAGTATTTTCCCTTTGCCATCAATGCGTTTTGTATCCGGTTTCATTAACCGTTCGATAATCGCATTTTTGGTGCTGAGCACTTTATTGTCGCGGATGAGAATTTTGTTAAATTGACTCGGCGAGGCGCCGACCGGGGCTAAATCGGTAAAGGTATAGCCCTTGATATTTTCAATCAGTAGATCGCTGGCAAAGCTCGGAGTGCTTAGCAACGCTGCAACGAAGGTGGCACAAAGCGCGCCGCAGTTAACAAAACGCGTTATGGAGCGGGAAGATGAAAGGATGGTCATTTTAGCCCCCTATTTTTGTTATTCGCCTGCAGTGTAACAGGCAAATCACTAAGGGGGCAGTATGGAAAGATTACGGCTTAATGGAAAAATACTCGACGTTCACGCGAGCGGCGCCGGTCGGGCATGATGGCCCAGCCGCGGTGCAGTAGGCGTCTGTCGCCTGTGTTGCGCCGGTTTTGGTCGCGGCGATCGGTATAGCCATCGGGAGATGTGGATTGCACCCAGCAATCTCCGCCAAGGTTGGCGATGTAGTCGACAATTTTTTGTGCGGTTTCTGCGTCCGTATCGTGTTTTATCACCACGGGCACACCACTGGATAGTTGGCGCTTTACCGCGTCGTTAAACATAAATTTCTGCTGAAGTGCGTTGAGCAGTTCTAGGGATTTTGCGGGGTCGATGTATTTGTCGATAAACATAATATCGAGCCTAGTGTGTTTACCTTCCGGTCGTAGGCTCGAGCCGGAGGCTTGTGCAGTTAGAGGCATAGAGGGACTCCTTAGGTGGCTGCCAAGAAACATCTGGCGTTAGCTTCTGTCCATGAAACACTGTTAATACAGTCTTGGTGATTTTAGCAATATCCAAGTCTCACGAGTAAGTCTTATTAGCAATAAGTGACCGGAGAGATATAGCCGGCAATGACGTTTAAATCATCATTCCCGGCTCTTTTATCGTTTATGGCGAGTCATGAGTCGCGTTGCCTTTGTTTTCGGGCGCTGCGCTCGGGCCGCCATGTTCGGCAAACCACCAAAGAATATACGCCACTTTATTCATCATGTTGGAGGGCCTTGCGGTGATGCTGTGGCTGGCGTCGGGAATGCGCACCATGGCGGTTTCAACGCCTTGCAATTTCAACGCTTGATAAAACTGTTCTGTTTCCGACATCGGGGTTCTGTAATCCGCTTCGCCAGTCAATAACATAGTGGGCGTCGCTACATTGCCGACGTATTGAATCGGGGAGCGCTGCATATAGTGGGCGCTATCTTCCCACGGCTTTTTTGCAAACCAGTAACGGCTGAAGTAAGGGTAGGCATCGGCGGTGAGGGTAAAGCTGTACCAGTTGATAACCGGCTTTGCCACCACGGCGGCAGCAAATCGCTTGGTGTGGCCAACAATCCACGCCGTTAATACACCGCCGCCGCTGCCGCCGGTGACGAATAATCTCTGTTCGTCGATAAAGCCTTTGGCGAGTAGGGTATCGACACCGTCCATTAGATCGTTGTAGTCCTGCGACGGGTAGTTATGGTGTATGAGATTGACGAACTCGGGGCCGTAGGAGTCGCTACCCCGCGGGTTGATGTACAGGGTGACATAGCCGGCGGCGGAGAAAAGCTGCATTTCGGCGCTGAACCTTGGGCCGTAATTGGCTACCGGGCCGCCGTGAATCTCTAACATCAGTGGGTATTTTTGCTTGGCGTCGAAATCGGGTGGGTAGACGATCCAGCCTTGAATATTGCGTCCGTCGGTGCTGGCTTTAAAGTTGACCTCCTCCACCTTGCCGAGCGTGACGCGGGCGTTAAAATCTTGGTTTAGGCTGGTCAGTACTTGGGTTTTGCCGCCGTCGGTATCCATTCTGGCAATTTCAGCAGGTCTGCCAGGTAGGCTATGGGTAAATGCCAAGACATCGCCATTGACGGCAAATTGGCCACTCGCATAGGGCCTGCCTAAACTGGTGCCGCCGAGCGCGCGGGTGAGAACTTTGTGTTTACCTTTGAGCGGCTGCCAAGCAATGGCGCTATCGCCTTGGTCATCGAAGCTGAGGTACAGGCCTTTGCTGTTTTTGTGCCAGTAGTAAGTGCCAATATCGCGATCTAAGTGATCGGTGATTAGGCTTACCTTGCCGGTGGCGAGATCTTGGACGTACAAGCGCGTGACCTCGTATAGACGGTTCTTATCATCGAAGCCGGTATAGGCTAGCAATTTGCCGTTTGGCGAAATGCTCGCATGATGATCTGGCCCCTGCCGGTTGGTGAGGGCCTTGCTCTGCCCAGAGTTGAGTTCAAGTGCGTAAATCTCGCTGTTGATAACGTCGTTTTCAGGGTCTGGGGTGGCTGAAAAGTAGAGGGTTTTGCCATTCGGGCTCAGCGATAAGGGCCCAGCGTGGTCCATTTCCGCAGAGGTTAATTGGCGCGCGTGGCCGCCATTGGCGTCCATGGCGAATATCTGCTCAAAGCCCTTGGGCAGGAAACCGGCACCATCGGCGCGGTAGTAGGTGCTATCGATAAATACAGGTGCTTTCGCCCACTTGGCTTTTTCTGGCTTGCCCGGCAGCGATACTGGTGCCTTGGCTTGGGCTTTGACGAATTGGGTGAAGTAGAGCTGTTTACTGTCGGGCGACCAGGTTAGATTTGAGGCACCGTCAGTGAGTTGTGAGATCAAGGCCGTGTTGCCATTTTCCAGCCAGAGCAAATAGATCTGGTTGCTGCCATCACGGTTTGAAATATAGGCCAAGCGGGTGCCATCGGGCGATAGCCTCGGCGATCGGTCGTTGGTGAGGCCCGTGGTTAATGGTCGCATTTGGCCTGTGCGGGTATCGACTTGCCACAGATTAGAGCGCACGCGGTCTTGCTGAATGTCCATGTAGTTGCGCACAAAATAGATGGTCTTTCCGTCGGCGCTAGGTTGAGGGTCGCTGGCAAATTCCAAGTCGAAGACATCTTCTAGCGCCATCGGCTTGGCCTGCAAGGTCGGGCAAAGGCCGATAATAGCGAGGCAGGCGATGGCTGCTAGGAGGCTTTTGAGCGTCATGGGGGCTTCCTTTAAGGATATTTATGTCCCTTAATAACGGATAACTCGGGCTTGCGCTCAAACACGTCGAGGCAATGGGCTCAGTTGCGTCGGATTAGCAGCGTTGTGGGCGCATGGGGCAGGGCAATGTCAGCGCCCTTGTGGGGTACAAACTTTAATTTATGCAAGAGTGCGAGTGATGCGCTATTGGCTGGATTAACCATCGCCCAAAGAGTGCAGGGCGAGCTAAGGGAGGCAAGTACAGCGGTGGCTGCTTCATAGGCGTAGCCCTGACCTCGAGCACTAGGTAAAAAGCCGTAGCCAAGGTCAGGTTCAGGTAGGTAGGGTCGTTTTAACAGGCCACACATGCCAAGGGCCTCCTTCGAATCTGCCGCCATGACAGCATAATTGACGATGCCCGACCGTTGCCGCTCCGCCATAGGCCCGTCGCGCAGGTATTGTTGCGCTTGGGTTTGGGTTCGAATGCCTTTGTCGCCGACAAATTTTAGAAAATCTGGGTCGTTGAATATCGCCAGAATAAGCTGGTCATGCTTGATATCTAAAGGCTCCAGCCGGAGTCGAGGTGTGTGAATGTCCATGGAATTGAATGCCTGATCGGGAATGTCGAAATGGAGATCTAATGCCTGGCGCCAGCTGTGGATGTACCGCAAGCGATATTACCACTCATAATGGGCGTATATGCCAATGACCCCGCATGCCACACTGCTACACTTCGGTACCGCCCTCGTTTGCTTGGCTTGGGTTCATTTGGGCTGGAGCACAAGGCTATTTACGCAACCATATTAAGCACAAAAGGTAAGCCATGACAGAGCATATAAAAATATCCAGCGCCAATCGCATCCTACATTTGCAATTTAATCGCCCCGAGCGGAAAAATGCGATTACCCGTGATATGTACTCAGCGCTGGCTGAGGCGCTCAATCAAGCGGCGCAGGATAATGACATTCGCGTGGTGCTTTTTAGCGGTAGCGAAAACTGCTTTACGGCGGGCAACGACCTACAGGATTTTTTGGCTGGCGGCGAGTTGAATGCAGATAACCCAGTCGCGCAGTTCATGCAGGCGCTGTTTAATTTCCCCAAGCCGGTGGTGGCTGCCGTATCTGGCCCTGCTGTGGGCATCGGTACGACCTTGTTATTGCAGTGCGACCTTGTCTACGCCGATAACACGGCGAAATTTCAAATGCCCTTCGTTAATTTAGGCTTAGTGCCGGAATATGCCTCGAGCGTGTTAATCCCGCGCTTGATGGGGCAAGTAAAAGCCGCGGAACTGTTTCTGTTGGGTGAAAGTTTTGACGCCGACACCGCCTGCAGTCTTGGCATTATTAATGAACGATGTGACGATGCTTTGGCAACTGCCAGCGCCCAGGCGGCGCGCTTAGTGGCGCAGCCGCCAGCGGCGGTGCGCGCCACGAAGGCTTTAATGCGCGAACCGATGAAGCAGCAGTCCCTAGCTGTTATGGACAAGGAGTTTGCGGCCTTCGGTACTGGCCTTGCCGGTGCAGAATTTAAGGAGGCAGCAACAGCGTTTTTGGAAAAGCGCAAGCCGGATTTTTCGGCCTTTAATTAATCCTTCAGACTCAGTGCCTTGTCGAGCTACCCCATCCGCTAGTTGATGGGGTAACAATAAAAATAATCGCGACGTCGTATTGCGCTCGCTGATAGGTAGACGCGTTTATGTTCGAGGTTTTCTATCGTCACTCGTTTTTTTAAACGCAGATTGGTGTCGACGCGCCAGCAAAGCCAGCGGTTAGGCTTTAGTCATCGGCTTAACGAGGTAAAACCGTGATCTAGGTCTGCTTCATTCAGCTTTGATTTGACGGAGGTGTGAAAAACTGTGATCTTGCGCTCAGGTTTTCTTTCTTTTCCACTGACTGGGGGCAGCGCATGAAGTTTTCTGAATACTGGCAATACGATGGTCTAGGTTTGGCAGAGCTTGTTCGCAAGCGGGACGTTACCGCCTCCGAACTGTTAGATGTCGCCAGCCAGCGGCTTGATGCAGTTAACCCTCAGCTTAACGCTGTTATCCATAATTTCAAAGACGCGGCGCAGCAGCGCATCCGACAAAAAATACCCCAAGGTGTGTTCGCGGGCGTGCCTTTTATCCTCAAAGATTTATTGGATGACCTCACCGGTCAGCCCACCAGTTTCGGCACGGAACAGGTGCGTTGGTGGCCGGAAAAAAATGCCGAAATTGTTAACCGTTATCTAAAAACCGGTTTAGTGCCGTTTGCGAAATCGAATTTGCCTGAATTCGGTTTAATGATCAGCACTGAGTCAAAAGCCTTTGGTCCCGCGCACAACCCTTGGAAAATGGGACACAGCACGGGCGGCTCAAGTGGTGGCTCTGCCGCTGCCGTCGCCGCGCGCATTGTGCCAATGGCCTCAGCGAATGATGGCGGCGGTTCGATACGTTTTCCGGCAGCCTGTTGTGGCGTCTTTGGCTTGAAACCGTCTCGTGGTCGAAACCCGACCGGACCTTTTGAGGCTGAAGGTTGGGATGGCGCCATTGCTGGCCATCCGATTACCCTGTCCGTACGCGACAGTGCCGCCATGTTAGATGCGCTGTGTGGCCCTGAGCTAGGCGCGAGTTTTCTGTTACCGAAACCTAAAATGCCATTCCTGGATCAATTAAAGGTACCAATTAAACCCCTACGAATTGGTTATTCGTTGAAGCCGATGATACCTGCCTCGGTTTCGCCCGAGGCGCGCGCAGCGGTTGAGCATTCGGTTAAACTTTTGAAGAGCCTTGGTCATCAGGTGGAGGAGGCCGATCCCGCGATTGATGTCGAACAAATGTGGCAAGATTTTATGGTGGTGATCAGCGGCCATACGGCGGCAAAAGTGGCGCAAATTAAACAGATATGGGGCGCGAAAGTTGCCGCTAGTTTAGAACCGGGTACCTTGAGTGCGGCCATGCTCGGCCGATCATTCTCCAGTGCCGACGTCGCGCAGGCGAAGGAGGGATGGTACAAAGTGCGCTGTGCGATGGCCGAGTATTTAACCCGTTACGATATGTTGCTCACCCCCACATTAATTGCCGAGCCTGCCGCCCATGGTGTTATCCCGCCGAGTAAATTTGAAGCGCTGCAGATGAAGCTTGGGCATAGACTGCCGCTCGGTAAGTTACTTATGAACTCAGGCCTATTGTTTAAAATGTCTGAGCGCGTGCTTTCCCGTATGGCTTTCACCCTCATGGGTAATGTCACTGGCCTGCCGTCTATGTCTGTACCTTTGTATTGGGCGCCGAGTGGTTTGCCCTTGGGTACACAAATTACGGGCCGTTTGAATGACGAAGGGCGCCTGCTTCGCTTGGCTAAACAGCTAGAGTCCGCACAGCCATGGTTTGAGCGACGACCTTTACTTTAGGGCGTAAAAAAGTCCAATCCAATTGGTCTATTAAAAATCCCAATTTTCGATGCGTTGACTTCTCGGCACCTCGGCGGTTTTACACCGCTGAGGTTCAGATATCACAATGACAGAGCTATTAGGTCGGCTTCTAGTGACAGGTTAAAAAAACACCCCTTAGTGCGCTGATTCAGCCAATAATGTGCATCACCACACCGGCAAAACTACCTGCGATTAATGTCACGTTGCTTAAAAAGCCGATGACCATACCCAAGGTGCGCTTGCTGGGATTGTTGACGTAGGCGTAGGCATAAACTTGTCGGCCTATAATAAACAATGCGCCGGGAATGACGACCCATACGGCACTTACGAAAAGCCCAAAAGCCACCATACCGGGAATATAAATAATCAGCTGTTCAAGGGTGTTTATTTGTACTCGGTAAATGCGTTCGAATATTTCATGACCTGTGGTGCTGGGTGCTACAACACCATATTTCCCTCTAGCCATGCCCACCTGCGCGGAGAAAAGCATGTACTGCATGATGGCGATAAGGATCAGTCCGGTTGAATATTCCATAATTTGCTCACGGTTAGAGACGGTTTGTTCGACACGCTTTCATCGAGTGCCTGACGTTTTTGGCTAGCTTAGCTGATGCGGCCACACTTGTATGCCTAATTCTATCGCAGCGTTTCGGACTGTTTGCGCTATGTGTCGTTTAGCGCGGATTTGTTTCTCAATGCTGCGGTAAAAAAGGCGTCGACGATCGGGTGCAGCGTGTTGCTGAGACTCAGTCTTTCGGGCTGAAAGGCGACGCCGATAAAGAAGTTGTTGGCTTTAATTTCCAGCGCTCTCGGTTCCTTTTGGATTGAAAAGGCGGAAAAATTTAGGCCGCTGTTGTCAAAAATAGAAAGGTATTTTTTATTGATGCCGAAACTGCAGTGGTAGGCTTCACTCGCGTTCTCAGCTCGATAAATGTCCTGCAGCTTGGTGTTAGGTGCAATGATAATACCATCGTGTTTTTCCACCAGTGGGCAGACCAGTGCGGTGATCAATGGCATGCTACAGTTGGGGTCAACTTCGGCATTGTCAGCGTCCGTGTGGCCGAGTACATTGCGGGCAAACTCAAGGGCGGCGTGTTGATATCCACCACAGGTGCCGAGAAAGGGTGTGTTGGACTCTCTGGCAAAACGGATAGCCGCCAGCGCATTAGCGGTATTTCGGTAGGGGCTGGCCGGCGCACACCACAATGCTTGGTAATTGTTTAACTGATGAGTGAAATCTGTATCTGTTGCTAGCCAGTGGCCCGTTATTTTCTGCTTATGAGTTTTTGAAGGCTGTGTATTGGCGAGCTCTATAGATTGATTGATCGCCCGGTGGGCAATCACCGCATGATCAAAATCGCCAATGATGCCAATATGTAAAGTCAATTTTAAATCCCTTAAAATCGGTTGTGGAGTGTTTTTAATTAAAAAAGGCCACTTAAAAGTGGCCTTAATTTTTATCAATAGTTAGGGCGCCGTGCACTCGCTACATTTGATATAGAGCCCTCGTGGATCGTTCATTTCACTCATGATGGCGAAGGGTTTCACCAGCGGTTCAATGCTCGCTCTTAGGGAGGAGGGAACTAAACTATTGATGAGGTGTTTCGGGCCGATGCTGACGTCGTTGAGGACTTCCTGCATAAACGCTTCACCCGGCGACAAGGGTTTGGTTATTTCCTGTACATCGTAATCCGTTAGGCTGGCAAGTTCAGCCGCCGCTTTAATCGCGTCATCTAAACTACCTAACTGATCAACCAAGCCGATATCTTGCGCGGTAGCGCCGGTCCAAACGCGACCTTGGGCAATTTGGTGAATGGCCTCAGGGGTGGTGCCGCGAGATTGAGCCACCAATGCCAAAAACTCTTGATAGATATGATCGACACTCATTTGAATAACGCGCGCGGCTTTTTCTGGCAGGGCTCGATCAAAACGAATCGCGCCTGCAAGTTCTGTGGTACCCACACCGTCGGTGTGAATGCCTAACTTGGCCAGAGTTTTTTGTGCCGTGGGGAAGGCGCCAAAAACGCCAATGGAACCGGTAATGGTTGTTGGCGTCGCCCACACTTGATCGGCGCCGGCCGTCACCCAATAGCCACCGGAGGCCGCCACCGAACCCATGGAGATAACCACGGGTTTGCCGGCCTGCTTTAGCGCGACAACCTGCTGGCGAATAATCTCTGATGCAAAAGCGCTGCCGCCACCGCTATCGACACGTAACACGACGGCTTTGATTGTCTCGTCTGTACGCGCGGTTTCTAATAACGCGGCTGTAGAGTCGCCGCCAATATTACCGGCTGGTTGATCGCCGTCGACAATGGAGCCGGCCGCGACGATGAGGCCAACACTTTTGTCAAAACTGCGCTGCTCGGCATCGGTTAGGGCGAGGTAGTGGTCGGCATCGACTGCACTGTAATCTTCGCGCTCATCATCGTAGCCAAAGCGCTCTACCAGCATGTTTTTCAGTTCAATACGGGTCATGATCTTGTCGACCAATCCGGCGCTTACGGACAGTTTGGCGCTGTTGCCTTCAGCATCGGCGAGCAGTTCGTCGGCTGAGTTGATGTAATTATTGATGGCGCCGATCGGTAGACGACGTCGCTCTTCTACATGGCTTGTGTAGGTGCTCCACAACTCGTGTAACCATTGGCTATTGTGCTCGCGCGAGGCACCAGACATGTCGTTGCGGGTATAGGGTTCGATAAAGTCTTTGTATTCGCCGACGCGGAAAACGTGGAAGTCAATTTCCAATTTATCTAAAGCGTCTTTGAAGTAATTTCTGTAGCTGCCGTAACCGGTCATAAACACTGCGCCCAGCGGGTTGATGTAGATTTCATCGGCGTAGCTTGCGAGGTAGTAGGTATCTTGGCTATAGCTATCGGCGTAGGCGATGATGGGCTTTTCGCGGTTGCGAAAGTTTTCCAAGGCAACGCCTAGTTCTTCCATCTTGCTAATGCCACCGCCGACCATGTAGTTAAGGTCGAGTACCAAGGTGGTCACACGATCGTCGTCGGCGGCGCGGTTGACCGAGTCAATGACGGATTTAAGCCGTGTTTCGGTTGGGCCGCTATCATCGTTAAGCAGTCGAGACATAGGATCAACATAGGTAAGCTGATCAACCAAAAAACCTTGTGGCGTTACAAGTAAGGCTGTCTTATTTGGAATTTCAAACTTCTCTTCGCCGCTAATGGCGACCACAATAAGTACAATGATTAAAATGAAAATGACGTTGGCGAGTGATGTTCTAAGCCACGTAACCGCGCCCCAAAGGCCACCAAAAAGACGTCGCAAAAAACCGGGTTGAGCGTGAGACATTAAAGGTACCTATGAAAGCTAGAGGTTAGATTTAGTTGGCTGATGCGCTATGTATTGTAGCCAGCGGCTGGTCATCATTGCGGCATTAAAAAGCACCACGCTGGCAATGAGATTGACCCATCCGTAGCTGTTTGCCATCGGTGACATCACGTGCGTGACTGCAACGATAAAGTAAAACAGCACCACAAAACAGAGCCAGCTGAAGGTGCGGTAGTGTTTTACCCACATGCCGGGAATAAACAGTAGCAGTGGTATGGATTGTAACAGCAGTAGCGACACGCGCGCGTCGGGTTCGACCAAGTACTCGATCAACGCGCTCAGTAGCAGTATGCCAGTGGAGCCAATGGCTAAGCTCCAGCCCCATCGGGCTTTGCGATAAACATTGGGGATGGGTTTTGGGCTGTTTTCAGGTGTCTGTGCCACAGGTTCAGAGTCAGTCATAAAGTTTACTTGCCAGAGTTGCCAGACGTTTCCCCAGAGCCACACACAGGGCGGATTCATCGTCGGTTAAGGTCGTCGAGTGATTAGCAGCCCAGTGGCTAGCACCGTAAGGTGTGCCGCCGGATTGCGTGGTGTGTAGTTTTGCCTCGCTGTAGGGTATGCCCACATACAGCATGCCTTGGTGTAGAAGAGGCAGCATCATTGTCAATAGGGTGCTTTCCTGCCCCCCGTGCAAACTACTCGTGGAGGTAAATGCGCAGGCCGGTTTGTTAATTAAGCTGCCGTTCAACCATAGATCGGAGGTACCGTCGAGAAAGTATTTTAACGGCGCCGCCATATTGCCAAAGCGCGTAGGACTACCGAGGGCTAGGCCTGCACATTGAGCCAAATCTTCTTGGTTGCAGTACAGGGCACCTTGTTCCGGTATGTCAGGCTCTGTGCACTCTGTCGTTGTCGACACGGCTGGCACTGTGCGGATGCGCGCCGTCATGCCCGCGCTCTCAATACCTCTAGCAATTTTCTTCGCCATGGCTTGAGTACTGCCACTGCGAGAGTAGTAAAGTACCAAAATGTAGGGGTCAATATCGGCTTTAGATCTTTCGGTAAGCATTAAAGAAGCTCCAGCACGGCCTCTGGCGGTCTACCAATCTTTGCCTTTTTGCCTTTAATGGCAATGGGGCGCTCGATAAGTTTGGGGTGTTTAACCATGGCCGCGATTAGCGCTTCGTCGGTCAGGGCGGGGTTGGCCAGATTTAGGCTTTTGTACTCTTCTTCGCCTTTGCGCAAGAGGTCCCGAGCCTTGATGCCGAGCTTTTTTAGCACGTCGGTGAGTTCAGCAGCGCTAGGGGGCTGCTCTAGATAGCGAATAATACTCGGCGCGACGCCCTTCGATTCCAGTAGGGCGAGGGCTTCGCGGGATTTGGAGCAGCGCGGGTTGTGGTACAAGGTAACCATAGTGTGTGCCATTTGTGTGTGCAGGGTCTAAATTACGTAGCGCGTCGACGCCTGTCTGTTATCAAAGGTTCTGAAAAGAGGTATTGTAAACAGATAAGGCCATAGGCCCAACTAATCAAGGTCCAGCTTGACGCGAGGAGCAGTATGACAGGCGGTATTTTTGGCACATTTTGGCGGCTTTTATCCGAAGTCTACCACCAATTTAACGAAAAACACTGCCAGATGAGCGCCGGCGCGCTGACGTTTATGACGCTATTCGCCATGGTGCCGATGATGACGGTGACCTATTCGGTATTTTCACTATTTCCTGCGTTTCAAGGTATGGATGAGCAGTTAAACCAGCTTATCTTTTCAAACTTTCTGCCTGAATCAGGTACGGACGTCAGTGAATACCTAGCCAACTTTACTCAGCAGGCGCGTAAGTTGAATTTAGCCAGCGTACCGTTGCTGGTAGTTACCGCTTATTTAATGCTTAAAAATATTGAGAAAACCTTTAATCGCATCTGGGGTGTCAAGCAGGCGCGCAGGGGGATTTCGAATTTTCTAATCTATTGGGCGATCCTGACCTTGGGGCCTTTGTCCTTAGGTATCGGTGTCGCCATGAGCACCTATTTCTTTTCGTTGAAATTTTTTTCCGCTGAGGGTGCGAACACCTTTAGTTTGTTGACGACCTTCCTAAGCTATCTACCGCTACTGCTTACTGCACTGTTATTTTCTTTGCTGTTTGCCGCGGTGCCAAATTGTAAAGTGCCTATTAAAAAGGCGATCATCGGTGGCGTATTGGTCGCGATTTTGTTTGAACTGCTGAAACGCGCTTTCGCCATCATTATGGCCAAGTCTTCCTTTGCTGTTATTTATGGTGCATTTGCGTTTTTGCCTCTGTTTTTGATTTGGGTAAATATTACTTGGATTTTAATACTCGGCGGCGCAATTTTGGTGCGGGTTTTAAGTACCAATAACCGGGTAACCTTGAGTGTAAAATACCCAGACTTGGTAGCTGCACTTATTGTCCTTTGGGAGTTTCGCCAGCGCTTGGGCTCAGGTGAATCTATCGCCGATAGCGATTTGTTGTCAGTGGGTGTTGGTGCTGAGCAGTGGCAGCGATTACGCGATGCGTTTCTAGAGCATCAAGTGATCGCCGTGACAGCCCAAGGGGATTATGTTTTATGCCGCGATCTGGCCTTAATTAGCCTGCGTAAATTAGCGGATATCGTCGAAGTTGAAGCGCAAATGCCCGGCGTGTCAGATTACTTACAGCAGTTCGGTTGGTTCAGCGCCGTGGCACCGAGGTTGCTCTCGGTCGATCAGCACACCGAGCAGCAATACGATGTGCCGCTGGCCGAACTCTTTGCCACACAATTAGAGCGGCCAGAGTACGACAATGAAGGCGAGGGCCTTGAAATGTTGCGCAGTGAATTGTCCGATACAGATACGGCGCTGCCGGCGCTCGCGGACGATGAGCAAACTGACCGATGGGCATCTGGGCAGGTAGCGGGTTCCAAGCCCTAAATGATGAAAGTTATACTGCTTTTACTCTGCTTAGGTTTGGTCGCTTGCGACCCAGGCCACAGCGTTTTAATCGGACCTCAGTCACAGCCTTTTGACGCCTCTGGGCGCTGGTTGGTGGTCAATTATTGGGCGGTTTGGTGCAAACCCTGCGTGAAAGAGATTCCCGAACTCAACGCGCTGGCACAATCAGAACCTAACCTTGTGGTGCTGGGGGTGAATTTCGATCAGGTACCGATGCAACAGCTGCAGGCACAGCGGGACGCTTTGGGGATTCAGTTTCCACTGCTAATGTCTGATGCTAAACGATTAGGCCTAGAGAAACCCAGCGTCTTGCCGACAACCTATCTTATTAACCCGGCTGGAGAGGTGGCCATGACGCTGATTGGCCCCCAATCATTGGATTCTTTGCGCTTTGCGCTAAAAACCAAAGGTTACTAATCAGGCAAGCCATGTATGCCTGTCTATACTAAGCAGATACGGTGTTAGATCGGAGAAGAAGAGTACCGATGGCAATCCCTTTGTTAATTTGCGATGACTCCAATATGGCGCGTAAACAAGTTACGCGCTCACTACCTGATGGTTGGGATGTGGCTATCACCTACGCCGCCAATGGTGTTGAGGGTATGGAAGCGGTTCGAGCAGGCAAGGCGGAAATGGTGTTCTTAGACCTAACGATGCCAGAAATGGATGGCTATGAAGTGCTCGAGCATATTCGCCAAGAAAAGCACAAGAGTATCATCATCGTCATTTCAGGCGATATTCAACCCGAGGCGCGGGATAGGGTGATGGCCTTAGGGGCCCTCGACTTTATCAAGAAACCAATTAATAAAGAAAAGTTGGCGGAAGTTCTGCATAGGTACGGACTGATATGAGTTATCCACTGCCGTTTTCCGAAACCCATCGAGATTGCCTCCAAGAGGTCGCAAATATTGCGATGGGCGCGGCGGGTGAGTCTTTGGCCGATTACTGCGGTGGGTTTGTTGAGTTACCCATCCCGGTTATTCGCTATATTGAGCCCTCGAAACTCTCGGAGACTGTGGTCAGTTTGCAGGGTGCTCAGCGGGTGTCGGCGTGTGCTCAGTCGTTTGCCACAGAGATGGGTATGGCCTATGCGATGGTCGTGGTGGCCGACGATGATTTAGCCACCCTGGCTCAGGCGCGCGGATTGCCGTTGGAAAATAATGAGCAGGAACAAAATTTACTCAAGGCGCTGACCGGCGTCATTTGCGATACGTGTCTCGCCAGTTTAGCGGAGATAGCTGAGCGACGTTTTAAAGTCGAGCCTGTATTTGTGGTGGCCGTGCACGAACCACTGGAGGCGCTGCAACTCGACGATTTGGTGTCTGTGGATTTTGTCACCAGCGTCGAAATAAACTACCAGCTTGAAGCGAGTGATTTTAATTGCGACTTGCTGCTTCTCTTCCCCGAAACCTTGAACCAACCGCTGCTAGATCTGCTTGATCAAATATTGTTGCAATAGCGCTGCTAGGCTGACGTGATAGCGTGTAGTCGCTCAGGGTGTTCTAGGTGGCTCACGCTGTTAAAGCCGCTCAAGTGGTAATGACTACCATCATAGTGTAAACGCGTAACGCTGCTGTTTTTGATTTGTAGGTTGAGCTGAATAGTAGCGCGATTATCTAAGCGCAACAGTTGCCTGAGTATTGAGGCAATAACGCCGGCCGAGGTTACAATAATTGAACGACCATCTTTGAGTGGTTGAAGTTCTGCCCAGGCTTGCGCCACTCGGTGGTGAAAATCCAGCCAGCTTTCTTGATGTGCATGGAGCTTTAATCCACTCTCGGCCCAGGTTTCCATGGCCGCTGACAGCAGGCGATAAAGGTCGTTACTGGTTGGTTTGTCGGCCAATGGATAGCCAGGATTTAACTCTAGATAAGACATCACAACACTTTCAAAATCAAACTCCTTAAAGCCAGATTGCTCTAATGCTGAGGTGTGGCCAAGATGACCGAGGATGGGTTCGGCGGTTTGCTGCTGCCGCTTCATGCCACCACTTACTACCATGGCCGCTTTAGGGTTGAGCTGGTGCTGGGCGTGTAAGTAATCTGCCAGCCATTGTGCCTGCTGGTAGCCGAGCGTTGACAGTTGATCGTAGCTTGGCCCCCCAAGAGACGCTTGACCGTGGCGAACCAATAAAACTTCCGTCATTTGAACAAATTCCTTCCATGAAGGCCTATAACCACTGTTGATTATAAGCGGCGCAGTTTATTATTTAACTTAATAGTTAGATGGGGCTATCCCAGTGCGACTTCAACAGCTAGATCTTAACTTATTTGTGGTTTTTGAAGCGATTTATCGCGAGCGAAACCTGACTCGCGTTGCCAAGCAGCTGCATATTACCCAGCCCGCCGTGAGTAATGCCTTACATCGTTTGCGCGAACAGTTGAATGATCCCTTATTCGAGCGCGCCCATAAGGGTATGGTGCCAACGCCAGTGGCTGAAAGTATGATTGAGCGCGTAAGGGAGGCGCTGGGTCTGTTGGCGTCTAGCATTGAAACCCCAGCCTTGTTCGATCCTGGCACCAGTCAAAAGAATTTCCAATTTGCCATGAACGACTTAGCTGAATCGTTGGTGCTTGGGCCGCTATTGGCACAAGTGAATCAGCTGGCGCCCGACATGAGTGTTGCCAGTGTGAATTTGCCACGCCGTGAAATCGTGGCAGAGCTGGCTAGCGGCAGTTTGGATTTTGCCATCGATGTGCCTTTCCTTCCCATGGCTGATTTACGCCATGCTCCCTTGTTACAACAGCCTTATGTGTGCGCTTTTCGTACCGGGCACCCAGCCTTAGCGCAACCGCTAGACTTAACGCAATATCTGGCCCTGCGTCATCTGCATGTATCTAGCCGGCGCACGGGTTTTGGCTACATTGATAACGCTCTGCATCAACTGGGGCAGTCGCGCAATATACAATTGCGGGTGCAGCACTATTTAGTGGCACCGGATATTGTTCGCAGCACAGATTTGGTATGGACCTTACCGCGTCCCTTGGCGGAGAAATTTGGTTTAGAAGTGAGGCCCTTGCCGTTCGCATTGCCTGGGCTTGAGCTGCAACTATTTTGGCATAGACGCAACGATGAAAGCGCAGCTAATGAATGGTTGCGTGGTTTACTGTTAGCAACACCCATGCAGTAGGAGCAAGGTGAAATGGGGGTGAGATGTAAGCTGGTTAGCCTAATCACGTTATTGATTGTTCAGGTCGGATGCGTGAGTTTACCAAAGCAAGAATCGAGGCTCGAAACGTTGAGCATAAAAAATACGCAACATACGCACTTGGGTAAATTAGTGCAGCACGTGGCAGCCGATAGTTCGGTACGTCAACAGGCGTTTTTACCTTTGAACGATGGGCGAGAAGCCTTAGTTGCAAGGTTGGCGCTGATACAGCAAGCCGAAAAGTCGATTGATGTGCAATATTACCTGTACCACAACGATACGGTTGGGCGCCTGTTTACCCAATATTTGATTGAGGCGAGTCAGCGCGGCGTGCGCGTGCGTTTACTGGTCGATGATATGGCTACCAATTGGCGCGATAAGGATTTTACCGTCATTGATCAGCACCCAAATATTGAAGTGAGATTGTTCAATCCCTTCGCCATTCGCGGTGCATTGCGATCGACACAATTTTTATTTGATTTTTCCCGCGTTAATCACCGCATGCACAATAAGGCTTTAATTGTCGACAATCAAATGGCTATTGCAGGCGGGCGCAATATTGGCAATCAGTATTTTTCCAAGGGCGGTGTGCAATTTTCAGATTTGGATATGTTGATTGCCGGTAGCGCCACAGACGAATTATCGACAGTATTTGATCAATACTGGAACAGTGACCAAGTTTATTCGATTTCACAGCTTGTTAAAGCCGACCAACTGACACCGAAGGCTCGGCAAGCTGTGCACCAGTATTTGATTGACAGTCTAGAAACACCGGAGGCTAAGGTATATTTAGACGAGCTAGAGCAAACTGACTTTTATCAGCGAACTAAAAATAATCAGTTGCATTGGTTTCATGGCCGCGTTGATATCTTTGCTGACCCGCCGAATAAGCGACTCGATAAAAACAAAGATGCGTACCTGATTTCCATGTTAAAACCATCGTTGGATGATGCGAAAGAAAGCCTTTTCATCCTATCGCCTTATTTCGTGCCGGGCGACCAAGGTGTGGCTTATCTAGCGGAAAAAGTGCAGCAAGGTGTTGAGGTAACGGTGGTAACCAATAGTCTGGCGGCGACGGATGTTAGAGCGGTACACGCTGGCTACAGTCGATACCGCAAAGTCTTGCTTGAGGCCGGTGTTGCCCTCTATGAAATAAAGGCCGTACAAGGCAAAGCCGATAAGCGTTGGCTGGGTTCGAGTAAATCGAGTTTGCACGCGAAAACGTATGTCGTCGACGAGCGCACAACCTTTGTTGGCTCTATGAATCTAGACCCCAGGTCCATAGATATTAATACAGAAACAGGTGTTATCTTCCACGACGTGGCATTGGCCAAGTATTTATTGCAGCAAATAGAGACAGGTCCCGATGGTCGGTATTGGCGGTTGGGTCTGAACCAAGGAAAGGTAGCTTGGTATGAGTCCGATAACCTTGGCAGCGAACCGGATTTTACTACTGAGCCTCAGTCGGGGTTTTTTAGTCGCGTTTGGATTAAATTTATAGGGCTGTTTCCGATCGAGAGTCAGCTCTAATTAGCGATGAGTAACCTTATGAAATTGTCAGCATTTGGACAGAAATTCGCCGGACAAACGGGAGCCTCATCGTTAATGGACGATTTGGGCTCGGCGCTAAATGATAATCCAGATATGTTGTTTATGGGCGGAGGAAACCCCAGCCGAATTCCAGTCATGGAGCAGGTGTTTAAAGCCCGGATGCATGCACTTGCCGATAACCCCGAACAGTTGTTTGGCGCCTTGGGCGTGTATAAATCGCCACAGGGTGACACGCGCTTTCTTAAAGCCATGGCCGATTTACTCAAGCGCGAGCAGGGCTGGGCATTAACCGAGCGCAATATTGCCGTTTCTAACGGCAGCCAGTCTGCTTTTTTTGTGCTGTTTAACCTTTTTGCTGGCGCGATGGGGGATGGCTCCCATCGCTATATTCAGTTGCCATTAGCGCCGGAATATTTAGGTTATGCCGATAGCGGTTTAAGCCCAAATTTTTTTCACGCGGCTAGGCCAACGATTGAGTTACTCGAGGGTAACTTATTTAAATACCACGTTGATTTTACCGCGCTCCAGATCACGCCAGAGACAGCAGCTATTTGTGTTTCTCGACCCACAAATCCTACTGGTAATGTCATTAGCGATGCTGAATTAGCTGGGTTAAACCAACTGGCTTTAGCCCACCAAGTGCCGTTAATCATCGATAATGCATATGGAACACCCTTCCCCAATATTCTATTTACCCAAGCCACGCCTTTGTGGAATGAAAATACCATTTTACTGTTGAGTCTATCGAAACTCGGCTTGCCCGGAGCCCGCACAGGTATTGTTGTGGCTAGCGAACAAGTGATTAAAGCCTTCAGTAATGCCAATGCAGTATTGAACTTGGCCTCGGGGAATTTAGGCCCTGCGCTGGTACAGCCGATGGTGGAAAGTGGTGAATTAATTCAACTGGGTCAGCAGGTCGTGGGGCCCCACTATCAGCGCAAGGTTACCGAAGCCTTGGCAGTTTGTCGTGCGGCATTGGCGGGCACGCCGTTTCGAGTACATAAACCTGAAGGGGCGATTTTTTTATGGCTTTGGTTTCCCGATCTACCGATAACCAGCGCCGAGCTATATCGCCGTCTAAAAGCACGCGGCGTATTAGTTGTTTCTGGACATTATTTTTTCCCTGGTCTGGGTGACGATTGGGCGCACTGTCATGAGTGTTTGCGCGTCAATTATGCGCAAGATGCCGATACCGTTCAGCGTGGTTTCCAGATTATCGGTGAAGAAGTGAGACGCGCTTATGCCGACGTCCAATCACCTAAAAGATAGTTTTTTTGCTCGGCTGCCGCGGCAGCTGTGCGACAGTTTTTTTAACCTTTGGAGTACTTTAAATGAATATTGTTATCGTGGGAGGTGGTGCTGGTGGTCTTGAATTAGCGACGCGATTGGGCCGCAAGCTTGGCCGACCGGAGCGGGCTACTATTACCTTGGTGGATAAAAGTGCAACCCATATTTGGAAGCCTTTGTTGCACGAGGTGGCTACTGGTGTGTTGGATGCGGGCATTGATGCCGTGAGCTATCGCGCTCATGCACGGCGCCATCACTTTCGGTATCAACAGGGCGCGCTCTCGGATATTAATCGAGAGGCTCGGGAAATTACCTTGGCTGCCATTGTCGATGATCGCAATCGAGAGGTGGTTGGCGAGCGCAAAATAGCCTACGACTACCTTGTTATCGCTCTGGGCTCCTCTACCAACGACTTTGGTACGCCTGGCGTGAGTGAGCACTGTATTTTTCTCGATGCGCCACAGCAAGCCGAGCGCTTTCATCAGCGTATGTTGAATGGCTTTATTCGCATTGATTCCGAGCGCCAGCGAGACACGGCCCTGCGTATTGCTATTGTAGGCGCCGGTGCTACGGGCGTTGAGCTGTCGGCGGAGTTGCACAATGCCGCGCAATGGTTATCTGTTTACGGTTTACCCAACATCAGCCGCGATCGATTAAAAGTGACGCTGGTGGAAGCCGGCCCTGGTATTTTGCCGGCACTGCCTGAAAAAATTTCTGCTAAAGCGCATCGAGAGCTGGCTAACTTAGGGGTTGAAGTGCTGGTGGATACTCGCGTCGCGGCCGCCGAGGAGGAGGGGCTTCGCACTGCGGAGGGAAATCTTATCAGAGCCGATTTAATGGTGTGGGCGGCGGGCATTAAGGCGCCGGATTTCTTGGCCAATATTGCTGAGCTCGAAACTAATCGCATTAATCAGCTCGTGGTGCGCAGCACCTTGCAAACCACGCGCGATCATCGAATATTTGCCTTAGGTGATTGTGCTGCGCGAGAAATGCCCAATGGCCGCAACGTGCCGCCGCGAGCGCAATCGGCACACCAAATGGCTGATTTGGTCTACTCCAACTTACTCGCCATCGTTAAAAGTAAACCACTGAAGGACTTTACCTATCGCGATCATGGCTCACTTGTGTCCCTAAGCCGCTTTAGTACGGTTGGCAGTTTGATGGGGAATCTCACCAAGGGTTCGATGATGATTGAAGGTCGTTTGGCCAGAGTGATGTATATTTCTCTTTACCGTATGCATCAGATTGCCATTCATGGCTGGCTGCGCACAATATTAATCTCCATTAGCGAGAAAATAGGGCGGGCGGTCAGACCAAAACTAAAACTACACTGATCGGGTTGAGGGCTATAATTGGTGGGTGCCGGTTTTGGTGCCTGTCAATTATTGGGAGTTCAGTTATATTTAATGCCTAGATTATTGATGTACTCCAGTGAAATTAATCACCGCCTACTTGACGTCGAAGACAGCTTATTTGAATGTTTAAGTGACATTCAGAAAAAATCGCAGGTGTGTAATATTGTACTAGGTGTCAATGGTGTCTTGGTCGTCGATAGTGGTCGATTTGTGCAGATACTTGAAGGTGAGCATGATGAGATCGAATATTTACTAAAAAAAATAATGTCCGACCCTCGACACGACAACCTTCAAATCCTTATTGATGAACCAGTACGTAGCGCGTCTTTTACCTCTTGGAATATGGAAGTTTTCATACTAGATGATCAGGAGTCTATTCCAGTGACGGTTTTAGAAAATTTTCGCGACGCTTATTTGAGAAATGAAAAACCTAACGGCAGGGAATTAGGTCAGTGGGTTAAACGATTGATGACCCATCCAGACATTCGCTTCTCCAACAAAGAATGATTTAGCGCCAGCGCTGCCAGGCATTAAGAACTTTTTCTGAATACCAATATTTGCCATAGGAGCCGTTGTAGCGTGCTAAAGCATCGGCCCAGTGGCCGTCAGATCGATTGATATAGTGTTTGAGGATGGTGCAGCCATACCGTAGGTTGGTATGCATATCGATGAGGTTGTCGTCAGCGCGACCAATTTCGAGTTTCCAAAAGGGCATAACTTGCATCATGCCTTGGGCGCCAACCCGCGAAACAGCGTAGCGATCGAAGGCACTTTCAATTTCGATCACCGCTAAGACCAATTCTGGTTGTAAACCGGCGCGTTTCGCTTCGCTGTGCACTGCGCGCAAGATGGTTAAGCGCTTTTCCGGTTCTTTGACGAACCGGTTGAGCTTATTGGATTGCAACATTAACCAGGCTTCGGCGTCAAAGCGATCGACAAAGCTATCGGAAGATTTAACAGCGTTTAACAGTAGGGTTCTTAATTCGTCGTCAATCTCAGGCGTTGCCGTGTTCGCTAACACGTGATGGCTATTAGCGAAGCCAAGCACAAGTGTTAGCAAGACACAGCAGCAAGCGCGCACGTTAGGCGACTTCTGTCTTGATGTAGTTGACGATGCCGGCTAAAGGCAATTGACGGCTTTCGCTGTCTCGGCGACCTTTGTATTCAACTTCTTGGGTTTCCAAACCACGGTCGCCAATAACGATACGGTGTGGAATGCCCATAAGTTCAGCGTTGGCCAGCATGACACCGAGTCGTGCCTTGTCTTCATCCATAAATAAAACGTCTACTCCAGCGGCTATGAGTTCGGCGTAGATCGTTTCACAGGCTGAGCGAACGGCCTCAGATTTATTCATGTTTATCGGTACAAGTGCCACGTGGAAGGGCGCGATGGCTGTCGGCCAAACGATACCGTTCTGGTCGTGATTTTGTTCAATGGCAGCAGCGACGACGCGGGTCACACCAATGCCGTAGCAGCCCATGGTCATGGTTTCTGCTTTGCCATTTTCACTCAATACTTTTGCGCTCAGCGCCTCTGAGTACTTAGTGCCGAGCTGGAATATGTGGCCAACCTCGATGCCGCGTTTGATATCCAATTGGCCTTTACCATCGGGGCTTGGATCGCCAGCGACAACATTGCGCATGTCTTCGATACGCGTGCATTCGGCATCGCGCGACCAGTTTGCGCCAGTAAAGTGGAAGCCATCTTCGTTGGCGCCACAGGCAAAGTCTGCCAAGTGAGCGGCGGCGCGATCAACAATCATCTCGATCGCTAAGTTGATTGGGCCGATAGAACCAACGCTTACACCTAGGGCCGCTTTCACTTGTTCCTCTGAGGCGAAGACTAAGGGATTGGCGACACCGGCGAGTTTCTCCGCCTTAATTTCATTGAGCGCGTGATCACCGCGTAAAACCAGTGCAATGAGCGACTGCGGTTGGTCTTGTTTCGACTCGCCTAGGACGATAAGTGTTTTTACCGTGTTTGTAGGGTCGATGTTGAGGGTCTGACAAACCTCTTCAATGGTAGTGACATTTGGCGTCGCCACTTTGGTCAGGGTTTGGTTTGCTGACGGGCGGGTGCCAGCGGGGGCAATGGCCTCGGCCTTTTCGATATTCGCGGCGTAGTCTGAGCCGTCGCTAAACACGATTGCGTCCTCACCACTGGCGGCTAACACGTGAAATTCGTGGGAGAAGGCACCGCCTATTGAGCCGGTATCCGCTAGCACTGGGCGATATTTTAAACCGATTCGGTCGAAGATATTGCAATAGGCTTGATGCATGGTGTCGTAAGTTTTTTGCAAACATGCTTGGCTGGCATGAAAGGAGTAGGCGTCTTTCATGATGAATTCGCGCGAGCGCATGACGCCAAAACGCGGGCGGATTTCGTCGCGGAACTTGGTTTGAATTTGATAAAAGCTAGCGGGTAGCTGTTTGTAAGATTTAATTTCGTTGCGCACTAAATCGGTGATGACCTCTTCATGGGTCGGACCTAGGCAAAAAGCGCGTTGGTGGCGATCGGTTATACGCAATAATTCTGGCCCGTATTGCTGCCAGCGGCCGGATTCTTGCCATAGCTCAGCTGGTTGTACCACAGGCATTAGAACCTCTTGCGAGCAGGCGGCGTTCATCTCCTCGCGCACGATGGCTTCTACTTTCCGCAACACCCTTAAACCGAGTGGTAGCCAAGTATAGAGACCTGAGGCAAGTTTGCGGATCATGCCCGCCCTTAACATCAGCTGATGGCTGATCACTTCTGCATCGTTGGGGGTTTCTTTAAGGGTGGCAATCAAAAAACGACTAGCGCGCATGGCTTTCTCTTTAATAGATCATGAACTTCAAACCGGCTATTCTAAGGGGCATAGGCCAATGGGCACAATGAGGTAGGTTATGTTTTCCCTTCACCCGCAGTTAGAAAAAGATTCCGTGCTATTGGGGCGAATGGCGCTATGTCAGGTGAGATTGAGTCTCGACGCCAATTATCCCTGGTGTTTATTGATCCCTGAGCGGGCATCAATCACTGAAATTCATCACCTCAATGAGCAGGAGCGCCATGTTTTGATGGATGAGTCCTGTTTACTTGCCGAGGTGATGGTGAGCTTATTTGACCCAAAAAAGATCAATGTAGCGGCTCTTGGCAATATGGTGCCGCAGCTGCATCTACACCATATCGCTCGTTTTGAGCAGGATGCCGCGTGGCCCGGCCCAGTTTGGGGTAAAGTCCCTAGTAAAACCTATGAGCCCGATAAATTGTTGCGCAGGCAAGAAAAGCTCATCAATGCGTTGGCGGGAGAAAACTTTACGGCTGCTAACTAGACGCTAATAAAAAGCCCGCTTAAGCGGGCTTTTTATTAGGATTCCATTTGCGATTGTTGGTAGTTCTGTAAACCCACACGCTCAATGAGGCCGAGCTGGGTTTCCAGCCAATCCACGTGCTCTTCTTCAGATTCCAAAATATGCTTCAGGACATCCCTGCTTATATAGTCCTGCACTGACTCACAGTACTTAATCCCCGCTTTTAGATCGGGAATCGCTTTAAGTTCTAACTTAAGGTCGCAGCTCAGCATTTCCTTAACGTTTTCGCCGATCATCAGCTTGCCCAAGTCCTGAAGATTTGGGATGCCTTCCAGAAATAGGATACGCTCGATCAATAGGTCGGCGTGCTTCATTTCGTCGATGGATTCGTGGTATTCCTTATCGGCCAGCTCTTTCAGGCCCCAATCTTTATACATGCGCGCATGTAAAAAATATTGATTGATGGCGATGAGTTCATTGCCAAGCGCTTTGTTGAGGTGGACAAGTACTTGCGGGTCGCCTTTCATACAAGGGCTCCATTTGCTCGAAAGTGTAAGTGAGCAAGTGTGTGCCTAGGTTCGGCGTCTGTCAAGAATTTAGGCTGTAAGTGTTTGAAATATAAGGGATTGAGCTAGATTTGTAGCGTGATTAAAAATACGAATGCTTAGCGTTTATGCCGCGGCGTAGAACAGATCGCCACTGCCACCGGTGTGCATTTGTAAGGTTTCATCAATTATTTCTTGTGCCAGCATGCTGCATTTGCCACATTGACTCGCCACACCCAATGCCTTGCGCACTTTGCGTAAGTTAGTGGCACCGCCCGCAACAGCGTCGGTTATTTGGGAGTCGGTAATGCCTTTACAGATGCAGACGTACATAGATGTTTCTTCACTGGATAGTTAAATCACAGTTGAGGAGTTTACGGTAATAGGAATCATTGTCAATAGCCGATAGGAATAATTCTTATTTATAACTGTTTGTTTGGACTACCCTTGAATCTGCTGCAATCGGAACCATATACAAATTCAATGAATATGGCGGCATTAGCAGGCTACTATAGTGCCGCTGACATTTTTCCTGATGGTGGGCGTTACTTTGGTAATTGGCGCCGTCTGTATTTTGGTTGACGCCGCTTATCTTGAGTCGACCTTTAAGTTTACCGCGTTACCCTTACAAACCCTGTATTCGAATTGAACAAGGAGATAAAACATGGGCGTATTAGTAGGCAAGCAAGCACCAGACTTTACCGCAGCAGCAGTATTGGCATCTGGCGAAATCGTTGATGAGTACAATTTGGCCGCGAGCATTAAGGGCAAGAAAGCAGTGGTGTTTTTCTATCCACTTGATTTCACCTTTGTTTGTCCGTCTGAGCTGTTGGCTTTCGATCATCGCATCGAAGAGTTTAAAAAGCGCAACGTCGAAGTGATTGGTGTGTCTATTGACTCACACTTCAGCCACAACGCCTGGCGTAACACTCCAGTAGATCAAGGCGGTATCGGCCCAGTTCGCTACACCTTGGTTGCCGACATCACACACTCTATCTGTAAAGATTACGATGTTGAGTCTGACGGTGGCGTAGCCTTCCGCGGCTCCTTCTTGATTGATGAGGATGGGTTAGTGCGTCACCAAGTGGTGAACGATCTGCCATTGGGCCGTAACGTCGATGAGATGTTGCGCATGGTTGACGCCTTGGCGTTTAACCAAGCCCATGGCGAAGTGTGCCCTGCGGGTTGGAAAGATGGCGATAAAGGTATGACTGCATCACCAGAAGGTGTGGCTGCTTACCTGAAAGAAAATGCTGACAAGCTATAAGTCATTCGGCATTTCAAAAGGCCGCACCTTTAGGTGCGGCTTTTTTTTGCATGGTGTTTTTACTACTTGTAGGGGTGTCGTGGTTGGGACGGCGTGGAAAATGTTTGCTGGAGTTAAAAGCTGCGCGAGTGTAGGGCGTTAATGTGACAGTAACCACACTATCTAAGATTAGTTTGTCATTCAAATACGCTATTTTTATACCTATTGGCGCTAAAAAATGCCGAAACATGCTTCAAGTTAGTGAACCCTTCACAGCTGGCAAAGTTTTGACCTGTCTAACCTGTCAGATATTTCCACACCCTAAGGTTGGTCGCTTGAATCGTTGATTTGGTGCCGACAAAAAAATGGCACCTGAACATATTGACATATATAACTTGTTGTTTTTTATGATTATTTTTCTTGCTGATTAAATTTTAATCAATCCGTATCTGCCCCGCATAACTAGGGCAATTGGCGCTGTTTCAAATGGGTCATGCACAGACTTATCCACAGAAAGTGGGGATAAAACTGAAATCTGATCAAAAAACAATCGAGCCGAGGGCGCTACTTAGTACAATAGTTTGAATTTATTCTTTGGCAGATTGTAAGTCGTGCACTTGGTTCTAAAAATGACCGGTTACATAGGATTTGCCGCCTATACTGAAATGGATTTTGCCGCAGTGGCGACGGGCAAGTTGACTTGCTTCTCCAGTTCATTGGTTATTATTTAGACGCTTCTAGGGAGTATATTGTGGATTCAGAGCGACGCAGATATGCGCGTCAAGCGACATCGATAAGAGTAGAGATGACGCACCCAGCCTTCGGCACCTTGGTTGGCTACACGCGCGACATCTCCGATGGCGGTGCGTCTGTGCAGCTCGAAACCGAGCAAGTGCCACCGCCGGGAACGTTAGTGCATGTGATCTTTAAAAAAATTGCGGGGCAGATTAACGACGACCCTGTTGCAATGAAAGTGATGCACCAAGAAAAGAACACGATAGGGCTAATGTTTTGTCCTAAATAGCCAACCTGACACGCGAGTGATCTAATGGATCACTCGCGACAATGTTTGGGTAGGGTTATCTCCGCTGGGCTTTGCTTTACGAGGCGAGCCAATTCATCGCACGCCAAGTCTTGGTTCCCGCGTAAATCCAACGTTTGCAACTTCAATAGCGCTAAGACCGCATCTGTACTTTTGATGCGATTATTCTCCAGTAGCAGCACGTTTAATTTACTGAGCTGAGCGAGCGGCTCGATGATCTCGATATCATTGTCAGAGAGGTTAAGTGCCTCGAGCGCTGAGAAGTAACCCAAACCGGTTAGATTTCTGATTCCTGCGTGGGTGCAGCTCAACTGAGTGAGTTGCGTCACGGCTGTGATGTTTTGGTCCTTTATCGTTTGGTCTAGGCAATTTTGCAGGTTGTTGTCGGCCATTTGGAATTGCGTCAGGGCGGGGGCGGGTTTGTATATTTCGCGGTCGTTCAGCGTTACCTCGTAACCCTGACAGGCGTACAGCAAGGCGCTGCTTAGGCACAGCAGTATAAGATGTTTGTAATCAGTCATTTATTGCACCCCGTATGGAATGGCGCAGAGCATAACTGCAGTGGCATTGAATAACCAGTTTCGATAAATCTATCCGGTAATGAGATAGCCACCACTTATCCCAACACTATAACCCTTGTATACTGCCGCACGTTAAATGAACTAAGTCTCTGCGCTTAGGTCTTAACCGCGCTATTTCAGCTTTTATGACTCTTTTTTGAGGTGCACAATGCGATTTTTACTTATTGCTCTTTTGGCTTTGACAATGGCGGCTTGCCAGACAATTGATCCTTACACCGGTGAGGAAAAAACCAGCAATGCAACCACGGGTGCGGCTGTCGGTGCGGTTGCCGGCGCGGTTCTCGGCGCGGCAACAGCGAAAAAGGGTAAAGATCGCGGCAAGGCTGCTGCAACCGGTGCCGTGATAGGTGGTGTTGCCGGCGGTGGCGTTGGCTACTACATGGATCAACAGGAAGCAGCTTTGCGTCAGGAGCTTCAAGGCACCGGTGTTCAGGTGCGTCGAGACGGCGATAAGGTGTATTTGATTATGCCGGGTAACATTACCTTCGCCAGCGGCCGTCATGAAATTCGCAGCGACTTTTACCCAACCCTGAACAGTGTTGCCAAAGTGTTAAAGAAATTTAATAAAACCGCGATTAAAGTTGCCGGCCACACCGACTCTGTGGGCAGTGATTCCAGCAACCAAGTGTTGAGCCAGCAGCGCGCTTCCAGTGTTGCTCAGTATCTGCAAGGTCAACAAATCCCGGCAGGCCGTATTCAATCAGTGGGTTACGGCGAATCTTACCCAATCGCAAGTAACGAAACTGCCGCTGGGCGCGAGAGCAATCGCCGCGTTGAATTAGAATTATTGCCCTTGTAAGCTTGCTGGCGCTCACTGAGGTGGGCGCCGTTTATCAACTGAATATGCACAATACCATAGGGATGTAGATTGTCGATGATGCGCTTATCCTTGTTATGTCTGTCCCTCAGTGCGATTGGCTTGATGCCTGCGGCTATTGCCGACACAGAGGTCGACGTTAAACCCCAGATCTTAGCCAAGGTAGTCGAGCGCGAGTTTCTTTACAGTTTTGGCCTTTCAAACCCAGGTACGCTGGGTGTTGATCGCGTACGTTATGAGCTGGAAATTGTCGATGCGTGGAATGACAATCTCGTGTTAGCTAAAGGTCAGCGGATTAGCGTTATTACGCCAGGTGGCTGCGATCGCTTGCTAAAGGCGGATGAACGGTATCTGTTGCCCATGCACCTTGTCTCCTCTGTCAGTGAGTCCGAAGCCCATAGCGAGGCTGCGCTGCCAGCTGCGCAATGGCAAAGTGATTGTACGGTGGCAACCGAAGACGCGGCGAAGAAAACCATTGCTCGGCTAAATCAACAGCGCCAAGCGCATTCTCCAGAACTGCATTTAAGTGCAAATTAATAGCCAGCCTCTTTTAGGCACCTGAATCGAAGATTGTTAAGTACTTTCGATAGTGCGGAAACCTGCGCGTTTGTGCCCCAAGCTGGAATCCTTTGCACTTACTGCAACCAAACTTCTACCCGTTGATTCCGCTCTTTATTCGATCCATCGACCTGCTTGCTGGCACCGAATCCGGCGACTGGCGCAGAGCCGATCCCCTGATTGTATAGCGCCATTTTGACCGCGGTAGCCCGTAACTTTGAAAGTACCGTGGCGCGCGAAGCGGTTTGTTTGGCATCGCCAAAGCCGATCAATAGCAATTGTTGGTTTTGTTGCTCCGGTTGCGCCATAAACGCGGCTAAACGCGCGACATCTTGCAGGGCTTTATTATCTAATTCAGCACTGCCGGCGTTAAAGCGAATATTGACTGAAAGACGCTGAGCGTTTTTAACGAGCGCCAGATAATCTGGATCTTCGATATTGTTCAGATCTGGTTTTACCAAGCTTGGATTTTGCGATACATAGCCGACGTCTTCTACGACCGACTGACCCGCTTGGCCCTGAGCAAAATGAATAAAATCGTTGACCAAGGGATTGCTCGAGTTCGGTGATAGATACAGATAAAGGCGCCGCGACAACAGGTAATCCTCGGTGGCAACGGCGATTTCAGTGGGCAGCATGGCCTCGGTGCCTTGGTTGTAGATGGCGAGTGCCTTGGCTTTATTCACTGCGGCTAGGCCGACAAAACCGATGCCGTTAATATTACCGGCAACGTGCTTGGAAAGTTCGTCGTTGGATTCAAAGCGCGCTGTGCCTTTAGCTAGCGGCAGCTTACCCAGTACCAAATTTTTAAAGGTGTCCCAAGTGCCGGAGTTTTCGTCTCGGGCGTAGCGCACAATATCGCCTTGCCCGCCGCCAAGCTGGCTCCACTGGCTTATTTCGCCAGAAAATATTTTGGCCACCTGCTCACTGTTTAGTGCAGCTAATTTATTTTGCGGGTGCACGATGATGGCGAGCCCGTCGATGGCGATGACTTTTTCCGCTGCAAAACTCTCCATGTCGCCGAGGTGTGTAAGCATTTGTACTTCTTCGGACTTGATCCGGCGCGATGCCATACCGATGTCGGCAGACTGGTTATCTAGGCCTTCGAATGCGGTAGAGGAACCGTGTGCAGCGATATCGATATAACTTGGCTGAGTCTGATTGGATTGAAAGCCGATCACGCGATATTCGTTTTCACGACCTAGGGCTTGACGGCTAATATTGATCAAGCCTTTTGCTTGCAAGTATTGTTCAGCCATTCGAGGCACCAGCTCGGCGCCTACTGTGTTAGAACCCTTGGCGGTAAATAGTAGGCCTTCGGTCACCCTTGGCATATCGGCCAAGCTAAGCGGTGAAAGGGTTAGCCAAATCGCACCTAAGGTGGCATACAGTAGGTTGCTTAACGGCTGTGGCTCATTGCTCATAGTGACTTCCTTTTGAGTCTGGGGCTGAATGCGGCTGGGTTTGGGCGCGTGGCAAGATATGACAGTCATGTTGCAGTTTGATGACGCCTGAAAGACGAGTCTGATATTTTATTGGGGAATTGTGACGCTCAAGAGTCTAATCAGCACGAAGGCTTTAAAGTGTATACAATATTTTAAAGTCACCCTTCACGGTTACATTGAGAGAGTGAATTATGACCAAGTGTTTAGGTGTAGGTGGCTCAACGCCCGAGCAGGCGTTGGCAAAACTACAGGTGATGAACGCCGATGTAGCACCGCTGCCGGTTGCTGAATTTCAGGCCCGAATTGCGCGCGCACAAGCGCTGATGCAAGCGCAAAATATCGCTGCTATGTATTTGAATGCTGGCACCAACCTTTATTACTTTACTGGAATGCAGTGGTATGCCAGCGAGCGCATGGTGGGTGCAATCTTGCCGGCTACTGGTGAGTTGCAATTCATTGGCCCAGCCTTCGAAGAAAACACCCTCAATGAATTCATGCTTGTACCTGGCACCTTTCACGGCTGGCAAGAGCACGAGAGTCCCTACGCATTGTTTGGTCAGGTGTTGGCACAACTTGGTATTAGGGATGGACTGATTGGTCTCGATGAGAGTGCGTCTTTCTTTATCACCGATGGCATCGCTAAGGCCTGTCCTGCTTACCGTTGGGTTAATGCCGATGTTATCAGCGCCGGTTGCCGGATGCAGAAGTCAGAACGGGAAATCGCCTTGATGCAGCGCGCAAAAGATATGACCATCGAGGTACATAAGGCTGCGGCGTCTATTTTACGTGCAGGCATCAGCACAACGGAGGTTAAAAACTATATTGATGACGCGCATCGCGCGGTGGGCGCCACGGGGTCTTCTTTTTGTATCGTTTTATTCGGCGTGGCATCGAGTTTTCCGCACGGGGTGAAAAATCCGCAGATATTGCAAGACAATGATTGGGTGTTGATCGATACCGGTTGTCAGCTGCACGGCTACAATTCCGACATTACTCGCAGCTTTGCCTTTGGCGAGATAACCGAACGCCAGCAGCAAGCATTTGAAGCCGAGCGGTTGGCGCAGCTGGCTGCCTTTAACGCGGCGCAACTCAATGCCCCCTGCGCTGCGCCCGATGATGCGGCACGAGAGGTTTTGGCTGCGCAGGGTTTTAGTGCCGATTATGCACTACCGGGTCTGCCACATCGAACCGGTCATGGCTGTGGTCTCGATATTCACGAATGGCCTTATCTTGTGCGCGGCAATCAAACGCCCTTAAAAACAGGCATGGTTTTTTCTAATGAACCCATGCTGGTACTGCCAGGTGAGTTTGGCGTGCGTTTAGAAGACCATTTCTATATGACTGATACAGGCCCGCGCTGGTTCACTGAGCCGTCGCCATCACTGCAAAATCCTTTTGGGTTGTAAATGAAAGGTGATATGCGTGTTTTTTGTGCACAGTGCCTTGGCTAAGCCATAAAGTTTCTGCTCGTGCATGGGTCTCACGTAGAATAGTGGGTAAACAACGCTGACGAGGTTTGTGTGACCTGCCCACTGATTTTTACGGATGCAAATTTGGCTGCCGCGGCCGAAACACTGGCCAGTCAATTTGGTTTTCAGTTGCTCGGCTTCTCGGACGCCGCACGCTTGGCTGATCCAGACTTGGTGTTACAACTAACCCCGGCTGGCCTCCAGCTTCAATACACGGGGCGAAAGGCACCGGGGCCAATATGGGTCGATTTTACCGGTGGCGCAGCAGATCATCGTCGTCAATTTGGTGGTGGTCGCGGCCAAATGGTGGCCAAGGCGGTAGGCCTGAAGCCTAGCGTCTGCCCTCTGGTACTGGATGCGACTGCGGGCTTAGGTGGGGATAGCTTCGTGTTGGCAAGCCTTGGCGCTGGCGTGCTCTTGCAGGAGCGCAATCCTGTGGTTTATGCACTGTTATCGGATGGTCTTAATCGGGCTCGTCATCTGGCCTCTGGCGATGTGCAATTGCAGCCTATTTTTTCGAGAATGCGTCTACTTAATGCACAAACCGACTCCACCCAAGGCATGCGTCAAGCCGATGTCATATTTTTAGACCCGATGTTTCCCTCGCGCGAGAAAAGTGCAGCGGTTAAAAAGGAAATGACGGCTTTCCACAGCTTAGTGGGCGAAGACTTGGATCAAGACTTGTTATTAAGCCAAGCGCTGGAGGCCGCTCGCTTTAGAGTGGTGGTGAAGCGCCCCCGCAAAGCCCCTTATTTGGCTGGGCAGAAGCCAGCGCTGGAGCTAGCCGGCAAGTCGAGCCGATTCGATGTCTACCCGATCAAGAAAATGCCGGACAAATTACTGCCGGATTTCGGCGATGTTAATGACGCTTAAAAAAATGCAATAACCGGCTGATCAGCATCCTCACATGGGCGCTCATAGCAACTAAAAAGCCGAGTGCAGCAATAGCTAGGCCGACGGCCGCAATTATCTCCTGGCGCAACGAGTCGTCTAGCAATTGCTGGGTCATATACACCAGCACCAAACCGAAGAAAAATAACATGGAGCCCAGCTTAAATTGGGCGAATGAGTCTGTCAGCGGTGCGCTGTAGTGCTGGTAGAGTCTATCTTTAAGGTTTGCTAGCCGCTTCATATCGATAAATATAGTGCATATTCACCCTCGGTTTCTAGTTGCGTCTGATCCAAAGGTTACAAAGGTGCGTATCGTCTAAAAATCGGAGGCATTTATGAGCGGTAAATTAAAAGTAGGTGTTAGCGCCTGTTTGATGGGGCAGAAAGTGCGTTTTAACGCTGGTCACAAGCGCAGTGATTTCTGTGAGCGAGTGCTGGCGACCCAGGCTGATTTCGTGCCTATTTGCCCCGAAGTTGCCATTGGTTTGCCAGTACCTAGGCCCGCTATACGCTTAGTGCGTAGCGAAGATCTTATTAAAGTGGTGCCTAGCCAAGATCCGTCTGCGGACGTTGATTACGCTGACGCTCTCACCCAAATCGGTAGGGATTTCATGCAGCGTCATCCCGATTTGGACGGCTTTGTGTTTATGAATGACTCGCCCAGTTGCGGCCCTGCCAACGTCAAGACCTATCGAACTAACGGCTATCAGGCAGATAAAAACGGTGTCGGGCTGTTTGCACTTGCGGTACAAAAAGCCAACCCGTTGCTGCCCTTTGAAGATGCTGGTCGGCTAAACGATCTGGTCATTCGCGAAAATTTTATGGTGCGCCTAAACATTTACCGCGAGTGGCGACTGCTCAATAACGAGGCGCTGACCATGGGTAAATTAATTGAGTTTTACAGCCCCTATAAATATCAATTGATGGCACATTCACAACCTCATTATCGCGCGGTGGGTAAATTGCTGGCCAATCACGACAAACTGCCTGTCGATGAAGTAGCTGTGAAATTTATCGCCTTGTTGATGGAGGGGCTGAAGAAATTGGCTGATAGAAAGAGCCACAGTAATGTGCTTTTGCATTTACTTGGCTACTTCAAGCGCTTTGTCGACGCTGAAGATAGGCAAGAGTTATTAGCCGCCATTGATCAATACCGATTGGGGGTCACACCCTTGGTGGCGCCACTGACGTTGTTTAAACATCATTTAAAACGCAGTCGCGACGATTATTTGCGCAATCAAACCTATTGGTCGCCACACGCGCCTGAGTTGGGTTTGCGTAGTTTTATTTAGAGCTCGGCCGGTAAAAATCAAACGTTGTTAGAGTTAAATATTATGAATCAATTAGTTTGGTTTCGCGCGGATCTTAGAGTGCATGATAACCGAGCCTTGCGCTCAGCTTGGTCGCGGGCAAAAACGTCCGGTGGAAAAGTCTACGCCGTGTTTCTGATTAGTCAGACCCAGTGGCAAGGCCATAACCTCGGCTTACCTAAGCGCGATTTTATTGCGCGCCAGCTTGTCGAATTATCGACGTCGCTGGCTAGTCATGATATTGAGTTGGTGTTGCTCGAGGCCCCTAGGTTCGATGATGCACCAGCGGTGCTTATGAAGTTCGCTAAAGAAAACAACATTTCAGATGCGCACTGGCAAGTTGAGTTTGGCTGGGATGAGCGTCAAAGAGATAAGCGTGTGTCGACCTCGCTGCAAAACCAAGGTGTTGAGCTACACGTCAATCAAGATCGCTGTTTAGTTAATCCTGATCAAGTGCTCACGTTATCGGGCACTGCCTATAAAGTTTTCAGCGCCTTTAAAAAGAATTGGTTGTCGCTGTTAATGTCCCAATGGCAAGCACCGAAAGTGAAGGGCGAGTCAAAGACCCGATCCAAACAGGTGCGTGTACCTCTGCAGGTAGACGCTCTTTATACCGGTGCTGAAAGCGCAGAAGACTGCCAGCACTTGCAGACATTATGGCCAGCCGGCGAAGAGGAGGCACAGCGTAGGCTCTATCAGTTTTTGTCTGAGTCCGTTAGAGACTACCAGCTGCAGCGCGACTTTCCCGCTGTAGAGGGGACGTCGTCTTTATCGCCCTATCTTGCCGCGGGTGTGATTGGCCCGCGCCAGTGTGTTACTGCATGGCTCAATGAAGCACAGGGTGATTGGTTCGATCCGTCTATGCAAACCTGGCTAAACGAATTGGCTTGGCGAGATTTTTACCATTATGTGATGTGGCATTTTCCGAAAGTGTCGAAAAACCTTCCCTTTCAAGATAAGACCCGGGCCGTGCAGTGGCGCAACGCTCCAGAGGATTTTAGCCTGTGGTGCGAGGGAAAAACCGGCGTTCCGATTGTTGATGCAGCTATGGCGCAATTGAATCAAACTGGCTGGATGCACAATCGCTTGCGCATGGTGGTGGCTAGTTATCTTACTAAAAATTTGTTCATTGATTGGCGTCTGGGTGAAGCTTACTTCATGCAACAATTAGTCGATGCGGATTTTGCGGCGAATAATGGCGGCTGGCAGTGGAGCGCCTCAACAGGCACCGATGCAGCACCTTACTTTCGCGTGTTTAATCCAGTCAGCCAGTCTGAACGGTTTGATCCCGACGGTGAGTTTATTCGCACTTGGCTACCGGAGCTTAGCCACCTGAGCGGTAAGCTTATTCATTCTCCGCGCGCTTCTGAAAGGAGGGGATATCCAGCGCCTTTGGTCGACTTAAAGGTAACACGGCGATTGGCGATAGAGGCTTTTGCAAGTCTATAATTGATTTGTCCACGGAGCTGTCTTTTCCCTGGCGTATGTTGTGACAGAACACAATTGGCTGGAGCCTCCTTATGCATGCCCTGTTAATGACTTTGCGCCAAGATCACGCGAACTTTCTGCGATTATTACAGTGTGTTCAGCGAGAGATTGATTGTTTAGAGCTGGGCGCGGAAAACCATACCTTCAATGTCGCATTAATTCTTGAAGTTTTGGAGTATATCCATACTTATCCGCAGCAATGGCACCACCCGCTGGAAGACGCTTTAGTTGCTAAGTTGAAGGCAAAGGGCGTGGAGCAGGTTCGGGACGTTCAGTGGCTGATGGATGAACATCAGATGCTGGAAAATCAAACAAAAATAGCGCTCAAAGTCTATCAGCATATAGCATCTGATAGCGTGGTGCCTCGCGAACGGGTGATTGAAGAAACTCGTGGTTTTGTACATGGCCAATTGGCCCATATTCATCGGGAAAATGCTCGCTTGTATCCGTTATTGATGCGTTGTTTAACGGATCAAGACTGGGATGACGTCGCGGAGTCGTTGCCAAAGCGCGAAGATGGTTTATTCGGCAGTTTACAGCGCGCCCAATATCAGAACTTGGGCGCACAGTTAGTCAGAGAGGCACAGTTGACGCAATCGAATGTGCGAGATTAGGGTGTATATGTTACACCCTAATTTAAAGTCAGAAATTTTTCTCAACACTCGACAACATTGACTGCATTGATGGCAAGCCCGCCTTCAGCGGTTTCTTTATATTTTGCCTGCATGTCGATACCTGTTTGAAACATAGTTTCAATGACCGAGTCGAGCGATACGCGATGGCTGCCATCGCCGCGTAGAGCTAAGCGCGAGGCGTTAATGGCTTTAATGGCGCCCATGGTGTTGCGTTCGATACAAGGGATCTGAACCAGTCCGCCAATGGGATCGCAGGTTAACCCGAGATTGTGCTCCATGCCGATCTCGGCGGCGTTTTCTACCTGCTCATTCGTGCCGCCCATAACAGCGGTCAAGCCACCCGCGGCCATCGAACAAGCGACACCAATTTCTCCTTGGCAGCCCACTTCAGCGGCTGATATTGAGGCGTTGCGTTTAAATAGCATGCCAATCGCGGCGCTGGCGAGTAAAAAACGTACCACTAATTTTTTCAGGCCGCCCATGTCAGGCGTGTAAACAAATTTTACGTAGTAAGCGAGTACGGCGGGTATTACACCGGCAGCTCCATTGGTGGGTGCCGTGACGACTTTACCGCCGGCGGCATTTTCTTCGTTAACTGCCAGCGCAAATAAGCTAACCCAGTCCATCACGGCTAATGCGTCGGGCACCCCATTCTCTAAGCGCTCCTGTAAATCGTCGTGCATTTGCGCGGCGCGACGTTTTACCCCGAGCGAGCCTGGCAATATACCCTTGGTTTCACAGCCGCGCGCGATGCAGGCTTCCATGACTTTCCAAATTTTATAAACGCCGTCGATGACTTCTGCTTCAGACTTTAGCGCCAACTCATTTTCTAGCGCCATTTGATCGATGCGCTTGCCGGATTGTTTGCCCATGGCCAGCAATTCTTTAGCCGACTGGAAGTCGTAGGGTGCGTCGAAACCTGAGTTTTCGGCATCGGCAAATTCATCCTCGGCCAGCACAAATCCGCCGCCAATAGAAAAGTAACTTTTACTAAATAGCGCCGTGCCAGCGGCGTCGAACGCTTGGCAGGTCATGCCGTTAGGGTGCTGTGGCAGGCTTGCACCTTTGTTAAAAATCAAATCTTTTACGCTATCAAAGGCAATTGTGTGGCGACCTAAAAGCGATAGATTTTTATCCCGCCCAATAGCCGACAGAATGGGCGCTATGTCTTCAACGAGAACTGTTGCAGGCGCCTGACCTGAGAGCCCTAGTAAAATTGCCGTATCCGTGCCGTGGCCTTCCCCTGTCATGGCGAGGGAGCCAAACAGATCCACGCAAACTCTGTGTACTTGGGTAAGCTCAACCGGCATTTCTTGCAAAAATCGTCGCGCAGCAATCATTGGGCCGACGGTGTGTGAGCTGGATGGGCCTATGCCGACTTTAAAAAGGTCGAATACGGAAATTGCCATGGTACGTCTCTACGCCAAGCCTTGGTGTAAACAGGGCTGAATGAGTGGGTTACGGTTTAGTCTAGCTGGTTGCGACTCGTTGGTCGCGAATCCTAAGCCTCGTGTTTCCAATAGTCAACTTTAGTTTCCAATAGGCAATTTTTAGCCCCAAAAGGGGAAATCGGCGCATCACCATAGTGGTGGCTCCGGTGATCTACACTGCTAGGGTACTGAGGAGCTGATTATGACCCGATGTCTTGCGTCTGTATTTATCGCCACTAGCCTTGATGGCTTTATTGCTCGGCCCGACGGCGAGCTCGATTGGTTGCCGCCAGCGGAGCCCGACAATGACATGGGCTATGGCCAGTTTAGCGCCAGTGTGGATGTGTTGGTGATGGGGCGGCATACCTTTGAGAAAGTCCTCAGTTATGGTGATTGGCCCTACGACCTGCCAGTCAAAGTCCTTACACGCAGTAAGCTCACACTACCGGAGGCATTGGTAGGTAAGATTGAATTTATGCAGGGCGAGCCAGCGGCAATTTTAGATGCGCTAGCCACCCACGGTTTTCAGCATGCTTATATTGACGGTGGTGAAACCATACAGGCTTTTATAGGCGCGGAATTGATTGAGCGGTTAATTATTACCCGGGTTCCGGTGTTAATCGGCGAAGGCCTGACGTTGTTCGGAAAACTACCGGCAAAGAAAGATAGGCTTGCCTGGGCGCATGTGAAAACGTTCACTTGGTCTAATGGCATGGTGCAAAGTCATTATCGACGCCGTTGAGAAGCAGCGTATTCGAGGCGTTTAACGGCCAGCCATCAGAACGCTTTTCCTAGTCGATTGTCTGAATAATCATTGTGAAATCAGGCCTCCTCGACCTTTATGAGTTACGGCTCGCTCCCTGAAAATACAGGTCTCCGTTATCTCCGTGCGACCAAATAGCACACTATTTAGCATAGGGCTACCTTATTTACATTTTGACCATATCGAGTCAGACTGGTCATCTACAGGTTGTTTAACGGAGATGTTACATTGAGTCGTGAATTAACGGCAATCGTGATTGTCGGTGGCGGCACCGCTGGTTGGATGGCGGCAGCGAGTATGGCGCATTATCTTCGCGGCAAGCCAGTGACTATTACGTTAATTGAATCATCCGCGATCGGAACGGTTGGTGTCGGCGAAGCAACATTACCAGGCATTCGAAATTTTAATGCAAGCTTGGGTATCGATGAACTCGAATTTATACGCGCGACCCAAGCAACGTTTAAATTGGGTATCGAATTTAAAGACTGGCACCGACTTGGCGAAAGTTTTATGCATCCTTTTTCTGGCGCTGGCGTAAATTTGTCGGGTGTTGGTTTTCATCATCATTACAATCGGGCTAGGCAGCAGGGTTTAGACATTGGAAGTTATGATGACTATTGCTTCTCTGCGCAAATGGCTAAGCAAAATCGATTCGCACAACCGCAGGTGCCACCGGTTAATGCTTTAGCCGATTACAAATATGCATTTCATTTTGATGCCATAGCCTATGCGAATTTTTTAAAACAACGTGCTGTTTCCCAGGGCGTTCAAGCAATTGATGCCAAGGTGGTTGACGTTGGATTACATAGTGATGATGGATCTATTCAGCACGTCACATTAGATACCGGTCTCCAAATTGCGGGCGACTTTTTTATCGACTGCAGCGGTTTTCGCGGCCTGCTGATTGAACAAGCATTACAAACTGGCTACGACGATTGGTCCCATTGGCTGCCGGTAGACTCAGCTGTTGCTGTGGCGACTAGTCCTAGTGCCTCGCCAACACCTTACACCCGAACCACGGCTCGAACCGGTGGTTGGCAGTGGCGAATACCTTTGCAGCGCCGAGTTGGCAATGGTTATGTGTATTGCAGTCAGTGGTTAAGCGATGATCAGGCGCGCGAAGATTTGCTATCAAATTTGGACGCAGCGCCAGTATCAACACCTAAAACGTTGAAATTTACGACAGGTAAGCGCAGAAAGTTTTGGCATAAAAATTGTGTGGCGCTAGGTTTAGCATCTGGATTTCTGGAGCCACTTGAGAGTACCAGTATTGCGTTAATTCAAACTGGCTTAAGTCGTTTGTTGCAATTTTTTCCTGTAAATGGCGTGGTGCCCGAGGAGGTCGATGAGGCTAACCGCTTATTTTCGCTTGAGATGGAGCGTATTCGGGACTTTTTGATTCTCCACTATTACGCCAGTAAGCGCGATGATGGGGAAATATGGCGCTATTGTCGCACAATGTCTATTCCTGACACATTACAAAAGAAAATCGCGTTGTTCCGCAGCCGTGGCCATCTCATTAATTTCGAATTGGAGTCTTTCGACAATAATAGCTGGTTGGCTATCTACAACGGCTTTCGTTTTGAGCCCAAGCTGTATGACCTTGCGGCTGATCAGCTCCCAATTCCCTTGCTTGAAAAACAATTAAACGGCATGCGAGAGAGTATCCAGCAGGGCGCATCCGGAGCGATGAGTCACGCTGCGTTTATTGCAAAACACTGCGCTGTTTCTTTAGCTTAATCTTTATGCTGAGTCTAAAAGCTACCTAAGTTAGCGGGACAGAAACGGGCGAGGAACTCATCGTGGCTCGGTAATTCAGCTATTGATTGTTGTAAATGCTGTCTGCCTGCCTCAAGCGCCAAACGCAACTGCGTGCCATCTAAACTATCCACGGCTGGATGGTAATGTTTTGGTTTTATACCCATGCCGTCGAACACAGCTTGCCAGCTTGCAGCCTTAAATAGCTCGTCGTTGCTGGGCTGAAGGTAGCCGCGCTCCTGAAATAACGCGATGCGTTGTGTTAGCGTGTCGGGAATGGGCATCTCTCTGCAATGTTGCCAAAATTTAGTGTCTGTTCTTTGGCTCACGCAGTAGTGCAATACTAAGAAGTCTCTAATCTCTACATAGTCTGCGGCCATGCGGCGGTTGTATTCCTGAGCAAGTGTTTCCAGACCTGATTCGTCTATGTGCTGATTGGGAAATAATTCTAGAAAAAACTGTACGCCTCGGGTTACCAAATGGATCGCTGTTGATTCCAGCGGCTCGAGGAAACCTGACGCTAAGCCGAGCGATAGGCAGTTCTTTTTCCAAAATTCTGGCCGCATGCCTGTGACGAATGGAAGTATTCTTGGTTCTTGAAGGGCCTTCCCTTTGGCGGTCTTTTTAAGTGTTTCGATAGCTTGATCATCGCTAATAAACTTATCACTATACACATAACCATTACCTGTCCGATGCTGGAGTGGAATTCGCCAAGTCCAACCTGCATCTTGGGCTGATGCGAGTGTAAATGCTGGTGTATTCCCCACACATTCGGTCTGCATTGCAACGGCGCGATTGCAGGGGAGGTATTGCTCCCAACTTTCATATTCTGAGCCTAAGGCTTCGTTGATTAGCAACCCTTTAAAACCAGAGCAGTCAATAAAAAAGTCGCCCTTTACCGTCGTCCCTATACTAAGATCTAAGCTTGAAACTGTATTGCTTGGCGTTAGGTTTACAGAATTAACCTTCGCATCTATTAACTCGACGCCCTTGTTCTGTGCGTATTTTCTAAGTTCGATGGCTACCAAGCTTGCATCAAAATGTAGAGCATAGTTTGCTTCACGCAGCGGAGATTGTTCAGGTAGTTGGCTCGGTAGATAAAATTTATTGTGCTTTGCCATAACCGCCGAGGGCGAAAAATCCATCAATGCAGAGGAGGCTCCTTCGCGCTGCGTTTTTAACCAACAGCTATAGAAATCATAACCGTCTAGCTTTCGGCCTAAGGCTCCAAAGTGGTGGAAGTAGGAATCACCCTTTCTAGACCAGTCGGGAAATTCTATGCCGAGTTTAAATGTACCTGAAACATTGCTTATAAACTCTTGTTCGTTTATTCCAAGGTTGCGAATGAATGTCAAAAACGGTGGGATGACGGCTTCGCCGACACCGATGGTTGGGATATCCGAGGACTCTATCAATGTAATAGTGATGTTTTGATGTTGGAACTGGTGCGCTAAAGCGCTTGCTGTAATCCAGCCGGCGGTGCCGCCGCCGACGATAATGATGCGCTGCTTAGTGTCCTTCATTGCTGAAAACCCTTCATGATACTGGCAAGATAGGCTTGATGTGTCGGCGCCTGTGCAACTGCTGTGGATACCGACTCTTTCATCGCATTGAATGCACCCTCTAGGTAATTCATAGAAAAGCTATCAGCGCCCGGGTTATAGGAGTCGGGTAAATAATGAAAGCCCGTATAAAGCGCTATCCAGCTGGGGTTTTGAAATATTTCCCAGCGATACTTAAGGAGATGACCATTGCTTTTAAATAGCGCCATTTTTTTCTCTAGTGATATTGGCACTGGCATATCTCTGCATGTATCCCAAAAGGGTTCGCCTACACGTTGATTGAGCTTGTAGTGCAAAATGATGAAATCTCTTACCCTTTCATACTCCATACGGGTCATATCGTTAAATTCATCTTGTAAGGTCTGGTCACAGTCTTTGCTTGGGAACAGCAACTTTATTTTTTCTATGCCCGTTTCTATGAGTGCAATACTGGTGCTTTCTAATGGCTCTAGAAATCCTGCTGCCAGACCTAGCGCGATGCAGTTTTTGACCCAAGCCTTTTCTCTTCGTCCTGGTTGGAAATTAATAACTCTTGGTTCTTGCGTTGGCTTTGCTTGTGCTTGTTTGAGTAAAAGTTCGGTGGCTGCACCTTCATCCATGAATCGACTTGAAAATACGTGGCCATTGCCTTGACGAGTTTGCAGCGGAATTTTCCACTGCCAGCCGGCACTGTGGGCTTTTGCCTGTGTAAATGAAGGCGGTGAGTCGGGTGTTGATAGTTCTGTTTGTACAACGACGGCCTTGTCGCACAGGAGTTGATTCTGCCAGCTTTCATAGCTCGCGCCTAACGCCTTGCCAATTAATAATCCGCTGAAACCTGTGCAATCGATGAATAGATCGCCGCCCACAGGTGGCTGGTCTTTTAGTTCGAGGTGAGAGATAAAACCATCGGATTCACGTAGATGTACATGTTTTATTGTGCCCTGAATGTGTTGAGCCCCTAGCATGGTTGCCGTTTTTTGCATGAGATGTGCAAATGCTGTGGCGTCGAAGTGGAGCGCCCAATCGAAACGCGACAGCGATGAGGGCGGGTTGTTAGAGGGGACAGAGAATTTTCCTGCTTGCGCTAGCTGTACTCCAAGTGAAAATTTATCAATGGGGGCTGGGTAGCCAGCTTGGTGCATTTTCAACCAGTAGTGATGGAAACCGATGCCTTTTACGTCCTGACCAAATAAACCGAAGGGGTGAATGAAGCTGTGGTTAGGCTTGTACCAATCGGCAAATTCAATCCCGAGTTTGCACGTCGCTCCTGTTGCACGGATGACCTCTGCATCGCTGAGTCCAAGAGCGGCATAAAACCTACGTAGGGTTGGAATGGTAGCTTCACCGACACCGATCGTCCCGATATCCGGAGATTCAACCAGCGTGATACGCACCGGGGTATTTTCGAAATGTTTAGCGAGGGCTGCAGCGCACATCCAACCTGCGGTGCCGCCGCCTGCAATGACGATATGTTCTATTTGTGTTTTAGGCATGGGAATTTATTATTTTTTAGTGTACTCGTTTATATCACAAAGTCAGATAAAAAAAAGGCCGCTGGGAAATTCCGAGCGGCCTTCTATTACCCTGAATTTAGCTGCCGCTTAGAAAGTGGCGCGCACACCCAAAGTGTAACGTGGCTCGTAGTAATTTTGGTAAGCATACTGATCTTCCCATTGGAAGTAGTAGTCTTCGTACTCACCGGTAATGTTGGAGCCGTTTACATAAACGGTAAAGTTGTCATTGATGTCATAGCTAGCCGATACATCAACGAAACCCACTTCCTTCTGATAGACACCAAATCCACCTTGCGTACTGTCTAAGCGATCAGAGCGGAAGTTGTAGGCAATACGCGCTTGGAAGCCATGAGCTTCATACCAGCCGACCAAGTTGTATTGTGTCTCAGAGTTTTGTGGAAAGGGCAGGTTGTCGCCCTCCGCATCCTTCGCGTCCTGCTCTGATGGAGCGTAGGTGTAGTTAGCATCGAGCCCGAATCCACTAAAAAAACCATCAGTGAAATCAGAGAATGCGAGCTTACCACCAAGCTCTAAGCCTTTGATTTCTCCCCCGTCGCCCTGTACTGGCTTGGATACCTGAATGGTACGTATTGAGCCGTTGGTGAGGGTAAAGTCTTCAGCTTCTGAACCGCTAGATATGAAACTGTCTACTTCAATCAAGAATATGCTGGCTGCGACCATGCTAGCGTCACCGGCATACCATTCTGCGGACAAATCGTAGTTTTGTGAGCGCCACGGATCCAACCCAGGGTTGCCTCCGTCGGCGACTGCGTTTACCTCAAACTTGCCGGTTGAGGAGTCGAGCGACGTTTGAATAGAGCGGCCATCGCCCCATGCAGCCAAATCAAGTGGTGTCATGTTTTCGGTGTAAGCTGCACGAATCTTAACGTCTTCCATCACATCAAATGCGAGGTTCAAGCTTGGTAGCACATCGGTATACGACCGCTTTGTAACCTTATCGCCCACATCTGGATTGGTGTTGCCGTAAGGAATGGCAGTAGCACCCATTTCGTTTTGCTTCACTGTCAGATCTGTTTGAACAACTCGAACACCTAAGTTACCTGACATAATGCCGGTTTCGAAATTACCTTGTACGTAGAAACTGGTTTCGTCTAGGTCAACATTATAAGAAGTTCCTGGAATGTTCATCCGCTGTACCGATCCAAATACGCGTTTGTGGAACGCCTCTGGATCGTCATAATCAGACGGATTAACAGCCCAAACGCCAGGTATTCCATTAACAGGTCCGAAATCAGTTACAAAAGACACATTGTTGTATGCGTTGAGCGCTGTTGGTGGTAGCGCGGTGTAGCCAACAAATTCTCCGTTAACCATTTCACCAGCGGTACACCCTGCGTCGTTAGCCAGTACAACGTCAGTGGCTTTCCATTGAACGCCGCAACCCTCAGCATTCACATCACCGTTGACATTGGTTTTGCCCGCATAGAAAGGCGAGAAGATATGGAAACGAGTTTCTTCAACGGCACGAGTGGAAGCGCGCAAACCAACATCGACACTGGTAATAAAACCACCATCTTCAATGGCATAGCTACCGTCCATACGGAAAGCTTGGAATTCACCTTCACTATCGGCGTTGTTTTCAGACGAGAAAGCGCCAATGTTGTAGCTATCCAGATTGGACATGTAGTCGCGAATCGTCGCACCAGCTCCTAAGCCGCCGTTGATGGTGTTATCAAAGCCGCCCCAAGTTGGGTGTGCGCCGCGAGTGTCGAGTGTTAATTGCGGGTTGTCGGTGTAGCCGAGTGGGTTTGGCGCCACATAACAGCCGCCTAAATCACCAACGGGAGTTGCACTGCCGCAATGTTCAGTTGGGTAGAAAGGGTCTATACCAGTGCTGGTACCATCGGTTAAATCGCCTTCGTTGTAACCATGACGGCGCTGCTTAGTGGCTTCACCTTGAGCGTAACGTACTGAGCCTGTGAGCTGGCCGCCGTTGTCGTAATCGAGTTGCAAGTTTATGTTGGTTGATTCTGAAAGGAAGCTATCGTTTTGGGAAAATGACTTCAGACGCTTAGGGTTTAAATCCCATTGGTCAACAGTCATCCACTCGCTGCCATCAGCGATGTTACCAACATTACGGCCTTGAACATCGTTGAACCACTCGAGGCCTTGCCACTTGTTGGTGGCGCTCATGCCAACCTTGCGGTTGTATTCATCTTGCTGGGTATAGAAGTAGTCTGCTGTGAATTGGAAGCCTTCACCTAAGTCTGCCTGGAAAGAACCATTTAAGCCTGAGCGCTCGCGCTCGGTGACTTGGTTCCAAGCCGCAAAACCTTGTGGTGAAATATGGTTTACGGGGTTGGTGCCACCCCAGGCATTCACACCGTTGACCCAGCTGGCGTCGCCCGTTGGATTGCCGGTGTTAAAGCCATTGTAGTAGTTCGCCAGATTGGTGTTGGCGTACGACCCAGTAAGCATAAAGCCGACTTTTTCGTTCTGCCAATTGACGAGTGCGCTAGCTACGGGATCTGTTTCGGAGGTTTCCTCACCAGATTGTACTTCAACGCTGCCTGAACCTGTAAACCCTTCGTCAAACTCAAACGGACGGCGGGTTTTTAGGTTTACGGTGCCAGTAATGCCGGCGCCAACGAGGCTGGCGTTGGAGGTTTTATAAACGTCGGCGCCCTTAAAGAGTTGCGAAGGAAGATCGCCGTAAGAGGGTTGTACGGTGGTGATTGAACCAGCACTCAGGAAAGCTTCGCCGTTAAGTTGACTGCCAACTTGTGGTAAGCCGCGCACGATGATCGATGACCCTTCACCTGCTGAGCGGCGAATAGAGACCCCTGGGATGCGCTGTAAGGAGTCAGAGATTGTTACGTCAGGAAGTTTACCAATGTCTTCGGCGGATATGCCGTCAACAATCTGGCTCGCGTCGCGCTTTAAACTAACTGAATCTTCCTGAGCTTTCCGGATACCGGTCACCACAACTTCTTCTATACCCTCTTGGGCAATTGCAAGGCCGGCGCTACCAGACATCACAATAGCTGTGATGCTGGTCGCTAGTAATGTTCTTTGATACCTCGATTGAAACTTGCTCATGTGTTCCCCTTGATCTAGGAATTAATTATTTTTTTTGATGAGTGGGTGATATAGCTCGCCAACTCTCTGTCCCTGCGAGCGTGAATTCATCGCAATGCTGTTGCGCCGAATCTCGCTTTGTCTCAGTTCAGAACCACTTCTTGCCGGTATGCGACGGAGGATAGCAAGTGGATCTAGGCAAACCATAATACAATTGAAGCTTATGTTCAATATGAATATAAGTATTTTATGCTGCCTCTGTTTGTTCTTTTTATCCTATATTTTTAGCTATATTAGAGGCTTTATCCTCATAATTTCGGTAGTTAAGAGCAAAACTTAGCCGAACTTCGAATTTTCTAGTCATCATGACTATAAAAAATAAAGAGCGTAGATTGTAGGAATTAATAGGGTGGGCGATGAAAGCTGCGTTAATGTGCTCTGCCTTAATAGAGAGTTTTGGTTCCTGTAAGGTGAATCGCACAAGATTTTAGAAATCGGTATCAGGGAATGTGCCGCGTCAACATCGCAGTCCTTCCCGCTACCCAAATGTATTCCGCAGTGCCTTCAAGTGTGGCATTCTTGCGGGTAAAATTAGCGGTTACGGTTTCGCTGGCGCTTCACAACTTACTTTGTAGGTGGCGCGACAGATCGCAACTTTAACAAGGGTGGCCAAGCTCGCAGCTATCGCTGCTGGACTCGGCGCTAATCGCGCCTCGCCCTTGCCACCGGCGTTATCCAAGGCGAGAGAGTCAACGAGGAGCTTAAATTAGCGCTGATAATACAGGTAAGACAGGATGATTAATCCCCCTAGATCTTGGCTGCACTGCCTTTAAGCCTAGGGGGCTTTTGCGGATTTTTCGTGTTGGCGGCTGAGAAGCGGTGTTAACGCCAAGAGCAGGTGTTGAGGTTGTCGTTCACTGCGGAACTTAGTTGCTTAATACCCAGCTGATGTTATCCAGTTGAAGGTGAACGCCTTCCTGCTCCGCCCATGTCGGCAGCAGGGCAAAAGGGGTGTTTACCTTGGTTAGGTCTAAGCCGCCGGCTACCAAATCACTGACCGGTACCTGTACGGTTTCCCAGCCGTGCATACCGGGTTGACCAATATTTATATCGCCAGAAGAGCAGGGGTGACCGCAATCGGCTTTGATGTTTAAAGATGTCGCCGTGGCATAATCGATGACGTTGATATCGAATTGCAGGAAACCCGTACTAGCGAACGCGCTCATGTTTTGAACGGTATCAGTTTGAATAAAGACCAAGCCGTTGCGAGCGGCACCGGAAAAGCTTACGTCAATAACTTTACCGCGGGTTCTATCCGCTGCATCGACTAGATCAACCAAAATGTGGGGGCTGGCTTCTTGCCAGATTAAAATACCTAAGTTCCAAATGTTATTAACGGCGTCGTCGAAAATGCTCACTGTCTCGTTAATCTCTCCACCCGAGACTTGGGTAAGCGGCGCTAGATTACAGCTTGCTAAGCACACCAAGCGTAGATTGTTGATTTGAATTTGCGCGGGGCCGCTTGCCTCTATCACGAAGGGATTTTGCACAGCACCGAAATCCACATGACCCGCTTCAACGCTATTCGCTTGTAGTTGATGGAAGGGCACTGAAATGCTGGTCCACTGGTTCGTGGGTAATGTTGCTAAGGTGTATTCGGATAGATTAGGCCAGCCGCTATCGAGCTTTACGCTGAGCTGGGTTTCTGGCGCAGCGCTGACGATCTTAATATCGAATTTGAGTTCGCCGTACTGCGCCATGTTAACGAGCTGTAGGCCGGTATCCGTATCGGCGACAGGGCTCGGGCCGGTGCGAATAAAACTATTGCCCGCGCCGTAGAACGTGGTTTGCCACAGCGTGTTGTCACCCTCAGTAACGGTTTCTGTGATTACATCGCCGTCGACAGCTGACCAGCTGGCTAAATCCATACCTTGCTCTACCGTGCCGGTACTGGTTTTAAGCGGTAAATGTTGTAGACCGTCTTGAAAAACAGCAAACGTATTTTGCGCCGGCCTTGCCGTACCTATGGCTTCAATGTTGGTATCAACCTGTGTGGCGCAGCCTCTGCCGTCCTCGCTCGGAACCCCTTCAGGTGCGCACTGATAAACGCGCACGTAGTCGATGCTAAAACTTTGAGGGAATTGGGTGTTAGCATTTGGGTTGCCAGGCCAATTGCCACCGACCGCAAGGTTGAGTATCAGGTGAAACTGCTCGTCGAACGGTGCTCCCTGTGAACCGTAGCTGTAACCCTCAGCCTGATCTTTCCAATAATAGGTAAACCAACCATTGGTTGAATCTGTAGCCGGGCGTTGAGTCGCATAGTGGGTGCCGTCCAGGTACCAGCGAATTTCATCGCGCTCCCATTCTACGGCATAAACATGTTGGCCTTCCCAAACATTGCCCTGAACGGTTTTCGCCGCGCCTGAGTAGGTATTTTCCGGCCAAAATTTTCCGTAGTGCAAGGTGCCGTGGATGTCGTTTGGATTCGTGCCGGTGTTGCTGTTGACGGCCTCCATAATGTCAATTTCACCGCTTGCAGGCCAGCCGCCGTAGCGCCATTCTGTCGGCAGCATCCAGATGGCGGGCCAAATGCCTTGGCCCTGGGGTAATTTGGCGCTAATTTCCATGCGTCCGTAACGCCAGTCGCCTTGATTTTTGGTGCGAAGGCGTGCCGAGGTGTAGTTGCGGCTGACGCTGGTGTCCAGTGGGTCGTAATTTGGCGCGTCGTCATTTTGACTTTGACCGTTAAACACTTCTTGTCGGGCCACGATATTGAGCAAACCGTTGGCGACAAAACTGTTTTCGTCCCGGTCCGTATAGCACTGCAATTCATTATTGCCACCGCCGGTACAATTTTTTTCGTGGTGCCATTTATTGCTATCTAGGGTATCGCCATTAAATTCATCACTCCAAACCAGCTGCCAGTTTTCACTTATTGTTGGCGTTGGCGTTGGCGTTGGCGTTGGCGTTGGCGTAGGAGTAGGAGTAGGAGTTACTGCCGCATCATCACCACCCGACGAACCGCCACAGGCTCCCAAACCAAGGCTGAGAAAAATTGGTACCAAATAGTGTTTCATAATTTTGTCCTTATTATTGATTATTATGCTGTGAATAATTTACTTTTTTTCACACGGGCTATCGCCCGCTTCGAACCGTAAGTTGTAGAGTGTCAACTTGGCCTTGCCATCAGCGCTAAGCGAGAAAGGTGCTGTAATTTTCTTGAGTGACGGGCTGAGGCACGCAAGTGGAATGCTTACTTCCTGCCAGTCCTGAGATCCATTTTGTGTGTAGTTATTCAATTCAACGGTTGAGCAGCCGCTTGCACAGCGAAGACCGAGAGTAATAGGTGCTGGGTCTTGCCACTGTAAATCGAACACCAAGCGGCCGTTATTGAATCGACTTAAATCCACCGCGTCATGACTTTCGAATAGGAGTTCGGCTGCACCCAGCCACTGCGCAGCTATGGCATCTTCTTGCACAAAGCGATCCACAGTTTTTAATTTTATATGGGTGGTTTCAAGGCTGGCGCCGTTGAGGTCGGTACGCGTGTTGTTGTCGATGACGCGCAAGGTCCAAGGGCTAAAGGTACGCTGTTGAAAAATGGCTTGTTGGTTCGACGCGCTCGATGCTAGGTCGCCGGGTGCGACCTCAAGTGGGTAGGGCGTGGTATCTACTTCACCGTTGGTTAAACCAAAGTAAAGTGGGAACTGCGGATCGTAATTTTCTGTGTTGGCATTTTGCGCCACTTGATCGGCATGTTTAGGCCAGGAAAAGCTGAGCTTGCCGGTAAATGGAAAGCGCAAACTGCCATCGTCATTGGAAAATAATACGTCGCTGATGCCGAGCGCTTCAGTGCCTGGCTGCCAAACAACGGCGAAGGCATCACTGGCATTTAGGTAAGCGTTGGTTGCCAGCGGTCTACCTGTAATAAACAGGGCAACCACGGGAATGCCTTCAGCTTGCAGTGATTGCAGTAACGTCAAATCTGCTTCCGAGCGAAAGCCGAGGTCGCCGAGGTCACCCTGCATTTCCGCGTAGGGGTCTTCACCAAAAACTACAATGGCTACGTCGGGTTTAGTGGTGTACTTTCCATCCTCACTTAATTCAACGGTGCCGCCTGCCGGCGTTACGGTAGAGGCAATGGCTTGGTAAATGGACGTCGCCCCCGGGAAGTCGGCATTGGCATTGCCCGTGCCCTGCCAGCTGATAGTCCAGCCGCCGGTTTGCTTACCGATATTATCGGCGCCGTTACCAGCAACTAATATGTTTTGGTTGGTTTTTAACGGTAATAGTTGATTGGCATTTTTCAACAACACGACCGATTCGCGCACCGCTTGACGTGCAATGGCGCGGTGTTCTTGATGGCCAATCATGGTTGTATCGCCCGCGAGCGGGTAGCTCGAGGGGGCGCCTTTATCGAAAAGTCCGGCGCGCAATTTAACCCGCAATATACGTCGCACGGCGTCGTCTAATCTGGCTTGGCTAATACGTTCGGCTTTTACATCGTCGAGGGTGTTGGTAAACAGTTCGCGCCAGTTGGCATCGGGTGCCATGAACATATCGACGCCGGCATTGATGGCTTCGGGGCAGTGGGTGTCACTGCAGCCAGGTATAAACGCATGGCCAGCCCAATCGCCCACGACAAAGCCATCAAAGTTAAGTTTATTTTTTAGGATTTCGGTGAGTAAGTAGTGATGCCCGTGTAGTTTGTCGCCATTCCAGCTGCTGAATGACGCCATAACCACTTGCACATTGGCATCTAGCGCAGCGAAATAACCTTGAGCATGAACGTCGATCAATTCGGCTTCGCTGATGTTGGTGTCGCCCCTATCAATGCCCTTGTGGGTGCCGCCATCGCCGATAAAATGCTTTGCGGTGGCAATAACCTTGCCGTGGCCGAGAAAATTGTCGCTACCTTTCAATCCTTGCAAGCCCGTTACCATCGCGCCTGCATATTGTTTAACCAGCGCTGGGTCTTCGCTATAAGATTCATAAGTACGGCCCCAGCGATCGTCTCTCGCCACGGCAATGGTCGGTGCGAAACTCCAGCTGATGCCGGTGGCGGCCATTTCCCGCGCTGTGGCTGCGCCAATGGCTTCAATGAGCTTGGGGTTATGTGCTGCACCCAAGGCAATGTTGTGGGGAAATAGGGTGGCGCCAATCACATTGTTGTGGCCGTGTACGGCGTCTGTGCCCCACATCGCAGGAATTTTTGTTGGCGCTTTCACTTGCATGGAGCCTTGATAAAAACCATCGGCGAGCGTTAGCCAATCTTGCAAGCTGGCGTGTTTATTTTGCTGCGGAAAAGAGCCGCCGCCGTTCAGCACCGAACCTAAAAAGTAATCGCGGCTATCGTCGGGCGACACGTGGCGAATTTCTGGTTGAATGATTTGACCGACTTTTTGCGCGAGCGTCATGCTATTTAACAACGTGCTGATGGTTGCTTCGAGTTCGGCATCTATTGCTGCCTTAGGTCTTGCTGGCCAGAGTGACGCCTCAAACATGATATCGGTCTCCACTTTTTCTGGTGCTTGGCCTGAGTGGGCTGGCGCTGAGTTGTCGCAACTCAAGAGCAGTAAACAGGACAAGGTGAAAGGGGCAATTTTTATGTTCATAGAAGCGCTCGTTTTAGTGTGGCCTTGTCTGGCGAAACGGATGACCAGAGTGTGCTTGCGTTAGCTGTTGTTGTATGACTGTGCTTACTCAGCGGCGTGTTAAGGGTTCACTGCATCATAAATGTAAGCGCTTACATAATCTTGGATGACCGCTCTATTGTCAAGTCGAATAGGGCGGTAAGCATACATTTCAGCAGTCAATCGTGTTGCGCTCTTCGGATCCATGGCTGGCACGTGTGTACATCGTTGCAACGCAGAAATGGGTAAATACTTGAGCCGTTTAGATAAATTAATGCTGATAAGTGGGATCGACTACTCAGGGCCTTATGTTTCGCTATTGACTAAAAACCGCGAATACACTAAGTTTGTTGTAAGCGCTTACATTTTGGCGGTAAAAATAAAACAAAGGCCCACAAAGGGTGAGTGAAGCGCAATAGGACAATGTCAGTCACGCGGCGAGCCAATGGATAATCTGTGCCATTGGGTGTGAGAGAAGTCAGTATTGCAGTTAATGTACAAACGATAGTCCTATGCGTTTGTGTGAATGATTGAACGAAACTTTTGACAACTGAAACCTGCTGTTTCAGTGACGGCTAGGTATCACCTGCGCTTTATGCGCCGTTTTGGCAAACCTTACGGTCAAAAGTTACTGCCAATAATTTATTGCTGACTAAGTGTTGACGATCGAATTTTTTGGTTTTTCTAGTGCCTGTGCGCTGTTGCCAGTAAACGCGATCTTTGGTGCGCTGCCGTGTGCGGTTAAAGCGATTGGCGTGCCCCTAAATAAACATAAAAACATGTGGGCTAAAGCAATGAAGAATAATCATGGAAGTAAATCTATTAGGTCTGGCACTCGCCGGTTACCCGCGGCATTACTAGCGGCATCGACCTTGGCGTTGACGCAATTATCGCTTGCCGATTTGAGTAACCCCGTTATCGGCAATTTACTCTTCGAAGAAAATTTCAATACTTTCAATGCCGCGCACTGGAACCAAGTAGAGGGCGATGGTTGCCAGATTGGCCTTTGCGGCTGGGGTAATCAAGAGCTGCAGTGGTATAGCGCTAATAATCTCAGCATCGAAGATGTACCCAATGAAGCGGGCAATAAAGCCTTAGTACTACAAGCCCGTAATGAAACGGTAGAGGGCAGGGCGTTTACCTCGGGCAAAGTGGATAGCCACAATAAACTTGCGGTGCAGTACGGCATGATCGAAGTGCGGATGCGGGTACCGGAAGTGGGTATTGGCTTGTGGCCAGCGGCGTGGATGTTGGGTACCAGCACCGCCAGTTGGCCAGCCAAGGGCGAAATCGACATGATGGAAATGGGGCACCGAGCTCAAGGTATGGCCGATGCCGGTCACGCAGGTGCCGATATCAATAGTTATGTTGGCGCCAATGCAATTTTCTACGCCGATGCCGCTTGTGTTCCTGAAAACCCTACGTGTGCAGCGATGACCGCATGGCAAACGGATAATGCGTATGTGGCAAGTCAGCCACTGAGCAATCGCTTCGTCACATATCGCACTTACTGGACCGATTCAGAATTGCGTTTTACCGTGGTCGATAACGGCATTGAGTACGACATGTACAACGCGCCTATTGGCATCACCGAAGAGTCGAGTGAGCTTCAGCAACCGTTTTATTTATTGTTGAACTTGGCCGTGGGTGGAAACTTTACTGACGCCGCCAGCAACGCCCAAGTGACGGCACCCTTGCCCGGCAAAATGTATGTAGATTACGTGCGCGTTTATCAGTTAGACGGTATGGGGCAGGTGTTTACCGGCAGCGTCAATCAGGCGGAAACGGGCACCTTTGGTGTGTTTACCGATAACACGCCTACCACCAATAAATTACAAGCTGGCGCTAGCTCAGATATTTATATTTGGAATCAAGACTCCGTGGTTGCCGGAACTACAGCGCCGGCCGAGGGCGATAACGTTATTGCTTGGCGGTATGTCAGTCCTAATCAATGGTTCGGCGGTGGCATTCAAACGCGACAAGCGCGCGATATGAGTAATTTTGTCGACGGCGTGATGAAATTTAAAATAAAAATTCCGGCCGATGTTGGTTTTAAAATCGGCATTGCCGACACCTATACCAATGAAAACTGGTTGACCTTTCCCGCCTATGAAACAACCTACGGGTTAGTGCGCAACGGTGAGTGGGCTGAGGCGAGTATTCCGGTTACCGATCTACGCGGCAGTTTAATTGCGCTGCAATCACTCGCGGGAATGTTTTATATCGCAAGCTTAGACGGAGCGCTACCGAGCAACAGTTTTGAATTTGCCATTGACGATATCGTCTGGGAAGGCGGCGGTGGCGTTGTTGTGTCAGACAGCGATAACGACGGCGTTAACGACGATCTCGATCAATGTCCAAATACGCCTGCCAATACACCGGTCAACAGTGCAGGTTGTGCGCTGCCTGCGCAGGGCGTCGACTTGCATCTGGAGGCCGAAGATTACAGCCTTTATTACGATCTTAGCGCCGGAAATACTGGTGGCGCTTATCGCAGTGATGACGTCGATATAGAAATCACTTCAGACGACGGTGGTGGCTACAACGTTGGTTGGATAGATGCTAACGAATGGCTAGAGTTTAGTGTGGATCTGGCTGCCGGCACCTACGACCTCGCGACGCGTGTCGCGTCTGCACCAGGGGGTGGCGCTTATTCATTGAGCTTGGATGGCAACACCTTGGCCACGGATTCTGTGTCAGCAACGGGTGGTTGGCAACAATTCGAAACTCATACCTTAGGTCAAGTGACGGTGGCTGCTGGTACCCAAACCTTACGCGTTAATGTGAGCGCCGGCGGCTTTAATCTCAATTGGATTAAGTTCATCGCGGTTAATACCGATGTTGATAACGACGGCGTACACAATGACGACGATCTCTGCCCCGATACACCCGCAGGCGTCGAGGTGGACGCTCAGGGTTGCACCTTGATTAATACCGATAGTGTTCGCGTACAAGCGGAGGATTACAGCAACTTTTTTGACACTACCGCGGGTAATACCGGCACGGCTTATCGTACCGACGATGTCGATATTGAGGCGACAACGGACGCAGACGGTGGCTTTAATGTGGGCTGGACTGACGCAGGTGAGTGGTTGGAATACAGCGTCTTTTTAAACGAAGGCACTTACGATGTGTCGGCGCGTGTTGCGTCGGATATCAATGGCGGCAATTATTCTGTACGCGTTGACGGTGTCGATTTAGGCGCAAACAATGTCGACAGCACCGGTGGCTGGCAGAGTTTTGTAAGCCAAGCGGCCGGCCAAGTTTACCTAACGTCAGGTTTACATACGGTGCGTGTGACATTCAACGCACCCGGAATCAATCTTAACTGGCTGCATTTTACCTCCGTCACCGTGCTTGATAGCGATGCTGATGGTGTGCCCGATGCCAATGATCAGTGCCCGGGCAGTGCGGCAAATGTTCCCGTGGACAGTTTCGGTTGCGCGCTACCCGCCGACAGCGACGGTGATGGTGTTATAGACAGTGCTGATCAATGTCCAAATACCGCGGCCGGTGTGCCCGTGCAAGCCAATGGTTGCCCGGTGCCTGTGAGTGTTTATGGTGTTGAGCAAACCAGTGCCGATAGCGTGCGCTTTTTTGTCAACACCAGTAGTTGGGCCGATTTACATTATCGTGTTGCTGGCGGTGGTCAAATTAATGTCGCTATGACACAGGCCAATGGCGTTAATAGTTATAGCGTTTCAGGCTTAGCTCCCAGCACTGTCTTAACCTACTCGTTCACCTATTGGGACACCGAAAAAGGTTATGCCGTCGATAGCGCAGAGCAAAGTTTTACCGTTAATGGCGGCGGTAATCCGGTTCAAGATAGCGATGGCGACGGCGTTGCCGACAGTGCCGATGCCTGCCCCGGCACCCCGGCTGGAACGGCAGTAGATGCTTCCGGTTGCCCCGTGGTTACTCCGCCTACCAATAACATAGAAGTAGCGGTTGCCAACGGTTTGTTGGTTGGTGGTGTGGGTTCGTCAAAACCCGGTTTTAGTCTTTATGTTTTCGATAACGATCAAGGTAACGCAGGCAGTAGCTGTAATGGCAACTGTGCCACCAGCTGGCCGCCGCTCTTGATGTCTGATGGCAATGCCAGTGGCGTTGCAGGTCTTGGTAGTGTGACGCGCACGGATGGCAGTGTGCAGGTCACTCACAATGGTCGACCCCTATATTTCTATGCCGCCGATCCAAGCGCTGGCAGCACAGTCGGTCAGGGTGTTGGCGGCGTGTGGTGGACAGTAAGTTATGGCACTGAGCTGGGTAATATAGCGCCGCTATTCGATGCTAGTACGGCACTTGAACCTGTCATTCAATACGATCGCGGCGATGCTTTGGTAACGCGCTTTTCCGATCGCGCGCGCGATCGACATGCTAAAGAAAATCATTTCCAAGCGTACGACCACTACCTTACTTTTTACTGGGAAGATCGCACAGCGGCGATTGAAATTGTCGATTATGTCGCTAAGGGCGGCACCAGCATTCGTATGAATGTCGTGACCGAAAATAAACTCGATGACCTGCAGGCGGAAAATCGCTGGTGGTATATCGGCATGAATACCTTGGCGGAGTATTGCGGCAATGGTGTAATGAATATGGTGGATAATACCCACTATTGGAAAGAGGAAACCTATAACTGTCGCGAAGGTAGAAATATTCAGGTTGGCGATAAGTTGGAATTTGAAATTAGCCAATTTTTAGATGCCACTACCTTGCCGCGCGGTCGTTCGAATTATTACGGCACCACCTTTTTGTACATCGTCGGTCAAGGCATAGTGCCTTGGGATGTGACCGATAAAGTGGCGTTCCAAGGTGGTAATCGCTTACAGCGCGACACCATTCCGGTTCCGGCATCCGCACGCTTAGGTGGTGATACCAGTTTACACGTGCAGATGACGGCAGAGCCCGATGGGCATTTTCAACAAATGGCGACTAATTTAGGTTACGACAACGGTCAGCCTTTTGTGCTGGGCCGCCGCGTGCATCACACCTCTTTCGTCGATGGTAGTCACGATGAAAATCCGGAAAATGGCATTTTTACGGGTATGCCGGGTTTAGTTGGCCCTCACTATATCAATCAGCGCTGCGCGGCCTGTCATGTGCGCAACGGCCGTGCCGAAGTGGCGGCAATTGGCGAGACCTTAGATAAGTGGGTGTTTAAAGTTGGGGACGCCTTCGGCAATTCTCACCCAGACTTGGGCCGTGTGTTGCAGCCAAAGGTTAGCGCTGGCGCCGCCACAGAAGGCGCGCCGTCTATTGCATCTTTTTCCGAAAGCAATGGTTTACGCAAACCTAACTATCAATTCAGTGGCGTGGTACCGGAAACATTTTCCGCACGTATTGCACCGCAATTAAACGGCATAGGTTTGCTGGAGGCTATCCCTGAGCAAGCGGTGTTAAACCTTGCCGATGAGAACGATGCCAATGGCGATGGCATTTCTGGTCGAGCACAAAGAGTGATAGATCCAGTGACGGGTGTAACGCGCTTAGGACGTTTTGGTTACAAAGCTGCAGCGAGCAGTGTTAAGCATCAAGTTGCAGCAGCGTTCAATACCGATATGGGTGTTATGACCTCGGTAATGCCGGCGCCCGACTGCGGTGCCAATCAATTTGACTGCGGCACGCAAGGCGTCGAACTGGGCGATCAACACCTCGATAATTTGGTGAAATACATTTCACTCTTGGGTGTGCGCCCACAGCGCGATTACAATAGCGCTAGCGTGATTCAAGGTAAAGCCGTGTTCAACACTATCGGTTGTCAGGCTTGTCACACCGAGACTTTTCAAACTTCTGAGTTCCATCCGCTCGCCGAGTTGCGCGATCAAACCATTCGCCCCTATACCGATCTGTTACTGCACGATATGGGCGCAGGTTTAGCTGATAATTTAGGCGAGGGCGAGGCAACTGGCGCCGAATGGCGTACGGCGCCCTTGTGGGGTTTGGGCTTGTCCGCTTGCGTAACTGGTGGTGTTGCGGGTCAGCATGGCTGGGATACCTTTGGTCTTGATGGTCATGAATATTGCACCCCGGTTGAGAGTTATTTACACGATGGTCGCGCGCGTACCCTTGATGAAGCTATCCGTTGGCATGGCGGTGAAGCCGAGGCGACCAAGCTGAGTTACGAAAGCTTGTCCTCTGCCGATCGCAATGCGCTGATGGACTTCTTAAAAAGTTTGTAAAACCTTTTCTCGTTTGGCGTTTTCTCTCGTCGCTTATACGGTGCCTTAGGGCGCCGTTTTTTTTGCTCAATTTCTTCAATCAAGTGGTACTTAAGTTCTCTTGATATACGCATTTTAATTTGGATTAGGAATTGTTGAGCGTCATTTAATGTCTTTTTCGCCTTAAAATCTTGGTAAGATGATCAAATATATATTTCGACTATAAGGTGCGGCTGGTTTGTGGGATATTACTTGCGCAAACACATACATTCCTTGCAGGGAGATAATAATGACGCAACGTAATCTATCGTGGATCAGGTGCAATTGGCGGGTCGGCTTAGGGGCTGTGGCGCTATGTGCAACGCTATTTGGGCCTTCGGCGCAGGCCGTAGAGCCTTTGACTGTATCAGGTAATAAAGTGCTCGCTGGCGGTGAAGTAAAAAGTTTTGCCGGTGCCAGTTTATTCTGGAGTAATAATGGCTGGGGCGGCGAAAAATATTACACCGCCAATACGGTTGCTTGGTTAAAAACAGACTGGAAGGCTAGCATTGTTCGCGCAGCCATGGGTGTTGAAGATTCTGGTGGGTACATCCAAGATCCCGTTGGTAATCGTGCCAAAGTGGCGCGCGTGGTGGACGCCGCTATTGCCAATGATACGTACGTCATCATTGATTTTCACTCCCATAACGCAGAACAATATCAGACCCAAGCCATCAATTTTTTCAAAGATATGGCGCAGACCTACGGTCATTTACCGAACGTTATTTATGAAATTTACAACGAGCCAACCAGTCAGTCTTGGGCCGGTACTATCAAGCCATATGCTCAAGCGGTGGTAAACGCGATTCGTGCCGTAGATCCAGACAACCTCATTATTGTCGGCACGCGGCAATGGTCGCAACGGGTGGATGAGGCGGCGTTAAATCCTATTCAAGGCACCAATATCGCTTACACGCTGCACTTTTATGCGGGCACGCACTTCGATGATTTACGCGGGTGGGCACAAACGGCACTCGACAATAACGCGGCGCTGTTTGTTACCGAGTGGGGCACCGTCAACGCTAACGGTGATGGTGGGGTAAATCACGGCAACACTGATGCGTGGATGACGTTTTTGAAAGAGCGCAACATTAGCCATGCGAACTGGGCGGTGAACGATAAGGTCGAAGGTGCATCGGCGATGATGCCTGGTGCCAGTCCGAACGGTGGTTGGGCTAGCCTGACTGAGTCTGGTGTTAAGGTGCGCGACATCGTGCGCAACTGGGCTGGCTCTGCGCCTAATCCTTGCACGAACAATTGCCCGACTACCAGCAAATTGCAAGCGGAAAATTATAGCGCCATGCAGGGCGTAAAAACTGAAGTTACCAGCGACGTGGGTGGTGGTGAAAATGTTGGCTGGATCGATGCCGGCGATTGGATGCGCTACGCGGTTAACTTGCCATCATCGGGTCAGTACGATGTGTCTTTTCGCTTGGCAAGCACGCAGGCTGGCGCATCTTTCCGCTTGGAAAAATCAAGTAATCATCAAGTACTCGACACTGTGACTGTGCCTAATACCGGTGGTTGGCAGAACTGGCAAACCGTTACTCGTACAATGAGTCTTAGCGCTGGTCAGCAAGACCTCACCATCGCTGTTGCCAAGGGCCCATTTAATATTAATTGGATTGAATTTAAGCCTAAGACCACGGTGCCTGCCGATAGCGATGGCGACGGTGTTGCCGATAATGTTGATCAGTGCCCCAATACACCGGCCGGCGCGCAAGTGGATAGCAATGGCTGCACGGTGGTAACACCGCCCGCGAGTTGCAGCGGTGTGGCGAGTTACCCAAATTGGACAACACCAGACTATAACGGCGGCCCCAATACGCACTTAGAAAAAAATGAGCAGATGCAGCACCAGGGTAAGTTGTATCGCGCTAACTGGTATACCAATTCGGTGCCGGGCAGTGACGCCTCGTGGACGTTTGTGCAGAACTGTTGATGCTATCTCATTGAATGGCAGAACTGAATAAAAGTGCTGAATAAAAACGGACACTCTCGCGAGTGGCCGTTTTCTTTCTTACGCGGTTGCCAGCGTGTGGCTGGTGTCATCAGTGGCGAATCATCGCAACCTCGTCGGTTAGTTATTCGCCTTTATTACCTGCTACCAATAAAATTCGCGTAGGCGTGGCCACTGGCTTTTATGGTGCGGGTTTGTGTCTCATAGTCGACATACACAATACCAAAGCGCTTCTGGTAACCGTAAGCCCACTCGAAATTGTCCATTAAGCTCCAGGCAAAATAGCCTTTCACATCCACACCTTGTTCGACGGCGTTGTGAATGGCGTTTAAGTGGCTATCGTAGTAAGCCAAGCGATCGATGTCGTTAACTTCTCCATTTTCTACTGTGTCTGGCATAGCCGCGCCATTTTCGGTGATAAAAACAGGGGGTAGTGGGTAGCGTTGGTGTAGATTTACTAACAGGTCCGTGAGGCCTTGTGGAAAAATTTCCCAGCCCATATCGGTTAGCGCCGCATCCGCTGGCACCGTTTCTACGAAGGCAGTGTCGGCTTCTGCATGAAAAATAGCGCGGGTGTAATAATTGAGGCCGAGGTAATCCATGGGTTGGCTAATGATGGCCATGTCGCCATCTTCGATGGGCGGGCGTTGATGTTCGGGAATATAAGCCATCGCCTTTTCTGGATAGCTACCTGCCAGTACCGGTTGGGCATACCATTGAAACAAAAAGTCATCGGCCAATTGTGCGGCGGCGATATCGCCGGCGCTGTCGCTTTTAGGATAAGTGGGGCTCATGTTGAGCACTAATCCATTTAAACTTTTCGGGCTGTTTTTATTTAGCACCCGAAGCGCTAGGCCGTGCGCGAGGAGTAGGTGATGTGCGGCTCGCCGTCCGGCACCAAGATCGGCAATGCCGGGCGCGTGAATGCCTTTTTCATAGCCGAGGAAGGCGCTGCAAAAGGGTTCGTTTAGGGTGGCGTAGGAATGGACTCGATGGCCGAAAACGCGGCTTATCTTGTCCGCGTAATCCTCAAATAAATAGGCGGTTTCTCGATTTAACCAGCCGCCTTTATCCTCTAGATGTTGGGGTAAATCCCAGTGGTAGAGTGTCACAAAGGCTTTGATATTCTTCTCTGCTAGGCGGTCCAATAGTTTTATGTAGAACGCAACGCCGCTGTGGTTTAGGCTGCCGTCCGCATTAATAACTCTGCCCCAAGACACGGAGAAGCGGTAGGCATCAACCTGTAGGCTTTCAATAAGGTCTAAGTCGGATTGCCAGAGGCGAAGGTGGTCGCAGGCTACTAAACCATCGGCGTTATCGCTGACCTTGCCCGGGGTGGCGCAGAAAGTATCCCAGATACAGGACAGGCGAGACTCAGCAGCGCCCTCAATTTGAAAAGCAGCCGTGGCAACGCCGTAAATAAAATCCTTTTTTCTCAGTTTGGAGGTCTGAGGTATAGCTAGTTTTAACGTCACAACAACGACTCTTGTGGGTTATAGCGGTTTGCTAGTTTGTTAATATGTTTGGCGCGCAGACTTAGGGTTCAGTAAAGTAGGTTGATTAATCCAATGAAAGCGCTTACATTTAGGTTAAGGCTTTGATGCTAGTTGGTCAACCTTGACGGGTTAATATTTTAATAAAAACGGGTTGAGCTGCGTTCGGATCAATTATTGGTCGCGCTTATTCAACAAGATCTAATCGACGAGGCTTTATGCTAAGCATTCGAGAAAAAGTCGCCTATGGCTTAGGTGACACCGCCAGTAATATTGTTTTTCAGTCTGTCATGTTGTTTTTGACCTTCTTTTACACGGATATTTTTGGTATTTCACCGGCCGTGGTGGGCACCTTGTTTTTGGTTGTGCGTATTTTTGACGCAGTAACTGATCCGTTAATGGGAGGCTTGGCCGACAGGACCAATACGCGCTGGGGGAAGTTTAGGCCCTATCTATTATGGTTGGCGCTACCCTTTGGTTTTATCAGCGTATTGGCATTTACCACCCCAGATTTGAGTGAAGAGGGCAAGGTTGTCTATGCCTTTTGTACATACGCCTTACTGATGTTGGCCTATACCGCCATCAATATTCCCTATTCGGCGCTCGGCGGCGTGTTGACGGCTGAACCTAAAGAGCGTGTCTCGGTTCAATCCTATCGCTTCGTGTTTGGCATGCTGGGCGGCTTGTTAGTGACCGCTTGCACGCTGCCTTTGGTTGGCTATTTCGGCGATGGCGATAAAGCCCTAGGTTACCAGCGCACGATCATGGCAATGAGTGCGCTTGGTGTCGTGTTGTTTTTGCTTTGCTTTGCCGGAACCAAAGAGCGTATTGCGCCGCCACAAGATCAGCGCAGCAGCATTCGCGAAGACATGTATTCGCTATGGCAAAACGATCAGTGGCGGGTGCTGTGTCTAGCGGCCTTGTTTTTATTAACGGGCATGGTTATTCGCTCTACCTTGGCTATTTTCTACGTTAAATATTATTTGTTACGCGAAGATCTTGTTACCCAATTCGTTACCTTGGGCATGATCGGCAATATTATTGGTTGCGCCTTAGCCCAGCCCCTAGCGAAGCGAATGTGCAAGGTTAAGGCCTATATTAGCCTGCAGCTAATTGCCGCGGTGCTGTGTGGGGCTGGTTACTTTGTTGGCAGTGAGCAATTGGTGCAGGCCTTCGGCTTGTATTTTTTCTGGTGTCTGTTTTTACAGATGGCGACGCCATTGCTATGGGCGAAAATGGCGGATACCGTAGATTATGGTCATTGGAAGACAGGTATACGGATAACCGGCATGGTGTACTCGTCTATCGTGTTCTTCATTAAGCTCGGTTTGGCCTTAGGTGGTGCAATAGCGGGATGGCTGTTGGCCTATTACAGCTATCAGGCCGATGTGCTGCAATCGGCTGAAACTCAGGAGGGTATCCGGCTGTCGTTTACTTTGTGGCCAGCACTTGGGTCTTTGGTGGTTGCGTGGATTATGCGCAGCTATAAACTCGATCAGGTGACGGTGGATAAATTGCAGGAAGATTTGAAGCTTCAGGCCGTATAAAATGCCGCGATGACGGCGACGATGCTGATGGATGTTGTGATGTTGATCAATGGTGTGAGTTAAATAAACAGTTCGGCGAGATTAAGGGATAACTAGGAACTCTATGGCAACCATCTACGATGTATCTGAACTTGCCGGTGTGTCGCTCGCGACCGTGTCGCGCGTGATGAATAAAAATGCGCAGGTTAGCGAAAAGACTAAGCAAAAAGTGCTTGCGGCTATGGAGTCCCTCGGTTATCGACCGAGTGCCATCGCCAAGGGCCTAGCGTCAAAGCATACCAGTAGCGTTGGTGTCTTAATCTCTGAGTTACATGGCCCCTTCTACGGCATGATGATGAGTGAAGTGGAAACCGAGTTGCGCAATCACGATGTCCACGCGATTATCGCGGCCGGCCATAGTGATGCCGCCAAAGAGGAAGATGCCATCGAGTTTTTATTGAGTCGCCGCTGTGATGCGCTGATTCTCTATGTTGAATCCGTTACCGATGACTATCTCATTAAGCTCGCGAAAAAGGGCACACCACTCGTCATTATTGGCCGTAATATCCCTAAGCTGGCGAAAAATTGCATCAGTTTAAACAATGAACTGGGTGGTTATTTGGCCAGTAAGCATGTGTTGGATAATGGGCATCGCAAAATCGCTTATATCTCTGGGCCGCTGTGGAAGGACGACGCTCAAGAGCGATTGGCCGGTCATAAGCGAGCGCTGGCAGAGTACAACGTCAAGTTTAACGAAAAGCTATTGTTTGAAGGCTCTTATCAAGAAGAGGGCGGAGTCGAGGGTTTAACTCACCTGCTCGCTCAGCGCTCAAATTTTACCGCGTTGCTGTGCGCGAATGATGAAATGGCTGCGGGTGCCATGACCGCTGCTCGCGATCTGGGTTTGGCTATTCCACAAGACCTTTCCGTGGTGGGGTTTGATAATGTTGCTTACTCTCGTTACGTCTACCCGAAACTGTGCACAATAAACTACCCCATTCGAGAAATGGCCAACATGGCCGCGCATTGGGTTTTAAAATATGTGTATAAAAACAATGCCTTTGACATTCAAAATATATTTGAGCCGGAGCTGGTAACGCGCGATTCTGTGAGCAGATATAAGCGTTAATGAGTTTGTTGGCTTATTTGCCAAAGTCCGGGCGCTGAGATTCATAGGGCGTGGCCTTCGTGCCCCCTAGCCGTTTTAGAGTGACGCGCGGCTTAGTCGTTTCCTCCCCGTTTACGGCTTGCGATTGAGGTGGGGCTCGGACTAGGCGACCCCTGGTACGACGTCCACTTTTAGCCCAAAAACAACGGCCATAACCCTATGGCTAAATCCTTGTGTTACGGCTATGTGGGTAGTTTTGTAACCCCTATTTTTGAATTCGCACCTCGCTGAAATAGCCATGATTGAATTTGTTAATACGGCTTGACACTAGGTTAGCTTTGGCTTAATTTGTAAGCGCTTACATTTAAAGATTTATAAATCTTATATGAGTATTTGTGCTTGCTAAGGTTTTTTTTTATCATCAAATGTAAGCGCTTACAGTGGCGAAACAGCCACGCGAATGGAAGTTAATTCCAACAATAATCAGACAAATCGGGTCAGAGCTATGGAATACAAAACGTTTAAGCGAACACAGCTAGCAGCCACCATTTCGATGGTCTTAGGCGCGGCCGCTTTTTCGCCAGTCTTCGCGCAAACTAGCGATCAGGCAGAGGCAGAGCAACTAGAAGAAATTGTCGTCACAGGTATTCGCGGTAGCTTGCAGCGCGCAATGGATATTAAGCGCGACAGCCAAGGTGTTGTTGATGCTATTTCCGCAGAAGATATCGGCAAGATGCCCGATACCAACCTCGCCGAATCGCTGCAGCGTATAACTGGCGTGTCTATCGATCGCGAAAGAGGTGAAGGTAGCAAGGTGACTGTTCGCGGTTTTGGGCCTGACTTCAACTTAGTAACGCTGAATGGTCGACAAATGCCAACCGCAAGTGGATTAGGTCGCTCATTTGATTTCGCCAATTTAGCGGCGGAAAGCGTTTCCGGCGTAGAAGTATATAAAAGTGGTAAGGCAAATGTGTCTACTGGTGGCATTGGTTCGACATTGAATATCAAAACTACTCGTCCACTAGAGTCACCAGGGCTTGCTGCCACCGTGGGTATAAAAGGTGTGCACGATACCTCTACGGAGGAGGGAAGTGGCTTAACACCAGAGATCTCGGGGTTGTTTTCAAATACCTTCGCTGACGACACGATCGGTGTGTCTCTAAGTGCAAGCCGGCAAGAGCGCGATAGTGGCGCGGCTACAGCGAGCGTGGGCGGTTGGCGCACCTTTCCTGGTGAGGTAGATGGTTGTTGGTGTACGGCTAACCCATCGGAGTGGGGTGGTATTCCGCCAGAAGGTGATCCGAACCAAGTCAATCGTCCTGGCGCAGGTGATCTCTATTCTGTGCCGCAAACAATCGGCTATGAGTTGGCTGAGTACAGTCGCGTGCGTACTAACGGCCAGCTGACACTGCAGTGGCAGCCAACAGACACAATTAGGACGACCTTGGATTACACCTATAGCGAAGTAGAAGTTGAGCGTTCTTACAACAATATGTCTGCATGGTTTAATTTTGGCGGTCAAGAAACCCTTTGGACCGATGGCCCTCAAGCGACACCATTGATCTATGCGGAAAATTCCTCGGGTGCCGATTTCTCTATGGGTGCCGGTAGAGACGCCACGCGAACTGAAAATAATTCTCTGGGCTTCAACGTTACGTGGGATGCGACTGATAGCTTAAGCCTTGGTTTCGACTACCATGACTCAACCGCCGAGACGACGCCTAATAGTCCATTCGGAGACAGCGCATTGCTGTCAATCGCTGCGTTTACCCGCGACAAAACAACCGGCAATTTCAATAACGATCTGCCTTCGCTTGAGCTTGAGTTGTCGAATCCTCTGTCGCCAGACGATATGCAGATCACCGGTAGTGTATTTACCAATAACGTTTCAAAAATGGATATCGATCAGTCGAAATTTTTCGGTACCTTCGATTTTCAGGGCGGCGCTGGCCCTATCGAAAGTATCGATTTCGGCATTGAAATGACTGAGGTGAATAATCGCTCGGCGGGCTCAGTCGTTCAGCGTGATGCTTGGAGCAATACTAACACTGCGGTAGGCGATATAGCTGATTTAATGCAGCCCATGTCGATAGCTGGTAGGTTTGATAATGTCGATGGCGGTAGTAACTTAGTGCAAACTGATTTCTATGGCTTCGATATGGTTCAGTTGATCAATCGCTTTAATGATTTGGTTGAAGCAGGTGATGCGTCCTATGGCCCTATGAACGGACTTGGTGATTGTGGAACGCCTTTGTGTTCATCTAGCAATTTCACCTCAGATCGGCGTACAACCGAAGAGTCTACCGCTGCTTATGTGCAGTTGAATATGGCCACGGAATTAGCAGGAATGCCAACTAAGCTTAACGTTGGGTTACGTCATGAGCAAACGGATGTGTCTTCTTCAGCATTGGTCCCATCATATACGGGCGTAACCTGGTTCGGTGGAAACGAGTTTACTGCTGTTCAAGGTGCGGACTCAGACTTCACCAGCCTAGACGGTGATTATAAAGTTTTACTGCCGAATATTGATTTAAGTGTTTCGGTTACTGACGACCTGGTCGCTCGTGCTTCTTGGAGTAAAACGATTTCTCGCCCTAATTATGGTGACATTCAGGGTGGGGTGACCATCAATAATCCATTGCGCGTCGATGGTGGTACTGGAAGTCGCGGCAACCCTGCGCTGAAACCATTGGAATCCGAAAATACAGACCTCTCTGTGGAATGGTACTATGATGACGCGAGTTATGCGTCGATTGGTTATTTTCATAAAAATGTGAAAAACTTTATCGGTACTGATTTCATATCAGAGCAGACATTTGACCTCGCTCACCCCGCTAACAGTCCTATGTATGCCGAAGCCGTGGCTGCGGGTAATACCGATCCAGGCGATATTTTTAACTACATATTGACTAACTACCCGAGCGCTGAAGGAGTGGATGCCGTGAATGGTGTGATCACAGGTATCGCTGGTCGCGACAGTGCAACGGATTTCACCCTAACGGTACCTACAAACGTAGAGACAGCGGTCGTTGACGGTTGGGAGTTCAATGTTCAGCACACATTTGGAGAGAGTGGTTTTGGTGTTATCGCCAATGCGACTATCGTCGATGCCGATGTCGGCTATGATAACTTCAGCCGTGAAACACAATTTGTAATTACTGGGTTGAGTGATTCAGCTAACCTAATTGGCTTCTATGACAAGAATGGTATTCAGGTTCGCTTGGCCTACAACTGGCGCGATGATTTCCTCGCTGGTACTGGACAGGATAACGTTGGCGTTGGTCCAACCTACGTCGCCGCTTATGGCCAATGGGATATGAATGCGAGCTATGAAATCACCGAGAACGCGACGGTGTTTTTGGAGGCGCTGAATATTACTGATGAAACGACTCACGTGTATGGTCGCGACAAGATGCAAACCTTGTTTGCGGCACAGGGTGGGCCTCGCTATGCTATTGGTGCTCGTTACAAGTTTTAATCATCTGTAAAACGTAGTAACTTGTGATAGGGAGAGTCATCGTTAGGTGATTCTCCCTTTTATGTTTATACAAGATGCTTTTGGTTTGAAATTAATTGTGGTTAATAAAGATAATGTCGGGCCATATTAAAAATGTTGTGATTGTTGGTGGTGGTTCAGCCGGCTGGTTAACCGCTGGGGTAATTGCTTCGGAACATCGCTTGGCTAATGCTAGCCAGTTAAATATTACATTAGTGGAGTCGCCAACTTTACCTGCTATTGGTGTGGGGGAGGGTACTTGGCCATCCATGCGTATGACCTTGCAGCGCATAGGCATTTCTGAGACGGATTTAATTCGTGAATGCGATGCCAGCTTTAAGCAAGGTACACTTTTTGTTGATTGGAAAGATCGAGATAAGGTGCAACGGTATTACCATCCGTTTAGCTTGCCGTTGGAATATGCTTCGTTGAATCTTGCTAGTCATTGGTTAAATGGACGTACGCCTACATCTGGATCATCCCCCAGTTTTGCAGACTACGTTACGCCTCAAGCAAGAGTAGCTGAACTCGGTTTGGCACCAAAGCAGGCAGTTACGCCGGAATATGCGTTCAATCTTAATTATGGTTATCACTTAGACGCCACGCGTTTTGCTAAACTTTTATGCAAGCATGTAGTGGGTCAATTGGGTGTTGTTCATGTGCAGGCCAATGTACAGAAAATTGAGGCAGCCGCTAATGGTGATGTGACGACGTTAATTCTGGATAATGGTCAGCGCCTAGTGGGTGATCTATTTGTGGATTGCAGTGGTGTCAAATCATTGCTCATTGGCAGTCATTACCAAACCCCGTTTAAATCACTTAAGTCCACCTTGTTTAACGATCGTGCACTAGTGGTGCAAGTACCTTATCCCATCAAGGATGCGCCGATTGCTTCCACGACGGTATCAACTGCCTTGTCTGAAGGTTGGGTGTGGGATATTGGTTTGCAGAGTCGTCGCGGTGTGGGTTACGTATACTCCAGTGCGCATGCCGATGAGTCAAAAGCGCATTCGTTATTGGCTGAGTATTTGGCCAAGACAGCGCCCAGTTCAAGCTTGAGCGACGCAGATTTTCGCGCTATAAGCTTTGAGCCAGGTCATTACCAACAATTGTGGGTTAACAATTGCGTGGCCATTGGTATGGCTGGCGGTTTTATCGAACCGCTGGAGGCATCGGCATTGGCCATGGTGGAGCAGGCCGCGGCCATGATCGCCGATCAGATGCCGGCCAATCGTAAATTAATGGATGTAGTTGCGAAGCGTTTTAACGAAAAAATGTGTTATCACTGGAACTCTATAGTGGACTTCCTAAAACTGCACTATGTGTTGAGTGATCGTTCTGACAGTCAGTATTGGCTAGACAGTAGAAAACTTGAGTTTTGTTCATCAGCACTGCACGAGCGCTTGTCGCTTTGGCATCAGCAGCCGCCTTGGCACGATGACGCGCCGCGTATCGACGAGCTCTTTCCCTCCGCTAGTTATCAATATGTTTTATATGGCATGGGCTTTAAGCCCGACAGTATGAGTTACAGTAAGCACCAATTTGCTCAGGCTGTGGAGCGTGCTCAGCGCGTTGTTCATGCTAATCAAAAGCGCCTCCAAGGGATGGTATCTGCGTTGCCAAGCAACAGAGAATTAATAAATAATATTATGGCGGCAGGCATGCCGCACTAAAGAAAAGGTATTGTTATGACGAGTTTTGCATTGTTGAATAACGTTGAACATAAAGACATTAAGATACAGAGTGGTTATTCTGCTGAAATGGGTGACGGTGTCATGTATACCATGACCTTTCCATTTGAGTTTCGCTCTGTTCAAGCTGAATATCCAATTCTGTTGCACAAGGACCTAAGTAATAATCTAATCTATCCTGTTGCGTTGTTTGGTTTTCAAGATAAGGAAAACTTGTTCTTGGACGAAGGTGGATGGCATGCTAGCTATAAGCCCTTGATGATTCGACGACAGCCATTTTTGATAGGGTTTCAGGGGGAGCAGGCCGCGGAGAGTGCCGAGCGCCGCCGTGTGGTCTCTATCGATCTTAACAATCCTAGAATTAGCCGTACTGAAGGGCAGCCGTTGTTTGATGAGTTTGGTGCAAACACGCCCTACTTAGAAGAGGCTGCCAATATGCTAGAAGCCATTCATGAAGGTCACGAGCACAGCAAAAAGTTTATCGCGGCATTAGAAGAGCATAGTCTTATTGAGTCCCTGACTATTGATATTACGCTAGACGATGGCTCGAAAAACCAGCTTTTGGGTTTCTATTTTATCAACGAAGATAAGTTGCAGGCGTTAGCTGGTGAGGTACTTGAATCCTTTAGTCAACGTGGTTTTCTCATGCCAATTTTTATGATGCTGGCATCTATGAGTAATATTTCTGATCTCGTGAGTAAGAAAAATCGCCTTGAAGGGCTGTCATAAATTATGCCAGCTTCGACCATGCCAAAACCGGTACGCGAGCTAAATGGCTGTCGCGCGGATGCTATTCCTGATTTTGTTTTACAGTCTCAGGAGCCGTTGATCCTAAAAGGTTTGGTGAGCGAGTGGCCGGCGACAAAATCTTGTAGTGCATCATTAAATAGTGCTGCTACCTACCTATCTAAATTTTGGACGCCCCAACCGGTAACGGCCTATGTAACCGATTCCGGCTCAGAGAATAGGTTGTTTTATAACGACGATTTTACCGACTTTAATTTTCGCCGTGGAACCGCGCCTTTACACCAGATCATGCAAAAGTTATCAGAACACAGCGCCGAGAAAACGCCGCCCGTTATTTATGTCGGCTCGACCATGGTGGACAAGTTTTTGCCGGGATTTAGAGCGATAAATGATCTCGCTATGGGTGAGCTTCGCCCATTAATGAGTATGTGGATAGGTAATAGAAGTCGTATTTCTGCGCATTACGATTTTCCTGACAATATCGCCTGTGTGGTAGCTGGTAAACGTCGATTTACTTTGTTTCCGCCAGACCAGTTACCAAATTTATATATTGGTCCAGTGGATCGCACGCCAGCAGGGCAGGCAATTAGTTTGGTAGATTTTGATAAGCCAGATTTAGGCCGTTTTCCTCGCTTTGCGGAAGCAATAATGCATGCGCAGGTCGCCGATTTGGACCCGGGTGATGCTGTGTTTATTCCGAGTATGTGGTGGCATCACGTCGAATCATTGTCTGCTTTTAATATCCTTGTGAACTACTGGTGGACTACAAGCGCAGATTATCTGGGTGCTCCTTCAGCGGCGTTGATGCACGCTATGTTGTCGTTGAAAGACTTACCTGAAAGTAAGAAGGCCGTTTGGAAAAATTTGTTCAATTACTATGTGTTCGATGCAGACCCTAAGTCTTTTGAACACATTCCGGAATCTGGTCGCGGGGTTTTGTCTGAAGTCTCTAAAGAGATGGCGGCGTGGATGCGTTCAGAAATTATTAGCAAATTACAATAGAATAGTCAGATCGAGTGTTGCGCTCGGAGGTTGCTGTGAAAAATCGTAAAATACGTAAAGTTGTCGTGGCCGGCGGAGGTACTGCCGGTTGGATGGCTGCTGCGTCACTGTCTAAGTTGCTTGGTAAAACACTTGATATCACCTTAGTGGAATCTGATGATATACCCACCGTCGGCGTCGGTGAGGCTACCATCCCAACTCTTATTACCTTGCATCAATTATTAAAAATTAATGAACAAGAGTTTATGGCGGCTGTGCAGGGTACTTTTAAGTTGGGTATTTCCTTTGAAAGCTGGCGTGACGTAGGCCAGGATTATATCCACTCTTTTGGTTGGACGGGCAAAGACTGTTGGGCGGCCGGTTTTCAGCATTTTTGGAAAAAAGGTATAGATCTCGGTATTAGTGAAGAGTTTGGTAAATACTGCCCAGAATGGGTGGCGGCAAAAGAAAATAAGTTCGCGGTATTACCGCGCGAAGGTCTTAACTATGCGTATCATATCGATGCGGGTTTGTACGCAAAATTTTTGCGAAAAATGGCTGAGCAACATGGCACGGTTAGGCAAGAAGGAAAGATTAAGTATGTCCATAAGGATACGGATACGGGTTTTATAACATCGTTACAATTGGAATCTGGCCAAGTTGTTGAAGGCGATTTGTTTATCGACTGCACTGGCTTTCGGGGCCTGTTAATTGAGGAAGCATTACACACAGGTTACGATGACTGGAGTCACTTATTGCCCTGTGATAGTGCTATTGCCGTGCAAACCGAGGCTGTATCCGATCCAATACCTTATACTCGCTCAATCGCTCATGAGGCTGGTTGGCAGTGGCGCATTCCCTTGCAAACCCGTGTTGGTAACGGCATGGTGTTTTGCAGTAAGTTCTGGAGCGACGATGAGGCTATCGCCACCTTAACTAGCAATATCAGTGGCAAGATGCTTAATGATCCCCGTGTGATTAAGTTTAAAACCGGGCAACGGCGGAAGCATTGGCATAAAAACTGTGTCGCTATGGGTTTAGCTAGTGGATTTATTGAGCCGCTAGAGTCTACCAGTATTCACTTGATTCAGCGCAGTATCATTCGCCTGATGCAGATGTTTCCCTATGACGGTATTCGTCAGCCGGATATAGAAGAATTTAATAGCCAAATGACATTCGAATCGGACAACATTCGCGATTTCATTATCTTGCATTACTACGTAACTAATCGCAGAGATAGCGAGTTCTGGCGGCATTGTAGCAGCATGGATATTCCAGACTCTTTGCGCCACAGAATAGAGTTGTTTAAACAAACTGGTCGTGTATTTAAAGTGCCGACAGAGCTTTTTGGTGAGAACTCTTGGATTCAGGTGATGATGGGGCAGGGCTTAATGCCTGAACAATATCACCCTATTGTTAACATGATGAGCGACGCGGAGTTGAAGGATTTTTTAACAGGCATCCGTCAATCGGTCGATAAGTCTGTGAAACAGCTGCCGAGCCATCAGAAGTTCATTCAGCATTATTGTAAAAGTATGTGATGCGCCTGTGCTCTACCAGCGCTTCGCAGCTTCCTCATCTGACTCTCGCGCGTCAACCCAGCGCTCGCCATCGCGAGTGCTTTCTCGTTTCCAAAAAGGTGCACGGGTTTTTAGATAATCCATGATGAATTCGCAGGCGGAAAAGGCGTCGCCTCTATGTTCGGAGCTAATGCCAACGTATACGATTTGATCCGAAGGGTTGAGCTGCCCAACACGGTGAGTTAATAGAACCGTATGTAAGTCCCAGCGCTGGGCGGCTTGCTCTGCAATTTCGGTTAGCGATTTTTCTGTCATGCCGGGGTAGTGTTCAAGAAATAACCCGGTAACCCCATCGCCGAGGTTCATGTCGCGTACTAGCCCCGTGAAGGTGACGATGGCACCAATGTTAGGGCAGGCTTGACGCAGTTCAAGGTAAAGCGCCGACTGATCGAAATCCTGTGTTTGAACCTTGACGGTGATGACCATTTAACCACCCGTGACTGGTGGGAAAAAAGCAATTTCATCGCCGTCGCTGACGTCGCTATTTTTATGGCTCATGGTTTCATTCACGGCGACTAAGATATTGGCGGCCATTAAAACGTCCTGCCAATCGGGGTGCTGCTTAATGAGCGCGGTTTGTACGTCTGCCACCTGCTGGATTTTCTCGTAAGGCAGTTGTAAATCGGCTGTACCAAGCTGGTCGCGCAGTCGGGCAAAAAATTTAATTTGTATCATTGTCTATTCCTGTCGTTCGGGCACGCAACTCAGCCACATAGTGACCACTTTTACCGCCAGACTTCTCCAGCACGCGGGTGCCTTCAATTACCATGTTTTTATCCACCGCTTTACACATGTCGTAGACAGTAAGGGCGGCGACGGAGGCGGCGGTGAGGGCTTCCATTTCAACACCGGTTTGGCCGTTTAGTCGGCAGCAGCTTTCAATGCGTACACGGTTGTGCAGTGGCTCTGGTGTCAGTTCAACTTTTATATGGGTAAGTAGCAGCGGATGGCAAAGAGGAATTAAATCTGCGCATTTTTTCGCAGCTTGTATGCCGGCAATACGGGCAACAGCCAGAACATCGCCTTTCTTGTGGCCGCCCTCAGTAATGAGTGCGAGTGTCGCTGCTGCCATGGTGATATAGGCCTCGGCGCGCGCTTCTCGCTGGCTATTGGCTTTTGTGCCCACGTCTACCATGTGCGCGTGGCCTTGATCGTCTAAATGGGTGAGTTGGCTCATCGCTTCCTGTCCGCCTAATGTCATGCGCCATGATAGCAAAGCTATCAAATAATTTTGGAAAAACTCTGTTTAGTTGCTGGGGCTATATAGGCATCAAAGGCCATGCAGATTCGGCGAATTAGTAGGCGCCCCTTGGCAAGGACATGGATGCCTTGCTTATCAATTGTTAATAGACCGTCGCTTTCCATGGCGGCGAGTTGTGCTAAAGCCTGCTCAAAATAGTGTTTAAAATCGATGCCGAAAGCCTGTTCTATGGCGTCAAACCTAATGTGGAATTGACAAATCAGGCCCATGATCACGGCCTTGCGGATATGATCATCTTGGCTCATGGCAAAGCCTTTGGCCACGGGGGCTAGATTTTGATCTAGAGCTTGATAATAGTGGTCGAGCTGCTTGTGATTTTGCAAATAGAGGTTATCTATTTGGCTGATGGCTGAAACGCCAAAGGCCAGGAGGTCGCAGTGGCCATGGGTTGCATAGCCTTGAAAGTTTCTGTGTAGCTTGCCATCGGCCTGGGCCCGGGCGAGTTCATCGCCGGGTTTGGCGAAGTGGTCCATTCCTATATACACGTAACCTTCGTCCCGTAGGCGCTCGATAATGTAGTGCAGCATATCGAGCTTTTCGCTTGCACTCGGTAGTGCTTTTTCGTCGATTTGCTTTTGCACTTTAAACAAGTGTGGCATATGCGCGTAGTTGAAGACGCTAAGCCTATCGGGGCTCAGTTTTATAACGGCTGCAAGGGTTTTGGCTATTGAGTTTAACGATTGTTTTGGCAGCCCGTATATGAGATCCATGCTGATGGAGTGATAGGCACTGTCGCGCGCCTGCTTGATTAAGCGGGTGACCTCCTCAACGCTATTAAAGCGGTTCACCGCTTCTTGAACCTGCGGGTCAAAATCTTGAATACCTATGCTGAGGCGATTGAAGCCTAAGTCGCGCAATCCTTTGAGGGTTTGAGGCGTGACACTGGCTGGGTGAATTTCAAGGGCATATTCGCCGCTGTCGTCGCTGTGTAAATTAAAGTACCTGCGAGTTTCCCGCATCAGCGCGGTCATTTGCTCTAGCGATAAATAGGTAGGTGTTCCGCCGCCCCAATGCAGTTGATCAACGGCTCGATGACGGTCGATCTTGCTTGCCATCATGGCCATTTCTTTAAACAGCCGCTCTAAGTAGGGGATGGACTTACGCTTATCGGCGGTAATCACTTTGTTGCAGGCACAGTAGTAGCAAACTGTATCGCAAAAAGGTATGTGGCAGTAAATCGATAGAGGCTTACCGGTGCTATCGCTTCGGGCCAGGGCTGCGGCAATATCGGAATCGCTGATCAAATTGTGAAATTGCGGCGCCGTTGGGTAAGAGGTGTAGCGTGGCCCAGACAAATCGTAGCGGGCAATAAGGTTGCTATCCCAAAGTGCCGTGTTGGCTGTATTGACGAGTGTGGGTGACGTGCTGGGCATAAGCGAGGTGAATGCAATAATGAATGTGGCGTCATTTTACGGCAGGGCATGGCAGGCTTACATGACGTGGGTCAAGCTGAGCGGTTGTTTAAGCGGTAATTTTGTTTTAGAGTGATTGCTACAGTATATTAACGGTACCCTATGCCCAGACCAAAAACCTTTGATCAAGAGCGCGCTCTGCAGGGTGCCATGCATTGTTTCTGGCGGCAGGGCTTTGGCGCCAGCAGCATGAAAGATTTGGAGCAGGCGACGGGACTAAAAACCAGTAGTCTTTACCATTGTTTCGAATCGAAACAAGCGCTGTTTTTGAATGCGCTAGATCTCTATATCACACAGGTGGTGCAGCCACGGGTGCAGCGCCATTTATTGGTTGGCGACCCGCTGTTAGGTATTGAGGCGTATTTTCGCGAGTGCTTTTTGCCGCAATCGCCGGCCTTGCAATTTGGTTGCCTACTGGTTAACAGCGGCACTGAATTAGGCGCTGATCAGCCAAGTGTCAAAGCAAAAGTCGCGCTGGGTTTGCGCTGCGCCGAACAGGGCTTAGCGCAAGCCTTAACGCGCGCACAGCAACAGGGGTTGGTGTCGCCCTCGGTGGATGTCGCTGTTCGCGCTAAGCAGTTGGGATTTTTACTCGCCGGTATGTTGGTCAATTGCAAGGTGGCGCGCGATAGTGAATGGCTTGAAGCTGCTATGGCTTCGGTATCGCAATTACTTCGAGCCGCTTAAAAAGAACCTAAACGATGAAAACGCAGGGAGTGGAGTATGGACGTTTTGCGCACGCCGGAGGCTTGTTTTGACCGCTTACCGGATTATAACTTTACCCCAAATTACTTGCAGGTGGCCGACACCGAAGGCGGGCACTTAAGGATACATTACCTAGATGAAGGCGACGCCAATGCACCGGTTGTGTTGTTGTTGCACGGTGAGCCTTCGTGGAGTTTTCTGTATCGAAAAATGATCCCGCTCTTGGCGGCCGCGGGGTTTCGCGTTTTAGCGCCAGACCTAATTGGCTTTGGTCGATCGGATAAACCCAGTAAAACCAGTGATTACACCTATGCTCGTCATGTGACTTGGATGAAAGATTGGCTAATCCAAGTTAATGTGAAAAATATAACGCTGTTTTGTCAGGACTGGGGCGGCCTTATTGGCTTGCGTTTAGTGGCCGAACTCGGCCATCTTTTTTCACGAGTGGTCGCAGCCAATACCTTTTTGCCCACCGGTGATTTCGCGCCGGGTGAAGCGTTTGAGCAATGGCAACAATATGCTCAAACAGTGCCCGTTTTGCCAGTGGGTGATATTGTCAATCGCGGTGCTGTAACAAACCTGAGTGCGGATATTATTGCGGCGTATAACGCGCCTTACCCTGACGAGCACTATAAAGTGGGGGCGCGAATTTTTCCGCAACTGGTACCGATTACGCCAGAGAACCCAGAGGCGCAGGCCAATCGTGAGGCTTGGCTGCAGTTGCGCCAATGGCAAAAACCTTTCCTGACGGCCTTTAGTGATAGCGATCCGATTACGGCTGGCGCAGAAAAAATATTGCAAAAATTGATACCGGGCACTCAGGGATTACAACATCCCACCGTTGCAGAGGCGGGTCATTTTCTACAGGAAGATCAAAGCCAGAGCTTGGCCGATATTATTATTCAATTTGTAAAAAATACACCAGTATCGTCTATTACCTAGGACTTGACTCATGGCTATCACGCAAACGCGATTCGACGTATCTAAAACAGCATTGCAAGACATTACCACTCAGGTCTCGCCGATTGAGCAGCCGCTGATGGATGGGCAAGTACTGCTGGCTATCGATTGTTTTAGCTTTACCGCAAATAATGTGACTTATGCAACCTTGGGCGAAACGCTACGCTACTGGCATTTTTTTCCGTCCGGCGATGCCGAGAAGGGTATTATCCCGGTGTGGGGCTTTGCTGATGTTATCGCTTCTAATTGCGCAAACATTAACATCGGTCAGCGGTTCTATGGTTACTACCCGATGGCGTCGCATTTGGTGGTGGAGCCTGGCAATATCTCAATTCACGGGTTTGTTGATACAACCCACCATCGTAGGTCGCTGCCGAAAATTTACAATCAGTATACCAATACCGAGACTGATCCTCTTTACCATGCCGAGGCAGAAGCCTTACAGATGTTGATGCGGCCGCTTTTTACAACCTCATTTCTATTGGCCGATTTTTTTGAAGAAAATGCCTGCTTTGGTGCCGAGCAATTGGTGTTAACCAGTGCCTCGAGTAAAACCGCCATCGGCACCGCACTGTTACTTCAGGCCGGTAAGTTGGTGCAGGAAAAGAAAACCCATCTTGTGGGGTTAACGTCTGGTGCGAATAAGGCTTTTGTGGAAAGTCTTGGCTGTTATGATCAAGTGCTGAGTTACCAAGAGTTGGCCGCGTTAAATGCTAAGGCCAATAGCGCGGTGATAGACTTTGCTGGTAACGGTCAGCTTTTGTCGAATATCGCTCAGCACCTTCTTGGTAAGCTTGCTTATGTTTGCTTAGTTGGCGTATCCCATTGGGATAACCGTCAGGGGTTGGAGCCGCTGAGTATTGTGCCGAAACCAGAGTTGTTTTTTGCGCCTACGCAGGCCGAGAAGCGCTTGCTGCAGTGGTCTGTGGCTGGCTTTCATCAACGCTTGGCAAGGGCTTGGTCGCAGTTCGAAATATTTTCCCGCGCCTGGTTGAACATTGAAACGCATACCGGAAACGAGGAAATTACAGCCGTTTATCAGCGTGTTTTAGCGGGTAAGCAGTCGCCTGATAAAGGCTACATTTTAGCTTTTTCGAAAGAGCCGTAGCGTTGATTACACGTTTGACGTTAACCGGTAGCGAGAACATGGAGGCTTTTCCATCGCCTCACAAACGTGAGGCGATGGTGATTGGTTTTAGTGACGAGAAAAAACGATATTATAATTCTCGCCGAGATTAGATTACCCAAGATTTATGCTAGGAGTAAGCGCTCTAAGGTTCGCACGTAAATGTTGTGCAACTTATCTAAATCATCGACCTTCACGCACTCATCGACTTTATGGATGGTGGCATTAACGGGGCCTAGCTCTACCACTTGTGATCCCGTGGGTGCGATGAAGCGGCCGTCACTGGTGCCGCCAGCTGTCGACAATTCAGTGCTGCGGCCTTCGACGTCGGCAATGGCGCCGACGATGGCATCCACTAACGCTCCTTGACTGGTTAAGAAGGGTTGGCCAGATAAGTTCCACTGCACCTGATAATGTAGCCCGTGTTTCAGCAATATGGCCTCTGTGCGCTCGCGCAATTGTGCTTCAGTAACCTCCGTGGAAAAACGAAAATTACACAGCAGTTCGAGCTCGCCGGGGATAACATTGGTTGCACCCGTGCCGCTGTTTATATTGGACACTTGAAAACTGGTGGCAGGGAAAAAGTCATTGCCGCCGTCCCAAATTTCTGCGGCTAGCTCGGTCAGTGCCGGTGCAAACGCATGGATCGGATTTTCCGCCAAGTGTGGGTAAGCCACATGGCCTTGAATCCCTTTAATGATTAGCTTGGCGCCGAGCGAGCCGCGCCGACCATTTTTGATGACATCGCCCACCTGTTCAGTGCTCGAGGGCTCGCCAACTAAGCAGCAATCAATATGCTTATTCTGTGCTTGTAGCCACTCAACCACCTTTACCGTGCCGTTAATTGCAGGGCCTTCCTCGTCGCTGGTAATAAGAAAACCAATACGGCCGGGATGCGCGGGGTGTTTAGCCACGAATTCTTCGCAAGCGGTGACCATGGCGGCCAAGCTGCCTTTCATGTCGGCGGCGCCGCGACCGTATAACATGCCTGCGTCGATAGTGGGCTGAAAGGGTGGAAAGCGCCATTGAGTTACTGGGCCGGTTGGCACTACGTCTGTGTGCCCGGCAAAAGCCATTAATGGGCCAGAATCACCTCTCTCAGCCCAGAAATTATCAACATCTTCAAAACGCAGACGTTCTATCGTAAAGCCGATGGCCTGTAAGCGAGCGATCATCATGTCTTGACAGCCTTCATCGAGTGGTGTCACCGACGGTCGCTTAATTAACTCGCAGGCAAGCTGTACGGTTGCAGAGGTCATGTAATACATCCTGTGGCAAAAAGTGGCGTATTTTAGCAAAAACACAGCATTTTACCGCAAGCAGCTACACTCAATTTAGGTATTTTAGTGATTGATTGTTATGGGGTTTACACTTCTCGGGGTTTTGTTGCTCGCGGCAATGGTTTTTTTTGCGCTAATGCTTGCTGTATTTCTGCGTTGGCCGCAGTTTTTGCTGTGGGTTTTACTGCGCCTAAATGCCGAGCGTTGGTTACTCAAGTTGTTACAGCAGGTGTCTATTGACCTGCCGGGTACGCATGTATCCGGTTATTGGCTCTGGGATATCGCCAGACGACGTCTGTGTTTAGTCGGTCACAACATAGAGACTCTGGGCTTTGATGGGCGGTGGGTTGAACAACCGATCGATCACATCATGGCGTTGGTTGATAGCGAAGACAGGCCTAGGTTAGTTCAATCGAGTAAGGCATTTGTTTCAACGCAAGAGCCACTGGCGGCAGAGTTTAGGTTGACGCCCGAGCTCGGCGTTAATCGTTGGCTACGGGTGACGGGAAAGGTTTTAAGGCGGCATCGTCAGGGTGGCGCTGCTATCGCATTCGGCCGCGTTGAAGACATTGGCGAGCGCAAATCACACCCAGGTACTATTGCGGCGTTGCATGCGCAGTTAATCCAACAGGTTGAGCCGCAATGCAAGGTCAACCAACCGGTCGAGCAATCGGCCAGTGATCTTAAGTTGAGATTGCAACAAGTCTTGGATACCGCACAGGTTGCGCTCTGTTGGAAAAGCAGTGCGGGTGATTACTTGGGCTGTAATCAAAAATTTGCCGATTTAGTGCAGGTATCAAGTCCAGAACAGGTTATTGGTAAAACCGATGTTGAGCTGCTCTGGAGTGACGATGCGTCAATGACTATGGCTGAGGACCAAGATATTCTCCAGCAACGCAAATCTTTCGTAGACAAAGAAATTGAGTTATTAAATGCTGCCGGGCAAACGCTTTTTATCAAAAGCCATGCCGCACCCTTGCGCGATGAGAGTCGATCGGTGATAGGGGTATTTAGAACCTATGAAGATATTTCACTGCGGCGTCGCATGGAAGCCTTTGCGCACAAAGAGCGTCAGTTGATGCAGGAAATTTTAGACAGTTCCAATGCGATGATTACTATTGTTGATCGGCATTACTGCTTTCTTCGCATTAACCGCTATTTTGAAGCGACCATGGGCTTGAAGGCAAAGGACGTCGTGGGTAAGCATGTGAAAGAAGTCATTAAAGGCTCAAAAGGCGATCTGGTGTTAGCGATCTGTGATCAGATAGTCGCAACTGGATTACCGGTTACTGAAGAGTACTCGGTTCCCACTGAGCGAGGTGGCAGACGGTCGTTTATTGCCAATGTGACCCCCGTTTTTGATGAAAATGGCAAGGTCGATAAGCTGGTAACGGTATCAACCGATGTAACTGAGCTAAAGATGACGCAGGTTGAACTCGAAGCATCTCGCAATAAAGCTGAGCAGGCCGCATCGGTAAAAAGCCGGTTTCTCGCTAACATGAGCCATGAAATTCGCACCCCTATGAATGCCATTCTGGGCTTCAGTCAATTGGCTCTGACTACATCCCTAGACTCAAAACAGTTGGACTATCTGACTAAAATACATTTTTCTGCAGAAAATTTACTTGGCATTGTTAACGACATTTTGGATTTTTCTAAAATTGAGGCGGGTAAACTAGCGTTAGAGGAAAAGACATTCGATTTACGAGTGTTTCTGGATAATATCTGTTCTATATTCGAAATGAAATCAAAGCAGAAACACCTTGCATTTATTCAAACAATCTCACCAAACACGCCCTCGTTCATTAAATCAGATGCTCTGCGCTTACATCAAATCTTGGTGAATTTAATAGGTAATGCCATCAAGTTCACCCATGCGGGAGCAGTAACGCTTGAGGTTCGAATGAGTGTCGATATGGGCGCGCGACAGATATTGCGTTTTGCCGTTGTTGATACCGGTGTCGGCTTGAGCGACGCGCAAATGGCGCAATTGTTTGTGGCTTTTGAGCAAGTTGATGCCGGCGTTGCCAGGCAGTATGGCGGCACTGGTTTGGGCCTCACCATTAGCCGGCGGCTGGTGGAAATGATGGGCGGGGAAGTAAAGGTTAGCAGTGTAGTAGGTCAAGGCAGTCAATTTGAGTTCAGTGTTAACGTGGGCAGCGCGAGTGCTGCGGATGTGATTGAGGGTGTTGCAGCAAGTGTGGTTGATTCTGTGCCGGATTTTCAGGGCGCAAAGCTACTGCTTGTGGAAGACAACGCGATAAATTTACAGGTCGCCAGCGAAATATTAGCGCCGTTTAATCTAGATATCGTGACGGCATGTAATGGCGTTGAGGCCATAGAAAAGGTGTTCGCGCAGGAATTTGCCCTTGTCCTGATGGATATTCAAATGCCGGTTATGGACGGTTATAGCGCAACGCGCAAAATACGCGAAAGGTTTAATGACGTTCGATTGCCGATTATTGGTTTAACGGCCAATGCCATGAGTGAAGACCGGCAGGCGAGTCAGCTGGCGGGTATGAACGCGCACGTGGCGAAACCCATTGATATTCCGGCGCTGGTGGCCGCACTCCGACGCTATTTGCCGGAGCGGGTGAGTGCATCGGGAGCAACGGACGCTCTAGAAGGTCACGCCGGGGATGGTCACGGTGTCGTCAATGGCAGCCACGATGTGGCGCAACAACATTTGCCTGTGCTAGATGCCGACGAAGGTTTACTTCGACTGCGCGGCCGTCATGATCGCTATCAGGAATTACTGCTTAGTTTTATGGCGCAGTACAAGACCGGCGGTCACGACTGCGCGGAATTGATCCAGCAGGGCGATTTTGCCAATGCCAAAGCACTTGTTCATCAAATTAAAGGGGTTGCCGGAAATCTGAGTGCAAAACAGGTGTATGTAGCATCTCAGGGGTTAGAGACGTTGCTTGATGTTGGTGCCGAGGCGGCGCGCGATGAGGTCTATCTTATTGCGCAGGTGCAATTGCTTCAGTCTGCGCTAACAGAGCTTGCCGAGGCGATCGACAAACTCTGCAGCACGCAGAACTAGTTGGCGTGCAATGCCTCATTGAGTGCAACAGCGGTTTTATTCGCCTTGCACTCAACCGCGCCGGACAGCGAGTTACGTCGGAACAGCAAGTCTGTTTGACCGGCTAGGTCTCTGGCTTTTACATCGCGCACCAAGTTGCCTTGGTCATCGAGTAAACGCACCTTAGTACCGGCAGTAATATATAGACCAGACTCTACCGTGCAGCGATCACCCAAGGGAATGCCAATGCCTGCATTGGCACCCAGCAAGCAGTTGTCGCCCACTGAAATGACGATGTTGCCGCCGCCAGATAAGGTGCCCATGGTTGAGCAGCCGCCGCCCAAGTCGGAGCCTTTGCCGACAAATACACCGGCTGAAATACGCCCTTCAATCATACCTGGCCCTTCGGTTCCGGCATTAAAATTGACAAAGCCTTCGTGCATGATGGTGGTGCCTGCACCTAAGTAAGCGCCAAGGCGAACGCGTGCCGTGTGGGCAATACGGACTCCCTCGGGCACAACGTAATTCGTCATTTTTGGAAACTTGTCGACACAGGAGACTTCGAGTACCTCCCCTTTACAACGCGCCGCCAGTTGGCGGGCTGGCAGGTCGGTTAAATCCACCGCGCCTTCATTGGTCCAGGCGACATTGGGCAGTACGCCAAAGAGCCCATCAAGTTTGGTTTGATGAGGCTTTACCAACCGGTGCGATAATAAATGCAGTTTCAAATAGGCTTCTGGCACGGAGCTCGGGGCGACGTCAGAGTTTAGGAGCACGGCGACTAGCGGGCGTTCACTTTGGCTGAGCTGGGTGAGTGATGCGGCCAAGGCTGAGTCTTCTTTAGCAACTACGTTGGCTAACTCGGCTGCTTGCGCTGGACTCAGCGCTTGGGTGCCCAGCGCGGGTAGCACTGAGTGCACAGCGTTTGCCAACGCATCTGAAACGTTAATTCGCGGCGTGGGGTAAAAAACGTCAAGCCATTGGCCTTGACGGTTATGGGTGCCGACACCGAAACCCAGAGCGTACAGAGTCATGGAAAATCCTAGTAAGTGAGTTAGATATAAATGATTAGCGAAATAGTTGCGCGTATTGGTCCTGCTTAAAACCCACCATGCGAGCGGTGCCAGTATCGAGCAAGGGGCGCTTGATTAGGGTTGGGTTAGCCAGTATTAGTGCGACAGGGTCTGCCTCAGCCTCGGCCTTTTGTGCGTCAGTGAGCTGTTTCCACGTGGTGCTCCGGCGGTTGAGTAGGGCGTCACCCAGCTCTTTATGCCAGCCTCGCACTTGAGTGTCGGTGAGCCCGTCGATGCGGAAGTCGTGAAACGTGTAGGCCACCTCGTGTTGCTTAAGCCAAGTTTGTGCTTTCTTGACAGTGTCGCAATTTTTAATACCAAAAAGCGTATTCATAGCAATTTAAATGGTCAGTTTGGAAGTTGGGGCGCAAGTCTACCAGACTCACGCTAGGCGTGCATGGCGCACCAAAAGGGCAAAATTGCGGTTTTAAGATCAAAAAACACTAAAAAGCCAACTTATCGGCATTTTATTAAATCTTCTTGATCTAATGGCGCCTCAATTCTTTACATACACTTAACGAACGCGTAAAAAGTGCCACCGACAGTGGCGCCGTGTAGGTTTTAACCGTTTTTGCCCATTGTATTCGAGGTGTTCACAGGACGTGGCTGCAACAATATGACAATAGATTTTTCCCTACCCTCTCCTCAAGCGGACTTCAAAGTGGTTTTTTGGGGTCAAGCTAGCCATGGCGTCGAGCGCAGTGATTTGGCGCAAGGCTTCGCTAAACTCTTTAAACTGCGCTCTAACGAGCAGTTAAAACGCTTTTTTAGTGGCCGTGTTGTGGTGCTCAAGTCTGGCCTAACAGAGGCGCAAGCACGCGCCTATGTTCGCGCGATTGAAGCTATTGGCGGGCTCTGCAGAATTGAAAAAAATCAACTCGTGCGGCTGGAAGGCGAGTTGGCCAAGCGGCAAAAGCCGTCTTTTATGCGCGCGGGTTTAAACGCCGATCAAATGTCATTGGCGCCCATTGAGCATCAGCTACCAGAAGCAAAGCCAGCCGCTACGGTAGAACGGCGTTCAATGTTTGAGGCGCGCGAGGTCAACGGCCGCTTCTAAGGTTTGTGCACCTGTTTGGGTTTTTTTCGGTTTGGATAACACCAACGACACAGCGGGCAGCGGGTGCCGTCGCAGCCTCTAGCGGTACAGTATTCCCGCCCGTAAAAAATAATTTGTAGGTGTAACGTGTTCCACTTTTCCTTTGGGAACAGGCGCTTTAAATCCTTCTCCGTTTGCACCACATTTTTGCCGCTGGTCAGCCCCCAGCGCTGTGCTAAGCGATGAATGTGGGTGTCGACGGGAAAGGCAGGTACGCCAAATGCCTGAGCCATCACTACGCTGGCGGTCTTGTGGCCAACGCCCGGAAGCTCCTCTAGTTTAGCCATGTCTGCAGGTACCTCACCTTGGTACTTTTCAACCAAAATATGCGATAGCGCCGATATCGCTTTCGCTTTTTTAGGCGATAGCCCACAGGGTCGTATTACCGCTTGAATGGCGTCTACCGGAATGCGCGTCATGGCCTCGGGTGTTTTTGCGAGTGCCCAAAGCGCCGGTGTAATCTTGTTCACGCGCTCATCGGTACACTGTGCAGACAATAATACTGCGACGAGTAAGCTATAGGTGTCGGTGTGATCGAGCGGAATGGGCGGATTGGGATAATGCGCCTCTAGCGTGTGCAATATTTTTTCCACCCGCGCCGCTTTATTCGGGTTATCCATTAGCTGCCGGCCGTTAAAAAGGATCGAATTCTTTTGGCCGCGTCAACGCACTCAGCCGTGCCTGCAACTAGCGCCATGCGAATATGGTTGGCACCTGGGTTCCCAGTGGGTGTTGCTCGCGCGATAAATGTGCCCGGTAAAACGGTCACATGGGTGCGTTCGAACAGTTGCCGCGCAAAATCTGTATCGCTCATTTCAACGCGCGGCCAAAGGTAGAAGCTCGCATCGGGTTTCTGCACATCTAACTGACCTGACAAAATATCGAGTACGGCGTCAAACTTTTCAGCGTATAGCGCGCGATTTTCGATCACGTGTTTCTCATCTTGCCAAGCCGCTATGGAGGCCAGTTGGCTGGTTACCGGCATGGCACAGCCATGATAGGTTCGATACAGCAAAAACTGTTTTAAAATATCTGCATCACCGGCCACAAAGCCTGAGCGCAGCCCTGGCAGATTCGAGCGTTTGGACAGCGAGTGAAACACAACGCAGCGCTTATAGTCGGTGCGGCCAATGTCGTCACAAACTTCTAACAACCCCGGCGGCGGGGCGCCGAAATATAGTTCTGAGTAGCACTCGTCACTGGCGATGATGAAATCGTATTGATCGGCCAGTGCAATCAGCTTCTTTAACGTCTGTTTGGATGTCACCGCGCCTGTCGGGTTGCCGGGCGAGCACACGAATAACAGCTGGCATTGTTGCCACACGTCGGGCGCTACGGCGTCGTAGTCGGGAATATAGCCGTTGTCTTTGGTGCAGTTTAGAAAGTGAATATCGGTGCCGGCGAGAAAGGCGGCACCTTCGTAGATTTGGTAAAAGGGGTTTGGGCTAACCACTAAGGCAGGCTTCGACTTGTCGATAACGGCTTGAACAAACGCAAATAGCGCTTCGCGGGTACCGTTAACCGGCAATACCTGACGCTCGGCATCAACGCTGTTAGGCGATAAGTGAAACCGTTGTTCAAGCCATCTACTGATGGCAATGCGCAGTTCGGGAATGCCTTTGGTGGTAGGGTAGTTTGAAAGTTTATCGAGATTTTTCACCAAAGTATCGAGTACAAATTGTGGCGGCTGATGTTTTGGCTCGCCGATACTTAGGGCGATGTGTGCTAAGTCGACGGGTTTGGCATTGGCTTTCAGTTGTGCTAAACGCTCAAAAGGGTAGGCCTGCAATTTCAGCAAATCGGGGTTCATCTGCGACTCGTTTTTTGATGTTATATCTCGGTTAATGTTTTTGGCTGACGATGTCGTCCAATGCCTTGCAAATACTGTCCTGTAGGTCTTCGCACAGCTTGGGGTCGGAAAGCGGCTCGCCATTGGCGTCGCTGATAAAGAAAATATCTTCGACGCGCTCGCCTAGTGTGGCAATCTTGGCGTTTTGTAACTGAATACCAAAGCGTAAAAAAACGCGACCTATGGCAGCTAGTAAACCTGGTCTGTCTGGGCTGATAACTTCTAATATGGTGTTGCCGGTCACCAAATCATTACTCAGTCGTGTTCGACTGGGCATGGTGAAATGTTTTAACACCCGCGGTGTGCGGCGTTGGATAATATCGGGGTATTGATCGACCAAGGCCAGCTCATCGTGCAGCGCGCGCCGAATTGCATCGAAACGATCGTATTTAGTGGGTTCACCGTTCTCGTCGAGCACAAAAAAGGTATCGATAGTAAAGCCGTCGGGCGAGCTGTAAATACGGGCATCCTGAATATCTAAATTCAATCCAGACAGGGCGTTGGCGGAGGCGGCAAACACATTGTTGCGATCTTTAGTCCGTACGAAAATTTGGGTGGCTCCTTCCATGCCATTGAAACGGCTCTGGCGAATCAATATGAGTGGTTCCTCGCTGCGATGGCAGCTAATGGCTTCCGTGTGCCAGGCGATATCTAAATGTGATTCGCGCAAGAAATAATCTTCACCCATACCGCCCCAAATTTGCCGCACGCGCTTTTCTGAGAGATTCTTGTCTTCCAGTTTGCGAATGGCTGCCTGCTGGGTTTCAACAATTAGCTCCTGACGGTCGATGGGATTTTCGAGGCCACGGCGCAGGGCGCGTTTTGTTTCTAGGTAAAGCTGACGCATTAAACTCGCGCGCCAGGTGTTCCAGAGGTCTGGGTTGGTGCCGTTAATGTCGGCAACCGTTAACAAATAGAGGTAGTCTAGGCGAAGTTGATCGCCAACTAACAAGGCGAATTTGTGAATCACTTCTGGATCTGAAATGTCTTGCTTCTGCGATACTGCGGACATGAGTAAATGCATTTCCACCAGCCATACAACGAGCCTGGTTTCTCGACCCGTTAAGCCGTGGCGCACACAAAAATCTTCAGCGTCCACTTTACCCAACATGGAGTGATCGCCACCGCGGCCTTTGGCAATATCGTGATAAAGCCCTGCGATATACAGCAGCTCTGGTTTCGCGAGCCGATTCATAATATGCGCGGCAACCGGAAACTTTTCTTGCGCTTCCGGTAAGCGGAATTTGCGCATGTTTTTCATCACCCGCAACGTGTGCTCATCGACCGTGTAAATGTGAAAAAGGTCGTGTTGCATCTGCCCAGTTATACGGTCAAATTCCGGTAGATACCGACCCAATACGCCGTAGCGCTTCATGCGCTTTAATTGCCGCACAAGGCTATAGGGCGAGCGCATTAGCTCCATAAAAAGTGCTGTATTGCGGGGGTTGGCTCGAAAGTCATCGTCAATGAGCTGGCGCGATTCACGTATCAGTCTGATGGTTGAGGCGCGCACGCCAAGAATGCGCTTGTCTCTACCCATTAAGACAAAAATTTCAAGCAGTGCGCTGGGGTCTTCGAGGAAGACTTTGGTGTAGGCAACTTCAATGAAGCTGTTGCGCATTTGAAAACGCGCGTTAATGGGTTCGAGCTGCTGCTCTTGACCATTCGGTAAAATGGCTTCACTTAAAAATTGCAGCAATACATCGTTAAGTTCCTGCAATGTTTGCACGATGCGATAATACCGGTGCATGAATTGTTCGATGGCCAAGCGCTCGGGTGTATCTTTATAGCCAAACAGCGTGGCCAGCGCGCGTTGGTGGTCGAACAGTAGGCGCTCTTCTCCTCGCTTGGCGAGCATGTGCAGGCCGTAGCGCACGCGCCATAGAAACTCTTCACCGGTCATTAATATGGCGTATTCACCTTCGGTAAAAAAACCGCGCCCCTCGAGCTGTTTAATGGTGCGCACATTGAAGTAGCGTTTGGCGACCCAAGAGATGGTTTGGATATCGCGCAAACCGCCCGGCGCATTTTTGACATTAGGTTCAAGGTTGCTGGAGGAGTCACTGTGTTTATTGTGACGTTCCTGTTGTTCTTCCCACTTGGCGCGAAAAAAAGCGTCAGGCGTCCAAATTTTTTCGGGCGCAGTTGCGCTCATCAGTTGATCGCGTAGCTGGTCGTCGCCAATCAAGGTGCGACTTTCCATTATGTTGGTGGCGACGGTGATATCGTCTTTGGCGATTTCCACACACTGTTTAACGCTGCGCACACTGTGACCGATCTCGAGACCAATATCCCAAAGAAAGGTGAAAAATCGCTCGATCGCGTCCAAGTTCGCGCGCGCGTCATCGTTGTCAAGCAATAGCAATAGATCGATATCCGACGCCGGGTGCAATTCGCCGCGGCCATAACCGCCAACGGCCATTAAGCAGACACCTGTTTGCCAATTAAACTGGTGCCATGCGTAATGCAGGATTAGGTCGATAAAGTGCGCGCGCTCATAAATCAATGTGCGAATGTCTTCGCCTTCTTTGAAACGCACGTCAAACTGAATGTTGGCGGCGTTCATTGCATCCTTAAACGTTGCAATGGGTTTTTCTGTTGCTAACTTTTCGCGAAAGCGATTTTGATCAAAGAAAAACGGGGTGCGTTCAAAAAAAGGCGTGCTCAGCTTCACGAAAAAGATTCTTCCTTGCGGGCAGTTAATACTTCCACGCCGTCTTTGGTAACGGCGAGCGTGTGTTCCCATTGAGCGGACAGGCGTCGATCCTTGGTGAGCACTGTCCAGCCGTCACCTAACAACTTAGTGCCCGGCTTACCGGCATTGATCATAGGCTCGATGGTGAAGGTCATGCCTTCTTTTAGTTCCATGCCTGTGCCCGCTTGGCCGTAATGCAAAATTTGCGGGTCTTCGTGAAACACATTACTGATGCCGTGACCGCAGTATTCCCGCACTACCGAGTAGTAGTTGGCCTCGGCATGCTGCTGTATGACGGCGCCAATATCGCCAAGGCGGCAGCCAGGCTTTACCAGTCCAATGGCTTTGTACAAACACTCTTGGGTAACCTGTACAAGGCGCTCCGCGTGACCGGGTACTTCGCCGACAAAATACATTTTGCTGGTGTCGCCAAAATAGCCATCAAAGATCACCGTGACGTCGATATTAACGATGTCTCCCTTTTTAAGGACCTTTTTGTCGGAGGGGATGCCGTGACAAATCACTTCATTGACCGAGGTGCAGACAGATTTGGGAAATCCCTTATAGCCAAGGCAAGCAGGTATGGCTTTTTGTACATTGACGATGTGGTCGTGGATGATCTGATCCAGCTCACCTGTCGTCACGCCGGGTACCACGTGGGGCTCAATTAGCTCTAGGCACTCGGCTGCCATGCGACCAGCAACGCGCATTTTGGCGATTTCATCGGGTGTACGGATAGATGCAGACATGAGTAAGGCGTTTCCTTGAGTTTCCTAATGGGGCCAGCGCTCCGAAAGCAGAGGCTTTAGAGCCGGTAAAACGTAATCCAACACTACCTCGAATGAGGTAAAGGCGGGCATTGTAGCCCAAAATGCTAGGCTTCGGCAGGGTTGAAATATCGTCTTTAGCTTTGAGTTTTGCCGGCTTTATGGTATAAAGCGCGCCGCTGGAATGATCTAGCGATTAAAAATCAACGTCACACATGATCCGTCACGCCTGACCTGGGTGCCCGAAAGCCGCGTCGTTCCTACGGGAGCTTCACGTTTAGGGTTGGTCGGTGGGGTTCATGGAGGCTTAACCCGAAAGGAAAATAGATATGTCACAAGTAAGCATGCGCGAAATGCTGCAGGCTGGTGTTCACTTTGGTCACCAGACCCGCTACTGGAACCCTAAGATGGGTAAATACATCTTCGGCGCCCGCAACAAAATTCACATTATCAACCTTGAGCACACAGTTCCTGCGTTCAACAGCGCCCTAGAGACGCTGAAGACCATGGCTGCCCAGAAGAAGAAAATTCTTTTTGTTGGCACCAAGCGCGCAGCGCAAAAGGTGATCAAAGAGCAGGCCATCCGTGCTGGTCAGCCTTTCGTTAGCCACCGCTGGTTAGGCGGTATGTTAACCAACTACAAAACTATCCGTCAGTCGATCAAGCGTTTCCGCGATCTGCAGACCCAGAGCCAAGATGGCACCTTCGACAAGTTGACCAAGAAAGAAGCACTGATGCGCACTCGCTTGATGGCTAAGTTGGAAGATTCTATCGGTGGTATTAAGGACATGGGCGGTTTGCCTGATGCCTTGTTCGTCATCGATGTTGATCACGAGCGTATTGCTATTCAAGAAGCCAACAACTTGGGTATCCCAGTGTTCGGTATCGTGGATTCAAACAGCAACCCAGATGGCGTTGATTTCGTTATCCCTGGTAACGACGATGCGATCCGCGCGATCAAATTGTATGTAACTGCTGCTGCCGATTCTTGCTTAGAAGGCTTGGCTGCCAATGGCGCTGCTGTTGTAAACAAAGACGAGTACGTTGAAGCGAACGAAGCTGCGGCTAAGTAAGTAAACGGCTTGTCATAGAGCGGCATTTTTGCGGCTCAACGAAAAGGGGGCCTAGCCCCCTTTTTACCAATTATTTTTCATTACTTATTTAAGAGGATAGGTTTATGTCAGCTATCTCTGCATCACTGGTAAAAGAATTGCGCGAGCGCACTGGCCTCGGCATGATGGAGTGTAAGAAGGCGTTGGTTGAATCTAATGGCGATATCGAATTGGCCATTGATAACCTGCGTAAAGATTCAGGCCTAAAGGCTGCTAAGAAAGCCGACCGCACCGCGGCAGACGGCGTAGTTTCTGTAAAAGTTGCCGATGACGGTAGCTACGGCGTATTGGTTGAAGTTAACTCTGAAACCGACTTTGTTGCGCGCGACGAAAACTTCTTGGGCTTCGTTGCCAAAGTGGTTGATAAGGCTTTCGCTGGCAAGGTAACCGATGTTGCTGCGCTGATGGCAGGCGAGCTCGAAGATGCCCGCTCAGCATTGGTTCAGAAAATTGGTGAGAACATTGGCGTGCGTCGCGTTGTTGTGGTTGAGGCGCCAGCGGGTTGCGTTGGCTCCTATGTACACTCCAACAACCGCATTGCTGTGATCACTCAGCTGAAAGGCGGCAGTGTCGATTTGGCTAAAGACGTGTCTATGCATGTTGCTGCCGTTAATCCACAAGTGGTTAACACCAGCGAAGTGTCTGCTGACGTTGTTGAAAAAGAAAAAGACATCATCAAGGCCCAGCCTGACATGGCCGGCAAGGCTGCTGAAATCGTTGAAAAAATGATGGTTGGCCGTATCAACAAGTTCCTGAAAGAAATTAGCTTGACTGAGCAAGCGTTTGTTAAGAATCCTGAGCTGACTGTTGGTAAGTTGGCTAAAGATGCTGGCGCTGAAATCGTTGCGTTTACCCGTTTTGAAGTGGGTGAGGGTATCGAGAAGGCTGAGGTGGATTTTGCTGCAGAAGTTGCCGCACAGGTTCAAGCGTCTAAGGGCTAAGTTGCCCAACTTACCGGGTGCAAGCTCTGCGTTCGGTAGCTCTAAAGAAGAGGTTGGGTGTCGCGCCCAACCTCTTTTTGCTGTTAAACTGCCACCAATTTTTTGCGCGCGGAGCACACCATGGCCAGTAGTCGGGACAAGAAGTACAAACGGATTCTGTTAAAGCTCAGCGGCGAAGAGCTGATGGGGCAGGAAGGCTTTGGTATTGACCCCCGGGTACTCGATAAAATGGCCTTAGAAATAGGGCAGTTGGTCGGTATTGGTGTTCAGGTGGGCTTAGTAATTGGTGGTGGCAACCTGTTTCGCGGGGCGTCCCTAAGCGCTGCTGGGCTAGACCGCGTCACTGGCGACCACATGGGTATGTTGGCCACGGTGATGAACGCCTTGGCGATGCGCGATGCGCTTGAGCGCAGTAACATTTCCTCCCGCGTCATGTCGGCAATACCCATGAGTGGGATTGTTGAACACTATGATCGCCGCCGTGCCATTCGCTTTCTGAAGGCCGGTGAAGTGGTGATTTTTGCAGCTGGAACCGGCAACCCATTCTTTACCACTGATTCGGCAGCCTGTTTGCGCGGTATTGAGGTTGAGGCGGATATTGTTTTAAAGGCGACCAAGGTGGATGGTATTTATACCGCCGATCCACTCAAAGATCCAACCGCTACCAAGTTTGACGCGCTCACTTACGATGAAGTGCTCGAGAAAAAATTACAGGTTATGGATTTGACGGCCATCTGTTTGTGCCGTGAACACGACATGCCAGTGCGTGTATTTAAGATGAATAAGGCGGGTGCGCTACTGAATATTGCAGTAGGTAATGAAGAAGGCACCCTGATTCAAGAAGGTCAACAAGGGGAAGAACAATGATTAACGAAATTAAAAAAGATGCCGAAGGCCGTATGAAAAAGGCGTTGGAAGCATTAAGCAATAATTTCAATAAGATTCGCACGGGCCGCGCCCACCCAAGTTTGTTAGATTCTATTCAGGTGAACTACTACGGTTCGTTAACACCGTTAAGCCAGCTGGCAAATATTTCAGTTGAAGATGGCCGCACACTATCTGTATCACCTTGGGAATCGAATTTAGTTCCTGAAATCGAAAAAGCGATCATGAAATCTGACCTTGGGTTGAACCCGTCCACGGCGGGTAGCGTTATTCGTTTACCTATGCCAGCGCTGACCGAAGAAACCCGTAAAGGTTTTACCAAGCAGGCTAAGGCCGAAGCGGAAAACGCTAGGGTTTCTTTGCGCAACATTCGTCGCGATGCTCTGGCGCAAATCAAAGGCTTGTTGAACGATAAAGAGATTGGCGAAGATGACGATCGTCGTGCACAGGACGAAGTGCAGAAAATAACCGACAAGTACGTCGCAGAAGTTGATCAAGCCCTAGCTGCTAAAGAAAAGGATCTGATGGCAATCTAATTGTCGATTGTCGGGAGATTCTTGTGACAACAAACCGTTTACGCCATGTTGCCATCATTATGGATGGCAACAATCGGTGGGCTAGGCAACGCAATTTGCCTGGCGCCGCGGGCCATAAAGCAGGCGTAGAGCGAATTCGCGATGCCATGCGCGCCTGTCAAAAACTCGAGGTTGAAGTCCTTACGGTATTCGCTTTCAGTAGTGAAAATTGGCAGCGCCCTCCTAAAGAGGTGGAAGCGCTCATGTCCTTATTCCATCTCTATCTGCAGCATGAAGCCAAAAAACTGCGCGACGAAGGTGTGCGTTTAAAAGTGATTGGTCGGCGCGATCGATTTAGCGCGAAAATATGTCGCGCAATTGAAGCTGCAGAAAAATTAACAGAAGCGGGTGGCACAACGCTGGTGATTGCTGCTGACTACGGTGGTCAGTGGGATATTGCCAATGCCGCTAAACGTGTGGCTGAAAAAGTGCGCGACGGTGAATTGGAAGCTGATCAGGTTACTGATGATATGCTGAATCAATTTACCCAGCTTTCAGGTTTTCCGGCTCTGGATCTTTTGATTCGCACCGGTGGGGAAGTTCGTATCAGTAATTTTTTATTGTGGCAGTCAGCTTATACCGAATTGTATTTTAGTGAGCTGTACTGGCCAGATTTTGATGAGCAGGCCTTGTGTGAGGCCGCAGATACATTTTTCCAGCGCCAGCGTCGATTTGGTAAAAGTGGCGATCAAATAGAAGAGGCTGCTCGTGCTTAAACTACGGATTATCACCGCGTTACTGTTGGTTGGCGTGCTGGGCGGCGCTTTATGTTATTTGCCTATACCTTTGTTTCAGCTACTACTAGCCACGGCTGTATTAATAGCGACCTGGGAGTGGTCAAATCTTGCTGGGCTCAATCAATATGTAAAGCGCGCTGCCTACGTAGCTGCGACGGCCTTGGTGATGGCGGCAGTCGGTTATTTTGCCGAACTTAGCCGTGGCTTGAACGAGGTTTGGTTGCGCAATGTCTTAGTTGTTGGCGGTGCTTGGTGGGCCCTATCTCTGCTCTGGATTCAGGGCTATCCTTCTAGCGCAATTCTCTGGGGAGCATCCTCAGCTCGGATGGTGATGGGGTGGCTAGTATTGGTGCCAGCCTGGCTTGGGCTCTGTTATTTACGCGAGCAGCCTGGTGGCGAATGGTTGATTGTGCTGGTGGTGGGCGTCGTTGCTGGCGCCGATATTGGTGGGTATTTCTTTGGTCGCGCCTTTGGTAAGCGTAAGTTAGCGCCAAAAGTCAGCCCGGGTAAATCGTGGGAAGGTTTCTGGGGAGGCTTGGGCGTAAATGTACTCTGGGCTAGTGCGCTAGGGCTCTGGTTGGGTGGCGATAGCTTGGTTCTGTTGTTGGCCATAGTGGTGCCGGCGAGTTTAGTGTCTGTGCTGGGAGATCTCGTGGAAAGCATGTTGAAGCGCCATCGGGGCATTAAAGACAGCAGCCAATTATTGCCTGGGCATGGCGGCGTATTGGATCGCATCGATTCCATTACCGCGGCGGCACCCTTTGTAGCTCTAGGTGTACTGTTTACGGGTTTTAGTTTCCTATGAGGCTTGAGCAGCTCACAATTCTGGGGGCGACTGGCTCAATTGGGCTGAGTACGCTCGATGTGGTGCGTCGTCACCCTGACCGCTATCAGGTTTTTGCGCTCAGCGCAGCCAGTCAATGGCAGAAGTTGGCTGAGCTGTGTATAGAGTTTCAACCGAAATACGCAGTCATTGCCGACCCGCAATTTTTGCCTTTGCTTGAGCGGGCGCTGTCTAGCTATGCAACCGAGGTGCTAGCGGGGGTAGAAGGCCTGCAGTGTGTGGCAGCACATAAGGATGTCGATGCTGTTATGGCAGCGATTGTTGGCGCAGCGGGTTTGTTGCCTACTTTGGCGGCGGCGGAAGCGGGCAAAAAAGTGTTGCTGGCCAACAAGGAAGCCTTGGTGATGGCTGGGCATTTGTTCATGCAGGCTGTACATGACAATGGCGCCGTATTGCTGCCCATTGATAGTGAGCACAATGCCATCTTCCAGTGTCTGCCGGCAAATTACGTCGATGCCAGCACAGCTGGCGTTAGCAAAATATTATTGACGGCCTCAGGCGGTCCCTTTAGAACCTTAGCACTGGATGCCTTTGCCGAGGTGACGCCAGAGCAAGCCTGTGCTCATCCAAATTGGCGTATGGGGCGCAAGATATCCGTCGACTCGGCGTCGATGATGAACAAAGGCCTAGAGCTTATTGAAGCTTGTTGGTTGTTTGATCTCACGCCCGCCGATGTGAATGTGGTGATTCACCCACAAAGTGTTATTCACTCTATGGTTCAGTACGTCGATGGCTCGGTGTTGGCGCAGTTGGGCAATCCAGACATGCGAACCCCCATAGCCCATGCGCTGGCTTGGCCTGAGCGCATAACCTCTGGTGTGGCACCGCTCGATATTATTGCCACCGCTCGGTTGGATTTTGAGGCGCCGGACTTGGCTCGCTTCCCCTGTTTAAGGCTGGCATTTGAGGCCGCGGGGAATGGTTGTGCATCGACGGTTCTGAATGCGGCTAACGAAGTGGCCGTGGACGCTTTTTTGGCGGGCAAGCTTAGTTTTGACCGCATTGCAGAGCTCAACGAGCAGGTTATGCATCAGCTGGTCGATACGACGCCGAACAGTCTCGATCAGGTCTTGCGAATCGACCGAGAGGCCCGCCTAATCGCCCATCAATGGCTAGATCATGGTAGGCTGCGCGGCGACTTATCGCATACGGCTGCCAAGAGGTAATTATGGCATTGCTTCAAACATTGATTTCTTTTGTGCTGGCGCTGGGCATTTTGGTGACCATCCATGAGTTTGGTCACTTTTGGGTGGCCCGACGCTGCGGTATCAAAGTTTTACGCTTCTCTGTTGGCTTCGGCAAGCCGCTGGTTAGCTGGTATGACAAGCAGGGTACTGAGTTTGCGATAGCCGCTATTCCTTTGGGTGGCTACGTGAAAATGTTGGACGAGCGCGAAGGTGAGGTGCCGGCGCATCTATTGGATCAGGCGTTTACCCGTAAATCTGTCTGGGCGCGTATCGCCGTGGTGGCTGCAGGCCCTGTTGCCAATTTTCTCCTCGCTATCGTCTTGTTTTGGATTATGGTAATGCCCGGTGTTGTGCATGTTGTACCGGTGGTGGGCGAGGTTGCCGAGGGTTCTATTGCGGCGCGGGCAGGTCTTGAGGCCGGTCAGGAAATCGTCGCCATAGACGGCAGAGTCACCGATTCTTGGCAGGCTGTACATCAGCGGTTGCTTGAGCGCTTGGGTGAAACTGGCCCGATTGGCTTTACCGTGCGCTACCCCGATTCAACCCTGACCTATGAGTCTGAAGCTCAGCTCGATCAGTGGTTGGTGGGCATAGAAGAGCCGGATGTGTTTGAGGGTCTTGGCCTAAAACCGATGCGCGTGCAGCTGAAAGCCCAGCTCGATCAAATTCTCGCCGGTTCGCCGGCGGCGCAGGCCGGGTTAAAAACCGGTGACCTCATTCTCGCAGCAGATGGCCAATTAATTGAGAGTTGGCGTGATTTAGTCGGCTACATTGAGCCACGCCACGATCAGGCTATTGAACTTACCCTTGAGCGGGGTGTCGAAGTGCTCACGCTCTGGGTGACGCCAAACGCCGTTGAGGTGGACGCTCGCACTATCGGACGAATTGGGGTGTCGCCTTTGCAGCCGCACCTGCGCAGGCAGCAATATACGCTCCTGCAAGGATTGATGGTTGGTGTGGAGAAAACGTGGGAAACCTCTGGGTTTGTCTTGCTTTCATTAAAAAAATTGTTGGTCGGGGAAATCTCTACTAAAAACTTGAGCGGCCCCATAACCATTGCTAAAGTGGCGGGCGATTCGGCCCGGGCCGGTTGGGCATACTATGTTGGGTTTCTAGCACTGTTGAGCGTCAGTTTGGGTGTGTTTAATCTTTTACCCATTCCGGTATTAGATGGTGGCCACCTCTTGTACTACTTGGTTGAGCTAGTAAAGGGCAGCCCAGTGCCTGAAAAAATACAAATGGCTGGTTATCAAGTTGGCCTATTGGTTGTATTAAGCGTTATGGTGTTGGCCTTTTATAACGACATCATGCGTCTGTATTAGCATTACGTTGCGATTTTGCAGCACGACTTTAATAAATTTAGAACAGAAATTATGCAGCGTCTTGCCTTATTTATCGCGTCCATCGCATTAACAACTGTGGTGATGGCAGAAAGTTTCCGTGTTACCGATATCCGTGTCGATGGTCTGCAGCGTGTGTCCGCAGGTTCTGTCTTTGCAGCATTGCCGGTGCGCATTGGCGACTATATGGACACAGTGGAGATTCAAGACGCCTCGCGCGCGCTGTTTGCCACCGGCTATTTTTCCGATATTGAAATTGGACGCGACGAGGGCGTTTTAGTTATTACTGTCACCGAGCGCCCTGCCATTAGCGAGATAGTTTTGGAGGGGAATAAGGCGATTAAGACTGAAGACCTCATGAAAGGGCTTCAAGATAATGGCTTATCGGAAGGGCAGATTTTCAAACGCGTCACCCTTGAAGGCTTAGGCTCTGAATTGCAGCGCCAATACGTTGCTCAGGGGCGTTACAGTGCCAGCGTTAAAACCGAAGTTATCGATTTGCCGCGCAACCAAGTAAAGCTGCAGATCACCATCGATGAAGGTTCAGTGGCGTCAATCGAACATATTAATCTCGTGGGTAACACCTCCTTTACGGATGATGATTTACTTGATTTATTTGAACTGAAAACGACGGGCTGGCTTAGCTGGATTACCAGTGATAACAAATACGCGCGAGAAAAGTTGACTGGCGATATCGAACGACTTGAATCTTTTTACATGGACCGCGGTTATTTAAAATTTACCATGCCGTCAACTCAGGTTTCCGTGAGCCCTGATAAAGAATCTGTGTATATCACCATTAATATTGCAGAAGGCGATATTTTTAAAGTTGGTACAGTCGAGTTGGCCGGTGATCCGGTGTTGCCTGAAGATCAAATTCGACGTTTGGTTTTGGTGCGTGAAGGGCAGACATTTTCTCAGGTATTGATGACCACAACGTCTGATTACATCACCAAGCGCCTTGGCAATGAGGGCTATACCTTTGCTGAAGTAAAAGGTATTCCCGAAGTGAATGCCGAAACGGGTCTTGTCGATATTACCTTTTTCATCGATCCAGGTAAGCGCGCCTATGTGCGTCGTGTTGAATTTCGCGGTAACACCAAAACCAAAGATGAAGTGTTGAGGCGCGAGATGCGTCAGATGGAAAGTGCTTCTGCAGCGTCTATCGCCATCGAAAACTCGAAAGTTCGTTTAGAGCGTTTGGGCTTTTTTAAGGAAGTCGTCGTTGAGACTAAAGAGGTACCCGGCACCTCAGATCAGGTGGATATCGAGTACACGGTTGAAGAGCAGCCATCGGGTTCTATCGGTGCAAGTGTCGGTTTTGCTCAGGGTACAGGTCTTGTATTGGGTGCCAATATTCAGCAAAACAACTGGTTAGGCACCGGCAAGCGGGTTGGATTTTCAGTTAATACTAGCCAATACCAGCAAGTTTATAGCTTTAACTATACCGACCCATACTTCACCGTTGACGGTGTTAGCCGTGGCTTCAGTGTTTTCTACCGCGCCACCGATTTTAGTAAGATCAACATTGCTAGTTACTCAACCAATACCTACGGTGCTAACTTAAACTTCGGTTACCCGATTTCAGAGGTCGAGCGCATTGGCTTTGGTATTGGGTATACCAATATGTTAATTGAGACCGGTAGTAGTGCGGTTCAGGAGATCCAGCGCAGTCCGAATTTAATTGAAGGTTTGGCGCCACGCTATATCACGCAAACCGATTTGCTCGATTTGTTGGCAGCAATTGAAAATCCGATATTAAATCCAGATGGCAGTGCGATCACGATTGATCAGTATGCTCAGCAACTGGATATACCTGAAAACACGATTAATAACCCAGATGGTTTCATCGATGCTAATGGCGATCGGTTTAATAGTTTTCCCTTTACACTTTCCTGGGCTAAGTCGACCTTAAACCGGGGTCAGCTTGCAACTCGCGGAGCAGCGCAGAATTTATCTTTAGAATTTTCGGTGCCTGGGAGTGATATGGAGTTTTATAAACTTCGCTATTCAGGTCAGTACTTTCAGCCAGTGTATAAAGATTTTACCCTGCGCTTTCGCGCCGACCTTGGTTATGCCGAAGCCTATGGCAATACGGCCGGTTTACCGTTTTTTGAACATTTTTATTCGGGTGGTTTCGGTTCTGTTCGCGGCTTTAAACGCAACACGCTAGGTCCGAGAAGTACGCCTGCCGCAGCTTATGATATTCGCGCTATAGGTGCAGAAGATTCCAACGGTGATGGCCAGTACTCTAACAATGAGATTGATTACGGCTATGTACTGTGCGAGAGCCCGACTGAGGTGTCATACAAATATGGTGCCAGCGTGTGTTTACAAGATAAGGCTATGGCGACAGTAACGGGTCGCGACGATTTACCCTTTGGTGGTAATGTATTGATTGAAGGCAGTATCGAGCTGCTGTTTCCGCTGCCCTTTATTGAAGATCAGCGCATGTTGCAAACCGCTTTCTTTATTGATGGCGGTAACGTGTTCAATACGGAGTGCGGTTTTTATCAACAAAACTGTTTTGATGTGGACTTAAGCAGAATGTCCGCTTCTTATGGTATTGGCTTAACGTGGATTAGTGGTTTTGGACCATTGACCTTTAGTTTGTCCAAACCATTCCAGTACAACCCTGAAGATGAAATTGAAACCTTCCAGTTCTCTTTGGGAACGGCTTTCTAATTCATCTATCGAAAAACCGTCAGTTTTTGCAAGCTGGCTGAATAAAATAATGTGGAGATAAAACGTGTTAAAACTTAAAACAGCAATGATATTGGCTATCGCATTGGTTACTGCGCCTGTGGCAATGGCCGCTGGCAATGATGTCGTGGTTTTCGATCTTCAGGCAGCCATTCTGAATACGGATTTGGCTAAGAAAAAAGTGCAAGATATGCAGGCTAATGCCGAGTTTGCCGCGCTTCAGGCAAAGTTTGAAACGCTGCGCAATGACTTGCAAAAAATGGCTAAAGATGCGGAGAAAAATGCCGTCACTTGGAACCAAGAACAAGCGGCCGAACACCGTAAGAAGATGGAATACGCGCGCGCAGACGCCGAGCTGGTCGCCAAAAAGTTACAGGCGGAGCAAAAAGCGACTGCTCAGCGCGTTCTTGAAGAGTTAGGTCCTAAAGCTCAGGTTGTTTTAAAGGATGTAATCGCTGCCGAAGGTATTGGTCTGGTGCTGAGCACGCAAACTGCCTATTACGCTGAGCCTTCGCGGGATATCACTGCGAAAGTGACCGAAAAGCTTAACAAAGCCAAGTAATACTTTTTAGCTAAGCGCTCTTATTGTTATAGTGAGAGCGGCGCTAGGCAAAAAAGGCGACCCGTCATTTGGTTCGCCTTTTTTGCCATATAAGTTAACTGTTTTCGGTTTCCACTCTATTGCTCGATGGCGAGGTCTGACGATGGTTAGTTGTTCTTTTACCCTAAAAGCCTTGGCTGAGAAATCGGGTGCCGAGTTAATTGGCGATCCTAATTACGAGATATCTAGTTTAGCAACCTTGACCAAAGCTACAGCTGGGCAGCTTAGTTTTTTAGCGAATCCTAGTTACGCTCAATATTTAGAGGCTTGTCAGGCGGGCGTACTCATTCTGCGGCCGGACATGGCTGATAGATTTTCCGGCAACAAGTTAGTTCACAAAGATCCTTACCGAGCTTATGCCGCTATCACCGCATTGTTTGCGCCGACCAATGATCTACCGGTCGGTATTCATCCTAGCGCCGTGGTTGCCGAAAGCGCGACCATTCACCCGAGTGCCACCATTGGCGCCCGCGCTGTAATTGAGGACGATGCCATTATCGAGGCCAATGTTGTCATTGGTGCCGCGACTGTGGTTGGGCCCCGTAGTGTTGTTGGCGCAGGTACACGTCTTGCCGCTAATGTCACCTTGTATGCACAGGTAACGCTTGGGCAAGACTGCATTGTGCACGGTGGTGCTGTGATTGGTGCCGATGGCTTTGGCTTTGCGCCTAGCCCAGACGGTTGGGTGAAAATTCATCAGCTGGGTGGGGTGCGCATCGGGAATAAGGTAGAAATTGGCGCAAATACCTGTATCGACTGTGGTGCGCTTGACGATACCATTATTGGCAATGATGTTAAGCTGGATAACCTCATTCAAATCGGGCATAACGTTGTGATTGGCGATCATACCGCGATTGCGGCGCACACTGCAGTTGCTGGCTCAACCCGCATTGGTGAGCGCTGTACTATTGCCGGTTGTGTCGCCGTGACTGGGCATATCGATATTGCCGATGGCGTGCATGTGTCTGGCGCAACCGTGGTGACTAAATCCATTACACAAGAAGGCAGCAGCTGGTCTTCTGGAACTCCCATGTTGCCGACCAGCGATTGGCGACGCCAAGCGGCTAGGTTTAATCAACTAGAAAAACTCACCAAGCGTGTACGTGAACTGGAAAAGCAGTCGTAGCCGTTAGGGTAATAAGGATCTGGATATGATGGATGTAAGAGAAATTCGTGAATACTTGCCTCACCGCTACCCGTTTTTGTTGGTTGATCGTGTGCTCGAGCTGGTTGAAGGCGAATATATTGTAGCGATTAAAAATGTCTCGGCAAATGAAGACGTGTTTAATGGTCATTTCCCGCAGGCGCCCATTTTTCCGGGTGTACTCATCATTGAGGCCCTGGCGCAGGCATCTGGCATACTGGGCTTTAAAACCTTAGACAAGCGTCCTTCAGATGGCTCAATTTATTTATTTGCGGGTATCGATGATGTTCGTTTTAAGCGCCAAGTTGTACCCGGCGACCAATTGCGCTTAGAGTCTAAAGTAATATCCGCCAAGCGCGGCATTTGGAAGTTTGAATGTACTGCTTCTGTGGACGGTCAATTGGCGGCATCTGCGACTATACTGTGCGCTGATCGTCAGGTGTAGTCACCGTAGCTTGATATGATTTGCCTCGGTCAGCTTAGAGAAGGGAAAAGTATTGATTGATCCTCGTGCCGTCATAGATCCAACCGCAAAACTTGCAGCGGATGTGCAGGTGGGGCCCTTTAGTGTTATTGGGCCGAATGTGGAAATTGGTGCAGGAAGCATTATCGAATCCCATGTGGTGATTAAAGGGCCAACCCTTATTGGCGAAAATAATCACATCTTTCAGTTTTCCACCGTGGGTGAATCCACCCCGGATTTAAAATACAAAGGCGAGCCTACGCGGCTGGTTATTGGCAACAATAATGTCATTCGCGAAGGTGTAACCATTCATCGCGGCACGGTACAAGACCGCTCGGAAACAACCATCGGCGATAATAATTTGTTGATGGCCTATGTGCATGTAGGCCACGACAGTATTGTCGGGAATAACTGTGTCTTGGTGAATAACGCAGCCCTAGCTGGCCACGTACACATTGGCGACTGGGCAATTTTAGGCGGCTATACCTTAGTGCATCAATTTTGTAAAATTGGCGCTCATGCTTTTACTGCGATGGGCAGTGCCATAGGAAAAGATGTGCCGGCTTTTGTAACCGTTTCTGGAAACCCCGCTGAAGCCAAAAGTATTAATACCGAAGGCCTAAGACGTCGCGGCTACACGAAAGAGCAGCTCGCTGCAATTAACAAAGCGTTCAAGTTAATTTATCGCCGTGGGTTGCGCCTCGAAGAGGCTATCGCCACGCTATCTGAAATGGCAGTTACTGAGTCCGCGCTCGTTACTCTTATCGATTCCCTGCGTAGCTCCGAGCGCGGCATCGTTCGTTAATTTAGGCTTTCGTCATGATTCATCCTTCTGCGATTATTGATCCATCCGCAAAGATTGCTGAGGGTGTCAGTATTGGCGCCTATGCTGTAATTGGTGAGCAGGTCGACATTGGTAAGGGTACCCGGATTGGTTCGCACGTGGTTATCCACGGCCCCGTGAGCATTGGCGAAAACAATCGCATTTTTCAGTTCGCTTCACTGGGCGAAGAGCCGCAGGATCTAAGTTACAAAGGTGAGCCCACTCGTCTAGTCATTGGTGACAGAAATATCATTCGCGAATACGTTTCTTTTAACCGCGGCACGCCAAAGGGTGGTGGCGTCACCACCATTGGCAGCGATAATTTGTTTATGGCATACGTTCATATTGGACATGATTGCTCCGTAGGTAATAAAAACGTGTTTGCCAATTCTGCCTCGTTAGCGGGACATGTTGAGCTGGGCGATCAGTGTATTCTTGGTGGTTTTTCCCTTGTGCACCAATTTACCCGTGTCGGTTCACACGCTTTTACCAGTATGGCCGCTGCGATTAACCGCGATGTACCGCCGTTTGTTATTGTCTCCGGTAATTATGCGCGCTCATTTGGTATCAACAAGGTCGGTCTTAAACGTAAGGGTTATGAACCGAAAGAAATTGATGCCATTTTTAAAGTCTATAAGTTAATGGTGCGTAGGCGCCTGACCCTTGAGCAAATAAATGAGCAGCTAGAGCCGTTAAAGGTTTTTGCTGGGGTAAATTTATTGGTTGATTTTATCGCTCAATCTACGCGCGGTATTGTCAAGTAATGTTGGTGCGGCCGTGCTTTACTCAAAATCTCTTGCACCCTCGTTACTGGCTACTTTGGCTAGCTACTGGTTTTTTTTATCTCTGCGCGCAACTTCCTTACGCTTGGCAGATGTCGATGGGGCGAGGCATAGGTCGGCTGTTTTATTGTTTTGCTAGCGAGCGCAAACATATTGCGCGCACTAATCTGCGTTTGTGTTTTCCAGAGCTTTCAGGTGAAAAGCGCGAAGCGCTATTGAAGCAAAACATGCAAGATACGGGTATGGGATTGATGGAGCAAAACATCGGCTGGTTTATGCCCGAGCGGCGTTACCGCAAGCTTATGCACGTTGAAGGCTTGGCGCATATTGAAGCGCTTGGAGAACAGGCCGCTTTGATAGTTGTTAAACACAATAACTGTATTTCTGTTTGTACCATCGGACTATCGATGTTTATGCCGATTGCCGGCATGTACCGGCGCCATAAAAATGCGGCTTTGGAGTATTTACAGACTCGCGGTCGGGTAAGGTTGTGCCCAGAGGGTACTGTGGTTGAGCGCAAAGAAACCCGTACTATGATGCGTTTGCTGCGCCAGGGCTTATCTGTCATGTACGCACCTGATCAAGATTACGGCATCAAAAATGGCGTCTGGGCTCGCTATTTTGATTTGCCTGCAGCCACTGTGGCCGCTACCACTGGCTTTGCAAAATTGGGTAGGGCCAAAGTGGTCGTGATGAATTGCTATCGTTTACCAAACGCCGAAGGTTACAAGATTATTTTGTCTGCACCGCTGGATAATGTGCCCAGTGATGACGAACGACAGGATGCGCAATGCATTAACGATATTTTTGAAGCCCAAATACGCGAATATCCCGAGCAGTACCTATGGGTTCATAGGCGCTTTAAAACCCGCCCAGCAGGTGAGAAGCGGCCTTATTAAGTTGGCGTGGTTGCCTAGGTGTTTCTGTGACTGGATGACAATGAGTCCCGCCCAAGCGTCACGCGATTGGTATTTCCCAACGACGTTTTTACTCCTCCAATTTTGGCTTAGAATCCAGCGGCGGTTAGCGTTCGGGCAGGCTTTAATTAAAAGCTTCTTGGCTTGCACGCGGTTGTCATTTTAGCAGTGAAATTGATGCATTGTTCAAATGGAGATTATGCATGCTTTGTGTGCATGGCAGCGCGATATTGGGAGGCCTTAACGTCTAATAGATCGGCTTTTTCAAAAAGTCACGGCCTTGATGACTAGAATTGCCCTGATAGTGTGCTTGGGATTGGGTTGTCTGTCATAAGACTGATATCACACGATTTTGTAGAAATAAAAGCACTCCGCTGGCACATTGCGTCGCTCTACGACAGTCTTCATTATGTGTTCAAAAACGAACCAATTTGAAACTTGATCTTTTTGGCGCTACGCATATAGTAGCTAGCATTGTATTTACCTTTATTAAATCTTTATAGTGGGGTTTGTCCAGATGACGTATGTAACGCAGGCGCGCCTTGTATCAAACGAGTCGTTGACTGACAAACTTAAACATAATCTCACCAGTTTTGCCTATTCTCATGGTATTGAACTTATAACTACTAGCGAGGCTGATTTTTTTGGCGGGTCGGTCGATTCTGGCGAGCATATTGTTTGTATTTTAAACGTTGAGAACGTGCCGAAATATTTAGACTTCGCTTCTCTTAATCAACTTTCTCTGGGTGTTGTGCCGTCTGATGCCAAGTCACGTCTTTGCGATTGGTTGCGTTTACCTGTTGATGTCGATGAGGCTATAGCACTCGCGTTTACCGTTGATCATCAGCCAATTGAAATTTTAAGGTGCAATGATGAAATTGCCCTAGGAATGGTGACTTTAGGCAGTAATCCCTTTGTCGACGGACGTAGCAAGGTATACAAAAACAGAGATCATTCACTGTTGGAGCGTTGGCTGTTTAAGTGGGCCGTCGCATGGAGCAGTATATTAAGCTTGTTTAAAATCCACGCATTTCCGGTAACGCTAAAAGTGGGCGATGCCGCACCTATCAGCACTGCGATAACCGGCATGGTTGCGATTGAAAATGACGTGCGCGGGCCAGCGGCGCGATTGTTAGGGGCGAGTTTGAGTCTCGAAAATGGTTTTATAAATGCCCTGTTTATCGCACCTAAATCTATAATGGACTATCTGTCATTTCTAAAGGATGGCGTGCTATATAAAAACCGGCCTTTGAGCAAGTTATCCGGGGCGGTAAGTTTTTTGCGCTGCCGTGAAATCTGCGTAGAGCACAAAGAATCACTCGATTATTTTATTGATGGTAAGCGGCGTTCTTCCAAAACGATACGAATGATTGTGATGTCAGATGCCTTGCTTATTAATTCATTGCCGTTAAATCAAGATGCTACAGACTACAAAGAGTTGGTAAAGACTGACAAGCTGCCTAAAGGCGAAGAGCAGTTAAAACTAATTGCCAGTGCATTGCCGTTATTTACCCATGCGGCGGAAGGTGACTTTAAGGATCTGTTTGTTCAGTTGCGTGAAGTTGCAAGGCCTCACAGTACTTTTGTCACTTTAATGGTGTTGAGTGCCATTGTCGCAAGCTTGGGACTTTTCTTATCCAGTCCTGCTGTAATAATTGGTGCAATGGTATTGGCGCCATTGATGTCGCCAATTATATCTCTGGCGATGGGCTTTCTAAGACGAGACAGAAATTTATTGGTGCAATCACTTGAGACGATTGGGCTTGGTGTTTTTCTGGCATTGTTGACTGCTGCTATGGTTACCTTGATTTTTCCTGTCGACCGAATAACCAGTGAAATTGCCGGGCGAATGCAGCCCAATCTTTTGGATCTCGGGGTCGCAATTGCATCTGGTATTGCAGGCGCTTATGCCTACGTAAGAGAAGATGTCGCAAAAAGTGTATCGGGAGTCGCAATTGCGGTGGCACTTGTTCCACCGCTTTGCGTGTCGGGGATAGGATTGGGCTGGATGGATTGGCAGGTGATCAGCGGCGCCATGTTATTGTTCCTTACCAACTTGATCGGTATCTCACTCGCGGCTGCATTAACCTTTCTTGTATTAGGGTATTCCCCTTTAGTAAGAGCGCGTAAGGGGCTAATGTTTTCAATTGGCCTGATGTTCATTATTGCTATTCCACTGACTTTTGCGTTGAAGGATATGAGCCATCAGTGGCAATTAGAGAAAAGTTTGTCGAGTCTTGAAATCGAAATCAACACCAGAACGGTAAAGCTCGCTAACGTAAATGTCTTGATGCAAAATGACAATACTACAATTCAGGCCGACGTATTAGCTGAGTCTGAATTGAGTAGTGCGGAATTAAAGCAGCTTAAACTATTGTTAGAAAAAGAGGCGGGGCAATCACTTCGTCTATATTTAACGCCTAGAATTGTGCTTTAACGCGATGATTCAGATACTGCTAGATAACGTGCTTATCTAGCAGTATCTGAATAGGTTTATCGTGTTAGGTGCAACGTTGCGACGGCCTGCCTCTGGCGAGTCCTTTACTACTAGATTTTATGCTCGATCATATCTAAAGCCAGTTTGGCCACATTTTCGGACCCACCTTGTTTACCTAGCTTCCCTTTTACTTTATTGAGCTCAGTGATCATATGCGTTCGATAATCCTCGTCGTCCAGCAGGCGAGATACTTCAGCAGCGATGCGTTTAGGTTGAGCATTGTGTTGTATGAACTCTTGCACAATACGTTTTTCGGCGACAATATTTTCTAGGCCAATGTCGTCGATTTTGACCATGCGTTTGAGAATCCAATAGGACAAGGGCGCAATGCGATAAACAATGGTATTTGGAATGCCCATGAGCGCGATTTCCAGCGTCGCGGTGCCGGAGGCAGTCATGATAGCGTCGCAAATTTGCATCACGTTATAAGATTTATCGCGCACATCCTTAACGGCTAATTCTGGGTAGTTGGCAAGTAGGGGAGCAATATCTTGGTCGCCGATGGTGCTGGCTTTGGGCAACACAAACTGTAATTTAGGTTTAGTTTTACGCAGTTCTCGCGCAGCGTCCAAGAGAATAGGGAGCACGCGCGCGACTTCGCTTTTGCGTGAACCAGGAAATAAGCCGACGATGGCTTCGTCCTGGCTAAGGCCATAGTCGGCCAAGGATTGTTCAGGGCTCTTGGTGGCGCGCACTTCGTCAACCAAGGGGTGGCCAACAAAAGTACAAGGTAGGCCTGCATTTTCGTAAAACTTTTCTTCGAACGGGAAGAGCACTGCCATGTGGTCGATTTTTTTCGCCATAGAATGCACACGGTGCGGCCGCCAAGCCCAAACTTGTGGGCCAATGTAAAACAGGACTTTTATACCCATGGCCTTAGCTTTTTCCGCGAGGCGGAAATTGAACTCTTGGTAGTCCACTAGAATCAGTAAATCGGGCGGCGTATCTTTAAGGGCTTGAATCAATTGATTTAAGGCCTTTTTAATGGTGCCGTAGTTTCTAATCACTTCCCAAATGCCGACCACGGCAATATCGGCGCAGTCCACCAATAAGTCGACGCCTGCTTCGCGCAGTTGATCTGAGCCCATGCCCGTAAATGTTGTATTAGGCGCTAAGGTCTTTAGCGCCCTCACTAAATTGGCTGCGTGTAAATCGCCGGAGGCTTCACCGGCGCTGATCATGACGGAAAACGCTGGTTTCATAGTGCTGTCTTGATGGTATCTGTCACCAATTTTATTTTCTCTTCACTCAGTTCTGGGTAGACCGGCAGAGCGAAGCATTGGCTGGTGATAGACTCCGTGATTGGCAATGACATGCCGGCGCACTCTTTAGCAAACACTTCTTGTTTGTGTAGTGGTACTGGGTAGTAAATTGCGCAGGCAATTTGGTTGTCTCTTAGTGTTTGCAAAATTTGATCGCGCTTAGGGTGTAAACACACATATTGATGAAAGACGTGTTTGCCTACGCCGTCTTCAAAGGGCATTTGGATACCCGTGCCCGCGAGCATTGCCTTGTAGGTTTGATCGACGCGACGACGGTTATTATTGAACTCGTCAATAAGTGGCAACTTGGCGCGTAGTACGACCGCTTGCAGTTCGTCTAAGCGCGAGGTGTAGCCCACCAGTGAGTGATGATATTGCACTTTGCTCCCATGGTTGCGGTACTGTTTTACCGTGGCGGCCAGATCATCGCTGTTGGTGGTGACCATGCCGCCGTCGCCGTAGCAACCTAAATTTTTTGATGGGAAAAAACTAAAGGCGCCTAGGTCGCCGAAACTGCCGGTTTGCTTTCCGTTAATACTGGCGCCAAAGGACTGGGCACAGTCTTCGACAATTTTTAAACCTTTTGCGTCACACAGGGTTTTAAGTGCCGGCATGTCAACGGGTTGACCAAATAAATGCACGGGAATAACCACTTTGGTTTTCGCTGTTATCGCTTTTTCGACGGCTTTTAAATCGATATTAAAGGTATCGGGGTTGATGTCGACAAACACCGGTGTTGCGCCAACGTATTTGATCGCCTCGGCTGTAGCGACAAAGGTAAAAGGCGTTGTGATAACTTCATCGCCCGCTTTGATACCGAGAGCAAGCAGTGCCAAATGCAATGCATCTGTGCCCGAGCCTACGCCTATGGCGTGTTTTACGCCAAGGTAGTCGGCCGCTTCTTTTTCGAAGGCTTGTACATTGGGGCCGAGAATGAAGGCCGCGGTTTCCATCGCGTTGCGCATGCCTGCATCAATTTGATCTTTCAGGCGGTGGTATTGTTCGGTTAAGTCAACCATTGGAACTTTCATAACAGTCATCTCTAATTCGGAATAATTAAGCGTCTTGCATGAGACGGGAAATTTCTTGTGCGGTGGCCAGTGCGCGGCGACCATCTTCACCGCTGACCTGTGTTGCCTTGCCTTGCTCAATGCTGTCGAGAAAGGCAATGATTTCTACTTTAAGGGCGTCGTTGTTTTCAAAAATGCTTTCCTCGCTTTCGATTTCGGGAATGCCGGGGAACATCTCTTTATCGCCTTTGCTATAGAGTTTTAGCGAGCGATTTTGAAAGTCGATGGTGATGCAGGACTCTTCCTGAAAAATGCGCATTTTGCGCTCTGTTTTTAAGCTCACCCGGCTAGCGGTGACATTGGCAACGCAGCCGCTGGCAAACTCAATGCGGGCGTTGGCGATGTCGGTGGAATCGGTTAACACCTTAGTGCCCGAGGCCGCGATGCTTTTGATCGGAGAGCCAACCATATTTTGAATAATGTCGATGTCGTGGATCATTAAATCGAGCACCACATTGACGTCATTCGCGCGCGGGTTAAATGGCGCTAGCCTGTGTGACTCAATGAATTTTGGTGTGCCTAAGCGATCGCCTAAGGCCAAGAGTGCGGCATTGAATCGCTCGAGATGACCCACTTGAATCAGTAGTTGTTTTGATTTTGCTAAGGCGATTAACTCGTCGGCTTCCGCGACGGTGACGGTAATGGGCTTTTCGATCAACACGTGAATACCATGCTCTAAACAGTCTTTAGCAATCTGGTAGTGATAAACCGTAGGGGCTGCGATACTGACGGCATCCACGCGGCCGTATAAATCTTGGTATTGCGTGAGTGCTTCACAGCCGTTTTTTTCCGCGATAGCTTGGCCGTTGGCGAGGTTAGCGTCCACCACTGCAATGAGTTCACTGTTGGGTAAGCCCGCGTATTTTTCTGCGTGAAATTTACCGAGGTAACCAACGCCAATCACGGCAGTTCTAAGCTTTTTCATCCAAGGGGGCCTCTGGTTGGAGCCGCGCAAGCGCGATGTCGGCGAGCGACGTGTGTCAATGGCTTTTAAGGGCGCTATTGTAGCCCAAGCCTTGGGCAAATGCTTGGCGCCAATGGTATCATTCGGCTTCACTTTACGGACCGGCGTTGATCAAATAATGACCAAAAAGATCCTTGAACCCTTTGTCAGTATTTATAAGGGCCGATTAGGTGCAGGTGTTGATGAAGTGGGCCGTGGCCCACTTGCCGGCGATGTTGTGGCCGCCGCGGTTATACTCGATCCAGCCAAGCCTATTGCCGGTTTGGCAGACTCAAAGAAGCTGAGTGAAAAGCGCCGCGAGGCCCTATTTTCAGAGATTCAGGATAAAGCCTTGGCCTTTTGTATTGCCCGTGCCAGCGTGGCTGAAATTGATAGGATAAATATTTTGCAGGCCAGTCTCTTGGCGATGACCCGTGCCGTGGAGGGCTTACCCACACAGCCTGAGCACGTTTGGGTGGATGGCAATAAAATCCCCAAGTGGCGCTATGCGGCGGAGGCTATCGTCAAGGGCGATAGCCGTGTGCAAGCGATCAGTGCGGCGTCTATTCTCGCCAAGGTAACGCGCGATCGAGAGTTGGTGGCGTTGCATCAACAATACCCAGATTACGGCTTCGCCGACCATAAAGGCTACCCCACGGCTGTGCATTTAGCCGCTCTGGAGAAGCACGGAATTACCCCGCATCACCGCCAGTCTTTTGGCCCAGTGAAAAAGAAAATTGAACAATTGGATTTGTTTTAATGCGTGCATCATTCGTTCATTTGCGTTTACACACAGAGTTTTCCTTAGCCGACAGCGTGGTGCGTATCGGCGGTTTAATTACGCGCTTAAAAGAATTGCATATGCCGGCGTGCGGCGTCACTGATCTCACCAATTTTTATGGCTTGATCAAGTTTTATACCAAGTGTGAGGGCAGCGGTATCAAGCCCATTATTGGCGCTGATTTTCAATTGGCCGACGAAGATGGCAACCCCACCTTGTTGACGCTGTTTGCGATGAATAACCAAGGCTATAAAAACATCACTGAGCTTATTTCACGCGCTTGGCAACACGGTCAACACCACGGCATTGCCAAAATTCAGCGCAGCTGGGTGAGCGAGCATGCCGAGGGTGTTATTGCACTCTCGGGTGGGCGCTATGGCGATATAGGTAAGGCATTACTGGCGGGGCGCGCCGCACAAGCGGTTGAGTTATTACACGCCTGGCAGCGCGATTTTCCCAATCGTTTTTACTTAGAATTAACGCGCACTGGGCGCGAAAACGAAGAGGGCTATTTGCATCAGGCCATTGACTTGGCGACCCAGTGCCAGTGCCCTGTGGTGGCTACTAATGATGTGCGTTTTTTGCATGCCGACGAATTTGAGGTGCACGAGGCGCGGGTGTGTATCGGCGAGGGTAGGGCACTCGACGACCCCCGGCGCGAGCGGCGTTACAGCGAGCAGCAATATTTGCGCTCGGCCGACGAAATGGCGGAACTGTTTTCCGATATTCCTGAGGCTTTGGCCAATACCCTAGAAATTGCCAAGCGCTGCACGGTCGATATACAGCTGGGGACTTACTTTTTGCCAGACTATCCGATTCCGGAAAACGTTGACCAAGGCCCTATTTTTGCTATTTTTTCACAAGACTTTATGCGCACCGAGGCGGTTAACGCCATGGCCTCAAGTTGGGCCGGGCGCGAACAAACGCCTGAATACGCCGAGGCGCTACGGGTTAATTTCTTCTTTCAGAAAGTAACATACGAGGGCTTGGAGTGGCGCCTTGAACGCATTCTTGACAAAAACTCGGCCGATTATGCCGAGCGCCGTCAGTTGTTTATCGATCGGCTCAAGTTCGAGCTCGATATCATCATGCAGATGGGCTTTCCCGGTTACTTTCTGATCGTGATGGATTTCATTCAGTGGGCGAAAGATAACGGCATTCCCGTGGGTCCTGGGCGTGGTTCTGGTGCCGGTTCACTGGTGGCTTACGCACAAAAAATTACCGATCTCGATCCACTCGAATACGATCTGCTATTCGAGCGATTCTTAAACCCTGAACGTGTTTCTATGCCCGACTTCGACGTCGATTTCTGTATGGAAAACCGCGACAAGGTTATCGCTTACGTGGCCGATAAATACGGTCGCGATGCCGTTAGCCAGATTATTACGTTCGGTACCATGGCGGCAAAAGCGGTGGTGCGCGACGTAGCTCGTGTACAGGGTAAAAGCTACGGGCTAGCCGATAAATTATCGAAAATGATTCCGCCCACGCCGGGTATGACGCTTAAACAAGCGCTCGAAGAAGAGCCCATGTTGAACGAGTTTCTGGCGGCCGATGGCGAGGCGCAAGAAATTTGGGAAACCGCCGTTAAACTCGAAGGCCTTACCCGCAATGTTGGCAAGCACGCTGGTGGCGTCGTGATTGCGCCCACCAAGCTGACCGATTTTGCGCCCCTGTACTGCGATGAAACGGGCGCGGGCTTAGTGACGCAGTTCGATAAAAACGATGTCGAATCGGCGGGCCTGGTGAAGTTTGACTTCTTGGGCTTGCGCACGCTCACCATCATTGATTGGGCGGTGAAAATGATCGATCGAGATCGCCGCCTCACCGGTGAATCACCGCTCGATATTTCGGCGTTACCGCTGGACGATGAAGCTACGTTTAAATTATTAAAGCGGGCCGAGACAACGGCTGTCTTCCAGCTCGAATCGCGCGGCATGAAAGATCTGATCAAGCGCTTACAGCCGGATAACCTCGAGGACATGATTGCCTTGGTGGCACTATTTCGCCCAGGCCCTTTGCAATCGGGCATGGTGGATGATTTCATCAACCGTAAGCACGGGCGCGCGAAAGTGGCCTATCCCGATGCCACCTACCAGCACGAAAGCCTGAAGCCAATTCTAGAGCCCACCTACGGCGTTATTGTCTACCAAGAGCAGGTCATGCAGATCGCCCAGGTGTTGGCCGGCTACACCCTTGGCGGCGCCGATATGTTGCGTCGTGCTATGGGTAAGAAGAAGCCTGAGGAGATGGCCAAGCAGCGCTCGACGTTTGAAGAAGGTGCCGCCAGTCAGGGCATAGATCCGACGCTGGCGATGAAGATTTTCGACTTGGTAGAAAAGTTTGCCGGCTATGGCTTTAACAAATCCCACTCGGCAGCTTACGCCTTGGTGTCCTACCAAACGGCGTGGTTAAAGGCCCATTACCCGGCGCATTTTATGGCTGCCACTATGTCTTCCGACATGGACAAAACCGATAAGGTGGTGACCTTTATCGAAGAGTGTCGGGAGATGGGTTTGACCCTGATGCCGCCAGATGTGAATAGCGGCGAGTTCATGTTTAACGTCAACCCCCAAGGCCAGATCGTGTACGGTTTAGGTGCTATTAAGGGGTTGGGCGAAGGCCCAGTGGATAATATTATCGCTGCGCGCGCTGAGGGCGGGGCCTTTACCAGCCTGTTCGATTTCTGTGCCCGCGTCGACCCGCGCAAGGTGAATAAGCGCGCGCTCGAGGCATTGGTGCGCTCCGGTGCTTTTGACAGCATTGGCCCACAGCAAAATTTAGACTACGACCGCGCCGTGTTGCTCGCGGCGCTAGGGGAGGCGGTAAAGGCTGCCGAGCAGAGCCATGCCAACGCCAACGCGGGCATGATGGACTTGTTTGGCGAGGTCGTGCCAACAGCGAGCCAAGAAAATGGCGATGTGTATAGCGAGTTTCGCCAAGTACGTAGCTTCACCATGCGCGAGCGCTTGGAGGGTGAGCGCGATACCTTAGGGCTTTACCTCACCGGCCATCCTATCGATGAGTACCAGCGCGAGCTCAAATATCTAGTTTCGAACCGCATCGCGGATTTGAAACCGGAAAAATCCAATCAGCGCATTGCTGGGCTAGTGGTTGCCTTTCGAGTGATGAAAACTAAGCGTGGCGATACCATGGCGTTTGTTTCTTTGGACGATCGTTCCGGCCGGCTTGAAATTGCGTTGTTTTCCGATACCTATAATAACTACCGCGATAAGGTGGTTAAGGATGCCTTGCTGGTTATCGAGGGGCAGGTGAGTCATGACGATTACTCGGGCTCATTGAAGATGCGCGCCGAGTCAGTGAGTACGCTGGCTGAGGCGCGCTCCGGGCTGGCTCGCGGTATTCACATGGAGTGGCAGGCCGAGCAGGTTGCCGATGGTCATTTAGCGCAATTGCGTGGCCTGTTGAATAACCACCGGGGCGGAAATTGCCCCGTTACCGTGGATTTTCGCAACAAGAGCGCTCGAGGTCGCATACACTTTGGCAACGAATGGCAAGTGAATGCCTCAGAGGAATTACTGACGGCGCTACGGGAAATTTTTGGCACTGAAAAAGTGCGTATGGTTTACTAAAAATCAATTTTCGAACGAGTGTTTGATCTAAAAGTACTAAAAAGGCCGGCATTTCTGACAAAAAGCCCATGGATATAGGCCTTTTTTGCATCCTTCAAGGGTGACTCGAGTGCGCCTTTCGCGTATCTTTAGCGGCATTTTAAGCCCTTTCAAAAGGGTAAAATTATTAGAGGGTGCGAGCCCCGTAACCAAAGACAGGCGAAGATGAACCTGAATTATCTGGATTTTGAACAGCCCATTGCCGTCCTCGAAGCCAAAATCGAGGAACTCCGTTTGGTCGGCTCTGATAACGACTTAAACATCACCGAAGAAATCGGCAAACTTCAAGAAAAGAGTAAAAAACTAACTGCCAGCATTTACTCGGATTTGACCCCTTGGCAGGTGGTTAAGGTCGCTCGCCATCCGCAGCGCCCCTATAGCTCAGACTACATTTCGCGCATCTTCACCGATTGGGACGAATTGCACGGCGATCGCCACTTCGGCGACGACCACGCTATCATCGGCGGCGTTGGCCGCCTAGACGGCAAGCCCGTGATGGTGATTGGCGAGGAGAAGGGCCGCTCTGTGCCGGAAAAAGTGATGCGTAACTTCGGCATGCCAAAGCCCGAAGGCTACCGTAAAGCTCTGCGCTTAATGGAAATGGCCGAGCGCTTCAAAATGCCGGTGTTGACCTTAATCGACACCCCTGGTGCCTACCCTGGTATCGACAGTGAAGAGCGCGGCATCAGTGAGGCTATTGCTCGAAACCTAGCCGTTATGTCGCGCTTGCGCACGCCGATTATTTGCACCGTTATCGGTGAGGGGTCCTCCGGTGGCGCCTTGGCCATCGGCGTGGGCGATCAGCTCAACATGCTGCAATACTCCACCTATTTTGTGATCAGCCCCGAGGGCTGCGCCAATATTATTTGGAAAACCGTAGAAAAAGCACCCGATGCGGCCAAGGCCATGGGTGTAACCTCAACGATTCTGGAAGAGCTTGGCATCGTCGATGAAACTATTCCTGAGCCCTTGGGTGGCGCGCACCGCAATATCGAGCAGATGGCGATGAACTTACAAGGTAAGCTAATCGATCAAGTGGATAGACTTTCCGCCCTCAGCCTTGATGACCTGCTAGACAAGCGCTACAAGCGCTTAATGAGTTACGGTAATTAAGATTTGAATTGAGTGTTGAAAAAAAGGTCGCGTAATGCGGCCTTTTTTTTGCTTAGTTTCCGCGAGATTGATGGGATTTTTGGTGTTGGTGCAGGAGCCCTTTCCCCAGCCACTTCACCGCTCAATCAATATGTCCTACATTGACTCGCTCTCGCCACGTCCTTGTGGCTTGTGAAGTAGCTGGGGAAAGGGCTTTGCTGAGGTGGCGCGAGGTTCCGCGGGGGGGGGGGGGGTTGATGTGCGGGTCTGGTGGCTAGGAGCGCATCGTCACAATTATTCGATACATTCTCGTCAATTTGATAGTTGGCTAAAAGCCGTAATATTTTGCGGCTTAAAGTGATTAATTAGCACTGTTAATGGTCAGGATTTGAACATTGAATCAGAATTTAGTTATAAATCAGCATGTTTTTCCTAGTAAATCAATTGGAAGGTTTTGCGGTCAGGCAGGTAGTGTCCAGGTCTTTAGACTCAAGAGTAAAAAATCATTCCTCGCTAAACCAAAAAACAAGATATTTTGCGTTCAGCAAGTTTGGGATCAAAGATCAGAACAAGGATATGGGAAAGAAATCGAGGATAAGTTTCAAGAATTAATAGATCACATACTTTCTAAAAAATCGGTACACCTTCCCTTAGAAGGGAATCGAATCGTGACAGAATTCTATGCTCTATGGTGCTTTCGTTCGAATATAGAGAGTTATGATAATCTAGCACAGGGAAATCTAGTAGGTGTCAAGGGTAGTAATCTTACCGAAGAGCAAAAGAAGAATATTGAACTTAGACACGCTATTTATGTTGACGAAGGTGGTGTCGTACCAAAGCATTTCAAGCGAGGTCGAACTATACAAATATCAATTGATTCATTTGTTTTAAGAAATCCCAATTTAAAATGGGCTATCTGCCATAGTAACGAGTTGGATCTTCTTGTGTCAGACAACCCTAGAGGCGAGTTCATAGTGCCAATTACCAAAAGCATGTGCCTGATCTGTGGGTTTAATTTAACCTGCATAAATAAGCAACAAGCAATGGTGTTAAATCTAAATGCAATCAAAAGATCTAAAGAGTATTATTTTGCAAACAAACTTAGCGCATGTGTAAGTGCTTAACAAGTAATGGTATTGGGCGTGAAAAGACAGCGCCTATTCTTAAAGCGTTAACTGCCAAAATAAGGATGACGGTGCTTAATTTAAGAAACGACGCATATAAATTACTAGATGAGTTGGGTGCTCCAAGCCATTTAAAGACTCATGTTCGCTTGGTAGGTGAAGCCGCAGATCTACTGATACATAAGCTCACGGGCATCGGACTAAAATTTGATTCTGAATTTGTTCGTATTGGCGTAGCTATTCACGACATCGAAAAAATTAAGTACCAAAATGAAATGATCGGCTCGGGTTCTGAGCACGAACCTGAAGGTGAGAAAATTCTTCTAGAATTAGGTGTCGAGTCGCAAATAGCTTGTGTATGTATGTCGCATGCACGATTTGCTTTAATGGATTGCTCAATAGAAGAGCTCATCATTGCCTTATCTGATAAGTTATGGAAAGGCAAGCGAGTTGAAGAGTTGGAGCTTAAGGTAATTGATTCGATTGCGAGTCTTATGGGCAAAGATCGGTGGGATGTGTATCCAGAGTTAGATCAACAATTTGAACTTATAACTAGTAGTGGTCACGAACGATTGCAGCGAAGTATCAGCAGTTAACAAAGCAATGCAATTGCGGCGCTCTACATCCAAAATGTGAATGCTTTTGTCCTGCGTTAATTTGCTCTCATGGTTTCACTGGTTTCGAGAACGTAGAATATTTGGCAAGGCTTTATTTAGAAAGAATAATCCGATTGGCACAATAAAGAACGCGTCCCACCTAATTCAATATTCTACTCAATTGAACCTGCTTAACTGCACACCACCACTGGTCGCTCAAATAACGCATTGCTCGCGACTACTGTGGTGGCGCAAAAGCGGGGTTGCACACGCGTAAAATTCTTTATGCACAGTTGTGGCATTAACTACCAGTTAAACTGCGAACCCTTGCGCCCAAGTCCGAAGCGGTGGCTTGCTTTTGGATTTACAAGCGCCATGGATGGCGCTAGAGCGAATCATTGCATGGACAGCAATGTTGGAGCGGTAAATTCACCAGCAAACCGCTGCCTGCACCCATCTACCGGAATAAATCAATATACTTGACGCCTTTAAGTGAAACGGTAACTCAAAGGACAAAGGCATAGAGGGAAAACGGGCGTAGAGGCTTAAGTCACTGCAATTCTAGGCTGGCTACGTTATTGTTTCTTACTGCGCCATTTATACTAGAATGACACCAGTCTAAAATATCGATGGACCTCCACAAGGAAGAATCATGTTATCGCTATTCTCCAAACTATTAAAAGTACTCAACTCAGAGGCCTCGCCTTACCAAATCGGTTGGGCGGTGGCCTTAGGTATGCTTGCTGGCTTGCTGCCCTTTGGCGCTTTGACCTTACTCATTCTGTTGGTGGTGTGTTTGTTCACTATCAATATTTCGACCTTTTTACTGGTGTGGACGCTGAGTAAAGGCTTGGTGTGGTTACTGGCTGCGCCGATTGAACAGTGGGCATGGGGCTTGGGCCAAAATGCTGGTGTGCTAGCGGTGTTGGCTAACAGTGAGTTTTTACAATTCTTACATTTACATCACACCTTGACCTTCGGCGGCTTGATCTTGGGATTAATGCTATTTGTGCCGGTTTTATTCTTCAGCGTGTGGCTGGTGCGGCAATACCGAGATCGAATTATGACGCGGGTTCAAAAATTTCGCATTGTGCAATTATTAAAGGCCAGCAAGTTGGCGCAACTTTACAGTCAAGCCTAAGGATAAAATTATGATACGTAAATCTGGATGGCTAGTACTGTTGTCAATGCTGGTGGTTGTGAGTTTGTCGGTGTATTTGTTTGCTGGTCGAATGCTTAAGTTTGGCATGGTAAGTGCCTTAGAGGAGGCGGTGCAGGCTGAAGTTAATATCGATTATGTGGGTGTCAATTTTGCACCTTTGGGGTTGGAGATTGAGGGTCTGCAAGTTACCGACCGCGCCAATCCCACGCACAATAGTGTGAGTTTTGAGCGAGCGGCCGCTAGCCTTGAAATGTGGCCTGCATTACTCGGTTATTGGATTATTGATGAGTTAAGCGTTGATGGTATGGCTTACGGTTTGGCGCGAAAGTCAGCGGGTGAGGTCTTTCATCGTGCAGAGAAAGATGAAGAAGCGGAGCAGGGCTTTTCCGTTAGTGCGCAAGATCTGCCTGATCAAGATGAGTTAATTGCGCGGATGGATTTAAAAACACCGGCCAAGGCACAGGCTTTGGCGGATGTGGCGAGCGAAGAACTGGCGGCCTTGGGTAAATTACAAGAACAGTTACCGAATGAAGCGCAACTTAAACAGTATGAAACGCAAATTAAAGCGCTCACCGATAGCAAAATAAAAAATGCTAATGATCTCGCTGAAAAGACCCAAGCGCTGAAAGCAATTAAAGCCCAACTCGAACAGGAGAAAGCTAAGCTTAAACAGGTGTCGAAGCAAATCGCCGCCAGTAAAACCAAGCAACAAGAGGCACTAGCGGAATTAAAAGCTGCCAGTGACAGCGATTGGAGTAAGGCCCAGCAGCTGGCGAATTTGAGCGAGGGTGGTTTGGCCGGTATCGCGCAAATATTATTGGGCGAAGCTTGGGCCAGCAAATTAGCGCAAGTGCAAGCTCTGTATGCGATGGTTGAGCCCTACCTTGAGCAGACGAGCGCCTCAGGTGAGTCGCGTACGGACGAAGGTGCTTCGGATGAGCCTGTTTTACCTAATCGCATCTTGCCACTTCCTCGCCAACCTTACCCCAATTTATTGGTCAAGCAAGCCAACGTAAGCTGGTTGATGGCGGGTGGTGAAGTGCAGATGAAGGCGCAAAATATCACCGCTCAGCACGCGCTGATTAATAGCCCGACCAATTTTTCGATGCAAGGTTTGAATTTACCAAAATTAAAGGCTTTTAACCTAACCGGTGATTTGGCGATTTTTGATCAACTGACAAGCAATTTGACGTGGACGCTGAGCGACTACAAATTTGACGCTTTGGCGTTGGGCAAGGGAACTACTCGTTTGCAACTGTTGGCCGGATCGCTAATGAGTGAAGGTTCATTGGGCCTATTGGGCGATCAGGTCACACAAACGTCAAGCTTCACGCTTATGCAGCCGATGTTTGAACAGGTGGGCAGCGATGCTATGGGGCAGTTAGTGGATGTATTAAACAAACAGCAGCGTTTACCTTTTATGATTGCCGCTAGCGGTAGTATCGAAGCGCCCAAAGTTAGTGTGACCTCGTCTGTGGATAAATTAATTGCTGACGCCGTTTCAGGTAAAGCGAAAGAGAAAATCGCTCAATACCAGAGTTCGCTGAAAGAAAAGTTTGATCAGCAATATCAAACTGCACTGGCCAGCCAAGGCGATTGGGTTGCGCAATTGTCAACCCAATCTGGCGAACTTGATAGTGTGGAGGCTAGCATTGAAAAGTTACTTTCCGCCCAGTTGGCGGGTGTTGAAAGCCAAGCAAAAGATAAGCTGAAAGACAGCGTGCTTAACAAATTAGGTGGCAAGTAACGGCTAATCTATCCAGAAGCCTGAAGGCATCTGGTGTTTAGGTTTCCCGTTAAGCTCGCTTGTTTGACCTCCCATTCTCGGCGCTTGTCTACTCGAAAGCGTCCGAATATCTACTCGGCAAAAAACTTGGCTTCAGGCGATGTTGGTGAAAATTGATTCACCTCCATCGCTGTGTTTCGTCGCGCTGAAACTTCAATCGTTTTCTCCAGCGGTTGCTTGCCGTATAAGTCAATATGTAACACTAAAGGCGTTGCGGGTGCCGCTAGGGTGAATCTACCCATGATCGTTAATTGTGAAATCGAGTCCTGATGCGCTTGATGGTCCATCACGGGCGACAACATGATGCCTTCGAGTGGGCAGTTGCCCTTGCCGTCTCGCAATGTAATGCCTTGTTTGATGGTGTGCACAATGTCAGTTTTGTGCCGATTAAATTCGAGCGCGCTTACGTCGCCGTTTTGGTCATCGTCGATACCTTGAAAACTTGATATCGCTAAAGACAACACCATGAAGGCACCGTCGTCAACAATGTTGAGGGTGCCGTGCTGGGCAACCATTAAGTGCGCATGGGCGAGCGGGGAGAGCAGCAGGTAAAAACATAAGCCGTGGATTAGCTTTGCTACCGTTTTGAACGTTATTGTCATAGCGCGAATTCCCTAGCGAATTGAGTGGTAAGTGTTTTAGATGTCGCCTTTTACGCAGCGTTGAAAGTAGGGGTAGCTGTCGGTGGCGTAATAGTGATAGATCCCCTCGGGGAACTCGGGTGTAACACCTACGCGGCCATTGCATTCATCCAAATCGCCTGACCCCGCTACGTACTCCCAGTCTTGTTTAAAGGTCCCTAGCGGATAGGTTGTGGTCGATGGCCTATTGGCGCTTAGGGTAGTGACTAACTGATAACTTCCGGACATCGTTTTAATCGTTGAGCTGATGTCGTTTGCATCGCTATAGCCGTAGCGCGCATAGATAGGGAAGCCGTCGGCGGCCCAGCCGATCAAGGTCATGGTACTGCTATTGCCGCCGCGCTTGGTGATGAAACCTTCGGGCATGCCGTGATAGTGATAGGTGCCGTCTGGCTGAACGTGGGCATTGTTGCCATCGGTGCCGAAATCGAAACTGGTTTGACCCAGTGCTTCGATGCTCCAGTTGCCGGTGTTGCCGATCAAGCTGCAGGCAGTGCCGGAATCGTCGCAGGAGCCAGCGGTATCGGCATCAATTTTGACACCGTTGAGTACGTAGCCGGTAGCGCCGCGAGGGCCTCCGAGTTGAGTGCTGGACGCTGTTTCTAAGGGCGTTAAGGTGTAGCTGGCCGAGACGCTTTGTTCGGAAATGGTATTCGGGTTATTTGGATTTGGAAAAGTCCCGACAGGGTGATCCGGAATGCCATTGGCCGTTAGGTTGCGGCTAGTAGCGGTGCAAGTCCAGGTGGCGTTACTGGTGTAGGTGAGCGATGCCTGAGTGTTCAGGGTCGTATCATCGTAGTCGCATAAAGCGCCACCGGTGTTGATGGTGGAGCCAGTATTGGCGTCAGCGCTGCCTGAATCAAGGGTTACATCTATATCGGCGCCGGAATTGCTACTACCGCCGCAAGCGCTCAGCAATGCTAACAATAAAAGCCCGCAGCAAAGACTAAAGGGGGGGCTGGTGTGTGTGCGTTTTGGCATTGTGTTGTTCCTACCTATGTCAGACTGAAAATCCAATCCAGAATAAATCCAAGCTCGATGATCCTGTTGGCTATGCCGAGGGTCTAAAGCATCAGGTCTTGGCTAGGGAATCCTCACCTAGCCAAGTGATGGGAAGCTTGCGGACAAAATGTGCAAAAAAAATGACTAAATTGTGCTGATAATGGTCAATCGGAATGGCGCTTGTTTATAGCCATAGGAGGAACTGCCAACTTATAAAGGCCTAGTAACGGGTGAGCATCTGCAAAGGTGTGATATTTAGGTCTTGACGGCCATGTGACAACTGTCGCATTATTGCGACATGATGTGAGGGTGGGCTTGGCTTGCTCTCAGGCCTTTAGGTAAACCAACCTCGGAACCCTTAATGGATACACAAAGACCGTCCCCCACAGAATTGATTTTACTAAAAGCTCTTTGGCGTAAAGCGCCATTGAGTGCGAGAGAAGTACATGAGCAGGTGGCAGCTGATTTAGCTTGGTCCTTTTCCTCCACCCGTAAAACCCTTGATCGAATGCTGGATAAGGGCCTCATCAGTGCATTAGACATTCACGGTGTCAAAGTTTATCGAGCCGAAGTAGGCAAGGTGCAAACCCTGGCAAATTTCGTAAAGGACTTTTCCCAGCGCGTGCTAGAGGTAAAGGGGCCGCTTCCCGTTGCTATGTTTGCTCAGAGCGAATTGTTGAACGCCGCGGAAATAGAGGACCTTGAGCGACTGTTATTGGACAGCGAGGCCAGCGACCATGAGTGAGTTTTCAAATCTACTGATTCCGTTCTTTTGGTGCTGCCTGTTCTTTATTGCTTTTAGTGGGGTGGTATTTGGGTTAGCCCAACTAGCCGAAAAATGTTGGTCAGAATCACCCCAATGGCGTAGCTTATGGTTGTCGACAGTGGCCATTTGTTGGCTGCCAATGGCGCTGTTTTTTATGCCCGCATTTCCACTTGCAGAAGCGATTATTGTGCTGCCGCCTTTGGTAGACAGTGGCGTTCACACGCCCCAATTAGGACAGTCGTCCTTGGGGCTTTCCAGTTCCATCTCCTTTGTTACCTTGCTGATTTGGTTGCTGCTCGCCGGCGTGGCGGTTGGAGCTCTGGTAAAGTTGATCGCGTTAATGAGCCAAGTGCTAATGTTACGCGAGCAAACTAATCGCGCCCTAGCGCTGGATCACTACCTGGGTTTGCCGCCGGCGCAAGAAAAGTACTTTAGACGGCTGCAGAAGCAGCTGAAACTTAAAATCTTAATATCTGATGAATCAATTTCACCTTATGTGTTTGGGTTATGGCGACCACGCTTGGTGTTGACGTCTGACGTAGTACGCGCCTTGCCGATGCAGGCATTGCAATTAATTATCCGGCATGAGTGCACACATATACGCCGCTATGATTACGCGCTGATCATGTTAACGCGGCTGAGCCGTTGTTTGGCTTGGTTTAATCCATTTTACTGCAGTCTTGTCGATCGTCTGTGCTGGGCAACCGAGCTAAGTTGTGATCAAAATGTTTTGCGGAAAAAACCTAAACAAAATAACCAATATGCCCGGGCGATGGTTGCGGTTTTATCGCTTGTTTCACAGCGTCATCAAAAGCAATTTGTTGCCTTTACCTATCATCAAAGAAGGAGCGTTCACATGCGAATTACCACTATTTTACATTCTTCAAATAATGCTGGCATGAGTTTGCCCCAGCGCCTGATCATGTTGTGTGGTTTCCTAGGTTTAACGCTTGCGGCCGTTGTAGTGCAGTCGAGTGCTGTTGTGGCTGCTGAGCTAACATCTGTAGTATTTCAAAATCCCGTACCGGATGCGCGACTGAGCTCGAGTTTTGGACAAAAGGCCGAGCGCTTTCACAATGGTGTTGATCTTGCTATCAGCAAAGGTACCCAGGTTGTGGCCAGCGCTGGCGGTAGAGTGTTGGTGTCTACCGATGTATACGGCGATAGGGTAAATTATGGAAAAATAATTATTATTGAACACGCTAATGGCTTGCGCAGTCTCTATTCCCATTTGGACAGTCGCGCGGTTGCTGTGGGTGACTCGGTGCTCGCGGGCCAACCTATAGGCACAGTCGGCGAAACCGGCAAAGTGACGGGGCCACATTTACATTTCGAAATATTGGATGGCGATAATCGCCTAGATCCCGGTCAATTTATCGCTCTATCGCCTTCAAAAACCCATGTTCGTGTTACTGTGCCAACAGTCATTTAGAGTGAGCGTACGGTTGCAGTGTTGAATGGAGTAACTTGATAGACATCGTCTTGACACGTCATGCAACCGTATTAGCAAGGGAAGTGGCAGGTGTTAGCTAGATTCTAGTTTTTTCGGTATATAGCCCGTCGGTTTAAAGTGACAAAAGATATTGGCAAAACTTTCACCTTGAAGCGCCGTTGGCCGGCCATGAGTGAGTCGGGCACCCTCGTAGAAGATGACGTCGCCTGGTTTTAGCAGGACCTGATGGCTTCGATAATAGTTGTCTTCAATATAAAGCGGCCAATCTTCCTCTACCGCTTGTGCCACATTGATTATCACGCTGATGATGTGCGTCTCTAATCTATCGCGATGATTTTTCAGCAGTGCGCCGCGGTGGTATTCGCGGATACCATAAACATAGGTGGGCTCGAGTGTTTGGCCGCACCAAGTTTCAAGCAGCGGTTTCATTGCGTCGTGAATTTGTTCCCGTAGCGCGTTGGTAAGCGGTATTAGGCTGCTGGGTTTTTTCGCCTGTTTGGCGTTAATAATAAATCCGCCATCAACGTGCTCTGCTTGTGCTTTAATCCGCTCGATCTGGTAAAAACGGCTGATATCAGTAAAGAGTTCGGTGGGTATTTTGGTTTTGTAAAAACCCTGTTTCGTATAGTTGGGGATGAATTCGTTGGCTTCCTTGGTAAACATCCCTGTGCTTTCGCCGGTGCGACTACGGGTGCGAAACCATTTTGTAATAACAGCCTTGTAGCCGCTGCGCACAGGCATCGCGTGGTGTAGGCTGTTGGCATTCGGAGAGCCGTCAGTATTTAGGTTATTCCAAATCAAGGCGAGGCCTTGGGTTGGTTTACATACAGTGTCAATTTTTGGAAAGTGCGTTTCACCGCCGTCGGCAAGGGTATTGAGGTATATCATTACCGTAAACGTACGCTGTCCCATTAGAGTGGCATGCCGAGCCATTTCATGGCTTTCAAAATAATCGGTATGGGGTTTAAACTCTTGTCCAGGATCATAATGTTGACCTTGGAGCGGCTCGCTAAAGGCTTGTGCTATACCGAGCAGTTTGCAGATACGTAGATCTATTGCTTGAACAATGTCGTCATTCATCTGGCCAAGATCGCAGGTTTGACTGGTGCGAAACGTCGTATCTTGTTCGAAACTTGAAAGGGTAGAAGGGCGGCATTGCGTTTTTATTAAAGCAACAAGGTGCTTGCACTCGACGTCCGTTAAAAAATGTTCAAGCCGGTAGAATGCCAACGCCGTTGAATCTACCCGCTGAGCATTGGGTATGAAAAGCTGACTGGCCGGAATTGATTGGCCATAGTTCACCTGAGCCGTTTTTGATGATTGACCTTGTGCGCTGTTAAATGGGTTGACTAGATGGGTGATGGGTACCGTTGGCCGGTAATGCATTTCTCGTGTGATCGCCTCTGCACAATAACCTTCATCGAGTAGTATTTTAAAAATGCCATTCCTGCAGCGCCCAGCATCAACGTTGGTCTTTATCCAATTACGCCAACTTTCATCAAATTCTGTTTTCATACGATCGCCATTCAAATCCATTATTTTTATTAGCAATTGTGTATCGACAAACTCTACCTATAAGTGCCTAGGTTTGGAAAGCATTTTATGCCTTGCTGTGTCATTCCTGTGCAGTTTGATAAAATCTGTCAGATAGATTCTGGCTGCGCGCCCAGCTGACGACCGTTATTCCATTACGATGCTTCATTGGGATTTTGATCTATGGGCTTAAACCGATCTTCAATGGCGCTAATGTAGTCGTCGCTAAGGCCTGCGTTATGTTCTTCTTGTTCAAATTGGTATTCTGCAAGAGGTAAGGTAATAAGAAATTCCACGCCGGTGATGTCAAGGGGTAGAAAGCGAATATGGCTTGATTCGGTTTTGTTTTTTACTTCCAAGGCCCAACGCGGCGCGTAACGCAGCCCAGGTTCGATGAATTTTTGTAGGTCTGCATTTTCCAAGTTAGTGAAGGCAAAGGTCTTGCCGTTGCTGTGTGCTGTAATTTCAATGCTGACCAATCGGCGCTTAAAAGACCAATCAATACATTCTAGCGGCTCCGCCATCTCTCCGTCATTGGCAGCGAGGGTTTTGTTTTGACAGCCAATACCGCCGTTATCGATACGTGTTTCAATCACTTTGGTTTGAATCTCGTTGCCTTCAAAGCCTATGCCCTCGAGTTCTAGGCGCAGGGAGTAACTTTCTGCTTGGTTGAAAATGTTTTTATGGCTGATTTTGCCTTCGTAACCGGTGACAATTTGTTTGACAAAATACAGCCCTAGGCCTTTTCCGTGTACATCCTTAGCGCGACGGGTGGTATAGCCTAGTTGATAGATTTGCTCAGCAATAGCTGTGGCAACATGAGGCCCATGGTTATAAACGCCAATCTGCAGGCTTTGCGCATCGCGGGTGAGCGATAGTGACACTTTGTTGTAGGCTTTGCTCTTTTGCAGGCCAGCAGTTGAGTCAGTGTTGCCCTCGTTGGTGTAATAGAGTGCGTTTTTTACTAAATTTTCGATCACTAACACAATGTGATTTTCATTGCCGAGCAGCTCGCATTCTTTACTGATGTATAGTTGAAACTGGCTGTCTGCTTGTGTATGAAAGAGAAATTCAGCATTTTCGCTGATGACGGCTTCTTCGCGCATTTTCATCAAGGGTAAAATAGCCCTTAACAATGCGTTGTGGGCAAGAAATGTTGGGGTGTAGGGGATAGGTTCGGCTTGTGTATTGGGGTGTTGTTTCTGAAGTTGAATTTGATAGTAGTACTCTTCGCACTCACAAATGTGATTGTTAATGTGCAAGGCGATATTATCGGCCGTAGATAAATCTAATAAATCCCACAAGTAACTAAGGCTAGTAAGCGCCTCAGGGTAATTCGGATTTTCTGTATCAGCGGCGGCAGCAGCGTGTAGAGCACCTAAAATTTTATCGTAACAAATGATGCCGTTGTGCCTAACTTCTGCCGCTATGCCTTTGAAATGTAAAAATTTCTCGTCGTATTCAATATATTCAAGCAGCCGGTCACCGATGAAGGCTTTGAGCTTTTCAGTTTGATTGGAATAGGTGTGGGCTTTGCGTTGCAATTGGCGTTTGTTTTCGATTAAGTCGTTAAGCTGTGCCTTGAGTGCTTGGGAGTTTTTGATGTAATTTTCCCTTCGGTTGTAGAAGAGCCTTAAATCTAATAGCCACACTAGAAGTACCACACCTAGGATAATCAATTCCACCTGAGCTGTGAATAATTGTGGTGCAGATTGGACAAGAGAAAGGGTCAGTTTACTGTTGCCGATGAATAAATAGCTGGCCATGGCGAGCAATAAGATACTACCAAACCAAGGGTAGGCGATGCGCTGAATCTTCATTGGGCTTTCGAGGTTGTTGTTCATAGGGCCACTTTATGTATTTTTATCGTCGTTTTTAGATGTAAGCATTCTGTTCTTATCTTTGCTCTGCCGTTCATGAGTAGATCCGATTAGGGCTGCCAATAATAGGAACCTTGATCTCCTGCCGTAACAATGCCCTGTTGGGCTTTACAGCGGGCTAAAAAACTACCACTTGCACCCTCTGCAATATCAAAAGCTTGGCGCAGCGTCTTAATGTGTTGCCGGTAATTGGCGTAGGAAAACTTTTCTAGGTCAGCATCTAGTGCCTCAGCCATGCTGAGCGTGGTGACTGCACGAGGCGATCTTTCCACTAGGTGCTTTAATATTTTCCTTGGTGTCGGTGCCAGCGCTCGCTTTGGGTTGCTTGGATTCATCAGTTTTATATTGCGCCAATAAACATTCCACATGACCAAATCGATGGTTAAATCACCGGACACTAAGGTGTTGTCACTCGGGCTTTCGGTAACCCGTTGTTGACGCAGTATGGCTTTGATACGCCAACACAACACTTGCTCGACGTTGCGTTGATGCTTTGCGATAAAGTCCTGTGTGTTGGCATGTTCGAAGGCAGTGGCCTCTATTTCGGTACCACTGTGTTCGGATAAATAGATAATGGGCAGTTTTGGCCATTTCTTGTGCAGTGCAGCAGAAACGCCAAATCCTGCTTGATCATTGCCATTCATACGCGCATCCAAAACAGCAATGTCCGGCGGTGTGGCTTTGTTGATGAGGGCAATTTGTTGTTTCGCCGCATCGGCTAAACGGTGTATCTCTAACTTGTTGGGATGACCGTCGAAGTCAGTGGTTTGCAGTATAACGGTAAATTTTTCGATCCAGTGGCTTTGATCCTCAACCCAGAAAATGGTGGCCATAGTGTGATCCTGTTCACATTCTTGTTTTGCCTAGTGAAATTATCACAGATTTTTCACAGCGACTTTTTATAACGAATACTGGATGTCAGCAAAGGCTACTGTAGCACTTGCCGGCCTACTTGATTCTAGTGCTAGGGAGACACCTTATGTCTAATGATCTGTTACTGATTTGGTCCAACCAGCCGGCCTTATCTTTGGCTATTTGGCTGTGTGTATTGGTGCTGGTCATGTATTTGGGACGGCACCAATCGCATCAACTTTTGCGCCTAACCGGTTTTAGTGCACACCAGGCCATGCGGCTTTGCGCTAAATCCTTAAATAGTTGGCAAACCAGTTTAAGTCAGCGCAATAAAGAAATATTACTCGCCGGTGGTGAAGCCAATGCGCGGCGTTGCATCGAACGGGAGTTTGTTCGGGTTAACGGTATTATCTCTCGCGATCTAGGTCATTATCCTACATTGCATCGGCAAATCAGCGATGCGGTCAACAAAATCGAGAAAGATTACAACAATATCATCGACACGCCGCCCTCACCACCTGCGTGGTTAGAGGTGGTCGCCACGGTGGCGGCTATTCCGCGCTCGGGTGATCCGGCCATTGTGAAAATATTAGATAAAATTCACGATACGGTTGAGTCCGCACACGAGGAAACCTTACAAGCTTACTTAAAAACCAGTCAGCAGTCGCACAAGGCGCTCGGTAAAATGCAACCGCTGTGGCGTCAGGTGATCGAAAATTTAGGTGTGGTGAAAAATAAAGTAGATAGCCTTGAGGACAGTGCGCTGGTTATAGATCAGCACATGGCTCGCTACGAGTCGATGAGTAAGCAAGAAGACGCGGCCGTGTCTGCCTTGGTGTCGTCGTCGTTAACGCAATTTTTTATCGCTGGTTTGGTGCTCTTTATCGCTGTAATGGGCGGGCTCATAAACTTCCAATTAATTGCAATGCCTATGTCCGAAATGGTGGGCGGAACGAGTTATATAGGTGCGATGAAAACCTCTGACATTGCGGCCTTGGTTATCATACTGGTGGAAATAGCCATGGGTTTATTTTTACTGGAATCGCTACGCATCACCCATCTATTCCCCATTATTGGCTCAATGGATGACAAAGTGCGTCGTCGTATGGTGGTCATTACGTTAGTCATTTTAACTACCTTAGCGACGGTAGAAGCCTCGCTCGCCTATATGCGAGATTTGTTAGCGTTAGATCGTGAAGCGTTGACCCAGTCCTTGGCTGGCGCCAGCGTTGTAGAAGCAAATTTTCGTTGGATTCCTTCAATGGGGCAGATGGTGATGGGCTTTATCTTACCCTTCGCCTTGGCTTTCGTGGCTATTCCACTCGAATCTTTTATTCATGCATCGCGCACCGTGTTTGGGTTGATCGCTCAGGGTGTCTTGCGATTGCTGGCTGTGTTCGCTCGCTTAATAGGTTCGCTAATGAATCACGCCTTTAAAATTCTTGTTCACCTCTATGACCTAGTCATTATGGTACCGCTGAGTGTAGAGCGATTAATCGCCAACTTGAAACAAGCCAAGCCACGTCAGCAGCCGTTATTTGAGCCTGAGATCAATGAAGCGCGAGGGTTGGAATCATGAAAAAATGTATTGCATTACTGATTTTTACTCTCGCGGTGATGGGCTGCAATGAGCAGCGGCCCAGTAATCGGGCGGTGTATTTCCTGATCGATACGTCGGGTACTTATACTCAGGAGCTTGAGAAAGCGCAGACGATTGTTAATTACTTGTTGGCAACGTTAGACAGCGGCGATTCGATAGCAGTTGCACGCATCGATAGTGGCAGTTTTAGCGAGAAAGATATTGTGGCCAAAGTCACCTTTGATGAGCGTCCCAGTGTTGCGAACCAGCAAAAGCGGGGTTTTAAACTTCGTTTGGATCAGTACGTCAAAAGCGTTTCGGCTGGCAGTCGCAACACCGATATCACCGGGGGATTGTTACAGGCCACAGAGTTTTTAACGGAAACCGGTGCGGGTGAAAAAACCGTACTTATTTTTTCTGATTTAGAAGAAGATTTGGTTCGGGGACAGGTGAGAAACTTTCCGATCACGTTAACGGATATTCGTGTTGTTGCGTTAAATGTTACCAAATTGCGCAGCGATAATATCGACCCGCGCGATTACCTTAATCGGTTAGCTCAATGGCAAAAGCGGGTTGTTGACGGTGGTGGTCAGTGGCAAGTCATGAACGATTTAGAGCGCCTCGATAAGCTCATTGCAGCCCGATAAACGCCGTGTTTTTATGTTTTCTGCCAGCGCAAGCCAAGGATGGCGGCGCTTTTTTTGCACCCATCCAGGTTGCAATGACCGATCAGAATGCCAGTCATTGCCGGATTAATGCGCGATGGGTGGTTTAGGAGGCGGCTCTGTTTACCTGACCGATGGCTTCGGGACCGAAGCGTTGCTCTAAATACGCAATAATGGCTTTTGATTCATACATCCATTCGACCTTGCCAGCTTCCTCAATGCGCAAGCAGGGCACCTGTAAGTCGCCACCTTGTTCAATAAGCTCTTGCCGGTATGGCGACCCTTCATTTACGTTGCGGGTTTGAATGGGCAGGTTGAGGCGGCGCAGAGCGCGGCGGGTTTTGATGCAAAATGGGCAGGCATAGAATTGGTATAAAGCCATATTTGCCAGTTGGGCCATTACCTTCGTTTGTTCCGGCTTCGAGCGTTTCATGGGGCTTGGGCGGGTCAGAAAATCGATAAGGATGATAATGCGGCCAAGGCCTTCGCGGACAATCTTCAGTAACAACTTCATTGGGCTTCCTGAGCTGGTGGCGTAGAATGGCGCGCATTATAGGGTATTCTTTAACCAGTATTAATGCTTTTTGTGGAGAATTTGAGGATGGCTATCGCGAGTGCACGGCATATCTTAGTAAAAACCAAGGCTGAGGCTGAGAAATTGAAGCTGCAGTTGGCTAAGGGTGAAGATTTTGGTGTTTTGGCAAAAAAGCATTCGCAGTGCCCATCCGGTAAGAAGGGTGGCGACTTAGGGGAATTTAGGCCTGGCCAAATGGTTAAAGCTTTCGATAACGTGGTGTTTAAGAAGCCCGTGTTGGAAATACACGGGCCGATTAAGACGCAATTTGGCTTTCACCTCATTCAAACCATCTATCGCGATGATTAGGCAGAGAGCCACCTGAGGGCGTTGGGCTTAATCAAACAGGCCTGAGCGGTTAGCTTTCTTAGCAACCTTAGCGGCTTTCTTTTCCTTGGGTGATAACAACGCCTTTTTCTTGGTGTTTTTGGTACTTTTTAATTCTTTGCTCATTGCACTTGCTCCTAGGCCTTGGCCTTTTTAAACGGACATACAATAAAGAACTGACAGTGTAAAACGTGGCAAGAAGGTTGCGAGAGGCTAACTGAGATGACGTTAGGGGCAACCGACCACGTTGATAACTTAGAAGGTTATGAGCGCCTTGTCTAGCACCGCAGTGAAATAAATTTTTGGTGCAGAACGCTGGAGATCGCTTAGGCTCTGGTGCCTAGCTCAATTTGAATCATGTTTAGCGCGCTTTGCAATTCAGTGATGCTTTGATAGCGTTGCTCGGGTTCCTTGGCGAGCATTTTTTGCAGTAGGCGATCCACCGAAACCGGTGTTTCGTAGCGCAAACTTGAAAGTAGAGGCGCCGGTTGGGTAATGTGTTTTGTCAGCACTTGGGTGGTGCTGCCGATGAAAGGTAGTTCGCCTGTTAACATTTCGAATAGGGTAATACCCAACGCATAAATATCGCTGCGGCTGTCGGTACTTTGACCTGCCGCTTGTTCGGGGCTCATATAGCCGGGTGAGCCGAGTACTAACCCGTGTTGGGTTTGGGTGATTTGTGCCGCGGACTTGGCTATGCCGAAGTCGCTAATTTTTGCCACGCCCTTATCCGTGAATAGAATATTCTCTGGTTTTATATCGCGATGCACTATGTTGTTGCCGTGCGCCGCTGCTAAGCCATCGGCAATATCGATCAGTAGGTCGATAGCGCACGAAAAATTGAAAAACCCCTTCACTCTAATTTTGTCTGCCAAGGTGCCTCCAAGCATGAGCTCCATCACCATCCAAAGCTGGTTATCGTGCTCGAGTAAATCAAAAATCGCAATGATGTGGGGATGGTTTAGGTTGGCAAGCGAATGTGCTTCCTCGCGAAAGCGCGCGACCATGGCCGCATTTTCCGCGTTGTGGGTTAGCAGTTGTTTTATCGCGACCTGCCTTTTGAGCCTGGTGTCGAGCGCTTGATACACAACCCCAGCACCGCCGCTGGCCAGCGCTTTAACGACTTGATAGCGTTGATTGTCGCCAATAGCGGTGGCTTGCAGGCTTTGGGTGTCTGGGTGGATTAAGGTTGGGCTCTGGCTTTGGTCGGCATAAGTGTCGCGTATAACAGTGGCATGCCCCTGTTTGACCGAGGGTAGGGCATCCACGCTGTAGCGAAGGGCGGTTTGAAGAAGTTGCTGCTTGGTTTCGGGGTCGGGCGCAATGAGTGCTAATTTTTTGTAATTTTCTGATTGCGCTCGCGCCCTTTGCAAGGTGGGCGCTAAATGTTGTAACAACAGCCATAAAGGTAGGGCGAAAAGACCGTAACTAGCCGTTAAAAATGTTTGATAGCGCGCGTCTCTCAAAGGGTGTTTATGGCTTACGTTGGGCGCAAATACTTTGACGATACGCTTACCCAGCGACTGTGCCGGCGGTGGGTAGAGTGCATCTGCGAGGGCGCCACAGGCACTGGGAGCGACGGCGAGCACGAAAACCAGTACGAGTACCGCTGAGAGCTGCGCCTTGTGCGCCGAAAGAAGCCACATTTTTACCACAAAGGGCTTTAATATCAATGGTTTGAACCGTTGAAGATTGTTAATCCAGCTACTGGCAAACTTGTCGGAAATCATGCGGTTTTTGGCTTGAGTGGTAGGTATTTAGGCGTGCTTTACGAGGCGCCATGGTAAAGACTTTTGGCGGTGAACTAAAGTGTCGCGGCAAAAATATGAGTGTTATTACCGCAGTCTAAACCTAAGAGCTGATGTAGTCAGAGCGGCTAGATAATGCTTTATCTAGCTGCAACGTCCCGATTAAAACCTACCTGCGGGGCCGGGGAAGACGACCGGACTTTCCGAGCCATCCAAACCCACTGCCGCGACGCCAAAATAATAATTATCGATCACAATGTTGTCCAAGGTGAAGCTTTCTACCTTACCGACAAAGCGGTGATGGCTCCACTCGGCTTCCGTCGTTAAGCGCCAGTAGATCCGGTAACCGGCCAATAGCTTGGCGTTTGCTTGATCGGCGGCAGCCCACGTTAATGTGGTATTGGCACTGACCTGACCGCTAATCTCTACCCGTGCGGGTGGCGCCGGTGCCCAGGCCATTGATGCTAAAACGACAGCATTTAACGAGGTCAATTTTGCAGCATAGGGAAAGTTAACACCGGCCAACGTATCGCCATAGGTAACGCCCTTTTCACTGCGTAGGTCTTGATGTTGGCGATCGTAGTGCTCCCAGGTTTCCATAATGCGCACTCCGGGAAAGCCGGCTTCATTGAACGGACGGTGATGGCCGCCACGGCCGAAGCGATCCAGTCGGTAGATCATCATGATGTCTAAATTGGGCACATAGTGTTCACCGACTTTCTTGATAAAGCGCGCGAGGTTACGCGAGGCAGAATCCACTTCGCCACCGGTAAAGCGACGCAGCTTTGCCTCTTCTGTGGTTTCTACGAAGCGGGTACCTTCGGAAAACACACGGGCCGTGTGATTGTCGATGACCCCATTAATACCTTCGATGTTGCCAATCATGTCGTTGTTTAAAACCGCGTCGATATTCCATTGCTGTTGCTGTGCATACTTGGCCAAGATGGCGCCACCGTAAAGCCCTTGCTCTTCGCCCGACAGTGCCGCGTAAACAATGCTGCCATTGAACTGATACTGGCTCAGTAGGCGCGCGGCTTCTAAAACACCGGCGACACCAGAGCCATTATCGTTAGCGCCTGGTGAATCGTCGTGGGCATTCATCGGGTCGGTGATGCGCGAGTCGATATCACCTGCCATCATGACGACGCGTTTTGGATCGTGTTTGCCTTTTTGAATGGCAATGACGTTAACCACTTCGGTGGGTTGCGGAATACGTTTACCCGATACTGTATCGGCCACCAAAATCACTTCTAAGCAGCCGCCACAGCTTGCGCTTATGCGGCGGAATTCAGCTTCAATCCAGCGCCGGCTAGCGCCAATACCGCGGCTAGTTGAGTCTGTTTCGGATAGTGTGTGGCGCGTGCCAAAGGCAACGAGCTGGGTGACGTCGCGCGCTATTCGCTCAGCCTCTGCAGCAACACCTAGGTCATATAATTCAGCGCGCTCACTCGGCGGCGCCTGCCAAGCAGCGGCGTTTACCGCAGTCTGTGTTAACGCGACGAGAGGTAAACAAGCGATTAGACTCAGCCCAGTAATAAGCTTCATAGTTGGCGCGCCTTTATTTAGAAAAAATTGTCTATTGACCGAGTTGAGTACCGCAAAAGGGACAGAATTCAATCTCAATAGAACTCAAATTCAACACCTCATCTTCGCGCTCGGCATCGCCGTTGGCTACGTCTTCCGCCGTCGCTAACCAAAGGCTGAACAGTTCCCAGTGTTGTTGCGCTTTACCGTCAATTTTTTTGATGCGGTATATTTTTAGGTGATGCGGATGGATGTTATTGGTGCACATATGGCCTTGGCCAAGTTCCGATTGACTTTCCCGCTCTAAGTCTTGTTTGGTGAAATTACTCATAAGTGATTAACCTAGGTTTGGGCCCAATTAGAGCCTTATTGGGTAGCGTAGACGAGGTTGTTTTTACCGTGCTCGCATACGTAGTATTGGGTTGACAGCCATGCGCATTGCGCCAGTGTCATACCTTGGCTATCCGCCGGTTGCTCGGATACACCTAGTGCGGCTTTATCTTTTTTCAAATAGTGGAATAGTGTTTCAAAACGATCGGGAAAGTCTAACCCCTTGTCGTGATAGTCGTAAAATAAATAGCTGAATTTTCCAAAGCGGGTGGTTACACCACCCAAGCCAATGCTGCGCATCTGATTCAAGTATTGTTCATAGGCGAGGTAGAGGTATTCGCGCACCTGATCTTCATTCTGCATGTTACCGGTAAAGCGTGGTAATGCCATTTTGTTTGTTGACGCCAGTGCCGTATCGCTCAGGCGCTTGTTGTGTAAATTTGTGAGCAAGCGGTAGTCTTGTTGCCCACACTGAATGTGTTGGGCTTTAAGCCTGCAACCCTGTGTGTTGTGAGTAAGGGCCGGTTCAGGGCTTGTCAGCTGCGCTCGGGGTTCGTTTGTCGGATGTTGAACTTTATCGACTGGCCTATTTGCTGTGCTTAATGGTTTTTTTGCTTGCAGTGAAAGGTTGGATTTTGTCGAGCTGCTGTTGAGCGTGGGCGCTTTCACCACAACGCCAATCTTTGCCGCCGGTCGTTTTAAGAGCAATGCTTGAGTTTGCTCGGCGTTATTTTTAAATTGATAGAAGGCTGGTAGGTTACTACCTTCGCCCTTGGCGCGAATTTCACAGTAGAGTTGTTCGTAATAGGACTCTGCCATGGCAAAGCAAAATGACTTTTCTGCGGCATCGCTCGCCGGTGCAAACAACACGGTCGAGATCAGCACAACATTGGCCGCCAGTGAAATGAGCTGGCGGCATGTGATCAGGCGTTGGCCGGCGTTAACTGGCAATGAGTTCTCCATCTGTTTTTCGGTGGCGATGGCATTCTAGCCAATAGGCCAGTGCCGGCAATATCGCGTAAATCGCCAGGGCACTGATTAAAACCATGGCTTTATCGGTGGGCATAGGCACAAAATAATTGGCTACTAAAAATACTGCCATGGCGATAAATAGCGTGGTGAAGGCGTTTAGAAATTTTGCCTCAGCCCTGTTAAGGGTTCTTAGTAGCCAGATGGCTGCACCGGTAAATAGCGCAAACTCCACGGTCATGGCGAGCAAGGGTGTATCCCAGAGCGCTAAGCCGACCTTGATATCGTCATAGAGTAGAAGGTCGGGGCGATGCACAATAAAATCTAAAAACCAATGCGATCCGACCACGGCTGCTAATAACAGTGCATGTCCGTAGCGTTGTTTAAACGCGAGCCAGATACAAAGTAGGCTGACTAATGTCCACATGGCGGTGGCGAGTAAGCTATGGGTAAAGGGCATGTAATACAGGTCTAGCGGGTTTGATTTCAAGCTAGGGTCAATGTGCATGTGTTCGATGTTGCTAAATACGAGCAGTGCCCAAACAATATCAACTAATTGCGCGGCGATAAACAGTTGCCAGAGAGGTAGCTCGGGCTTGAGAGATTTTGCCGCTAAGGCAGCACTGTAGTGTCCAATTAACATGTGACATCCTTGTGGTTTACGTTGCCCAGTAGGCGGTTAGAAAGACAGCCTTGTTAGGGCGCTCTATTGTTGTGCGAATAAACGGCCACTTTATCCTAGTTGCCCGCATATTTCACCTTGGTCAATCTATTGTCTGTACGACCTAACTAGTTGAATGTTCGACAATTTATTGCCGTGGTTGATTCGATTCCAAAGGCTCGGCCATAGGGTCTGGCGCCGCCGCTAAGTCTACTGGGTGCAATGTTGCCGATTTCCGATCACCTAATTCCGCAACCAACATGCCTGCGATAATCGCCGCTGCGCCAAACCACCCCATTAGGCCGAGCCGTTCGTCGAGCCATATGGCGCCGGCCACGTGAGCGAAAATGGGCTCTAAAGCGAAGACAAGCGCGACTTTGTGCGCTTCTAAGGTTTTTTGGCAGCTGGTTTGCACCCAGAACCCAAACGCCGTTGACAGCAAGCCCATCCAAAGAAAGGCACCAATAATGTCGGGTGATAGGAGTTGCAGCCAATGTTCGGGGTTTAGTGAGAAGAGTGTTTTGCTTGGGTCGTGATCAAACAGCCACGAAGCCAAGAGACTGTAAATAGACACCGCTAACATTTGCAAAATACTGAGGCTGATAATCGGCAGCTTTTGCGCGTAGTGGCCCGTCAGCACAATGTGGCTGGCGAACGCGATGGCGCCGATCAATACTAAAATGTCACCTTTGTTGAGCGCGGTATTCGCACCACCCGTCAAGCCATAGAGGCCCGCTGTAGATAGGCAAACGGCGATCCAGCCGGCCTTGGTGATTTTGTGGCGAAAGGCTAGCCAGCTGAGTAGCGGTACCAACGGCACCAACATGCCGGTGATAAAGCCTGCGTTGGAGACGCTAGTGAAGCGCAAGCCTTCGGTTTGGGCGTAAAAGGCGATAAATAGAAGGAAGCCTAAGCTCAAGCTGCCACGCACCAAGCGAGGACAATCGGGTATTGGCTCTCTGTGTCTGAGCGAGAGCCAAAGCGGCACGAGGCTCAACGCTGCGATGGCAAAGCGCAGTGCATTTAGGGCCTGAGTGCTGAGCTTGCCGAGCGCATGCTCTGTGACCACAAAGCCAACGCCCCAGATAGCGCAAACAAGAATGAGTAGGGTAAGAGCAACGGAGTTTGAGCGGATAACCATAGCGAATGTAAAACCAAAGATGGCGAAAAAAGGCGAGTTTAGCCCAACGGGCCCCTAGTTTAGCTGAGTGAGTCTAGGAGTGAGACGATCAACGCAGTTAAAACCCTAATCGATAGGTTGGTAGTGCGCACGCGAGGCGGTAAACTAGCGTTCATATTCCTTGGCGGTTACTTGCTAGCCGCACCTCTTTCTTAGGTTTTTACTATGTCGCAAAAAATTCAGGCTGATCAAACGGCTGCGCTACTGCCCTATTTGGTGGAGCGATTGCCCGATTGGTCGCGCACCACGCTTAAGCAGCGTTTAAAAGCCGGTTGCATCAGTGTCAATGGTAATACGGTTAAGAAACATGATTTCCAGGTGAATAGCGGTGATCAGCTAGAGATAGATGCCGCGCCAAAATCACCTGAAGCGAGAGCCCATCAGTTGCGTAGCCAACCCATTGAGGTGCTTTATCAGGATCACGATTTGGTGGCCATTAATAAACCCGCAGGCTTACTCTCAGTCAGCACGGCCGACGATAACAAGCATAATGCCTTGGCCATATTGCGCCACCAATTGTCGCGTCGGGATCGCGAAATAAAACTTTGGCCCGTGCATCGTTTAGATCGAGATACTTCTGGCGTTTTACTGTTTGCTACCTCCAGTGAAATACGCGAGGCGGTGATAGCGAAATGGGCGCAAGCCGAAAAAACTTACTTGGCCGTGGTACAAGGTCAGCCTGAACAAAAAAGCGGCACCATTGATCAGCCACTTCGCCTCGATGAACAATTCTATTTTATGCATGTGGGCGAGCACCCCGATGCCAAGCCGGCTATTACCCATTACCAAACAGCTAAGACTCAAAAGGGGCGTAGTTTATTGCACGTGCAGTTGGAAACCGGTCGTCAACATCAAATTCGGGCACATTTAGCGTGGCTTGGCCATCCCGTGATTGGCGACCCTCGCTACGGCCAAGGCGGCGATCGCTTAGGCTTGCACGCGCTGCGCTTGAAGTTAGTGCACCCGACGAGCCGAATAAAACTGGAGTTTGAAACACCGGCACCGTCTGATTTTTTAAAGCTGATAGATTAAGCGTGAACAGTGTTTTTAATGCGAATTGACACAGTAGGTTTGTGAGCAAGCAAAGGCTTTCATTGAGCTTAAAAAATAATGGGATCACTAATGTTTAGTGATCCCAAGCGGATTATTAGTTGGAGTCACCGAGTCGGGCGTCGATAGTTGGATTTTTTAACCAAATGGAGATGTCTTTGGCTATCGCCTTGGCGCAGCGTGCGGTGATTGAGCAGGTGCCTTTTAATCCACCAAACATACCGCCAGTTGAGTAGCGCGAACCGATAAAGCTACCAATAACTTTGCCATTTTCCATGAGCTCACCGGTGACTTCCACACTTTTAGCGCCAGACCAGGCGCCACCACCGGGAGCAAACGCACTGGTAATTTCCAGCTTTAACTGTTTGCCTTCAGCCGTGAAATCACCATCCACTAAGGTCACCGCTTTTTTGGCATAGGCAGAAAGGTATGACGGCACCTGCGTTTGAAGATTGCATTCATCCTGTACTTTTTGTGGTGCGTTAGATTCTGCGGAGAAGCTAATGTGCTTTTTTACTTGAATGGGCGCATCTGCAAAGCTGACAGAGGCAGCCAAAAGTAGGCTTAAACAGAAGATATTTAGGTGTATTTTCATAGTAATTCCCTTTAGCGTGGTTTATACGTTGGATGATGTGTTACGAAATATTATGTCATGGCAACAATCCAGGTGCCAATTTTCTTAAAAAAACAAAATGCGCGCACTAAAATATGGCTAGGCCTTTCTGTGCAAGGAAAATTGTATGCCGACTGCCTTTGCCAGCGCGAGCCCTGACTGTGCGCACAGAGACGTTAAATTTCGCCTTTTTTAAACGCGTCACAAAAAGCGAGTCGGGGCCAGCCGACCAGATAGCGAGCCGACCTTCGCTCGACAGTGTTTGGTAAATCGCTTTCAGGCCGTCGAGCGAATAGAGCCAATGGTTATCGGACTGGGTTAAACCCTCAGGGCCGTTATCCACATCCAGCAAGATCGCATCGAAAGATGCGGGTTTGTTGTCGAACAGATCGGCTACATCACCTAAGTAAACCCGCGAGCGCATATCGTCGAGTGGCCTACCGGCACAGTTGCCCAATTCGCCTTGGTTCCACTTAACGACTTCGGGAATGAGCTCCGCCACAGTAACGGTGGAAGAATCTGAAACGGTATTCAGAGCGGCAGCAAGGGTATAACCCATACCCAATCCGCCGACTAAGACGCGGGCATTCGCCGTTGTTTTAAACCTTTCGCAACCTAAGTCAGCTAAGGCCTGCTCCGAGCCGAATACCCGGCTATTCATTAGCTCGCCGCGAATGCCGGAAAGGCGTATAGAAAACTCATCGCCGCGTCGGGAAAGTTTCAGTTCACCACCGCCATTGGGGATGATGGCGGTGTCGAGGTGCGTCCAAGGGGTCATGGCAATAGGTCGATGTCATCAGGGTGGGGCATGCTACCACACAGACTTTGATTCATGGCTGAAAATTTGGATGGGGAATCTCCCTTGCGTGACTATTGCACGTCGGGCTTTAACGGCGCACAGCGACAACCGTCTATAGCGCTGCATATTTTTTGTTGGGTCTCGATATCGCAAACGGCATGATGACGGGCGGGCAGTGGTTTAGGTTTTTCGAGGGTCGAGAGCACTTCTTCAGCTATAGCTGTAGTCAGCGCAATATCGGTTGAGATCGCTTTGCCGATATTGCTGCAATGCTCGACCTGCTGACAGTTCTCATTGTCTTGGTTATTAATCGCAATGGCAGACATACAACCCGTCAACAGTACAAGCGGTAAGATCAAGCCTAAGCGTATTGCGGTTTTCATGACGATACCCCTTTCGAAGTGAGTACGGCGTATACCGGCCTAAGCGCGAATTGCCAGTCCGTTTTGCATGTCTTAGGCTCCGAATACACGGTGTGAAATAACAAGGTTACAAGCTGCGTTTAGCGCGAATTTCTTGGGCCAATTTTTTGAAAGCAAAATAATCCAGACACTTATTAATCCACGCCCAAAAGAGAATAAGTGGCACCAAGGCGGCGATCAGCAACAGCGCGCCATTTTGAAAGGCGGCTAGCTCTTTGATGGCCGGCGCCAACCACGCCGGTGCTCGGCCAGCGGCTAAATCCCAAGCAAGTAGAATGTACCAGATCGACAAGGTGATACTGGTGGTAAGAAAAATGTTTCGTATCATGAGGCGATTATAGCCTCGGTACGGGTTTTATCGATAGCGGTGCCTACCTGTTATTTGATACGCAGCCGAGCTTTTTGGCTAGGCTGCGTTCACCTCATCAATTTGCTCATTGAGCGTCCAGTAATCGTACAGGTATCCTAGGAGGAAAAAGCCGCAGGTAAAGAACCAGATAATGGCGGTGATCCACTTGCCCATATAGAGTCGATGGGCGCCGAAGATGCCAAGGAAGGTGAGTAGAATCCAGGTAATGTTGTAGTCGATTTCTCCGGAAACGTAGCGTCTATCGGCCGCGTCATCCATGCTTGGAATCAGAAAAAGATCGACAATCCAACCGATAAAAAACAACCCTAGGGTAAAAAAGTACAGGGTGCCCGATAGCGGGCGGCCATAATAAAAGCGATGAGCACCCATAAAGCCAAAAATCCATAGCAGGTAGCCAATCGCTTTACTGTGGGTGTTTGCCTTGTATTCCATGTGGTGACATTCTCCGCTATAAACTGATAATTGGCTAATGTAACGCCAAATCTAACCCGACATTATCACAAAGCCGAGGCGGAAAAACCGTCTGAGAGCCAAAGTGATTGGAATTTGCGGTGTAAGCTTACACTGGTATAAAGTACTTAATGAATTCGAGTGCCAAACAAAGTATTGGGGACGACTTGCGATGTTTTTTCCTTATAGGCTAGACCTACGCCTAACCGGTGCTCCGGTCTTGACACTGATTATTGGTGTGCTGTGTTTTCTGGTGTTTAGTATTCAGCTTTACGGCAACCAACAGTTTGTATGGGATGTATTGCATTTTTGTCAGGCGGAACTCAGCGCAGAAGTAAAGCCTGTGCTTTCTACGCTCATCCTCGAAGGAGAAATCAGTTCCTGTAGTCAATTTTTCTTCGATTTAGAAATGACAAAAACCCACCTAGATGATTATGTGGTGAATACCTTTCAGCGCGATGCATTGGTGTCTGAAGTGGTGCGGTTTCGAGAAATAGTTCCAGGGTCAATTACTTCGGAGATGTGGTTTGATCCGAAAGCACCGAAGTTGGTTAATTACTTTACTTCAGCTATTTCGCACGCCGATTGGCAACATCTCGCTTTCAACCTTGTCTTCTTTTTTGCCTTTTCGTTGGCGGTCGAGCAGACACTTGGTTCGCTGTTATACCTTCTTTTCTCGGCGGCGACTTGTGTGGTGGTTGCTCTCGAATATCAATACAACCTTCTAGGTGTCGGCTCTACCTTGCCACTACTCGGTCTATCGGGCTTGATCAGTGCGTTGATGGGATTCGTATTATGTGTCTACCCAAGGAGTAAAGCTTATGTTTGGTGTTGGCTTTTAGTCTTTGTTAAAACCATTCGCTTGCCTATATTTTTGTTAGTTCCGTTTTATATCGCTTTGGATATCTATGGGCTTTCTCTCAATGATGAGTTCGACAATATTAGCTATGAATCGCATTTATCTGGGTTTGCGACAGGTATCGTGTGTGCATTTCTTTTCCTCGTTTATCGCTTTGCAGCAAAAAGACTGACGGCGGCTAAAAACCTAAGTACCTCGCCAGATAATATTAGTTTGTAAGTGAGGGTGCAAAGTTTCCCTGAGAGTAATCCGTGATTGGCTCGCTGAGTATAAATGCGTGTTGAGAGCCGTAAAACGAGTGTCTCTGTCCAACTATTAAAATTTTCGTTCTGCAGTAGCGGTGCAGGAGATCAATCCAACTAAATTTAATGATGTTTGCAACAAATCCGTTTGGCTCGACTCTAGAGCTTAGATAATTGGGTTTTTTCTTCAAAATGAAGTGTTCACACCATAATGTCTGGTATCTAATACAGTGTTTTCAAGGGGTTTTGTTGTATGAATATCGCTATTGAAATTTGGTCAGATATTGCCTGCCCTTGGTGTTTTGTGGGAAAGCAGCGGTTAGCGGTTGCGGTCAATCAATTGAAGCAAGAAGGCATTGACGTTGACATTCGTTGGCGCGCCTTTGAGTTAGACCCTCGGCCAAAGGAAAAGGATGGCGCGCCCTATGTTGAGCGCTTGGCGAAAAAGTACGGTCGCAGTATTGTTCAGGCACAAGAGATGCTCGATACCATGGCCGGGGCCATCAAGGCGGCCGGTGGCCCCTGCGATTTTAACCGTGTTCAGATTGCCAATACGTTCGATGCACATCGTTTAATTCAGTGGGCTGGCTCTACTGATCGGGCCGGTGAAACTGATGGCGCACAGCACAAATTAACTGACGGTTTAATGCGCGGCTATCTTGGCGAGGGGTTAGATTTGTCGTCGACCAAAGCTATGGTTGAGCTGGTACAAAACCTTGGTATGGATGCCCATAAGGCCGCCACCATTTTGTCTGGCGATGATTTTGCCGATGCCGTGCGTCAAGATGAGCAGCTCGCTCAGCAATATGGTATTTCCGGCGTGCCATTTTTTGTCATTGGGCGCTACGGTGTATCGGGCGCACAAGAGGCAAACACCTTGATGCAGGCGATTCGCGATGTGCATGGAGAGGCTATTCAACTTGAACAAAGCGGCCAGTCGTCAACAACCAATGCACCAGCCTGCGATGCCGATGGTTGTAATTAATAGTTTGCTGTATTTGTGACTTAACGAAGAAAACACATTCAATTAACGTAAGGATGTTTAAATGATGAATATACTGTTGAAAAAGATTGTACAGCCCTGCACCGGCTTAACATTAGCTTTGTGCCTGATTTCAGGTTTCGCTGTGGCTTCAGGTAATGAACTGGCGCTGCCGAATCTACCTGAAGCATCTAAAATGACGGCGCCGACGCAGGCTCAATTGGGTAAGCTGGAAGACGGTTATGGTTTGAATGTTGGTGACATCATGCCAAGTTTTGTGCTTAAAACGCATACCGGAGAACCCGCTCAAAGTAGCGAGCTGCTGGCCAGAGCAGAAACGCTTTTAGTTATCTTTTATCGCGGTGGTTGGTGCCCCTATTGTAACTTACAAATTCGCCAGTTGACGGAAAGTTATAGCCAGTTTAAGCAGCGCAAAGTTTTGCCGGTGCTAATCTCCGCGGATAAAATTGATGCTGCAGCCTTAGCGCAAAGTCGCTACGAAATTCCTTTTCCCGTATTGTCTGACCCTGACCTCGTGGCGCACAAAGATTTTCGCGTTGTGATGTCGCTCACGCCCGAACTCTATGAAACCTATAAGGGCTACGGCATTGACGTTGAGCAGTGGTCGGGTCGCGATCATCACCAGTTTGCGGTTGCTTCTGCGTTCTTAGTGGATGCACAAGGCAAGGTGAAGTGGGCCCACGCATCGCTGGATTATAAGCAGCGTCCGAGTGTTGCACAGTTGTTGGATGCGATAGATGGGAACATTAAAAATTCTCAGCGAAAGCTGTGAGTGCTAATCAATGTTTGCACAAAGATGACAATTGCCATTCTTGAGCATTCTCCCGACGTACTGTGATGGCATTAAGATAGAGTATTAGTTTGGGCTTTGCATAAAACTCACAACCGCATGATAGAGCCTAAAACGGCTCGTTTCTAACAATGCCGCGTGGTCTGCATTGCCTAGGATCACCCATTGTTTATCTTTAGCGGCTATTTTTTTGAACAATTCGGCGTCGGCATTTAGATTCATGTAGGGGTCTGACTCTGCCTGTAACAGCAGGGTTGGGCGGGTAAGTTTAGCGCCGTCCAGTTGATCCCACTGCTCAAGCGCGCGCCAGTCGGTGCGGATGGGATCGGCTTCCAATGCCGCCTGTACATAGGCGGCAATGGCGTTTTTTGAGATGGTGCCCGGCAAGATAAAATCTTCAGCGGCAGCCGCTGCGGTGGTGGCAAGCCTTGGGGGGTGTTTTGGCGCTTTCTCTCGTGCAACCTCTGCCTCGGTATCGAGTGGGAAGCCGTAGAGTACTAAACGCTCTACCTTGTTTGGGTAGAGTTGTGCTGTGAGCATGGCAACTAGAGAACCGTTAGACCAGCCGAATACAGTTACTCCACTTAGGTTAGGGTGTTTGTCGTTAATGACATCAAGTGTCATGGCTACATCCTCGGCGGCGCGATTGGGTGTGTTCCAGCCGCTACTGTCGCGCTTTGATTTACCGTAGCCACGTAGATCTATGGCGTACACAGCCAAGCCTTTGGCCGCAAGCGCATTCATCATCGAGAGATCTTCCTGTTCGGTGACTAGATCAAAGTCGGGTAGAGCACTCCACGTTCGGCCGTGCACAAGCAGAATGCTGGCCCAGGGTTGTTCGGCGGCTTTGCTATAGAGCATTAACCTGTGGCCATCATCCATGACGACTTCTTGTTTCTGAAGATCGGTTGCGAATGTGGTTAAGCTTAAAATAAGCGCAAGCAGGCCGATAACGTGTTTTAGTCGATTCATCATTATCTCGGTTTTACCGGTTACGGATTTTGAATTGAACGCGTTGTTTTGTCTTTGTGCAATAGTTTCGAACTATAACCGCGGCAATCCGTAGGTTCTTTGAGCGCTGAAAGCTAGTGGTTGAAAACAGCGTGTAAGATGACCTATCTCGACTAGACTTGTGGCTGACCTATAAAAAGCTTGAAGGAAACTGCAGGTGGTTATGAAATTTGAAGGGCTTAAATTATTACCCGGTATACCTTTGCAGCTCCAGTTTCACCACACGCCTGATGTTCGGGAGCGCTCATTATTAGTTGGCTATTTAAAGAACAAGGGCATTGTGGTGACGACGCCGCAGATAAATGGTGGCTCAAGGCCTGTGAAGCTAGGCGAGCAGTTGAATATCCGCCTATTTTCCAGCGAAGCTAACTCAGCGGTGGCGTTCAGTGCCCAAACAACCCATGTGACAGTGTCACCTTTCCCGCAGCTTTACTTATCTTACCCTTCTTCGGTTGCCACTGGTGAAATCCGTAAAGCCGTTAGGGTGTCAACCGATTTGATTTCAACCATAAAAATAGCTGGGGCGAGCCTTTCGGCAACGATTGTTGACCTGAGTACCTCTGGTTGTAGGATTGAGTCGCCAAAACCCTTAGGCGTTGCCGGTGATCGTTTCGTGATGGTCACTAAGGTTGATGCAGCAGGTTTACGGCGTATTATCCAGCTGCCCTGTGAAATTAAGGTGGTCATCAATGAAAGCCTCGAGACGGATGTTTGCAGCTACGGGTTAGCGTTTGAGGCATTGAGTGAAGAGGTCAGCTTGGTGTTGCACGCCTATGTTTATTATCAGCTACGGCAGGCCTAGGGCTTTGGGGTGGCGCGCTGAGCATATCTAACGCTAGGTACTACCAACAGTGTTTGGAAGAAAACGCCCAGTTGTTAACACAACTGGGCGTTTTCTTATGAGGCGGTTTTTGTGACCTCGATGGCGATACCCATGTGGTCAGTGACCGCAGCCGCTAGATTTTTGTTATTGCTCGAGACGGCGGTGCTTTGCGACAGATAGGCTTCTTTACCTATGCTGACGCTAGCGCTGTTGTATACCGCAACGTCGTACATTTTCGTCGCATTGCTGTTGGTACCTTTGAAACTTCTGTTATGGCTATCCACGGGCGTAAGGTCGGTGGCCTTGGTCGCATTGCGACAAACCGCCCCTAAGGCGCGCGACAAAACCCTTGGGGTAAATTCGGGGCTAGACTGGTTGGTGTCGCCCATAACAATATCGATTGCCCCCTTACCTTTAGCCACCAGCTCGCGATTAATGGTTTGATAAAAGCTAACGGCTGCGTCTTCTGATTTGGCAATGGCATTGGGGACGTGAACGAAGACGGCGTTTACGTTACCGCTTTTTATCGCAATCCAGCCCATGCCTGAGCCCAAAAATTCGTGGTTACTGGTATTGCTGGCGTGAACGCTAAAGCTGTTACAGGCTTTGCCGGTTGAGCTGGCGATGACCAAGTTACCTGCGTGCGATTGCATAGAGCTCCATTCGGCGTTATTACCGTCTAGTTCACCGTACACCAAAATATCGCAGCTTCTACCAAATTGCCGGACTAAATGTTGATGGGTATCCCGGGCTTTTCCTTCCACCATGGCGAGAAATTGATGATCGCTGTGTTGGCCTTTACCCATATAGCCTTGCGCGGCTGATTTCACGAGTTGTGCAGGGCCGTGCACGGGTACTTCGGGCGATGCGCCTGGTGCGGTGGGCATGGATAGTTTCCATGCTTCGCTAGAGGCTGCTTGCGCGTCGTGGGTATCCCGCGTGAAGCGCTGGGCCTTAGAGGCGCTTATGCCATGCTGGCTGCTAGAGTTGGAATTAAGGGATTGATAGAAAAAAATTGGCACGTTAAAAACCTCATCCTGATTTACGTGGAAATATCCATGGGTGCCCAGCACATATTGTAAAAGGCACTCTGCCAAGACTTTTACCTCACCCGTGAAGCAAAACCAAGGCGCCTTGCGAGGTAAGGTTAAAGTTGGCGTGAGAATCTTTTATATATGAGAAAAAGGCGATTATTCGACAGGTTGCACAGCGACTGTTACTTTCAACATGGTGCGAGTGTACCGGGTTTGGGAGGGGCGTTTGGGTACATCGTTTTAACCGATGGGCTAGGTCGTAGTGATAGTTTTTTACCCACGCTCATGGCAAATGCGAATAAGTGTTGGTTGTTTTTTGTGCAGTTTCGCAGGTGTGCCGTAATCTGGATCTGTTGCTAGCGCGAGGAAAAGAATGAAAGTCTTAGCCGTTAAGGACGAGAGAGGCGGGCTAGGGGCGTTGGTTTTTAGTGCCTTGCAAACAGTAGCCAACTTCTCCATAATGCGCCGCTTGTTATGGCGGCCCCTTTCGGTCCTCCCGCAATGAAGCCCTGTAAACCCCGCCAGGCCCGGAAGGGAGCAACGGTAGCAGAATCTTCGTGTGCCGGGATGCGGCTGGCTGGGGTTGCCACCTAATTTCTGATATCCCCTACTTATTGCGTATACCATTGACCCAGATTATCTTTGCGGTCATCTCTTTCCTATTCGTTTAAAGCACCTTGTTGAATTCTAAAACTGTTGGGGCTTTATATGCGCTTATTGACGGCGTGCGGCATCTTATTGTTGTCTGTTTTTTGCACAGCTGCATTTGCAGCAATCTCTCAGACCAAAGGCGATTTCGAAGACAAGTTTCGCCAGCTTGATGAATCACTACCGACGCCAAATGTTTATCGCAGCGCAGCCGGCGAGCCGGGTGAAAGCTATTGGCAGCAGCAGGTAGACTATAAAATTGATGCTCAGCTTGACGAAGACCGGCGTCAATTGCAGGTAAAGCAGACCATCACCTATCACAACAATTCCCCGCACACCTTGAAATATCTTTGGTTACAGCTAGAGCAAAATAGATTTCGTCGTGATTCCATGTCGGAAACAACCCTTACCTTTGGTGGTATCGGTAATCGCGGTCCAGGTACTCGCAGCGCCAGCGAAGAGGCTCCGGCAGGAATAACGCTCGATGAATTGCGCCGGCAGCATTGGCTGGATGATCACGAGGTCGGTTTCAATATCTCGGATTTGAAGGATCAAAAGGGCAGCCCCCTTAAGATGACACTTGTTGGCACCAACTTGCGTGTTGATTTGACCGAGCCGCTTAGACCCGGCCAGCGTGTTGTTTTTAGTATGAAGTATTTTTTCAACATAGTTGAAGAGGATGCGGTATCTGCTCGCGCAGGCTACGAACACTTTCCGGATGATGCACGCCCCGGCGGCAATGACATTTTTTTACTCGCCCAGTGGTTTCCTCGTTTGCATGCCTATACCGATTATGAGGCGTGGACTAATAAGGAGTTCTTGGGTCGAGGAGAGTTCACCTTAGAGTTTGGCAACTATGATGTTAAGTTGACTGTGCCGGCGGACCACATCGTTTCCGCCACGGGCGCCTTACAGAATGTAAAAGACGTGTTGACGAAGCAACAAATGGCTCGGTTGAAACAGGCACAAAATGCGAGTCGCCCTGTGTTTGTAGTTACCGAAGCAGAGGCATTGGAAAATGAAAAGGCCGGTACTAAAAATACAAAAACCTGGCACTTTAAGGCCGATAAAGTAAGGGATTTTGCTTGGGCCTCTTCGCGCAAATTTATTTGGGATGCGAAGGGTGTGCAGCAGGGCGGTAAGGTAATGCCCACGGTAATGGCAATGTCTTTTTATCCAAAAGAAGGCGGTGACTTGTGGAAAATGTATTCTACTGAAGCTATTGCGCATACCTTAGCCGTTTACTCTCGCTTTTCATTTGATTACCCCTACCCCGTTGCGCAAAGTGTTAACGGCCCAGTTGGTGGCATGGAGTATCCCATGATCACGTTTAATGGGCCGCGCACCACCTTGCATGAAGACGGTACGCGCACTTGGACGCAGGCGGAAAAGCGTTTTCTCATCGGCGTTGTTATCCATGAAGTCGGTCATATATATTTTCCAATGTTAGTGAACTCTGATGAGCGTCAATGGACCTGGATGGATGAAGGGTTGAATAGTTTCTTGGATGGTGTTGCTGGTCGCGAGTGGGATCCGCTGATGCCTTGGGGCGTAGAGCCTCGCGATGTGGTTGACTACATGAAGTCAGATATTCAAGTGCCTATTATGACCCAGTCAGACAGTGTTTTACGCCTAGGTCCGAATGGTTACACTAAGCCGGCGGCGGCGTTAAATATTTTGCGCGAGGTCATTTTAGGGCGTGAATTGTTTGACTTTGCCTTTAAAGAGTATGCAACACGTTGGCAGTATAAGCGGCCAACACCGGCGGATTTTTTTAGAACCATGGAAGAGGCTTCTGGCGTCGATCTCGATTGGTTTTGGCGAGGCTGGTTTTATTCAACGGATCATGTCGATATTAGTTTAGACAAAATCTATCGGCTAAGGCTCGATACCAAGAACCCAGATATTGATTTTGATCGGCGTCGCCAAGAGGAAAAGGATAAACCAAGTTCGCTATTCGTCATGCGCAATCAAGCAGCGGCTACTGAAACGTGGTTGGAGAAAAATAAAGATCTACGGGATTATTATGATCAGCACGACCGCTTTACGGTGACGAATAAAGAACGCAATGAATACCAACAGTTGTTGGCGGATTTAGAGCCTTGGGAGCGTGAAACACTGGCGCGCGCCGTCAAAGAGGATAAGCAATATTATGTGTTCGATTTCAGCAATATAGGTGGGTTAGTTATGCCTATTCTGCTGCGATTAACCTTTGAGGATGGCGATGTTGAGGATCGCTACATTCCTGCCGAGGTTTGGCGTCGATCGCCCAAGGCCGTGTCCAAGCTGATTATTACAGAAAAAGTGTTGGCAAGTGTCACGGTAGATCCACATTGGGAAACCGCTGATGTGGATATGGAAAACAATCATTATCCACGTCGGATTATTCCATCGCGCATTGAAGCTTATAAAGATGAAGAAAAAACCGATCCGGTTTATCGCGACATTATGCATGATAGTAAAACGGAAGTAGTCGCTCCCAAGCCGTCGTTCAAGAAAAAGTAGGGGTGACTATGCGCTGGTTAATTGGGGTGGTTGTTTGTATTTGTGCCTACGGCGCACAGGCGCATCAGATGAAAACCGCCATTGCCACGGTTTTGTTTAATGAGCGTACTGGAAATATAGAAGTTATGCAGCGATATTATGTGCATGATGCTGAGCATGTATTGAGCTCGTTATTGGGTCGGCAAGTAAACTTAATCGACGATCAAGCGGCTCAGCAACAGTTTTCACGTTACGCTGCTGCCCACTTTTCAATGGGGCTTGATGGCCCTAATGCCTTAGGCCTTCAGTTTGTCGGCCAAGAGGTTGAGGGCAAGTTCATTTGGGTTTATCAAGAGCTGCCCTTGCCGTCTAATCCAGTGGCGTTATGGTTTAGTTTCGATGCCTTGCAAGATCATTGGCCGGAACAAATCAATCAGGTGAATGTGGAGGGGTTGGGTCCAGTTCGATCCTTGAGCTTTAGCGCTGGCGATGGTTGGCAATCCTTGTTTTTATAGTTACCGGTCGAGGCTAAGGTTTGATAGGCTAATGCTTTATTGAATCTACTCGGCCGACATGACACAGGTACTCTTTAATACACATGCAGACGGTTTGGCACCACTGCAAAAACGCACCAAGCGCGATCATTTGGTGCAAAAGTTATTGGAGATGATTTATCAAGGCCAGCTTCGGGATGGTGATTCGTTACCAGCTGAGCGCGAGCTTTCAGGGATGTTTGCCGTCAGCAGAGAGACAGTGCGCGGTGCGCTGTCAGTTTTGTCTAGCTGGGGCTTGCTCAGTGTCTCGCAAGGAGCCAAGACCCGAGTGTTGCGCACTGAAGCACAATTGCAACTTTGCGCCCAATTGATGCCCGAGCTAAGCACGCTAGATATTTGCAACTATACCATTGAGTCCGTTTTTGAGAGCCGTATGGTGGTTGAAACCAATATTGCTCGTTTGGCGGCAAACAGAATTGACAAAAGGGGCAGGGATTCGCTGACTAAATTATTGGATCAACAAGCCAAGTTACTCGATGAAAAGATACATTTTCAGCTGGCTGATAAGTACTTTCACGAAAAGATTGCCGACATTGCCGGTAATCCAATTCTAGGCCGCTATGCGCAAGAACTGTACAGTTATGGCCTCTATTTTCGCAGAGAGGTGCTAGAGGGCCAATGCAAGGTGGATGAAAGCTACGCAGAACACGTTAAGTTGACTGAGGCTATCTGCTCTGGCGATGGCGATCTTGCTGCAGAGACCATGTTGATCCATCTCCGGAGCGTGTTATCTCTGTCGAAGACGGCTCGTTAATACTCAGATCGACCAAAAAACTTGTCGCTCTACCTCAAGTTAGTGATGGCTGTTGCTACTCTCTCGTCTGGTCTATGGCCTAAGCTACTATGCTTAAGGCTTTACTAATTAATTATTCATGGAGATTTTCATGCCTCAGCGAGTGAGTTGGGTTATTTATTGGGTTTTGGCATCGCTGTTGTGGGCGTGTGCGGCACCTGAATCACGTGTGCCTAAGATCGCCGGCACCGAAGTTCCAGCAGCCGAGGCGGCGCGTTTGAATGCTTGGTTTCAAACGAATTTTGAAGAGGACCTACAGCGCTATCCTGAATATAAAACGTATCTGGGCATGACCGATGATTTAGTCGCCTACGGCCAGTGGAACAACCCCAGTGAAGCCTTTAGGATTGAGTCTGTTGCAATCGCCAAAGCGCGCTTGCAGGACATGCGTCGCTTATTCGATGTGAGTCGGTTGCCTCATCAGGCTCAGGTGTCGTTCAAGTTTGCAGAGTTTAGCGCGGAAAATGCGCTGGCCCAGGCTGAGTTTGATGATCAAGGTTATGTTTTTACCCAGTTTTTTGGTCCACATTCCGATATGAGCACGCTCTTAATCGGCTATCAAAAAGTCGAAAATGTAGGGCAGGCTGAAGCCTACTTAAGTCGTTTGGCAGGCTTTGGTCCGACCTTACAGGTACACATTGATATTGCCGAAGAGCGCGCTAAAAAGGGCGTACTGCCACCGCGCTTTGCCTACCCTGTGGTGATAGAAACCAGTAAAGGTATTATTGCTGGTCAGCCTTTCGACAGCGGTGACAAAGATTCTCCGTTATGGGCTGATATTAAAGCCAAGGTAAATGCCTTAGATATCGACGCAGAATCGAAGACAGCGCTGTTGGCGCGAGCAAAAGGCGCTCTGTTGTCGTCTGTGCAGCCCGCCTATCAGCGTTTGATTGCGGTGATGCAGAACCATGAAAAGCTGGCCGGCAGCGAAGATGGTGTTTGGAAATTGCCGCGTGGCAAAGCTTACTATGAAGCTCAGCTGGCAAATTACACGACCCGCGATGACATGACAGCAGCCCAAATTCATCAGCTGGGTTTGGATGAGGTTGAGCGTATCCATGGTGAAATGCGTGAAATAATGAAGCAGGTCAATTTTACCGGCGACCTTCAGGCATTTTTTAAACATCTACGCGAGAGTGATGAATTTTACTATTCAGATGACGATGCCGGCCGTCAACGGTATTTATCGGAAGCTAAAACTTATATCGATAACATCATGCTCAAGGCGCCGTCCTTTTTTGGCGCTCTGCCAAAGGCGGTGCTTGAAGTTCGTGCGGTGGAAGAATATCGCATCGAGTCAGCAACAGGCGCGTTTTACGAGCCCGGTTCATTGGATGGCAAGCGCCCAGGAGCCTATTACGTAAATTTAAGCCACATGCGTGAATTGCCCGTGTATCAAATGGAGTCTTTGGCTTATCACGAGGGTGCCCCAGGTCATCATTTCCAGAGTACTATTGCGCAAGAGTTGCAAGATGTGCCGATGTTTCAGAAATTGACTTGGTATTCTGCCTACGGTGAAGGCTGGGCCTTGTATGCGGAAAAACTAGGCAAAGATATGGGCGAATTTAGTGACCCCTATCAAGACTTTGGCCGTTTGAGTTACGAAGTGTTTCGCGCTGCGCGCCTAGTGGTTGATACCGGTATTCATAGCAAGCGCTGGACCGAGAAGCAAGCGCAAGACTATATGTTAGCTAACACACCGATGACCTTTGGCGATATCGAAAATGAAGTCAGACGCTACATTGTTTGGCCGGGTCAGGCGGTTTCCTACAAGATTGGTATGTTGACAATTCTGGAGCTGCGCGAAAAAGCTATGCAGGCTTTGGGCGACAAATTTAGCTATGGCGAGTTTCACGATGTGGTGCTTACTAATGGCTCAGTGCCGTTAACGCTGTTGAGCGAAGAGGTAGATAACTGGATTGCCAGTAAGCAATAGCTTTTGTTGCTCGACATAAAAAAAGCACCCTAGGGTGCTTTTTTTATGTCAGAACTTTATGTCCGGAGCGTGGGGAATTTACTCCGCCATTTCCTTCATCTTCTTCAGTGGGCGAATTTTAACTGAAATGCTCGCAGGCTTTGCCTTGAACATAGTCTCTTCACCGGTGAAGGGGTTGATGCCTTTACGTGCTTTTTTGGCGGGCTTCTTCACGGTCATGATTTTCATCATGCCTGGCAACACGAACTCACCACATGCTTTTTTCTTGATGTGAGCTTCGATAACGTTACCCAGCTCTTCCAGAACCGCGCTAACTTGCTTTTTGCTTAACTCAGTTGTTTCAGCAATGTGGGTAACCATTTGAGTTTTGTTAAAACGCTCGGCAACGGCTTTCAAAGCAGCTGGCTTTTTAGCTGCGGCAGCTTTTGGTGCTGCTTTTGCTTTTGGGGCGGCTTTGGCTTTTGCTGGGGCTTTCTTGGCAGGTGCTTTTTTGGCGGCCATGCGTAAAATCCTTTGGATGTTGATTTTATTAAATTTAAGGGGTAAGCAATTGGAGTAGGTTATTACAGTCTACTCTAAACTTGAGGTTGAAAAGCCCTTGTTTTATAGGCTTAAACACGCGCTCAAACGCTTAGGCACTATATATAAAGCATTCTTTCTAGCTGGGCAATAACTTAAGTGATAAAAAGGCGAAAAAGCCCTGTTTTTTAAGGGGTATTTAAAAGAATGTTGGTATTGAGCGGTTTTTATTATCGCTTTAGTTATAAGCTTGAATAAAATTCAATCAATGATCGGCGTCGCCAAGCGGAGATGTTGATGATGATTTAGCGGCTTTGGTTGCGCTTAGGTCGCGCAATTTGGTTAAAAATGTTGACCCACGCTTGGCTAAATTGGCTGCCTGCGTAACGGTTGATTTCTAAAATGGCGCGAATCAATGGCCTTTGCGGTTGGTCCACGTGTGCCCGGCTGTTAACACAGGCGTCGAAGGCGTCAGCGATGGCTAATACCTTGGCACCTTCGCATATGTCTTGCTCGGCAAGGTTGTTTGGGTAGCCAGCGCCATTACATTGTTCGTGGTGCTGCAATATGATCTCAGCGGCGTCAGCCCAATTCCCCATTTCTCGCATTAGTGCCCCGCTCGTTTGCACGTGAGCTTGCACTCGCAACCGCTCCTGGCTTGTGTATTTTTCAGGTTTGTGCAGTAGTTCGAGTGGTAAAAAAGCCATGGCAAAATCATGCATATAGACGGCAGCCAGTAGTTGGTTTGGGTCAATCGGCGCACTGGCTGCACTATTCATGCTCAGCGCCAGTTCGGCTATGCGTTGTGTTCGGCCGGCCCAATAAGGTGAGCGTTGGTCGATGGCGGGTAACAGTTGAGCGAAAAAGCGCAGGTCGTTATTCATTGCAACCCCATGCTTGGAAAACTCTGAATCTGGCGCGGCGAGTTCAGCCGCTGGATCGAGTGCTTTGATGGCCTGGCCTATAATGGAAGCGCGTTGGCTTGATTCGCAATTGGCAATAAGGCTGATTTTTTCACAGATGAATTGCATATGCTCGGCGCTAAAGGGGTTGGGCTCTTGTTGAAGGCGGTTTTCAACCAACTCATGGGTCGTGTCCATGGCCAGCAGAATGACGTCGCTGAGTAGATCGTCGTAGCGCAGTCGGCCTCTACGCAGCGGTTCCAGTACGTCCTCAACACTCTGTAGTATCGGGCAGATATCAGCTAATCCCACATAAATGAGGTTGCCCTTGATCGTGTGGACGCGACGAAAAAGGTCGTTAAGCAGGGCGCCATTTTTAGGGTCTTTTTCAAGTTGCAGCAATAGGTGTTCGGAGGCTTGGTAGGCCTCTTCAAAATCGTTGAAGAAGTCCGCAACCATTTCTGCATCTGGGGTGCTGAATGTAACCGTCGTCATTGGCCTTGTCCCATAGTTTGAGCCGAATCTGGTTAAGCCTAGCTGATGCCCGTGGGCGCGACGGGTAAGCCGCTTGGCTTTTAGCGACGAAAACGGTTTTTTACCCAAGTCTTATGCTTATTCTCCCTAACACCGGTTTATCCGCCGCCAAGCTCAGGCTATAATCGCCCGTTTTTTGGTTTCAGTAGGCCTTGGCTCGGTTCAGCCGGCAAAAGGCCTCTGTATTGTAGATGTTGTTGGTTTTAATCTAGATCAGGGTCATATATGCCGATTTATGAATATATGTGTGGGTCCTGTGGCCACCAGATGGAGGCCTTACAGAAGATGAGCGATGCGCCTCTTAGCGATTGTCCGGCGTGCTGCAAGAGCAGTTTGTCGAAGCAGATTTCTGCAGCAGGTTTTCGCCTCAAGGGTGGTGGCTGGTACGAAACCGATTATAAATCGGGCAATAAGAAGAATTTAGCCGGTGATTCAGGTTCATCGGGGAAATCCGAATCGAGCGCGAGTTCCTAACGGGCACCTGACCCAGTGGGTTTAGCTGTGGCTCGCCTGTCTTTAGATAGGCGAGAGACGTTGATATTTAATTTTAGATAACGGGATTTTGATTATGCGCACTGAATATTGTGGCGCCTTAAACGCAACTTTTATCGACCGCGAAGTGAGTCTTTGCGGTTGGGTTGACCGCCGCCGTGATCACGGCGGGGTTATTTTTCTAGACTTGCGTGATCGCGACGGCATTGTTCAGGTGGTGTTTGATCCCGATTCGGCGCACTTTGCCTTGGCAGATAAGGTTCGCAGTGAATATGTGTTAAAGGTTAAAGGCCGCGTTCGTGCTCGCAGTGAGGCGACCGTCAATGCCAAGATGTCTACCGGCGAGGTAGAGGTCTATGGTTTAGAGTTGGAAATACTGAATACCGCGGAAACGCCACCGTTTCAGTTAGATTCTCATGTGAGCGTTGGCGAAGATGTGCGCTTAAAGTACCGCTATATTGATTTGCGTCGCAATGACATGCAGCACAACCTGCGTTTCCGCTCTAAGGTGACCACCGCGATTCGCAATTACCTCGATGGCGAAGGCTTCTTGGATATTGAAACGCCTATATTGACCCGTGCAACGCCTGAGGGCGCGCGCGATTATTTGGTGCCTTCGCGTACCCACGACGGCAAGTTTTTCGCGCTGCCTCAGTCGCCCCAGCTGTTTAAGCAGTTGTTAATGGTGTCTGGCTTCGATCGCTATTACCAGGTGGCCAAGTGCTTCCGCGATGAAGACTTACGCGCGGATCGCCAGCCTGAATTTACCCAGATTGATATTGAGACTTCATTCATGAATGAAGCGCAAATTATGGGTATTGCCGAAGGCATGGTGACGCAGTTGTTCAGCAAGTTGATGGACGTCGATTTAGGCCAGTTTCCGCATATGACCTGGCAAGATGCCATGGACAAGTACGGTTCAGATAAGCCTGACTTACGTATCCCAATGCAGCTGGTCGAGATTAAAGACCTGCTTAAAGACATTGAATTTAAGGTGTTTGCTGGCCCAGCCAACGACCCTAAATGCCGCGTAACGGCATTAAAGGTGCCCGGTGGCGCCGAAATCTCGCGCAAACAAATCGACGATTACACCAAGTTTGTTGGCATCTACGGTGCTAAGGGCTTGGCGTGGATCAAGGTCAATGAGATAGAGAAGGGTGTCGAAGGTTTGCAGTCGCCGATCATTAAGTTCCTGGGCGACGATGTCACCATGAACGTGATGCAGCGTTTAGACGCTAAGAATGGTGACATCGTCTTCTTCGGAGCTGATTCTATTAAAGTTGTGACGGAAGCCTTAGGTGCATTGCGCTGTAAAATTGGTGCCGATCTCAATATGTTCACCTGTGAGTGGGCGCCATTGTGGGTTGTCGACTTCCCGATGTTTGAGCAAACCGATGAAGGTGTGGCTGCCATTCACCACCCCTTTACGGCGCCGAGCTGTACCCCGGAAGCGCTTGAGGCAAACCCCGAAACGGCCTTGTCTCGCGCCTACGATATGGTGTTAAACGGCACTGAACTGGGTGGCGGCTCCATTCGTATTCACAATCAGTCTATGCAGCAAACCGTGTTCCGTTTGTTGGGGATTAGCCCGGAGGAGCAGCGCGAGAAGTTTGGCTTCCTGTTGGACGCATTAAAGTATGGCGCGCCACCACACGGCGGCTTGGCCTTTGGTCTAGATCGCTTGATTATGTTGATGACGGGTTCCTCGTCAATTCGCGACGTGATCGCCTTTCCGAAAACGCAATCGGCTGCTTGTGTTATGACCGATGCGCCGGGTGCCGTGGATAATAAGCAGTTGCGCGAATTACACATCCGCCTGCGCGAAAAGGAAGCGAAGCCGGACGCGACCAAGGCGTAGCGAACCTGTCGCAGTCTAAGTTCACGGTTGAAGAAAGTGCCGAGTTCGCTCGGCACGGACGTGGCGTCGTCAACGCCAGCGCGGCACGAATAAGGGGTCATTAACATGGCAGGCCACAGTAAGTGGGCGAACATTAAACACCGCAAGGCGGCGCAAGACGCTAAGCGGGGTAAAGTTTTTACCAAAATCATTCGCGAATTAACTGTTGCGGCCAAGTCCGGCCCGAATCCTGAAGATAACCCTCGTTTACGCACCGCCATCGATAAAGCGCTGGGCGCGAATATGAAGCGAGATACCATCGATAAGGCGGTAGCGCGAGGCGCCGGTGCAGGTGAGGGCGATAATTACGAGGAGTGTACCTACGAGGGCTACGGTGTTGCGGGCGTCGCCATTCTGGTGGCGTGCATGACCGATAACCGCAATCGCACCGTCGCCGATATTCGCCATGCGTTTACCAAGCGCGGCGGTAATTTGGGTACCGACGGTTCAGTCGCCTATCTATTTAATCGCACCGGCATTGTCCACTTCGCCGAGGGCGATGAAGAATCAATTATGGCGGCAGCCATCGACGCTGGCGCAGAAGATGTCGTGGTTGCTAAGGATGGTAGTATTGAGGTGCTTACGGCCTTCGAAGATTTTCATGCAATTAAAGATGCCTTATCTAGCGCAGGTTTTAGCCCAGACAGCGCCGAGCTCTCGATGGTGCCTTCCATTCAGGTGCCAATTTCAGATGTCGATAGCGCCGAGAAAGTGATCGCGCTGGTGGATATGCTGGAAGATTTGGACGATGTCCAAAATGTCTACACCAATGCCGATATCGATGAGAACACGCTCGCCGCGATGGCGGATTGAGCGATAGCCCTCGTGCCTCACTTGCTCTCCTAGGGATGTCATGTGACACTTCACCAACGCCTTCAAAACAGACACGCTTATGTCGATTATTCTCGGGATAGACCCGGGCTCCTTAAAGACAGGTTTTGGGATTATTGATACCCGAAGTCGACATCCCCTCTACATTACCAGCGGCGTTATTCGCTTACCTTCGGGTGCGTTGCCGGCGCGATTGAAAATAATTTTTGATGCTATCACGCAACTTATCGGCGAATACCAACCCGACGAGTTTGCTATCGAGCATGTGTTCATGGCGAAAAGTGCCGGTTCGGCGTTGAAATTGGGGCAGGCAAGGGGGGCAGCCATAGTGGCCGCTGTGCATGCTAACTTACCCGTGGCCGAGTACGAGGCGCGAAAAGTAAAACAGTCTGTGGTGGGTACGGGCGCGGCAACTAAAGAGCAAGTGCAACATATGGTCACCTCGCTGTTAAAATTATCGGCCTCGCCACAAGAGGATGCCGCCGACGCTTTGGCTATTGCCTTATGCCATAGCCATTCGAAAACGCTGCTGAGCAATGTTGAGGCTGGCAGCTTTCGCCGTGGTCGAATTGTCCGTTAGGCCATTGCGTCGTGTGACGTGTGTTTATTATTTAGGCTGTAGCATTTACCTTAACCCTTTTGCCTGCTTATTACGCCGGCGCATGCCCACAAAGAGCTTTGTATGATTGGTCGAATTGCCGGTGTCATTTTAGAAAAACAACCGCCCTTCGTGGTTATTGATGTGCAAGGTGTGGGGTATGAAATTCAAGCGCCTATGACCACCTTTTACGTGCTGCCAGAGGTGGGGGCGCAAACGGTTTTGCACACCCATTTTGCTATTTCCGATACCGCCCATCAGTTGTTCGGCTTCGCCCAAAAGTCCGACCGCAGTTTGTTTCGTACCTTAATTAAAGTCAGTGGTGTTGGGCCCAAGATGGCACTGGGTATATTGTCGGGTATGGAAGCAAAAGTCATTGCCCGCTGTGTGGCGGAAGAAAATGTAGGAGCCTTGGTAAAAGTACCTGGCGTTGGCAAGAAAACGGCCGAGCGTTTGATTATTGAGCTGCGCGACAAGTTGGGTGGTATTGGCACGGATACCTTGCCTTTAGCCGCGCTAGAGCAGGCTAGCGGCTCAGCTAAGCCGGCCGCTACCGCGCGCGATGATGCTGAAGCGGCGTTGATCGCCTTGGGCTATAAACCCACCGAGGCCACCAAGGCTATTGCCGCAGCAGTTAACGTAAATGCCGATGCTCCTAGCCAAGAACTTATTCGCTTGGCACTAAAAGCCATGATTCCGGCCTAGATTAGAAAAGACGTGATTTTATGATAGAGAAAGATCGCCTTATCAGTTCCGTTGCCGTCGAGCGAGAGGATTTATTGGATCGCACCGTGCGGCCGAAACAATTGGCTGATTATGTTGGCCAAGCGAAAGTGCGTGAACAAATGGAAATTTTCATCGCTGCCGCACTGAATCGAAAAGAGGCGTTGGATCACACCTTGGTGTTCGGTCCACCCGGCTTGGGCAAGACCACTTTGGCTAATATTATTGCCAATGAAATGGGGGTGGCGCTGAAAAGTACGTCTGGCCCCGTGTTAGACAAGGCTGGCGACCTCGCCGCCTTGATGACGAATTTAGAGCCTGGCGATGTGTTGTTTATTGATGAGATTCATAGGCTTAGTCCTGCGGTAGAAGAAATTCTCTACCCGGCCATGGAAGATTTTCAACTCGACATTATGATTGGCGAGGGGCCGGCGGCGCGTTCTATCAAATTGGATCTGCCGCCTTTCACCTTGGTGGGTGCCACCACCCGCGCGGGTCTTTTAACATCGCCCTTGCGCGATCGCTTTGGCATTGTTCAGCGCTTAGAGTTTTACGATGTGCCCGATCTTACCCATATTGTAAATCGCTCTGCGCGTCTAATGGGTATTGTCATGGATGAGAGCGGCGCTTTTGAAGTGGCTCGGCGCTCTCGCGGCACGCCCCGTATTGCTAACCGGTTACTGCGCCGTGTCCGCGATTATGCCGAAGTGAAATGCGACGGCCGCGTCACCGCCGAGGTTGCCGATGCGGCGTTAAATATGCTGAGCGTTGATGAGCAGGGTTTTGATCATATGGACAGACGATTGCTTATGGCCATGATCGATAAATTTGGTGGCGGGCCTGTGGGCGTTGAAAGTTTGGCCGCCGCGATCAGTGAAGAGCGCGATACGATTGAAGATGTACTCGAGCCCTATTTGATTCAGCAGGGTTTTATGTTGCGCACACCGCGCGGCCGTATGGTTACCAATCATGCTTATCGGCACTTTGGGTTACAGGAGCCTAAGCGTGACTGAGTTTTCTATACCTGTACGAGTCTATATCGAAGATACCGATGCCGGCGGCATCGTTTATTACGTCAATTACTTAAAGTATATGGAGCGCTCGCGCACAGAATTGATGCGCTCGCTTGGCTATGATAAGCCCGCTTTTCTTGAGGGCGGTCTACTTTTGGTGGTCCACTCGGCGAATACACGATATTTATTACCCGCGACCTTAGATGACGCCTTGCAGGTTAGTGCCGAGATCAGTAAATTAGCGCGCACTTACGTGGTGTTTCGCCAATGTGTTTATCGCGGTGAGGCGCTGTTGTGCGAGGCAGAGATAAAAGTTGCTTGTGTGCGCCAGTCTGACATGCGCCCGGCGGCTTTACCGGTAGATGTATATGCCCAGCTTCATGGGTACATGAACAGTGCGGATAATGGTTGAGTCTGCCTTTTTTAATTAACGCTCACAGAGAAGTGCTTGAATGAATACGCCTGAACAACTGTCTATTTGGAGCCTTATTGCCGACGCCAGCTTACTCGTGCAGTTGGTGATGGCGCTGTTGTTTTTAGCCTCCATTGTTTCCTGGGTGATGATCGTTCAGCGCGGCATTTATCAAAACAGTGCGGCGCAAGCGATGAAGGAGTTTGAGCGGCACTTTTGGTCGGGTGGCGATTTGAATCAGCTGTATCGGCAGGGCAGTGGTAAAGGTACCCAAACTGAAGGCGTAGAAAATATTTTTCGCGCCGGCTTTAAAGAATTTTCTCGCTTGCGTCAGCAGTCTTCTGCAGACCCAGACGCCGTGATGGAAGGCGTGCAGCGCGCCATGCGCGTTGCCTTGGCTCGAGAGGAAGAAAAACTAGAAGCGCATTTACCCTTTTTGGCCAGCGTGGCATCCGTTAGCCCTTATGTGGGATTGTTCGGCACTGTGTGGGGCATTATGAACTCCTTTCGCGGTTTGGCGAACGTCCATCAGGCGACCTTGGCGACTGTGGCGCCGGGTATTTCCGAGGCGTTGGTGGCTACCGCTATGGGGTTGTTTGCGGCTATTCCGGCGGTGCTGGCCTACAACAAGTTCAGCGCCAAGGCCGAGTCTCTTTCGGCAGCTTACGAAACCTTTTCCGATGAATTTATCGCGATTTTACATCGCCAGGTTCATGCTAAGTCATGATTAGCTTCGTTGATCTTTCATCCGGAGACCGTCCGTGAACCCTAAGCGCGTGAAAAAGAAACCTTTGGCGGAAATTAACGTCGTGCCTTATATCGACGTGATGCTGGTCTTGTTGGTTGTGTTTATGGTGACCGCGCCCTTGTTGATGCAAGGGGTTAAAGTGGATCTGCCGAAAGCACCGTCTACGCCTATGGAGCAAAATGACGAGGAGCCATTGATCGTGTCGGTGAAGCAAGACGGTACCTATTATTTGAATCTAGGTGCCGATCAAAAAACCGCCAAGCCGCTCAAGCAAATTACGGACACGGTGGGAAAAATCCTACGCCAAAAACCCAACACCCCAGTATTGGTTTGGGGTGATCACAAGGCGCAATACGGTTTAGTGGTGTCGTTGATGTCAGATTTGCAGACTGCCGGCGCGCCCTCGGTGGGGTTAGTTACCGAACCTCCGGTACTTTGACGCCTATGTTGCAAGGTTATCGCCTTCCCATCCTGTTCAGTGTTGTAGCTCATCTCGGTCTGGTGACAGTATTGTCCTTGGACTGGGGGCCTACACCTGCGCCTAAAAAACTGGCGCCACCGAATTACGTAGAGGCTCGCTTGGTGAAAATGGAGACCCAAGCGCCGAAGCAGCAGCGGGCTAAGCCGCAAAAGGTGGTCGACGTTGCCGCCCAGCGTCGAGCGAAAGAGGCAAAAGAGGCTGAGGCTAAAAAAGTTCAGCAACAAAAGTTAGCCCGCGAAAAAGCGGCTAAAGATAAAGCCGCAAAGGAGAAGGCCGCTAAAGATAAAGCGGCGGCGGAAAAGGCGCGTAAAGATAAAGAGTTAAAGGAAAAGCAGGCGCAGGAAGAAGCTAAGCGTCGGCGCCAGTCCGAACTCTTTGATGCGCTGGAGGAAGAGGATGAGTTTATGTCCCAGAAAACCAGTGCTGAGGCGGCTCAGAGTTATATTTCCGCCATCTCGAACCGGGTAGAAATGAATTGGAGTCGTCCGCCCTCTGCGCGCAACGGTATGAATTGCATCCTGTCGATTCAGCTGGTGCCAACCGGCAAGGTGATCGATGTGAAAGTGGTGAAATCCAGCGGCAACTCGGCATTTGATCGCAGCGCCGAACAGGCTGTAAAAAAGGCTGAGCGGTTTCCAGAGCTGGTGGGTATGGATCCACGAGTCTTTGAGCAAAACTTTCGCCAGTTAAAATTAGTTTTTGAACCGAGGGACTTAAGGCAGTGAAAAAATTCGTTGGGTTGATGTTTAGCATGGTGCTGCTACTGAGTATGTACGCGCGTGCGGATTTAACTATTGAAATTACCCAGGGCGTCGATAACCCCACGGTGATTGGCATTGTGCCTTTTGGCTATTCGGGTGCGCGGGGTTTGCCTGAAGACATTCCCGGTATTGTCCGCGCTGATTTAAAGCTCAGCGGTCAGTTTCGGCCTATACCCGTAAGCGACATGCTGGCGTTTCCGCGTTCCGAAGCAGAAGTTATCTATCGGGACTGGCGCATTCTGGGTGCCGAGTTTTTGGTTACCGGTGATATTAAAGAAGTGCAAGGGCGCTACACGGTAACCTTCGAGCTGTTTGATATTTTGGGGCAGCGCAAGTTGTTCAGAAAAAGCATCGTGGGGAGCGAGGCACAATTACGCGACTTGGCGCACTACATCAGCGATGAAGTGTATGAGAAGATCACGGGTATTCGAGGCGCCTTCTCAACCCAGGTTGCTTATGTGGAGGCTTTCCAGCAGGGTAAGCCAACGGATCGCTTCCGTTTGATGCTGGCCGATGCCGATGGTGCTCGCCCGCGCTTATTGCTTGAGTCTAAACACCCATTGATGTCACCCACCTGGTCGACCGATGGAAAGCGATTGGCTTATGTGTCTTTTGAAACCGGAAGGGCAGCGATTTTCGTTCAGGATTTGGCGACGGCAAAACGCGAGCAGGTGACAAATTACAAAGGCCTAAATGGCGCGCCGGCCTTCTCACCTGACGGTACAAAGTTGGCGTTGGTTTTGTCCAAAGATGGCAATCCAGAAATCTACACCCTGAATTTAATTACCCGCCAATTTGCGCGAGTAACACAACATTTTGCCATTGATACCGAGCCAAGTTGGACTCCAGACGGAAAGTCGCTAGTTTTTACGTCAAATCGTGGTGGAAAACCACAAATTTACAAAGTAACACTTGCAACTGGCATGGTAGAACGCTTAACCTTTGCCGGCGATTATAACGCCAGGGCGCGTGTTTCCCCTGATGGAAAGAGTTTGGTTATGGTGCACCGTTCAAATGGTGTTTTTCATATTGCCACTCAAGACATTCAAAGTGGCGATCTGCGTATTTTGACAGAGACCTATTTGGACGAATCGCCGAGCATTTCACCTAACGGTGCCATGCTGATGTACGCGACTCGCTTTCAGAACAAAGGCATCTTAGCGGCGGTTTCTTTAGACGCAGGTGTTAAGTTCCGATTGCCGTCTAAGCAAGGGGATGTTCGGGAACCTGCTTGGTCACCCTTTTTCGACTAAAAACATCAATTTCCTAACGGAGTGAGTTATGACAATGAATACTTTCAAGAGCGGTTTAGGTTTAGCGATGGTTCTGGCTGTTTTAGCAGGCTGTAGCTCAACAGGTTCACAGGACGATGCAGATGCGAATGCAAATGCTCAGCCAGTTGAAACTGCACCTGTTCAAGCCGTAGAGCCAGAGCCAGTAGAAGTACTGGAAACTGTTTTCTACTTCGACTTTGACGACTCTGCTCTGAAGCCAGGTGCTCGCGCCGAGCTGACCAAGCACGCAATGAAGCTGAAAGCTACCCCACGTAACGTACGCATCGACGGTCACACCGACGAGCGCGGTTCACGTGAATACAACATGGCTCTAGGTGAGCGTCGTGCCAATGCGGTACGTGACTTCCTAGTACTTCAAGGTGTAGATGCGTCTATGATTGAAGTTGTAAGCTACGGCGAAGAGCGTCCACAAGCGATGGGCAGCACTGAGTCTTCTTACTCGCAAAACCGTCGCGCCGAAGTAAAATAAGCGCTTCTTGGTTTTGACAAAAAGGCCGGTCTAACCGGCCTTTTTGCATTTTAGGGGTGGAACGGCTTATATTGACTGCCTCTGTATCCGCAAGGGTATAAAACAAGTATGTAGGCTGGGTAATGTTTGCCCAGTGGGTAGAAAAGTGAGTGAGTTTCCTATGCTGCGTTTCGTCATTTCAGCGTTATTCATCAGTGCATTGGTCGCCCAAGCACAGGCCCAAGTTACCGTCGTAGAGTCTCGCCCCACGGCGCAAGCGGCTACTATTTCTGGCTCTGTGGCGCCGGATGCCAATCAGCAGGCGGATTTGTTTTATCGCTTGCAGGCGTTGCAACAAGAAGTGTTGGAGTTGCGCGGCTTGGTGGAAGAGCAATCCTACGAGCTGAACCGACTTAAACAACAGCGTCACGATGATTATATGGATCTCGACCGTCGCCTTGCTTCCTTAAGTGGCGGGGTTGTCGCTGGTCAAACGAGGCAGCAGGGCGGCTCTAGTGCCGGTTCGGATACATCGGAAGCTGCTGGTGCAGGTGAGGAGGCTGCGTATAAGGGTGCCTACGGCAAATTGCGTCAGCGCGATCTAGCCGGTGCGGCCAAGGGTTTTACCGGTTATCTAGATCTATACCCTAAGGGGCAGTACGCCGCCAACAGTCAGTATTGGTTAGGCGAGATTTATCTTGCCGAGGGCAAGTTAGAGCAGTCAAAGTCTTGGTTTGAGCGGGTAATTAAGGAGTTCCCGTCGGATCGCAAGGCGCCGGACGCTAAGTACAAACTTGGTACTGTATTGTTTCAATTAGGCGATAAGGCGAAAGCGAAAACGCTGCTTCAGGCGGTTGCTAATAGCAGTGCCGACGCGGCCCGTTTAGCAAAAGATTTCTTAGCGCAAAACTACTAGTGCCTAGGGGCGTGCTAGCGAACTGATGTGGTTAGTTCGCATTGGGTGGTGCAATTGGGTATCATCCGCCGCTTTTGATCCGCGGAAGCCACTGCATGAGTGATTCTACTCTAAAGATTACCGAAATATTCCACTCGTTACAGGGCGAGGCTCGCTCTATCGGCTTGCCCACTGTTTTTGTCCGCCTCACCGGCTGCCCCTTGCGTTGCCATTACTGTGACTCGGCCTATGCATTTCATGGCGGTGAGCGCCGAGACATAGCCGATATTCTTGCTGATGTTGCCGCCTATCAATGTAGCCATGTCTGTGTCACCGGCGGTGAACCGCTGGCCCAGGCCAATTGCTTGGATTTGATGTCGGCCTTGTGTGATGCAGGTTATCAAGTCTCGTTGGAGACTAGCGGAGCGCTTGATGTATCGCACGTGGATGCCCGGGTTAGTCGGGTTGTCGACCTTAAGACGCCTGCTTCGGGTGAAAATCATCGCAATCTGTGGGAGAACATCGCTTGTTTGACCCAGCACGATCAAATTAAATTTGTGATTTGCGATAAGGCCGATTTCGAATGGGCCGCCTTCAAGGTTTCCGAGTTGAATCTGTGTACTAAGGTGGGTGATGTGCTCTTCTCGCCATCCTTTGGTCAAGTAAACCCCGCTGAATTGGCTGGCTGGGTTGTGGATAGCGGCCTGCCCATAAGGTTTCAGCTACAGTTACATAAAATTCTGTGGGGCGACGAGCCTGGGCGATGATTGTAGTTGTGGGCGTTTTTGGCTGGATGATGTTTTTTATGGCCCCGGGCATATATCGTCGGTGCCGGGCTCTGTGGCCGTTGATTGGCTTAGTCTGTTGTTGCGCGGTAACCGCTGAGGAGCAAGTTGATTCGAAGCCCTTGCCTCAAGTTGTGGTGCCTATCGTGGCGCCTTGGGGCTTTTATAACGCCGAAAATCAAGTCTCGGGGTTGTTAGTTAGTTTTCAAAATGAGCTTTTTACGCGTGCGCGCTTGGCGGTCAATGCCGAACTTCGGCCCTATCCACGGGTGGTGCATGATCTTGCCAGTGGCAGTGCCGATATGGGCGTGATGTTTGTCAGTCCTTTGGCTGAGCAGTCCGGTGTGTCATTGGGTCATGTGGTGACCATGCGGGTTATCTTGATAGCGCCGGCCAATCGCACCGGTGCCATAAATAAACTTGGGGATTTGGATGGTGAGCGGGTAGGTTTTATTCGTGGCTCTAAATATGGGCGTCGGTTCGATGAGTACGCGGGTTTTGAGCATATTGCTATCAACAATGTTGAGCAGGGCTTGCGCATGTTGGTGACTGATAGGCTCGACGCTTTGGTCGCTACGGAGCAGGCGCTGCTTTACGCCATGTTTATGACGGGTATTCCGGCGTCGCAATTCGCCACCCACTTAACACTCGGCAATGCGCGTGCCGACTTGTACTTGTCTCGTCATAGCGAGGGTCAGCCTTGGGTGCCTTCGGTGCGTGCCGCGTTAAAAAGTATGAATGACGATGGTCGTTCGAGCGCCATTTTTTACCAACATGACCTTTGGCCACGTCAGGCCTACTGTTTTGCCGGTGGTCGATGCTTAGAGGCGGTAGAGCCGCCAGTGACGGATTTTTAATCTACCGGCTGCGTTTATTTGAGAGTGTATTATGAGTTTAGCTAGTCCCGCGGTTGTTTTAGTGTCTGGTGGCTTGGATTCAACAACAGTCATCGCTATGGCCCAAGCCAAGGGGTTTGACGTCTACGCGCTGAGTTTTGACTACGGTCAGCGCCACAGCGCAGAACTGGTGGCGGCGCAGCAGACCGCCGAGGCACTGGGTGTTAAAGCGCACAAGGTGGTTAAGCTAGATCTGCGCACCATTGGCGGTTCGGCCTTGACCGACGCAGCCATCGATGTGCCTGAGCAGGAAACTGCGGGCATCCCTGTCACCTATGTGCCCGCACGCAATACCGTTTTCCTCTCTATTGCGCTAGGTTGGGCCGAAGTGTTGGGAGCTAAGGATATCTTTATTGGTGTCAATGCAGTGGATTACAGCGGTTATCCAGATTGCCGAGCCGAGTTTATTGCCGCTTTTGAAACCATGGCTAATTTGGCGACAAAAGCCGGTGTTGAGGGTCACAAGCTCCGCATCCACACCCCGTTAATCGATATGAGTAAAGCGGATATTGTGCGCGAGGGCACGCGCTTAGGGGTGGATTATGCCATGACGGTGTCATGCTATCAGGCTACGGATGCGGGGCTCGCCTGTGGCAAGTGCGATAGTTGTCGCTTGCGGCGCTTGGGGTTTGAGTCAGCTGGGCTTGCAGATCCGACTCGGTACCGTTAATTCGGCCTCAGTTGGCGCCATTTTTGGCTGATTATTGACCACTAAAAAACCGCAATAAGCGCTTGTCTTTTCCAATTAAATCAGTACTATATGCGCCTCCTTAAGGGGGTCGTTAGCTCAGTCGGTAGAGCAGTTGGCTTTTAACCAATTGGTCGCGCGTTCGAGTCGCGCACGACCCACCACTTAATTGAATATGTACAGGCCCGTAACCTAGGTTTGTGCCGAAAGTCCGTTTTCGGGTCGTTAGCTCAGTCGGTAGAGCAGTTGGCTTTTAACCAATTGGTCGCGCGTTCGAGTCGCGCACGACCCACCATATTCAGGCTCTACCGAGCCATAAAAAAACCGCCTAAAGGCGGTTTTTTTATGGCTGTCATTTAGGGTCTACGTGGACCTAGATGTGGTAGAATCGCGCCGCGTGTTGCACCTTGAGATGACTATGACCAACGTAAAATCCCCTGTTGAACAAACGCCAAGGCAGTGGGTAAAAGACCACTTGGCGAGCGATTCAACCACCGCGCTAACGGCTGAGCAGATTGCAGCCACAAAAACGCGGATTAAAGCGCTCCTAGCCCGTGAAAATGCCGTGCTGGTAGCGCATTACTACACCGACCCTTTGATTCAGGCGCTAGCTGAAGAGACCGGGGGCTGTGTGGCTGACTCGCTGGAGATGGCGCGTTTTGGCAGTCAGCACCCAGCGACCACACTGCTCGTGGCTGGGGTTAAGTTTATGGGTGAGACGGCGAAAATATTGACCCCAAATAAGCGCGTATTGATGCCAACACTCGAGGCAACTTGCTCGCTCGATCTCGGGTGTCCGATCGATGAGTTTTCCGCTTTCTGTGATCAGCATCCAGATCGCACCGTGGTGGTGTACGCCAACACGTCTGCGGCCGTAAAAGCGCGTGCTGATTGGGTGGTGACGTCGAGTATTGCGCTCGATGTCGTCGCGCACCTGGACGCCCAAGGTCAGAAGATCTTGTGGGCACCGGATAAGCATTTGGGTGGATATGTACAGAAGCAGACTGGCGCCGATGTCCTGCTTTGGGATGGCGCCTGTATCGTGCACGAAGAATTCAAGGCTCAGGGTGTTGAAGATCTCAAGCGCCGCCATCCTAACGCCGCCGTGTTGGTGCATCCTGAGTCGCCCGATGCGGTGGTTGTACTGGGCGATGTGGTGGGCTCTACTTCCCAGCTAATTAAGGCCGCGCAAACCTTGCCTAATCGCGAATTTATTGTCGCTACCGATCAAGGCATTTTTTATAAAATGCAGCAATTGTGCCCCGATAAAATTTTCCATATCGCACCAACCGCTGGCAGTGGTGCTACCTGTAGAAGTTGCGCTAACTGCCCGTGGATGGCAATGAACGCACTGGACAATCTCGAGCAGACCCTGATTGAGGGTAGTAATGAAATTTTTGTCGATAAAGCCTTAGGTGAACGCGCTATGTTGCCCCTTAATAGGATGCTGGCCTTCACCAAAACGCAACAATAATCCCTGGTCTGCTGCCCTTGTACCTAGCAGGGTGCATCAGTACCATTACGCTCGCGTAGATGAGCGCTCACAAACGGAGTGGAGTCATGATTCAAGGTAGTATGGTTGCGTTGGTAACCCCAATGACGGCTAGTGGCGAGCTAGACTGGCAGAGCCTAGCGACGTTAGTCGAATGGCACATTGCCGAGGGAACCCATGCCCTTGTTGCCGTTGGTACCACGGGCGAGTCGGCCACGTTAGATGTGGACGAGCACTTAGCAGTGATCACCGCCGTGGTTAAGCAAGTGGCGGGGCGCATCCCCGTTATCGCCGGTACTGGCGCCAATTCTACCCGCGAGGCTATTGAGCTGACGCAGCGTGCAAAAGGTGCCGGCGCTGATGCCTGTTTGCTGGTGACGCCTTACTACAATAAGCCTACTCAGGAAGGTTTGTATTTGCACCACATGGCGGTCGCTGATGCGGTGGATATTCCACAAATCTTGTATAACGTGCCCGGTCGCACCGGTGTTGATATGAAACCTGAAACTGTTTTGCGTTTGGCGGGTCATAAGAACATCGTTGGGGTCAAAGAGGCCACTGGTGATCTTGAGCGAGCGCGCGTGTTAATTGCCAAGGCACCCAAGGATTTCTTGATTTATTCCGGCGACGACGAGACCGCAGTGGAGTTGATGCTGGCAGGTGGCAAGGGCGATATTAGCGTTACCGCGAATGCCGCGCCAAACTTGGTGGCGAAGATGTGTGACCTGGCTATTGCCGGTGATGCCGAGGCCGCGCGAGCGATTAATAAAAAGTTGATGCCATTACACGTGGCAATGTTTGTCGAATCTAACCCGATTCCGGTCAAGTGGGCGGTGTCTAAGCTCGGGCACACAGCACACGGTATTCGTTTGCCGTTGACGCCCCTGTCGGAACAGTTTCACGATCAGATGCAGGCTGCCCTCAAAGCTGCTGCAGAATAATACACAGTCGCTGAATAACCTCAGTGATGAATTACTAAAAGAGATGTGCATGATAAAACCTATAACAAACTGGCGCGGCTTTGTGTTGCTACCTTTGTCCTTATTCGTTGTTAGCTGCAGCTGGATGGGTAATGACTTTCGCGATCGCGGCAATGATTATTTATTGGCTGAACCGATCAAGCCCATCGTTGTACCATCAAAATATAACGCCAATTCTCTCGAAGAGTTGTATGTGGTTCCCACGCTTCAAACTGACGACTTCGATTTAACCGAAGCGTTTGAGACACCGAGACCCGAAGCGCTGGCAACGTCAAACTTTGAGGAGAGTGTAAAGATTCAAAAATTGGGCGCTAAGCGCTGGATTCTGGTGAACTCTCCGCCGAGCGAAGTTTGGCCGCGCATTCGAAATTTTCTCGCAGCGAATCAGGTAGCGGTTGCCGATTCGGACGCGGTAGCAGGTACCATTGACAGCGCTTGGCTTCAGTTTAAAGATTCGCCCGAAGTTCGCGATCGCTACCGAGTTTACGTCGAGCAAGGTGTGCAGCCTGACTCTACTGAAATCCATATTCGCCACGACGCAGCAAACGTGTCTAACGCGGTTGTTGCCAGTGACTGGCCGGCACTATCTATTAATCCCGAGCGCGAAGCATGGATGCTCGATGAGTTAGCGGCAACACTCGCGAGCGAGGCGAGTACAGGGTCTACCTCGCTCTTGGCGCAAGGTATCGGCGGCGGTCCAAAAATTTCCGTGAAAATGTTGGCAGGTGAGCCAGTGCTTCGCATGGCGTTATCCTATGAGCGCGCCAGAGCGACAATCGCCCACGCACTACGCCAGCAAGGTTTTGCTACCTTTGATTTAGCAATAGATGATGGAATATTTTATGTTGGCTATGAGAAGCCTGTAAATCCGGATGAGGAGAGTTGGTACACCCGTTGGTTTGGTGGGGCAAGCGACGCGGTAATTCCCACCACGCCCTATAGTTTGGCCGAGTTATTAGCAAATTTGCAGGTGCCAGATTCGCCTGAGACACGGGCGATTTTTCCCGGCGTAAAGGCGTTTGGTTCGGGTAAAAAATTAACGGAAGTTCCTGGCTATTTGATTGTTGTCGTAGCGACAGAAGCGCAGGTTGATATCCGTATTCGCGATGGTTACGGCAACCGTTTAAATAAACGCGAAGCGAAAGAGAAGTTAAGTATTATTCGTCGGAACCTTATTTAATGCGCTTTGCCTCCCTTGGTAGTGGTAGCAAGGGCAACGGAACGCTGGTGGAGTATGGCGATGAGACCTTGCTCATCGACTGCGGTTTTTCGGCAAAAGAAGCGGTTTTGCGCTTGGCAAAACTAGGCAAAACCGCTGATCAAATTACCGCCATTCTAGTAACCCACGAACATGGTGATCATATTCGTGGCGTTCCAGCCCTAGCCCGCAAGTTTGATTTGCCGGTCTACATTACCCCGGGTACCTTTAAAGTCAAAGATCTGGGTAAGATGCCCGCGATTCATTTTATCGAAGGTTATCAAGCTTTTGATATCGGTGCCTTCTCTATTCAGCCAGTGGCAGTTCCTCACGACGCTCGCGAGCCGGCTCAGTTTGTCATTACCGCCGCGGGAAAAACCTTGGGCATATTGACTGATCTCGGCATGATCACGGCGCATGTTGAAGACAGCTACCAGCGTTGTGATGCGCTTGTATTAGAGGCTAATCATGATCCTGTGATGTTGGCTTATAGCGCCTATCCACAATCTTTGAAGCAGCGCGTCGGCGGGCCCTGGGGGCATTTGAGTAATCAACAGAGTGCTGGTTTTCTCGCTCAGCTCGATGTCACGCGGTTGCAGCATTTGGTCATCGCGCACATCAGCCAGAAAAATAATTCGCTGGAAGCTGCAAAATCTGTTTTAGACGCTGTAAGTCAAGGGGCAAGACAAGTGGTTTATGCCTGCCAAGATGAAGGTTTTGATTGGCTTGAGCTAGTGTAGATTTTAAAGCTCGCTTTGCGCGTTGCCTCGCTAACGCGTACCTAGATATTGCTCGCTTAATGCAGCCCACTTTTCCACCCAGCCGCATTGGTGATTAACATCCGCCAGCATCACAATACGAACATTTGTCTGTGCAAAACTACCTGTTAATTGTGTTGCCCATTGTTTAGTAAGTTGGCTGGGCGCGATTTTGTCTTGCTCACCCGAGAAATGAATTTGAGGAATGTTAGCGAGCGCTGCCGTGTAGGGTTGAATGGAAAGTGAGTCAGTGAGGCTGCTCACATTGTGGAATTCGGTCCAAGCATTATGATCAATGGGTGCGGCGACGGTGATCAATTGGCGGACACTTTTTTCCCGTGCTGCAATAAAAGCCGCTAGAGTTCCACCGCCTGAGTAACCTACGAGCGTAATTGTTTCTGCGTTATATTGCTCCTTAAGCTGCAGCACAGCTTGATGCGTTGCAGAGATGGCTAGCTCAGAATAGCGCCCACTGGTCCAGAGTTTTACGTCGCAGTTTTTTAGATAGATTTGTGTGAGAAATTGGCAGGGTCTCGCTAAATAGACGGCCTTGCCCCCTTGATGTTGAATAGCCAGACCTAAGCCGATGGCGTGTAGCGGCGTCGGGTTGCTCGATGGCTGATAGCGAGATGCCCACGCGTGTCCGTCGCCTTCAAGATAAATGAATAGTGCTTTTTCCGCCGTGTTATGCGCGCTCTCTGGCGCGGCGAAAGTCATGAAATTGAGTTGCTCTGTGGCGATGATATGGCTGCGCCATTGGTGTTTTTTTACCAGTGCGTTGGCGTCGTAAGGGGAAATACTCGTGCAGGCGATGCTTGCGAACAGGGCGGCGATCAGTCCTAGCCATTGCAATGCGCGATGTATTGTCGAAATTGAGGTCATAAGCTGGGTGTTGAAGGGCTGGCGACCACAGGATAACACGATGGCCGCCAGTTTAAAGGTTGGCTTAGAACTCGTAGCGAACGCCGCCAGAAATGCTCTTTTGGCTATAAATGCCCATGTCGGCAAGTTCTCGATAGCTCAAGAACGCTTGGATGCCGCCGGCAGCTGGACCGTTTAGTGTGCTTTGGCTGGCGCCTCGCAACACCGCAGCTACGCCGAACTCATAGACTTTGTAGTCGCTGTCGGGTCGATTAGTTGGCAGTGAGAAAAGTGCTTCGCCGGAAATAAAATCTTTAATCTCGGCGTAGCTCGCCTCGATGTAGCGAGTATCGGTTTCTTTTTGCCCTACACTTTGAATCTCTAAGTAGGGGATGAAAACACCCTGTTCCGTGTTCACGACATACTGCGCTTTCAGTGCGAAGTAAGACTCCAAAGATTTAATGGTTTGCGCTTCGATAAACAAGTTGTAGCCGGCTTGGTTGGCGTCTGATTCGGTGTAATCACCAATGGATACTTTTTGGTAGTTAATACCAACGGATGGTTCCAGAGAAAAGGCATCGTTTATCTGAAAGCTATAGCCGCCTGCCCAATTGGCCGTGACGGTGTTGCTATCGTTAGAACTTTTGGCGTGTGTATCTGCGCCCTCGACGTCGATATTTTGCGAATCAAAATGTACATCTCGACGGGTGTTAAAGTCATTCCACTGATAGCCTGCTGAAAGGCTCGAATACCATCGGTCATTCTGAAAGAGTAAGAAAGGTAAAACAGACCAGCCTTGCATATTTACTTTGCCGTCTACTGCGCCGCTGTTGACGTCAAACTGAATGTCCTGCTCGCGATAACCGATTAAACCACCCAAGGTCCAGTTGCTATTCAACCGGTAATCTACGCCGGCGTTTATTTCTGAGCCGTCGAGGTCGAAACCGTTTTCGAGATCGCTAATTTTTTGCTCGCCAGTGTTGTAGCTGCCATTTAGAAAGCCACCCCAGGGAGACCATTCGTCGCCTGTACTATCACCGGCATTCAAACCGCTTGATGAAATATTTGCGTGCTTCGCGAGAACGGGGCTGGATGTTTTTAATGCAGCGATTCGCGCTTGCAAATGAGATTGCTGGGCGCTGTTAAAACTTTTGGTCATGGACTCTTGGGTTGAGTATTCCTCACCGGCGGTCCACTGTAGGGCAGCGGCCAAACCGTTGACGTCTAGGCTCAAACTGGAACCGGTTGGGCCACTATTGGTAATTTCATTGGCAGTGTGAACCAGTTTGCGCACATTTTCCCAGACCAGAAGGGTGTTGCCTGTACAGCTAAATACCGGCTGGGCACCTGCACCTGCAATCGCGCTTTTGTTAGCGGTGAAAGAGGGCGTCTGCTCTAAGATGATTTCTTCAGGCGTGCCGAACTCGCCAAAATTATCCTCACAGCCTTGAGCAAGTAATTGATCGTATACGGCCTGCGTCGTGGCGGCGGTGCGCTGTTGTAGTTCGGTTTCAAACTGGCTGCCGAGTTTGGCAAGGTCCGCATGAGTGATTTGACTTGTCACTGCGCTAAACCCAGTGATTAAAATAGAGAGCGGTAGAGTGTGCTTCATGTCATGTCCTTATGAGCTTATATCCATGACTGCCATTGAGAGATTGTTTGGCAGAAATTTGATGGCTGTGTGATTGTTGTTGATCCAATTCGATAATGTCGCTAAGAGTCTAAAAGGCCATTATCGATGCGCGCCATTCTAGCGATAGTGCAGTGCGAACGCTAGGCGTGTGAGCCTGAATTGTGACAATAACCACAGCTAATAAGGGGTTTTAGTTAGTACACGATTAGTTTTAATCGGTGATCAACTTGCTTGGCGGTGGCGCCGATGTACCTATGGTTCAATCGGCGATTTGGATCCCATCTCATTGAGCTTTTGCTGCTGTCATTGTTGAACTGCATCGAAACATATGGCGCTTGTAAGTGCCTTATTTATTTCTGGTTGAATCGCTATGGTTCCTACGGGAGCCATCACAAGCCCCCAGTTTTGTTCTGCTGGGGGCCTATGATGGTAATTTCAGCTTGCCGGCTTAGTCATACTGGTTGGCAAACCAAGTCTGCACTAAGGGCGCTTCATTTGCATTCAGCGATAAACCTGTCATAGCGGCATTACAGCTTGGCAAATTGTTAGTTTGAATGCAGCTTACCGTGAAGCGGCTCCTGAGTGCCGCTGCGCTGTCGCCTGAGTGACAGCCGGCGTTAGCACAGCTCAGGCGCGCTGCCGGCCCGGGTAGAATGTCATTATTGTAAGAGACGCCGGTGGCCAGAGAGGTTGTGTTCGAAGAGGACAAACCGTTGGCCGTGGCAGTGGCGGTAATAGTGTAATTACTGTAGCTGCTAAGACCGGTTAGGTCGCGTTGCACGGTGCTGCTAGCGTCCGCAAAAGACAGAGGCGTTGGCGTGGTTGCGGCGCCTCCGAGAATGCGAGTGCCGCTAGCACTGAGCTGATAGGTGACGCTATCGCCGCTGACCTGAGGCCAGCTGACTCTTAGGGTGTCGTGGGCACTGGCGTCTGAAGCCGCTGCAATGTTCTCTGCAGTTGGCGTCGGAGCGAGTGGGTAGGTGGCGCCACTGGCAGCGCCACTCGCTGCCGATGTGTTACCACCGGCAATCGCTTGCACGGTATAGCTATACAGCGTGCCGCTGAAACGCCCTGAATCCACATAAAAAGTGTTTGCCACGTTGCTCGCTATCAGGCCCGTACCGGTGCGGTAGACGTTATAACCGCTGATATTGTTGCCGCTGGCGGCAGTCCACGTGAGGCGAGTTTCAGTAAAGCGATTGCCGCCGGTGTTGGGTGCGACCGTCAGGCCTGCCGGCGCATTGGGAAAGGTGGTGGCACTGGTGGCGGCAAAGGTGATGGAGTCCTCGCCGTTCACTGTGGCGCCGATCCGGAAGTTGTAATTATTGCCCGCACTTAGACCTGTGGTGACGCTAAAGCTGTTGGTGCTCGGGGCTGCAATTTGCACATAGTTGGCGTCGCTTTGGTTGCTGAGTTTGCGATAAATTTTGTAGGCGCTGGCATTGGTAACGGCGTTCCAGCTCAAGTTTATTTGCGTGCCACTGATGGCTGTGGCGCTAGCGCTACTGGGTGGTAGAGGCTTGGCTGTGTTGCTCACAGTATTCGAGGCATTTGACTCTTGTCCCGATGCGTCCGTGGCTGTGGCTGTGTAGTCGTACGCGATACCTGCCACCACGGTCGAGTCCACATAGGGCCCGGTGTTGGAAATTGCATTGGCTAAGGTGGTTTTTACGCCGTTGTTTTCGCGATAGATACTGTAACTAATGGGGTTGCTAGCACCGGTAGGCGCATCCCAAACCAAACTGATTTGACCAAATACACTGTTGTCTCCGGTTAAATTGAGAGGTGTTAGAGCGACGGTTCGGGTGTTGGCCACGGTGGATGGATTTGATTCAAAGGTGTTAAACACAGTGCTCACTGAATAGCTGAAATCGGTGTCGTGGACGAGGGGGCTATCGCTGTAGCTGGTGTTAGTGGTGTTTGCAATGGCGATGCCATCGCGATAAATCCGGTAGCCGGTAGGCGTGATGTCAGTGGGCGCGTCCCAATCGAGATCAATGGTGTAGGTGTTACTTGCGAGATTAGGCGCAGCTGTGAGTCCAGAGGGAGCAAGGGTTCCGCTATTAGTTGTATCTATCCGGATGTGGCCATAGCCAGCTTGTGGCGAGCTGCTGCAGCCAACATCGGTTGTGGAAGGGCTGGCATTCACATCAATCAGGCTGTAACTAATGAGATCAACACCGCGCACAAAGGGGTTGTTAAGTTGGTAGTTCAGGCGAGCTAGGTCTGGGTCAATAGTGACGCTACCCAAGCTGCCGTTCAGTGTATTGGCCAGGGTGACATTGCCGTCGCCAAGTTGATTTACGGTCAGTTGGCTAACGACGGCAATACCATTAAGCGCGCCGGATTCGGTTAAAGCACTGCTATCAGCGCTCAAGCAAGGGGCAATAGGCGCTCGATCGGCACTGCTGATGACCTGAGTGTCTTGAGCTTCTACCCCGTATTCGTTGCTCACGGTTAGCACTAGAGCGTAACTCTCTCCCGGCAAATCAGGGCTGAAGCTCGTTGTTGTCCCTGTGGTGGAAGAGAGGGCGGCAAGAGAGTTAGCAGGCGCCGTTAGGGACCAAGCATACGTTTGTGGAAACAGGCTGGTGCCGGCGACAAGCTCCACGGTGTCTTCGATGGTTGGATTGATCTCGCTGGCGGTAAATCTTGCCACGGGCGCACCGGGTGCCGAGGGTGTTGTCTTGCCTAAGCCTTCTAAGTGGTTGCGCAATGCGTCTGCACCGCTGGCGTTGCCGCCCCAGAATCTGTCCATCGTTAAGCGAGCCATGGGCATAACACCCTGCTCGAACACATAGGTTATCAGGTTATCGTTGTTGATAAATTCGTCGTAGTCATCGAAGTTAGTGTCGGCATCTTCAAGTTGTACGTGGCAAATACGGCAGTTACGGGCAAACGACTGATGGTAGAGTTCGGGTTCGGCCTCCCAGCCAGGCTGTATATAATTACCGTTAAAGTTGTTATCCGGTAATTGGTCCACGGCAAGCTCTTGCGTTTCGTCGCCATACCAACCATGAATCAGTTGAATGGCAGCAGCGTGACGTACAGGGTTATCTTTGTAGGTTGCCAGAGCACCTAAGTTTAGGTTTCTAAGTGCGTCTTCCTGTGATTCGCGACTGTATTTTTTTAACGTGTCTGCGGTAAATTTGCTCGCATCCAATGTCGATTCTACTAAGGCGGGATTCTCAGCCGAGGCAAATAGCAGTGAGTCTAAATCCCAAGGCATGAAGGTGGCATCGAGATCGGCCTGTGCTACATCGGTAAATTGCGAGCCTTCTTGATAGCTCTGATGGCATGCCGTGCAAACACCGGGCAAGAATTTTTCCCCGCGGCCATCGAAATTCATGCTTGCCGATCTAATGTAGTCACCGGTGCGTTCGTCGGGTACGAAGGCATAAAATTTTACAATTTTTGCATTGGCACCGTTGATGTCGGGATTGTCGCTATATTCCATGGCAACAATGGCAAAGTCTTGCCTGCCGTCTAGCCCCGCCTCGACCGTTGGGTAGTTGGTTACGTAACTATAAACATTGCCCATGCCGTCTTTACGCAACCACATATCGCGGCCAAAGCCCAAATCGTAGTTGTTTAAATAGAGCGCGTGAGTAATGTTAGGATCATCGATGGCTTTTCCGTCTGCATCGGTAAAGCCCGCGTATGTTGACCATTGGCTAAACGAAGAAAACTGTCCGCTCGGATCGAGCAGTGCGTAATAGTTATTCGCAGAAATGGCATTTTCAAGACCGAGTTCTGCCAGTAATCTATCCATGTGAAGGGTGGTAGAAAAGAGGCCCTGAGCGGATGAAACAACCGTATTTTGGATGCGTTGATGTTTTCTTGCGACCGTAGCTGTGTTTACGCTTGTGCTGGTTGCCGTCATGTGCGCTTGCGCCAACATTGCCGGTTGAATAGACGCTAGATCAATAATGTCGCCATCGGCGTTGAGCGCAAAGAGTTCAAAATTGACTGCCGGCGTGCCTTGCAGAACCATTTCGATGGTTAGATAAGCAGTGCCAATCTGGTGAATATCTAGCCGTCTGTCTCGTTGTTCGGTTTCAAAATGCTTATTAATGTCGTCAATATTCAGTAAAACTAAATCGATATCCAAACGAGGGTTTCTTTCCTCGACAAGGGGGTCGTAATTGGTTGCGGGGTTGAAATTTTCAGGAAATTTTGACCTTAGCTCTTGGCTGTCTACAACGATGTTATCCATGACCCCTAGGCGATTTAGCCAATGCGCTCTCGTGATGACCTCGACTGAGAAGCTTTGCTCCGAAGGCCCTGTGTTTTCACCGCCACTGAGTGCTGCGAGTAGTGTTAATTTACTTTTAGGCGTGTTGGGGTGCGACAGAAAGCGATTGGCATCGTTAACGGCTTGTATATCAATTTCAATTTCATCGGTGTCGGTGTTACCGTTGGCGTCGGTAATGCTGAGTTGAAATCGAAGTTCCGCAGTGTCGCCTAAGGCTGGGGCGTCAAATGCGACTGCGTTAGAGGTTCGCTCTACGAGGGTAACTGTTTGCCCGGAAAGTTGTGTCCAGTTGTAGGTTAAGATGGGCGCATAATCGCTATAGCTGTCTTTGCCTGTTAATACAATTTGGCTATTCGCCCTTGCTTGATAACGCTTAGTCGTAGGTGTCGATATGTTTTCAATGGTCAAGGCGCTGGCGATAGCTACAGGCGGTCTTTTATCATCTTGGTTGCTGGCGTAGCCACCGCTGCCACCACCACCGCAAGCGGTGATGTGCGAGAGCGTGAAAAGAAAAGCCGCTGACATAAAGAGGCGCTTTGCAATGGTTGTGACTATTGGCTGATTCATGATTGATAAGTTTCCGTAAACTGGAATTAATGAGCGTCTTCAGTGACTAAAATTCGTAGCGTATACCACCGGCAATTATTTTCTGACTGTAGTCGCCTACATCAATAATTTCTCGGTAGTTTAAAAAGGCTTGGATGCCGCCGCTGGCTGGCGCATCCAGGGTTTTTTGACTGGCGCCACGGAGTACCGCCGCTAAACCGATACCGTAAATTTTATAATCGCTATCGGGTGTGTTTGTCGGTAGCGAGAAGCGGGCGTTGTCGGTGATCACTGATGACGCGTTGGCGTAAATCGCGTCGATATAGCGATCGTCGGTTTCTTGTTGAGAAAATGATTGAAGGTTTACGTAGGGCAGAAAAACACCATAGGACGTACTGAATACATATTGAGCTTTAAGTGAAAATACAGTTTCTAACGATTTGATAGTCTGTTCCAGAACGAGGAAGTTAAAACCGTCGTTTTGTAAGTCTTTTTCGGTGTAATCGCTAATGCTTACGTGCTGATAGTTGACGCCTACCGATGGTTCGATGGTAAAGGCGTCGGTAATGCTGAAGCTATAGCCGCCAGCCCAATTTGCAAGCCAGGTAGAGGCGCTATTTGAACTGATGGCGACGGTATTTACGCTGCCAACATTGGGGTTTAATGAGGGATATCTTATGCTGCGTTCAGTGTCGAAGTCACTTTTTTGGTAACCGGCTGATAAATTCGTAAACCAATGTTCATCTTGATAGAGCACAAAAGGTAGAATCGACCAGCCATCCATGTTGACCCCACCATCCACAATACTCAGTGATGAATCGAAATTGATCTCCTGGGTTTGGTAGCCAATAAGTCCACCAACCACCCAATTGTCGTTAATTCGATAGTCCACACCGCCGTTGATGTCTGAACCGTCAAAGTCGAAGGCATCTTCCCGCTGGGTTGGATCTTGGTTGCCGTAGGTGTAACTGCCATTTAAAAAACCGCCCCAGCGCGACCAAGCGTCGCTGGCGTTAATGTCGTCGCCAGCGTTTAGGCCGGAAGACATGGCGATGTTGTTTTGCTGCGGATTTGTCCAGTTGGCAATTGAAAAACCTGATGCGCCGCTGCGCAAGGCCGTTATTCTGGATGAAAGATTGGAAAGCTGACCGCCAGCAAAGCTATTTGTCATAGATTCTTGTGATGAGAATTCTTCGCCCGCGGTCCAGCGCAGCGAAAACCCAAGCCCTTCGAGATCGAGATCTAAACTAAATTGCGTTGGACCGGAATCGATAAGTTCATTGGCCGTATGAACCAGTTCGCGCACGTTTTGCCAGACTAGGAATGTGCTCGCGGTACAGCTTTCTGTAGGTTCTCGATCCTGATCGTTACAACCTTGTTGCTTCAGCTCGTCGTAGGTGTTTTGATTGGTAATCGCCGCCAACTCTTCCAGCTCGCTCTGAAATTGACCTTGTAAATCGCTTAGGTCAGCGAGAGTGGAAGCGCTGAGAGCGGCACCCAAGGTGAGTGTCGTAACGTGTAAGATTGCAGTTGTCGTTTTCATCGGTTTAACCTTTCCGTTTTCTCGCGTTCTACGTCGACTTTTTAAGATTTAGTGGGGATAAAGAAAAAATCACCCACTTCGTGGCCCGCACCTTTAATGGTTTTATATTCGGGTGTCTGGCTGAACTTGACAGCTTTAGCTGACTTGCTGACCTCAGCTTTTAACTGCAGGAATAATTCAGGCGCAGAAAAAATGTCGTTGTTTGAGTTCAAGGCTTTTAGGAACGCTTGGGTGAATATAGAATGACCTGTGTTAACGCTATCTAGCACAGGGTTGTCGCCACCTGAGGTGAGTAATAATCTCGAGCGCTTGTCGGCTTTGTAAGCAATGTATTCATCGGTGTATTTGCCATCTGCACCCATCATGAGAAACCCGGGCGCGCTAGACAAAAGGCCTGAATAGCAAGAGTCGGCCACCACCAACACACGTTTTGCTTTAAATCGCGCTAGGTGGCGAGTAACAAATTCATTGGCAACCCAGTAAGTATCACGTGGTGGTGCTTCGGCATTTGTTGGCAGCCAATAGCCGGCTTCTACATCGCCAGAGGCTAAGCGCGCACCGTGACCGGCGTAGAAGATGAGAAGGTTGTCATTTTCCGTTAGTTTCTCGTTGATATTATTTATGGCTTCCATAACGCCAACATCATCCGCGTTTATGACCTTTGTGACGTTAAAGTTGTAACGTTTAGTCAGTGTTTCGGCGATGGCATTAATGTCGTTGATTGGTGTTTCAAGGCTATTGATTTTCTCATAGTTTTGGACGCCAATAACCAGCGCATAAAACTTTCCAAAATTAATATTTTTAAGTGACACATCCGATGTGTTGCCGATGGATTCTACGTGGCCCGAAACTTTGCCATTTTGTGTTGCAGCTGTGGGTGTGCGCACCACCAATTGATCGGCGCGTGGGTACAAGGTTACTTTTTGTTGCGCAGTTTTTGCCTCTTGCTCTAATTGGGAGACAATAGCATTGAGTTCTTGGATTTGGCCTTTCAGTTCGCTGTTGTTGGCTTTGACGAGGCTGGCGTTAAGGTCGGCAATTTGGTTTTTCATCGCCTTAATTTGAAGGTTTTTACTGCGAATTTCTTTGTTTAAGGCCTCGGTAATTTCCGTTTGTTGTTTCGTGACGCTGGATTGAAACACTAAGTCATCTTTGGGCAATCCCCATGCCTGACGATACCAGTCTAGGGCGGCGATCTGATCCTTTTCAACGCCCAAACCTTGTTCGTAGAGTGTGCCAATATTGAATTGACCGCGCTTGTTGCCTTGGTCTGCTGCTTTTTTATACCAAATGGCGGCTGCTTGGTAGTTGGGTGAGCCACCGGCGCCTTTCTCGAAAATTTCACCGACATTCACTTGCGCTTCTGCATCGCCTTGTTCTGCCGCAGGTAGCCAAACAGCTAAGGCGGTTTTGAGATCGGCTCGATCATAGGCGACATACTCACCGCCGCGGGTCTGGCACTCTGCCGCGGTGAGCGTAGCGGGTCGGCGTGGTGTCATGTAGGGCGTATTACCTAGCATGCGGGTTTGTCCTGGGAGAGAACAATCCACGACCTGAAGTTCGGCGATGCGGGCAGTGCGTTGTTCTGTGGCCGACATATTGCTTTTGTCGCCGGCCGATGAGGCGCAGGCAACAAGGCCGATTGCGACCAGTGGGTAGGTGATGAGGCTAAAAGCCGAGCTTAGGTAGGTCGATGTGTTTTTCACGTTAATCTCCATATCATTTTTCCGTTAGATCGCTACAGCGTTTTCGTTAATTTTTCCAGCAGCGGTTTGTAGTGATCGTTTCTTTGTATAAATTCATATTGCCCGATTTGCTCTAGTTGGCTGATTAAATAGTCGCGCTCTTCGCCGGCTTGCAGACCTTTTGATGTGGTCTCAATCGCGCTGAGAATGCCAGCGGTGTAGTCTTCTACGTCATCGTTGCTTGGGTGTACGGCGTACACTTTTTCTAAATAAATAATCGCGCCATTGTAATCTTTAAATGACAAAGCTTGTTTGGCGTTGGCTAGATTTGTGGTCACTAGAATTTGTTGTGCTTCGGGCAATTCCGACAAGGGCACTTTATCGCTGACAGAGTCAATAATATAGGCGTTGGCAATGAGTAGGGCCGCCACAATCGTTCCGGCGATAGAGAGGCGTTGGAACCCTTTTTCGGCCCAGTTTAGCTGAGATAGAAATTGGCTGACACTTTGGGTTCGGTTGTTCTTGTGTAGCGCTATGGCGTTATTAAGTAAACGGCTATAAAGAAATCCTGGTGGTTTTAAATAGCTCGGCTTGAGTTTTTCTTCTTTAACCTCGGGTGCATATCGGCTCTGATAGGGGTGTTTGCCAGTGAGTAATTCAGCGGCAATTAAGCCGAGCGCATAGATGTCGTCCCTTGGGTCTGGCGGCTGGCGCTCAAACATTTCGAGGCTAGCATATTTTGGTGTGATGGCATTTAAGTTGCCAGCATCAAAACTGTCTTTATTGCGCTCGTCGTTAAAGGCGCGGGCGATGCCGAAGTCCAAAACTTTGACTTGGCCTGACCGGGTGTAAAAAATGTTGCCCGGCTTTAAGTCCGAGTGCACGATGCCTTTAGAATGTGCGTACTCCAACGCGAGTGCAATTTCCCTAACCGCTTTAATAGATGCCTTCTTATCTAAAACAACGTCTGTTTTGCCTTTTAAAATATCATCGAGTGGGTGGCCGTCCAGCACTTCCATGGTCATGAAAATGGTGTCGTTGTCTCGGTCGAAATCATAAACAGTGATGATATTGGGGTGCGCGAGTGACTGGGTTTTTTTCGTTTCGCGCTGCAGCGATTTAAACGCATCGGCGTGCTTGGAAAATTCGTGTGACAGCAATTTAATCGCAACATGCGGTTGCTGGTCTTCAGCTTCTACTTTGCGTAAATCCACCGCTTTACAGACGATGCCCATGCCGCCTTGGCCAAGCACTTTTTCAATAATGAAACGTTCTTTAATGACGTCGCCACCGACCGCATAGGGTACATGTAAGGTGTTGGTTAGCGGGTTTAGTGTTTGTGTTTGGTTGCCGGTTTGCGTTGGCGAGGCGGTTTCAGTTGGTCGAGGGGGCGCGCTTCGAGCGACGGTTTTATCATTTCTTTCTTCGGCGGTGGTGTTTCCTCGCACCGGCGCGGACGGTTTGTTTGCGACAATTACCGTTGCCTCATCCTGTTGGCGACGAGAAATCACCGTTTTGTCGTCGACCTGATCGGCGGATGGGTTAACTGGCTCAACTTTTGGCATTGGCTCTGCTCTATTCCTTGTTTTAACGACCCAGCGATTATGTTGCCAGCCGTCATTGCTCAAATGTAACACCGCCTTCGCGCGCTTACAGCTTGAAGGCGGTGCTATTTTACCGAGCTTCGACTCAGTTTACTTTTTTCTTATCACTTAAAGTTTAACGCCGAGGTTGCTGCAACTCTTGTTGGTACGACCGAACCAGTGTGGGTTGGCGTTGATCGTGGTGTTCTTGCTGTTGCCACTTTGCATTTTACCCTGTTGCTATGACGCGATTGTACGTCGACAGCTGGTAAAATCTGACCCTCAATAGGGCTAAAACAAACTTTATCACCACTCTTCAGAAAGGTGGTTAAGCCGTTATTACCATTTACCAGGGTGCTATTAGCCGATGCTCGCTCAACTCGCTTCCAGGGTTGCTGTTGCTAAGTTATTGGTGCGTGATGACTCGATACCTACGTTGGTCAACAGAAACGAAAGACCCTTCACCGCGATCCTTGCTCGGTCCTAATTACATCCTTCTCGGTCTTTCGCTTTTTTGCGCACACGACCTTGCCTGCTTATTGTTCGGGTTAGCCTCACATTAGCCTGTTTCTGTGGGAGCAACCTACCTATACGGCACGCTGTGACTAGACCTAGCGCTGCGCTGCGTTGGCTAGGGGACCTATCGTTGAAATGCTTGTGCACCGCATTTCATGGCGCTGGCGGCCAATTGCCCTAGATAAGCCGGTTTCAGTGTTGTGAGGTGGTGGTCTGTGGCATAATGCGCCGCTTATTTTTTGCCCCAGTTGAGTGGCTTACCCATTATTCACCTTTTCTGACTTTGGATTTTTACTGTGTTATCGACTGCAAATATCACCATGCAATTCGGCGCCAAGCCGCTTTTTGAAGATGTCTCTGTAAAGTTTGGCGAAGGTAATCGCTATGGGTTAATCGGCGCCAATGGCTGCGGCAAGTCGACCTTCATGAAAATCCTCGGCGGTGATTTGGAGCCCTCGGCAGGCAGCGTATCGAAAGACCCCAATGAGCGCATTGGTAAGCTCAAGCAGGATCAGTTCGCCTACGAAGAATTTTCGGTGATCGACACGGTCATCATGGGGCACACAGAGCTGTGGGCGATCAAATCTGAACGCGATGCTATCTACGCCAACCCAGACATGACGGAAGCAGACGGTATTCGCGCTGCTGAGTTGGAGTCTGAGTTTGCCGAGATGGATGGCTATACCGCTGAATCGCGGGCCGGTGAATTGCTCATTGGCGTCGGTATTGCGGTGGAGCAGCATTACGGCCTGATGAGCGAAGTGGCGCCAGGTTGGAAGCTGCGCGTGCTGTTGGCGCAGGCACTGTTTTCTGAGCCCGATATCATGTTGCTCGATGAGCCGACCAACAACTTGGATATCAACGCCATTCGCTGGTTGGAAGGTGTATTGAACCAGCGTAATTGCACCATGATAATTATTTCGCACGATCGCCATTTTTTAAACAGCGTGTGCACGCACATGGCAGATCTCGATTACGGTGAACTGCGGGTTTACCACGGCAATTACGATGAGTATATGACTGCCGCCACTCAAGCGACAGAGCGCTTGCAGGCCGATAACGCCAAGAAAAAGGCGCAAATTGCCGACCTTAAAGCCTTCGTTAGTCGCTTCTCGGCCAACGCGTCTAAGTCCAAGCAGGCCACCTCGCGCGCCAAGCAGATAGATAAAATTAAGCTGGAAGAGGTTAAGCCCTCTAGCCGCCAGAGCCCCTACATCCGCTTCGAGCAAGAAAAGAAACTACACCGCTTGGCCCTTGAAGTGCATGGCTTGGCGAAAGAATACGATGAGAAGTTATTTAGAGATTTAGACCTCACAGTAGAAGTAGGTGAGCGCATTGCCATTATTGGGCCTAACGGTATTGGTAAGTCGACCCTGTTGAAGTGTTTAGTGGGTGAAGTCCCGGCGAACGACGGTACGATCAAGTGGTCTGAGAATGCCAATATTGGCTACTACGCTCAGGATCATGCGCGCGATTTTAAAGATCCAAAAACCTTGGTGGATTGGATGAATCAGTGGGGTCAGGAAGGTGACGACGAACAAGTTATTCGCGGCACACTCGGCCGGCTTTTGTTTTCTCAACACGATATCGCCAAAAAAGTCGATGTGATTTCTGGTGGTGAGCAGGGCCGTATGCTATTCGGCAAATTAATGCTGCAAAAGCCCAATATCATGCTGCTCGATGAACCCACGAACCACTTGGATATGGAATCTATTGAGTCGCTCAACTTGGCCTTAGATAACTACGCAGGCACCCTCATGTTTGTCAGCCACGACCGCGAGTTTGTGTCTTCATTGGCCACCCGAATTATCGAATTAACACCGAATGGTATCGTCGATTTTCATGGCACTTACGATGATTACTTACGCAGTCAAGGCATGAGCTAAGCGGATAGGCAGGTCTTTATCTTAGTACTTTGATTCTAGGGTAAAGACTTTTCTCTTATGCTGATTGAACTCTTCGTTGCCGCGGCGGAAAGCGGGAATGCTGTTAAGTAACGCATCGAAACTGCCATCGGCCTGAGCTATCTTCAGGCCTCGCTCAAGTCGATCTGCCAGCGCTTTATTATCCTTGCGAACGAAGAAATAGAAGGGTGCTGGGTAGTAGAGCATGAGTGTTTTCTCTATGGTTAAGCCCATATCTGGGTGTTGCTCTAAGTCGTACCAAGCTTCAAATAATCCACGCGAGAAAAAATCGAAGCGCTTGGCTGCCAGCATTTTAAACAGCGATTCATAATAAATGGAGGTCGCGATATTAAAACCGTTGTTGCTGAGCAATTTAGCATCCGGCCAGTGCCCGCCGACACCCGCGCGCAGTGTTTTTAAATCTTCCAACGTCGCTATGCGATTGAACCTAGGTTGCTCATCGGCGTTTATCAGCAGTACTTTGTAATCGGCCAATTCACGCAATAACGATATTGGAACAGGGCGAAAGTTTTGTTCGCGGCTGGTACTGGTACTGGTCCAGACTACATCGATGCCGTCGCCTTTATCTAATTTTGACAGTATACGCGCCGAGGACAGCACCAGAGGGTGATAGCTGGTTTCAAAGGGGCCGTCGCTGGCGATGGTTTTACTGAGCGCAAGGTTGAGCAGCGGAAAGAAAAAATCTGTGTCGGCGGTTGTTGCCACATCGCGGGTAGGGACTACAATTTTTGCCGTTACGGTTGCGTCAGTCGCATTTGCATCACCCGCTATTGTTAGTAATAAGCCGAGCAATATGGCGGTTAGATGTGGCCCCAAGTTGATACCTCTGGTTAGCGCTGTTTAGGAAAATTATATTAATAAAATCAGGATCTTAACTATAACCTATCGCGGTTTGTGAAGACATCGACCATGGATGTGCCGGCGCTTGGCAGGTGTGACTGGTGGGTGTTTACAATGTCACTAGACGCGCCCGTGAGCTACCTACGATGGTCGCGTGGCGCCGCACCGCGATTGCGGTGATCATTGGACATTGTGCTTGCACCTGTGGGGGTTGGCAGGGCGGCTCAGGTAGCGAATAAGTGTTTCAAACAAATGTTTTATTTGGCAAAATAGAATCTAACTCGTGGCATTAACTGTGTAATCAATTTAGAGGAATCGGATATGAGCCAGCGTGAAGTGGTAGTTTTAAGTGGTGTACGCACCGCAATTGGTACATTTGGCGGTAGTTTAAAAGATATTGCCCCAACAGATCTCGCTGGCCAAGTAGTTGCCGAGGCGGTAAAACGCGCCGGTGTTAAACCCGAGGCCATAGGCCATTGTGTGATTGGCAATGTGACCCATTCCGATCGTCGCGACATGTACATGAGCCGTGTCGCTGGCATTAAAGGTGGTCTGCCCGAAACCACGCCAGCGGTGACTGTAAATCGCCTGTGTGGATCGGGCTTACAGGCATTGGTCAGTGCCAGCCAGTTAATTCTTTTGGGCGATTGCGACGCCGTTGTTACCGGTGGCGCCGAGTCTATGAGCCGTGTGCCTTATTGGTTGCCTCAGGCGCGTTTCGGTGCACGTATGGGCGACGGTGCCATGGTAGATGCCATGACCGGTGCGCTGACATGCCCCATTAACGATGTGCACATGGGTATTACCGCTGAAAACGTAGCCGAAAAGTGGGGCGTTAGCCGTGAAGATCAAGACGCGCTAGCGGTAGAGAGTCACCAGCGTGCCGCCCGCGCTACGGCCGAAGGTCGCTTCGCGTCGCAAATTCTGCCCGTCGAGTTGAAAACCCGCAAAGGCGTGGTGAGCTTCGAACACGATGAGCACGTGCGCGCCGATGCCACGCTCGAAGGCATGGCCAAGCTGCGCCCCGTGTTCAAGAAGGATGGCACGGTTACCGCAGGAAATGCCTCGGGTTTAAATGATGCGGCTGCAGCCATGGTATTGATGGAGCGTGGTGAAGCGGAAAAGCAAGGCTTGAAGCCCATGGCGCGTTTGGTGGGGTATAGCTTTGCCGGTGTCGAGCCTGAGTACATGGGTATAGGCCCCGTGCCGGCTGTGAAGAAGTTGTTGGCTGCCCATAAATTGTCAGTGGTCGATATCGATGTCTGGGAAGTGAACGAAGCCTTCGCCGCGCAAGCCATTGCCGTGGCGCGCGATCTCGATATTCCCGCTGAAAAACTGAACCCCAACGGTTCCGGTATTTCTCTCGGCCACCCCATTGGCGCAACCGGTGCTGTCATTACGGTAAAAGCCTTGTACGAATTACAGCGTACTCAAAGCCGCTATGCAGTTGTGACCATGTGTATTGGCGGCGGTCAGGGCATTGCGGCACTGTTTGAGCGGATGTCATAACGCTCCATCGAATGCCTGAACTTTGTGTGAAAAGAGGTCGGTTTAACCGGCCTTTTTTCATGGATCAAGTGCTTGAATGAGCGCTTGATGAAGTGCACTCGCCGACATGTTGGGCGAGCCGGTTTGGTTGTTTTCGGCGTGTTTAATAAGTTCGACGATGGTCGAATTTAGCGGCGCGCTTAACGTCAGTTGCTGTGCCAGTTTTACTATTTCACCGTTAAGAAATTCAATTTCAGTTTTTCTTTTTAGCAGTAGATCTTCGTATATGGAAGATCTTGCCGCGGGATCAATTTTGAGCAGTGCACCGGCAATGCGGGTGAATAGCCAATTGGGGAGCCGTAAAATAGTGGGCAGCAGTGTGGGTACGACTTTACCGGTACGCAGTGGTTTAATGCCTGCGGCTTTAAAAATGTCCAACGCTTCTTGCACCACCAGCGCCATCACGCGCCGATATTGTGCATCGTAAAGCTGATCGCGTAACGGAATACCCGACAGCGCATTAACAGCATTGTTGAGGTTCATCAGCAATTTGCTCCACTGGATACCGCGCAAATCATTATAGGTTTGTACCGGCAGTTTCGCCGAACGCAACGCCTGAATTAGACGTTCCGCTGAATTGTCCTGTCGTTCGAGCGCCAGATCGCCTTCAGTCCCGCAGTGGAAATGGCCGTTGCCGGCGCTAATCACATTAAAAGGCACCATGCCTTTAAGTACAGTGTGTGTTGGTAAGGTTTCTTTTAAGGTATGCGCATTGTGGATGCCGTTTTGAAAACTTACGATGACGGCGCTGGATTTAACATGGGCGCTAATCTGTTGTGCGGCGTTAACGGTGTCGGCACTTTTAACCGTGACGATTATGTAATCGGCATCGGCAAGTAATTCAGGGGTTAATGAAAAGCGAACGCTGTTTTTGCCAACGCGGTGAGCGCGCCCGCGCCAGTCGGAAAGTTGTAGCCCGTGCGTTTGAATTTCCTGTTGGATTCGCGCGCGGCCTATAAAGCAAACGTCGGCGCCGGATGCCAAAAGGCAGCCGCCTAAATAGCAGCCAATACTACCTGCGCCAAAGATTGCAATATTGGGTTTGGTCATTTTTGTTTTCCAGCCGGCATGCATTGTTGTGTAAATCTATAGGTTTCGAATGCCATTGCATAGGGTCCGGATCTTCTGTTTTTTGGATATTGTGTGTTGGGCAATTACAAGGAATTGATTCAGGCTAGGGGTTTGGCGAACCAGCCCAGGTCAGATTTTTCAATTGCAAGCGGGAGTAGTTGCGTGCCTTAGGCTTTAGTGATATCAAATGTGCAAGTTTCGTTGTTCATTTACCAAGGATGCATGTAATGAAAAAATGTCGAAATGTGATGGGGTTGGTGCTAAGTCTGTTAGCATTTTCGTTGGTTGGGTGCTCTAGCGATACGCAAGACAATTCGGCGGATGAAGGCTATACGGAGCAGCAACATCAAGACTATAGCGACCAAGACGGGTCTGAGTATGTCCACCAGTACCCCGAGGGCTGGCGCGCTGGAACCTTAATGATGACCTTAGTGATTGCTCAAAGCGGCGAGGCGGTTGAGGAAAGTAATGCCCAAGGTGGTACCAAAATCAGTGCAAAGTGGGATTACGCATTAAGCGCGACGCAAACGTTCGCCGTTATGCTTCCCCCCGATTTCACCCAGGTTTTACCAGACTATAGTGCCGACGCCATCGATCCGATCGCGCTTGAGGAGGAGCTCTTCATCGCCTTAGAAAATACTGCACCGGTTACCGAGGGGCAAGTTACTTATGGTGGCCGCATGGAGGTGCATACACCGCGAGCCAACGAGGCGACTCTGGTGATTGAAGAGGTGTCCGCGCGAGCGCCGCTAAGCGAATTGGCTGTGTATTTTGTTCGTCCATCCTCGGTAGGGGAGGGTTTTGAAGTAGATATACGTTTTGCGTATAAAATGGAAGGTGTGACTAAGACAACAGTTAAACATCAAGGTGGTGGTTTGCAAACGTTCGAAACGGCGTGCTGCGAAAACCAAACTGAACGGCAAAGCTTTTTTCCCGATCCCGATGTTAGTGTTGTGCAACGCATCACTTACCCAGTGGAAGAGGGGTTGCCGCCTGAAATTGCCGACATGAACAGGCAATTGAGGCTGGATCGCCTGGCGGTATTGGAAAAAATCAGTGCAAATTTGGAGCCACGTGCATCACTTCATACGGGCATGCGTTGGCTTGCGGAGCCGGACCAGTTAAAACTGAACTACCACAGTGAAAGTGAAAATCTCATTTCCCAAGGCGCCATGATGGCGATGGCTGCGCCGGCGAACCAGCGACGTTATACATTGGAAATTGTGTTGAAGGCGGATTGAGGGTAGACATGTTTCACCCACGGGGGCTAGTGGTAACTCAGTTATTCATTACCCTTGCTCCAAAATTGTCCCAGCATAATGTCGAGCAATGGTTTGGGCGGAAGATCTGGCGAATGGGGTGCATCGGTAGGTAGGCTAACGGTATCTAATTTTTCGCGGGTCCAAATGTGCGCTTGCGGTTTGAACTGAAAGGGCGAGAGTCTGTATGCCGGTACTGCACAGGCGCCATTCAGTGCGCCGACCGTGACGAACAGCGGAGTCTTACACCTCGCGCACGAATGATGAATTTTAGGGAACCCACTGCCGCCATTTAATGTCATTGCTTCGGTTTGGCCGTGAATCTGACAGTGGGCGGCTTGAAAGAATGCAGCTTCAGTATAGGGCTGGCCGGAAAAGGCACGGCAATCTGTGCAATGACACACCAGCTGAACCACAGGCCTGCCCTTGATATCCAATCTTAGTGCGCCGCATGCGCAGGTAGCGGAAATTTTAGTTGTCTCAATCATATTTTACATTTAATTAATTGATATTGATTGGCAGGTTGCACTGCCGCCGCGATCAAAACGGGCAAGGGCAGTAGCCATGAACCGCTTCGCCATGTCGCGGGTGCGTGAAGCTTAGGTCGCTGGCGTGTAATAGTAAGCGATTGGCACGTTGCTCGCTGGTTTTGCTCTTGTATAAATCGCAGCCAAGTATAGGGTGGCCGATAGAATGGCTGTGAATTCGTAGTTGATGCGTGCGCCCTGTGCGCGGTGTAAATTGTACTAAGCTTTTGCGCAGCTGTTGGCTAGATACCAGTCGTTCAATAACGACGTATTCGCTCAGCGATGATTTGCCGACACTAGGGCAAATTTTTACTAAAGGGAAGTCGGTTTTACTTTTTGCAATGGCTGCGCTGATTTCTCCTCGGTCTTGAGCAACCCAGCCCTCCAGCATAGCAAGGTAACGTTTTTGCACGGAATGCGTTTGAAATTGGGCGTTGAGATGTTGCGCAGACATCGCCGTTAGCGCTACTACCATAATGCCGGAGGTGCCGAAATCCAAACGATGGGGAAGCTTTGCCTCGGGAAACATTGGGCTCACACCCGCTTGGCCATGTACCAAACGGTAGTGTACGGAATCTCGATTAAGCGGATTTTTGCCCGACAAACTCAATAGGCCACTGGGTTTGTTAATTAATAAAATGTCGTCATCTCGATAGAGAATCTCTAACGGTGCCTTGCACCTTGGCGCAATGAAGTTATCGAAGGGAAGCGTGGCTTGGCTTTGGTTCGGCATTCGGTATACTCATTTGTGAAAGCGCAAGGCCCCTAATTTCAGTTGACCGATGAAGTATATCACTAAAGCCAATAATACAGATTGTTTAAGGCTTGCGGGGAGGCCGTCTGAATTTACAGGTGCAATCGCCACTGATAACCCGCAATTTTCCAGCGCCGTTTCGCACCTATCGGTTAACCGTCAGTCGAGCTGAATAAAAAGCTTTTTGTCCATCTTGTGTATGGGTAAAGGCGTGCCATGCATGCAATATGGTGCGTAAATTTTACGCTATTAAACCTTTCGCACACTAAGCCAGCATTGGATACTGTTAGTGGGTGTAAAAATTCAAATAAATTCGGGTGAATCGTACGCCGCTTTTGCAGTGCCGTTTCTATCTTCTTAGAAATAATTGCGCTAACTTGATCTATGTAAATAACGGTTCAGTGCCACTAAAAACCATTATTTAACCGTTCGCCAACAACCAATTTATTCTATCCTTTAGGTCAGGCTTCAACGCTATTTATCGTCTTTGGTGGCAGGGCCGCCAAGTATCTTAGGTTGCCAACAGGGTGCTACTAAAGCGGCATGCGAGTAGGGTTGGCAGTGCCACCCGTTTTAGCTTTATGGCGTAGCCTTAGCGGATGTTTTCAGGTGCGGCAGCCAGAGTATGCGATTGCGTTTCGTCTCTAGCTCGAAAATGCCCACCTCGCTATTGGCGTGACAAACCGGGTTTCCCTAGTGGGTCTCGCCCCTGGCGGGCTTGCCTCATTTTTGTCATCGGATTTGCTTAGCCAATATCAATCACCATTTGCCTAGAGGCAATACCAATGCCTCCAGCCATCAAAGATTTTATCGCAGAGTTTTCTATTGAGAGCGTCACGTCGATGCAGCTTGGTGAGGGTGAAGGCATGGAATATCCCTGTTCAATAATGAATTCCGTTTGTTTGAAATCTAGTCGATCGAAAAGCAAGCACGCCAGCGGCCCGGCGGCCATACCCGTCGCGGATTCCTCATTAATGCCGTAGCGGGGCGCAAACATTCTCGTGGCCGCATCACGCCCCGCTAAATTCGTTTCAAGCGTGAAAATGTAGTAGCCAATGAGATCGTATTTTTCCGATAGCTCTTCTATAAGCGATTGATTGGGCGTCAAATTATTTAGGGTGGCTAGGTCCTTGACACCAGCCAACAGGAACGCGTTGCCGGTGTTAACAATGATAGGGGTTGAGATTATGACTTCTGGTGAAATATCCAAGGATTCCAGAACCCTATCGTCATCGCCTTCGAGTGGGCGATATATTGGAGCCAATTGCTCCATGTAGGCAAAATTACCGTCGACGCGAATGCTTCTTGTGCCATCAACGGTTTCCTTAGATGTGTTTGGACGTGGGATCATACCCAACTGTGATAAATAACTAAAAGTGGCAATGGTTGCATGTCCACAGTGCGCTATCTGTTTTTGCGGGGTGTAGAAGTCCAGCTTAAAGTCTGCCGCATTTGACGCTGATACAAAAGCGGTTTCCGACAAGCCTACTTGCCTCGCGATCTTGAGCTTTTGAGTGCTCGTTAGTGCGTCGGCATTCAGCACCACCCCGGCTGGATTGCCGCCATAATCGCCATCCACAAAGGCGTTAACAATAGCTACGTCTACCTTCATCTTCCTGCTCCTATTTGGATTAAGAAGGTAAGGCTAGCAATCTAGACCATAGTCTAGGTCAAGCGCTTTTTGAGTCGAGCTACTTTATCCCTTGTCACCTCTATATAGTGCTCGATATCGGCTTTCTGTGATTGCAAGTGTTTCAAGTGATCTTCCAGCGAAACAATGCAGAGTGCGTTGTTGTTGTCATAAAAAGCTTGGGTATACTTCTTAATTTTACTCAGCGACATGCCCGAGTTTTTCATGCAGGAAACCCAATTTAGGGTTTCTATATCTACAGCGCGATAGGTTCTGTGGCCGCTTGCATCCTTTTCCGGTTTTTTTATTAGGCCTTGCTTTTCATAATACCGAATAGTGTGGATGCTTAGCCCAGTTGATTCACTCACAGTGCCTATCTTCATGAATTAGTACGCCTTGTGTTCGAGTGAGTCAAGCCTGCGCGCTAGGTTTCATGGCGACGTTGGCTAAACGCGTTAGGTTTTTCTAGTCATCTATAGTTAATGCCAATGTAACCAATACTTTGCTCACTTGAAAGATAGCTATGTAATTAATAGCAAAAGTAACATCATCCGGTGATGCCAGCCACCTCGATAGCGATGATCTCAGTACCCATTCGTAAATCTAACTGCGATGCAAGGGTGGGTGTTCGCAATTGCCGTAGTGACCGCTGCATTTCTGGTTGCTGCAGTTAGAAAACTACCAAGAATAGACTTCGTCACTTTCGCCGACAATTTTAGCGCCGAGGAATTTAGCCAGATTTTTAGCCGATATCCTTACTGGGTTTCTTAGATCTTCCAAATTTTCAGTATATCTAAATAACCCTTGTCCATCGGAAAACTTGAAACTTTTTTGCCAGGTAACCTTGACGCCCATACCAAGAAATCCTCCTGACGTAAATTTGACGGCGACATCCGTTGTGCTGCCTGCCATTGATAGAGTCTGGCCGGTTTTTGGATTTCTCATCAATATCGGGTCGGGATCAATTTTCGTCGTGTCGCATGCCTCAACAGCCTTCAGCCACTCCGCTTCGGTAATGTCGCTTTCCCTTTTTATGCTTAATATGTATCCCATCTAGCACTCCTTCCTAGTGTTGTCGGTAAAGGCGGGTAACGGCGAGTCTGGAAAGCCCATTTTTTCGGGTATAATCACCTGTTAGATTCGCCGGATTTAAATGAAAAATCTATACTTATAAATGTTTTTTTTGGTACCAATTTTGCGGCTAGTAACATCCAATTCCATAATGTCTTTTGCAGTGTTTTCCACGACTCTTCCTTACCGACGTGACGCAGAGGGGGGAGGCAGTTTTTCGGCAAAGCCGAATTTAAAAATGTCCTGCTTGCACGTTTTGTTGGTCCTTTATTGGATGATATATACGACTTCACCAATTATACTATCGCTGGATACATAGCCCCAAAACCTACTGTCTGCTGAGTTGTCTCGATTGTCACCCATAAAGAAATAGCTACTTTCGGGAATTACAACTTCATCCATATCTCTAGATGGGCGCATTTCTATTCGTTGAATTGCGTGAGTGATATCGCCCAACTTCTGCTCGTAAACTATAGCTTTCTCGGCTTCTCGCACAAGGCTTGTTGCCAATACTGAACCGTTGATAATAATGTCATTCCCTTTAATAGCTATAGTATCGCCAGGAACTGCGATTAGTCGCTTAACAAACGGAATATGTTTATGGGGTGGGTAAAACGCATACAGCTTCCCTCTCTGCATTAGATTGGGGGAAGATACTTCGCTATTTATGAATTTAACTCCAAAGGTGCCATAGGTTCGGTAGCCAAGTTTCTGAACAATGATGTGGTTACCTTGGTTAATTGTTGGTTGCATTGAGGTTGAAGGAAAAATAAATGGCTCGTAAAGAAATGAGCGAAATAGAAAGACGGTTGTAAAAAATATCGAATAAATTGTAGGTATGCCCCACCATTGGGAGTACCAGCCCCGTTCATCAGAGCTTTCGAAATTTTTTGCTACAAGATAGGCATGGGTTGGGCAGATTATTGAAAAGCTTGCTGCAAATAGCGTTTGATACTTCCAGTCAATTGTAGAAACAATGCAAGTTAGAATGAAGTAAGCCCAGAATATCTTGGGTCTATTCAAGTACAAAAATGTAAATGCTTGCAGGACTACGCCTAAGAGTATGGCTATCCATGCTTTCGGCTTCCAATTGATGTTCAAATTTTATCCTTAACTATTTATGTTGGTGTTCCCCACTAGAAGTGGATACTCTGTTTGTTCAATTGCACTGTAAGCTGCTCCATTTTTCAATGATATTGCTAACTTCGGCATCAATATCATTTTTAGCTTCGTACATATCCTTGTTGGACTCACGATAGGTATGAATTATTTTGTATATTTCGCAAGCCTCAGCGTTTTTATAGGAATACTGTTGAAGTGGATCTGCATGATATACCACACTATTCATAGCGGATAATATTTTATCACGAGCTGTAGGAATATCTCCATTATCTAACGTTTGCAAAAGCAATTGGTATAAGGCGAGCTGTTGTAATTGAATCGCTTCATCCTTTTCTGCGATGATGTTTGAGTACAGTGTTTTGGTGTGATGTGCACCGGAAACCGCTGAAATTGCACTTGTAATTAAAATTAGAAAGAAAAGAAATGCTTTATTCATGTAGTTTTATCTCTAATGCTTGTTGCACGCTCGAGCGCAGCGAGTCGAGGCCGATACGTAGGAATTGAACAAGAAATATGGCAGTGACAGGAGGAAGATAGTATGCCCAATACAAACGCAACACCTGGATCCACTGCTCAGCCTCCTGTAGCTCAACAAGCATTTCTGTGGCAGTAGATAAAGGGTGGGGGTAATTACAAGGAACTCCGCAAGCTTTATGGCCACCCTTGGTTCAGGAATCGCCATGCCTTTCTTTAATGAGCTAACGCTTGCTCTATCTACCTGCACAAATATGCAAGCGAAAGTTATCAAAACCGCCACGGGCTTAAAGATAAACCAATTGACCGCCAACAACACGAGCATTGACGCTAACAAGCTAAAATAGACTCGAAAAATAGATTTTTTCCTTTTTTATTGCTGGTTCTTTACGGCTTGTAAGGGGGGTTGACTGAATGTTGTGGTACTAAAAGCAGAGCTGTTTTTTTGTTTAGCTTTAACAGCTTGTTATAGTTTTTTTGCTTTGTAAGATTCAATCAGGTTTTTTAATAATCTAATTTGAATAAGTACTACAACCAGAGCTATAGGTAAAACAACTAGAATCTCTGAGCCATGTCCGAAATGTGAGTTATGCAATGCGCGATATAATGCAAGCAGACTAAAATAAATAACCCAAAAAGCACCTAGGCAAATAGGTGATAATATAATTAGTGACAACCACAGTTTGAATTGTCTATTTTGAATTTTATAATAATCTTCTACGGACTTTCGCATAAATACCAAGCTCTAGATGGCATTTAACGCCTCAATAACCGGCAGCTGAAACGGAGCGAAGCGCAGTGTAAGCTGTCCGGCGCTGAAGGCGCGTCGTTGATTGACTTGTTATGCGCTTCACTGCACTGACTCAATTAAAGCATCGTAGTGTAGGGTGTCGCTTTTTAGGTGCTCCATAATTTCCGCTACGGCGTTTTCTATATCGCTAATAAGATCTGAGTTGTTGATAAGCCGCTCTATGTTATTAAGATGGCTAAAGTAATGCAGAACCTTCATTATTCTTTTAGATTCAAGAGCGCCGAACAAAATCTCTGCGCGCTGATCAACAGTAACCTCTGAAAAGCTCGGTATTTTCGAGTATGTGTAAAGCTCTATAAATCGCCTCAGTGCATTAGGTATGGACATCAAGACCTCTAAATCTGACTTATCCTCGCTAGTGTAAAACCTGTGTATAACACTAAATAGATAATGATATTCAGATGAATATCGAAGTATCGACTTAGGAAGATTTAAAAGTGTAGATTCAGTCCTGTTTATCCGCTTGACCTGATAAAAGCTACTTTTATTATTTTTGAGTGGCAGTTCTTTTAACAATGAAAAGAACTCGAAATTATGAGTGGATATAAATATCTGTTTACAATTTAGCTTCCACTCTTCATTTCCATGCTCATTGGCTTCCTTCTTAAAGAAGACGTTTTTTATTACTGCATTAATCTGGAATATATGATTACTGTCCAGACTGGATATCGGATCATCAATATAGATGATTAAATCTTCCAGCTCTTGTTCTTCGCAAAGCTTTGTTAGAAAAAATGAGAATGCAATAGCTGTTTTTTCGCCTTCGCTAAGGTTTTTTGCGATGCCACCATCTCTGATTAATTTAAATCTCTCAATATCTCCATTCTTTACAACTTTAATTTTTATTTCGTCTCTACCCAAAAATCCTGAAATATACTCGTTTATCGTTTCCCTCCCTTGATGGGCTTTGCTAATAGAAGCTTCAAGGGTTGCATTTTCTGCTTTAATTCTGTTCGCTATGCTGTGATATCTTGATTTGTGAGCTTCCAATAACTCTGACTTGATTTTTTCTGAAAGAACACTGCTGTTTATATAAAAATCCGCTACGTATGACTTTTTTAGAGATTCTATTGCAGCCTCTTTCTCTAGAGAGAAATCTTTCGTTTTTTGATTATTTCTTTCAATGAGGTCATTTAGTTTGTAGAATTGAGACTCCACTTCTTCTTGAATTGATTTGTCGTATTCTACGAGAGTCAAATCATCAAAAGGTGAATCATACTTTTTCTCAACAAGCTCACTCACCTCATCTGCTTTTGAGTTATATGCAGAAACATAGCTTTCAAGATCTGTTAGGATCGATGAAAGCTCTGAATGGAACTCCTGATAAAATTCCTGTGGCAGTAATTTTGTATATTCTATCTTTGCATGAAACTTATTCTCAATTAGCAGCTTTAGCTTGCCCTTATAATCTTTAAGGTCTTGTGAAAAATGGGATCGTAAATCACTAATTCTGGCTTCAGAAATATCTGACAGACAGAATTCGCATTTTTCCTTTTTGTCATTTATTTCCAGTCCAGATTCTACCCAGTTTGCTACTGTAGGATTATCTCGCAAATATTCGATAGTAGATGAAAATTCAGGCTTCTTCTTGAGCAGTTCATTTGCTTTTTCTATATACGAGCCCAGACGATAATTTAATTGATACTTATTGATCGGTTTTAATTTATCTGTATCTGATGATGTGGCTTTTCGTAAAGTGATATTCATATCACTTTCAGGAACAATATAGGTTGATAGATCTTCTGTTAGTGAAGACTTGATTATATCTAGATGGGTTGCTGTAAATGCTTCAATAAGCTTCAAATTTTGCTTTATGTTTTTTGCTGCCTGCTTCTTCAGGTCAGCAATAGATAAATCATATTGTTTTTTTAATTTATCTTTTGTTTTATAACCACTCCTACATCTTTGTATTATCAACTCATTTGAATCTATAGTCTTTTTTGCCTCTATAGAGTCTTCTCCTAAAAGCAGTATTGGGTCGAACTCACCACCATCCCATTTTAAATTTGCCTCAATGAAATCAGAATTAAAGACCTTTACCTTCAAAGGCTCCTGTACAATACTTTGTTCGTTAATCAATGAGTTGTCAGATTTCTCTATATTAAATTTAGCTGACATATAGTCTGTATGTAACGCTCTACGCTCAACAGAAGAGAAAACACGAGATAGGGTTGTCTTACCTGAGTAATTCCAACCATATATGATATTTTTAAGCGAAAAATCATCAAAATCTGTCGGTTTTCTATAACTTTGGAAAACCCCAAAGTTATCTATCTTGTTTATTGATTTAATCATTAGATCCTTCTATGTGCATGTTTCGCCTTGGTCGCATAACGCCTCAATAACCGGAAGCCGAAGCGTAGTAGACTTGCACCACTTTCACGGACACTAAGCATTCTTTGTTTGATACGTTTTAGGTGACACATAATTTAAGCTCGAGTGTAGTCGATCCTCGTTGTAAAACTCAACATAATCAACAATTCTAGCCACGCATTCGACCATCGTCCTGAATTTCCAATGATGTGCCAACTCATTTTTTAGTGTCTTAAAAAATGATTCTACGTATGCATTATCTGTTGGCGTGCCGGCGCGACTCATGCTACTGACCATTCCAGCATTCGTAACAATCCGCTGATATGCTTCTGAACAGTATTCAGAACCCTGGTCACTATGGAAGATGCAACCTACCTTTACGCTCTCAGATATTAGCGACATCTTTAATGCGCCGCTAACCAAGTCGGTATCATGATAGCGCGAGAAACCCCAGCCAATAACTTTTCGTGTAAATAGATCCAGAACAGCCGCCATGTACATAGGGCCTTCTCCTGTTTTTAGGTAGGTCATATCCCCAGCCCAATGCTCGCCGAAAGCAATCGCTTTATCTTGTGTCGCCAGTACATTTTCTGCCACCAGGGAGCTGCTACCGCTGGCGCGCCTCTGCCTATATGCATGGTATATCGACTTAATGCCATTAACTTGCATCAAACGATTAATGCGCCTGCGGCTGCACGAATAACCCAAACTCTTTAAATATGGGTGCACACGAACAGCGCCGTAATTACGTTTATGACCGACATGCGTTTCCTTAATTTGGGCAGCCAGAACTTCATCGTACTGAGCGTGATCGCTTGTATCGCGATTCCGCCAGTCATAATAACCGCTTGGTGAAACGTCGAGGTAATCACACATAGCTACAATTTTGTGGCTGTCTCGGTTCTTCTCTATGAACGCGTATCTTTCTTGCGCTGATCCAAGAAGAACCGTTTGGCCTTTTTTAGGATATTTACCTCTTCCTCTTTAGCTGCCAAACGTTTTTCGAGTTCTTTGATGCGTGTTTTAGCCGACTGCAATGCCTGCTGATCTTCTTTGGAGGGTTTAGGTGGTGATTTGACAACCATATACTTATTCTCGGAAAGGCGACCTTCTTTAAATTCTTGTCGCCAACGATACAGCATGACTGGATGAATCCCCAGCGCTTCTGCGACGTCTATCGCCTTAACGTGCTTGCGCTTACTGAGTTTGACTGCATTTATCTTGTAGGCCAAGGTATAGCTGTCGTAGTGACTTTTATTCGTTATTCCCATTGTGAACCCCTTTAGCGGATTAGTAATTTACTGTCCGTTAAAGTGGTGCAGGTCTATAGCGTAGGCTGTCCGGCGCCGTTAGGCGCGAAGTTGATTGACTTGTTATGAGATATTTTTCCACTGATGGGATGACAAACCTACGACTTTTAAGCTCATACCCAGGTGGGCAGAAGTAGTCTAGCCATATACTCATGCTCGTGTTCTTTTGCGTAAAGTACCCGTATGCCACTGGTGCTGACGACCCAGACTCCAAGTTGGTTTGATACACCATTAGCTCTTCGTTTGTTTCAGAAACAAGGGCACTACCACTACGAGCGGGCGCGCAGTTACCATTGATGCTTTTGGGGCCTACCAATTGAACGGACGTTGCTTCAGAGGTAACTTCAATTGTTACGGAGAACCCCAAGCCACTTACATTTTCATACGTGATTTCCTGCTCAGTAATCCCTGGAGAAGCAAATGAAGACATTGCTACAGGAAGTACAAATATGGCAAGTAATCGATTCATGGTTTTCTCATAACAGCCTTATTCAGTGCCTCGGAGGCGTAATATATTACGCCTCCGAGGCATATATCCAGAGCAGAGCTATCGTGCCAGCTCTAACTCTCCTTTTATTTTCAAGAAGTTATCATAATTTTTAGAATGAGGCGCAAAATAATGCGCCTCGTAGGCATATATCACCTTGGGCGTGTCTCGGTCTGAGGTTTCGGTGAACGATGCAAGATGGGGACGCATATAGGCGCGTCTATTCTTGGTGTGGAAGCGGTGAAGCGGCTCGTGAGGTGCGATGTTCTTTGGGTTGCTGCAGAGCGGCACATGTTTTTAGGCCATCATTGGGAACTTTGCTACTTCTCGGCAGTGAATTTTGGCAACACCCTCTTAGGCCATCCATGGCCTCCGGGTGTACCTATATCCCTATAGGCAAAAAAGGCAGCCCGGGGGCTGCCAAATGTGCGGAACTTTAAATTTTTTGTAGCCTGTGCTGTTAGCTAGAATTCCATTTCGGGTACCACGTCCGGTACCACTAATTCGCCGGCGGTGAGTTTGATGATTTCATCCACGCTAACGCCGGGGGCCCGTTCTTTGAGCCAAAATTTATTGTCGGCAATTTCGATATACGCCAAATCGGTAACAACTTTTTTGATGCAGCCGGCGCCGGTTAAGGGCAGGGTGCATTTGGTCAGTAGTTTTGACTCGCCGTGTTTACTGGCGTGGGTCATGGTGACGATAATGTTGTCGGCACCGGCGACAAGATCCATGGCGCCGCCCATGCCTTTAATCAGTTTGCCGGGAATCATCCAGCTGGCGATGTTGCCCGCCACATCCACTTCGAAGGCGCCGAGCACGGTTAAGTCTACGTGACCGCCGCGAATCATGGCGAAGGATTCGGCGCTGTTAAAAATCGAGGCACCTTTGATGGTGGTGACGGTTTGTTTGCCGGCGTTAATTAAATCGGCGTCTATTTCCGCTTCGGTGGGGAAGGGGCCCATGCCGAGTAAACCATTTTCCGATTGCAGCATAACTTCCATACCTTTAGGCGCGTAGTTAGCGACTAGGGTGGGAATACCAATGCCTAGGTTTACGTAGTAACCGTCTTGTAATTCACGCGCCACACGTTGCGCTAGTTGTTCGCGAGTTAAAGCCATGATAATTCTCCTTATGTGCGCACGGTGCGTTGTTCGATGCGTTTTTCAAAGCTGCCTTTAATCACGCGATCTACATAGATGCCGGGCGTGTGAATATGGGTTGGATCTAAGGCGCCAGGTTCAACAATTTCTTCCACTTCCACCACGGTTATTTTTCCCGCGGTTGCCGCAAGCGGGTTGAAGTTTTGCGCGGTGTGACGGAACACGAGGTTGCCGTAGCGATCGGCCTTCCAGGCTTTAACGATGGCGAAATCACCGGTGATCGATTCTTCTAAAATATAGTTTCTGCCATTGAATTCGCGCACTTCCTTGCCGTCACCCACGGGTGTACCGTAGCCCGTAGCGGTGTAGAACGCGGGAATGCCAGCGCCACCGGCGCGCATTTTTTCTGCCAAGGTACCTTGCGGTGTGAGTTCAACTTCTAATTCACCGGCGAGTAGTTGCTTTTCGAATAAGGCATTTTCACCCACGTAGGAGGAGATCATTTTTTTGATTTGGCGGTCTTCTAACAAAATCCCGAGTCCGAAGCCGTCGACGCCGCAGTTATTGGACACAATGGTCAACCCCTTGGTGCCCATTTTTTTAATTTCAGCAATCAGGTTTTCGGGGATGCCGCACAAGCCGAAGCCACCGGCAATCACGGTCATATTGTCTGTTAACCCTGCCATAGCTTCTTGGTAGCTATTGACGACTTTGTTAAACCCGCTCATGGCGAACTCCTGTGTCATTACTGTTGTTATTGGTATTGAGTCACTGCATTGGGTCTGGTGGCCGCTGCGTCCTAATGACTCACTGGTCGGTGGATTTGTCTAGCATGAGCGGTTACCATATATTTATCAAATTTAAATACTCAACGAATTGATAAGTAAAATTAAATAATCTCAATGAATATCACGGTTAAGCAATTACGTGGCTTTTTGGCCGTTGCGCAAACTCAGAGCTTCGCTGAAGCTGCTGCGAGTGTGCATTTGAGTCAACCGGCTTTGAGTATAGCCATGAAGAACTTGGAGGCTGAGCTCGGCGGTCAACTGTTCGCCCGCACCACCCGTGCCGTTGCACTTACACCCGAGGGGGCGGATCTCTTACCGCTGGTGCAGCGCTTGTTGGCGGATTGGGAGGCTGTGTTGGCCGGTGCGCATCAGCGCTTCGCCCTCCAGCGCGGGCGTTTGGCCATCGCGGCCATGCCCTCATTCGCCAGCACCGAACTGCCCGCTGTGCTACTTGCTTTTCGCGCGCAATGTCCGCCGATTACCATCAGTGTGCAGGAAGTGATTGCCGAGCAATTGGTAGAGCAGGTACAAGAGGGGCGAATTGAGTTAGGCATTTCGTTTGATCCGGGTAACCAAGCCGACTTATGTTTTACCCCGCTTTTTAATGATCATTTTGTCGCTGTTTTTAAGCCGGAGCACGAGTTAGCCGGGCGCGATAGCGTCAATTGGGCTGCACTTTGTGCCTATCCTTTTATCGGCTTGCAGAAGCCATCGAGCTTGCGCGAATTGATTGAACGCCATCTCGGCGCCTTGGATTTAACGCTGAACGTCGAGTTAGAGGCGAACCAGTTGGCGACCATAGGGCGCATGGTGGCGAGCGGTTTGGGCGTTAGTGCCGTGCCCGAGCTTTGCGTGCAGCAGATGAACGAGTTGGGTTTGGTCTGTGTGCCTTTGCAAGTGCCGGATATTACCCGTCAAGTGGGCATTATTACCCATGCTCGGCGGCCTTTGTCGCAGGCGGCCCTAGCTATGATAGCCGTGTTTAAAGAGCATTATCGGGGCCACTAGGTCTCGCCTTAGGGCTGTTAAAAGGATCTCTAGGGTAGGTAGGCTCGGATCTCGGTGATAAAGTTTGATCTAACCTAACCTATAATTCAGCTTTTACTGATTTTATGATGTGTCGCCCTTTGGCAGTCTCTGCCTTTTGTGGGCCTTAATAGAGGAATTCGTCATGTTAGCGTTGAAAAATCCGGCATTGTTGCGCGGCCAGTCATACATTAATGGCCAGTGGGTCGATAGTGATAATGGCGAGACGGTTCCGGTATTGAACCCATCGACGGGCGCCACCCTTATCGATATTGCCAGCTGCGGTGTCGATGAAACACGCCGCGCCATTGCCGCCGCCGAGGCGGCCATGCCAGCCTGGGCCGGCAAGCCCGCCAAGGAGCGCGCCAATATTTTACGCGTTTGGTATAACTTGATTTTGGCTAACCTCGATGACCTGTCGTTGATTTTGACGGCGGAGCAGGGCAAGCCCTTAGCCGAGGCCAAGGGTGAAATTATTTACGGCGCTAATTACATCGAGTGGTTCGCGGAAGAAGCTAAGCGAGTTTATGGCGACATCATTCCCGCGCCCTCCGGCGACAAGCGCGTTGTGGTGGTGAAGCAGCCCGTGGGTGTGGTGGCTTCTATTACGCCTTGGAATTTCCCCAACGCCATGATTACCCGTAAAGCGGCACCAGCATTGGGTGCCGGCTGTACCTTCGTAGGTAAACCCGCAACAGAAACACCTTTGTCGGCACTGGCGCTCGCCGTGCTCGCCGAGCAAGCGGGTATTCCTGCCGGTGTGTTTAACATGGTGTGCGGCAAAAGTTCTCGCGCTATTGGCGGTGAAATGACCAGCAATCCCAGCGTGCGCAAAGTGACATTTACCGGCTCCACCCCAGTGGGTAAAGTCCTGATGGCCCAGTGTGCAGAAACGGTTAAGAAAACCTCCATGGAGCTGGGTGGCAATGCACCATTCATCGTGTTTGACGACGCCGATTTAGATGCCGCGGTGAAGGGCGCTGTGGCCTCTAAATATCGCAACGCCGGGCAAACCTGTGTTTGCTCCAACCGCATGCTGGTGCAGGCAAGTATTTACGACGCTTTTACCGATAAGTTAGCCGCCGCGGTAAAGGAGCTAAAAATGGGTGATGGCCAGCAGGCCGGTATTAATCTTGGCCCCATGATTAACAATAAAGCGGCTAACGATGTCGATGCCATGGTGCAAGATGCACTGGAAAAAGGTGCTGTGGCGAAACTCGGCGGAAAGAAATCGAGCTTAGGTGCGTGTTTCTACGAGCCCACTATTTTGACCAGCGTCAGCACCGATATGCGTGTTTTCAGTGAAGAAATTTTTGGCCCTGTGGCGCCGATTTTTAAATTCGAAGATGAAGCCGAAGCGATTAAAATGGCCAACGATACCGAGTTTGGTTTAGCGGCTTACTTTTATACCCGCGATATCGGTCGCGTATGGCGCGTTGGTGAAGCCTTGGAGTACGGCATTGTCGGTATTAACGAAGGTATTATTTCCAACGAGATGGCACCTTTCGGTGGCGTAAAAGAATCGGGCTCGGGTCGCGAGGGTTCAAAGTACGGGATGGACGATTATTTAGAAATTAAATACATGTGTATGGGTGGTTTAGATAAATAGATTTGCCTATGTGTTGAAGCCCCGAAAGGGGCTTTTTTCGTTCTGCCAATCGCGCTTTTCTTCGTGTTTTTTAGCGCTCGCTTCTCTCCTTGTGCAATAAAATATTCTCAGTCGTCATCGCTCTGCTTTGACCCGCGGTATTCACGGAAGGCGCGATAAAACGTCCGCCATTTTTCACCCTGCTGGTGGTGCGTCTCTCGCTGCTGGCGATGTTCTATTAGAAATAAATTGATAATGAAAAGTATTTATACGATTATCCCTGCCTACAACGCTTAGGGTTTAGCGGGTAGGTGGTTGAGTGCCGGACGCAGAGGCTCATAAAAACTATAAATCAGCATTACGCGATCAATATGACGGATAATCTTTTCTACTTTGGCCAATGGCAGGTAAACCCTAGGGCAAATAGCCTTCGCCATGGTGCAACCTTGCGCCAACTTGAGCCCAAGGCCATGGACGTATTGCGTTTTTTGTGTGAAAACGCCGGTGAGGTAGTCAGTGCGGATAACATTGTCGAGGCTTGTTGGCCCAATACACCCATGGGCGACAATCCGATTCATAAAGTCATTACCCAACTGCGTAAAGCGCTCGACGACAACGCCAGTAACCCAACCTATATAGAAACAATCCGCAAACGCGGTTATCGCACGCTGGCCGCCATTACTCACCCCGTTGGCCATGAAAACCGCGCACAGAGTGAAACCTGGCAAGGCGGTTCGCCATTTCCTGGTCTACGCGCCTACGAAGCTGATGATGCAAGGGTGTTTTTTGGTCGTAGTCAGCAAATTGCTACCTTACTCGACCGCATCACTCAACAGGTCGCCTTTGGGCGCGCATTTTGTTTATTACTTGGGCCTAGCGGAAGCGGTAAGTCATCGCTCATTAATGCCGGCATTTTACCTAATTTAATGACCGAGACGGGCCACGAGGGCATTGGTGTTGTGGCCGCAACTCGGCTTGATTTAGCGGACGTGACCAGTGGCAGTCTGTTTTTACACATTGCCAGTGGCCTGCTTGATTGGGATGTTAGCGGCGTGCCTGTCTTCGATGGTTTGAGTGCGAGCGAATTGGCCGAGCTACTCATTTCAGATCCACAACAGGTTATTGCCTATTGCACGCAGGCATTGTCTGCGGCGGCCTATCACAAGCCGCTATTGGCACTATTTGTCGATCGTTTAGAAGTGCTACTTGCCTCACCCATCTTCTCCGATGCCGAGCGCAAATGTGCCAATGCATTGATGGAGCAGTTAGCGGGCTCTGGTGTGATCTTAGTGTTATGCGCCTGTCGCAATGATTTTTATCCAGCATTGGTGGCCTTTCCGAGTTTGATGTCCGGTAAAGCCAGCGGCGCGCATTTCGATTTGGCAGCCCCTTCGCGGGCCGAATTGTTGCAGATGATTCGCCTGCCTGCTGTTGCAGCCGGCTTGACGTGGGGTTTGGATGTCGCAACCGGCTTAACGTTGGATGATCTGCTTGCCCAGGAAGCTGCCGATAATCTAGATGCATTGCCGTTGTTGCAATACACCTTACAAGAACTGTATTTACAGCGCAGCCCAAGCGGCGAGTTGTTAGTCGAGGTGTTTAATCAACTCGGTGGTATTGAAGGTTCTATTGGCAAAAGCGCTGAGCAATTGTTGAATCAGCTGCCTAAAGCTCAGGCTCAATGCTTAGCCAATATTTTATCGCTGCTGGTTACCTTGAGTGCGGATGAAAAAAGCATTACCAGTCGCGCGGCGCGCTGGCACGAGTTGGCTTCTGAGAATGAAAAATCTCTCGTGGAAACCATGGTGGAAAACCGCCTGTTCGTTTCGCACCTGCACAATAATGAGCCCTGTTTTAGTCTCGCGCACGAAGCGTTGCTGAGACGTTGGCCACGGGTTACCGAGTGGATTGAATATCACCGCGATAGTTTAAAAGTGCGCAGTCGTTTGCACATTCAAACCGAGCGCTGGCTAGAGGAGCAAAAAAATACCGAGCTATTGCTGCCCGATGGTAAGCCGCTGGTTGAAGCACAAACCCTGATGGCGACCAAGATTTTTAGTCTTGATGCGGCTGAACTTGCCTTTATTGCGGCATCTAGCCGGCGCTCGATGTTAAAATCCTGGCTTAAGCGCGCCACTGTTTTATCGCTTGTTGCGTTAACCTTGCTTTCGGGGTTGATGACCTACCAGAGTGTACAAGCGCAGAAATTGGCGCAACAAAAACGCAGTGAAGCGGAGAGCTTGCTGGGTTTTATGGTGGGCGATTTTGCCGATAAGTTACGCAGTGTCGGCCGCATGGATTTGTTAGACGGTATTAGTAATAAGGCGCTAGAGTACTTTAGCCGCAATGTGGATGAAAGCCTAAGTGTTGACGCGCGTTTACAGCACGCGCAAACCTTGGCAGCCATGGGGGAGGTGGCACAGTCGCGCAATAATATTGATGAGGCGCGCCAAGCCTTTGCGCAGGCAAATCGTGTTGCGAAAGGGTTGTTGGTGCAAAACCCTAAGAATGGCGAACTGCTTACCTTGGTCGGCGCCAATGCGTTTTGGCTCGGGCAGATTGCTTACAATCAGCACCACTGGAGTGAAGCCCGTATTCATTTACAGGACTATTTGTCTTACAGCTTGCAGTTTTTTGAATTAGCGCCGGATTCAACCGATGCCTTGCGAGAAGTGTTTTATGCCCATAGCTCACTCGGCGCCTTGGAGGTTAATGAGCATCGTTATTTGGCCGCCAAGAAAAGTTTTGCTATGGCGTTAACTCTTAGTTTGCAATTGCTGACCCTGCAACCAAAAGATCCACAGACCATTGCCGATCACAGTGACACGCTATCGTGGTTGCGCAGAATATCCTTGGCGCAAGGTGATCTTGCTCAGGCGAAAAAATATATAGAAGATATCTTTGCCTTGTTAGATCAGCCGGAGATCCAGAATACTTTTAACTTCAATAGCCGCAACGATCTTGTGGTAGCGCTGCGCAATTATTCGCGCTTATTAAAATGGCAGGGTAACACTGAGGCTGCGCTCTCTCATGCAAAACGCGCTTATAAACTTGCCAGTGTCATTGCCTCCGAAGATCCGAAAAATAGCCATTGGCAGCAATCTAAGGATACGCAACTCAATTTATTGATTAGCTTGCAAAGCGATGTCAATTTTAATTGGCCTACAGACCTTACAGCGCTGCTCGCAAGTTTGGCGGACATGCCGAAAGACACGCCTGGGCAGCAGGAGGTGTATGCCGAGCGGCTTTGGGAATTGATTGATTTATTCGATCGGGTCAAAACGCCGCGTTTAGCCTCGCCGCTTATTGATACGTTAGCAGCGCTACTACCGAGTTTAAATCAAAATGATGAATACTTGACCGGTATCCATGCCCGGCTTTTATTGCTGTCGCAGCGCAATGGATGGGACCCCCAAGGTTGTGAGAAGGCCTTCCAGCGCCTGAAAGCGATTAGCGATGTCAACTTATCACCCAATGTTCAACAACCCTTTAGACAATCTCAACAGTGTCTAACTTTTCTAGGAGCTACACCATGAGTACCATTAATGTCAGCGTTACCTTCTCGTTAACTAACGGCTTTACCTATACAGGGGACGGCGTTGGCGTAGACGGTAGTGTTAACGTCACGGAAGCATCAAGCTTGGTTTATACACTACAAAACACTGAGCAGATGGTGTTTTTGCAACCTATTTTAAGCGTTTCCTCACCCTCCAGCTCAACGCCTTTGGATATCAGTAATGTAGCCTTTACCAACGGCGGTAAGACGATGACGCTGACGGATCTGGATGCTCATACGGAAACCATCTGCATGCAATTACAGATTCAGTTATCTGACGGCAGTGTGGTTACTAGCCCAGATCCTAAAATTCGTGATACCAAGCCGCAATAAGTACTGGTTGACGACGGGACGTCGTCCGATAGCGCACTCACCTACGTCTCAGTAGCGTGAGTGCGTTTTAAATTAGGTAGCGAGCCTAACAGCATCAAGCTCCATTCCGCATAAGCCCCACCAGACCAGCCAATCGGTTTAGCGTTCGTGTAGGACGCTACCCGCGTGTATGGTTTGCATTGTGAACCCGGTTTAGTTGCGCGGGGGCACGTCGTTCAGCTAGGTCGTAGCGAGCTCCGGCTTGGGTTAATTAATGTAGGTGTTTTGGTCGTTTTTTGTTCGATACATCGGTTGCTCACTAACACCTAGCTTTAGCCTTGGGTTCGCCTAGCCCTTATATGTGCCATCGATAGGGCCGAATAAGACCGAGAATCGACTCGAACGCAATCTTTCTTCTCCCCATTAAATTCAATTAAATCAATAGGTTAAAAATCAGAAGGTTACCAGAAGGTTAAAAAACACCTGCATCTCTACAGTTCACCCTAAGCGAGCACTGACCCGCACACGATAAAATTATTAGGGATGAACAACATGAGTATCACGCGCACCTTAGCTGGATTAAATCACCCATTGGCACAGGCCATGTCGAATGACCAATCTCTGAGTGAACCCGAGGAAAAGGTTACCGCTTTCCCTCATCGCCAACGCAATGCACCTGCTGCGCAGATTAGTGATGAGCACTTCGAGGCGCTGCGGGTGGTATTGAACCATGTGACCGAAGCCATCTTGATTGTTAACGGCAGTGGCGTGATTGAAATGATCAATCCGGCGGGTGCGCAACTCATTGGCGCGCCGCGTGAAACGCTGGTTGGTCAAATGTGGACGCGGCATCTTAGCCGCCCTTATAAAGCGGAATATGAAGCGCTGTTTGCCGATTGGCGCTGCAGCAAAGAATCCCAGCTCAACCATGGCCCGAAAGAGGTGCTGTTTAAGCGCATGGACGGCGAGTTTGTCGAGTGCGACCTGTCTTGGTCTTGCTTACCTGGCGATAAACCGATGTTCATCGGCATCATCCACAACCTAACCACCCATAAGGCCGAGTATCGGGAGCTGCGGCGTCTCGCCAGAACCGATTCGCTGACTGGGCTGGCCAACCGTCGCGCTTTTGATGAGGTGTTGCAGCGTAACTGGACTGATGCCGTTAATCACAATTTACCGCTCAGCGTGATAATTATCGATGTAGATTATTTTAAGCATTTTAACGACCAGTACGGCCATATTCAGGGCGACTATTGCCTGCGCAAAATTGCTCAGGTCATCGAAGGCGCGCTGCCGTCGCGCCGTTGCTTGGCCGCCCGTTATGGCGGTGAGGAGTTTGCGGCCATATTGCCAGGTTGTACCGCTGAGATGGCCACGAGTATCGCGCGCCAGATTCAAACCCGGGTTAAGCAGCTGAATTTTTCCGATCAAGGCCTATCCAGTTTAGTGCGGGTGAGTGTCAGCCAAGGTATTGCCTGCGAACACAAACAGCAATTTCGCACCGCCACAGCACTTTTATGCTCCGCCGATACAGCGCTCTACCGCGCCAAGACTGCCGGCCGCGACGGCGTTAACGGCGGGTAAATCTTTGGTGGTCGAGGCGCTGCACGGCAATTCACTCAGGGCCACTATTTCTTAGCGGACACCAAATAATAGCTGTAGCGCTTGCGATGTAGGCCTAGAATGATGCCGTACATTGGGGCCAGAAAATGGCCCCATTGAATACGTTTATCACCGGTTTTTCGGAAAATCTTATTGAAAAAGTATTTCATTGAAATCCAAGGCACAAAACCGATGCTGGGTGCCACCCGCCAAGCGGCGTCCTCCACCACAATATCCTCAAAGCCCAAGTCTTGCATGGCTGCGACAAAGTCGTCGATGTTGGCGAAATCTTCCAGTGCCCAACCGTCACACACTTTACGATAGCAGTAGCGAAACAGGCCTGAGGCTTGTTTGGTTTTGGTGAAACCATCGGCCACCACTAAGCGCGCGCTGGGTTTTAAAGTGCGATAGGCCTCTGTCAAAAATGCCAATTTACTTTTGCCCTTGTCGTAGCAGCTGCTTTCAATGGCGTAGGCGCCATCAAAATGGTTGCTGGGCACCCGTTGGCGACGGTAGTCCATGAGTTGAAAATCCAGTTGTTGTCTTTGCCGGCTGTTGGCGCTGCGTGCTTTGGCCTGTTCGACTTGGTGGGGCACAATGCTTATACCGGTGACATGGGTATTGGTGAGATTTTCGACGCAGTAGCGAGCGCAGCTACCCACGCCACAACCTAGATCGATGAGATGGTTCTTGTGTTCAGTATTGAGCTGCAAGCGCTGTAGCACTTCCTGGTTCATTTGCTCCAGCATGGCTTCTAACTTGAACGGGTTCAGGCCCCAGCGGTAGTAGCCGAAGTGCATATTGTAGTTGCGGCTCCAGGGCTCGTAATCCATGCCTGCTTCAACATAATAATTAATGATGTCTAACTGAGGCTTGGGTAGCCTGTCAGCACTGGGCAGGTCTGTGCTGGTGATCGGGCAGGGCTTGGTCACTGTCGTCTCCTTGCGCGCTGGGCGGCTTTCGGTGATTGACAGATTAAGAGTACGCTATTACAGTAATTTCTGTAAAGACAGAAATTACTGTAATTTTAGTGCACGTTCCCGAGCCGTCGAGAGGGCTATTTAGATGGCTAGTTTAAATGGTGTCGTGCGCTCAAGTTAACCGCCGCTGCATTGAGTGTGTGCGCTCGGTGTATTCGATCGTAACGCTAGGCCGTTAAGGTGAACGATATGGAAAATAAACCGTTTGAATTAACGCCGTTAATGCAGCGCTATATTCTGCATTGGGGCGAGATGGGTAGCCGTTGGGGGGTGAACCGAACCGTTTCGCAAATACACGCGTTATTGTACTTGGCGCCCGAGCCATTGAACGCGGAGCAAATTGCCGAATTGCTATCGGTAGCCCGCTCCAATGTCAGCAACAGTTTGAAAGAACTGCAAAGCTGGGAGCTGGTTAACGTTAGCCATAAAATGGGCGACAGGCGCGATCACTTTACTGTGGTGGGCGATACGTGGGATATCTTTTTTACCATTATCGAGCAGCGTAAGCGGCGTGAATTAGACCCGATTATGAGCATGTTGCGGCAGTGTGAGGTGGAGATGATCAACGATAAAGAAACCTCGGCTCATGTACGAAAAAAAATTAATGAAATGCATGGTTTTCTCGACGGTATGTTGGTGTGGTACCAACAAATTGCCACCTTGCCGCGCACGTCTTTGCTGGCATTAATTAAGATGGGCACAAAGGTGATTCATTTTCTACCCAAAAAAAAGACCAAGTAGAAAAATTTTAGTAGAGAAAAGCGTATGCAAAAAAATATCTACCGTTGGTTAATTGGGCTGGGTTTGCTTCATGCCATGGGGGGTGTTTTATTGGTTTTTATACTGGATACCCCGTTGGCAGAGCCGTACCTTGATTACCTTGCACAACAACTTGCCGTGCAGGATGGTCATCACGCTGGGACGCCTGTGTTGCTCGCATTGTTTGGCCCAACTGTGGCTAGTTGGGGTATCTTGTTTTGTCTGGCTGTGGATTATTACTATACCAGTGGTAAGGCCATGGTTAAGTGGTTGAGCTTTGCGGCTATTTTTGTTTGGTTATTGTTAGATTCGACTATCTCGGGCTTCTACGGTCTTTATTGGCATTGGTACATTAATGGCTTTATGGCCACTGCCTTGTGTCTTCCTCTTTTACTGTTACAGCCTAAACAGCATCACTGATTGAGCGCCATCTTAGGCGCGTGCCATGGCACTAATCATCTGCTTTGTCGTTTAAGAAGACCCTTTCGTAGGTATTGCCGTGTTTGCCGCAGACGCGGGTAAAAATTTTTATAACGCTTATTTAGACGTAATTTCAACGACGTATCGATAGGGTGCAACCTTAATGCGACAACGCCAGCCAGTGCTACCCACTTTTTTCGTTAACGCGCCAGCAACCGTTTCGAGTTCTTTTTAATGGCCGCTTTTTCTACGGTAGCTTGCCGGCAGGGACGACTTTTCAGGCTTAGTTTTTAGTTAAACATACCTACTTAATTAATGAGCGCATTAGAGGATTAGGTAGAAGAGGTTTGGATATCTTAATTCAATTACCGGCAGTCCAAGTTTCCGCTGAGGCTACTAGCTTTCATATAATTTCTAGTTATATGATTCCTAACCGAGAAAGCCTCCCTGTCCGCGACTTTTTACGCTATGGTTAGGCCCAGTTTGGTCCTTGCTTGAGGTGTTACATTCATGCCGATCTCCTGTCAGGCGCACGATTATGTTGAAATTGTGTGTATGCGAGCCTCAAAGGTTCATCTACTGCTGCATTCAGGTGAACGAGTGGCGGGTATAGCTGAGGATATTACCCGTGTCGGCGGTCTTGAGTGTCTTCAGTTAATAACCCCCGCAGGTGCTATCAGCGTTGATCTTTTAACAATAAAAACACTCGAGGCTCGAGATAACCACATCAGCGCGCATAATTTTATCGTGCAACTCAGTGCCGAATAGATTAGAAATCCAGGTCAAATTAATGGGCAATCACATTCAAGATATTCTCGAGTACTGGCATCCCCAGCGCGATGCCTGTAGGTGGGTGCTCGGAACCGTTGTCCAGACGGAGGGCTCTAGCTACCGCAAGGTTGGCGCGATGATGATGTTTAACGAGCGCGGAGAGTTTTTTGGCTTGCTCAGTGGTGGTTGTTTAGAAAAAGCGCTTTTTAACGATGTGAAAAAGGTGATCAGTTATAACCGATGCCTAGAGGTTGAGTTCGACTCCACGGGCGACACGGATGTGGCTTGGCAGTTAGGTCTCGGCTGTGGCGGTAAAGTGCGCATTCTGTTACAGCCGGTGTTGGCTGAAAATCAATATCAGCAATTAGACACGTTATTGGCGGCCTTGCGCGCGAGGCAGAGCGTTCGATATCGTGTCAATTTGGCGGCGCACTGTGTCAATTGGCTTGAACCTGCACCACCATCGACGGATGTACCGATAACGCGCGTTTGCGCCGACCAAGCCGATGCGCCGGAAGGTTCGACAGAGTTAATCCTATCCCTCACCGCGCGCCGGCATCTCGTTGTCTTTGGTGCCGGTGTGGATGCCGTGCCCTTAGTACAAATGGCAAAAACGTTGGGCTGGCAATTAACCTTGATTGATCATCGTGTGGCCTATGCCCAGCCGCAGCATTTTAACGCTGCAGATACCATTATCCGCCAGCCTGCGGGTCACGCCGAGGTGATTAAGCATTTAGCCGCAGCAGATGCGGCTTTTATTATGACGCATAACGTCCAGTTAGATGCCGAAGCCCTTACCGTGTTGCTACCCACTCGGGTGCAATATATTGGCCTGTTGGGCCCCGCACACCGCAAACATCGCGTCTTGATTAAAGCCGGGCTAAAACACGATGGACGCATACACGGCCCTATGGGGTTGGATCTCGGCGGTGAGTTACCCGAATCGATTGCGCTCGCGGCACTTGCTCAGTGCCATCAGGTATTGGAGCTTGCCGAGTCTCAACGACCAAGCTTAGGGGCGCTGGAAAAATGTCGATGACATTGTCCGTTCTGGTGTTGGCGGCAGGGCAAGGGCGGCGTTTTGGCGCCGAACCCAAGCAATTGGCGCCGTGCATGGGGGCGCCTTTGTTGGCGCATAGTTTGACGCTGGCGGAGGCGATGGCACCAGGGCGGGTGATGCTTATTCTCGGCGCCCATGCCGAGCTAATAGTGCGGCAGATGTCGCGCTTGCAACAGCTGCAATATTTTGTTCATCCGCAATGGATGAATGGCTTGGGCGCAAGCATTGCTTTTGGTGTTCAACATTTACCCGCCGATACGGATGCGGTGTTGATTTTGTTGGCCGATCAAATAGCGCTTACACAAGCAGATGTGGATGGGTTGCGCCAGCGTTTCGAACAACAGCGTGGCGAATCCTCGTTAAAAAATATTGTCTGCGCGCACTATGACGGCCAAGTGGGCGTGCCAGCTATTTTTCCGCGCCGCTATTTTAGTGAGTTGGCTGCGCTACAAGGCGACAAGGGTGCAAAAAAATTATTGCTGACTGAATCAATAGTGAGCGTGAGTTTGCCCAATGCCGCCATCGATATCGATACACCGGAAGATCTACTAAATTTTACTGAACGCAAGGAGCCATCATGTTTGAACTGACGATTAACGGCGCAGAACACACGCTAGACGCCGAGCCGAACATGCCTTTGCTGTGGGCATTGAGAGATTTATTGCATTTAACCGGCACCAAATTTGGTTGTGGTATGGGCTTATGTGGTGCCTGCACTGTGCATGTCAATGGCGAGGCGGTACGCGCTTGCCTAACACCCATATCGGCGCTACAAGGTGCAAAAATTACCACCATAGAAGGTTTATCAGCGGATGCGAGTCACCCTCTGCAACACGCGTGGGCTAGCCATAATGTGCCCCAGTGTGGCTACTGCCAATCCGGTCAGCTCATGAGTGCGGCGGCACTGTTAACAAAAACGCCGAAGCCTTCCGATACCGATATCGATAAGGCAATGGCCGGCAATATTTGTCGTTGTGGTACCTACCCGCGCATTAAAGCGGCGATAAAATCCGCCGCTGGTGTGCAAATACACGAGCCAAAAAAACAGACGAGTGTTGAGCCTAACCTAGGCGCTAAGGGAGGTGTTGCATAATGGCTAACTTAACGATTCTCGATCGTCGAAGCTTTCTAAAAGCCACCGGCTTAGCCTCTACAGGATTGGTGTTGCAGGCGACTATCACAAACGATGTATTGGCGAGCCCGCACCCCGGTAAAGCGGCATTAGTGTTAAATGTGTTTGTCTCCATTGAGCAAGATGATAGCGTCACTATTGTTGCCCATCGCTCGGAAATGGGCCAAGGAATTCGCACGAGTTTACCGCAGATTGTGGCCGATGAAATGGAAGCGGATTGGCGTAAAGTAAACATTGTGCAAGCTATTGCCGATGAAAAATACGGCAATCAAGATACCGATGGTTCGCGTAGTGTGCGTACGTTTTTTCAAACCATGCGCGAAATTGGCGCGGCAGCAAAACTGATGTTGCGCCAAGCCGCAGCGCAAACCTGGCAAGTAAAACTCGAAGAGTGCGTTGCCATTGATCACAGCTGTCGTCATACGCCTACCGGTCGCGTGTTGCGCTTTGGTGAGTTGGCGGCAACCGCAGCGGCACTACCCGCGCCTGCACCAAATAGCCTGAGCTTCAAAGCTAAACAAGATTATAAATATATTGGCAAGCCCGTGGCGATTGTCGACTTGCCGGCAATGGTATCCGGTGCCACGCAGTTTGGTATAGACACTCAGCTACCCGGTATGGTGTACGCCAGTATTGAGCGCTCGCCGGTTATGGGTGGCAAGGTAAAAAGCTTTGATGCCAGCGCGGCATTAAAAGTGAAGGGTGTGTTGCAGGTTGTGGAAATAGCTGGCGGTATCCTGCCGGCGGCGTTTAATCCCCACGCGGGTGTCGCTGTTGTAGCCACGAATACTTGGGCGGCGCAAGAGGCACGCAAGCTGGTTAATATCGAATGGGACTTAGGCTCCCACAGCAACTACGATTCAGCTCAGAATTTGCGCGATATGGCAACCGGTAAGTTAGGCGAACGAAAAACCTTGTTGTCTAAAGGAGAGGTGGAAGCTGCATTTACATCGGCTGCCCGTGTTTTCGATGCCACCTACAGCGTGCCGCATTTAGAACATGCAACCATGGAGCCGCCGGCTGCGGTGGCGCGTATCACCGGTGATCGCTGTGAAGTGTGGGCCTGTGTACAAAGTCCTGTGCGCGCAAGAGATGTTATTGCCGGCGCTATAGGTTTTAAACCCGAGCAAGTCACCGTCAACGTCACGCTGCTGGGCGGCGGTTTTGGGCGCAAGTCCAAACCGGATTTTGCCGCCGAGGCGGCGTTGATCGCCAAGGCTGTTGGCAAGCCTGTGAAGGTGACGTGGACGCGCGAAGATGCGATAAAGCACGGCTATTACCATGCTTCTAGCGTGCAAACTTTCGCTGCGGCGCTGGATAAGAAAAATCAACTTGTGGGGATTAAATCCTGTGTGGCATCGCCCACTATCATGAGCCTGTTTGGCCCCGACAGCGGCTATTTGCAAGAATGGGAAGCGGGGCAGGGTTTTTCAAACTTGCCCTATAACATTGCCCATCAACTGATTGAAAACGCCCATACACCAGCCCATACCCGTATTGGTTGGATGCGATCTGTATTTCATATCAACCATGCTTTCGGTGTTAACAGTTTTTTTGATGAGTTAGCGCGCGACGCTAAGCAAGACGCGTTGGTGTTTCATCAACAGCTCATCGGCAAAGACCGCATTGTCGATAAAGATAGCGATCATCCTTTCAAAAGCAACCGCTTGTTAACTGTCATGGATACAGTTAAGAAAAGCAGCGGTTGGCCGCACAAAGCTGAACCTAATCGAGGCTGGGGTCTGGCCCAGCACTACAGCTTTTTCAGCTACGTGGCGGTAGCGACTAAGGTAACCTTGAAAGATAAAGCGCTCACCGTGGATGAGGTACACATAGCGCTGGATTGCGGTCAGATCGTTAACCCTGATCGGGTTCGGTCGCAAATGGAAGGCGCGGTAATTTTTGCCTTGTCGTTTGCACTGTACGGCGATATTGAGTTTAAACAAGGCGCCGTTGTACAGTCGAATTTTCACGACTACCCGCTGTTGCGTATGGATAAATGCCCGAAGATTGTTGTCACTCTGATTGACAGCGATGAAAAACATACGGGAGTGGGCGAGCCTGGTGTACCGCCGGTGGCACCCAGCGTAACCAATGCTATCGTCGCTGCCGGTGGGCCACGCATCCGTCAATTGCCGATTAATCGATTTTTAAATCCATAATGATAAAACAGAAAAATATAGCGGCGATCGCCGCTATATTTTTAATCTAAGCTGTAAGCTGGGGGCGGCCATCCGCATAGCTGTTACTCACACGCCGTGTATTCTATATTGACGATACAGCATAAGTTTTTTTTCTCGCCAATCACAATCCACACGTCATCATCTAAGCGTTTGCCGAGCACAGCTTTCGCTAGCGGTGAGTCCATACTGATTTTTCCGACGTTGATATCGAATTCATCTGGCCCAACAATCTGATAGCGCTTTTCGTTGCCGGCTTCATCTTCTAGTGTAACCCAAGCGCCGAAGAATACTTTTTCTTGGTCTTCGGGAAGACGATCAACGATAGTGAGTTCGTCGAGGCGTTTGCTCAGAAATCGTACCCGGCTATCAATTTCTCTCAATCGACGCTTGCCGTAGATATAGTCGCCGTTTTCCGAGCGGTCGCCATTCTTGGCGGCTTCGTGCACGGTGTTAGTGACCACCGGCCTCTCCACCTTCCAAAGTTGGGTCAGTTCTGCTTGCAGTGCGCGTGCACCGGCGGGGGTAATATAGGCCGAACCTCGGCGAGTGGGGGGGCGCCAGCGACCCATGGTAGCTCCGAAAGAATTATCTTTAATCGGCTATTTTGCCATGAATTTGCTGTTCTGGTGTGAGTTTATAAAAATTAGGCAGTCAAACGTACAGTTGACTGCCTTAGGTCATGTTTTTATGGTTAAGGCTGAGCCCGCCGGTTAGTGATGCTGGTTCGACGAGTAGGCTTTTGCGCCCCAGCCAATCAATTTTCCATTGCGAAATACCAACGGCGTGCATTCATCTTTGGTGGTGATGCCATCCTCTTTCTGTCGCTGGGTGCGATAAAATAACACCCGAACAGCGGCATCTTTGTCGCTGTAACCCTCGCTAAAATCTGGTTCACCTAAGCGGCTACGAATATCAGCTTCTGCCGTGTCAATTTGGAGGCTGGAGATAACAGCCTTGTTTTCGCGCTCGGCTTTTTCCCAATCACTATTGGAGTCGCCACCCTTGTTAATGTAAATGCACGCGCTAAGTAAACTGGAAGCAACGATGGCGAGAATGAGGGATGTAGGTTTCATGTGATGAGGTCCTTTTTTGGTTTGAATGTTATGGCTGCATCCTAACGTTATTTTTAACCCGATGAATCTTCGTTGAGCGCAGATAGAATTCCTTATGTCGCGTGGCTGAGATAGCGTGATGATTATTCGCGTTGAGTCGATTTTTTTCGAAAGCTCATTGGTTTTCCTCGCCTGAAAATACCGGCGCTTGATTGCTGTGGCGTGTGTTGCTCAAAGAGCAAAATGTAAATCCCATGTTTTTATGGCGAACCTTCAACATAATCCCTGTGTGCTATCTCAGTCGCTATAGCGTTCCGAGCGATTGACTGTGCGTTCAGGGTTTATTGCCTCGCGGCCTGTAAGGGGCTTTTGAGACAGCTGAACTGTTCGCCCAAATCTGGTCTGTTTACCATACCAGTTTCTTCTGGTATGGTTTAAATACCAGTTGCGGGCTTGCCTGCACAAATCTTTGTTGAGGTGAAGTATGAAGGTGACCGGTGAGATGTTAATCGGCGCGCGTGCGGTAATGGGTAGCCAAAAGCCAATTTTTGCGGTCAATCCAGCTACCGGTGAGTCGATACAACCCGCGTTTGCTAGTGGCGAAGCGCAACAGGTGGCAGAGGCGTGCACATTGGCGGCTAGTGCCTTTGATGGTTATCGTAATCTGCCTTTACCGGCGCGAGCCGATTTTTTAGACGTGATTGCACAGCAAATAATGGCCTTGGGTGACCCGCTGGTACAGCGGGCCATGGCCGAAACCGGTTTACCACGGACGCGAATAGAAGGTGAGCGGGCAAGAACGGTAGGGCAGCTGCGGTTATTTGCAGCGCTGGTGCGCGATGGAAATTACCAAGATGCACGCATCGACCCTGCGCAACCAGAGCGCAAGCCGCTTGCCCGTTTGGATCACCGCTATCGCAATGTTGCCTTGGGGCCAGTAGCGGTGTTCGGCGCCAGTAATTTTCCCTTGGCTTTTTCTGTGGCCGGCGGCGATACGGCCTCCGCGTTGGCGGCGGGATGCCCGGTTATCGTTAAGGCTCACTCTTCTCACCCCGGTACCTCAGCATTGGTGGGGCGCGCCGTGCAAACTGCGGTGCAAATTTGTGGCTTGCACGAAGGTGTATTTTCGCTGTTATTTGGTTCTGGCGCGCAGGTGGGAGCCAGTTTGGTGGCGCACCCGAGTGTTAAAGCGGTGGGGTTTACCGGTTCGCAGGCGGGGGGTATGGCGCTTATGGCCATTGCCGCGCAGCGCAAAGAACCTATTCCCGTTTATGCAGAAATGAGTTCGATCAATCCCGTTTTTCTACTACCTAAGGCGTTAGAAAATCGTGCGGAAATAATTGCCGAGATGCATGTGGCTTCCATGCTGATGGGCGCCGGTCAATTTTGTACTAGCCCGGGTTTGGTCATAGGGGTTAAGGGCGCAGGTTTAAATCGTTACCTCGATAAGGCCGCCACAAATCTAGTGTCGGTCGCTAGCCAAACAATGTTGTCACCCAGTATTCACAAAGCCTACCTAGCGGGTGTTGAGCGCGTCAGTAGCGCGCCCGGCGTTAGGGAAATTGCACGCAGTTTGCACTCGGCTGACGCCTGCCAGTGTCAAGCGGGTTTATACTTAGTGAGTGGCGCAGATTTTATTGCGAACGCGCAATTACACGAGGAAGTGTTCGGCTCCTTAGCGCTCGTTGTCGAGTGTGACAACGAAGCCCAAATGTTTGATGTGCTGGCGCAGTTACAAGGTCAGCTGACTGGCGCTATTCATGCCGACGACGATGATGATCCCGCATGGGTACAGCAGTTGATCACAGCTTTGGAGTTGAAGGTTGGACGTATTATTTGGAATGGTTTTGGAACAGGTGTGGAGGTGTGCCATGCCATGGTCCATGGTGGGCCCTTTCCTGCCACCTCAAATAGCCGCACCAGTTCGGTTGGCAGTGCGGCTATCATGCGCTTCTTAAGGCCCGTATGTTATCAGCAACTGCCCGATGTTTTTTTACCGGCAGCATTGCAAGCGACCAATCCAGAAAAATTGCAGCGTCTGGTGGATGGCAAGCGCCATGGATCAGCCAAGCCCTAGTTCGACTAACCGCTAATAAGGCAATTGCCGCATAACGAAAACATTTTTTGTTATGCGGTAACAGGTGTAATGACCTATTAACAACAGGCGCCACCACTGCTTGTCACTTGCTCCGTGTCAAAGGGTAGGGTTGTGCCGCAGCCGTCAAAAATGCCGTAGTGCTTACCCCAGTTACCGATAAAGTCAAAATGCGGTTTGAAGCGTGTGTCATGTAGCATTCGCCAGGTATTTCCGCACACGGGAAACACTTTTCCAGTCTGTATGTCGTGGTGTTTATCGAGGGTAAAGCTGTGTGGATGGTGTTCGATACTGCCTTTATAGATCACCGCTTGACCATAGTCCTCACAGAAGGGCTCCAACGCCGCAATTTTGAATAACCGGTAAGTGGCAGAGAAAAAGCGAATGTCACCGCATTTTGCTTTTAATGCGTTGTTTTCGATGGTGATGGGTGCGTCTTTAACCAAGCGAGGGTCTAAAAATCCACAGGCTTTCGCTGTGTTATGAAAATCGTTCCAATAAAAAGCACCCGACAAGCACTCGCCAAATAAGACGGGGTCTTTGGCGAGGGCCTCGGGCATGCGCCGGTCTGCATAAACATCTGAAAAATACATTTCGCCACCGGGCTTCAGCAGCCGATAAGCCTGTTTTAATACCGCGGTCTTGTCTTCGCAAAGATTAATGACGCAGTTAGACACGATGACGTCGATGCTGTTATCGGGAATATCTAACTGGTCTAGATGTTCAAGTTCGCCCTGTAAGAAGGTCACATTGGCGTTTTTGTAGCCAAATTTATCGCGGTGGTAGTCCACGTGCCGGCGCGCAACAGCCAGTTGTTGTTCAGTCATATCGACGCCAACCACAGAGCCGGTTTCACCGACCAGGGCTGACATGGCAAAACAATCCCGGCCGGCTCCAGAACCTAGGTCTAAGATACGCAGCCCTCCGATTTGTTCGGGTAATACCAGCCCGCAGCCATAGTACCGAGCATGCACCTCGTCGTGAATGGCCGCTAATATCGGCTTTAAATACTCTGGTGGCTCTTCGCCGGTACAGCAGGCATTGGTCTGTAAGTCTGAGGATTGTTGCAGGGTTTCGCCGTAGTAGGTTTTAACATCTTCGCGCATGAATATATCCAAGGTAAATGTTACGTGGTCAATATCGGATGGCTGTTGGAGCAATTTAAGCTGCCATTGTTACAGAATAGTCTTATTTATGTCACATCTTTGCCATGAATTTGTCACGCCGGCGGGTTAACTTGCGCAGGTAGATGGCAAATTTAAGGTGAAAATTATGATCAATGTCGAACAATCTGTCGTAACTAAATTACCTTGGCTGGGCGCGCGCTCTCCGATAGTGCGGCAGTCGGCATTGGGTGTATTTCGCAAACTCGTGCATCAAGACGAAATCAATGAATTCTTGATCGAGCATAAAGCGCTTAAAAATTTTAGCTTCATTGATAAGGTGTTTAAATATTTCAATTTTAGCTACAGTTTGTCATCAAAGAGCCGGGCCAATATTCCATCCGAGGGGCGCGTCGTGATTGTGGCAAATCACCCTATTGGCTCTCTGGATGGGCTAGCGTTGCTGCGCGCTGTGGGCGAGATTCGGGCCGATGTTAAAATCGTCGCCAACGATCTATTGGCCGCGTTTACGCAATTGTCTGAGCTACTGATTTCCATCGATAATATGGGGCAATCTTCTTATCGCAAGAGTTATCGTGCGGTGATTGAAGCGCTAGAAGCGGATTGTGCGATCATCGTGTTTCCCGCGGGTGAGGTCTCTCGAGTCAGCCCAATGGGCGTGCGCGATGGGCGTTGGCAGACGGGCTTTCTCCATTTTGCGCGAAAAACCGGTGCCAGTATTTTACCGGTTCATATTGAAGCCCGTAATTCGGCGTTGTTTTATAGTTTGTCGATGATTTATAAGCCGTTAAGTACTTTGTGGTTAGCCCGCGAAATGTTCAATAAAAATCACTCCGACATTAAATTTCGCGTCGGCGACCCACTGCCAGCTAAGGGTTTTGAGGCGCTGCAAGTTGCCGACCGATCTGTGGCTGCGCGTTTAAAAAAATATATTTACAAAATGGGCAAGGGCAAAGCTAAGGGTTTCGTCACCGAAAAAACCTTAGCCCATCCAGAAAATGCTAATGCTTTAAAGCAACAGCTTAGCGCTCAACGTTTGTTGGGTGAAACGCGCGATAGTAATCAAATTTATCTGGCCCAATATTTGGAAGATTCACCGCTCATGCGCGAACTGGGGCGCTTGCGCGAAGCAACCTTTCGCAAGGTCGGCGAAGGTACGGGCTCCCGTCGGGACCTGGACAATTATGATCGCACCTATCAACACTTGATCCTATGGGATAACCAGCGTTTGGCGATCGCTGGCGGCTATCGCTTGGGAGACTGCCGTCAAATTTTAGAGCGGCAGGGCGTAGCGGGTTTATACACGGCGGAATTGTTTACTTATCAAACGGCCGCTATGCCCTTGTTGGCGCAAGCGGTGGAGTTGGGGCGTAGCTTTGTCTCACCGTCTTATTGGGGAAAAAACAGTTTAGATTACTTGTGGCAGGGGTTGGGTGTTTTTTTGAAGCATCGGCCTGATATTCGCTATTTGATTGGCCCTGTGTCAATGAGTGCGGATATTCCGAAACCTCTGCGCAATAGGTTGGTGCACCATTATCAAAACTTTCATGCCAGTGAGCAGCTATTGGCGCTGAGTCACCAACCTTTTGTTTTAGAGCCACACATTCAAGAGGCGCTGGATGTAGAGCTAGGTGAGTGCGATAGAGAGCTCAGCTTTAAGCGATTACAGGCGGCCTTCGCAGCGGAGGATTGTAAATTACCCGTGTTGTTTAAGCAGTATGCAGCGTTGTTCGAAGAGGGTGGTTTTACACTTATGGATTTTGGCGTTGATGCCGAGTTTGGCCACTGCGTTGACGGCCTATTTATCGCCGATTTGCACGCCTTAAAAGCCGCTAAGCGCAAACGCTATTTAGGTTGTTAATATGCGGTTAGTCGCGACTAATCATTGATCCATAAACTAAACGCCAGAGCAACTATTGCGCTGGCGCGTTTTATTTTAACGTGTAATAAGGAATTTTTTACCCAATAGCAATCTTCATACGCTTGCCAGTGTTATTTTCTTCTAAATTACTATCCCCAAGTTAATTCTATCTCGTTGATTATCATCGAATATTCTTTAGCGTGAGAAGTTCATTGATTATCCACTGGTGACTTAAATTAAAGCCAAGCCATTTTATACGCAGTAATCGCTGCTATTGGATTCATTGGCAGAATTAATCAATTTTTATAGTCCTTTGTCTAATTGGCGACGTAACACGCTCGCAATTCAATTCAACGCTTCGCACAAAAAGGATAATTGAGATGAATATTAGAACCCTTGCTGCAGTAGGCTTGTTGCCGTTGGTATTAGCTGGCTGCCCGTTCGATGATGACGATGATGATCCAATTGTTGAACCTGAAGTTTTAACCACCAGTGTTAGAGTATTTCATGCATCGCCCGATGCCCCCGCTGTGAATGTGCTGGTGAATGGTTCGGCCGCGGCCGCTGGTTTAGATTACGCACAATCGACTGGTGTTCTGACCTTAGATGAGGGTACCTACACTGTTGCTGTTGAAGGTATCGTACCTAGTGGCAACGTGACTGTTATTGGCCCAGTAGATTTGGACTTGGTGGGTGATACCCATTACGATGTCATTGCCGCAAATGGCGTAGCGGATATCGAGCCGATTGTGATTTCTGATACCGGTAGCTTGAGCGATGCCAGTTTAGTTCGCGTGCGAGTCGCACATCTAGCGGCCGCAGCGCCCAGCGTTAATGTATTCGTCACCGCACCGAGTGATGATATTACCGGGTTAGATCCGCTCGGCACCTTTTCATTCGGTGAGCTGTTGGGGCCTGTAGAAGTTGCTGCAGGCGATTATCGTATTCGGGTAACCCTTGAGGATGATACGCTCGTGTACGATTCGGGAACTGTTAGTTTAGCGGCCGGTAAAGATCTTCTTGTCGGTGCTATTCCTACGTTTAGAGCTAACGATGCACCGATTAAATTAGCCGTGCTAGACGCCGATGCCGTAGCTATCATTCACGATCAAAATGACGGCGCCAATCTGCGTGTTGTGCATGATTCAGCGGATGCGCCAGCCGTCGACGTATATCTGAATGATTCAGCAACGCCTGCCATCGAGGATTTAGAGTTTCCCAATGTTGTTGGCTACGTCAATCTCGCCGCTGGTGATTACGATATCGAGGTAACGGCGGCCAATACCACGTCAGCTGTTATTAATGCCGATGCTGTAGCTCTGGAAAATGGCGCGTCTTATACGGTGATTGCGCTTAATCAATTGGCTGATATTGAGCCTTTGTTGTTGGCCGATAATGAGCGCAGTGTGGCCACCGAAGCGCGTGTGCGATTGATTCACGGCTCAAGCCTTGCCGGTAATGTGGACATTTATGTGGTTGAGCAAATGGCAGATATCAGTATGGCCTCGCCGGCGTTCAGTGACATTCCGTTTAAAGCCGACACGGGTTATGTGAGCTTAGCCGCAGGTGAATACGATGTTGTTATTACGCCACAAGGTACTACCACAGAAGCAATACGCGTTTCCGTGAATTTACTAAACGGTGGTATTTATACGGCCATTGCACGCGATGGTGTTGGATTGACGACGCCTTTGGGTGTTATCGGCCTAGATGGCTTAGCGCCCATTTAATTTAAGCCGTTCTTTTTTATAACATGCTAACTAACAATAACAAGGGCGCCTAGGCGCCCTTGTTATTAAGTCTTATTGGTTAAACTGGCTACTGTTGATCCATCTGCAACGTTAAGCCTGCGTGGGTACCGCTAATCATCACATAATGCCAACCGGTGCTCGGGTTGTTCACGGTAATGGTTTCGCTGTTACCCGCACCTGTGGAGGATTTACTGAACTGTGTCGTCGAAGGCCAGCCGCTATTGCTGTAGTACAGATTAGCGTTGCCCGAACCAAATCCGGTGCGTAAGGTCAGTTGGGTGGCGTTGTTAACGTAAAAATAGAAGTACAGGGTACCGTTCGTTTTCGCGGTAACACAAACAGGTTGCTGCGAACTTAGTGATACATAATCGGTTGCAGATTGCGTCAAGCAACTGTTACTTAAGCCATTGCCGCCACCTTGGTTAATGGTGGCCGTGGTGCTGGCTGAATGGCTCGCACCTTGGTTGTCCGTGACGGTTAGCTGCACGGTAAAATTACCCGCACTCGCGTAGGTGTGCGATGGGTTGGCCAAGGCACTGGTGTTGCCATCGCCAAAGTTCCAAGCATAACTCGCGATGCTGCCGTCACTGTCAGTTGAGCCATTACTGCTGAAGTTTACGCTTTGCTGAGCCGTTCCCGTGTACGGGCCATTAACCACGGCAGTTGGCGGCGTGTTGCTGTTACCGCCTGCGCTATAACTGGCAACGAGGCTCACATTGGCGAAGGTTGCATAGCTATACACATGCACATACCAGCGGCCTGAGCCCGGGGCGGCGAAGCTACAGGTTTCCGCGTTGCCGGTGCGGTAAGGCCTGCAATCGTAGCTGCTGCTCGTGGGCGCAACGGCGCGTTTTACGTAAATGTCGGCATCGCCTGTGCCACCGGAAATCGCAAAGGATAGATTGGTGGCATTGGTGGGTACATCGATATAAAACTCTAGCGGGCTATTGTTACTGGGTGAGGCGATGGTACGTGCCTGACCATTCGTTAACAGCTTATCATCTACCGGTGGCGTAGGAGTGTTGGTGCTTTGTACCGTTCCTAGCCATGTATTCCATTCATTTTCATAAAGGTTAGAAATACTGTTGATGTAACTTAAATAGGCATCGTAATTGCCAGCGCGGAAGTACTGCAGCATTTGGTTGACTTCGCTTGGATGGCGCTCGAACATGAAGCGCACGGCCAAGTAACCCCAACGGTAAACACGATCTTGCCCGCTGTTGTAGTCATTTGAAAAAATGGTGCCTAAGGTGAAAGCTTTGGTACGAGCAAGGTTGATAGCTGTATCGTTAAAATCTTTCTTGGAAATATATTCCGCTAAACCCTCGATCCACCAAACGGTTTTGTGTGTGCCGGTTTTTGCCGCGGCAAAATCGCCTTTTAGATTAAAACGGCCATCTAGGTAATGTACATACTCGTGGGTTAGGTTCCAAATATGGAATTCAGGCAATAGCCACTCGGCTTCATAGGCGATAAAACGCGCCTGATTGTTGGCATCTGCTGGATTGCCCTCGAGATACATGCCACCGTTGTTGGTATCTATACCAAATAGAACGCCAGCGTTTTCTTGGTAGCTAGTGCTGTTATTAAAGACCACCATTTCTAATTTGGTATTTAAGTCGCCGGCTACTGGGTTATAGCTTGTCGCTAATTTTTCGTGGAAATAGCTTTCCTGTACAGAGAGTTGATTACAGGAATCCGCGAACTGTGCATTGGTAATTGCTTCCGCGCGCATGACTAGCGAGCTACTGCACGTGTGAGTCAGTGGCAGCACTTGAGCTTCTAACTCTGCTTTGAAGCCACAGATATTAAAATCCGCACACTGACCTTGGTAATCAATCACCGTCGCCGTGCGCAGCCAAACAGATCTACCTGTACCGTTTAGACTATAGCGATTAAGAATGGCCTGAACTTCTGATTTGATCGTAGGGTAAGCGGCAGCCGTTTTGTATTGTAGGAAACGGGCTAATTCGCCGGCAGCATTTTCCTGTAAAAAAATCGCATCGGTTGCCAGCATCCAATCTTGGCGCGCAAAGTTGCCGAGTTGTTGCGCTAACTGTGTATCAGTTTTTACTAGGGCTTGAAAATCAGCTTGATAGTGACCCCGGTATAGAACGGTAAAAATACCATTGACGGAGGCTCTCATATTTGGCGACGTTGCGTAGCTGGCATTCCAACGGCTCAACCACTGTTTGACCATGGGTAAGTAGCGCGCGTTTTCGCCGGCACTGTCTATTAAAATAATGGCATCTTTAATATTTTTCCCATGCTGATCTGAATTTGCATAGAAATCCACGTTGTTGACTAAATTATCCAGTGCGCTGCGCACGGCGTTCTTGACATCGCTCGCGTAAGGGCCGACATCGTTCGGACTGTAGTATTCGTGGTAGTAACCAGTTCGTAAAAAGTAGTACAGATTATTGATGCTAGTGCTGCCGCCACTGGCTCGGTAGCTGGCCGCCATACTTGCCGTTGCATTCGCCACTGTCACCATTTTCGGCGATTGAAAGGCGGCAAAGCTGGTGGCATTAGCGGTATACAAATCATTAATACAGCTAATATCTTGGCTCAGAATATGATCCACCAAGCTTTGCCCTGTTTTCGTTGCATAGCCATTGGTGTCGCAAGCGGCTACGGCGGCCATAGTGGTGGCTAGCTTTTGGGTTTTTAATACCGGTGTTTGCACGGTGTTTCGGTCGGGTAGAGGCTCGACTGGCGCGATGTGTGTTTGCGAGTGGGGGTTGTTAGGTACAGATTGGGACAGAGGGGCTTGCTGTGCACTGCTACTCATACTGAAGCTGGATGCTAATAGCGACAGTGAAAGAGACAGGGTTAGCAGACCACGGTTGTTATTAATATTCATGGGGTCCTCTCATTAATTGTTATCGACACCTGTTTGTTAGCCTGGTTATTGATGAGCAGTTATCAATGGATCTTTCTGATTTGCTAGCCGTTCATCAATTGCTATCTAGGTGTCGACCGATTGCGGCCACTCCCATTGAGCGACCGATGACTACTGTAGATTATGAATATATTGTATACAATAGTCTCTTGGTTGGATTTGCTATTAATATGGCAAAAATGTGAATTTCACGATAGTTTTCTGATTTGTTTATTTCATTTTGCTATTAGCCTGGAGCCTCTAAGTAGATCTTGTATCAATGCCTAGGGTTTGGGCATCATGGTGGATCTGGTTAGTTGCTGTTTGGTGGCGCCTTGCGCAATCGAATCGGTGGTTATATCGACCCGTATGGCAGGTGCTTCTATGAGGTTCTTATATGAAAATCTATTCTGTCACTATTAATCATTATTCCTATTTTGATGACACTATTGGATCTTGGCGCGTTATTTGTATTGAACTCGGTTGAGTCGTTCACGAAGGGCGACATGCTGATGTGGGATATAAAAATATGTGTCGATTTTTCTCCAAATATCTAATGGCCTTTGGCTTGTTAATCAGTTTCTCTTCACTCAGCGTTGGGCAGGGGCTGAGTGATGAAGAGGCGCTCTCGCTCACGGCAGATTTGGTTTTGTTGCGCTATGAAAACAGTATTGATAACTGCGAGCACATGGGAGCGAAAAATATGGAGCAGCTGTACGCGGCCTTGCGTCAGCTGGGGCAATTGCGGCAAGAGAGCGTACCAGTTAAATCGACGCGCTTTATCGAAAGGGCTAAGTCTAGTTACCGCTTAGGGCTTGCAGGTTTGCCAAAGCCTGATGTTGAAAAAGCCGACCATGTGGCGCTTATCTGCGAGCGAACCCACGATAAAATGGCTCAGTTAGACGCCGCTAGCTTCTCGCGCCTCGTGCAAAACTCGATGCGCGAATACCAAATGCTCTTCGCACAAGCTAAATAAACCATTGATTCTATTAATACAGGTGCATTTTTTTGGTGCGCGTCAGCTTTTTGATGCGCCAAATTAATGCGCTCGGGCGCAACTTGATTGAGGAGGCTTGGTTCGGTCTGTCTATTGGCTTGTAGATGCCGGCGGCCCTTGCCTTGTCGCTAGGGGCTCACTCTTCACTCCGGGCTTTAAACCGCCCCTGTTTAAGGTAGTAAACCACCTCAGCAATAACCCGATCGTTTTTCATCATGAATGGGTGTGTGACCGGCATTTCGATGTGGTCGTTCATGCCCTCGAGTTTGGTTCGCTCGATAGCTACCTTGCCATCATCAGTGCCGGGAATTAACGCTGAAAGTATCCAATTAATACTGGCGCTGCCGGCAATAATACCCACATTAAAATTGGCTGGGCCCAAACTATTAGGAACGCTTAGTGCCCCAGTGCCAAGTTGCAGCCCCGCGTCGCCATTGATGAAATGAAAGCCAGGCACAGCTTCAAGCTTGTCAACCACTTCGCTGCCCTGGTTGGGTGGCCCCAGCATTACCACATACTTTAATTTGCTTATTTTGTGCTTGGCTAAGTATTGCCGCACCAAAATGCCACCAAGGGAGTGGGTTACAAAATGAACCTCGTCATCTGCCACGCACTGCTCAAGTGCAGGTGTAATGGCACGCTCAGAAAGTTCATCGATGCCATGCTGACGCGAAGGATAGCCCAGATTTACGGTGTTAAAACCTTCGGTGATAAGTGCCTGTTGCAGCGTTTCCATGGAGCTTGGCGAGCGCGCAAGGCCGTGCAGTAGAATCACGCAGGCAGCGTGGGAAAGCGTGGATAGCAAAGCGAGAATGACCAAGGTGAGAAATTTCATTGTGAAGTGGTTTATCGTTATTGTGTGTGGTTGATGAAAAGAGGTGACAAAACGATCAAACATATTTGGTGTTTTTGTCACCTTGGGGTGCTTGTTATTGTGGCCAGACATAGCCTTCAAAGGTCACGCGTAAATCTTTTTTGCTGACTTTTCCGGTGGCGGTATGGGGCAGGGTTTCCACCAACTCACAGGCTTCCGGTATCCACCAACTGGCAACCTTGCCGTCGAACCATGCTAACAGTTCAGCTTTGTCGATCGTCTGGTTGGGTTTGGCAACGACAATGAGTAGAGGTCGCTCTGTCCACTTCGGGTGGTTAACCCCGATGACTGCGGCTTCTAACACTTGTGGGTGGGTCATGGCGCAGTTTTCTAATTCAATCGAAGAAATCCATTCGCCGCCAGATTTAATCACATCTTTGGTGCGATCCGTAATGTTCATGTAACCTTCGTTATCCATGGCGGCCACGTCGCCCGTTTCAAACCAGCCATCGGTATCGCAGGCGTCTTTTTCAGCTTTAAAATAGCGTTGAATTATCCAGGGGCCGCGCACTTTAACGGCACCGGAAGATTTGCCATCCCAAGGCAGTTCGTTGTTCTTGTCGTCGGTAATTTTTAGTTCGACACCGTAAGCGGGTCGCCCCTGTTTTAGGCGTACTTTGGTTTTTTCTGGCTCGGACCAATCCAGCATGTGTGGCTTTAGTGTGTTGTAGGTGCCGAGTGGGCTCATTTCTGTCATGCCCCAAGCGTGATGGACTTCAACACCATGTCGCTCGCGGAAGTTGTCGAAGATGGGCTGGGGGCAAGCGGCGCCACCCGTAACAACGCGTGTCAGCGTCGGGATTTGCTGTTGGCTTTGCTCTAGATAATTTAATAGCGCTAGCCACACAGTGGGTACGCCGGCAGATACGGTCACGGCTTCTTGATTTATCAGTTTACACAGGGTTTCACCGTCACCCATCTTTGGCCCCGGCATTACGAGCTTGGCACCAATCATTGGGCAGGTGTACACCAAACCCCAGCCATTGACGTGAAACATCGGCACAATGGGCAGCACAACGTCGCGCACGGAAATGCCAAACACGTCGGGCATCGCGGTGGCGTAAGTGTGCAGTATGGTCGACCGATGCGAATACAAAACGCCCTTTGGGTGGCCCGTGGTACCAGAGGTATAACACAGTGCGCTGGCATCGTTTTCGTCGATGGCCGGCCAGTCGAAGGTGTCAGTTTCATTGGCTAACAATGTTTCGTAGCAGTGTAAGTTTTTTAAGGATGTCTGTTTAGGCATCATTTCTGGTGCGGTTAAAACAATGTACCCTTTTACCTTTGGTAGGCTAGGTGCCAGTTTTTCTAGCAATGGCACAAACATCACGTCGATGAATAGAAACTGATCCTCGGCGTGGTCAATGATGTACTGCAATTGCTCGGGAAATAAGCGTGGATTAATGGTGTGGCAGACCATAGCTGAACAGGAAATGCCGTAGTAGAGTTCAAAATGCCGATAGTCATTCCAGGCTAAGGTGGCAATGCAGTCGCCTTTTTTTGCACCCAATGTCGATAGCACATTGGCGAGCTTGCGCACGCGTTTAAACGCATCGGCATAGGTGTAGCGATGATTTGGATTGTCCGCTGTGACACTCACAATCTCGCTATTAGCGTAGACCTTTTCAGCAAAATTCATGATGCTGGTGGTGGTTAAAGGGGTGTTCATCATTTGCCCTAGCATGCGCAATCCTCTCGTTGGTGTTGTCTTATATTTTCTGGTGTTCGGGGTTTGTAGCTATGACTAGCTACGCATTAATGCCTTGCGTGTCGTTGTTAATCTTAAACCTAATGCCTTAGTTGCAAGCTGGCAAGCTTGGCTTGGTCTCTTGGCGTTAAAGGTCAATAACGTGGTTGGATTATTCGATAATTTTTATCCATTCGCCCGGTGTCGGTTCGCCGCGAGGGTAGTCGCCATTGAGCAGGCGTAACTGATCTACGCCGTGTTGGCCTAATCGGCCGTGATCGGATAGCGCTTGATAGGTGGTGTTGGCATTCGCTTTAACGTAGCGTAAATGTTTTGACGCGCCTTTAGGTGGCGCCTTGGCCGGCTGGAAAGTGCTAATGATTTTTTTGAAATGATCATCGTCCTCTTCCTGCGTGATTACGCCGGTAAAGTTATAGGCGCGATTTCCTTGAAACAGTACCGCGACGCGCGTGGTTGGTTGTGATTCCTTGGCGCTAACAACGCCCATATGGCCCACTAGGCCGAATTGGTTTAAGGGTTCAGATTGCGTTAACAGGCCTATGTTTAGTTCATCGCGTAAATAGGCGCTGGGCTCCATGGGCACTTTAAGCATAGCGATGCCTAAGGTGAGCTGGGTGTGTGCATCGCTAGGCTTAACGGCTAAAGCACTGCGCTGATTTTCGACGCTCCAACCGGCTGGATGAATAAAGGTAAAGCCAAGCTTACTGTGAATATAGCGATTTTCTTGGCCGGGTATGGCCATGTCATAGTTAATGCCGATCACTAAACCGTTAGTTTTCTGGCGAAATATGTCTGTGTTGAGTTGTTTGTCGGCATCCTCTGGCAATGTGCCGGCCGTTGCAATTACTTCTTGTAGACGTTGATCGTTGCGAGGGTGAGTGGAAAAGACGCCGTGATAGCTCTGCTGTTTTTTACCCGCCTCTTTGGCCCGATAGCGAGCGTAGCGCTCTTGGTCTTTTAAAATACTGATAACATCGATCATGGCCTTTGGGTCGTAGTGGGCGCGGTATAAATATTGGGCGCCAAAACTGTCGGCTTCTAGTTCCATATCGCGTCCGTAGCCAGATACCGCTGCACCTGTCCATAAATCTGCGGCATCGGCCACCACCATGCTCCCGGTTGTAATGACCGTGGCAACGGAAACAGCGCCGGCACCTTTGCGCGCGGCATCTTGGCGCACGGTATGACGCGCGGTCACGTGAGCTATTTCGTGCGCTAACACGGCAGCCAGTTGTGCTTCATTTGCAAGGTAGCCAATGAGTCCTCGGTTAATATAAATATAACCCCCGGGCAGGGCGAAGGCATTGATGTCGGGGCTATCGATAATCGTGAAGGTGTAAGTGAGCTCAGGTCGGTCGCCGATTTTGGCCAAGCGCTGGCCCACGTCGTTGACATAAGCGTTTAACGCCGGGTCTTGGTAAACAGGTGTGGACGCAATAATTTGTTGATGTATTTCCTTGCCTTTACTGATTTCACTGTCTTCGCTCATAAAGACAAAATCTGGCGTGCCAGTAGCCGGGTTAATGGCGCAGCTGGTGGAGCCGAGTAAACTTACAACACCGAGTGCGGTGAGCAGGGTTCGTTGAAGTTTCATGATGGGTTCCTCAACTTAACTATCGGGTTTTAAAAATTTGCGCAATTGGGTGCCGAGCCCTTCGCAGGCACCATTTTGTACGCGTGCAATGAGCGGGATGGGCACAATGATCGCGGGCATGTATGACGTGCCAGAGGCATCAGCGCTGATCTTGCCGACCACTTGGCCCTTGTCGAAGTCCCATATCGTAGCCTCGTAATCGGACTCCTTATCCCAAGTGCCGAAGCCAAAACAACCGGCGCCGCCTGGGCCCACAGAGCAGCCGATGGAGCCGGCGCTGTTGGTGGTTTCTGTGTGACCATCAATCCAAATAATATAGTGAATATCGTAGTTGCGCAGTATGTGTGCCACATCATCTCGTTGCGCCGTTCGGTGCAGACTTCGAATAGACATGGGCGCCAAGCGTGGTTCAAACCAAGGGTAGAGCCTATCGACAAATTCGCGTTCGCCGATAACCTTTATGCCACTACCGGAAGCGATCTCCTCGCCAATGCATTCGACTAAATCGGGTTCGGTTTCATAATCGCTGGAGTGACGTCGGCCCAGTACCACGACGCTATCAGTGGCTTCGAGATTGGCATTGCCGCGTTTGAACTCGTCCACAGTGACCGAGGTGCAGCCGCTGCCAATTACTAAGCAAAGAGCGATAACATAGAGAGGTTTCATGGCTGGGCCTCCTCATCGAAATCTAAGGGCTTTGGGCTGACGCTGGGCGCGGCTTGTGCGGGCACCGGTCGCTGTTCCATCCAAGCCTTAATTTCGGGCACGCGGTCAAAACCGGTGATGAAGCTAGCGCCGGCATCGCGTAATGCCATCATGACGGCTTGGTTGAGCGCATCGTCTTCCGACTTTAAAAAGGCGGTGGGGGTTTTACCGTAAGCGGGCATTACCCAGTCGGCAATTAATGCACCTTGGTTGTTGTAGACTTGAATGCTGTACTTTATCCACACCTCGAAAATATTCACCTTGGTTTCTTTCGGCATGGCGTATTGGAAATCGATAACCTTCGGCAACAAGATAAGGTCGGCATTAATTTTCTCGCCGGCTTCTGGCAAGTTTTCAATGTAGGTGGTTTGCCTAAACATGGCGTCGAGCAGGGTGGCGAGCAGTTTTTGTTGAGCGCCGCCTGTGCCAATGGTCCACTTTAGCCGGTCTTTACTTTTTTCTTCATATTGAAAGGTTTGAAAACGCGGGTTATTGACCACCGCCACGATCATATTTTTTTGATCGACAAGGGGTTTCGGTATATCGCCCTCTACCTCTACTTTGCCAGCACAGGCGCACAACAAGATGGCTAGGCTGAGGGTCGTTATCTGCGTTAATGTTGGCAGATACATTTTATTCATTATCACTGCACATCTCCTTGTAAACAGTCGCCGGTTAGCGTCTGCGTCGATAGTCGTTGAGCCCCACAAACGTGCCACCGTTTCGGTAGGTTAATTCGCGCATCAGGGCGGCGAAGCGAATACCGGTAATTTGATTAGATGAGCGCGCGTCGAACTGCACCGGAAAGCCTACCGCGTGGATGCGTACCCGCGGTGCGCCACCATCGCTATGGTGGTTGAGTCGATCGACAATATTGACCACCTGGGTGATGGAGTCGCCGGTGAACTCATCGCCGAAAACATAAATACTAATTTGTTTGTTGGGGTCGTAAAAACTTCGCACAGCTTTTTGAATGCCCTCTACGGGGCTGGAGTTACTAAACGGATTCCACGTGCGCAAGCGCGAAATAATGGCTTGTCGGCGCGATGGCGTATCGGGAATCCAGTCGTCACGATAGCTAGTGTACATGTAACCGCCCATGTCGTTGAGGATTTGAATGCCTTTAACTTGTGGGTAAATATCCAGAACCGAAATAAGTTCGTCCATCATGCGCGGCCAAGCGTAATTGAACATACTGCCAGAGGTGTCGATAATAAAAATAATGTATTCGCTGTCGACGGGAATGCCGCCGATGATGTCATTCTTGCGCTCAAAACGATTGCCCAGTAAGCGCTGCATTTCGGCTGACAGCGTTTGGGTAGCGCTGGCAAGTTTACCCAACTCGTTATCCTCGCTGCTCGCTTGGCGGGCGAGGGACGCGTAGCGGGCTTCAAGTTCTTGCAGCTTTCCACGTAATATGGCGATGCGCTTAGTTTCAGCATCCAGCTGTTCGTGTTTGGCGTTGAGGTCGCGATTTAAAATGGCGGTTTCACCTCTTATGTCAAACAGTTGCCGCTGTAGGTCTGCCACCTGGCCTTTTTGGTGGCTATCACTTTGTTCCAGCACCACCGGTGGCACAGTCTTGGTAATCATTAGCAACAACACGATCGCGCCAAAGCCACAGCAAATGACGTCGAGGAAGGATACGTTAAATTCGTCGGTTTCACGGCGTTTACGTTTCATTATGGCCAGTCCTTTGAAGGGCTGATGAAAGAGCCTTTGGTCACTTGCGACAAATACCAAAAATGCGCCGCTGCCATGGGGTCGCCTTCCATGGGCGCTAAAATCACGTTTATGGGCACTCCTTTCGGCAATATGTCTATGGCTGTTTTAAACAGTTTTTCACGCTCTGGGCCAGTAATGGTGTTGCGTTTCGGCTTGCTCATGCCTTGGGTCGGAAGACCGTCGGTAATGAGGATGATGTTATCGGGGCGAGGATTTAAACCGTTTACTGCATGAAAGGTTTTTTCGAGGCTAGTACCGCCGCTGGGTACAACTTTTCTCAAGTTCAAAATACCCAGTTCCAACTGTTTTTGGTCAGAGACTTTTAGCCATTGCCCGTAGGTGCCTTCTAATACTGGATTGACGTCGGTGTTAAAGCGATAAATCTGATATTGACTCTGTTGTGGCAGTTGCGCCGCAAGCCATTTCACGGTGGCGGTAGCGCGGCGCCATTTTGGAGCTTCGCGTTTTACGTCATCGTCCATATTGCGGGTGCGGATAATATTAATAAGCTTTTCATCGAGCATGCTGGCGGAACTGTCGATCAGTATTAAAATTCGCGCGCCACCTAATTTTAAGCCGGTCAGGTATTGCCTGTCGCCGTCGCCGGTGTAGCGCAAGGCATCTTGGCCACGTTGTTGGTCTTCGGCTTTAAGCTTTTCTATTTCAGTTTGTAATTTTTCTTTTTCTTCTTTTAGGCGTTGTATTTCCGCTTCGATATCGCGGCTGGAAAATTCATCGAGTTTGCCTTGCGTGAGGTTTACGTCTTCCAGAATACGTCGTGCTAAACCCTGTGCCTCGGCCTGCTCTTGATTTAATGCCGATAAGGTGTTGCGAAGCGCAACGAGGCCTTCTTTGCCAATACGGATCTCTTCGTCCAAGAGTGTGACCTCGGCATTGGTATTTTCTGTTTGGATATCGGCTCGCGTATCGACATCGTGTTTAATAATCAGAAAAATGAGCGCCACCGCGCCGAAGCCACAGGACATAATATCTAGGAAAGAGAGCGAGAAGGTAGAAAAGCGACGATTTTTACGAGCCATTGTCGCTGCCCACTAAGCCAATGCAGGTGATATAGTTGCTCGTGTCGGTAGAGCCTATCTTATCGCCAAGCGTTAGTGTCTTCGGTGAGGTCAAGGTCGCGCCGTTTAATAAAATTGAGTCTGACAGCGGGCGTATTTCCCAGCCGGCTTTGGTTTGGATAAATTCTGCAATGCCAGGTGATGTCGATGGCGCTAGGGTTTGGCAGGTTAGTTGTGAGCCGGTTTGATAGAGCCGAGTATGGTTCGTTAATGTGTGTGCAAGATGTTGGTCCAGTATTTGGCTGACCGGTGTCTGCACAGGAGCTTCAGCAGGATTAAGGCTATTTTCTTGTGTCGTTTTTAACCCTGTGGACCTGCTGGTAATGGGTATTTGGGTGTGGTGTTTTAAAACCGTTTGCTGCTTAAAATAATCTTCATGGGCGGTAACGGCATCTTGTATATGCTCACTGGTAAGATTGATGCCTGATAGACCAGCGTAAATTTGTGCCGACTGGCTGAGCAATAGGGGTGCGCTGCCAATTTGTGCGACGATTGTTTGCCTGAAGTTTTCGGTCAATGCCAGCAAGTTGTGTTGTTGTAGCTCAACTTTTTTGCCATCTATGTCTAGTTCCATCGTGTTGGCTTGGCTCAGAGCCTGGAAACTAGCGGGAAGTTGGCTGTAGAGTCGCTGTTCACTAGTCGCGCTATGCAAGGGGTCGTATCGAGTTTGTCGGATGCAAGTTTGGGCAATGAGTTTTAGCCAAGTATTTTGAAGCTCGATTATTCCTGTGTTCGGATAATCCCATTGTTGAAATAATACTAGCTGATCTTGTTGTTGGCGAAAGGCCAATAGCCGGGCAGTGTGTAGTGAGAAATCTATGGCGTAAATGACCGCGCTTGGCTTTTCTTCAAGCGCAATATAACTGCTCGCTTGTAATAGACCGGTGTCGCAAAAACCCAGTGGTTTTTGATTGTGTGCTTGTAACAAACCCGCTAACAGCGCGTGTTGTTCAGTGCTGTAGTGATAACTCGTGGCAACTAAGAGCGGCTTTTGCTGGAAACCGTTAAGCCACTGGCCCAATTGATAATACGCGATGTCGGCGTGATGGCGAAAGTTGGGATTCGGCAATTTTCGATCAACTTGGTCCAGCTGGAGCCAATGTTTACTGTAGGCAAGGGTTGGGTTAATGCGTATTTGGCCGTGTGCGCTATCGCCGGTAATGATATCTCTCGGCTGAAATAAGACGTGAGCAGAGGTTTGAAGCGAGCGCTTACCGCCGTCAAATAATTCAATGCAATGGTCGTTTAAGTTCAGTAAACCGTAGCTCATAGGCTTGTCTATTTGTCAGCTTTTAATTGTTTAAGCAGCTTTTCATCGCAATAATTTTGCGCATTAAGTACCAGTCGTTCCTGCAAGAGTTGCAATTGATGGGTGAAAAACATAATGACAATACTGATCACTAGGGCCACGAAGGTGGAGTTGAACGCGACGCCCAAGCTAACCGTTACGCCGGCAATATCGCCTTCAACAGCGCGATGGGCTTGGCCTAAGGCCTCGCCTATACCCCTTACGGTGCCGATAAATCCGATGGATGGAATGGCCCAAGCGATGTATCGAACCATGGCCAGCTCGCTGTCTAGGCGGTCGGATTCAGCATCGCAGACTTCTTTTGCCACGTTGGCTGTGTCGCCGATGTTGTGAGTGGCGCCGAATCGTTGCAGGGCGGCAAGTAACACGCGCGGTACCAATAAATAGCGTTGATTGGGCGGTAAATTTTCAATCGTTCGCGATAGCGCTCGGGTGTCTTCGGGTAAGACGCTGGTGCTGCTATCAATGGGTAAGAGCTGCTGATCTAACAATTTTTGCTCAATGAAGCCGTTGCGCGCTTTTAACCCCATAATGGCCATGGCCCAGAGCATGAGAATAAAGCAAGCCTCTTGTTCGTAGTCGCGCAGTACGACGTACATAGAGCGTTGTGCCACATAGGCCTGACCTGAAGCCTGCAGTGCCATTTGTTCTTCCAGCAATGCATTGGCTGTAGGACGAATAAGCGATACGTAAATGGCGTGTACAATAATGATGGAAAGTAATAATGCAAAGACTTGGAAAATAAATTCTGAGCCGGTGTGGCGTTTCATAGTCTGTCCTTAGGTCTCAAGAATTATTAAATATCGACAGGAAAGGAGACGGATAAATCGTCCGAAATTTCTTCCGTCGGATTGTAGTTTCCCGCTGCCTTTGCTGTGGTTGAGGCTGTGGTTTTGCTGCTTGTGTCGAGGCTTGTTGTTTGCGATGTTTTTGACCCCGGCGTTGGGGCTGATCCGCTATTGGCATCGGCCTGAGCTTGGGTGGTTGCTTCGGCTGGGTCAGTGTTTTCTTGCGCCGCGGCGGTTGGGTGGATGGCCACAAGGGAAGATAATAAAATAAACGTGGTAACAATCCGCATCATGGTTTACTCGCCTCTACAAAACGGGCAACTCTAAAGCCCACATCATTGCGTTTTTCGGCACTGTAGTCGCGAAAGGCTAGGCGCAGCTCGGTAATGCCACCGTGGGCCCAGCTCGAGCCTCGAATTACATGGTAATCGCCTTTCTCTGGGCCCAGTGGATCGGTTTCTGTCTTTAAGGATAGACCGGTTCCGACGCTGTAGAAATCGTGCACCCACTCTGCGGCGTTGCCACCCATGTCATACAGGCCTTTGTCGTTGGCGGGGAAGCTTCCTACTGGCGAGGTGACGGGGTAGCTATCGCTGTAGTCGAGTAAGACAAGACCGAGCAGGGCTGCAGCGCTGCGGTCACCATAGTTACCGGCATTTTTGGGCGGCGGTAACTGATCTCCCCAAGGGTATTTGCGTAGGCCGTCCTTGCCCTGTACACGCGCCAGCCAAGACCACTCAGTCTCTGTGAGTAGACGATAGCCCGTTGCATCGGCATTAAAGCCTATAATTTTCCCATCCGCCTCTTGGTAAAAAGCGGGCAACTTTTGTTTCGCTGAAAGCCAATTACAATACTTAGCGGCTTGTTCCCAGGTGATGTTAACCACCGGCTGATCATTGCCAAACAGGCTGTTGCCGTTGACGTGGCTCGACGAGTGAAATTTTTCGTATTGAACAAATTCGCTGTTGGTTACCAGCAGTGGCGATGCGTAAAAGGCGCGCGTGAGGGCGACCGATTTGAGCGACTCATTCGAGCGCCGGCCCTGCTCGCGCCGAGAAGAGCCCATGGTAAATTGGGCATTGGGTTTAAACAGCGTGAGTTGTTGGCCAGTGATGGTTTTTATGCTTGGGGGAATTTTATCCCACTTGGCTTGGTCGAGGGTGCGCAATCTTATTTTGAGTTGCTGTGCTAGTTCTGGCTTGGGTGTAATCTCGGTTTCGAAGGGTTCAAAGCCCGCCTTTTTTACCATCAGGGTATGGGGTCTGGCTGGCAGTTCAAGTGTTTGATTTGGACGGCCCATGAGCCTGCTGTCGACGTATAATTCTGCATCGTCAATATCGCTGCTGATGGCAATTTTCCCCAGTGCCGGCACTAACACAATGGAAAGATCTTTGCTCTCACCCGAGGCGATACTCAATCGTGTTTGTTTATCAACATACCCTTCCTTAAAAAGTTTTACGGTGTGTTGTTGATTTGGGCGCAGCGATAAAGCCAGCGGTGTTTGCCCTAAAAAACTGCCATTTAGCGTGACGCTGGCGCCGCTTGGTTGGGTTTTTAATTGGATAACACCGTCTGACTTCTGCAGTTTAATCACCGGCATGTCGAGCGATTCCCCAGCTTGAAACTCAAACACGTCCTGCCAGATTTTATAACCCGCTAACTGCAGCGACAGCTGTTGCTCGCCTTGCAGTATTTCGAAGTTGCCGGGCGTGGTGCCGAGTTCGGTTTCGCCAAGGCTAAGCGTGGCGCCTGGCGGTTCTGTATTTATGTGGACGTCAGCCCAGGCCGGTTTAAGTGTGATGTCCAGGGTTTGTAATTTATCCAGGCCTTCTATGGTTATATTTTGACTGTGATGTAAATAGCGTGGGTGGCTGAGCCTCAGTGTGTGATGGCCCGGGCTTATCTGGCCGATTTCGGTTTGGGTTGTACCCACGGCTTGGTCGTCGATGAACACGTCGGCACTGACATCGGCATTATGCAGTTGAATCGCCAATCGACCAGGCATCTTTTCCAGTTCAAACATAAACTGTTGCTCGGCATCGTCGCCCACCGTGAATGATGTTGTTAGGGAGTGGTAGCCTGGATGCGCTAACTCGATACGGTACTGCCCGTTAAACAATAGCCAAGCGTTAGCGAGTTTAAAATGTAAGCCATCAGAAATGTCGTATTGTACGTTTGCCGGAAGGGTAACGATGCTGACGGAGCGCGAGGTCAGTAGAAAAGTGACGACCAGTAAACCGAATACGAGTGGTGTGCCGATCAGCCATTGTTGTCGAGTGGGCTGCCAATGGCGCTTTTGCACTTGCGTTTTATGGGGGGTAAAAGCAATAGGCTCGATGACCGATTGCGACGGTGTTGTGTTGTTCGAGCTGGGATCGTCCTGCTTGAGATCCTTTTCTGTCATAGTTTTCTCGTTAACATGCCGTTTAAATTTGACCCAATCATTTGCGCGCTGTTAGCCGCCCAGAGCTATTTTTTCGGTGCAGCGCACGGATACCACCACTGAGTTTGCATCGAGTTCGACAACAAATTCCTCGCGTACATCGCGGTACCCTGGGCGAATGCCAACGGCCACATACTTACCCGGTTTTAACGCCAAGGTGTGTTCATCAAAGGCGCCGATGCGGCCGACGTGGTAGATGGTGACCTGAGTTAAGTTGTCGGACTGTAACAGTACCTGGCGCGGAATCTCCACCTGTTCGATTAAGCGGCGCAAGCTTTCCCGTTGTGTCACTGTGCGCGCACCGACCTTACCTAGCGCTTCTAATTCCGCAAGGGTTGTCTGTGCATTGGCTAGATTTTCTGGCGTGTTTAGCGCGAGTTTATTCGCCAGTAGGGTTTGCGCCTTTTTCTCTAGGGCGGCGCGGGCATCGGTGCGTAGTTTTCCAACGACGGCATCTACCACGGTACTGTCTGTGGCTAAAACCTCAATGTAAAGGTTGTTGGCAAGCTGCCATTGTTCTTCCGCCTCGGCTTTACTGGCCGCCTGTATTTTGGTTTGGATGGCGGTGTGGATACTTTGGCTATCGACCTGTTGTAAACCTAAGGCCACCGAGGTTTCACCGGGCTTAATGTCACCCGCGCGTTTAAAGGCTGCTTTGGCAGCGGAGAAGTCCTGTTGATCCAATGCTTTGTAGGCCTGAGACATGGCTTCAGTAAAATCGCGCTCGCGAATTTTTGCTTTGAGTGTGGCATGTGCTTCTTGGGCGATGGCTGAGCGGCTATCTAGGTTTAACGCCTGCTGGTAGCTGGCCAGCGCGTCGTTCCAATGGTTGGTTTTCTCTTCAACTCGCCCCTTGCGCAGCAGTGCGAGTATGTCATCTAAGGCCTTGGCGCTTTCGATACCCGCCTGCGCGATATCATTATTGGGATCTATCGCCAAGGCTAAGGTAAAAGCGTGTGTGGCTGCGCTAGAATCTTTTTCAATCAGGGCCGTTTGACCGGTTTGCAGTTGCTGTTCAAGCGCGGCCTCGGCACTTTGTTTGAGCTGCTGTAGCTGGGTGAGGGTGCTTCTGTAGTTTTCTTGGGCGAGGCTGAATTCCCGTTGGCGATAGAGTTCGTCACCCGTTGCCGCGGTGTCCAGCGCTGTTTGATAGGCCTGTGCGCCCCATTGGTCTATCTTTTGGCCTTCGAGCTGATCCTGTAATTGCAGTACTTGGCCCAGTATTTCCTGCGCTTGTTTTCGCTCCCGGGCAAGTTGTGCGTCGGCAAAGGGGGAATCAGGTGTTTTTGCACTAGTCGCGGGTGGGGCGTCTTTGGTCAGCTCTTTACTGTCTAGTTGAACGGGCGACACTAGGTTGGGTAGGGCAAAGACCACAAACAGCATAACCGCCACCAATAGCCCGATAGCGATGGTTTGATTGCGTGAGTTGTGCCACCAAGGTGAGCTGGTTTGGTCGTTCATGCTACAACTTTTTGAGTTTGGCCAAAGCGCGAGCGCTCAAGGCATTGGTCTTGATAAACCTGCATTATAAAAACCGCAGGTAGCCATTGTTTTTATTATAAGCCGGTTTCGGCTTTATAAATCTCTTTTAATAGTTCGCGCCATTGGTCATATTGCCCCTCAACCGTACCCGACAGGGTGATGGTGCGGTCTTCTAGCTCGATGATTTGCGGCTCGATGGCTGCTTCTAGGGAGTCGCCCAGTTCGATCAGCGTTTCGCTGTGCATTTTCGCCTCGTCGCGCTTATCGAACCCGCTCTTGACCATGTAGCCGCCGGCGGCGATAGCCACTTGGCCAGCGGCGCGCCCCGCACCGCTGTTATTTCCCGCCGCGGCAATACCGCCCACAATGGCGGCGATACCGGCGATGGTGCGCATGGTCGCCTGACTTTCCAGTTCCTTCTGGGTAATCACCGCCTCGTAACTTTCTGCGCGCCAAGTTTGGTAGGGGCCTCCCATCTCGCGCACAAAGGTGCCGTAGTAGTCTTGCAGTGTGTCGATAAATAGATAATCTCGCTCGCGAATACGCCGCACTCGGTTGAGCATAGGGTCGTCATCGGCGGGCAGACGCAGTACGGTATAGTGCCCATTTTTTGATTGGCTGAGGTGTTCGCTGAAGGCGCTGGGTGAAAAGTCGCGGGCGAAGCGCAGTTCTGCGATGGTGCGCAAGTTGCGAACCTCGGCATCCGACAGTGTGTTCTTGTAAGCCAGAATGTCATTGGCAATTTGGTTGTAAATGCCTTGAAAGGGGTCGGCGCCTTTGATCAGCCTTTCGTTATAGGCATAGTGACTGGCATTTTCGATATAGATGCGGTCAAACCAGGCTTCGCCAGAGATATCCGAAACACTGATCTCCAGCTCTAAGACTTCGCCGTCCGATTGAAGGATTTTCCCGCGTACCGAAATATCGCTGTTGGTGTTGGCCGGTGGCACAACTCTAACGGCGCCCCAAGCGGCAGAGGTTTGCAGTGTTTCCACCAGTTGTACGGGCATATAACGCGACTCGGCTTTACGCACTTCGGGAAAAATTAACGCGTCGGCGTCAGCGGCATCATCGATGCCCGGGTCAAATAACTGCACGCCCACATCGAGTAGCAGGTGTTCGGGAATTTCGGCGCTGACGCGGTCAATGGGGACGTGATTGGTGGTTTTCACTGTATGGCTGCTGCAGCCAAGGAGTAATCCGCAGCTAAGCCCAAGTAGACATAAGTATTTGAGGGCGTCGGTCATCTTTATGAGGCATCCTTGGCAGCTTGATTTTTGTACTTGCGGTACTCGTCCCAGAGTTTTTCTCTCAGTTTTGGATCTTTCTCGCGCATAGCCGCCTCTCTGATTTGTCGGGCAACCACGTCATCGTCATCTCCTGAGGGGATGTCTTTGGGTGTCGCTACAGCTGCCGTGGTGTTGCCACTGTAGTCGCCTTGACGTTCTGTACCTGCGCCTACGGGTTCATTGCCGTTGCCATTGCCTTGACCTGGAATACCTTGTTGTTGACCGGCGCTGCTTCCGGTGCCGTCTTGACCATAGCCGCCAGCTTGGCCTTGTTCGCCGCTCTCGGCTAAGTCGCCCTCATCGAAAATAGGGCCTGTGACTTGCGCTACCTTGTCCTGGCTGCCTTGCTCGTTACGTCGATTGGCAACATAGTCGCGCTCGCGCAGAATCATGCCATCGTAGCTGGCCATGGTGGTTTCAAACTGCCCCTCTAATTCGCCAACGTTGGCGGTACCGTTTGTCCCTGTCGCTCTTGAACCGGTTGTGGTTCCCGCCGCTTGACCGCTACCATTTCCCCCTGTGCCTGCTGGTTGGCTCGCTTGACGGTTCTGACCGCTAGCTTGGCCTTGCGCCTGCTGGTTAGGTGTTTGGCCTTGAGCTGGTGCTCCACCTTGTTGGCCTTGGCTGTCGGCTTGAGCGCCGGCGGTGGACTCAGAAGCGCGACTGGATGACGCCGACGCAGTGGCTTGCTCTTCAGAAAAATCGATATCCTGGCTCTGGCCTTGTTCGCTGCCCGCGCCTTGATTCTCAGACGATTGTTGTGATGACTCGGCCTGAGCCTGTGCTTGTGTGTCGCCGTCGCTGGCTCCACCACTGTTTTGGCCCGCTTGGTTTTGTGGTTGGCTAAAGACCTCAGATTCAGACCCACCTTTGCCCTGTTGGCTGGACGAACGGGTGGCGCTGCCGTTGGGTTGTTGGTTGCTGGATTGCGAGCCGCTCTTGCCCTTTGCGCTGGGTTGGCTAGCGGTAGAACTGCTGTTAGAAGGCGAGCTACTGGGCGATGATTGGCTGGATGAACTCGAAGACTGAGAGCTTGAACTTGAGCTGGGTTGGCCGCTGGAACTGCTTGGCGAGGGCGGTGGAGGTTCCTGCTCACTTTGTTGGCTTTCTTGCTTACAGCCAGACAAGGCTAACAAGCTACAAAAACCTATAGCGACGAGTGTGGTGGTTGATGGTCTCCCGAGGCTCATGGCTTTTCATCCGAAAAAAGGTAGCGATGGGTTATGTCCTCGGTGTCTACAGCTTCACCATTGTTAAACCGAGGGCGAAATTTTGCTTGCTTGAGTGCCTTCCGAACCCTTGACTGCATGCGGCTATTATCTTCAGGGAAGGCGTCGATAATATCAATATGGGTAGCACGGCCGTAGGCGCTGACGTCGAACTTTGCCAAAACGAAGTGCTCGGTGTTTATCGTCGATTTTTTACCCATATCAATCAGTGGTAAATCAGGAAGTGGTACGGGTTGATGAAATAGCGTATCGAGCAGCGGCTTATGTTCGTCATTTGCGGCCAGTTTTCGATAGGTATTTTGGTAGATTTCCACTGCCGAATGCCACTTGCCAAACAGCAAGTACCAATCACCCAGCGCAACTTGAGCTTGCAGCTCCGATGCCGGTGGAGCATCGGGGTTGTTACTGTACACCGTCACCATGCGGTTGATGGCCGAGCGTCCGCTGTTGTAGCTATTCATAATGTATTGCTGCAAACGCGCGCGCTCGTCTTCTTTGGCGGGCATTGAGCCGTTGGCAACGGAGAGTTTATTTTGATTTTCGATTTGGTAAGTGGCGAGAAAATAATTCGATGCGGTTAATCCCTTTAGCGGATCAATCATCCGTAAATCATTTTTGCCGTAGGTGTTGGAGACTATGTCAGCGGCAATTTGATAGAGATTGTGCGCATTAATCAGGTGATAAAATAACCCGCCGCTGATATTTAACGCGTAGGCGTTGAGATGCCAATTACTTAATTTGTTGATGATGGGGAGCAGCCTTGGGTCATCGCTGCCGTAGTTGCGGCGATGTAGCCAATACAAATATTGGTAGCGTTCGTTCGCACTTTCCCATTCGCCAAGCGCAATCTGGCTTTCAATAAGATTTTCTAAAATAGGTACTTGGCCCATGTCGTACAAGCCTAAGTTTATTCTTTGTACATGCATGGCGCGGGTAAACACTTCAATCGCTTCTTCGTGTTCTCCGAGGTTTTGATATTCCTCGCCTAGGCTAAATAAATGCTGTGATAGTTGTAAGTCGTAGGCGCCGTAATCGGATTCGATATCTTCAATGGCATTGAGGTAATTGCGCGCCGATGACTTTTGCGCTGGGTTGGCGCGCTGGATAGGTGTGAGGTTGTCCTCACCGGAATTGTCCGGTGAAATCAAGTAGTCGCTTGCAGGTTCTTGTGCTGATGTTAGAACACAAAAGCTTAAGCTGAATACACAAAGGCAAATACATTGGAAAGACTTAATCACAGTTGCGCCGCCCATGTCAGTAAGTTGAACTTCGAACATTCCCCGAGTGTTATTTTATGAAGCACTCGCGGGCTACTTCATAAAAACACCTAGCGGCAGTTTGCCCAAAGGGATTTCAGCACATTTGGCTGAGATCAACGGTCCAACGTTGTCTGTCGACCATCACGTTCAAACATTCAGACTAGCGCGGAGCGGGCTTAGGCCGCAAGAGACGTAATGCTGCCAAGATCGCAAAACTGAGGAATTTTGGAATCTAGCGCACGTCCTCACTCAGTATAGTCAAAATGTTCACGCTACTTGGCCGCACTGTAGGCATTTTATTGCCCTGTGTTGTGGCGGTTTTCAGCCAAGTTACGCCAGCCCAGTATTCCCGTGGCCTTGCATTTGATTATCTTTTAATCAGGGGCAGGTGATATAGGGTAGGCTCATAAGCGCAGTACGCGCTATTCGAAAAAAATCGAAACAAGCGTCCACAATGGTTACTTTTCCGCTTCGGGGCTTTGGTTGATTTCAGCCGCAACGGCATGGGCTTGGGCTATGTCTTCGATGCCAATCAAGCCTGTACCGATGTTGGCACCGGCTAACATACTGAATTCATGTAAGTCCTCGCGGGCAGAGTAAGGATAGCGAGATATACGATAGAGGCCGTATAGACTTATACATGCAAGCGTGGCCGAGCTGCCCCAAAAAAAGCCTTTTGGGCCTGCAAGGTCTAAAATTGGCGCGATAATAAGCGGCCCCAGTGACGCGCCAATACCACCGACTAAAAGTATGGTGCTACTCGCAGCGACAATTTTTTCGGGCTTCATAAAGTCGTTCACAAGGGCTGAAAAAACGGCGTAGAGCGGTAGCGCGAAACCACCAAACAGCCCTACTAAACAGAGTAGCCAGACGAAGGGAGCGTCGCTTAATAAGCCCGATAGGATGCCGAGTAATGCGGCAATGCCGGTTAGGCTTGTAGCGACCAGACGGCGATCGAAACGATCTGCTAACAAACCCAGCGGCCACTGAAACATTAAGGCGCCCGCTACTATAGCGGCCATGAGCCAGGCCACTTGTTGGGTATTAAAACCTACCATGTTGGCGTAGACAGGAGCCATGCCAAAAATCATGGCGCTGCACATTTGAATGAGGAATATGCCGGATAAGCCAAAGGGCGCCCACTGGAATAATTGCAATGGATTAATGCTCGGTGCGGGCGTGACCACAGGCGTCGGCGTGGCTGTCACTAAAATCGGGATGGCGGCAGCGCTCATGAGAATAGAAATTAAGCTAAACAATTCGAAGCTGAGTGGGTCGGCTAAGTTCAATAGAAATTGGCCACCTAAAATACCACCCAAGAGTGTGATCATATAAAGGGAGAGTATTTTGCCGCGGTTGCTGTCGTCGGCGGCTTGGTTGAGCCAAGATTCGGCCACCAAATAAATGCCACACATGGCAAAGCCAGTGAGAAAGCGTGTGGCAACCCAGGCCCAAGGATTGACATACAGCGAATGCATTAACACGCACAGAGACGATAAGGCAGTGAGGGCCGCAAAGGTGCGCACGTGGCCGACGCGCTTTATGACCTTCTGACCCCGACTTGCGCCGAGCAAAAAACCCATGTAGTAAGCCGACATGATTAAGCCGGTAATGGTGTTTGGGAAGCCTTCCAAAGCCGCGCGTAAACTAATTAGGGTACCTTGCGCTCCCACGCATAGCCCAATTAGCATCACGCCAAAAAACAAGGGCCAAATACTGGTGAGTTTCTTCCGCACAACATTCTCCACTCAGGTAACGAACAAGCAGGCAGTCTAGCCGCTCGACAAGATTTATCCCACCTCTAGCGCCGATATAGTTATATAAATGGGATAATATGAGTTATTGCCGATTAAAAACGCAGGCTTTGTGGGTTTCTTGGGGCTTTTGTTCGCCGGCCATTATTTATTCTTGTGAGGTTTGGCTTCACCTATTTTTTGTCGCTTGTGTTACCGACTGGGTAGAGGAGAACGGCTGAGTATGGATGCAAATAGTATTTTGACGTTTTGGTTCGAGGAAATCACGCCCAAGGATTGGTGGCGAAAATCAGCGCAGTTTGATGCTGATCTTCGCCGGCGGTTTGACACTGTGTTGCAAGCGGCGCGCCGGGGTGAGTTGAAGCATTGGTGCGAGTCGGCCAGTGGCTGCCTAGCGTTGGTGATTGTATTAGATCAATTCAGCCGCAATATTTATCGCGATAAACCCGAGGCTTTTGCCGCTGACGCGCAAGCTTTGGCTATCGCGCAACTCGCGGTGAACAGAGGCTTTGACAAGAGCTTGCCGAGTGAGCGACGAAATTTTCTGTATATGCCTTATATGCACAGTGAAGATGCCGACATACATGTTGAAGCCGTGGCTTTGTTTGCCAGCTTAGCGGGTGAAAATTCAGAGGATTTCGAGTTGCGACATAAAGCGATTATCGATCGATTTGGCCGCTACCCTCATCGCAATAAAATTCTCGGCCGTACATCAACGGCCGAGGAATTGGTGTTTCTACAGGAGCCTGGCAGCGCTTTTTAAGCTTTGTTGTTGGCGTAATCTTGCGCTGCTTGGGCAAAGGCTTGCCACATGGCGAGATACATGGGGTTGTTCTTTGGCTTCCACTCGGGGTGCCACTGCACACCTAAGGTAAAGCCCGAGGCGTCTTTAATGCTAAAGGCTTCTATTATTCCGTCTGGACTGGTGCCTTCTATTTGAATGCCTGCGCCTAATTTTTTTATGCCTTGGCCATGAATTGAATTCACCCGTTGCACGAGACCGTCACACAGGCCAGCAAGCACGCCGTTGGGGTTTAGGTTGAGATCGTGCACATCGGCATACAGGCTGTCTGCTGGGCTGTCGAAATCCACTTGGCTGGCATGCAACTCGAAGTTGCCTTCTTTAAACAGTTGCTGGTACAAGCTTCCGCCATAGGCGACATTCATTTCTTGGAAGCCGCGGCAGATACCAAAAAGTGGAATGCCCTTGGCAACAATCTGCTTTATCAGGGGCAGCACGGTGGCGTCGCGATGGGGATCGTGCGGGCAGCCTTCGTAGCTGGCACCACCTTGATAGTGACTCGGCTCGATATTCGACACGCCACCAGTTAGTAATACCCCGTCGACCCGATCTAACAGCGTTTGCACGTCTAACTTGTCGGCGAGGGGAGGTAATATCAAGGGCAGAGCGCCCATGATATCCACCACGGGTGCTACATACTTAGCCATGACTTGGTAGTAGCGGGTGGTATCTTGACCCTTATGTTTATCCAGTGTTTCGGCGGTTATTGCAATAACGGGGCGACCCATAAAAACCTCGTGATTGGGGGCTGATGGGGCCAGTGTAAACCTAAACGAGGTATGGGCGCATAACCCAAGCAGGTAAGTGGCGATGAATTCATGCTGCTCGTGTAGAATACCGGAGCTTGCGCTATTTAAGTGGTGAAAAGGTTTAAAAAATGAACAACTATTGTTCGAGTTGCGAGTTTTAGGGGGCAATGTGACCGCAGTTAGGGAAATTATTTTAAAGTTTAGTTGTGCCGATCAACCGGGCATTGTTGCCAATGTGGCTGCATTGTTCGCCGCCCAAGGTTTTAATATTCGCGAATCACAGCAGTTTGAAGATGTGCAAACGCAGCGTTTTTTCATGCGTACGGTGTTGGACGCTACCGATCAGCAGCTTACCCTTGCGCAAATACACGGTGCCTTTTATCCAGTGGCCAAGCGTTATGGTATGGATTGGGAGCTTGTGGACGCGGATATACGACCAAAAGTCTTGGTCGCCGTTAGCCAGTGGGGCCACTGTCTACACAATTTGTTAAATGCCTGGAAGCAGGGCAGTTTACCGGTGGATATCATCGGCGTGGTGTCGAACCATGAGGTGCAGCGCGATCTAGTGGATTGGTATCAATTACCCTTTCATTATCTACCCATAACAAAAGCCAACAAACCGGAGCAGGAAGCGCAAATCTTAGCCCTGATGGAGCAAACCTCGACAGATTGTTTGGTGTTGGCGCGTTATATGCAAATTCTATCGAATGAGCTATGTGACAAATTAGCCGGCCGTGCCATCAACATTCACCATTCTTTTTTACCCGGCTTTAAAGGTGCCAAACCCTACCACCAAGCCTTTGAACGGGGAGTGAAGTTAATTGGCGCCTCTGCGCACTACGTCACGGCTGACCTCGACGAAGGCCCGATTATTGAGCAAGCGGTTGAGCGCGTTACCCACGTAAATACGCCGGAAGAGTTAACCGAAATTGGCCGCGATATCGAATCAGTCGTGCTCAATCGCGCCTTGCGCTGGCATGCCGAACATCGAGTATTATTGAACGGTAACAAAACGGTGGTTTTTTCTCGCTAGCCGCGCGGTCGCTATCGGGAGCGCAGATTCCACGCAAAGCCAGCCCTTTTACCGCAGGCTGGCTTGCCCCCTTCGGTGATAAAAATAATCTCTGCTTCTAACTCCCGCTAAGCTTGTGATTCTTTTATTACGGTGACGCGGTGTGCTATGTCAAAGTCAAATTCATTATCAATCAGTGCCTTAGCTAAGCGCCTCGATGGTGATGCCAGCGAGGTGTGGGCGGTGCACGATCGCGCGCTAGAGATGAAAGCGGCGGGTGAAGATGTGATTTTACTGTGTGTGGGTGATCCGGATTTTCCAACCCCCGAGCCCATTTTCTATCAAGCGTTAGCGGCTATGAAGCGTGATCGCACCCACTATTCACCGGCACAGGGGGAGTTGGGTTTGCGGCAAGCGGTTGCTGAATTAGAGAGCAAAACCTCGCCTCATCCCTGTAGTGCCGATGATGTTGTTATATTCCCAGGTGGAACCAATGCATTGTTTAGCGTATTTAGTTGCATCTGTGATTTGGGTGATCAAGTTATTGTGCCCGACCCCATGTATGTCGGTTATTGCGGTGTTTTAGATGCGGTGGGTGTTACCGCCGTGCCGGTGTCGTTAAAGGTAGAGGAGAATTTCGCTGTCGACATCGCGGCTATAAAAGCGGCGATAACGGACAAAACCAAAGCGGTTATTGTTAATACCCCAGGCAATCCTTGCGGCAATATGATGTCTAAAGAGGAGCTGGCCGAGCTCGCTGCGTTTACCCGCGAGAAGGGCATTTGGCTGATTTCTGATGAAGTCTATTCCATGATTACCTTCAAACAGCGTCACGTGAGTTTACGTGCGGCGGCGACAGAACTGGATAACGTCATCATGGTAGATGGCTTGTCTAAATCTCACGCAATGAGCGGTTGGCGTATTGGTTGGGTGGTTGCGCCATCAAGCCTCGTGCCGCACCTCACTAATCTAGCCGGAGCCAGTGTATTTGGCTGCCCACAATTCATTCAAGATGCAGCCGCTTTCGCCCTGCGCCACGACGACTTTTATGTGGCACAAATGCGTGAGGAATATAAAAAGAGACGCGACTATCTGGTTCAGCGCATTAATCAAATACCGGGCCTCAGTTGTGTTAGCCCCGACGCCGGCATGTTTGTCATGATGCACACTGGCGAAGTATCCGATGGCGGCCAATTATTCGCTGAGCGCTTGCTCGAGCAAGCGGGAGTTTCGGTGGTGCCTGGCGTAGGTTTTGGCAATGTGACAGCTAATTACGTGCGTATTACCTTAGCTCAACCCATCAGTGTGTTAGAACAGGCCATGGATAGAATGGCTGCGATGCTAGGCGCAACCAAGACTCAGGTTGCCCGATAATCAATGACCGCCGGCCGAGCTGGCACTTCTCTGCATCAATGTTTACCATGTGACGATCTAAAATCCACCGCGCCGGCCAAAAGCCAGCGCGGTACAATAATAACTGGAAAAGTGATCCTTTTATGTCAAGACCTCTGGCCGCTTGGGAAATTGCCCTCCCGACCCTCACGCTTTTTACATTGCTTGGACTTTCTGTCTATTTATTTGGTGATAGTTCGTCGCAAGGCGCTAACCAGATCGCCTTGTCACTCAGTGCTGCCGTGGCGGCATTAATGGGTTTGCGCGCAGGTATTAGTTGGAAAGAGTTGGAAGCAGCTATTTTCAAGGGCATTTCCGTTGCTCTGGGTGCAATTATAATTTTGTTGTTGGTGGGCATGTTGATTGGCAGTTGGATTTTAGCCGGTACCGTGCCGACGATGATCTATTACGGCCTTCAGATAATGGACCCTAGCTGGTTTTATGCAGCGGCGTGTTTAGTCTGTGCTTTGGTCAGTGTCAGTATTGGCAGCTCGTGGACCACCGCCGGTACTATCGGTATTGGTTTGATTGGCACCGCAGCTGGGTTGGGCTTGTCGGTCGAGATTACCGCGGGTGCTATTATTTCAGGTGCTTATTTCGGCGATAAAATGTCGCCCTTAAGCGACACCACCAATCTGGCGCCGGCTGTCGTAGGAGCGGATTTATTTGCCCATATCCGCCATATGGTCTGGACTACAACGCCGTCTATAGTTATCGCCTTGATTCTTTTTTTGGTGCTAGGTTTGAATGTCGAAGCGCCTGAGTCCGACGCCCAAATGCAGGCGATGTTAGGTCTACTCGATAGCAATTTCAACGTTAATTTGTGGTTACTGCTACCGCTTGGCTTGGTGTTTTTTCTGGCCTATAAAAAAGTGCCCGCCATGGTTAGTATTTTTTTGGGCGCGCTTACCGGCGGTGTTTTTGCACTTATTTTTCAAGCGGAGGCGGTTGCTAAATTCGCCAACTCACCCGATCTGTCACCGGCATTGGCGTTATTTAAAGGCATTTGGATAGCATTTGCCGATGGTTATAGTTCGAACACAGGGCACGAGCAAATTGACAGTTTGCTATCTCGTGGCGGCATGAGTTCGATGTTAACCACGGTGTGGTTGATAATGACTGCCATGGTTATGGGCGCGGTTATTGAGCGCGTAGGTATTCTTGAGGCGCTGATTAAAACCATTTTGCGCTTTGCCAAAACCACGGGTGGCTTAGTGGTATCGACGATATTAACCTGCATCGGCACCAATATTGTAACTGCTGATCAGTACATTGCCATCGTTCTGCCAGGGCGCATGTTTCGATTAGAATTTGCTAGGCGCGGCCTCAGCCCTTTGAATTTGTCGCGTACACTAGAAGATTCGGCAACCATCACCTCGCCATTAATCCCGTGGAATACCTGCGGCGCCTATATGGCTGGCACCTTGGGGGTGGCGACCTTGGCGTATTTACCTTATTGCTTTTTTAACTTAATTAACCCATTGGTTTCGGCTATTTACGGCTATACACAGTTTAAAATCATTCCGATAATGCCCGATGAGCGCGCTGCCTTGATGGAAGAGTTAAAACAGCATTTTCCCGATGATGCCGATCATCATTTGACCGAAGCTGCGCGTAGTTAATCTATGAAGTTCGATAAACTTGATTTGAAAATATTGAATGAGTTGCAATTGGATGCACGAATTTCAAATGCAAGATTAGCTGAGCGAGTGAGCTTGTCTGAATCGGCTTGTTTGTCGCGAGTGAAGAAGCTGCAAACACAAAAGTGGATTGCCGGTTATAACGCTGCAATTAATTTAACAAAGCTACGCCATGTACACTTTTTGGTTAACGTCTCTTTGATCTCTCAAGACCCCAAAGTCAATCGAGATTTTAAAACTGCAGTTGCGGCGTTACCGCAAATAATTCGCTGCTATAAAATTTCCGGCGAGTACGATTATATACTGGAGTTTTTATGTGTCGATGCGGCTCAGTTCAACAGTTTGAGTGAAGGTTTATTGGAGCAAGATTTGGGTATCGAGAAAATGCACTCCCAGTTGGTCATTGAGGACGCCAAGCCCTTTGGTGGTTTGCCCTTGGATGAACTGTTCGAATTAGACGATGAATAGATCCTTTAAATAAAACCAATGACCTAGACCATCGGTCTAGGTCATTTGGTGGATAGTTGATGTTTCTATTTGCCGTAAACTGGCTCAACTGTGTTAATCAAACCCCGAGGCCAGCAAGAGCGTAAATCGTCAGGTAAATATGCTTAGTGAGCCTGTTGTTTGTCATTAACGTGGCATTAATGGGCTTTCGTTTTTTGATCTAGTCTCCCGGGATACGGACACGGGAAGCACTAACGTGAATGCGCGAGCCAATGGCCCATTTTTGATGTTTACCGTGTGCCAAACGACGTCAGAGAATCAACAACTGGCCGCTACACTGAGCTTTACAACGGCGAAGTCAACCTTGGTTCAGGCCAGTCAATATTTGGCTAAGACGGCGCTAGAAGAGCAGCGTGTAAAAGGTGCCGAACGAGAAGCTCAGCAGGCTGCTTATCGACGTATAGCTAAAAGCGACCAGATGGATATGAAGCCTAGGAAACTCAGCTGTTTGCGTAGCTTTCGCAGATGACCAGCCAGCGATTCAAACCTACCCCGCGGTATTTTTGTTTGTGGGTCGCAAGGTATAAATCTCTGGAGAAATCCCGGTGAGGCGTTTGCAGCGGCACGAGAGAGCCACGCTTGAAGGCATCTTCAAGCGAAATACGCGATAAGCATGAAATGCCTAAGCCGGCCTCAACTGCGCGTTTAATGGCTTCGGTGTGTTGTAGCTCGAGGGAGATGTGTAAGTTAGGGAGTAGGCCGTGCATGCCGCGGTCGAAGGTTTGCCGAGTACCAGAGCCCTTTTCGCGCAAAATCCACAGTGCATTTTCTAAATCGACATCTGTTAAGTGTTGCTGTTTGGCCAGAGGGTGATCGGGTGCGCAAAAACACACCAGTTCATCCGAGCGCCAGCGCTGTACTGACAGCGCTGGGTGCTGTACTTCACCCTCAATCATGCCCACGTCAATATCGAAATTCAGCAGTCGTTCGGTAATCTGCTCCGTGTTTGCCACCTCAAGCTTTACTTTTCCAGTGCTGTTGTCGTGGATGTACCGGTTGATCAGGCTAACGGCTAGGTAGTTGCCAATGGTTAGGGTGGCGCCGACTCGAAGCTCTCCGGCATCGGGTTGTTGGCTGAGCGCTTGTTCAAACTCTCGCGCTTGCGCAAGGAGGGCTTCCGCTTTAGGTCTTAGGTAGTCGCCGAGTTCATTGGCTTGCAGGCGCTTGCCTACTCGATCAAACAACTGCAGCCCGTATTGGCTCTCTAGGTCTTTTAGGGCGCTGCTGCAGGCTGACTGAGACATGGCGAGCTGCTCTGCGGCGCGGCTTACATTGCGATGGTGCGCAACGGCGAGGAATACTTGCAGCTGTTTGAGCGAGAAGTGCAGTGGGTTCATAGGTTTGGCTCAGCGGTGTCGATTGTCTATATCGGATTTTCCGATTAACTATATCAAAATATCCCGTTTTTCCTATAGTGAGTCGGGCTTTATGCTACGCCTTATCGTAAATAGGAGCGGGCAATGAGTAACCTGATCAAAGAAACGGTGTTGGAAGTGCACCACTGGAACGACACACTGTTTAGCTTCAAAACCACGCGCGATGCGGGTTTTCGCTTTAGAAACGGCCATTTTACGATGATGGGTCTCGAGCAGGACGGCGGTCGCCCCTTGCTGCGTGCCTATAGTATCGCCAGCGCCAACTACGAAGATCAGCTGGAGTTCTTTTCCATTAAGGTTCAAGACGGCCCCTTGACCTCCCAGCTGCAGCGGGTAAAACCCGGCGATCAGATTGTTATTAACCGGAAAACTACAGGGACGTTGGTGACAGATAACCTATTGCCCGGTAAGCACCTGTGGTTGTTTGCTACAGGTACAGGCTTAGCGCCTTTTATGAGCATTATTAAAGACCCAGAGGTGTACGCCCAGTACGACAAGGTCATTTTGACCCACGGCGTGCGCGAGGTATCGGAGCTTGCCTATCAGCAACATATCCTCGAAGACCTACCCAATAACGAGTTCTTTGGTGAAGAGGTCAAGCAAAAGCTGCTTTATTATCCTACGGTGACGCGCGAGGCATTTCGAAATCAAGGTCGATTAACCGATCTTCTAGTGTCCGGAAAACTGGCGCAAGACATGGGCTTGCCGCCCGTTAACGTGGAAGATGATCGCTTTATGATCTGCGGTAGCCCGAGCATGCTCAAAGATACCTGTGAAATTTTGGATGGCATGGGCTTTACTGAGGTGCGCGGCTCAAACCCCGGTCACTATGTAATTGAGCGCGCGTTCGTCGAGCAGTGATAGGTGCATGTTTGTTGATAAAAAGGCCGGTTTGATACCGGCCTTTTTTATGCCATTGTCTAATCTCAGCTATCTGTTGTTATTTGTCCCTTCTTTGTTCTGTCACTTCGCATTAAGCCATCATTGCCTTGCGATATTTGATAAAATCCCCGTTTTGTCGAATGTCAGAGTGGGGCAATGTCTGTTAAAGCCGGAATATATCGCCATTATAAAGGCCAGCACTACCAGGTTGTGGGCGTGGTGACGCACAGCGAAACCGAAGAGCTACAAGTTGTTTACCGTTGCCTGTACGGCGACTTCAGTTGGTGGACCAGGCCTGTGAGCATGTTTGCGGAACAGGTAGAGATAGCGGGTGAATGTGTGCCGAGATTTGAATTTGTGGAAATTGGGCAACATTTAAATCAGCTGGTTGGGGCTGTGTGATGGGGATATGGCAATGTCCTGTTTGCGCAGCACCGTTGCAAACAACGGAAACTGGGCTTAATTGCGTGTCGGGGCATCAATTTGATCGCGCTAAAGAGGGCTATACCAATTTATTGCTGGCTAATCAAAAGCGTCGCCCAGATCCAGGCGACAACCGCGACATGCTTAGCGCTAGGCGTGATTTTTTACAGGCGGGCCACTATCAACCCTTGGTTGACGAGCTGTTGGCGCAATGTGCCGGTGGCGGCGATCAGGGGTTGTTGTTAGATGTTGGTTGTGGTGAAGGTTATTACCTTGATTATTTATTGCACCATTTACCTCAGTGGCGCGGCGCTGGCATTGATATTTCCCGTCAAGCTTTGCGTTTAGCGGGTAAGCGTAACATTAGTAATGCGCAGCTTTGCATTGCAAGCAGCAAACGCATACCGGTAATTAGCGGGTTGTTTGACAGTGTTATAACGGTATTCGCGCCTATCGATGCGGCAGAGATACATCGTGTGCTTAAAGAAGATGGTAAATTTATCCGGGTGACCCCGGGCGCTGAACACCTGCATGAATTAAAGGCGGAAATCTATCAACAGGTGCAGCACCATGAAAAAGCTGAAACACCTGCAGGATTTAGTCTCTACCAGCAAGAAACTGTTCAATTTCCCATGGTTTTTTCTGACCCGCAGGCTTTGGAAAACCTACTCGCGATGACGCCTTTCGTTTATAAACTGGATGCCAAGGTTCGCGCGGCTTTATTGGCTCGTAAAAGCTTTACGGTGCAAGCCGAGTTTTGTCTTGCTGTTTATCAAAAGGCGCCTCTGAATGAATAAAGAGACGCCTACTCACGTGCGTACTTTGTTAGAGACCGAAAGCGCTGATTGGTCTCAGCAAGATTGGGATTTGCACTGGATGGCAAGGGCGTTAGCCCTTGCTGAGACAGCGGCGAGTTTGGGTGAAGTGCCTGTGGGTGCGGTTGTTGTTCAGGATAATGTGTTGCTCGGGGAGGGGTTTAATCAGCCCATTCTCAGCAGTGATCCAACGGCTCATGCCGAAGTTGTTGCATTGAGAGCAGCGGCGAAAAATGTAGAAAACTATCGTCTGCCTAACGCAACGCTTTACGTCACCTTGGAGCCTTGTGCCATGTGTGCTGGTGCCATGGTGCATGGTCGTATATCGCGCTTGGTCTTTGCAGCTCCCGAGCCCAAGGCGGGTGTGGCGCAGAGTCAGGAAACTTTTTTTGAGCGCACCTATTTAAATCATCGTATTCATGTTGAAAACGGGGTTGCAGGTACAGCTGCATCGCAGTTATTGAGCCGTTTTTTTCAACAGCGGCGCGAGCAGAAAAAAAACGATAAGCAAAAGCCAATGGATAATGTTGGTACAGAATGATAAAAGCAGTTAATCCAATACACCATTGACGAATGGAGCGGGTGTGGCATGGAAGTTTTTGCACTGATAGGTTTTGCCATAATAATTGGCGTATTTGTTGGCTTGGTCATGGGCATTGTCGCATTCAACCAAGTGCGTGCACTGGCGGTTGATGTTGATAATCTTAGAAAACAAGTGGCTGCTTTATCTGGCACGTTATTGAGCTCAGCGACGGTAACATCGGTTAGATTTGGCGATGCTGAGCCGGCTTCCCAGCTATCTAGCGCTCGATCGGCGCCTGCCGAGCCGGTTATCGATAAGCTTGATTTAGATTTGGATGACAGCGCCCCCTATCAGCCGGCGGCAATCACGCCAAATGAAGACGCTGCCGCGCAGATAGTGGCTGATGAGCGGGCGCGTCATACAACCGATGCTGATACACATCCTTCACAAACCGCTGTCGAGACGTCGGCTTTTTGGGAGCAACTTCAAGCGCAGTGGATGGTGTGGCTTGGTGGTGCCTGCGTTGGCTTAGCGGGTATCTTTTTAGCCAAGTATTCCATAGAGCAGGGTTTATTAGGCCCTACCGCTCGTATTGTTAGTGGGGTGCTGACAGGCTTAGGCCTACATGTTGCCGCGCTTTGGCTGAGAGCTAAACAAGGTGATCACCCCTCATTTGCTGCGCTCGCGGGGGGTGGCAGTATCACCTTGTTTGCAGCATTCTTAGCCGCGTTACATTTTTATCAAATGTTTAGTCCGATGACGGTATTTGTCTGTTTGGCGGTAGTGGCGCTGCTGACATTGTGGATGGCGTTACTGCACGGTCCAGTGTTAGCGGCGATCGGTATGATTGGCGCCTACAGCGTTCCCTTGTTGGTATCTACTGGCAGCGGAAATATCGTAGCGGCTATGGTCTACGCCTTGGTTATCTCTGCCTCAGTTTTGTGGTTGTTGCGTTATGTCTACCGACCTTGGCTATGGTGGGGACTGATGGCCGGTGGGTTGCTGTGGTGGGCGATATCGTTAACGGGGCATCAGGCCGATGGTTTGCGCGGTTGGTATTTAGCGATTTTTGCCTACGGACTCATCGCGGTTGTCCCCAGCAATTGGCTGTTGATGTTTAAGGTGACGGGCGCACTTTGGCCCTTTGAGTCGAACCTGGAAAAAGCCAAAGACACATCGTTGTTGCCCGTCAGTCTGCTATTGGTTCTCGCCGCGAATACCGTAAGTCTTTGGCAATTCGGTTGGCAGGGGCAATGGTTAAACTGGAGTGTGTTACCGGCTTTGCTACTCTGGACCTGCAGTTTTCAGGGGCGGTTGAGTGTGCTTCCTTGGCTGGCCTTTTTAGGTCAATGGCTAGCGATATTTTCAACGCAACTTCATGAACGGCAAGGGCAGCTGGGTGTGGATTCTTTGAGCCTAGAAAACCAACCGGCTCTGTTGTTGTACAGCTTGATGACCGTAGGTCTTTACGGCTTTTTTGCCCTTCGCAATATCAAAGAAAGTTCTGCCCCTAATTGGTGGGCCTCGTTGTTAACGATGGTTCCGGTACTGAGTTTGCTCTTGTGTTATTGCCTCGCAACTAGCTATACCAGTGACTGGCGTTGGGCGTTATTAGCAGTAAGTATGGGCGCCATTTACATTTGGCTAGGCGCAGTTTCAAGCGCTAAAGCTTGGCACAAGGCATTGCAGGTGTGGTTGTTGTTAGCTGGGCATTTCGCCTATTCCCTAGCTGCCGCTTGGGTACTCGACGAGGCCAGCTTAACCTTGGCCATGGCGGTTCAGGTCATCTCCATCGGGTGGATTATTAAGCGTTTTGAGGTGCCCGAACTTGGCTGGCTATTGAAGGCTGTGGTTGTTTTGGTTGTGGTGCGGTTAACCTTAAATCCTTGGTTGGCTGATTATTCCTATGAAACCCATTGGTCTTTGTGGACCTATGGCGGCGCAACATTATGTTGTGTGCTGGGCACTCATTTTCTGCGTGTATACCCAGCGTTAGCGCGCTGGACCGAGGCTGCAGCGCTGCATCTTTTTGTGCTGACGGTGTGGTCTGAGGCGCGGTATTGGCTGCACGATGGCAATGCCTTTAGTCAACGCTTTGAGTTTGTCGAGGCTGTGCTTAATAGTTTGTTATTTTCAGCACTGGCACTGGTTTATCACTACAAAGCTAAGATTAGCGTTAATTTGGCGGCTTGGTACCAGTTTTATGGGCGCCTGCAACTAGGTTTTGCGCTGTTAAATTACCTCGTCATCGTATTGGCCATTTTGGCCAGTAACTCATGGGCTTGGGCATCGGTCAGTAGCCGACCCATTATTAATCTTGCCTTGCTGGCCTTAGGTGGGCCGATAGTGATGGCGGTGCTGGTGGCGAGATTTTACGAGCCTGCTTTCAAGAAAACTGCGCTCTGGGTTGCCGCGTTTGCGGCCTTTTTCTTTATTACCTTTGAAATTCGCCATCTATGGCAGGGCAGTTTAAGTTTGGGGCACGCGGTGAAAGCCGGTGAAATGTACACCTACAGCGTTGTCTGGCTAGTGTGCGCCGTGGTTGCACTATTGGCGGGGAGTTGGCGCTTTGGCAAGTCGGTCTACCGAGCAGGAATGGCGTTGTTGGCCGTTGTTATCGTCAAAATATTTCTTGTCGATCTCGCCGATTTAGAGGGCTTGTGGCGTGTTGCTTCATTCATGGGGTTAGGTCTTGCGCTATTGGGCGTTGCATTCCTACATCAAAAAATTCAACAGGCTGCACGGTGATTGCGTCTAATCGATCGTGAATAAAGTGGGATTTGGCTTAGCGCTGTAAGGGGTGAGTGCCTTAGTTGGTACCATGGTTTTTGTGTTTGCAAGGTTTATTCGCGAAACATTGAACTAAATGGTGTCAGAGTCACCTAGTTTCTTAAAGCAGTCATGGCTTCTACATTCAGCAATTTTTGTGTCGTACGCTGGCTATGGGACGATAGTGTGCGGTGGGTCACAGTCTATTTGGTGTTGATTAAATTAGTACCGGAGTGGATATGTTAATTCGTGCCGGAGTGGATATTAAAGTTGAAATTAAGGGGTTATCAATCCAGTTTTGGTTTGCTTTAATGCATCTCAATTGCTGAAGAGCAAGGTATGCAGTTGCTTAATTCCACGAGGGACTGCGGGAAAGTAAATTAAAAATTCATCGACCACTTTAGAAATAGGAATTCAATCATGGCGATTTACATGAACTTTAATGGCAACTCACCTGCTGGTAACGTAACTGCAGAAGGTTACGCAAACTGGATTGAGGTTGATAACTTCCACTTTGGTGTTGGCCGCGCTATCACTATGGAAGCCGGTGCAATGGCTAACCGTGAAGCATCGCGTCCAAGCATCAGCGAAGTTACTGTTACTAAGCCAATGGACTCAGCTTCAGGCGGTTTGTTCAAGGCATCAGTTACGGGTGACTCTGGTGTTAAAGTTGAGATCCACGTTGTTCAAACTGGTGCAACTAAAGTAGAAAAGTACGCGACTTACACCTTGGAAGAAGTCATTATTTCTTCTTACAGTGTTAGTGCTTCTGCTGGCGGTGCTCCACAAGAGTCTATCTCTTTGAGCTTCGCAAAAGTTGAAGCGGATTTGACCCACGCGGACAAAACCAACAAGAACACCAAGAATATGCGTGTTGGTTACGACCTCACGACTGCGACTCCTCTGTAAGTTTTTACAGACCTTCAGGTCGGCAGTCACTGCTTCGCAGTGGCTCCGGCCTTTTGGCGTTTTTACTAAGCTATTTTTCGGCGAGATTGGTAGAAACGACAAGGCGTTAATCTTTTCGTAGCGGACATTTTACAAGGATCTGTACTCAGTCATGGCTAGTATCAACCAAAAGCATCGACTTCTTCATATCAATACCGCCCTTGGTAAGGATCATTTTATCGCCACTCGATTAGCTGGCGATGAAAGTGTATCCAAACTGTTTCGCTATGAGGTGGATTTACTGTCGGCCAATCACGAGGTTACGCAAAAGGATTTAGTGGGGAAGCCCGCTACGGTGACTATTAATCGCGATGGAAAGGAAGAGTTGCGCCATATTCATGGCTATATAAGTCAGCTTTCTATGTTTGATGTTAACGCTGAAGGCTTGCGAGCCTATCGAGCTGTCATCGTGCCAGGGCTTTGGTTTGCGCAACTGAGTAGCAATAATCGTGTTTTTCATCGAAAGACGGCAAAGGCCATTATTGAAGAAGTGCTAGGTGAATATAGCAAGGTTGTAAAGCTAAGTCTGAAGCTTAATGCCTCCTATAAAACGAGAGAATATTGTGTTCAATTTGAGGAGACCGACCTCGCTTTTGCTTGTCGTTTGATGGCGGAAGAGGGCATAGTCTATTACTTTATACATGGCGACGGTAAGCTAGAGTTGGTTTTGACCGATGACGCTCAAGGCTTTTTCGATTGCCGCGCAGAGCCGATCGAATACGACGGCGGTGGCACTCACCCAACTAAGAGTACAGTACATGCATGGGCTAGAAATTTTTGCTTTCATGCTGGCGGCGTTGAGCATAAAGATTACAGCGAGTTTTCTCCGGACAAAGACCATAAGCAAGATGTTAAAACCAAAACTAGTTTAAATGACGCCTCTGCGTATAAAGTTCGAGATTTTGGTAAATATACTTTAGAGCCGGATAAAGATCACACCCATAAAGTTACCGATGGTTCAAATAAAGATATCGCCACCCGTATGATGGAGACCATTGAGTCAGGTTTTGATGTGGCCAATGCCAGCAGTGATTGTGCATCGTTGACAGCAGGTGGGCGGTTTCAGTTAGATCATACGTTGAGTACTGAAAAAGGTAAGTATCTAGTTACCCGAGTGCAAATGAGTGCCGCTGATGGTAACGGTAGCGAAACGCATTTTATTAATCAATTTACAGCTGTGCCTGCAGCCATTATTCCGAGAGTCGATCCGAACGCTTTTGCGAAACGCATTAGCCACTCCCAATTGGCCAAAGTGCTTGAAGTAAAGGCGACAACGGCAGATGGTTCGGATGATATCTATACTCAAGTTAAAGTGAAGTTCCCTTGGAACACAGCGCAGAATTCCTGCTGGGTAAGGGTTCAGCAAGTATTTGCAGGTAAAAATTGGGGAGCAAATTTTGTTCCGCGTGTTGGTCAGGAAGTGGTTGTATCCTATATCAACGGTGACCCCGATAGGCCAATTGTCACGGGCGCAGTTTATAATGGACAGAACGTCGGGCCAAATTATACGGCGACACAATCGGGTTGGAAAACTGAATTTGAAGGCAGTAAATTTAACGAACTTCGATTTGACGATAAGAAGGGTTCTGAAGAGATATATCTAGAGGCGGGCAAAGATCACAATTATCTCATTCATAATGATCAAACTGGTAAAATCGAAAACAACCAAACGTTGGAAGTCGTTAAAGATCGCACGATCGATGTCACCGAGGGTAACGAAACTAAAACCATTGGTAAGGGCAATCAGAGTGTGACATTAAAGTCGGGTAATCAGACGGTAAAAGTGTCTAAGGGCACTCAAACTGTTGATGTGCAAGGCGCTATCAAAATTACCTCAAAAACATCGATTGAACTCAAGGTGGGTGGATCGTCTATTAAGATGACACCGGCAGGAATTACCATAAAGGGAACAACCTTGTCATGTAAGGGCGATGCAACGGCTGAAGTTAAAGCAGGTGCAAGCCTTACTTTGAAAGGTGGAATTACATTAATTAATTAGAATTGATTATGAGTGATTGGGTAAAAATTAAGGCCTTAACGGCGCTGGAACTTCTAGAGCAGTTTGAGCTAAGTGAAGAGGGTGCGGCTGAATGCATTGTTGCTGATACAGCACCGCGCATTAGCGTTGAGCGCCTGATGGAAAATGGGTTTTTCTTAGACGCGGTGAAACTCTTGGCGCACTGTTTACCAAAGCGTGAGGCTGTTTGGTGGTCGTGTCTGGCAGCTCGTAAAATTCAAACGCCTGAAACTGATCAAAATAACATAGATGCCTTGATTGCCGCAGAAGCTTGGGCCAAAAAACCAACGGAAGATAATCGCCTTCGAGCGAGGGCGATGGGCATAAAGACAGGTCATAAAACGCCGGCAAGTTGGGCTGCAACTGCAGCTTCGTGGAGTACCGGTAGTTTGAGTGAGCCCGGTGATCCAGAAATACAAACTCCCGAATACCTCTATGCTCATGCGGTAGCAGGCAGTGTTTCCTTAGCTGCAGTTTTGGGGAATCCAGATGAACCTGAGCTCCTATACCAGCACTTTCTTGCCCAAGGTGTGGATTTGGCCAAAGGTGGAAACGGTTCAGACGTAACGCAATAGGAGTTGTGATGGGAAAGCCAGCGTCAAGAATTACCGATATGCACGTGTGCCCGATGACAACAGGGCCGGTTCCACACGTAGGTGGCCCAATTGCGTCGCCTGGCGGGCCAACGGTAATCATCGGAGGGTTACCTTCAGCCACTGTTGGCAGTATGTGCGTCTGCGTAGGGCCGCCAGACTCTGTGGTAACCGGTAGTGCAACGGTTATGATCTCAAAAAAACCCGCTGCTCGAATGGGCGATAGCACTGCACACGGTGGAAAGATCGTGTTGGGTTGCCCAACGGTGATTATGGGCTAAACCAGCTTTTAAATTTTACATAAGGTCCAATACTAGCTAACGCAGGGATGTAAGCTATGAATCAGAAGGGGTTAGGCGCAAGGCGCGACCTGAGCGTTGTGTTTACCGGTCAAAGCCGCGAGCAAAAATCTAATAAAGAGCTGTCAATTGGCTTACTGAGGTTGTGCGGCGGTGCTGCCGAAAAAGCAAACTCGCTTTATCAAAAAGCGCCTGTGCGTGTTGCTAAAAACCTTACCCAAAAGCAAGCCGAGACTGCGGTAAAAAAGTTCTTGGCTGCAGGCTGGCATGTGGATTTATTCGCTGGGAAAGAGCGCGTTTTTTCTAGTCAAGTAGAAAGGGATTGTGTTAAACGAGACTCTAAGATGGCCACAGGCGCCAATCGACTGGGTAGGCTATCTAACACGGCCGCGGGTCTTGTTAATACTAGTCGCACTGTTAGTCTTAAACGTATCTACTCCAATAACCGTGAGATCTCTCTCTGCGTACCGTTGAACTGGGAGCTAAAGTCGCATTTAAATGCCGAGGCATTATTGCAAGTTGGTCGAGAGAAAGATGAGACATATTTAATCGTTATTGCACAGGCAAAGCATTCTTTTGGTGCAGTTGTTAGGCTTCATAGTTATGCCGATGCCATTGCCAGTGCCGCGCTAGGTTGGGTGGCAGAATCAGAATTGGTTGAGCCTGCCAGCTATCATGAAGTTGGCCGGTATTATAGAGCTGAAATTGTGGGTAAAGTTGGTGCGGCTAGGGTGCAGTATCAGATTTCTACTTTTGAGAGTAAAAAGCAATTTTATACGGTTTATATTTGGACCAGCTCTGAGCGATACAAGGCAATACGGCCGCTTCTCAGCGCGATTAGTGGCAGTTTCAAATGTAGTGAATCGCCGTCGCAAGTACAGGTTCAGCGTCGCGTTGAATGAAATTTAATGAAAAAAAGGGCTGCATCTGCAGCCCTTTTTTATGTCAGGAAACTTGGTAGGTAAATTCTCCTTCTTCAGTAACACCCACGTGTACATTGTTAATTTTTAATCCGTCAGCCAGTTTATCTAGGCATTCCGATGCCATAGATGGCAAGAGCGTTCGATTGAGGATGTTTTCGATGTTGCGTGCGCCTGTATCTGATTCTTGGCAGCGCGCCACAATATGCACTAAGACATCTTCATCATAGCTAAACTTGGCGCCGTAATGGCTGGCGAGTCTCTTCTCAATCTTTTTAAGATTGATTGCTGATATTTTCATTAAGTCGTCGTCATCCAAGGGGTAGTAGGCAACGACGTTAGCGCGCCCCATGAAGGCGGATTTAAAATGTCTCAGCAAGTAAGGCCTGATGTTGTCCAGAAGTACATCGGGTTCTGGCTTTTCTTCGGTTTGGTTAAATATAGCGCTGATTGCTTCTTCGCCGGCATTTGAGGTCATAATGATGACCGTGTTTTTAAAGTCGATATCTCGACCCTCACCGTCTTTGATAGTGCCTTTGTCGAACAGGCTATAAAAAATGTCCTGTACGCCCGGATGGGCTTTTTCCATTTCGTCGAGCAAAATAACCGAGTAGGGCTTGCGTCGTGCGGCCTCTGTAAGTACGCCGCCCTCGCCGAAACCGACATAACCTGGAGGTGACCCCAAAAGCATTGAAACTTTGTGCTCTTCTTTAAACTCCGACATATTGATTGTGGTGATGTTTTGCTCGCCACCGAAAAGTTCATCGGCAAGTGCCAATGCTGTTTCAGTTTTACCCACACCGCTGGTGCCGCAAAACAGGAACACGCCAACAGGTTTACGCGGATCTGTTAAGCCGGCGCGAGAGGTACGAATGGCTTGGGCAACGGCTTCAAGGGCATGGGGCTGGCCTATCACACGCTCACCCATACGAGCGGCGAGCGCTTGTACACTTCTAATTTCATCACTTACCATTTTGCCAACAGGAATGCCTGTCCAGTTGGAAATAACTTCGGCGATGGCTTGTTCATCCACTGCAGCTTGTACCAAGGGTGCGTCTTTCTGAACCTCTTGCAGTTGAGAGGTTAGTTGTGCAAGATTTTCTTGTAAGAGTTTTAGCGCATCGTCAGTAAGTGCCTTGTCACTGGAAAAGCTTTCATCAATTTGCGCGTGCACTGCTCTAATCTCGTCGACCAGTTGGGCTTCCTGCTGCAATTGGTTTTGTAAGGTCAGCAATTTTGATTCGGCCGACGCTTTCTCAGCTTCAATTGCTAATATGTCATCTTGTTGTGAATTTGATGCCGCGTGTTCGCGTTTGAGACGGGCCAAGGTAGTGTCGCAGCGCTGAATGATCCGAGTTGTATCCTCGATAGCCCCAGGGGTTGCCGATTGACTTAAGCCAACGCGTGCACAGGCAGTATCTAATAAGCTTACTGATTTGTCGGGTAGTTGACGCCCTGGAATATATCGATGAGAGAGGCGCACAGAGGCGATAATGGCTTCATCGAGTATGCGAACTTTATGATGTTCTTGAAGAGAGGTGGCGATACCACGCATCATATCGATGGCTTTTTCTTCTTCGGGCTCTTCTACTTTAACAACCTGAAAGCGACGAGTAAGTGCCGGATCTCTTTCGAAATACTTTTTGTACTCGGCCCAAGTGGTGGCGGCGATAGTGCGTAGTTCGCCCCGCGCAAGCGCCGGTTTGAGCAGGTTGGCCGCATCGCCTTGGCCTTCTTTTCCACCTGCACCAATCATCGTGTGGGCTTCATCAATGAACAGAATAATAGGAGCAAGTGAGGCTCTAACTTCTTCAATGACGGATTTTAAGCGGTTTTCAAATTCGCCTTTTACGCTTGCACCTGCCTGAAGCAAGCCTAGATCGAGAGTACGTACTGTGACATTACGCAGAGGCTCAGGTACATCGCCGCTGGCAATTCGCAATGCAAACCCTTCTACGACGGCGGTTTTACCTACACCGGCTTCACCTGTCAGTATCGGGTTGTTTTGACGTCGCCTTGTAAGAATGTCGATACACTGGCGAATCTCCTCATCCCTTCCCAACACTGGATCTATGGTTCCTTGTTTAGCGCGTTCGGTTAAATTAATAGTATATTTATCGAGTGATGGTGTTTTCGACGTGGAGCCAGCGCTAGCCACAGAGTTTTCTGCGTTGAAGCCGCTTGTTTGCGGAAGTTCAGTGCCGGCACCAATTAGCCCTCGTGCAACTTCTCGTACAGATTCGGGTGCCAGAGTGCGTACTTGCTTGCTATGAGAAAAGACTTGGTCGCGTAATTTTTCATCGAGAAGTACGGCTGTTAGCAAGTGCCCCGTGGTAATGGCATGGTGGCCGTATTCGACGGATGCGAGCATCCATGCGTATTTGGCAGCGTCCACTAAGTTTGGTGCCAAAGATGCGGGTCTGGTATTGCCAGACTTAAATTTCGCAACGGCAGTGCCTAGGTCTTTAGCAAATTCGGCTAAATTAACGTCAAATTTTTCTAAAATTGCCGCTAAATCAGAATCACGCTGTTCAAGAATTTTTAACATCCAATGTTCTATTTCCACATTGTAATGGCTTTGCCCAAGGCAAAATCCTGCCGCACCTTCGAGAGAATCCCGCATTTGAGGTGCCATTTTATCGACCAGCGATTTTAAGTTTAGGTTTATCATATGAATGTCCTTATTGCGATTTAATGAGTTTTAAACCCTCTTCAGGGGACTCTGTTTCTTGTGATAGGTTGATTTTCATAGACTCAATTTCAACTTCATCTTGAGCGTAGAGGTGTGTATTCCAGCCGAGTGCGGGTTGATAATCACATTCGTTGGCGAGGCGTGTGGGCGGAACTTGATTTTGTGCGGTGGTGATGGATATGTCGAACTCCAGATCGATGCCAACACTAAATCTAATAAAGGACCTGAGCGCCTCCAGCTTTTTTGTTCCTGGTGCGAGCTCCATAAAGCGCTTATAGGGCAGGGGGGCTACTATCACGCTAAACTTGCTTTGTGCATGGTAGCAATAGCTGCCGATAATGCTATTAACGCCTAACTGATTGTTGACGCCGTCCAAGCACTCTTCACCAGGAAGTCGGCAAGCAACTTCTTTATCCAGAGGCTGCCACTGTCCTTTGAATTGTTCTATGTCAACATTGAGTTGAAATAGATGTTTTATCATCCCTTTCAAGACATCGGCTGACATGATGTTGCGACCGAGCCCGCCAGAGAAGCCAGCTATAATTTCGTCGTTAAACGGTAGGCGGTATTGAAGTTCCGGCGTGCCAATGCCGGCTAATGAGTAGAGTGCGTCGGTAAATTTATCAATACCGCCTTTGTTAGACTGTCGTTCTCTCTCATAATTAACCGGCAGGCGATATTTGTGCCACGCTTGGAAATAGAGGGACGCAGAACGGTGATTGAATAGATCAAAAAAATCGGCTAAAGCTGAATTTTTATCTTTAATTTCCTGTAGGACCAGCTCCGAGTAGCGGTAAGGTAATACTCCTTGGGCTCCCGTTAAGCCGATAAAACTTAAATCCATCACCCAGCGTATTTGTTGCTCACCGCTATCGCTGGTTAAGCCATTTGGCTCCGTTGCTAGCGATAAAATATCTGCACCAGAAAATGCTAGACGGTTGTTGCTTTTAAAACGAATAGCCTCTTTAGTCGGCTGCGCGAGAATTGCGACTGGTGCACGAGCATATTGACCGCTGTGGTCTTGAGCGGCGGCAGTTTCAAGAAGCCTAACCGCTTGAAAAAATTCAAATCGACTTGGTTCACTTTTTAATTGATCGACTAGAGTAAGGCTTTTTCGCCGGCGCGTGGTGGCCACTTTTTAAACTCCTTATCTTGTCCAGTATGTGAAACTTTTAAGCGGGTAAATGAATTAATCGAGCAATAGAGCCCGAAGAAATTTTCTAAAACAGTAGCAAACATTACGCTGCTAACGCCCCTTAGCATTTGAGGATCTAGCTCCAAGTCGATGGCCATGCCACGGCATAGTGATACCATACCCTCCACTTGAATTGGCGCTGTCATCGGCGCTGTCCTTAATCGGCTAATCGATTCGACAATCTTTCGACTTGACGCTGAATTCTTGAAATCATATAACCGTAAAATTTCCTTAAGTGCTTCTGTAGATCCTCCTCCTGAGCTTAGTGAAAGGTGATTTAAATTTAGATGCGATATTAAACGCCAATAAGCTCTTTCGCGTTGATCTGAGCGGATGGTTTGAGTGGGTGTCACGACACAAGATATCTGTTTTGCGGGGGCGCTACCCTCAACCACAGTAAGAAATGGCTTGCCACCACCTACGGGTAGCCTTTTGGGAAGGTTTCTATTGGTGCACGTTAGGGAAATGTCCAGTGTCAAATCGGAGGCGCTATAGGGCGAGAAACCTAGATTAACAAGGGTGATATCCATTTCACTCGCAGTTTCATTTAAATGTTCGCCCTCAACAACTGGATAGCGTCGGTTAAACCAATAGGCGGCGTTAGCATTTGATTGTTTGTGATCAATTCCGTAAAAACGCTTAAATTCTGTGCTTTGGCCATTGCTGTCGATAGCTGTGACATGGTCTACCGAATATATTTCCAGTGCTTCGGTGCGGCGAGCATCGGGAACAATGTGATATGCGTATTCGGTGTGGGACAGTGGAATTGGGTCCGCAGGCTGTTTAAAGAGATTAATGGCTGGTGTGCAACCGAGTGCAAACATGTCGGCATTGAGTTGATGCTCTAACTCTGAATCTGATTCCGACAAATAGATATAGATAGACAGCTCATCCCCGTAATCATTACCGAGTAATTCATGTAAGCCACTAAACTCTATGAACTGAAATTTTTCGGGAAAGCAAAAATACTCTGTCAGTAAGCGATAGCCGGTGAAGGAGGTGTCGGGGTAGGGGATTAATCCATCGGTAGCGTCAAATCCGACAGGTTTTATGACTGAAGGCGTACAGAATATAGGTTTGGAATCCATCTCGCCTTTGGCGAGCACCACTCTTAGCGCTTTTGTAAAGATTAGGTCGTAGAGTGGGTGAATATGTTGAGGTAAGCCCTTTAGAAAAAAACGTAAATTTTCTGGCGCGAGCTCTGAAAATGCGATGGAACTATCATCGGTTTTTAGGGTTATTTTGATGACCGCCCCAGCACCTGAGATATCGTTTGAGCCTGGTGCTATAAATGGACGGGACATTAAGCTTGCATTGGTGACGGAAAACGGTGACACGTCTACAGGGTAGCAGGTGGTAAATTTACAGCTATTTCCTTGGAAGCTATCAGACTCCAATAAAAAGTCTCTATCAATAGTGACTATTTCATCCAGTTGAGGTTCGGCTTCAAATTGTACGATACAGGCTGAGGGAAATGGCCGAAGATAATGTGGGTAGAGGGTGTCCAGCATAGCGTCAGTTAGCTCTGGAAAATCATCATTGAGCTTCTGTTGCACCCTAGCGTTTAAATAGGCGAATCCAGATAATAGTTTTCCTACTAGAGGATCATCTACAGTGTCACTGGATAGCTGAAGCCTAGACGCTGTTGACGGATACTTTTTAGCGAACTCGCCAGAAGTCTGGTTAATGAAGGCAAGTTCTCTTTCGTATTGAAGAAGCAGTTCGTCGCTCATTACATTATCTCTGATACATCGACGGATTGAGTTACTAAATCAAGTGCTGAATCAAATATGATCAATTCTGGAGCTGGATTTGTATGTAAAATGGCCTCTACTCTGAATTTTACACAAGGATTTTCTGGGTCTATTTTATGGTTTGACTGAACTTTTACTGATTTAATTCTAGGTTCGTAAGCTAAAATTGTTTTTTCTATATCTCTACAAAACTTTAACCTATGCTCTTGTGCTGAGAGATTGATTGTAGATATGTCAGGTAAACCAAAATTTATGACAGCAGTTTCTAACTCTGTGCAGTTCGCTGGTGTAGAAATACAGCGGTATCGAGTGTTAAAAAGTGTTTCTAGGTCTCGGCGTACGCTCTCTCTAAGTTGCTTGAGAATCTGGTGTGGTTGATTTGTGTTGCCAGAGTTTTCACCGCCGAGTAGGCGGTCTAATACCGGAGATAGTAGCTTTTTGTCGGTATCTGAGTGCACGATGTTATCCTATAGCCCCAAAACCTGTTGAGGTTAACGACGTAGTCAATTTTAATTCTGAAACTAATTGATCCACGGTGTAATGTGTTTTTAGATAAATGATGCTTTGGTAGACGCCGGGCTTTCCTGGCTCCTCATTTACTTCTACTCTTGCTTCGCGCAGAGGGTAGCGCGCAAGCATTTCCCAAGAAAGGTCATCTCTTCCTGTAGTATATTGATCGAGCCACTTTTGAATAAAACGTTCACATTCTTTATCGCGAATATAAGCACCAACTTTATCGCGAATCATGACTTTTATGTATTGAGCGAAGCGAGATGCGCAGAGCACTTGTTGCAGCATAGCGCTAATTCTTGCGTTAGCGTTGGCAGAGCTTTTTTCGTATTCTCGCGCTGCTTGTAAAGATGGTGTTGAATTAAAGCAGGCGTAGGGAGTGTCATAGCTGTGACATAGGCTGATTAAACCAAGCTCGCTTAGCTCTCGCTCCTGAAAGTCAGTGACAAGCACCTGGGTTACCATTTTTGTACGGCCGGATTTGCTGTCTGTGGGATAGCTCAACGATGGAAATCGAGTAACTAATCCTCCTCCAAGATAATCTCTAGGAACGCCGCGAATGTGCGCAAACCAGCCGACTTCTGTGAACTCTCGAATGAGAACAGTTCCGAGGGCAAAGCAACAATTACCCCAAAGGTAGTTGTCATTACCTTTGCCTGATTCCTCTTTAAACTTTATGCCATTTAACGCCGTAAATTTGCTGCTGTGAGGTTTCCGTAATAGGACCCGAGGTAGCGTGATGCCAATAAACCGGCTATCTTCTTGTTTTCTTAATGCGCGCCAGCGGATATATTCTTTTTGGTTAAATACTTCTTGTAAGCGCAACGGCATGCCTAATGTATCAAAACTGTCTAGGCCAAATAGCTCTGGCGCTGCACCGCAGATAAAGGGCGCAAATGCTGCAGCTGCCGTTCTGCTGATTCCTTGAAGCGTGTGTACATCGTCATAGGGGTGAGTGCTCGACGATTTATGACTAATTTCATAATCACCGAGTAATACACCGAATGGCTCGCCACCGGGGGTGCCAAATTCAAGGTTATACACAAGATGGAATAGAGCGCTTTGGTCAATATCTGGTGCTCGCTCTATGTCTTTTACGAGCTCTTTCCAAGAGACATCCAGAAGCTTAATTTTGACATTTTCCGCGAGACTTGCACTATCAACGAGCTGCCAAAGCCCAGTCCATCTCGCCTCCATTGCTTGCACGGGGGGGGCGTGGATTACTTGGTTGAGCTGGTCGCATATCAGTTCATCAATGTGAGCAATTTGCTGACAGAGGATATGGCGAGCAGTGTGGTTCAGGGATGGTTTAATCTTGATGATTGAGCTGAGCCAGATTCTGAATGATTCAGCTATGCTCGGCTCATTTAGGAATGAGCTTAGTGCGCTTGACATGGATGGTGAGTAATTTTGATCCATGGGCGGTTTTGCGTTGGAATTAAGTGCCGTGCTCTGTATTGAATCAATAAGCGCAGACACAGCGTCACCTTTAAATAAAATTTTGAGCGGGAATAACCGGGCTACCTAGGCAGCCCGGAGATCGGTTAGCTTGGCGTTGGGATGTTTGCAACCATACGCATGGAGGTTGTCAGTTCTTCCATTTGTAGCCAAGGTTTCAAATAGGCAATTGCGCTATATGAACCGGGCTGGCCTGGAATTTCTTTAACTTCTACGCGTGCTTCGGCGAGAGGGTACTTGGCTTTCATCTCCGCACTTGCTTCTGGGTTTGAGTTGGTATACTGAGCAATCCACTTGTTCAACCAGCGCTCGCAATCTGAAGCCTCCATGAACGAGCCTACTTTGTCGCGAGCCATTACTTTGAGGTAATGAGCGATGCGTGAAGTAGCCATCAGATAAGGCAGGCGCGCTGAAATAGATGCATTAGCGGTCGCATCTGGGTTGTCATAAGCTTTTGGCTTCTGAGCGGTTTGGGCGCCGAAAAACACTGAGTAGTCAGTGTTTTTATAATGACACAATGGGAGAAAGCCTTGGTTCGATAATTCGGCTTCTCTTCGGTCGGTAATGCCGATTTCAGTGGGACATTTAAGATCCGTGTCGCCGTCATCGCTCTTAAACAAATGAGTCGGTAAACCTTCAACTTTACCGCCACCCTCAGCACCGCGGATCGCTGTGCACCAAGAGTTTTCAGCAAATGCCTTTGTTAACGTTGCGCCCATGACATAAGAGGCGTTCATCCAGCAGTAGTCATCATGGTTTGCTGACTTGGACATGCCTGATTCATCTTGCTCAAATTCTTCATAATTAAAGGATTCAACGGGTTTGGTGCTCGCACCATAAGGCAGGCGAGACAGCACGCGAGGCATAACTAGCGTGACGAAGCGGGAGTCATCGCTATCGCGGAAGCTGCGCCACTTAATATATTCTGCCGATTCAAATATGCCTCCAAGATCACGTGGTTTCGAAAGCTCAGTGAAACTGTCAAAACCCATCATTTCTGAGCCTGCAGCAGAAATGAACGGACAGAAACCAGCGGCTGCAACGTTAGACATTTTGGTCAGCAATTCGATATCTTCAGGATGATTGCTGAACTCGAAATCGCCAATCATTGCACCATAAGGTTCGCCACCTGCGGTACCGAATTCCTCTTCGTACATTTTTTTGAAGATTTGACTTTGATCAAACTCGACCGCTTTATCTAGGTCGCGGAATAGTTCGCGCTTAGACAGGTTTAAAACACGTATTTTAAGTGTCTTTCCTGTTTCACTATTCATCACTAGGTGATGAAGACCGCGCCATGAACCCTCTAACTTCTGTAATTTTTCTTGATGCTGAATTGCACTGATTTGCTTTGACATTGCAGCGTCAATGGCTTTAACAGCTGAGCTAATGGTATGAGTTAAATTTTTATCCCAAGATACCGTGCCCTGCAGGACTTGCTGGGTTAAATTACTGATCAGATCCTGAGCTTCTTCTCGTGAGGTTTGCTTTGTGTGGCCTATGGCTTGCTCAAGCAGGCTAACGGTTGATTCGCCGGCTTCTGCTGCATTGCTGTCGACTGCCGCTTCTGTACTCATGAATTATTCTCCCTTCTCAGCGTCGCCAATACCTAATTCTTTAGAGATATTGGTCACGTTATCTGCGTTTTTAAGTATATCTTCGAGTACTTTTTCCAGCTCTTCAGAGCGATCAGCTTTGCTGAGTAAGTCTCTTAGTTTGTTTCTTGCCTCTAAAAGTTGTTTGAGCGGCTCGATTTGTTCGACGATTGCCTCTGGACTGAAGGCGTCCATGTTTTTGAAATCTAGATTCACGCCCATTTTGCTGCCATCACCCGCCAGTGTATTCTCGACTTGTAACTCGAGCTTAGGGTTGACCTTTGCCATGGCGTCGTTGAAATTGTCCCGGTCGATTTGTACGAACTTACGTTCTTTCAGGGCTTTTCGGCTTTCCGCATTGTCGCCTGAGTAGTCACCCATAACACCGACTACGAAAGGCAATTCTTTCTTAGCTTCAGCACCATTGGTCTCTACATCATAAGTGATATGCACACGAGGCTTACGTACGCGTTTAAGTTTGCTGTGAATGCTTTCGGACATTTGGGATCTCCTTTCCGTAAGAAAAAAATTCGTGAAAAATTACCAGCCCATTTTACCTGTTTCAGGCTCCGCTGGCTGTGACGCTGGTACCGCTGGCTTATTTTCAGCAGGTGAAGCAACTTTCGCTTTCGGTGGTGCTACATAGGTACTGGTATCGCTACCGTCTAGTTTAACCCCAGTTAATTGCGAGAATAGACCTCGGGCGGACTCTTCGGGCAATAATTGCATCATGAGATCCGATACCGTCATTCTGCCCCAACTAACTAAGCGTTCTAGACTCGGGCCTATAGGTGTGTGGGGTTCATAACGCCTGAAGTATGCAGCAATTTCTTCGAGTCTGCGCAATGCGTCCTCTCGGTCTGCGATAGGGCCTTGAACTAATTTTACGCCTGGTGCGCCGGTTTCCATATCGGGGGTTCCCTCAGCGCTGCTTTCTTGGTCATTGGCATTTGCGGCGTTAATTAGCGCTTCGTTCTCTTCTATTTTCTCTTTATACATGAAGCGCGTCGTGCGTAGTAACTCTTCCAGAAGGTTAGAGATATTTGTACTCGGAGGTGCAAATTTATCGCAGTTTTGACGCAGCGCAGCTTGGGTGGATTTAAAATAATCTAGGCATTCTTCTAGGGTGTCGACGATGGCCACACTATCGCTAACGGATGTGCTTAAAATGGTATCTGTTATGTTTTTGAGCGAATAACCCATAACGTCGATGCGGTCTGATTTCTCGTCTTCATCTACGATTCGATCTGCATCTCTCGCTTGTTGGTACTGCCAGAAGGAGAAGAGCCCGCCGGCATCTTCGAGCGTAATAGGCATATTTCTCAACGGCGCCAGCAAGGTCCCATCGCCGCCATCGCCGTTTAACCCGGTTAAAGGTGCAACTTTGGTCTCCATGCCATCTTCATCGGGTTGTGGGTAGAGACCTTCCCAATGTTCTGTGACGAGGCACTTTATCAGCGCAAGGCCGTCTCGTAAGCCCGCGAGCCCGTGCAGTCTAATGAGCGCTTCGGTATACCAAGCGCTTACTTCGAGATCCTTGCTGATATTCGTAAGTATGTCGGGGGCGAGGCGAGCGACATCTTTCCATGGCGCTAATAAGTCCACATTGTCGTCGAATAACGCGGATCGCTCAGCGGCTCGTGCAGCATTTCTGGCGTCTTTTATGGCATAGAATGCAGAAGTAGGGGATCTATCGGTGCGCAGGTCCGCGCCTTGCGGGCTATCCTCAGAAATTGGCTTTTTGAGGCTTTCTAAGTCAATAACATGTTCTAATGACATCTGTATCGTTTCCCTCGATTTTTCCATCGTCCTTGTCGAAAATTGTTCGCTAAAACATAATCTCCGTAAGGTTCGCTAGACTACACCGGTCTCGTATTTTTAAGAAGCCTTTTGGCCGCATTTCACGACTATCGAACGGAATTTATCGCCTACTTGGCACTTTCGTTCATGTATGAAATGTTATTCCGCTTGTCATCGCGTTGTAAACGCTACATTGCCTCCCAGTCATTTGTCATCATGGGCAGGTAGCATTCAGGGTTTGGTAGATTTGCTGCTGTAAAAATACTAGCCATCATGTCTTCGTTGCCATTACTCAGCCACAAACTAGAACTTGCATTATTGAGGCGGGAAAGAGGGTAGATAAGCTTCGCAGCCCGGTTCTCGTCAGATCCCTGTTGAGTTTGGCAAAGATTGATACCGTGCTGTTCTAAATACATACTTTGGTTTGAGTTCTTAAGCCCGTAGTGGTCCTTTAGACTGTTTAATTGTTGCCAAAGTGAATCGACGTCAGTGCTTGCGTGAAGCGCCTCCACCAATAAATCTGCGGCCTCATCGAGAATATGGCCTCGATTAATTAGGGTGTCGAAGGGATCCGCACGATCGTTAAGTTTAATCACTACAGTGATAGGAAAGTAGCGTCCCACGGAATCCACGCTTGGTACTAGGATACCTATCCATGCGTTGTTATCCACGCAGCCGTGACCTAGGCCAAACTGCCAAACGGGGCAAGTAAGAAAATAGTCGAGCCAGTGTTCTCCCGCGCTATCTTGGCTACTGGCTAGGCAGCGCTGTAGCCACTCATCCCATACCGATACAAATGCCCGCGGTAAGTTCCGCTCTACAAAATCGCCGTGTGCGGGCAGCTTTCCGAAAATGCCTATCTCATAGGTGCTGTTCATATACGGCGAGTTACAGGTACTGTGGACAGTTGTAATTTAACAGCAGGCTGCGATCGAACGGGTTGACGCCCGTATTTGCGATCAGTTTGAATTCAGCTTTGCGGCCATTTTCCTTGAAGACAATATTTTTAATACTGTCGTTGGAGGTCGATTCAATGCTGGAGGCGTCCAGTAATCTAAACCACGCCCAGTCGCCCTCGTAGTGCTTGCGATGTACGGTTTCATTGAGGTCCTCGAAAATAATTCTTACCCGCATTGCTTCTCCGCCAATCCAATTCATGTTTTTCAACGTGCGCGGACCATGTGAATAGTTGACTCTGCTATCGCCGAGCTCTAAAGCAAAGAGGCGTACACCAGAATCAAGTTTGGTGGGTTCAATTTTGAATTTAATACTTGCCGATGACGAGCCAGCGAAAAATGCGCGACGGATATCATCTGCTCGTCGGAATTGACGAAGGCTAGATTGGTTAAAAGCCACGTTATTGCCTTCTAGCGATCTTACCTGCCAGCGACGCGTATCAATGAAAGGTGAGAGGTAATTAGTCACAAAACTTTGCTCTGTACCGCCGGGTTTAAAGTAGCGATTAAATTCTCCCACAGGGGTTTCATAATCGTTGGCAGATTCCATGGGGTAGCGATTGCTAAAATTGTTGATATAACTTGCGTAGACTTGTTCTTTCCAAGCTTGGTCTATGTGAAGCTTGGTTTTTCTGAGTACTAGTGACCAAGTAGAGTCAGCTAAATTATTTAGCCATTCACTAACTGGTGCAGGGGCGCTCTGCGCTTTTATTCTGACCTGTTTGATCGGGCCAGCACCGCCGCTACTGAAGCGCTGCTTGGCGATTGTAAAAGCAGCTTCGTTGCTATCTGGTGCATTATCAATTTCGATGAGCATCTCCTTCAGTGCCTGAATAGAGGCAAGATACTCTTGGATTTGCGCTGGTCTATTATTTGATGACTGGACTAAGTGTTGTATGTCTTGAAATTGGCTGTCTACGGGTGTTGGTTGTACTCGGCTACCTAAAGCATTTACCGCACTCATGCCAAGTGATGCTGTACGACCACCTGCGCTTGCTAGAGCTGAGGGCGCGCCGTCCAATGAAACTTCTACTTTGGGCGTGAGCGAGGTGTTCTCCGCAGTCAACTGTATTAGTGCCAGCAGGGGGGAAGAAATGGGGTCTGATAATTGTTCAAGTTGCGCAATGCCAGTTGACGTTGAGCTCATAGGTGCAAGTTGCACGGCATTGATCAGATCTTTCCACTGTTTGGAATAGGCGGCCATATAGAGCTTTTTAACATTCTCGGCAATCTGCTTTCTATCCGCTTCACTAAAATTCTCGTTTTCACTGTCTTGGCCATAAATCCATCTATCTTCAGCGAGTTTATTTAGCAGTTCTGAATCGGCACCAAAGTCAATGTCTTTGTAGCCTTGCTTGGTGTACAGAAGTGGTATTTGGCTCGATTCTGACTCATAGCTTAAACCGATATCTTGTGCGTTTGCGGCACCCAGTATATCGACTAGGTTTACTTTTTTCTGGCCTAAATCACTGCCTTTTAACTGGTTGAACAGTCGTTGAGGTACCGGTATGCGGCGCAAGCTTTGTTGGCTGATGTTGATGAGTGATACATTGGCTGTCAGTGACTCGGGTTTAGGTTTGGCAAGAGTTTGAGTGAGGTGGCCAACCAAATCTTGTTGTAAATCAGCTTTTCCAGTGAGTTGGAGCTGCCACTTCTCGCCCATGTAGTTTGCCAGTAGCTGTGGGTCCATTTTTTCTGGGTCAAATACGGAAAGGTAAGCTTTGAGGGACTTCAGTAACGCGTCGTCATCGTTGCGAAACTGTTGTAAGTCAGTTTCGATAGCTTTCACCATTAACGGATAAAAGACGTTGCTCAGCTTTTTGTTGTATAGCTGGTCTGCTGCTTGGTCAACTGACTCGTCGTATAACCCGAGATTGCTAAGCCATGGGTGGTCGTCTTTATTGTAAACTGTGCTGGCTAACTTCAAGGAGTTAAAGGCTTTAGCGAGTAAGTTTAAGTTGAGAGGCTCTGTATTTATTGTGGCTTCAAGTGCTTGATAATCTTTTATGTGACCCTGTACTTCGCCAATAGAAATCTTGCTGTTGGCGAGACTACCAAACCACAGAAATAATGTTGCGCAGGTGCATAATGCAAGGGTTACAAATGCTGCGCGCCGGCCCCAGATTAAGGTGTTTTCAAATTTTCGGTTTACGCCCACGAGCTCTGATTCTGGAAAAATAATATCGTTTAAAAGGCGCTGCAAAAAGAAGCTTTTTCCGGTATTTGTTTGAGGTTTACCCATGTCGCGCTCTAGACCAAAATCGGCGCTAACAGATGCCATCATTCGGTCAATAGGGCTGCCTTCTTGTGTTGCACTGGTGAAGTAAACACCTCGTAATAGTGGAGGTGCGTCGTAGCGATTTTCGCTAAAGGTTTGCTTAATGAAATCGCTTAGCACTTCAGATAAGGCTTCCATTCTTGCCGGGAATCCGTGTAAGGCAGAGCGCCTATCGATATTTCGCTCTTGATGTACACGCCAGAGTAACCTGTGGTTCAGCCTGTCAATCAAGCTGTCAAATTCTTGATGGTAACTATCAATATCTTCTCTTAAACCTTTATCTTGGTCGAAGGAAAAGCTAGTACCCCACACTTGTTCGCGTTCTGCCTGCGATAAATTGGCGAAGAACTCGGAAAATCCCGCTACTAAGTCGCACTTTGTGAATGTGAGATAGATGGGAAATCTAATTCCCAACTCTTGTTGTAGTTCGTTAATTCTGGTTCGCAGCGTTTTAGCTTGATGTGCCCGTTGTTCAGCTGTTTGCACCATGAGGTCCTGTAGGCTGATGGCAAGTATGGCGCCATTAATTGGGCGTCTTCTGCGGTGCTTCCTGAGCAAGCTAATGAAAGAGTGCCATGCAGAGTTGTCGATGGTTCGGTGACTGTCTTGTGTGGTATAGCGTCCGGCCGTATCGATCAATACGGCATCATTGGTAAACCACCAGTCGCAATTTCGTGTGCCGCCAACACCGCCGAGAGAATATTGTTCTTGGGCTTTGGACAGTGGAAACTCTAAGCCGGAGTTGAGTAGCGCTGTGGTTTTTCCTGCGCCCGGTGGGCCTATGATGATGTACCAAGGCAGCTGGTACAGTGATTTGGAGCTGCCGCCGCGTTTAAAGCGCGCTCTTTTGAGTGTTTCAAGAGCTTCTTTAAAGCGTGCTGCTATCGCGTCGAGCTCATCTTTGCTGCGCTCTTCGTCTGGTGATATTGATTCGGTTTCCTGTTGTAGTGATTCCACTAGGGCATTGTTCTGCTTGCGCTCCACAAGCCAGCTACTAATATTCCAAACGAGCCAAATGAGCCAGATTGCCGAAATGATAATGGCTCTCGTACCGTAGGCAATCGTATGATTGTCGTCGCCAAATTTAATGTAGTTGGCGCCGAACCAAATTAAGATTGATACGGCAATTAAGCCGATAATTCCCAAAGTCCATTTATGGGTAAAAAAAGCTGCCAGACGATTCACGGCATTCTCCCTTGGTACGTAATTTTACGCGAATATTAAAAATGTGAATGGCTTGTGCACGGGCTATTTGTTTTCTGCTTGCTCAAGAATTTGAGTTGCGATAGGTGCCGTGGTATCGGTGAGCCACCAGCGCATAGTGCTGTAACTCAGTAATAAGATCGTGGCAAAACAGGCCGCTACTACCCACGTTGGAAAGTAATCCATGCGTCGCTTGGGTCGGATAGCGTCGCTTTGCCAATGTGGGGATAAGTCTTGCTCTGGATTTGGTCGGATTCTCTCGATGGTTTTGTAGAGATTGTCCCTTATAATTTCTAACTGTTCATGCCCTCGCGCCTCGAGGCGGTATTTACCTTCGAAGCCAAGGCTTAGGCATAAATAAAAGAGTTCTAGCAAGTCGGCATGTTTACCTGGTGTTTCCAGCAGTTTTTGTAGGATGGTAAAGCATTTTTCACCACCTGATGTTTCGTGGTGAAATAGGCTTAGTAGCGAATGCTGGCTCCAACCGCTTGCGGCTCCCCAAGGTGTATTGAGAACGATCTCGTCGACCACAGTACAAAGTAAATATCGTGCAGTTACAACGGAGTCTTCTGGAATATTTGCGGCGCGCGACTTTTGTTCAAAACTTCTAATTTCTTCGGTCAGCTTTCTGTGCAGTTCTGGAGCTTTGTCGTGACTTAATGTGACGCGCAGTTTTGTCGCAAGGGTTAGCAGGGTGATCGCCCCGTTAACGAGTGGGTTTAGGCCTTTGCGCAGTGATATTTTGTCTGTGATGGGTGCTGCGGCGTAAGCTCGTGTTGGGTTCGGTGCCGGCGCGTTTCCACGCCTAGCGCCAGGTGTTGGGATCATAATGGTTCTATCGCCATTGGATGGGGGATGAGAATTGTTCATTACTGGTTCCTAATGGCCCAAAGTTCCATAATCAAGCCTGGGAAGTTTGCGCCTAAATGGACAGCGAAACCGCCAGATTGTTGCATGTGTTTCCACTGTGCGCTGGATCTATCTAGTTCAAAATAGATAAACCCGGCGTGATAAGGGATTTGCCTAGGCGCTACTGGTAACGCACGGATTTGTATGCCAGGTAGCTGTGTTGTTATCAGTTCGCGAATCGTTTCTACTGGCGCTAGTTTGGCCTGACTCGGGAATCTAGAGCGCAATAGTTCAGTTTGTACATCAGCTTTTACGGCCAAGACAAATGTGCTACTAGAAACCATGCTGTGATCGGTAATAGGGGCAACATGAATTCCGTATTTTCTTTCGACCAGAGAGAGTGAAACGGCGGATTGTTCTAATACAGTACTAAGCGATTGACGCAATGCGTTGAACAAATCTGCGTAGGTGTTTCTTAAGTTGTCGTGCTGATAGGCGTTGAGTTGGGGTGCTCGTTTAGTGGACGCTGTAAAAGTGGCGAGCTCGCCGGCGAGTTGAATCAATTCACTGTAAAGCGTAAATGGGTGTAGCTGGTCCTGGTGTGCATACTGTTGAAGAAGCGGTTGTATACGATTAATTACCTGAAGCAATAAATAATCAGCAATCTCGGCAGATCCAGCTCGGCCACTGTCGGCCAATCTATGCCCTAGTGCATCACCTCGCTGTTTGAGCAGGCCGATAACTTCTTCTAAATAGGCTTTTATACCTGACGACGCTTTGCAAAGCATAATGGGTGGTATGAATTCACGATCCAATTTAATCGGCTTGTCGGCCATTCGCTCGATAACTCTGGCGATGCCGATTGCCGCATAGCCGCTCAAGTCATCAGAACCTAATTTTAAACAGACCCGTAACTTGCCAATTTGTATACGCGCGGGCTCGCTGGATTGTGATGTGCTATTACGTATGTCGTAGTTGAAGGTTTGGTAGCGCGCCTGAGGTAAGTCTTCCTCATTTCTAACCGAGTCTTGGTTGCCTGGTCGTTTTAAAGGCACGCACAGATAGATAATCTGGTTCTGTGTGTTTTCGGGTATTTCCAGAATCTCAGGGGTTAGCTCGATATCTGGCGCGCAATAGGGCGTTCCGTCTGGAAACACGGCTTTCACTTCAGTAATGGAAATCTTGCCTAGATCGAGTGGTTCAGAGTCAATCGCTAGGTGTTGAATGCCCCAGCTGTAGGCGTTTGACGCACCGAGACGGCCCTCGATATAGCGCTCCCAGTATCGATCTTGTTGTTGAAAGTGTTGCGGTCTTAAGAACATTCCCTCAGACCAAACCACCTTGTTCATTGCTGACATATATTTCCCTTCGAGCCAGTGTATCTATTGGATAGTTAGTTTATTAAGGCTTTTTCTTTGAGGCATGTATATCGGTGCCTTTTATTTCCAAATAGATATCATTGGTTTTGTGATCAATGATTTCCACCAGCGCGATAGCTTCGGCATCTTGGTATTGAACGAACTCGGCGAGCACACCCAAGTACTTTACCTCTGGCGTCAAGGAGATTTTTTCAATGCGTGATTCGCCGGGAGCCAATTCTTTTAGCACAATTGTGTCGATAAGATCTTTGCCCAAACGATTATCTGCGTCTTCGTATAGGTTGAGGAAGTCTTCCCTACCGAATTGGCGCGCATCGGCTAGCTTGAAAATGCGAATAACTAAGGGCGATGTACGGTTATCCTGATCAGGGTTGATTTTTGCGGCAGCGTGTAGGTGCAGATTAGCTGTTGTGTCAAAATTCAACGTGCGTCGGGTGGTTTGGCAGCCCGTGATAATGGCTACAGAAAGTAGTAAAAAGGCGGTGAGTTTAAGCTTTGAAAAAATCATCATTTCCTCTGATTAGGGTTTTCGAGATCGGTTCGCCATGGCGCGGGCATTTTTTAAATCTGCGAGTTGCTTTTCGTAGGCGATAGCAAATTCCTCGCCGAATAAATCGTCGTAAGTGCGTTCGCTATCGCGGGTAAGGGATTGATAGTACTCGCTATAGGCCAGCCAATTTTTGGCTTGTTTGCTGCTCAAAAGTCCACCTGATTGACCAAATCTGGCCTCCATGGCTTTCGGCGAAAAGTGCTTAAACATGGCCTGATAGGCTGCTCTCATGCCGGCAAGAACAGCGACTTGATGATCTGAAAGGTCATCGAAGCTATCTTGTACCGCCTCCACAGGCCCCATAAAAGCTGTGCCTTGGCCACTGAACATCGTGCGAATGGCGTCATTAGCGGTGGCCGAAAACTTCAGCGGGTTGTTATCGACGGACTGGATCATGGTCCGCTGCACGCGCAGCTCATTTTTAATACTGTTCCTCGCGCGCAATAGATCAATTAAACGGGCAATCGTTTCTTTCACCACACCCATTGATGCACTTAGCGCCGTGCTTTGTTGATTTGGCGACAATTCTTGTAGCCCAAGCAATTCAATTAGCCCTTTTGGCGGGGTAATGTGTCCGGTGCTAGGTGCGTCGGAAATTGTCGGCGTCGGGCGCGGCTGTTGTACCGGAATGGGGTTGTTGGGAGCTGAAGTAGTGGGCGCTGGAGACCCGTGCAATAGTTCTGCTGAGGCAGCGAAAGGATTAGGCTCCGCGCTCGTCGAAAACGCTTGTGGTGGCGGGTTCACTGGCACTGGCGGAGCCACCGGCGCAGGGTTAACCCTCGGAGCAACAGGCTGAGAGCTGAACTCGTTAGCGGGTGCCGGGTTTTGGGGTTTTACCTTAGGTGTTGAGATATTGTGGCTAAGCGGCTCGGCATGGTCATCCGTTGTGCCATCTTTCCACCAATCGTCTTCCCATTTAGGTGCCGATTGGGATATGGAGGGGGCGTCGAATTGTGCAAGTGGATCTATCTGAGGCTGCGGCGCCTGGCTGAAGTAATCAAGCGGGTCAGCTGGAGCGTCGGATTTAGTAAGAGGCGAGTTGGCGTTGTCGTGATTGTACCCCCATTCGTCGCTGCTGGGCGCAGGGGTTGGTTCTTTGCCATCCAGCCAGCTGTCGAACTGCTGTGCATTCTTTTGGGCTTCTAGCTGTGGTTCCATGCCTGCACTAAATGTCGTTTTGTCAGATGTATCCAGAAAATCGACGGCTCCGAGGCCCTTGGGTAAATTGCTTTTTTCTTTGGCCTGGCGCAAATTCGCCCGTAATTTATAGTCGCCTAACGTGAAAAAATCCCCGTCTTTAAGGGGATGCAATTTTTCGGCTCCGAGTGCTTGCTCGCTGTCGTTGATGAAGAGTCCGTTGGTACTGACGTCCAGCAGTTGGTAGCCGGATTCGTTGAATTGAATTTTACAGTGCTGGGAAGAAACCACGCGGCTGGGGTCGGGTAGTACCCATTGGTTGCTCTCGGCTCGCCCCAGTGTACCGCCTTTTTGAGAGAAGACCTTAGTGTGGTTGAGCATGTTGGTGCTGGCGGGTTCAGCAATTACCGTCAGTATTAAATCCATTTTTATACCGTTTTACTCGTTCAGAATTTGCGGGTGAGTAGTTCGAGTCGACGAATTCTAACGCAGCTACTCGTTCTTTAGTAGTTGGTTGTTTCACGCTTTGAGAAAAAACGTGCTTATCAGGTTGAATTTGAGCTGATTTGGTACATCCGTATTTATTGGCAGGAATTTACTAGTACTTTCTTGGGGGTTGCCCCAGATTTCAAGTAACATATTTTTTTCGAAAAACACCTTCGGTCTATTAGGTACCTATGTACCGAGTGGGTCGTCTTGAGTGATGCTAGTCACGCCCTGGATGGGCTCGCTATTATGCGTGAGTAGAATATGGACATTGAAGATAAAACGCGCGTAGTTCCTAGTCTTGCGGCTAAGGGCAAGCGTGACAAGCAAAGTCAGGGCGAGGCTCGTGCTGCGAAAATGCCGCCGAGTGTACCACTTAGCTCCGCTATGGCTGACGTGGACGCGACCGTATTTGTCGGTTCACCAGCAACTCCTAAGGTCAGCTCTTCACAGCAGCAGTCTGCCGTGTCAATTACTTCCCTCGATAAGACGGTATTTGCATCCACGGGCGGTGAGACTGCGACAATAGCGCCATCGAGCAACAAAACACTGATTAAGGACCGTTTCGAGTTGGTGAGTTTGCTCGGTGTCGGTGGCATGGGGGCAGTATACCGGGCCCTAGATAGACGCAAGGTGGAAGCCAGTGACAGCGACCCTTATTTAGCGGTTAAGCTCTTGAATGACGATTTCAAGCAGCACCCGGATGCCTTTATTTCTCTGCAGCGTGAGTCTAGAAAATCCCAAAGCTTGGCGCACCCAAACATCGTAACGGTTTACGATTTCGATCGAGATGGCGATATGGTTTTTATGACCATGGAGTTTCTTGAGGGCGCGCCGCTCGATAAAATTATTCGTCGCAATGCAGGGCAGGGGGTAGACCCTGAAACTGCGTTTAAAATTTTAAAAGACGTCACTGCGGCCCTTATGCATGCGCATTCACAGCGTATCGTGCATTCAGATTTTAAGCCCGGAAATATTTTTGTCACTAAATCGAAGGGTTCTAAAGTTTTTGACTTTGGCATTGCCCGAGCTGTTTCTGGCGGAATGACCGATGCAGTGGGCGAAAAAACCTTATTCGATGCCGGCACATTGGGCGCATTAACGCCGGCCTACGCCAGTCTCGAGATGTTGAAGGGCGAGGAGCCCTGCCAAAGTGACGATGTGTATGCCTTGGGGTGCGTTGCCTATGAATTATTTACAGGTCGTCACCCGTTTAATAAAACGCCTGCAGATAAAGCGCAGCAGCAAAAAATGCGGCCTCGAAAAATCCGTCAGCTATCTAGGCGTCAATGGAAAGCGCTAGAGCGAGCTTTAGAGTTTACTAGGGAAAAGCGTACCGTTGATGCTGCGGCTTTTCAGCGTGAGTTTTTTGGCGGCCAAAAGACGTTATTGTTAGGTGCTGCAGTGCTTGTGGTTTCTCTGTCGGCCTTGGCCGCTGCATTTATCGTGCAATATCGAGAGCAGGCGGCGGTTGATGCCGTCTATAAGGCGGAGCTTGAACAGAAGCTTCAATCTGAATTGCTGCAGTCTCGCGTTGCAGACAAAAAGCAGTCTATAGCGCGCCTTCTCACGATGGCGAGCTTAACCGTGGATTGGGAGCGGGATTTACGTTTAGAGCTAACGGAATATCAAGGTTTGGCACCCACAGATTTTGATTTCGTGTCAGAGGTCAGTGTTGATGTAGCTACATTATTTCTTGCATCCGCGCGCGAATATATTGCGGCAGCAGAGCTAAGCAATGGTGAGCGAGCGCTGTTGCGATCCGAGGCATGGCAGCAGGGTGGTGGGGACTATGAGGCAATTAAGCAACAATTGCTGAGTGAAAAGGCCGATTTGGAAATGCGCCTTGCGCAAGAGGAGCGCGCTGAGCAAGCTCGCTTAGACGCGCTTCAGCAAGCAGAACGGCGGGCAGAAAGATTGGCTCAAGCAAAAGAACATGCCAGGAAAATTGACCTAGTCGTTGGCAAGATTGAAGGCCAATTACGTTGTGGTTTTAGTATGGATGTTGGTGTTGGTTTACGTGATTCCCTAGCTGAGTTGAAAGCATTAGATAGTAAGAAGTCTTTGCAAATTAGGCCGATCGTTGCCAAGGAATTGGAATCTTGCTTGAAAAACCTCGCGTTGGAAAACCCGTCTCGTGCGCAGCCTTTAGTTGATGCCGCGCAAAAACTATTACCTGCTCAGGTGACAATTTCCAAGTTTAAACTTGATTACTGCGGTCATTTGGAGGCTGGGTCAGGTGGCAGGGGAGCCCGTTACGCCTGTGCAGATTTGCTTGTAAGTGGCGTTGAGGGGCCGTCCTTAGTACGCGTTAATGGCGAGGCGAGAATTCCAATAGCAATTGGTCGCTTTGAAGTCTCTGGTAGAGAGTTATCATTGTTTTGTCGGTCTGAGAAAGTATGCGGCGATTGGATGTCAGCGGGCGACAATCTTCCAGCGGTGAATCTATCCATTGATCTGATTCAGAAGTACCTGGCTTGGCTCTCAAGCCAAACCGGGTATCACTACCGACTGCCTACCTATCGCGAATGGTTCGGTGCTGCCAGTGCCAACGGTGAGCGCGAACAACCGGACCGAAATTGCTACTTAAAATACGGCGGGATTGAAAAGGGTGGGGATTTCATTTCGACAAAATTGGGTAAGGCCAATCAATTTGGACTGGTTAACCATGTTGGAAATGCAAGCGAGATAGTTACCGATGACGATGGTGGCTTGTTAGAAGTTGGCGGTCACCACTCGGACGCAATGAGCGCCTGCCTTGCAACAACTAAGCGACTTTACAGCGATTTGTCTAAGCCGCTGGTTGGGTTTCGAGTGGTCAGGGATGGTGCGCTTAAATAATGCGCTGGCAACGTGAGAAAATAAGACAGTTATCATGGAAAATATTAAATTGAATTTGAAACCACTTTTTAGCGCTATAAGTTCTGTCGTTTTCATCGGCTGTGTGAGTTCATCTGCCGTTGTACAGGCGCAAGCCTCCGATGGCGAGTCTAGTTTTCGAAGTTCAGTGAGATCTGCTTTCGAAAATGATGTAACCCCTATAGCAGAGCAAGATGTTACGAAAGAGTTTCTCTTGCGGACGATAGAAACCAATGACCCGCAACTTAATACAGAAATTCCAGCGCAAAGTATGCGCGCTGAAGGTCCACGTATTACCGTTAAAAAGTTTGTTTATATACGACTTGAGGAATTCCCTGAGTTAGGCATAACAAAGGCTGATGTCGAAGCGGTGACCGAAAAGTTACGACGCGAGTACATGAAAGAAGATCAGGAGCTGGCGCACGGCTTTACTCAGGATAATTTAGTGGAGTTGGCTTCTTATCTGGAAGAGATCGGGGCGAGGGAAATGCCTGAGCAGGTTACCCCTAAGAACTTGCAGCGATTAGTGAATATCGTTAAACAGCAGAATGCTGATAGAGGTATGAGTTATGCGGACATTGAAGAAATAGCTGCAGAAGTAACGGCATATTATCGTCGTAAAGGTTTGTTTTTGGCTCAGGTACAAATTCCGGCTCAGGACGTTGAAGATGGTGTGGTGGCCCTGACGGTGCAGGAAGGTGTTTTAGGCAAGGTCGTCGCGCATGATCAAATACACTATGAGCAAGAGACACTGGCGGAACCTTTTGAAGGTAACATGGGAGAGTTGGTTAACCACGCTGGTGTTGAGGAAGGGCTTTACCTCTTGAATGATCTGCCAGGTTTGGCGGTTACCGGTTATTTTACGCCTGGGGACAATGCCGGAGAGACGGCATTAAATTTGAAGGTGCGAGAGGAGCGGCGTTGGAAGTTGGCTTTGCGGGCCGATAATCATGGTTCTACCTTTACCGGAGATAAGAGAACGTATGCGCTTCTGGATGCGCTTAACCCTTTGGGTTATGGCGATACTTTAACGCTAGGCTTTTTGAAGTCTCATACGCCGGGTAATTCTAATTTAGGTCAGGTTCGATACAGTTTTCCCGTCTTCAGTCCGCGTACTCGCTTTGAGCTTTCGGCCGATTATAACCAGTTTAAATTGACCGATGACGGCGAAGAAATCATTAATCGGCTTGAATTGACTGGCGTGAATAAAACTTATGCGGCAAGTGTCGACCATAAGTGGCGACGTTCGCGAGACTTTAATTTATCTTCAGGTTTTAGCCTGACGGATAAAGAAACGGACATGGATTCCGTCGTCGAGACTTATCGTGGTGGTGATCATGTCCGCGGAGCCGAGCTTGGGTTTTATGTGGACGCCTTGGGTACCAATACGCAGATGTTGAATATCGCCAATGTAAAACTTCAATACGGCCAACATCAAAATGATGTTGTTGAAGAACGTGGAGACGATTTCTATAAATTCGCTTTAGATACCAATAGTTTGTTTTTTGTGCCCCTACCTTTTACGGATTTGAGTTCGCGCTTAGTGCTGAAATCACGCTGGCAGTATAGCGATAGTTTATTACCAGCTTTTGAGCAGCTGTCCTTAGGTGGTGCAAATGGCGTTAGAGCCTATAGTGTACGTGACTATTCCGCTGACCAAGCCGCATTAATTAGCGGTGAGTGGTATTTCAATTTCCCCGAGGTACTTAACCCAACTATCGCGACGGGGACTCGTCTGAACGATGTGCTGCAATTTGGGCTGCTGGCAGACGCTGGCTACGGTAGTGTCGTTAATTTCAGTGAAGATAAATCAGATTCGTGGGCTCGCCTGGCGGGAGCCGGTGTCATCATGAAGTTCAGTTGGGAAGAGGCTTTTGCTGCACAGCTGTCGATTTCTCACCCGTTGATGTCTGAGTCCTCCGTCGAAGGCTTAGGTGATGACGCTAAGTCCGCCCAAGTTTTTGCGGATTTTACATTTTTCTTTAAATAGATTCGAAATTTTATATACAGAGATGTCCCTATGAACGCTAGCGCCGTTGAATTGAAAAGCAAAGCTTGCTCGTTGTTCGTGTCTAAATTATTGGCGCGTTCAGTCAGTTTGAATACATTATTTGTGGGTGGATTATTCAGCTCGGTAATGGGGCTTTCAAGTTTGGTTTTAGCCGCACCTGATGGCGGCGTGGTAGTTGGTGGTTCGGGGTCTATTGACGCGCCTAACGAAGATAAGCTTACGCAGGTTAATCAACTTAGCGATTTAATGGCGATAAACTGGGACTCTTTCAATCTGGCGGCTGATGAAAAAGTACTATTCGTTCAGCCTTCGTCATCATCGTTGGTGTTGAATCGAATTCTAGATGATAACGCTAGTACTATTCGCGGTTCAATCGATGCCAATGGGCATGTGCTTTTGGTCAACCCCAACGGTGTGCTGTTCACTGAAACTGCGAGTATCAATGTTGGCGGCATTGCGGTGTCCGGGTTGGATATTAATCCAAGCGATTTCATGAATGGTGATTTTAAATTAAGTGGCGAGACCGGTAAGGCCGGCTCCGTGATTAACTATGGAACTATCAATGCGTCCAGCGCTGCTTTAATAGGCAAGCGCGTTGAAAACCATGGCCTTATTAAAGCCGATGTTATTTCTCTGTCCGGAGCAGACGAAGCTATTGTTACTTTTGACTCTGATGGCCTGATCGGCGTTCAGATATCGAAGGATGTACTGGAGAAAGAGTCTGGCGTAGATAATGCGGTACTTAATAGTGGCGATTTGGAAGGTCGTCAGGTTTTACTAGATGCTTCAGTTTCTAAGGACCTATTCGATGCCGCTGTAAATAATACAGGCTCTATTAAAGCGCAAGGTATTGATACCAGTGGCGGTAAAATCAGGCTTTTCGGTAGTGGTGGGGCTGTTAAGGTCTCAGGAACGCTTGATGCAAGTGGCGTTGCGCTTACTGGCGGCCTTGTACATATCGAAGGTGATAGCTCGGTGGTAACCGGCTCTGTTTCGGTGGCTAGTGACCTAGATGACGGCGGTCGAGTTTTGGTGTTAGGTGATGATGTTCTTATTGCCACGACAGCCCAAGTTGATGCGCGTGGCGACACGGGTGGTGGTGACGTATTTATTGGCGGTGGAGCGGCTGGCGGCGACCCGAGTATTCGTAACGCATCGCGATCAGTGGTTAGTGCGGGCGCGAGTGTGGATGCATCTACGCGGTCGACCGGCAGCGGTGGTCAAATCGTGCTCTGGTCCGATGACCATGCCGAAATAATGGGTAGCTTTCGTTCCGATGGCGGTTTGTCAGGCAATGGCGGACTGGTGGAAACATCCGGCAAGAATACACTGCTATTAGGTGGTCAATTAAGTACCTCTGCTGGCGTTGGTGGGACGGTCGGTACTTGGTTGATTGATCCGAGCGAATTTGAAATTGGCTCAGGTGCTACTGGGCTCAACTATCTAAACGCTTCAGACCTAGCTTTGGCGTTGCAGAGCGGAAGCGTATCTGTAATAAGTAACCAGAATGGAAATTCGGCATCAAGTATATTGGTGTCTGCCAATGTTATAGTCGAAGACATTGGTTCGAAAACTACGTTGACCTTGAAGGCTGTAGGTGACGCTACGGATTATATTACCATCAATGCGCAGATTATTTCATCCAAGGAGATGGATCTGATTTTAGATTCTACCGGTGATGTTTTCGTCAATAACATAGTTTCACTGGCCAACGGTAACTTTACGTCTGATGCGTTGAACCGTTTTGAAAATACCGGTTCTATCAACCTTGCAAATGGTAATTTTCTATCTACTGCCGCTACCGATTTTACCAATACCGCTACGGGCACCATCTCTCTAACAGATGGTGCGTTCGAATCTCTCACGGGCGGCAATTTTGTCAATGAGGGTAGTATCGTTTTAATGAATGGAGATGTAACCCTTGATGTAGGCCTAGGCGGTGTGGCATCGACTAGTGTACTTGGAAACCTAAGCGCGAACTCGATCATCGTTGCAGGTTATTCAGATGCTGATATTTTTAGTTTTTCTACAGCAGGCCAAGCAATAAATTTTGACGGAGAGACAGTTACAACTTTCGCTGACATTTCAAATAGCGCAGTTTCACTAACCGGAGCCAATAGGCTTGTTACTAACCAAGCTGAACTAACCCTGGATTCGGCACTTACCTCTGTCGGACTATCGAAAAGTAGTATCGATTGGAGTATTGACGCAAATGTGGGTGGCTCCGTTACCGGTGGGCTAGCGTTATCGGGTTTGGCGTCACTTGAAGGTACGGCTCTTGTTATTGATAACACCTTTATAACTGAAGAAAATGGTGAATTTTCGCTCGTTGCGGACGCCACTAATAATGCTTTCAGCCAGCAGGTGGTCACCTCGATTGGTGATGGTGGTGGCAACAGTGGCAGTCTTGCCTTGGGTGGTGTTGCTGCAGTCAATAGTACACGACGTTTGATCTTGGTTTCTGGAACATCTAATAGCAGCATTACAGGAGACAATCAGCTTACTTCTGCGAATATCAATTTTGAAGGTGTTGCGGCAGTTGTGGGTAGTAATTCTTCTGAAGCTATCAACGCTATCAATTCCAATGTTGTTACCATTGTCGGTGACAATTCTGTCGAAACCTCTGCGATTAACTTTACGGAAATATCTGCTATGAACGGAGGCCTCTTAGTGGGTTCTTCAGGTGCAGACACATTTACCTTGATAGCAGATAACACCGTGAGCTCTGCTGGTATTCAATTTACGTCCATAACCTCTGTGAGCGGAGGCGGTGTTGGAGGCGGTGAAGAAGATAGAGTTAATGTGCTTGCGAATGGCACAGTTAACTTACTAAATGATAACAGTGTGGCTGCGTCAGATATTAATTTTACCGATATCCAGGCGGTTGGGGGAGGGCAATTAATTGGGCGATCAACGGCTGACGAATTTATTATTACGGGCGATAAGGCCTTAGATGTTGCCGGTATAAAATTTACGGCATTAGAGTCTGTGGGCGGTGGCGATGGCGAAGACACTGTCATTGCACAAAATGGAAGCACTGTGGAAATACTCGGCGTTGAAAGCGTGCTTACCGCAGGTCTAACCTTTTCCGATATCGAAGTCGTAACCAATGGCAATGTATTAGGCACTACCGGCAATGACGAGTTTGAGATTACTGGCGCGGGTTTATTTAACAGTGCCAGTATCGCGTTCAGTGGTGTGACATCGGTTGATGGCAGAGGCGGCGATGACAATGTTATTGCACAAAATGGAAGCACTGTTGAAATACTCGGCGTTGAAAGCGTGCTTACCGCTGGATTAACCTTTACCGATATTGAAATCGTAACTAATGGCGATGTATTAGGCACTAACGGCAATGACGAGTTTGAAATTACTGGCGCGGGTCTATTTAACAGTACCGGTATCGCGTTCAGTGGTGTGACATCGGTTGATGGCAGAGGCGGCGATGACAATGTTATTGCACAAAATGCTAGCACGGTTGAAATACTCGGCGTTGAAAGCGTGCTTACCGCCGGTCTAACCTTTACCGACATTGAAACAGTAGCCAACGGCAATGTCTGGGGCACAGACGGTGAAGACGTGTTTGCGATTACGGGAGCTGGTCTGTTTGAAAGTAAGGGTATTGCGTTCAGCGGTGTTAGCGCAATCGATGCGCGTGGTGGTTCAGACAGCGTGACCGGCGGTGTTGCGTGGAGCCTGTTAGGCGCCGAGAACGCGGCGGCAAGTCAGGGCTTGAATTTTAGCAATATTGAAGTGGCATCAGGTTCGTCAACGACGTTAACGGGCAGTGATGGCGGCGACAACTTCGCGGTATTAGCGTCGGGTGTTCGGGGTAACGGTATTGATTTTACAGGCATCACTTTGGTTAATGCCGGCACGGGCGCGGATACTGCTGTTGGTCTGTCAGGCGCGAGCTGGAGTTTGGCTACAGGGACATTAACCAATAATGGTGTAGGTTTTTCCGGATTAGAATCCGCTACTACCAACACCGCATTATTAACCGGTTCAAGTGCCGACGATAATTTTGAAATTGCCTCTGCCTCTGAAATAGTGATGGGTGGCGTTCGCTTTACGTCTAGCGCTAGCGATGGTTTTGATCAGTTGGCAGGTGGTGCGGGCACGGATACCTTAACCTTAGCTTCCAATGAATTAATCACACTGGCCACACCGACATCTTTATTGATCAATGGTATTACTGTTAGCCAAGTGACGGATGTTGTGAACGGTCGTTTAGAGGGTACCTCTGGCGCTGATATCTTTGCTGTAGACAGCGCTAATCTTGTCACCTTCAGTGGTTTCAAATTTACTGGTTTAGCTTCTGTTGATGGTGGCTTGGGCGCAGATTTGGTTACTGCGTCTAGCACCGGTTTGAATTGGACTTTGGATGGCGGTGACTATAACGCCAGTCATGATGGCTTGGCCTTTGCCAACATCGAGCAAGTTACGACGGATACAACAACGCTTACGGGCTCATCCGGTGCTGATGAATTTGTGCTGACTGGCGCCAACCAGTTAACGGCCAATAAAATCGCATTTACATCGACCGCCGGTTTTACCAGTGTCGTGGGTAGGGGTGGTAGCGATACGGTTACGGCTCGCACGAATGAGTCGGTGGCGTTAACGAGTATGCAACATGCGGTACTGACGGATTCAATTACGTTTACAGAAGTTGAAACTGTGGTGGGTGGTAATTTAGTCGGTAGCGCCAGTGCAGATACCTTCGAAATTACAGGTGATCAAGCGCTTTTGGCCAATAGCATTCAGTTCTCGGAAGTGAGTCAGGTGAATGCGGGCGATGGTGACGATAAAGTCATTGGTCGTAACGGTATAGCTTGGAATCTATTATCTAATGGCTCTGCTGAAAACGATTCGATTACGTTTTCCAGTATCCGATTTGCAGAAGGCTCTTCATCGGTTCTCAACGGCTCTACACTAGGTGATATTTTTGTTCAGAACTCGGCCTCTGAAATAGAAGCGGGGGGCATCGTATTCACTAGTACAGCAGCAAATGGATTTACCCAGCTCAATGGTCAGGGCGGTGCGGATCAATTTAATGCGTCCGCAGGTGCCAGCTTACAGTTAACCGGCGGTTCTGGGTTCCGCGTGAACAACCAGTTGGATGTGGCAGGCGTGACGCGGGTGAATAACGGCAGCTTAATTGGCCGCGCTACCGGTGATGTTTTTACCCTGACGGGGTCTAAAGCGCTGGTCAGTGATGGCATTCAATTTCTGAACTTGGATGGCGTAGACGGTGCCGGTGGCACTGACGTCGTTGAAAACGGTGCTGCTTGGTCTATCACGGCAACTAGTAACGAAGCGGCCAGTAATAACTTACTATTTAAAAACGTTGAACAGGTATCGGGTGACGGCACGACGATCAGTAAAACCTTAACCGGTACCACAGGTACTGATATTTTTACCATTGTTGGCGCTGCTCAAGTGCTTTCTAATGGCGTTACGTTTAGCGGCATTGAAACCGTTAATGCACTGACGGGTAGTGACCATGCAAATGGCCTTGGCAACAGTGAATGGACATTAAACGGGCTTAATACCGCGACCCAGAATGGTATTAGATTTAATGGTATTGAAAGTGCTCGCTCAGGCGCGACAACCTTAACAGGATCAGCCGGTAGCGATACCTTTGTGGTAATAGCACCCGGTGAAGTTCAAACCTCAGGTATAACGTTTAGTTCGTCAACCGCTGGCGGTTTAGTGAGTGTTGCCGGCGGCGAAGGCACTGACAGCGTTACCGCGCAAATCGACACCCTTGTTGAAATCTTGGCTGAGGGCAGCATTAAAACCGGCAATGTTACCTTTACCGACATTGAAACAGTAGCCAACGGCAACGTCTGGGGCACAGACGGTGAAGACGTGTTTGCGATTACGGGTGCTGGTCTGTTTGAAAGTAAGGGTATTGCGTTCAGCGGTGTTAGCGCAATCGATGCGCGCGGTGGTTCAGACAGCGTCACGGGCGGTGTTGCGTGGACCCTGTTAGGCGCCGAGAACGCGGCGGCAAGTCAGGGCTTGAATTTTAGCAATATTGAAGCAGCATCAGGTTCGTCAACGACGTTAACGGGCAGCGATGGCGGCGACAACTTCGCGGTATTAGCGTCGGGTGTTCGGGGTAACGGTATTGATTTTACAGGCATCACTTTGGTTAATGCCGGCGCGGGCACGGATACTTCCGCAGGTCTGTCAGGCGCGAGCTGGAGTTTGGCTACAGGGACATTAACCAATAATGGTGTAGGTTTTTCCGGATTAGAATCCGCTACTACCAACACCGCATTATTAACCGGTTCAAGTGCCGACGATAATTTTGAAATTGCCTCTGCCTCTGAAATAGTGATGGGTGGCGTTCGCTTTACGTCTAGCGCTAGCGATGGTTTTGATCAGTTGGCAGGTGGTGCGGGCACGGATACCTTAACCTTAGCTTCCAATGAATTAATCACACTGGCCACACCGACATCTTTATTGATCAATGGTATTACTGTTGGCCAAGTGACGGATGTTGTGAACGGTCGTTTAGAGGGTACCTCTGGCGCTGATATCATTGCTGTAGACAGCGCTAATCTTGTCACCTTCAGTGGTTTCAAATTTACTGGTTTAGCTTCTGTTGATGGTGGCTTGGGCGCAGATTTGGTTACTGCGTCTAGCACCGGTTTGAATTGGACTTTGGATGGCGGTGACTATAACGCCAGTCATGATGGCTTGGCCTTTGCCAACATCGAGCAAGTTACGACGGATACAACAACGCTTACGGGCTCATCCGGTGCTGATGAATTTGTGCTGACTGGCGCCAACCAGTTAACGGCCAATAAAATCGCATTTACATCGACCGCCGGTTTTACCAGTGTCGTGGGTAGGGGTGGTAGCGATACGGTTACGGCTCGCACGAATGAGTCGGTGGCGTTAACGAGTATGCAACATGCGGTACTGACGGATTCAATTACGTTTACAGAAGTTGAAACTGTGGTGGGTGGTAATTTAGTCGGTAGCGCCAGTGCAGATACCTTCGAAATTACAGGTGATCAAGCGCTTTTGGCCAATAGCATTCAGTTCTCGGAAGTGAGTCAGGTGAATGCGGGCGATGGTGACGATAAAGTCATTGGTCGTAACGGTATAGCTTGGAATCTATTATCTAATGGCTCTGCTGAAAACGATTCGATTACGTTTTCCAGTATCCGATTTGCAGAAGGCTCTTCATCGGTTCTCAACGGCTCTACACTAGGTGATATTTTTGTTCAGAACTCGGCCTCTGAAATAGAAGCGGGGGGCATCGTATTCACTAGTACAGCAGCAAATGGATTTACCCAGCTCAATGGTCAGGGCGGTGCGGATCAATTTAATGCGTCCGCAGGTGCCAGCTTACAGTTAACCGGCGGTTCTGGGTTCCGCGTGAACAACCAGTTGGATGTGGCAGGCGTGACGCGGGTGAATAACGGCAGCTTAATTGGCCGCGCTACCGGTGATGTTTTTACCCTGACGGGGTCTAAAGCGCTGGTCAGTGATGGCATTCAATTTCTGAACTTGGATGGCGTAGACGGTGCCGGTGGCACTGACGTCGTTGAAAACGGTGCTGCTTGGTCTATCACGGCAACTAGTAACGAAGCGGCCAGTAATAACTTACTATTTAAAAACGTTGAACAGGTATCGGGTGACGGCACGACGATCAGTAAAACCTTAACCGGTACCACAGGTACTGATATTTTTACCATTGTTGGCGCTGCTCAAGTGCTTTCTAATGGCGTTACGTTTAGCGGCATTGAAACCGTTAATGCACTGACGGGTAGTGACCATGCAAATGGCCTTGGCAACAGTGAATGGACATTAAACGGGCTTAATACCGCGACCCAGAATGGTATTAGATTTAATGGTATTGAAAGTGCTCGCTCAGGCGCGACAACCTTAACAGGATCAGCCGGTAGCGATACCTTTGTGGTAATAGCACCCGGTGAAGTTCAAACCTCAGGTATAACGTTTAGTTCGTCAACCGCTGGCGGTTTAGTGAGTGTTGCCGGCGGCGAAGGCACTGACAGCGTTACCGCGCAAATCGACACCCTTGTTGAAATCTTGGCTGAGGGCAGCATTAAAACCGGCAATGTTACCTTTACCGACATTGAAACAGTAGCCAACGGCAACGTCTGGGGCACAGACGGTGAAGACGTGTTTGCGATTACGGGTGCTGGTCTGTTTGAAAGTAAGGGTATTGCGTTCAGCGGTGTTAGCGCAATCGATGCGCGCGGTGGTTCAGACAGCGTCACGGGCGGTGTTGCGTGGACCCTGTTAGGCGCCGAGAACGCGGCGGCAAGTCAGGGCTTGAATTTTAGCAATATTGAAGCAGCATCAGGTTCGTCAACGACGTTAACGGGCAGCGATGGCGGCGACAACTTCGCGGTATTAGCGTCGGGTGTTCGGGGTAACGGTATTGATTTTACAGGCATTACCTTGGTTAATGCCGGCACGGGCGCGGATACAGCTGTTGGTTTTGATAATGCTGCCTGGACTTCGTTGGGCACAAATTCGGCGCTTAACCATACAGTGAGTTTTACCGGCATTGAGGAAGCCAGTGCCCTAGCAACGTCGGTAAGCGGTACCAATGGTAACGACAACATTCAGCTTGTAACCTCCGGCGTTATTCGCATCAATGCTGTTGAGTTTTCGTCGTCTAACGGCGCCATTTTAACCGTTAATGCAGGCCTCGGTAGCGATACTCTAGAAACACTCAGCGATACTCAAATATTGCTTACGGGAACCGATAATCAACTGATTGCTGATGGCACCACGTTTAACTCAATTGAGATTGCGCTTAGTGGTCAGCTTGTTGGCAGTGCTATCACAGACAGCTTTATTATTACCGGTTCACAAAGTGTGCTCGCGAATGCCATACAGTTTAATGGCATTAGTCAGATAGATGCTGGGGATGGCGTTGATAGTGTCACAACCTCGGGCAACAGTGTTTGGGAAAGTGTTGCCTTAGGTGTTGCTCGCAATCAAGGTATTACGTTTAGTGCAATCGAAGATGTATATGGCGCAGCCGATACCGTTCTTGGTTCCTTAACTGTCGATTACATTGATTTAACCAGTAACAGCACGGTAATACTGAATGACGTAAACTATCACACATCAAATGTTGATGGCTTCTCTCGAGTGGATGCATTGGCTGGAGCGGATCAATTTCTTAATACAAATGGTTGGGCGCTTTCGGTTACTGGCAATGCCGGCGAAGTAATGGTTGAAGGTGTGTTGTTTACCGGTTTAGCTAGTACCAATAATGGCACATTAATTGGAACCGCAGGCGATGACTTTGTTCGAGTTATCAATGTCAATGAAATTGAGATAGCGGGCATCAATTTTACCAATGTGTCGAACCTCGATTTATTAGGCGGCACCGATACAGTTACCGCCATGACGGGTGATACTTGGTTCAGTTTAGGCGCGGCGTCAGCCCGTACTGGCGAAATTGATTTTCACAATATTGAAATTGCTAACGGTGAGTTTAGTCAAATCGTCGGAACAGACGCAGCAGATCTAATCGTACAGACCGATTTAAATAATGCATGGGTTAATGGTGTTAATTTCTCTACTTCAGCGGTAACTGGTATCAGCCAAGTTGATGCTATGGGCGGCGCTGATAGTGTTACCTTGGGCGCGGGTGCCGAGTTGCTTTTAGCCGGTTCTGCCAATCGCTTTAGCGGCTTGAATACCCAATTTAGCAATGTCGAGTCTGCAGTGGCTGGTCGCGTCGTTGGGAGCGCAGCGGACGATGTTATTTTAGTCAATGGTGCATCCAGTATTTCTACGTGGGGAATTACCATAAATGGTGTTACAGATGTCGATGCAGCTGATGGCATAGATACTGTTTCATCGACCTCTACTTGGGAGCTTAATGGTTCTCAAAACTCCTCTGTTAATGCGGGTATTCTATTTTCAAATATTGAGCAGGCGTCAAGTACCAGCGCTCAGTTGATTGGGTCTATGCTCGCTGATTCACTAATCTTGAACAGTGCATCTACTTTGGTGGCTAATGGCATTACATTTTCATCGACCGCGCTCAATGGCTTTGAAGTTATCAACCTGTTAGCCGGCGACGATGAATTGAGTGTTAGCGATACATATGCTGCTCAATTACATACAGACAATAATAGGTTAAATATTGCCGGTGTTGATGTTGATGGCGTAGAGCGTGTCTCAGTTTCTCAGATTCAAGGCACTGATGTGGCTGATACCTTCACGGTGTTGGGGCAAGGTTCATTGGCAACAAAGGGTATTGTATTTAGTGGCGTGACTAGTTTGCAGGGTGGCGATGGTGTAGATCGTGTTATTGCAAATGATCTTGTTTCCCTAACTGGGTTAGATACTCAATTGAATACCGCTCAGATGCTTTTCAGTGGCGTCGAGTTGGTAACGGCTAATTCGGTCATTGGTTCCGCTGCTGCTGACCTATTTACGGTTGTAAGCAGTGGGACAATTCAAACGGCTGGCTTAACAATTGATAGTGTTAGTTTTATCGATGGCGCATCGGGTGGTGACAGCTTCGTGGGCGAAGCCGGTAAAAATTGGCAGTTGCAAGCTGGTAACCTGCTGGTGAGTCAAGACGCCGTGCAAATTAGCAACGTTGAATTACTGAGTGGATCTGGTCAGCTGTTCGGTACTGAAGAAAGTGATAATTTTGACCTGTTGGCTAATGGTAACCTGTTGTCTCACGGCATGACATTTTTGGGTATTAATGATGTGGCGGGCGGCGCTGGTTTCGATATCTTGACTGGCGCTACAGGGCAGCAATGGCAAATCGAGGGTGTGAACCAACTTAGTGCGTTAGGTGTGAGCTTCTCTTCCCTTGAAAGCGTTAGCGCAAGTGATAGTGTTGTTAGCGGTCTGGATAGTGTTGCTGATGAGTTTGTTTTAGGCATAGAAACCCAGCAGGTTCAAGGTGGCAATATCCTATTTTCAGGTGTGTCGAAAGTTTTAGCCGGTGCTACTGCTGGGGACAGTTTAATTGCCGGTGCAAATACAATGTTAGATTTAACGGGCACAGACCAAGTATTACTTGCCAATGGTATTGTGTTTGAGCATTTGGAGCGCATTGACGGTTCTACGCTTGTGTTAAACGGTACATCTAATAGTGATAGCTTTCAGCTTACAGGCCAAAGTAATGGGTTAGCCGCAGCGGGTATGCAGTTCACAGGTGTGTCGAGCGTTGTTGCAGCCGAAGGCCAAGATTTGCTCACGGGTACCAGTTCGATTGATAGCTTTAATTTTCTGAGTAATGGCGAACTAGAAGTTGGAGCAATTAATTTTAGCGGCATTAGATTGGTTGATGCCGCTGGAGGTGCGGATCTGGTTGGCGGAGCAGCCAGCATATGGTCGGCTAATACCAATAACGGATTATTGGTAAACAATAGTTTCACGGCAGATGTGGGTTCAATTTCCGTTTTATTTACCAATATTGAAACCATTAATAATGCTCAGCACGTTAATGGCGCAGCGCTGAGCGGGCAGTACCTGTTTACTGATATTGACCAATTACAGTACGCCGGTGTTACGCTTAACGGCGTTAACTTTTTACAAGCTAATGGTGTCTCAGATCAAATTGTGGGTGCTGATGTAGATTTGATTTGGCAACTAAACGCCGGTAATTCCTTGTTTCGCAATGACGTTAAGTCGGTATCCTTTACCGGTGTCGATAGTCTGGTAATGGGCGCCGGTAATGACTCGGTTGTATTCGATGGTGCGACGTTAACATCACTCAGTACCGGTGCCGGGCGGGATACCGTTCAGCTGATGTCTGGAAGCCTAGTAGGATTGGACTTAGGTGCTGGTGATGACCGGCTTAGTGTCGGTAGCCATAGTATAGCGCCCGCGGACCTAAAGGGCGGAGAAGGCGCAGATGTTTTGGAATCTAACGTGTCCGGAATTAGCTGGAACTTAGCGTCAACAACTGCTGATTCGAGCCAATTGGGTAATTACCGGTTCGCGCAATTTGAATCCCTCGTTGATAACAGCCTTCAAGTCAGCGTTACAACAATCGCAGATACGCAATTGAACGGTAACGGCTTGGCGTCTGGCGGCATGGCTTTGGATGTGTCGAATGCTGAGTTGCTTAGTTTAACGGTTGGTTCGACGTCTGATTCGGCGGTTAGCGGTTCGGTGAACGTTAACACGTTTAACCTTGTTTCTGCCGGTGATGTTGATATCTATACGGATGTTGCATCGCTGACGATTAATTCAACGTCGCCGAGTATTGATGTCGCTGTGCTGGCAAAAGAAGACCTTCAAGTTAACGCCATTAACGTTGGTACCGGCAGTATATCCCTGTTAAGCGAGGGTGTTGGCAGCCTAACCGTTGCGCCCAATAGAGTGAACTTCACGGCGGCAAATTTACAGATTGGGTCTAATGCGCAGCCATTTTTGTCCATAGGCGATCAGCTTACGCCAGTAGCAATGAATGTGAGTCAGAGTGTTGAGTTCGTGGGCCTCAGTTTTGTTGAACCCTTATATGTGAATGTTATACCTGTGAGCGCTAGTTTCACCGGTGATCGAATTGAATCAGTTTATGGTGAACAGGCCGGGCAGGGTGTTAAGAGTGCTGTACAAACGGCAGTGGAAGACTTTTCTCAGGTCGACCCCGCGATTTTTGAAGCCGTGAGTCCATACAGTGCCAGTGCGGACGCCGTTGCGACAGGAGAATACCGGCTCGTCGCCGGGGTTTTACTGCCTATCGATGCTACGGCGGCTGGGGAAGACGCTAAGGATGATGAGGATGAAAGGCGGGTTCATGATACAGATCCAGAGGCCGAGGGCGTTACCCCGGTTTTAATTCCAGAAGAGGCGGCGTTACCGGAGTTAAAACCTGGCTATAGCGAGACTTACCATATTAAGGAGGGCGATACGCTTTGGGATATTGCTGAAAAGTTTCTCAAAGACCCTTATAAATGGATCGAGCTATGGAAGCAAAACCCTAAGGTTAAAAACCCTAATCTTATTTACCCTGGCGATGTGATCAAAGTCATCATCATCGGTGGAAAAGCGTTTTTGACCATCAGGGCGGAGACACAGCCAGATCAACACGACCCTGTTATAGAGTTGGCAAGTACTGGGTTTCGCGAACTCGATATTAGCTCCATCGCGCCAGCAATTTAGTTTTGGACCAGAAAAAGCGTATATGGGCGATGATCTGTCGTCTAAATACGCTTTTTCAAGGTCAATGCCGTCAAACTGCTAAGCTTCACTGTCAAAGTGGGAGGAACTGTGTGGTTAGGCATCTCATCATCTATCTATTCAGTATTTTACTATCTAATAGTCTTTCCGCGTCTGCTGCACCCGCTGAACGCAGTGTCAAAATCGGCGTACCGGCGGATGTGTATCAAGACTACATGCTCGTAGCGCCTACCTCCTTCCATGCTAGACCTAATTATGCCCATCCCAATTCTCGCCGCGATGTAGTCGAATTGTTTCTATTACAGCGCGCGCTTGTGCTTGGTGGATTTAATCATGTTCTCGAAATTAGGCCTGTGGACGGCTATCTGCGCATTCTTCAGCAGCTATCTGAGGGGAAGATTGCTGTCACTGGCACCACGGTTTGGGATTTCGATGCAAGGGCCTCCATACAGGATATGTGGGTCAGTGACGCGCTTGTTCGTCGCGGTGAGTTTGTTGTCGGCCTGTATACCAGCGAACGTAATATTCCGGTTTTACAATCACAAACGCTAGCTCAATTGCTACTGCTCACGCCGGTAACAAATCGTAACTGGAAGATGGACTGGAGCCTTTTGGAGCAAATGGGTTATCGACAGCTTCAATATGCTGGTAGTTGGGATTCGATGGTACGGATGGTTTTGGCGGGGCGGGCGGATTTTGTCCTAGCGCCATTTCCGTCTGGCTCATCACTTCATATTGATGCTGGGGACGGGCGCTACTTAGAACCAATTCCCGGGGTGAAGGTTGCCTTCCCTGCTGAGCGCGCTTTTGCGGTGAGTAAAAACACCCCCTTTTCTCAAGCGCTTTTTACCGCTTTACAAACCGGCTTAAAAGTAATGCGCACCACTGGAGAGATAGAGCAGGCCTATCGGGATTCGGGCTTCTTTAATACCCAAAGCCAGCAATGGCTGCTGATCTACCCTTAGCAAGATTCCAAGCTGCCTCCCTTATAGTCTAAAAATAACATCGAAAGCGGTTGACAACGTTGTCCAAACATCATAATGTCAGCCTACCGACAACGTTGTCTTCAGGGCTCAAAGAGGCTCCCGGCTGTTGTTAGGAAGTTCTAGGTCATTCAAATAACAAGTTAGAACAGAAGGGGACATACATGTCTACAAAACTTAGCGATGCGATCAAAACAGTCAATCGCGCCCTGATCACCTGCGGATCATTGGGTGCACTTACTTTCGTGAGCCTGCCAGTTGTCGCGCAGGACGCGGAAACCATTGAAGAAGTTCAGGTCTTAGGTATTCGTGGCTCGTTAAAAGCCGCAATAGATACAAAGCGAGAAGCAAATGCCGTTGTAGACGCCATTAGTGCGGAAGACGTCGGTAAATTTCCCGATAAAAACGTTGCAGAATCTTTGTCTCGCATTACCGGTGTTGCTGTAAGTCGCGAATATGGTGAAGGTGAAAAAATTACTGTACGTGGTTCTGGCCCTAGTGTTAACCGTACGTTATTGAACGGCCAAACCGTGGCATCGGCTGACTGGTTTATCCTTGACGAGCCAGGTCGCAGCTTTAACTACACACTCCTGCCTTCTGTATTGGTATCTGGGTTGGAAGTGTATAAGTCTCCTATGGCCTCTATTGATGAGGGTTCTATTGGCGGTACAGTTATCGTCAAGACAAACCGTCCTCTTGAGCTGGATGCTAATACTGTTAGCGTAGCTGTTGAAGGACAGTATTCCGAGAAAGCTGAGCAGTGGGATCCGCAATTATCAGCGCAGTACTCTTGGAAGAACGAAGCAGAAAGCTTTGGTGTTTTGGTATCTGCTGTACAGCAAGAGCGTTCAGTATTGCGCGAGGGTTTGGAGGTTCTAGGTTGGCGTGGAGATGATGATGGTTACTTAGTACCTAGCCACATTGGAGCTGCAAAATTTGAACAACAGCGTGATCGGACCTCTCTTTTCCTTTCAGCGCAGTTTGCACCTACTGAGGAATTGAGCTTTACATTTAATGCGTTAAATTCTGAAATGGAAGCCAAAAACCAGAACCAGAATTTTCTCATATTGCCGAATAACGATCGAGCTGATGTGATTGCTAACAGCGGTTTAACTAGTGGTAGCGTTACGCAATCTAGCGTTGAGGGCACTGGGGATATATTTATTGATTACATTAACCGTATTTCATCTACTGAAACTGAATCCTATGATCTTAGTATGGATTACGAAACAGAAGCATTCAGTATTCACGGTGTCATAGGTCAAACCAAAGCATCGGGTGGCACGCTTCGTGAAACTTCGTGGGAGTACACGAATTCCAATGCCGATTATACATACGATTTACGTAGCCCTGGTGTAACTACAGATCCTCTGACCACTGATGCGGCAGCTTTTGGTGCGGGTTGGATTTGGGGTGGTGAGAAGCCAACCTCTGATGAGGAAACCTACGCGCAAATTGATTTGGATTTTCCTGTAGAATTTGGTGTCGTGACAAATTTGAAAACAGGTTTGAAAATTCGTGAGGCTGAGAGAACGCAAGATCGTAAAGTCTATAGCTGGCACGGCCCTGATACCATTGATGCCTCTTTGGGTGGTTCCTATCTCGATTATGTTTTTGCGACTTGTCCAACCTTAGCCACTTGTGGTCTTAACGACAAGGGTAATGTCAATATAGGCGCTCCAATGGGCGGCACCTTGACTCAGCAAATTGAACAAAATCGTTCTGCAATGGAAGCCATGGCGTTTGATTCATTAAATGGTGTGCCAGCAGATTACGCGGTGTCTCGTGAGTTGGCGCAAAATTGGGCGGTAACCGAGGATATTACTGCTCTGTATGTTCAGGCTGATTTCGAGGCCGAGCGCTACCGTGGTAATTTAGGTTTGCGTTATGTGGAAACTCAGCAGCAGTCTAGTGGTTGGGAGTTTTCTGCTGACTCTTGGGGTTTCTATACCTTGGATCGCGATTGGCTAACGCCAGCTCAGATGGAATGGGTATCTGAAGATAACGATTACAGCGAAGTTTTGCCAAGCTTAAACGTAAACTATGACTTGAATGATGAAATGCAATTGCGCTTCGCAGCTGCTCGTGTCATGGCTCGCCAGAATTGGAATCAGTTGTCGCCATATTCAACTTATGGTTCGCTAAATCAAGCCGATCCTAAAGGGCAAATGGGCAATCCCCAATTAAAACCAATGCTGGCAGATCAGTTTGATGTGTCATACGAGTGGTATTATGCAGATGCGTCCTTGTTAGCTGTCACATTCTTTCACAAGGACATTGATAGCTATTTAACTAGCCATGTAATTACCGAAGAGCGCTATGATGTTCAAACCGACTCAATGGTTGCCGTAGATTTCACCCAACCTTTGAATGGTCAGGGTGGTTCAACGGACGGTGTAGAGTTAAGCCTTCAGCATGACTTCGGTGGCTTTGGTGTTCAGGCAAACTACACCTACGTAGATGCGAATGCCGACATGGCGCGAGATATCGCGACGCCTGGCTCTGGTTTGGTTGAAGGCGCTTCTGAGCATATGTACAATTTGACGGGTTATTACGAGAATGACACCTTTGGTGCGCGTTTAATGTATAACTACCGGACTGAATGGTACAAAGGTTTGCATTTTAACGGTGATGAGTTATGGAATGATTCCTATGGTCAGTGGGATCTGAGCGCTAGCTATAATGTTACTGAAAATATTAGTCTTGTAGCTGAAGCGATTAACTTAACCGATGAAGAGGTGGTCGAGTACAATACGAGCAAGGAGCGTGTTATGTCCATTTATGAGAATGGTCGCCGTTTTGTTCTCGGTGCTCGCATGTCGTTCTAAAGTAAGTGCAATTAATAAGCCGGGTCTATGTGCCCGGCTTTTTTGTTTTTTGGGTTATCGTAGGTGTTGGATTTCAGGTAGTTAAGGCGAGAATGGAAAAGGTACCAAATGAGAATGTTATGGCTTTTGAATTAACGTCGTTATCGAAAATTTCTGAGACAAGTTCTGTCTCAGTGTTTACTGAGGCTGTTCGGAAAGCGGAGAAACCGATAGTTATTAGAGGTTTGGTCAAGGATTGGCCCTTGGTGAAAGCAGGTAATGAATCGGTATTGACATTACTCGATTACCTTGCTGGAAACGCTAAATCTGGCCCGATTCGATTTCTCGAGGCTCCTGATGGTAGCAATGGATATTTTTTCTATAACGACCGGCTAGATGGATTCAATTTTGAGCGCCGCCAAACCACCTTCAAAGGATTTGTAGATCGATTGATTAATCACCTAGGACGTAAGCAGGCGCCCGTGCTATCTATCCAAAGCGCCTATGTAGATGAGTATTTTGATAAGGTTGGTGACGAAAATAGGATGGACGTGTTAGGTGAAGCGGTGCGCGCAAGAATTTGGATTGGTAATGCCACACGTGTGGCTACTCATAATGACGATGCAGAAAACATAGCTTGTGTAGCAGCCGGTCGGCGCCGATTTGTTCTGTTTCCTCCCGAGCAATTAAGCAATTTATATGTTGGTCCGTTGGAAGTCACGCCCGCAGGCGCGCCCGTTAGCCTTGCCTCTTTAATTGATCCGGATTTCGATCGCTATCCAAAGCTGAAAGATGCTTTAGGCGCTGGAAGCTTTTCTGAGTTAGAGCCTGGCGATGCGATTTATATCCCTACTCTTTGGTGGCACCATGTGGAAGGGCTGGAGGCTGTTAATGTATTGGTGAATTATTGGAAGGGCGGAGCGGTAGGGGGGGAAGCTAAGCCTGGTGGGTTTGATACATTGCTTATGGCTATGTTGGCATTACGCCCCTTACCTCTGCAACAGCGTAAGGCTTGGCAAGCATGGTTTGATCACTATGTTTTCAATGGAAATAACGATGAAATAGAGCACATTCCCCCAGCTATGCGTGGAATTTTGGATGAGCTCAAGCCTGATCGAAGGAAGCAGATCAAGCAGTGGCTAATTAAGCAGCTATCGGATTAACTAGGGGGACGTTTATGCCAAAGCAAATCAAGTCGATTCTCATTTTGGGTGGTGGTACTGCCGGTTGGCTAACAGCAAATCATTTGGGATACTTGCTTAGAAAATCCGATAGTTCAGATATTAGAGTCACAGTTGTAGAGTCTTCGGATATTCCTACAATTGGCGTTGGTGAGGGTACCGTCCCAGCGATTAGACATTCACTAAAAAAATTTGGTATTAAAGAAAGAGATTTATTGTCTCACTGTCAGGCCACTTTTAAGCAGGGAATAAAGTTTGAGGATTGGCTACGAGATCCTAAAGACATTGGCCCACACTATTATTATCATCCTTTTGATTATCCTGATGTAAAATCTATTGATTTAACAGGTTATTGGTTGCGTACTGAGGGAAAAAAACGTTCCTTCGCAGATTATGTTTCTTTACAGAGTCGGATGTGCGATAGGAATTTGTCGCCGAAAGTGTTTGGTCAAGGAGAGTATGAAGGTGCGGCGTCTTATGCTTATCATCTGGATGCAACTAAGTTTACTGAGCTGCTCGCGAAAAATGCTGTTGAAAGGTTTTCGGTAAAACGACTTGATCATCGAGTCGTAGATGTAAGGCTCGCGCAGGACGGGACAATACATTCGTTGAAAACTGACAGCGGTGATGAGCTATCCGCCGACTTTTATGTTGATTGTAGTGGTTTTTCGTCACGACTCCTAGGGCAGTCTTTGGCAGTTCCAATTGTAGAAAAGAAAAAAGTATTATTTGCCGATAGTGCGTTGGCTGTTCAAGTTCCCTACACTGGACTGGAGGAGAGTTTACCAAGTGTAACTATTGCTAAAGCTCGTCCTGCAGGATGGATGTGGGATATCGCCTTGCAAAATCGTCGTGGAACGGGATACGTATATTCTAGCGAGTTTTGTTCGGATGATGCGGCAGAGTCTGATTTTAGATTGTTGCTAGATGATCCAAAGGGCGAGCTGGCATTGCGAAAAATTAGTATGACGGTTGGTTACCGTAAAAAATTCTGGGTCGGTAATTGTGCAGCTATTGGTTTGGCTCAGGGTTTTGTCGAACCACTGGAGGCTACAGGTTTATTGATGTTTGATGCTAGTGCAGCGCTTTTGGCAGAACTATTACCTGGCGACAGCGCGGATTTGAATTCAGCCGCTCAACAGTTTAATAGCGTAATGGCTAACGCTTGGGATAGGGTGATTGATTTTATTAAGCTGCATTATTGTCTATCCGCTCGTAATGACACTGACTTTTGGCGGATGAACCGTGACCCTGAGTCTATTCCTGAATCGCTTGCAGAACTTCTAGCGCGTTGGAAGCGGCGGGTACCTTGCCATGTGGATTTCCCGAATTCTTATGATGTGTTTTCGCTAGAGAATTATCTTTACGTGCTTTATGGCATGGAATACCCGACGGACTTGACAGGTCAAGGTAGCCGCTATTTGGAGTCGCAGAGGGTTGTTGATCGATTAATACAGCGTGATGCCCAATTGGATATGCTTCTGGGGAAACTACCTAAACATAGAGAGTTTTTATGTGAAATGATGGCTTTTGATAATGTAAACCGGATGTTTCGGACGTAAACAATGAAACAGCTTGACAACGTTGTCTTTGTTGGTTAACTTTGGACAACGTTGTCCTTGGCTCCGGCCATCGTTAGCGTGGGTTTCAGAGACGTGCTGCTTCGCAACCGCGCACGTCTTTGTCTCTTTCCTCTCGTAGCTATGCTCTCTTGCGGGTTGGTGGCCTGTCAGTCCCAACCCTTCTTTTTAGCGCGATTGAGGTATGAATTCGTAACAGGCAGCATCGGCTGTTTATCGGTTAATAATAAGTGAATAAGCTGAGGTGAGTGATGGGGCAGATGCCAATTGGAGAGGGTGTGATGTACCTTGGCATTGACGGTGGAGGTAGTAAGACCAAAGCTATTTTGGTTGATGCCAAGAACCAACTCTTAGGCCAAGGTATCGCTGGTGCCGCTAACCCGTTACATGGCGTGGAGCAGACCATAACGTCAATCACTTTAGCGGCCGAGCTCGCCTTGGAGTCTGCAGGGGTTGCTCGTTCTCAACTATCTCGTTTGGTTGTTGGTGCGGGGCTCGCCGGTGTGAACTTACCTGATCTATTCGAGATCATGACCAACTGGGATCATCCTTTCGCTCAATTTTTCCTCACAACGGATTTACATATTGCCTGTTTAGGCGCCCATTCAGGGGCCGATGGTGCGGTGATAATCACGGGTACAGGCAGCTGTGGTTACTCATCTGTAAAAGGTAAATCGCTCATTGTTGGCGCCCATGGTTTTCCCTTCGGTGATAAAGGTAGTGGCGCTTGGTTTGGGTTGGAGGCCTTGAAATATGCATTGCTTGCTTCGGATGGGCTGGCTGATGATTCGCCTCTGAAAGACAGCGTTGAGCAAGCCCTACAGGCCAAAGGTATCGACTTGGTGGGCAAAATGGTTGGCGCCACTTCTAAAAAATACGCAAAACTGGCGCCGTTGGTGATGGATCTTGCTGATCAGCAAGACCCTGTGTCTGTGGCGATAGTTCAGGATGGTGCCGATTATATTTCCGCCGTGGCGAAAAAGCTTTTAGCGCAAGGTGCGCAGCGACTTTCTATGATCGGCGGTGTATCCCAACGGTTGCAGCAATGGATGTCGCCTGAGGTGGTTTCCCGTTTAACGCAAGCTCAAATGCAGCCTGAGTTTGGTGCAGTTCTATTTGCCAAGCGGGAATTGTTGAGCCTCGATAAAACCGCCTAAAAATAATTCCATGACGAGGTCATTTGTGAAGTTAGTTTACTTATCTCTACTTGCTATGTTGGTGTTCGGCTGTGGTGAATCCGAATCTAGAGCTAAACCAGTTGATGTCGCCATTAATGGTGATTTTATTCAGAGCGAGACGTCTCAACCGGTTAGTATTATTCCCTTGCCAGCTTCGGTTAAAAAGTTGGAAGGCGAGTTTTTTGTTAACGCGCAAACGGTAATCGTTGCGGAAGAAGGTGCATTGTCTGTCGCTGAATATATTCAATCCCAGTTCGGGCCAGCGACTGGCTATCGGTTTCCCATAGTTTCGAGCAACAATGTTGATAATGCTATTACTTTACTATTGGATGACGCCTTTTCTGAAGAGGCTTATCGGCTTATTGTTACTGCGAACGGTGTGCAAATAAGCGCGTCGACTAGGGCTGGGCTATTTTGGGGTGTTCAATCGCTGCGACAGTTATTTTCACAGGATATTGAATTGAATGCGCCGGTCAACAAACGCGTCTGGCCTATAGCCGCTGTCGATATTGAGGACCAACCAGCATTCTCCTATCGCGGTATGCATTTAGATGTTAGTCGCACTTTTTTTCCGGTCGACTTTATCAAGCAATACATCGATTTATTAGCGATGCATAAGCTGAATTACTTCCATTGGCACTTGACCGACGATCAAGGTTGGCGCATCGAAATCAAGAAGTATCCGCGTTTAACAGAGATTGGTGCCTGGCGAGATGAGACGGTTGTTGGGCATACCTACGATCGGGATGGCTTATATGACGGCCAAAAGCTCGGTGGCTTTTATACTCAGGCTGAAATTAGGGGTATCGTTGCCTACGCGCAACAACGTCAGGTGACAATAATTCCTGAAGTTGATGTGCCCGGTCATGCGTCGGCAATTCTCAAGGCTTACCCTGAGTACGGGTGTGTCAGTAAAGAATTTAGCGTTCAGGCTAATTTTGGTGTTTTCCCTGAAGTACTTTGCCCGACCGAAAAAACATTCGCCTTTTTAGAGGATGTTTTTAGCGAGGTTATCGCGCTTTTTCCTTCACCCTATATTCATGTAGGCGGTGACGAAGTGAAAACGGTGCAGTGGCAGAACTGCGCTAGCTGTAACGCCATCATGGCGGAAAAGGGCCTCAAGGATTATTTAGCGTTGCAAGGCTATTTCATTAGCCGTGTTGAGGCCGCTATCAACAAAATGGGGCGCAAGATTATCGGCTGGGATGAAATTCTTGAAGGCAATGTTGCACCGAGCGCAACTATCACCTCTTGGCGCGGCATTGAAGGTGCAATTCATGCGGCGAAGGCGGGGCATGACGCTATCATGGCGCCAGGCTCTCACTTGTATTTTGATCACTATCAGTCCCGTTCGGTTGAAGAACCTCTGGCAATTCATGGGTTAACGCCGATCCGGGAAACGTACAGTTTTGAAGTTATTCCTGAGGTATTGCAAAACACCGATGCGGCCAAGCGGATATTAGGCGCGCAGGGGCATCTTTGGACTGAATATGTGCGCTCACAAGCAAAAGCCGAGTATATGATCTTGCCGCGTATGAGTGCGCTAGCAGAAGTGGTTTGGACTGATACCTCTAAGCGCAGTTGGGAAGATTTTTCCAAGCGCCTACCCTATTTAATGGAGCGCTTTTCTGCCAAAGGTTTAAATGTTGCCAAAAGTGCCTATGTGGTAAATGCACAGATCAGCTATACCGCGAAAGGCTTTAAGGTCGATTTATCGAGTGATATGCCTGAGGTTAATATTTTTTATACCTTGGATGGTTCTTTACCTAACGCCCAGTCTCAGCAGTATCTCGAGCCACTGCTGTTGCCGAAGGGGGGTACCTTGCGCGCGCGAGCGCAAAGTAAACTCACTGGTGAGATGTTTCTTGAGCGTCGATTAACGCTACAGTCACACAAGGGTATAGGGGCAAAAATCACCCTAAATGCGGAAGTGGATAGAGCTTGGAATACCGATCCCGAAGTGTCATTGGTTGACGGCATTTTGGCGCGCGATCAAATTTTCCAGCTAGATGACTGGGCGACCTTCCCGGGGGAAGCCGTTGAAGCGATTCTCGAGTTTCCTGAAATGACAGAAATTTCGCTGTTTAATTTAGGGTTTAACGCGGGTCGGTTTCGACATTTTTATGCTCCAACGGCGATAGAACTCTGGTCGTCTAACGACGGCCAGAATTGGAAGGCGTTGGCCAGTGCGAGAGCAGCTGACATCAATATGGAGTCTGTTTCGGCGACATTGCATGTTAAACCAACGAGCATGCGCTATCTAAAGGTAAAAGTTGAAAATCATGCGAAACGATTTTCCACCGAAGACAGTAAAATGATCCCCGTCACCTTGTATATCGATGAAATGATCGTTCAATAGCAAGTTTTAAAAAATTACAAATATAAGAGTAGGTGTATTATGAGTTCCTCAGCAGTGGTTTCTCAGAAGCAAGAAAGTACCTTTGTTCCTATGCTGATCATTGGCATACTTTTCTTTATCTTTGGTTTTGTAACTTGGCTTAATGGCTCGCTCATTCCATTCTTGAAAATTGTTTGCGAACTCAACGAGTTTCAGGCGTTGTTTGTGACGTTTGCATTCTATATTGCCTATACATTTATGGCGCTTCCAAGTGCCATGATCTTAAAAAGAACGGGCTACAAGAGTGGCATGGTGATTGGGCTTGTGGTCATGGCGGTGGGCGCATTGCTGTTTATTCCCGCCGCACAAACCAGTCATTACGCGCTGTTTTTGGCCGCACTTTTTATTCTCGGTACCGGCCTTACGCTGCTACAAACTGCTTCCAACCCTTACATTGTTTGTATTGGTCCGCGGGAAAGTGCGGCTATGCGCATCAGCGTGATGGGCTTGGTTAATAAGGCCGCCGGTATCGTAGTGCCCATACTGTTTACGGCTTGGGTTCTAACGGGCATGGATCAATTTGATGATGCGGTATTAGCCGCACTAGCTGAGTCAGAGCGCGCCAGTCGTCTTGCTGAATTATCGTCTCGTTTAGTGCTTCCCTATATTTATATGGCGATTGCGCTGCTAGGTTTGGCGGCATTTGTTAAATTTTCGCCGTTGGCTGAGTTACGCTTGGAGGAAGAGGCAGAGCAAGTTGAGGATAAGCTTGGTATCTTGGCTTTTCCGCAGGTTATTTTGGGTGCGCTCGCACTGTTTATGTATGTGGGTGTGGAAGTGATTGCGGGCGATACCATTGGGCTTTATGGCCGCAGCTTAGGTGTCGCGCATTTTGGTTCATTAACGTCTTACACCATGTCATTCATGGTGCTCGGTTATATTTTAGGCGTTGTTGCCATCCCTAAGTTTTTGAGTCAGGAGCGAGCTTTATTGATGTCGGCGCTGCTTGGATTGGTTTTTACAGCAGGCGTTATGTTTGGCTCTGCGTCATCGGATGCGATAAGTAGCTTATTATTTGGTTGGTTAGGCATTCCCACTGTGCCAAATACCGTGATGTTTTTAGCCCTACTGGGTTTTGCTAATGCGTTGGTTTGGCCTGCCATTTGGCCGCTTGCCCTTGAAGGGCTCGGTAAATATACCGGAACTGGCTCTGCACTTTTAATCATGGGTATAGCGGGAGGTGCATTGTTGCCTTTAGCCTATGGTCATTTTTCGTCAGTGTCTGATGATCCGCAGATGGCCTATTGGGTAATGATTCCTTGTTATATTTTCATCCTTTTCTATGCGTTAAGGGGCCATAAGCTACGCCAGTGGTAGACGCTTTTGGATCGTTTTAGTAAGGGGCACTTTGGGTGCCCTTTTGTATTCTGTGGTGGAGCTTTCGATGTCAAAGAGTCGCTATATCGCGTTGGATGCTATGCGCGGCCTTACCTTGGCGTTGATGATTGTTGTGAATACCCCAGGCTCCTGGTCTCATGTTTACCGGCCTTTGTTGCATGCTGATTGGCATGGTTGGACGTTCACGGATTTAGTGTTTCCCTTTTTTTTATTTATCGTGGGTGCAGCGCTTTTTTTTAGTCGGCTTACCTCTGTACAGCTGTCGCGCGTTGATCAGTGTAAGAAAATCACGCGACGCGCACTTATGTTGGTGGCTTTAGGCGTGTTACTGGAGTTCTACCCATTTTTGACGGCCTTAGACGACTTGCGCCTACCCGGCGTATTACAACGCATTGGCCTCGCTTACGCCGCAACGGCTTATCTGCAGGTCTTCGTCCGGCCCCAATGGAACCCACTGTTCATTGCAGTGCTGTTGGTGTCTTATTCACTATTGCTGTTGTGTTCAAGTGATCCCTATGGACTAGAGGGTAACGTTCTTCGAGCATTTGACCTTGCCGTCTTGGGCGAGTCACACCTATGGGCGGGGAAGGGGTTAGCGTTTGATCCCGAAAACTTGCTGGGCACGATTGCTGCGACAGCTACCGTGCTAATCGGCTTTGAGGCAGCGCGCTGGTTGCGTTCTGGGCAATCTTTTGGCCGGCTGATTTCAGGGTTGTTGGTGGTGAGTCTTGTGTTGGTGGTATTGGCCTACAGTTTACCTGAGCCTATTAACAAATCCCTTTGGACCTCGACCTACGTGTTGTTAACGGGTGGTCTAGCGTTGGCGTTTTTAGCGTGTTTGTTGATTCTTGAGCGTGCCAAGATCGGTGCCTGGGTTATGCAGTCACTTTCTATACTCGGGCAAAATCCATTGTTCATTTATGCTTTAGCTTGGCTCTGGGTGCGAAGCTATAGTTTAGTCCCCACGAGTGATGGCACCTTATACGAATCGCTGTTTCTGTGGTTGGCGCTGATGATGCCGGCCAAGCTCGCCTCGCTGATGTTTGCGCTTTTGCACCTTGCGATTTTATGGCTATTGGCTTGGTGGCTGCATCGCAGGAGAATCTACATAAAACTGTAGAAGCATCTGTGAAGGCTTGTTCATGAGCTACCTAAGGCGTTAGCATGGGCGACTTTCTAGTCTGAACAAGCAGATACCCATGGGAATTATGAAGAAAATTGGCCTGGCGCTGGTGGCTTTGTTTGCCGTCTATGCTGGTCTGCGCTTTTTTGTTTCAGTCGCACCGATTCATCATCCATTTTATCAAGACGTTGGCTTTGAAGTGATAGCACACGGTGCTGGGCAGGGGTTGCAGCCGAAGGATACCCTTGAGGCTGCGTTGCTGTCCCACAAGTTGGCCGCCGACGTGATCGAAATTGACATTCATGCCAGCAGCGACGGTGTTTTGGTGCTAAGCCATGATGAAACTGTTGACGAAATGACCGATGGCACGGGTTTTATAAAAGAAAAAACGTTTCAAGATCTACAGCGCTTGGATGCTGCCGTTGGCTTTAAGAAACTTGCGGGGTCCCCGTTAAAAGGTACGGGTGTGAAAATACCTGCCTTGCAGGATGTTTTTACGGCCCTGCCCGGGGCACGCTATATTATTGAAATTAAACAGGTAGCGCCTAGCATTGCAGAATCCTTATGTGAATTAATTACAGCGCGCCAGATGCAAGGTCAGGTTTTAGTAGGTTCTTTTTTCACAGAGCCATTGGAGACGTTTCGCGCGAATTGTCCGTCGGTGGCAACTTCTATGTCTCAAGGCGAGGTGACCAAGCTCGTTATACTGCAAAAAATTGGCCTATCGCATTTATATGATTTGCCGGGCGTTGCCCTGCAAGTACCAAGGCGCTCAGGTGCTATTACGGTGGTTACCGATTCGTTTTTGCGCGATATGAAAACCCGCGGTGTACGGGTTCAAGTATGGACGGTCAATAGCTTAGATGAAATGAGAGAGCTTATGGAAATGGGTGTGGACGGTATCATCACCGACTATCCAGATCGCCTGCACACGCTTATTAGCAACACGACGGATTAAGTTTATTGATGAGGCTTTGTACGTAGTCCGGCACTACCTGCGTTGCTGGGCCGTAGAAGCCTTCATGAAATGCGCTAGCGTTAAGTGACGGCTCTAAATTAAGTTCGACCGTTGTTGCACCGTTTTGTTGGGCGATATCGAAAAAGCCCGCCGCCGGGTAAACATTGCCCGAGGTGCCAATGGCGATAAACAGATCGCATTGACTTAACGCTTGGTAAATCTCGTCCATAAATAACGGCATTTCCCCAAACCAAACAATGTGTGGCCTCAGGCTCGCTTGGCAATTGCAGTTTGGGCAGCGATCGGTTTCGTCTAGGTTTTGTAACCATTTAAAGATTTGATGGCAGCGCGCGCAGCGGGCTTTGGTCAGCTCTCCATGCATATGATGCAGCTGTCGACTGCCGGCTTTTTCGTGCAGGTTATCGACGTTTTGGGTTATTAATAAAAAATCTTGGCCGAGTGAATGTTCGAGATCTTTGAGTGCTAGGTGAGCTGCGTTCGGGGCGGCATCGAGTAATCCTTCACGCCTTAGGTTGTAAAACCGGTAAACCAAGGCTGGGTTTTGTGCGAAGGCCTCAGGTGTGGCTACTTCTTCCACGCGATGGTCCTCCCACAGACCGTCATTGTCTCTAAAGGTTTTCAAGCCAGACTCGGCCGAGATACCTGCGCCAGTTAACACAACAACCTTAGGTTTTTTCATTGATTACTTCCAGGCATTGGTTGGCCCACTGCAGCCAATTTTCTTCGGCACTGATACCGTATTTTAAAGTTAAATAGGGTAAGTGCATGGTCTTTTGTTGATCTCGATTTAAGGCGAGATATTCTTGCTCTATGGCTTTCAGTTTGGCGAGGCTTTTTTGGTGCAATTGTTGATGGCGTTGAATTTCAGCCTGTAAAACTTCGGCTTCAATATGGTCTCCACCATAGATTTTAATCAGTAGGGCATCTTTGTATTTGTTGACTTCCGCCGGTTCGCGCAACCACTGAGTCATGGCTTGTCGACCTTCGTCGGTAATTTCATATATTTTTCTATCGGGCTTATCCGCCTGCGCTTCGGTATTGAAGCGAACCCAGCCGGCCTCTGTAAGCGCTTTAAGTTGTTGGTAAACTTGCTGGTGGCTGGCATTCCAAAAAAAGCCTACAGAGCCCTTAAAATGCTGACTTAAATCGTAACCGGATGCCGGGTGTTCGGCGAGCATAACGAGTAGGCTGTGCTTGAGTGACATGGTCGGTCTCTAAGGTTTAAAAGGTATGGAGCGGAGTTATGCAAATTGTTGCATATTGATTGTTGCTCGCGTACATTATGCAAATAATTGCATATTTTGACATGCTTCGATGGTAGAGGCTATGTCTGCACCCCGTTTTCTAACCGATTAAAGGATTTTTCTGTGACCGCTGAAACTCAAGAGATACCAAGCCAAGACGCTGGTGCGAAGCGCTCAGCCAAGCGTTCGGTAAGAACAGGCAAGCGCTACCGAACGGGCAGGGCGGCGAAGCACTACGATGCCATCGTGATTGGCTCTGGCATTGGCGGCCTATGCACTGCCGCTCTGTTAGCTAAAGCGGGTAAAAAGGTGTGTGTGTTAGAGCAGCACTATACCGCAGGTGGTTACACCCACAGTTATGAAAATGCCGGCTACGAATGGGATGTCGGCGTCCACTACATTGGCGAGGTGCATAAACGCTGGTCTATTTTGCGTCGTATTTTTGATGTCATAAGTGACGGTCAAATTAAGTGGGCGGCGATGAATAAGTGCTACGACCGCATTATCTTGGGCGATGAAACCTTTAACTTTGTCGCTGGCAAAGATAATTTCATTGCTGGGTTAGTCCAGCACTTCCCCGAAGAAGAGACCGCCATTCGAGATTACGTGGCGTTGTTGCAAGCCGTGAGCAGCAAGGTACCGCTGTTTTTTGCCGGTCAAGCGCTGCCTTTCGGTATCGCGAAGTTGTACAGCAAGTTGCGGCCGCGTTTATTCCCGGCCTATTTCTTCCAAACTACGCGAGCAGTATTGGAAACCTTTACCAAAAATGAAAAATTAATCGGCGTGTTAACGGGGCAGTGGGGCGACTACGGATTGCCACCCAGTGAGTCAAGTTTTCTCATGCACGCGATGGTTGCCAAGCATTATTTAGCCGGTGCTGCTTATCCTGTCGGTGGAAGCTGGGCTATTGCGGAAGGTATTATTCCCGTTATTCAGGCCGCAGGGGGTGAAGTGTTTACCTACGCCGGTGTTGAACAAGTCTTGGTCACGGCCGGTAGGGCAGTGGGTGTGCGCTTGAACAATGGCGATGAAATTTTGGCCGATCAAGTGGTGAGCAATACAGGTTATTGGCCAACGGTCAATAAGCTATTACCGGAAGCAGTAAAGGCAAAATTTGCCGCTGATAAAATGACGATCCCGTTAAGTTCTGCGCACCTATGTCTTTACGCAGGTTTTAAGGGCGATGCTAAAACGTTAGGTTTAGATAGCACTAACTTGTGGATTTATCCGAATGCCGATCACGATTCAAATGTGAAAAAGGCAAAAGCTAGTAACAATAATGAATTTCCATTGATCTACATTTCTTTCCCTTCCACTAAAGACCCGAAGTGGGACGAAAACTACCCGAATAAAAGCACGGTTGAGATAGTTACTACTGGCAGCCTCGAGCAGTTTATGGCGTGGACCGGTACTCAGTGGAGTAAGCGCGGTGATAATTACGAGGCGATGAAGCAGGAAATCAGTGAACGTTTGTTAGAAATACTCTATAAACACCGCCCACAATTACGCGACGCGCTCGATTTTTCGGAGCTGTCGACGCCCTTGTCTACTCAGTGGTTTCAATGGAACGAAGTTGGGGAAATTTATGGCTTAGATCATACGCCTGCGCGCTTTAAGCAAACAAAGCTGCACCCACAAACCCCTATTAAAAATCTTTTTCTCACGGGCTCTGACGTTGTCACTGCTGGCGTAGGGGGGGCGTTAATGGGTGGCGTTATGGCGGCAACCCGTATGTTAGGTTGGCGGGGTTATAAAATTGGTCGGCTGCTAAACGCTAGGCCACGGTAAAGCGCCGCCTTAGATCATGGTCATCAAGTGAAAGCGCTAAGGGCATTTGCCCTTAGCGCTTTTTCTGGCACAAGAAAGTAAAACACTAAGGCATATAGCGCATAAGCATGGCGAAATCGGTTTGTTCGCCGAGCGGTATGTCATCAGGGATTTTTACCTTCACAATGTGGCCGCTGCCTGGGGCACAGTCGATAGCGACACCGTGTTTATTTTCTAGGTGTTCGATGTTAAAGCGATGATTACCCTGCGGGGTAATCAACTCCATGGTGTTGCCTACTTCGAACCGATTTTTCACATCAACGGTTAACCAATTGTCTTGCGCCGACAGCGTTTCGGCGACAAATTGTTGATTGACGTTAGTTGAATTACCAGCGGTATAGTTTTGAAATTCACTGGGTACGTGGCGACGGTAAAAGCCTTCTGTATAGCCACGGTTTGCAAGGTGCTCTAATTCGCGCATCATGTTCATGTCGAAAGCAATGCCGGCATGAGCATTGTCAATAGCCTTGCGATAGACTTGCGCCGTCCGCGCCACGTAGTAATGGCTCTTGGTTCGACCTTCAATTTTTAATGAATGCACGCCCATCTTTACTAAGCGCTCCACGTGTTGAACGGCGCGCAAATCTTTCGAGTTCATAATGTAAGTGCCGTGCTCGTCTTCATAAGCTGGCATGTATTCACCGGGGCGGCTTTTTTCTTGTAGAAGTACCGGTTGCACTTCGTCGTTCGGATCGTAGAGCTGGGGTTTTTCCACGGCGATTAGATCGCCAAGCTCATTTTCCTTGGCTTCATGGCTGTTGTATTCCCAGCGACACGAGTTGGTGCAGGCGCCTTGGTTTGGGTCGCGGTGGGTCATGTAACCTGATAGCAAGCAGCGACCTGAGTAGGCAATGCAGAGTGCACCATGGACAAAAACTTCCAGCTCAACCTCGGGGCAGCGTTGGCGTATTTCTTCCACTTCATCCAACGAGAGCTCGCGCGATAAGATGACGCGCGAGATGCCCTGTTTGGCCCAAAACTTAACCGCCGCCCAGTTGATGGCGTTGGCTTGTACCGATAAGTGCACTTCTTGCTCGGGCCACTGTTCCTTTACCATCATGATCAGGCCGGGGTCAGACATGATCAGGGCGTCGGGCCCCATGGCGATCACGGGTTCTAAGTCTCTAATATAGGTTTTAACCTTGTCATTGTGGGGGGCAATATTACTGGCTAGGTAAAATTGTTTACCCATGCCGTGGGCTTCTTCAATGGCCGACGCTAAGTTCTCAATTTTGTTGAATTCGTTATTGCGCACGCGCAAGCTGTAGCGCGGCTGGCCAGCGTAGACCGCATCGGCACCGTAAGCGAAGGCAAAACGCATGCTTTTTAGCGTTCCCGCAGGGGAAAGTAGTTCTGTCATGGGTGTCTCAGTCGTAATTACCAATTGCAGGCTATTCTACCGTAATCGCCTTTGGTCGGCAGCGATTTGGTCGATATCCTTGGGGTAACTAAAAAGTGGTAGATTTTACCGGTAAACACTGGGTTGAGGGGCAGCTGTGCGCAGGAGGTATTTTGGATCACGAAGCTGAAAACAAGCGGCTACAAGGCTTGATCGAGAAGCTTGTGCTAAGGATTGATGAAAATCAGCAAATAGCACGGCGCTTTCATGATTTTGAGTTTAAGTTGCTCGAGGCGGCAAGCTTACCGGAGCTATTTGAGGTACTGATTCAGGAGGGCCCAAATCACTTTAAGCTGAAAGCCCTGAGCTTGGTGCTGTTTGACCCGGACTATGTATTCGAGCAGCTTTTTGAGGCCCTGGATTTGAAGCATTGGGTACCCAAAGTTCAATTGCGCCATCGGCAGGATTTTTTTGACCAGTTGCTGGGGCAGGCGACACAGCCGATATTAGGAGAGTTGGATGCGTTAACCTTGGGTCGTCTATTTCCGGGCGCTGGCTCGGTGGCCAGTACCGCCTTAATTCCACTTTATTCGAAAGGTGTTTTGCAGGGCAGCTTGCATTTGGCCAGTGACACCGCCGAACGCTTTACACCCGACAAGGCGGTGGATTTTATTCAGCACTTGGCGGCCGTGTTGGCACTTTGTATTGATCATTGCGTCGCACAAGAACAGCTACGTAGAGAAGGGCGGCAAGACCCATTGACACAAGTGGGCAACAGAGCTGCCTTTGAACAGGATCTGGCTTTGGAATTAGCGCGAGCAGAGCGAAATTGCCTGCCAGTGAGTTGTTTTTTTGTTGACCTCGATCATTTTAAGAAAATTAATGACAACTTCGGCCATGCCAATGGCGACATGGTGCTGCGAGAGGTCTCTGGTGTTTTGCAGGCGCAGTTGCGGAAAACCGATGTCTTAGCGCGTTTTGGTGGCGAGGAGTTTGTTGCCTTACTGCCGGCTTGCGATGCCGATCAGGCGATGGAAACCGCCGAGCGGGTTAGAGTAGCCATTGCAGCGATGGCGATTGAAACCAGTGCTGGCCAGCCAATTCCGTTGTCAGCATCTATCGGCGTGAGTAGCTGGGAACCGCGCAAGCACAAAATTCCCATTGTCGAGTTGGGTGCGGCGCTACTGCGGCAGGCGGACGCGGCCATGTATTTGGTCAAAAAAGCGGGTCGTAATGGTGTTCGTTGGCAACCCTTGGTGGTAGGTTAATGCGTTGTTAGAAAAATCATATTTTGGGTATAGGCCACTCTCGCGGCTGAATTAAGTACATTTTTCGCCATCGCTTACCGGTTATCCAAAGTCCATCTGCCTCGGGATCATAGGCAATGCCATTAGCCACAGAATCTTTGCGCAAGCCAAAGCTATGTAGCTTTTTTTCCCGTTCGATAATCGAAGACAAATCGATGATGGCGACGACGCTTCCCGTGCTTGGCTCGATCGCGTAAATGCGAGAGTCAAACCAGACATTGGCCCAAATAAGGCCGTGCGCCACTTCGAGTTCATTGAGCCCATTTAGAGGCTCGTTGTTCAGTGTGACCTCGAGGCTTCCTTTAAGCTTAAAGTCGTCCGGCGCGCGAAATTGCAGCCTCGCGGAGCCATCGCTCATGATCAATTGGCGACCATCGAAACTAAGCCCCCAGCCCTCGCCTGAGTAGCGTGCGAGTTGCTCTTGTTTTAGGGTGTTTTTGGAAAGTTTTCGGGCGAGGCCTTGTTGCCAGGTAATTAGCCAAAGCTGGGTGCCGATGGATGCCAGGCCTTCGGCAAAATCTGACTTCGATAATAATTTTGTCGTGCTTGGCGAGCTAGAATCTTCGTTAATAGGATAGCGTTGAATAAAGCTTTGTTTGTACAACCCACTTGATTCAATAAATGATCGCTGGTCAATGATTAACCCTTGGGTGAAGGCAAGATTGGGGTGAGAGCGGGTGCTGATTAGTTGGTACTCTATGTTAGGCGGCATTGATTTACTGCCACCAGTTGCCGCGAGCGTTGTTGAGGTCAACAACATAACCATGACAATTGAGCTCATAGCGATTACATTACGCACGCAAATCATTCCTAGAGGGAAAATAATTGGACCGTATTAAATCATTTATCTGGTTAACCCTGCTAGGCGGTTTAACCGTGGTGTTGCCGATCAGCATCTTCCTGCTGGTGTTTACTTGGTTTTACGATGTAATCAGCGCGCTCATTGCACCAGTGACCGCTGCGCTGCGACCGCATTTAGGCTTTTCGCCAACCTTAGTGGATGCGGTGGTGATTGGTTGTTTGCTGGTGGTATTTTGCTTAATTGGTCTGCTGGTTAAAACGCGGGTCGGTGCTTGGTTGCTAGCTCAGATAGAGCGACTGCTCAAACGCATTGCTCCTGGCTATAAAACGATTAGTGATCTCGTTGGGCAGTTCCTCGGCGGTGGTTCATCCAACTCTCTGCTGTCGGGGCAAGTTGCATTGGCGAAAATTTATGGCCCTGAATCACCGGTCACGGTAACCGTAATTGTGACGGCTAAACATGACAATGGCGATTATTCTGTGTTCATGCCAACAGCGCCCATTCCAACCTCTGGTATCGTATACCACTTGCCAGCGTCCTGTGTTGTTTTGCTACCCCACGTGTCTGTGGAGGCAGCGATGAAAACGGTGATCGCTTGTGGCGCTGGCTCTCAGCTGCTCACTCGGCCGGTAGATGCTTAAGCGCGTACTACTTACGTCGCGTCTGTCGCTATCTCGGCTTCTTGTTCCCTCGACTTCATATATTTAATCGCGTCTTTGACCGCTTTGCGCACTTTCTTTTGCATTTCCTCTTGCTCTTGCGGCGAGAGGAAAAAACTCATATCGACATCATGCCTGATGTAGCGGGGCGGTAGGTGATTGAGTGCAACGCAGGCGACGTCGGCGAGAAAGTCGGCATCGTCTTGGGCTCGCTCGCTGCGGCTGAAAATTTCCTCCATAACCTGCGCTTCGTAAAAATTATGTATGGAATCGGTTCCTGATTGCAGCTGATGCCTGCGTCTACCTGCGTGCAATAGCATAGTTTTACCTTTTGTTGGCCGTGATGAATCCTATCAGTGTAGAAGAGCCTTGGCCTTACCGCTTACCTCTTGCGATATCGCGGATTAAAAAGCGCGCAGGGTTTAGGGCTTCGCACAGGTCTTGCCTGATGGGAACTGGCAGCTTGTTCGCGAGGGCGGCAATGTATTGAGCGCAGATTGGTGTATAAGCCAAGCCTCTTGAGCCATGCGCTAAATTCACCAATAGATTAGGCCAGTAGTGATGCGCGCTTGCGATCACTCTTTTGGCGTTTTTTGCCAAAAGCGCATAGGCGCTGGCCATCTCGGTTTCTCGCGCCACTGGGCCCACGAGGGGCAGGTAATCTGGCGATGTGCATCGGAAGCCGACGCGGCCTTGCAAGGTTGAAACGGCCGGTAGGTCTCGACCATAAAAGTTGCTTAGGTGCGCCAGAAACCCGAGATTGGTTTCGTGGTCTTCATCTCTGGCTGCAGGGTCATTGAGCTTCAAATTAAACGTAGCACCCACGCAGTGACTGCCGGCGAAGGTGGGTGCGAGATAGCCTTCTTGGGTCACGACTTTTTTCAATTTTTTGCTGGTTTCGGTCGCAGGGAGTTGCGTGATTTGCCCACGAATAGTTTTCAGGGGCAGGTGTTGCGTTTGCGGAAAGTGTTTCGCTTGTTCCGCACAACAGAGCACGACTAAATCGGCTTCGAAGCATGGCATCTCAGTGTTGTCTGGCGAGATTATGCGCCAGCGGGCATCGGCGATGAGTGCAAATTTTTCTACTTTCGTGTTAAAAACAACCGTAATACTCGGATGCTGAAGCAGCCAAGTGCACAGTGCTGGCGGGTTTAGCCAGCCCGCATTAGGTAAGTGGAGTCCGCCATGGGTGAGCTCGAAGCCCGCCAGTGTGCTGGCCTGTTGTGCTGTCACGAGATGGGCAAGAGATGTAGGCAAGGTCGCAGCTGAGGCGCTCTGCTGTTCGGCGGTTTCATCTTTGGCCGCTAATTGTAAAACACCGCAGGCAGCACCGTATTCGGGCTGTTCTCGCCAAAACGCGCGATAGGATGCTTGGGCATAATTGAGGCTGGTGATGTTAAAGCGCCCCTGTGGATGTCTTTTGGGCGAAAGCTTGGCATAGACGATGCCTTGAGCATTACCTGAGGCCATGCGTGCGGGCGCTGCGTTGGCCTCTATCACCGTCACTTGCCAGCCTGACTCGGCTAAGGCGCGCGCCGTGTGGCAGCCGGCTATGCCGGCCCCGATGACGCATGCGTGGCGGCCTGCTGGATTGAGTTTAAATGCCTGCCAAGGGGTGGCTTTATCTTGGTTAGACATGGGTGCCGAGGCCTTAGGTGTTTTGGCTTCTGCGGTGGTTTGGGGGCAGAAATAACCGCTTAGCATTTCCCGCTTACGGCCAAAGCCCTTTTGCTTTGCAACCATAAAACCCGCGTGTGTGAGGCCGCGGCGCACATTACCAGCGCAGGTATAAGTCGAGAAAGTTGTGTCCTTGTGTGACAGTTGCGCGAGTGTGTCAAAGAGCGCCTGAGACCACATGTCAGCATTTTTGCTGGGCGCGAAACCATCCAAAAACCACGCATCTACACGGGTTTTAGGCGTTATAAAATCTGGGTGTTGGCGGTGTAGCTGTTGGTTAAAGCCGGCTGTTGCATCGTCGATGGTGAGCAGCAATTGCACGCGGCCACCGAACAGGTTTAGCGGGTAGATCTCGGTTTCGAGTTGATCGGGGTAGGCAGCAATCAACTCTTGGCTGAGTTCAGACAGCGCAGGCCACAGCGCCAGCGCTTGTTTGAGTTCAATTTTTCCTAGAGGATATTTCTCAACGGTTAAATAGTAGAGGCGAGCACTTTCTGGGGCGGTATGTAACCAAAGTTCAACGGCGGCGAGAAAGTTGAGACCTGTGCCGAAACCTGTTTCGCCGATGATAAATTGCCCTTGGTTTGGCAGTGCTTGCCAGCGCGCAGCTAAATTGTTGTGTTGATGGAAAACATGGCGGCTTTCGTCCAGACCGGAATCGATGGAAAAGTACACGTCGCCGAATTGCGTAGAGTAGGGAAGTCCGTCTGACCAGCTTAGGGCGTGAGGCATTGGCAGGGGTGGATTTGTTTTCACGGTTAGGGTCACTAAATTTGAGGTTAGCTCGGTAGTTTTGCTGCGGTAAAGCTGCAATTTTACGTCTAATGGGTTAAATTCACGCCATTAACTTGCTCTTGCAATAATACTTATAAAGCGTTTGAGGACATTATGATCTACCCCTTAATTGTTTCGCCTCTGTACATCGCCCTGTGTGGGTTATTGATTTTAGCGCTCGCCATGATGGTGGTGCGCGCTCGGTTGAAATATCGGGTCGGTGTTGGCTCCGGTGGTCACGCTGATTTGGAGCGGATCATTCGCGTTCACGGCAATGCCGTTGAATATGTACCTATGACCTTATTACTCATCGTTGCGCTCGAGGCCACCGGCGGTGCAGCTTGGTTGATTCACGCCACGGGTAGCGCGTTATTTGTCGCGCGCTTGTTTCACCTATGGGGCCTAGGCCACAGCGCCGGGCCGACTAAACCGCGCCAAATCGGCATTCTGATCAACTGGCTTGTGATATTGGTTGCCTCGGTTCTGATTCTCTGGAAGCTACTATTGCCCTAGGCCGTTATGGGTTTGGCTCTGGCGCCAAACCCTTTATAGGGACCAGTCGCGTTTGAGCGCGTCACACCACTGTTGTATGCGCGCCTCACTTTGCTCAAATTGATTCTCATCATCTAATGCCAAGCCAACAAACCACTGTTGATCTGCGGTTAGCGCTTGCGACGCTTCAAACTCATAACCGGAATTTGGCCAATAGCCTGTGGGGATGGCGCCCGCCGCCACCAGCTTATCGTGCAAGTAACCCATGGCGTCGAGAAACCACTCGGGGTAACCCACTTGGTCGCCTTGGCCGAATAGCGCTATATGCTTCCCGTTAAAATCAATGCTGTCGAGCTCCGGCCAAACGGTCTCCCAATCCTCCTGAATTTCCCCATAGTCCCACGTGGGTATGCCAAGGATTAGGAAGGTGTATTGATTGGCTACGCTCAATGGTGCATCAGCAATGTTGAGGTTGTCGACTAGGTCACTACCGAGATAGCGCTGGATCTTTTCAGCGGTCATTTCCGTGTAGCAGGTCGATGAGCCGTAAAGCAGGCCAATAGGGGCGTGGCTCATAACTCTTCGGCCCAGGTTTTAAGCCAAGCTAAGCCCTGGGCTTGCGGATCATCGCCGTTCATAGCGTCGATCACCAAGGCTTCACCGTCGCGTATTGCGCCTATATCCGCGAGGGCGGCATCAAGACGATGCCCTGCTTCGGCAAATGTGGGGTAGCAACTATCGCCTAAAATGACCATGCGGTAGTGTTGACCGGCAATGGCTGGAAACGCCGTGGTGAGTTGGTCGTAAAAGGGTTGGATGTTATCCGGTAAGTCGCCGGCACCAGTATTGGAGGTGCAAAACACCCAATAGGCTGATTTATTCTCAGTCAAATCCATTGCTCTGGGGGCCATCTCAACCCGAGCCGTGTGGCCGTCTTGAATAAGTTGCCGTGAAATTGCTTCGGCAACGCCTTGGGCAGTACCCATGACCGTACCGACAAAAATAATGATATTTGCCATGCTAGACTCAGTTGCTGGTAATTATGGGGCCTAGTTTAGTGCCTATAAGGCGTCAGTAAAACCCAACTGACGCCAAGCTTCATAGGCCATTATGGCCACCGCATTGGATAAGTTTAGGCTGCGCGAGTTGGCTACCATGGGTATACGCAAGACCTGCTCGGGCACGAGCGATTCCCTAATGTCGGCGGGTAGACCCCTCGATTCAGGGCCAAATACTAGCCAATCGCCAACCTGGAACTGCGCCTCGCAATGGCTGCGCTGGCCTTTGGTGCTGAGGGCAAAAAGCCGGTCGTGATTAGCGACGTCGGCAAACGCCTGCCAGTCTTTGTGGTGGGTGACCTTGGCCCACTCGCTGTAATCTAAACCTGCTCGCCTAAGTTTCTTATCGTCAAACTCGAATCCCAAGGGTTCAATGAGGTGGAGGTTAGCGCCCATATTGGCACACAGGCGGATGATGTTGCCGGTGTTTGGCGGAATTTCAGGCTCATAAAGTACAATATTGATCATTTTTATGTCCGATCACGGCTCGAGTTTGCTGGTGTTGCTAATGTTGAGTATTTGCCTGATAACCTTGCGGGAAGTTATTGATAAAACTACAGTTATAACAACTGGTCGAGTATATTACGGTAATTACTTGCTCAACTCATGGGGTTTTGAATTTTTTTGCCGACCATTGTGACTGGCTAAAATCACAGGTTTAAGTTTCCCCGTGGTTGGCAGATAGCCTTGGTACCAGCCAAAGACAATAACATTACGTGCTGATCTAACAAGGAGAACGCGGCTTGTTGACAAAATTGTGGCCTCGCACCCAACCTGCTGGTCGTTGTGGTCTTCAGTTTAATGAAGGCGAGATTAATCTTGCCTATACCGTGCGAAATCCTGATCAAATCCTTCTGAAAGCTTGTGAATCTCTTGCCTCCGGAGATGCTTGGTCTGAAAGAGCTCAATTACTGGCTGAGCGTGTCAAAGCATTAGGTGTGGCGGGAGTGGGCTGTAATGTGGTGCTCAATCAAGATCAATATCAGTTATTTATGATGGACGCGCCCAAGGTACCTACCGAAGAGCTAAGGGATGCCGTTAAATGGAAAGTAAAAGATCTTATTAATTATCCTCTGGATCAAGCCGTAGTAGATGTCATTCCACTCGCGGACGATTGTGGGCGATCAGGTCAAAAGCTAGTTTATGCCGTGGTGGCAAAAAAGGATCTTGTGCTTGCCACTGTCGACACGGTGAAGAACGCCAAGTTGCATTTAGAAAGTATTGATATTGATGAAATGTCTGCTCGTAACCTTGCCGGCATCGCATCCAGCGGCCCCAGAGGCGCCGCCCTTGTGCACTTAAGTGCAGGCAAGGGCAGTTTGTCTCTGGTGAAAAATGATTGTTTGTATTTATCCCGTAATTTCTCCATCAATTATCAGGCTGGCTTATTAGATGATTTGCCGGTAGAGGCCTTGGTACTGGAATTGCAGCGGTCTTTTGATTATTACGAGCGGCAGCTGGGGCAGGTGCCGCCAGCACATGTCTGGTTGTTCGGAGAAAATGTTAGCGCCGATAAAATAACTGACGAATTACGCGGTGCGTTTTTTGGGGTTAATTTTGGTGTGCTTTCATTGACAGACTTAGTGGCCCCTAGTGAGCAGTTTGAAGAGGCGATTTTACAACAGTGTGCATCCGTTGTTGGCGCTAGCCTGCGTCAAGAGGTGGCACTATGAGTTGGCAACAAGTAAATCTTTACCTTCCCGAGTTTAAGCCAAAGACTGAAGTATTAAGTTTCAATACGGCATTCATCGTCTGCGCAGTTACCTGCTTGTTATTAGCGGCGTTTAGTGTGCTAGGCACTGTGGAAAATCGGGCCCTTTATCAATCTACACAAGAGATCCAGCTGAAGCTAGTAACACAGGATCAGGATATTTCTCGTATTAAAGCCGCATTGCCTCGTAGCCAAGCAGCCCTTGTGCAGCAGGAAGTGGATGGATTGCGTTTGGCGTTGGAGCGGCGACAGCGTATTTATCAATTGATTAGCCAACAAAATTTGGGTAACAGTGATGGTTTTTCGAGCCAGCTTTCTGCTTTGGCGCGACAGTATCAGAAAAATATATCGGTTGAACGTTTTCAAATAGTAGCGGGCGGTGCAGAATTTAATTTTAGCGGTAAAGCTACGTCTGCGCAGGCAGTACCACAATATTTGCAGCGCTTACAAACTGAGCCGTCATTTGATAATACTCGGTTTGGGCATCTGGTGCTCGAGCGATCTCCAAACGGTGTCATTACCTTTAGCTTGAGCCGTGAAACGCAAATATCAAAGGCGGGGCGCTAGTTATGTCTGCCATAAAAAATTACCGCGAAAAGTTTGAAAAGTTACAGACTCGCGAACGCACCTTGGTGTTGCTCGTGTGTTTGGCCGTGATCTATATGATTTGGTCGATTGCTATTGGCTCGCAAATTGATACTCGGGCTAAAAAGCTAACTACGCAGTTAACGGAATCACAGGTCAAACTCGAGAGTCAAAACATAGAATTGGCCGGCCTTACGTTAAAGCAGCAGCAAGATCCAGATCTACTGTTGAAACAAGAGGCTTTGCAGTTAGCTCGCGATATTGAGCAGTTGGATCAGTCTCTCGCGGCTATGTCTGTTGGTTTGGTACCTGCACAAGAATTAGCTCTGATATTAGAGAGTGTTTTATTGAAAACCGGTGAGCTGTCTTTGGTCAGCCTTCAAACGCTACCAATTGAAGAGCTTCAGTTAAGTGCTCAGCAAGATGAAGTGAATTCCCCACCGACAACCGGTGTTTATCGGCACGCAGTTCAGTTAACCCTAAAAGGTGGATATTTTGCTTTAAACGACTATTTGCTAGCGTTGGAGGCACTACCTTGGCGTTTCTATTGGGATAGCCTGAATTATCAGGTCAGTGCGTATCCACGTGCGGAAATAGAATTGAGGGTGTATACCTTGTCTACAGAGCGAGGTGTCGTCGGTGGTTAAACCTTTTCTAAATGTAAAATGCTTGCTGTTGACGTTGGTTGCGGGTGTGGCTGCTGCTCAAGCGCCTTTATCTGATCCAACGGCGCCTTTGGGCTTTAGTGTAAAAGCAGCGCAAGCTCAGCCATTTACCTTGAATTCAATTTTTAAGTCTGCAACCCAGTCCAAGGCAATCGTCAATGGCAAGTTAGTTAAAGTTGGCGACAGAGTAAATGGCGGTAAAATACTCGCAATTAGCGATACAGAAGTTGCGGTAGAAACAAAAGATGGCGTGCAGCGATTAGCGTTGCACGGTCAAATTAAAAAAAATAGTGCAACTCAATAGGATGTTTTGGTGGAGCTTATGTTGAAACAACACTTGCAAAGTGAGCGTGTTACAAAGCGCCACTGGTTATTACCGTGTTTATTGACGCTGCTTGTGAGTTGTACTTCTTCAACCAGGGAAGCAAATTTTTCTATTGAAAAGGAGATGGCCCAAGTAGTTGAGGCAGAAAAAGTAGTTGCCCCTAAAGTGGTGCCAGAGAGTGTAAACAACACGCTGTTAGGTCAATCTACACCGGCCGTTGCAGCGGTTCCAAGATTTGATGTTTCTGTGCACAATGTTAATGCAAAAGATTTTTTTCTAGGTCTTATCGATGGAACAGGCACCAATGTGGTTGTGCATCCCTCGGTTGCTGGCCAGCTATCCCTGAACCTTAAAAATGTCACTGTACTTGAAGTGCTTGAAGTGGCGCGCGATATTTATGGCTACGAATTTAAAGAGCGAAATGGCATCTATACGATTTATCCGTTGGAGTATCGAACGGAAATGTTTCCAATTGACTACTTAGATGTGCGCCGTGTTGGTATTTCCGACACCTCGGTGCCTGTTGGTCGGTTGGACTCGAATAACAGTGGTAATAGTAGTAGCGGCAGTAGCGGAAGTTCACGCTCTGGTGGGTCAAATAGCGGTACTAACCCAAATTTACTGGGCATGTTTGGCAGCGCTGAGGATACTAAATCGTCTTCGGGTCAAATATCGGCTGGCTCACAGGTTCAAACGCTATCAAAAACAGATTTTTGGTCTTCTTTGAGGGAAACCCTGATTGCGATCATCGGCGGTGAGTCGGATCAACGCCGTGTCATGATATCGCCACAAGCGGGTATGGTCATTGTTAAGGCGCTGCCATCGGAGTTGTTTTCGGTGCGGGAGTTTCTCGAGCGTTCGGATATGACGGTAAAGCGTCAGGTGGTCATTGAAGCCAAAATACTCGAAGTAAAACTAAGTGACGAGTTTGCCGCCGGTATTAACTGGAGTGCTATCAGCGGTCAATTAATCATGGCGCGTAATGTATCTGAGTTCGAGTTGCCGAGTAATATTACCGTTGGGGCTGAAACGGGTGAGCTATTTTCATCGCTGTTAAAAGTCAATGATATTACTCAGTTATTGGACTTGCTGGAACAACAGGGCAATGTGCAGGTGCTCAGTAGTCCTAGAATCTCGACGGTTAATAATCAAAAGGCTGTTATTCGCGTAGGTACCGATGAATTTTTTGTGACCGGTTTGTCAAGCAATACGACGTCCAACGCGTCATCAACTACCAGTACACCCAATATTGACTTGGCGAGTTTTTTTAGTGGTATCGCACTCGACGTAACGCCGCAAATTGCAGCAACAGGCGATATTATCTTACATATCCACCCTGTCGTGAGTAACGTCTCTGACCAAGAAAAGAATTTGACCATTGGTGATGAGAAATTTTCCTTGCCGTTGGCTGTAAGAGATATACGGGAGACGGATAGTATCGTAAGAGCCGAGAGCGGTCAGGTTGTGGTGCTTGGTGGCTTGATGCAAGAAGTGCTACAAGAAGTGGATGGGAAAACACCGTTGCTTGGCGATATTCCTGGTGTTCGCGGTATGTTCAATACCCGAAATTATAAAAAAGTTAAAACCGAATTGGTAATATTACTCAGACCGACCGTAGTGGATGCCAATACCTATTTGAAGGATGTTGAGTCTAGCAATCAGCGTGTTAAGGATCTAGGTGTTACTTATCGCGAGATCTTTGGTAAGGAGTAGCACTTGTATACAGAATTTTTTAGCTTACAAGAAAAACCTTTTTCGCTAACACCGGATACGCAGTTCTTTTTTAATAAACAAAGTCATAGGGTGGCGCTTAATACCATGTTAGGCGCGGTTCAGAATAACGAAGGTTTTATCAAGATTGTTGGCGAGGTCGGTACTGGAAAGACATTGCTTTGTAGAAAGCTGTTGTCGCTGCTAGATGGTAAATTCAAAGTTATTTATATACCTAATTCCTATCTGACGCCTAATGAACTGAAAGGCCTCGTTGCTGATGAAATAGGTGCTGAATTTACGGTCGGTATGCCGGCCTACCAGCTGATGGGCTCGATCTATCGAAAGCTTCTACAGCTAGTAAAAGACAATGTTCAGGTGGTGCTCATCGTTGATGAGGCGCAGGCTATGCCACGCGACACCTTAGAGGCTTTACGCTTATTGACCAACCTTGATACCGAAAAACGCAAATTGCTGCAGGTGATTTTGATCGGTCAGCCGGAACTAGATGAAACGCTTGATAGATCTGACTTACGACAGTTAAAGCAGCGCATTGTATTTACCGCGCGATTGCAGCCATTAACCCTAGAAGGTGTTGCTGAATACGTTGGCTACCGAATGAGTTCTGCTGGTTGTGATAGGTTAGTGTTTTCTAAATCCGCACTTTTGTATCTGTATTGGAGTTCAGGTGGAATCCCCCGGCTGATTAATCTATTGGCTCATAAAGCCCTTATCGCAGCGTTTAATGAAGGTGAGTCTTTGGTGAAACCAAGTCATATGGCGTTGGCGATCAATAATACTCCTGAAGCTCGCAAACGTGGGCGTTTTATTGCTCAAGGAATAAATTGGCTTTGGCCGATTATCGGCGGCGTGGGGGGGATTGCTTTGTCAGCCTATGTGGGAAGTGTTGTGTCATGACTGAAATACAGGCGACATTACATCAGTTGCAACGAGGTGACATTAATCGTTCGGATGGAGTACAGCCTGCCGAAGATTACGTTCATGCGGTTGAACTTGGCACGGAAAATCCATTTGCTACAGGGTTGCGAATATCTGGTGTGCTTGCGTTTTTGCTTGCCTTTTCGGTACATCAATTCTATCTCGTGGCTTCAGTTGATATTGCAGTACAAGCACCTGACGTAGCGGCTGAGGTTTCGGCGGAAAGCGTAATAGATGATGTTGAAACGGCGGTGCTGGCGGCTGGCAAGCCAGTAAACCAAGGTATTGCACCAGATGCGCTTTTGACGCCCACAGCGATTGTTGATACATCAGCGTTGGCGCAATCTGATGTATTGAAAAATACTGAAAGACTTGAGGAGCAGGCTGAGCAGGCGCGAGAGTTAAACCTGTTGCGCCAACAACAGCTCGAACTGTTGTATAAGAATGCCACGATTGCATTATCTAAAGATCGTCTGATGACACCTCAGTCGGATAACGCCGTGCACTATTTTCAAGCGATGTTAGACATAGATTCGGCAGAGCCTCGGGCGCTGTCGGGATTGAAAAAGGTGGCCAAGCGCTATAAGGCATTTGCGGTCAGTCTTGCTAAAAGAGGTGATATTACTGCGGCGGCGCAAATGTTGGAAAGAGCTGAGGCTTTAGCGCCTCAAACACTGCGCCTCGGTGATTTGATAGCACAAATGCCCGCGGCTCAGGCCGCTGATGTAGATGCCACCGCTCAACCTAGTGGTGGCAGTAATCAAGCAAGTCGAAGGACTAACGCACAGGAGGGCACTCGTGTTGTTCGTTCGGTAAATGGCGAGATTGACGATGCTAAATTTTTGGCAAAAAAGCAGATTGCAAATGGGCAGGCGAGGGACGCGGCATTCTTGTTGAGTAGCTTTATGCCGCAATACGCCGCGGATGGTGAGTTTGTTGAGTTGTTGCACCAGGCCTATTTGAATTCTAATCAAAGTGCAGAAGCGCTAAATTTACGAGTCACTTTACAAGGTACATTACCTGGTCATCATATGGCGAAGATGCAAGCGGCAGAATTTATCCAATCCGCTCGGCCAAATGATGCGATTGCTGTACTTGAAAAAAATCTACCGAGTTATGAGCAAGACAGTAGTTACTACGGCCTGCTTGCTGGCTTATATTATCGAGTGCAGCGTTATGCAGATGCCGAAAAGGCTTACGAAAAGTTGCTTGGCGTTGCACCGGATATGGGTAGCTACTGGCTTGGTTATGCTGTAGCGCTGGATGCACAGTCTAATTTAAAGGCCTTGGGTGCTTTCAAGAAGGCGACATTAACCTTGCCTGCTCAAGATGCCTCGCGGCAGTATGTTGAGCAGAGGGTTAGAGAACTTGGCGGCGGTCAATAAGCGGAGATTGTTGTGAGCGAACCAAGGCAAAGAATTAGAATTGGTGACTTATTAGTTAGCAATCAAATGATTAGCGAAGCTCAATTAGAGCAGGCTCTTAAAGAGCAAAAGTTGTCTGGTCGAAAACTGGGCCGAACGCTTGTTGACTTGGGCTATGTGGATGAAAATGCCATGTTAACCTTATTGTCCACACAGCTTAAAATTCCCTTTGTCGAGCTAAAGCAGTTCCGCTTCGATCGCGACTTGATTCAAACGCTGCCTGAAACACAAGCTCGACGCTACCGAGTGATGCCGCTTAAGGAAAGTGCCGAGGGCATTTTGCTAGGGATGGCTGACCCAACTGATATTTTCTCCATAGATGAATTACAAAAAATATTTCAGAAGCCTTTACACCCTGCGGTGGTTAGGGAATCAGAGTTGCTTGATGTACTCGACATTGCCTATAGCCATAAGGAAGTTATAGCCTCCTTGGCCGAAGAGCTTGATACTGAGCTCGAGGATACCGCCGTAGATCTTGCCGATGTGGCTGTTGATGCAGGGCAAGAAGATGCGCCTGTGGTAAAGTTGTTGCAGCATATTTTTGAAGATGCCATCAACACCAAGGCTTCGGATGTTCACATCGAGCCCGATGAAACGGTGCTTCGCATTCGTCTTAGGATAGATGGTGTGCTCACTGAGCAGGTCATGAATGAGCGTCGAATTTCCGCGGCATTGGTGGTGCGCCTGAAGTTAATGTCGGGTCTGAATATTTCTGAAAAGCGCTTACCCCAAGACGGCCGTTTTAATCTGAAGGTTAAGCGTCGAAGTATCGACGTGCGTCTTTCCACAATGCCTGTCCAGTTTGGTGAGTCCGTCGTCATGCGCTTGATTGATCATTCGGATGGCGTTCGCTCCTTGGATCAGGTTGGTATGCCGGCTGATGTTTTGAAGCGCTTCAGATCCATAATCCAGCGTCCGAATGGTTTGATATTGGTTACCGGGCCGACGGGTAGTGGTAAAACCACAACGTTGTACGGTGCTTTGGGTGAACTGAATACCCCTGACAAAAAAATCATTACCGTGGAAGATCCCGTTGAATTTCAGCTTCCGCGTATCAGTCAGGTTCAGTTGCATGAAAAAATTGGATTAACTTTTGAGCGCGTACTACGCGCAACCTTGCGCCAAGATCCAGATATCTTATTGGTTGGTGAAATTCGCGATAGCAGCTCAGCGGAAATTGCGTTGAGGGCAGCGATGACTGGCCACCTGGTGTTATCTACATTGCATACCAACGACGCTGTATCGTCTGCCTTGCGATTAATTGATATGGGCGTTGATTCTTATTTAGTAGCGGCTTCCACAAAAGCCATTGTTGCGCAACGCTTAGTCAGACGTGTATGTGAAAGCTGCAGCGCTGATTATTCACCTAATGCGAATGAGCGGCAATTGCTCGCACTTGGGCAACGTCGATTTAAATCGATAGTCCCAACGTTAAAAAAGGGAGCTGGTTGCCCGCATTGTTTTAATACGGGCTACCGTGGGCGTATAGGCGTGTTTGAGTTGTTAGAAGTTAGTCATGCAATGGCTGACGCGCTTCGGGATAACAATGTTCGCGCTTTTAATGATGTGGTTCACAATGATCCAACCTTTAAAACACTGATGTTTAGCGCGCTTGAATACGCTCTGCAAGGTATCACAACCCTCGAAGAGGTGTTGCGTGTGTCAGCGCAAGTTGAGGATGAGCCTCCTGAGGCGAACCTGATCCCAGGTGAGGATGTTGTTCCATCAGTGAGTGCTGGGGATGTTTAATGCCAACCTATAAATTTGTAGGGCGAGATGCCAGTGGCACCAAAATTACCGGCTTGCTAGAAGGCGCCTCTGCCGATTCAATTGCAACGGCTTTGGCGAATAAAGGCGTTACCCCGCTGCAAGTGACGGAGGCCGCTCAGTTAGAAAACTGGATAGATCAATTAAATGAAAGCTTAGCTAGCAAAAAAGTAGAAATTACAGAGCTGGTTATGTTTTGTAGGCAAATGTACACCATTACAAAATCGGGAATACCCTTGATTAAAGGTATTCAAGGTCTTTCTAAATCAATGAGCCATCGCCATTTCAAGAGAGCGTTGGAAGATATCGTTGTGCGTTTAGAGAGCGGTATCGAACTGTCGCAAGCTATGCGTCATCACAAAGATATTTTTAGCTCGCTGTTTTTGTCAATGGTACAGGTGGGAGAGAATAGCGGGCAGTTAGAAGAAGTGTTCGACCAAATGAGTTTCTATTTGGAGCGTGATTTGGAAACTCAAAAGTCGGTGACGGCCGCATTGCGTTATCCTATGTTCGTTATGATTGCGCTAGCCTTGGCAATGGTCGCCATCAATATTTGGGTGATTCCGGCTTTCGCCGCTATGTTTGCAAAGTTTGATGCGGCCCTACCTTTACCCACCATTATTTTGCTGGGCGTATCAGATTTCTTTGTTACTTTTTGGCCGTATATGTTGGTTGGTTTGTTTGTGCTAATCGTCGGTGCCAGAGAGTACTTAAAAACTGAAAAGGGAGCGAGTAACTGGGGTCGATGGAAGCTGAAGTTACCCGTTGTTGGGGACATATTAGAGCGAGCGACAGTGGCGCGTTATTGTCGTGCATTGGCGCTGATGTTGAAGTCAGGCGTACCTATTGTGCAGTCCTTAGATCTTTGTGCAAAAGCGATAGACAACCCCTATTTGGCAGAGAAAATACATAAGATTAGATCTGGCATTGAGCGTGGTGACACCCTTGTAAGAACACATCAAGCCAGTGGGATGTTTAGTCCGTTAGTCATGCAGATGATTGCCGTGGGTGAAGAGAGTGGCCAAATTGACACGCTACTTGCTGAGATGGCAGGTTTTTACGAGCGCGAAGTGGATTATGATTTGAAGAAGATTGGCGACCGAATAGAGCCAATTTTGATTGTCATCATGGCCGTGTTTGTGATGATTCTAGCGTTAGGAATATTTCTCCCGATGTGGAGTATGTACGACGTACAAAAGCGATGAGCGACCGGCAACCAGGTAAACAGGGGTTATTTGAGCTTGTGGTTGTGCTCGTTGTTATAGCGCTGACGGCAGCGACAGGTGCTCGCTACATTATGAAGGCTATTGATGAGGCTTGGCAGGTGAGTATTGAAACTCAGGCGCAAGTATTTACGGCGGCGGTGGCTCTTGTTCACTGGCGTTGGGTGAGTGGAGGAGCAAGTTCCATCCATGGAAAGAATAGGGAAATGGCCTATGTAGAGGTAGATGGCGTGCGCATCTTTTTAAACCGGTTTGGCTGGCCAGTTCATACAGAGTACACCCTGTCTGAATCAGGGTTGCAGGCAGAAGGTTGTTTACAAGTTTGGAATGCGGTGTTGCAAAATCCCGGTAACGCTCGACTCCTCGATCAACCTATTGTTAAGAATAGTGATATTCAGGTGCAGGTTGTTGAGGGTAAGAAATGCCGATATGGCGTTTATACCAAATCGAATACAGAGCACTATTTTGACTACGACGTGACCAGCGGTAGGGTAGAGGTGGCGAGTGGTCAAAATAGATAAAGGTTGATGGCTGCCGTATTGGGTTTTATGGATAAAAGTGGTTTAGAATCCTTATTATAATGGAATAAATAGCGTCTTTTACTATGCTTATTCTAGATAGTATCGGATAAGAGCCGGAGTTGCTTTTAGTAGTAGATTCAAATTGTGATTTTTACGGAATCGTTAGTCACTTTTTGAATTAAGTCGTGTCTCGAAATGAGAGATACCAACCATAGAGTTTTTGGAACGTAACGGAGATTTATTCATGAAAAATATGCAATCTGGCTTTACTTTAATCGAGTTGATTGCGGTTATTGTCATTTTAGGTATTTTGGCAGCAACGGCAGTACCGCGGTTTATTAATCTACAGGATGAGGCAGCAGAGGCCGCTATAGCTGGCATTGCAGGAGCTGCCGCAAGTGGTTCTGCGCTAAATTTAGCGGCTTATCAAACGTTTACCGCTGGTATAGGCACAGATAAAACCGTTCAAACGGCAGGCTTGGCTTGTGATGCAGCTATTGCTGCTGTGCTCCAGGATCCAGTGCCAACCGGATACACAATTACTGGAACGGTCGATGCGACGCCTGCGGGCGTATTATCTTCAGTTGCTTGCAACATTGCCAGAACAACAACGCCAGCGATTAATCGCGATGTTTCCCTTCACATCATTCCCTAGGATTCATGATGATCCGTCGTCACCAAACCGCCTTAGTTAATAAGCGGTTTGGTGCCGGTTTTACCCTTATTGAGCTGGTTGCCGTTATCTTACTTATCGGTATTATCGCTAGTACTGTTGCTAGTCGAGCATTTACGACGGGTGATGCGGCGCTACAAACCGCTCGAGATGACATAGTGGCGGCAGTCAATTTTGCTCAACAGCAGGCGATGGATACCGATGGCGCGGTCGTTCTAGCCATAACCTCAACGACAGTGGCGGTTAGCCGCGACAGTGTGCCTCTGCAGTTTGGTTCGGTTAGTTACCCGCTTGAACTACCCTCTAGGGTGAGCGTCGCCCCAAATGCTACCTTGGCTTTTAATCGGTTGGGTGAATCATCGCCACAAGTGTTTACCTTATCTGTTGGCACAGAAACTACCACCGTTTCTGTATCAGCCGCTGGCTATGCAAATTAAATATTCTTCAGGTGGTATTCAACCAAGAGCATGTGGTGCATCGCTCATTGAACTTATTGTTTTTATTGTCGTTATCAGTGTTTCATTGGTTGGATTAATTTCTGTTTTCAATCAGTCGTTGTCAAGCAGTGTTGACCCAATCGTTCGGGTAACGGCCATTGAGCTGGCACAAGCAAAGCTCGATGAAATACTGGCGAGGAAATTTGATGCCAGTAGTCCGACCGGCGGCGTGCCTGCCTGTGGCAGCGCTGAAATTGGTGCTGTGGCCTGCTCAGGCATTAGTCCGGATGGTGGGTTTGATGACGTAGGTGATTTCCACGGGCAGGTCTCTAGCCCTCTGCCGGGATATAGTGTGAATGTCACCATCGTTGAAGCGGGGGCGGATCTAGGTTTGCCCTCAGCACAGGCGCGACGTGTCACGGTACTGGTTGATATGCCCAATGGTGAGTTTGTTCAGTTGTCCAGCTTCAAGGTGAATTTCTAAATGAGTAGGGGTTTCACGTTAATTGAACTTATCACCGTGCTGGTCGTGTTTAGTATTGTTGCCGCGATGGGTAGCAGTTATGTTGTAACGTCAATCACGGCCTATAATCAGGCAGCTGAGCGCAACAAGCTTGTCAGCCGCAGTCGCGCTGTTGTTGAAAGAATAACGAGGCAAATTAGAATAGCGCTACCTTACTCTATACGTATTAGCGCAAGTGGTCAGTGCCTTGAATTCATGCAATTGTCAGGCGGTGCAAACTATCAAGCGATATTGCCCGATAGCAATAATGGAGCACCGGCTATTACGGCAATAGCGACGGCGCCTTTTAGCTTATCTCTTGGTGCTGCCGCTAGTGTTGCCGTTGGCGCTATGGCTGATGTAGAAGTGTACAGTACGTCTGCGAGTGCATCGCGCGCCTCAATAGCTTCCGTTAATGGCAATCCTATCACCCAAATCAACTTGACCAGTCCACATCGATTTATTCGAAACTCGATAAATAGCCGTGTTTACGTATTAGATAATCCTGAGCGTTTTTGCGTAACCAGCAATCAACTATGGCACTACAGTAATTATGGCTTGAATACAGGGGTATTGTCTGACGCAAACCCTGGCGGAAATTCAGCATTAATGAGCGACGATGTATTTTCCGGTTCGCCAACGTTTTCACTTTCGCCCGCGACTGAATCGCGTAACACGATCGTAGATATTGAATTCTCCATGACACGTGGCGATGAAACTCTCAGGGTGAGCCACCAGGTGCAAATTCGAAATGTCCCGTAGTTACAGATCGAAAAGTATTGCAATGTATTCACAGCGTGGTTTTTTAATGCCACTGGCGATTTTTATTATTGTGGCGATGGGCGGATTTGCGCTTACCATGGCGAGAACTGCATCCCAGTCGAATACCAGTGCGGTACAAGCTATGATAGCGATTCAAGCGTTTTATGCCGCAGATTCCGGCGCCCAGTGGGGCATGAATCAATTGTTTTATGATGCGGGTAGCCCAATTTCACGATCTTCGGTGGATGCAAAATGTGTGACGCTATCGGGGCAGTCAAGATCTTTTAATACCGATGGTTTGCGAAATTGCCGTGTAGAGTTGCTGTGCACATTGAGCTCAGATCCATCTAATACGATTAGTTACTACCAGATCACTAGTGCATCAGAGTGTGGGAATGAGCCGATTGTTTCCCAGCGTACAGTTGAACTGTCGGCGTTTATGAAATGAAAAAATCAATGGTGTTTTTGTGTTTTTTCGTTCTTTGCTTTTCATGGCAGGTTTACGCTCAAACTTGTGAATCTATTTTTCCAGATGCCGTTTCCAGCAGTAATAACGGTGGTAGTATCACCCTTGGTCATGGATCTACAATCTTTAATTCGCCAGACAATATTTTAGATACACGAAATTTGTCTGTGCCCACCTATAATAATTTAAGCTGTAACGGTGTTGTTTGCACTAAATCAAATAGTGTGGTTTCGCAGGGCAACCCCAAGGCGATGCCGAATGGCTCCAACATCACATTGAATTACCAGCAAACATTAAGTTTAGCCCCGGGTTCTTATGGTAATTTATCCATGAACTCTGAATCTGTCTTGTTGCTTTCGCCAGGTGATTATACGTTTAACGGAACAGTAACTATGGGTTACCTGAGTTCAATACGGCTGAACTTGGATGGTAGTGCAAGATTATGGGCTAAAGACACGGTAAATATCGCCAGCCAGGCAACGGTGGGTGTGAATAGCGTAGGTCGTAATATTTTCGTGTTTACTGAAAAAGATGTGATTTTATCGTCCCCGTCTATTGTTTATGCCTTTATTTATGCTGACCGTGATATATCCCTTAATAACCAAGCCCAAATATTTGGCGGCATTACCGCAAAACGTGATATCAGCATGGGGAGTTCTAGCTTTGTCACATATAGCTTGAATAAACTGGCACTTACAGACTTTGGTACCTTTTGTACAAATACGGCCAGTCTACCGACCCCACTTGTTGAATATAGGTTGGAAGCAACGTCCTGGTCGGGTGCCGCGAACGAAGTTATCGATAGTAGCCCCAGCGGCTTTAATGGTCGAGCGGTAAGCTACGGCGGTAGTTTTCCTTCGTCGTCAAATTTGACACCCGCGATTTCTGGCGACCCAGGTTCCTGTCGATACGGTATTTTTAATGGTACCTCCAGTGGCCATCTTCGTATTGAAGATAGGAATGCGTTAGATCTTCCAACTACTTTATCTGTTGGGGTTTGGATATATCCAACTTCTTTGCCTACGGGTGGCAATCTACGAACCATTGTCTCTAAAGATGAAAACTTTGAATTTCACTTAAATAGTAGTGGCAATATATTTTGGTGGTGGGGTGGCGGCTCGCGCTCTTTGGCTACATCTGGCTTAAATTTAGCCCTTAATACTTGGCACCATGTTGTTATTACCTATCAACTAGGCGAACAAAAAATATATATTAACGGCGTTGAGCGGGCTGCAACAAATTATAACGGCAATATGACGACCAATGGTGATCCCTTGCTCATTGGTACAGATTGGAATTTTGACAGTCGAAACTTTGTTGGGCGCTTAGATGAGGTGAATCTTTTTCAGGAAAAGCTCACAGCCTTACAAGTTGTTAGTCTCATGAATAGAACGCACCCGTGTCAAAACACACCAACCTTGGGTGGTTTTGATATCGATGTGGGTGGCGGTACCGCGAGCGTGTGTACGCCGAAGCAGGTAACTATTACGGCGCGGGATACCAATAACAATGTCTTCACAGGGTATACCGGCACGGTGAATATACAAACCACGACGAATCGTGGTGATTGGAGTGTGGTGAATGGCTCGGTGGCGCCACGCTTTGTCGCGGGCGCTAGCGATAGCGGGCAGGCAGGCTTTACCTTTAATGCTAGCGACGCAGGGCAGTTGCAATTAAATTTAAGCAATCAGCATGCGCAGACGTTACAAGTTAGAGTGACAGAGACAATTCCGAATTCAGGGACGTTTTCGCTTAGCAGTAATTTGACGTTTTCGGCTAATGCGTTTGTGGTCAGCTTTAATGATTCACTTAATGACGATGTTGTTGCAGGTAGAAATCATGGTTTTCGCGTTCAAATGTATCGACGAGATACCACCACGGGTAATTGTGCGGTAGCAACCAATTATGCTGCCAATAATATCAAAACGTGGATGGTGCGCGATGCGCAAGATCCCGGTGGAAGTGTTCCTACTATCAACACCGTGGCCTTACCTGTGACAGAACCCGGCTCCGCCAATGTTACCTATCCCTTTGTTAGTGGCGTCGCTACTTATAATATGGTGACAACGGATGTTGGTAAGTACACCTTGTTTTTTAAAGATGACAGCAGTGGATTTTCTGATCAGCCCATTCTTGGCGATAGCGGCACACTTATTATTCGTCCCTTTGGCTTTGATGTAAGCGTCTCAGGTAATCCGAACGGTGTAACGGCGTCTGGCCCGGTGTTTCGTCCTGCGGGTCAAAATTTCGTCGCAAATTTACGTGCAGTAGTGTGGCAAGCAGCGGATGATTCTAACGGCGATGGCATACCTGATGGTCACGGCGACGGGAATGCTGCCACGGGCGCTAGTTTGGCAAACAACCCAGCCGCGGTTCGTTTTGGGCAAGAATCGCCCACCGAAGGTGGTTTGCTAAGCGCCGTAATCGTTGCGCCCTCCGGCGGTAATGACCCAGGTTTAGGCAATGGCGAGTCAGTCGGTGATGGTCGAGTTGTATCTGGCTTCAGTAGCGGCACCAAGCAAAGTGGTAATGTTTATTATCCTGAGGTAGGCGCGATTGAGCTTAATGCGCGCTTGTTAGATGCCAGCTATTTGGGTGCATCGGCGGCGCGGACGGCAAAAATCGTAGGCTCTAGCTACGTCGGTCGATTCATTCCAGCAGCCTTTTCGTTAACACCGGTCGCCGTTAACGACGCCTGTTCGAGTTTCACCTATATGGAACAGGCTTTTAATCTTAGTTATCGCTTAACGGCGCAAAATGCATTATCAGCTGCACAAACAACGCAAAATTACCAGGGAGCCTTTGCCAAGTTAGGTGGCGGCTTGGGGAGTTTTACTTATGGTGCCAAGGCGGGCGGCAATGATGTGTCCAGCCGTGTCGCCGGGGCTGTAAACGCGGCGACTTGGGCAAACGGTGTGGGTACCGTGTTGGTTGATCCAATAACCTTCGCTCGGCAGGCGAGTACGGCACCTGATGGTCCGTACAATAATCTTCAATTAGGTTTGGTAGCTGTTGATGCCGATGGTGTCGGACTCAGTAGTTCAAGCCTAGATTTGGATACGGATGGCGATAGCCTAGGGGATTATGGGTTGTTGGGTGAATCTCGTCAGCTATTTGGTCGCTTATACGCCAAAGATGCCTTTGGCCCTGAGTCCACAAACATTCCGATGTTTTGGCAAACCGAGTATTACAATGGCGCACAGTTTGTTCTAAATAGCAGTGATAGTTGTACTGAGCTGGCGTTTAGTCAGATTAATTTTGTCGGCGCTTCAAGTAGTATTAATCTCGCGACTCAATCTGTTTCAGTTACCTTGGCAGGCGCGACCTCGAGTTTTAGTTTCGCTGATCCAATTGGGTCGCAAACGTGTATGACCGCCACGGGCGTTGGCTTTTGTGGTGGTTACGCAGGTCGTTATTACGGTGCCACCAATAACGTTGTGACTTACCCTGTGCAAATTAACCTTACCAACTATCCATATTTGCGTTTTGATTGGAATAAGGACGGAAGCTACGGCGATGTGTCTCATCCGCAATTCAATATTAACTTTTCCAGCTATCGCGGTCACGATCGCATCATATTTTGGCGTGAACGGCTGTGATTAGCCGTTCATGTGGTTGTTTACTAATGGGTGGTAGTGGGTGTTGGAATTTCTAATTCGATATCTACAGCGAGTTCGTCGGCAATTTGGTCGAGTTTTTCCGCAAGTTCATCCACATCGCTGTCCATAGGAATTTGCAGGATGCCATTGGCTTCAAACAAGGGTTCGCCGGACCAAGGCATGCTACTGAAATCTGTCGCCAACTCTTCAACGTTTATATTTCTAGCGCTTAAGGCTTGCGCTACTTCTTTCACGATACCGGGTCTGTCGTTTCCGATGAGATTAAAACGTATTTCTTTATAACTCTGTGGCTCCTCTTCGGTATCTGCCACATCAACGAGGGTTCTGATGCCTTTAGCGGTCAGGGCGGCAAGATCTGTCTTAAGGTCTTCTAGGTTTTCCTCATCTACGGTTACGAGTACTAGGCCACTGAATTTACCGCATAGATTTACCATGCGACTTTCCTCCCAGTTCCCATCGTGGGCGCTAACAACCTGAGCCAGTGTTTCGATAATGCCGGGTTTGTCTTTAGCGATGATGGTGACGATTAAATGCTGCTTCATATTGGGCTCCTACAGTAGATAGATCGAGTGTAACCTAAGCTGTGTGACATTTCAGGGCTTTGACTTGTGCGAGTGAGTCGGTTTAACTAGTCCACGATTCCAATTTCATCTTTTACACGAATAGAGGGAAGAACATGCTGTCTCGGATTATTAAAACTTGTTCGGTCATCCTGCTTGCTGTCGCGCCTATGTTTGGCACGGCCGATCCATTGCAAACAGCTATCACCGGCGAGCATCGTAGCGAGGCGTCCAGTGCGCGCGACGAAGCCCGTCATCCTGCAGAAACTCTGGCCTTCTTCGGCTTAAAAGCCAGCGATAAAGTGATTGAAATTTCACCTGGCGGCGGTTGGTACACAGAGATACTGGCGCCAGCCTTGCGCCAAAACGGTGTGCTTTACGCCGCCCATTTTCCTGCTCAATCGGATGTTCCTTATTACCAGCGCTCAAGGCAGGCCTTTTTAGAGAAATTGGCCGCTGAGCCGAGTGTTTACGACAAGGTAAATGTCACGGAATTTATTGCAGGTAATCCGGCAGCCGCAGGCCCTTTGGGTGGTGTTGACAAGGTGCTGACCTTTCGCAATGTGCATAATTGGATAAAAGCAGGTCATGGCGAGCAGGCATTTGCCGACTTTTACGCCATGTTAGCCAAAGGCGGTGTTTTAGGTGTAGTGGAACATCGTGCCAAGCCCGGCACTAGCTTGGAGGCCATGAAGGTATCTGGCTATGTGACAGAGGCTGAAGTCATTCGCCTAGCTGAAAAAGCGGGCTTTGTCTTGGATGGAAAAAGTGACGTGAATGCCAATGCTAAGGATACCGCCAACCACCCCAAAGGTGTTTGGACCTTACCGCCATCATTGGCGCTACAGGATGAAGACAAGGATAAGTACTTGGCCATTGGTGAGAGCGACCGCATGACCTTGCGCTTTCGTAAGCCTGAGTAAATGATGATTGTCATTCCCGTCGACCAATTGCCAGAAGATGCGTTACAGGGCCTCATTGAAGAATTTGTAACCCGCGATGGCACAGACTATGGGCAGGAAGAGATCAATCTTGCCCAAAAGGTCAGTCAAGTTAAGTCTCAGTTGCACAGGCGTGATGTCTTGATTGTTTATAATCTCGCTGAGGAGCAGGCCAATATTTTGACCCGTCAACAGTACGAAGAGCTGCAGAGGCAGGCACAGATAGCGGACTAGATATGTTGGGGTTGGCGGGGAAAGAGAGGCTATAATGCCTCTCTTTTTATGCGTGACTGGTTTATGTCCAAAACAGTAGCTTCAGGCTCGCTGCGCAATAGCCCCAAGCAGCCCACTGCACGTGTTCTTTTTTGCCATGGTGCCGGCGCTCCCATGGACAGCCAATTTATGGATACGATGGCAGCGCTATTATCTGGCCAGGGTCTCGATGTGGTGCGCGTCGAGTTTCCCTACATGGCAGAGCGCCGGTTAACCGGTAAGCGTCGTCCGCCCAACCCAATGCCGCAATTATTGGAATTTTTAGAGCAGCAAGTTTCGGTTTGGTCAGCATTTGATCAATTGCCTTTGTTCGTTGCCGGTAAATCGATGGGCGGACGTGTTGCGGCCATGTTGGCGTGCCAGGAGGTTAGTGCGGTGATAGCCTTAGGTTACCCGCTGCATCCTGTGGGTAAGCCTGAGAAGCTCAGGCTGGAGCCCTTGCTTGCGCGCCAATGTCCGCTGTTAATTGTACAGGGCGAAAGGGATTTGCTCGGCAATCGAGCAGAGTTTGACGCCTTGGTGTTACCTGAGCGGGTGTTGTTGCACTGGTTGCCTGATGGCGATCACGATTTGAAGCCCAGAGTTAAATCGGGTTTTACGCACCTCGACCATCTTCAGCGTACGGCACAGCTTATCGCCGCTTTTACCACCGATTATGTCGCTCATCAAAACTAAAGCCAATAGAGTTATAGAATGAATCATTTGTTTTTACATTGTCGCGGTGGATTTGAGGGTGAGTGTGCCGCAGAAATTTCTGAGTTAGCCAGTGACTTGGGTGTATTTGGCTACGCCAAAGCCAAAGCGCACAGCGCCTGCGTTATTTTCGTGACCCACGAGCCCGAAGGTGCCTTACAACTTATCGATAATCTTGATTTTGAGCGGCTGATTTTTACCCGGCAATGGTTTGTTACACGGGGCGAGCTAACTCAGTTACCGGTTGCTGATCGCCTTACCCCCATTTTGGCGGCGACGCGCGAATTGCCTTTGTGCAGTGATTGGTTGGTAGAAACAGTGGATACCAATGAAGGTAAAGAGTTGTCGGGTTTAGCTAAAAAGTTTTCGACGCCGCTGGCGCGAGCACTTGAAAAGAAAAACATGATTCAGCGCAAAGGGAAGTACTGCTTACATTTGCTGTTTACGTCCACGGAATCTGCGTATTTAGGGGTTAGCCCAAAGACCAATCGCTCGCCATGGGCGATGGGAATCCCGCGCTTGAAACTACCGAAAGAGTCACCAAGCCGCGCCACCTTAAAACTCGAGGAGGCTTGGCATCAGTTTATCCCTCGCGATAATTGGGATAAGGAATTGCAGGGTAGCATGAAAGCCGTCGATTTGGGTGCAGCGCCCGGCGGGTGGACTTGGCTGTTGGTACAGCGTGGTATGTTCGTAGAAGCTGTGGATAACGGGCCAATGCAAAATGAGCTGATGGAAACGGGGCAGGTGACCCATCATAAAGTTGACGGTTTTCAATTTGAACCGCGCAAGCCCGTGGATTGGTTAGTGTGCGATATTGTCGATAAACCTGCCCGTGTGGCCGCGATGATTGTGCGCTGGTTTGTTCAAGGTAATTGCTATAAAGCAATATTCAATTTGAAGTTGCCGATGAAGCAGCGCTACCAAGAAGTGCAAAAGTTATTGCTCCGCGTTGAGTCTGAATGCGAGGCCGCTGGCACACCGGTGGCTATACGTGCGCGCCAGCTTTATCACGATCGCGAAGAGATCACAGTGATAGCGCGAAGACTATCGCGTTAAACCAAGCTGACTTAATTATCCCCTATTAGTTTTCTAGCAGCGTAACTTTTTCGGGTTCGGCTAAGGTGGGATTAATTTGGTTCATCATATCGCGGCGAGCGTCACTTTCGGCCCAAGTCTGCCAGTCGCGCAAGGTGCGAAATTTGCACATGACGAAGCGGTGTAAGGGATTTTCGATATCGGTGAAAGTTTCGCCGCGAATAAACCCCTCGGCTTGAAACGCTTGATGTAGGGTGCTACGCGCTGCCAGTTCATAGGTCTCTGGCATGTCGTGAGCGATTAAGCGTTCAATTAATACATGAATCATGGTAAATATTTCTCAGCAATAGCAAAGTGACCAATTTAACGGCGATTGCCAGTATTTATCAAGATCTAACGGCTAATGAAACTGATATCAGGACGTTATTTATGTCAGAACTAAGTTGGGCTGATGTTCAAGCGCAGGCACAGCATACCTTGGATACGTGTGGGTTGTTTTGCCCTGAGCCGGTTATGCTCTTGCACAATGTCGTGCGGGATGCCGCGCCAGACGACAAAATACTGGTGCTTGCCACCGACCCGTCGACTGGCAGGGATATTCCAAAATTTTGTCAGTTTCTAGGCCATAGGCTCGTTGTTAGCGGTGAACGGGATGGGAAATATTACTATTTATTAGAAAAGACCGGCTAACTGCCTTCGTCGACAAGGGCTGATATCGCGGCGATCGCTTCGGGATCTTGCGACTTAATTTTATTGGCGATTTGATGTTGAAAATAATAGCGAAAGCTATCGCAGGTGTCCGCCGCAAATAAACAGCTATCCCCCGGCAACACGGGTGTACTCGCGACTTGCTCTGGGTCTACCAACATCCCGCTGATGCTGCCATCAAAGTGCAGGCGCCAGCTCACGACCTCCGATAGGGTCAGGCTATGAGAGCCACGCTTGGATAATACCGCGTGCGTGCCTATAGTATCGGGAATCTCTTGCACTATGGCATCTGGGCTGTCTGCGCTGCTTTCATAATATTCTGCCGCGGACTCCAGCTCGACAATTTTGTGGATGGGCGCGTGATGGAAAATTTCTTCGAGGCCAGGGTCATAATAACCTTCGAATTTTCCGTTGAGTGGATCATTAATTTCTGGGCAGGCAACAATATTATTAAGCCATGGGACTAGTCCAACAACCTCGCCGTTTTCCCTTAATGCCCAACAAAGAATTTTTAGGCTAAACAATTTATGTTTATCGGAGTCGTTGGCGTAGAGAATTTCGAGCCCATCGAGTTCTGGCGATATACGGATAAAGCGCTCGCGACGTGCGTCGTCGATGCGTTTGCCGGTAAAGAAGTCGAACACGTTGTGGTTGCTGTGGTCAGATGAGGAACGCATAAAATGACCTCCTGAGACGATAACCCCTGCGGGCGCGAGTGGCGAAAGACCTTGTAATGACATGCACCAGTCGGTAATTGCAAAGCACCTTGTATCTGACCATACGTTAAATCCTATCGAGCGGGTACACAAGGGGCTAAGTTTGCGCCATACTCCTGATATTCCAACTTTGTATAAACAGGCAGGGTTCGGAAAACAGTAGGTTAAAATTTGAGCTTTTTGGCGGTAATTTGGCTCGGTTTTAACGGTCTAGCGGAAGAGGTGTTCAACCTCTTGCTCTGCGGTAACAGCTGCACACTATAATTTTCATGGATATAACAAATAATTCTAAGCCTGCCTCTCGGCGATGGTTAGTTGATGCGTCTATCTACATCTTTAGGGCCTATTTTTCCTTTCCGCCGAATTGGCAAAGCAAAAGTGGCTACGACACTGAAGCCGTTTATGGTTTTGCTAACTTCTTGTTGGATTTACGTATTCGCCAGCCCAGCCACGTTGGCGTGTGTTTTGATGAAAGCTTGGAAACGGGTTTTCGGCATAGAATTTATCCCGATTATAAGTCTAGCCGTGCATTACCCGATGAAGCCTTGGGGTTTCAGCTGTTGATGTGCCAAGAGGTTGCTGCTGCACTTGGTTTCTCGACGTTTTCTAGCGCTGAGTATGAAGCGGATGATTTAATTGGTTCATTGCTAACCAGCTTCAAGACTGATAGTGAGCCAGTGGCAATATTGAGTCGCGATAAAGATTTAAGCCAATTGCTGACACGCAAACAAGACTACCTATGGGATTACGCCGCCGATGTTAAAAGTTATCGGCCTGATGTCGCTAAAAAATTTGGTGTTTGGCCCGAGCAATTGGTTGATTACTTAGCCTTGGTTGGCGATGCCAGTGACGATATCCCTGGCGTACCTAGCATTGGCAAAAAGACCGCTGCAACTTTATTAGCTGATGGCCGAGCGCTGAGTTATTGGCAGCTAAACCCGGCTAAGTTACTCACTGTGGATGTTCGAGGTGCGAAGCAACTTGCCGGTAAGTTAGAGGCCTTCGCTGAACAAATATCCCTAGTGCAAACTTTGGCTAAGGTTGTTTGCGACATACCGTTAATCGCCAGTGTTACTGAAGTTGAGCTTAAACCTATTGATATCGATCTAGCGCAAGCGTTGTTTGACCAGTTGGGGATCAAAAATTTGAACAAAAAGTTACTGCGCGCCCACATGCTGCGCTCTGAATGAATTGCTCGAAAGAACTCTCTTAATTACGTTGTGGAAATTGTCGCGCCATGAAACCCTTAATCCTTGTTGATGAAAATATTCCCGAAGCAGAGTTGTATTTTGAAAACTTTGGTCGGGTAGAGCGCTTTGCGGGCCGCAATTTAACCGCGGCGGATTTAGGTGATGCCAAGGCATTAATCGTTCGCTCTGTAACGAAGGTAAATGCCACCTTGTTGTCTGCTAGCCAAGTTGAGTTTGTTGGCACATGTACTATCGGTACGGATCATATCGATAAGCACTGGCTAACAAGCCAAAGGATAGGTTTTTCCAGTGCCCCTGGTTGCAATGCTAACTCGGTTGTGGAATATGTTATTGCCGCTTTAGCTTACGCCGAGGTGGATTGGCAAAACCTCAGTTTCGGCGTAGTGGGCTGCGGTAATGTAGGGGGCAGTGTTTATCGTGCCTTGTCAAATTTAGGTGCTGAGGTCGTGGGCTACGACCCCCTTATCGATCAAAATAAATTCCCCATTATGGGTAGCTTAAGTGATGTTTTAAGTTGTGATGTTATTTGTATCCACGCGCCTTTAACCCGCGACGGTGAATTCCCAACTCAGTATATGATTGCCGCTGATGAGTTGATGCAATTGAAGCCCGGAGCATTGCTCGTCAGTGCAGGGCGAGGCGCTGTTGTCAATAACGAAGATTTACTTACTGTAAAAAAACAGCGCTCGGATTTAAGACTGATACTGGATGTATGGGCGCATGAGCCTTGGGTTTGTAAAGAACTACTTGCGCAAGCGGCTATCGGTACCCCACATATCGCCGGTTACTCTTGGGATGGTAAGGTGATGGGCACTCGGATGATATCCACAGCGCTGGCTCAGTTTTGGGGCGCGGCAATATCGAGTGAGCCTGCATCAAACGTGGTGACACCCAGCTGCTCTAGGCCACTACCATTGTCCTCCGAGGCTTGGCAGCAAGTGCGGAAAATTATTTTACAAAGCTACGATATTGCCAGTGATGATCAGCGCTTACGAAATTTAGTAAACAATGCCTCAAGTAGGGAAGATGTTGAGCGAGGCTTTGATCAATTACGTAGGAACTATCCAGAGCGCCGAGAGTTTCGTTTTACTTCACCCGTTGATAAACCTTCAGATCTTGCAGCGCGTCAATGTTTGGAAACCTTGGGCTTTCCATTTTTATAATTTAGTCGGTGAAGACGTAAGCGTTGCGCCGCTTTAAATTAGCTGGTAGTTAAATATTTACATCGAAAGTAGGCACTTATGCACACGCAGTTTCCGTTGATATTGCATCGAAAATTTAGGTTGGGCCTCATCGTTAATGCTTATGCAGGTCTTGGCGGTTCTGTTGGCTTGAAGGGAAGCGACGGTAGCGCGACAGTGGATATTGCGTTTGAACGTGGTGCGGAGTTCCGCGCGCCGGCCCGCGCCAAGCGCACCCTCCAACGTCTCAAAGATTTACCTCTCGAGGTCTTTTGCTTCGCTGGGGAGTTGGGGGAAGATGTTGCTCTTTCTGCTGGTTTAGCGCCCGAGGTGATTGGTTCTCCGTCATCCGTGCCTTCCACGGCGGCCGATACTCAGGCGGCGGCTACGACGTTGCGCGATCTAGGTGTAGATCTCATTCTTTTTGTTGGCGGCGATGGCACGGCGCGTAATATTTATGAGGCCGTGGGTTCGACGCAGGCCGTGCTGGGTTTGCCGAGTGGTGTGAAAATGCATTCGGGCGTCTATGCCATTGCTCCTGAGGCCGCTGCAGAAATCATTATTCAACTCAATCGAGGCGAGTTAGTGTCGTTGTCTTTATGTGAGGTTCGCGATATCGACGAGGTGTTATTTCGAAAGGGACAGGTGCAATCAAAATATTATGGCGAACTGTTGGTTCCCTCAGAGCCGCGCTATGTGCAAGCGGTGAAGCAGGGCGGGCGAGAGGTTGAAGCCTTAGTGCTCGACGATATTGCTGCAGACGTGATTGAGTCGATGGACGCTGATACGCTGTATATATTTGCCCCCGGCTCCACCACCTTTGCGATTACCGATGCGCTTGGCTTGGAGGCCAGTTTGTTGGGCGTAGATTTGGTGCTCAATAAGCAAATAATTGCTAAAGACGTCGCAGCGAAGGCGTTGCAAGACGCCGTATTTTCGCACCCGGGTCCTGTTAAATTAGTCATCACAGCCATTGGCGGTCAGGGTCATATCATTGGCCGCGGGAATCAGCAGTTAACCCCGATACTGTTAGAAAAAGTTGGTAAGGAAAATCTCATTGTCGTGGCAACCAAGACCAAACTTGAAGCTTTGTCGGGGCGGCCTTTGCTGATAGATAGTAATGACCCTGTATTGGATAAGCAGTGGCAGGGTTATATTCCCGTCATTACGGGGTATCGTGATTGTGTGCTTTATCCGCTGGGTTATGGAGCGCAACATGTTTGAACCTTTGCGCGAAAAGATGAATTTATTGATCGCAAAATTACACAGATCGCACTCGTCGGCAGATGTTGATAATGATTCGGGTGTAGAAAGCTACCGTGTATTTCACGGTAGAGGCAATGCCTACCCGGGTTTAGAGATGTTAACAGTGGATTGGTATGCGCCGATTTTGCTGGTGACTTTATTTAAAGAGCCAGCTGCAGATTGGCTTAACCGTTTACTTAGAGTTTTAACCGAAGGTGCCAATCATGGAAAAATGGCGGGCGTATTACTGCAGCACCGCTATCGACCGGATACGCCGATTCAAGTGGTGCAGGGTGAACTTCCCGATCAGGTGTTTGCACAGCGTAAGGGACTAAAGTACGCGTTGAGTTTAGGCGATCGTCAAAACGTGGGTTTTTTCCTCGATATGGAGCCCGGGCGGCAATGGTTAGAGCAGCGTTGCAGAGGAAAGCGGGTGCTTAATTTGTTTGCATATACCTGCGCGTTTTCAGTGGTGGCCGAGGCTGCTGGAGCAGTCTCAGTGTTTAATGTTGATATGAGCAGTAGTGCGCTCAATAGAGGGCGGAATAACCACAGGATTAATAATCTGCCATTGCGTGGCGTATCTTTTTTGGCTGAAAACATTTTAAAGTCTTGGGGGCGCATAAAAAAGTCGGGGCCTTACGATATTGTGATTCTCGATCCTCCTTCTTTTCAGCGGGGTAGTTTTGTTGCGGAGAAGGATTATGCAAAACTGCTACGCCGATTGCCGGAATTATTGGTGCCGGGGGGCGATGTGTTGGCGTGTTTGAATGCGCCTGAACTCGATGTAGGCTTCTTGCGCCAGCAGTTCGACGAATTTTGCCCTTCGGCAAACTTTATCGGGCGCCTGCCCTTTAGCGGCGACTTTCCCGACGTGGAGACGGAAAAGGCGCTAAAGCTGTTACATTTTTCGCTTTAATTATGGTTTTTAGCGCGCTACCTAATGGCCGCGCGAGCAATTCATCAAATAAGTCATGAATTGCCGAATATCCCCCGATGTTGCTTGGGCGACAAGGGTTCGCATGACATTGATATTTGAATAGCGCTCTTGGATAACAGACGGTGGGAGATTTTCTGCTGGCGCAAGCTTTGCCACAAGGCTAAGGCTCGCGGGGTCTTCGCAGGGCGATGATAGCAGCGTGAAGCCTTTGTGACTGAGTACTGCTTGGTCTATCGCCTCCTGCCGAATGGTGTCGGCATAGTGTAAATAACCAGCCTGTGCTAGCCACAACATGGCGCCTAAGCAGGCCATATGGCGTTGACTATGTAAACCAAAATCATCAGTGTGATCGGCGCCGGCAATATCTTCCACATAGACTGCGTTTGGGCGTGGGAAGAAGGCGAACAGCTGGCTTAAAATGAGGGCGCTGTCCTTGTAGAAATCGTCGATGTGAATATCACTCATGTGTCTTGGCTGTAGCGTCCTATGAATTTTCCAAAACGCGTTAAGGCGTTAGTGATCTCGTCTTGGCGGGGTAAAAATACCACGCGGAAGTGATCGGGTGTTGGCCAATTAAAAGCGGTGCCTTGCACGATCAGTATTTTTTCCTGCAACAGGAAATCTAAAACCATTTGTTGATCATCTTTTATGTTGCATTGGCTTAAATCAATTTTTGGGAACATGTAGAGTGCACCCTTGGGCTTCACACAGCTAACGCCCGGAATTTTTGACAGCGTGTTAAAGGCGGCTTCGCGTTGCTCGTATAGGCGACCGCCGGGTGCGATCAGCTCTTTGATCGATTGATAGCCGCCCAGCGCGGTTTGAATGGCATACATAGCCGGCACATTTGCACATAAGCGCATGGAGGCTAGCATATTCAAGCCTTCGATATAGCCTTTAGCCTTGTGTTTTGCGCCATTAAGTACCATCCAGCCCGCTCTAAAACCGGCTAGGCGATAGTTTTTCGAAAGACCGTTAAAGCTCAAGCACAGCACGTCTTCAACCAGCCGTCCGACTGGAATAAACTCGGCCTCATCGTATAATATTTTGCTGTAGATTTCGTCGGCAAAAATAACCAGCTTGTGCTCGCTGGCAAGTTTTACCAATTGTTCCAGCATGTCTTTACTGTACACGGTGCCGGTGGGGTTGTTTGGATTGATGATGACGATGCCGCGAGTTTTGTCGGTAATTTTGGCCTTGATATCGTCGATATCCGGGTACCAATCAGCTTGCTCATCGCATAAATAATGTACAGGGTTGCCACCGGCGAGTTTTACCGCAGCCGTCCATAGTGGATAATCTGGCGCCGGTACTAAAATTTCATCGCCATTGTTGAGTAGCGCCTGCATGGCCATCACAATCAGCTCAGAAACACCGTTGCCGAGGTAGATATCGTCAATGTCTACATTCGGTATACCGAGTGTTTGGCACTCTTGCATGATAGCCTTACGGGCGGCAAACAGGCCTTTTGATTCTGTGTAGCCTTGCGCGTTGCGCAGGTTGTAGATCACATCCAAGATGATTTCATCAGGGGCTTCAAAGCCAAAGGGCGCTGGGTTGCCGATGTTTAGCTTTAAAATGCGGTGGCCTTCTTCCTCAAGGCGGTGTGCATGCTCGAGCACTGGGCCGCGAATTTCGTAGCAAACGCCGTGCAGTTTGTTGGATTTATAGATGTGGTCCATATGCAGTAGACTGCCCGTATCAGGTTTCTGTGGAACGAAAGTAATAAAAAAGCGCAAATTTAGCGCATTTGTTGTTTTAGGGGGGCGATTATGTCAGATGAGAGTAAAAATGACGACGGCTTTTGGCGATCTACCTTAACGCCAGAAGAATATTACGTGTGTCGAGAAAAAGGCACGGAGCGGCCGTTCACTGGCCGGTATTGGGATGAAAAGCGCCCTGGCCTTTACCATTGCAAGTGCTGTGGCGAGCAGCTATTCGATGCGGCTACTAAGTTTGACGCCGGTTGTGGTTGGCCAAGTTTTTACGCGCCGTTGGTTAAGGGCAATATTAAAGAGGTGATGGATTCCAGCCACGGCATGCTACGTACGGAAGTCACCTGCCGTAACTGCGGTTGTCATTTGGGCCACGTTTTTCCTGACGGGCCTCAGCCTACCGGTGAACGCTATTGCATCAACTCTGCTTCTATAACGCATGAAAAGGATGGAGCGAAGGCTGACGCGCGACACAGTGAGGGCGAGGAGTGAGGTCTTTTGAAGAGATTAATGCGATAGCCGAGCTCCATAAAGGTGGCAGCCGCGCAGTAGCCGCGCTAATGCCTGAGTTGAGAAGTAGGGCGGCATTGGCTCAGTTGGGTGACGATCGATTTTTGTCGGAATTGGCTCGCCGTGTGTTTCGCGCTGGGCTTAAGCACGCCATGGTCGATGCTAAGTGGCCGGCCTTTGAGCAAGCGTTTTGGGGCTTTGATCCTGAAAAAGTACAATTGATGTCAGACGAACAGCTAGAGCGTTTAGCGAGTAACCCGGCGATTATTCGCCATTTGGGTAAGATTCGCTCGGTGCGCGCCAACGCTGTCATGGTAACGCAGACGGCGAAGCTTCACGGTAGTTTCGGTCGGTTTATTGCTGAATGGCCGAGCGACGATATTATTGGCCTTTGGGCTTGGTTAAAAAAACAGGGTAACCAGTTAGGTGGTCACTCGGGTGCACGGTTTCTCCGCATGGTCGGAAAAGACACCTTCATATTAACGGATGACGTGGTAGCGGCACTCAAGCACGATGGTATTGTCAGCAAAATGCCCACCGCTAAAAAAGATTTAGTGCGTGTGCAGGAGGCGTTTAATCTGTGGCAGCTGGAAAGTGGCTTGCCCTTAGCGTTTATCAGCAAGACTTTGTCCCTTACTGTTTTTGATTAGGAGCGTTATATGAATAAGCCTTGGTTGCGTTGGTTGTTATGGCTGCAATGTGTTTTGTTGTTGGTAATGGTAGCGGGTATGTTAGCGAACAAACTTGAGGTGGTTGAGTTTCGGCTTGCCTTTATGACCTTTGTTCGCGCTTTGCAAGCGGTGATGTTGGTGACTGCAATTGGCTTTATTGGGTTGCTCTTTGTTTGGTGGAAGAAATACCGAGCGTCCATTAAGCCGGCGCTTTACACGGTGCTACTGGGGGGTTTACCCGTGGTTTTCGTGTTTGCTTTGGTGGGGCAGGGGTTAAAGGTTCCCGCTATTCACAATATATCGACGGATCTCGATAATCCGCCAGAATTTCGATACGCGTATCAAAATAGGCAGGAGGGTTTGAATAGTTTAGATGCTCCCGCAGATGAGGTACGACAAAAGCAGCGGGCTTATTATGGCGATACTGTGAAGAGTTTGGTGCTCGATTTGAGCCCTGATGCGGCTTTTGATCTGGCCCTCAATGCTGCTCGCGGGCTTAACTTTACCATCACCGATGTCGATAAGGCGGCTGGTCGCATTGAAGCCATCGAAGAGACGTTATTCTTTGGTTTTAAAGATGATCTCGTCGTGCGTGTTGCTGCTAGCGATCAAGGTAGCGTCATTGATGTTCGCTCTGTATCACGGGTTGGGATGAGTGATTTGGGGGCAAATGCAAAGCGCATCAATAAGTTGTTACAGGCGATTGTTGAAGACATGCAGTAGTCGGTAACACATCACAAGGATGTGAGTGTTAATCGTAGATATTTTTCTTTTTCCAGCTGTCGGGTTTTTCCATTTCTTGCCACTCTTTATCTTGCGTGCCATCGTCAGATTCAGCTGCTGTTACGGGTTCGCCCGCATCAGCTTCGAGTGTCTGGATGATTTGGCTGAGTTTTGCCGACTGCTTGGCGTATTGCCCAGACTCATCTTTGTCTATGAGCTTCTGGGCAAGGGTAAAATAGTGAATGGCAAGCTTCGGCTTTTCTGCTTGACGGGCTTGTTTGGCCTGTAAGACATAAGAATCTATGGATATTTGCAATACCAATTGTTTGATTTGCTGGCCAAAGTCATCGGCTTCTACTTTCTTGATGGTACCTTTTCGCTGCAAGTGAGCTAGAAATTTAAACAGTTCTTGCAGGTGTGTTTTTACATCTTTAACCTGTTGCGGGCTTTGTAATGTGGGCCGTTTGTGCTGATCGCTTCTTTGTTGTGTGGCCTGCATTTGGCTAGCGACGAGTGCCAGCTCTTCAATATGGGATTTGTCATTAGGGTTTAGTCGCGCTAACTGCTGTAGTACATCCGTTAGACAGCGCTGAACCAGTAGCGTTAACTCCCTCGTGAGAAAGTTTGGTGGAAAGCCGCTAAGAATATAGCGGAATACTTTCGCTCTCTGAGTCAGTGCTTGGCTGAGGCGTTGCTTTTGCTTGCGCTTCTTCTCAAGGGATTGAGTAATAAACACGTAGCAGATGAATACACCTATTAGGGCTATGACCGTGGCAACTGTATAGATGGCAGACATAGGGTCGGGTAAGGCCTCATTTATTGGTATATTTCGTCCGCTTGCCAGTTCGCACACCCATTGTGCAAAGGTGGGCGTCAGTATGCAGCTCTTATCGGTATCGTTTCTCTTGGCCAAGTATAGCGCTTGTGGCGCCTAGCACCACAAAAACTGTGCCAAACTGGGTGCTTGGGAAATGGGTGCTTCTACGGCGGCTTCTGTCGCTGAGAATGTGCTGGTGGTGGAGACGCTCGACGTTGCTAAGTCATTGTTTCAGCAAGTGTAAAAAACACTAGAAAGGTGTTGACACTCTACCTGCCTCTACTTAGAATGCGCCCCACTTCAACGGCAGCACAACTGCTGATGAAGGTCCGGGTCCCCTTCGTCTAGAGGCCTAGGACACCGCCCTTTCACGGCGGTAACAGGGGTTCGACTCCCCTAGGGGACGCCATTTGCGGGAATAGCTCAGCTGGTAGAGCGCAACCTTGCCAAGGTTGAGGTCGCGAGTTCGAACCTCGTTTCCCGCTCCAAATTTGACTTTATGTATATCAGGTTGGCATCTGAATAGCACTGCTAATATACATGAGGGTTTTATTCGGTTATTTTACCGAATTGAGATGTAAAAGCGCAGCATAGTGTAAGCTGCGTTTTTTATTTCCTAGGATAGGAAGCAAAGTTTCCGTCCCCTTCGTCTAGAGGCCTAGGACACCGCCCTTTCACGGCGGTAACAGGGATTCGACTTCCCTAGGGGACGCCATTTTTGCGGGAATAGCTCAGCTGGTAGAGCGCAACCTTGCCAAGGTTGAGGTCGCGAGTTCGAACCTCGTTTCCCGCTCCAAATTAAAAGGCCCATGCATGCATGGGCCTTTTTTTTCGTTACTGCTGCCTTGGTAACGGAAAAGCTGGGTTTTAGCTTGATTTAATTAATGTAGCCCAAATATTTGACCTTTCGCGGCGGTGAAATCAAAGGGCCGACCCTGAGATTCTGCTTCGTATCTCATTTCGTCGAGCTTCTGGTAGTTGGCAATCTCGTGATCTGGCATGTAATGAAGGCCGTCGCCACCGAAGAACCAAAACAAGTCGCGTGCAATCATGGGTGTTAATTGAGGCCAAGCGGCCACAATTTTACAGAGAGTGTCTTGGCCAAGTTCGTAAAACGCTTGGTCTGCTGGCATATTGCAAAGCTTGCATAATGCTTCGTGAATAGCATTGTGTTGTTCTTCGATGAAGCTATCCATAGCCAACAGTTTTGATGCAGTATCGACGAGCTCTTTGAGTTGCGTTTGATGATGTTCGAGATGGCTACTGGTGCTGCTCATGTTAATTCCAAGGCGTTAGAGATATACCAACTGTTATTGTAACCTACAGCTTCTGTCTTAGAAATGTGTGGTTTTTTGATGTTCACCCAGATGGCAGGAGTCTATGAAAGCGTTACAGATTGAAAATCTCACCAAAACCTACGCGGGTGGCTTTCAAGCGCTAAAGGGCGTCAGCTTAAGTATTGAGCCTGGCGACTTCTTCGCGTTATTGGGGCCTAATGGCGCTGGGAAATCCACCACTATTGGCATACTTTCTTCACTGGTTCGAAAATCTTCGGGTAGCGTACATATATTTGGAATTGACATAGATGTGGATTTCTCAGCCGCTAAACGCGAGATAGGTATTGTTCCGCAGGAGTTCAATTTTAGCCAGTTCGAAAAGGTTGAAGATATCGTTGTCAATCAAGCTGGCTATTACGGCATACCAAAAAACCAAGCAAAAGAGAAAGCCAAAAAATACTTAACTAAACTGGGGTTGTGGGATAAGCGCGATCAACCTTCGCGCAATCTTTCGGGTGGTATGAAACGCCGCTTAATGATTGCCCGAGCGCTCGTGCACGAGCCTCGTTTATTAATTCTTGATGAGCCAACTGCGGGTGTGGATATCGAGTTGCGACGCTCAATGTGGGATTTTCTTAAAGAGATTAATGCAGCTGGTACGACCATCATTTTAACAACTCATTATCTAGAAGAAGCTGAAAGCTTATGTCGCAATATTGCCATTATAAATCATGGTGAGATCATACAAAAAACCAGTGTTAAAGGGCTTCTTAAGCAGTTAAACAAAGAGGTTTTTGTGATTGATACCTTGGAGCCTATTGTGTCGATTCCTGAAATTGCATTTTATCAGGTGCTGCAAGCGGATGATCATACCTTGGAAGTTGAAGTTGAAAAAGGACAGTCGTTGAACGCGGTTTTTAATGCGTTGGAGTCAGCCAATATTCAGGTGGTTAGCATGCGCAACAAGGCTAACCGCCTTGAAGAAATGTTTGTCTCCCTCATACGAAATAGCGAGGCTGGGAAATAATGGAATTACTTGCCCAGTGGGTTTCTTATAAGACAATCGTGCGCAAAGAGATTCAGCGTTTTACCCGTATTTGGGTGCAAACGCTGGTGCCGCCTGCGATTACCATGGCGCTTTACTTTGTTATTTTTGGTGCCTTAATTGGCAGTCGAATTGGCGAGATGGGTGGCTTTTCTTATATGGAGTTTGTGGTGCCAGGCCTAATCATGATGTCTGTGCTAACCAATTCTTACTCGAATGTAGTTTCTTCGTTTTATTCCGCGAAGTTTCAGCACAGCATTGAAGAGCTGTTGGTGTCGCCAACACCGAATTATGTCATATTGGCTGGGTACATATCGGGTGGTGTGTGCCGTGGTTTGGCGGTTGGCTTCATTGTCACGTTGTTGTCCTTATTTTTCACTAAGTTGCAGATTCACGATTTACCGGTAACGTTATTGATCGTGTTGTTAACCAGTATATTGTTTAGCTTAATGGGGTTAATCAACGCCGTTTTTGCAAACAGTTTCGATGATATTTCCATCGTGCCTACCTTTGTATTGACTCCCTTGACCTATCTCGGCGGTGTTTTTTATTCTATTGATTTGCTGTCTGAATTTTGGCAGGGCGTATCAAAATTAAACCCCATTCTGTATGTGGTAAACACTTTTCGCTACGGTGTGTTGGGTGTTAGCGATATAGACGTTGGCGTCGCTCTGGTAGGGGTTATGGCTTTTATCGTTGCACTGTTTAGCCTGAGTTTATGGTTGTTGAATAATGGCAAGCGGTTGCGCAGCTGATGCATTTTGAGTGTGTTCAGTATCGTTTTTTTCGGTAGGGATAAATGATAGGAGGTGTAAGCTATGCCAAAAAATAGTGTCGAAACTCATGGGCCTGTACACCTAGGTAAGGCAACTTTGTATGCTGATAAATATGATGCTGCTCTGCTTGATCCAATTCCTCGCGCCTTGGCACGAGCGTCCTTGGCTGCTGGCTCAGCCCAAGCTTTGCCCTTTAGAGGCATGGATGTATGGACGGCGTACGAGATTTCTTGGCTCGACGCTGCTGGTAAGCCGATCGTAGCAATGGCCGAGTTTGAGTTTCCTTTTGATTCCGCGGCTATTGTTGAGTCTAAATCCTTTAAGCTCTATTTGAATTCTTTTAACCAAACTGTTTTTGCCCATTGGGCCGAGGTACAAGCCGTACTAGTGCGAGATTTATCGGGCTTAACGGGGGCTGACGTGGTGGTGAGATTAATGACGTTGGAAGAGGGTTTGTCGCTCACAGTGGCTGCGTTTGAGGGTGAAAATATCGATGCCTTGGCTGTTAGTTGTACGGCCTACGAGCCAGACGCAAATTTGCTGCAGTTGGCGCCTAGGCGCGTGGAGGTTTCCGAGCATCTTTGTTCTGATTTGTTGAAATCGAATTGTCCCGTTACTGGGCAGCCGGACTGGGCGAGCCTGTCAATTCGCTATACCGGTGCGGCGATTGATAGAGCGTCACTGTTGCGCTACATAGTCTCCTATCGTCACCACCGTGATTTTCATGAGCATTGTGTTGAGTCAATCTTTATCGATATATTACAGCGCTGTCAGCCTAGGTCGCTAACTGTATATGCTCGATATACCCGTAGAGGCGGGCTGGATATTAATCCGTTCCGTACCAATTGTGCAGAAAGGCCGCCTAGGCTTCGCTTAGTCCGGCAATAAAAAAAACCGCCGATAGGCGGTTTTTTTTATTGAATGACTTTATCTCTAAGTTTTTCAGAGATTTCAGCTAAAGATTGCAGTACTTTTTCTTTGTCGTAGTTGCGGATCTTGTCCATATCTAGGTACATGGTAAAGCCGTCGAGGTTTTGTTCGAAGTAACTTTGGTTGGCGCCAAGGTTTTTACGTAAATCGACGACTTGATAAACCTTAATGGGGTGGCTGAAGCCCTTGACCAGAATATTGCCTTTATCTCGGCACATGATGGTGTCTTTAACAAGCCCCCAAGTTTCATGGGAGACCAGAATTTCACCCGGTTCAGCGGCTGACTCCAGTCGGCTGGCGAGGTTAACGTGCGCTCCCAAGGCCGTATAATCTAGATGGTTTGCCGTGCCGAAGGTTCCGACGGTGCAATAGCCAGTATTGATGCCCATGCGTATTTGCAGCAGTCGCTTTATGCCTTGGTGATGCCAGTGTTGTTGCAGCGTTTTCATCCTTTTACGCATGGCAAGTGCCATGGAGAGGCAGCGTAGCGCATCATGCTTGACGCCTTTAGAACTGCTATCGCCAAAGATAACCATAATCCCGTCACCCATGAACTTATCGATGGTGCCACCATACTGGTGCACAATCTTGGTCATTTCAGTTAAATAGGTGTTGAGCAGATCCGTCAGTGCCTCGGCTTCCATTTCTTCAGCGAGCTCGCTGAAATCTTTAATGTCTGAAAAAAACACGGTGAGTCGTTTGCGCTCTGTCTGCAAGGACTTGTCTCGCCCCTCATTGATTGCCTTCCAAACCGGAGGCGGCAGATAGCGCGATAATTTATAGGTGCGCATTTTATGTAATTGTTGTTCTTGGTCTAGGCGCTTGGCTTCGAGATTGAGCTTACTCATGCGTGCGTGGGTGAAAAGGGCATAGGCGCAAAAGTAGGTAATAACACCAATTAGGCTCGCTGCGCTTATTTCCAAGCGGCCAGAAAGCATCCACTTCGGTTCGTATATGAGAAAACTAAGCAAAATACCTACGAGAAAAGCGGCATTATCTTCGCCCCATTTTCTAAGCCCGCCATTTAGTAGGGCATTGAATTGAATCATGGTCAAAAACAAAATGCAGGGCAGTAGGCTGAAATCTATTAGGCTTAAGGAGACCCCGATGAGGCCCGCATCGGTCCAGGCTAGGACTTTGGTCAGTAGGATGAGCTGGTCGCCGCCAAGGCGTTTGGATAAGTAATAGGCGGCGTAGGTGTAGGCAAGGAGCACGACAATGAATAGGGGCTGTATTAAGCGCAGGTGATCCCAATCGATATCGGCGGCCAAGGTGCCTGCAGCTGCGAAGCAAATAAGTGCGCGAAAGTAATACTGAAACAAGGGGGTTGATTCTGAACTGGTCATGGACTGCCTAGTCTTTGATCCTATTTATTGTTGTTTGCGCTGTATTTCCTACCTATAAGCCGATCCGTAGCTACGCGACGCTCCATGGTTATTCAGACTATTAAATGAGTTTCGCGGCCATTTGTCTATTGGGACGTGGAATATAATGGTTTTTTTATAGGATATTCAAGTGATTAGGTCTACTCGCGATTGCTCATCAGCGCTTTGTAACGCTTCGCCAGCTCGGCAAATTTACCTTTGATAGCTTCGACTTCCTTGTTCTTAATGGCAACTACACGCTTTTGTTCTGCGTCCGCGTGCTCCGCTAGGTTTACCAATTGTTCATTCTCGCTTTTAAGTTGTTGGATTTGCTTGTTGAGTGTTTGTTTGTCTTTTAACAGCGCACTTTGCTCCGAAGAGGTTGGCGTGGCCGGCTTGTGTGCTTCGAGTTGTTCGATCCGGCTGGTGGCTTCTGCGAGCTCGCGCTCGAGTAGATCGATACAGACCTCCGACTCCTTCATAAATTGCTGCTGTTGGGCTAGCTGCCGCTCTAAATCAGCTGTAACTGCTAATCGCTGCTGATCTGTGGATGCGCTTGCCAGTTTATCTTGGAGTGCGGCAATTTCGCTTTTTTGCCGTTCATTAATTGCTTTTAGCTTGTCCACATCTTGACGGCTAGTTGGGCTGCCTCGTGGGGCGTTGATGCTAGCAGCTGTTTTGTCGATATGTGTAATTTGCGCTTCCGCTAACTTTTTAAGCCTTAAGTGTGCGGGATCTGAGGAGTCACCAATGAGGCTAAGTAGTTGATTGTAGTAATCTTGTGCTTTTGCCTTTGCTGTCTGCCACTGAGTCTCCATGGTAGTAAAGAGCCGTTTAAATCTCTCAATTTCATGCCTTTGCTCGTCATAAGACAGTTTCGATGCTACTTCGGGGCTATTAAGTGTGTCTGGCTCTATGGCGGGTTGAGGCGCAGGAAGCTGGTTGTAGTGCTCGGCAATGCATGCCCAATTGGGAGAGTCTGCATGCTCGTCGAGGCTTTCTTGTTCAGCCCTTAAAAAGCGGTACCTCATGGCAGCGACTAGCCGCGCTTTCGGTGTTTGCGCGCTAATGTCTTGCTCTATGGGTTGATTTGGGGCTTGCTCGGCGTGATATTTCTCTGTGGCTTGGAGATGAGCGCTTAATTGTTCTGAGTAACTTGATTCGACAGGTGCTGATTCCTGTTTATTTTTGGCTTCCCGCAGTTCGCCAATTGCTTTAGCAAGTTTGACTTGCAAGCTGGTGATAAGGGCCTTTAGCCCCTTGGTGTGCAGTACGAGTAACAAGCAGGCGATGGTCAGCACTAAAAGTACTTCGGCAACGGTGTATACGACCCACTCTGAAAATTCCATCCCACCTCGATGATCAGGTTCTAGCAAAAATATGAATAAGGCTGCTTAGGTTTATAGCTTTTGACAACACTCATTATGGGTGACAAGGTGCATTTAGGCGACTTTTGCTGGCCTTTAAAGGTGTAAGTGCCTGTAGAATAGGCGCTTTTCCAGATCAAGGTACCCAAAATGGATGCGATTACAGCCCTAACTCAGCGGGTCTCGGCGCCGAAACTGATTGAGCCGGCTCCTTCCATCGTGCAGTTGGATAGTATTCGTCGGTCAGCTCTCCGCGCGGCTGACCATGGCAATTTAAGACCTTGGCGTTTTCTCGAGGTGACGGGGCAAGGGTTGATCGCACTTGGTGATTTGTATTTAGCGGCTGGCCTTGCGACTTGCGCCGATTTGAATGATGCCCAACAGCTTCGCCTAAAGAGCTTACCTCTGCGTGCGCCGATGATTATTGTGGCCATTGCCAAAACCCAGGAGCATCCGAAGGTACCGCGAGACGAGCAGTTGTTGTCGGCGGGTTGTACCGTACAGAATATGCTTTCTGCTGCCTTTGCGTTGGGGCTGGGCGCATTTTGGCGCACGGGCGATATGGCATTAGATAGTTTTGTGGCAAAAGGCCTTGGCTTGGATGTCGGCGAGCAAATTGTTGGATTTCTTTACTTAGGCAGTGTTGACGGGCCGATGAAGCAGGCACCCGAATTAGATCCGATTGATTTTTTTCAAGTCTGGCCAAAGCGCGTCTGAGTTCTTGTTTTTGCTGAGGGCATTGTGTACAGTTGCGCCCTCAAAATTAGACGCCGTGAAAACAGTAGTTGAGTGTATCTATACTTGAGTGGCAGTTAAGAAAATAGTGATCGCGAGCCGCTAGGATGCGAACGGGAAGCGCGATAAACAGTCTAATCACCCCGTTGTCGGTTTTATGGTGAGGTGTCCGACAAATTTGATGGGATCAAATTTAGACAGCTCGCAGAGTTGCCCCGAAGGGGTGAGGCGCAGGAGGCGCCGAATCAGTGTCGAAGTTACGTCGACCACGAGGACGCAGGGTGCAGACCTGAATCTCGCTAAATACTACAAAAGTTGCCGAGTTTACAAAGTTTATGGTGAGGTGTCCGACAAATTTGATGGGATCAAATTTAGACAGCTCGCAGAGTTGCCCCGAAGGGGTGAGGTGCAGGAGGCGCCGAATCAGTGTCGAAGTTACGTCGACCACGAGGATGCAGGGTGCAGGCCTGAATCTCGCTAAATACTACAAAAGTTGCCGAGTTTACAAAGTTTATGGTGAGGTGTCCGAGTGGTCGAAGGAGCACGCCTGGAAAGTGTGTATATCGAAAGGTATCGAGGGTTCAAATCCCTCCCTCACCGCCATCGTAAAAAGCCTGTCTTAACGACAGGCTTTTTTTTGGCCAATATTTTTGTGAGCTCAGAATGCATGGTTAAAAAGTGATCTTTTGGTGCGTTTTTTGTTCCCGAGTTACTGTGCATTAACAGCACAAATTCAGCGCTTTAGCCTTGGTTGTTTTTGGGTGTATGCTAAACCTACTAGCATGAATTAAGGGATGCCCCATGCCCACAGCGAAACACGCCAGCGCGTTATTACCTGATCAATTGTCAACATCGATTAATGCAGCACTGTGCAGCTCGATTGCGAGCTCGCAGGCCTCGGCTGATTTACGTGTCATCGGGCACCAGCGTGCACGGGATGCGCTTGAGTTTGGTTTATCAATGACCATTCCCGGGTTTAACATTTTTGCCGTTGGCGACACCGGTACTGGTCGTCGCACCTTGATTAGTCAGTCACTAGCCACGCATGCGGCGCAAGAGTCTGCTGGTCACGAGTGGTGTTATATCAATAACTTTGAAAACAGTCATGCACCTCAGGCGCTTTGGCTTAATCCTGGCGAGGGCAAGGTGCTGACCTCGCGCATGAATAAATTTATTGATGAGTTGTTGGTTTTATTTCCAGAGGTTTTTGAAAATCCATCCTACCAGCGAAAAAAGAAAATTATTGATCGAAATTTCGCGCAAAAATATGAGCAGGCTATCGCTTCGGTCGAGCAGGATGCTCTCGCCAATAATGTCGGTTTGTACGAAGAAGACGGTTCCGTTACCTTTGCGCCCTTGGTTGAAGGGCAGGCCATAGATGACGCGCAATTTGCTGCACTGACCGACGAGCAACGAACACATTACTATCAGCTGTTGGCCAGTTTAGAGGAGATGTTGTCTGAACAGTTGTTGGAGCTGCCGGTTTGGAAGCGAGAGGCGGTTGATCAATTACGTAAATTAAAATATGAAACAATTGAGCAGGTGGTAAGACCTTTACTCAAAGAGCTTGGCCGCGAGTACAGTAATAATTTGGGTGTACAGAAGTTTTTACGGGAGATTCGTGATCACATTGCCGATACGTTATTGGATATATTGGCAAATGAGGATGAGGAAAATCCTGATGATCGAAAGTTCCGTCATCATCTTGAACGAAAATTTCTACCCAACTTTCTAGAATCTCGCGACGCATCAAAAGGTGCGCCGGTTGTCTATGAGCAAAATCCTACTTTTCAGAATTTGTTCGGTGCCGTTGATTACAATATGGCGCAAGGTGTGTTGCAAACTAATTACCGAATGATAAGGGCGGGGGCATTCCATCGAGCTAACGGTGGATACCTATTGCTCGATGCGGAGAAGTTGCTGACCCAGCCTGCTATTTGGCAACAATTTAAACTCGTGTTAAAGACGCAGCAGATCCAAATAGATCACCCTATGTCTGATTTAACGCCCGGTGCTAGCTATAATCTACAGCCTGAAAAGATTCCGCTGAGTGTAAAAGTCGTCCTTTTGGGGTCGCCCGAAATCTATTATACCCTGCAGCAATACGATGAAGAATTCGCTGAGCTTTTTAGAGTGTTGGCAGACTTTGATCGCTATATACAACCCTCTGATGCCAATGTGCAATCTTTTGCTGCGCTCATTCGTGAACGGGGTAAGCGACTCAACTACCCTGAAATTAGCGACGAAGCTGTGGCCTTACTTGCGAAGATGGCGATGCGCCACGCGGAGCATCAACATAAAATATCCGCCAATATTCAGCAATGGAACGAGCTGTTAGACGAAGCATGCTATTTATGGCGCAAAGAAGGCAGCATTGGAGGTTTGCTAGGGCGTCATATTACCGGAGCTCGAAATAACAAAAAGAACCGTACCGGCCGTATCAGTGAAATAATGCTGGAAGAAATAAAAGAGCGGCAGGTATTAATCAGTACGGAGGGGCAAGCCGTTGGAAAGATCAACGGTTTAACGGTGTTCTCCGTGGGCGACAATAGTTTCGGAACACCCGCTAGAATAACCGCAACTGTTTACGCCGGAAAGCAAGGTGTTACAGATATTGAACGAGAAGCGGAGCTGGGCCGTGCAATTCATTCTAAAGGTGTGATGTTATTGACGGGTTATTTAGGCCATACCTATGGCCAGCAATTTCAGCTGTCGATTTCGGCTAATATCGCAATAGAGCAATCCTATGGGCAAGTTGATGGCGATAGCGCGTCTTTGGCTGAGGTTTGCTCGCTTATCTCTGCTGTCACACAGCTGCCTATTGATCAATCATTGGCTGTTACTGGCTCGATCAACCAGCACGGTGAAGTACAGTCTATTGGTGGTGCCAACGAGAAGATTGAGGGCTTTTTTAGATTATGCCAAGAGCGAGGGTTAACCGGCACTCAAGGTGTGATTATTCCAAAAACCAATCAAGTTAATCTGATGTTGGATGATGATGTGGTGCAGGCTGTTGTCGACGGTAAATTCACTATTTACGCGGTGGAAGATATCGATCAGGCATTGGAGATACTGTTGGGTGTGCCCGCGGGGGATTTCGATCCAGTCGCGGGTTACCCGAGCTCTTCGGTGCATGGCCAAGCGCTTGCAAGACTAAAAACACTGTCAGCGTTGGCCAAAGTTTAGGCCTTGCCGTTTATAAAATCTCGGTACCAATGGGCACTTGCTTTTGGTGTGCGGGTTTGATTTTGATAATCAACCCGCACAATGCCGAAGCGTTTGGTATAGCCTAGACCCCACTCAAAATTATCCAGTAGTGACCAGGCCATATAGGCACTTACCGGAACGCCTTGTGCCTTAGCTTTGGCAATAGCTTGCAGATGTTGCTCCATGTAATAAATTCTATCGGCATCGTTGACAAAGTTGTCTTCATTCGCCTTGTCCGGAAAGGCGCCACCATTCTCCGCGATATAGTAATCGGGTAAATTATAGCGCTGGTGGATGCGAGTGAGTATTTCTGTGAGGCCAGCGGGAAACACTTCCCAGCCCATATCAGAGTAACGAGCCGCGGGATTTTTCACTTCCTCAGCATGAGGATAGGGTAGTTTGTGGTTGGCGCGCGTTAGATTGCGGGTGTAATAGTTGATGCCCAAACTATCAATGGGCTGGGCAATGGTTTTGAAATCAGTATCTTGGATAAGCGGCATTGCATCGCCAAAAGCCTCGACAACCTCTACGGGGTAACCTTTACCAAATATGGGGTCGGCAAACCAGTGGTTGAATATGGTATCGCCGTGGCGTGCGGCAAGTTCGTTGGCTGGATCGTCGTCAATGGCATGGTATGGTTTCATGTCGAGTACGATGCCGAGCTTGGTTTTGGTGTTGCCGCGCATCGCTTGAACACCCAAGCCATGGGCCAAAAGCATGTGATGAGCAGCAGCAAGCGTAGCTTTCAGGGACTTTAACCCAGGCGCGTGTCGGCCTTCTAAATGACCCACAAAGGCTGCGCAGCGAGGCTCGTTAAAGGTTGCCCAGTTGGCAATACGATCGCCAAAATGTTTACTAACACAGTGCGCGTAATCGGCGAAACGCTCGGCTGTATCGCGATTTTCCCAGCCGCCCTTTTCGCCCAAGGCAAGGGGAAGGTCCCAGTGGTAGAGGGTGGTGTAAGGTGTAATACCCAGACCGAGTAATTGATCGAGTAGTCGATCATAAAAGGCTAAACCCTTTGGGTTGGCGGCACCTTGGCCGGTTGCTTGAATTCGCGGCCAGGCGATTGAAAAGCGATAGGCGCTTAAACCTAACTCCTTCATTAGGCCAACATCTGAACCGAGGCGGTTGTAGTGGTCGCAGGCAATATCGCCACTAGATTTATCTACTATGGTGCCTTGCTTGGCACAAAAGCTATCCCAAATACTTGGTCCTCTGCCATCGGTGCTAGTAGCTCCCTCAATTTGATAGGCTGATGTTGCCGCACCAAATAAAAAATTGTCTTCAAATTGCGAACGCATAGTTACTCCATTACAGGCGTTGACCACTCACTGGGTCGAAAAGTGAAATTTGCTGGCAGTCGAAATGTATGTCTAGCGATGCACCAACCTCGGCCGTGAAATCACCTTGTGCTTTTGCCACCCAGTGATGATTTAATCCGTGGCACCAAACCACACAGTCGGCGCCCATTTGCTCGATCAGGTCGACCTTGTATAGGCCTTGTTTCTTGTGCACGCTTAATGCTTCAGGGCGGATGCCAAGGCAAACCGCTTGGCCTTTGACTAATGCGGTCTTTGCTTGATAGTTGCTGATGTTTAGTCGCAATGTTTCGCACACGAATTCGATGTTGGAGTTTGATATGTCGATTTCACCGCTAATAAAATTCATAGCCGGTGAGCCAATAAATTCAGCCACAAAGCGTGTTTGTGGGTGGTGATAAATATCCATCGGGCTGCCGATTTGCTCAATATCGCCTGCGTGCATGACGGCAATGCGATCGGCTAAGGTCATTGCCTCTACTTGGTCGTGGGTGACATAGATGAGCGTGTTGTTAAATTTGTGGTGCAAGCGCTTAATTTCTAAGCGCAACTCAGTCCTAAGTTTTGTGTCTAAGTTGGAAAGGGGTTCGTCGAATAGCAATACACCTTTTTGACGAACCAATGCACGTCCAATAGCAACACGCTGTCGCTGACCGCCGGATAATTGATGGGGTTTTCTATCCAGCAAAGATTCAATTTGCAATGTGTTGGCTGTTTCACGAACACGTGTTGCTATTTCTTCTTTTTTTGCGCCGGCCACTTTGAGTGCAAACGCTAGATTTTCGTAAGCGGTCATGGTTGGGTAGAGTGCGTATGACTGAAAAACCATAGCTAAGCCACGATCTTTTGGTTCGGCATGAGTGACGTCGCGGTCGCTGATATTGATGCTACCCGAACTCACCTCAAGTAAGCCCGCTATCGCATTTAATAAAGTGGATTTTCCACAACCTGAGGGGCCGAGGAGTACCACGAATTCACCATCTTCCACATTTAATGATAGATCTTTGATAATGGTGGCGTGATCGCGCTCAATCTTTAGGTTTTCTACAACAACAGTGTTATTCATGGTTTTAGCCTTTCACGGCGCCAGAGGCAATTCCGCGAACAAAATATTTTCCTGATAAGAAGTAAACCGCGAGCGGAACGGCTGCAGTTAGTAGCGTTGCAGCCATATCGATGTTATAGGTTCGCTCGCTAAGCTGGGAGTTGACGATGTTGTTTAATTGCACGGTCATGGGTAGGTTTTCTTTGCCAGCGAAAATCATGCCGAGCAAAAAATCATTCCATATATTGGTAACTTGTAAAATGGTCGCTACCGCGATTATGGGGACGGAAAGAGGTAAAACAATGGATATGAATATTCGCCAAAAACCCGCACCGTCGACCCTAGCGGCTTTGAATAGCTCCATAGGTAAGGTTAAGTAATAGTTGCGAAAGATGAGAGTCGTCATTGGAAGACTAAAGATGACATGGATAGTCACGATGCCTGTTAATGATCCGTATATGTTTAAGGTGTTGGTTATTCTTACAAGCGGGTAGAGCATGACTTGGTAAGGTATAAATGCGCCACAAATGAGTGCTGCCATTAGTAGATTTGCCCCTTTAGGGCGCCAAAAGCTCATGGCGTAGCCGTTCAGTGCACCAAATAAAACCGAAATGATCACGCTGGGAATCAATATTCGAACGGAATTCCAGAATCCAACTTGCAAGCCTTGGCAATCTAAACCTGTGCAGCTTGCGGACCAAGCGTGTTGCCAGTACTCAAAGTTAATTGCCTGCGGTAGGCTTAATATGTTCGTCCAACGTATTTCTGCCATGGATTTAAACGAGGTCGCTAAAATCAGGTAGAGCGGAATTAAAAAATACAAAGCGGCAATAAATAAAAATAGGTAGAGGCCAATTCTACCTAAATTGGGAAATATCAAATGATGTTGGTTTTTCAACGCTGCTTTCTCCTCAGGAGTTGTAGAACAAACAGCGGGGTTGCAGCGCAAATTACAGACACTAAAAGCATACCGGCGCCAGCCATTGCAAGGCCAATATTGTTGCGTTCAAAAAGGTTGTCGACAACGAATTTAGCCGGTAGCTCACTCGCTATACCGGGGCCGCCAGCGGTCATGGCAACGACCAGATCGTAACTTTTAACCACTGATACAGCGAGTAAGACAACGCAGAAAGTAATCATCGGCGTAAGTGAAGGTAATACAATGTGAACATAAGTACGCCATGTCGGAATACCGTCAATCTTTGCCGCTTTCCAAATTTCTTGATCTACACCGCGTAAACTGGCCAACAATAACGCCATGATGAAGCCGCTACCTTGCCACAAAGCGGCGATTATAATGGCATAAATAACGGTGTCGCTATTTACCAACCAGTCAAAAGTAAATGATGTGAAACCAAGATTGCGGACAATTTCCTGCAGACCAAAGGTTGGATTCATAAACCACTGCCAGGCTAACCCCGTTACCACATACGATAATGCATGTGGGTAGAGGAAAATGGTTCTGAATATATTTTCACCGCGAATTTTTTGGTCTAGGGCTATTGCGAGCAAGAGGCCGAGTGTTAAGCAACCGATAATATACACAATGCCGAATACAATTAAATTTTGTAGTGAGGTCATCCAGCGAGACGAGACAAATAGTCGCGCATACTGCTTAAATTCTACAAAATTATAGGTTGGAACAAGTTTTGAATCTGTTAAAGACAACGCGAGTGAATAGATAACGCAAATAACAAACACAACGAGCACGATAATTATGGCGGGAGAGAGGGCTGCAGCACCTGGGTTGATTTTCTTGGCGAATGGTTTCTGCATATTAAATTACCGCGGCTAGAGCGGCAGCAAGTTTCTCTGTCGCTTCTTCGGGGGTCATTGAGGGACGGTTCCAAAATTCAGTGACAATGTCGGTGAGCAGCCCTTTTTGGTCGGGTGTCATCAGCATGACAACATCGGGTACTTGTTTAGCTGGGTCGCGCAGGGCTTTGAGCCCCTTTTGGCTGCAGGCATCTAATTGCTGTGGATCTACATCGGTTCTCGATGGTAGCGAACCTTTAGCTTGATTGAATGCGAGCTGCGTATCCCGATCCATCAGTGTTTCTGCGAGTAGTTCTTGTGCGGCGATAACTTGAGGGTCGTCTGATCGGGAAAAGCCAAATGCATCGCCGCCGACCATGAGCAGCGGTTGGTTGCCCAAGTTTAAAACGCAACCATAGTCGCGTTCGGCGACCATGCCTGCGGCGAGAAATTCGCCTTTCGCCCAGTCGCCCATAAATTGCATTCCCGCTCTGCCAGTGATAACCATGTTAGTGGCATCATTCCAGTTTCTGCCTGGACTGCCGGCGTCGACGAAATCCCGTAGGCGAGCAAAGGCTCTAAATACATTTTCCATTTCAGGGCTGGTAATGGCGCCAGGGCGTTGATTAGACAGTGCGTCGAGGTACAGCTCTTTGCCGCCATAACTTAATAGAACATTAAGAAACGTTGTACGCTCCTGCCAAGCTTCGCCACCAAAGGCCAGCGGAATATAATTATTGTCTCGTAATACGCGTGCTGCGTGAAAGAAATCGTCCCAAGAGCGGGGTTCAGAAAGTCCTAACTTGTTGAATAGCTTTTTATTGTAAAAAAGCCAGTTAGCCCCGTGAATATTCACTGGGATTGCATAAAATTTACCTTCTCTGGTGATACTACTAACAAGTAGTGGGGGTAACACCTTGTCCCAGTGATTGCGTTTGGCGACGTCGTCTATGTGGTTAACCATGCGGGCATGAATCAGATCATCTAACTCTTTACCGGTAATAAATTGCATGGCGGTTGGGGGCGATCCACCCAAAATCCGATTGATAACGGTGGTTCTTGCGGCTGAGCCGCCTGCAATTGCGCTGTCTACCCAGTGGCCCCCCCGACGATTAAAGTCATCGGCCACGATACGAATTGCCGCCGATTCTCCACCTGACGTCCACCAGTGAACAACTTCAGCGGTTAAGGGCTTTTTCTCATCGTTTTTTAATGGCGCTGCAACGGCGAACGCTAAAGTGCCGCAAACAAGGGTGATTAACAGGCTTACACCAATAGTATTCATGCGCTGGTACCGCATGCCGTTGGTTTGAGGCTGTCAAACAGTGCTTGCTTGAGGGTAGAGATGGGCAAGGTGGCATCCAGCGTGATGGATTGTTCGTCTTCCTGTGGGAGTTCTAAGGCTTGCAGTTGGCTGGCCAGTAAACTCGACGGCATGAAATGGTTTGTGCGCGCCATAACACGGTTGCTTAAAGAGTGTTGATTTAATATTAGGCAAATGTAGGTAATGCTGGGCTCGTGACCAAGGATATCGCGGTAGCTGCGCTTAAGCGCAGAGCAGCTGAGCACCATGCCGGTATTTTGTTGTAGATGGGTAGCGATGATTTCTCGCAACGAATTTAGCCAGGGTATTCTGTCTTCGTCTTGAAGGGGAATGCCTTTGCTCATCTTGTCAATGTTGGCTTGAGGGTGAAATTCATCGCCTTCAAAAAAGGCTATGCCTAGGGTTTCAGCTAATGCTGCGCCAAGGGTAGACTTGCCGCAGCCCGAGACGCCCATCACTACTAAGATGCTCGGCTTATCCATGCACTCGCTTCTGTTTTAATTATCGTTATTAGATGCTACCTGTTTCTGATGGGCGCTGCAGCCCCTCAGCAGGAGTTCGTGTCATAGTGTCATAAAGACCATAAGCCTGCAAGAGGTTGATAAATAAACAACAATCGGATGCTTTATTAATCAGCAGGCCGTTATGCGCTAAGCCTTTGAATAAAATTACTATTTTTCTTTATAAAGGGCTTGACTCAATAGGGGGGCATCCATATTATACGCGCCTCCAGACGACACGTCGGAACACGCGCTTGTAGCTCAGCTGGATAGAGTACCTGGCTACGAACCAGGCGGTCAGGGGTTCGAATCCCTTCAAGCGCGCCATACAAAACAAAAAGGCCCCATGTGAAAGCATGGGGCCTTTTTGTTTTGTATGGTTTGCGGACGGGGATGAGCCTCCCCCAGAGTTCGACAAAATGCGGCTAGCATTTTAGACCGAGCGCTAGCGATCCCACCGTGCCACAACAGCCCTAGACTGTTGTGAGTCAATCCCGCTATGTGCTAACCGGTTGTTGTTACCAATACAGCGAAAGCACGGTGTCACGCCGGCCGCACCTTTTTGTTTTGCGGATCGAGGATAGAGTCGAGGACCCCGGTTCGACAAAATGCGATTGCATTTTAGGCCTCGCGCCAGCGTGACCCTGCGGGTCGTGCGTTTTTGTTTTTAATGGGCGTAAGTGCGAATGAAGGCCTCTCGAGCCTATTCAAAAAGACCAGTATTTGTTTATCCTGCAAAAATTGCGTTTTCGCCATCCTTGCCACTTAACCCGCCCAAGGCAATAAAAGGCTTGTGCTGTCCTAGCTCACGGCTACCCGTCGCCACTAAGTGTTGCTGTACGCTCATGCGTCTAGCTGGCCGACTCTTGTTGTTAGTTTCATTTGTCTGCCTGGCGTTCGACAACCTTTCGTTTGCCCGCCGAGCAGCTTGCTATTTTTTGTAGTTGGTCTTGATCAAAAGCGTCGACCCTGAGCGCATCATAAATGGCTGTTAATGCTTCCAATAGTTTTTCAGATTCAGCCACTGTGATGATTTTCTGTTTCTGTGCCCAATCAACCAATAATTTATGTTCGTGGCCCATGAATAATGAGGTTGGATCGAATTCGTTAGGGGTATGTTTACTCAATGCTTTATGTAGGCGTTCTCGCATGTCTTTAGTTTCGTTTGCAAGTCGATATGCGTGTAGTACGCGACCTAAGACATCATCAGGTTTTGGGTTAACGTAGCAGCCTTGTGTTATACAGTCTCGCACAGGTGAGTCATTGATGATGCTCATGGCTACTTGGGTGGCCAATGAATCATTTGGACCATCTAGGCCGGTGGCGCCCATTGGAAATACTAATGCCTTCATAGGCCGGCGCAGCGCTTTAACGGGAAAATTCAGCGCGATCATGTGAAATGAGCTTTGAAGATCGCTAAGGCAGGTTTGTAGGCACCACTCCAGGAGGGGGCGTTGCTCGTCTGCGTAATCTTCGTCGTGCCAGAATTTGATCACTGCAGATGCGTAGTAGAGGTGGGTTAAGCAATCTGCCATTCTGCCAGAGAGGCGTTGGCGCGCTTTAAGACCTCCGCCTATTGATAGTAATGTTACGTCAGTTATTAAAGCAAAAGCCGCAGAGAATCGGTTAAGTTGTCGATAATATTTGCGAATGCTGCCTTTTTTGTTGCCAGAGCTCAGTAAACCATTGGTGAGGCCTAAGGCAAAAGTTCGTAATAAATTTTTACTGGTATGGGCGAGATGTCGATAAAGCACGGCATCAAATTTTTTAATGGCCGCACGCCGGTCTTCTAAGCCTGCAGCTTCAATTTCATCGGCGATAAAGGGGTGGCACCGTACTGCACCTTGACCAAATATCATAAGGCTGCGGGTCAAAATGTTTGCGCCTTCAACCGTAATGGCTATAGGTATTGCTTGATAGGCGTTGGCAAGAAAGTTGCGGGGCCCGGTAATCACGCCCCGGCCAGCGGTTACGTCCATGGCATAGTTGATCACCTTTTTCATGAGGTCTGTGTTTCGATATTTTAGAATCGCCGAAGGAACGGCGGGTCGAATGCCTCGATCTAGCATGCCTGCTGTTAAAAGGCGCGCGGCATTCATCATATAGGTGTATCCAGCCATAGGTTCCAGTGCTTCTTGGACACCCTCGAATTGGCTAATAGATCGTCCGAATTGTTCCCGGGTTAAGGCGTATGAACCAGTTGCCAAGCAGGCAAATTTACCTGCACCTGCGCCTAGTGCTGGGAGGGATATAGAGCGACCAATAGATAGGCATTCCAGCAGCATGGTCCAGCCTTTACCTAGCATCGACTGGCCGCCAATGACCTGATCCATCGGTATAAATACGTCCTTCCCCCAAGTGGGGCCGTTCATAAAAACCGTATTCATTGGCAGGTGGCGAGCGCCAGCATTAACACCTTCGGTATCACGAGGGATAAGAACGCAGGTCACGCCAATGTTTGTTTTATCACCTAATATTTTTTCGGGGTCATACACCTTGATTGCCAAACCAATCAGAGTGGCAACTGGAGCAAGAGTGATATAGCGTTTATTCCAAGTTACCTTCAAGCCTAAGACGTCTTTGCCTTGCCATTTACCTTGGCAGATAATACCTGTATCGGGAATGGCTCCTGCATCCGAGCCAGCGACAGGGGAGGTTAGTGCGAAACACGGGATTTCTTCGCCTTTGGCTAGACGTGGCAAATAGAATTTTTTTTGTTGGTCTGTTCCATACTCCATGAGTAGTTCGCCAGGGCCGAGTGAATTGGGCACCATAACAGTCACTGCTGCCGAAACGCTTCGGGTCGAGATTTTCATCACTATTTCTGAATGAGCGGCGTGTGAAAACCCTTTGCCGCCTTTATCGCTTGGGATCGTTAGGCCAAAAAAGCCATTTGACCGAATAAACGCCCAGACTGCTTCGGGTAAGTCAAAATCTTCTTGGGTAATTTTCCAGTCATCTATCATTGAGCACAGTTGCTCGACGGGGCCGTTGATAAATGCAAGTTCCTCTGGTGATAAGCTTGCTGGAGCGGCATTCAATAATTTATCCCAGTCCGGTTGGCCAGAAAACAGCTCGCCATCCCAGTCGACATTGCCGGATTTGAGTGCCTCGGATTCTGTCTCGGAAAGCGTGGGTAGACGAGCCTGAATTAGGGATAATAAGGGCGCACTGAGGAATCGATTTCGTAGGGGGTTTGCAAAGATTAACGCGTAGGCTGTAACGAGCAGTAATCCGCCAGTCAAAAAGCTTGAAACAATCCAGCCGTCCAAATAAATGCCTAGTAATGCTGCTAGTGCTAATAGTGAGGCGGCTACTCTCTTGTCTGTCCCTATATATAAAAGCGCCAAAGTGACAACAAAAAACAATAAAAATATCATATCTTATTAACCTTTCCGGTAAGTTTTTGTGACGTAATCTTGTCTAAAATTATTGTCTCATAGAAATTCTATTGATTTTTATCGAGCACTTAGATTAATGATTCTATATTTTTAGTGTTAATGTTAGTGAAATTATGTTTTCCTAGTTTTATCTCGTATTGTTAATTTTTTCCTATTTCAGTGGTTTCTACATTAACTAAACCCTTTGGGTGTGTAGGCTAATAGATTATATGTTCATATCGGCGTAGGGTGGTTAAAGGGTGGGTGATTCCGTTTCGGGATGGCCGTCGAGTAAGTAAACAGTATAAGGAGGAGTGGTGAATATTGAATTTAACACCTTGGGTGCATTATTCTCGCAGCTAGGCCTGCCAAGTGATGACGATTTTATTAATCGATTTGTGGATGAGCACAAACTAGATAAAAGTATTCGCATTGATCAAGCCTCTTTTTGGTCGCCGAATAAAGCAAGGTTTCTAAGAGATGCCATAGAAGAAGATGCTGAGTGGGCTGGTATTGTTGATCAGTTGGACGGGCGATTACGTGGTTAGAGAGTATGAGCTCGCTTTCATGTTAATTGCGCTCGTAATAGTAAAAAGACTGGTATTAAAATAAAAAACTAGTGGTCAGTCTTTTTGGTGCTTCTAAATCGGTAGCATGTCGTCGTGCTGCTTGTGTGTGAAAATACCGGTGATGGGTAGCAGCCTGCTGAGATTTTTGGGGGGCCGCGGACTGTTGCCGTCTTGAGATATCCTTGGATTAAGCGGTCAAATATTGTTCTATCTTTAGTTGGTTCCAACTGTTGATCCCGAAATTTTTAATCCTGCAGGGGTGGCCCTTTTTTTCATCGTCATTTTCGGTTAATTAAAGCTGAAAATCAGCCTCTATTCAGTAGTCTGGTCGGGAATGATGACTTCCACACGACGATTTCTTTGTCTGCCAGTTGCTGTGTCATTACTAGCAATAGGTGCGCTTTCTCCTTTACCAGAGGTCTGCATTCTGTTGTCTGCTACACCATGATCGAGTAGGTAGGCTTTAACGGCGTCCGCACGTTTTAATGAGAGGTTGAGGTTGAAGCTGTCGCTGCCAATATTGTCGGTATATCCCTCTACAATCAGCTGTCGATCATCGTTTTCAATAAGAAATATGGATAATTTATCGAGGTTTTCTGTTATTCCGTGCTTCAGGTCTGATTTGCCAGTTTCAAATAGGAGATCGCCTAGCGTTAGCACCATACCCCGATTACTCTTTTTTGCGTTTAGATCCAGTAGCTGCCGCTCTAAATCTTCATTGCGTTGCTGTGCGCTTTGCATTTCTTTTCGTGCAGAATTTGCTTCTCGTGTTCGGGAGTCTAGGCGAGCTGTCTCTCGCTGCTCGATAATTCCCTTGCGCTGGTCTTCGAGGAGGCGGGTTTGTGCCGTGGCTATTGCTATTTCAACTTTTCGGTCTGCCATAAATACTTGGTGATCACTGAGAGCCTTTTCTTTCTCTGGTGACTCAGCAATTAATGTTGCTATTTCCGCCTCTTTAATAGCTAGTTGTGCGCGACTAGATAGTGTTGGGTCGTCCTGAAGCGCAGATAGTTTGGCGCGAACGTCACTGGCACCATTAGGGCTCTCAGGCTGAATCGTGCAGGCATTTATTATCATAATCGCTAATGATAAGCCTGATATTTTCAGTATGTCTGGTATTTTCTTATTCATTGTATCTCTCCTGTATGCCTTTGCATTTCTACTTTCAGTGCATCAATGCTATCGATCATGTCCTGGTTTACTTGGGTTGCTTTTATTTTTGCAGCTCTAGCCGATGCTAGCTGGGCGCTAACTTTTGACTGGTCGGCAAGGCGCTCTGCTGTAACCATATTTTTTTGTCTAGCGGCTTCTCGAGCCGCTATCAGCTTATCTCTGGCGTGGTTCAGATCCGGTAGGGCATAGTCTGATACTCTCTCGCGGTCTGCTCTGTCAATTTCCGCTTGAGCAGCCTGTAGGGATTGATTGGGTATGGGTGGCCCCATTGTGCATGCGCCAACAAAAAGGAAAAAGGAAAGAGCCATAAACTTTACCAGTAGATTTTTTTCAATCTCATAGTTTCTGTCTAGCGTAAGCTCGCTTGTAGTGAGTTTATGGTTGATCATATGATTAGCTCCGTAGAATCATGGGCAGCTGATGATGTGCTGTAGGTTAATCTAGTTGTTATGTATTCGGCAGTCGGTTAGATAGCGTACATAACCTCTGAGTTTTTATTTATAAGGTGGTGTTAAGTAATATTGCAATGTCGGTATGCCGAGAGCGTGGGTTGTTATTTTCTTGGGGCGGTAAACGTTACTCTTTAATCCGAAGCGTGTTCATGCCTTATAACAGTCTAATGATGGTGGGTGACGACTTAAATGATTTTTAACTGATTGCTATGAGAGTGTAATGTGTGTCGTCTCAATCATTCGCCTTTAAAATTAGGTGAACATGTTGGCGCATAAACGCGTATGATTCATGCTATGTTCGCTATGGTACAGAGGAAATTGCGGATTGTTACCTATTCTCTAAGGCGTTCAGCCTAGGAGTGTTCTGCTCTACAATACAATTTTCTTGGGTATGAAGAATTATGGCCACCTTAAAAAAGTCGAATCATGACCCTAGGGAAAATCACTTAATTTCTGCGCTACCAAATGATGTGCAGGAGCGACTATTGCCTAACTTAGAGCTTGTACATCTACCATTGGGGAACGTGCTTTACGAATCAGGATGTACCCTAAAGCATGCATACTTCCCCGTTGATTGTATTATTTCAATGCTCTATGTGATGGAGGATGGTGCCTCGGCTGAGATTTCGGTGGTTGGCAACGAAGGTATTTTAGGCACGGCATTATTTATGGGCGGTGAAAGTACGCCTAGCAGGGCGATAGTGCAGAGTGCAGGCCATGCGTACCGTATTCCTGGCGCTAAATTTAAGGAAGAATTTAGTCGCCACAGCGAAATGCTCATGCTTCTTTTACGCTATACACAAGCCCTCATTACGCAAATGGCTCAAACTGCTGTTTGTAATCGCCATCATACTGTAGATCAGCAGTTGTGCCGCTGGATGCTACTGTCGCTAGATAGGTTGCCAACTAATAATTTAGTTATGACCCAAGATTTAATTGCCAATATGCTTGGTGTGCGAAGAGAGAGTGTGACGGAGGCTGCAGGAAAGTTGCAAAAACTAGGTGTTATTTCCTATCAACGAGGTCATATTAATGTGCTTGATCGAAGCAGGCTCGAAGAGCTGTCGTGCGAATGCTATGCAGTCGTGAAAAAGGAAACGGATAGGTTATTACCAATATCGAATTCATTAAATTTATAGGATTTATTCAGTGGTTGTAAGCGTTGTAATTTTGATTTGGCCGATAGTCTAGTTCGCTTCCGCACAGAGAAAAATAGTTATATCCTGCACTCTACATAGGCAAGTTACTTTAGATTAATTTAATTTAAAGGTTTATGTTTTGTCACAGGGTCATTTTATGACTATACAAACTATTAGCGCTCTCGCGATTGATAATCAGTTGATTGCCTTAGTTGAGCAAGAGGCGAGAGATAAGATACTGAGTATTTGCACATCGGTAGAGTTGACTCCAGGTACAGTGCTCGCTGATGCAAATGAACCCTATCATTATGTCTATTTTCCAGTTTCCGGCTTTATATCGTTGTTTGCCGTGGCGGCTGATAATCCACCCCTAGGTATTGGTTTGGTTGGTAACGAGGGAATGCTAGGAGTTACACTCTTAGTAGGAGAAAAAAAATCACCGTTGCAGGCTATAGTGCAAAGTCCTTGTACGGCATGGCGAATGCCTAGCGAAAAATTTCATCTAGCGTTACAGTTGTGGCCCGCATTAGCAGTTGTACTAAAACATTATATTTACAGTGTTATTCAACAGTTTTCCCAAGAGGCTGTTTGTGTGAATTTTCATGGTATCGAGGCGAGGCTAGCACGTTGGTTATTAATGTCACACGATCGAACAGAGGGGAATACGCTAGATCTAACTCATGTGTTCCTCGCGCGTATTCTTGGTGTTCGGCGAAGTGGTGTGAGTATCGCTGCGCACAAATTGAGTGATAAAGCGCTTATTGCTTATACAAGAGGAAAAATTGAAATTCTGGATAGAAAAGGCTTAGAGAAAAAGTCCTGCGCATGTTACAAGATAGGCATTAAAATACTAGAGGCGAGTCAAGCATTACGATAGCTGAGCTTTGATGCGCATCTTCTCATGATTTTTAGCTTGATACATCGCCTTATCCGCATATTTGATCAGCGCATATTGTGTAGCCCCGTTGGCTGGGTATAGTGCAATACCTATGCTCGCTGTAATTATTAGGTCTCTACCTTCAATAGAATATAACTTAGATAAGTTCGCGAGCAGCTTACTCATAAGCTCTTGTGCTCCTTGTTCACCATCAACTTCTGGAAGAAGTATTAAGAACTCGTCGCCACCATAACGGAATACTGAGTCGGTCGCCCGAATGCTAGAGCCTAATCGCTTGGCAACCATGATAAGGAGCTCATCGCCAATATGATGACCATAGTTATCATTGATTTGCTTAAAGCCGTTTAGATCTAGCAGAAGTAAACCCACTTTTTTATCGTATCGATCCGCTAGATTGATGGCTTGATGTAATCGGTCGCGCAGTAAACTACGGTTGGCTAGACCAGTTAATTCATCGTGATGAGCGTAGTGGCGTAGCTCGGTGAGAGACTTCTCTAACAGAAATATTTTCTGTTTCAGCGATTTTATTGTTTTAAGGAAGAAACCATATTTATCAATGCCTCGATTATTTGCGTTACTTTCATAGAGAACTGGCCTAATGTTCATGGTGGATTTTATTCCTGTGTTCTATTGACAAAAAATCAATAAGCTAATTTATAGTTCGGTGACTTTTGTCATCAAACTATAAATTAAGATCCAAAGTGTAGCTTAAAAATTATTAGAATGTTAATTCTGAAGTTTTTACACTTTTAACACCGCGTATGTTTTGGGCCAATTCAATGGCTAGCTCACGTTCGGCGCCGCTACCTACTTTTCCTGCCAACGTAACCATGCCTTCTTTTGTGCTAACAGCTATATCAGAACTGTCTACATTGTTAGAGTATATGAAAGTAGATTTTACTTTTGTCGTAATCCAGCTGTCTGACATGGACTTACTTAAAGTGGGGTCGGCTGTCTTTGGGTCAGCTTTCATCATGGTATTCTCCGTTTTCTTGAGTGTGAGCTGGTTGTCTACTGATGAAACCCCATGGGTGTTCTTGGCTAATCGGCCGGCTAGTTCTTTGGCTGTACCATTGTCTGCGGAGCCGGTCAGGGTAACTTTCCCCAATTCAGTAACGACACCCGTTGTCATGCCGTCGGAGTTTTTGCTCCATAATAATTTTGATTTTATCGCTGCAGTAATTGAAGCATCATCTATGTATTGGCCGTAGCTCCTGTCTTCTGTAGGCTTTTTAGTGGGCTTATAGTCTGGCACAACTTTAATGTTATTCTCGACACTCTTTACCCCTTTAACCCCTAAGGCTATCTGTTTGGCGAGATCTCGATCAATGTCTTCGGCTACGTTTCCAGTCAAAATAGCTTTTCCACCCTTCACCTTAACGTCTAAGTGATTAGAGCGTAAGTAGGGGCTGAGCGCATAGGTGGTCCATATTTGGGATTCTTGCTTGGCATCGACAATATCCTGGGACTGTTTGTCTAGTGCGAATGCGCTACTGCTAAGCGAAATCGCAGCAATCAATAAGCTGGTCGATAATGCCTTCTGATATATTTTTTTCATGATGTAAACTCTTGAAGTGTGTGGGTAATAATTTACGCTTAGTCGGTTGATGAATGGTTGCAGACTAGTAATTTTTAATTGATTTTTGGTAGCTTTTAGTGTCCTAGATATCACTCTGTGGGCTGCTTTCGCAGGGGCTATTTTACGTATTCAGGTTGGTTGGTTCGGTTCGCTAACACACATTGATGGGGTAATGTCTAATATTTCTATACGATGTAAGAGGGGAGGTGGGGTTTCTTAATATTAGGTTTAATCTGGTTTCCTATCTAATTGTTGTACAATGAGAATTATTGTAAATGCTATTTGTTTTTGTTTTTGTTTTTGTTTTTGTTTTTGTTTTTGGTTGGCCGTTGGTATAATGCATGATGAAGAATTTTTATTTGACCGATTTTTCGCCTAGGGTTTTCCGGACTCCCTGGGCGGTTTATTTGGTCTAAATTTATATAATAATTTTGAGGTTATTTGGAGGAATCTAAAAGCCGCATGTGGCCATTTATTATGTGAAATGTCTTGGCCAATTTTGGTTTGTGCAAGAAGTCGCATGGTCATACTTCTGGGTAGCTTTTTATCATCTTGTGAAATCTCAAGTTTTAATTTTTGACGATTTTCATTCATGAGTTTTTTTATGATTATGAATTTCTCGTTCAATACGTCTTCATTGTTAGATGATTTCATGACAAGTGTTTTTTTAGTATGGTGATGTCTTCATTAATTTCCTTAATGGAAGTTGAAAACGGCGCTTCTGGTTGGTTTATGGTTTTAATACTATTGATATAGAAGAAGTAGCTTGCTAATCCGTAAGCGCTACAAACTATAACGATTGAAAGTGCTCGGTACGGCGTATCCCAGCTGATAGTGAGTACCAGAAGCCCTAGAGAAATAAGTAAAGAGATAAAGCAGGAAAGACCGTATAGAGACATCAGGTATAGATGTAATATGCGAGCTTTCTCTTTTTGCCAGTCCAACCTGATCATCTGCCCGTGAAGCTGCAGTTGACGCAGTAGAGGCGTTTCTGCTGAACCAACGAGATTCATAATGTCAAGGATTTTGATCAAAATAGGGGTTCCTTTTAAGGGGCTGACTTTTAAGGCCCCATTGGGGTTTTATGGCCGTTGTATTTGTGTGGATTTATATGAGCTAACGGCGGCGTGCTAGCAAGTAACCGAGTAAGAACCCTACTGCACTAACAACACCAATAACAGGCCAAGGTTTATTGTGAACATAGGTATTAGCCATGGCAGCAGTTCTTTCTGCTCTATGAGAGACGCTCTTGCTAACACCATCCATTGATATTTTTGCAGCTGTAATTCTTTTGTTAAGAGCAGATTTTGCTTTTGCAAGCTCTTCCCCGGTAAGTAAATTGCTTTCTTTAATAAGGTCTTCGATGTCGGCAACGAAGTTATAAAATTCAGTCGATACCATCGCGGCTGTGCTGACGGAATTTTTACCATCGGCTCCCTGCTTGATGTTTAATTTTTCAGGTGAGTTTGAAGTAGGTGACATAGGTTGTTTCCTTAATTAGATTGACTAAATTGAAACCATTGATTTCAGTGGTTAACAAGTCGAAGCCACAATATGGATGTTTATTGAGGTTGTCTGTGCGCTGACAAACTAAGACTTAAGTAAATATTACTCTAATTGTTCTGATTGGCCTGTAAGTCGGGTAAGTACTTGGTCGTTTACTTTCTTATGCTACTTGCTTGGAGCATGGGGGGAAGATTTGATAGTAGAGCTTGATGGTCTAATCGCTTTTTGATGTGCAACCTTTGCCTGATTAACGTTAGCTGGCGTACCGACGGTTCGTGAGGTTTTAAGCATAATGATTATTCCGACTTCCCGCAATAATGCAGGTTTCGGTTATTAGCCGAGGTTACTATGGAAAAGCCACAAGTACAGAATTCTGACAAAAGAAAAACAGAAAAGGATTTGCCGCCTTCAAAATTGGCTCACAACCAAAAGTCAGGCCATCAACCACAGCAATCTGACAGCCAAAAAGGCGGCAAACGGCAAACAGAAAAACGTAACGCTTAATTTGTTAATGCCAAAGATGAGCCCCGCACGGCTTCCGTGCGGGGCTTTCGCGTGTAATATAAATTCGATTGGCGGTATTACTCACAAGATCCTCCCTTTTCCCTTTTCCCTGTGAGCTGTGGGTTTTAGTGTTTGCATTCTATTTGATCAAATCTCCCACAATGGCGTCTTGATGGTTGTTCGTACTTAAACCTGCTCATCAATGTTCGTTAGCGAACAGAATATTAGTCTTAAATTTTGTTATTTTTTAATCTCCAAAATAACTCTAATTTTGGGTGGGTTATCTACGCGATGTGCGTATAAAAACCTAATACCTAGTTTAATGGGGAGATTCCTATCAGTATTGACGTTGGTGCCTGTTCTAGCAACAAGGAATTACCTTTGCGCGAAGAACTTTTCTCTGCTGAACAACTGGATCAGCACGGTAAGCATTTAGCATTGAAGCATTCGGTGACCCAGTTTCCAGCTAAAGACAATATGCTCACCAGACTCGATGACAACGAGCGGCGATTGATTGAAACCCATACGCTTTTAACCGATGTGGTTAAACGTAAGTTACCAATCGTTCCTGCGGGCGAATGGTTGCTTGATAATTTCTATTTGATTGATGAGCAAATTCGTATAGCGAGGCGCCATCTACCGAAAAATTATAGTCTGGAGTTGCCTCGCTTAGGGCGCGGCCCATCGGTCGGATTACCCCGTGTATATGACTTGGCGCTTGAAGTTATTTCCCATAGTGATGGCCGAGTTGATGGTGAGGTACTGACGCTATTTGTCGCTGCATATCAAACGGTTACACCCTTATTGTTAGGTGAATTATGGGCAGTTCCTATCATGCTGCGTTTGGCTATGATAGAAAATTTGCGACGCATCAGCTTGAGAATCAGTGTTGATAGGGTGCAGGTTGATTTAGCACAGTATTGGTCTAGCAAAATGCTTGAGGTGGCAGCTAGTGACCCCAAAAGCTTGATATTGGTAATTGCCGATATGGCTCGCTCTAATCCAACGATGGTAAGCTCTTTTGTTGCAGAATTTGAGCGTTGCTTACAGGGTCATGGTTCAGCACTGTCGTTACCCTTAACTTGGATTCGCCAGAGACTGGCGGAATCTAGTAGGACAATTGAGCAGCTAGTACTGTTGGAAAATCAGCAGCAGGCGGCTGATCAAGTGTCAGTAAGCAATACCATTGGTAGCCTTCGTTTCTTGGCGGCCATGGATTGGCCTGAATTTGTTGACGACATGAGTTTTGTTGAGCACATATTGTGTAAGGATAAAACTTATATCGAAATGGATTTTTCTTCGAGAGATGGTTATCGGCATGTGGTCGATATTCTAGCTAAACGCACGCACTGCTTCGCTTCAGAGCTTGGGCAGGCCGAGCTTAGAGTGGCGCAGACCGCTATTGATCTTGCTCGATCGGGCGCTGATGATAAAGCCTTTGGTGATGTAACTTCACACGTGGGTTTCTATTTAGTAGATCAAGGCCTTGTGCAGTTAAAGAAGACTCTAGGTGTTCCCAGTTCGGCAATTGAATTGCTAGGTTCCTGTTCCCAGCGATTTCCGCTTGCCGTTTACCTAGGCGCTATTCTATTGCTGACGGTGACGTTTAGCAGTGCAATTTTGGAGTCCTTTCTCGACGTTGATTTTAGCTATTGGAAACTAATATTTGCGTCCGTTCTAATCGTTTTAGGGTTTAGTCAATTAGCTGCTTCCTTAGTTAATTGGCTCTCAACCCTGCTGGTAAAGCCGAAGTTATTGCCGCGTATGAATTACCAGAAGGGCGTTCCGCCTGGCAAAACGACGCTCGTCGTTATACCAACGTTGATCAATAGCCCTAAAGACGTTTCTGATTTGCTTGAGGCGCTTGAGGTTCGATTTCTTGGCTGTCGAGACGAGAATATATATTTTTCATTGCTCACAGATTTTTGTGACGCGAAGGTAGAGACATTGATATCCGATAGCTCGTTATTGGCGCAAGTTTCTAGAGGCATAGAGCAGCTTAACGAAAAATATAAATTTTGTGAATTGATTCAACACTTTCATTCTGATAAAGATGCGAAAAAAAATACCACTAGTCGTTTTTTTTTACTGCATCGGCCGCGTCGCTGGAACCCACAGGAAAATAAATGGATGGGTTATGAGCGAAAGCGTGGAAAATTGGCCGAATTAAATTCGGCGTTACGAGATGGTGGTTGGGATAGGTTCAGCACCTTGGTTGGCGATCTCTCCGCTCTGACCGATATAAAATATATCATAACCCTAGATACAGACACCGAATTGCCTAGAGACGCGGCTCAGCAATTTATCGCCACCATGGCACACCCTCTGAATCAACCAAGATATGATACTCAAAGCCGTCGTATTGTGGGCGGTTACGGTATTCTTCAACCGCGTATGGCGGCCAGTTTGACCGGTGTCAATCGCTCTCGTTATGCTCAGTTATGCGGCAATGAGCCCGGTATCGACCCTTACACGCGCTCAGTCTCCGATATATATCAAGACCTCTTCAGTGAGGGTTCGTTTATTGGTAAAGGTATTTACGATATCGATGCCTTTGAGTTTTCACTAGGTGAGCGGTTCCCTGAGAATCGCATTCTTAGTCATGATTTACTTGAGGGCTGCTATGCGCGCTCTGGTTTATTGAGTGATGTTCATTTGTACGAAGAATATCCGGCAACCTATCAAGCTGATATTGTGCGTCAACAGCGTTGGATTCGCGGTGATTGGCAAATAGCTGATTGGCTTCAATCAAAAGTGCCTTGTGCCAATGGGCTTAAAGAATCAAACCCATTATCGTTACTTTCGCAATGGAAAATTTTAGATAACCTTCGCCGTAGCCTAATCCCGTTAGTGCTAACAGTGCTATTGTTAAGTGGGTGGTTTTTATTCATGCAGCCGTGGCTCATGACTATCGTGGTGCTCTTTATTCTGTTTTTTCCAGCTGTTCTAGCAAGTTTTGTCGATAGCGTGTGCCGTCCTGAAGAGGTTGATTATAGTAGACATATAGCCTCCGTCGTTAAATATTTTCCAGCGAAAATTGCATTGATAGTCTTTCGGTTTTCCTGTTTGCCGTACGAAACGTGGGTTAACGTTTCCGCGATTTTTCGTACGACCTGGCGTATTTTGTTTAGCCATAAGCACTTGTTGGAATGGAAAGTATTTGATAGCCAATCGCGGTTTAATCAAGGCGCTACACCTACTAGCGGTGATGTTTTCAAGTCATATAGGGTTATGTGGGTTGCCCCGTGTTTGGCAGGCTGTGTTTTGTTGGCAGCAATGTTGGTCGACTCTATCGTATTAATTGCTGTGATGCCTGTTGCGTTGCTTTGGTTGTTGGCGCCTCTTTATGCCTGGTGGCTGAGTAAGCCGCTTACTCGAGATGCTCATCATTTAAATGCAAATCAATTGCTGTTTTTACGGAGAATAGCTCGTAAAACATGGGCTTTCTTTGACGTTTTTGTCACCGCTAAGGACAATTGGTTGCCGCCAGACAATTTTCAGGAGTTTCCGGGGCCGATACTCGCCCATCGTACCTCGCCGACAAACATTGGTATGTCGCTTTTGGCTAATGTTAGCGCCGTAGATTTTGGATTTATTTCTATAAACGTTTTGCTAAGTCGCAGTACAGATGCTGTTGATACACTTGAAAAACTAGAGCGCTATCAAGGGCATTTTTTTAATTGGTATGATACTGAAACGCTGCGACCTTTACTGCCGCGTTATATTTCATCAGTAGATAGTGGGAATCTAGCCGGACACTTGTTAACTTTGCGGTCAGCATTATTAGAGTTTAAAATTCAGCCGATTATACCTACGCAGATTTTTGAAGGGTTGTTTGATACATCGATGTTAATGCAGGAGGCGATCGTCACTTTGGACGACGCGGTAGAAAAAAAATATTTGCAACCTGATAAAGTAGAATTTTTACAAGCTATTGATCAACAAATTCTATATTCGGCAGAATTGTCGTCTCTGCATAATACCTTGGCCGAGGGGTCTCTGTTAGAACCTATGTCTTTGGAAAAAATCTATAGCATGCTGCAACGTGTTCTTGTCAACTCGATAAGTATATGTTCTATTCTTCGTATCAAATATCCATCACTATCTAATGATTCATTGTCTAATTTTGGTATCGAAATTAATAGGATAGATAGTGATAGCGAGGTTGTGAAATCAATAGATACTGAATCGGATAGCCTAGAGGTGAAAACCGCAACAGTTAGCTATTGGGTAGCAGCGTTGCATCGGCAGGCGCAGGATGCCGTGGATGATTTAGCTTCTTTGGCCCCTTGGTTGTTGCTGAAAGGGTTACCTAGTTCTATGCGTGATTTGATGAATTTTAAAACTGCACCGACATTGGCTCTACTGTTTGAGGCCACGGGGGAATGGTTGGAAGTTATTGATCAGGAAACGGGTGTTAAACAGGGTCTTAGTGAAAATCATCAAGCTGGCGCTAGCGATAGCTTCGCACATTTACGTCGGATAATAGAGCAGGGCCGTGTTTGTATTCTTGCTCGCTTCGCCGACATTGATTTGTTGGCTGAGCGAATAGCAGACTTTATGCATATGGATTATGACTTGTTGTATGACCGTTCGCGGCAATTACTGGCGGTAGGTTACAACGTTGATGAGTGTCGCTGTGATACCAGTTATTACGACTTGTTGGCATCGGAGGCGCGTCTTTGTAATTTTGTCGCTATTGCCCAAGGTAAGCTCCCACAAGAAAGTTGGTTTGCGCTTGGCCGGCTGTTAACAGAGGCAGGTGGTGAGCCTGTATTGGTGTCTTGGAGTGGCTCGATGTTTGAGTATCTCATGCCATTACTGGTGATGCCTATGTACGACACGTCATTACTTGAACAAAGTTGTCGAGCTGCTGTGGCTCGACAAATTGAATACGGCAAACAGCGCGCTATTCCTTGGGGTGTTTCTGAGTCCGGATACAATATTGTCGATGCCAATTTGAACTATCAATACCACGCTTTTGGCGTGCCGGGGCTCGGTTTAAAACGTGGCCTAGCTGAAGATTTAGTGATTGCCCCCTACGCATCGGCGCTAGCCCTAATGATTGCGCCGGAAGAAGCTTGCCAAAATTTACAAAAGCTTGCCCGTGAGGGCATTGAAGGAGAGTTTGGATTTTACGAGGCGGTAGATTACACGCCAGCGCGTTTATTACGCGATCAAAGCTATAACACTGTGCGTTCGTTTATGGCCCATCACCAGGGCATGACCTTATTATCCTTAACTTATGTGTTATTGCAGCGCCCGATGCAACGACGCTTTATTTCGGACCCATCAGTACAGGCAACTTTGTTACTACTGCAAGAGCGCATACCGAAAACCACCGTGTTAGATACACGCATCGCCGATCACTCAGAGGGCGAAGACTTGACCGACACGCTGGAGGCCTCGCTCGATGCACCGGTGTCAGCGCAGACACCGACACCGGAGGTGCAATTACTGTCAAATGGGCGTTATCAAGTGATGATCACCAATGCTGGTGGTGGCTACAGCCGATGGAAAGGTACTGCTTTAACTCGTTGGCGTGAAGATAGCACCTGCGACAATTGGGGCTCGTTTATTTATGTACGCGATGTAGGGAGTGAGACATTTTGGTCTGCGGCACATCAACCTACTTGTCGTCTAGCAGATGATTATTCGGCCTTATTTTCAGAAGGCCGCGCGGAGTTTCGTCGACGCGAGCAGGATATTGAAACCTATACTGAAATTGTTGTTTCTCCTGAGGACGATATTGAGCTTCGTCGAGTCCGCTTAACCAATCGTTCCCTTAAGCGCCGCGTCATTGAGCTTACTAGTTATGCGGAGGTAGTTCTCGCCGCTCCAGATGCCGACGCGATGCAATCAGCATTTGGTAAGTTGTTTGTACAAACTGAAATATTAGAAAAGGAAAACGCGATTCTGTGTAGCAGACGGCCTAGATCCGTTGGCGAGCAGCCACCGTGGATGTTCCACCTCTTAGGTACTAATGGCACAGCCGTGGAGGATATTTCTTTTGAAACTGATCGCGTTCGCTTCATTGGCAGAGGGCGTACGCTCGCACAACCTCAAGTAATGGCCGACAGCGTAGCTTTATCGGGCAGCCAAGGCTCGGTATTAGACCCCGTCGCCGCTATTCGCTGTAAGCTCGTACTCGAGCCGAGGCAGTCCACTACCATTGATTTCATCTTTGGCGCAGCGGTGAATCGGCAGGCGTGTATGGCACTGATTGAGCGCTATCAAGATCGTCATCTAGCTGATCGCGTAGTGGATATTGCTGGTACTCATAGTGGTGTGATTCTTCGGCAGATTAACGCGCGGCAATTAGAGGCACAGCTGTATCGACGCTTGGCAAGTTCTGTGATCTACACCAATCCGGCAATGCGGGCGGATGCCAGTGTGTTGATTCAGAATCGTCGTGGCCAATCGAGTTTATGGGGCTTCGCAATATCGGGTGACTTACCCATCGTGTTGCTAAAGATTACCGACATAAATTGTTTAGATCACGCTCGTCAGTTGATTCAATGTCACGCCTATTGGCGGCTGAAGGGGTTGGCGGTTGACTTGGTCATTTGGAACGAGAATCACATCGGCTATCGCCAGCAGTTACAGGACCAAATAATGGGCATGATTGCCACTGGTAACGATGCCCATAGCATCGATCGACCTGGTGGCATTTTCGTTCGATTTGCTGAACAAATTTCATTCGAGGATCGTGTCCTTCTGCAAGCGGCTGCACGGGTTATTATCGTTGACAGTGTGGGTACACTGATGGAGCAAATGAATCGTCGTGTATTGGTCAATACCGGTGTTGAGAAGTTACTCATCAGCGATAAGCCAGTACGTAAATTAGATAAAAAAAATCAGCCAACAGCGTTAAAATATCAGCAACTACAATTCGAAAATGGCTTGGGCGGGTTCAATGCCGACGGTACCGAGTACATAGTGACCACCTCGGCCAATTGTCAAACACCGGCACCGTGGGTCAACGTGATAGCAAACGCAAGTTTCGGAACGGTCATCACTGAAGGTGGTCAGGCCTACAGTTGGAGCGAAAATGCTCACGAGTTCCGGCTTTCGCCGTGGAGTGATGATCCCGTTGGCGCCAGCAATGGTGAGGCCTTTTATATACGCGATGAAACTACCGGTGAATTCTGGTCGCCAACAGCGCAGCCTAGTACCAGCAAAGGGGGTGGAAGCAACGAAAGTGGCGCTATCCATTCACCGCCATACCAGACGCGTCATGGATTTGGTTATAGTGTATTCGAACACTGCAGTATATCGGGTATTCACTCTGAGCTGAGTATCTATGTAGATTTAGTGGACCCAGTTAAATATTCCGTGCTCAACTTACGCAATGATTCGAGTCGAAGCCGTGAACTGTCGGTAACCGGTTTTGTTGAGTGGGTGCTGGGTGATTTACGCGCCAAAACTGCTATGCACGTGGCTACCCAAATTGATCCGTTCAGTGGCGCGTTGTTTGCTCATAATGGCTATAACACAGAGTTTTCTGGTCGGGTTGCTTTCTTTGATGTCGATGATATGTCGCGCACCCTGACCGGTGATCGCCGGGAATTTTTAGGTCGCAACGGATCATTGAAAAATCCGGAAGCTCTGGCTTGCACTCATCTGTCTGGCCGAGTGGGCGCTGGTTTAGATCCGTGTGGGGCACTACAAGTCAGTATCACTCTCGCGCCAGGCGAAAGCCGGGAAATTATCTTTCGACTTGGCGCTGGCCGCGACCGAAGTCACGCCAGCGAATTGGCTAAACGGCTGCGCATACCAGGCACGGCGATAGCTGCGCTTGCGCAGGTCAAACAGTATTGGCGGCACACGCTGGCTGCTGTGCGAATTGAAACGCCGAATCCGGCGTTAAATGTTTTAGCGAACGGTTGGCTAGTCTACCAGACGCTTGCGTCAAGGTTGTGGGCGCGCAGTGGTTTTTATCAATCCGGTGGGGCCTATGGTTTTCGCGATCAACTGCAGGACGCCATGGCCTTGGTACATACCAAGCCCGCTTTACTGCGCGCGCAATTAATCTTATGTGGTCAGCGTCAATATCCAGAAGGGGATGTGCAGCATTGGTGGCATCCGCCCTCAGGGCGCGGTGTGCGGACACGCTGTTCGGATGATTTTTTATGGTTTCCACTTGCGCTTAGTCGCTATCTACAGGTTACCGGCGATTACGCTGTGCTAGACGAGCCACTTAATTATCTCGACGGCCGAGTGCTTAACCCTGATGAAGAGTCGTACTACGACCTACCGGGTCATTCAGCGCAATCAGCCAGTTTATATCAACATTGCTGTCAAGCAATAGAGCACGGCTTGCGCTTCGGTGAGCGCGGTTTGCCGTTAATGGGATCTGGCGATTGGAATGACGGTATGAACCTCGTGGGTATTGGGGGCAAAGGCGAAAGTGTTTGGCTAGGTTTCTTTTTGTACAAAGTGCTCACTGGTTTTTCTGATGTTGCACTGGCTACTAAGGATATCAAGTTTTCTAAGCGCTGCTTACAGCAAGCGCAAATATTACGCGGCAATCTCGCCCATCATGGCTGGGATGGCGATTGGTATTTACGCGCATGGTTTGATAATGGCACAGCATTAGGCTCATCGGATAACGATGAGTGTGCCATTGACTCAATTTCGCAAAGCTGGTCTGTGTTGTCGGGTGCAGGAGATGAGGTTCGGTCGCGCACGGCGATGAATGCCGTCGATCAGCGTTTGGTTAAGCGTAAAGATGGATTGGTAAAGTTATTAGCCCCGCCATTTGATAAGTCGACGTTAGATCCGGGTTATATCAAAGGCTACGTACCGGGCGTGCGTGAAAATGGTGGCCAATATACCCATGCGGCGGTTTGGGCGGCAATGGCATTTGCAGAGCTCGGTGATAGCGAGCGCGCGTGGGAGCTACTGGAACTGATTATGCCGATTAATCATACCTTAACTGCCGAAGGCGTCTCGACTTATAAGGCCGAGCCTTACGTTATCGCCGCCGATGTCTATGGTATTGCGCCACATACCGGGCGTGGTGGTTGGACTTGGTACACAGGGTCAGCGGGTTGGCTTTATCGATTGATCGTCGAATCCCTGATGGGTGTTAGTCGGCGTGCGGATAGATTATTTATCAAACCTTGCCTGCCTGAGGCTTGGGATAAATGTGTGATTAATTATCGCTTTGGTGAAACGGTTTATCCTATCTGTATCCAGCAACGAAAGGCGGCTGGGCTTAACACTATTCATTTAGATGGTGTTGAAGTAGACGTGGAAGAGAAGCAGCAAGGTATTTTACTTATTGACGATCAGCAAGCGCACCAAGTTGATGTGGTTATCTACCTTATTGCAGCCACCAAAACACTGGACTCTGTGTGAATTTTCAGATGGTCTAAGGGCCTTCTAATGATTGTTCTAGGAAGTGCTATTGAAAAGATAGTCTCTCGGTATGGTAACAGTTTAGCGGGAGCTCAATGCTAACATGGTAGTGGTAAAATTTCAGTGCGTTTATATGAATACGTTTTGACCAGTAAGCGGGATATAGGCGTGCAATCTGCGCTTAGACAGGTGCCATAAAAAGTTTCGCAGGGAGATCGCTGTATGCCGCGCAATCACTATTTATGAGTAGCGCAAATGTTGAACTATTCGTTTGGTAAAAATAGCCTAGAGTCACAGTTGGATGCTCTAGGTATTCGCGTGGCCTTTGAGAAAAACTTAACCAAAGCTGTGTCTTATGCAGATGCGATCTCTGCTTCGAATTTGCCAGCCTTCGCGTGCCAAGGTAGCAGTGCCCCCGATATGGCGATTATGATGGCAGCGGCTAAACGCATCAAAGTAGGGTGCAGCGACTTTGTACTATTGGGTACCGGTGGTTCCAGCTTGGGCGCACAAGCTGCCTTTGCTCTGGCGCGCTATCGTCAAAGTGTCGGCATTCGCTTTCATACACCAGATAGCCTGTGCCCGTTCGAAATGGATTATCTATTTTCCAGTTTGAATCCAAGTGGTACACATATTCTTGTGGTATCTAAATCCGGTTCAACCGCTGAAACGCTGGCGCAGTTGTTAGTGTTTCGTGCGTGGTTGGAAGCATCTGTAGGCGCGGAAAATTTGGCAGATCATTTTACCTTTATTACGGAGCCGGGCGCGCGACCGTTGCGCCACTACGGTGAAGCCCTAGGTGCGCTAGTGCTCGACCACCCCGCTGACATTGGTGGCAGATTTAGCGTCTTGACCAAAGTGGGGATGTTGCCCGCGCTTGTGGCCGGCCTAAGTGCTAAAGGTTTCCGCGATGGCGCCGAGCGCGTATGTTCTTCGTTTTCCGATCAGCCTGCTCAGTCGGCGGCGGTGGTGGGCGCTGTTCTGATTCACACCCTGCATCAATACCGCGGCATCACCCAAGTGTTGATCATGGCTTATGCTGACATTTTACGCGCCTTTACGCGCTGGCAAGGCCAGCTGTGGGCAGAAAGTTTAGGTAAGGGCGGTTTGGGTACAACACCTATTCGCGCCATTGGCCCAGTAGATCAGCACAGCCAAATGCAGCTATTTTTAGACGGCCCAAACGACAAGTTTTGTACCATTATCACCGTGCCAAGTTTAAACCTAGGCCCGCGTATTGATGGTGCAGATAGCCGTGCTTATGGTTTGGATTATATGGCGGGCCGCACCATTGGCGACATGGTTACGTGCGAGTCCCGCGCCACCCAAGATAGCTTGCGTTTGCAGGGGCGTATGGTACGAGAGATCATAATTGATAGCTTGAGTGAAGCTAATTTGGGCGGCCTGTTTGCCTCATTTATGCTTGAAACCGTGCTTACCGCGCATCTTATGGGTGTTAACGCCTTTGATCAACCGGCGGTTGAACAGGGCAAAGTTTTTACGCGGCAGTATCTCTCGGAACTCGCCTAAGGCCTTGAGTGGCATTAAATATTAACCACGGTATTCGGTTAGGTAAGGCCAAATTGCCCTCGGTGGTACCGCAGTAATGGAAAAGGCAGTTAAATATCACGGATCGCTAATGGCTGAAAATCATAACGCTAATAGCCTACTTGCCTGTTTCTAAATACCTCGATTTTTCGATAAAGCCGCTAATGATCTGCCACATCTTCTTAACCTTTTTATCGGCCTAATAATAGGAAATTCTAAAATACGTTCAAATTTGAAAGCTCTATGTGTTGCACCGTACGGAAGAGTCGATTCCCTAACGCTAAAATGGTCTTAGAATGGCATCTAGTGGATTAAGGTTCGCAGCCATTTTTTGTATTATCAGGCCATGGGTTAAGGGAAATAAGATGAACAAAGATATTATTGAGGGTAAATGGAAGCAACTAAAAGGTGAAGCTCAGAGACAGTGGGGCAAGTTATCTGATGATGATTTTGATAAAGTTGCTGGTCAGCGAAAAATATTAGCGGGAAAGGTGCAAAGTCTTTATGGACGATCCGAAGATGATGCAAAGAAAGAAGTTGATAGCTTCTGCAAGAAGCACAACTGCTAATCAAGAAGCTAAGCTCGAGGGCCTATTGGTCAGTAAGGGTTAGGTCAATTGGGTGGCGGTATACAGGTAGGCTATCCACCCGATAGATTTGAGCGATCATAGACGAGCAATATGCGTCTGCTGATTCGCAAAAGCCTACTAAATATTGGAACCTGCAATAACGTCGAACATTTCTTCATCGATACCCGCTTGGCGCAAGCGCTGATAATTTCTATTGAGGGTTGTTAGCAACTCCTCAATATTTTTGTCTGCGCGATGCATAGCTGCTAGCCGGCTTGCATTTTCACTCGATAGAGATTCGGCGCTTGCTCGAAAAAGCGAAACGAATAGATATTCCTGAATTAGCGCGCCTAAAGTTCCGGTTTTATCTGCCAAGACTTCAGGGATATTATTGCTGGGCCAGACCTGTTCTGCTAGCTGAGTACACCATGTTTGGTCCAGTGGTAATAAACGCTGAGAAATTGGGAGGTATCCAGCACCAGTGCTCGGGCGATTGAAAAATAGATAGACTTCTGTCAATGCGTTGATCGCGTGCTTGGTTTCAATACTAAACAATATGTCGGCAATCAAAAAGGTTATTGATTGAACCGAGCTTGGCACATCAAAGCGCGCTTGGGTGGTTAACCCGGAATCAATGAGTCGTTCGTTAATTCGTTCGCCCACGGCCCAGATCAGTGGTTTGTGAACCAGAGGCGAAGAGGGCGGTGTCTGCGCTACAGCGGCGGTGGAGGCGGATGGTGTAGGTACCCGTGTCTGTGCCGATAAAGAGGCACTCGACGAGCGGTCAAGAGCTTCTCTTGACGCTAAAGATTTCACGGTAAACTCTGCGATTACGTCATTGAATTGCCCAACTAATCCTTGATCCGTGCCAAAAACAATGATGCACGTTGGGTTGGCTTGATGCGGTACAGGGTTTTGCGTTGGCAGTAGATCTCGGTCATGAAAGCATGCACCCAGGCCGCGCTCAACTGTGGTGTAATAATCCCCTAGTGCTGCAACCGCTCGTTCATAATCGCCTATGCTAGCGGCGGCTACGGCTTTCATTGTACGTACAACAGATTGAAGTCCATCAGCACTGTCTATTTTATGCTTTAAGCTAGCCGTAGTTTCGATAAAATTTACTCGCTGGTTTCAGAAATGTTCTTGGTGGCTTTAGTAGATAATTCCACCGCCGGTACCTCATCCGTTGGCTCTTGTTCCTTATTGGTCGCTATTGAGGTCACCATGGTTCGATCTGAGCTACTTTCTAGCGTTTCTTTCTCGTCTGTTTTGTCGGTTCCAAATTCGGCCAAGGCATTACTTGCTAATTTAAGTATCATCTCACCGTCATCGTCGCTAATACTCTCATCGGATTCAATTTTATCGCGTATGCCTTGCGGAATGTCGGACGCTGCTTTCAGCAAATGCTGTTCTGCCTCTGACATTGCCAGTAACGGAACTGTATCGAAAAGTCCTTCTTTTACGGCAAGCAACAGTAGTATTTGTTCCGAAAGTGAGACGGGTGAGCATTCAGCCTGCTTAAGGCTCATACGTACGCGCTGGCCGTGCGCGATAATCTTTTCAGTGGCTTGATCAACGCGAGCCCCAAAGCGTGAAAAGCTTTCCAGTTCTTCAAACTGGGCATAAGTCAATTTCAAGTTGCTGGCCACCGATCGATAAGCTTTTCGCTGTGCTTTGCCGCCAACTCTTGAAACAGATTTGCCAACATCCACCGCGGGCAAAATCCCCAGTTCGAACAAGGCCGGGGACAGGTAAATTTGACCGTCAGTTATGGAGATCAAATTAGTGGGAATGTAAGCAGATATGTCTTGCGCCTCCGTTTCGATAATTGGCAGTGCGGTTAAAGAGCCACCACCGAGTTCTTTACTCAAATGGGTGGCGCGTTCTAACAGGCGCGAATGTAGATAAAAAATATCACCTGGAAACGCTTCGCGACCTGGCGGGCGCTTAAGTAACAGCGATAGCTCGCGATAAGCACGAGCGTGTTGAGTTAAATCATCGTACACGATTAAAACATCACGGCCCGCTTCAATAAACGCTTCGGCAATGCTAGTAGCCGCATAGGGCGCAATGTAGCTAAGCCCCGGTGGAGCATCACCTGCAGCCACCACCACCACTGTGTAATCGAGTGCGTTATGTTGACGTAAGGTCGCGATGACTTTGGCTACTGATGAACCGCGTTGTCCTATGGCGCAGTAAACACACAGCACGTCTTTGCCGCGTTGATTAACAATGGTATCTATAGCGAGCGCGGTTTTACCAGTTTGCCGGTCGCCGAGAATCAGTTCCCTCTGACCCAAGCCAATGGGTATTAACGCATCTATAACTTTTATGCCGGTTTGTAGTGGCGTAGTAACTGGGGCACGATCCATAATCGCGGTAGCGGGGCGCTCAATGGGTAAGCGGGTTTTCGCCTTCGGTGGTGCGATTCCGTCGAGCGGCTCGCCCAGAGGATTGATCACTCGACCGAGTAAGTGTTCCCCCACGGGCACGTCCATAACCCGTCCAGTACGCAACACCTCATCCCCGGCGCGCAGGTGCCAGTAATGACCCAGCAGTACAATACCTGCTGTAACTTCATCAATGTTAAACGCAATGCCAAGTAATCCGTTGCTGAATCGCACTAGCTCGTCATAACCCACATTGGGAAGACCGGAAACGATTGCTATACCATTGGCGTTGTGGATAACGTTTCCGACTTCGCGCAATCCAAGTTGCATTTTAAATTCTTTGCTGGCGACCTGGATATCTGCAAAGGTTTTTTTAAATTGCGCTTCTAGTGATGGGATTTCCGCGCGGCTAGTTACCGACGATTTTGGTTGATTAATGTGTTTTATCATGGCAAGAATCTCACCCTGTTTTTTCATTCACAAGACTGGGTTTGTGTTGGGTTCCAAGCTCATCGTCGCTAGGATCTTCTGCATTCGATGGGCCTACTATCTCTGTATAGGTATTCTCTTTATCATCTTTGATCGAAGGTCCAGAGCTGTATTGATCAATTACCTTGTCGAGTGAGGCCTGCAACGTATGACAATATTCTGCAACACTCCAGCCCATCTTAAAGCCATCAGTGGTTAGCTCTATACCTGCCACTAGCTCCTGTGATAGTTCGAAGTTGATGTCCACTTCTTTGTCCATGACGGCTGTTATTGACTTGGATATTAACTTCTTTTGCTTGGCCGATAGCGTGCAACTAGAGCAGATTTTTATTGCCTTTGTTTTTAGTGATAATTTTATTTTTTCTTTTTGTTTACTATTTAGGTTATCTAAATTCTGTAGGAAAATGAGTACCATATGGGTTTCAATATCGACCTCGGCTAGATCGTGTAATGCATTTTTTGTCATGCACAATAGGGCTGTTTTTGCTGTTAGATCTAATTCTTCCTGTAGGTCCTGTATGTTGTTAAGGAGGCTATTTCTTTGCTTTTCTACCATCGCCGCTCCGGCAATATGGGCTTCTTCAAGTAAACGTCGGCTCTCTTCTTTAGCCGTGCTAGAGGCGTCTTCAAGTAGTTGGCTGCGTTGCTGATCGAATTCCTGATTTTTTTGCGTAAACTTAGCCTTTTCTTCGCTAGCGTCTTGGCTTACTTTTTCGGCGCGATCTAATTTATCGGCAATCCTTTGCTCTCGCGCATCGATAGCATTAAGAATCGGTTGGTAAAGAAAGCGTTTCATTAGCCAAACGAGAATAATGAAGTTAAGAACTTGTGCGCCTACCGTGAACCAGTCTATAAGCATGAATTAGTGTCCCGTCGATTGAGCCTGTGTTAATGCAAAATTCCAGAATGGGTTGGCGAACAGCAGTATCATTGATACAACAAAACAATAAATTGCAGTGGATTCGATCATCGCTAACCCCACAAATAAGGTGCGAGTGATGGTGGCCGACGCATCGGGCTGTTGCGCCAGTGACGTTAATGCGCTTGCCACAGCGCGACCTTCGCCTAGCGCTGGGCCCATAGTGCCAAAACCTGTGGTTAAACCGGCCATTACAATGGAGACAAGGGCTATCATAGTCATGCTATCCATAAGAAATCCTCAAGTTGATATGTTCGTATTATCGCTGTTGGCGTTTTTGCAAGGGCGTCTTACGCTGCGTGCCGCAGCCGCGATGTAGACTGCTGCCAAAATACTAAAAATGTAGGCTTGCACCATGCCCGTGAGCAAGCCAAGCAGTGTCATTACGATGGGAAAAATAAAAGGGGTGATGGTAAGTAGAATGGCGATAATCATCGCGCCACTCATCATGTTACCAAACAGCCGTACCGCGAGTGCCAAGGTACGTGATAATTCACTGATGAGATTAAACGGCAGCATAATTATCGTGGGCTGAATATAGGATGCTAAATATTTCTTCAGCCCCTGTTGTTGAACACCATAAAACGGCACCACAACAAACACACATAGCGCCAGTGCTGTTGTGGTTGAAAGCGATCCCGTTGGTGGTTCGAAGCCGGGAATAATTGTGCAAAAAGCTGACGATGCGATAAAAAGAAAAAGGGTGCCTAGGAATCCAACATAGTGTTTTGGTTTCGCCAATCCCACCTCTGCAATTTGGCTAACGATACCGGTAACAATAATCTCCAGTAGATTCTGCCAGCGAGTGCGCTCTAAGGCGTTAGATAGCTTACGTATAATCAATAACGAACCCAGTGTTAAACCGAGCATTAAAGCCCAAGTATAAACTATGGTGGCATTCAACGTGAACCATCCAAACTGCCAGAAAATAGAACTGTCTGGGCTCATATCCATAAGCGTAACTGCGCACGGCAGGGCCCTACATACTTGTAATAATAGATTTTAACGCGCATGGTGCACCTATTGCTTGCGTACTGAAATTGATTTGATAGGTACGCTTTTTAAGCTGGCTGACGCAACTTGAGTTTGCATTCCTTTAAGTAATTGAAATATAGCGCCAGTGACTAAAAATCCAGTTAAGAAAGCAACTATAGTTTGCCAATGCCCGTCGTTAATAAAATACAACGCTAGAAGCACAAAGCACATACGCAATAGAAAACTTACACTAAACCAAAGGGCGGGGCGGGGTGAATTCAGGCCTTGGGTGACAGTGACGTATAGCCCGCCATAAAAAATAATACCCATACTTATCCCAACGGTTGCTGTCATTGACAGCGGTACAAAGTCAATCATCATCTTCCTCCTTAGGTTGTTCATGCATTTCGCGCTGCTCTCTGCCGACCCAATGCCAAGCGTTAAAACAGCCAAGGCATAGCCCCGCGATCAGTAGCGCTAAGGTGTATGATCGCGTACCTGGATATTCCCCATCTAGCCAAATGCCAAATGCAGCACCAAGTAGCGTCGGTATAGCGACCGACCAGCCAATTAAGCCCATAGTACCTAGGCCAAACCAGATGCCGGGGTTATCGATTTTTTTTGCTTTAAGCTTTCGAGCTACTTTTACGCCCACAAGAGCTGGAAAACGCGTTTTCTGAGCGTCAGTTTTACTGTGTTTCAATGAGCTTGTCTCATCGCTAACAGTCCAAACGCTTGTTATCAATGTTTAATGGTGTTAACGCATGCATAGTGGCTAAGGATCCTTATGGAAGTCGGATAAACGAGTAATAAAATCACTTTCCATTTTTTTAAATACAGCGTGAATTTTTTGGTTGCGTTCGTTTTGTTGTATAAAATTTTTATCAACCGCCTCATGTAGGTTGTCTAGATCATTGCCCACAACCGCGTGTCTGACGGAAACAACCACATCCATGCCGGTTTTTACCAGCACGCCTGCATCGACAGCGATATAGGTTTCTGTACCCCTAGGGTCGGGTGTGTAACTGCTTTGAAAGATCAAGATTCCGGGTACAAGCGCCGCCACACAGTCAAGCCTGTGTGGTAATAGCCCATAGCTGCCTTGATCTGTTTCCACTAGAATGTGCTGTATATTTTTTTGCTTCATAAATATGCCATACGGTAGTAGCAATTTAAGATTCATCGCGTTTAGCCATGTTTTTATCTACCTTTTCCTCTTCTTCACCATCTATAATTTTTTGACTTTCTTTAGCCTCAGAAGCTTTCTTGCTTTCTGTGTCCTTAACTAATTTCGCGTCATCAACGGAGCCAATCATATATAAGGCCTGTTCTGGATAATCGTTAAATTCATCGGCTAAAATTCGCTCACAGCCTGTAAGGGCATCCTCTAGTGATACTAACTTGCCAGCCATAGCGGTGAATTGTTCGGTGGTGAAGAAAGGCTGAGTAAAAAAACGCTCTAGCCGTCTAGCGCGCCCCACGACTTTTCGATCGGACGCCGAAAGTTGTTCTAAGCCCAGCATGGCGATGATGTCCTTCAGCTCCGCGTATTGGGCCAGTGTTTTGCGAATGTCTTGTGCTAATTGATAATGGCGCTCTCCTAGAATTCCTGGGGTGGCCATTTTGGAGTTGGATAGCAAAGGATCTATGGCGGGATAGAGGCCCTCGCTCGCTCGTTTGCGCGATAAGACGATAGACGCAGAAAGGTGTGAGAAGGTATGCACTGCCGCCGGGTCGGTGAAATCGTCGGCCGGTACGTAGACTGCCTGAATTGATGTGATAGCACCTGCATCCGTATTGGCTATGCGCTCTTCCAAACTAGCGAGCTCGGTCGCTAGTGTTGGCTGGTAGCCAAGGCGGGAGGGTATTTGGCCCATGAGCGCAGAGATTTCCGCACCAGCCTGAATGAAGCGAAAAATATTGTCGATCAATAACAGCACATCCCTGTGCTCTTGGTCGCGAAAATATTCAGCCATGGTGAGCGCAACCTGGCCTACCCGAAAGCGACTGCCGGGCGGCTCATTCATTTGGCCAAAAACCATCACCATATTGGGTAGCACACCGGCCGCGCACATTTCACGGTATAGCTCTTCACCCTCGCGTGATCGCTCGCCAATGCCGCAGAAAATACTCACGCCGGCGTGACCACCAGCCATGTTGTGAATGATCTCCGCTAGTAGCACTGTTTTACCAACGCCGGCTCCGCCAAACAGGCCCGCTTTACCTCCGCGTTCGAGTGGTAAAAGCACGTCGATAACTTTAATGCCGGTGACGAAAATTTCGGAGTCGGTTCGCCGGTTTTTCAAAGATGGCGGCGTATTGTGTACTGATTCCCAGCTGATGTTTTCTAGTGCTGGACCGTCATCAATGGGTTTGCCAAATACATTAAACATGCGCGATAGAATTGGCTTGCCGACTGGCGCTAATAGCGGTGCGCCTGTATCTATCACGTTCATACCACGCGCTAAACCTTGGGTAGGAGTTAATGCAATTGCGCGAATACGATGTGAATTGATATGACTCAACACTTCGATGGTGATGCGGCTGCTGTTAAGATCGGCTGGCTTGCCATTAGGGGGCGTTTGGTCAATATGTAGAACGGAAAAGATAGCGGGTAAGTATTCATTAAATGCTACGTCCACTACACTGCCGGCGACTGATATGACAGTGCCGATATTTTCTTTAGTCGCAAGCATGTTCATTTGATAATCCCTTTGCTTGTGCAGCTACTATGGACTTATGCACAGTATCATTAAAGCTGTTTCCGGTATGTACGCTAGCGGACAGAAAGATTTGAATGCAGTGTATAGGCTATTGGTAGTAGTGCTGAGACGCGTGTTTTATTGTCCGCACGTAAGACTATTTGGTGGCGTAGGATTTCACTATCAATACGTTAACGTTAAGATGTTTCTACCATGGGTTTGGCTGGTTGAAATTAAGTTTAGCTCGATTTTTTTGAAATTTTTCACCGCTAATAAAAACGACTTTTGTGTACAGCTATTCCATATGTAAGATTTCTGGATGTAAGGCTCTGGTTGTTAGGTTTTTAGCTTTCCTTAAAAGTTCGTGCGTCTATCAATGCTTATGAAGGCCGCGTGACTATTTGTGGTTATAAAGAATATGTGTCGAATGTGAAGGTTTCATGTCATTAAATTCTATTCCACCTGATTCTATTTGTGTAAAAAATATTATTTATATCTTCGGTATAACTATTTTTTATTGCCTCCTGTAAATTTTTTTGCGGCAATAGTTGCGCTATAAAAATTCGCTTGAACGGAGACTTTTGTGCAATGTTAAGCGTTGTAAGTAGGGCGCATGGCATTGTTTTCATCTGCTTTTTCGCTTTTATGAAGATTGGTTTTCTATGAGCGAAGATTTATATGGCAGATATTTTAAATCTGATGTTGTATAAGTCTGTGCTAGCAAAGGAAAAATAAAATGAATCACGATGATGCTGATGATTTAAAGCGCTATCACATTACATGTGAAAATAGATTAATCTACCGCTATAAAGAATATCGTTATGACAATCTAAAAGACGCGATAAATTTTGCCAGGCTAGATGCTGATAACTCAGATAAATCTATGGGTGAAGTTGCGCGCCGAAAGCTTGCAACCTAATATGGACGAACCGAAAGTCGTTAGGAAAGATTCGGTCGCACAGCTTCCAGAAGAGCGTATCGACTGGTTCGTAGAGCCTATTGCGAGATTTGTTCAGGTTGAAACCGCGGCAGGTGTTGTATTACTGCTCTTTACAGTAATAGCTTTAATTCTAGCGAATTCTCCTCTCAGTGATGTTTTCAGAAATTTATGGCATCTCTCCGTTGGCATAAATATCGGCACTATTGTTTTCGAGCGATCATTACATAGCTGGATTAACGACGCAGTGATGACGTTATTTTTCTTTCTGATAGCCTTAGAGCTTAAGCGAGAGCTGGTTCTTGGTGAATTGCGCGAGCCTCGATTAGCCATGCTATCGGTTAGTGCGGCCGTTGGTGGTATGTTAGTACCGGCATTGATTTATTTAGCGTTTCAGTATCAGGAGCCTGGTCAGAACGGTTGGGGAACGGTGATGGCTACCGACACGGCGTTTGTGATTGGTTGTTTGGCCCTACTAGGTAAACGCATACCAAAAAGTTTACGAGTATTTATGCTGTCGTTAGCTGTGGTTGACGATATTGGTGCGATTATTGTTGTGGCTATAGGTTATGGCAGCGACCTTAATTGGCTGTTCATTGGGCTCGCGTTACTCGGTTTTCTATCTGTAAAAACGATGGCATTCCTCGGCGTTAGAAACATTTCCCTATTTTTCATCGCCGGCGGTTTAATTTGGTTGGCGGTCGACGCGTCGGGTATTCACCCAACTATTACCGGCGTTATTTTGGGTTTGATGACGCCAACAAAACAGTGGGTTAGCGATGACCGCTTCCACACCATCATCGATAGCGTGGTCGACAACACATCTTTTGATCCAAGCGGCGATCAAGCTCTAGATCCTGAAGTATTAAAAACAACGGAAGCCGCAGCACGCGAAGTACTGTCGCCTGTTGAACGCTTGGAAATAGCATTGCATCCGTGGGTCGGGTTCGTTGTCATGCCATTATTTGCATTTGCAAACGCAGGTATCTCCTTTGCCGGCGCAGATTTTGAATCTTCTTTAACCTTGGCTGTTGTAATAAGTTTTGTAATGGGAAAGCCTGTAGGTGTCTTCCTATTCAGTTGGTTGGCTGTAAAACTACACCTGGCCGTGACGCCAGTCGACTTGTCATGGCGAATGATACTAGGAGGCGGGATGTTGGCGGGTATCGGTTTTACCATGGCTTTGTTTATTGCCAATTTAGCTTACAGTCCTGATCAAATTAACGCCGTAAAGTTGGGGATTTTGTCCGCCACGATGCTATCGGCGTTGTCCGGTTTGTTGTTATTGCGTTTTTGGGTTGTCGACTCTACGGCCGCTTCCCAGTATTGAGTGAATACTAATTCGCGTTAGTCGATAGGAAACTCAATCATAAAAGGAAAATGCGTTGAAAAATATGAAGGATAGTAGGTTTCCGAAAATAGAGGTTGAAGCCGGAGTGCTATGGAGTGAGCAAACTCAGCGCTCGTTGCGAAATTTTGATATTGGAAAGCAAGGTTTTCGCATTGAGTTTATCCATGCCCTAGTGACGATTAAGCGCTTATGTGCGGTTGTTAATCATGCCAGATTTCTCCTGTCGCAGAGTCACTTGGAGGCGATTGCGTTCGCATGCGAAGAAGTTATTTCTGGCAAACATAATGATCAATTTCCGCTGCGGGTGTGGCAAACAGGATCTGGTACCCAGACAAATATGAATGTAAATGAGGTAATAACCTCTCTGGCGAATGGCTATTTAATCAGAGGCAAAAAGAAGAGTGTTGCGAGAGACTTGCCAAAAATACATCCCAATGATCACGTCAATATGTCACAGTCTACCAATGATGTTTTCCCGAGTGCCATGCATATCGTGGTTGCGCAGCTTTCACAGACATTGCTATTTAAGGCAATGGCGTTACTTGAGGCGGTGTTAAACAAGAAAGAAGCAGAGTTTTGCACCACTTATACAGTCGGCCGAACCCATATGATGGATGCTTTGCCAATAAGTGTAGGAGCCATTATTTCGGCCTACATTAGTCAATTGGCAGCGGCAAGGAGTGCTATTGAGGAGAGTATGAGGTTTGTATTTCAACTAGCGCTCGGAGCGACGGCTATTGGATGTGGCGCAAATGCGCCAAGTATGTTCGGCCGGCAAGTGGTTGAGCGCTTAGCGGAATATTACAGTATGCCGTTCGAACAGCATTCTAACCTGTATGCCGCGGTATCCGGTGAAGATGCCTTATTGCGTTATAGTAGTAGCCTTAAACAGCTTGCCGCTGTTTTACTTAAGATAGCCAATGATACTCGTTTGTTGGGCAGCGGCCCGCGCTGCGGTATAAATGAATGGATTTTACCTGCGAATGAGCCGGGTAGTTCAATCATGCCCGGGAAGATAAACCCGACGCAATGTAAAGCCTTGAGCATGGTCTGTCTACAAGTATTTGGTAATGATCTTAGTGTCTCTCTGGCTGCGTCCAGTGGACAGTTGCAATTAAATACCTATCGACCTCTTATTATTCACAATGTATCGGAAAGTATCGAATTATTGTCCGATGCCATGATCTCTTTCGCAGTCAATACGGTTAGCGGATTAGCTCTCAATTTGAAACAAATAGAATCAAATATGCGGAACAATTTGTCCGCTATTACTTTGTTAGCACCTAAAATTGGCTACGATGTTGCGGCAAAAATTGTCCACACGGCTGAGGCAAGCCGTGTGTCTTTAGAAGTCGCTGCGGAATCCCTTGGCCTTTTTAGTAAAGCGCAATTTGAGTCGATGTTAAACGAGCAGCTAAAGACAAGTTTTAGCGAGGTGAAAAGTACCTAACGTCTTCTGTCGTATCGGTTATGAGAAATACGGTTAACCGATTTTATTCATTGCGATACTACTGATTAATGTCGCTCTAGACCGCTTTACCTACGTATATGCTCCAACACACTGCACATATTAATGCGGAGATACACTAGGCCCACACTGGACAGGCAATGAAGATTAGTGCCTTGGCGGGTAAGCCTGCACCCGCGAGTATATTGATTAACGTTTCTGAGCTGGTAAGGCATTACTACGCAATAAAACCTGATCCAGATGATCCACAACAAGGTGTGGTATTTGCCACATCGGGTCATCGTGGTTTGGCTTTGGAGGGCAGCTTTAACGAGATGCATGTGCTGGCCATCAGTCAAGCAATTTGCCACTATCGGGTGCTACAGGGTATCGATGGCCCCTTATTTTTGGGTATTGATACGCATGCGTTATCCGGGCCCGCATGTAACAGTGCTTTAGAAGTACTTGCGGCTAATGGCGTCGAAGTGATGATGGCGCCGATGGAAGAATTTACACCTACGCCTGCAATTTCACATGCCATCCTGTGTTATAACCGCGGTCGCAGTAAAGGGCTTGCCGACGGAATTATTATTACGCCCTCGCATAACCCGCCCGACAGCGGCGGCTTTAAATACAATCCGGCCAACGGCGGTCCCGCCGACAATCTCACCACTGATTGGATTGAAAAAAAGGCGAATGAATTTCTTAGGAATCACTTAAACGGCGTGCGGCGGTTTGGTATCGAGCAAGCACTGCGTGCAGACACAACCCATGTGCATGACTTTCTAAATAGTTACGTCAATGATCTTACCAATGTCGTCGACATGGACGTGGTTCGTGGTCAGGCGCTGCGCATGGGCGTCGACCCAATGGGTGGCGCAGGTGTGCATTATTGGGCAGCAATAGCCGATCGGTATGGACTGGATCTTCGTGTAACCAATCCGGAAGTTGATGCCACCTTTCGCTTTATGTGCGTTGATTGGGATGGCCAAATCCGTATGGACCCGTCGTCTCGCTACGCTATGCAGTCGCTTATCAATATGAAGGATCAATTTGATATTGCCTTTGCTTGCGATACGGATCACGACCGACACGGCATAGTGACACCCGGTGCAGGCTTAATGTCGGGAAATCATTATTTGGCCGTGGCTGTTAGCTATCTGTTCCAGTATCGGCCGGATTGGCCGAAGCATGCTGGGGTGGGTAAAACACTGGTAACGACTCAGATGATTGATCGCGTGTGCACGAGGCTAAAGCGAAATGTGGTTGAAGTACCGGTAGGATTTAAATGGTTCGCCAACGGATTACACGATTCCAGCCTAGGCTTTGCTGGAGAAGAGAGCGCTGGTGCTAGTTTTCTACGTCTCGATGGCAGCGTTTGGACCACCGACAAGGACGGTTTGGCATTGGCCCTCTTGTCGGCAGAAATCTTGGCCCGCAGCGGCCGTGATCCAGCAACGCTCTATGGTTAATTGAGCAGAGACTTAGGTGTAGCGGTCACAGATACAGTACAAGTTTCAGCTACTATGGCGCAAAAAAAATGCCTTGGCACAATTGACGGGAGAGCAAGTGAAACCAAAGCTGTTAGGCGGTGATCCTGTCTTCGCCACACTCACCCATGCGCGTGGTAATAACGCGGCAATCGGTGGTATAAAAGTTGAAATAGAGCACGGATGGTTTGCTGCTCGGCCCTCAGGTACTGAAGATATCTACAAGATTTACGCTGAGAGTTACCGCGATATAGATCATCTTCAGCGCATTCTGCAAGAGGCCAAAATACTTATTGATGGCGTTTTGTTGCGAGATTCTGACAATCAATAAATATATTAAAACTTAGCAATGCTGTGTGCTATGGCGAACAGACGAAAGCGCTAGGCAAGCTTAATCTGTTCCTATTTAAACCGTAGGAGAACAGCATGTTAGAGACAATTGTGATTGTATTAATACTGCTTTGGGCTGTTGGGTTGGTTTCATCCTATACCCTAGGCGGGTTTATTCATGTGCTTATCGTGCTGGCGATAGTTGTTCTAGCGGTCCGAATAATTCAAGGCAGGAGAATTTAACATGGGTCTACAAAAGATGATCGCTATAATTCTGATAGTTATAGGCGCTTTGGGCCTTGCGTATGGAGGCTTCACTTATACCAGTGACGTTCACAACGCAGACATTGGGTCCTTGCATATGTCGCTTTCGGAAACAGACCGATTCAATATACCAATCTGGGCAGGTGTAACATTTGTTTTATTCGGTGTTGTATTGTTGCTAGCCCGTAAAATAATATAACTACAATGGTGGGTAATGCTTGGCTTGTAGTTTTTTAAAAAGATTGTCTTATCGATCATAGAAAAAGTCATCCTTGTCAGATATTACTTTGTGCTGTTAAAAATACACGTAATATCTGATTCACTTGTGTTCCATAGTGCTTTCTGGTCGTTCTCCGATGTTCAATTGTCGACATCACAGGCGTTAAATCTGCAGTATATTTTTTAATTCTTGGTGCGATAGGGAACAGAGTGGGAGGTCGATTTCCTATTGTGTGATTTCTAGAGGGGCCTTTCGGTCGCTCATTACCTTACCGGTTGAATAGTATGTTTACTTCAAATGTGAAAATCGCGGCACTCGGCATTGCATTAGTTTCAATGGCCAATGTGTTCGCCGAACCAAATACTGACTCTGGCTTTTCGATCGGCATTGATGCCGGACGTGCCGATGCTCATGATAGTTGTGATAGGTTGATTGATTGTGATAATTCCGATACCAGTACTCGTATTGATGTTGGCTACGACTTTAATCGCGTGTGGAGTGCAGAGTTTGGCTACACCAGTTTCGGCACGCTTTTCGACTCTCACGATAACAATCTAAACGCCAGTCAAGAGGCTAATGCCTGGACGCTAAGCGGCATAGCGTCCTTGCCGCTAGGAGAGCGCTTTAGTGCCTTCGGTCGTCTAGGCGTTGCGCGTTACGAGACAAATAATAGCGGTACGGTACAGGGTGTTCCCGTTAAGAATGACTCTGACTTAAAACCCTATCTAGGTGCTGGTGTAAATTTCTATATGAGTCAGCATTTTGCTTTGCGTGGAGAGTTTCAGTATTACGCGGATCTGTCTGGTGTTGATGGCTCTAAAGATGATGTGCAGGCATTGTACGCGGGCGTTACTTACCATTTCTGAGTCGCGGTGGATGAATGATCGAATGAATTCTATCTGATATTTTTTCTGTTTAAATTTATTAATGAAAGGAGAGTGCCATGTTTACGAAACGGCGCAATGTGTTTTCACTGTTGCTGGTTGGTGCACTGGCTTTATCCGTTTCTCTCGCTAGCAGTGTTTATGCGGCAACAGCAGAGGATTTGGATGAAGACGCAAAGCATGCGTTAGAGATGCTGAATGATACTAGCCCAGTTGCGATGGAACTATCGAAAAATGCTAAGGCTGTACTTGTCTTCCCGAATATTGTTAAGGCCGGATTAATATTCGGCGGTAGTTACGGCGAAGGTGTGTTGTTAAAGGCTGATAAAGCTGTGGATTACTACAATGCCGTAACGGGCTCTTGGGGGTTGCAAGCAGGAGCGCAATCCTATGGCTATGCAGTCTTTTTGATGAATGATAAAGCGGTTAAGTACCTTCGAGAATCCCACGGCTGGGAAATCGGTGTGGGTCCAACAGTGGTTGTTGTAACGGAAGGCGTGGCAAAGAATCTATCATCATCAACGTTAAAAGATGATGCTTACGCGTTTATATTTGATCAGCAAGGGCTTATGGCTGGCGTAAGTATTGAGGGGACAAAGATTTCTGTAATTAAACGCTAAACTCAGAAAGTATTGAATATCAGTTTTCATTGATTGGTTCATTGATCTGATATCTACAAAAAGACGCTACATCATTAAGAGAGCAAGGCCAAACGGTAATGTTTCTATCTGTCGACGGGAACTTGGCTGGATTAATAAGTGTTGCCGACGCCATTAAGCCCACAACGGCACAGGCCATCGCGGCTTTGCATCGTGCAGGCTTATCCGTTGTGGTGTTAACCGGAGATAACACGATAACGGCGGCGGCAGTTGCTAAATCACTCAATATCGATGAATTCAAGGCTGAAGTCACGCCCGATGATAAACTACATTACCTAAAAGAGTTGCAGGCAAAGGGTCATATAGTTGCCATGCTGGCGATGATGTTAATGATGCGCCTGCACTCGCTCAAGCAGACGTTGGTATAGCGATGGTTACAGGCGCAGATGCAGCAATGAACAGTGCCCGTACCGTACTTGTTAAGGGTGATTTGCTTGGCATTGCTAAAGCCCGTCTATTGAGTCAAAACACAATGGCCAACATTCGCCAGAACCTTTTCTTCGCCTTCGCATATAACTTTATAGGCGTTCCTATCGCCGCTGGCGCACCGTATCCGTGGTTTGGTCTATTGCTTAGCCCAATGATTGCTAGCGCGGCGATGAGTTTAAGTTCCGTATCTGTCATTACCAATGCGCTACGCCTTAAGCGGCAAACACATTGATTGTTCAAGGGGAATTATGCTTGACGTAAATAGGCCAGGAATTTTGATTATCAATGGTGGGTCGTCAAGTGTTCGCTTTGCGGTTTATGGATTACAGGCCGAGCCACAGCCGATGTTACTGGGAAAAATCGACGGTATTGGGCGTGACCGTGTTCGCTTGACGGCAAAAAATTTGACTGATAATACGTCTTTTACTGGGCATCTTGAAAAACGTGGCCATTTGTCGGTTGCTGAGCAACTTTTAATGTGGCTTGAGGCCAAAATTAATTTCTCTGAGATTAAGGCCGTCGGACACCGTGTTGTACACGGGATGGATATGACAGATGCTCAGTTAGTTACTCCAGTGTTGCTGGCGCAGTTACAAGGGCTTGTGCCCTATGACTCAGAACATCTGCCACTCGAAATCGCGTTTATTAAAGCATTTCTTGTGGGCTATCCCGATATGCCGCAGATAGCCTGCTTTGATACCGCCTTCCATCAAACAATGCCTCGAGTGGCTAGCCAGTTACCACTGCCGCGTCACTATGAGGCGCAGGGTATTCGGCGCTACGGATTTCATGGTCTGTCTTGCGAATATCTGGTGCAGAAATTGCGGAATTTAGAAGATTGCGCTGCCATTTCAGAGCGAGTCATCATTGCCCATCTGGGTAATGGCGCGAGTATTACCGCGGTGAAGGATGGAAAAAGCATAGATAACACAATGGGATTTACGCCTTCGGGCGGCATTATGATGGGGACTCGATCAGGCGACCTAGATCCAGGATTGGTTTTCTTTCTATCCAATAATGAAGAATTGAGTAGTGAAGCGTTTTATTCCATGATTAATCGCGAGTCGGGGCTGCTTGGCGTTTCAACGATAAGTTCAGATATGCGTGTCCTACTAGAGCAAGAAAGCGATGATGATAAAGCCGCCGAAGCTATTGCGCTATTTTGCTATCAGGTCACTAAAGCCATCGGTGCTTATTGCGCGACTTTAGGCGGTTTAGATACATTGATATTTTCCGGTGGGATTGGTGAAAATTCCCCACCGATTCGGCAGCGAATTTGCGCCAATATTGGCTTTCTGGGTGTCGAAATTGATCAAAAGTTGAATCGAGAAAATTCGCTGAATATATCAGTTGAAACGAGCCGTGTTAATGTGCTGGTTATACCAAGCAACGAAGAGATAATTATCGCGCAATCAGTGTTGCGAATCTTAAATTTAGGCAATAATGGAGTATGTTCCTGAATATTCTATCGTGTAAACGCTATTTTTCAGGTTAATTTTGATAGCAAAAAATTCAGTCTTATGTCTTCCTGCCTAATGAGGTAGGTTAATAAATCAAACATTCCGTCATTGCCAGAAGTGTCTGGTGACCTACATTTGGTGTCATTCTCTTACATCAATCTGCTAAGTACATCCTATGTGTTCTTCCGTACAGACTGAATTGCTATTGAGTGAGAAAATTCCTTGGATGCGCAGGGGATCTGTGACACATCTTAAATAATTTTTCACAAAGGAAAAGACATGAATAAGCTAAACCTGATTAAAGCTTCGCTGGTAATGACCTTACTCGCTATTGGTTTAAGCGCCTGCGATAAGAATAATGTATCAAATCCTTATGGCACAGCAGTTAAAAGAGCGACAGCTGAGACGATGGAAAGTCCCAATGTAGAGAATAAGACTTTTTCGTTGAGCGACAAAGTCAATGCTGCATTGCGAGATGACGTCAACTTAAGAGATTTTGATATTGATGTTACCGCTAGCAAAGGTGTGATTACCCTTACCGGTATGGTAGATACAGATGGCAACAAGGTTAAAATTGAAGATATAGTCGGTGGCGTTTCTGGTGTTAAAAGTGTTGTTAGTGAGCTAACCATTAGGCCTGCCAGCTAAGCAGTTTAGTCGATATATACGTCGATTTGACTAATAAAATATTTTCATGTGGTGAAATTATAAACCGATCTTCTCGACGATTATGAAATCATAAATTTCAAGCTCAGGAGGCAATGATGGAACCTTTGTATTGGCACGAATGGTATACAGGCTGGGGCTGGTTTCTTTGGTTCGCTGTTTGGGTATTAATGATTTCAAGTTTTGGCCATTGGGGCTATAGCTATCGAACATACCGGAAAATTGATAGGCAAGGGTATAGAAGCGCGCTAGAAATTCTCAACGAACGATACGTTCGGGGAGAGATAGAGCGCGAAGTGTATGAAAAAATGAAAATAGAAATAACATCCGTAACGCTCTAACCAGCTGTTGACGACGACTACTGATAGATCGTGAAATAGAATCAAATATAGCAGGTTATAGATGTCAACAGTTATTGTCTAAAACGAACTTTTGCAGTGCTCATCTGTCACTCTTACGCTTTCTTTTTTAAACATAAAATCGCACCGGAAGTGGGCTTAGGTACTGGTCATAGCATAGGCGAAGATATGAATATAACCAATCAACTGCATTTATTGGGTCAATGCATATGGCTTGATAATATTTCTCGTGCTTTGCTTACCAATGGCGGCTTAAGTCGATACATTCAGGATTTAACAGTTACTGGCTTGACCTCAAACCCTTCTATTTTCGATAAAGCTATCGGCAATAGCGACAGTTACGATAAAGCAATTGCTCAGCAGGCAAAAAATGGAAAATCCGGAGAGGAGCTTTTTTTCGAGCTGGCACTTGAGGATTTGACCGCGGCCGCAGATCTACTTCGTCCAATATATGATCAGACGGAAGGCACTGATGGCTGTGTGTCGCTAGAGGTGTCTCCGCTTCTTGCAAGCGATGCTGCTGGCACATTAAAGTCGGCTAAAGCGCTATATGCACAAGCGCAACGCCCAAACCTACTCATTAAAATTCCCGGTACGCCAGAAGGGCTTTTGGCGATTGAAGAAGCAATTTTTGCCGGTGTAAACATCAATGTGACGCTTTTGTTTTCATGCGAACAATATTTAGCGGCAGCGTGCGCCTATATGCGCGGAATTGAGCGTCGTATTGAAGCAGGGCTAGATCCACGTATTAGGTCGGTGGCATCGATATTTGTGAGTCGTTGGGATGTTGCTGTTAAAAATAAGGTACCCAAGCGATTGCGAAATCGCTTGGGTATTGCCATCTGTCATACCTGTTATCGAGCTTATTGTGAGCTGTTGTTGTCGCCACGCTGGCGTAAACTTGCGGCTGCGGGTGCGCTACCACAAACCTTACTATGGGCCAGCACGGGCACAAAAGATCCAGACGCGCCCGATACCCTGTATATAGGCGCATTGGCTGTTGCGGATACGATAAATACTGTGCCAGAAAAAACTCTGTTAGCCATTGCAAAGCACGATCCATTAAAACTCAGCTGGTCCGAGGATGATCACTCGGTCGACAAAACTTTGATCCAATTTAGGAGTGCGGGTATAGAGCTAGAGGCTTTAGCGCTACAACTGCAAATTGAAGGTGCTGCATCTTTTGTTAGCGACTGGCATCAATTATTAGGGCGTATAGCTGAAAAAAGTCATCGCACAGCTGTACCGCTACTAGCGTCATAAATGCAAATTGACCTGTTAGCGGGCAAGAAACGCTCGCTAGTCACTTAGTACGAGACGTACTTCGAAGGAATTAGGACATGCAAACCCACAGTCCGGAACTGCTCGAGCGCATGGATGCCTATTGGCGTGCGGCAAATTACTTGTCAGTAGGGCAGATCTATCTTTTTGATAATCCGCTATTGCGCAGGCCATTGGAATTGACAGATGTTAAGCGCAGGTTGTTAGGGCATTGGGGTACTACGCCAGGACAGAATTTTATTTATGTGCATTTAAATCGAGTAATCAAGCGCGATGGTTTGAATATAATCTTTATCGCCGGCCCCGGTCACGGAGGCCCAGCAGTTATTGCCAATACTTATCTCGAAGGTAGTTACAGTGAAATTTATCCAGACATAAGCCAAGACGAAGCGGGTATGCAAAAACTATTTTTGCAGTTTTCCTTTCCCGGTGGCATTCCCAGCCATGCATCGCCCGAGACACCGGGTTCAATACACGAGGGCGGCGAGCTAGGTTACTCACTCAGTCACGCTTTCGGCGCTGTGTTTGATAACCCAGATTTAATAACAGCCTGCGTGATTGGAGACGGCGAAGCTGAAACCGGGCCCTTGGCTACGGCTTGGCACTCTAACAAATTTCTTAACCCAGTTACTGATGGCGCGGTATTGCCAATTTTGCACTTAAATGGCTACAAAATTGCAAGCCCAACGCTGCTTGCAAGAATAAGCCGAGAAGAGTTGCATTCGCTATTCGAAGGCTATGGTTGGCAGCCGTATTTTGTAGAAGGTGATGAGCCAGCGTTTATGCATGCGGCTATGGCAACGGCACTAGATTCGGTTATTGCTAAGATTAAAGAGATTCAACAAAAGGCGCGGTTTGATGGCATTACCGTTCGGCCGCGCTGGCCTATGATAGTCTTGATTTCCCCTAAGGGTTGGACTGGGCCAAAAGTGGTGGATGGTGTTCAAATAGAAGGCACCAGTCGAGCGCACCAAGTCCCTCTGTCTGATCCCGCGTCGCACGCAGGGCAACTCGGTTTGTTGGAGCAGTGGCTAAAAAGTTATCGCGCACACGAGCTGTTTGATGACGATGGTCGATTGATACCAGAGTTGGCAGAGCTTGCACCGACCGGGCAGTATCGAATGGGATCTAACCCGCACGCTAACGGCGGAGCACTACTACGCGACCTGAAATTACCTGATTTTCTAGATTATGGTGAAGCCGTAGTGAAACCGGGTATACGCGGTATCGGCGATACGCTCGTGCTCGGGCCCTTTTTACGCGATGTGGCTAACTTAAATATACTGCAACGCAATTTTCGCGTATTTGGTCCCGATGAAACATTATCAAACAGATTAGGTGCTTTGTTTGAAGTCACGGATCGCCAATGGCAGTTGCCTATTGAGGCAAGCGATCAATGGCTTGCCCTAGACGGCCGGGTAATGGATTCGATGCTTAGCGAACATCAATGCGAAGGCTGGCTTGAAGGTTATTTATTGACCGGCCGTCATGGCTTATTCAATTGCTACGAAGCATTTATCCATATTATTGATGCCATGTTTAACCAGCACGCGAAATGGTTAAAAGTGAGCGCGAGTTTGCCTTGGCGCCATAAAATTGCATCGCTCAATTATTTACTAGCGTCTCATGTGTGGCGGCAAGACCACAATGGGTTTAGCCATCAAGATCCGGGCTTTATCGATCATGTGGTCAATAAAAAAGCGAGTGTTGTGCGTGTGTATTTACCACCGGATGCCAATTGCCTACTTTCGGTCATGGATCATTGTCTGCGCAGCCGCCACTACGTAAATGTAGTGATTGCGGGCAAGCACCCGTCACCACAATGGCTAACAATTGATTCGGCGGCTAAGCATTGTGGCGCTGGAATCGGTATTTGGCGTTGGGCCGGCAGTGAGCAAGCCCTGAATGATGTTGATGCCACTGTACCCGATGTGGTGATGGCGTGTTGTGGTGATGTTCCTACTTTGGAAACCCTAGCTGCGGTTTCTATCTTACGAGAGAAGCTGCCTAAGCTAAAAATTCGGGTCATTAATATTGTCGACCTAATGAAGTTACAACCGGATAGCGAGCATCCACATGGCTTGAGTGATGCGCAATTCGATGCGCTTTTTACGAGGGATCAACCGGTCATTTTTGCCTTCCATGGTTATCCGGCCTTAATTCACCGGTTAACCTATAGACGCCATAATCACCGCAATATGCATGTGCATGGTTACAAAGAGGAGGGGACGATAACAACGGCCTTCGACATGACGGTGCTGAACCAGCTGGATCGTTTTCACCTGACCATGGATGTTGTTGATAGGTTGCCCTATAGCTCCGAAGAAGGAAATACATTGAAAGCTGAGCTGCTGGAGAAGTTGCTCGAACACAAAGCTTACATTGAGAAAAACGGTCTAGATATGCCCGAGATACAAGACTGGAGATGGCCTGACTAAGCGTAGAAGCGGTCGCTTTCTGTGGGGTATGAACTAACACATCCATTATTATTTATGTGCAAGCCATGTCTGTAATTTAATCAAATTTTTTAGAGGTTATTCGTGTGAATATTGATCGCTGGGTATTAAGGTTATCGGGAGCACTAATATTGTTTAGCGTGCTGATGTCAATGTTTTTCAGCGTCTACTGGCTTTGGCTAACAGCGATTATTGGTTTTAATCTTTTACAGTCCTCATTCTCAAACATCTGCCCGATGGCGATTACCTTCAGAATAATGGGCGGTAAATCCAGGAATGTTTTTTATTGATATTTACTGTCGATATTTTACTAGCGTATTCAGCAATCAGTTTCTTCTGATTGTTAAATGCATTCATTGAATAGCCATAAGTGGTGTAAGACTATGTTGCGAAGTTTGAATGAAATCAATCGTTTCAAATTGCAAGGTATCGATAGCGAAATTGGTCTTTGTAAAGACTTTCTTTTTGATGATGAATTCTGGGTAGTACGCTATATGGTGATTGATACCAATAAGTGGTTGCCCGGTGGTCGAAAAGTGCTGATTAGCCCAATTTCTTTGGGTGATCCTGATTGGGATACCTACCAGTTTCCCATTAATTTGACTAAGAAAGGTGTTGAAGCTAGTCCACAATTGGAAGAACATCAACCGTTATCCCACAAGTATGAAGCTGAGTTGTTTAAGTACTATGGCTACGGCGCCTATTGGATGGGCGATAATTTATGGGGAACCTATGCCCATCCTACCCCTTTAGCGGATGCGGGTGTACTTGAGGGTTTAACGGAGCTGAAAAAGGAAGACCGAAATTTACGTTCAGTAAAGGAGCTCAAAGGCTATCGGATTCACGCTTTAGATAAAGATTTAGGTCATATAGACGATTTTATTGTTGGCGATGATAACTGGCGTATTCCGTATATTGTTATTGATACCAATAATTGGCTACCCGGTGGACGAAAAGTGCTTATTAGCCGTAATAGTATAGAATCAGTCAATTGGGGGGATCGCTCCATTACGGTTAATTTAGGTTGCCGAAAAATAGAAAATGGTCCGGAATTTTATCCAAAGAAGTTCGCTGACCCTAAGTTTGAAAGAGAAATTCGCCAGTACTATGGCGAATAGCAGTTGATTTACACTATGGTTTTCGAGTGCCCCTCTACGCACAATTTAACACGCCCGTTTATAGGTCAAAAAGTACAAGTATTTTTTGCGTGAAATATGTATCACACGTAGATGTTGTTGATGAACTACAATTATTGCAATTGTTTTCCGCCTGCTGAGATAAAATGTTATGTATAGACTATGGATTAGTTTCTCTGTAGCCGTACTTGCGGCAGTTTGGTTAGTGTATAAGCCTACGCTTGAGTCGTCCCAGATCAATGATGTTGTACCGAGCAGTCGCAGTACTCCGAAGAGAGATGCCGCTAAGCTTGAGGCTGACAACCTAGAGCAACAGCTGCTTTTAGGTCATGCCTCTGTTCAGCAGTATCTCAAACGCCAAACAGATAAGCAGGCCTTACACGATTATTTCAATACCTCTGGTAATGATGCAGACGAGGCCAAGGCTATTTGGTTGCAGATAGAAACCTTAGAGGCCGAGGGTGGGGTGCTGGGTTTTGAGGCACTGCACTTGAAAATGGCGTGGCTGGAGAAAAATAGTACCGACCGCGCTGCGTTCGAGGCAGAGGCAAAAGATCTGTTGGCGCATTATCAAGAAAAGTCCCAGGCTTCTACAGAGAAGTACAACCCCGAGAATACCCCGGAGTTTAAAAGCTACAAGGCGCAAGAGTTACAGATTATCCAAGAGGTTAATCGGCTGGACACTATTCCTAGAGGTCTATCTCGCGAACAATACCTGAGAGAAAAGCTATTAGCCGCACGCATGGCTGCTTACGGTGAAGGGGCTGAAGACTAAGGCTGACGAAATTTCGGTCAGCCTTAGGTTTTAGCGCTTAGAGTAAGCCATCAATTAAATCGTAAAACCAATCGTGATTGTTAATGAAATCGGAGCTGGCGTCGGTTTCTACTGCACGTAGGGGCGCACCACCTTGGTAATTAACGACGTTGTTCATAAAGTCGTACAAGGACAAGCCTAACTCCTCAATCTCTCCGTAGCGGAAGTCGAGTACTGACGTGCAATGGCTCTCATTGAAATCCCGGTACATGGGGAAGTAGTAGCTCCAGTTGCCGGTACTCGCCAGCAGTGGAATTAAGTTGTTGGCTGTATCCTGCTGCCATTTTACCCGTAATTTGGCCAGCTTTGACGCGGCATTTGGGTCGTTTTCAATATCGCTGTAAAATCGCTCGTATGAATAAGAGCTAAAATTTCCGTCGGCTAAAAAGTGCGTCATGCCCAATCTGTCGCTGGGAAATTTTGCGGATAACCCCGCATACAAACTAGCAAGCCTAGTAGTTTCAAACCCCGGTGTTATTTGGCTCAACATATTGATGGGATTTTCCTCTGCTGGGTCATCATCGGGGCTAAACATCGTCCAGGAGCTAAGTACCTCCCGATGCAATGGCAGTGAAGGGTAAGTGGCGGTATCGTTGCTGGTAAGCGGTGCATTATAAATGGGGCCAGAATCATCTACCAAGTAGCCGTATTGACTCTCGAAATGCGACCTCAGTTTTGAGTAGTTGAGCAGGGCGCCGATACTGCCAGCGCTGCACCCAGCAATCGCCAGCTGAGTGGGCTTCTTCAAATTATTTTTTACCCACGAGGTTACGGCTTGCACATTGCGCAAGCCATTGTGGTGCCAAACCAGAGGGGCATTTTCGCCGGCTGGGTCTTCATAAACTGCCGTTTTATCACCTACATATATGTCGCCTGTGCAATAGGGGACGTAGACGATGTTCCATTCACCGGTCTTAAATTGATTATAGGGATGGTGGGTATAAATGAGCGGTGTTGCGGCTGCCGTGCCTAGGTTCGCAGAATTTTGGAAATCTAATAAATTGATGTTTTGCACATAATTATTGGGAATACCGTTGGGGTTGCGCGCGCCGCGAATGCCGGTTTGGCCAGAGCAGCTTGCATAATCCCAGCATGCGCCGCCTCCTTCAAAATAAAAAATGGTATTACTGGTATCCGGCACGCGGTAAACAAAGAATTTAAAGGGGGATCCGTTACCGCACATGGCGCCGGTGCTAATGGGCACGTCGACTTTTTGCCATTTGTCGTAGCTCCCTGGTGAAAAACCATCATTAAAGCCAGATACTGGTTGGTTGAGTGGATACATGCCTTGGGTTTCAGCGAAGGATACTGGGTCGTTGGCCTTTTCCGGTTTAATTAAGTTGCCTAAGGTTTTCCAGAAGCCGTAGTCACCCGGTTCTGCAAGGGCGTGATTCACCGGTAAAACGAATAGAAATAAATTGCATAAAGCAGCTAGTAAGAATGCTTTCATTGTCTTCCCCATGCTCTAAGTTATTAGGCCGTCGAAACCACAGGAAGACTGCTGAGCAATGGGGCGTCGCAGGAGGATTAACTCACAGCTGGCTGGAAATATACGGCGCGAATTGCACGACATCCATCGACAATTATGAGATAGCAGGCTAGTCAGGCTTTGGTGATACGTCCAGAATCAATTACTTATACGACTGATCAGTCAACCTTGCTTTGTGAAATATCAAACCTTCGCGTGAGCTGAAATGGCACTAGCCTAAGGTTAATTTTGTAGCACAAAGGCCAAATATTCAGGGGGATGATGTTTAATTGCTTGTAGAGGGGTTGCTGAACTTTTCCTTAAAGTGACTTAAGTTGGAGGATGCTCAGTACAGTGCCTCTCGATTTTATAGGATGTTAAGCGGTGTCTATACGGGAATCGCCAGCAGCTGTTGCAGTTCTGTATAGCGGGTGCGGGGTGCCAAATCCGCCAAGGTGTACTGATCTAACGATTGAAAAAACGCTTCCAGCGCCTCATTAAAGGCATGCTTCAACTGGCAAACAGGGGTAATCACACAAGCATTGCTGTTGCCAAAACATTCCACCAACGCAATACCTTGCTCCATGCTTCGCACTAGGGCGCCCACTGAAATTTCGCTTGCGGGTTTACCTAACCTTAGGCCGCCATTTTTACCGCGGGTGGCTTCAATGAGGTTCTGGGCACTCAATTCCTGTACCACCTTCATTAAATGATTTTTAGAGATGGCATAGGCTTCAGCAATTTCACCAATGGTACACATCCGTTCTTCACGCACTGCTAGGTACATGAGCACGCGTAAGGCGTAGTCGGTAAACCGAGTTACATGCATAGAAAATTATTTACATTATTAAAGATGTATTTAGTTTACATGTTTGTATGTTGTGCGCTAGTATTTTAAAAGATGTATTTAAAATACATCTTAATGAATGATGGAATTGCGATGACTTCGGAGGCATTAACTATGCACACAACAACAGGAAATGCGGATAGCTACTACCGGTTTTGGTGGACGCTCATTGGCATTCTGGCTTTCACTTTTGGGGTGCTTGGCTACTTTGGCCGAGAAGTGTATCGAGCCGCTCCACCGATTCCTGAGCAGATTATGACGGCCAGCGGTGAGCTATTTAGTAGTCGCGAGCAAATACTGGACGGCCAAAGTGCTTGGCAATCCGTTGGCGGCATGCAGCTAGGTTCTATTTGGGGGCATGGCGCATACCAAGCGCCCGATTGGACTGCAGATTGGTTGCATCGCGAATTGCTGGCGTGGCGCGAACTCGCCGCACTTGAGCACTGGGGCCTGAGTTATCAAGCGTTGGATAGTGACCAGAAAACCTTGGCGAATAGCTGGTTGCAACAGGCTTATCGTCAAAATACCTATGATGTGGCAACCGACACCCTAATCATCAGCGATAGGCGATTAGCGGCGATGCAACAAACCGCGGATTACTATCATCGCTTATTTGGTGGCAGCCCTGAATTGCAGCAAACCCGCGCTAGTTATGCCATGAAGGAGCAGACGCTGCCTGACCCAGAGCGGCGGCATCGAATGACGGAATTCTTTTTCTGGACTGCTTGGGCTGCTGCCACTGAGCGCGAACCCCACGGCGCTACCTATACCAATAACTGGCCGCACGAGCCGCTTATAGGCAATAAACCAACCGCAGAGAATATTGTTTGGTCAGTTGTGAGCGTGGTTTTGTTGGTGGCAGGTATTGGTAGCTTGGTGTGGGCTTGGGCCTTTATGAAGCGCGAAGACGAGGTAGAGCCAGAGGCACCACCGGCAGATCCTTTAAGCGTTATTCAGCTCACGCCCTCGCAAAAGGCGTTAGGCAAATATGTGCTGGTAGTGATGGCGCTGTTTGTACTGCAAGTGTTTCTCGGTGGTTTTACGGCTCACTACACTGTGGAGGGGCAAAGTTTTTATGGTATAGAAACATCTAAGTGGTTGCCTTATAGCTTGACTCGCACTTGGCATATTCAAACCGCCATGTTTTGGATCGCTACCGGCTTCTTAGCTGCTGGGCTTTTTCTTGCGCCGATTATCAACGGTGGTCGCGATCCAAAGTTTCAAAAACTCGGCGTCGATATTTTATTCTGGGCGTTGGTTGTGGTTGTGGGCGGTACTTTTATAGGCAGCTATCTGGCTATAGCCCAATGGTTACCACCAGAGCTTAATTTCTGGCTCGGTCATCAAGGTTATGAATACGTGGACTTAGGCCGTCTATGGCAGATAGGAAAATTTACCGGCATTGTCCTGTGGTTGGTGTTGATGTTGCGTGGCGTAATTCCGGCTCTCCGTCAGCCCGGTGACAAAAATTTACTGGCCTTACTGACTGCATCTGTAGCCGCTATTGGCTTGTTTTATGGCGCTGGGTTTTTCTATGGCGAACGCACACACCTTTCGGTCATGGAATATTGGCGTTGGTGGATTGTACACCTGTGGGTGGAAGGCTTCTTCGAGGTGTTTGCCACTACAGCGCTGGCTTTTATTTTTTGTTCACTAGGATTAGTTTCTAAACGTTTAGCGACTGTGGCCTCTTTAGGTTCGGCATCCTTGTTCATGTTAGGTGGTGTGCCGGGAACGTTTCACCACTTGTATTTTTCTGGTACAACAACTCCGGTTATGGCAGTAGGTGCGGTCTTTTCAGCGCTTGAAGTGGTGCCTTTAATATTGCTTGGGCACGAAGCGTGGGAACATTGGAAGTTGCAAAAGCGTGCACCGTGGATGGCCAATTTAAAGTGGCCTGTGATGTTTTTCGTGGCTGTAGCCTTTTGGAATATGTTGGGAGCAGGGGTGTTGGGCTTTTCTATTAATCCGCCCGTTGCGCTCTACTATATTCAAGGCCTTAACACCACGGCGACTCATGCGCACGCAGCGTTATTCGGCGTTTATGGCTTCCTTGCACTTGGATTCTGTTTGTTGATTTTGCGCTACATTCGGCCCAGCTTGATGTTTAGCGAAAGGCTCATGAAAACCGCTTTCTGGTGGCTAAATGTGGGCTTGGCGTTGATGTTGTTTACCAGTTTATTACCGGTCGGCATCATTCAGTTTATCGCTAGCGCGCAAGAAGGGTTTTGGTATGCCCGAAGTGAATCTTTCATGCAGTCAGATTTGTTAGTGACATTGCGCTGGGTTCGCACCTTTGGCGATGTGGTGTTTATTGTTGGCGCTTTAGCCTTGGCGTGGCAGGTGCTGATTGCTCTTTGGCCTCGCACTACAGTCATGCAAGGTTTAACCGAAGCCTGGAGCGAGGCCAGCCCTGATTCACTGGCGCGAGAAGGTATTTGTTGTGGTGAATGTGATAGTGCCACGGCTACTGATAAATAGGTAGTAGGCCTAACCCCCATGGCTAGATGTCGCCCGTGCATAGCGGGCGTACACTGGCTTAAAAGATTCTTCTGATTTACATCTTTGAAAATAACCAGCAGGTAACACGCCATGCCCATAATCGAAAAAACTGTCGGCCAACTGGCTCGCCAAATTCCCGGTGCAACTGCGCTGTTTAATCAACTTGGTTTAGATTTTTGCTGTGGTGGCAACGTTAAACTTAAACAAGCGTTAGCGGAACATGACATCGACCAAGTAAAGGTTATTGCGGCGTTAGATAGCTTAGCTGCCCGCGGCAGCGATGAAAAAGATTGGTCGAGTGCACCAGACACGGAGCTGATTGATCATATTCTCACGCGTTATCATGACGTGCACCGTGAACAACTGACTGAACTTATTCGATTGGCGAGCCGCGTTGAGCATGTGCACGGCGACAAGCCTGAATGCCCAAAGGGTTTGGCGCAACACTTGATGTTGATGGATGAAGAGCTTAACAACCACATGCAAAAAGAAGAGCAAATTCTATTCCCTATGCTTAAGGCTGGCCAGCGCACTATGGCACAAGGGCCGATTCATGTGATGCGCCATGATCACGACGATCATGCCCGCGCTTTAGATAAGCTTTACGCGCTTACTGATAACATAACCTTGCCCAAAGGTGCTTGTAATACTTGGCGCGCCTTGTTTGCTGGCCTGCAAGCGTTTGTTGACGATTTGAAACAGCATATTCACTTGGAAAACAATATATTGTTTGAAGCGCCGGAACCGAATGCACAATTTGCAGATGTGGGTGCGAACAAAACCCACGGTGTAGACGTGTGTTGTGGTTCCTGCGGCGGTACTTGATATTCGCGATTTTCAGATCGACGTCTGTTGGCCGACACCTTGTGTCGGCCTTGATCAATGCTACGAAGGTAGCTAAAGGGGTAGCTTCGATCTTTGTTGTATACCTATTTTCCCGTCAACGCATCAATGGTCTGCGTTAATTTCGGGTCGTTGGGCTTCACTCTGCTGCCGAAATAGCGAATACTTTTTCCGTCCGCACTGACTAGATACTTATTGAAGTTCCAACCCGGTGCCTCTGTTGCTGCTGCCAATGCTTTGAACGTAGGGTTTGCGTCGTCGCCTCGGACTGATGTTGGGGCTAGCATCGTAAAAGTAACGCCGTAGTTGATGTAGCAAATTTCGGCGGCCTTGGCCTCTTTAGCGTCTTCCTGTTTAAAGTCATCGCTGGCAAAGCCGATGACTGTAAAATTTTGCTCTTTGTATTGCTGGTATACCGCCTCTAGCGCCTTAAATTGCGGTGTAAAACCACAATGGCTTGCGGTATTAACAATTAACAGGTTTTTGCCTTCGAACGCCTCACATAAATTGATAGATTCTGTGCTGTGGAGTTTTCGGTACTCTTGGTCGAGGAACTCTGGGCAGGCACTGTGCGACGTGACTGATACTAGTAGAGTGGCGCTAGCCAATAGTTTTGTGTACATAGCGTATTTCCTGATGGGCAAAGTGGTTTGTACGTGTCCTTTCATCGGTTGGATGATGTGGCTAGTATCGGGGATCCAGCAGGGTCGTCAAGCGTGAATATGACCCCCGCAAGTCGGTTCTGGTTTACTGAGAAAATATTCCAGCTCCTGTCAACCAAACCTTCCTTAGTCCGTTGTAGTAGGTGTTATTTGCAATTACACCAAGCCTATCAAAGGACAATATGATGAAAATACAACTTGTAACGCTGGCTGTGCTAACCCTTACCTCCGCTCTCAGTTTGGCGGATCGACCTGCTCAGGCCGCGATTGAGCGTGCGAGTAATCAACAACACCGCGCCGACCGCGTACAGCGTCAAGATTCGTTGCGGGCGAATCGCGATGCCCGTGTGGTAAGTCGCGACGTGAGTAAGGTAAAAACCGGCACGGGTTTCGAGCGGCACAGTACAGCGACCAATGCCCAGGGGCAGGTGGCTAGCCGAGATACCGTTGTTGTGCGAGACGCTGATTCACAAACTCGCACCCGTGAAACTACAGGTCAACGTTTTGATGGTTCGCAGTACAGCGGCACCGCCGTTATACAAAAGACGGACGACGGTTATACCCGTGACGCTACCCGTACGAATGCGACTGGTGAGGTCGCATCGCGCTCTACGGTAGTTAGCCGGGATGCCGACGCTAAAACGCTGACTCGTGAAACCACCGGGCAACAGTTTGATGGCTCGAGCTACAGTGTTAGTGCCGTAAAACAAAAGACCGATGATGGTTATACCAGCAGTACCACACGCATCAATGCGGACGGCCAAATGGCCAATCGAGATGTGCAAGTCACGCGCGACGCTGAGAGTCAATCAATTACCCGAACGAGCTCAGGTCAAAACGTCGACGGGGAAAGCTTTTCCAGCACAGTTGTTAAACAAAAGACTGACAACGGTTACACCAGTAGCGCTGAGCGTACAAATACGGCCGGTGAGTCTGTGTCGCGCACTGTGGTAGCAACAGTGGATCGAGATGAGGGTATCCTTAGCAAAGACATCACCCGCGTCAATGCGGCGGGCGAATCAACCACACGCAGTGTTGAGGTCAATATTGATAGGGCCGGACAATAGATTACGCCTTGGTTCACGTGATTCACTTGCACGAGGTTGCGGCGGATATTAGTGTTAGCGAGGCACCTCGGGGTAAGGACCTAGCGTTGGTTGAACCGCAGAACTTAGATAGCTTTTTAGCGAGTGTGGAGCGCCGTGCCTTTCGCATGGCGTTTTTTGCCACCAAGCAGGAGAGTGATGCCTTGGATATCGTGCAGGACACCATGCTAAAGCTGGTGCAGTACTACCGACATAAGTCTGCACCTGAATGGGGGCCTTTGTTTCATCGGATTTTGCAGCACAATATTGCGCAGTGGCACAGAAATTTGTCAAAACAACGGCGTTGGTTTTGGCAGTCGTCGGTGCAGGATGAAGACGATATCAGCTCGGCGTTTATCGGCCCGAGTTATGAAGAACCCGAAGCGAGGTGGGTGTTAGCAATGAGTATGGACAAAGTGTTGGCGGCCATCGAGCGCTTGCCCTTAAGGCAGCAACAAACGTTTTTGTTGCGAGCATGGGAAGGTTACGACGTGGCCAGTACGGCTGAGATTATGGCCTGTAGTGAGGGTAGTATTAAAACCCATTATTTTCGAGCCCTACAGACGCTGCGCTCAACATTGGAGGAATTGGTGTGATGGCTGAAAAATTTTCCCGCCAAGTTTGTCAGCAGCTGGATAAAAGTGTTGAGGCCTTAGACCCTGAACTCGAGCTAAAGCTTGCCATGGCGAGACGTGCGGCACTGTTGCAGCAATCAGCGCTTAAGCCTGCGCCCACCCGTAGAGCTAACGCGCTGTTTCGGCCCATTGTTTATTGGCCCGCGTTGGCGGCTGCGCTGTTGGCGGTTGTCGTCGTTCCGAATCTATCAACTCCCGTCCGTGTTCCAATAGATTCAGGCATCGAAGCGCAGAGCCTTTATGATTTGGAACCCGAACTATTAGAAACGATGGATTTGTTGTGGGCCGTTGAGGAATTGGCTGAGCGAGACATGCGTGCACTTTAAATCATTGAAAGGTTGGATGATGTTATTGGGCGCGGTGAGTGTTTTTCCGGGCGCTCGTGTCCATGCGGAGAGTATTGAACCCAACGCCGATAGCGTGGTTCAACAAGCTGAGTTTTGGTTGTGGTTTAGCCACTATGGCGATAGTGATGGAAAGATTTTTGATCCTCACGATTTGGATCAGCTTATGCAGCAAAGTGATTCAGGGTTGCCGAATGAATCAAAGGAAAATATAGCCAATATGCCTGTTAAACCCGATTCGACCGCCCAAGGGCACACTAACTCTGACGTTTCAGTTAGAGAGGAGGGGATATGAAGCGCAATTACTATCAGCGTTATTTAGGGGGTCGGGTGGCTATTAAAATGCTATTGCTAGCAGGGTTATTGCTAACCAGCATATTTTCTGGCGCAGAGGAATTTGAAAGTCTGAGTGCAGAACATCAGGCGCTGCTGCACCCGTTTGCGCAGCAATGGTCTGACTTAGATGAAAAGCAGCGCCAGCAACTGCTTAATCGAGCGGAAAAATTCCAGAATATGACCGACGAGCAGCGACAAAACGTCATGGCTAGATTTCAGCGTTGGCAGACGTTGACGCCGGAGAGACGCCAAATGTTGAAGCAACGCTTTGAGCGGTTTCAGCAACTCTCTCCTGAGGAACAGGATGCCCTGCGTAAACGCTTCGAGTGGTTTCAACAATTGCCTGAAGCTGAGCGTGAAAATTTAAAATCGAATCTTAGAACGATGACACCGGAAGAAAGAGCGGCTTTGCGGGAGCGGCTGCGCACGGCAACGCCCGAACAGCGCCAGGCCTTGCGCGATAGGCTAATGAAAAATAGGGCCAGGCAACGGCGTTAGTGATTCATTTCTTGAGTTCGTTACGCTAAATAATTTCAGGGATAAAAAACATGTTGGGTTTTAACGCTCTTCTTCGAAACGTAGTTTCGATTGTGCCGCTGTTTGTCTTTGGCGCGGCTCAAGCCGCTGCCGATGCGGCGATCGATGTTGGTGTAGATCTAGGCGTGCGCTATCAAGCTCAGCAGTATAGCGACAATAATGCGAGTTTGTGGTCTACAACCCTATCACCGTATGTTGCTTATGAGGATTGGATTGTGGGCGTGGATGTACCTTTTCAGCGCGTTGAAGGTGTATTTAATTTCCGAGGTAGCGCCCAGCAGGCGCGCAATTGTGATTTGCTCTCGAGCGGTGCCCAGTTGCCAGAAAAGCTAGAGCCCTTCCGCGATAGACTACTCGCTCGCTGTACTGCCTTAACCGAAGAAAATAATACAGAGGAGGGCGTAGGCGATGTCAATATCTATGCCAGCTTTGGAAAATCATTCGCTCACACATCCGGTTATTGGCTTTGGACTTTGGGTTACGATGGCGACAACGCCGATGCAGAGCGGCAGTTAGGTAGCGGTACTCGGGATGTGTATCTTGATTTCGTGGTGATTAAGGATCACGATTATTTTTCATTGTTGTTTCTCGTTGGTTACAACTATTTAGTTGGGGGCGTGAATAAGGATTTGTACGACAGCTATAGCTACATCGGCGCTGAAATTTCAACACAAAAAGATAAACCCTGGTTGATGGGCATTGGTGTGGACTATCAGTACGACAACGTAGAGCCGATTGTTAGTGCAAGACTATTTGGTCAGTGGCAGGCATCAGAATCGGTTGTTTTTAAAGTGCAAGTGAAGGGATATGAACATTCAGTTTACTATCCAAGCTCATCGGTAGATGCATCGCTATTGTTTAGCTTTTGATAGAGTAGCCATGATCTCATGGGTGGATATTTTTGCGCTTTTTTATGTTGTTTAAACGCCTTTCCAGTAAGTCATACCGTCGGTAGATCTGTTAATAACGTTATTTTCTTAATCTCCTTAATTGGAGTAGCATGTGGCCTTGTTTGCTCAAGGAGAGTTTAGATGATCGATTTTCGTTCGGATACCGTTACCCGGCCCAGTGAAAAAATGCGCAGAATAATGGCCCAGGCAGAGGTAGGTGATGATGTCTATGGCGACGACCCAACGGTGAATGAGTTGGAAGCCTGGTCGGCGCATCAGCATGGCTTTGCTAGCGCGCTCTTTACCAGCTCCGGTACGCAGGCAAATTTGTTAGGTATTTTAAGTCATTGCGACCGAGGTGATGAGTATTTGTGTGGCCAGGATGCGCACAATTATAAGTACGAAGCCGGCGGAGCAGCGGTATTGGGTTCGGTTCAACCGCAGCCAATCGAAAATTTATCCGATGGCAGTATTGATTTGGTCAAATTAGAGAAGGCGGTTAAACCCGACGACAACCATTTTGCTAAAACGCGTTTGCTCAGTTTAGAAAATACAATAGGCGGTAAGGTGTTGCCAATGGCTTATTTGACGCAGGCGCGGGCCTTTGTCGATCGCCATGGGTTAGCCATGCACCTTGATGGCGCCCGCGTGTACAACGCGGCTGTTGCGTTGGGAGTGGATGTTAAGCAAATTGCTCAGTACTTCGATTCCATGACCGTTTGTTTGTCGAAGGGCTTGGGGGCTCCGGTGGGTTCATTGTTATTTGGCAGTAGCGCGTTTATTACCCGCGCTCGGCGCTTGCGCAAGATGGTTGGCGGCGGTATGCGTCAGGCGGGTATCTTAGCCGCGGCCGGTAAGTTAGCGCTAGAGGAAAATGTGTCTCGGCTCGCCGAGGATCACGCCAATGCGCGCTATCTCGCGGAACAGTTAAATACGTTGCCGGGCGTTAGTTGTGATGTGGCGAGCGTGCAAACAAATATCGTGTTTTTGAATGTCGATCAGACGGTGGCTATACAGGCGCTGGCGTCGAAATTGAAAGCGCAGGGTATTTTAATATCACCTGGCTATCAAGGTATGCGCTTGGTGACGCATCTAGATGTGAACCGGGCGAGTATAGATCGGCTCATTTCCGAGTGGCGTGCTTGTTTATAAATTGTCTTTGTATCATACAACGCGAGCAAAGAATTCCGAGCCTTTTTATTAAAGGCTCGGGCTATTTTTAATGCGTCGCCTGTTTTGCCTTTTCGACTAAATAAGGTTCACCTGAGCCAAAACTGCTAGGTGCGTTTGCCGCTAAAAAGGCGAACATGGCGAAACTTGTTGCGGTTTGATTTAAGCGTTCTGCTTCTACTTTATCGAAGGTGTCATTGGCAGTGTGGTGCAGATCGAAATAATCTGTACCGTCTAGTGCAAGACCGAACATGGCAACACCTTCAGCGCCGAGGGCTATTAAATCTGGCCCGCCGTTGCCGTTATTGTGGCCGGCTTTGATGTTTAATCCACTCATGGCTTTTTGCATTTGTTGCACAAGTGGTAGCGCTTCGGGTTTCACTCGTGAGTTGAGTGCGTACACCGGGCCTTGGCCAAAGTCTGATTCGGCGGCGGCAATAATATTTTTCACATCCGCTTTATGCGCATCTCGGTATTGATTGCCACCAAATAGACCTTGTTCTTCGTTGGCAAATAAAACCACCCGAATATTGTGCATAATCGGTAATTTTTTTCGGGCAATATACTCAGCTGCAGCCATGGTGACAGCACAGCCGGCACCATCATCAATAGCGCCTGTGCCTAAATCCCAGGAGTCTAAGTGGCCACCAATTAAGACGTATTTATTGGTTTTCTTTTTGGCATTGATTTGGCCGATGACATTGTAAGACGTGTACTCCGGACCGGGGCCAGAACCTAGGTTCATCTTTACCGATACTGGTTTGCCGCGTTTCAGCATATTGCTAAGCAGAATCGCATCGGGTACCGATAACGCTGCCGCTGGAATTTTTTCGACTCCGTCTTCATAACCATTGTAACCCGTGTGTGCTAAACGGTTGTGATCCGTGCCTACGGATCGAATAAGTAGTCCGACGGCGCCAAGTTTGGCCGCAGCACTCGCGCCACGACTACGCGCTCCCACGGTGGGGCCGTAATCAGCGCCGTCTATGTGGGCGCTCATCGCCTTGTTAATGAAAACAATTTTGCCGGCTACCTTGGCGTTTGTCGAAGCCTCTAAGTCCGCCAAGGTCGCGAACTCAATGATATTTGCGCTTAAGCCCTCTGCCGGTGTGGCAATGCTGTTACCTAGGGCAGTTATGGACAGAGGTTGCGGGTAGGGGCTGAGTACTTCGGCGGTTTCAATCCCGCGCTGCCAGGTTGGAAAGGTAACTGGCTCAAGCCAAACCTCATCAAAGCCAAGCCCGGTAAATTTGGCCTTGGCCCACGCTACGGCGCGGGCGTCATTTGGGCCGCCGGCTAGGCGCGGGCCCACTTCGGTGGTTAGTGATTCCAAAATACGCATTGCGTGATTGTTTTCCGGTGCGTCGAGGCGAATGGTTTCTGCGTACTCAAGTGTGGCTTTGCTAAAGCGTGGCACGGTATCGGCGACGGTACTGCTTAGTGGAAAGATGATAGCGAGAGAGAGTGCAAGTAACCAGCCGAGCGGCTGGATGGATGTGGCGCGAATCATAAGGATATCCATTTTTTTAGTGGCACAGGGTGTTTGAGCTAGTCTGGTACTATCTATTAACATCTGATGCCAGATGGTGTTGTTGCCAACTCGTACCCTTGACGAATAATAAGCTGGGTTAAACAGATAAATTTTCCAATCAAGTCTACGTGGGCGTTTGAACTTTATTTTGGCGCCTCTATTGGTTAGGGTAGGGGTTGAATTCGCGCTACACTCTAGCCGCCTCATCTCGCTATATTGAAGGATAATTACCATGAAAACACGTGCTGCTGTCGCATTTGGTGCTGGAAAGCCGCTGGAAATTCACGAGGTCGATTTACAAGGCCCTAAGGCGGGCGAAGTGCTGGTGGAAATTAAGGCGACGGGCGTGTGCCACACCGATGCGTTCACCTTGTCGGGTGATGATCCAGAAGGCGCCTTTCCTGCCATTCTTGGTCACGAGGGTGCCGGTGTGGTGGTCGATGTAGGCCCTGGTGTGAAATCTCTTAAGAAAGGCGATCACGTGATACCCCTTTACACGCCGGAGTGTCGCGAGTGCGATTATTGTTTGCACCCGAAAACAAATTTGTGCCAAGCCATTCGCTCGACCCAAGGTAAGGGTGTAATGCCTGATGGCACCAGTCGATTTTCACTGGATGGTCAGCCCATATTGCACTACATGGGTTGTTCGACCTTTTCTAATTACACCGTACTGCCTGAGATCGCCTTGGCAAAAATCCGCGAAGATGCGCCCTTTGATAAGGTTTGTTACATAGGTTGCGGTGTGACGACCGGGATTGGCGCGGTGGCGTTTACCATGAAAGTTGAGCCTGGCTCTACGGTCGCGGTGTTTGGTTTAGGTGGCATTGGGCTAAATGTTATCCAAGGTGCGAAAATGGTTGGCGCTACGCGCATCATTGGTGTCGATACAAATCCTGCCAAGGTTGCCTTGGCTAAGCAGTTTGGTATGACGGATTTTGTGAATCCGAAAGACCATGAAAATTTAGTGGATGCCATTGTACAAATGACCGGTGGTGGTGTGGATTACAGCTTCGAATGTATTGGCAATGTTAACGTCATGCGCGACGCCTTGGAGTGTTGTCATAAAGGCTGGGGTCAAAGCTGCATTGTCGGCGTAGCCGGTGCTGGGCAAGAAATATCCACGCGGCCGTTTCAGTTAGTCACCGGCAGAAGTTGGCGCGGAACGGCTTTTGGTGGCGCGCGCGGGCGCACCGATGTGCCGAAAATTGTCGATTGGTATATGGAGGGTAAAATTAAAATTGACGATCTCATCACGCATACTATGCCGCTTAACGACATCAATAGGGCCTTTGACTTGATGCATAAAGGCGAAAGCATTCGCTCGGTAGTGCTCTACTAATGGCTAATGTATCCTTAGAAAAAGTCGCCGATGTCTTGTGTTTCGCTGGCCGCCAGCAACGCTTTAAACATTATTCTTCAGTGCTTAAGTGCGAGATGCATTTCTCCTTATTTTTACCGCCTCAGGCCGTCGATAAGAAGGTGCCGCTGTTGGTCTGGTTGTCGGGTTTAACCTGCACAGATGAAAACTTTGTGACTAAAGCCGGTGCTCAGCACGTGGCGGCGGAATTGGGTATTGCAATGCTGGCGCCTGATACCAGCCCGCGCGGCGAAGGCGTGCCGGATGATGACGCCTACGATGCCGGTGTGGGCGCGGGTTTTTATGTCAATGCCACTCAAGCGCCTTGGTCTCGTCACTATCACATGTACGATTATGTTGTGCAGGAATTACCAGCGTTACTTGGCCGTGAGGTGACGGCATTGGATTTGACCCGTAGCAGTATTATGGGGCACTCGATGGGCGGTCATGGCGCGCTGGTTATTGGCTTGCGCAACGTGGATAGGTATCGATCAATCTCGGCTTTTGCGCCGATTTGTGCACCGAGTCAATGCCCTTGGGGCGAGAAGGCGTTGGCGATGTATTTGGGTGAGGATAAAACCCAGTGGCGCGATTACGACGCCAGCCTATTGCTTGCCGTGGCAGGGCCAACAATTCCTATTCGTGTTGATCAGGGCCTTGCGGATAACTTTTTGACCAGTCAATTAATGCCAGAAACGTTAATCGCTGCGGCACCGGAAAAATACCCGTTACAGGTGTTTCAACATCCCGGTTACGACCACAGTTATTTTTTTATCGCCAGTTTTATAGAGGCGCATCTACGGTTTCACGCGCAGTTTTTAAACCTGTAGGCACTTGGAAGTGCATGATGATACATAATCGGGTGCTGCCATGCTTATTGATTGAGCATGGCAACCCGCACGCATTTTAGTAGGCCATAGGGGTAGTTTCCGCCGAGCGCCTCGAACACCGGTTTAAATCGAAAGCCCTCTTCGCCGCCGTCGTATTGCAAAATTTCGTCTTGAATTTGACCTAATGTGCGCTCGTCGAGTTCGATGGCATCCAACAAGGCAATGCGTTTATCTTGCAGTAAAATGGCGACATGGTTGTACACGGTTTCAACGGCGAGTCCGCGATGACTGGCAATTTGCTCCACTGTCATTTGTGCTTGTAGCAGTTGTGCAGTGGTGTCTAAGGTTGCGCTGTCTTGGTTGTTTGTCGCGTCGTTGTCGAAGCGCAAAATAACGTCGATAAACGCCTCGCCGAACTTGTCCCATTTCGATTGGCCCACACCGCTAATGGCGAGCATGGCTTGCTCTGAGGTGGGGCGGTAGCGCACCATTTCCATTAAGGTGGCATCGTGAAAGACCACATAGGGCGGCACGCCATGTTCTTCCGCCAATTGCTTTCTGCAGGCACGTAGGGCATCCCACAAAGCGGTATCGGCTTGTGCCAATTGTTGGCTGTGTTTGGACTTGCTGGTTTTTACGTCTTTGACGTCGCGTCGCAACTGAATACGTTCATCGCCTTTGAGTAAATCGCGACAGCTTTCTTCTAGCCGCAAACCACCAAAGCCGGTGCTGTCCACGGCGAGGTAGCCACGGGCCACTAATTGCCGGAAAACGGAGCGCCATTGGTTGGCGTCGAGATCTTTACCTATGCCAAAAGTGGTTAGTTTATGGTGATCAAACTGCAGGACTTTTTGGTTTTCTTTACCCAATAAAATGTCCACTAGGTGCGAAACGCCAAAGCGTTGACCGGAGCGGAATACGCAGGACAGCGCTTTGCGCGCGGCATCGGTACCGTCCCAAGTGGCCACGGGATTTATGCAGGTGTCGCAATTGCCACAAGGCACATGATCTTGTTCTCCAAAATAGCGCAACAGCGTTTGCCGGCGGCAACTGGTGATTTCGCACAGGCCGAGCATGGCATCGAGTTTTTGTCGCTCGGCGTGCTTGTGCTCGGCTGAGCCCTCTGACTGACTCATCATTTGGCTGAGTAAAATCACATCTTGGTAGCCATAGGCCATCCAAGCGGTGGCCGGTGCACCGTCGCGCCCGGCGCGGCCCGTTTCTTGGTAGTAGGCCTCGATGCTCTTGGGTAGGTCCAAATGGGCAACAAAGCGCACGTCGGGTTTATCAATACCCATGCCAAAGGCTACGGTGGCAACCATGATGATGTTGTCTTCGCGCAAAAACCGGCGTTGATTTGCCGCCCGTGTTTCAGCGGGCAGGCCGGCGTGATAGGGCAGTGCGGTCATGCCTTCGGCACTTAAGAAGGCCGCTGTTTCCTCTGTTTTTTTCCGCGATAAGCAGTAGATTATGCCGGAGTCGTCGCTGTGCTCCGCGCGAATAAATGCCAGCACCTGCTTGCGCGGATTATTTTTTGGCGTAATGCGGTATTGAATATTGGGCCGGTCGAAGCCGACCACAAATTGCTTGGCATTTTGTAGGTGTAGGCGTTGAATGATTTCCGCCTGAGTTCGGCTGTCAGCCGTGGCGGTTAGGGCAATGCGGGGTACATCGGGAAATTGATCGGCGAGCAAGCCCAGCTGCAGGTAATCGGAGCGAAAGTCGTGACCCCATTGCGACACACAGTGGGCCTCATCAATGGCGAAAAGCGCCAGCGGTACTTGGTGTAGCAAGTTGATGGTGCGCGCTTGGTTCAGGCGTTCCGGTGCAATATACAGCAGGTCGAGATCGCCAGACATCAATTGCTGCTCGATGTTTTGGCTATCGGCGGCCGATAGGGTTGAGTTAAGAAACCCGGCTTTAACCCCAAGTTGTTCTAGCGCGCTGACTTGATCTTGCATAAGGGCGATCAGCGGGGAAATAACCACGCCGCAGCCTTTGCGTGCTATAGCCGGGATCTGATAACACAGCGACTTGCCACCACCCGTAGGCATGATGACAAGTGCGTCCTGACCGTCGATAAGTGCGTCGATGATGGCGTCTTGCGGTGGCCTGAAGTTGGCGTAACCGAAGGTGGTGTTGAGTATTGTGAGTGCGGCTTGATTCATGCGGGCATTATACGTAACAGCCACTAAATTACCGCACTTACTTAGCCTGAGCGTTAACACGAGTTCGGCGGTTGCAGGGCGACTAAAGAGTCAGCCGAAACGGCGATTGGCGCTTAATATTTGGGTGGAAGTAGGTATAATGCGCGGCCGCGGAATGACAGCCTTGAGCACGATAGTGCCCCCGTTGGCTTGATTGACTCGGTGGCCAAGGTAACAAGTAGGTAGAGGTTGTTGTGAGGTTAGCAGTTCGCTGGGTGATACGAAATCACCGTATAGTGGCGCGCGGCAGATTAGTTGCGCAGTTAGATGTTCAGGGTTACCGAGACGGTGGCTATTGGTTTTAACCAGCGATGACGATGGGCTTTAAGCGCGTAATGTCGGTAAGTTGAGGTTTTTTGTGACGCAAATTGGTTTGTTTTTTGGCAGCGACGAAGGTAATACAGAAGCTGTCGCCTATCGAATTCAAGCGCGATTTGGTGCAGATGTTATTGATGTGCACGACGTTGCTGACGTAACAGTGCTCGATTTTGACGCTTACGACCACATTATTTTAGGTATCTCCACCTGGGACTTTGGTCAAATTCAGTCCGATTGGGAAGATTTTTGGGGCGATATTTCGGCGGTCGATTTTACCGGTAAAACCGTCGCACTCTTTGGCCTAGGTGACCAGTTTGGCTACGGCGATTTCTTCCTCGATGCCATGGGGATGTTGCACGACGTTATCGTAGAAAATGGTGCCAGTATTGTCGGCCATTGGTCTACCAGTGGTTACGACTTCGATGCCTCTAAGGCATTGGTGCCCGGCGAGGCAAAATTTGTCGGTCTCGCCATCGATCAAGATCAGCAAGAAAATCTCACCTGTGAGCGATTAAATCGCTGGTGCCAGCAGGTACATACCGCTTTTGGTGTCGAGAGCGCCCTCAGCCTGCTCGACGATTGACGGTCCTCACTGGCCGGTGCTACGCCGGCTAATATTTGCGTTAATGCCCTCTGTTTTTGGTCAGTTCCGATTCTGGCTAGTACTCGGCTAGCGATAAGGTAAGATTGCGGCTTCTCTACTGAGTTCTACACAGGTCTCGCCATGTCGGTTATGCCCTTGAGCCCGCGACAATGCCAAGCCGCGCGGCTCGCCCGCGATGCACGCTTTGACGGTGTTTTTTATACCGCAGTGTTGACTACCGGTATTTACTGCCGACCTATTTGTCCTGCCCGCGCGCCGAAAGAGGCTAATGTACGTTATTTTCCCTCCGCGGCCGCCTGCGCTGGACAAGGCTACCGCCCGTGTTTGCGCTGTAAGCCGGATGCTGCGCCAGCGCCGGCGTCGAGTGGCGCATTAACGTCAGCAATGGCGCAATTGAATGCAGGCGACGCCATTGCGCAAGTGGCTCGACAACTTGCTATTTCAGAGCGCTATTTACGCAAGTTGTTTGTCAGTGAGTTAGGGGTGGCACCGAAACAGTATCAGCTGTACCAGCGCTGCCTGTTGGCGAAACAATTACTGCACCAAACGGCGTTACCGATAACGCAAATTGCGTTTGCCAGTGGCTTCGCCAGTGTCAGACGTTTTAATGACTGTTTCTCTCAGCAATTAAACTTGACGCCGTCCGCCGTGCGCGCCCAAAACACAGTGCAGGCAAGCACAAAAATGCAGCCAAGTTTGACGTTAAACTTGAGTTACAGGCCACCCTATAACTGGGCGTGGGTGAGTGCGTTTTTACGTGCCAGAGCGATTGAGGGTTTGGAAACTGTGGGCGAGGATCACTACGGTCGACAATTTTATCTCGGTTCAGAAAAAGTCTCGTTTGTGGCGTTTCATCGCGCCGATCATTGTCAGTTTCAAGTGTTAATTCAACTGAGTGATTGGCGACTTTTGATTGCAGCGGTCGATAAAATACGCACGATATTAGATTTAAATGCCAACAGCTATTTTATTGATCAAGCGCTGTTGCGCGCGGCGCCTAACCTTAAATTAAATCTTGGGTTGCGAATACCTCAATTTCCCAGTTGCTTTGAAGCCGGTGTGCGGGCTGTATTGGGTCAGCAGGTATCTGTAGCGGCGGCGAGAAATTTGGTGGCGCAGGTGGTCGATACCTTGGGTGAGTGCGAGGGGGAACAGCGTTGGTTTCCTGCGCCAGAAAAATTGGCTGAACACGATTTGGCCTTTTTAAAAATGCCAGGTCAGCGGCGCGATACACTGCGCCGATTGGCACAATTTTGTGTGCAGCAACCGAACACACACGCGCGGGAATGGCTGGCACTTAAGGGGATAGGTCCTTGGACAGTGGATTATGCGTGTATGCGAGGCCAGGGTGATTCCGATATTTGGCTGCGTGGTGATTTAGGTGTAAAGCATGGCTTGGCAAAACTGGGGGCTGTCGACGATAGCCTTGCACAACCTTGGCGAAGCTATTTAACAGTGCAAATGTGGAGTCAATTATGACAACGGCAGCGTCTTTGAGTTACAGCCACCTGTGCACGCCACTGGGTAATCTATGGGTTGGTGAAAGCGAGGCCGGTATTGCGGAGATTGCATTTCGCGACGGTGAAAGCAATTGCGTTAACTCGCCCTTGTTGTGTGAGGCCATTGATCAGTTGCAGGGGTACTTCGCCGGTAGGTTGACGCAGTTTACGTTTCCGATGGCGCCGATGGGTACAGATTTTCAGCGCTCGGTTTGGCGTGCCTTGTTAGATGTCCCTTACGCTAACACTTGCAGCTATAGCGATATTGCCGGTGCCATCAAAAAACCAAAAGCAGTACGCGCCGTGGGTGCTGCGAATGGTCGTAACCCCATCGCTATTGTCGTACCCTGTCATCGAGTGATTGGCGCCAACGGTAGCTTAACGGGTTATAACGGTGGATTACACCGCAAGCAGTGGCTGCTCGAGCACGAGGCAAAAAATCGCCGAGCACCATAGTGTTCTAGCGCACCGTGGCTATTCAGGTGCTTAGGGTATTTGAAGGGCCTTGGTAATTTAGGGGGCTTCGGCAATAAACGTGGCGCGAATGGGCGCCGGGTGGCCTTCGGCGGTTTTGGTTTTATCGACAGGGTCTAAAAACTCATTGAGCGAATGATAGAGCATCCAATCGGTGGTGCGTTGTTCTTCCAGAGATGTGGTATTCATTTCCACGAGGCGTGGGTTTTTAAATCCGCATTTTTTTAACCAAGACAGCATGGTGGGTGCGCTGGGTAAAAACCACACATTATTCATTTTGGCGTAGCGGCCCTCAGGCACTAAAACGTCGCCAAGTTCACCCTTAATCACGAGCGTTTCCAAGACCAATTGGCCTCCTGCGCGCAAGGTTTCTTTTAGCTCGCGCAAATGATCCATGGGCGAGCGGCGGTGGTAGAACACGCCCATGGAAAACGTCGTATCGAAGCAACCGAGTTCGGCTGGAAGATGCTCAATGCCAATGGGCAGCACATCGACAGGAGCTGTGCCTATAAATTTTTTAAGACTGTAAAACTGCATGACGAACCGCGGTGAGGGGTCTATGCCAATTACCCGTCTTGCCCCAGCGCCGTACATGCGCCAGCAGTGGTAGCCATTGCCACAGCCCACATCCAGCACGTGTCGGCCGGTCAGATCGTAGATGAACGGCTTAACTCTGTCCCACTTCCAATCGGAGCGCCACTCGGTGTTGATGTGGGTGCCAAACACTGAAAACGGACCTTTACGCCAAGGTATGAGCTCTTTGAGTATTTGCGCTATGTACGTTTTTTTGTCTTCGGCTATATCGGCATCGATCAAAAATTCAGTATCAAAAGTTTTTGTTGCGGCTATGACATCGGGTAGTTTGAGAAAGCTATCTCGCCACTGAGCGAGATCACCAAAACGTGTTTCCGAGAGGCCGTCGGCAATATCGGCAGGTAGCCTTTTTGCCCAGTGCTCAAAGCGCGCATCGCTACCTAAGGCGGCGAGAAGAGGTTGGTATAGGTCTAGGTAATTCATGCTTTGATGGCGATTAACGAGGCGAAATTGAAACATTGAAACCAAACGTCACTGCTTCCGAAACCAGCTCGCTTCAAACGGTTCCGGTGTACTTCTAAGGTTTCGGGAATGAGTACTTTTTCTAGCGCTGTGCGCTTCTGCGCGATTTCAAGTTCGCTATAGCCATTGGCTCTTTTAAAGTGGTGGTGCAGTTCAATCATTAAATCTTGGTGGGGCGCGTCATTAAAGGCGACTTTTTCCGAGAGTATGAGCACTCCACCGGGGAGCAGCGCCTGATAGATTTTCGCCAAAATCTGTTCGCGCTCGGCCACGTCGATAAATTGTAAGGTGAAGTTTAAAACTACCACGGAGGCCCGTTCGAGTTGTACATCTTGCAGGTTGCCGCAGTGCAAGCTAACGGGCACTTCACCGCTGTCGGCCTGAACGACGAGTTGGCAACGTTCTATCATGGCTGGCGAGTTGTCTATGGCGACAATATGGCAATTGGCACTGCGGATGCGGTGGCGCATAGCCAAGGTTGCGGCACCGAGAGAGCAACCTAAGTCATAGCAGGTGGAGTCGGCCTGCGCATAACGCTCGGCAAGGTCGCCAATCATGCTGATGATGGTTGTATAGCCTGGTACTGAGCGCTTAATCATATCGGGGAATACATTCACCACGCCCTGATCGAAGCGAAAACTGGCCAAATCCTTAAGTGGATTAGCGTACAGGTCATCTTTGGGCTGATTCATAGCGAACTACTGCCGTAAAAACCGCCAATTCTAGCGGTCTAGCGCTACACAGGCAATAAAACTGAACTAAGCTTTAGCGATTAAAACCCATCAATATTCAGGCGAGGAGTAAGGCGCTGGTTAACTACAAAACAATCAAAGTGCTTGTTGTCGACGACTTCGATAGCTTTCGTATGGCTGTCAGCCGAATGCTGTTAGATTTTGGCTGTAAGCAGGTGGATACCGTTGTTAACGGTTCGGAGGCAATGAGGCTGTGTGTGGAAACAGACTATGATCTGATTCTCTGCGATTTCAATTTAGGCAAAGGTCGAAATGGACTGCAGGTGCTGGAGGAATTGCGCTACAAGCAACTACTGCGGCGCAGTAATTTGTTTTTGCTGGTGAGCGCGGAGTCCAGTCGCAATATTGTGCTGGCGGCATCTGATTATGAACCCGATGGTTATTTAACCAAGCCATTCACGGCAAAAACGTTGCGTCAGCGCTTAGACAGGTTATTGCATCAACGCCAAGCTATGAAGCCGATCTCTCGTGCTATTGAAGATAATTACATTGATAGGGCCATTGTGCTTTGTCTTTCGCAGCTTGATGAAGGTAGCCGTTACACAACACTGTGTCAGAAAATGCTCGGTGCGCTCTATGTAAAGACTGAACAATATGATTTAGCAGAAGCAGTTTACCGCCAAGTATTGGAAGTGCGGGAAATGGATTGGGCGCAAGTGGGTATGGCGCAGATTAAGAAAGCACAGAAAGACTTGGATACAGCCGTTGAGTGGTTGACTCAAATTGTGCAACAACACCCGATGTGTATGTTGGCGTACGATGAACTTGCCGACTGTCACGAGAAACAAAATAAAAATGACCTAAGACAAGCGGTGTTAGAACGGGCCGTCGCCGTTTCGCCTGTTGCGTTGTTGCGTCAACAAGCCTTAGCGGAGGTAGCTACGAGTAATAACGATAAGGTAGTGGCTGCACAGACGTATAAAAAAGTGATTAAACTCTCTGAAAACTCTGTGCACGATAGAGTTGAAAATCACTTGGCGTTTGGTCGTGCCGCAGCGGCGGTATTTAGCGAAGATGAAAGCGTTGGGCGCGATGTCATACGCGATGCCTTGGCTGTGGTAGATCAAATTGAGAACAAGTTTGGCAAGGACGAAACCAGGCACTTGCAATTGCAATTTATCGAAGCACAATTACAAGTAAAACAAGGTAATAAGAAGCGGGCGTCCGAACTTTTTTTAGCGTCTTCACAACAAATGGATGCCACAGGCTTACGCGATATCGATACCGAGCTAGATAGAGTATTCACCATGCAAGCGCTTGAGCAATTTGATAAAGCCAAAGATACCTTGAAAGGCTTAATCGTTGCATTTAAAGATGACGAGTCGGCGCTGAAAAAAATTGATCGCTTATTGGATGAGCCGGTCAGTGAAGAAAGTCGACAGCAAGTGGCGAAAATCAATAAAGAGGGCATTCGTTTGTATGAACAGAAGGCCTATTTGAAAGCCATTGAGTGCTTTCAACGTGCCAAGCGGCTATTTCCAATGCATTTAGGGGTTCAGTTGAACTTGGTGCAAGCGCTGGTTGGGCAGATGAATACTGGTGACGATTCCGAGGAATGGATGACAGTCGCGCTTACCTGTTTAAAGGGGGTCGAGTCCTCGATCAATGCCACCCACGCTCAGTTTCAGCGCTATCGCCAGTTACAGGATATGGTGCGCCAGGTGGACCTAGATCGCAAGACCAAGAAATTGAAAAAGAGTTGAGTCACTATGAATAGCAAGCAAGATAGAGATGATAAGGTTGCGGATTTTTCCTTGGTGCTGGCCTCAAGTGTTCACGATATGAAAAATTCATTAGGTATGTTGTTAAATTCGCTGGAAGAAACCATGCTCGAAATGCCCGCTAAGACGCCGGCCCAGCAACAGCGCTTTGCCACCTTACAGTATGAAGCTTCAAGAATTAATGGCGAACTGATTCAGTTGCTATCTCTGTATCGAATGGATCAGCAAGCGATGCCGATTATGGTGGAGGAAAACTACGTGCGCGATATGCTCGATGAACAGTTGGCACGTAACGATGCCTTGTTTACGAGCCGCAGGCTTAACGTTGACTACCAGTGTGGCGATGATTTGATGTGGTACTTTGACTCCGAGTTGGTGGGAGGTGTGATTCACAATGTTCTGGTTAATTGTGCGCGCTATACTCGAAGTCAATTACAGGTACTGGCATATGAAGACAGTGGCTTGCATATTAAAATATCCGATGATGGCGGCGGCTATCCAAAATTAATGCTGGATCAACCGGTTAACATGAAGAGCCGTGTTTCTTTTGAGTCCGGCAGTACCAATCTGGGTCTGTATTTTGCGCAAACGGTTGCCGCGTTACATAAAACAAAGGTCACCTGCGGGTCAATTTCTTTGTCTAATGGTGGCGCGTTAGGCGGCGGTGAGTTTCATTTATACTTACCCTAACGATCCCCCATGCGACTAAGGTACTAGTGCCAGTGGTTGCTTGACTTGCTAATCTTGGCTTTTTCACAGCGATAAGGCTTCCCATGCAGTCAACCCCATCATCCTCTTTGCCATTAATAGGAAAATCCGCGCTTGTGACGGGGAGTACGTCAGGTATTGGGCTAGCATGCGCTCAAACATTGGCCGCTAAAGGGGCGAATCTTGTTATTCACGGGCTTGTCAGCGATGAGGAGGGCAAGCGCTTAGCGACGCAGTTGGCCGCGACATTTAAGGTTGATTGTTTCTTCGTCGCGGGCAATCTTGCCGATGAAGATGCGGTGATTAAACTCATACATGAGGCTCAGACGCTGCTGGGGCGCTTGGATATCTTGGTCAATAATGCCGGTATTCAATTTACCGCACGGGTTGAGAATTTCCCTCTCGATAGATGGCGTCAAATTTTAGAGGTGAATCTCACCGCGTGTTTCACTGCGATAAAGGCCGCTTTGCCTTTCATGCAGGCGGAAAAGTTTGGTCGCATTATCAATATTGCCTCTGTACACGGTTTAGTGGCATCAAAGGAGAAGTCTGCTTATGTGGCTGCCAAGCACGGGCTGGTTGGCTTGACTAAGGTGGTCGCCTTAGAAAACGCTGAGCAGGGAATCACCTGTAATGCGATCTGCCCTGGCTGGGTGGATACGGCCATCGTCGCCAAGCAAATAGAGGCGAAAGCTAAAATGCAGGGCATCACTGAAGTGCAGGCGCGTCGCGACCTCGTTGCAGAAAAGCAGCCAATGTCTCATATGACCTCGGTTCAAGCGATTGCTGATCTCGTGGCATTTTTAGCGAGCGACAGCGCCGTCACTATGACCGGTTCCGCGATTCCAATGGATGGTGGCTGGTTGGCGCAATGACGGTTATGATGACGTTACCCGACAGCTTACCCGTTAACTCTATGCCGCTACTTTTACTTGCCGATGATCATCCGTTGTTTCGCGCCGCACTGAAGCAGACCTTGGTGCAATCCAATCTTGTGATCGACGCGGAATGTGTGGAGTGCGAGAGCCTTTCCTCGGTGCAAAAGTTGTTGGAGGACGGTCTCGAACCCGATTTAATTCTTTTGGATTTACATATGCCGGGCACCTTGGGTTTCGCCGGTTTAGCAAGTCTGCGCGGTTGTTTTCCTGAAACGCCTGTGGCTATTGTGTCTGGCGATGACAGTATGGCGCGCGTGATGCGGGCTGAGCAATTAGGCGCGTCGGGTTTTATCTCAAAATCCTTGGCGCCGGCGGAGTTAGCCTTGGCCATTAGCCGGTTACTGGCAGGCGACTTGTGGTTTGATAAGGTTAGTGCGCAAGACTCGCCAGAAGTGGATGAGGTGGCCGAGCGCATCGCCAATCTTACGCCGCATCAATTTCGTGTTTTTTCCATGTTGTGTGAGGGCTTGTTGAATAAGCAAATAGCCTTTGAATTGGACATCGCCGAGCCAACGGTTAAGTCACATGTGACGGCCATCATGCGTAAACTCGGGGTAAGAAAGCGCACGGAAGTGATTTTATTGGCGCAGAAGCTAGCCAATTAAAATTTGCCACTTTGTTTCAACAGCCGGTTCATCAGTGCCCGCAAGGCTGGAATCTTCACGGGCTTTTTCAAAAAATAATAACCTAGCTTGGTCGCCTCTGATTTAACTTTGTCGTCATAGTCTGCAGAAATGATAATGGTTGGAATTTTTTGTTTAAGTTGTTCGTGAATTTTGGCTGCCGTATCGATGCCGCGCTCGTCATTGTTGAGATGGTAATCCGCGAGGATTAAGTCTGGAGGCTCGGCTGTGGCTGCGTTTATGGCTTGCGCGTGATTAGATGCTTCTATCACCTCGCAGCCCCAAGGTTTTAGCAGTGCCCCCATCGCCGCTAAAATGGCCGGCTCGTTATCTAGGCAGAGAACCCGTATATTATTAAATTGGCGCTGTTGCTTAATGTGCGACGTGGGCGTAATGACTTTTGTGGGTTGAGACGTCGTTGGTAGCGTTAGGGTGAAGCAGCTGCCTTTTTCAGGCGTAGATTTTACTGAAATACTGATGTTGAGTAATCGACACAAGCGCTCAACTGTTGCCAAGCCTAGTCCCAGGCCACCGTCATTTTGATCGGGGTTGATACGTTTGAATTCGACAAAGATCGCTTGCTGATACTCGGTTGCAATGCCGGCACCGGTATCCCAGACTTGTATGTCTAATTTGTTTGAACGTTTTCTGGCCGTCATTAAAACTCGGCCTTTATCGGTATAGCGAATCGCGTTGGACAGTAGGTTCTGCAGCACCCGTCGTAGTAACTTGAAATCCGTTAAAACTGCATCATTTCGGTAGCGGCTACTCAGCGTTAATCCTTTTAGTGTTGCTTGAAGTTGAAAGTCCTGTTGCAAACTTTGTAATAACTCGCCAATGTTAAAAGCCTGTGGATTGGCAGTGATGGCGCCAGCATCGAGTTTTGCAATGGCAAGCAATTCACTAATGATATTGTCTGCAGCATGCAAGGACGCATCCAATTGCATTAATGTTTTCTGGATGTTTTGTGGTAGGTCTGGCTCGGCCGAGGCCTGTTGTAATAATGCGTTGGTAAACAATTTTGCGGCGTTGAGTGGTTGGACTAAATCGTGACCAGCCGCAGCTAAGAATCGAGTCTTACTTGAGTTGGCAATTTCCAAACGCTGGTTTGACTCTTGTAGTTCGGCGGTGCGAGTGTTGACCCTTTGTTCCAAAAGGTTTCTATGTTCCTGTAGGTCTTCAAGGCTTTTTTGATAGTCGGTGATATCGGTAAAGGTGGTGACAAACCCGCCGCCGGGCATTGGGCTACCACGCAATTCGAGTACCCGTTTGTTGTGGTTTCTTTTAACTATATATGGGCTACCATCTGCCATATATTGCAGGCGTTTTTCAACAAAGGCCTCAACATCTGATTCATCGGTAGATTCTAAATTAATCGCGTTGTGGCGCAATAAGTCGGCCACATGCCGGCCCACGTGCACTAGATTGGTGGGGTAGTCAAAAATTTCAAGGTAGGGTCGGTTCCAGGCTACTAGACGCAAATTTTTATCAACCACACTGATGCCTTGGCTGATGTTGTCGATGCTGGCCTGCAGTAGCTCTCGGGAGAAGTGGTAGATTTCAGAGGTTTCGTCTAACAAGGGCGCCGGCTCTGAGCTTGAGGCATGCTCAATAACATGACGTGCCGATACCGAACCAATAACACCGGCTAACAGTGTTTCAACAAAATCGATATAGGCGGGTTCAGCTTGGGATTGTGGAAACTGATGCTCGCTGTATTGCCTGAGCGCCAATCGAGCTTGCTCAACACCTAGAAATCGACTGGCCAAGGCTTGCAGTTGGTGTACAGGTAAGCTTTTGCTATCGATAGTGGGCGGCGCAGGATCTTGGTGGCGTATTCGAATAACGGCAAATACCGTAATGATATTGGCAATTAAACTCCACAATACACCGTGGCTAATACTGGATAGGCCGTCCAAACCGAATAAGGCGGTAGGCCTTAACCATTCAATGTCGGCAAAGCCTTGTTCGACAAAGGTTAGGCTAATCCATCCCGCTCGCGCGAGCATCGGTAGCAGCAGCGTATAACACCAAAATAAAAACCCGACGCCTATGCCGCTAATGACAGCAGTAACATCCCTGTGTGATTGATGCAGCGTCAGCCACAATGCCGGTGCAAATTGTGCGACCAGCGCGAAGGATAATAGGCCGATAGCGCCGAGTGCATTGTTATTGGCAAATAAATGGTAGTAGCCATAGGCGAAGCCCATGATCATTAAAATAATGATCCGGCGCACGGCGCGCAGCTGGGTGCTCAGGTCTAATTGAGGATGCTGTTTTAGCCAGCGGCTGTTGAGCAAGCGCGGTACAACCAGTTCGTTACTGATCATGGTCGCCATCGCAACGCAGGCGACGATGACCATGCTCGAGCCAGCCGATAGCCCGCCTAAGTAGGCAAGGAGCGCGAGATCTGTGCGGCCATTGGCTAGAGGCAATCGCAAAACGAAGTGCTCTGCGCTGATATCGAGTTGATGAAAGCTGAGTAGGCCGCCATAGGCAATCGGTAAAATACAGATGCCGAAAAGAATTAGGTAGACAGGTAGTACCCAGCGCACGGTATCGAGATCTTTAGAGGATTCGCTTTCGACCACGAGCACATGAAATTGGCGCGGTAAACATAATATGGCGATGAAACCAAGCACCGTGGCCGCAAGAAAGCCCTGGTCGGCGTCGTGACGTTGGAGTAATTGCGTGATGGTGTCATTGCGAACTGTTTGCAGTGCAATGTCGCTAAAACCATCGAAGAGTGTGTAGGTCACAAACCAGGCTATCGCAACAAATGCGGTGATCTTAATAATGGCCTCGAAGGCGATCGCTAACATAAGACCATTATGGTGCTCGCGTGCGTCTAAGTGCCGGGTGCCAAAGGCGATAGCAAAGAGGCCGAGAATGAGCGCAATATAGAATGCGGTGTCCTGAATCAGTGGTTGATCAAGTAAATAATGTGAATGCACGAGGTTGTCGGTGAGGACATGAAAGCTTTCGGTTATGGCTTTGAGTTGTAGCGCAATATAGGGAATCAACAGTATCAAGCAGATAACGGCCACGATGACGGCAAGTGGTCGAGAGCGATTAAAGTTCATGGCCAAATAATCGGCGATAGAAGTAGCATTGCCTTGTTTTGCGGTGTCAATCAGCTTCTTTAACGGTTTAGCGAAAAAGATAAGCAGGATAATTGAGCCAAGAAAGGTGGGCGGGAAATACCAGCCGTTATAGGCAGCTTGCGCCGTGGTGCCATAAAAGCTCCAGGCACTGCAATAAATGGTGGTGGCTAACGCGATAATATAGGGCTTGAATTTTTGCACCGTGCGCTCGGCCAGACGATCTCCCCACCAGGCAATGGCGAAGAGGATCATCAAATAGGCCAAGGAAATCAGAAGCAGTTCTAAATAACTGAGCATCGCTTGTCGATTTTTTGATGAGCCGAATCTATTCGGGGATTGTCACACCTACTTTATTGATGGTTATGGCTTGGTGTGACCTGAGACCGCTAAGGTTATCGCTATTTAATGCAATGTCAGGCTGCTTAGCAAGGGCCTGGTTCATATCTCTCAAGCGCTCAACCACTATGTATTGGCTTGGAGGAAGCGGGCTGGCGTCTCGTAGGTGGTTGAGCATGATATCGAGCGCCTGCTCAAAATAGCCGTGCAAAGGCGTGTAATAAGTGCGTAGGGGCGGATAGTTGAGGAAAGCGTCAAAGTGCTGACTTTTGTCGACTTCAATGTAACGCAATTGGCTGTTATCGCCTTCGACGCGATAATTCAACGTGGCATAAGCACGGCCGTGTTGGCTCGGTTGAATTAAATTGTCGGAACCCCCTTGTACCAGCAGGGTTGGTTTACGGTGTAAGTTACCAGAGAAGGCGAGTTGGTTTACGTGTTCTTCAAACGCGTTGGAGTTGATTGCCTGACGGAGGCAAAGTAAATTTGTTAAACCGGCATCAAATTGTCCAGCCGGATTTTTGGAAAAAAATAAACTGCGCGCGCCGTCAAGGGATTGGTTGTTGATAATTTGCAAACCGCTGGTGGGCACAATGCCGCTACTGCTGGAAAATAAATGCTTAATAACGGCGCTAGGTGTTGCGATGGGCTGGCCTGTTTGATCGACATAGGCGTAGCTGAGTTGGCAAAGGTTATCTTCTACTGACAGGCCCAGGTAGCTATTGGCGTAATTTACCGCAATGCTTTCCCATAAACCAATGGCGCTGGAGGTCATGAGTAAAGGCTCGGCATTCCGCTCTAGGCCCGCCGCTCGCATCTTAGCCAGTGCCGCTTGCGCCAGAGTTTGTTGATTGTCTCCTTGAATTAAGTCTAAGGTTTTGAGTTGCATGCAGCGATTGGCAAAGTGCTTGCCAAAGTAGGGTAGTTGCATCTCGCTCAGTGGCGAGTCAATTTGTTTTGCAAGGCTTGAACAGGCACCGTAGATGGCATACTCGATAGCACGTTGTGGCAATGAGCGTGTCGATATTGTTCGGCCATTGAACTGATAGGAAAAATTGTTAGGTAAAAATACATTGGGTTCGGACACAACAATCGCGTCCAGCCAATTGTCTGAATCCAATTCCGCCGCATGCACAATGGCAGCACCACCATTGGATATGGCGGCACCGAGGGTCAATGTATTTTCGCGAGTGAAGTAGTTGGGTTGTCGCGGGTCTTGGTGGTATTGATTGAGAACATAGAAGCCTAGCTGTGCGGCCTGTATTACAAATGGGCCCCACTCGCGTTCAATTTTTTTTCCGCCGTGGGCGTGCTTGGTAGCGATGCGGTAGGGGTTCTTTTCCGTATATTCGCTCAGTGTGGCTGAGGCGTTTGCAAGAAAATGACTTTCACTTGCAGTGCCGGTTTTTACCAAACCTGTTGTGGTTTGTGCGAGGTTTTCTGTCAGCCAATGAAAGCCGGTGCCGGTGCCTTTGTCTGTGGTTGCCACCGCGCAGCCTTGGTGCAGCGCCCATGCACCGACAACGCCGACGGCGCCATATATGCCCCGCGAACCCGAGGAGGCCGTTACGATGAGACAGGGTTTGTTTGCGTCAAAGTGTTGCGGGACTTGCACCATCAACAGCGCAGCGATGCTGTGATCGTTGTAGCGCACGGGCAGCAAGTATTCGCTACCAGCAACAAACCGGTTAGCGGTCATCGCCTGTGCGTACAGCTGGCCATAACCATCTTGCTCCGCCAGAGCTAGCAGTGATTGATAATTTTGGTGATAGGCGCCGCGTCTCAGTTCTGATGGTGTTGGGTTATGACTGTCCTCAGTCGGTGCGAGTTTGGTGCGCAGTTGGTTTACATGTAGGCCTGCGCTGACCAAGTCATCGGAAATACCGTCGACTTTGGTTTCATGAATTGGGTCGATGGCAAAGCTCGGTTTTTTTGCTTCTACTGGTAGGTCCAGTATTTTTTTAGGGTTGTCGGTGCAGGCCGACAGCATGACAAGCAGGCTGGTGAGTCTGATGTAAATCATCGGTTGCATGGTGAGACCTTAAAAAACGATAAAGAGAAACAGAGCCAGTACAGTGCCTAACAGCGGTACGACCACGGTGAGGGCGGCCATTGGCGCATAAGCCGCTTTATGGGTTTCACCGCAGATAGCCCGAATGGTGGTAACCACATAGCCGTTGTGCGGCAGTGAATCTAACGCGCCTGATGAAATAGCGACCACCCTGTGTAAAGCCTCCGGATCGACACCAGCGTCTAGATAATGCGGCGCAAGCTCGGGCAGTGCAATAGATTGCCCGCCTGAGGCCGATCCAGTCATGGCGGCAATGACGGTGACGGCAATAGCTGCACCAATAAGTTCGTTACCGGGAAGTGAGGTGATGCTCGCAACGGCGATATCGAACGCCGGTGAGGCTTTGGCCACAGAGCCGAAACCCACCACAGCGGCGGTATTGGCAATAGCGAGTAAAGCACCGGTTGTGCCCGCGCTGACGATCGCCTCTAAACCATCTATTTTTCTTAGCGCAAAGGCCCAGGTGACCAAGCAGCCGGCGAGTAGGGCTAAAATCAGCGCATATTGTGCGAAGTATTGATGGCAGAAAAAGGTAACCCCAAGTACTGCCAATATCGGGCTAAAGGACGCCCAGCGAGAAGGTAGAACTTTTTCTTCTAGACTTGGGTCGTCGGTCCGACGATGAAAGACTTCGCCATTGGCTTTTGCCCGTCGCATCATGGCGTTGAGCCAAACAAATCCCATGCTGGCCATAAAGACTGCGACAATTAAGCTGACCTGCCAGCCAGCGTAGGGCGAGGTACCCAGGTATTTAATGGGAATCCAATTTTGAATTTCTGGGCTGCCGGCGGACGTCATGGTAAAGGTGACCGAGCCGAATGCCATAACGGCCGGTATAAAGCGGCGCGGTAAATCCGCTTGTCGAAACAGGCTCACCGCCATGGGGTAGGCTGAAAACGCTACGACAAAAACACTGACGCCGCCATAGGTGAGTAGGGCACAGGCCAGCACGACAGCAGCGGTGGCGTGTTTCATGCCGAGCCGGCCGACGATATCCGAGGCGATTCGATCGGCAGCACCGCTCGCTTCCATGAGCTTACCGAACAAGCTACCGAGCAAAAACATAAAAAACCAAGAACTGATAAAGTCGGTAAAACCGCTCATATAGGCGTTGATAAAGTCAGATTTACCTTCGCTAGGTAATAAGGGCAAGCCCGCGCAAAGGGCGACAATGATAGCGGTAAGTGGCGCGGCTATGAGTAAGTTCATCCCCCGAATAGTGAGGTAAATGAGTAAGCTCAGGGCAAACAACAAACCCAATAAGCTGAACATAGGCAATTCCACCTTTACTTGTGTTTTATTAACATTATTTTGACGATCCGGCCATTATCGGGGTTACGCCGGCAAGTGACATTAGACCAAGGTATGGTGCGGCGTCATACCTTGGTCGTGCAGTCAAATGCGCATTTGCTGGGTAGACTGTTGCTTAAACATTGGGTAGCCCTTTGTTTGAGAGCATTGCGTGAGTCCATAAAAATAGATAAACAGGTAAATCACATGTCTAGCCATAAATTCCATGTCCGCCCACTTGCGTTAACCATCGCAGTTGCTGGTGGTTTTTTAAGTACCAGTCTTTCTGCCGAAGAGTTTGCGCTAGAGGAAATCGTTGTTACCGCGCAAAAGCGCGCGCAATCTATGCAGGAAGTACCTGTTGCCGTGACCGCGATCAGCGAAGATCAACTAATGCAAAACGGCATAAGTGATTTGACGGATATTCAGAAGTTATCGCCTAATACCACCTTGCAACAAAGCCGCGGTACTAATTCAACGTTGACTGCCTTTATTCGCGGAATTGGCCAGCAAGATCCGCTGTGGGGCTTTGAGCCGGGTGTTGGTATTTATGTTGATGATGTATATATCGGCCGCCCGCAAGGTGCGGTAATGGATATTCTCGACGTAGAGCGTGTGGAAGTGTTGCGCGGCCCACAGGGTACTCTTTATGGTAAAAACACCATCGGAGGTGCGGTTAAATATGTGACCAAAAAAATGGCCGGTGAAAACCGTTTGACCATGAGTGGCGCGCTCGGCAGTTATAATCAGCAAGACGTAAAAGTTGCCGGTTCGGCAGAAATAGCCGACGGTGTTTACTTTGGTGGTGCTATCGCAAGTTTTCAGCGCGATGGCTACGGTGAAAATGTTCTTACTGGAAAAGATCAGTATGATAAAGATGTACTGAGTGGTCGCGTTGCACTTGAAATCGAGCCCACTGAAAAACTGTGGATTCGCCTAGCCGCCGATCAAACCGTGGATAAATCGTCACCTAAGCACGGTTATCGTATGAACCCTGATCTGATGGGTGTAGCACCACTTGATAGTGTTTATGACACCGAATCTAATATGCTGCATGAAAACCGCGTTGAATCTAGCGGCGCCTCACTCACCGCCGAATGGCAGATGTCTGAAAGTGTTATTCTTAAATCCACAACTGCTTATCGCGAGGGCGAGACGGAAACTGCGATCGATTTCGACAGCGTCAATCGACCCGATTTCGATGTGCCAGCTTTTTATAAAGACGATCAGACGACACAAGAGTTTCAGCTCATTTGGGAAGGCGATAACGCCAACTTAGTGAGCGGCTTGTATTATTACGCTGGAAGTGCCGAAGGCGCATTCGATGCAGTATTGGGCTATTTGTTCGCGGGCGCCGGCTTGACACAACAAGTGGCGGGCTCCGTCGATACCACTAGTCTTTCTGCGTACGCTCATTACGATTGGCAATTTGCCTCCGATTGGACTCTAAGTTTAGGTGGCCGCTATACTCAGGATAAAAAGGAAGCCGATGTTTACAAGGCTAATTTCCTTGGTAAGTACAGCCCGTTGTTCGCAGGAAAGTACAACCCTGATCAGTCGCCCGCTGTATTTTTAAGCACTCTTACGGATTATGAAAATGATGATACTTGGAGTGAGTTTACTCCACATATTGGTATTGATTACACGATTAATGAAAATGCGATGGTTTATTTAACCTATAGTACCGGCTTTAAAAGTGGTGGCTTTGATATGCGCGGCGATGCCAGTACTCTACCCTCAACTGTAGAAGGGTTTGACCCTGAAACCGTAGCGTCTTTCGAGGCAGGGATTAAGTCCGAGCTGTTCAATAATCGCTTGCGCTTAAACGCCGCTGCTTTCTATGCGGACTACACCGATATGCAGGTGACCGTGCAAACACTCAATCCTGGTGGTGGTTTTTCAAGTGCGGTGTTGAATGCGGGTGAAGCAAAGATTCAAGGTTTTGAACTAGAGGGTTCTCTAGCGATAACTGAGAATCTTCGAGCCAATTTAACCTTGGGTGTTATTGATACGGAGTTTGTTGAGTTCATTAGTGGCGGCGTAGATGTCTCAGATGATGTGGATATGCAAAATACGCCAGACACCACGGCGATGTTCCAATTGAACTACTCTCTGCCTATGTCTAGTGGTGCGCGGTTCGTGATTAATCCTACCGTTGCCTACCGTTCCGATACGCAAATTTTTGAACGCCCCAGTGTGATTGATCAGGAGGCCTACACCCTCGTTGATATCAGTGCGACTTACTACAGTGCTGATGATGCGTGGACAGTGGGGTTGATCGGTAAAAATTTGACGGATGAAGAATACCGTATTGCCGGATACAATTTTGGCGGTGCGTTTGTAACGGGTTTCTACGGCGCGCCAAGGACCTTGGCGGTAGTGGCAAATTACAATTTTTGATGTGGTGGGGCTAGCTTTTTGTAGCCCAATTTAGCGTTCTGTTGTTACTCTCTCGATATTATTGGCCCGCGGTGCGGGCCTTTTTTCATTCCGGCTAAGGTGAATTAACTAGCGTCCGCTAATTGGGTCACGTTGTTTTCAACTTCTTCTACCGGTAAATCCTTTACCTTTTTCAATGCTGTCATTAGGTCTTGGCGATTTTCAATCAAGCGCTCGGCGATAGCTTCAATGGCCGCTTCGGTTAAACCGGTTTCTTCGGCGCTGATCAGGTCGACAATGGTGTAAACGCAATCGAGCCTCTGGTCGTGGGCGTCCGCCAATTTCTTGTCCATATACTCTCCTGCCTGTTCGCCATTGCGCTTGATTACACGATAAACAATTTCGATAGCCATGTTGGTGTTTTCTCCATGGTGGGTGGTGGACCACACCTTACGCTATTTTGCTGTACAAATAAACAGTATTTTAATGGTGCCGCTAAAATTTTTCGGGACAGGTAAACACAAGCTTCTCGTTGCTCGTTGGGTGGCAGAAGGTTAATTGGTCGGCATGCAGTAGCAACCGGTTGTTAGTATTTGTCGCTGTATTCTCACTACCGTAAAACGGGTCGCCGACAATAGGGTGGCCTAAGTCGAATAAATGCACTCTCAGTTGGTGTGTTCTGCCGGTTAGGGGGAAAAGTTCGAGTTTGCTATTAGGCCCTTGAAGCGCCAGCAGCCGATAGTTGGTTTGGGCAGGTTTACCCTTGTAGTAACACACCTTTTGAAAGGGTGGCTGGTCTGTGTTGGGTGCTAACGGTTTATCGATTAGACCCTGTTCGGGTGCGACTTGTCCGGTCACTATGGCGACATAGCGCTTAGTCACTTCGCGGTTTTGCCATTGAATTTTAAGATGGCGTTCGGCCGCTTTGGTTCTGGCCAGCACCAAAATACCGGAGGTGTCGCAGTCGAGCCGGTGTACCAAGTACAGCTCGCCGTAGGTTTCTTGGCACCTCGACAGCAGGCAATCTTTTGTTTCTGGCGCGATACCTGGGTTCGACAGTAGGCCGGAGGGTTTATTGACCACGATAAAATGTTCGTCCCGAAACAAAAGTTCAGGCAGACCCCGTGGTGGGGCGTAGTGAAACTTGATCATTCGCCTACTAACTCCTCAGCCAGCCAATAGGCCTCGGTATCGGAATACACCGAGTTGAGTAGCCACGTAAAGTTGTCTTCGAGTTCCTGTTTAAGGCGCCATGGGGAGTTGATCACAATCATGCCGCTGGCGTTCATGCCCGCTGCATCGTGGTTCTGATTCAAGCCGAACTCAAAGCGTTGGATGCGTTTGATGCCGGTGTTTTTCAGCGCGCGGACCAGTTCCTTCACTTTGGCGGCGTCGATAACGGGATACCACAGTGCGTAAACACCTGTGGCAAAGCGCTTATGCAGCAGCTTTAGCTGGGTTACGACCTGTTGATACTCGGTTTTCACTTCGTAAGAGGGGTCGATCATCACTAAGCCGCGCTTGGACACGGGTGGCACGAGAGCGAGGCTCTTTTTATAGCCATCTTCGTGGTAACAGCTTGCGCGTCGATCATTTTGCACACTTTGTTGCAGCAAGGGAAAGTCAGTGTTGTGTAATTCGCACAGGTGTAAACGATCTTGCTGGCGCAGTGTCAGTGCAGCAAACAACGGTGAGCCCGGATAAAACAGCAGTTCGCCATGGTTAACAGCTTGAACAGTGTTGAGGTACTCAGCCAGTAATGCGGGCAGTTGAGGCGTATGCCAAAGTTTACCTATGCCTTGACTAAACTCGCCGGTTTTCAGCGCCATCTGGCTATCTAGGCGGTATTTTCCAGCACCGGCATGGGTCTCGATGTAATGCACGGCTCCGGGCTTTTCACACAGGTGTTTGAGGATGGCGAGCAAGGTGGTGTGTTTGAGTAAATCGGCAAAGTTGCCAGCGTGAAACGCATGTCGATAGCTAAGCATGGTGACTCGAATTAGGGGCTAGGGCGTTAGTCTACCTGAAGCCATCCCTGCGCTGAACTTTTACCTTATTTATGTAATTTGTGAAGAGGTTTGTCTGCTTATATCTGAGCGGACTAGTTGTTGATGTTTGACATAATTAACTGGTTGCCAGTCGTGCGGTTTAACGGGCTAGACTGTTTGAAGTGGTTAGCAGAGGTAGATGTAAAATGATTAACAGCCAGCAAAATGTCCGTTTGGGCGACCTTTTACTCGAAAAAGGTTATATAAATAGTCATCAACTCAAGGAAGCCATGCGCTTGCAGAAGGCGCGTCGGGCTGAAGATGTTGCTGCTGGCATCATCGATTATAAGCGCCATGCGCTAGGTTCGATATTAGTCGAGTTAGGCTACGTCAATCGCTGGCAGTTACGGCGTAATTTGAATTGGCAGCTGGTCATCAGGAAGACGGCCATGGTAATGGTACTCGCCTCGCCACTGATGAATACCGCGTGTGGAGGCGGTGGTTCTGGTGAGTCAGGAAAGTCTGCAATTCAGCAGCCCGTGCCCTCACCAACGAATACACCAAACCCCACGCCAACACCTGTCCCGGCTCCTGCACCCGCCCCGACGCCAACACCAACACCGACCCCGGTGCCGCCAGGGCCTGCACCGACGCCAGCGCCAACCCCGACGCCAGCGCCAACCCCGACGCCAGCGCCAACCCCGACGCCAGCGCCAACCCCGACGCCAGCGCCAACCCCGACGCCAACCCCGACGCCGACGCCGACGCCAACCCCGACGCCAACACCGACGCCGACGCCAACACCGACGCCGACGCCGACCCCGACGCCAACAGGCCCAGTAACGGTATCTGGCCCGGTGACGGTCAATTGGGATCAGCCTACATCGCGAGAAAATGGCGATGCATTAGACGTATCGGAATTGGGTGGGTACGAAGTTCGCTATCGTTTGGCGAGCGAGACAGAGTTTACCTATGTGCTCATTGAAGACGGCTATGAAACTGCCAAGTACATAGGTGATCTTTATGGTAGCTACGAGTTTCAAGTGGCGGTATATGACACTAACGGTCTATACAGTCAATTTGTTCCCGGACGTGTGAACGAGCCTTAAATTTACGTGGGTTGGAAGTCGTGCGCGGCGAGGGCGTCGCGCTGACTTGAGGTTATCGGACTTGCCTTTTGTGCTTGGTAGTCAAAGTGCACCAGTGTGGTGGTGCCTTTTGCTACTCGTTGTTGCTTCTGCCACGCCTCCTGATAAACATGCAGCGAGCTTGTGCCAATTTTCGAAATGCCGGTTTTTACTAAAATTTCTTGTCCGTAATAAATTTGCGCGGTGAAGTCAATTTCAAACCTAGCCAAAATGAGTGGCCAGGTTTGAATGTCTAGTGTTGGCGTAAAAATTTTGAAAACGGGTTGCCGTGCCTCCTCGAACCAAACCGGCAGGGTCGTATTGCTGATGTGGCCTAGCGCATCTGTTTCAGAAAAACGCGGTTGAATAATTTTCTCGAACATGGGCTAGGCTTCTCTCTCTGGGTGTCAGATTAGGTGTTTATAAAGTGTGAATCGTTAAGCCTAATTGCTTAAGTTCATCTTCTCGAGCCTTATGGGATACAACGGCAGTACTGGCTAGCTCAGGCCGGAGGTAGGTGTCTGCTACTCTTTGGATATCGCTAAAGGTCACGCTTAAAATACGTTTGCGAAAAGTTTCCCGTATAGCGCGAGTACGACCAAATAATTCTGCGTGAAAGGTTTGTCTTGCTTCGCCGGCTGGCGAGCCTGGTTTATCGATGGAGCTGATAACACCCAAAATAGATTCTTCTATTAAACGCGGATCTTCCTTTTGCTTGGCGAGCCAAGTGAGTGAATTATCGAAATCGTTTAAGGTTTCAGATAGGCGCGGATCTCGGTAAGAATAAAAGCGGAAGGAGGCAATGTTACTATCATGACTGGCACCGCCGCCATAAGCGCCGCCTTGCTCTCGGATCGCCTTGTGCAAATAATTATTGCGCAAATAACCGGCTAAAACGGATAAGGCCGGTGCATCTGCGTGCTCCATGGGTACGGTCTTATAGGCTTTGGCGCAGAAGTTAACTTGGCTGTTAGCAATCCATGCTTGGGAAATCTTTTCGTTAACATGAGCCCAATTAAAATTTTCAAATGACGTTGAAAACGTTTCCTGTCGCCATGGATTAAGTGCATTAACCATAGGTGGTAAATGTTGTTGATCGGCAACCAGCAAAAATTGCCGCGGCGCGGATTTTACTTTTTCGTGTATGGATGCAAGCTGGGTTAGAAGTTGGCTAATCGCCTGATCGTCGCTTAGTGATTCATCGAGTTTTTTGATGAAGGGAATACGCACCAAGCCAGACAGTTTGTTGGTTAGGTGCGCTGCAGTGCAATGGCCACTGCTGGCGGCCGTCATCGCTAAGGAGTGGCCTTGGCCCGTTACAGACTGTTCGCGTCTGGCCCGCATTTGCGACACTAATTCGCGTACGCGATCTTTTTCATCAAACCGCACGCGGTTGAGGGTGTCGTGCATCAGTGCTGTGGTTTCAGCTTGATTGGAGGCCAAGGCTTTGGCAGACAGCGTGATATTTGCTGAGATACCGTCGACGCTGTCGGTACCGCCACGCAAGCTACTGAACATGCTTAATGTACCCAGTACTCGAGATTGGCGTTGTTGTGTGGTGAGATAATCCTCTGTGCCGACGCCGAGCTCCGTCGTGCAAAATGTATAAATGGGCAGCAACTCAAATTCAGCCGAAGATAGTGCTGGCATTTGCATAATAAGTTGTTGGTAAACAATACCGTTGGTACCGGCGGCGTATTGCGTTAGCGGTGTCTGATTTTTGTCTACCACACTTGGCGCCACATAATGCATTTGTGCGGGCACGTCCTCTAAACCTACCTTTGGCAGTAGGCTGGGATCATCTTCTTGATCTTGTCGCGCCAAGAGTGCGTGGGTTTGATCGATGATTTGTTGTTTTTCGGTTGCACTTAAGCTGGCTTTTAGCGTTGCGAGTTTTTGGCGTTCCGCAAGTGCTTCAGCTTCAGCTTGACTGTGATCTGGTGTCATCACCAAACGAACTCTATGGCTGTTATTAAGTAGCCATTTTTTTACCAGAGTTTGCACATAGCTTGGTTGCTTAATTTTCTCTCTAAGCTCAGCTAATGCAGGTTCCAAGTTTAACAGTGTCATCGGGTCGCCGCGATGTGTTGCTGACGTGAGCGCCGTTAATATCAATTGCAGACCATAGGGGTAGCCATCGCCGCCAATTTCGCGCTGCTGTAATTCCAGCTGGTGCAGGCTGGCTTCCACCTGCTCTTGCGGCAGCCCATCGCGTGCAATTGATTCAAATACAGCGAGTACTTGAGCTTCAAACGCCTCGGCGTGTTTGGCTTCACTGCCGGCGATGCCGCAAAGAAATGCCAGTTCTTTTTGTGAGTCATCTAAGCCGCACAATGGTGAGGGCGACTTGCCGAGTTTGGTGGTTTCCAGCAAATGCTGTAGGGGGCTTGCACTATTGTCAAATAGCAAACTGGAGAGTAATTGTGCTTCCAAGGTGTCATCGAGGTCGGTGCTCTTGCCTAACAACCAGGCCATGACAATGTGGGTCTTATCCTTTAAATCCTCTTCCGCAGGCAATGGGTATGTGTGCGCAGCGGTAATAGGTTGGTTGAAACGTTGCTCATCTTCAACCGCAATGACTTGGTTAAGCCTTTCGAACCTATTGAGCGCTTTTTCTTCAAATTGTTTTTGCAGTTCAGCCGCGGGCAGATCGCCATAGGTCATGAAAATCGCATTGCTTGGGTGATAGTGACTTTTATAGAATTGCGTCAATTGCTCATAAGTTAGATCGGGAATGTCTTTCGGATCGCCGCCACTGTTGTAATGATAGGTGGTAGTGGGGAAGAGGTGATGGCAGAGTGTATGCCAAAGTTGCGACGGCACGGAGCTCATTGCGCCTTTCATCTCATTAAATACCACTCCCTTATAAACCAAGGGCGATTCGATGTCGTCGGCTTTTTCAAACTCAACTCTATGACCTTCTTGCGCGAAATCAAGCGGATCTAAGCGGGCAAAAAAAACTGCGTCTAGATACACATCTAACAGGTTGTTGAAATCTTTGCTGTTTTGGCTGGCGAAAGGGTATGCCGTCCAATCTGAGCTGGTAAAAGCATTCATGAAGGTATTCAAACTGCGCCGAATCATCATGAAAAACGGATCGCGGACGGGGTACTTTTCTGAGCCGCACAGTGCCGTGTGCTCTAAAATATGTGCAACCCCTCTTGAGTCTTTAGGTACCGTGCGCAGCGCCACTAGAAACACATTCTCATTGTTGTCTGAGGCGATATGGATGTGCTGTGCACCCGTGTTCCTGTGCCGATACTCTTCAAGTACGATATTTAAGGAGTTGACGGGTTGACGACGGATGAACTCAAAAGTGGAGTGGGCATTCATGGGTTTACTACAGCGCCTGTTGGGATTTGTCACATTGTAACCCCGCTTTGACTTCTGTGCGAGGCACCGGCTGGTTAAAAAATGTACCAAACCCGCAGAAAACTAGACAGAAATAGCTTGCTCACGCTAGTGTTAAGCTTAAATAGTGCTAAAGGATTGATTTGCGATGTTTCCAGCGTGGTTCGAAACTTACGGTGCGCTTATCGCCTGTACCTTTTGGTTGTTTTTTGTCTGGGTAAGTTATGCTCAATTTGCCCACTACCGCGCGAAAAGAACCCATTGCTTAGCATCGCAATTACACGCTTTTAGAATCTTGTGGATGAAGCGGGTGATGCGACGTGACAATCGCGTCACGGATTCCTCCTTGTTGGCCAGTCTTGAGCGCAATGCCAGCTTTTTTGCCAATATTACCGTGTTGGTTATGGCGGGTATTGTGACCGCCTTAGGCAGTGCCGGCCAAGCTAGCAATTTACTCAATGCACTACCGTTTAGCTCACCAGCATCGGCGCACGATGCGGAAATAAAGTTGATGCTCTTGTTTGTTATTTTCGCCTATGCCTTCTTTAGTTTTACATGGGCTATGCGTAAATACGGCTTTTGTGCTGTGTTAGTCGGCGCTTTTCCGCTTGTGGAAGAAAATGTCGAACAGTCAACTCGGGATAGTTTTGCAATCAATACGGCGCGGGTTATCGATCAGGCGGGGCACAGTTACAATGCCGGCTTGCGCGGCTATTACTTCGCCATGTCTTTTTTGGCGTGGTTGGTTAGCCCGGTCCTGTTTGCCTTGTCGGTTTTGTTAGTGGTGGCGGTGCTTTACCATCGGGAATTTCATTCCAAAGCCCTTAAAACGCTGGTTCAGATCACCGAAGACTCGAGTAACATTAGGGTGCGTGAAGATCAATAAGTCGTTGCTTTTGTTGCCGGCTGAGTTGTTTTATTTGCCATTCTCGTTTTGAAGCGGAGGAGCGATCTGGGTAAGATTCCTGATAGCAGACGCGCAGCGGTCTTCGGCCCCTAAAGTATTTCGCCCCTTGACCGCTTGCGTGTTCAGAAAAACGCCGGTCTATGTCAGTACATATTCCCGTATAGAGGCTGTTGTCGCTGGCTAGAATGATGTAAACAACCCACGCTGTTTCTGTACTCACAGGAGTTGTACTCATGTTAAATTATCATTCCTATCATAACGCCTTTAAGAAAATTGCGGAGATGAATGGATGGTGCAATTTCCACACTCCAAGAAACTTAGCGCAAGCCGTATTACAGGAGTCTGCCGAGTTATGCGCCGAATTTCAATGGCTGACAGATCAGCAATCTACAGTCTTATCAGATGAAAAACTGGCGAAAGTCGGTAGTGAGGTAGCTGATGTTGCGCTCTATTTATTTGCCTTGTGCGAGGCTTTGGGGTTGGATTTGGATGCGGTGATTCAAGCTAAACAGGTGTTGAACGCAAAAAGATTCGATGGGCGCCAAGAGTAGCGTTTACTCGGGTTCATATTTATAACCCGCGCCATAGATAGAGTGAATGAATTCTATGCCTGGGTTTATTAATGCTAGTTTTTTGCGCAATTTTTTTATATGGCTATCGATGGTTCTTTCACTGACGATTCGATGGTCGTTGTAAATGCTCTCCATTAACTGGTTGCGAGAAAAAATTTGCCCCGGGTGGTTCATTAGCCGCTCGAGTAGCTGGCACTCCACTGTGGTTAACGTTTGTACTTGATTTTTCCAGCCAACTTTATGTTCTCGTATCTTAAGCTCTAAAGTCGGTGCATGGGCTGCTGCAATATTCTTGTCTTTTGCTTGTAGCGCTGTGCGGCGCAAAATTGTTTTGACGCGGGCAACCATTTCTCGCGGGCTGAACGGTTTGCAGAGGTAGTCGTCGGCTTGTAGTTCAAGGCCTATGAGGCGATCCACTTCCTCAACCTTTGCCGTCACCATGATAATAGGGATACTGCTAAATTTTCGGATTTCCCTGAGCAGCGTCAAGCCATCGATATTAGGCAGCATAATGTCTAAAGTGATGGCATCGGGTTGGTTGTTTTTTACCCAGTCAATGACTAAGTTTCCATCGTGAATCTGGTGGGTTGTAAAACCCTCGTGGCTCAAATAGTCAGCTTGAACTTGAGCAAGTTTTTCTTCATCTTCTACGATGAGAATGCAACGTTGTAATGTCATCTAGTCAACCTTGTGGGGCCATTTTTTAACGATTAGCTCTATTTTTAGTCCACCTAGCGGTGAGTTTTCTGCTTTTAATTCGCCTTCATGTGCCTGAGCAATGCGCTTGGCAATCGTTAAGCCTAGGCCACTGCCGCCGGTTTTTCGGTTTCTGGAATTTTCGACGCGATATAAATGGTTGAATAGCAGCGGTAGCTCCTCGTTGCTTACGCCTGGTACAGTGTCCTCTATGCTTAAACTTAAGTGCTCGCTCTCTGAGCGCAGTGTTAGCTGGATGATGCCGCTTTTATCGGTGTATTTTAGGCTGTTGTTAAACAAATTTGATAATAGCTGTTCTAGCCTTGCCGCATCACCCCACATCCAGCAGTTGGGTGTGATCTTTGATGTCAGTGTCAATCCCGCATTTTCGGCTAGGTGGGCATTTTTATCGACGGCGTGTTGACATAGTTGCGAAAGGTTTACGGCTGTTTTTTGGTAGCGTAGGTTACCAATGTCACTATTGGCTAGTTCACTTAAATCTTCTATCAAACGCTGTAGCTGTAGGATTTCTTCGTGCACGGCGTTAACATTTTCTTTATTTAGCGGCCTGATGCCATCCTGCATGGCTTCAAGTTGCGCTCGCGCGATGGCGAGTGGTGTTCTAAGTTCGTGTGAGGTGTCAGCTAGCCAGCGTTTTCGTGCCGTATCAGTGCTGGCTAAAGATTCCCGTAGGTCGTCAATGTCCCGGCCGAGTTGGCCCAATTCATCTGCACGTGCGCCCTGATTAACGGCGGTGACATAGTCGCCTCTGGCTAGCAAGGTAATGCGTTCCGCCAGTTGTTGCAGCGGCGTTAAAAAGTGCCTTGATAGCAGCGCCGCTAATATGCCCGCTAATACAAATACCGCTAAGGCGCTTAACCAGAGCGTTTTTTGTAAGTATTCAAAGAAAACCTGTTCATAGGCTTCGTTAATGGGCGGTTGTTTTCTCAATCTTATCCAACCCGCCAAATGCTGTGGGTTTTGTTGTGAGTAAATAGGGAAGTCGACCCATTTTTTTTGATTCGCTGTTGGTCTTGATCGAGGCGGGAATAGTGTTTTTTTGTCGCTGTTAAGTAATTCTAGGTCGCGTAGCGGAAAGCGCGATGGTGCGTCAGCTCGAAAATTAGGCCCCGGGTGCGGCGGTCTTGGGCCCGGCGATTCATTTTTTTCTGGCAGGTTGCTCAGCAGTAATCGCACCAGTTCTCGCTCAAGCTTCGGCGAAAAGTTCCAGCCGTCAGTGCGATCGTAAAAGTTACCTAGCGCTTTTAGCAAGGGTTGAAGCTGCTGTTGTTGTTTGGCGAGTTGAAAACTGTCCATCCCGCTAGAAATACTCCAACGCATAGTGAGGAGCATGCCGGATGTGGCTAGCAGGCAGGATAGAAGTAGGGTAATAAAAAGCTTACTGCTGATTGACACTTGGGTGCGCACTGGTTGGTTTTTAACGAGTTTAGCTTTTTCTTAGCAGCACGCCTAACGACTCTGGGGCGAATCCTTATTATTTGCACATTTTCTACCTTATTTGTGCGTATTGCTTGGTTAGTCTATGGCCATCTAACCAAGAGGATCTTTGTATGAAACGCGTAATAGTTGTTGGTGTATGCGCCAGTCTGTTGTTTCTGAGTGGTTTGGCCTTGGCGCAAAAGCCGAGTAAAGGTAATGGCGAGCGGCAGCCGCCCAAGGAGGCGATTACAGCCTGCGAAAGTCAACCTGAAGGCGCTGCAGTTAGTTTTACCACCCCGCGTGGTGACACCCTAAGCGCGACCTGTACTTTGCTTGATGAGCAATTGGTGGCGGTGCCGGAGGGCCATAAAGGCAGAGGTGGCAAGGGGCGACCGGATGAGGCCGCACAAGGAGACTAATCGCTGGCAACCTTGCGGTGTTTGGGATCTCTTGTTCGTTTTGGTGTTTTTATTGCTATAGGCAATCACTTATCTGAAAGATCTACCTAGCTTGGGTGACAAGCTAGGTCTCGATCTTTAACATAGCAGATTGTCTTCCCTCCTAGCGATAACCATGCACAAGCCACCTAGTCGTAAACGCCCTCCGATATTAGATTCCGATAGAAATTTTGATGATCTGGCGCCGCGTTTTGCCCGCAATGTTTATGGTGGCGCTAAGGGTGCATTGCGCTTAGCGGTGTTACAGCGAGATTTTCAGCAACACTTATCTGAGTTGCTCGGGCAGGCGACAGGTGTTGATATCTTTGATGCTGGTGGCGGTCAGGGGCAGTTTGGTTTAACCCAGGCGGTGGCGGGGCACAGGCTAACCTTGTGTGATATCTCAGCTGAAATGTTAGCCTTGGCCAAAGCGCACGCTGAGGTAATGGGTGCTACCCAAGTCGAGTTTATTCACGACAGTGCACAACGTATTGCCCAGCAGCCGGTGCATCAGCGGCGATACGATCTGGTGTTGTGTCATGCGGTACTGGAATGGGTCGTCGATCAAGAGGGTTTATTGAAGGCGTTAAGTGACTTCCTGAAACCCGGTGGCTATTTATCGTTGACGTTTTACAATCGTCACGGCTTAGTCATGAAGAATCTGTTGCGCGGTCAAGAGCCCCCCATTCTTACCGGCGAGTTTCGTCCGCACCGCGGCAGCCTCACCCCAAACCGGCCGCTGGACCCCGCTCAGGTGTTGGCTTGGCTCGAAGCGGACTGGCAACTGTTATGCCACAGCGGTATTCGGGTTTTCCAAGATTACCAATTAACCCCCGAAAGTCGCCTCATGAGCCCACAAACCCTACTCGAGCTCGAATTGCGTCTGTCGCGCGAGGAGCCATTTCGCAGTCTGGGTCGCTATCAGCACTTGCTTCTGAAAAAGCGATGATTCTTTTCTTCGCCGGTTAGCCTTAATCGGCTTCGGTTCAGCTTCGGTTCAGGTTCATCTCTGTATTCTGGTTTCAAGGTCGGAAAAGACCTCTAAACCGTTAAGGAGAAGTACCATGAACAACCGTCTTTTAGTGTCTCTAGGGTGTGTTTCGGCGTTGCTGATGCAGCCTGCGTTTGCAGGTCACAACGAGCGCCAAGATTTTGCCAAGGTTGTATCGGCTACACCCATCTACGAACAAGTTGCCTATAGCCGCCCGCAGCAAGAGTGCTGGGTGGAAACCGTCGCCTACGAGCGCGATAACCGCAGCAAGTCTGCCACGCCCATGTTGCTAGGTGCGGTAATTGGCGGCGCCATCGGTCATGCCATCGGTAAAAACGATCGTCGCTCTGGCACGGCTATCGGTGCCGTGTTGGGTGGCAGTATTGGTCATGATGTGGGCAAAAATGGTGGCACTAAACACGTGGAGTATCGCGATGAAGAGCGCTGTGAAACCCGTAGTGTTAAGCAGTACGAAGATCGCTTAATGGGCTACGACGTCACTTATCGATATCACGGAGACACCTATACCACCCGTATGGATAGAGACCCTGGTAAGCGTATTAAAGTTGCCGTGTCTGTAACCCCTATCTACTAAGAAGGAAAGCCACATGAAAAGATTCATTAATCAAATACTCTGTGTCGGTGTGTTAGTGGGTGTCGCCTTACCGGTGATGGCGGGGCATAGGGATCACGATCAAAGTAGTGTGTCGGTGGTTTTTCACACGCCTTACACCGATAGGCATTACCGTAACTTCAGCCCATATATCAGCGGCCATGGACATAGGCATGGGCACAAGTGCGGCCACCATTGGAATGGTCGCTATTGGGGTAAGCCCGTACCTTATTATCACGGTTACCGCTATCGCGACAGCCATCATGGCAGGCACCATCGAAAGGGGCATCACAGCGGCCACCATAATAGGTATGATGGCCACCATGGCAGAGGCCGCCACGACAATGGTCGCCACGGCGATGGCCGCCACGGCAGAGATCGGCATGATCGCGGCGACGACTGGGGCGATGGGCATCAGCGCGGTGGGCACGATCGAGATAGGCATGACAAAGGTCGCGGTGGCAAGGATCGTCGCCATGGAGATTGATCAGCTAAACCGTTAAAAACTGGGCGCTTCGGCGCCTTTAGGGGAGCAAAAAATGCGTTTTATCATATTCACCTTCATCTTGGCTCTTGGCAGCGCGTCGCTTTACCTACCGCAGGCGGAGGCGGCCGTTTGGCATCAAGGGCCAATGCAAGATGACCAAGCGAGTTCGAGCAGCGAGGCGGCGCAAATAGCGCGTGATCGCTTTGGTGGTCAGGTGCTTAAGGTGCAGGCCCAAGGTGAAGGAAAAAAACGCAAATACAAGGTTCGGCTTTTGCTCGATGATGGTCGGGTCAAAGAAGTGACGATTCAGGGGCAGTAAATGCGATTGCTAGTTATCGAAGATGAACCGGCGCTGCAAACGCAAGTTCGTCAACTCTTTAGTCAGCGACACTGGAGTGTTGATATTGCTGGCGATGGCAAAGAGGGCGCCTATTTAGGCCGCGAAAACCCTTACGATGTGGCTATTGTCGACTTAGGTTTGCCACAACTTAACGGCATGGATGTCATAAAACAGTGGCGTCAGGCCGGCAATAAAGTCCCGGTGCTTATTTTGACTGCTCGGGATCACTGGCAGCAAAAGGTTGAAGGCTTAGAGGCGGGCGCGGATGATTATTTAACCAAGCCGTTTCAACCCGAAGAGTTACTCGCCCGCGTCAATGCGTTAGCGCGGCGCGCAGCAGGGCAAGCCACGTCGGTTTTGACTGCAGGCCCCTTTGTATTAGATACGCGTGCTCAATCGCTAACCAAAGATAAACAAGTCTTAAACTTAACCAGTTTCGAATACCGATTAATTGAATTTTTAATGCTGCACAACGGCAAAGTAATCTCGAAAAGCCAGTTGACAGAGCACATTTACGAGCAGGATTTCGATCGCGATAGCAATGTTATTGAAGTGCTCGTGGCGCGCTTGCGTAAAAAAATGGATGCCGAGGGCAAGCTTCAGCCCTTGCGGACTGTGCGCGGCCAGGGCTATCAGTTTTCCATTGCCGCGGATGCCGGATCAGGTAAAGGCATTGATTAAGCTCTCGGCGCAATGGTTGATCCAGTCGATAATGGGGCGCTTGTTATTGGCAAGCTTGGCGCTGTTGCCATTGCTCATTGGTGCCACGGGAATTGGTTTAGATAGGGCGTTTCAGCAAAGTTTAGTTGCTGCGGAAAAATTGCGTTTGACCTCACAGGTTTACTTGTTGTTGGCCGCCGTAGATATTGACGATGGTCAGATAATCATGCCAAAAGTCTTTACCGAACCTCAGTTTTCGCAACCTGGCTCCGGCCTCTATGGTTTTATACATCGCGATGACAACGGTAAATTCGGTAGCCATGATGAGCGTTGGCGCTCCAGTTCTGCCCAGTGGTTGAGCGCAGAACAGTTGCTGATAGAGCCGACGCACAAACTTTCCAGTTCGTTAATTGAATTCTCTGAAAGCGAACAATTTTTTATTCTGCACTATCGAGTTCGCTGGGAGCTCGCTGATCAATCGCATTTGCCCTTAGTGTTTTCTGTCTATCAAGATAAGGCTAGTTTTGACACAGGCCTAGCTGCTTTTCGCGCGGAATTAATTTATTGGATGGCAACCATTGCCATCGTGACCTTACTGACGCAGTTTTTCTTGTTGCTATGGGGGCTTCTACCTCTGCGTCGATTGACCCAGTCCGTCGCGGCGTTTACGCGCGGTGAAACCAGTCGAGTGCAAGGCGAGTTCCCCATGGAGTTAAGAGGCCTAACCCGCAACGTCAATGCGTTGCTTGAATCGGAAAAGCGCCTGCGAGAACGCTATCGAAATACCTTGGCAGATTTAGCGCACAGTGTAAAAACGCCCTTGGCCGTTGTGCAAAACGCCTTGCGTGATACTGAATTGGATAAACCTCTGCTCTGGGAGCAAATGCAGCGTATGCAGGATATTGTAAGTCATCAATTGCAGCGCGCTCAAATTGGTCGCAGTGATTTTTTAACTGCAATTGATGCTGTAGTAATTGCTCGCCGTATTGTTAATAGCTTGAAAAAATTGCATCCTCAGGTGCATTTCAATCTGCCAGACGCTGAATTATTTTTACGTATTGATGAGAAGGATTTATTCGAGTTGTTGGGCAATACTCTGGAAAACGCGTGCAAATACGGCGCGCAAAGAATTGCTGTTCGCGTTGCTAGCGACGTGCATCGGGGCGAGCCTTATAATGTTATCAGTCTTGATGACGACGGCCCTGGTGTGCCGGGGCACTTGCGTGAGACAATCTTGAGTCGCGGCCAGCGAGCCGATGAAAAGCAAGCGGGGCAAGGCTTAGGCCTCGCCTTAGTACAGGATATCATGATGGCCTATGGTGGTGAATTGGAGCTGTCGACCTCTGAGTTGGGTGGTTTGCAGGTAAAATTTTTTTTCCCAACGCTTAAAGTATCTGTAGGTTAGTTTTTTTGATGGCACCCATAAAAGCTGTTTTATTTGATCACGATGGCACCCTGGCTAATTCAGAGGTTGTACATTTTCAATTTTGGCAGAGGGTGCTTGCGGATCGCGGTGTCGCCTTTGTCGAAGATGATTATCGACTCCATTTTACTGGCGTGAGTGAGTTGAATACGGCAATCGCTATTAAAGCGCGATTTCAATTAACCGACTGTGTGGCCGATCTGGTTGCGGCTAAGCGGGCGCAAGCTCAGCAATATCACGCGACACAAGTTTATCCACTGATGCCCGGTGTTAATGAGGTGTTGTTGGCACTGCGTCGGCAGGGTATGCGTATGGCCGTGGTGAGCGGTTCCGCGCGCTTTGCCTTAGAAGCGAATTTAGCAGGGCTAGGCTTGGGGCATTTTTTTGAGTACATCGCCAGTGGAGAAGACGTGCCTAATAATAAACCTGCACCGGATGTTTATAATCAGGCGTTGCATGTTTTAGGGCTTAGGCCAAGTGAGTGTATAGCGGTTGAAGATACTGCTTCAGGTCTGCGCGCCGCCTTGGCGGCAGGGGTAGCGACCTGTGTTGTTCCCAACAGTTACTCCGCGCATCAAGATTTTTCTGGTGCGACCAAACGCGTTGCTGACTTACCCGAGTTTTTAACTTGGTTTAATGCTCATTACCGTTAAATTGCTTTAACAGTAAATCCTTTGCTGTATTGAGGCGCGCGGCTAAATAATCGTTGCCGCCCCTATCTGGGTGAAATTTTTGAATTAATTTTCGATGTGCCGCGATGATGGTTTTCTTATCCGCATCGGCTTCTACACCCAATAGCGCACGGGCCTCGGCGACGGTTAAATCGCCATCTGGGCTGTGTTGATTCAGCGGGCTACCTTGCCATGTGTCGCCAAAACGGTTCTTGATGTAGATTTGCAGCAGCGCCGCTGCACGTGCATCTTTACCGCTAAACTCTTGAAATAGTTGGTCTAATTGCTCCGTATTTAAATCGGATAGTTTTCGTCCGGCTTGTGTACCTTTGCGGATATCACCATCAAAAATGCCATTTTTTAGATTTAACACTAAGCTAGTTGAATCCATGGGCTTGGCATTTTGCATTTTTTTCCACCAGCCCAAGACAGCCATGCCCCGCAATACCAGTGCTCCGATATTTTTAAGAAAGGGCAGTAGCCCCATGACGAAAGCGCCCAGCCAGTTGAGTCGACCGGTAAAGAGGGCAAAGAGTATTAGCCCAAGAAAGGCGGCGACGCCCAGCTGCCATAGCCATTTTTTACGTTCGCTAGGCGTTAAGCGCTGGTATTTTCTATAGGCCAAATAGACCAGTACTAGAATAACGAATAAAGGGATTAAGCGTGACATGGGGTGTTGGGTCTGCCTGTAGGATTGCGTACAATTGCGTTTTTGTTGATATCGAGAAAGATTATGAGTGTACAGGTTATCATGAAGGACGGGCGGCCTGAATGGGCGGTGATACCCTACGCCCAATATGAAGCGTTATTGGCCGCTGCAGGCGAGACACCAGCCGATACCTCAGTAGTGCCTGGGTCGTCGGCTAAACCAGCTATCGCCCAAGCGAATAGCGCGGCTAAGCCGAATGCCTTTTTTGCTGGGATGAAATCAGCTGATGCGAGCAACGCAAAATTCAGCCCTGAAAAGTTTTCTGCCCTTAAGGCAGCGCAGGGAAAATCCGCCAGCGCCATTGCCAAAGATGCGGGTATTTCGCCCGCTTATTGCGAGCAAATTGCGCGCGGAGAACGAGAGCCAAGCCCCGCAATTATTCGTGGCTTAGCGCAAGCACTGAAAATCAAGGCCGATGATTTACTCGGTTAGCTAACGTTAAGCTTAACGCCGGCGAGCAGTAGCTCCTCGGCTTCGTTATGTAGATTGATAGCGCTTAGCGGGTGCTTTTCTAGCCAATCCTTAGGCAGCGCCAGAGTCAGTTCGCCGTTGCTCTGTAATGCCAAAGTCGGATTGATATCCAATGCTTCGCGGCCACGGCACAAAATAACCGCCAAACGTAAAGCAACCACCATACACATAAAATCGTTGCGGTTATGGGGGGCAAGCTCATTGATAAGCGACGTTTTAATGGCACTGCGCTGCAATCTTACCAGCGCTGCGAGCATGTGTTGTTCATAGCGTGAGAAGCCACTCATATCGTGATGGCGGAGTAGGTAGTAGCCGTGTTTATGAAAGCCATTGTGGCTGATGTGCAAACCAATTTCGTGCAGGGTGCCAGCCCATGCGACTAACTGCGTTGCCTTGGTATCGTTGATGTCGGCAAGCTGTAATTGTGTGGTAAAATTCACCGCTAGTTCAGCCACTCTTTCGCGCTGAGCTTGGTCGCATTGATAGGTTTGAGCAAGGCGGTTGACGCTGTCTTCACGACTATCGGTATTGGCTTCGCGGCCAATAATTTCAAAAATCAAACCTTCTTTTAATGCCACATCGGCAATGTGCAATTGCTCTAAACCGAGCTGATCAAAAAGTGCTTTGATGATAGCTAAGCCGGCGGGCAACACATCGCGACGAAGTTTTGGTACTTCACCGTTAAGCACTTCTCCGTCGAGAATGGTTTGCTGAATAATATTGTCAAGATTGGTGCGGGTGATTAAACCTTGATCTTTGGCATCCATCAACTCGGCTGCCGCGCGCATTGTGCCGGAGGTGCCAAGGGCAATATCCCAACCAAAAGCTTTGTATGCTCGGGCGATGGGTTCTATTGCGGCGCTTGCAGAAATGTAGGCAGCTTCCATCCTGCTTTTAGTTACGGGGCCAAATTTGAAGTGCCTTTCCGCCAGTGTCACACAGCCTAAGTTCAGGCTTTCAAGTAGTCGGGGGCCTCGGCCTTCACCGATAATAAATTCGGTGCTAGCGCCGCCAATATCAATTACTAAGCGCTTTTGGCTGTTGTCTTCGAGTGAGCGGACCACGCCTTGGTAAACCAAGCGCGCCTCTTCAAAACCAGAAATGATGTTGATTGGGTGGCCTAGTGCTTCCTCTGCCTTGCGTAAAAACTTGTCGGCATTACGAGCCGCTCGCAAGGTTTTCGTGCCGACAGCGCGAATATTTTCTGGTGCTATATCGCGCAGGCGTTCGTTGATACGCAATAAAACCGCAATGGCTTCTGCTTGCATTTCCTTCGCTAGATTGCCGCGTTCGTCTAGCCCGCGCGCTATTTGCACCATCTCCTTATGGCGATCGACCACCTCTAAACGATTGCCAACGACTTTCGCTACCAATAAATGAAAGCTATTGGAGCCTAAGTCGACGGCTGCATAATAATTTGCTGTTGCGCTTGTGCTCGTACTTGCGGTCAATCGTTTTTACTCCATACACCAGGTTCAGTGTCACCTTGGAATTGATGGTTTTTGTCTAAACGGTACTCAGGTAATTTGCCGGCTTTACGCTGCGCTTGATAATCGTTCAGCAACATGACAACCGTAGGCGTTAGCCAAGCGATGGCAATAATATTAATGACCGTCATTAAACCTAGTGCCATATCAGCCATGTTCCACACGGTTGGCAAGGGTGCCATGGTGCCCCATAAAACCATCGCTAGGTAGCCCATGGTTAATGCTAATCGGCCGGGTTTATGGTCGAGTTTAAAGACGTGTAGGTTAGATTCCGCGTAGGCGTAATTTGCGACCACCGAGGTGAAGGAGAAAAAGACGATGGCAATGGCCACAAAATCCATGCCCCAACTACCCACATGGCTCACCATGGCATCTTGGGTGATGCGAATGCCTGCCAAGCCTTCTTCGGACGCACCGCCGGCCAGGAGAATGATGATTGCGGTGCAAGAGCAGATTAGGATGGTGTCGACAAAAACCCCAAGCATTTGCACCAACCCTTGAGACACTGGGTGGTTAGGGTAGGGCTGAGCGGCGGCAGCTGCGTGGGGCACGCTACCCGAGCCAGCCTCATTGGAATAAAGGCCGCGTTTAATGCCGTTAATGGCGGCGCCAAGAAAGCCGCCAGCGGCTTCCTCTAAGCCAAAAGCTGAGCTGACAATTAACCCGAGAATGGCGGGTACTTCTTGAATGTTGACCGCAACAATGAACAAGGCCATGGCTACATAAGCTACACCCATAAAGGGCACGGTAAATTCAGCAAAACGCGCGATGGCTCGCATACCGCCAAGCACAATAAGGCCAGCGACGATAGTCATCACTAAACCGCTATAGAGCGCGGGAATGCCGTAAGCGTTATTTAAGGCATCGCCAATGGTATTGGCCTGTACCGCAGAAAACACAAAGCCATAACCAAATAATAAGCACAGCGAAAACGCGATGGCGAGCCAGCGTTGTTTAAGGCCCATTTGAATGTAGTAGGCGGGGCCACCGCGAAACTCGCCATTGGCGTCTTTGACTTTGTAAAATTGTCCGAGCGTGGATTCCACGAAGCCGGTGGCCATACCCAATAGAGCAATCATCCACATCCAAAACACCGCACCCGGTCCGCCTAGAGTAATGGCAACAGCAACACCCGCTAAATTACCGGTTCCCACGCGCGCCGCGAGACTGGTAGCGAGCGCTTGGAAGGGTGATATGCCCTGCGCATTGGAGCGCGAAGAGCCCTTCATCATGGTAAACATGTGGCCAAACAGGCGAAATTGCACGGCACCTAAGCGAAAGGTGAACCAAATACCCGCGATCACCAGCAAGTAAATCAAAATGGAATCCCACAAGACACCGTTGATTGCGCTGACGGAAGTGGCTAAAAATTGGTTAAATTGGTCCATGTCGGCTTCTTTCGTTGTTATGATTTTAATGAGTGTCGCAAGTGTGCTGTTTCAAGCGCAGAATGTCTACTTAGGTGCGATGTTGGATTGCAAAAACTGCTGGTACTCCCAGACGATTCTTGCGCCGAGCTTAGCGGTCATACCGTCTCTGTCGTGCTCTGGGTTTAGCTCAGCAATATCGAGTAGCAGTACAGGCTTTTGTTGTGCTTTTGCTTGTTGTAGTAGTAACTTAAACGACTGCAACATTTTTGCGGGGCTAATGCCAAGTGCTGCTGGCGCGCTGACGCCTGGCGCAAAGGCAGCATTAAATACATCGAGGCAAACAGTCAAATATAGCGCATCAACCTTGTTTAAAAATTGATCGATATAGCGTTGCATCTGGTGTTGGTCGTTGGTTTCAAAGGCAATGTCTTCCATCCACGAGACACCTTGCTCATTGGCGTAATCGAACAAGGCTTGCGTGTTGGCACTTGGGTTAACACCTAACACACAATAATTAAATGTTTGCCCGTGGGCTTTACACCATTCGTTAATTTGTCGGAAAGGTGTGCCTGAAGATCCTTTCGGTATGGGTGCGCGTAAATCTAAGTGGGCGTCGAAATTGATGATGCCCAATGCGATATCTTTTTCCAATAATGTGGGTATTAAACCCTGAAAGCTTGCCCAAGCAACCTCGTGACCGCCACCCAGCACAACGGGCTGCAATTGCAATTTAACAAGTTGGTCAAGTCTTTGGCCGAGGCTGTTCTGCGCCGCTTCCAAATCATCGCCGCTACAAAAGACATCGCCCGCATCGAACATGGTTTGATCGGCGCACGCGGCATTGGCAAGGCCATGGCGCAGAGCATTAGGTCCTTTTACAGCACCTGGCCGACCTTTGTTTCGAATGACGCCGGCATCGCACTGAAAGCCAAGAAGCGCTAGCGTGTTTGGCTGTTCGCATATTGCTTTTGTAAGTTCGGCTCGATCGAGGTCTAATGATTTCATTTTTTGGTGCCAGCGCAGTGCTGGGCGCGTTTCTTCCGTATCGATACGTCCTGTCCACACGTCAGAGGTATTGGGTCTATACAAACTCATAGTTGTAGCTCCCCTGCAATCCAGCGTTTTTCCGGCTTGACCAAATTTATACCGTAACTAAGTTCAGCGGGCGATTCGATATTCCACAGCAATAAGTCGGCATCGAACCCCACTGCAAGTTGACCTTTCGAAGGCAGATTTAAGGCGGCTGCAGCGTGGCGAGTGACGCCGGTAAAGCTTTCCTCGGGCGTTAAGCCAAACAGTACACAAGCCTGATTCATTGCCGTTAGTAGGGATGCTTGTGGTGCTGTGCCGGGATTGCAATCTGTCGCCACCGCCATGGCCACACCAGCATCGCGAAGTGCTTGGATCGGTGGGCACTGAGTTTCTTTAAGAAAGAAAAAGGCGGCGGGCAATAAAACGGCCACTGTATTTGCAGCTTTTATGAGCGGGATATCTTGGTTTGATAAATATTCGATGTGATCGACAGATAGTCCTTGGTATTTTGCCACCAGCGCGCTGCCGTGTAGGTTACTAAGCTGTTCCACGTGGCCCTTCACACGCAGGCCTAAACTTGTAGCAGCCTTGAAAACGTTTTCACACTGAGCAACAGAAAAACCGACCCCTTCGCAAAAAACATCGACCGCATCGACTAAATTTTCTGCTGCAGCACCTGGTAAAATATCGTTAACGATGTGGTCGATATACAGGTCCTTGCTAGCGAACTCGGGTGGCAATGCATGCGCTGCCAATAACGTCGTTGTAATAGTGACCGGGTTTTGATTTTGCAGCTGGCGCGCTAAGCGCAACATTCTTAACTCTTGCTCGAGGCTAAGGCCGTAGCCGGATTTAATTTCAAGGCTGGTAACACCCTCCGCCATCAGCGCATCCAATCTTTTTTGTGCAGCATGCAACAAGCTTGCATCTGTGGCTAAGCGCGTAGCTTGTACAGTGCTCATGATGCCGCCACCGCGGTTGGATATCTCGCTATAACTGACGCCTTGTTGACGCCATTCAAATTCATTGGCGCGATTACCGCCGAAGATGAGGTGAGTATGACAGTCGATTAATCCCGGTGTGAGCCAACCGTTATTACCATCTATGGTAATTTTGGCTTGGGGCGCGTCCTCAGCTTGACCTATCCAAGTGACTTTACCTTGGTCAACGGCAATGGCAGAACCAAGGGTTTGACCATAGGGTTTGCTGTACTGGCAGGCGGTGGCGAGTCGAATATTCGTTATCACTAATTGAGCAGTCATCTGGGGATATCTTGTACTGGTGTGGGTGTGTGCTTTATGACGCTGAAGCACTTTGTACCCTCAAGTTTAGTTGAATTTTACCGCCGCTCTAGGGCGGCATTGTTAGATACTTACCCCTGAATCAAGCTTTGAATTTAGTTATATCTACGACTGTTTATACAGCAAAACGGTAGGTTGCTTCTAGGTCATTCCGCAGAAAGTACAGAATTATTTAGCCATGGGGTAGTAATCTACCTCCGCTTAGGTAGCTTTAGAGAAAGAAGATTTCCGAGGCGTTAATGTTTCCTGCTCCTTGCGGGCGCAAAGGAAAAAGGCGTCAGATGTTGTGCTTAACGGTTGCGCTCTTGGTGTCTCTTCAACGGTTTTATCGCCACTGAGTGGCCTGTCATGCCAGCGGTGATTTGGGTGAAGAAGGCGCCGCCGTTTGCGGGTAAAAATTTTGCTTATTTCAAGGCTCAATTGCGTTCATTTGGCGAAGGGGGTCGTTGCTTTGCGAGGACGATGTCTATGGTCGGCAGATGGCGAAGGCTCTACCTTGGCCTATGAGTGATGAAACTTTGGAAGCGTTATTAAGCTACATATCTACACTGTAAATTTTACCAAATACTATTAGGAGAAATTGTATGAACATGGTTAAGCCCGCGGAAAAATTGGTTGGTATTAATTGGCTATTCACACTCGGTATTTTGGTCGTTGCTCTGGGCTTTCAATCGATAGCGGTCGCTGAACAAGTCCAGCGTTATCCTTTGATTAATAGTCAATTTCCCATAGCTGCTGCGGTTGAAGTCACCGGTGGCTCTCTGGTTTTTGAGAGTGGCAAGGTGCCGAGTCCGAAGGATGCCAAGGCAGAGAAGTATAGCGCTGCTTATTGGGGTAACACCGAAGAACAGAGCTTCGATGTGCTGAAACAGATACAGTCGTCTTTAAAAAGCAAAGGCTTGGATATGGGTGATGTGATAAAAATGACGGTGTTTTTAGTCGGGGATGAAACCAAAGGCGGGCAGATGGACTTTGGTGGCATGATGAAAGCTTACACACAATTTTTTAGTACGGCTGCGCAGCCTAATTTGCCGGCGCGATCGGCCGTGCAGGTGGCAGGCTTGGCGGTACCGGGTATGTTGGTTGAGATAGAAGTGATTGCATTTAGACCAAAATAAAAGTTCTGCCCCCGATAAAGGGGGCACTTTACTCGTTGGATTTGGCAGCCCGGATGAGTGGATTATTGTGCTCATCGATTAACACTATATCAAGGCCTTCGAGTTTTGCATTTTTAACCGAGGCGAGTGCGCCTAATATTTTTTGTTCTTGTCCTATCAATGCCGGCGCACACATTTTTCGAGTGGTGGCCATTTCGCCAATGCTGAGGGCCGTGCCCACCCATTCGTATTTCCCGGAAAAGTTATTGCAGCCTGTATTGCCAGTGAGCGTGCCATCGTCGTTTAGCGATAGCTCGGGTTTGCTGTCGGCAACTATTGCTTCACCCTCAATTTCAGTGACTTGGTACTGCCCAATATAGCTGCTAGCTACATTCATAGCCATATCACTGAAACCACCCGTATTACTGCAGGCGTAAAGTGTTGTCGTTGCGACTATGGCGACGTTTAATTTAGCGAACTGATTCATCGATGCATTCTCGTGCTGAGTGTGAACGAGTTGCTTATGTTAGCCTATTTATAGCGCTCACAATAATCGAATACTGTGGGCTATTTATGAAAGCGTTGAATTGATAGTGCTTGTCTATTGAACGCGCGTTGCTGGTTTTTGCCTGTATGCTGGCCTGCATCTTTATTGATCAGCTGCATGAGGCACTCGGCGCTAACCGCAGCTAGTGTCAGGCCCAAATGTTGATGGCCAAAATTGAAGTACAGGTTTTTCTCGCTAGCTGAAGAAATAACCGGCAGCGAGTCTGGCAGACTTGGCCTATGTCCCATCCATCGGTTTTGTTCAAGCCTTGGGTCGGTTGTTTGATCCAGCTGAGGCCAAAGTGCGCGCCCATGCTGATAAAAACCGTCTGCCCGTTTCGAGTTGGGTTTGGCGTTAATACCGGCAAACTCTACGGTACCAGCCAGACGTAACCCCATGCTCATGGGGGTCATAATAAACTTGCGCTCATAAGAGGCGATAGGTCTCCCTGGCATCTGTGTCGTTGCACAACTGAGGTGGTAACCCCGCTCGGCCTCTAGTGGCACTGAATAGCCCAGTTGGCCACACAGTTTTTTACTGTAAATGCCTGCGCAAATTATAACTGTATCAAAGCATTGGTGTCGCGAAGGCAGGGCGCTTGTTTTCGCGATAAATGTTAGTTTCCACTGGCAATTGACGTTAGTGATCTCGCTTACTTCCTCTCTTACTATGTTGCCACCCTTCTCGAGGAATTTTCTACACAGAGCCTGGCTGAGTGCGAGCGGGTTTGCGGTGTGGCCAACGCGCTCAAAAAATAGTGCATGGGTGACCTTTTTCGAGAGTTCTGGTTCTAATGTGTTCAGATCTTGCCGGTTCAATAAGCTGACCTGGACGCCTTCACGCTGGTACAGCTGTTGAATTTTTTGGATTTCCTGAACTGGTGTTGTCTCAAACACTAGAAGGCTGCCTGCCAGAGTTAAGTGATCATTTAAGTTGTGCTGCTGCAATATTGTCTGCCAAGCGGGTAGGGCGGCCTCGCAGAGCGCGCGCAGCTCTTTGGTATTGGCACGGCGTTTCGCTTTACCCATTTGTAATACAAAACGCCACAGCCAAGGTAATACCTGAAGGAAATAACCTGGGCGAATGGCAAGGGGGCCGAGTGGGTCTACGAGCATTCCGGGTATCTTAATTAGCAGTGCAGGGTCGGCTAAGGGAAACACTTGCTCGGTGGCAAAATGCCCTGCATTACCAGCGGAGCAGCCGGCACCGGGATCTTCTGGGTCGATTAAGTAAACGTCATGACCAGCGTCTATGGCTTTTAATGCGGTGCAAATACCAATAATTCCGGCGCCAACAACGGCTATTTTGTCTGACATAAGGCTTCCAAATAAATTACATACTTGTAATTGTATACAATATACCTTAGTCTGCACCCATTCAAGGCGTAAGCCTTAGTTCTTAGTCCTGTGCCGGGTTTAGCTCGGTAATCTAGTTTTGGAGATGTCGTGATGAGTATTAATTGGAAGGGTGTGTTTCCAGCGGTTACAACGCAGTTTAAGGCTGACGACAGCCTTGATTTAACCGCCACTCAACATATGTTGGATCAACTCATCGGCGAAGGTGTACACGGCATTATTGTATGCGGCACTGTCGGGGAAAATTGTTCGCTTTCTGGCGCAGAGAAATTACAGGTGGTAGCGGCTGCGCAGGAAGTTGTCGCCGGTCGGGTTACGCTGCTTTCGGGTGCAGCAGAAACTACCACGGCATTTGCCAAAGATTTTGCCGTACAGGCAGAAAAAATTGGTGTAGATGGCCTCATGCTGTTACCCGGTATGGTTTATCGGTCTACCGAGCGCGAGGCAATCCATCATTTTCAACAAGTGGCACGCCACACCGCGCTGCCTATCATGGTGTACAACAACCCAGTCACCTACGGCGTCGATTTGGGGCTCGATAGCATGGAAATTTTAGCCGCAGAAAAAAATATCGTTGCTATCAAAGAATCCACCACGGACACGCGCCGCATTACGGAACTTTATACGCGTTTCGATGATCGCTTTAGTGTTTTTTGTGGCGTAGATGATATTGCGTTGGAAAGCTTAATGCTCGGTGTTACCGGTTGGATCTCCGGTTTGACGAATGTGTTTCCGCAAGAGTCCGTCGCCATATTTAAATTGGCGCAACAGGGAAGATATAAAGAAGCCTTAGAAATTTGGCGCTGGTTCTTACCGTTGTTGCGCCTAGATACCATTCCGACCTTAGTTCAATGCATTAAATTCGCTGAGCAATTGGCCGGACGTGGGTCAGAGCGTACGCGTGCGCCAAGATTAGCCTTAACCAATATAGAAAAGGCCAGCGTGGAAAAGCTCTACGGAGAGGCTATGAATAGTCGTATCGACCTTTCTAAATTTGGGCTTTAAGGGCAGCGCAATGAAACAAGGCACTTTTTTTTGTATTGATGCACATACCTGTGGCAATCCTGTGCGTTTAGTGACCTCCGGTCATCCGATGCTGAAAGGAGCAACCATGAGCGAAAAGCGTCTTGATTTTATTGCGCGTTTCGATTGGATTCGCCAAGCGTTAATGTTCGAACCCCGTGGACACGCCATGATGTCGGGTGCGTTTTTATACCCGCCGTGTTCGGAAAATGCAGATTTTTCAATCCTTTTCATTGAAACGTCTGGTTGTCTACCGATGTGTGGTCACGGCACCATCGGTACGGTTACGGCGGCGTTAGAGTCTGGCTTGGTACAGCCGAAAATCCCTGGGCAACTAGTGATTGATGTGCCGGCGGGGCAGTTGTCTGTTACCTATGAAATGTCTGGCGACAAGGTGCGCTCAGTCAAGCTCGTCAACGTAGCGTCGTTTCTATACGCCAAGGACTTGGTGGCATTCGTACCCGGTTTAGGCGATATCACTTTTGATGTTGCTTACGGCGGTAATTTCTATGCCATCGTTGAGCCACAGGAGAATTTTCCTGGTGTTGATCAATGGTCCGCGGCGCAAGTGCTGCAATACAGCCCTTTGCTGCGCGATGCCGGTAGAGCACTTCAAACTTTTGTCCACCCGCTAGACCCAAGCCTCCAAGGTTTATCTCATGTGCTTTGGACTGGGAAACCTAAGACTGCTGGCTCAGATGCCGCTAACGCTGTTTTCTATGGTGAAAAAGCGATAGATAGGTCGCCCTGTGGTACAGGGACATCGGCGCGTATGGCACAGCGTTTCGCGCGTGGCCTGTTAAATGTCGGAAACAGCTTTGTGCACGAAAGTTTTATTGGTAGTCAATTTACCGGTTGCATTGAATCGGTAACAGAGGTTGCTGGTATGACGGCGATAGTGCCAAGTATTCAGGGCTGGGCACATGTGTTTGGGGCAAATCAGATCTGTGTCGACAATCGAGATCCCTATGCCCATGGCTTTGAAGTGATTTGATGACATATCGCAATAACCGTGTTTTCCCTGGGTCTGTTCGGTAAAGCGTCGGTTTTAGTGAGCAGTCCAATCTGCACTTGGCCGGGGTATCCCCGGCATTTTTTCCTGCAGGTTTATAGCGCTAGGATAAAAATCGCAGAGATTTCAGATGCTTAGGTGAATTGTTCCGAACCTGCGCAAGAGGTACACTAGCCGCCACTTCAATATAAGGTTGAGTTGCAATGGCGATAGAGTACAAAACCCGAACTCAGGTTGTGGTAGAAGCCATCCGCGAGCGTATTTTGTCTGGCGCAATTAAGGCTGGCGAACCTTTGCGGCAAGCCGCGTTAGCGGAAGAGCTTAATGTCAGCCGCATTCCGGTGCGCGAGGCACTGCTGCAATTGGAGGCCGAGGGCCTCGTTCGATTTGAACCTCATAAAGGAGCTACTGCCACCGAACTAAATCTTGAACAAATCGATGAGTTGTTTGAGCTGCGTGCCATGCTTGAGGCTGACTTACTCGCCCGCTCAGTACCATTATTGACGGATGATGACTTGGCGCTAGCTGAAACCATATTGGTTGAACTTGAAGCAGCGTTGAAGCACGAGGATGCGGCGGATCGCTGGTCTGCATTGAATAGCCGTTTTCACATGGGCCTCTACAAGGTCGACCGCCCGCAAACTCGCGATGTGGTAGAAAATTTGAATAAAAATGCTGATCGGTATATTCGTATGCACTTTTTATTAGCCGGAGGCGTTAAAAAAGCGGGCCCAGAGCATCGCGAATTAATTAACGCCTGCCGTGCTAAAGATGTGAAGCGAGCGTGTAAGTGTTTAACAGACCATATTTTAGGTGCGAAGGCGGAAATTCGCGCACTGCTCGTGGCGCAAGAAGCCAAAAAATCGATTTGAATCAGTGGTTCGGGCTAAATAAATTCTTTGTTTGTTTAGCTTAGGTAGTCTCTTGATATTCCGGATGTCGGAATCTTAGTTGCATCAATGCATCTAGGGAACCTGCAATACTTTGGCAATATATCTCAAGGAGACTGCTGTGTTTTCATCGCTACCTATTAAGCGCGCCTGTTTATCTTTTACCAGTGCTTGTTCGCTACTGACGCTTCTCGGTTGCGCTCCAACAACGGCGCAAAAACCTGTTGCCTTCACGCCGCCGGGGCATTGGTTGCCGGCGCCAGCACCAGAAAACAGTGTATTAGTTAACTACCACCGCTGTAATGCCGCCTGGGCCATTCGCCATCAATCCTTAACTGATCAGCAAGTGCAGCAAGCCTGCGACATGATGGCGGAAAACGAAATAAAATTTCACGCTTTGTTTCCGACTGAAAAAACACCTGTTGACCACGATTACAATACCTTTATGACGGCCAATATCTACAGCAATGTGGATGACTATCGCACGCATGCTGGGCAAGATTTTGGTATCAGTACCGATAATGGTGGTATGTATTTAGAAGGTTATCCCCAGTGGCAAGACAATGCTGCCAATTTTATCGCCTATCAACGCGATGAAGGTATCTGGAATCTGCGCCATGAGATGGTTCATTATCTCGATGGTCGCTTCAATATTTATGGCGATTTCTGCGCCGGCTTACACGACAATCACGAGGGGCCTGAGTTTTGCCCTAAACCAGCGCCCTTGTTGCCACACCTTACCTGGTGGACTGAAGGTGTGGCCGAATATGTGGCGCAGGGTAATGATAATTTATCCGCGGTTGCTCTCGCGAAGAAGGAAGCCATTGCGTTAAGCGATATTTTTAACAACACCACGCTTAGCGGTGTCGATCGTATTTACCGTTGGGGCTATTTGGCCGTGCGCTATATGATGGAAAGGCAACCTGAAAAGATCCAACAAATGCTTGTGTTTACACGAGCGGGGGATTTTCCTCGCTATCAAGCGTTGGTGACTCAGTGGGGCGTCTCGATGGATGACGATTTCTCGGAATGGTTGAAAAGCCTCCATTAAATAAATTGATGGTGAAGGCAGTTAATCGGTTAACTGCCTTTTTATAACGATTAAACTCACTGTTTTATAGGCAGGCGAGCTTGAAAAAGATAGAGCGCCAGCGCGCTTAATAGGCCGATGACAGAAAACAACGTCCACATAAGGTAGGGGGCCTGATAGGCATGTGCCAAGGTGCCATAAGCCCAGCCAGACAGTAAACCACCAAACAGCATACCTAATGCCATTGACACAAAGTAATAGCCCATAAAAACAGCGGCTTTGTTCGTAGGCGCAAGTGCGGCGATATATTCTTGGCTTTTCGGCGATGCAACCATCTCACCTAAGGCAAACACGAGTACGCCACCTATTACCATAAAGCCGCTGAGTAGCACCATATGCGCGAGCCCACCGATCAAGTTGGCCGTGGCGAGAATAATAGTACCCAGTACAATGACCTTGAGTGAGCTAAAACGTTGCAGCCATTGGCTTAATGCAATTTGAAATAAAATAATGGCGCCAAAGTCTAAATTGATAATGTACTCCGGATTAATTTGTCGATATTGCTGAGCCCAGTGTTGGGCCAGAAATTGTGGCTCGAGTATGCCGTTGGCAATTGCCGTCTGCGTTGATTCAATTAACTCAATGGGTACTAAAACCTTGTAGTGCGCAAGGCCTAGTCGAATGCTAGTCGCCGGTTCTTGCCAGTCAATTTTTTCGATGCTGGCAGCTAGCTGGTCGACATTAACCTGCGCCATAAAACTAGCGAGATTAGGGCTTAGGCCATGTAAACCACGGACGATATCCGTCGTGTCGACAAAGTCTCGAATATACAGTGGTAGCGTAAAAAAAAGCTGATTATAGACAGTCCAGAAACCTGAAAGTATTAGCAAGTACAGTAATAAATTTTTATCGCCTATGTTGATTGTCTGTTGGTACCATGGCCTTGGGCCGCTTCGGCCTCTAGAACTGCGTGTTAGTGTGGAAGAATAGTTCATTTTTACCCAGTGGCTCCAGAATAGGTTAATTGTCAGCCAGCAGATTGAGGCAATAGCATAATCTTTTATGTTGACGTTAAACTTTACCGAGACAAGTAAGCCCATGATGAGTGGTATGAGTAAAAAGGCTAAGCGGCCGTTGCCTAGAATGTCCTGCGCTTCCAGCAAAACCTCTCGTAAGCTGCGTAGATCTTTGTTTTCGCTGATGGTGAGTTTTTTCGCACCAGTAAATTCAGACGTTGGCTCGCGATAAAATAAGCCAAGTATGAGCATGTTGATCGCAATCCAACCGGCAGATACAAGAAAAACGAGGTCCCAGCTTATGGCCCGTAGGTAGCCGGCCACAAAGGGCCCGAGAAAACCACCGAGGTTTATCATAGTGTAAAAAATGCCGAAGCCAAGGCCTCTATTTTGTGCTGATGTCGTGCGGCTAATGGTACCGAGTACAACTGGTTTAAAACAGGCTGCGCCAATAGCAACGGCGAGGAACGCGAAAAAGAAAGACCAAAAGCCCTGTGCCTGGCCGAGCAAATAATAGCCGGGGCACATGATAAGAAAGGATAGCCAAAACATTCGCTTATAACCGTAGCGGTCGGCGAGGGCGCCTGTAACAACTGGAAATAGATAAAGTAGAAAAGGAATCAGACCTTGCAGAAACCCACGCTCGGCGTCGCTAAAAGCCATACCGCCTTGATCTAGTGGACTACTCATGTACAGCGAGGAAACGGTAAAAAACCCGTACCACGCTAAACGTTCAAAAATTTCTAATGTATTGGCCACATAGAATGCCCGGGGAAAATTCAAAAGTTTGCCTTTTTATTATAATTAGGGCTGGTGTTTAGCCACTATTTAAGGGTTTCGAGCACGTGTTGCGCGGCTAGAAGATCGCTAATTGCTGTGCCAACACTTTTAAACAGGGTGATAGCACTTAATGACTGCCTACCTGCAATGGATTTGTTGCAGAGTTGTCCCAGCTCACCGTGAATGGCGTTTTGGTTAAATACGCCTTCTTGAATGGGAATCAGAAGTTCACCGGCTTCATTTAATACATTTATTTTGCTATCGACAAAAACTTGGGCTTTTGTGATGAGTTCTGAGTCACATTCGCGTTGGTCTGTATTGTGATTGCCGAGTAGGTCAACATGAGTCCCGGGTGATACCCAGTTGCCGTATAAAATGGGCGTAGGGCTGGCAGTGGCTGCTACGATGATATCGCTGTCCTGTGCGGCCAGTTTTACATCGAGTTGGACGCTGAAATTAACCGCGTGAAATTGTTGACTTAATTCAGCTGCTAGTCTTTGTGCTTTGTGTAAGTTACGACCCCAAATAATCACTGAGTCTATCGGACGAACACTGAGATGTGCCGCTATCAAATGGGGCGCTAGATTACCCGTACCCAATAACAGTAGGCGCGTAGCGTCTGGATTAGAGAGGTAGCGCGACGCCAGGGCTGATACGGCCGCCGTGCGCCAGTGAGTTAAGCTTGCTCCTTCCAGTAGCGCGATGGGTTCACCATGACTTCTATTAAATAACAGTATGTTGGCGTGTAAAGCGGATTTATTATGCGTGTAGTTGCTGGGAAAATAAGTAAAAGCTTTTACCGCTAAGTAGTCTTCACTCCAAGCCGGTAGAACAGCGAAGGCATCTTTGTTTTCTGTGCCTGCATTTAAATTGAAGACTTGCCGTTTGGGCATCTCAAATGGACGCGCAAACCCACGATCAAGATGGTTAATCAAGTCAGGGTAATTTAGGGCTTTATGTATCTGTTCGGCACTAATGATTTTCATGAGGCAACCTATATTGTTTCGGCGCTTGGGTCAGTATTTCTATCCCGTGTTCAGTGATCAGTACGTCGTCCTCAAAGCGGGCACCGCCAAAATTGGGTACATAGAGGCCAGGCTCGATCGTGACGACAAAGTCCCGCGATAAGGGCTCAACACATTGCGGACCTATATGGGGTTGTTCGTGCAAAAATAGCCCTAGGCCATGACCTAAGCCCGGACCTGCGTACTGAGAAAATTCGGATTCGGCTAATGTTGCTTTTGCTATAGCGTTTGCTGCACAGGCTTCAATGCCCGGGTAGAGACAATCTAGGGCGGCTTGTTGCGCACTTAATACTGTTTGCATCAATGCTAGCTGTTTATCGCTAGCGCGGCCGTAGATGTAACTGCGTGTCATGTCGGATTTGTAGCCGTTAACTACGGCGCCAAAATCGATGGTGATAAAGTCTCCATCGGCCAGCCTCCGTTGACTTGGCATGCCATGGGGTAAGGCTGTGTTTTCTCCGAAAACGGCGATGGTGGGGAAAGCAATTGTCTCTGAACCTAAGCGCGCCAGTTGATGCTCTAACGCATTGGCAAAATCTTTTTCTGTGATGCCAATTTTTAATGTGCTTAAGGCGAGAGCTAGAGCATTGTCGCCAATTTTCGCGGCTTGTCGAATTTGTTCAATTTCCCAGAGCTCTTTTCGTTTTCGTATTTCTTCGACGCAGCTATTTAATGGCGTACAGTGATAATTACCCAAATCCAAGGCAATCATTTGCCATTGGGCTACGGACACTTTATCGCTTTCAAATGAGACAGTGGTTAGATGAAATTCTTTACAGAGTGCGGCCAAACACTGACCTAGGCTCTGGGTATCTCTATTGCGCTCGATGACCTGAGTGAGTTGACATTCCGTTATTGCCTGCTGGACAAATCGATAGTCGGTGATCAAATAACAATAATCTAGGGTAAATAGAAGGCAGGCGGCTTCACCCGTATAGCCGGTCAAATAGCGTAAATTTTCTGATGAAAAAACGACATAGGCAGAAAGGTTCCTCGATTGAAGTTGAGCTCTCAGTTGTTGTTGTCGGCGTTGGATCGACGGAAGTGGGATTACTTTGGTCATCGAGTAATGAAACCTGCTATTTATTAATCTTGTCGGGCGGTAGCGCTGCTAAATCGAGAGCCATTGGTTTTGCCGAGCGTTAGGTTGGGGTAACCCACTCGCGCGCCCCTTTTGTTGCAGCTGTCTGCAGGTAATTCAACGAGGCTGTTACTCGCAGCAGCCTACCTATTCGAACGCTTCATCTGGGTGTCGCGCGCATTATTTGCTGACCCTCGTACAGTATATTGTATACACAATATCTTTTGCCTTCAACGTCCTAAGCTAAAGGGTGGTATAAATTGCTTGTATATACTTGTATATACAAGTTTGCAGGTTTAGTATGGTTCGCCATGAATCAGCCCCGTTATTTGACAATTAAGCAGGCTTTGTTGCGCCGCATTGACGCCGGTGAGCTTTGTGCTGGCGATCGCGTTGCATCGGAGAACGAGCTGGCAGCGGAGTTTTCGGTGAGCCGCATGACAGCGCGCCGAGCCCTCGATGTGTTGTCTGAGGATGGTGTATTAGTTCGCTCTCAAGGCTTAGGCACCTTTGTCGCGGATGAGCGGCCGAACAGCAATTTGGTGGAAATTCGCAACATTGCCGATGAGATTCACGAGCGTGGACACGTCTACCGCTCGCAAGTTTTAGCCTTGAACGTCGTACTCGCTGGCAAAAAGCAAGCTCGGCAACTCGGCGTGGTGGATGAGGCAGAACTCTATTTTTCGCGCCTATTACACTTTGAAAACGACATGCCATTGCAGCTCGAAGAGCGTTGGGTCAACCCACATTTTGCTCCCGGTTATTTAGAACAGCCTTTCGGTGTCGACGATTTAACGCCTAGCCTTTTTCTTAATAGAATGGCGCCTCTGACTGAAGCCGATCATTTAATCGAAGCCGTTGCGTCCACAGATTTTTTAACCCATATTTTACAGCTAACCGATGGCGAACCTTGTTTGAAGGTTAGTCGGCGCACATTTTCGAGCCTTGGAGTCGTGAGTTACACCCATCTATACCACCCAGGTAAACGATTCCGTTTAGGTGGTCATATTAATTATTAGTTTCCGGTCTCGAAGCCATCACGAGTGTGCTTCATGACTTTCTATTGCAGAGGAGCCATACCATGGCAGAGCAAAATCCCCGTATTGATAATACCCGTGTTATTCGCGCCGCGCGCGGTACGCAATTAACCGCAAAAAGTTGGCTCACTGAGGCTCCTTTGCGGATGTTGATGAACAATTTAGATCCGGAGGTTGCCGAACATCCTCAAGCGTTGGTGGTATACGGTGGCATTGGTCGGGCTGCACGTAATTGGGCCTGCTATGACCGTATTGTCGAAACCTTGACGCGTTTGGAAGCCGACGAAACCTTGCTTATTCAAAGCGGTAAGCCGGTGGGTGTTTTTAAAACCCATGAAAACGCACCTCGAGTTTTATTGGCAAATTCAAACCTCGTTCCCCATTGGGCGACGTGGGAACATTTCAACGAGCTCGATAAAAAGGGCTTGATGATGTATGGGCAGATGACGGCGGGCTCTTGGATTTACATTGGCTCGCAAGGCATAGTGCAGGGCACTTATGAGACCTTTGTCAGCGTCGCGAAAAAACATTTCGCTGGCAGCGCCAAAGGCCGTTGGGTGTTAACCGGTGGCTTAGGTGGTATGGGTGGTGCCCAGCCCTTGGCGGCAACTATGGCTGGCTTTTCAATGTTGGCGGTAGAGGTGGATGAATCCCGTATCGACTTCAGATTAAAGACCGGTTATGTGGATAAAAAGGCAACCACGCTCGATCAAGCGCTTGGTATGCTGGCGGCGGCTAAGGCTGAGGGTAAAGCCGTTTCTGTCGGGCTTTTGGGCAATGCCGCAGATATTTTTCCAGAGCTTGCCAAGCGCGATATCACGCCCGATGTGGTGACTGATCAAACCTCGGCGCACGATCCGCTCAACGGTTATCTACCCAAAGGTTGGACGCTCGAGCAGGCGCAAATTGAGCGTGCAAGGGATGAGGCCGCGGTGGTTAAAGCGGCTAAACAATCGATGGCAATACAAGTGCAAGCGATGTTGGATTTGCAGGCCGCGGGCGCAGCCACCTTGGATTACGGCAACAACATTCGCCAGATGGCGTTGGAAGAGGGTGTTGCTAATGCTTTCGATTTTCCTGGTTTTGTGCCCGCCTACATTCGCCCCTTGTTTTGCGAAGGCATTGGGCCTTTCCGTTGGGTGGCGTTATCCGGTGATCCAGAAGATATTTATAAAACCGATCAGAAAGTTAAAGAGCTGATACCCGACGATAAGCATTTGCACAATTGGTTGGATATGGCGCGCGAGCGCATTCAATTTCAAGGCTTGCCGGCGCGTATTTGTTGGGTCGGCCTAAAAGACCGCGCGCGCTTGGGGCAGGCATTTAACGCCATGGTCGCCAGCGGCGAACTAAAAGCGCCGGTCGTTATCGGTCGAGATCATTTGGATAGCGGTTCGGTGGCATCGCCCAATCGTGAAACAGAAGCGATGCAAGATGGTAGTGATGCAGTTTCCGATTGGCCGTTACTGAATGCGCTGTTAAACACTGCGGGTGGTGCCACGTGGGTAAGCTTGCATCACGGCGGCGGTGTGGGTATGGGCTTTAGTCAGCACTCCGGTGTGGTCATTGTTTGTGATGGTAGTCAGGCCGCACACGAGCGGGTAGGGCGAGTATTGCGTAATGATCCTGGTACTGGGGTCATGCGCCATGCCGATGCCGGTTACGATATTGCCATTCAATGCGCGCAAGAGCAGGGGCTAGATTTGCCCATGTTGAAATAGTCTTGGCATGACTCTGATAACACACGACTTCCTAACAATTCTATTTGAGATTTCAATATGGACCATTTTGAAATAAAACCTGGCGAACTCAGTTACAAAGATTTATTCAAAATACACGCACATCCGCATCAGTTTTCTTTGCACCCCGATTGTGAAGTCGGCATTAATGCGTCGGCGGCCGTGGTGAAAAAAGTCATTGATGACAACCGCGTGGTTTATGGCATTAACACGGGTTTCGGTTTGCTTGCCAATACCCGCATCAAACCCGAGGAATTGGAAGAGCTTCAGCGCTCCATCGTGTTAAGCCACGCCGCGGGCATTGGTAAAACCATGAAAAATGCCACCGTGCGATTGCTTATGGTGTTAAAAATTAACGCCTTAGCACGTGGTTTTTCCGGTATTCGGCTAGAGGTTATTCAAGCGTTAATCACCTTGTTAAACCACGAGATTTACCCCTGTATACCGTTAAAAGGTTCAGTAGGTGCCTCCGGTGACTTGGCGCCTCTGGCGCATATGAGTTGTGTATTATTGGGTGAGGGCGAAGCCTTTTATAAAAAGGAAAAAGTATCGGCAAAAACGGCACTGCGCATTGCGGGGTTGAAGCCGCTTGTGTTAGCGCCAAAGGAAGGTTTGGCGTTGCTGAACGGTACACAAGCGTCTACTGCCCTGGCATTAGAGGGGTTGTTTTACTCAGAAAACTTGTTGGCTTCCGCGACTGTCATTGGCGCACTGTGTGTTGAAGCGGCTAAGGGTTCGCGCAAACCCTTTGATGAGCGGATTCATTTAGCGCGCGGCCACCAATCGCAAATTGATATGGCGTTGGCCTATCGCTCGCTTTTAGATCATTCGCAAATCGAACATAGCCATATCGATTGCGAAAAAGTACAGGACCCTTATTCACTGCGTTGTCAGCCTCAGGTTATGGGTGCCTGTCTACAGCAAATGCGCAATGCTCGAGATATCATTGTCACTGAGGCAAATGCGGTTTCCGATAACCCATTGGTATTTGTTGAAGCTGATATAGCCAATAGCGACATTATTTCCGGTGGTAATTTTCATGCTGAGCCTATAGCCATGGCCGCTGATAATTTGGCCTTGGCGATAGCGGAAATTGGCTCTTTGTCTGAACGACGCATGGCCTTGTTAATCGATAGTAAACTGTCGGGTTTGCCGCCTTTTCTGGTTAATAATGGCGGGGTTAATTCAGGCTTTATGATTGCGCAGGTGACATCGGCGGCGCTTGCTAGCGAGAATAAATCCTTAGCACATCCAGCCAGTGTTGATTCACTTCCAACCTCTGCCAACCAAGAAGATCATGTCTCCATGGCGACCTTTGCCGCCAGGCGATTAAAAGATATGAGTGAGAACACCGTGGGCATCTTGGCGGTTGAATGGTTGGCGGTTTGCCAAGGCCTCGATTTTCTCGATGGTTTAACCACATCTGGTCCCTTGGAGCAAGCGCGTGCGGAACTGCGCGCCCATGTGCCTTTTTACGATAAAGATCGTTTCTTTGCGCCGGATATTGAAAGAGCCGCTGAACTTATCGGTTTGGGTGTTTTGAAAACCTTGGTTGATAAAATCATTCGATTGTAAAAAACTTTAACCTTCACAGGTAAAACCCGCCCAGTGCGGGTTTTTTTATGGCTGACAGGTCGGTGGCTTTTAGCTGGCGTGCATTGTCTTGTCATTGTTTGACTGGTAGCCTTCGTGCCTACTCTGTGAGGTACATTATGTCGAAAAAAGTTCTGACGAAAAAAGTTGCGCTGTCCCTGTTATCGTTAGTGGTTAGTCTACTACTTGCAGGCGTGTTCTGGCTTGGCCCTGCTTATATTATCGCAGCGCCCAGCGTGGCGACCGGTATGGGTGCGAAGCTTGCCTGCTCGTCTAAATATGTTAGCGGGCTCACAGAGCAACAGGCCAAGAATGATTTAACCAGTTATTCACCTATTTTGGCTGAACTCGCTGTGCACTTTGACGATCAAACGCAAACTGTTGTCACCTCATTTTATGGGTTCAGCGCCAGTGCTAGTTTTCATCCTGGCCTTGGTTGTGCTATTGATTTCGCTGGTACCGATGCGCGCCAAGGGGTGGTAGTTCCCGCGTTGGTTTCTGCCCCCGGGGAGTGGCCTCTTGGTTCGAAGGTGAACACTATTGACCCGGATTTGCAGGCAGTTTTAGATCAAATATTGAGCGCCGATAACGCTGCGGGTTTAGAGTCCCGCGCGTTATTGTTAGTGCAGGGCGACCGAATTGTTGCCGAAAGTTATGCGCCCGGTATAGGCCCGCAATCCCAATTATTGGGTTGGTCTATGGGCAAAAGTGTTACGGCTATTGCCATTGGTCGGTTGCTTTATGAAGATCGGTTAAGACTCGATGAGACAGATCTATTTAGTGAGTGGCGCAATGATGAACGTAAACATATTGCTGTAAAAGACTTGTTGACGATGACCGATGGCTTGGATTTTGATGAAATCTACGCACCGGGGAAGGATGTTACTCGCATGCTTTTTACCGAGCCCAATGCGGCCAGCTTCGCCTTGCAAAGCTCGGCGCTGCACGAGCCTGGATCGCATTTTAATTATTCATCCGGTAGCGCCAATATTCTCTCCGCTTTGGTGCAACAGCGCAGTGGAGCAAGTTTGCAGGGCAATGTAAGCTTCCTAGACGCGTCTTTATATAAACCATTAGGCTTAACACACGCGCTATTCGAAAGCGATGCGGGTGGCACACTTGTGGGCAGCTCCTACTTTTACGCCAGCGCGCGCGATTGGGCACGCCTTGGTTTGCTTATGCTCAATAAAGGTGAAATAAACGGCCAGCGCTTGCTCACCCGCGAATTTGTCGAAATGGCATCCAGCCCTAATGCATCGAGTAATGAGAAGGCCTATGGCTTTCAGTTTTGGCTGAATGCGGGTGATGCTTCACTGCGTTGGCCAAATGTGCCTAAGGACGCCTACGCCGCGATGGGAAATCGATCGCAAATTGTCATGATTATGCCGTCTGATAGCTTGGTGTTTGTCCGCTTGGGCTGGACTAACGGTGAATACCCCACCGATGCAAATATTGCCAAAGTTGTTGCTGCGGCGCGAAAAAACTAGCTTCGCCGAAATACGGCTTAGACGTCGAGGCGGCTAACGGGTTCCTTGGTACCACTTTAGCTTCCTGTAATCTGGTCTAGTCACCTGCTGCTCGTCTAATCACGGGTTTTAAGCGCTAGATTGAATCGCTAATACGATTTCTATTTTTTTCGGTGAAGCTGCAGTTTAGACTCGTGTTCTACCTAGATTAATTACTATTGAGAGGGATCTTTATGTCGCGCGCGCGTATTTCTACCGGTGGCGTGGTGTTTGGTGCCGGCGCCTCACCGGAATCGGACCATACAAGCTACCAGCAAGACGACAGTGGCCAACCTATGCACATGCTTTTTGTCGGCGATTTTAGCGGTAGAGCAAGCCGTTCAGTTGAGGACGTTCAGAGCCTACAAGAGCGAAAGATTTTTGAGATCAACCGCGATAATTTCGATGACGTATTTTCCCGCTTGGCTGTCGAGCTACACTTGCCCAGTTGTACCGATCCTATTCGCTTCGATGAGCTGGACGATTTACACCCCGATTTGCTCTATAAGCAGCTACCGCTATTTGAGCGTTTGCGCGACCTCAAACGCCGATTATTGATGCCTTCAACGTTTGCCGCTGCGGCCAGTGACATGTTAGACCAAGGGCTTGTGTCCACCACAGCGGATACGCCGACCGGTGTAGAGATACCGGCAGACTTGTTTGAATCTGTGTTGGCTCATCCATCGACTGTTGACGGTACCCAATCAGTGGACGCGCTAATCAACAGCATTGTCGCGCCCTTTATTCAGCCCAAGGCAGATCCTCGCGCTGAAGAGCTTGTGAAGAGTGTTGATTTGGCGACCGCTAAAGCCTTGCGCACAGTTATGCATACGGGTGCATTTCAAAAACTTGAAGCGAATTGGCGTAGCCTCTATTGGCTGTGCCGCAATATCGAAACCGGTCGTAACTTAAAGCTGTTTTTATTGGATGCCACAGTGGCGGAACTGCGTAGTGATTTCGCGGCTTGTTTGGATATTTCCGACGCTAATTTATATCAGCGCATTGTCAGTCAATATCAGGTACCTGGCAGCGTTGGTTTTTCCGTCATTGTGAGCGATGTGACGCTCGAAGATAAGGCGGAAGACATTCCCGTTGCGGCGGGATTGTCGGCCATTGCTGTCAGTTCCGATGCGATTGCATTGATAAGCGGCAGTGAAAAAATTGCCGGTTGTTTCAGTTTGGCTGACACCCCTGATACAGAAGACTGGTCTTATGATGTTGATTCTGAATTCCAAGAACTTTGGCAAATGCTTCGGGAAGAACCGCAGAGTGAATGCTTGCTGGTCGCCGCACCGCGCTTTTTGTTGCGGCTTCCCTATGGGGTAAAAACTAAACCAATCGACAGTTTTCCTTTTGACGAGCTGGGAGAACAGGGCGAGCATAAATATTACTTATGGGCGCAGGGTGCCTACCTTGCCAGTTATCTAATTGCCAAAACCTTCGAACAACATTTTTGGGACTTAACATCGGCCGTTTGCCAGCAAGCGGAGGATTTGCCCCAGCCGATTTATACCGACTGTGATGGTGATAGCCAAGCTAAGGCGTGCGCTGAGATTTATATGACCGATAAAACGGCAGCGGCACTTCTTGCTGCTGGGTTATGTCCACTTCGCTCGGTCAAAAATCAAGCCGCTGTTTTGGTACCGCGCTTGGTCTCTTTGGCAGACACAGAGGCCTTGGTGTTAACTGCCATATCCGCTTAAATAGCGTGGCGCCAGTGCTTTTAACGCTGGCTCTGCCTTATCTTTTGAGGCCTTAATCTAGGGTAAGTTGGCTGCACCCGCCGCTGGCCATTGTTTAATGTAAACATCTTGTTTTGCGTAGGGTATTTCTACACCGTGGCTGTTAAACATTTTGTAAATGGTCATGTGCAATTCGTGAGCAATGCGGCCGCGATCTTCCGGCTTGCTAATCCAGCACATGAGGTTGAAATCTAAGCTGGAGGCACCAAAGCCGCGCAACCTGACTTTTGGCGCTGGATCTTGGCAAATTTCTGCATGTTCAGTGCCTGCCTTCATCAATAGTTCTGACACTAGGTCAACATCGGAACCGTAAGCAACGCCAACCACTATGCGGATGCGAATATTCTGTGGGCCGCCGCTTTCGTTGATGATTTTTGCATTGGCGATAACGCCATTCGGAATGGTAATTTCCACGTCGTCGCGGGTGAGCAGGCGTGTACTGCGCAAGCCAATAGCGCAGACTTTGCCCCGTTCGCCAGAATCTAAATTAATATAGTCACCTATTTTATAGGGTGCGTCGGCGACAATAAAAAATCCGGAGAAGAGGTTGGCGAGGGTGTCCTTGGCGGCAAAACCAATGGCAAGGCCTGCAATCCCAGCCGATGCTAACCAGCCAATGGGATTGATGCCCCAGATCATCAATAGGCAATAACTGCCGATCATAATGATCAACAGCTTTGTGGTGAGATCAAATAGCGGCACAGTACGAGTGTCAATTAATCTAAAGCGGCTGGCGGCGCTGAGTGCCTCTAATACCAGTGACGACGCTTTAATCATGGCGCTCATCCAGCTGGCGACAATGATTGAAATAAGTAGTTTGATTAAGGTTTCGCCACCCATGGGCAGTTGGGCAACAGCGACGGCCAAGGCCAAGCCGAAATAGAGCACCGTGATAAACACAGGTTTTCGTAAGAGATTCAAAATATCGTCGTCGACAGTGGTTGTGGTTAAACCCGTTAATTTTCCAAGTGCTCGGACGATTAAGCTGCGCAAGGTAATCGCTAGAATATAAAATACTACGGCAATGACTAAAGACGCTACGAAGGGGTAATTAACCAGAACTAACCATGCCGCTTGTAAAGATTCGGGTAGCCAACTGTCCAGTTGATTCAGTTGTTCGGTGAGGGTATTCGTCATCTCGACAGGAGTTTCGGTTGCGATGGTTTGAGTAGCGTCTGTTTCTTGCATAATGAGGTTGCTCTAAATGGGCTCGGGGTCTACAGCTGTTCCGGTGTAACTGTTAACTGTACGCGCTGCGGCGTGGCCTATGACCAACACCAGTTTTACACGAAAACCTTCATTTGTCAGTTTGCCAAAATCATTGGTTCGGATGGTTTGGTGGGGCTCCAATGGCCGATAACCAGCCGCGAGCAAACCGCAGGTTAGGTTAAATAATAGCCAGAATGGCTCGACTTTCGGGCCTTAACTCTCTATAGTGCGCCCCCTTTATTTGCCTCTTAAACGGTGCCCATTTGGCCCTCGGCCGAGTTGTTGAGCCCCTAGGATATGCCCTTTGATTTCTACTGCTAATATCACCATGCAATTTGGCGCTGAGCCATTGTTTGAAAACATCTCGGCCAAATTTGGTAACGGCAACCGCTATGGCCTGATTGGCGCCAATGGCTGTGGCAAATCTACCTTTATGAAGATCCTCAGCGGTGCATTAACACCCACCTCCGGCAATGTGTCCATTACCCCCGGTAATACCGTGGGAGTATTGAGTCAGGATCAATTCGCCTTTGAGGAATATAGCGTTGTCGATGCGGTCATTATGGGGGATACCCGGCTATGGCAGGTTAAGCAGGCACGTGATGCTATTTATTCGAAAGCCGACATGACCGAAGAAGATGGCATGGCCGTGGCTGAACTGGAAGTTGAATTCGCTGAAATGGATGGCTATAGCGCCGAGAGTCGAGCCGGTGAAATTTTGCTGCAGGCCGGTATTGAAGAGGAGTATCACTTTGGTTTGATGAAGCAAGTTGCGCCGGGTTGGAAACTGCGGGTTCTGTTGGCCCAAGCCCTGTTTGCCAACCCAGATATTTTGCTTTTAGATGAGCCCACTAACAACCTGGACATTCACACCATTGGTTGGTTGGAAAATGTGCTTAAAGAGCGCAAGTGCACCATGATCATTATTTCTCATGATCGCCACTTTTTGAACGCCGTTTGCACCCACATGGCTGATATCGATTACGGGGAATTGCGCGTTTACCCGGGTAATTACGAATACTTTATGGCGGCATCTAGCCTGATTCGAGAACAATTGTTGACCGAAAATGCGAAGAAAAGTGCTGAGATTGACGAGCTTCAAGCCTTCGTCAATCGCTTTGGTGCCAACGCATCTAAAGCCAAACAAGCGAGCTCACGCGCCAAGAAAATGGATAAAATAGTATTGGATGAAGTGAAGGCGTCAAGCCGTTTGACGCCGTCCATCAGCTTAAAACAGTGTAAAAAATTACATCGTCAAGCGTTAATCCTCGAGGATTTAAAGCATGGCTTTGACGATGAGGTGTTATTTAAAGACGGCAATTTGATTTTAGAAGCAGGCGCAAAGCTAGCTGTTATTGGTGAAAATGGATCAGGTAAAACCACGCTTCTTCGCTGTTTAATGAACGAGCTTCAGGCTCAGGCGGGCGTTATCAAATGGTCAGAAAACGCCATTGTTGGCTATTGCCCACAAGACAGCACGGCAGATTTCGATAGTGATTTAACCATTTTTGAATGGATGTCCCAGTGGCGTACGCCTAAACATGATGATCTTCAGGTGCGCGGCATGTTGGGGCGCTTGCTGTTTACCGCAGACGACACTAATAAAAAAGCTCGGGTCTGTTCAGGCGGTGAAAAAAATCGCTTGTTATTTGGTAAGTTAATGATGATGGATACCAATGTGCTCATTATGGACGAACCCACTAACCATCTCGATATGGAGGCGATCGAGGCGCTCAATAACGCCTTAAAACTCTATGATGGCACGCTCATTTTTGTCAGTCATGACCGAGAATTTGTGTCAAGTCTGGCGACTCGGGTTATAGAAATAAAAGACCAAACGCTGATTGATTTTCAGGGTACTTACGATGAGTATTTGGCGAGTCAGGCGTTGTTGGAGCAAGTGGCTTAAGCGCAGGCGACTTGCTTACAAGACGCTTACTTAAAAACGGCCACGTTTAGACTCTAGCGATAAAAAAAGCGTCAATTTCGGCGCTTTTTTTGTGTGTCAGTGTTTGCGAAATTTTCGCTAGTCAAATACACCATCGTCGGCAGCACGTTTACGTTCCTTTCGACTTTCTTCTTCCTCTTTGGCATCCTCGATAATGCGCAGCATGGTTGCAATATCTGCTTCAACGGCAACCTTGTTGTATTTTCCTGTCAGCTTGCTATCCGGGTGCAAATTGCCGTGTTCGTACAAATCCCAAATTTCTTCGGCGTAGTGGGTGACCAACAAGCCACGATTGTACTGACCAAAATAAGCCGTCATGTTGTTGACGTCTCGGGTGAGCATCATTTTGGCGTTGTTGTTGCCGGCTGCATTCACCGCTTGCGGTAAATCAATGACCACAGGGCCCTCGGGTTCCACTAAGACGTTGAACTCAGAGAGATCGCCGTGTACCAGGCCGGCACAGAGCATTCTGACAATTTCCACCATCATGATGCCATGAAATTCTTCCGCCGTATCAGCATCGAATGCGACATCATCGAGCCTAGGTGCTGGATCACCTTCTTCATCGGTAATTAAATCCATCAGCAATACGCCATCGACAAAACCGTGCGGTGTTGGGACGCGAACACCGGCTTCGGCGCAGCGGTACAAGGCATCCACTTCAGCACTTAACCAAGAGCTTTCTTGCTCCTTCTGGCCATAGCGGCTTTTTTTACCCATGGCTCGGGCACGCCGGCTATTGCGCGTGGTGCGGCCTTCTTGATAGGCCGCAGCCTGTTTAAAGCTACGTTTATTTGCTTCCTTATACACCTTGGCGCAACGCAATTGCTCACCACAGCGCACGACGAATACTTGCGCCTCTTTGCCGCTCATGAGTTGGAACATGACTTCATCGATAAGGCCGTCATCGACGAGGGGTTGCAGGCGTTTCGGTACTTTCATGGGCGATAAGGCGATCCTATGGGTTGGGCTGGCATGTTAACCGAAATGGGGCTAGCGCGTCATGGCATTTAACGCAGTGCCGATCCGGTTTAGCCTAAGTGTTACTCAATACTAAATTTTGCTCTTGCCTTGGTGCAGTTCGGCTTTTTTTTGCATTGCAGTGTACTGGATTGAATAAATACCCGTTGGGCATCTAAATTGAGCTGGGTTAGCAGATACTGTTTTACTGCCACTGATCGTGCATTGGCAAGCTGCTCGAGCTCTGCGATAGGTTGCGCTTGTTGCGTTAATAGTCGCGCTTGCAGGAGCTCGTTTGACAGCTTGTTTAGATCCGCTGTGTTTTGTTGCGCTAGCAACGTTATGGCTATTCGGCTCCAATCCGTATTTTGCTCGTCAATATCAGCGGGGGAGAGGCCTTGCTCTCGGTATTTTATATTCAGCGCCTGCTGTTTAAAGGGGACTGACTCAACGGCAAGATTTACTTCGCCAGTTATGCCTAGGCGTAATTGGGGGCGCTGCTCCAGTGCAAGTTTTAAATCGGCAAGACGTGTTTTTGCGGTATCGGTTAACAGTACTTGCAGCGGCTCAAACCGTATTTCACCTAAGTCTTCTTCGCTGTCTACGAGGGAGGCCAATAAATTGAAGGGTGCGGTAACGACCTTCATAATACTATTGCGCACGGCTGACCACAGAATTGCGCCAATATCAAAAGAAGGGTCGTCTGTGGTGCCAGTAACGGGAACTTGTAGGTCGACTACGCCATGTTCATCGGTCAGCAGGGCCAAGGCAAGGCGTAGGGGTATATCCACCAGGCGACGCGAGTCTATGCGCTCGCCCAACGTGAGTTGATCTAGCGTTACGCGGTTATTTCCGACAATGCGCTTGTCTTCAAGTTGATAATCTAAACCGACGTTAAGCAATCCTTTTTCGATTTTCCAGCCAGTGAAGGTTGTGGAGTAGGGGTTGAAAAGACCGAGGTCGATGGCAGTAAAGTTGAGCGCAAGGTTCATTGCAGGGTCGGTTAAGAATGGCTTTGCGTTGCCCGCCAGCGTAACGGGCGCATAGCCGTCAACTTGGCCTTTGAGATCGACGCTGAGTGCTTGCTGGGATTGGCTGCTAATGTTGAGCACCTGGCCGCTGAATGATTGAATGCGGGTGCTGAAAGTAGAGAGTGGTGTTTCATCGGTAAATTTTACCGCAGCGTTGTGTACATTAACGGCGTCAATTTGCCATTGGTAGGGGTGGGCCGTGGCAGGTTTTTCTATCGCTTTTTCGATTTGACTGCTATCACCTGCTATTAAGTGATTCAAATTAGTACTGCCATCTGCGGCTATGGCAATTTCTGTTTCCAGGTTTTTTATATCAATATTTTTTATACCTAGTGAGCGCTGGCGTGGGTCTATGTCGATAGTCGGAATGATTAATTGTTCTACGCTCGCTATCGTTGCTTTTTTATGGTCAATGGCGCTGAATTTGTCGATGCTTAACGCCGCTCTAATCTGGCTCGGCTCCGAGTTTTCAATAGTAACTTGTAGGGTCGTGTTGAGTTCGCCTGAGGCTAGCTCGGCATTGACTTGCCGGGCAATAATTGGGTTGGCCCAGATCAAGGGCAGCTTTTCTATCCTTACATTCATGTGAGCTGATTGGGTTATTGCGAGGAGCGATCCTTCCAACGCTAGCTGGGCAGTATTATCCAGCGTAAGCCTAGCGTTGACCTGTGCTTCAGTTTCACTATTGCTGAGATTTTGTATCACAAGGTTAATTGGAGATGCGTTAATGGTTCGGTGATCTAACTCTGGCACTAACCAATTTACGCTGGCGTTAATGACCTTAGATTTGTCGATAAATACTTGCCAGGTATTCTCTGTTTCGCTGGTGCTCTGGGCTTCGTCGAGGTTGTTACCCGAGCGCGCCTTGTTCTCGGTGGCGGCAGTTATTGTGAACATATCGGCTAGGCCAAGTCGCGCGCTCTCATGCCAGCTGGAGAGTTGAAGTTTATGTAAGTTTAAGGCTTTAATTGATGCGCTCTTGTCTCGACTGTTTACTTGTGTGATGTCTGCATCAAAGCGTTGCCAGCCTAGGTTGCTCGGCGTTTGACCGGCTAGCGTGCTAGCGGACGTTTGTGTTAAGTCGACGTTTTCGAGGGCTGCCTGGGTTTCACTAATTTGCCATTTAAGTGCTTTTTTCCAGTCCAGTTCGTAGTGACCTTGGATTGAGAATGTGCCGCTATTGAGGGTGAAATTTAATTTCGGCTCCAGAAACTGCCAAATGGGGAGTAGTTGGAATTGTGTTAACGAAAACTGCCCCCATGTTTTTGATCCCGATGCCGAGATGTCGCCTCGCCACTCCAGCACTCCACCTTGCGCGCTTTCGGCGCGCAGGTGGTAGCCGTCGCCTTGTTCATTTAGGGTGGAAAAATCTCGCAAGGTAAAGTGGAAATCTTTCAGCCCTGCGTTAAACGGTTTTTGCCTATGGCTTTCGCAGTATTGCAGCAACTTTGCGTTCAACTCGAATTCACCGACCCAGACTCTGGGCAGGGTAAAGCTCGCTTCGTTTTGGGTTTGCTCAGGTGCCGAATTACGCGCTGAATGTTCGATGATATCGGAAAAGTTAAAGCGATCCTCTGCCAGCTTTTCTGGTTTTAGGGTTAGGCCGAGTAGGCGTATTTCATCGACGCCTATGGCACCGTGCCAGAGGCTTTGCAACAGGGAAGGGTTTATGACTAACCTATCCATCGCCCACAGCGTGCTGCCGTCGGGGTTGGTATCTCGCAATCCGTAGGCAAACAGGGATAGAGTAAACGGATTGAAGCCAACTAGTTGGTAGTCCAGTTGTCTGCCGGTCAGTTGCTGATAGACACTGGTTAGCGCCATATTTAGTGCTGGGAAAATCAGCATGAGGCTAATGGCGACATAAGTTAGGTAGGCGAGGACGATTTTACGGCCGATTGCGGTAAGTTTTACCTTATCCATGGTACTGCGGGTCCCTAAATCATTGCGTCAAAAGGGTATGTTAGGGCAGGCACCTCTTGTGTGCTAGTGCCGAGCGCCAGCAAATGAATCAAAATACAGCAATGCGTTTTTTACTGTGCCAAAATTGTCGGATGGCACTTGGCCAGATTACCCGCTTTAGGTTAGTCTGCACGCCATTGAAAAAGCCAAGGTTGAACACGTTTTGAGCCGTCACCCTATTGCTGAATTTGCCCCTGATGCCGTGGTGATCGGCGGTGGTCCGGCGGGGCTCATGGCAGCCGAGCGATTATTGGACGCTGGCGCTTCCGTCGCCCTGTACGACGCCATGCCGTCCGTGGGGCGGAAGTTTCTGCTGGCCGGCGTGGGAGGTATGAATATCACCAAAGCTGAGCCTTCGGATCTCTTCAATAGTCATTATTACGAGGCGCAAACTGCCCTCGGACCGATGTTAAAGGCTTTTGATGCCGACACGTTGCGGCATTGGGTGCATCAATTAGGCATTAATACCTTCGTCGGTAGCTCCGGCAGGGTATTTCCTACGGAAATGAAAGCGGCGCCTTTGTTGCGGGCTTGGTTGCAGCGCTTAAAACGGGCGGGGTTAAAGCTGTTTACTCGCCATCAGTGGTTGGGTTGGCAGGGCAGCAGTCTCGTTTTCGACGCGCCAGAGGGTCGAATACGTATTAAGCCCAAGGTGGTTGTATTGGCGCTGGGCGGCGCCAGTTGGTCGCGCTTGGGCTCAACGGGCAGCTGGCTGCCATGGCTTGAACAGCAGAGTGTGGCTGTAGAACCGTTAAAACCAGCAAATTGTGGTTTTAGTAGAGGCTGGACCGAACGTTTTACTGGCGCAGGCTGTCCCATAAAGGCAGTTAGCGCTTGGGTAAGCGACCTCGATGCTCGCAAACCGATTCGGGGCGAGCTGCTGCTCACTGAGGATGGTGTCGAGGGTAGTTTGGTCTATCGGCTATCGGCTCAGCTACGCGAGCAGTTATCGAAACTAGGTCACGCGACGCTTTATTTGGATTTGCTCCCCGATAAATCCCTGCAAGATATCCTAGCCGTGTTTAAACGCGCGCCTAAAGGTAAAACCTTGTCGAAGCTATTATCGAGTAACTTGGGCTTTAGCGGCGCTAAAAAACAGCTGTTATTTGAATGTGTCGACAAGCGTGAATGGTGTAACCCCTTGCTGATGGCGGCGCATATTAAGCGCTTGAGCATCAAGCTTGCGGCTATGCGGCCGATGGATGAAGCTATTAGCTGTGCCGGTGGTGTTAGGTTTAGCGCCTTGGATGAAAATTTGATGTTGACCGCTATGCCCGGTGTGTTCTGTGCCGGTGAGATGTTGGATTGGGAGGCGCCAACTGGCGGTTATTTATTAACGGCCTGTTTTGCCACAGGGCGTTGGGCTGGTGATGGTGCCGCGCGGTATTTACTCAGCACTAAGGCCTGCTAATTGTTTTTTTATGTTTAATTTTATCAATAGGTGTTCTGTGAATATTCAACAGATTTCTTTGTGTTTGCTGTTAAGTGTTTTACTGTTTACTGATATCGCGCAGGCAAATGAAAAGTCGCCGAAAATGGTGTTGGGTTGGCTGGAATCTACCCGGCTGATGTCATCTGGTATGCGCATTAAAACCAAGCTCGACCCTGGGGCTAAGACATCCTCGATGCAAGCGACAAATCTAAAATATATCACCCGTGGTAAGGATACCTTCGTGGCGTTTGACTTCACCGATGAGAATTTGGATACAGGTAAATCCGAAACCCATCGCTTGGAAGGGAAATTGGTGCGCGAGGTGGTGATAAAACGTCACGGCGCAAAAAATGTTACCCGGCCTGTTGTGGCGATGGAGTTTTGTTTGTATCACCAAGTTTATAAAGCTGAATTTAGCTTGGCTAATCGAGGCAAGTTTAATTACTCAATACTGCTCGGCCGTTCTTTCTTATCTAAAGTAGCGCTAGTGGACTCGTCAGAGATATTTTTGAGTAAACCTTACTGTGAAGGTAATACATTCATTCAGGATGCACTGGAGTAATGTAGAATAAAAAGAGCTGGCAGGGCCAGCTCTTTTTGTCTTATTGCTTAACTTGTTACAAATATTTTGGGATGAATTGCTCGTTTACGGCTTTTTCCATGAGGCTAGGTGGAATGAGTCCTTGGCTTAAGACAAAATTATTGAAAGCTAAGCGATCGAACTTGTCTGCCAGTACTAACTCCGCGCCGGCTCTAATTTCTAGTAGCCGCGAATAGCCGTAAAAATAGCTGCCTGCCTGACCGGGCATGCGCAAGGTGTAGCGATCGACTTCCTGTTTCGCCATTGCTTTGGAAAGCCCAACGTCATTGAGCAGAATATCGTAGGCTTGATCAGGTGTTGCTAAACCGAGGTTTAACATGGGGTCCAACATGGCGCGGGCGTTGCGCAGCAAACGGTGTTGTAAGCCAATAAGTTGACCTTTGAGCGGGTGGAAAGGTAATACTTCGGCCTCGGCGTAAAGTGCCCAACCCTCAACGTTAACACTGTTAAATGCGTAGTACACCCGCGCCAAAGACACGCCTTGCTCGAGCATGGCAGAAAATTGTAGCTCGTGACCTGGGCGACCTTCATGTGCACTTAAGGTGTAGGCGACCGCATCAAAATTAAAGTCATTGTAGGCCGCGTCGCCGGTAAGCGCTGGATTGCCTGTTGTTAAAACGAACTGACCTTGCTCGCCAGTATTGCCTATAAACGGTGGTGGTAACATGTGCGGTGCAGGGCTTGCCGCGGATTCGGCTTCGCTACCTAAGCGCATTATCATATCGCGCTTTGGTAGGTCTACGATGCCGTGTTTGGTAATGGCCGCTTCCAGCTGTTTATTGATATCGCGATAATGCTTCTCGATTTTGCGGTTACTAATCGAGTCCTTTTTGAGTGCTTTGATGACAGACCGGTAATCGTTTGCCTTAATTTTTTCAGCTCTAGCGACTTGCGGTGCCAGCGCTTGCATGTTTGCCCGAGTCTCCATAAATGCAGCTTTTGCACGTTGGATTAATAACTCAGGCGCGATATCTATACCCATTTGCCGAAGTTTTAACGCGTAAATGTCAGCGGGTAGTCGGTAATCGGTTCGCGTCTTCGGTATGACGTTGGTGTTGACCCAGTTTGAGTATGCTGTGAGCTGCTGCTCTAGCAAGTCTAGATTTTCAGTGGCTTGAGCCAAGTTGTGATCAGCGAAGAGTTCGCGCAGACCTTTGATGAGTGTTGGGGTGCGATCGAGCGCTTGTTGCACCTTTTCTTTTGCTGGCCCCATCAACGCTGAATTGCTTATTGCCTTGTCAAATTCAGCTTGTGCCTGCAAGGAAAGGGCCTCTTGGTCGGCTTTACCCACATAGCAGGCTAAACGGTTTAATGCAGCTTCCTGGCGGCTCCTTGGCATCTGCTCATCGAGTAGCGCCGACAAGCCTTGGAACACGGTTTGAGCTACATCTGTCCAAGGTAGGAAGTATTTTTTGTCTAGGCGATCATCCTCAAGCGTGAGTTCGATGTCCTGTATTAGTATGGCTAAATCTTGTTTTACTGGCTCGCTGGTTTCAGTTGTAAGTGCTTTTTCTAATTGTGTTTTTTGTAGCTTGAGCGCATTTAAGTAATCTGTTTGCGCGTTTGTGGTGATGTTGGCACATTGACTATCAAACTCAGCCATGCCAACAAAACTACCCATTTCTGGGTGAAATTTACCGTCAATGGCAATCTGGCTATGTGTGTAATTATTGCTTGTTTCTATCCAGTTATCAGCATGGCTCAGTAGTGGTGCTACGAACAGGCAGCTGCTGATGATGAGTTTGTGCATTGTCATATTGGTTTCCCCCTATGGTGACCGCCGGAGTATAGGAAAAGGGGGCGTCTCTAAACAATAGAATCGCGATCAGGCGCTAGGCTCATACGATCAAACAAGCAAGCGCTAGAAAGCCGTGTCATACTAGAAAATGCGAAACTTTATAAAGGAGAAGGTTTTTGATCCCTAGAGAGCAGGTTTGGCGCCAGTTAAAAACATCCGACGCTTGGGATATTGTTGTCGTTGGTGGTGGCATTACCGGTGCCGGTGTTGCACTTGCCGCAGCACGCCAAGGTTTGCGGGTGCTTTTGTTGGAGCAGCAGGATTATGCGTGGGGCACCTCCAGTCGATCCTCAAAAATGGTACATGGCGGGTTGCGTTATCTTGCACAGGGGGATGTTAATCTAACGAGGCATTCTTTGCAGGAGCGAGAGTATTTGATCGACGCCTTGCCTGGCCTAGTTGAGCCTATGGGGTATTATTATCTATTAAGTAAAAAAGCGCCGCCGCGTTTCGCCGTTAAAATTCTTCTTTCTCTATACGACTGGTTTGCGGGTGTTAACAACCATAAGTATGTGAGCAAACAGGATCTATGTACGTCAGTATCGGGTTTGAATGTCGCGCAGGTGAGTGGAGCCTATTATTACACTGATGCTGTGACAGACGATAGCAGGCTGGTGCAGCGAGTAATTGGCGAGGCCATGTTAGCCGGCGCGCAATGTCTAAATTATGCAAAAGTGGTCAATTTCGAGACCGTAAAAGACAGTGACGACACGGTAGTCACAATTGATGTTGTAGATCAACACACGGGCGCTGCGCTGATCATTCGCGCAGCGGTGCTGATCAACGCTACGGGTGCTTGGGCTGATAGGCTTCGTAACAAAGTAAACCCCGAGGTGCGGGTTAGGCCGCAACGAGGCAGTCATATTTTGGTGAGTCGTGAGCGGTTGGCGGTGGACGCAGCGCTGACATTGATGCATCCCGTGGATGGACGTTATCACTTTATCTACCCTTGGGACGGTAAAACGGTTATTGGTACAACAGACCTCGATCATAAAACAGATCTTGATCAAGAGGCTTGTTTGAATGCTGAGGAACAAGGCTACCTATTACGAGCCGCTAATGACGCATTCCCCGATGCCAATCTCACCAGCGCCGATATTATTTCTACCTGGTCCGGCGTTCGCCCTATTATTGCCTCTGATAATGCAAAAGATCCCTCTAAGGAGCGCCGCGATCATGCCGTTTGGGTTGATGGTTCGCTGGTGACGGTCAGTGGTGGAAAATTAACAACCTTCCGTTTGATTGCGTTAGATGTACTCTTGGCGGTGGCGAAAATTTCGGAAAAATTGCGCGCCAAAATAAACCCAAACAATGTGAAAGACACCTTTTTTAAAACGCTTTCGGTTTTGACTCCCGAGTTGCAGGCCCATGGCGCCAACTTGGCTGTGCATTATCTTGCTCGCTATGGTGATAGCGCTAAACAGATGGTTGAGTCTTGTTTGGATGAGTGTCGTCAAAATGAACTGACGCCGTTATTATCTACACATTATAGTTTGGCTGACTTGCGGTGGGCGTTGCGTTTTGAGCAGGTTGAGCATATAGATGATCTTTTGCTGCGCAGAACGCATCTCGGTTTATTACTTCCGCGTGGTGCAGAGCAGTTGTTCTCGGAGATAAAGATTTTGTGCCAGCAAGAGTTGGCTTGGGACGAAGATAAATGGCAGTGGGAAGTGGATCGTTATCAGGCAATTGTGAATAAATATTATAGCCGTGTTACACACAGCTAGCTTGTCTTAGGTGGTTTGTTATAAATTATAAAAATCTTGGTGATTCTGTAATTGTTTGAATTCTTTTAACAGTGGAGCGTCTAGCGTTTCACCCAGCGCTTTTACTTGACTAGCGTAAGCCGCTAGTGGTTTGTCAAGCTTTTTTTTGCCCGCTAAAATCACGTGATTGAGCGAATCTATACTAGCAATTAAAATAGTCTCAAAATGTGAATTTAGCGTAGTGAAACATTGATCGTTAAAGGCGGGTAGCTGAGTATAGTTAATGGCTAGCCAGCCGCTGTCGGTTAGTAGGTTGGCGCAGTGTTCTAGGTAACGTGTGGTCTTTTGCGAAATGTCCATGCCATGGGCCATATAAATATCTGAAAATATCAAATCGAATCGAGCTCGGCTCTGGCCAGCAATATAACGTTGCGCGTTATCACAGAGGATGCTTGTCTTGGCCTGTGGAGGGTAAAATGCCTCCGTTAAAAAATATTGCTCTGCGATACGTTTAACACCAGGTCTTAATTCAATGGCTGTTTGTTTGGTGTCAGGGTTGGCTTTTTGGCAGGCTCGTAACAGAGCGCCGCCACCAAGACCAAGGTGCAAAATGTTTTGTGCCTTGTGAAACGCTAGACAAATAAGCATAGCGCGAATGTAGCGGTGCATGGGTTTACTGGGCGTGTTAATTGCCATGGTGCTTTGTTCAAAGCGCTCGTCAAAGCTCAGGACCCTAAGGCCTTTATTTTCAAAGACGAAAACGTCGCCGTAGTCATCTTTGGTGTGAAACAGTGGCTTTGACGAAAAGGTGTTTAATGCGTGGCGAATTTTGTTGGCAATATCCATTGTCTATAATGTCCATTTTCGTATTCTGCATCCAATAGCTCGGTATTGGTCGCTGTCTGATCCGTGATTACGTTGATAATGATAGTATGTATTTCAGAGGTGATAAATCTTTTATTGCTGAAAAGCAAAAGCCCCATCGATGATGGGGCTTTTGCTTTTTAAGTTATCTCTGTTAGCTTAATTTCTCGGAGTGTAAATTTACCTTGTCGATATTTACGTTAATGTACGTGCAGCTCTTTAAACAGTTCAGCAAAGTTTGGTTTGCTTCGTAACTGTATCGGAGCGTTTATTTTTCTGGCTAGATTTTCTGCGTTAATGACGCCTCGGATGGTGTTGGTATGGTTGTCAATCACTAAACAGTGTTGCAACCCTTCGGTCGCCAAGGTGTTGAGTACATGTCCGATAGTACTTTTCTTAACCTCGTCATAATCCAGCGCATTTTGTGCTTCTATCGGTGTCATGATGTCGACAACAGCGAGTGAATCTAGATCGTAGCCTTCGGCTTTTTTGATCATTTGACTTTGCAGAGACACCTGATTGTAGCTAAGTGTGCCAATTAGCTGGTCGGCATCATCTAACACTAACTTAAAGTGCACGTGCGCTCGTTGCATGATCAAGGCAGCGTCCTTTGCAAGGGTGCCACCTTCAATAAGCAAGGGTGCAGATACGTGAAAATCGTGCATCACACTGATCGCAGGAGAGGTGAGCAATAGTTGCGAGGTATTTGGTGAAGCGATATTTAGTGGTTGTTTTAGATTGAACAAACTTAACGTTTTCATAGGGTTATCCTAGTTATAGACATAGCAAGGCTTACATCTGCGTAGATGTATGCGGCTCGGAGGTAGTTGCTGTTTTGAATAGCTAGGAAATGTGTGGTGGTGCGCGAATGCTGAGTGAATAGCTGCGGTTGCTAGCGTTTTGAGGGTGTGTATTAGAAGGCTTGTCGGCTTGTCGATTGCTGTCGCAGGGTAAGGTTGTACTGTTATCAGCCCAAGGCTGATCATCTTGCGTTTGAGGGCTCGGTGCTTGGCAGGTTGAAACTTCTAGGTTCCAGGATTTTACCTGTTTATTTTGGCTAAACGCTTGGTTGGTGAGCGAAGTGACAAATAGCAGTGTTAGCGCAATGGCGCTAGCAACATGAATGAGCCTAGATATAAAAATCTGAGTTTGATGTTTGGGTGCGTTCATAAACGCCGCTGAACCTCGAGCGAATTATCCTAATAGTGTGGCGGTTAGGTGTGATTTTCAAGTGCTTGAGCGAATATATTATTGATATTGCTTGCAGGGGTTGAGCCTTTAACTCGTCTAGTTAGCGGCTTTTATAATAAATGACTTGGAGATTTGCCGTGCTTATTCTGTCGCGTTGTCTGATCGGGCTTATGATGGTTTTTTCGTTAGCGTTAGTGGGGTGCTCAAAGGCACCTTCCGAACACGCAAAAATCGATATCAACTTGGCGTTTGATCAATATAAACAACGCTTTTTAGAGGATTTTTGGCAAGTCTCGCCCGAGTATGCATTGTATAGCGGTCGTTATGAATTTGCGCCGCGCTTACGCGTAAATGATGAGCCAGCGCGTGCTGCTGATGCCGAGTTCATCAAGGCGCAAATGGCGCTATTGGCGACGTTTCCCCTTGATGAGCTAAACGCTACAAATAAAGGCGATTGGGCGATTATTGACAATGAATTGCGCGCTTTGCAGTGGCGTGCATCCACCTTCAAGGATTATCAGTGGAACCCGTCAAACTACAACATTGCAGGGCCCATTGGTCTCATTCTGAACACCGAATACGCGCCCCTCGAAGATAGGCTTATGGCTATTAATGAACGCCTTCTTAAGGTGCCCGCTTACTATCAAGCTGCAGAGGCAAACATTACGGCACCGGCCCTGCCACAAACCCAGTTGGCCATCGATCAAAATAGAGGTGCTATTGGGTTATTAGAAGGTGGTTTACAGGACGCGATTAAGGGCTCATCCCTCTCTAAAGAGGTTAAGCAAGATCTTCAGGATCACAATCGACGGGCGATTGTGGCGATTGAGCATTATGTCGCATTCTTAGAGCAGATGTTGCCGACATTAAAGGCGGGTGAAGCCAAGGATTTTCGCATTGGGGAAGCGCTATATGAGCAAAAGTTTAGCTTCGATATTGTCTCTGAGTTCAGTGCCAAGCAGGTGTACGAAATGGCCACAGCGGAGAAGGCGGCAATCCATTTGGAAATGACGAAACTGGCTACACAACTTTGGCCGCGCTACTTTTCCGAGGCGCCAATGCCTGAAGATGCTCTGGTCTTAATTCGTCAAGTCATCGAAAAGGTGTCTCTCGAACATGCAAAGCCGAGTGAATTTGTCGCTGCAGTGCAGACTCAGATTCCGGCACTCGATGCCTTCGTTATCGAGCATGACCTAATGGATACCGACCGAGATAAGCCACTTGTTGTGCGCGAGACGCCTGCCTACCAGCGCGGTTTCTCTATAGCCTCTATCGAAGCGCCAGGCCCCTATGATAGCGCTGCAAATACCTATTACAACGTATCGCCGGTGGACGGTTTAAGCCCTGACATGCAGGAAAGCCATTTGCGTGAATACAACAGTTACACCATGCAAATCTTGAATATTCACGAAGCGGTGCCAGGGCATTACACACAACTCGTGCACGCCAACAAATCGCCGAGTTTAATCAAGGCTATATTTGGCAATGGAGCAATGGTTGAGGGGTGGGCGGTATACACCGAGCGGATGATGTTGGAGCAGGGCTACGGTGACGGGCAACCGGAACTCTGGCTGATGTATTACAAGTGGAATTTGCGCACGGTGGTAAACACAATTCTTGATTACTCCATTCAAGTCCTCGGCATGGAAGAGCAGGCGGCTTTAGATTTACTAATGACCGAGGCTTTTCAGGAGGAAGCTGAAGCGAGAGGTAAATGGCGCCGCGCTAGCTTAAGCCAAGTGCAATTGACCAGTTATTTTACCGGTTATAAAGAGATTTACGGCTTCCGTGAAGAGCAAAAGCAGCGTCTGGGTGAGGACTTTGATTTAAAAGCCTTTCACAATGAATTTTTAAGTTATGGCAGCGCGCCGGTGAAGGTTATTAAAGCCAATATGCGCGCTCAGTAGGGCTTCTTGCGCGGCGAAAGTATCTGTAGGCGTTGTTGGGGAATCAGCAGCGCCTTGTTATACATGAGTTCTAAAAAATCACCGATAGTGCTCGCCCTCGGTGATTTTTCGATGCTAGTTCACAGGATCAGTCGCGGTATTGGGGCTGCCTTGAGGCAAAGGCCTATGAGCTCGTCTTATCAATACAAGAAAATTGAGCCTGAATGATCGGGCTGTGCAGAGACTTTTAGGAGATCCCATGAAACATTCCACTTGGCTCGCGCTGAGTATGGCCTGTCTTATTTCATTGTTTGGTTGTGAATCTAATCAGCCGCCAGCGCAAAACCAGTCGTCCGATACCACAGATCCCAAAGCGCAAATAGAGACATTTGCCGCCGATTTACATAAGCATATTGCCGTTTTGGCGTCTGATGACTTTGAGGGCCGTGCACCTGCGACAGCAGGCGAAGAAAAAACGGTTAACTACCTAGCGGCAGAATTTGGGAAATTGGGCTTGATTCCAGGCAATAATGACAGCTGGTTTCAACAGGTACCGGTGGTGAGTGCATCCTTAACAGCCAGCCCTGAAATGACCATTGAAAGCCAAGAGCCCATGATATTGAAGGCTGGCGTTGACGTTATGCTCTGGTCTAAACGCGAACAGGAACGCGTCGTTCTCGAGGCCAGCGAGATGGTGTTTGTGGGTTACGGTATCGTGGCGCCAGAATACCAATGGGATGACTACGCCGGTGTTGATGTCAAAGGTAAGACAGTCGTGGTGTTGGTTAACGACCCTGGTTACGCGACCCAAGACCCAGCGCTATTTAACGGCAATGCGATGACCTATTACGGTCGCTGGACTTACAAATACGAAGAGGCTGCGCGTCAAGGTGCGGCGGCTGTGCTTATCGTTCATGAAACAGGTGCGGCAGGTTACCCATGGGAAGTGGTTAGCGGTAGCTGGTCCGGTGACCAGATCAGCTTAGCCAGCGAAAGTAAAGGCGCCGAGCGGGTTGCGGTTGAGGGCTGGATAACACAGGCAAAGGCCGAAACCTTATTTGCGCAGGCAGGGCTTGATCTCAAGGCATTAGAGCAGCAGGCGAGTAGCCGCAGTTTTAAAGCGCAATCCTTGGCCGCCAAGGCGAGCGTTACCTTGTCTCTTGCGTTGCGCTATTCAGAAAGCCGAAATGTTCTCGCCTTAATACCCGGTCATAAGCGCTCTGATGAAGTTGTGGTCTACATGGCTCACTGGGATCATCTCGGTCAAAAGCCGGGCGATGATGGGCAAGACCATACGTTTAATGGTGCGGTTGATAATGCTACGGGTACAAGCGCGCTGTTAGGTCTCGCCAAGAGTTTTATGGCGGTCGAAGATCAGCTTCAGCGCAGTATCTTGTTTGTCGCGGTGACGGCTGAAGAGTCGGGTTTACTCGGCTCTGCCTACTACAGTGAGCATCCTGTTTTTAAATCCTACAAAACGGTTGGCGGTATCAATATGGATGCTATGAACGTCAATGGTCCAACTAAGGATGTTGTTGTCATTGGCTATGGCTCCAGTGAAATGGAGGGGTTGTTGAAAACGGCCGCCGACAAACAGCAGCGTCAGCTCGTGCGTGAGCCGACCCCGGAAAAGGGCTATTTTTATCGTTCAGATCATTTTAACTTGTCAAAAATTGGTGTTCCCGTGTTGTATGCCAAAGGTGGCCTCGAAAATCGCGAGCACGGCCACAGTTACGGTGCAGCGCAGGCCGCCGACTATGGTTCGCATCGCTACCATAAGCCTGGAGACGAGTATGATCCGAGCTGGAATTTGTTGGGCGCGGCCGAAGATATGCAGTTGTACTACGATGTAGGTTATGCGTTGGCCGTCGGAGACTTTTTCCCTAAGTGGTTTGATACCAGCGAGTTTAATGCGGCGCGTTCCGCGGCTATTGCTGCTTGTAAAGCGGCAAAAGAGCAACGCTGCCCCAATTAAACCAGGCGAATCTTTGGCGAGGTAATGAGGGCTCAAATGAGCCCTTTTTTGTTGCCCGTCAATGATTAACTCTTGTCATCATATGCTGTGAGTAGAAAGTGATTGAGCTGGAATTAACGACAATACTGGTATTGCTGGCGGTGGCTTTTGCCGCCGGGACTATCGATGCGATTGCCGGTGGCGGTGGCCTATTGACTGTGCCAGCACTTTTAGCTTGCGGCATGAGTCCCGCTCAAGCGCTTGCAACCAATAAACTGCAAGCTTGTTTTGGTTCTGCTTCCGCCACGTGGTTTTTTTGGCGGCGCGGTCTGTTGGCGTTAAAGCCCATGGCGCTCACCTTAGTCTGCACCTTCTCTGGTAGCGCTCTAGGTACGTTATTGGTACAACACGTGGATAGTCGGTTAATGAATTGGTTGCTACCCTTTCTTTTGATTACCATGTCGCTCTATTTCATTTTATCGCCGCGCATGCGCGATGAAGATTCCGACAGACGCCTCAGTGAGCGCACCTTTGCTTTTACCATTGGCGCCGGGTGTGGTTTCTACGACGGTTTTTTCGGCCCAGGTGTAGGGTCTTTTTACGCCTTGGGCTTTATCGGCTTGGCGGGAATGGGCTTGCGTAAGGCCACGGCGCACACAAAATTGCTCAATTTTACCTCTAACTTGGCGTCCTTATTGTTTTTCACACTTGGCGGTCAAGTAATATGGACGCTTGGTTTAATTATGGCCGTTGGCCAGTTTGCTGGCGGTCGCGTAGGGGCTAAACTGGTTTTTACTCGCGGCGCGGGATTGGTTAAGCCCCTGTTGGTGGTATTATCGCTAACCTTGTCGGCAAAACTGTTATGGGATTTGTTGTCTGTTTAAGTTTGCCTGCACCGTCTGAAGATACATTCTGATACCATGAGCCTATGAAACAATTAACACCTAAGATTAGATTTCTCGCCGTGATAACCTTCTTTGGCTTCTGTGTTCTAGGATGCAGTGAAAAGCCTGCGAGCCCAGATTTTTTTGTCCAAGAATGGCGGGGCATGAAGGCGATTTTTTGTACCAACAATAGTGAGCGCGAGGTATGGCAAACCCGTGATAAAGATAAATTGGAGCTGTTACAAGGCGCGCTAACGGTCGAAAATTCGCAGGTTATTGATCATATTATAAAAAGTCATAATCACGTTATTGAAATAGAACTGGGAGCTGATACGGGCGTAGAGCGCTGGCGCTTAGTTATTAATCGCGATCAGCAGCATATCAGTTTTTATCAGTTGGAAAACCCAACGCGCTCGTTTACAGCGGATAGCGATGCAATGTTTTATCGTGCGTTGAATACTTTGCTCAAATCACATATGAGTGAATCATTGGATATTTTTCGCAAGTGTGAAATGCCCGAGTAGTTGATTCGTTAGATTGCCTCGTCCCATGCCAAATTGTCGGCACCCGCTCGGTGCGCTGCCCAAGCAAGAAATAACTCGGCGGTGGCTAAAGCATCCTCTAAGGCATTGTGTGCCGGTGCATTGGGTAAACCATAGCGAGAGCGACAGGCGTGAAGTCGCAAGCTGCCGGGGCCAATGACGTCTGAATGCTGCAACACCTTGTCTTTTTCTAACTGTAAGGTGTCGATAAATGGGGTTATTAATTGGCTATCAAAGTGTCGAAGGCAAGCGTTGTTAATAAAGCCCATGTCTAAACAGGCATTGTGAAATAACAGTACCTTACCTGTGCAGTCTTGTATAAGTTCAGTTAATACGTCTTTTAATGGTAGACCTTTGGTTGTGTCGGTATCGGTGATGTTGTGTATTGTGGCACTGTTGCCTACGCCCATTTGAGTTTTAATTAGCTTATGTTTCGCGCTATGTAATTTGATGACGCCTCGCTTGATGACAACCCACCCTGCGCTGGCAATCTCGTGGGCTAGAGGGTTTAACCCAGTGGTTTCTAGATCAACGGCAATGAATTCAACATCGCGCCAATCGGTGCCTCTTGCCGGTAAATTACAAGATAAAAATTGATTGAAAACTGGCTCCAAGGTTTTGGAGTTTGCAGCATTTCTTTGCCAGTTTAGCCAGTGGTAGCTGATGCAGTTCATGCACTGAGTCCTCGCCCAAACTTTAAAATTAATGCTTCTTGTGCGTCGTCTACGGCGGTAAAGGCATCGCGCAGCTGTTCTCGTTGCATTTCTGGCAATGTAGCGGGGTCGATATAGTTAGTGGTGGCTTGGTGATTGCTGAGTTGCTTTGCCTGGTTTTGTAACCTCAGGCTTAATATATATTCGAGCGCATCGAGTAAATTTCTACTATCGGCGAGGGTGAGCGCCTGCATGTCGGCTAGGGCTTTAAGTCGTTCGCGCGTGTTCACCGCTGCGCAGCCATGGGCCAACGCATAGACTCGCGCCATGTCGACTATAGGAATAATGCCACGGTGTTTTAGGTCTAATTGGCGTGCATGTTCACCATTGCGTTCAAGTACAAAGCGTCTAAAAAAACCGAGAGGAGGGCGATGGGTGGCGGCGTTGCGCGCTAGCGCAGCTAAAAAAATATCATTTTTTTGCGCCACCTTTAGCATGTGATTTTGCAGTTGTGTTGCTAGTGCTTTTTCGCCATAAATAGCGCGAATATCGAAAAATATGCTGACCCGCATGACGGCGTCTAAGGTCGGTTCATCAGTCCAGCTGGACACCCGTTGTTGCCACCGGCTAATCGGTTGCCGCCACTCATCGGTGGTGGCCATGATCCCGCCTGGGCAATAAACATAACCGCAACTGTTGAGACCGTCGCAAACCAGCTGTGCCAGTTTGGAAAAATAGGCGTCTGCAGATGCCGGTGCCTCGTCGCTATACACTAAGGCATTATCTTGATCGCCGCCAATCGCTTGCTCCGCGCGTCCTTGTGAGCCAAAACCTAACCAGGCGAAGGGCGCTGGCGGGGGCCCTAGCTCGAGTTCTGCGATTTGAATAAGCCTACGTGTTATCGCATCCGAGACACTGGTAAAAATTTGACCCAATTGGTAGGCGCGCACACCAGAGTCGTTCCATTGGCTCAGAAGGTTAGGCAGGGTGGCGGCTGCTCGTTGTAAACCAGCGAGTGAGGTTTGTTTGTGAATAAATTGTACCAAATAAACCGGGTCCTGCTCGCGGTTGCGTATCATGTCGCTCATGGTGAGCATGCCGCAAGGTTTATACCCTGATGCTGTGGAGGCACTGCCAGGTATTGTGGCCTCTACTACGGGTAAATGATGAATCCCATGTTCACTCATTAGCAACATGGCATCAAACAGTGTTGCATCTCTATCTATGCTGAGCGGTTGCTCGGTCATGACCGCATTTATCGGGGTTAGGTAGTCTAGGCCTTTCGCAACGAAACGGCAGCGAAGATCTCTGTCTGTCACTATTCCTAACAGTTTTTCCTGCGCGCAGATCATGACTGAAGAAACACGGTTGTCGAGCATCACTTCGGCCGCTTTTTTAACGCTGACGGTTGGGTCGACTGCAATTACTTTATGGCTCATGAGTGCGCTGATAGGGCCCATTAGCAAGTTGTTGGCGGGTGTAAGCATCACGGCTCGACGCAAGCGCCGGTTGCGCTGGCTGTGAAAAAAGCGATCGAAGTTTCTGTTTTGCTGGCGCAGTTGAGCGTGGTATTTGTTGTCGAGTAAATAAATAAGGCTGTCTTCAATAACCTGCGCGGAGATGTCTGGCTCTTCCGCCGCTAAATTACATAAGTTGAAATTTTCTTTTTCACCTAGCCGATCGAGTAGCTGATTGGCGCCGGAGCGGAGCTCCACTGCACCGGAGCGTAAAATACGTATGTTACGCGCACTAAAGTCGGGTTTAATGTGGCTGCCGGCCCGTAGGTAGGCCACATCCATATGACTGGCGGCGAATTGAAGTTGATTTGGGTCCAATTCGTTATAGGGGAGGCACTGTTTTAGAAACTCGATTACCGCGCTGATTTCTGGGCTGCTGTCATTCATTGTCATTGGCCGCATTGTACGAATTAATACGTTATATCAATTGTGTGGCCCTAGGTGTTTGTTGCAAATCAACTAAATGTGAATAGCTGATCGCTAATCTTGACGGACATCGGTGTTAAAACTAGGGGTGAGGGTTGACGTCCGTCCTTGGTGCAAGCAGGCCGCCAGTGATACTTAACGGTGTGCTGTTGCCAGGTTCTGTAATCCAGGCGATAACGGCTTGAGGGGGTATGCCGTCTTTACTTGAGGGAAGTTCACCTGCCCAATGCAAATCTTGTTGCGCATATTGTACAAAACCCAACATGACAAACTGTTCCTCCAGTATCCGGCCTGAATTTTCTCCGCGTTTGATTTTGATGCTAAAATCCATGCCGATTAAAGCTAGGTTGAGAACGGTATTTTCGAGCTCACTCTGTGCCGTAAAGCGATTGCCGTCAATCTGTAAACTGAGCATTGGTTGGTTGGCGACTGGTGTTTCTGGTAGCTCAGGTTTCATTTGTGTGACTAACGCGCGCCATTCAACTCCATTGATGACGACCTGTGGTGTGTAAACACCCGATGTGACTTTCCGGTGGTGATAGCGGTACTGTCGATGGTTTGCTTCGGTGCTAGAAAACTTATCGACCCAACCCAGAGAGTCCCAGTAATCGACATGCCAAGCTATGGGAAACACAGTCACCCATAGCTCGGGATCGTTTTTAAAGTTATTCAACCAGCGCTCGGCGTTTGGGCAGCTGCTACAGCCCTGAGACGTGAATAGCTCCACCAATTGCGCCTTTTCTTCGCTAGCCTGAAAGTTTTGCGCTTGGGCGATGGGGCTGATCATAAAAAAAGCGAGCAGTAGCGTTTTCAAGGTAGTAGGGGTTCCTGTTTCGGTTGTTTTTATTCGCCGTTAAGTATGGCAAATAGCGCTGTTTAGTGCCATGTACAAATACCCAAGCTATGACAATCAAGTGTTGCTGTGCTCAGGCCTTTATAAGTGACTTTAAGCAACCAATCCTGTCATAAAAAAGGCTCCCGAAGGAGCCTAAACTAGTGGGCAGAACATGGATTAATCAGTGGCTCACAGCGTCACCGGCACCCTTAGGGTAGCGAATTGACTCCACCAAATCCTGAATGTCTTCAGGCGCATCAGAGGTCATCTTGTTAACCGCGAGAGCGACCACAAAGTTGATGATCATGCCTACCGTACCGATCCCTTCTGGTGACACGCCAAATAGCCAGTTGGCGGGTACGTTGGCGCTTGGGTTAATGAACTTGAAGTAAATGATGTAGGCGGCGGTGAATAGAATGCCGCAGACCATGCCTGCAATTGCACCTTCCTTGTTCATCTTCTTGTAGAAAATACCGAGGATGATGGCGGGGAAGAAACTCGACGCTGCCAATCCGAACGCGAAAGCAACCACTTGTGCGACGAAGCCTGGCGGGTGAATACCAAGGTAACCGGCGATCACAATTCCTACTCCTGCAGCTAAGCGGGCGTAGAGCAACTCCTGCTTGTCGGTGATCTGTGGCATCAAGTTACGTTTCAATAAATCGTGCGAAACGGAGGTGGATATCACCAGAAGCAAGCCCGCTGAGGTAGACAATGCTGCAGCAATACCACCAGCGGCCACTAACGCAATCACCCAGGCGGGAAGGTTGGCGATCTCAGGGTTGGCTAGCACCATGATATCGCGGTCAACTTTCATTTCATTGCGCTCATCATTGGAGTAGAACATCCGGCCATCGTCGTTATTGTCGGTCCAGCTAATTAAGCCTGTTTGTTGCCAGTTGGTAATCCAGCTAGGTGCCTCGGTATAAAGCGTACCTTGGTTATCGCTACCGTTAATGGTTTCAATCATATTGACCCGAGCAAAGCCCGCCACCGCTGGTGCCGTGGTGTACAAAATGGCGATAAACAGCAAAGCCCAACCTGCAGACTTACGCGCATCGCGCACTTTGGGTACCGTGAAAAAGCGAACGATAACGTGGGGCAAGCCCGCCGTGCCGACCATCAGCGCCGCGGTGATGAAAAATACGTCAATGGTGCTTTTGGTGCCGTCAGTATAGGCAGCGAAACCAAGTTCTTGACTGAGCCCATCCAGCTTATCAAGCAAATAGGTGCCGGGTTCTGCCGTCAGTTCAGCACCGAAGCCCAATTGCGGAAAGACGTGACCGGTCATCATCATTGAGATAAAAACGGCCGGTACCATGTAGGCAAAGATCAGCACACAGTATTGTGCCACTTGGGTATAGGTTATGCCTTTCATCCCTCCGAGCACGGCATAAAAGAACACGACAGCCATACCGATGACGACGCCGGTGGTAATATCGACTTCCAAAAAGCGCGAGAACACAACACCAACACCGCGCATTTGCCCTGCGACGTAGGTAAATGATACGAAAATCGCGCAGATAACAGCGACGGTTCTGGCTGTTTGTGAGTAGTAGCGATCGCCGATAAAGTCGGGCACCGTAAATTTGCCAAATTTGCGCAAATAGGGCGCCAAACACAAGGCCAGTAATACGTAACCGCCAGTCCAGCCCATTAAATAAACGCCACCGTCATAGCCCATAAAGGAGATGAGTCCGGCCATCGAAATGAACGACGCCGCACTCATCCAGTCCGCAGCAGTAGCCATGCCGTTGGCAACAGGGTGAACCCCGCCACCAGCCACATAAAACTCCTGAGTGGAGCCAGCGCGAGCCCAAATGGCGATACCGATGTACAGCGCAAAAGAAACGCCGACGATGAGAAAAGTCCAAGTTTGAATATCCATTATCGGCTCCTAGTCTTCATGAACGTGATATTTGCGGTCTAATTTGTTCATGAGGTTTACATAAACAAAAATAAGCAGCACAAATGTGTAGATGGAACCTTGTTGGGCGAACCAGAAGCCCAGCTTAAAGCCGAAGAACCTGAACTGATCGAGTACATCTACCAGTAAAATTCCGCAGACAAAGGAAACGGAAAACCAGACAGCGAGCAAAATAAGCATCAGCCGTACATTCTCTTTCCAATAAGCGACTTGATCGTCTTTCGATTTAAAGGCCATTGTCATTACCTCGATTGTTATTGTCTTGATGATCATCTAACGGCGTGCAGGGTTAAACCATTGGACATTGGTCTAACCCTGATCCGAGCGCTAAAAGCTATACATCGCCATAAATTGCAAACGATTCAGGCTGCCGCTGTCATCGCTTTCAATGGTTTTTTCACCGTAGATAATTTCGGCCCCCAGATTGATTGCAGGCGCAGGTGAATAAATCAGATTAACGTGTGCACTTTGGTATTCACTGGGCGTGCTGGCCGCGACGAAATCAGGGTTGTCTGAGCGGCTAGCCGATAACACCAGACTTGAGCGCCACCGATCGTTCCATGCGTGTTTGTAGGCGATAAAACCACCTAGTTGATCATTCAGTTCAATTGAGCCGTCGGAGTCGATAGAGCCGTCGCGATAAGACTGAAGCCCCATATAACGCCCTAGCGCATTGCCGTAGTTGAGCATGATTTTTAAATCGTCAGCACCAAACTTCCACACCGCCGAGCCACTCAGCGCATAGCCAAACTCGCTCTCATCCATGGCTTGGCCGCCGATGGTGTCTTTGTAATGGATTTCGCGCCCGATGCCGGCAAGGCTGTAGGTAAAACTATTAGCTTTACCATCAAAGCGAACAGCGACGTCCGGCATGTCATTGTTGTCGTAGTTATTGCTGCCACCGTTTAGCCCAGTGGAAGGATTTTCTAAGGCAAAGTGCAGAGCGTTGCCACCGCTTAATTTCGTGCTCCAGCGCAGTTGGGCTTGGCGGACGAAGATGGTGCCAGCGGGGCCAACGAAGTCGACCGTATTCGGTAGTGCACTGACATTAAACAGTGTTGACCAGGTTTGACCCGCGAGTAAGCTGGCGCTATCGGAGTAATCCCAGCTCAGGTAGGCGTGGCGGACCCGTGGAGCGTAGGAGTTACTGATGCGTTCATCGCCTTGCCCGCTTAACTGAAAGTCGATTTCCAGTAAACCGTTAACTTGGCCAGCATCGGTATCAGTAGTGGATTTCACATTGAAGCGCGATTGCTTGGCATGCATATCAAATTTACTGCCGCTGTCGCCGCCAATAGGTACTGTTGATGGAATGTAGAAGTCGTCGCCGATGCTGGCGGTGGCGCGATCGCCATCGGAGTAATCTGAATACATGGCATCTAATTTAATGAAACCGCCAAACTGAAAGCGAGTGCCTCTTTTGGTTTCTACGCCTTTGGTGGTAGTCGTTTCTTTTTCCTTCGCGAGATCAGCTTTGAGCTGATTTAACTGGGCTTCGAGTGCCGATACTTTTTGGCTGACATCGGTTTGGGCTTGAGCTTGCAAGGCCGTTAGGCCCAGCAGCGCTGGGGCAATGGCGAGTGCGATGAGTGACTTTCGTGAAACGCTCTTTGCTAGCATGGGTGTATCCCCCTTTTTATAGTGAATGCTCAGCATCGACCATAAGACTCGGGGCTTGCGTATTCTATTAGCGATTGGTCTAATATCGACCAATGTCTACATAGACTAAAGGCTAAGATTGTTTTAGCTTTATGCCTGTCTGAAAAAAACATAAAAGCGGACACTATGATTTCAGTTCCAACGTCACACACCTTTATTATTGCCGATGATCACCCCCTGTTTCGCACTGCGCTGGCGCAAGCCGTGACGGCTCGATTTGACCGTGCGGTGATATTGCAAGCCGACACGGTTGATGGATTGCAACAGCTATTAAGTCATAATCAGGCGGTATCTTTAGTACTATTGGATTTACATATGCCTGGCGCTCAGGGTTTCTCATCCTTGATCCATATCTGCGCCTGCTATCCGTTAATTCCGGTCGTCATGGTTTCCGCCGATGCAACGCCCGAGGTTATGACCCGTGCCTTGCGCCATGGCGCAGCAGGTTTTATTCCCAAAAGTTGTTCACTGGAGGAGATCAGCACGGCGGTAACGGATATTTTAAACGGTGGTCAATGGGTGCCCGCTGATTTTTCGCCGGTTGAAATAGATACCGATAATGAGGTTGCGGTGGCGGATATATTGGCCACCTTAACACCGCAGCAATTTAGGGTATCAAACCTAATTGGCCAAGGTCTGCTGAATAAACAAATCGCCTATGAAATGTCCGTTACTGAAGCAACAGTAAAGGCACACGCCACAGAGATTTACCGAAAACTCGGTGTTAGCTCACGTACACAAGCGGTGCTAGCGCTGCAGCAATTGGATGTTAAATCTTAACGTTTCGCTATTTCTGTTAAGTTTTTTTAAGTAAGTTACGCATCGCTGCTCGCAAGGAAGCGGGTTGCACAGGTTTGGTCAGCAAGCTGTAGCCCGCATCGTTAACTTTCGCTCGAAGGTCGTCACTGTTATCTGCGCTAATAATAAGGCCGGCTAAATGTGTTTGCCAATGTAAGCTAAGTGCTTGTAAAAGGTCCAAGCCGTTTTCTCGATTGTCCAAATGAAAATCTGCCAATACCAAGTCGGGTGCTTGAGGAAAACGCCACTGAATGAGGGCCGAACCTAGGTCTGCGGCAGTGACGACTTGGCAATCCCACTGAGTCAAAAGCGCGAGTAGGCCTGAGCGTATTTGTGGTTCGTTATCAATACACAAGACCTTTAGCCCGGTCAGTTCACTGGCTTGATTTGATGGTTTAATGTTGTGTAGTGTCTCGTTGCCCAGTGGCACCGCAATACGAAACATTGAGCCTTGTGCCAGAGTTGAGCGTAGCTCTAAGCTATGCCCGAGCTGATGTGCCATACGCTGGGCGATGGAGAGACCTAAACCTAAACCATTGCCGGTATCTCCAGATGCCCCTTGAACACGCTCAAACTCGTTAAATATGCGCTGCTGATCTTCCTGTGCGATCCCTGTGCCGGTATCCCATACTTCGAGCCATAGATGGCCATTTTGACGACGGCAGCCGAATAAAATTTTATTTGTTTTTGCGTTATTATTTTCCGCGCGGGTGTAGTTGATGGCGTTGGATAGGAAGTTCTGGACGATACGCCTTAGCAGTTGTGGGTCTGAATAAAGCCAGCAGCGCGTATCTCTCCAGCGAAAAATCAAGCCTTTTTCCCGCGCGATGGCGCTGAACTCACGGGCTAAAGGCGAGAGCAAGCTTGAAGCAGAAAAGTGCTCGCGCTTAGGTGAAAGTTTACCGCTGTCTAATCGAGAAATTTCTCGCAGAGAGTCGATTAAGGTTTCTGTTGATGCCAACGCATCACCGATGTGACGGGTATCGGTTAGTAATTCTTCATCGCCGCGCTTTTCCGCTTTTTGCGCTAATGCGGCTACAAATAGTCGCGCTGCATTAATAGGCTGAGCCATGTCGTGACTTGCAGCGGCGAGAAATCGAGTCTTGCTGGCATGTACAGCGCTAAGTTCTTTTTCAAGTTTGGCGCGCAGTTGATTTTCCCGCTGCAGTGATTGATTCGATTCGATCAGTTCTGTGGTGCGCTCGGCGACTCGACTTTCGAGCTGGCCTTTCGATTGCTCTAATTCTTCCTGTACTCGTCGGTACTCTGAGATATCGGTGTAGGTGGTGACGTAGCCACCGTTGGCCAAAGGAATCCCTCTGATCTCTATCACGGTATGATTGGGGAGGCGCCTTTCTAAACGATAATTTTTCCCCTCTTTTAGCCAGTTAAGCCGGCGTTTAATCGCCGCATCTAAATCGTCGTCCGCCTGGGCAAAAATACCGCGTGCCGCGTTGAATTCGTAAACCCGCGAGATGGGACAGCCGACGTACAATAAGCGCGGCGGATAATTAAACATTTCTTCGTAGCGTTTGTTCCATGCCACCAGTTGCAACTGCGACCCCACCACGCTCACGCCCTGTGGAATAGTTTCCAGTGTGGTCTGCAATAACTCTTGACTGAACTGCACTTGTTTAGAGGTCCCACCCACAAGGTTGACCAGATCTTCCAACAGTAACGGTTGTTGTTTGCGCAATAGCTCCATGGCTCTGTGTGCTGAAACGGCGCCAATAATGGCGGCCAATGCCGACTCGACTTTGGCCAGAATAAAGCGTGGCGCTTTATCGTGCGGCAATAATCGATGACTCAGTCGTTGTTCAAATTCTCGCCAGAGCGCTAGGCTGCGCTGTTCACCCATCAATGGTGTGATAACCCGCTGCAATTGCCGAATCTCAATGCCACTTAGTTCGAAATCTTGTTGAGCATAATTGAAGCGTCGGTGCAGCTGAGTAAAGGCATTGGCTTGGCGAATATCGAGTGCGTTGAAGCGGCTTAAGAAGGAAACGACGTAAAAAAGTAGGCAGTTGATCAGCAAGCTCCAAAACACCCCTTGTGTAAGTGGATCGACACTATCAAAGCCAAATAGCTTGGTCGGCATAAGCCATGATATCTGACCTGGCCCCTCGGTCACCAACGGGTGCTCTGCGCCTAGCAAAGCCGGTAATAATAGACAGTAAAACCAAATGCCTGCGCCGCCCAATAGCCCAGCGAGCACGCCGTTGCGGTGCCCGCGCTGCCAGTATAAAGCGGCAACTAAAGAGGGCAATAACTGGGCTGCGGATGCAAAGGCAATTAAACCAATAGAGGGCAAGGAATTGTCTGCCGATAAATGCTGTTCCAATAGCCAGCCGAGCATTAAGACGATGGCGATGGCTAAGCGTCGAACATTGCGTAAGTTTTGACCAAGCTGTTCAGCTCTGAATTGTCGGTTGGAGCCAAAGCGCAACCATAAAGGCACGACCAGTTCGTTTGAGATCATAATTGAAAGCGTGATGACCGCGACCACAACCATACCGGTTGCTGCGGAGATGCCGCCGAGAAATGCTAAGGCGGTAATGGTGGGAGAGTCTTGCGCGAGGGGAAGTCGCAAAACGATGGTGTCACCGGCAACGCTCTGTAAATCAAATAGGCTTTGGCCGGCCAACGCAATGGGCACGACCAGCACACTGAAGATCATTAAATATAATGGTAATAGCCAGCGTGCTGTGCGCAAGCCTTGGCTACTGTGGTGCTCGACAAAGGTGAGGTGAAATTGTCTGGGTAGACAAATAATGGCGGCAAGCGCAAGCAGCGTCTGGGTTAAAAAATTAGCATCTATATTGGGTAGTTGTTTGAGCGCTGAGTTGACCCCTGAAAGTTGTTTAGCGCTGGCTGAATTTGCGTCCATGAGAACTTCAAAGGCCAGCCAAGCCACTAGGATAAACGATAGCAATTTTACCAATGATTCGACCCCGATAGCCGAGATCAAGCCTTGATGGCGGTGCGGGCCGTCCAGCGTTCTGGTGCCAAACAAGATGGCAAACCAGATCATAATCATGGCGGCTATTAAGCTATTGCTCGCTTGTAACTCGGCGGTCGCTGAAGGCAATTGAGCGTCGACGGTTTGCCAGGCCAGGCTGACGGCTTTTAGCTGGAGCGCAATATAGGGCAGGGTGCCAATAACGGCCAATAAGGTCACCACGGAGGCGAGCAGCTGGTGTTTACCGTAGCGTGAGCCGATAAAGTCGGCGATGGACGTGACTCGATTGCGTTGGCTTATTACTGACAGCTTGCGCAGGAAGGGCCAGCCCAATACAAAGAGTAGGATGGGGCCGAGGTAGATGGGCATATAATCCCAGCCGCTCTCTGCGGCTAAACCGACTGCCGCGAAAAAAGTCCACGAAGAGCAGTAAACGGCGAGAGACAGGGCATACATCAGGGCTTTAACTTTTGGCGAAATCTGCGTTAAGCGCTCGGCTTTCCAGGCCACTAAAAACAGCAAGCCAGCATAGACAAACGCCAGTAACAGCACCAACTGACTATTCATAAGAGCCTGTTTTCGTTATTTTTTTGCAGTCTACCTAATTTATCGACAAGGTGTATTGTTCGACTTTCGTCTAAGGCGGCATTTGTGGTTGGATTTAGCAAGGCTAGTGATGCTTAGTCGCTTAGTTCTATAATGCTTAAACGAGCGTTTGAAGGTTTCGGGGTGTACATGCTTAAGTCAGGAATTAGTTTTGAAAAAGCCAAGCAGTTGTTTGAGTTTATGGTTTCATTTAACAAGGGCGACCATTTTCATCAATTGGGCTTAGGGATAGACGCTGTAGGCGATGGTAGCGTCAGAGTTAAGCTGCCTTGGGGCGAGCACCTTGTGGGAAACCCGGATACCGGTGTTATTCATGGCGGCGTGTTGACCACAATGCTCGATACCTGTTGCGGGTTTGCCACCTGCACGGCGCTTGAAGAGCCCGAGCTTTGTCCAACCATGGATTTACGCATCGACTATATGCGACCAGCCACGCCTGGAAAGACACTCTATGCCGAAGGCGAGGTCTATAAGGTAACGGAGCATGTCATCTTTACGCGAGGCGTGGCCTATCACGATGATAAAAACAAGCCCGTTGCTTACTGTGTTGCCAATTTTTCTCGTCTAGATAAGGCCATCGCAGCGCAGGTGGCGCAACAATTTCGTGCGGTTATTGACAGTTTCGGAGCTGAGTCATGAGTCAACAGGGCTATTTTGCCGATCTTGTGCGGGAGGCCCGCGCCAGTGGCCAGGTGAACTTGATCACCGATGCTATTCCCTACGCCAAGTTGCTGGGTATGACGGTAGATCAGAGCGCAGAGACGCTGTGTTTTCTGCTGCCCGCCAGCCCGGGTAACATTGGGAATCCTACGCTGCCAGCGCTCCATGGTGGTGCTATAGGCGGTTTTATGGAGATGGCAGCGGCACTGCATTTGTTAATGGCCATGGACACCTTGAAACTCCCTAAAATTGTCGACTTTTCCATCGACTATATCCGCGCCGGTAAGTTGCGTGACACGCGGGTTAGCTGCGAAATTGTTCGTCAAGGTCGAAAATTGGTCAATATGGGTGTTACCGCGTGGCAGGAATCGCCCGATGAGCCTATTGCAAGGGCGCGCGCTCACTTTTTGCTCACAGATTAAGCCTGGCGCAATGCTTGAATTCTCATTTGCTGGCCCCATCTTAAGGGCAACTGGTCGCCTAGCGGCCAAGGCTGAGAAACACTGAGATAACAGGAGCTTGCACGCATGAGCGTCGATAACAACGTCGAAAACAATGGCGAAAGTAACAAAGAAACCCGTGGCTTTCAGACCGAGGCAAAACAACTGCTTCATCTGATGATTCACTCCTTGTATTCCAATAAGGAGATTTTTTTACGCGAATTGGTTTCTAATGCCTCTGATGCGGTTGATAAATTACGCTTCGAAGCTCTAACCAATGATAGCCTTTTTGAAGGCGATTCGGACCTTCAGGTAAAGGTTGAATTCGATAAAGAAGCCGGCACTGTCACTATTACCGATAACGGCATCGGTATGTCTCGCGCTGAAGTCATCGAAAACTTAGGTACTATTGCCAAGTCGGGCACCTCTCAATTTTTCCAAAATCTGACCGGCGATCAAAAGAAAGATGCGCACTTAATCGGTCAGTTTGGTGTCGGCTTTTATTCCGCCTTTATTGTCGCTAAAGAAGTTGAAGTGTTTACTCGTCGCGCCGGTGCGCCAGTATCCGAGGGCGTGCACTGGGTTTGCAACGGCGAGGCTGAATTCAGCGTGGCTGACACCGTGCGCGAAAAACGTGGCACTACCATTCTTATTCATTTAAAAGAAGACGAAAAAGATTTTGCCGACAATTGGCGTTTACGCTCGATTATCAAAAAATATTCAGATCATATTTCTATTCCCGTGGTGATGGAAAAGATCAATTACGATGTTGCCGATGACGAATCTGATAAAAAGGCAGAAAAATCAGCGCCTGAGTTTGAAACCATCAACAGCGCAACAGCACTTTGGACGCGTTCGCGCACTGACGTTTCCGAGGATGAGTATAAAGAGTTTTACAAACACGTTTCCCACGATCACGCTGAGCCAGTGACGTGGAGTCACAACCGCGTCGAGGGTAATCTTGATTACACAAGTTTGTTGTATGTGCCCGCGCGCGCGCCTTTCGATATGTATAACCGCGAAGCCGCTCGGGGATTAAAGCTTTATGTTCAGCGCACCTTTATTATGGATGACGCCGAGCAATTTTTGCCCATGTATTTACGCTTTATCAAGGGTGTTGTTGATTCAAATGACCTCTCTTTGAACGTATCGCGCGAAATCTTGCAGCAAGACCCAAATATCGACGCTATGCGCACAGCACTAACTAAGCGCGTCTTAGATATGTTGTCTAAATTAGCGAAAAATGACGCGGAGAAGTATGCCAGCTTCTGGAAAGAATTTGGCCAGGTACTAAAAGAAGGCCCTGCGGAAGATTTTGCTAATCGCGAGAAAATCGCAAAATTATTGCGCTTTGCGACGACCCATACCAATGTAGCAACGCAAGACCAATCGCTCGAAGACTATGTTGCTCGGATGAAGCCCGAGCAGAAAAAGATTTATTACGTAGCGGCCGAGAACTTTAATACCGCGAAAAGTAGCCCGCATTTAGAGATTTTCCGTAAGAAAGGCATCGAAGTTTTATTGCTGAGCGATCGAGTCGATGAATGGCTTATGGGCCATATGGTCGATTTCGATGGTAAGCCTTTGCAGGACGTGGGTAAGGGTGCCTTAGACCTCGGCGAGCTGGATACCGAAGAAGAGAAAAAAGCCCAGGAAGAGAGCGCCAAGACTCACGCCGATTTAATTGCGCGGGTGAAAAAAGCGTTGGAGGCCCAGGTATCTGAAGTGAGAGTTACCCATCGTTTAACGGATTCACCCGCGTGTTTAGTGGTTGGCGATCAAGATATGGGCGCACAGATGCGCCGATTGTTGGAGCAGGCCGGTCAGAAGGTACCTGAATCCAAGCCGATCTTTGAAATCAACCCAGAGCATCCGTTGTTGCTGAAGTTGGATCAAGAGCCAGATGAAGCGCGTTTTGAGGATTTGGCTAAGGTTTTGTTTGATCAGGCGCATCTTGCTGAAGGTGGTCAACTCGAGGACCCAGCGCTCTACGTTGCGCGCTTGAACAAGCTATTGCTGGAACTGAGTCACTAGCGCATCGCTTGCGATGAGAGAGAAAGGCCGTTGCTCGAAAGGGTAATGGCCTTTGTCATATCTTGACCCTACACTTTGACAGAATAGGGTATATTGGACACGTACCGGCAGGCTAGATGTGCCGGTTCAGATAAAATAATTGATGAGCTTGCACTGCAGGCAAAAGAAGATATTCAAATGACAGAAGCGACCTCTTCCATGTCACCAAAACACAGTGGGAAACGCATTGCGGTTCTCGGCGGTGGCAGTTTTGGCACGGCAATCGCGAATATATGTGCGCACAATCAGAATCCAACCTATCTTTGGATGCGCGATAAGATGCGAGCAGCCTTGTGCCAGCGCGAGCGCGAAAACAGCCATTATGTTCCGGGTTATAAATTTGCCCCCAGTTTGATTGCAACCTCTGATCTGCGTGCTGCGGTGATTGATGCCGACGTGGTCTTTGTGTCGGTGCCAAGTTCCGGTTTTCGCGAAGTGGTTCGGCTTATTAAACCTTTGGTGCGCGCCGACGCACTGTTAATAAGCACCACCAAAGGTATTGAAGGTAATGGTTTTACTCTCATGAGTGAAATTTTAGAGCAGGAACTACCTCAGCACCCTGTAGGCGTCTTGAGCGGGCCTAACTTTGCTAAAGAAATTGTGGAGCAACAGCAAACGGGAACGGTTATTGCGTCCGATGACGCAAATCTCATTAGAACCATTCAGTCTGTGTTGAGCTCCGGTAACTTTAGAGTTTATGCCAATAAAGATAAGCGCGGCGTAGAGCTGGCTGGGGCGTTGAAAAATATCTATGCCATTATCAGCGGCATGGCCACAGCACTAGGCGCAGGTAGTAATACCCACGCCATGTTGATAACGCGGTCACTCGCGGAAATGAGTCGAATGGGCAGTAAGTTGGGCGCAAACCCTATGACCTTTCTCGGTTTGGCCGGCGTGGGTGATTTGATTTTGACCTGCACCTCTGACTTGTCGCGCAATTATCGCGTCGGCTTTGCCTTAGGGCAGGGGCGGGCCTTGGATGATATTGTAAATGAGCTCGGGCAGGTAGCTGAAGGGGTTAATACGCTTAAGGTGGTGGCGCAAAAAGCCAAGCAAATGGATGTTTATATGCCGTTGGTGAAAGGGTTATATGCAGTGATTTTTAATGGCTTGCCCATTAGTGAGGTAGCGCATAAGCTGATGGTGGGCGAGCAAAACTACGATGTTGAATTTATGGGGGAAAGTCATGAGTAGCGAAAAAGAAACAAATTTAGATAGTATTAAAATTAATATTTTAAAGCCCGACCATTGGGTGCGACTGTTGTTTATGATTTTATTTGGCTTGGTCTTGCAAGTAGCCAGCATTGTGGTCGGCGTGGTTGTGGTGTTGCAGTTTATTTTTGCGCTAATTACCGGTAACGATAATGAAAATCTGCGCCAGCTCGGTGCTAGCTTAACAGCCTATATCGCTCAAACCTTGGCGTTTTTAACCTACAACAGTGAAGAAAAGCCCTTTCCTTTTTCCGATTGGCCCGACACGAAGGAATAATAAGTTTTGGCAGTGACACGGCTCTATATTTTACGGCACGGCGAGGCTCAACATCAGGCTGCGACGGATGCGACACGACAATTGACAAGATTCGGTTGCCAGCAGGTTCGCGCGCAGGCCTTACGCTTTAAATCTGAACTGTCTGGTGTTAAGCGGGTTTACGTCAGCCCTTACATTAGAGCCCAGCAAACCGCCGATGAGCTGTATGCTGAATTAGCCGACTCGACAACAATCGCGACCCGATATGAAGCCGCATGGCTAACCCCCGATGTTGCCATTGAACAGGTGATTCATGCGTTGGAAAAGGTGATGTCAGGGGAGTCGGTATTATTGATTAGTCATCAACCTCTGGTGAGTTATTTGATCAGCTTTTTAAGTGATATACCGGTTTGGCAGGTAAATATGGATACTGCATCTTTGGCCTGCTTGGAGCTGACCGTCGTTGCTAAAGGCTTGGCAGAGTTGAAGAGTATAACACCCGCATTGGTGGCACGATGACTGATGTGAACAAGAAGGAGCTTGGTTTAGTGGGCGGTTCGCCCGTTGAGCGGGTTTTTAACCTAACCGGTGAGCGAAGCATTTATGCGCAGGTATGGGAAAAACCTGGTGCGCCAATTTTTATTGCACTGCACGGTTGGCTGGATAACAGTGCATCTTTTTCGCGCTTGGCGCCCTTGTTAAATGTAACGGTGGTGGCCCTAGATTTGGCCGGCCACGGCTTAAGTTATCATCGCAAAGCTGAGGCACCTTACCATCTGTGGGATGACCTATTAGATCTCGATGAAATTATTGAGCAGCTAGGTGGGGCTGCGGTTGGTCTGTTGGGGCATTCGCGCGGTGCGATAATTTGTGCGATTTATGCAGCCACTATGCCTGAACGCTGTAACCAACTATTGCTGATCGATGGCTTAGTTCCAGAGCCTGTGTCGAGCGATAAGTTTCCGACGCAATTGCGCAAGGCAATGCTAGAGTTTAAGCGCCATGCCAAGCGAACATTTCCTGTATACGATTCTGTTGATGCCGCTGCAAAGATTCGCCATCAGGGATTGTTTCCGCTCAGTGAAACCGCCGCTAGCGCCATTGTGGATCGCGGAACTAAACCGGTTGAAGGTGGGGTGAGTTGGCGGGTCGACCCCAAGTTGTTGGCGCCATCCATGATTAAGTTAACCTCAGAGCAAATTAGCGCGCTAGTAGCCGATATTAACTTGCCTGCTACCTTGGTGTTGGCAAGTGAGGGTATGCCAAAGCTGTTTCCATTTTTTGCAAAAAATTTACATGCTTTTACCAATATCGACATGGTTGATTTGGTAGGTAGCCACCATCTCCACTTGGAAGATGAGGTGGTCCAGGTGGCGGCGTTATTCAATCAGAAAATTGATAAATATCAGGGTGAGAACAACTGTGTTTAAAATCTTAGCGCCAATGGTGTTAGCTTGCTTGATTGCGCTAGATGCAATGGCAGATATGGACTGGCAGTTACCGCACGACAGTCGCGTTGTGTTTCAAGAAGAATCGAATGTTGATGATTACTTGTTATTGCTCGGCATTTATAAGCGCATTAACAACGAGTGGCGTACCCAAGGGGCTGAAATTATCAGTGGCCGTGTGCAGCGTCAAACCATCGAATTGCCCAAAGGCATGAGCGAATCCGCTGCGTATAAAGCCTTTAAAGATCAGCTTTCAATAGAGCAGCGTCGTGAATTATTTTCGTGTGTAGGCCTCTTGTGCGGTTCCAGTAACGCTTGGGCTAACACCCATTTTGGTAAAGCCATGCTTTATGGGCTTGATAATAACCAGCGTTATGGTGTGTTTGAAACCCAGGCTGCTGATGGTGCTGTTGCCTATACAGTGATCTATGCAGTGAAGCGTGGTAATGGCAGTGTTTATGTTCAGCTAGAGCGGATAAAGGTGGCTGGTTCAGAGTTGGGGCGCCTAGTTACCTCTGCTAATTCGATTGCCATGAGCATGGATGAGCTAGGTTACTTTTCCATTCCGTTGAGTTACGGCGAGCAGCAAGGCCTTCAGGTTTCTTCGGCGCAACTGCAGGCGATAGTTGACTACATACAAGGTCAGCGAGGCGCCGGGTTTGTTTTGGTTGGGCACGATTACTCAGCAAGCAATGACACTATCAATGTTGCTGCACAGCATGCGCAGGGCGTTATGGCGCTATTGAAAGCGAAAAATGTTAGGGCGCCGCTTGAGGTTTTTAGTGTTGGAAACTTGGCGCCTGCTGGGCGCGGGCGCCAGTCCGTTCGAGTGGATTTGGTGCGTCGATAGCAGCTGTAGGGCTTAGCGCACTAAGCTCAAAAACTCTGTGCGCGTTGCGGGATCGTCGCGGAAAGAGCCTAGCATTGCCGATGTTTTCATCACCGAGTTTTGTTTCTCCACGCCGCGCATCATCATGCACATATGCTTGGCTTCAACAATCACACCAACGCCCTCAGCGCCAGTGACGCTTTTTATCGTCTCGGCAATTTGCAGGGTGAGTTGCTCTTGGATTTGCAGGCGTCGTGCAAACATATCAACAATACGTGCAACCTTTGACAGCCCAACCACTTGCCCCGTTGGAATGTACGCAACATGCGCCTTGCCGATAAAAGGCAGCAAGTGGTGTTCGCACATAGAGTAGAGCTCGATATCCTTCACAAGGATCATTTCATTGGAATCGGATGGGAACAGGGCGCCGTTAACAACCTCGTCTAAAGACTGCTGGTAGCCCCGTGTTAGAAACTCAAAAGCTTTCGCCGCGCGCTCCGGCGTATCGACAAGACCGGGCCGTGTCAGGTCTTCGCCGATCGCGGAAATAATATTTGCAAATTCTTGTTTCATTGGGCTCGACCTTGATGACGTAGAGGGTGTGTATTATCGCTATTCCGATCCTGAGTGCTAGTGTTTTACGTACCCTGAAACAAACTGGATGTATTTTTCTCGAATACGCATAATAGCGGTTTTTACCAACGCCTCAATGGAGCTGCTGTGATTAACACTGAATCTAACCCAATTGCCGAACTAGAGACCTTGAGGGATTGGGTGCGTTGGGGCGCCTCTCGGCTGTTAGAAGCTGGGGTGTTTTTTGGCCATGGGACGGACAATGCTTGGGATGAAAGTCTTCAGTTAGTATTACACGTTATTCATATGCGCTGGAGCGAAAACACCCAACTGTTGGATTGCCGCTTAACCCGCGCTGAGCGTGAGCAGCTTGTCAATCTCGTTACCCGCCGGGTAAAAGAGCGTGTCCCGGTGGCTTACCTAACGGGTGAGGCGATGTTTGCGGGCCTGCCTTTTAACGTCGATGCACGCGTTTTGGTTCCGCGCTCACCGATTGCCGAATTAATAGAAAATGGCTTTGAACCTTGGTTGCCCGCGCAACCTCGCAAGGTCTTGGACCTGTGCACCGGCAGTGGTTGCATTGGAATCGCTTGCGCCTTGGCTTTCCCCGATGCCGAGGTTGTGCTGTCTGATATTTCTACCGATGCTATCGCGGTAGCGGAAAGTAATATTAGCCGTTACGGCTTGGCGACTCAGGTTCAAACCCTGGTGTCGGATGGTTTGTCTGGTTTAAAAGGTGAGCAGTTTGATCTGATTGTCAGTAATCCGCCCTATGTGGATGCTCAAGATCTAGCGACCATGCCGCCTGAGTATTTGTGCGAGCCCAGCATCGGTTTGGGATCGGGGCTAGATGGTTTGGATTTTACGCGCGCGCTATTGCAACAAGCTCGGGCTCACTTGACTGAAGTTGGTGTCTTGATTGTCGAGGTGGGCAACAGTTGGCTTGCCCTAGAGCAAGCTTTCCCTCGTTTGCCCTTTACTTGGTTGGAGTTTGAGCGCGGTGGCCACGGTGTGTTTTTGTTAACCGCGCAAGATCTCGATAACCATTTTGGCAATAATTGAATTGTTTCGCGTATAATTCGCGCCCTTTATTGCGATGCTTTAGTTAATTCGGAATCACTTATGTCTGGCAATACCTTTGGAAAGCTCTTTACTGTGACCACGTTTGGCGAGAGCCATGGCTTGGCCTTAGGCTGTATCGTGGACGGCTGCCCGCCGGGTTTGGCGCTGTGTGAAGCGGATATTCAGGCTGAGTTGGACCGCCGCAAGCCAGGGCAGTCGCGTTATACCACCCAGCGTCGAGAGGCCGATGAGGTTAAAATTTTGTCGGGCGTGTTTGAGGGGAAGACCACGGGTACACCCATCGGTATGGTGATCGAGAACACAGATCAGCGCTCCAAAGACTACAGCAATATCAAAGATCAGTTTCGTCCAGCTCATGCAGACTACACCTACATGCATAAGTATGGCGTGCGCGATTATCGCGGTGGCGGTCGCTCGTCTGCGCGTGAAACCGCGATGCGAGTGGCTGCGGGTACTGTGGCGAAGAAGTATTTACAGGACTTTTTGGGCATAAAGGTGCGTGGCTATTTGTCTCAACTGGGGCCTATCGCTATCGAGTCGGTGGATTGGACGCAAGTGGACCAAAATCCGTTTTTTTGCCCAGATGTCAGTAAGGTCCCTGAGATGGAAGCTTATATGCAGGCCTTGAACAAAGAAGGTAACTCCATTGGTGCCAAGATAACGGTGGTTGCTGAGGGTGTCCCACCGGGTTTGGGTGAGCCTGTTTTCGACCGTTTGGACGCCGATTTAGCCCATGGTTTGATGAGTATTAATGCCGTAAAAGGCGTGGAAATTGGCGCCGGTTTTGACGCCGTCGCGCAAAAGGGCACAGAGCACCGCGATGAGCTGACACCGGCTGGGTTTCTATCTAATCACGCCGGCGGTATTCTCGGCGGTATCTCTTCCGGCCAAGATATCGTCGCACACATCGCCTTAAAGCCTACCTCCAGTTTGCATATCCCCGGCCGCAGCATCGATGTTAATGGCGACGCTGTCGAAGTCATAACCAAAGGGCGGCACGACCCCTGCGTGGGTATACGAGCCACCCCCATTGCTGAAGCGATGATGGCGATTGTGCTGATGGATCATTTTTTGCGCCAGCGGGGTCAAAACGGCGGTGTCGTACATAACATGCCCAATATCACGTCTCGGTGAAGCCCTGTCCCACTGCGCCAATTCCCTATTGGCGCCTATCCAGTTTTTATTTTTTCTATTTCGCACTGGTGGGTGTTTTAGTTCCCTACTGGACGCTGTATCTGCAATATCTCGGCTACAGCCCCTATGAAATAGGCGTCATTGCTGGGTTATTGATGGCCACTCGTGTGTTAGCGCCCAATATATGGGGCTGGCTAGCCGATCGCCATGGCAATCGATTAGGTATTATTCGCTTGGGTAGTTTTGCTGCCGCCTTGTGTTTTAGCGGCATTTTTGTGTCTACCCGCTATCAATGGCTCGTGTGGGTGGTGTTGAGCTTTTCGTTCTTTTGGAATGCGGTATTGGCCCAGTTTGAAGTGCTGACGCTTGCATTATTGGCGCCGCAGACCGGCCGTTATGGGCTCATTCGTCAGTGGGGCTCCGTTGGTTTTATTGCCATGGTGGTGTTGTTGGGTTACCTGTTTGAATGGCTGAGTATTAGCCATTTGCCGGTGGTGGTATTAACGTTATTGTTGTTAATTTGGCTGTCTTCCCTGCTAGTGCCGGATCTACCTCGTCAAGCATCGACTCGACCGCCAAAGCCATTTTGGGTAAAGCTGAAACAACCCGCGGCACTGTTGTTTTTTCTCGTCTGTTTTTTATTGCAAGTGAGCCATGGCCCTTACTACACCTTTTACAGTATCTATTTGCACGATTTAGGTTATTCCGCCGGCGTCATTGGCTGGTTGTGGGCGCTAGGTGTTATCGCTGAAATTATCCTGTTTTGGTTTGCCAGCCGTTTATTGGTGAGTGCGAGCTTACTGAATCTGTTGATCATCGCACTGCTTCTAACGGCAGTACGCTGGTACCTCATTGGCGCTCACGCTGAAAATCTATCTTTGTTGCTGATTGCGCAATTATTGCATGCTGCCAGTTTCGGTTTGGCCCATGCGGTGGCTATTGAATGGGTGGGTAAAACCTTCTGCGATAGTTCTCCGGGTCAGGGGCAGGCGCTATATTCGTCGTTGAGTTTTGGTGCTGGCGGAGCCCTAGGTGCGGTTCTGAGTGGCTCAGCTTGGCAGTGGTCGGCTGAGTTCACCTTCTTCGGCGCCAGTATTGTGGCTGTATTAGGCGTTTTGGCGGCCGTCAGTCTGAAATTTGTCAGAATAAGAGATTAACTTTTTAATAACGTATTGCACTCAGGCGTGGCTCGTTTTAATGTGAACAGGTAGACACTTAAAACGTCTAGCCCATCATAATCCTATTTTAACAAGGGGCCCCCTATGCAAACTCTATCGCTACCTAGGCCTACATTTAACCGCCTTTTTTTAGTTGGGGTGATGTTAACGTTATCGAGCTTATCTACGTTCGCCAATCAATGTTTGACCATACAGTGCGATTGCGCGACCTTGACTTCAGGTGTGGATAAATTAGCTTGTGAAAAACAGCAGTTATCTCTAGAGGCTGATTGTAAGGCGACAGGTAATCTTACCGGCTACTGCCAAATTGCCGGCCTAGATGCGTCACCACTACCGTTTAGTTTATACGACTTGCCACCCCAATTTGAAACCGAAAAAGATGTCGAAAAGTCCTTGGGTTTGCTTGAGTCTATGTACTGGTCTGCGCAAGAAGATTTAAAAAGTGCAGATAATTATCAAAATAAAGCAGCCTATGGCAATGCGCTTACGGTGTACAAAAATTTGTCGGCAACATTGGATCGCGCCTACGGAATTTCGCGTCAAGCCTACAACGCTTGGCGCGCACTTGATGAAAAAGGCGAGGCCGAGGACGTAGCAGAAGCTGGCTATGAAAAGTTGCACGATTGGGCCGACGTACTTTATATCTCGGCACGAGGTCTTTGGGCCAAGAGAGCAGAGACAGACCCGAAATTGCAGAAAAAGCGCTTGGTTCTAGCGATGAACGTGTTGCGTTACGCTGGGAATAGTTTTCAGCAAGCTGCAGAGCTTGCCTCGCTAACCAAGGACTACCCCGAGGCAGCGCGAGCTTGGCAAGCCGCTGCAGAAACATCGGTGGTGATGATTTCCTGGCGCCAACAAGCTAAATCAAAGGCTCAGTACATCAATTATTATCGTCAACAGGGCGTTGCTTCTTGGTACCGCGCGGCGCTTTATTGGGATAAGGACGAAGAGCCGGAGTTAGCTGCTGAGGCGCGCTTGCAAGCTGAGCGCTTACAGCAAACCGCGGTGGTCAGCGCTCAATGACTTCCAATCGGTTCATTTGTACGGGTATCCTTTTGCCAATCGGTCTGCAATGAAAGAGCGTCTATCAATTGGTCTGCTGCAGGCCGATTTAATTTGGCAGTCGCCCAAGGAAAATCGTCGACTGATGACCCGGTTATTGGATGAAGAGGGTTTGGGTTTAGATCTCGCGATTTTACCTGAGGTGTTTACCACGGGATTCACCAATGCAGCACAAGATTTAGCCGAACCAACTGAGGGGCCGACACTGGATTGGATGGGCAATCTGGCAGCGCATAGAAATATAACCATAACCGGCAGCTACTTGGTGCGCGAGGGCGACCATTTTTACAACCGATTAATCTGGATGCCCCCCAACGGTGACTATGGCATTTACGATAAGCGCCATTTGTTTTCTATGGCTGGCGAGCACGAGATTTTTAGTGCTGGCAAGCAGCGTGTTGTGTTTACCTGCAATGGCTGGCGCTGTTGCCCGATGATCTGTTACGACCTTCGCTTTCCCGTTTGGAGTCGCTCCAGAGCTGATTATGATTTGCTTTTTTATGTAGCAAATTGGCCCGAGGCAAGGGCGGCGCAGTGGGCGCGTCTATTGCCTGCCCGCGCCATCGAAAACCAAGCCTATGTTGCCGGCGTTAACCGCGTGGGGATCGATGGCGAAGGCTTTGTCTATGTTGGCGATAGCCAGATCTTAAACACGTTAGGCGAGCCAATGGCTGACAATGTGGGTGGTGAAACCATCGTTCGCACCGAGCTTTCCGCTATCAAGCTAGCTCAGCAGCGCGACAGATTCCCCGTCTTAGATGATGCTGACGAATTCGTCCTCAAACTTTAACCTAGTCCGTCTACACTATTCACCTTTGCTGTGTAACAGTTTATAGTGATTAAAACATACGTTTGAATGACTTTGGCTCAATGTGAGCCGTTCAATCCATAATGAGCTATTTCCCAACATGAGAGGTCTCCATGGTCTACCAAGGTAAATCAGTCGCGGTGCGAGCGCTGGATAATGGTATTGCCGAATTGTGCTTTGATGCCCAAGGTGAATCGGTAAACAAGTTTGATGTCGCCACAGTGAATGAGCTGAGTGAAGCGATTACCGCGCTGGAGGCCGTTCCTGACTTGCGCGGCGTGTTGGCAACCTCGGGCAAGGGTGTGTTTATTGTGGGTGCCGATATCACTGAATTCGGCGGCGTTTTCGGTGCCGGTCCGGAAGCGGTAATCGCTCACCTGCGTAAAAACAACGAAAACAATAACCGCCTCGAAGATCTAAAAGTTCCTGTAGTGGTGGCGATTAATGGTTTTGCGCTCGGTGGCGGCTTAGAGTTTTGCCTAGCCTGTGACTACCGTATTGCCAGCAGTGCTGCAAAAATCGGCCTGCCTGAAACAAAGTTAGGTTTGATCCCCGGTTGGGGTGGAACGGTTAGGTTGCCGCGTATTGCGGGAGTCGATACCGCTGCCGAGTGGATAGCCTCGGGCAAGGATCAACGCGCCGATGCCGCACTCGCTGCCGGGGTGGTGGATGCTGTAGTTGAGCCAGAGTTACTGCGTGAAGCCAGCCTGCATGCCCTTGAGCAATGTATCAATGGTGGTTTCGATATTCGAAACCGCCGCGCTCGAAAAACAGGCGCCATGCTACTCAACGACACAGAGGCGCTGATGGCCTTTGAAACGGCAAAATCATTCATTGGCGCGCAAGCCGGTCGCAATTATCCGGCGCCCGTTGCCGCGGTGAAGGCGATGCAAAAATCCGCCAAGCTAGATAGAGCTGGCGCCCTGGCGGCGGAAGCACAAGCTTTTGCTACCTTGGCTCAGGGCACAGAGGCGCAAGCGCTGGTAGGGCTTTTCTTGTCCGATCAATTAGTGGCCAAAAAAGCCAAGCAGTGGGAGAAGAGGGCCGATAAAAAAATTGCCCGCGCCTCCGTTTTAGGTGCCGGCATTATGGGTGGCGGTATTGCCTATCAGTCGGCATTAAAAGGCACTCCAATCAAAATGAAGGACATCGCCCAGTCGGGAATTGACTTGGGTTTGTCTGAAGCCTCGAAGTTGTTAACCAAACAGGTTGAGCGCGGGCGCATGAAACCGGCGCAAATGGCGGAGGTTTTAACCCGTATCGAGCCTTGTTTAAGTTATCAGGGCTTTGACACTGTCGATATGGTTGTGGAAGCTGTGGTGGAAAACCCAAAAGTGAAGCACGCGGTTTTGGCTGAGGTTGAGCAGGCTCTGGGTGACGACGCGGTGATTGCATCAAATACCTCCACCATTTCGATCAGTTATTTGGCTCAAGCTCTGCAGCGGCCAGAAAATTTCTGTGGTATGCACTTTTTCAATCCCGTCCATGCGATGCCATTGGTTGAGGTGATCCGCGGCGACAAAACCTCAGATACGGCCATCGCACGCACGGTTGCCTATGCCAATGCCATGGGTAAAAAAGCCATTGTGGTAAACGATTGCCCAGGCTTTTTGGTTAACCGGGTGTTGTTTCCCTATTTTGCTGGCTTTTCGATGCTGTTGCGCGATGGTGCTGATTTTCAACAAGTCGATCGCGTCATGCAGGCTTGGGGTTGGCCTATGGGCCCGGCCTATTTACTTGATGTTGTTGGGATCGATACCGCTGCCCACTGCGAAGCGGTGATGGCAGAAGGCTTTCCTTCGCGCATGGGTAAAACCTTCAAGGCTTGCACGGATCTTATGTATGAAGCCGGTCGATACGGCCAGAAAAACGCCGTGGGGTTTTATCGTTATGAGGCCGATAAGAAAGGCAAGCCTGCCAAATTGGTTGATGAAAAAGCCTATCAGCTGTTACAGCCTCACTGTGCCGAGCCCAAGGTGTTTAGCGATGAAGACATCATTGCTCGCATGATGGTGCCCATGGTGACGGAGATGGCTCGCTGCTTAGAAGAGGGCGTCGTAGAGACGGCCGCTGAAGCGGATATGTCACTCATTTACGGTTTGGGTTTTCCGCCCTTTAGAGGCGGTGTGTTTCGTTGGGTTGATAGTCTTGGTGTTCAAGCGGTGATCGACATGGCGAATAAATATCAAGCGCTGGGCGAACTTTATCAGCCTACCGATGGCATGTTGGCGCTGGCAAAGTCCAACAAAACTTATTACGCATAAGCACGGAGAACCTATTGTGACTTTAAATCCAAGAGACGCTGTAATTGTTGATTTTGGCCGCAGCCCAATGGGCCGCTCCAAAAATGGTTGTTTTCGGAATGTGCGTGCCGATGATTTATCCGTTGCCGTGATTTCGCATTTGCTAGCGCGTAACCCTGAAATTAATCCTGCCGAAATAGACGACGTCATTTGGGGCTGTGTGCTACAGCGCGAGGAGCAGGGCTTCAATATTGCGCGCAATATTGTGCTGCAGGCCGGTTTACCTCATTCAATTCCTGCGCAAACGGTAAACCGCTTGTGTGGTTCATCGATGAGCGCCTTGCATACTGCAGCAGTGAATATTCGAGCTGGGCAAGGTCATGTGTACCTTGTTGGCGGTGTCGAGCATCTTGGGCACCTACCCATGTATGAGGCGGTAAATCCTAACCCCCTGTTAGGTTTAACTGTCGCTAAGGCAGCTGGCAATATGGGAATGACCGCTGAGTATTTGTCGATGTTGCATGGCATCACGCGCGAGCAAATGGATGCCTTTGGCGCTCGCTCACACCAGTTGGCGGCAAAAGCCACCGCTGAAGGTATCTTCGCGCGAGAAATTATTCCCGTGATGGGGCACGACAGCCGTGGCTTTCCCATCTTGGTCACCCAAGATGAGACCATCAGGCCAGAGACAACGGCGCAAGCATTAGCGCAATTGCGGCCGGTGTTTGACCCTAAAAATGGCACGGTAACGGCGGGTACATCCTCACAGCTCTCTGACGGTGCGTCGGCAATGCTGGTGATGTCCGCAGAGCGAGCGCTGGCCCTTGGGCTAACACCCATCGCACGTATCACATCAATGGCGTTGGCAGGTGTCGATCCTAGCATCATGGGCTATGGTCCAGTGCCGTCTACCGAGAAAGCGCTAAAGGCGGCCAACTTGACCATGGACGATGTGCAGGTAGTAGAGCTAAACGAGGCTTTCGCCGCTCAGGCGTTGCCGGTGTTGAAGGATTTGCAGCTGCTCGATGTGATGGAAGACAAGGTCAATCTTTATGGTGGCGCCATCGCGCTGGGCCATCCGTTCGGCTGCTCGGGTACTCGTATTACTGGCACCTTGTTAACGGCTATGAAAAACAAAGATGCTGCTATTGGTGTGTCTACTATGTGCATTGGCTTAGGCCAGGGCATTACAACGGTGATTGAGCGACTTAATTGATACCGCGGTTTGAACCCTACTTTGCATGAAGCCCGCTTTCGCGGGCTTTTTTTCGCCGTGGAGAAACCGGTTCTATCTGGTAAACTGGTCTGCTTTAAATTCGGTATGTCGGGGTGTGAGTGAAGCAGGTCATAAAGCTTGCCCAAGGGGAGACAGCAGAGTCAGTGCTCGGGTTGGTGGCAGATGCTACATTGCCCAGCCAATGTTTTTTCATCGAGCAATCGATAGAGCAATATTATCTGCCAGAGTCGAACGCGATTGTTGTTTCCATTGTGGTTTGGCTTGAACACGCACAACCTGTTTGGGCTTGTTTGTTTGATGCTAAAACACCATTAATTGAACCACTCCCTCAAGATTATTTTTGCGATCGAGACTCCCTTGTTGTTTGGGCACAAAAAAATAGTATTGCCTGCTTGTGCTTGGTTCAACCGCTAACCTTATCGCCAATACATATTCCAAAGCCTTGGGGTGAGGAAGTTTGGTTTACGGGTATTGAGGCGCGAGGCCAATCTAAAGTTCTCGATCAGAATGGCGTTGCTATTCCATTGCCTTGGCTGTTAGAGGTATTTCCCAAGCGCTTGGCGGGACGTTATTCGCGCGACATTATATTATTAAAAATTCTCGCGCCCTTGCCAGAGCCAGTCTATGGCGACCTTTACTTTGAGATGCATGAAACAAAACGTGAAGTCTATGTTGTCACCAACGTGGATCCGGCTGCATGGCCCGATGCAGTAGGTGGTATTCGCTTTGGCTTTAATCAAGCCAAACGGGCACAGTTTGTTAATGATGACGAATTTCGTGCAGCCTACCTGCTGGCCGTCAAATCTTATGAGCAGGTTAGAAGAACAATTGATGAAATTTTTGATGGCTTTCGCGTTGAACTGGGCGTCGCGCTAAATGCCCCAGTGAGTGCTAGCACGAATAAAGAATGGGTGGCTCGATTGCCGGAGGCGTTAAATCATCTAGAGTTTTTACGTCGGCAAGAGCTGGATAGTTACGCCGCCGTTAAAAAGCTGGCTGTGGGCGATGTTGTCAAAGTACCTTGTTTCACCCCGCATTCGCTAATGCATGGGGTGACCACCGTAGAATTTCAAACGCCCGTGTATGAGCGAAAAATTTTATCCTTTGCTCAAAAAGTATTAACCCAATCCCATTGGGATACCGAATCTGCGTTGCTTGACATCAATATCGATGCACCTTTAGATATCGCCTTGCCGATACTTTATCACGCTGAGGGCATACTGCGTGAAGAGGTCGTTCGGTTTGACGATTTTGCTGTCGAGCGAATAACCTTGTCGCCGTGTAATTCTCTCTGTTTGGATTTGGGGGTTGAGTACGCGTTGGTTATGGCTATACGTGGTGGTATGACCCTAGGCGCATTCGATCTCTTGCCTATTATGCAAGCCCGATTACTGCCGGCTGCAGTGAGTGAAATAGAGGTCGCTAATGTTGGTTCGAGTGACCTTGTATTTCTTTATGCTTACCCGTTAAGCGCGGTGCATGAATGAAATTGTTTACAGTGCCTTTGATCTTTTTAACTCTACTTTTTTCCACACAACTATTCGCTGGGGCAAAGCCGTCCGTATGGTCGCTTGAGAGTTCCCGTGGCAAGATCGTGTTGCTCGGCTCGATCCATGTGGGCGATGAAAGTTTTTATCCCTTTGATGACGCCGTCGAGCAAGCTTTCGAGACGGCAACAGCGTTGGTTGTGGAGTTGGATATCACGACGTTGGATAGGGTTGAGGTAGCAAGTGCCATTCGCGAATTTGGCATGTTTGATTTGCAGCAAGTAAAAGATAACCAAGGGCTTGCTTCGGTGTTAACGCCAGAGGCGCAGCGCAGCTTGACGACATTTTGCCGCGGCGATAACAAGGTTCATTGCCCGCAGGAAAATCAAATGCAGACGATGCAACCATGGTTTTTAGGTTTGCATTTTGCCAATGCAATGCTCGCGAATTCAAATTTTCAAACCCGTCTAGGTGTAGATAGCTATTTTTTAAACCGCGCTAGCGGTAAAGCAGTCATAGAGCTAGAGACGTTCACCCGGCAGATGCAAGCGTTTAGTGCCTTGGATGCCGAAGCGCAATCGGTTTTTTTAACGCAAAGTTTGAGTGAGTTTGCCTCGGGCAGTGAAAGCCTTGCCGAGTTGGTCAGCGCATGGCGAATCGGTGATGATGAGCAATTGCGAGCGTTGGTTTTAGAGCCTATGACGTCAGTGCCGGCAGGTCGGACTATTTACCAGGCCTTGTTCCAAAAACGTAATTTCGCCATGGTCGAAAAATTGATGGAGCGAGTCAGAGTTGGTGAGACCTTGTTTGTGGTGGTGGGAGCAGGCCACTTGCTGGGCGAGGAGGGTTTGGTTAGCCTTTTGCAGGCGCGGGGTTTTAAGGCTAGTAAATTTTAGTTTGCAAGGTTATTGAACCGTGCAGATGACTGTGGCACAATCTCCACCCCTTGAGCGCAACCACTCGTTAAATTTCTGATTTAATTGAGTAAAAACAAAGAGTTAGCGCTAGTTTTTACTGTATCGGTACTGCTAGAATATACCGGACAGACCATGCGAAAGTGGTGAAATTGGTAGACACGCTGGATTTAGGTTCCAGTGACGCAAGTCGTGAGAGTTCGAGTCTCTCCTTTCGCACCATATCGAGTTGCTGGGATGCAAGCGCGTCCTTTCTAAATTCACGAGGATAAAAATGCAGGTTTCTATCGAAACGACTTCAGGTCTAGAGCGTCGTTTGACTGTTGGCGTACCCGCCGATCAAATCGAAAGCGAGATCAACAAGCGTCTGCAGCAAGCGGCTAAATCCGTTCGCATTAATGGTTTCCGTAAAGGTAAAGTACCATTGAAAGTGGTTAAGCAGCGTTTCGGTGCCGGTGTGCGTCAGGAAGTGGTTGGCGAAGTGATGAGCCGCTCTTTCTACGATGCTGTGCGTAAAGAAGACGTTAAGCCTGCCGGCCAGCCAAGTATTGAGCCAAAGCAGATGGAAGAGGGTAAAGACCTTGAGTTCGTAGCAACTTTTGAGGTTTATCCGGAAGTAACACTCTCCGAGTTTAGCGATATTGCAGTCACGCGCCTAACGGCAGACGTTACCGAAGCTGACATCGACAAAATGATTGAAGTGCTGCAAAAGCAGCAGGCTAGCTGGGAAGATACAAAGCGTAAAACCAAAAAAGGTGAGCGTGTAAACATCAACTATGTTGGCACCAAAGACGGTGAAGAATTTGAGGGCGGTAAGGCTGAAAACCAGTTCTTGGTGCTCGGTTCAGATTCCATGATTCCAGGCTTTGAGAAAGGTCTAATTGGCTGTAAAGCTGGTGAAGAGCACGTGCTGGATTTAACTTTCCCAGACGATTACCAAGCGGAAGAGCTTCGCGGTGCTGCAGTGCAGTTCAAAGTGACTGTAAATAGCACCTCCGCGCAGAAGTTGCCCGAGCTGGATGATGAGTTCTTTGCAAAATACGGTGTTGCTGAAGGCGGTTTAGAGAAATTTCGTGCCGAAGTAAAAGACAATATGGCGCGCGAATTGAAAAACGCAGCGCAGGCGAAAGTAAAAACCCAAATCATGGATGCGCTAGTATCCAAGCACGAAGTTGATTTGCCGAAAGCGTTGGTTAAATCTGAAATTGGCGCTTTGCGCAACCAGATGATTCAGCGTTTCGGTGGCGCGGCAAACAATGCGCAGCTGGATTTCGCCTCTCTGCTGCCAGACGATATGTTCACTGAGCAAGCTGAGCGCCGGGTTAAGTTGGGCTTAGTTGTTGGTGAAGTAGTAAAGGCCAATGCCATTAAAGTTGATGGCGATCGCGTTCGCGCCATGGTTGAAGAGTTGGCGTCTACGTATCAAGAGCCGGAAGAAGTAGTTAGCCACTACTATAACAATCGTGAATTATTAGCGAGTGTTGAGTCGGCGGTGCTTGAAGATCAGGTGGTCGACTTCCTATTAGCGGCCGGCAAGGTTACTGATAAGGTGAGCACCTATGATGAGGTGATAAAACCGGCGGATAAAGACGCCTAATTCATCGAGTCTACTCCGGAGCCGCGACGTAAAACTCGCGGCTTTGTTTTATTATCTATGCTTGTTTTGTTGGCACATCGGCCTATCTCGGTTAAGCTCCCTTCTATACGAAACCAGAAAAACTGATTTGGTCAATTTTTAATCTTGCGCCTCGTAGCGAGTGCAGAAGCCAAATACCTAAACCGGCTTCGATAGCTTTACGTACTACTCTTATAGTTCCGATAAGACCAAGTTTTGTCTGTACTTATCGCAACTCAGTATCTATAAAATAAGTCCCAGTAAAAGGAATTGACATTTAGATGGCAAATTTCGACCTAGTAGACAGATCGCCCACTATCATCACTGATACCTTGGTTCCGATTGTTGTAGAGCAGACAGCTCGTGGCGAGCGCTCATATGATATCTATTCGCGCTTACTTAAAGAGCGAGTCATCTTTTTGGTTGGCCAGGTTGAAGATCACATGGCGAACTTGGTGGTGGCTCAGATGTTGTTTCTCGAGGCTGAAAACCCTGACAAAGATATCCACTTGTATATTAACTCGCCGGGCGGTTCGGTGACCGCCGGCATGTCAATTTATGACACCATGCAGTTTATTAAACCTGATGTTAGTACCATGTGCTTGGGTCAGGCCTGTAGCATGGGCGCATTCTTGCTAGGTGCGGGAGCCAAAGGTAAGCGCTTTTGTCTGCCCAATGCACGCACCATGATCCACCAGCCGAGTGGTGGTGCACAGGGGCAAGCCAGTGATATTCATATTCAAGCGCAAGAAATCCTAAAGATTCGCGAGCGACTGAATACCATCATGGCCGAGCATACTGGCAAGTCCGTGGAGGAAGTTGCGAGGGATACAGAGCGCGATAATTTCATGAGCGCCGAGCAATCTAAGGCTTACGGTTTAATTGACGAGGTCGTTACCCGTCGGCCAAAGGCTGAAAAATAAGATAATTGGCTAAGATGTGCGCAGATCTGCTAAGACCTGCATAAAATTACTACCCTTGCACTTGAAATGTGGGGGTAAAGCTAGCATCTTGTAACATTCAAACAGTGGTAAGTGGAGTGGGTCGATGACCGATCGCACAAAAGAAGGCGGAGATGACAACGGAAAACTGTTGTATTGCTCCTTCTGTGGCAAAAGTCAGCACGAAGTGCGCAAGCTGATAGCCGGTCCGTCGGTATTCATCTGTGATGAGTGCGTGGATCTCTGTAACGACATTATCCGCGAGGAAATCCAAGAGGCGGTTAGTGAAGGCGATAGCGGTAAATTGCCAACCCCCCAAGAAATTGCCGGCACCTTAGATCAGTATGTTATTGGTCAGCGAACGGCTAAAAAGGTGTTAGCGGTCGCGGTTTATAATCACTACAAAAGGTTGCGCACCGGTGATAAAGCCGGCAAAGACAAAGAGCCTGTTGAACTGGGCAAGAGCAACATCTTGCTAGTAGGTCCAACCGGTAGCGGTAAAACGCTGCTGGCAGAAACCTTGGCGCGCATGCTTAATGTACCTTTTACCATCGCCGATGCCACTACCCTAACTGAAGCAGGTTATGTGGGTGAAGATGTTGAGAATATCATTCAGAAGCTGTTACAGAAATGTGACTACGATGTAGAAAAGGCCCAGCAAGGCATTGTTTACATTGATGAAATCGACAAAATTTCGCGCAAATCCGACAATCCGTCGATAACCCGCGATGTCTCTGGTGAAGGCGTTCAGCAGGCGCTGTTGAAGCTCATCGAGGGCACGGTCGCCTCGGTGCCGCCGCAGGGCGGTCGCAAGCACCCTCAGCAGGAATTTTTACAGGTAGATACCTCTAACATTCTGTTCATCTGTGGTGGCGCTTTCGCAGGCCTCGACAAGGTTATACGGGATCGCTCTGAGAAGGGTGGTATTGGCTTTGGTGCCGAGGTGAAAAGCAAAGACGACAAGCGTAATGTGGGTCAAGTGCTGCGCGACGTAGAGCCGGAAGATTTAGTGCGTTATGGTTTAATTCCCGAGTTTATTGGGCGTTTACCTGTTATCGCTACTCTCGAGGAGCTTGATAAGGACGCTCTTATCACAATCCTTACCGAGCCACGCAACGCCTTAACCAAGCAATACGCGCGTTTGTTTGAAATGGAGGGGGTCGAGGTTGATTTTAGGCCTGATGCACTAGATGCCGTAGCCCAAAAGGCGATGGATCGTAAAACTGGGGCTCGTGGCTTGCGCTCCATTATGGAGAATGTGCTGCTCGAAACCATGTATAAAATTCCCTCTGAAGAGGGAGTTAGCAAGGTCGTGGTTGATGAGTCTGTGATCAAAGGTGAGTCTGAGCCGCTACTGGTTTATGAGACTAAGGAGAAGCCCGCAAAGGCTGCCCCGCAGGATTAAAAACTCGTCAAAGTGTTTAAAAAAGAGCCCTGGAGGCTCTTTTTTTCGCTTGCAGCGCCGAGATTGCTTGTAAAAGGCCTGTATCGCCCCCACTCTTTGTTTAACGTAAAAACTAACAGTTCTGTCCCTTGTCCTAGCTGTGCTGCTAGGCTCACCATCTGGACGGTATTGATTCAACGAGGCATTCCATGGTTTCCGACGCTCCAGCTGAATTGCAGGCTGAATTGCCACTTCTCCCGCTTCGCGATGTAGTGGTTTATCCCCATATGGTCATTCCCTTGTTTGTCGGCCGAGCTAAGTCGATAGAAGCCTTGGAAGCCGCCATGGCGGCAGATAAACAAGTGCTATTGGTCGCGCAGAAGAATGCTGCCGACGATGATCCAGACGCCGAGGGCCTCTATGGCATTGGCACGGTTTCCACAATCCTTCAGCTTTTGAAGCTACCCGATGGCACGGTCAAAGTGCTAGTTGAGGGCGGTGAGCGCGCTAAGCTGGAGCAAATTACCGATATGGGCGGCTATTACCAAGCCTCTATTAGCACGATGCTTTCTGAAGAGGTTGCTGAACGCGAGGCCGAAGTGCTGTTGCGCTCGGCGATGACTCAATTCGAGCAATACGTGACCTTGAGCAAAAAGGTGCCCGCAGAAGTGATGACGTCGCTTTCCGGTATCGATGACTTAGGTCGTTTAGCGGATACAGTGGCTGCTCATATGTCGCTCGAGCTGGCTCAGAAGCAAGATATTCTAGAGATGGTTTCAGTGCGCGAGCGTCTAGAGCATTTATTGGGTTTGATGGAAGCTGAAATTGATTTGTTTCAAGTTGAAAAGCGCATCCGCGGCCGCGTTAAAAAACAAATGGAAAAAAGCCAGCGCGAATACTATTTGAATGAGCAAATGAAGGCCATTCAAAAAGAGCTGGGTGATATCGGAGAAGAGGGCAACGAGTTTGATGAGTTGGAGAAAAAGATTGCCGACGCTTCTATGCCCGAAGATGCTGATAAGAAAACCAAAGCTGAGCTCGCAAAATTAAAAATGATGTCGCCCATGTCGGCGGAAGCATCCGTGCTGCGCTCTTATATTGATTGGATGGTTAATGTTCCTTGGACCAAACGCAGTAAAGTTCGTCATGATTTAAAGCGCGCGGAAGAAATATTGGAAGCCGATCATTACGGTTTAGAAGAAGTAAAAGAGCGCATCCTAGAATATTTGGCGGTGCAAAAACGCGTCAAGAAAATCAAGGGGCCAATTTTGTGTTTGGTCGGGCCACCAGGAGTGGGTAAAACGTCCCTGGGTGAATCTATCGCGCGTGCAACCAATCGCAAGTTTGTTCGCATGGCCTTAGGTGGTGTGCGCGACGAAGCTGAAATTCGCGGCCATCGTCGCACTTACATTGGTTCACTACCGGGTAAGCTGGTTCAAAAAATGTCTAAAGTGGGAGTTAAAAACCCACTGTTTTTGCTCGATGAAATCGACAAAATGGGTATGGATAACCGCGGTGATCCGGCTAGCGCCTTGTTGGAAGTTTTGGACCCAGAGCAGAACAGTAAATTTAACGATCATTATTTAGAAGTCGATTACGATCTGTCTGATGTGATGTTTGTCTGTACCTCAAACTCGATGAATATTCCTGGGCCGTTACTCGATCGCATGGAAGTCATTCGAATCCCAGGCTACACCGAAGACGAAAAGCTAAATATTGCCAAGCGCTATTTGGTGCCGAAGCAAATGAAAGCCAATGGCCTGCAAGAGAAAGAAATCAATATTACTGACGAGGCGATTCTGGGTATCGTTCGTTACTACACGCGCGAGGCCGGTGTTCGTAGTCTAGAGCGCGAAGTGGCAAAACTGTGTCGCAAGGTAGTTACCCAGCACGTGAAGGATAAGTCACTTGAGTGTGCGACCATCGAGAATAAAAACCTCGAAGACTATTTGGGCGTAATGAAATATGACTACGGTCGTGCAGACTCTGCCAATCAAATTGGTCAGGTTACCGGCCTTGCTTGGACTCAAGTGGGCGGTGAACTGTTGACCATCGAATCCTCTGCAGTAAAAGGCAAGGGGCGTATGGTGAAAACAGGTTCCCTGGGCGATGTCATGCAGGAATCGATTCAGGCAGCCTTAACAGTGGTGAAATCCCGTGCGCAATCGCTGGGTATTGCACCGGATTATCATGAAAAAACTGACATCCATATTCACGTGCCCGAAGGCGCAACGCCAAAAGACGGGCCCAGTGCAGGCATCGCTATGTGCACCGCTTTGGTGTCGGTTTTAACCAATATCCCCGTGCGCGCTAACGTTGCCATGACGGGGGAAATTACGCTGCGTGGTGAGGTGCTTCGAATCGGTGGATTAAAAGAGAAGTTGCTTGCCGCCCATCGCGGCGGTATCAATACAGTGGTGATTCCCGCGGAGAACGAGCGCGATTTACGCGATATTCCCGACAATATCAAAGCAGATTTGAAGATCATTCCAGTCAAGTGGGTTGATCAGGTGCTCGAAATTGCGTTGCAGGAGGTGCCAAAACCTTATTCGGATGAAGAGTATCGCGCACTTGAGCAGCAGGCCCAGGAGAGCGCTAAGCGAATTAGCACACATTAGGGTTGGTTGTTTTGTGATCTATCTGGCGAGGCTTTGCTCGCTTCGTTGAAAAACGATGAAAAGCTGTGCAGGCCGCGCCAATTCTGCGATTCATGCCTTGACCGGCCTTAATTCAGTTGGTATAAATCGCAGTTCGTTTTGTTATGTGCAGCCGAGCAATGGTTTGTATAAGCATAGTGTTTTCATTGGTAGTGACATATTTCGTAGTAAATTTGGAACTTGAAATAATAAAAGGGGTTTAGTGTGAATAAATCTGAATTGATCGAAGCGATTGCTGCTTCTGCGGACATTCCAAAGGCTGCTGCTGGCCGTGCGTTGGACGCAATGGTTGACTCAATTACTGGCGCTCTGAAGCAGGGTGATCAGGTTGTTTTAGTAGGTTTTGGTACCTTCGCAGTGAAAGATCGTGCAGCGCGTACCGGTCGCAATCCGCAAACAGGTGCGGAGATTCAGATCGCTGCAGCTAAAGTGCCAGGCTTTAAGGCCGGCAAAGCGTTAAAGGATGCGGTAAACGGTTAATGCTGGTTTAGCCGGTATGAATTTGGCCTAGCCAATTCAATCGATCGCGAAAAAGGCGCATCCCCGATGCGCCTTTTTCATATAACCGACACGATAAAAATACAGTCGGTCACACACAGTTTTCGCCGCAAATATGCGGTCTTTTAAATATGCTGGGGTTTTTAGGCCATGATGCAATCATTTCGCGACAACTTGAAGGGCACCGTAGCGATGTTCTTGGTGGTATTGGTGTCAATACCCTTTATTTTCTTCGGTGTTGATAGTTTGTTTACCGGTGATGCAAAATCTGGACAAGCAGCCAGTATCAATGGCGATGTGGTTACTGAAAATCAGGTACGTCGTGCTATTAGCATGCAGCGCGATCAATTGACTCAGCGTTTTGGCGATCAACTCCCCGCTGACTTTTTATCGGATGAGCGCCTACGCGGCCCAGCCGTTGAGGGTTTAGTTAGCCGTCAGTTGCGTATTCAGGGCGCCACCGAAGGTCGAATGACCATCAGTGATAAAGCCCTCGATGCGCTCATTGTTGGAGCGCCCGCGTTTCAAGTCGACGGTAAGTTTGATCCGCAGCGGTTTACCTATATGGTGCAGTCCATGGGCTATACCGCATCTGGCTATCGCGAGATGATTCGCCAAGAAATCATTGCACAGCAATACATGTCCTCCGTTGCCTTGGGTGGCTTCGTAACTGAGCAGCAGTTGGCTCAGCATGTTCGTTTAACTGATCAGACGCGTGACTTTTATTACGTAACCCTACCATTGGCGCCAATCATGGCGACAACTGACGTTGATTCAGCGGCGGTAGAAGCATTTTATCAGGCTAATCAAGCGCAATATCAAATTCCGGAAATGGTAAGTGTCAAAGCGATTGAGTTGAATGTTGCCGATCTTGCCGCCGGTATTGAGGTTAGCGATGCGCAGGTGGCTGCGCAGTACGAAGAAAATATGAAGTCCTACGAGACCGCGCCGGTTCGTCACGCTGCACACATTTTGGTTGAGGTCGAAGATGATGAGCAGGCGCAGGCTAAGCTTGCACAAATCGAACAGGCTTTAGCTGGGGGTCAAGAATTTGCCGAAGTAGCCTCAGCCTTTTCAGATGATCTTGGTACGCGCGACGCGGGTGGCGATTTAGGTTTTACCTCTGGTGACACTTTCCCTGAGGAATTTGAAGCCGCATTGGCTGCACTGGACGTTGGCGCTGTCTCTGCGCCTGTTAAAACGGATGCCGGTTGGCACCTTATTAAATTAGTGAGCGTTGAAAATTCTGAGTTACCCAGTCTTGAAGAAGAGGCGCCAACCATTCGTATGGCGCTGGCCGATTCGATGGCTCAACAGTTATTTGTTGAAAAACTTGAGTTGTTGAAAGAAGAAGCCTTCAAGCAAGATGACATTGAGCTGGTTGCTCAAACGCTGGGTGTTAATACGGTTGTTCTGTCGGCGTTTAGCCGTGTAGGTGGTAATGGTTTAGCCGCTGATTCTAAAGTCATTAATGCCGCTTTTAGCGATGAAGTGTTAAAGGACGGCCGCATCAGTCCTGTGCTTGAGTTGTCTGAGACGAGTGTTGCCGTTGTGCGTTTAATGGAGCATATGCCGGCAAAGGTCAAACCCTTGGCGGAGGTTGCCGATTTAATAGAAACTCAGCTAAAAGAAGAAAAGGCGAAAGCAACCTTAAGTGCTCAAGGCGAAACGTTGCTGGCGTCTTTAGCTACTGGCGCTGATGTTGAATCTGTTGCTAAGGCGGCGGGTTATGATTGGCAGGTTAGCACGGGTGTTAAGCGTGCCGATAGCCGATACGATCGCGCGATGTTAGAGCAAGTTTTTGACATGAGTCAGCCTGCTGATACAGAAGCTGCGTATTCACAGGTGTATAACCAAACCGGCGACTTGGTGCTTCTGAAGTTGGTTAAAGTAGAAGACGGTCAGCTGGAAAGCTTGTCGGCTGAACAGCGCACGGCGTTGACTCAACGCTTAAGCTACGACACGGCTAACGCTGAAGTTTTGGCTTATGAAGCGGCGCTTAAAGAAAGCGCTGACATCAAGGTTTATTGATGCTCGCTAGCCGCCGATGACGCTGTCGGCGCACATAAAAAAGCCTCGCACTTGCGAGGCTTTTTTATGGCTGTCATTTTGCTTTCGGTTCAATTTACCCGAGTTACATCAACAAAAAGTGTAATGCGTTGGCCTGGATGAATGTAGCTTTTCGCATTCATTGTGTTCCATTTTAAAATGTCATTGACGGTTAAATTAAATTTACCCGCAATTCTGGCAAGCGAGTCGCCGTTGCGTACTTGATAATTCACTTTTCGAATCACACCACTGCTACTGTTGCTGGCGTAGTTGCTAGCTGGTGCTTTCGACCAGATTACAAGTTTCTGCCCTGGCTTTATCGGGTCGCGGGGTGCCATGCCGTTCCAGCGCGCAATTTCGCTCACGCTGACACGATGAATGCTGGCGATTTTCCATAAGCTGTCGCCACTTTGAACAACGTAGTTTGACTTGGTGGTTCCAGCTTTTCCGCTGGATTTATTTTGTTTGGCTTTAACGCGTTGATCTTGGCTATAGGCGTAGGACTCAACCGGTTGGCTGGCAACCGGAATAATTAACATTTGATGTTGGCGAATCAAATTAGAGCTCAAATTGTTGGCACTTTTTAGCGCGTTAACACTGGTGTGGTGGCGCTTGGCAATGAGATTTAAGCTGTCGCCAGATTTTACTTTGTAGCTTTTCCAACTAATGCGCTCTTGCTCGGGTAGGGCATCGAGGTTTTCTAGAAAGCCCTCGGCTTGTTCAACAGGCACTAGAAAGTGAAACGGGCCGTCGGGGTCGGTGGCCCAGCGATTGTAGCCAGCGTTGAGGTGATAGAAGTCCTTCAGCTCCATGCCCGCCAGTTCCGCGGCTTGAGCTAGGTCCATTTGCGAGTCTAAATCTATGCGCTCAAAATAAGGGTTGTTAGGGATATCGGTCAGCGTGAGGCCGTATTCGTCCGGGTTGCGCACTAGCTCTGCAAGCGCCAGTAATTGCGGTACGTAAGCGCTCGTTTCTCGCGGCAGTTTTAGTGACCAAAAATCCGTGGCTTTGCCCTTGGCTTTGTTTCGTCTTATGGCTTTGCGGACGTTACCACCACCGGTGTTATAGGCCGCTAAGGCGAGCAGCCAGTCGCCATCAAATTGACGGTTAAGATTGCTTAAGTAACGAATGGCCGCTTCGGTAGAGGCTTCTATATCGCGCCGGCCGTCGTACCAATAGTTCTGTTTTAGGCCATAGTGTTTACCCGTGCCCGGAATGAACTGCCAGATGCCGGAGGCGCGTCCATGGGAGTAGGCGAAGGGATCAAAGGCGCTCTCTACGATAGGCAATAGAGCCAATTCTAGAGGGAGATCGTTGGCTTCGAGCTGCTCCACTATGTGATAGAGATAGCGATTAGCTCGTTCCGACACCCGTTTCATGTAATTGTCATTACGTGAATACCAGCTGATGTAGGTGTCTACTCGCTCGTTGTGTACCGATGGGATCTGAAAGCCATCTCTGACCCTGTCCCACAGATTAACGTCTGCGCTGGGTGCGAAATCCTGCCATGACAATGCATCAACCGGACAAAATACATCAGGTGTGATGGCAGCGAGTTCCTTTTCCGCTGCGGTTTTAGGTGTTGTAATTTGCGAACAGCCTATGAAAAGGCTGCTGGCAGCTAGCGCGAGCGCTAAAGGCTTTAACTTAAAATTCATGCGTATTTTTAGAAACTATCTGCGTAATTGATGGCGATTGTAGGGTTGGCGGCTGCACTGGTCAACAAACGTTCATAAAAGCCTGTAAGACTTATAGTTTTTTTATCTTAGGTTGTGAAAGAGTGCCTGCTTCGGCGTCGACCCTTAGAAGTTGTCTTTCCATTGCCTTAGCGTGGCAATAATGGCTTCCTCGCCAATCACGTCGGCCTTGGCGTAGTGCTTTGCAGAGACTTGTATTTCTGGGCTATGGGGTCGCAGGAAGGGGTTGGTCGCCAGCTCTACGGCCAGCGTTGAGGGTAGGGTGGGTAGGCCGGCTTCTCGCTTACATTGCTCCTGTTGTTGTCGCTCTTGTAGTTTGCGGTTGCCAGGCTCCACCTGTTGGGCAAAAGCCAAGTTCGACAGTGTGTATTCGTGAGCGCAGCACATCAGGGTTTCGGGTGGAAGGGTTTTAAATCGCTTAAGCGCTTGATGTAACTGCTTGGGTGAGCCTTCAAAAAGGCGACCGCAACCAGCGCCAAATAACGTGTCGCCACAAAATAGAATGCCGGGTTGTTCGGCGTTTGGCGCTAGATAATAGGCAATGTGGTCTAAGGTGTGGGCTGGGACGCCTAATACGGCCACGCGCCAAGGGCCTAGGTTGAATTCAGTGCCATCCTTCAGCGGTACGGTTACGGTCTTTATCTTGCTTGTGTCTGGGCCGTACACGGGTATCTTGGGGTTATGGTGTAAAAGCGCCTGAACGCCGCCGATATGATCTGAGTGGTGATGCGTTATCAGTATGCCGGTCAGGTCTAATTTGTGTGTCTGTAGCCACTGTCGTGCAGGAGCGGCTTCTCCTGGGTCGATCAACCAAGCTTGTTGGCCGTCACTCAGGCCCCATATATAGTTGTCAGTGAAGCTGGGGATTGGTGTAAGGTCTAGCATTATCTGTGTATCCGATGTGGTGTTTGTTAGGTGATAGGCCAATACTATTAAACAACGCTATTGAGGGCCATGTTTGGGGGCGCTTGGTGTAGGGCTGCACTAAGCGCTGTTTAGGTTGAATGCCGCTTATAATCTGTACATGCGCGATTTTGTCTGCAGGAGCGAAACATGGGCTATCTTACCCCACCTGAAAGATTTAAGCGTTTACCTCGGCTTACGCATTGGGGGCGCGGCTTGCCGCCTTTGTCTGAAGCTGTTCCGGCTATGGAGCGTTGGTTCCGCACGCCGGTTGGCCGCGAACTCTTAAGCCGCGAGCTGCAGCAGGTCGATGAGGTGTTGCAGTGTTTGTTTGGCTATCACTTGTGTCAAATGAGTGTGTGTCGAAATCTTGAGTTAACGGCAACCAGCCGGATTTTACATCGGTTTAATATCAACCCCTTAGCGTCTAGCGGCGATGAATTGCATGGCCCTGCGGCTTTGGCGCACCCAGAGCAATTACCGCTACCGGCAGAGAGTACCGATGTTGTGCTTTTGCACCACGTATTGGAGTTCTCTAATCAACCGCATCAGGTGCTGCGCGAGGCCTGCAGGGTTTTGATGCCAAGAGGCCATTTGGTTATCGTTGGTTTTAACCCTTGGAGTTTAATGGGCTTGTGGAAGCAATTGGCGCGCTTAGGTAACGAGCCTCACTGGCGCTATCAGGCGTTTTCGGTACGTCGGTTAAACGATTGGTTGCGCTTGCTAGACTTGGAGGCCTCTAGCTTGAGTCGAGGTTTCTATCGTCTGCCCCTGCAATCCGCTAAGGGCTTGTCTTTGTTGCACGGTTGGGACAACTGGTGCGAGCGCTGGCAGTGGCTGGGTGGTGGCTTTTACGTATTGGTGGCACGCAAGGAGGTAACTCCATTGACGCCAATTCGCCCTTTGTGGAAGGCTCGTCAGGCCATGCCGGGTCTCGGAGTGGTGAATCGGCAAGCAGAGCCGATACGTCGCGCGCCAGTAGGTCAAAAGGCCCGTCAGGCAGACTATAAAAAACCGCCATCGGAATCCTGATCTGGTATCCTTCGGCTTTTTAAAATGATGACGGTGTAAGATTGAAGAAGGTCGAGTTGTTTACTGATGGTGCCTGTAAGGGTAATCCTGGCCCCGGAGGTTGGGGTGTGCTGATGCGCTATGGCGAGCTTGAGAAGTCTCTTTGTGGCGGCGAAAAGCACACAACTAATAATCGTATGGAGCTAATGGCGGCCATTGAAGGCCTTAAGGCGCTGAATGAGCATTGTTCCGTCGTGCTGACCACCGATTCTCAATATGTGCGCCAAGGTATCACTAGTTGGATGGAGAAATGGAAACGCAATGGTTGGAAAACCGCTAGCCGCCAACCGGTGAAAAATGAAGACTTATGGCGTGCCTTAGATGAGCAGTCGGCTCGGCATACCATCACTTGGGCTTGGGTGAAAGGCCACTCAGGTCATCGTGAGAATGAGATGGCTGATGAATTGGCCAATCTTGGCATCGAACAGTTATCTGCCTAGATACTCCTTTCCTCGTTAATCCGTTTTTAATCGCGAATAATCATTATGCGTCAGATAGTTTTAGATACCGAGACCACCGGTTTAGAGCCAAGCCAAGGCCACCGTATTATTGAAATTGGCTGTGTTGAATTGGTGAACCGAAAGTTAACGGGGCGTCATTATCATCAATATATTAATCCAGAGCGCGAAGTGGATGCGGGCGCGATGGAAGTGCATGGTATTAGCAATGAATTTTTAGTTGATAAACCTACCTTTACCCAAATTGCCGATGACTTTTTAGCGTACGTCGACGGTGCAGAACTTATCATCCACAATGCGCCTTTCGATGTGGGGTTTATTAACAATGAGTTTCGTCTTCTAGGGGATGGCAAAAAGCCGATAGCGCAATACTGCGGTATCCTAGATACTCTGGCCATGGCGCGCAATAAGCATCCGGGCCAGAAAAATAATTTGGATGCCTTATGTAAGCGTTATGGCGTAGATAATTCGCAGCGTGATTTGCATGGGGCATTGCTTGATGCCGAAATCTTAGCTGACGTCTATTTGTTAATGACAGGCGGTCAGGAGGCTTTGAGTTTCGCAGCGGCAAATGAGCAAAAGCAGCAAGGCGGTAGCGAAGGTATTCGCCGTTTGTCAGCAGCTAGATCACCTTTGCCGGTAATCCTGGCGGCACAAGATGAATTGGATGTGCACCATAAAAAATTAGAAAAGTTGCAAAAGGCCAGTGGTGCCTGTGTGTGGCTGCAAGCCGGTGACTGATTTTTTTTCATTGCTTGCCGATGAGCAGGATTTTGTTGTCGTCAATAAGGCCCCGAACGTTAATTTTCATACTGAATCTGGCGAGTTGGGCATCGTTGAGCTGGTGCGGGAATATATGGGCACTAACCTATGGCCTGTGCATCGGCTAGATAAAATGACCTCGGGTTTGTTATTGCTCGCCAAATCGGCTCAGGCTGCGTCGTCGTTTGGCCAGCTATTTGAGCAGCGCGCTATTGAAAAATATTATCTGGCTATCTGCGCCGGAAAGCCGAAAAAAAAACAAGGTTTAGTGAAGGGCGATATGAGTCCAAGCCGACGCAAAGCTTGGAAGCTTGTGCCCAGCTATAATAATCCTGCGTTAACGCAATTTTTTAGTCAGAGTTTGGGTGAAGGTTTAAGGCTCTACGTGTTAAAACCAAGCACAGGTAAAACGCATCAGTTACGTGTGGCGCTGAAAAGTCTTGGTGTGCCAGTGCTGGGTGATGATATCTACAATGCTAAAGAAGCGGCACGCAGTGATAGGGGTTATTTGCACGCTTATGTCTTGAGTTTTAATTTGTCAGGGAAATCATTTCGTTTTGTATCGGTCCCCGATCAAGGTAGGCTTTTTGCACTGCCAGCAGTAAAGCGTGTCATTGCCGATTGTGGTGACCCCTCGTTAATGCCATGGCCGGTATTGTGATGCAAAAGATTCTGGCTTCACTTCTTTTTGTTTTTTTATCCTTGGCCGCCTTCGCCCTTGTTTATCGCCCCGAATCGAGCCTTGAGTTACCTCAGAATAGTACTGAGCTTCAGTCGCGTGCATGTTGGTTCACGCCAGAAGTTGATAGGCGGGTAGAGTGCTTTAATTTACAGGTTACCGAGGCTGGTCAGCAATTTACATTGCCCGTTGTAGTGCTGAAATCTAATCAGCCCAATAATCACGCGCTACTGTATTTATCGGGCGGACCTGGCGGAAGTGCGTTTTTGAGTGCGGAGGATATGATTTATTGGCAGGGGCAGTTCGCACGCTTTGATATCGCTTCCGATCTTGTATTGATTGATCGGCGCGGTACTGGTATGGCCGAGCCGCACTTACAGTGTCCTTATTTTCGTCGAGAATACCGTAAGGGATTGAGTCAAGATTTGTCCGCCGGTGAAGAAAATGAGCAAAACTTTCGAGCCTTGTCATGGTGCTTTGATAGTCAATTAAGTTTGATGCCTGATAGTAGCCGGTTAGCGGTGGCGGCCTTAGGTACAGCAGCAGATGCGCGCGATATGCAAGCACTGTTGTCATTGTTGGGGTATCAGCAATGGAGTCTTTGGGGTGTGTCTTATGGTACGCGTTTAGCGTTAGCCATAGCTGCAAAACAGCCCGAAGGTTTGCAGTCGTTAGTGCTTGATTCCGTCTATCCCCCGGGCCGGGGGCAGAGTGAAGAGTGGCCTGGTTTGATGAGTTCGGCCATGAAGCGTTTTTTTCATTGGTGCGATGTCAATCATTGTGCTCAAATCCAAGCCTCAGTTGGCGGCCAGCCGGCTGTGTTCTCAGAGGGGCGCTTTCAACAAATGCTTCAGCAGCTGGACGCGCGACCCGTTAAGCTAACTTTACCCAGTTGGTATGGTGAGGCGCCTTACCAAGTTATGGTTAATGGCCAACGCTACTTGCAAATGGTCTTTTCCGCTATTTACGATCAGCATCTTTGGCCGCAGATCGGAGAGTCTTTAATGCCTGCATCAAGTAGGCAGAAGGGCGCGCTTATTAAGCTGGCTGAAAGTTTTGTAAATAATGCCTTTGATCCGGATTTCTCCGAGTTGGTTTATTATGCGGCTGAGTGCAAGGATAATCAAGTTTCTGATCCTCGTGCCGTTGATACCGCCTTGTCTGAACACCCGTATTACAGCCGTTATTTGGATAGACTATCGGACACAGATTTATGCCAGTCAGAGGTTTTTAAGTCGGTTCGAGGGAGTGAGCAATTGCCGGTGGACAATTTAGTAAACGTTGCTGTTCCGGTGTTTCTGTTGAGTGGAGAATTGGACCCAATTACACCCAGTAATTGGATTCAGCCCTTGCAGAGTTTGTTGCCTCGATGGCAGTTGGCGAGTTTCCCCGGCGTGGGGCATGCCGTTGTTTCGTCAGACATCTGTGCGGAGCAACTGCTGCGAGATTTTATCTCCAATCCCGAGCAGGCGTTGACGTTAACCGATAAAACTTGCCGCCAGTCATCCATAATGTTGTCCGCTAGCAGTATATCGGCAGTGTTTAATTAATAACCGATTTTTTAGCTGTTTTGTTTGGTTAAAAGTCGTTAGAATTGCCGATTTTCCCCTTTGTAGATCTCATGAAAGTTGTCGTTGCAATCCGTGCCTCTAATCCTAGTCAAGCGCGCCAGTTATTGGCGGATCAAGCTTGTGAAATTCATAAAAGCCGTTTCGAATCGCAAGAGCCTGCGTTGCGTAATTTAATCGATGGTTTGTATCGACGGGGTTTGGATGTTGAGCTGAAGGGTGCGAGTTTAGCTTGGTTTCTAATTGAGGGGGCGCTATCGCCAACGCAATGGTTGGAGCGAAGCGCGGTAGCTATTTGTTTTAGTTTTGATTGGTTTCAGCAGCAAGCAGCTCAAATACGCTATCTAAAAGGCATTGCCTACTGTGACGCTGCAGCTGATTGGGCGCAACTTCTTCCTATTAATGGTGGTGCAGCTCACGTTGTTCAGTCAGAAGGCAAGCTCGATTGGCAAGGCGTGGTGATTGAGCGTGGCTTGGAACCAAAGTCGGACGTGCCGAAGCCATCTTCTCTTCGAGACACTCGTTTATTGGTGGAGCCCTCGGAAGCGCGCGGATTACTTTCTGATAGTACTTTGATTGTCGATGCTTCGTCACTGGATGATCATTCTGTTTCAGTAGAGCAGATTGCTATCGATACGTTGGTGCAACCGAAAAAGAATTCGGCGCGTAAGGTTGTCAGTAAAATTCTTACTGCAACCAAAAATATGGCCAAGCGTAAACCTAAGGCCGCCGCCAATTCAGCTGGTCAGGAGGCAAAGACTTTAGTGGTTGGGGTTGAGTCTGAGGCTGAAAGTGTTGCCACTAAGGTTGCAGCTTCCCTCGGGGAGGCTGAAAAAACTGTCGCTAAAAAGCGCGGTCGACCTCGCAAAATCCTTGCTCAGCATGGCGATCAAGACATTGGCGCAATAGAGATTGAACAAGGTATGGCTAGCGCCCATATAGAACAGAAGGTTATTGTTGAGCCTGTGTCTTCTACAGCGTCGGAAGGTGTAGAGTCAGAAACGATCTTGACGCCAAAAAAGCGGGGGCGGCCCCGTAAAGTGATCGCCCCAGTGGTGTCGGATGTTGATGAAGAACAATTAGATCTATTTGTTTAAGCCTGCGCCGCGGCTTGTAAATCCAGTGCTGTGGCCACTCTGTTTCGGCCTTCGCGCTTGGCGTGATACAGCGCTTTATCTGCTTGCTCAAATAAATTTTTGGCACTCATGTCTTTTTGGAGTTGTGCCAGTCCAATGCTCGCTGTTACTTTTAAGTGCTGATCTCCTTGTTGGATGTCCAGCGCTTCAATGGCTTCGCGTAAACGCTCTGCGATTATAATCGCACCCTCCATGTCAGTGTTACTTAGCAACACAGAAAACTCTTCACCGCCATAGCGAAATGTCAGGTCTGTGGTACGGGCCACCAGCATGATAGTTTGCGCAACTTCGTGTAAAACTTCATCGCCGAGCGCGTGGCCGTAACTGTCATTAATTTTTTTGAAATGATCTAGATCGATCATCATTAATGTTAACGGCTGCTCGTAGCGTTGACTCATTTGCAGTTCGCGTCGCACGGCGGTGTCCATGGCTACACGATTACCTGTGCCGGTAAGTGGATCGTACAGGGCTGCTTGCAGAGCATCTTTATATTGTAGAGCGTTACGTAGCGGGTATATTAAAGTGCCTAACAGCGATTCAATGCAGGCCAATTCAGCTTCGCTAAAACGCTTGGCCCGGTTAAAACGAATCTCGCCTAGGTTGTCCCTCGGGGTGATTAAGCGATAATCGCAATGGTGCAAGTTGTCTCGCCCTAATGAGAGGTGAATGCCGCGCGCGGCATGGCGATAACTAAGTCCGCCAATGCGAACTTGTTGGCCCAGGTATTTGACAAAAATTTCCAGCAACGCCTGTAAGTCTAGTGACGTTTGCAGTGCGTGAATAAGCTTGTGGCGTAAATCAGGGTCTTCCTGAATGGCAATACGAGTCAATTTTCGCTTGGCCGTATTACTGTTATGCAACGGCGTGACCTGATTGGATTCTTGCATGATCTACCCCTCGGGTTATCGCAATAATGACGCTAGGTTTATGCACCTATTTACTTGGAACTGCGAAAACCATGCCATTTTTATTTCCGTATAAAATTATCAATAAAAACAAGTTGTTATGTATTTTTTTTGTCGACTTGGTTGAATGGTAGTCAGGCGGTTGACGCTCTAGCGGCAAGTCATTTTGAGGTGGCGGCGGTTTTTTGCCGCATGGCGGGCACTTGTAAATATCAAAGGTATCTTGCGTTGGATGGGCCCGTTTGGCAGCGCAGTGTTCGTAAGGTGAAGGTTTTATCCGCTGACAGCGTGCTCAGGTTGCTTGTGTCGCTAAATTTTGGGTGGCAGTAAGGGCCGATCGTCATTATCCGAGTCTCTGGAGCACATGTTTAGGTTCACTCGCTTCCCTTATTGCTCGCAGGGTTAGGTGTCGTGCGGTTAATCGTGCAGCTTAAACAAAAATGCTCAATGTAATCGGCCGAGCATTATTATTTCAATGTCTGGAGGGCTATCCAGATGCGCTCCCTTTGGTCGCGGCCCTTCGGGTCGAACTTGCAGTTCGGTGTCGAAACGACACGCATTAAAAAAGGCCATCCGATGGATGACCTTTTTCAATGCAATCTGGTAGGACTATCCAGATTCGAACTGGAGACCTCTACCATGTCAAGGTAGCGCTCTAACCAACTGAGCTATAGTCCTAAAGAGGCGCGCACTTTACCAGTAAGGTTTTGGGGAATCAATAGGTTAGGTGCAGCTTACAGGAAAAGGAGGTTACAGGGCGGCGGCCTGCCGCCTTACAGGAAAGGCGATTACCTGCAGATCAATCGCCTTTGCTTGTCCTGTTAACTGTACGCTGGTTTTCCTGTTAACTGAGTTCTTGCCTTCAAAGGCAGGGGCCCTATAATAGCCCTTCTCGCCGGCAGCACCGTCTGCCTTTTATACACGTGGCCTTTGGTAGGGGTCACCACTGGATTCAGGAAACGAAAATGCCTGTTATTACTCTCCCAGACGGCTCTGAGCGTCGTTTTGATGCGGCTGTGTCTGTTTTAGACGTTGCGCTTGATATTGGTCCTGGTTTAGCGAAAGCGACAATTGCTGGCCGTGTTGATGGTGTGCGCGTGGATGCGTGCGATCTGATAAAGCAAGATGCCAAGCTTGAAATCATCACCGCTAAAGATGCAGATGGGTTGGAAATTATTCGCCACTCTTGTGCGCATTTGTTAGGCCATGCGATTAAGCAGATGTGGCCCGATGTAAAGATGGCTATCGGCCCAACTATAGAAAATGGTTTTTATTACGACATAGATCTCGAGCACTCGCTGACCGACGAAGATATTGAGAAGCTCGAGGCGCGGATGCTTGAGCTGGCAAAAACAGAATATGACGTGATCAAAAAAGTGGTTTCTTGGGAGGAGGCTGTTGCCGCTTTTGAGCGCCGCGAAGAGCCTTATAAACTCGAAATTTTAGAGCGCGATATTCCCAAGTCCGCCACGCCTGGCTTATACCACCATGAAGAATACGTGGACATGTGTCGCGGCCCGCACGTACCGAATATGCGGTTTTGTCAGCACTTTAAATTGATGCGCATTTCTGGCGCCTACTGGCGTGGCGATTCCAACAACAAAATGTTACAGCGGATTTACGGTACGGCCTTTGCGGACAAAAAGGCGCTTAAGGCGCACTTGCAGTTCTTAGAAGAGGCGGTGAAACGCGACCACCGTAAGTTGGGTAAAAAATACGACTACTTCCATATTCAGGAAGAGGCGCCCGGCATGGTGTTTTGGCATCCGCGCGGCTGGGCTATTTACACCGCGATCGAAGAGTACATGCGCAAAGTGCAGCGCGATAACGGTTACCAGGAAATCAAGACGCCGCAGGTTGTCGATCGCACCCTGTGGGAGCGTTCTGGTCACTGGGATAAGTTCCGCGACAGTATGTTCACTGTTGAGTCTGAAGCGCGCGACTACGCGGTTAAACCGATGAACTGTCCCTGTCATATTCAGGTGTTTAATCAGGGGTTAAAGAGCTATCGCGACTTACCCATTCGCTTGGCGGAGTTCGGTAGCTGCCATCGCAACGAGGCGTCTGGTACCTTGCAGGGGCTGATGCGTGTTCGGGCATTTACCCAAGATGATGCGCATATCTTCTGCGCCGAAGAGGCTATCCAAGACGAAGTCAGCACGTTCACTGATCTACTTTATAAGGTTTACGCTGATTTTGGTTTTACCGACGTTATCATTCGCCTATCAACGCGCCCTGAGCAGCGGGTGGGGAGTGATGAAGTGTGGGATAAGGCTGAAAAGGCGTTAGCTGATGCACTTGAAGCAAAGGGCCTCGAATACAGCCTTTTGCCGGGCGAAGGTGCCTTCTACGGGCCAAAGATCGAGTTCTCCCTGAAAGATTGCCTCGGTAGGGTATGGCAGTGCGGTACAATACAGGTCGATTTTTCTATGCCTGGTCGTTTAGCTGCGCAATATGTGGCCGAAGACGGCTCTCGCCAAGTGCCGGTGATGTTGCACCGGGCCATTTTGGGTTCTTTCGAGCGATTCATCGGTATTTTGATTGAAAACTTCGAAGGCGCATTTCCGCTTTGGTTAGCGCCAGAGCAAGTCGGAATTCTGAATATTACGGACAATCAGGCCGAATATGTGAAGAAAGTTGAAGAATCCTTGAAAAACAAAGGCTTCAGAGCGTTTTCGGACTTGAGAAACGAGAAGATCGGCTTTAAAATCCGCGAGCACACAATTCAGCGGGTTCCTTACCTGTTAGTGGTTGGCGACAAAGAGATGGAAACCGGCAAAATTACGGTGCGTAACCGTAACGGCGAAGATCTAGGCGCCATGAGTGTGGATGAACTGGCAGAGCGCTTGAATGCTGAGATAGCATCAAAGAGCGCTTAATAAGGCTGCAAAATAGCGAATGTGCCTACTTTGGGGTTAGCACATGAGGTTTTGTGGTCTTTTGCTGTTGTAGCCCAACATTGGGCAATTATTTAGGAGGCATTAGCCATCAAACGAGATAGCGCGAAAAGCGGAAAGTCGAAAAAAGCCCGCATTAATGACCAGATTGATGCAAAAGAAGTACGCCTAATTGGTGCCGACGGAGAACAAATAGGGATCGTCAGCATTGCTGAAGCACTCGCCGCCGCACAGGCAGCAACGTTAGATCTGGTAGAAATCGCGCCCGATGCCGAGCCGATAGTTTGTAAGATCCTAGACTACGGCAAGGAAGTGTTTGAGGCCAAGAAGGCCAAGGCTGCTGCCAAGAAAAAGCAGAAACAACAGCAAGTAAAAGAAATCAAGATTCGACCAGGGACGGATGTAGGTGATTATCAGGTAAAACTACGCAACCTGATACGTTTCCTCGAAGAAGGGGATAAGGCCAAGGTTTCATTGCGATTCCGCGGCCGCGAGATGGCGCACCAAGAGTTGGGCATGGAGATGCTGAAACGCATCGAAATTGATCTGGCTGATTACGGTATCGTTGAGCAGCACCCGAAGATGGAAGGTCGGCAGCTGATGATGGTTCTCGCACCCAAAAAGAAGAAGTAGCCGGGCTTTTTAGCTGCCTTGTTACTTTAATTATCAAACTCGCAAATGCGGAGTGTTTTATTATGGCCAAAGCTAAAATACACAGTGGCGCTTCCAAGCGCTTCAAAAAGACTGGTGCTGGATACAAGCATAAGCATGCTAACCGTAGCCACATCCTCACTAAGATGACTACCAAGCGCAAGCGTCACCTGCGCGGTACCAATGTTCTGGATAAGGACAACGTGGTACTGGTAGATCGTATGTTCCGCGCCAAGTAATTGGCAGTAACCTTAAGTAGAGGATTGAATTATGGCGCGTGTTAAGCGTGGTGTCGTGGCTCGTCGCAGCCACAAAAAAGTACTAAAAGCCGCTAAAGGTTACTACGGAGCACGTTCACGTGTATTTCGAGTAGCTAAGCAAGCTGTTATCAAAGCAGGTCAATACGCCTATCGTGATCGCAAGACCAAGAAGCGTAATTTCCGTGCATTGTGGATCACTCGTATCAACGCACAGTCTCGTGCGGAAGGTTTGAGCTACAGCAAGCTGATCGCTGGTTTGAAGAAAGCAAATATTGCGTTGGACCGTCGCGTGTTGGCAGATATTGCTGTTCACGATAAAGCGGTTTTTGCAACTATCGTTGAAAAGGCTAAAGCAGCTCTGGCTTAAGTCGCACGATAGGGGGTGCTATACATCCCGATGTGTTTCGAAGGGAAGGGGCTAACGCCTCTTCCCTTTTTTATTAGTGCAAACTAAACATTAAACTATTTTAGCTGCGGTTTTGTTGTATACAAAACTGCGCACATGAACACCGGAGAACACCCATGGAAAACCTGGTCGCGCTCACCCAGGAAGCGCTTGAGCTGGTTGCCAAAGCCGAAGACTTAAATGGCTTAGATTACGTTCGCGTTGAGTATTTAGGTAAGAAGGGAAAGATCACCGAGCTGTTAAAAGGCTTGGGTAAGTTATCAGCGGAGGAGCGCCCAGCTGCTGGCGCTGAAATCAATACCGCTAAACAGGCCGTTCAGGAAAAGCTAAATGAACGCAAAGCTGAGCTCGAAGAATTAGAAGTAAATGCCAAGCTCGCTAATGAAAAAATTGACGTGACTCTAACGGGGCGGGGCCAGCAGGGTGGTGGTTTGCACCCTGTCACGAAAACCCTCGCGCGTATCAGCGAAATCTTTCAGCAGGCAGGCTATCAAATTGCGGAAGGGCCGGAAGTTGAGGATGACTACCATAACTTTGAGGCGCTCAATATTCCGTCGCATCATCCGGCGCGCGCGATGCACGATACGTTTTATGTTGATGCCAGTCATGTGTTACGTACTCACACATCGCCAGTGCAGATTCGCACCATGGAAACCCAAGAGCCGCCTATTCGGGTTATTTGCCCCGGTCGAGTGTATCGCTGCGATTCCGATATTACCCACACGCCGATGTTTCATCAGGTGGAAGGTTTAGTCGTTGACCAGCGCATCAGTTTTGCAGACTTGAAAGGTACTGTGGATCAATTCTTAAAAGCGTTTTTTGAGGCTGATGTACCCGTGCGGTTTCGCCCCTCGTATTTCCCTTTTACTGAGCCGTCGGCTGAAGTGGATATTCAGTGTACGCAATGCGGTGGCAAGGGTTGCCGTGTTTGTAAACAATCTGGCTGGCTAGAGGTGATGGGTTGCGGCATGGTGCATCCAAATGTTTTTACCTCCAGTGGTGTCGATCCAGAAAAATATTCTGGTTTTGCCTTTGGTATGGGTGTCGAGCGTTTGGCTATGTTGCGCTATGGCGTAAACGATTTACGATTGTTTTTCGAAAACGATTTGCGGTTCCTGCAGCAATTTTAAAATTTGATGCTCAGGGTTTTTTGAAAGACACAGAAAATTTTTATGTGGTTGAGCCGAGAGTTCAACTTCGAAAATGGAAAAATTGCATTATGAAAATCAGTGAATCCTGGTTGCGCGAATGGGTTAACCCTTCAGTTTCCACGCAAGCCCTTTGTGATCAGTTAACCATGGCCGGTTTGGAGATTGACGGCATAGAGGCTGTTGCCGGTGAGTTTTCTGGCGTGGTGGTTGGTGAAATTGTCGCCATCGAGCAGCACCCTGATGCCGATAAGTTACGCGTTTGTAAGGTGGCAGGTCTAGGTGATGAATTAACACAAGTGGTGTGCGGTGCACCTAATGCGCGGGTTGGTATAAAAGTTCCGTTCGCCACCGTTGGAGCTCAGTTGCCTGGAGACTTTAAAATTAAGAAGGCTAAGCTCCGTGGTGTTGAATCTTTTGGCATGCTTTGTGCGCAAACTGAATTGCAGGCGGGAGATGACGACGACGGTTTGTGGGAATTGCCATTGGATGCGCCAGTAGGGAAGGATTTGCGCGATTACTTGTCGCTCAATGACAGAATCATCGAGGTTGATCTAACCCCTAACCGGGCCGACTGTTTAGGCTTAGCGGGCATTGCGCGCGAAGTGGGTGTGCTGAATGAGTTGGCTGTATCACCTGTGGCAATCAACCCGGTCGCTGCCAATAGACCCGATGTGCTACCGGTTACCATTGAAGCCGAAGGTTGCGGCCGTTACACCTGCCGTGTAATTCGTAATATCGATATTAAAAAACCGACACCGCTTTGGATGCAGGAGCGGTTGCGCCGGTCTGGTTTGCGTAGCATTGATGCTGTGGTGGATGTGACGAATTATGTGCTGCTAGAGCTGGGCCAGCCAATGCATGCTTTCGATCTGTCAAAGCTGGATGGTGGTATTCTTGTACGCATGGCAAAGCAAGATGAGCCGTTGAAGCTGCTTGACGGTCAAACGGTTAAGTTAAACAGTGACACCTTGGTGATCGCTGATCACTCTAGCTCATTGGCCATGGCTGGCATCATGGGTGGTGACGCATCGGCAGTCAGCGATGACACGACTGATATTCTCTTGGAGAGTGCGTTTTTTGCGCCCACTATGATAGCGGGTAAAGCGCGTGCTTACGGTTTGCATACAGACTCATCTCACCGTTTTGAACGCGGTGTCGATTCGGCTTTACAACAATCTGCTTTAGAGCGCGCTACCGAGCTTTTGCTTGCAATTGTGGGTGGCGAGGCTGGTCCTGTTGTTGAGAAGACGCGCTCAGACAGTTTACCCGCGCAGTCAAAGGTAACTTTGCGCCGTGCTCGGATTGAAGAGGGCTTGGGCTTTGCAATTGACGATGCGCGCGTGCTCGACATTCTTAACCGTTTGGGGCTGGCGTTGGTTTCTAATACGGACGAAGATTGGACCTTTCAGGTACCTAGTCATCGGTTCGACATCAGTATTGAAGCCGATTTGCTGGAGGAGTTGGCGCGCATCTATGGCTATAACAATTTGCCGGTAACCAGCTTGAAGGCCGATTTGCCAATTCTACCGCAGGCGGAGTTGGTGACGCCTCTGAGCTTGGTTCAGCAGCAGCTTATTTCGCGCGGCTACCAAGAGGCCATCACCTACAGTTTTATCGAGCCGAAGTTACATAAGCTATTCGATCCCGATACTGTAGCCGCCACCTTGATGAATCCTATCAGTGCAGATATGAGTGTTATGCGCACCAGTTTACTGCCCGGCTTGGTCACTACCTTGGTACACAATGTGAATCGGCAGCAGTCGCGGGTACGCATTTTTGAGTCGGGCCAGACCTTCGTGCCGGGCGGCAAGGGCCCGGCTGGCTTGGCGCAAGAGCCTATGGTGGCGGGGTTGATTTACGGCGAAAGGGCGCCTGAAGGTTGGGCAAACAGTAAAGACAAGGTCGACTTTTTCGACTTGAAGGGCGATGTAGAGTGCTTGCTCGAGGCGTCTGGTGCAGCTGACAACTACAGTTTTGAAGCCGCAAGTCATTCAGCCCTTCATCCAGGTCAAACCGCTAGGATTTTAAAGAATGGCGAGGTGGTCGGCATTATTGGCGCATTGCACCCGAGTACACTTAAAGCGCTGGACTTGGATCAAGCGGTCTATGTTTTTGAGCTTCAGTTAGCGCCCTTGTTGGCTGGCGACATGCCAAACTTTGCACCTTTGTCTAAATTTCCTGAGGTTCGACGCGATCTCGCGGTCTTGGTCGATAGGGATTTGGCGGCTAAAACCTTGCTAGACTGCGTTAAATCAAGCGCAGGTGACGCGCTAACTAAGTTAAAGGTGTTTGACGTATATAGCGGCAAAGGTATTGATCCACAAAGAAAAAGTGTGGGTCTGGGCTTGACGTATCAGCATCCATCCCGCACTCTTAACGACGATGAAATTAATGCTTCTATCGCTGCTGTCATGGCGGCTTTGGAATCCACATTTAACGCGACCTTGAGGTAAAAGGGCACAGCAAAAGGGGACTTCAGATGTCAGACGGAGCTTTAACGAAAGCTGATCTGGCCGAAAAACTGTACGAAGAGCTGGGCTTAAACAAGCGCGAGGCTAAGGAGTTGGTAGAGTCCTTCTTTGAAGAGATACGCCACGCCTTAGAAACCAATGAACAGGTGAAGTTGTCCGGTTTCGGCAACTTCGACTTGCGCGACAAAAGCCAGCGCCCCGGCCGCAACCCAAAAACTGGTGAAGAAATTCCCATTACCGCCCGCCGCGTGGTCACATTTAGACCAGGTCAGAAGCTGAAGGCAAGAGTAGAGGAACATGCTCGAACCAAGTAATAACGATGAACTGCCGGTAATCCCGGGTAAGCGTTACTTTACCATTGGTGAAGTCAGTGAGCTGTGTGCGGTAAAACCACATGTGCTGCGCTATTGGGAGCAGGAATTTCCTCAGCTAAACCCTGTCAAAAGACGTGGTAATCGTCGCTATTATCAGCGCGATGATGTGCTCACCATTCGTCAGATTCGATCATTACTGTACGATCAAGGTTTTACTATTGGCGGCGCTCGCCAGCAGATGACCGGGGATGTAGCCCCCGTGCCGTCAGATGATGTGCAGTTCAGTCAGATCATTAAGCAGATGATCGCTGAGCTCGAAGAGTTACTCCTTGTCCTAAAGCCCTAAAGCGCTTGCAATCTTGGTTAGAAGCGGTATTATGCCGCCTCTCAGATTCTCTTGCTCTGCAATTAAAGTTATTGCAAATCAAGGATTTACTGAATTCGGAGCGTAGCGCAGTTTGGTAGCGCACTATACTGGGGGTGTAGGGGTCGTGGGTTCAAATCCCGCCGTTCCGACCATACAAATGAGGCTTAATAGTTAAGTTTCGATAAAAAAAGCTTGGGCATGCCCAGGCTTTTTTTATGCGCGAAGGGTTAATGATTATAAGGTTCTGGAGTTTTTGATGGATGCTGATTTATTTGACTCCCTGTCACTTTATCTTGGCGTGGGGGCTCTGATTGCCTTCATGTTGTTTATTGTTTGGGATCTTGCTAAAGAGTCCAAAGCCGGTAAGTTCGGCACGGCCATTTTATTCATTGTGCTGGGGTTGTGTTTGCTGGGTTTTATTATCAAGGCTATTTTGGTGCAAATAATAGGCAGTCCAACGTGAGGAGTGGTATGCAGATTAATTTTAGGTTTATTCATTACTGCTTCGTGGTGAGGCTTTAACTATTGGTTTGGGTAACCAGTCGTAAGTAGATTCATGCTGTCTTTTTATGAATAGTTATTCGGTTGATTATTCAGATGACAGAGTTTTCAGCGCACCGGTACCAACTGTTTTTGTTTTGATTGACTTCGTTGCCAGAGCTTACAATTGGTACATTTGACGTAGGAAATGTCACACAAAACTTTCCGTTAAAAGCTACATGTTAAATCTATTTTAAGAGGCTAGTATTCAAAGCGTTACTGGAGTGACCAGTAATTTTAATCAATTCACAAGGAGGTGTCCTATGCGTATTCAACGCATTCCAATGTTCGCGCTCATCCTGTTGCTTTCTTTTTTTGGTTCCTTTTCGTCGCTTACTTATGCGTCTGCAGATGCAAAAGTTATCGCGACGCAAACGGCTTTGGTCAATATCAATACTGCTTCGGCGGAGGAGTTGGCACAAAAGCTAAAGGGGGTTGGCATGTCAAAAGCTAAAGCTATTGTCGAGTATCGGGCAAAAGTAGGTAAGTTCATTACCGTTGATCAGCTGGCTGAAGTGAAGGGTATTGGTGCCGCCACTATTGAAAAAAACAGGGCGGCTATTTCCCTTAAGTAATTGTTTCTCGGTTTGGCGATTCTATTGGACAGATGTTGGCGGGGCGGGCAAGGAGCCATAGCCAGTACAAGATGTGACGGCTGCTTCTCTGGCATCTGTCCAATAGAATCGCTTTTTTTGGTTAGACCTCCCTCGCTGTAAACACCTCTCCTTGAAGCTGATACAATGCCGCACGTTTTGGATGAGTGTGGTGTATGTTGAATCCTTTAGTTATCACAATTGATGGTCCTAGCGGCTCGGGCAAAGGTACCGTGAGTCAGCGCATTGCCCAGACATTGGGCCTGCGGTTGCTCGATAGCGGCGCGCTGTATCGTTTGGTTGCATTGGTGGCGACCCGTGCGGATGTTGCGCTTGATGATGCTTCGGCCCTAGCCGCCATTGCACTGAATTTAGATATCTCGTTTCTGCCTGCTGAAAGTGGCGTGAAAGCCCAGTTGGCTGGCGAGGATGTTAGTCTCGCTATTCGGGCCGAAAGCATCGGCTTGGCGGCGTCTAAGGTGGCTGCGATTCAGTCGGTGCGGGATGCGCTGTTGGCACGACAGAGGGCCTTCGCTGTTGAGCCTGGCTTGGTGGCCGATGGTCGCGATATGGGGACGGCTGTGTTTCCGGCTGCGCCGGTTAAAATCTACCTGACGGCAAGCGCCGAAGAGCGCGCCAATAGGCGATATAACCAGTTGAAAGCAAAGGGGGAATCTGTTAGTCTCCCGCGCTTGCTGGAGGACATACAAGCGCGTGATGCGCGGGATATGAATCGACAGGTCTCACCCCTCAAGCCTGCAGAGGACGCTGTGATAATTGACAGCTCCCAAATGGGTATTGATGAAGTGCAGGATGCGATTTTAGCGATTGTCGACAAGCGCTAGTTTCGCCGCCGCCATTGTGTGACGTTCAGCATAACTAGGTGGTTAGGTGCTTTGCCAGAAAGAAAGCACCTAAGCATAATTATTAACCGGCCCGCATAACTGGCTTTGCGGTACAGCGGTAGACCCCTCAAGCCCAAAGGGCATCCTCGGTCGCCGTGTCGTATATATAGGTAGCCTCATGAGCGAAAGCTTTGCAGAACTCTTTGAAGAAAGTTTGAAATCCGTTGATATGGTCCCCGGTACTATCGTTACTGGTGTGGTAATTGATATCGACAAAGACTGGGTAACAGTACATGCCGGTCTGAAATCTGAAGGCGTAATCCCCGCAGAACAATTTTACAATGACAACGGTGAGCTGACGCTGTCCATCGGCGACGAAGTTCAGGTTGCATTGGAAACCGTAGAAGATGGTTTCGGTGAAACCCGTCTGTCTCGCGAGAAGGCCAAGCGCGCTGAAGCGTGGAAAGTGCTGGAAGCGGCTCATACTGCTGATGAAGTGGTTATCGGTGTTATCAATGGCAAGGTTAAGGGTGGTTTCACCGTTGATGTTGCTAGCATCCGTGCTTTCTTGCCGGGTTCGTTGGTTGACGTTCGCCCCGTGCGCGAAACCGCTCACCTCGAAGGCAAAGAGCTGGAATTTAAAGTTATCAAGCTAGACCAGAAGCGCAACAACGTTGTGGTTTCTCGTCGTGCCGTACTTGAGCAAGCAAACTCGGCCGAGCGCGAAGAGCTGTTGGCAAGCCTGCAAGAAGGTATGGCTGTTAAAGGTATCGTTAAGAACCTGACCGACTACGGTGCTTTCGTAGATTTGGGCGGTGTAGACGGCCTGTTGCACATCACCGATATGGCTTGGAAGCGCATTAAGCACCCAAGCGAAATCGTTGCCGTTGGCGATGAAATCGACGTTAAAGTGTTGAAGTTCGACCGCGAGCGCAACCGCGTTTCTTTAGGCCTGAAGCAGTTGGGCGAAGATCCATGGGCCGCTATCACCAACCGTTACCCAGAAGGTGCCAAGGTTAAGGCCGTGGTTACCAATCTTACCGATTACGGCTGCTTTGCCGAGTTGGAAGAGGGTGTAGAAGGTTTGGTGCACGTTTCTGAAATGGATTGGACCAACAAGAACATCCACCCGTCAAAAGTTGTTAACGTTGGCGACGAAGTGGAAGTGATGGTTCTGGACATCGATGAGGAGCGTCGTCGTATCTCCTTGGGTATCAAGCAGTGTCAAGAAAACCCATGGGATGCATTTGGTCGTCTGTTCGCTAAGAACGACAAGATCTCTGGCAAAATCAAGTCAATCACTGACTTCGGTATTTTCATTGGTCTGGATGGCGGCATCGACGGTCTGGTTCACTTGTCTGATATTTCTTGGAACGAAGCTGGCGAAGAAGCCGTGCGTAAGTACAAGAAAGGCGACGAGCTGGAAACCGTTATTTTGGCTATCGACCCAGAGCGCGAGCGTATCTCTTTAGGTATCAAACAATTGGATCAAGATCCTTTCAGCGAGTTTGTGGCTGAAAACGATAAGGGCACCATTGTTACCGGTACCGTTAAAGAAGTTGATGCAAAAGGCGCCGTGATTGTATTGGCCGCTGACGTTGAAGCAACTTTGAAAGCGTCTGAAATCAGCCGCGACAAGGTAGAAGATGCGCGCAACGTGCTGAAAGAAGGCGAAACTGTTGAAGCTAAGATCATTAACGTGGATCGTAAGAACCGCGTGATTAACCTGTCTATCAAGTCGAAAGACGTTGAAGAAGAAAAGGCAGCGATCAAAGAGCACAGCAGCAAGCAGTCTGATGCACCAGCTTCTGGCCCGGCCACCATCGGTGACTTGATCAAAGCGCAGATGCAAAGCCAAGACAAATAAGCGAAAGCTTACGCGTTTTAAAAAAGGCCGCTTAATTGCGGCCTTTTTTTTGATGCGAGTTTCTAGTTGCGAGTCTCTAGTTTCTAGAAAAGTCAAAAGCAAGAGCGGGGCTTGCTAGCGGCTAACCTCCTGCTTCTGCTCTCAACTAGTCACTAGCTGTAATGTGCTGCCTGCTTTTGATCTTTCTAGCGACTAGAAACTAGCCTCTAGCAACTCTAATTAATCCCTTTTTCTAATAAAAACAGTAAGTTATCACCGTAATCAGTTGCGATTTCTGTTCTGCTGGTGTAAAAATAGGCTATGTGCTTGAAATATGGCGAATTATTGCGCTTATGTTTCAGTAAAGGTATGGCAAAGTACCCTTCAGGAGTCAAACATGACCAAGTCGGAGCTTATTGAGCGGATTGCTCAGCGGCAAGACCAGTTGTCAGCAAAGGACGTAGAATTAACCGTTAAGTTACTGTTGGATTTCATGTCAGAGGTGTTGGCTGTAGGGGCGCGCATTGAAATTCGGGGTTTCGGTAGTTTTTCGCTGCATTACAGGGAGCCCCGCATTGGGCGCAACCCCAAAACAGGTGATGCAGTGGAATTGGAAGGTAAATATGTACCACACTTCAAGCCGGGTAAAGAAATGCGCGACCGGGTAAATCTTAGTCTTCACGAATATCCATAGTTATGAATGCCTTTAAGCGCTTAATCACATTGTTTCTGCTTATTCTCGCGATTATTATTGGCGCTTGGTTTGGCTGGGATAATCAAGCTAATCAAGAACTGCATTTTTTTGGCATATGGTCGCCAGAGTTTCCAATCGGCGTTTTGCTGCTTTCCACCTTGATGATGGGCTTTTGCATTGGCTTGTTGGTTGCCCAATTCGGTTTATATAAAGTCCGCCTTCAGAATAAATTGTTGCGTAAGCAAGCCAAGCAGCGGGAGTTGTCCATACGCTCGGGTGTTAACTAGGTATGTCCACGGCGGGTTTTTTTTTACTGCTTTTGATAGCCATATTGTGTGGCTATGTTATGGGTATCTACCAGCGCAATGCTGGCCAAGATGATGAGCCCGAGCAACTTGAAAGCGAGCAAGATCTTCTAAAAAGTCTGGGATATATACTCCGAGACGAGCCAGATGCAGGGCTTGATCAATTTATACACCGCCTCGATGTATCGCCTGCTACATTAGACACGCACTTGGCGGTAGGTAACCTCCTGCGCCGCAAGGGTGAGATAAGCAGAGCTATTCGGGTTCACCAAAATTTAATTTCTCGTCCCAGTTTGAATAAAGCGCAGCAGCGCTTAGCGCAGCTAGAGTTAGCTCAAGATTTCTCTCAGGCGGGTCTGTTAGACAGAGCGGAGCGATTATTGGTCGAGCTCATGGACGATAAGGACGAAGATAAGCAGAAGATTGCTGGCTTGTTGGTGGAGATATATCAGGATGAGCGAGAGTGGCAGAGCGCCATCGATCTAGTTGATAAATTAAACAGTAAGTGGTTTTCAAAGATCTCTGATGCGTGGCTGCAAATGCAGTCGCATTTCTACTGTGAGTTGGCGACGCAAAAAATTGCACTCGGGGATTTAACCTCGGCGAGAAAGCTACTCAAACAAGCTCGTAGCCAGCAAAAAAAGTCGCCAAGGTGCTTTTTGCTAGCCGCGGAAATTGAAGTGCTAAGCGGTAATTATCGCGAGGCCATTCACGAGTTGGAGTCGCTAGCAGCATTCGCCGGTGATTATCTCTATGTCGGGTTGCCACTGTTGTCGGCGCTGGCAAAAAACGAAGCTCAAAGGCCTGTGGTGCTGCAGCTTTTACGCAAGGCTTGGGTTCAAACCGGCATGTCGGCTTTTTTGCTGGAGGAGCTGGTGCTGGAGCCAAACAGAACGACTGCGGAGAAAGCACACATTGTAATCACAGCGCTTACTGACAAGCCAAGCTTGCGTTTATTGGATTACTATCTAAAACAGTTCGGTACTGATTCGCCTTTATTAGAATCCATAGCTTTACCTTTAACCGCGATTAGTGAAAAGTTTTCCAAGTTACCGAATTTTCGCTGTCATCAGTGTGGGTTTACCGGCAAGCAAATGCATTGGTTGTGTCCCGGTTGTAAAACCTGGGGCGTTATCCAGCCGATAAAAGGCATGGAAGGCGTATAGGCGCGCTGTGTGCATGGAGAGTTAAGATCAACCTACAGAATAATGCGCTTGAGGGCCAAAGCAAAATGGAATTCATTAGGTTAGGTCCGCTTGACCTATTCTTGCGCTAACGACGCTTGTCCAGCCCTTCTCCTATAAGCTGCTTTAAATTATGAAAATCATCGAAACTCATATTCCTTCGGTCAAAATTTTGGAGCCGGTTGTGCACCATGATGAACGGGGCTTCTTTATGGAGGTTTTTCGCGAAAACTGGTTTCGGAGTCGTGTGGCCGACGTAACTTTCGTGCAGGAAAACATTGCTCGCTCTAAGAGGGGGGTGTTGAGGGGAATGCATTATCAGCTCGTGCAGCCTCAGGGAAAGTTGATTCGCGTCACCGAGGGGGAGGTCTTTGATGTGGTTGTTGATCTAAGGCAGGCCTCAACCACTTTTGGGTGCTGGATGGGTGTTACTTTGTCGGCTAAAAATAAGCAGTTGTTGTGGGTGCCGGAGGGCTTTGCCCATGGTTATTTAGTCCTTTCGGAGTACGCGGACCTCAGTTATCAATGTACCAATTATTACCATCCTGAAAGTGAGGTTGCCATTCGTTGGGATGATTCAGATGTGGCAATCCAGTGGCCTCTTGCCATAAATCAAGTTCCTCTATTGTCCGAAAAAGATACGGCAGCGGTTTGTTTTCAATCAGCCCCGCCCTTTAGCTGCTGAGTTAATGCGCTTTAATTTGCTGCATCCCGCAAACAATGGGTGCTCGTAGTTTTTGGTGTTTGGCTGCAGCGTGAGGTACTCTAAATGTTATTAATATAGTGCTCTATGTTTCCCTTTTGTTCGCTGGTTATTTCATTAAAAGAAATCCCGTATTCGTAAAACTCTCCATCTGCTCGTTGAATTGCCAATTGGCTTTTAATTGTTCCTTTTAGCTGAATGATTTTGTCCGAGCCATCGATGGATAGCTTCGTGACAAGTAGGAGTTTAGTGTCTGCTTGCCCTATGACGTCCTTAGCGGTGAGTTTGCAGCCAGATATACTTAAGTCGATTATCTTTCCGGCTAAAGATTTTGAGCTGGACTTAATGGTCGCTATCAAAGACGTGGCAACACGCTGCGCTTTGCGGGCTTCGTCTTTAGCAATAAAAACTGGAAAGCCTAGGTACACATGGGCAAGAGGTTTATCGATTAAACTAAGTACTTGTACACTAAACAGGATCGAACAGTTCAACTCGTCGGAATAGAGGGTTACATCGACGAGCTCACCTACTTGCATCGGTCTTGACTCATCGATTAGCGGCGGCATAGAGACGATGATGCATTGATTTGGTACATAGCCAATGAGGTTTGAGGCTCGCTTTAGGTGGGAACTCGCTTGGTGGAACTCTAGCTGTAAGTTGGTGCCAGGCAGTAATTTAAGCTGATCGAAATTCATGGAGCCTGTTTTCCTGCGAGATAAAAGGTCAGTGCCTAATAGTGTAGGTGAAGAAATGGGCATCGATAGCAGAAGCGGCGCATTGTGCCCAGTCACGTTGAGCTGTCGGTTGTCGTCCTAGCGATCTACCTACATCCCACCCAGCAATATCAGTTAATTGCTGAATTCTTAGCTTCAAAAGGCTTTGCTGAGACTGGTCATTCAGCGTATTTTCCCGGTTAGCGCTTGGCGATACACTACGCTTTAGGGTTGCAGCTTGCCGCCTCATTCCTTACCATCGCCGAAATTCTGCCAGAGCCATGCCCATGCCATCAAAGTCTCCTGTTATTGTCGCGCTTGATTTTCCTAACGCTGCCGCTGCACTTGCCATGGCGGACCGCTTAGATCCAGTACTTTGTCGGGCCAAGGTGGGTAAAGAGTTATTTACGGCCGAGGGGCCTTCGCTGGTAAGGGCACTAACAAGCCGCGGTTTTGACGTGTTTTTAGATCTGAAGTTTCACGATATACCCAATACGGTAGCCAAGGCCGTGGCTGTGGCGGCAGACATGGGTGTTTGGATGGTGAATGTTCATGCCTCCGGTGGCCGCCGGATGATGGAGGCGGCTAAAGCGTCTTTGGCAGCTTTCGGCACTGATGCGCCGCTGCTGATTGGGGTGACCGTGCTAACCTCTACCGCTGAGGGTGAGCTGGCTGATGTCGGCTTGGATTGTTCAATAGAGGGGCAGGTACTACGCCTTGCCACCTTGGCTAAAGACGCCGGGTTAGACGGTGTGGTCTGCTCAGCGCAGGAAGCGGGAATGCTACGAGGCTCACAGGGCCCGTTGTTTCAGCTAGTAACCCCTGGTATAAGGCCGGCTAATAGCGCCGCCGATGACCAGCGCCGAATCCTAACCCCCGCTGAGGCGGTTAAAAAGGGCGTGGATTATATGGTGATCGGTAGGCCGATCACCCAAGCTGCAAACCCGGCTGCTGCGCTGCAGGCCATCCTTGAGGAGATTTGAGGGCAGCTTACAATTGGCTGGATAGGGAGTTTTAGGGCAGCTTATAGTTGACATGACAAGGAGCTTACAGGAAAGGCAAAAGCGCCAGGTGGTGGGGCGACTGCTTTCAAATACGGCTTGGTTTATGCTGCCTTCCTGTTTCACTAAGCCGCCCATTGCTAACCTCAGCTCTTCAGCGCTGGCTTTTCCTGTACCCTGTAAACTCCTTGTCCTGTTAGCTGCTCTTATGCCTTTCCTGTACCCTGTAAGCTCCTTGTCCTGTCAGCTACTCTTCAGTCATACCCTTATTCCTAAATATATCTGGCGGATTAGAGACTAACTTCCTGATTTTACGTATAATCCTGCCACATTTTTGACACACTCCCAGTTCGGGTGACAACGATGTCATCACGGATCTAGGGTGCACGGAAAGCGGATAACATAGCCAATATCATGACCTCCCAATACCAGTTAACACATCTCCAGCAATTAGAAGCTGAAAGTATCCATATTATTCGTGAAGTCGCCGCTGAGTTTGACAACCCAGTGATGCTCTATTCAGTGGGCAAAGACTCAGCGGTGATGATGCATTTAACCATGAAGGCCTTTTATCCAGGCAAGCCACCGTTCCCTATGATGCACGTGGATACCACGTGGAAATTCAAGGAAATGATTGCGTTTCGCGACAAGCTCATTAAGGACTTAGGCTGGGATCTGATTGTCCACATTAACGAAGAGGGTGTGAAGCAGGGTGTTGGTCCTTTCACCCACGGTAGTGCCAAGCATACCGATATCATGAAAACCCAGGGGTTAAAACAAGCCCTGAATAAATACGGTTTTGATGCGGCTTTCGGCGGTGCGCGTCGCGATGAAGAAAAATCGCGCGCCAAAGAGCGCGTATATTCCTTCCGTGATAAAAACCATCGCTGGGACCCAAAAAATCAACGCCCTGAGCTGTGGAATATTTATAACAGTCGCGTCGATAAAGGCGAAAGTATTCGCGTGTTTCCTTTGTCCAATTGGACTGAACTCGATATTTGGCAGTACATCCATTTGGAAGGTATTCCTATTGTGCCCTTGTACTTCGCGGCCAAGCGTCCTGTTGTTAAAAAAGATGGCGTATTGATAATGGTCGACGACGACCGTATGCCCATCGGTCCAGATGAAAAAATTGAAGAAAAAATGGTCCGCTTCCGTACCCTCGGCTGTTACCCGTTAACTGGTGCAGTTGAGTCTGAAGCGACAACACTGCCAGAAATTATCCAAGAGATGTTGCTCACCAAAACCAGCGAGCGCCAAGGGCGCGTGATCGACAACGATAGCTCTGGCAGCATGGAAAAGAAAAAGCAGGAGGGGTACTTTTAACGCGGAGCGTTAAAAGAGCTGACAGGAAAAGGAGCTTACAGCTTACAGGAAGAGCTAAGCGCCTTGGTTTCAAAATAAGATTAATAATAGAAAAGGATTTTCTATGAAATTTGAAACATTGGATGTTTGGAAGCGAAGCGCCGCTTTGGCGTCGCAGGTTTATACAGAACTTGCAGAGCTTAAAGATTTCGGTTTTAAAGATCAAATTACGCGCTCTTGTTTATCCATTTCCAGCAATATCGCTGAAGGATGGGAACGAGATAGTAATAGAGAAAAGCAACGTTTCTTAAATATTGCAAAAGGTTCAGCCGCAGAGTTTCTGTCGCAGACCTATATTGGACGAAAAATCGAATATATACCAAGTGATGTGGGTAAGCATTGGCAACAAGAAGCAAGTGAAATCGCTGCAATGATCGCATCGCTTGCCAAAAAATTTGATTGAATAAGGAAGTTGACAGGAAGAGAAGTTAACAGCGTACAGGAAAAGCAGAAATTCAAAACCTAAGGTTAGTAACATCGGTAAAAAGGCGGATGTTTAAAACATTATCAACTGCTCTTAGTTTAGCCAAATAATTTAACAACCATTTCGGAGGTGCAGCAAAGGTTACAATTACAAGGATGCTTTTAAGATCCGCAAGGATCAAGCCTTTCCTGTAAACAGTAAACTGTAAGCTGTAAACTTATTTTATGTCCCACCAGTCTACTCTCATCGAATCAGACATCAGCGCCTACCTATCTCAGCACGAAAACAAAGAAATGCTGCGTTTTTTAACCTGCGGCAGTGTTGATGATGGAAAGTCCACCTTAATTGGTCGCTTGCTGCACGACTCAAAAATGATTTTTGAAGATCAATTGGCTGCTATCGAAAAAGATTCTACTAAGCACGGTACTACCGGTGCAAAAATTGACTTGGCGTTACTGGTAGATGGCTTGCAGGCAGAAAGAGAGCAGGGCATCACTATCGATGTTGCCTACCGTTATTTTTCTACGGATAAGCGCAAATTCATTATTGCCGACACCCCTGGCCACGAACAGTACACCCGTAACATGGTGACCGGAGCATCCACCTGTGACCTAGCCATTATTCTTATCGATGCTCGCTACGGGGTACAAACACAAACTCGCCGCCACAGTTATATCGCCTCTTTGTTGGGCATAAAACATATTGTTTGCGCCATTAATAAAATGGACTTGATGAATTTTGATGAGGCTGTATTTGAAAAAATTAAAGCCGATTACGAATTGCTCGCCCAAAAGTTAGGTATGCAAGATGTTCATTACGTACCGATGTCGGCACTCGACGGTGATAATGTTGTTGATCGCAGCGCCAAAGCCGATTGGTACCAAGGTCAAACCTTGATGGAAATATTGGAAACGGTACCTATTGCGGAAGACCGCAACCTTTCCGACTTCCGTTTTCCTGTTCAATTTGTGAACCGTCCAAATCTTAATTTCCGTGGGTTCTGTGGCACTTTAGCATCCGGTGTTGTTGCCGTAGGCGATGAAATTAAAGTCCTGCCGAGTGGCAAAACCAGTACGGTGAAAGCGATTGTCACCGCTGATGGCGAAATAGCTGAGGCTTTTGTCGACCAATCCGTCACACTCACCTTGCGCGATGAAATTGATATCAGCCGTGGTGACATGCTCGTGAAGGCTACCGACTGTGTGGTTGCCTCAAATGCACTTGAGGCACATTTGGTATGGATGAGCGAAAGCGCACTGGATAGGTCAAAAGAGTACCTGTTTAAGTTCGCGAGTAAAACAACGTCTGGTCATGTAAGCACCATCGAACATAAAGTCGATGTGAATACACAGCAGCCACAGGCCGCAGAGCAGTTAGCTCTAAATGACATTGCCCTCGTCAACCTAGAGCTAAGTCAGCACGTTGTAGTAGACCCTTACGAGAATAATCGTGCGACAGGTGCCTTCATCGTGATAGATCGCCTAACCAACGTCACAGTTGGCGCCGGCATGGTGACACAGATTCAAGCGCAATCGGCTTTACAAGTACCCGCGCAGTACAGCGAGTTTGAAAAAGAATTGAATGCACTGGTGCGGAAGCATTTTCCTCACTGGGGTGTGAATGAGATTTTTTAGGGTTTATTCGCTTTTCCCTTTATCTGTAAGCGGTTGACGTAATTTACAATATTGAAATTGGATTTTTTTATGACAGACCCTAAAACGCCTCAGCCTGGTGCTGTTCAACACGTAACTGATCATTACTCAGCTGTTCGTGAAGATGAAGTAGACCTAAAAGAACTGATTTTAGGTCTGTGGGTAGAAAAATGGATGATTATTGGTGTTACAAGTGTTTTTTCCGTAATAGCGCTCACTTATGCGTTGTTGGCTACCCCATTTTATAAAACAGAAGCTTTGCTTGTTACGGCAAGTGAGGCTCAAATTGAAAAAATAAATAGCTTGGAGCTAATCAAGCTCTCTCGTGAAGATAACGTTGCCGCAATATTTTCGGCATTGACCAGTAGAGATATGCAGCAGGAGTTTTTCTTAAAGAATAGAGAGGCTTTTGATGTCTATTTTAAAGGTGGTGTGGATGATAAAACCGCATTTGGGCGTTTTTTGAAAGATGGTATTTCTGTTGAGTTGCCAGATCCAAAGAAGGACGAAGGTAAAGGCTTTTTTATACGTGTATCAACAACTCTTCCGGCAGCAGTTGATGCAGAATCTTTGCTTACTGGATTTTTGAAGGAAGCTTTGGAGTTTGAGCAAAGAAACTTTTCTCAGAACTTAGTTGATTTAGTAAGTGTAAAAGTTGAACGTAAGAAAAACGAAATTGAATCGATTAAGCTTGAGCTAAACGAAATTCGAGAAAATAGAGTGCGTGAACTTGAGGAGGCGAGATCGATAGCGCAAAGCCTTAAGTTAATTGAGCCCGCGTCAATCGCTACTTTAGCAGCTAGCCGTAAAGCTCAAGGTGATACTGTGATATCTACTGTTGGGCAAAGAGATGATGCGCTCTATCTTTACGGCGCTCGTTTTTTAACCGCTGAAATTGAAACGTTAAAATTGCGTGAAGACTCGTCATTTAAAGATCAGCGAATCCCCGCACTAAATGCGGAAATAGCTAGACTGCAGCGTTTAGATGTTAACAATTTGACGGTTTCAAATTCATCTGACGGTATGTATCTCGCCCAATTCAAGTCATCGCCATTTCGTAATATAGATAGAGTAAAACCAAAGCTTTCGCTCATTGTCATTTTAGGTTCACTATTTGGGGGGATGTTGGGTGTTTTTTCAGCGTTAGTTCGTAGACTATTTATGTGATAAATAATAGTTTTTAAAAGTAGATATTTTAAGGTTGTAAGTCATGAAGATTTTAGTCACCGGTGGCGCGGGCTTTATTGGATCTGCTGTGATTCGGCATATTATTCAAAATACCAATGATTCTGTGGTTAATGTTGATAAGTTAACTTATGCGGGAAATTTAGAATCTCTTGACGGTGCAGCCAAATCTAATCGCTATGCTTTTGAGCAAGTCGATATATGTAACCTGGTTGAGCTAACTCGAGTTTTTGAGCGTCATCAACCTGACGCTGTAATGCATTTAGCAGCCGAGAGTCATGTAGATCGATCAATTGATGGTCCGGCAGATTTTATCCAAACAAATATTGTAGGCACTTACGTTTTGCTTGATACGGCAAAACGTTATTGGCAGAGCATGGATGTTGCTCGCAAGGCTCAATTTCGGTTTCATCATATCTCTACAGATGAAGTTTACGGAGATCTTGAGGGGCCTCAAGACTTGTTTACCGAGTCAACTCCGTACGCGCCTAGCTCACCTTATTCGGCGAGCAAGGCGAGTTCCGATCATTTAGTAAGGGCTTGGCATAGGACATTCGGTTTGCCAGCAGTTATTACTAATTGTTCGAATAACTATGGTCCTTATCATTTTCCTGAAAAATTAATTCCTTTGGTGATATTAAATGCACTGGAAGGCAAATCTTTGCCTATCTATGGCAAAGGTGACCAAGTCCGTGATTGGCTTTATGTTGAAGATCATGCGCGTGCGCTTTACGGCGTTGTTACTAAAGGTGAAATTGGAGAAACCTATAACATTGGTGGGCACAATGAGATGCAGAATATAGAAGTTGTGCAAACTTTATGCAAAATTCTTGATGAATTGCGACCTGATTCGCCGCACTGCCCTCATGCATCTTTGATCACTTACGTTCAAGACAGGCCTGGCCATGACTTACGTTATGCAATTGACGCAAGTAAGATTCAGCGCGACCTTGGGTGGACTCCTATGGAAACATTTGGGTCAGGGATTCGGAAAACTGTTGAGTGGTATTTAAATAACTTAAGTTGGTGCCATCACGTACAAGATGGTAGTTATCAGCGCGAACGCCTGGGCGTTAAGGCGTAAGTAAGGACACTACATGAAAGGTATTATCCTCGCCGGAGGTTCTGGCACACGTCTCTATCCGATCACTAAAGGTGTATCTAAGCAACTTTTGCCTATTTACGACAAGCCGATGATCTATTATCCATTGTCAGTATTAATGTTGGCGGGTATTCGTGACATTTTATTGATTAGTACACCTGCTGATATTGATGGCTATAGGCGCCTACTTGGTGATGGTTCAGAATTTGGGATAGCCATTAGCTATGCTGTACAGCCAAGCCCGGACGGCCTTGCGCAAGCATTTATTATTGGCGAAGACTTTATAGGGCGTGACGCTGTTTGCTTAGTCCTAGGTGATAATATTTTTTATGGCCAAGGTTTCAGTCCAATGCTTAAAACTGCGGTGGGTCGAAATGTCGGTGCTACTGTCTTCGGTTATCAAGTCAAAGATCCGGAACGGTTCGGTGTGGTTGAATTCGATGAGCAGAGGCGAGTAATATCTATTGAAGAAAAACCAAAAAAACCCAAATCCCATTTCGCTGTTACGGGTTTATATTTTTATGACAATGATGTAGTAAGAATTGCAAAACAAATTACGCCATCCAGTAGAGGTGAGCTTGAGATAACATGCATAAATCAAGTTTATATGGATCGTGGGGATTTGAATGTCGAAATTCTTGGTCGTGGATTTGCTTGGCTCGATACAGGCACTCATGAAAGTTTACTGGAGGCAGGCCTCTTCGTTGAAACTATAGAAAAGCGTCAGGGTTATAAGATTGCCTGCCTAGAAGAAATTGCTCTTAATAATGGTTGGTTGGGGAAAGATGACCTGAAGCGTATTGGTAAACAATTGAGCAACAATAGCTATGGTAGATATCTTTTAGAATTGGCGGATTTAACATGAGCTTGATTAAGCAAGTTCTTTTCAAGAATTTAGGTGACGAACGGGGCTCCCTTATTGCTCTTGAAGAGAATAAGAACATCCCTTTTGATATTAAGCGGATCTATTACATATACGATGCCGAAGCTTGTACGCCAAGAGGTTTTCATGCCCATAAAAAATTAGAGCAAGTTGCCATCTGTGTCAAAGGGTCGTGCAGGTTTATCTTGGATGATGCAAAGGGTAAGGCTGATGTTATTTTGGATAGTCCAGAATATGGTTTATATGTAGGTGATATGATTTGGCATGAGATGCACGACTTTAGCAGCGATTGTGTTTTGTTAGTTTTGGCAAGCGATTTTTATGATGAGGCGGACTACATTCGCAACTACGGTGAATTTTTGGAGAAGGTAAGGCATGGCTAAGATATTGATTGCAGGAGCAGGCGGTGCTCCATCAGAAGGTGTTATTTATTCCTTGTTGAAAAACCCAAACAATGAAGTAATTGGGATGGGGTCTGAGCCTACGGATTTAATTCTTTCTTTGGCGAAAAAAAAATATTTCGTCCCTTACGCAAATGAGCCCGAGTACAAAGACTCGCTTCTTAAAATTCTCAATTTGGAAAAGCCAGACTTAGTACACTTCCAAAATGATTTGGAAATATATCATGCATCTTTAATTAGAGATGAAATTATTTCAACCGGAGCAAAGGTGTTTATGCCGGAACATAGTGTGATAGACACTTGTGTGCATAAGCATAAATCCTACCTCGCATTTCTTGATGCGGGTGTAAAAGTGCCAAGAAATATCGAAATAAATAATGTAAAAGATTTGAGATTGGCTTTCAAAGAGCTTGCTGATGATAACGGAAAGATTTGGCTGCGTGCTAGTTCAATTGGAGGCGGTGGTAAAGGAGCTTTGCCAACAAGCGATTTCTCTTTGGCAAAAGCTTGGATTGATCACTATGCGGGATGGGGTGATTTTGTTGCCGCTGAAATGCTAACTGCAAGAACAGTAACTTGGCTCTCCATTTGGAATCAAGGGAAACTTGTTGTTGCACAAGCAAGAGCTCGGCAAGGGTGGACTCACGGTAATAGAGCTATATCTGGAGTTACAGGTGTTACGAAAGTGGGTGCAACTGTTAGTGATGAAGCTGTTACTGAAATAGCTATGAACTCAGTAATGGCGGTATCTGGTAAGCCTCATGGGATTTTCGGAGTGGATATGGCGTATGACAAAAATGGTGTTCCTAATCCAACGGAAATTAATATTTCAAGATTTTTTACTACGGTACGTTTCTTTACGGAAGCAGGTATAAACTTTCCAGAAATATTTAAGTCTATTGCGCTTAACCAGCAATATGCAACACCTGAAAATCTCGTTAATCCATTAGATACTTCATTATTATGGGTTAGGGGGATGGACGTTGCACCTAGGTTAGTGACCGCTGAAACGATTAGGACTGAAATTTTATTTTTATGAAAATACTTCTCACCGGTTCAGGAGGGTATATCGGCGGGCGGCTTTTAGATGCGCTGGTCGCAACTTACGGCAAGGACGCTATCTGTCTCCTTACCTCTAAAGTGGTACCCGGCTTCGATTGTTTGGTTTACAAGCAATACCGACTGTTTGACTGTGAAGCTATTGATGTTTCATCGGTTGAAGTGGTGATTCACGCTGGAGCTTTCACTCCGAAAGAGGTTTCTGAAGGAAATCTTATCGAGCAAAGCAACGATAATATTTATTTTACAGAGCAATTGCTTCGATTGCCATTTAAGAGCTTACGAAAAATAATAAATCTTAGCACTTTGGATGTTTATGCTCCTGCTGAAATAATATCGGAAGCATCGCCTGTAGCTCCAATTAGTCTCTATGGCTGTTCTAAGCTCTATTGCGAAAACATGATAAAGGCCTATGCTTCTGAAAGAAATATATCCTACCACACCTTAAGAGTTGGTCATGTTTATGGTCCAGGAGAGGAGACGTATAGAAAAATTATTCCTATAACAATAGCGAATATAATTAAAGGTGGTGCTGTAGAAATATGGGGGGATGGGTTAGAGTTGCGCAGCTTTATCTATATAGATGATGTAATAAAGGCAATCACAAATTCGATTGAAAGCGATTTGGGCGTGGATGTTGTTAACTTGGTTTCTGGAAACTCAATTTCTATAAAAGATTTGGTGGTTTCTTTAGTGAAAATTAGTGGAAAGAATATCGAAATCACTTTTAAAAATGCTAATCGAGAGTGCAGAAGTATTGTTTTTGATAATAGTTTGTTATTTTCCACTTTGCTAACATCTGAGTCCGATCTGATTGTAGGGTTGACTACGGAATACAAATATATGAAAGCGTTGTATGAAAATAATATTTGATCTAGATGGCACGTTAATCGATTCAAAGCTAAGGCTTTATGCACTTTTTTGTTTTTTGGCTCCTCGGGTTTCATTAACATTTTCCGAATATTGGCAGCGTAAATTTTCTGGAATGTCTAACCTAAACATATTAAGCGATGAGCTAGGATGTTCAAAGTTTGAGCTGGATAATTTTTTGTCCGCTTGGATGGATTTAATTGAAAGCGAGACTTATCTTGCGTTGGATAAACCAATTCCCGGCGTGGTAGGTTTTTTGGAGGCTGCGCATGCACGAGCAGATCTGTATTTATGTACTGCGAGACAGTATCACGGTAGAACGGTTGATCAGCTCAAATTGTTAGGTTTACACGACGTTTTTATTAAAATACTAGTAACTCAACAGGTCAAATCAAAAGCAGAATTGATTCGCTCGGAGGTTGGTGTTCTTAGTGCCCAAGATTGGATTATTGGAGATATGGGAAAAGATGTTCTTGTTGGACGAGAGTTAGGTGTTTCCACTTGTGCTGTACTAACGGGGTTTATGTCTGAAGAAAGATTAAAAGAATATACTCCAGATTTGATGTTGTCTTCTGTGGTGGATTTTTCTACACAATCTAATTTTACTTTTAATGCTACTAAATAGTGATATGCAATGATTAAATTTCTTGAACTCGATGTTATTAATCAACAATACCGATCAGAGCTTATTGAAGCATGTGCGAAAGTTATTGATTCCGGCTGGTATATAGCTGGGCAGGAGCTGAAGGCATTTGAGGAAGAGTTCACTGATTACTGTGGATCCAAGCATTGTATTGGTGTAGCAAATGGTCTAGATGCCCTTATTTTGACGCTACGTGCTTGGAAAGAGTTAGGTAAATTAGAAGAGGGCGATGAAGTCATTGTGCCTGCCAATACTTATATCGCCAGTATTTTAGCTATTACTGAAAATCGATTAAAGGCTGTTTTGGTTGAGCCTAATCCACAGACGTACAACATTTGCCCAGACAGCATTCGTTCTGCCATTACAGATAAAACCAAGGTAATCGTAGCCGTGCACCTGTATGGGCGATTGGCGCCTATGCCAGAGATCATGTCAATTGCTAAGGAGTACGATTTATTGGTACTCGAAGATTCGGCTCAGGCCCATGGGGCACATATAGATGGCAAGAAGGCTGGAAACTGGGGGCATGCCTCAGGGTTCAGTTTTTATCCGGGGAAAAACTTAGGCGCATTGGGCGATGCAGGGGCAATTACAACAAATGATGATTCGCTGGCGAATACAGTTCGTGCATTAGGAAATTATGGTAGCCATAAGAAATACGAAAATATATACCAGGGTCTTAATAGCCGTTTGGACGAAATGCAAGCAGCAATATTACGAGTGAAGCTGCGTCATTTGAGCTTAGAAACAGCTAGAAGGCAGGAGATCGCGATACGTTATGCGCAAAGTATAGATAACCCACTAATCTTACAGCCAATTGCAAAAGGCGCTTCAATTTCTGAACTGCAATCACATGTTTTTCATTTATACGTAGTGCGATGCGGTGAGCGTGATGTGCTTCAAGAATATCTAGCTAAAGCTGGTATACAAACGCTTATTCACTATCCCATTCCTCCCCACAAACAACAGGCCTATAAAACCTGGAATGATGACAGCTATCCTGCTACGGAAAAAATACATTCTGAGGCACTTAGTTTGCCAATAAGCCCAGTAATGTCCGACATGGATGTAAAGAATGTAATTGATGCCTGTAATTCTTTCAGGTTATAACTTAGATAATGACACTGATAAAAACTAGTTTGCTGAATGGCATTGCTGTCATCATAAAGATGATGACATTGCTAGGGATAAATAAAGTGTTGGCACTTTATGTCGGGCCTTCTGGTTATGCTGCTTTAGGTCAGTTTCAAAATGTAATTCAAGTGGTAACAACATTTTCGACTGGTGCTATTACAACCGGTGTAACTAAGTATACGGCCGAGCACCATCAAGATGAGGCACTGCAGCATGCCGTATGGCGAACGGCAGGAACTATCACTCTTATATTGACTTTCATGTCGGCGATTTTTTTGGTTGGGTTTAAGGATGTATTGGCAGTTTGGTTGCTGAACGATCAGGCCCTCTCTGGAGTGTTTATCTGGTTTTCGATGTCCTTAATCTTCTCAGTATTGAATGCTCTGTTGTGCGCCATTCTAAACGGAAAAAAGGAAATTAAGCTTTATGTTGTTGCTAACATAGCTGGCAGTATCTTTGCGTTGGTATCTGTTATAGCGCTTTCAGTTCAGTGGGGCTTATATGGCGCATTAGTTGCTCTAGCTGTCTATCAGTCATTGTCATTTTTTGTGACTTTTTTTTTGGTTACTAGGACCAATTGGTTTAGGTTAAGTTATATTTTTGGTGGCATTGATAGTAAAATTTCTAGAGATTTAGCTAAGTTTGCCGCAATGGCACTGGCGAGCGCGGTTTGCGTCCCTGTTTCCCATATTCTGATTCGGAACCATTTGGGGGAGTCGCTTGGATGGGATTACGCGGGGTATTGGGAGGCCATGTGGCGACTAAGCTCTGCCTATCTAATGTTTATTACCATGACGTTAAGCGTATATTACCTGCCGAGACTTTCAGAGCTATCTGATCGTAAGGACTTACAGCGGGAGATATTAGACGGTTATAAAATAATTTTGCCAGCTGCGGTTTTTTGTAGCTCTATAGTGTATCTTTCGCGTAGCTTTTTGATTGATCTTCTTTTTAGTCCTGAATTTTCTGAAATGGGTCATTTGTTTTTCTGGCAAATGGTTGGTGATACTCTAAAGATTGCAAGCTGGATTTTGGCATATGTATTAATTGCAAAGGCTTACTGGAAGGTTTATGTATTTGCAGAAGTAATTATTTCCAGCCTTTTCTACTTTTTGGTGTATTTTTTTGTAGATGTCCTAGGTGTAGAAGCAACCGCCATTGCACATGCGGTTTGTTACCTATTGTACTTTATATTTTTGGGTGTGGCTTTGCGGCTAAAAAACACCATTTGATTTTGGGCGACTTGTATGCTGGGTTTGACGACTTTGGTGCCTTCTAGGTGCCTCGACAAATGAGAGTTCTTTTGTTGGGTGAGTATAGTGGCCTTAATAATGAACTAAAGCTTGCTCTTATTAAGGCGGGGCATGATGTTACCCTGGCGGCAGCGTGTGATTTTTTTAAAAACTTTAAGACTGACATAAATCTTGGGTATGGCTCAACGATTTATAGTTACAAAATGAGGCAGTTTTTATTGCCTCTACTGAACTTAAGCAAGTTTTCCGGTTTTGACGTTGTTCATGTGATAAATTTTTATATAATTCCAAGATTACCGTTTTTAAATCTATTTTTAATTAAGTTTCTCAAGGAAAATAATGGGTTGGTGACGTTGTCGGGTGCTGGTGATGATCCATTTTATGTGAAGTATTCTGAACGAGCTATGCGATATAGCCCTATTCCTTCGCACGAGCTAATAGATCGACAGGGGAGACCTTACTACATGCGGAAGCAGGCTCATCTTGATGCAATGCATAAATATATGAACTATATTGATGCCGTTATTCCGATTATATTTGAGTTTCATGCGACATTTTGTGCGGCAGGATATTCCGAAAAAACGCTTAAGCCAATCCCTATTCCAATAGATACTAAGAAAATTGAGTTTTCGGAAAATCGGGTAAGTAACGGTAAGGTTGTGTTTTTTCATGGTCTAAATCGTAGGGGTTTTAAAGGGACATTTTTAATAGAAAAATCATTCCAGGAGTTAGAAAAAAAGTACCCCAAAGATGTTGAATGTATAATTGATGGGAATCTTCCTTTTGATAGATATTTAGCGCTCCTGTCAATAATGAATGTGAATTTGGATCAAGTTTTTTCCTATAGCTTGGCAATGAATTCCCTCTATTCAATGGCGCAAGGAAAGGTTGTTTGTGGTGGCGCAGAGCAGGAGTCTACAGTTTTGTATGATGGAGTCTTGCCGCCTGTATACAATTTAATTCCGGATCAGGCGCAAATAACTGAGGTTTTAGAGACAGTATTGGAGCGAAGGGATCAGTTGGCTAGTCACTCTGAAATGTCTAGAGCTTTTGTTGAGCGATATCATAATCCTGAAGTTGTTGCCAATTTATATTTGAAGTCTTGGTTAAGCTTACTAGCTAGAAAAGTCCAACTGGCTAAAGATGATAAGGGCGACCAGTGAATACGGTTTTATATTTTTATGCATTCCTTTTAATTTTTTTGTTAAAGGTAGCGATCTCTGTATTCATATATTTTTCTGGAAATGATTTTTTTGGCGGAGGCAATGATTCAACTTATTATCATGCCTATGCCATAGGCGAGACTGACGTCATTACGAGCGCCTGGCCGGTTTTTTTGCGTTGGCTGAATGAGCTTGGCGTCTATTCGCGCGAATTTATTAGTTTTTGCTTAAAATTAATTGGTTTTATTGTTATTCCTTTATTGGTTGCACGGTTGGCGTGGGTTAGAAAATCCCTAGATCGGCAACGTGTGTATTGGGCAGCTATAGTTGTTATTAGTGCATATCCAACACTTCTTTACTACACAACCGATATATATCGCGACGTAATTATGGTGGCTTTGTGGCTTCTAGGGGTTTTTATTTTTAGAGAGCTATCTTCAGAAAAAAGGCTTTTTCATAAAACGTATTTTTTTGTTTTTGGTTTGGCGGTTGCTTATTTACTATTGGAATTTCGAGGCTACCTTGGTTTTAGCTATTTTTTCGCGCTTGTATTAGCTCCGCTATATAGCTTTCGTAGGTACCCCTTTATATTTTCAATATTTATTTTTCTGGCGGGATTGTTTGGCTTTTACTTGTTTGGCCTGTTAGAGCCTGTTTTGGCATATCGTTCTATTTTTTCTGACTATCAGACTGGTGGGTCAAATTTAGGGATTTCGTTTTCTTCGGTAATCCAATTTTTTCCTGACTTATTACTGTCTGTCGTATATCAGCTGTTTGGAGTTTATTTTACGGGTATTTCCTCGGTTGCTGTTTTTTTAACTGAGTCCTTACCGTTTATATTTCTAATTACCTATGTTATTAGAAATAGGAAGTATAGTACAAAATTTGTCGATTATTTGATCGTTTTTTTTGTCACTTATTCGATAATATGGTTGTTAGGTAATGACAATTTAGGGACTGCAGTGCGACTAAGAATGTTCAGTTATATTTCAATATTGATTGCATTTTTTGTGATTTATCAGACCAAGAAAATCGTTCTTTGCTGTGGTAAATGTTAATTCATTATTTTTTTGGTTTGCAATTCGATTTTAATTGTATGTAGGGTTTAAATGAAAAGAGTTTGCGAAATATGTGCGGGTTGATTGGCTTTACTATTGCCGGAGATGGCAGCTTTGATACGTCTAACGTCGCTCGCCGAATGCTTGAAGCAATCAAGCACCGTGGCCCGGATAGTAATGGTATATGGAAAGAAAATAATTCCCAATTGATCTTAGGTCACGCTCGCCTTTCTATTCTGGATTTGTCCTCGGCTGGACATCAGCCCATGTTATCTGCTTGTGAACAGTATGTTATATCTTTTAACGGAGAAATTTATAATCATCTGGCTTTAAGAAAGCAGCTTGAGATTGAATCCAAAGCCCCCCGATGGAGAGGGCATTCGGATACGGAAACATTATTGGCTTGTTTTGTCGCTTGGGGTATAAAAAAAACGCTCCAAGCCTTGGTGGGTATGTTCGCCTTTGCATTGTGGGACCGCCAGCTACAAGTATTAACACTGGCAAGGGATCGCATGGGTGAAAAGCCGCTTTATTGGGGTTGGAGTAAAGGTGTTCTGCTTTTTGCATCAGAGTTGAAAGCGTTAAAAGAACATCCTTCTTTTAATAACATCATTGATAGAGGCGCGCTGAATTTATTTCTACGGCATAGTTACATTCCAGCACCTTATAGTATTTATGTGGGCATTAACAAATTGATGCCTGCACACTACGTACAAATACCACTGCAAGGCGACCATGATAGTTCTCTGAGTGCTCAACCAACGGCCTACTGGTCTGTTAATGATGTTGTAGAGAACGGGTTGGCAAACCCTTTTGTTGGCAGTGCAGATGATGCGATTAATAGTGTTGAAGCTCAGCTATCTAAAAGTATTGCTAGCCAAATGCTAGCTGATGTTCCGCTTGGGGCATTTTTAAGTGGTGGCATCGACAGCAGTACTGTTGTCGCTTTGATGCAGGCGCAAAGTGATCGCCCAATTAGTACCTTTACTATTGGCTTTGAGGAAGGTGGTTATAACGAAGCGACTCATGCAAAGGCTGTGGCCAAATTGCTCGGAACAGATCATACCGAGCTTTATGTTTCCTCAGCGGATGCACTTTCAGTCGTTCCTCTGCTACCACGAATGTATTGTGAGCCTTTTGCTGATGCCTCTCAAATACCAACTTATCTTGTAAGCCAAATGGCGAAACACAATGTGACGGTTGCGTTGAGTGGTGATGGAGGCGATGAACTTTTCGGTGGTTATAACAGATATCTCGCTGTGAGTAGTGTTTGGAGACCTATGCAGCGGGTTCCGCATTTTCTACGAAATGCAGCAACTGGATTTTTAAGAGGAGTGCCTCCTTCGAGGTGGGATAAAATTTTTGAAGCGATTAAACCAATTACGCCAAAAAAATTCCACCTATCCACTCCTGGCGATAAGGCACGAAAACTTGCTGATGTGATGGCAATTTCAGATGGACAAGCGTTTTATCGCCAACTAACTAGTCAATGGTCTGATCCTGCTAGTGTTGTTATTAACGGTGTAGAGCCTCCCACTTTAATATCAACGTCCTCTGCGTGGCCAACGACAGATAACATTGAGCACGCTATGATGGCGATGGATTCGCAAATGTATATGCCTGATGACATTTTGACAAAAGTTGATCGTGCGGCGATGGCCATAAGTTTAGAAACCCGTGTTCCCATGTTAGATCATAATATGGTAGAGCTAGCTTGGAAGATGCCGTTTGAGTTTAAGATTCGCGACGGTAGAGGTAAATGGTTGCTTCGCCAAGTTTTGTATCGACATGTACCGGCAGAGCTGATTGAGCGTCCTAAAATGGGTTTTGCAATTCCTTTAGACCAGTGGTTACGTGGGCCACTACGTGGTTGGGCTGATGCTTTGCTGGATGAAACCCGATTGAAATTTGAGGGATTTTTTCACCCTGAGCCTATTCGAAAAATGTGGGCCGAACATTTAAGCGGAAGAAAGAGCTGGCATCAGTCATTGTGGTGCGTGCTAATGTTTCAGGCATGGCTAGAAGAAAATCAATAATGAAAAAAATTCTCATAGTTGTAAATACACCTGAGTTTTTTATATCGCACCGATTACCCATAGCAATCGCCGCTGTAAAAAATGGATATCAGGTGCATGTTGCCACTGGGCCGGGCCTGGCTGTTGACATCGTTAAGCAGGGGGGGTTTGTTCATCATTTAATTCCGTTCACTCGGAGTGGTCAAAACCCGATTATGGAATTTTATTCCTTGATTAAATTGTACTTCCTATTGATTAAAATTAAACCTCTGCTGGTTCACCTTGTTACGATTAAACCTGTCCTATATGGTGGTATCGCAGCTCGACTTGCAGGTATTTCTGCTGTTGTAGCGGCTATATCAGGCCTCGGCACCGCATTTAAAGGACGGACTGGTCTAGAAGGTGTACGTAGGAATTTGGTTGTTTTCATGTACCGTTTCGCTTTCAAGCAGAAAAGATTGGTCGTTATTTTCCAGAATTTGGATGATAGAGATACGTTACTGTCAGCTGGCGCGGTGACGTTGGATAGTGCGCGTATTATCCGCGGATCCGGCGTTGACTTGACAGAATATTCTTTTACCTCAGAGCCTGCCGGGCTTCCAGTTGTTGTTATGGCTTCGAGATTGCTGCGAGACAAGGGGGTGACTGAATTCGTTGCTGCTGCGCGGCTACTGCGGTCTCGGGGTATAAGTGTGGATATACGACTGATTGGAACTCCTGATTTTGGAAATCCAGGGACTATATTACAGGATGAGCTTGATGAGTGGGCTGGGGAGGATATTATAACTTTATTAGGCTTCCGTTCTGATATAGCTAAGCAATATGCTGAGGCACATATTGTTTGTTTGCCATCCTACTATGGTGAGGGCTTACCGAAAACTCTTATTGAGGCAGCAGCTTGTGGCAGGCCGGTTGTAACAACTGACCATCCCGGCTGTAGAGATGCGATTATTGAGAATGTAACCGGTCTATTGGTACCTATAAAAGATTCTGTAGCGTTAGCTGACGCCATCAGTAGGCTTATAGAGTCACCCAGACTCCGCGTGCGAATGGGCTCAGCAGGTAGAGCTCTCGCTGAGTCCGAGTTTGCGATCGAGATAATTGTACGGCAGCACTTGGATATTTATGAAGAGTTAACTTGTAATGACTAACAACGAAACCATTCTTTTAACAGGTGCCTCAGGTTTTGTTGGAGGAGCTGTTTTTGATGCGCTTAGTAACTATAATGTTATATTGTGCGGCCGAACTAATTTTACAAAGGGTGGGCCATTTTTCAGAAAAAACATTAATGAATGCGAAGATTATTCTGAGCCGTTAAATGGGGTTAGCATCGTTATACATTGTGCCGCTCGGGCTCATGTTACTAAAGAAAGGCTTTATAATCCTTTAGATGAGTATAGAGCGGTAAATGTTGGCGGCACCTTGAATTTAGCTCGACAGGCTGCCGCTCAAGGAGTAAAGCGCTTTATTTTTATCAGCAGCATCAAGGTCAATGGTGAATCCACCTCTGGTATGGCGCCGTTTAGAGAAAATGACAATCGCAGCCCAACTGATCCGTATGGTATATCCAAGTTTGAAGCAGAGCAGGGGCTTAAAGATATTGCTGATAGCACAGGGATGGAAGTCGTTATTATTCGCCCACCTTTAATATATGGACCTGGGGTTAAAGCAAATTTTCTTAGTCTTATGAAGCTGGCTGTTTCGCCAATTCCGCTACCTTTTGGGGCTATCAACAATGCTAGAAGCATGATCTATATAGGCAATCTAATTGATTTTATTGTTAAGTCTATAGAGCATCCTAAGGCTGCGAATCAAATTTTTATTATTTCTGATGGTGAGGATGTTTCTTTGTCAAGCTTAGTTAGATTGATGCGAAAGTCCATAGGGAGGTCTACTTGGCAAATCCCAATACCAAAAATCCTTTTTGAGTGGATAGGCACTGCTACTAATAAACGTCAAGTGATGGAGCGACTGATTGGCTCGCTGCAAGTAGACCCTAGTAAGGCTCAATCCTTGTTAGATTGGAAGCCCCCTTTTTCCGTAAGCCAAGGGATAGAAATCACGATGCAAGATTTTATAAAGGGTAAATTTTAAGGTGCAAAGAGTATTCGATTTATTGTTTTCGGCGTCCGGTCTGCTTTTTGGCTTTCCCGTGTTACTCGTTGTATATGTTATAGGTTGGTTTGATACGAAATCACCACTTTTTTTACAGCAGCGGGTAGGGAAAGGTATGAAGCCTTTTGTGCTTGTTAAGTTCAGGACTATGTCCGTGGGTACGGCTTCCGTAGCAAGCCACCTTGCCTCCTCAGCTTCAGTTACTAAAGTTGGATCTTTTTTACGTAGAACTAAGCTGGATGAATTACCTCAGCTATGGAATGTTCTTAAAGGTGAGATGAGTCTTGTTGGCCCGCGACCAAATTTGTTTAACCAAGAAGACTTGATTGCCGAACGCAGCGAGCGTGGTGTTTATGATGTACGACCTGGCATCACAGGTTTAGCTCAAATTCAGAATATTGATATGTCTACACCTAAGTTATTGGCTGAAATTGATAAGTTGATGATTGACTCTTTATCAATTAAGTCATACTTCACTTATATTTTCAAAACAATAGCCGGTAGTGGTGGCGGAGACGCTTTGAAATAGTTAAAAATGGGGCTGTGGCCCCATTTTTTAATGCGTAAACTGCGAAGTGATACTAAGGTTTTGTTTTGACAGAGGGTCCACGAGTTCTAAAGTGCCAACATAATCCGTTGGTGCATCTAGCAGCAGTTGTTTAATGGTTACCCCGTCATAGGCTGCGCAGGCAGAGTTTAAGGCAGTAAGCAGAGCCTCAGTATCTTTCCATGACAAACTTTTTTCCTCAGCGCGCATGATGCGCTTGTGCTCAGTACCGCTCACATTGTCGCCAATCAAAAGCTCTTCATACAGTTTCTCGCCAGGTCTAAGGCCTGAGTATTCGATAGCGATATCGCCATTAGGGTTTTCAGCTGAACAAACAGTTAGCCCTGAAAGTTTGATCATTTCGACAGCTAGATCGGCAATTTTTACCGGTTCTCCCATATCCAATACAAATACGTCGCCCCCCATCCCCATTGAACCAGCTTGAATTACCAGCTCCGCTGCCTCAGGAATGGTCATGAAATAGCGAATTATGTCTGGGTGGGTGACGGTAATGGGTCCGCCGGACTTTATCTGTTTGCGAAATAGAGGTACGACAGAGCCAGAGGAGCCAAGTACATTGCCAAACCGTACCATTGTGAAGCGTGTCTTGTTTTGATGCTTTGCCAAAGCTTGTAGTACCAACTCTGCTATGCGTTTTGTGGTTCCCATGACATTGGTTGGTCTTACTGCTTTATCAGTTGATACGAGTACAAAAGAATCAGCATTTACGTCTATTGCTGCTTGAGCGCAGTTCCAGGTGCCGAAGATGTTATTCTTAACACCCTCTACAATATTATGCTCCACCATAGGTACATGCTTATAAGCGGCAGCATGATAAATGGTATTCGGCTGGAAAGTGCGCATTGTCTGTTTCAAGTGAGGGAGGTTTTGTACCGAGCCGAGGATTGGAATTATCTCAGTCTTGCATTTGCTGCCTTTCGCTTTGCAATTTTGAATTAATTCTTGCTCTATCGTATAGAGGCTGAATTCGCTGATTTCAAACAGGATTAGTTTTGCTGGTTTTAGGTTAAGTATTTGTCTAGTTAGCTCAGACCCGATTGAACCGCCAGCGCCTGTAACCATAACGACTTTATTTTTGATGCATCTGCTTAATAATTTAGGTTCTGCTGCAACGGGTTCACGACCTAATAGGTCCTCGATTGATACGTCCTGCAAGTCTGAAATCTTTGCAGTACCTTCGACGATTTGGTGGATTGGCGGGATAGTTTTAACTGCGGTACCTAGATCCTCCAGCTGTTTTATAATCTTGCTTTTTTGATTGCGCCCAGCACCACCAAGTGCAAGCAGTGTTATTTTGGCGTTATAGCGAACAATTAGTTCTTGGGCTTTTTTAGGATTGTAAACTTTTAGTCCGTAAATTACGGAGCCCTGTATGGTTGGGTTATCGTCTACAAATGCGACAGCATGGTAGTTGGTTGCGCCCAAAGAGCGAACAAGCTGGCAGCCTGTTTCGCCTGCACCATACACAATGACATTGGTTGTATTTTGGGACCCTCCATTAATAAGTGCGACTATGCTGCGCATTAACATCCTTGGTGCTCCTATAAATACGAGCGCTATTATCATGAAAATTATCGGTACGGAGCGAGGAGTAGATGACTGAAAAAAGAAGCTGGCAAGCGCTAGGGCGCTGGCTGAGGCGCCTACACCTAAGGCAATTGATACCAATGCTTGCGAGTTTAAATACCTTAGTATGGCGCGATAAAGGCCAAGTCGAATGAACACGGCTGCGGCGACTACTAGCGTGATAGCTAGTGCGTAGATCTCGCTATACCCAAACGGGATTTCAAAGCTACCCAAGCGCAATGCATTGGCAAAATAATATGCGCCGATTAAAACGACGACATCATAAGTTAAGCTAATAAATCTTTTGACCGGTCGTTTTGCGTTAAAAAGTGCTTCCAGCAAAGTTGTAGCTCCTACAAGCGATAATTCATTATGGGTTAAGGATTATATAGGCGTTTGAGGGGTCAGTATAGCTGGCCTCAGTAGAACTGCAGGCCTCCAGTTAAAGAAATATCTGCGGAAGTATTTCCTTTATAGGGCCTGTCTCGCGACCACCATAAGTGAATTCGTCCCTGCGGGCTAAACGCTCCAAGTCTGTAGGGTTTTAGCAATAACCATCTGTATTTGCTAGTATGCGCGCTCAAATTTAAGGCGTATTTCGTGAACAGTCTCCAACAGCATCAGGCAGGTAAAGATCACCGGCTGGATATCCAAGGTCTTCGTGCAATCGCGGTTCTCGTGGTACTTGTTTTCCACATATGGCCAGAATGGCTGCCCGGTGGCTATGTGGGCGTGGATGTGTTCTTTGTTATCTCTGGCTACCTTATTACCGGACTGCTTGCGCGTGAGGTGGAGCGTACAGAGCGGGTTGACTTGTGGGCGTTTTATGGCCGGCGCGTGCGCCGACTCATGCCGGCGGCGGCTTTAGTTGTTACCTTTGTAGCTGTGTCAGCTTTGGCTATGCCGGTGGTGCAATGGCCAAGCCTGGCAAAGGATGTTTTGGCCAGTACGCTTTATGTGCAGAATTGGTGGCTGGTTGAACAATCTGTCGATTACCTTAGTCAGGATCATACGGCAAGCGCACTGCAACACTACTGGTCTTTAAGTGTGGAGGAGCAGTACTACCTCTTTTGGCCGGTTATACTCTTGATCGGGTTGAGGCTTAAACGCGGCCTGATAAACCCAGCAGGGCTTTTTGGGCCCTTGGTGGTGACAATTGCGCTATTGTCATTCATTTACGGGCTAGTGGTAATTAACAGCCAGCCGGAAATTGCATATTTTTCTACCTTATCCCGAGTATGGGAGTTGGCGCTCGGCGGCGCTTTAGCCTTATACGGCGCTAAACTCGTTGGGCCGGCCAGTCTCAAATGGCTCGCTGGGGTGCTCGGTATAATTGGCATTATAGTGGCTGCTGTTTTTTACACAGACGCCATGGCTTTTCCCGGTGCGTTGGCGCTGTTGCCAACCTTAGGCGCGGCGTTGGTGTTGTGGGCAGGGGAGGGGCGAAGCTTCGAGCGAAAGGAACCATTTATCGCGCGCTTACTGTCACTTAAGCCTTTGGTATTATTGGGCGGTGTTTCTTACGCGCTGTACCTCTGGCACTGGCCTTTAATTGTCGTCTTTAAAACCGTGCTTGGCACAAGCCCCGATATTTTCGAAGGCGTTGTTATTATTGTCGTTGCCATTATCCTTTCTGTTTTGACAAAACAGTTCGTGGAAGACCGATTTAGATTTACATCAAAACCGGGTTTTGCGGCTGTCGGTGTGTTGTCGAGTTGCGTCGCTTTGGCAATGATTTGTTCAGCGGGTTTGAGCTTTTTCTACCATCAAAAAGTCGCTAACGCACTCGAGGGTGCAAAATCCCCCAGTGTATTGAAATCGCTTGCTGCAAAACCCTATAACCCTGATAAACCAACTGTGCCGGACGGTTTGGCTGCCCGAAAAGATAATCCGGACTTGTATCGATACAAGTGTCATGTAGGTATGGATTCAGCCAAGCCGAAAGCCTGTGAGTTCGGCGATAAGTCTGCACCAAAACTGTTAATACTGGTGGGGGATTCACATGCAGGCCAATGGCTACCTGCACTACAAATGCTGGCTAAACTTGATGCTGGTTGGCGTATTGTGTCCCACACAAAGTCCGACTGCCCCTTTGTTAATGTTTTACTCAGCAATCCGAGAAAAGGCGGCGCGTATACACCCTGTATGGAATGGAACCAAACCGTAGCAGGTATTATTCTAGCGGCTAAACCGGACTTGATCGTTACGAGTGCTTCGAATCAATACCGTGTTTTCGCTGACGACAATGATAATCTCTCGAAAATTGAGCGAGCGTATCAATCAACTTGGACGCCATTGCTGAATGCCGGCATTCCAATACTGGTGGTAAGTGATACGCCTCGTATGACTAAAGATATTCCCGAGTGCATGACTTCGCCCTTCGGGTCTGTTGAGGCCTGCTCGGTTAGTCGGGAAACTGTAGATTTTAATGATCCGATATCAAATGCGGCGACGCAAACAAAGGGTGTAAGGCTTATTGATTTTACGGATGCCATTTGCGATCAGGGGCGATGTGCGCCGGTAAAAGGCCAGTTGCTGATTTGGCGTGATAGCCATCATTTAACAGCAACTTTCACACGGTTTCTCGCGCCTAAGTTTTTGGATGTATTACCTGAATTGGCAGAAGAGTAAAAGGGGAAAGTATTGAAGTCTTTATAGGCTTACAGCTTACAGGCTGAGCGCGAAGTTCACTGTATGAACCTTTGGCTCTTTGTCATTCCTGTAAGCTGTAGACTTATTTTTCTAAACGCTGCTTCTTATTAATCTTCTAACAAATTTTTATTAAAAATAACAAAGCGTGGTTTGGGGCGATTGGTCGCGTCGTAAATAACGACGAAAACACTGCCATTTTGGTCATCTGGTACATTTACTTTAAAGGTACGATTCCGTATTTTAAGTTTGTTGCTATCGCTTGTTAGTTTGATCTCGCCGTAATACTGACCATTACCTAAAAACTCGAGTTCTTCTTTCTCTCCGTTGTTAGCTTCAATATAGAGTTCGGCGTACTGGCGATAACCTGAGGTGTCGGCGCCCTTTGTTTTGGTCGCCAATGTTTTCATTTCCTTTCGAGCACTGAGCTCTTGAGCTGTTAGTGGTGTATCAGGCTTTGCTGGCGTAGATTGTGTTGCAGGTGTGGCTGCAGCAGTCACAACGGGCTCCGGTTCCTTCAGCGCAATCGGGGCAGGTGCTGGTGCTACCGGCGCAGCGGTATACACAGGCTTGGTTGGCGCAGTCTTTGGTGCCGGTGCGCTAGGGGTATTCTTTACCGCAGCGATTTGGGTTTCTAGTGTTGCGACTTTAATTTTCAGTGACTGGTGGTCTGCCTGTGCGGTTTTTAGCTCCTTGCTAAGGCTCGCTAATTTCTCGGAGGTGCTTTCTAAGCGCTTTTTGCGGCTTTCAAGTCCATTTAAGGCAAGCTCAATTTTCTTTTGAGCAAGTTCTTGCTGCACAGCAGCGCCCTCGTCGGTGGAGGCTTTTGCTTGGGCTAGTTCTTCTTGAGCAGCGGCAAGTTCAGCTTTCGCTTTATCGAGCTTTTCTTGTGCATCTGCTTGTCTATTTGAATAGCTGGAAAGGCGGCTTTCTAGGGTTTCGATGCCGGTTTCTTTGTTTTCCAACTTTGCTTGGGTGTTATTGAGGGCAGCAGTCAGTTCTGCCTTTGTGTTCGCAAGGGTCAATTGCGAAGTAAGGGATACAACGAATGCTAGGCAGAAAGACACAGTGCGGCGAGACAACATCATTACAGGCTCCGATAAAGCTGGGGTTTGAGGGGGCGGATTCTACAGCAAGGGCGTGCGCGGTTGGCAGTATCGTAGCAATAGGCGAGAAGTGATTAATAAAGCGTCGGAAATGCTCATAAATTGCGCAATCGAAACAGAATTGTATGCTGTATGTCACATTCAGAGCAATATGGGTAACTTTTACTATGGTTGCATTGGCGACTTAGCAGGGAAAGTGTCGCCAAAAGGTTCTGTTTTTAAGTTTAGTGCTTTATCTGGGCGTTTGTGTCGGTACTTATAGCTTGCGATTTAGCAGGGTTCGCTGTTGATGTAAGCGCTGAGTCAGTAGAACCCATTGATTGATCGCTTTACTCTGGCTACTGGTTAGTGCTCGAAAGCTGAAGCCGCAGCGGTACTTGCTGGCTTGCTTGTCGAAACTGGGGTGCTTGGCTACCAAGCCTAAATCCCATTCCGCATCGCCATAATTGAAATGACAGTGCTGGAAATATTCGCTTGGCATTATTGGTGGGCGCACGAAGGTATCGAATTCGACCGCGAGGCCGTCGGCCGAGATATCTACGATTAAGCCTTCAAGTGGCTCAGCTCTGTCTGTGCCGTGTAATTGAATCGTCGTGAGTGGGGCGGTTAAATTAACCCTGAATGCGGCGCGTCTTTGCCGGTGCATCAGCTCGCTGGGAAAGGCAAGTTGGATTACGTCATTTTCGTCGCTGGTCGCTATGACGCTGAATAGACCGCTCACCTGCACTCCGCCGTAACTCGCTCGCAATAATAAGGTTTGACCTGGTGCAAGCTGCGCTTGAAGTGCTGAATCGTTAAGTTGATCGATGGATAAGGTTTGGCTTTCCAGCTCAGTCTCAAGCACTAGGCTGCTCCCTATCTGTTTGCTGCCAGCAAAGGTCACCGTTATAAGGCTTCTATGCAGCTGCAGCGCCCTCAGGGCGCGGTAGATGTCCTCGGCGTGGGTGAGGTGCTGTGCCTCTAGTGCCGCTTCGTGATCAACGGGCACGGTCGCTAGGCCTGAGCATAAGTTAAATTGCGCTTAGCCGCGCTATGGCCGCCTTTCCGGTTGTAGAGCTCTTGATTGCTTTCTGCTTGCCCGCGCAAAACACCGGTGAGTTTGGCTAGAACTCGCTGGCTTCGGGCCAGCAGCTTGCCGTTGGTTTCATTTTCCTGTTTGCAAGCCTTAATTTGCTGCTCTAAGGCGCGCCATTGTTGGAGCAGTTTTTCATCTCTACAGCGCCCTAGCAGCAGCATCCAGTTTTGCTGGTTATGGGTTAGTTTTTGCTCTGTGAGGATGGTAAAGCGCTTATTTGCACCTTGCGCAAGATTTACTAGCTCCTGATTTTTGCGTTCGATGATTGTTGCCAGCAATTCTGTATCTCGGCTGCCAAGCGCATCAGACTCTTGCTGCAGTAGATCGAAAAGCGCGTTTGCGGCATTTAGTTCTTGTTGGACGGTTTGAGCAATTTTAAAGGGGAGTGGGGTGGCCATGTTCGTTCCTCATTGCGCCTAGTGATACCTAAGCGCAGCAAGAACTATGCCGACGGACTATAGCGCGGAGTTAATTACTAGATGCCTTCGCTGGTTAGCATTTTCTCAGCAATACGTTCAGCATTGATTTGATAGCTTCCGTCGGCAATAGCAGCACGTAGGGTTGCTACCTTATCGTCGTTAACCGCGGGCGCCGAGGCAATGTTGTCCTCAAGACGTTTGAGGCTCTGCGCCTGATCGCTCAATTGGACGCTATCCAGCTTCGGAGCATCGATTTTGTTGGCTTTGCCCCCGTTTTCTGCATCGGGTTTTTGGCTAGCGCGTTGGCTGTTTTGGCTGCTAAGCCCTGTTAGCCCAGCTTTGGGATCAATAATCATATGAACCTCTGTATCCTTAACCCTAAATATAAACGTTAGACTTGGTCCACTGCGCGACGACGTTCAAGTAACGCCTTGTAAACTGTGGCCTCTACTGGCTTCTTAATCGAAACTCTGTTGTAAAAATAACCATTCTTGCTGGGTTATCGGCAGACTGATGAAGATCTTTAGTCGAAATTAGCCGTTATTTTGCTGATGGATTATGCACAAACTAGCATTGAGTTTAACGCAGTGCTAGGTATTACGGCGTTTAAAATCTGTGTCCACTCATCGCGTCCAGCAGGCCGTTACATAGGTACTTCAACTAGGCCTTCAGCAATAACTTTAGCCCGAACTTTACGATTTGAGCCGTTATTGGTAACCGTTATATGTTCTCCAACACGGCCATTGGCAAGCGCAGTGCCAGGCGTTATCACCCGAAGACTGCCTAGAAGTGCCGCAACTTGCACGGCATCACCTCGGCGTATGACTAAGGGCTCGATTAAATCTTGGCTTCTAATCACTTGGTGCGGCCGAATGGCACGACGGGCCTCTAGACCTTTTGCCCCATCAAGGCTAAGTAAGCTACCTTTACGGATAGTCGCTATATTCGTGCGTGCCAAGATTAAGTTCTCTTCATCGATGACTTGACCACGGGCTATGCTGGTATTTGCCGTGACAGCGTTACCCCAAATTTCAATCGCTGCAGAGACATAGAGTGACCAAGGCGCCTCGCTATCGCATTTCACTTGCGTCGTGGCGTTGCCTCCGCCGTTTGGTAAGCTTTGCGTATCCACCGTCAATTGATTGTCACACTGAGGAAACTTAAGTCGCTTATCGGGCGCATTGACGGCAATTTTGATGTCGTAATCCGGGTAGAGGGAGAGGTAATGGGTTGCTAGTGCGGCGTCCACGGCTTTAGCAATGTCGTCAATAGCTTGCCAGCGTTGGTCGCCGAAGCTTTGTCCTGGCGCGTAAAGGACCAAAAGCACACTAAATATAGCTAACAACGATTTCACGAATTTATGACCTATGCTTGTTAAACGCTCAAGGAGTTTGCCTTTAAGCCGACAACATCTGAGACGACGGTAATTTGGCGTATTTTGGTTTATATGAGACTGACTGCAACATATATGCCGTTGTGCGTAATTGAGTTATATGAACTATGTTTATAGCGGTACTCATAACACTACATACACAACAAGAATTGGTCGGGGGCCGTAATGGCAGGCGTTTTAGACAGCGTTAATCAACGAACCCAGTTAGTCGGCCAAAACCGGCTAGAACTGCTGCTGTTTCGCCTTGCGGGGAAGCAGTTATATGGCATAAACGTTTTTAAGGTGAAGGAAGTCTTACAGTGCCCCCCGCTCAATGAAATACCCAAGCGACACCCAGTCGTGCGGGGTGTTGCACATATTCGCGGTGGTACCATTTCCATCATGGATATGAATTTGGCAACAGGGCATGGGCCGTTAAAAAACCTAGAGAATTGTTTTGTCATTATCACAGAGTATAACCGTTCAACCCAAGGCTTCTTGGTCAGTAAGGTTGAGCGGATTATCAATATGAATTGGGAGCATATACACCCGCCACCAAAGGGCTCTGGCCACGAAAACTACCTCACTGCCGTGACTGAGGTAGAGGGCCAGCTAGTAGAGATAATCGACGTCGAAAAAATATTGGCGGAGGTTTCACCTATTAGTGAAGAAATCACGGCGGGGGTAATAGAGGATGGTATTGCAGAGCGTGTTGTCCAAAAGCACGTGCTTATTGTCGACGACTCCACTATTGCTCGCAAGCAAATCCAACGCGTGATCGAATCCATGGGGTTGCAAACAACGCTCTGTAAAGACGGCCGCGAGGCATTGGAGTTTTTGCAGGGTTTAGTTGAGGCAGGTAAAAACGTCACTCAGGAATTACTGTTGGTGATTTCTGATATCGAGATGCCTGAAATGGACGGCTATACCTTTACGGCTGAAGTACGTGGCAACCCCGCGTTGAAGGATCTGCATATTATTTTACATACATCATTAAGCGGCGTTTTTAACCAGGCAATGGTTAAAAAAGTAGGGGCCAATGATTTCCTCGCAAAATTTCACCCGGACGACTTAGCGCGTCGAGTCAATGAGCGAGTGAAGTCCATGTGTGGTGAAAGCATGTTGAATGAAGAATAACCTTGTTGGTCTTAACGTAGAACAATAGCGCTGTCGGTGTGGGCTGTCAGCGCTGTTTCCACATGAGTATTATCGGCTTGTCTCAAACCTTTTTAGACTCCGCACATTTTACTAAATTTCGTGATTTTCTACACGATGCCTGTGGTATTTACCTGGCTGAAAGTAAACAGTATTTGGTTACAACACGTATTAGCCCATTACTATCTCACCATAAATTTAAAGACTTAGGTGAGTTGGTTCAGGAGCTAGAGCGCAATAAATATTCGCCCTTGCGCGAAATTGTTATTGATGCCATGACCACCAATGAAACCTTTTGGTTTAGGGATACTTATCCCTATGAAGTGCTGAAAGCCCATATTCTGCCGGAGCTAGCTGGCCAAAAAAGCAGTATAAATATTTGGTCGGCTGCCTGTAGTTCTGGCCAAGAACCTTTGTCCATAAGCATGGCTGTGGAAGAGTATCAGCGCTTTAGCCCGAAAAAGTTGGTGAACGTTAATATAACTGGCACAGACCTGTCGCCCAGTATGTTAAAAATTGCCAGAGCTGCTACCTACGATCAGATGTCCGTTATGCGCGGCTTGTCGGTGGAGCGGTTAAATGCATTTTTCGACCAGTTAGGCGAAGATAGTTGGCGTGCCAAGCAACAAATTAGCCGGCGAATAACCTATCGAACGCTGAACTTACAAGACAGCTACGGCGGTTTAGGGAGTTTCGATATTATCTTCTGTCGCAATGTGCTGATCTATTTTAATAATGAGTTAAAACTCGATATTCTGAAGCGAATACACCGCAGCTTAAATCCCGGCGGAGTGCTTTTTTTAGGCGCCTCGGAGGGCTTGGCTGGAGCATCAGAGTTCTTTGACATGGTGCATTGTAATCCGGGTATTTTGTATCGGGCAAAATGATGCCTTTCGGTATGATCCGCTAGCGGTAATAATTTGCCGGTTAGCTTAACGTCCTTAATAAGTCCTTCCTGTTTTTCACCGCTTTTTCCTTTCTAATCAGGTGTTTACGATTTCCCAGATGCGTTGGCACAGGTGTTGCATTTGTTTAAACAAAATGAAGCGATAGGTGGTACGGGCTATTGACCCTATCTACCGCTATTAAGCAGCAATGGCAGAGCAGAGGACGTTATGGCAATTAGTTTTCAACAAGCGACGGGTTTCTTTGAGACCACCCTTGCTCTCAAGGCTGGCCGTGCGGAGCTACTTGCTAACAACTTGGCCAATGCCGATACACCCAATTTTAAGGCCCGAGATATTGATTTCAAAGCGGCGTTATCGCGCGAGTTAGGTGGCCAACATCGTGCAACCTTTACGTTGGACAATACTCAAGCACGCCATATTGATGGGCAAGCAGTCATGAGCTTAGATGACATTCTCTATCGCACACCGCTGCAGCCCTCGGTTGACGGTAACACGGTAGAAGAGCAGATCGAGCACAGCGCATATATGAAGAATGCGCTGGGTTTTCAAGCCAGCTTCACGCTGTTAAACGGTAAATTTAAAGGCCTAATGACGGCAATTCGGGGAGAGTAATCGTGTCTTTAGATTCAATATTTTCGATCGCTGGTTCAGGCCTAAACGCTCAAAGCCTCAGGTTAAATACAACCGCCAGTAATATGGCCAATGCCGAGTCTGCCAGCTCAAGTATTGATCAAACCTACCGTGCTCGGCATCCTGTTTTTACGACGGCTTTTAATCAGGCAAACGGCAATTTGCTTTTAGGTTCGCCCGAAAACATGGATGGCGGTGTGCAAGTGCTAGGCATTGTGGAGAGTAATGCACCCTTGCAGCAGCGCTACGAGCCCAGCCATCCATTGGCAAACGAAGAGGGTTACGTGTTTTACCCAAACGTTAATGTGGTTGAAGAAATGGCGAATATGATTTCTGCATCGCGAAGCTTCCAAACGAACGTTGAAGTTATGAATTCAGCGAAGCAGATGATGCAACGTGTACTAACGATTGGTCAGTAGGTGAGGGCAGCGCTATGAGCAGTATCAGTGATGTTGGCAGTGTTTTAGATCACCTCAATATTGGAACTAAGAATACCGCTAAGCCGAAAAGTAATGAGCTCGGTCAAGCTCAGTTCCTAGAGCTGTTGATGGTTAAGATGCAAAATCAGGATCCGCTGAATCCGCAAGATGATACTGCGTTTATCGCGGAGTTGGCGCAGTTCAGTGAGTTGGAGGAGATGGAAAAATTGAACTCTAACTTTTCTAATTTCTCGTCGGCCATGATGTCAAATCAAGCGCTGCAAGCATCGGCCTTGGTGGGTAGAAGTGTGACTGTGCCAACAAATTCAGCAACCTTGCAAGCAGGCAATGTTGTCAGTGGAAGTGCAGACCTTCCCGCTGCCACCAGTGATATGAAAATCAACATCTACGGTCAAAGCGGTGCACTTGTGGAATCTATTCCGCTTGGCTATCAGTCCGCAGGTGAAGTGGTTTTCCGTTGGGATGGCATGTTTTTGGAGGCGAATGGCGAAATGCTCGATTGGCAAAGCAGTCAACCCGAAGGGGTGCCGCCAGGTGCTTACCGCTTTGAAGTGATGGCAAGTGTTGACGGCGAACCTACACAGCTAGACACGGCCCTAAGTGCAAATGTAAACAGCGTGACAATTGGTGCAGGTGGTCAATTGACCTTGAATTTGGCTGGCATTGGCCCTGTCGCAATGTCTGAAGTAAAGCAATTTAACTAGTATTCTAGTGGGAGATTACAATGCCATTTAACACAGCACTTAGCGGCATTCGTGCAGCAAACTCCGACCTTAAAATCACTGGCAATAATATTGCCAACGCCAGCACTACCGGTTTCAAATCCTCGCGAGCAGAGTTTGGTGACGTCTACGCTACAACAATTTTGGGCGCGGGGGTAAACACCATCGGCGGCGGTGTGCGCTTACAGGCTGTATCTCAGCAGTTTAGCCAAGGTAATATAAGTTTCACAGAAAATGAGCTGGATCTTGCCATTAGTGGCGCTGGTTTTTTTATTGTGGATCAGGGTGGCGATAGGCTGTATACCCGTGCAGGGACATTTGGTCTCGATAAAGATGGCTATATTGTCAATAACTCCAATGCGCGCCTGCAGGGATTCGGCGCCGATATTAATGGAATTGTTGGCGGTATTCTTGGTGACATGCAAATTCAGACTGGCAACCAAGCCCCTCGACAAACAACCTTAGTTGAATCGGCGCTCAATTTGGATGCCAATGCACCGGTTCTGCAGCGCTCTGGCTCAACGTTATTAACCGATGGTAATGCCATTGCTGTTACCCAAGTCGGCCTACAAGTACCCACAACATCGACAGTGAATTCAACCAATTTTGCCTTGCCAGGTGCGGGGTTTGATTTTAATGCCAATACCATTACGTTTGATTTACAGCTTGCCGGTGCTGGGTCCGGCAATAATGGCACTGTCTCAATTACGCTAAATACAGCGTCCGGGGTGCCGGCAAATATTAATAATTTTAACGATCTTCGCACGCTCGAAGGCGTTATCAATGGGCAGATTTTTTCACCCACCTTACCGCAAACACCCATTGACGTTTTAGCGGTAGCTGTCGATGATGGCGGCGGCAATTTTCATCTCGAATTTCAAGCCTTACAGGGCGGCGAAGCGGCGCAAGTTACGGCAACAAACGCTAGCGCCAATGCTGGCACACTTGGTCTAGCAGGCGCCATTGGTGCCGGCACGATACAAGATAACTCCGGTACCCCCGCGGTCGATAACGGCTACCCACAACAAGGTATCGATATTGTCGGGCCGAACCAGACGGTAACATACACCAGTGCTGCAGGTGCCACAGCGTCTGAAATTGCATCCGAAATGAACGCCTTGGCAGGTGTTACAGCGACGGCAACTACCACGGCGCGTTTAGTCAATGCCGGCTACTCAAACGCCGCCGGTAATATGATTATTAACTTAAACAATGTGCAGTTAACATCGAATGATTTGACGACCTTAGCTGCTGAAATAAACGGTCTTTCAAACTCGACCTTGCCAGGCATTAGTGCCCAGTTAGATGCCGCAACCGGGGATTTAGTTATTACCTCGAATATTGGCGATGATCTGTCTTTTACCATCACCTCGACGACCGATGGCGATACGCTTGAGGTGCTGGGTAATCCAGCTGTTCCCTCTCAAACCTTGGAGGCAGATCCAAGCAATAATGGCGTCGCTGTTGGCAATTCCAATGCGACTACCAATGGTGTGGTGGTCGGCGGTGAAATTGATTTAATTCTTGATGAGGGTTACACACTTAACAATCCTAATCCGCCAGCGATTGGACTTTATAGTCCGTTTACTAGCACCAGCTTCACGCCCTTTGTCATCAACCAATTTGACCCCACGGATCAATCCACCTACAACCACGCTACGTCCGTTACTGTGTACGATTCCCTAGGTAATAATCATGTTATGACCCAGTACTTCGTCCGTCAAAATTACGATCCGAATGATCCTGCTACGTCGCCTAATCATTGGCTGATGTATGTGCAAATAGACGGCGTGGATGTTGGGGACCCAGACACCACCTTGCCACCACCCGGCAACGTTTTGCCGACTCGAGCGTCGTTTAACTTGCGCTTTAACTCTAACGGCGCACTAGACCCAGCATCGAGCGATCCGATTTTGGTTTCGAACTGGACTCCCTTAGATGCTAACGGTAATCCAAACGGTGCCCTCGGACCACAAAACCGCTTACAGGGTGGTGCATTACCGGTTGTCGAGCCGCCAACCAGTTCCAATATGGAAGTATCTATGGATGGCACGTCTCAATACGGCAGTAGTTTTGCTGTCAACAATGTGGATCAAAATGGCTACACCACGGGGCGACTATCCGGTATAGATTTAGATGACGAAGGTGTTTTATTTGCCCGCTTTACCAATGGTGAGGCCCAAGTCTTAGGTCAGCTCGCGATAGCTGACTTCGCTAACGTACAAGGCTTGCAGCCCGCCGGCGACACTATGTGGGCAGAGAACTTCGAATCGGGCATCCCGCAAATAGGAACGCCTGGTACGGCGGCACTGGGTATCATTAACTCGGGTGCGCTTGAAGATTCGAATGTGGATTTATCGGAGCAGTTGGTCAATTTGATTATCGCGCAGCGAAATTTTCAGGCCAGTGCGAAGACCATTGAAACGGCGGACGCCGTGACGCAAACCATCATTAACCTCCGCTAATCTTATTAGCCCAATCTTGGTTGTCTGCACGAGATTGGGCTGATTGCACTCTCTACGTTTACTTGCTCTTCCCATCTCAGCTCTGGCACCAAAATTGCAAAACACTCTGTAACAGCAAATAAGCGCAAAAAATTGTCGCTTGTTCGGAGGCAATATGGATAAGGTTTTGTATTTAGCGATGACCGCTGCCAAGCACAATATGCGTGCCCAAACGGCGCATTCAAATAACTTGGCCAACGCTAACACCCAAGGCTTCAAGGCCGATTTCTCACAGGCTAGGGCGATGCCGGTATTTTATGGTGACGGTTTACCGACGCGTGCATATGCGCTCACCGAAACCCCCGCGGTCGATTTAACCCAAGGCTCTATGAATGAAACAGGTAATGAATTGGACGTAGCGATCAATGGCGCCGGCTATTTTGTGGTTCAGCTACCCGACGGCCGAGAAATGATGTCGCGCGCCGGTAATTTTCAGATCGACGCCACGGGTGTGCTGCGTAACGCCGAAGGCATGGCCGTGCTCGGCAACGGTGGCCCCATTACGATTCCTCCTCAGGAAAAAATTGACATTGGGTTAGACGGTAGTATTTCCATCGTTGCCGCGGGTGAAGGGCCGCAAACGCCGGCGCAGTTGGATCGCCTTCGGTTGGTCAACCCAGATGGTCAGAATATTGAAAAAGACCCTAGCGGCTATTTGCGCACGCGCGATGGCGCGGCCTTAGTACCGGACGCCAATATTTCGGTTACCTCAGGTTTTCTCGAGGCGAGCAATGTGAGTGCAATCGAAGAGTTCACCTCGGTACTCACTCTGGCAAGACAGTATGAACTGCACGTCAAAATGATGAGCACCGCACAAGCGAACTCCGAAGCATCGGCACGCTTGCTGCAGATAAGTTAACGACATTAGGCCTTGCTGTGGCGCTTCGCGTTCTACAGTAGGACAACAACATCGACTGCGCAATTCAGTCGATACACAATTGAAAGCGGAGACTAGCCATTATGTTAGCTGCACTCTACGTCAGTAAAACGGGCCTTAGCGCTCATGACAAACAACTAACCACGATTTCGAATAACCTATCGAACGCATCGACCGTCGGTTACAAGCGGGACAGGGCGGTTTTTGAGGATCTGCTTTACCAAGTTCAGCGCCAACCAGGTGGCCAAACGACACAAGACACCCAGCTGCCCTCAGGCTTGCAGTTGGGCACCGGTGTACGCGTAGTCGGCACGCAAAAAGAATTCACCACCGGTAGCTTACAGGTTACGGATCAGTCGCTTGATGTCGCCATTAATGGGCGGGGTTTTATGCAAGTATTGAGGCCGGATGGAACAATTTCCTACACGCGGAACGGCCAGCTCCACTTGAATTCCGATGGCCAGATAGTGAACGCCAATGGCTTACTACTCGAGCCGGCAATCACCATTCCGAACGATGCCAACAGAATCACCATTGGTACCGATGGTGTGGTAAATGTGTTTGTTCCCGGCGATCCAAATCCTCAGCAAGTCGGTGATATTCAATTAGTGGATTTTATCAATCCAGCCGGTCTAGAAGCCATTGGTGGAAATTTGTTTTTGGAAACGGCTGCCAGCGGTAATCCACAGGCGGGCACGCCGGGTGAGGACGGGTTAGGGGAAGTTTTACAGGGTACGTTGGAGAATTCAAACGTCGATATTGTTGAAGAAATGGTCAACATGATAACCACCCAGCGCGCCTACGAAATGAATTCCAAAGTTGTATCTACCGCCGATCAAATGCTGCAGTTTATCACGCAGAATTTGTAACAGCTGGAGTCACGCCATGATGTTGCATCGATTATTGATTATTTGTTTTATTGCCACGGGCTTAATAGGTTGCGTTGTGGCAACGCCACCGTCGCCCAATGATCCATTTTATGCCCCGGTAATGAGTAATGCGCCCATGCCGACAGCGCCAACTAATGGGTCACTTTACCGTGGCGATTACAGTATGTCGTTCTTCGATGATCGGAAGGCAACACGTGTCGGCGATATCATTACCATCGTGTTAGATGAGCGAACCACGGGTAGCAAAAAGTCTGGCGTCAGCGTAAAAAAAGAATCTGACAATAGCTTTACGGGCTCAATCTTAGGGGTAACGCCACGACTTGGCGAGCACACCCTAGATACTGAAACCAAGTTTGATAGAGATTTCAATGGCGAGTCGGACGCTGATCAAAGCAATAGCTTGCAAGGTAATATCACTGCAACGGTTACCGATGTGTTACCCAATGGGAACCTTATTATTCGGGGTGAAAAATGGATAACGCTCAATCAAGGCGAAGAATTTATTCGTGTAAGCGGTATGGTTCGGCGCGAAGATATTAATCTTGATAACAGCATTCAATCTACCCGTTTGGCGAACGCTAGGCTCAGTTATGCAGGCAAGGGGCCATTGGCGGATTCCGGCCAAATGGGTTGGCTTGCTCAATTCTTTAATTCTCCGGTGTGGCCACTATGAATAATTATTTCGCTGGGCTAGTGATTTTGGGCTCCTTACTATTGTGCGCAAACACTCAGGCAGAAAGGGTTAAGGATATTGCCAATGTCGAAGGCGTTAGGGGAAATCAACTGGTGGGTTACGGCTTGGTGGTTGGTCTGAATGGCACTGGGGATCAAACCAATCAGACGCCGTTCACTGTGCAATCGTTTATGAACATGTTGAACCAGTTTGGTATCGCCTTACCGCAGGGTATTAAGTTGCAATTGAAAAATATTGCCGCGGTGACTGTCCACGCGGAAATGCCACCCTTTTCTAAGCCTGGTCAAACACTAGACATCACGGTTTCATCCATTGGTAACGCAAAAAGCTTGCGTGGCGGTAGTTTGATTATGACGCCGTTAAAGGGAATTGATGGCCAAGTCTATGCGGTGGCACAGGGCAATTTAGTTGTCGGTGGTTTTGGCGGTGAGGGCAACGACGGCTCTAAAGTAACGGTCAATGTGCCGAGTGTTGGCCGAATTCCGAGTGGCGCCATGGTCGAGCGCGAGGTGCCGAACCAGTTCGATAATGGCCGAGCGATTGTTTTCAACTTGCATAGGCCTGATTTCACCACTGCCAAACAAGTAGCCGAGAGTATTAATACGCTCTTGGGGCCGGACGTGGCGGCGCCAAAAGATGCTGTTTCAATTGCTGTGCAAGCACCTATCGATCCTGCGCAGCGGGTTAATTTTTTGTCTTTATTGGAAAACATTGAGGTTGTCTTAGGCGAGGAACCCGCGCGGGTGGTAATTAACTCTCGGACCGGCACTATTGTGGTTGGCCAGCATGTCAGAGTATCCCCAGTGGCGGTGACCCACGGTAGTTTAACGGTAACCGTATCGGAATCGCTGCAGGTTAGCCAACCCAACGCGCTTGGTGAAGGGCAAACCGTTGTCGTACCTCAAAGTAATGTTGGTATCGAGGAAGATATTAACCCCATGTTTAAATTTGATTCGGGTACCAGCTTGGATGATATCGTGCGCGCGGTAAATCAAGTGGGCGCCGCGCCCGGTGATTTAATGGCTATCCTCGAAGCGCTAAAGCAATCTGGTGCGTTGCGCGCAGAACTTATCGTAATCTAGCGGAGCGACTCATGACTAGCTTTGTCAATAACTCAACACAGCTTCGCGATAATTTCACTGATCTGAATAGCTTAAATAGTATCAAAAAGCTGGGCCGTGCTGGAGATGAACAGGCGCTTAGAGAAGTTGCTAAACAGTTTGAGGCATTGTTCGTACAGCAACTATTGAAAACCATGCGGGCGACGCAGGATGTTTTTTCCGAGGGTAATTACGATCAATCTAATGAAATGAAATTTCACCGCGATTTGATGGATCAGCAAATGTCTTTAGAGCTCACTAAGGGTTCTGGTCTTGGATTGGCAGACGCATTGTTCAATCAAATGAAAGCACAATACGGCAATCAATTGCCGTCGGGCGGAAACGCCGATGAAAAGGATGCAACAGCGATGACTCCTGGAGTCAGCCAGTATCAGGCCGCAGTGCCTCCTCGGGTAAAACCGACGGCGACCGTTGTTGAATCTACAGCGACAGATGTAGCGCAGAAAATTACCGCATTTGTTGATGATATCTACGAGGTTGCGGCGCAGGCCTCCGCGACGCTTGGTGTGAAGATCGAGTCGGTGATTGCGCAGGCTGCGCTAGAAACCGGTTGGGGTCAGCATACGCTCGCCGATGCGAAGGGCAATAGCAGTCATAATTTTTTCAATATTAAAGCGGGATCCGGCTGGCAGGGGGAGACGATTTCTCGTCGAGTACAGGAATTTGATGACGGCATGGCAACAGTAGAGCACGCTAGATTTAGAGCCTATCCTTCGATCGCCAGTGCATTCTCTGACTTTATGTCGTTTTTAACGGATTCGCCGCGTTACCAAGATGTGTTGGGCAAGCGTTCGCCAAAAGAGTACGGCACAGCGCTGCAAACGGCAGGGTATGCTACTGACCCTCACTACGCTGATAAAATAGCGCGCATCGCAGACAATCCAATATTGCAGAAAGCGTTGGCTCGAAAGTTGCTCTAGTTATTTATGTGGTGCCGGTCTTCCGCCGGTAACTGTCGATAACGCGGGGCGATGAAATACAATGGCCGACTTACTTGGAATCAGTATCAGTGGTTTAAAATTTAGCCAATCTGCGCTGAAGACCACAAGTCACAATATCACCAATGCAGATACTGCCGGTTTTTCTCGTCAACGAGCGTTGGCGGTTACCAACCCAGCGACCTTGCTCGGCGGAAATTATGCTGGCAATGGTGTGAGCCTAGATTCCATTGAGCGTATTGCGAGCCAATTTGCAATTGATCAACTTCGTTCTGATACCACACTGTATAGCGAGCTGGATACTTTTAACGACAGTATTCAGCAGGTTGACTCATTACTATCAGATCCATCTACGGGTATTGCTGCTGGTTTACAAACGTTTTTTGCCGCCGTTCAAAATGGCGCTAATGACCCAACCTCGATTCCGTCTCGTCAATTAATCGTCAGTGAGGCAAGTAATTTAGCTACTCGCTTTAACACTCTCTACGATAGATTTAATTCGCTCAATAACGGTATAAACCAACAGCTTGACACGGCTATCGCGCAAATAAATTCCTTAACATCGGTTATTGCCGAGCTTAATGGAAAAATTTCGCTCGCCTTCGGTGCCGGACAGGGTGCTCAGCCGAACGATCTGCTCGACCAGAGAGATGAGGCATTGCGTCAACTTGCGTCATTCGTTTCTGTCAGTACGTTTGATCAAGGCGACCATCAAATCAACGTGTTGGTGGGTAATGGTCAGCCTTTGGTGGTGGGCGCAACGTCGCGTACGTTACGTATAGAAGACGGCTTATTGGACGCGTCTAAGTCCGACATAGTGTTTGATTCGAATAAAGGGCCTCAGCGCATTACTGAGTTAATTAACGGTGGTAGCGTCGGTGGGTTACTGAAGTTTCGCGATCAAGTGCTCGACCCAGCCGTTAATGAAATTGGTCGATTAGCTATTGTCCTAGGCGAGTCCTTCAACGAGATTCACACCCAAGGTCTCGATCTAAACGGCGACTTTGGGGCAAACTTTTTCAGTGACGCCAACGACCCTCTGGTCGCTTCCTCTAGGGTGAAGGGCAGCTCAGGTAATGTGCCCCCAGACGACCGCCAGCTCATGTTGAATATAGTGGATGTTTCGTCATTAACGGCGTCAGATTACGAAATGAAGATGGGCCCAAATGGCACTTACACCATTACAAAGTTAAGTGATGATAGCGTTGCAGCAAAAGGTATTATGGCAACGTCATTTCCCTTTGAGGTTGAGTTTGACGGTTTGTCTCTCGAGTTTGCGGGCGGTTCGTTTGCGAACGGCGATCGCTTTTTACTACAGCCTACGCGGCTGGGCGCACGCTCAATCGATGCACAAATTTCTCGCACCGAAGAAATTGCCTTCGCCTCTCCGGTACTTACTGATACTAGTTTGGCTAATCAGGGTAATGGTGCCATTAGCGCAGGGACGGTTCTATCTACGACCGATGTGAACGGTAATTTATTGCCTCTCTTTTCGAACGCAGGTAAATTTTCTCCGCCCCTCATAGTCAAGTTCACCACACCTACAAGCTATGATATTTTAGATAACACTGACCCTGGTAACCCAGTTCAACTTGATCCCCCCATTCGTAATCAGCGTTTTGTACCGGGTCTTTCCAACCCATTGTTCTCTGAAGATGCCGGTTCAACCTTAGTCAGCTCAACCGGTAGGGTAATAGGGTTGCCGGCAGGCAGCTCGCCACTTTTACAAGCGGCTTTACAGCCAACCGGCGCCGTAGCGCCGAACTACGCAGTTTTCGATTTTTCCGGCACCGCTAATCAGTTTTCTTTTGATGTCGTGGTTAGCAATACGCTTAACGGGTTAAATGATGGCACCTTTGTCGTCACCATCAATAATCCGTCCATCCTTGACGATGCATCTTTGTTAGCCGATATAAATGATGATTTAGCGGCTTCTAATGTTGTTGCTTACATCGATCAAAATGGTGAGCTTGCGTTTCGAATGAGGAGCCTAGGTTACGGGGATGTGTCACTACAAAACTATAATGGCGATCCAGATGGTAACGCCGATTTTGCGCCGGCGGGTCAGGCGAATACGTTATTAGGCTTTAACATCGAAGCTGCGACGTTTACGACGGCGGGTGGGGCGAGTGGTGTTTCAGGTCAAGGCGTGGTGGGCAACCGCTATCCGTCAGAAATTATTCGTATTAATAGCGTCAGTCCAAGTACTGGCCTGCCAGTTACGACATCACTGACAACGACACAAAATGGCAGTGCGCGCTTGCTGGCTAGCAGTCTATCAAATATTGCTGGTGTCACTGCCACGGCTCACACAACGTCAAAAATCGACAATGTAAACTTAACTAGGACAGAACCTTTACAGTTAACCCTAAATGGTCAGAACCTTCTCGAGTATGTTATCAACCCTTCGACTGGTGCAAGCGTCTTGGCTAACGATATCCCCGATCCGGCAACGGATCAGGCTGCGTTCATTAACTATGTAAACGATAGAATTGGTGCCAACAGTACATTGAGTTCCGTCGGTATCTATGCATCTGTGTATGTAGACGCGTCGACAGGTCGAACTAGCCTTAGTGTCACCTCGAGCTTAGGCGATGATATAGATTTTCGTTTAACTGCAGCTGCAGGGGATACCATTGACGTCGGCGATGGTACTAACAGTCAAATGCGTTTAACTGCCAATGGCCCAGGTGTTCAGGCTGGTGTTGTGATTGGCGGCCGAGTGGATGTGACGCTGGCCGAAGGTTATACGATGACAACGCTGCCGACTGTCAGTCAATTATTTGGTAATAGCAGCGCCGCTAATTTTCAACAATCAAAATATATGGGGATTCAGGCTTCTATTGACGGCCACCCAGTCGCCGGCGATGTGTTTACCCTAGATTTCAATAATGACGCCTCTGCTGATAACCGCAATGCACTAAAAATGGTGGATCTTGAGCTTGAGCGGGTGGTCGATGGTGGAAAAAATACGTTCTCCAGCGCTTATGGAAAAGTGGTCGAGGAGGTGGGTACCAAAACATCGGCGTCTAAAATAAATCGAGATGCGGCAGAAAAGATTTTATCCCAAAGCCAAACCTTAAGAGATTCAATATCGGGCGTAAATTTAGAAGAAGAAGCCGCAAATTTGATACGCTTTGAACAACTCTACAATGCCAACGCTCAAGCAATCTCTGTAGCAAGAGATTTATTTGAACGCTTGCTTAGCAGCTTTTAGGTAAACAACTATGCGTGTATCCACTTCTGAAATGTTCAATATCGCTAATCGCGGTATTAGTGATGCCAGTGTCGCCATGGTTAAAACACAAGAGCAGTTGTCAACTGGTCTTAGAGTGTTGAAACCCTCGGATGATCCCGTCGCTGCAACGAAAATCATGCAGCTTAACGAGAGTATTGGTCGAATTTCACAATTTACTAAGAATATTAATTCTGCAGAAAATGATCTTCAGCTTGAAGAAACCACTCTGAATGGTGTGCTGGAGTTGATTCAACGCATTCAGGAGTTGAGTGTTCAGGCCGGAAACACCGCAATCCTCACACCGGATGACTACAAAGCCTTGGCGGCTGAGGTGGACTCTCGGTTAGACGAAATGCTAAATCTCGTTAACTCCCGAAATGCCAACGGCGACTATATTTTTGCTGGGTACAAAGGCAATACACAGCCCTTTGTACGTCTTGGTGAAGGCCAATTCGAGTATCGGGGCGACGACGGGCAAAAATTAGTTAAGATTTCGGAAAGCGTTAAAATTCCCGTGAGCGACAACGGTAAAGCCATCTTTATGGACGTGAATTCCGTTAACCCCACATTCCGAACGAGTGTGAGCGCCGCAAACAAGTCAGTTCCGCCTATCGCTGTGAGTGTCGGCCAAGTTGTCGATCAGGCCCAGTTTAATAGTTTTTACCCTAAAGATATGGTTGTGACTTTTAATCATGACTCGGCCATCATACCCTCGGCCAAGAACTATACGGTTACCGATCGAGCCACAGGCGAGGTATTGGTTGCCAACCAAGCTTTTGTCAGCGGTAGTGCTATTGAAGTGGAGGGCGTCACCTTTGCAGTAATTGGCGAGCCGGCATCCGGTTTGCCACCTGTTGTGGCGACAAGAAACTTTGGCGCAGATTTCGCGGTTACCTTTCCATTCGATTTTACGGCTCCCGCCAATGAATCCTTTACGGTGAATGTTGGCGGTAGGTCGGAGACTTTTGTATTGGACGCCAATGTTACCAATACCACCGATCTCGCTGCGGTATTGAATAGTGCCGGTAATGGTAATGCTGCCAAGTTGGCCAGTCTTGGCATTTCGGTAACAGGCTCAGGCTTCGCCATGCCTGCTGGGGTAAATTTTAGTGTTGAGGGTGGCACTGCGAATATCAATGCAGTGATGGGGCTAGATACGGTCGTGGGCTCAACGTCCGCCAATGGACAGCGCGCCATCGGCGGCGATCAGGTGTTTATCGACAGCGCGGATAACCAAGATGTGTTGTTGACCTTAGCTCGGCTGTCCAATGCGATGAAGTCCGTTACTGCCAGCGCAGAGAGTAAAGCCTTATTAAAGTCTGTGGTCGATGCCACGCTCGGTAATTTGGCGAATGCTCAAACCCGTATTTTGGAAAAAACCAGTCAGTTAGGTGCACGGTTTAATACCATAGAGACCACTCGCGATCTGCATTTAGATACTGAGCTCGTTAGCAAGGAAGTATTATCTGAACTACAGGATTTGGATTATGCTGAAGCGGCAAGTAGGTTGTCGAAGCAGGAGCTAATCATGCAAGCGGCGCAATCAACGTTTGTGCGTATTAGTCAACTCAGTTTATTTGATCGCCTGTGATAAGTGGCAGGCAACAAAAAAGGCAGCCAAAGCTGCCTTTTTTATTCACGTAAGGATTACAAGCCCTTAGCGTGCGCGATATGTGATGCGCCCTTTGGAAAGGTCATAAGGCGTTAGCTCAACTTTCACCTTGTCGCCGGTCAGAATGCGGATATAGTTTTTCCGCATCTTGCCTGAAATGTGAGCAATGACCACATGGCCATTTTCTAGCTTAACTTTAAACGTTGTGTTGGGAAGGGTATCAACCACTTCACCGTCCATTTCAATATGATCTTCGCGCGCCATCCGGCAATATCCTCTTTGATGCAACTTCGGCCGGAAAATAAGGCCAACCTCGGAAAGGCGGCAATTGTGCACTAATTCGACTCGGTCGCCAAGGACAGCTTGGCTCAATTTGACGATAATCTGCTCCAAAAGCCGCCTTTAAAGTGTTCGAGCGGCTGATATTGCGTTTTGTAGTTCATTTTTTGACAGTCTTTGATCCAATAACCCAAATAGAGGTGGTTGAGACCAAGACGATTAGACCAGGCGACTTGTTGCAGGATAAACCAAGCGCCTAAGCTGCGCTTAGTCAGCGTTGGGTCAAAAAAGGTGTAAACGGCCGATAAACCGCTGGCCAGCCTATCGCACATAGCGACGCCGACCAGCCTACCGTCAAGTCGAGCCGCGAGAAACTGAGTAACGCCCCATTGCGCGGTCAAGAAGCCCTTGTATTGCGAGCGGGTTGGCGGGTACATGTCGCCATCGCGATGCCGCTTCTGAATGTATTGCTCGTAGAGTGCATAGCACTCATCGGTATCGATGTGCTCAATAAGCTCGAGGGTTAAATCTTGGTTGCGTTTCAGGGTGCGTTTTTGTTGACGGTTTAAGGTAAACGCCTCTACCTTAATGCGCACTGGGGTGCAGGCATTGCACTCGGCGCATTGCGGCCGGTAGACATGCTGACCAGAGCGCCGGAAGCCTAACTCGGAAAGTCGACTGTATAAAGCGCTGTCCATTGTCGCCTCTGGGTCGACAAAAACAGTGGTTGCCTCCCGGTCCTCAAGGTAGCTGCACTTGTGAGGGTGGGTAGAAAACAGCTTGATGTTGATGGAACTAGACATTCATCCACTCTGATTGAAACAACCATTTGGCGTTTGAAGGCGTATCACAGCCATCAAGCATAGCCTCAAAGGCGTTTCGGTCATAGAGCTGTGCGCCCATGGATTCCAAGTGCTGGGTGTGCATTTGACAATCAATAGCCGTGATACCCCAGGCCTCACAATGGCGGGATAGCGCCACAAGGGCCACTTTGGATGCATTGGTGCAGCTGGAGAACATAGACTCACCAAAAAACTGCTGGCCGAGGTTTACCCCGTAGAGGCCACCGACCAAATCCTTGCCTTGCCAGCACTCCACGGAGTGGGCATGCCCAAGCTCGTGAAGACGACAATAGGCCGCTTGGATCTCGGGTAAAATCCAAGTGTCGTCGCGGCTATCGGCGCAGCGTGCGACAACGTCTTTAAACGCGCTATCGAAACGAATCGTGAAGGGCGTTTTCTTCAAAAACTTTTTAAGGCTTTTGGCTATGTGAACATCGGCGGGGCGCAAAACCATACGCGGTGCAGGCGACCACCAAAAGATCTCACCTGGGTCGTTGTACCAAGGGTATATGCCTCGTCGATAAGCGGCGAGGAGCCAGTCGGGGGCTAAGCTTCCACCCGCTGCAAGTAATCCATTAGGGTCACGTAAAGCGAAGCGGGTGGATGGGAATTGAACCGGGCTAGGAGGCAAGAAAGGAATCAACGCTAACTCACCTCACTATGCACGCAAGCCGTTGATTAGACTAAATCGTCTAGGTACTTCTCGGCATCCAGCGCGGCCATGCAACCGGCACCGGCAGAGGTGATCGCTTGACGATAAATATGGTCGCCGACGTCGCCAGCGGCAAAAACGCCGGGTACGGAGGTTGCCGTCGCGCCGCCATTTAAGCCTGATTTAACGACGATATAGCCGTCTTTCATCTCGAGTTGGCCGGCGAAAATATCGGTGTTCGGCTTGTGTCCGATTGCAATAAAGGCGCCTTGAGTATCCAAGTCTTGGGTTTTGCCGGTTTCTGTGCTCTTCACGCGCACGCCAGTGACACCCGAGTCATCGCCCAGCACTTCTTCAAGTGTATGGTTCCACATCAAGGTCACATTGCCATTCTTGGCCTTCTCAAACAGCTTGTCTTGTAGAATTTTCTCAGAGCGCAAGGTGTCGCGGCGATGAATCAGCGTGACCTCTGAGGCGATGTTAGAAAGGTAAAGCGCTTCTTCAACGGCGGTATTGCCGCCGCCAACTACCACAACTTTTTGATCGCGATAGAAGAAGCCGTCGCAAGTCGCGCAGGCGGAGACGCCACGGCCCATGAACGCCTCTTCAGAGGGAAGCCCTAAATACTGGGCGCTGGCGCCGGTGCAGATGATCAGTGCATCGCAGGTGTAGGTGCTGGACCCTGTTAAGGTGAAAGGGCGCTGCTTGAGATCAACCGAGTCGATATGATCGAAAATAATCTCGGTATCGAAGCGCTCGGCATGCTGCTGCATCTGCACCATTAAGTCTGGACCTTGCAGGTCGTGAACGCCACCTGGCCAATTCTCAACGTCGGTGGTTGTGGTAAGCTGGCCGCCTTGTTGCATACCGGTGATCACAACGGGCTTTAGATTTGCTCGCGCGGCATAAATAGCCGCTGTGTAGCCTGCAGGGCCTGAGCCCAGAATAATGAGGCGATGGTGCTTGATTTCGCTCATGAATGCATCCTATTGAAAGATTTAAACGCGCTGTATCCCAGATGGGGGCAATGCTGCCGAATTCTAGGGTTATCGCGTAAATTAGCTAATAGTATCGTTTTATCTAGCGGATAATTGATGACTATAGTGTGATTTTATTGCTTTTCTTTACATTAAGAAAAGCGTATAACATATTGATTTTGTGTAAGTTAATAATTCTTTGCACCCTTGCCGCAAACACCGGTGTACACCAAAAAGCAGGTTAGAAACGTTTTGAAGAACCTAGACCAAACGCAGACGCCGCCAGCAACAAAAGTTGTGGGTCGGGCAGTTACAGAGGGTACGCTTATCGTGCTCTCGGTCTTCTGCGTCTTTCTTACAATCATCTTAGTGAGTTACAGTCCTGTCGATCCCGGATGGTCTAGTACCGGGATGAATCGAACAGTGGTCAACGCGGGCGGCCCTTTCGGTGCTTGGTTGGCCGATGTGTGCATGTCTTTGTTTGGTTATATGGCTTACCTGTTTCCTGGGCTATTGGCTTGGCGCGCATGGCTTATCTTCCGCGATCGAAAAGCCGGTAGAGAGTTTGATGGACTTTTGATGGCGCTAAGGTTATTGGGCTTGGCCTTGTTGGTTATCGGTGGCACAGGCTTAATCGCGCTGCATCAAACAGGCGATGCCAATTTGCCATTTTCTGAAGGCGGTCTGTTGGGCGCCTCAGTTTCCGATGCCTTAGATAGCGCCTTTTCATTTGTCGGCACTAGTCTAATTTTACTCGCCTGTTTGCTATTTGGCTTGACGGTTTTTACTGACCTCAGCTGGATAAAGTTGATGGATCAAACTGGCCGAATCACGCTCCTGTGTATCGACCAACTCTCGAACCGTATCCGCACCTATCGAGAAAATAAACAAGAAAAAAACCGCGTACAAGAGTCGCAGCAAGTGCGCCGCAAGGCGATAGCTGCACAGGTAGAAAAACAGGAAAAGCGCGAACCTATTGTTATTGAGCAACCCATCCGTAAAAAAATTCCAAGCCCTCGAGTGGAAAAAGAAAAGCAGAGTTCGTTGTTTGTCGATACCACTGTCGATGGTGAATTGCCAAAAATTGGCCTGTTAGACCCTGCCGATCACAGCAACGACAAAGGTTATAGCAAAGAAAACCTCGAGGCGCTGTCGCGTTTATTGGAACTGAAACTCGCTGACTTTGGTATCACCGCCGAGGTCGTTTCAGTTTTGCCCGGCCCAGTCGTCACGCGTTTTGAGATTCAACCAGCGCCTGGGGTAAAGGTTTCTCGCATTACCAATTTGGCCAAGGATGTTGCGCGTTCACTGGCCGTTATCAGCGTGCGGGTGGTAGAGGTTATTCCCGGTAAATCGGTGGTGGGTATTGAGATTCCGAATGAACATAGAGCTATGGTGCGCTTGAGCGAAGTGCTGGCCTCGGAAACCTACGATAAGGCAAAATCACCGGTCACGCTTGCCTTGGGGCATGATATTGCAGGCCAGCCCATCGTTGCAGACCTCGCCAAAATGCCACATCTTTTGGTGGCAGGTACCACGGGTTCCGGTAAATCCGTGGGTGTTAACGCCATGCTGCTAAGCCTGTTGTATAAATCCACACCCAAAGAAGTGAGGTTGATATTAGTTGACCCAAAAATGTTGGAACTCTCAATCTACGATGATATTCCGCATTTATTAACACCCGTTGTGACCGATATGAAAGACGCCGCCAATGGCTTGCGTTGGTGTGTGGGAGAAATGGAGCGTCGCTATAAACTGATGGCGAAACTTGGGGTTCGCAACCTCGCGGGCTTTAACCGTAAAGTTGAAGATGCGATTAAAGCCGGTGCCCCCATCAAAGATCCCTTGTGGGTCGCTTCAGATCATTTTGAAGCCGGTCACGCGGAAGCGCCGGCACCAGATTTAGAAACTTTGCCGTCCATTGTTGTTGTCATCGATGAATTTGCTGACATGATGATGATCGTCGGCAAAAAAGTCGAACAGCTCATCGCCCGCATCGCACAGAAGGCGAGGGCGGCCGGTATTCACCTAATACTGGCAACCCAAAGACCGTCGGTCGACGTAATTACCGGTTTAATTAAAGCCAACGTACCTACTCGCATCGCGTTTCAGGTTTCATCAAAAATCGATTCCAGAACAATTCTGGATCAAGGCGGCGCAGAACAACTCTTGGGTCACGGCGATATGCTCTATTTGCCGCCCGGCACTTCGGTGCCGATTCGGGTACACGGGGCCTTCGTTGACGACCACGAGGTGCATGCCGTAGTCGACGATTGGAAAAAGCGCGGCAAACCGAATTACCTCGACGAAATTGTCGATGAGAGTGTGAATAGCATTCCCGTGCCTGGTATGGCAACCGAGGGCGACGAGGAGGGCGGCAGTGAGTCAGACCCACTGTACGATGAAGCGCTGGCTTTTGTGACCGAGACACGCAAGGCGTCTATTTCGTCTGTGCAACGGAAGTTACGCATCGGCTACAACCGTGCCGCGCGCTTAATTGAGGCGATGGAAGAGGCTGGCGTCGTGTCGTCGATGGGCACTAACGGCAGTCGCGAAGTTTTAGCGCCAGCACCACCGCGGCATTAATTGTCGTTTTTTTTCAACACAAAGGATCGCTATGTTTAAACTATTTGCCAAGCTGAGTTGCGCTGTTTGTTTACTGGTACCGGGTTTTGTTGCGGCTGACGCGGCCAGCGATCTCACCCAATTGCTGGGCGGAATGAATTCTGCCTCTGGGCAATTTGAGCAATCGTTGGTCGATGTTAAGGGGCAGCAGATGCAGGCAAGCCAAGGTGCTTTCTCTGTTAAAAAACCAGGCAAGTTTTTATGGTTGACACAGTCGCCTTTTCCGCAACAGTTGATCAGCAATGGACAAGAGCTTTGGTTGTACGACGCCGATTTAGAGCAGGCGAGTGTTTCTGCCATCAACCCCGACAGCCAGCAAACGCCAGCCCTGTTGCTCAGTGGCGACGCTAAAAAGCTCAAGGACCAATTTACTATTTTAAAGGCGCCATCGGCTGATGCCAATGTGGCAGCTTTTGAGTTAACCAGTAAAAACACCAAAGCGGCTTTCACTAGGATAAGTGCAAGCTTTAATGCTGGCGTTTTATCGCGCATGTCCTTTGTCGATAAAATAGGCAACACCACGCTGTTTATTTTTGACGATGTGACGCTTAACCCAGTACTTGCCGACACGCTTTTTGAGTTTACCCCACCAAAGGGAACCGACGTCATTCGCAATGACTAACGATCTATTTCAGAGCGACAAGCGGGTATACCAACCATTAGCCGCACGCTTAAGAGCGACCAGCCTCGATCAATATGTTGGCCAGGAGCATCTGCTCGGGCTAGGTAAACCATTACGTGAAATCCTAACCAGCGGGCAAATCCACTCAATGATTTTTTGGGGCCCGCCTGGTGTAGGGAAAACCACACTGGCCAAGTTGTTGGCTAAGCACGTAGACGCCCATTTTTTTACCCTGTCGGCCGTGATGTCTGGCGTGAAAGATATTCGCAGTGTGGTAGAGCAAGCCAAGCAGCAGGCTCTGCTGCACAATAAAAAATCGTTGTTGTTCGTTGACGAGGTGCATCGGTTCAATAAAAGTCAGCAGGATGCTTTCCTACCTTATGTCGAGGATGGCACCTTTATATTTGTTGGTGCGACTACAGAGAATCCATCCTTCGAACTCAATAGTGCACTTCTATCGCGTTGCCGAGTCTATTTGCTAAAGCCTCTAGAAATACCTGCGTTGCTGACGCTATTGGACCGCGCGCTTAGTGATAAAGAGCAGGGCCTAGGCAAGCTAAATCTAAGCCTTGATGACGCACTCAAAGCGACGCTATGCCAAGTGGCCGATGGCGATGCGCGCCGCCTGCTCAATTTAATCGAAATATCGGCCGACCTTGCCGAGGAGCTCGACGATGGCAGCCGCACGCTTTCTGCCAGTGCGCTGGCAGACGTATTGCGCAGCGATGTCCGTCGATTTGACAAAGGCGGCGAGCAGTTTTATGACCAAATATCCGCTATGCATAAATCGGTTAGAGGCTCCAGTGCAGACGGCGCACTCTATTGGTTTGCGCGCATGATAGACGGCGGCTGCGACCCTCTATACGTAGCGAGAAGGGTGGTGCGCATGGCCAGTGAAGATATTGGTAATGCCGACCCACGAGGGTTAGATCTTGCCTTGGCAGCCTGGGACGTGCAAACCCGCTTAGGCAGCCCCGAAGGGGAGCTGGCGATAGCACAAGCGCTGGTTTATTTGGCTTGTGCACCAAAAAGCAATGCCGTGTATAAGGCCTTTAACAAGGCGATGGCGGATGTAAAAGCCGACCCGAGTTTTGACGTGCCCTTGCACTTACGTAATGCGCCCACCCAGCTGATGGCCGATAACGGATTCGGCGCTGAGTATCGCTATGCGCACGATGAGCCCGATGCATTTGCGGCTGGTGAGAGTTATCTACCACAAGCCATTGCGTCTCGACGTTATTACTCGCCGACAAATCGGGGTTTGGAGATTAAGATTTCAGAGAAACTGGAGCGCCTAAAACAATTGGATCAGGCCAGCAAGGCTCGGCGTTGGCCGGAGCTAAAGTTATGATTTGGCTAATGATTGCGTGTGGCGGCGCACTCGGCGCCATGGCAAGGTACGGTTTGAACCTTTGGTTGTTCCCTATTTTCGAGCAGCGATTTCCCCTAGCCACCCTCGTGGCTAATGTCGTCGGTTCGATACTTATGGGTATTGCCTACGTCATATTGATCGAGCGCGGCAATTTTCAGCCCGAATTGCGCCATTTGATCATGACCGGGTTTCTCGGTGCCTTTACAACCTTTTCAGCCTTTTCCCTCGATGCCTTCGCCTTGATGCGCAACGGTGACCTATTAACCGCTGCTGGCTATGTACTACTCAGCGTGACCACCTGTATCATTGCGGTTTCCCTCGCTATTAAGATCAGCAGCGAATATCTGTAAACCACGCGTTACGAGAATGCCTTTTCATGCTTGACTCAAAATATGTAAGAACTAATCCTGAAGAAGTGGCCGAAAAACTTAAAAAGCGTGGTTATGCGCTCGATATTCAGGCTATTTCCCAACTTGAAGAGCGTCGCAAAGCCATTCAGGCGAGCACCGAGGCGCTACAACAAGAGCGCAACACACGCTCTAAGTCTATCGGTCAAGCCAAAGCTAAGGGCGAAGACATAGCGCCGCTGTTAGCCGAAGTTGAGAATTTAAAAGCGCAGTTAAGTAGCGCTGAAACCGAGCTTTCGAGTGTGCAAGTTGAGCTCGAGGCCTTCTTGGCTGGCGTACCGAATATTCCTGCTGATGAAGTGCCCGAGGGTTTAAGCGAAGACGACAATGCCGAAGTTCGTCGCTGGGGTACACCACGGGTGTTTGATTTTGACATCAAAGATCATGTAGAGCTCGGCGAGCGCTTGGGTGGCCTAGACTTTGAAACTGCGACTAAGCTTACCGGCGCGCGCTTTTCAATCTTACGCGGCGAGCTTGCAAAGCTGCACCGCGCATTGATTCAGTTTATGCTCGATACCCATCAAAATGAACATGGCTATGAAGAAATTTATGTGCCCTTCATCGTCAACAAAGAGTCTCTTTACGGCACTGGGCAGCTACCCAAATTTGAAGAGGACCTTTTTAAGTTAACCGATGAGCGCGAGTTATACCTCATTCCTACGGCCGAGGTGCCAGTCACCAATATTTTACGCAATGAAATATTAGAGGCGAAAGTAGAACTGCCGCTGAAATTAGTTTGTCACACGCCGTGCTTCAGAAGTGAGGCCGGTTCACACGGTCGCGATACTCGAGGCCTTATTCGTCAGCATCAGTTCGAAAAAGTCGAGCTAGTGCAATTTGTAAAGCCCGAGCAGTCCGATGAGGCATTGGAAAGTTTGCTTGGTAATGCTGAAGCTATTCTGACCAAATTAGGCCTGCCTTTCAGAACGGTAATATTGTGCGGTGGCGACATCGGCTTTTCCGCTGCGAAAACCTATGACATTGAAGTATGGGTGCCGAGTCAAAATAAATACCGCGAAATCTCTTCGTGCTCCAGTTTCAGAGATTTTCAGGCGCGTCGCATGATGGCACGCTACCGCAATGCAGAAACCAATAAGGTGGAATTGCTGCACACCTTGAATGGTTCCGGCTTAGCGGTGGGGCGTACCCTATTAGCGGTTTTAGAAAACTACCAGCAGGCCGATGGAAGCGTTGTTATTCCCGACGCACTACAGCCTTACATGGCTGGTAAAAAGTCTATCGGCTAATGGATTACTTTCCGTTCTTCTTCGACCTACGCCAGCAACCGGTTTTAGTGGTTGGCGGAGGTCAAATTGCATTGCGTAAAGTTAGGTTGCTCGCGCAAGCGGGGGCCGTTATTCGCCTGGTTAGCCCAAATTGTTTGCCAGAGTTAGAGCAACTGATCGCAGCAAGTGGCGGTCGTTGGCAGAAAAAAGTATTTGAGCCGGTCGATTTAGAGGCCTGCTGTTTAGTGATTTCTGCCACCGATAACGCCGCGGTGAACGAAAACGTATCGGCGCTATGTAAGGCGCGCTACCTACCTGTGAATGTGGTTGATAATCCGGCGCTGTGTTCGATTATCACGCCAGCGATCATCGACCGAAGCCCAATTGTGGTGGCTATATCGAGTGCCGGCGCAGCCCCGGTACTAGCGCGTAAACTCAAGCAGCGCCTCGAAATACTCCTGCCTCAACAATACGGAAAATTTGCTGCCTTCTGCGGCACTCTGAGAGATAAAGTTAAACAGGCTCTACCCGAGCATCAGCGCCGCTATTTTTGGGAAAAACTAATCGCCGGCCCGGTCGAAAATCTGGTTTACCAAGACAAAGAAGAAGCCGCCCAGCAGTGGGTAACTGCAAGTCTTAGTAAAGCCAAAGCAGCCAACGCCATCGGCGAAGTATATTTAGTGGGTGCGGGCCCTGGTGCTCCCGATTTACTTACGCTGCGAGCCCTACAGCTTATGCAGCAATGCGACGTCGTTCTCTATGATCGGCTTGTATCCGAGCCTATTATGGAGCGAGTTCGTCGGGATGCAGATCGAATTTACGTCGGCAAGCGCCGAGCTGAGCATGCGGTAGAGCAGGCGGCCATTAACCAAATGCTGGTCGATCTCGCCAAAGAGGGCAAGCGGGTACTTCGGCTAAAAGGTGGCGATCCGTTTATCTTTGGGCGCGGCGGAGAGGAAATTGAACTATTGGCGGCAAATAACATCCCGTTTGAAGTGGTGCCAGGCATCACTGCGGCATCTGGCTGTGCCGCCTACGCGGGTATTCCGCTAACCCATCGCGACCACGCGCAGTCAGTGAGATTTATTACTGGGCACCTCAAGGCCAACGACACCAATATTCTTTGGCCAGAGTTAGTGGCGGACGACCAAACATTGGTTTTCTACATGAGCTTGCAGGGGTTGCCCGCTATTTGCGAGGCGTTGATCACCCATGGCAAGGCACCTTCTACGCCTGCTGCATTGATCGAAAAAGGCACAACACCAGAGCAGAACACCTATACCGGCACCTTGGCTAGCCTGCCTTTAATAGCCAAAAATTCAGCCATTCAGGCTCCCACACTGCTTATCATTGGCGGTGTTGTCGGTTTACAGCCAGCCCTTCAGTGGTATAGACGTTAACGCAAACCTCTTTTTCCGCATTCTGAGTGGGTATTTTCCTAAAGTCGCCTCCTAACAAGTCGATAACCCGGTATAGCCGCCCGCTGATTAGCATACAGCCGGTTATTAGCTATGCTTAATCTATTGAAACTTAAAGGTAAGTGGCTCTATGAACTGGTTGAGTAAAGTCAGTATCAAGTACAAGATTTTGTTGATCCCAGCCGTTGGTATCACTGGGTTTGCGCTCTTTCTGATGTTTACCATTAATTCGGGCATTAAAAACGTCGACCGGTTGAATCTGATACAGAACGTATACTTTCCTGTGTTGGAACTCGCCAGTACCAATATCGTCACCTTAGATCGCATGAATGAAACCATGAGTACCGCCGCCAGCACTGGCGAGATGGACATGCTCAATAGCGCCAAACGCATGGGTGAGACAATCAAAACCAACCTTGGCAAAACGCGCCAACTACAGCCGGAGCGTGCGGCTGAGATCGACCTTATCGACCAGTCCTTGAAGGCCTACCTCAAAATTTCCTTTGATTTAACCGCTAGCATGATAGATGGGACGGTCGATTTTACCCAGCTCGCTGCTATTGCTGAAAATAGAACAAAATCTCTGCAGAAAATAAATAACGCACTGACGCTTTTCCGCGATCAAAGTGATGCAAGTTTTAAAGACACGGTTACTCAAGCAACGAATACCGAGCAAGCCAATCTCAAAGTGGGCTTAATTGTGGGCCTTATCACCGTGGCGTTATTGCTTGTTATTTCCATCAGTATCGCCCTGATTATTACCCGAAATGTAGAGGTGATCACCCAGTCTTTAAAAGATATCGCGCAAGGCGATGGCGACTTGACTCAACGCATACAGAAAAGTTCGGAGGATGAGCTAGGCGAGCTTGTTGGGTGGTTTAACACCTTTATCGATAAATTGCACCATACAATCGGTGAGGTCATACAGGTTATTTCACCTTTGACCGATGTGGCCACGCGGTTAAACGGTGTGTCTCACGAGTCTGAAAAACTTTCCACGGATCAAGCGCAATCCTCGGAACACGTCAATAACGCCATGGCCGACATGATGCGCAGCGTGAATAACGTGGCTGAAAACGCAGGCTCCGCAGCGCAAGCGGCATCGCACGCGGACAAAGAAGCCAAGGCCGGTTTAAAAGTTGTTGGCGATACGGTGGTTACCATCAATAATTTAGCCACCGAAGTGGAGCGTGCAGCTGAGGTGATTGTTAAGCTGGAAAAAGACACCGAAAGCGTTGCTGGTATTCTGGACGTGATTAAGGGCATTGCAGAGCAAACCAATTTACTGGCCCTCAACGCCGCCATCGAGGCAGCTAGAGCGGGAGAGCAGGGGAGGGGCTTCGCGGTGGTTGCGGATGAGGTTCGAACCCTCGCATCAAGAACGCAGGAGTCCACCCATGAGATTCAAAAGGTGATAGAGCAATTGCAAAACGCGGCTCGCGAGGCTGTTCAAGTGATGGACACCGGCAAATCTCGCGCCAAACAGAGTGTGGCCCAGGCCAGCGAAACCGGTAATTCCCTTGATGCGATCACGTCTAAAGTCACCTCTATTACCGATATGAACAAACAGATTGCTGCGGCAACAGAGCAGCAACAACATTTTGCCAAGTCGATTCAAAGTAATGTGATTAAAATGCGGGATGGATCAAAGGTTGCCCAAAACAACACCGAGCAGGTAACTCAATTGAGTTCATCATTACAAGGTTTAGCTGACCAGTTGAAAACCGTTGCCGCACAATTTAGGGTATAGACACATGTGAGACGAGATGTGATATGTCTGATATACGAATACCAAATCATGTCCTTAGCGTAGCGCCAGTGAGCCAAACGCTCCCAAAGCACGTTAATATTGAAAAGGCGGTTGATCTCCCCGACAACTCGCCAAGTAAAGAGCGACGACGCCAACAGCGGCGTCGTGGTCGAGCCTACCGTCGCCCCCTCATCGAACTCCGCACAGGCCAAGATCGTCGGAGAGGTGACCATAAAGTGGATGTAAGAGCATAGAGACGACGCGCTTATCGCCACGGAATTAACGACATCTTCAGCTAACCTCGATAGTTGACAAATACCGATTAGAGCGTAAAAACCGGTTCAATCTGTCTAGTACAAGCTCTACAATGCCCAACCTCCGATCAGCGACCCACTCAGGTAGATCAATGTTGCAACTATTTGTACCCGCGAATAAAGTTCAAAAAGATCGAAAGATCATGCGAGAAACAGATGCTCGCATGGCCAAATACAGCCGAAGAGGCCTCATTCTCAATCTTTTTGCGTTTTTGTTATGTGTCGCGCTAGGGGATTTTTACCAACAGGCCCCTAATTATTCACTCGGACTCGCCATTGGCCTCCTGTTAATTACCTTTTGGCGCGGCTATTTTCTGTTCCGATTTGACAGTCTCTACCCCCGAGCACCTGGGCGTTGGCGAACCCATTATTTCTGGGCATCTTTTGTCAGTGCGGCTTGGTGGAGCCTGATTATTGCCAGCGTTACAACGATTGTAGGCATGAAAAATGACACTTTGCTTATCTGGCTTTATTCGGTCGTCTTTTACTCAAGTGTCGCTAATGTATTCGCCCCTTACCGTAAGTTTTTAAGTCTATATCTGTTTCTCGGGCAAATTCCTGCGGCAGCAGCAGCCATATTTTTGGGTACTTGGGAAGGCTATGTTTATGGCATTACCATGTTGGTTTTTTTCCTGCTGCTGGATCATCAAGGAGAAGTTACGTCGCGCATTTACTGGGATAGGCTTGAGGCACAGTATAATTTAGATCAGCACGCCAAAAACTTAGAGATTGAAAAGCGCGACTCTGAGGCCGCAGCCGAATTGAAAAATACGTTTCTCGCCCGCTTTGGCGGAGAGTTGCGCACGTCTCTAAATGATGTATTAGGTGCGCTCAGTTTGCTGGCAGACAGCCCTTTAACCAACGAGCAGAGAGAGTTGCTGGCTCTGGCGAATAAAGCAGGTGAGCGACAGCTAAATCTCGTCAATAACGCCATCGATTTTTCCCACGCGTCAAATGAAAATCTAGTGCTTGATAATGCCATTTTTAACCTGTGGAAATTAATAGAGCACGTTGTGGAGGATGTTTCCCACGATGCCTATCAACAACAAGTCGAATTGAGTCATGTGCTCGATAGCGATACGCCTGTACGAGTAAAAGGCGACGCACAGCGATTACAGCAGGTACTTATCAATCTATTAAGTCATGCGATAAAGTACTCAAGCCATGGCGAAGTCTTTTTCAAATCAGAGTTTGTTGTTAAAAATGAACAGCAGGGTGAGCTTCAAATTACTATCGTTGATCAGCGTGAAACCAGCGCCGATCGAAAACCCATGCCAGCCAATGCTGAAGTTGTTCATTACGATACCGACAATACGCCGCTTGGTATTACGCTATGCAAGGGGCTAGCGGAGTGCATGAACGGTTCGCTTCAGGTTTTCGAAGATAAAGACAGTGGCACCCAATATTTTTTCAATATAACCCTAGAAACCACGAGCAAGTCGCCAAAAACGATCGTGATAGAGCCGCAACTTCGCAATAAACGAATCTTGCTGGTCGGTATTCCGGTTTCAATTGAGGATTCCTTCCTAATAGAAATGGAAGCTTGGGGTATGAATGTAGAAGCCGTTCATGACGACGAGCAGGCCTTAAATCGCCTTGAAGAGGGTTTAGCAGAGGAGCACCCTTTTGATGGCGCTCTCTTGTATACACATGTTAAATCATTAGCACTACTAAAATTCGCCCACATACTAAAACAGCACGCAGAACTTAAGTCACTACCTCTGACGATAGCGACGACACTTCAGCAGCGTGCTTCCGCCGAAGTAGAATCTTTACTAACATATGCTGACATTTACGTGCTGTTAAAGCCCGTATTGCGTGGAAACTTGCATCAAGCCATGCGAGAAATGCTTTTGGCTGCGACGGCTGTTGAGGAATTGGATGGGCACGATCATCAACTCGGGGCAGGTAAAAGAATCTTGTTGGTTGATGATCACCGAGTAAATCAAATGGTCGCCAAGGGGATGCTGCAAAAACTAGGCTATAAAGTAACCTTGGCTAATAACGGCAAAGAAGCGTTAGTCGCACTTGATGAGCAGGCTTTTAATTTAATACTGATGGACTGCCAAATGCCGGAGCTTGACGGCTACGGAGCGACAAGAGCAATCCGCAAAAAGGAGCAAGTAGACAATATATCCGAGCCCATACCAATTGTTGCCATGACCGCGCATGCCGGTGATTCTGACCAAGCAAAATGCTTTGCTGCTGGCATGAGCGACTACCTCGCTAAACCAGTAAGCTATGACCAGCTAGAAGATAGCCTGAAACGCTGGCTGGGAAAGAGTGAGAGTAAAAAATAATTTCTTCTATAAAGACTCACAGTTATCGGCCGAGCATTCAAAGCTCGGCCGATAACGCTAGGACAGTGGGTTACCATCGGGTAAATATTGGCGCGTGATCTGACGGTTTTTCCATGCCCCGTATTTCATAGTCAATACCTGCCGCAATAGACGAATCAACTAAATGTCGAGTACATAAGATGCTATCAATGCGAAGGCCGCGCTTGGGTTCATTTTCAAAGCCACGGCTGCGATAATCGAACCAGCTGTATTGGCTTTCTAAATCTGGATGATGGTGCCGAAAGCTATCCACCAGCCCCCATGCTTGCAGCGCCTGAAGCCATCCTCGCTCTTCGGGCAAAAAGCTACACTTCCCGTCTCTTAGCCAGCGCTTACGGTTTGGCTCGCCTATACCAATATCTATATCCTGAGGCGAAATATTAATATCACCCATAACAACAATGGATTCAGTAGGCTGATGTTTTGACTTTAATAGGCCTAATAAATCAGCATAAAATTTACGTTTAGCTGGATATTTCGTTTCGTGTTTTTCATTTTCACCTTGCGGGAAATAGCCGTTATAAACCCAAATGTTTTGGCCGCCATAAAAAAATTTGCCGCCGACAAATCGACGTTGCGCATCTGCATCGTCCGAGTCAAAGCCCTTTACTATTTCAACGGGCTTTTGCTTAGAAAGTAAAGCAACGCCGTAGTGGGTTTTCTGGCCGTGATAGATTGGGTAGTAGCCCATGCTCTCGATGGCGCTTGTAGGGAAATCACTGTCTTGAACTTTTGTTTCTTGCAGGCCTATAAAGTCGGGAGAGTACTTCTCGATAATTGCCTCCAGTTGCGGAAGGCGGGCTCGAATACTATTAATATTAAAAGAGATAATGTTCACAGGATATCCTTTGCAACGAAGTGTTAATCGGGCAAACAAAAAAAGAGCCCCAAGTGGGGCTCCCATTATGTTTCTATTATTCCACTATTCTTGAAAGTTAGCTAACTTGCTGCTGGCTTCTACCCGTTGGCTGGTGATGAAGTCTGCCAACACAAAACCCGCCTCTTGCAGCATGGCATCTTTCTCCGTGTCTATCTGTATTGGTCCGCTGAGGGCGTTAGCGTTCTCTTCTTCATTTGCAGACTTGAGTGCATCATAGCTAGGGTAGGGCTCTTCGCCCTTAGCTTTACGGCGAGCGTTCTCACTAGCCAAGTTGCGCTGATCGAGCAAGGTTTTTTCAGTTAAGCGAGTCTTTTCATTCAGTGAAAGCGCCTTTTTGTCTTTAAGCTCAGCGACCATTTTTAGCTGTTCTTTAAGGAAGTTAAAGTCTGGGCTAACGGCCACTCTCGCTTCGTGCTGCGGGTTAATTTCCTTCATTAGCTCCGTGATGTCGTAATACTTGTCATGAGCAACTGCATGAATTTTATCCCACGGCAGCGCGGTTTCATAAGAGCTTTCACCAACTTCGCTACTGTCAATTAGGTTGGGTAATAAGATATCTGGGATTACGCCTCGGTGCTGAGTACTATCACCAGAAACACGGTAAAATTTTGACTCTGTGATCTTCAGCTGCCCCTCTTGCAGGCCAGTCAAGGATTGTACAGTGCCTTTACCGAATGATTGTGAACCTACAATAATACCTCTGCCGTAATCCTGGATTGCTCCAGCAAAGATCTCAGATGCCGACGCGCTTAATCGATTGATTAGGACGAGGAGGGGGCCACGATACACAGCACGGGACCGAGATCGATGATGGCGTGAAATAGTTTCGTTAGATTGCCGAATTTGAACTACCGGCCCTTGATCAATAAATAGATCCGTTAAGGTAGTGGCTTCTTGTAATGAGCCGCCGCCGTTGTTGCGGAGATCTAATATGATGCCATCAACATTTTCCTGGTCAAGCTCCTGTAACAGCTGCATGACATCGCGCGTTGTACTCTTAAAGTTTGGATCTCGTTGCCTATAAGCCTCAAAGTCTAAATAAAAGGCTGGCACATCGATAACACCTAAGCGGTAAGTACTATTACCTTCTTTAACTTCGAAAACAGCTTTTTTAGCGGCTTGCTCTTCAAGTTTTACCCGCTCTCGGCTAATGGTTACCGTTTTAATAGCGGTAGCATCTTCATTGGCCGGCTGTATTTGAAGCCGCACGATGGTGTTGGGTTCACCGCGAATGAGTTGCACAACTTCATCCAGGCGCCAGCCTACGATGTCGATTAACTCGCCTTCTTTACCCTGACCTACCGCTAAAATTTTATCGCTAGGTTTTAGCTGGCCAGTCTTGTCTGCAGGTCCTGCAGCCACTAAGCGAACAATCTTTGTAAACTCATCCTCGGTCTGCAATACCGCGCCAATACCTTCCAGCGAAAGCGACATGTTGATATTGAAGTTTTCCAAGGTCCGTGGCGACAAATAACTGGTGTGTGGATCGTAAAGTAGGGTCAAGGCATTGATTAATGTTTCAAAGACATCTTCGCGGTCCTGTTGCTGGAGGCGAGATTGCTGATTTTTATAGCGACGCGTTAGTGTGGTTTTCGCTTCCTCCACCGTTTTACCTGACAGTTTTAGCGACAGCACAGCCGCTTTAACACGCTTGCGCCATAGCTCGTCGGCCTCCGCTTTGTCCTTTGGCCAGCTCGCATTTTCTCGATCCGCGTCAAGTGCCTCATCGACGGTAAAATCATACTGTGTTTCAGAGTCCTCAAGCTCGGCAATGATAGACAGCAGGCGAGAGTTTATTCGCGCGGTGTATCGATTATAAATTTGAAAACCTATAGCCAAGTCACCTTTTTTAAAAAAATCATCAAACTTGGCTCGAGATTTTTCGAAGTCAGCAATGTCTGATGCATAGAAATAGGCTCGGCCAGGATCTAGTGTTTCCAGTAGCTTATCGAGGTAGGCACTTGAAAGGTTGTCGTCTAAGGCAAGTTTGCGATAGTGACGGGTACTCAACTTGTCAATAATCTCTATCGCTGTTTTGGATTGTGTCTCGGTATACGTTAACGGCGCTGCAGTATCTACTACCTTAGCCCCCACATGTATCGCAAATAACAGCGCAGTGACTAACAGAATTGTACTTCTCATGTGCTACCTGTATCTAAAATTGGCACCCGATATCGGGGTGAAAAACGATCAAAGCTGGGAAACCCAAGGTTTGACCTCAACCAAGTAAATTGGGTTCCTGCAGCTTAGCAAATTGCCAGCTATTGAGCATTAAAAGCAAGTAAATACGGGTTGAATGTTACCTTAGTTGCGCCAGAGTACCGGTTTCACCGCTGAATCGTCGGCAGAGGAGCGCGCCTAAAGCTTACTTCGATAGATTTTCGGCTCTATTTTGGTGCGATCTTCCCGAGCCTTGTAGTTTTGTGACTAAATATGCCATTACGTTCTAGGCATGAAGCTTCTGTTTGCCCAGTATTTTGGGGGTATTTGCTTGGAAATCTAGGAATAGTGGGGGTTCAAGCGCAGTGTAGTTTTTTTACAACCTATAAATACGGGCCAACTTTCTGTATGATGCGCACGCAGAATTCACAGATAGATGGCCGAGCCTGCAGGCTTGGTTATTGGCTTTGTATAACGGGGTTTACATGACAATTCAGAAATCGAAAATTATTTATACGTTAACAGACGAAGCGCCGGCCTTGGCGACTTACTCATTGCTCCCTATCGTTAACACCTTCTCCGCAGCTGCTGGTATAGAGGTTGAAACCAGTGATATATCATTGGCAGCCCGCATCCTTGCCAGTTTCCCCGAATACTTGGCTGACGATCAAAAAGTACCCGACGCACTTAAGGAACTAGGTGAGCTAACCCAAGACGCCAATGCCAACATCATTAAACTACCTAACATTAGCGCTTCCATTCCACAGTTAAACGCGGCCATTACTGAGCTGCAAGACAAGGGTTACAAGATTCCAAGTTACCCAGAAAACCCCGGTGACGATAAAGAGAAAGATGTAAAAGCTCGCTACGCCAAAGTACTGGGAAGCGCTGTTAACCCTGTGTTACGCGAGGGCAACTCAGACCGTCGCGCTCCCGGTGCTGTTAAGCAGTATGCCCGCACCAATCCACACTCCATGGGTAAGTGGAGCCAAGCGTCTCGCACTCACGTTGCCCACATGCGCGAAGGTGACTTCTACGCCAGCGACATCTCTACCACTATGGCCAAGGCCGGCAAGGTCAAAATTGAATTAGTTGAAGAGGGTGGTAAAACCACGCTGTTAAAAGAAGTCGCCGTGCAAGCTGAAGAAGTGGTTAGCGCCCAGTTTATGAGCACGCGAGCGTTGCGCAAATTTCTCGACGAAGAAATCGAAGGCGCGCGCAAAGCCGGTCTTTTATTTTCACTGCACATGAAAGCCACCATGATGAAGGTTTCAGACCCCATCGTATTTGGTCACGCGGTAACCGTTTATTACAAGAAAGCATGGGAAAAGCATGCGAAAACGCTGGCTGAATTAGGTGTTAACCCTAATGATGGCATTGGCGCTGCGCTGCAAAAGATAGACAAGCTGGGCTACTCCAAGCGCTCTGAAATCGAGTACGACATGCGTCGCTGTTATGAAACTCGACCCATGTTAGCCATGGTTGATTCAGACAAAGGCATCACCAACTTACACGTGCCGAGCGACATTATCGTCGATGCCTCTATGCCTGCAATGATTCGCGCCGGTGGCATGATGTGGAGCGCGGATGGCAAATTGGCCGATACTAAAGCCGTTATACCCGATAGTTGCTACGCCACTATTTACCAGGAAGTGATCAACTTCTGTAAGCACCACGATAATTTTGACCCGCGCACCATGGGCACAGTGCCCAATGTTGGCCTGATGGCACAAAAAGCCGAAGAATATGGCTCACACGACAAAACATTCACCCTGCCAGCTAACGGTAGTGTGCGTGTGGTCGATGAGAGCGGTAAGGTTTTGCTACAGCATGACAAGGTGGAAGCAGGGGATGTATGGCGGATGTTTACCGCTAAAGATGCACCTATCCAAGATTGGGTCAAACTGGCGGTAACGCGCTCGCGCGCCTCGGGCATGCCTGCCGTATTTTGGTTGGACGCCAACCGTGGCCACGATGCTGAAATGATCAAAAAGGTTGAGAAGTACTTAAAAGACCACGACACCAATGGCTTGAATATCCAGATTCTTCCGCCAGACAGTGCCATCCGCTTCACCATGGAGCGGTTAAAGCGTGGTGAAGATACAATTTCAGTCACAGGTAACGTACTGCGCGACTACCTCACCGATTTGTTTCCGATCTTAGAGCTGGGAACGAGTGCAAAGATGCTTTCGATTGTGCCATTGATGAATGGCGGCGGCCTATTTGAAACGGGTGCCGGTGGTTCAGCGCCTAAGCACGTGCAGCAGTTCGCGGAAGAAGATCATCTGCGCTGGGACTCCTTAGGTGAATTTTTAGCCCTAGCCGTTTCCTTTGAAGATGTTGCCGTTAAAACCGGTAACAAGAAAGCACAGGTGCTAGCCAAAACACTTGATCAAGCAACGGGGAAATTATTGGTAAACGATAAGTCGCCATCGCGTAAGGTTCGAGAGTTAGACAACCGTGGCAGCCATTTTTACTTGGCACAATATTGGGCCGAAGCCTTAGCCGCGCAAACGGATGATAAAGAGCTTCAAGCAGCCTTTGCTCCCTTAGCCAAAGCGCTTGTAGAACAGGAAGCTGTGATTGTGAAAGAGCTGACTGATGCTCAAGGTGAGCCGGTTGATATGGGTGGCTACTTCCAGCCCGATGCCGCAAAACTTGAAAAAGCCATGCGTCCAAGCCCAACACTCAATGCGTTGCTAAACAAATCAGCTAAGTAGTGTGCTGTAAGTAGTCAGCTAATTTTGCGCTGTAACCTTGCAGCAACGAGATAGCTTTTAGAAAATGGTTAGCCTCAAAAAGGCTAACCATTTTTCGTTTCGAAGATTGGAATTACCCGTCTGTCATGGGAATAGGGCACGCTACATTGGGTTTGGCGCTAGAACATGTGTTATTTGCAACCAACTGAACAAAAGGGCAGTCCTGCTAGGTTAAGCCGCTCGATGGTTGTTAATTCCGGCCCACCACCTCTGTTGCCACTGCCGGATATTGTGTAAACATACTCACCCACTTTAACCAAGCCCGTCCCATGTCTTCCTTCTAGGTTACTTGGCCAAGCCCTCCACGTCTTTGTCACAACATCGTATACATCAACCTCCGTGTGTGCTGGCACTTGGCTAGCACTTTCACCGCCAGCGATGATCACGTTGGAACCTATGGCAATAGCACTATTTCCCGCTCTCAAGTTCGGTAACGCCTCTCGTTCGGTAACAGCTAGCCATTGCTGTTGTTCAAAATTGTAAACATTGCCGTATTTGACCGTAAGTGACATATCTTGGTCGGTTTCCTTTGACGTGGTTCTACCTGCAAAAGCAAAAAGGTAGTGTTCCGCCGTCACGGCTTGGAAGTGATCCCGCGCGTGAGGTGCATTGTCGAGCTCGCGCCACTGGCCGTCTTTCGGGTCATATTCATCGAACCAAGGTTGATAGCCGCCCATGTGACCGCGGGTGATTCCTCCAATAAGATAGATTTTATCGCGATAGACAACGGCACCTGCAGCGCCACGTAGACGATGAGTTGGTATCGGGTCGCCAATCGTGAATTGATCCGTAAGTGGGTCATAAATAATCACATGTTTAACGGGTACCTCGTTGGGCCATTGTCCAGTCATGGCACCTAAAATGTAGATCTTTCCCTGCCACACAACCGGCTGAAAATGATGAAGTTCGAAGGGAGGCGCTGATTTACGCGTCCAGCGTTGAGTTTTTGTGTCGTACACATCCGTGGGATTAACCCGACGGCCGCCCATTAGAAATATATTATGCTCGATAGCAACCAAGCCAGCCTCATGGCGTGCTGTCGGACTGCCGATCGCATGTACCGTTTCCCATGCGAACGGCGCTTTACTACTATTACAGGCCGCTAACGACAGCAGGATGAGCGTGATACAAACAGAATTGCCTAAAGCCAGTGACGTAATTTTCATAGAGAGATAGGAGTGATGAGTTAATGTTGTCCATTAGACTATAATAAAAGTGGCTTTGTATTCAATGTGGCGATGGCATTGTGTTTATCGGTGCGCACTTGTTTACCCGCTCAGTCTAACAACGCGAACTAGCTCATTAACCGAAAGGGCAGTCCGGCCATTAGTCCTTAGATAAAAAAGGAAGAATTAGTTAAGGGCGGGCTGGTTGCTAAAGTCCGTCAGGACTTTCAATTGCTCCAGCAATTTTTCCTTAAGCCCGTCCGCGCCATGCCGGCTGATATTTTTACCACCACAATGGGCCAATCTAGGGCGGCTTATGCAAAAGAGAAAGAAAAAGCCGTCAGTAAATACTTGGTTGAGCTGAAACAGTCACCGGTGCGGCCATTAGACATTTGATGCGTTTGCCGGCACACATTGGCCTGTGGGCAGTTGCTCGTGAGTTGATGATAGTGTGTAGCTAGACGTAATTAACGCCAACCCCTTTGTCGATGCTTTACGTAATTTAACATAATATAGATTATGCGCAATTGAAGATGGCTACTTGGAAGGCTTTCTAGGCGGCTTTAGTGCTCTTTCAGACGTTTTCTGGTGGTCGGTTTAACACTAGTTCATGAGATTTCGCGGCCACCTGCCGTTTCAGGCAACAAGGGTTGCCACCAATCCTGATTCGCCAAATACCACTCGAGCGTTCGCTGTATGCCGGTGTCGAAAGTTTCCGAGGGCCTATAGCCGAAATCTTCTGTTGCTCTGTTAATGTTTACGGCATATCGCCGATCGTGCCCGGCGCGATCGCTGACATGGGTAATCAACTTTTCCGATTCATTGTTCCTGGCTGCAAGCGCCGTCGGAAATTGTTGCGACAGCTCGGGCTTAGCCTGGAACAATTGGTTCATCTTGCAGCAAATATATTTCACTAGGTCAAGATTTTTCCACTCATTTTCGCCGCCGATATTGTGGCGCTGGCCTGTGATGTCGCCCTGTAGAATCAGCTCGATAGCGCGTACATGATCCTCGACGTATAACCAATCTCGAATCTGTTGACCGTCGCCAAATAGCGGGATTGGCCTGTTATGTAAAATGTTGGTAATGATTAAAGGTATCAATTTTTCAGGGAATTGAAACGGCCCGTAGCAATTTGAGCAGTTTGATGAAGAAACCTGAAGTCCATAGGTTTGCTGGTAGGCTCTCACTAAGTGATCCGATGCCGCCTTACTCGCCGCGTAAGGTGAGTTAGGGGCGTAAGTTGATTGCTCGGTGAAGGCCGAGTCACCTGCTGCCAATGTGCCGTAAACCTCATCAGTGCTAACGTGATGAAATCGATGCGCTTTCGCCGACAACCCCGCCGCTGCGGGTTTGTCTAGCCAAATGGCTTTCGCCGCCTTGAGTAAACTAAACGTGCCCATGATATTTGCTTCAATAAAGGCATCGGGGCTGGGTATAGATCGATCGACGTGGGACTCAGCGGCAAAGTGCACTAAAACATCAATGTCATGCTTGAGTAACAGTGACTCAACCAACGGTTGGTCACATATATTGCCTTGCACGAATTGAAAGTTTGAGCGGGATTCCCATTTAGCCAAGCTAGACCGGTTACCCGCATAGGTTAGAGCATCTAAAACAATTAGCTTCGCCTGAGGATTTTTTTCTAACCAAAAATGTACGAAATTCGCACCAATAAAACCTGCACCACCGGTGACTAATACGTTAAGGCGCGAAGAAGGCAAATTAGAAGTCCTGAATAATGTAGACGTGCTACACAGTTACGATTTAAGCCTAAAAATTGCGTCTACCGAATACGTTCGATATGCGCGCGCGTATAGGCCGCCAAATCTTCCCGCTCAAGCGCCATATCGATGGTAGCTTGAATATAGCCTTCTTTACTGCCACAGTCATAACGCTTACCGTCGTAACGATAGGAATACACATCCTCTTCCATTAGCAGCGCTGCGATCCCATCGGTCAACTGAATTTCACCGCCCGCTCCTCTTGGTTGGGTGCGAATTTTGTCAAACACGCTAGGTGACAGCACATATCGCCCGGCGACCGCTAATGTTGAAGGCGCCTCCTCTGGATCAGGTTTTTCAACCATGCCGAAAATTTTCGCTGTTTGCTGTTGATCGCCTTTCACATCCAATATGCCGTACCTGAAGGTTTGTGCTTTTGGCACATCCTGGGTAGCCATAACTGAGCCGCCTGTTTGATGATGGATCTCAACCATTTGTTGAAGTATGGGCTTTTTTCCGACCATTAAATCGTCGGCCAGCAGTACGGCAAAAAATTCATTACCGACCAGGGATTCAGCACATAAAATGGCATGTCCTAAGCCCATGGCTTTCGGTTGGCGTACATACACACACTGCATGTCATCGGGCTTAACGGAGCGCACCATTTCTAGCATTTGGTGCTTATTTGCCAGTTCGAGCTCATGCTCCAGCTCAAATGCTGTATCGAAATGATCTTCAATTGAACGCTTGTGCCGACCGGTTACAAAAATCATCTCACGGATGCCTGCAGCATAGGCTTCTTCAACGGCATACTGAATTAACGGCCGATCCACAATGGGCAGCATTTCCTTAGGTATGGCTTTAGTGGCCGGTAAAAACCGAGTGCCCATGCCGGCCACGGGAAATACCGCTTTAGTAATGGGCTTTTGTCCTATATTCGTCATTTTATTGTCCTTGAAAACTAAAGAAGTGGCGGTTCATTAGGCTCTAAGCAGGGCCAATATCTGATCCGTTTTCTGCTGCATCAATTCTACGTCGCCCCTACTTTCCACATTTAAGCGCACAACAGGCTCGGTGTTCGACATGCGCAAATTAAATCGCCAGTCAGCAAAACTGAGACTAATGCCATCGGTTAAATCGATAGCCGTCGCATCCGTCTCAAAGTGCGCGCGAACACGCGCAATAGCAACTTTAGCATCACTGACTTTGCTGTTGATTTCACCTGGTGATGGGTATTTGGCAATGCGTTCTTTGAGTAGGCTAGATAAACTGGCATTTTTTACAGACAGCAATTCCGCGACCAGTAACCAAGGAATCATGCCGCTATCGCAATAAAAAAAGTCTCTAAAATAATGATGCGCGCTCATCTCGCCACCATAGACGGCATCCTCTTCGCGCATTTTTTCCTTTATAAAAGCGTGGCCTGTTTTGGATTGGATGGCCTTGCCACCGGAAGCAGAGACGATATCTTGGGTATTCCAAAATAGGCGTGGGTCGTGAATAACTTTTTGACCCGGGTTTTTTGCCAAAAACGCTTCGGCTAATAAACCAACAATATAATAGCCTTCGGTGAAGTTGCCCTGCTCATCAAACAAAAAACAGCGATCAAAATCGCCATCCCAAGCAATACCCATATCCGCTGAATGCAAGCGAACGGCATCTATGGTTGCTTGACGATTGCCCTCTTCCAAGGGGTTCGGAATACCATTTGGGAATGTACCGTCTGGTTCATGCTGTATTTTTATGATTTCGAAAGGTAGGTGCGATTCTAGTGCATCAATTACATGGCCCGCAGCGCCATTACCCGCGTTCACCACAAGTTTCAGTTGCTTTAACTTGGTTACATCCACATAGCCTAGTAGATGCTCGACATAAGCAGAGAGAATTGACGTTTTTGAATAACTACCCTTCTTAACTTTGGTTGGAAAGGTATTCTTTTCAGCGAGTGCTTTGATGTCTAGCAGGCCAGTATCATTACTTATCGGTTTGGAGTTACGGCGAACCATTTTCATACCGTTATAGTCGATAGGGTTATGGCTGGCCGTGACAACAACACCGCCATCCACGCCTAAGTGACTTGTGGCAAAATAAATTTCTTCTGTGCCACACATGCCGATATCAATAATATCCGAGCCGCCATCCATGACGCCCTCGGCAAAAGCCTGTTTCAGTTCCTCACTGGTAAGCCGAACATCGCCGCCGACAACGACCGATTTTGGGTTTAGGTATTCAACATAAGCCCGACCAATGCGATAGGCAATCTCTGTATTAAGTTCAGAGCCTAGCTTGCCTCGAATATCATAGGCTTTAAAACACGATAAGTTTTCCATTTCTTTACCTCAATAATCCTATTTCTTGTGAGTGTGCCATTCAGCTATACGACTAGTCAGCAACACGCAATTGCATGCCAACACCGTTCGCCAATTCGGCGAAATTTGGAAAGGACGTGGCCACGTTTGCGCAATTAAGAATGCGGATGCTATCTGAAGCGCGCAGTGATGCGACGGCAAAGGCCATAGCGATACGGTGATCGCCGTGACTTTCGACCACACCGCCACCCATCTTACCGCCTTGAATAATAATGCCATCATCAGTTGGCACTGCATCTACCCCTAATGTTACCAAGCCATCCGCCATGACTTGAATGCGATCGCTCTCTTTCACTCGAAGCTCCTCTGCACCGCGCAAAACGGTTTGCCCTTGTGCGCAAGCAGCCGCTACAAACAGCACAGGAAATTCATCTATGGCTAAAGGCACTTGATCTTCGGGAATATCAATACCTTTAAGTGGCGCATAGCGAACGCGCAAATCCGCTACAGGCTCACCGCCAACGGTTCTCTCATTGCTTACTGCAATATCCGCGCCCATTTGTTTTAGAATGTTGACAACACCAACGCGCGTTGGGTTCATGCCGACATGAGTTAAGGTAAGATCACTATCAGGTGTGATAGAGGCAGCCACCAAGAAGAATGCAGACGAAGAGATATCCGCAGGCACATCTATTTTTGTAGCCTTTAGCGCGCCGCCGCTGGTTAATGAGGCTTGCGCACCCTGACTTTGCACCTGATAACCAAAACCGCGCAGCATGCGCTCTGTGTGATCACGGGTAGGGGCTGGTTCAGTGACTTTCGTTTCACCTGCTGCATAAAGGCCCGCTAATAGCACACAAGATTTCACCTGTGCACTAGCCATGGGCAAGGTGTAGTCCAATGCCTTTAGTGATGCGCCACCTTTAATGATTACCGGTGGTAAGCCCTTCTCACCTTCGGCCGATATATGGGCACCCATGGCCTTCAACGGATTGACAACACGGTTCATCGGACGCTTAGATAAAGACTCATCACCGGTCAGTACAGAATCAAACGGTTGACCGCTTAAAATGCCGGCGAGTAAACGCATGGAAGTACCGGAGTTACCCACATACAAAGGGGCCGCGGGTTTTTTCAAACCATGTAGACCTACGCCATGAATCTTGACTCTACCGTTTACTGGACCTTCAATAACAACACCCATATCGCGGAAAGCTTGCAAGGTTGCAAGCGCATCCTCACCCTCCAAAAATCCTTCCACTTCAGTGACGCCTTCCGCTAAAGAACCGAGCATGATCGAGCGATGGGAAATAGATTTGTCGCCAGGTACACGAATGGTGCCTTTAACCTGACCACCGGGTTGCATGATGTATTCAATATTTGATGATTGCATTTTAGGAACAAACGCCTGCTTAGTTAATAGTCGAGTAAATTGGTCTCTTGCTTCTTTTGCCCGCGTGAATACACCTAACATGTACTCGCTGTCATCTTCGGCTACCGCAGACCTTAATCGTGAAAGGTTTGCGGTAAATAAATCGATAGCATTCAGCACGCTGGCCTGATTGGCACGCATGATGTCGTGCCACATGACGGGGTCGCTGGAGGCTATACGGGTAAAATCTCGAAACCCTCCGGCGGCATATTTAAATATATTTTCATTATCAGCATCGTGCGCCAATGTATCCACTAACGAAAACGCGATGGCGTGTGGCAAATGGCTCGTGGTTGCCAAGACGTCATCATGCACATCAACGGGCATGTGAATAACTTCACCGCCCACTGTTTGCCACATAGTTTCAACTAAATACAAATGACTGGCGCCCGCATTTTCTAGTGGCGTTAAAATAATACGATGATCTTCGTAGAGTGCTGGGTTAGCTGCGCTCACACCGCTTTTTTCGGACCCGGCAATAGGATGGCCAGGAATCAGCTGTGGCGGAACTTCACCATAGACCTGTTTTGCTGCCGCAATCACACTGCCTTTTACCGAGGCGCCGTCGGTTATGGTCACATCTGGGTGCAAGTAGTCTCTGCATTCAATTAAGACTTGGTCGACACTTAACGTTGGCACGGCGATAAAAACCAAATCACCTTTGACGAGTTGTTGTGCCACATCTTTTAAACAGAGGGCGCCGGTATCGATCACCCCTGCTTTAATAGCCTCGTCAATAGTCGCCTGCCGACGTGCGATGCCAATGACCGTCGTGCAGGCAGCGCGCTGTTTGAGTGCTGCGGCTAAACTAGCACCAATTAAGCCTACCCCTATAACGACTAAACGCCCAATAATGGGCGCCGCTTTTTGCTCAACCATTAATCCGCTTCCCTCGGGGGCGCCAGAACACCTTTGGCTTCCAAAAAGCTAATGACCTTATCGATGCAAGACTCGACACTGGCTTCGGCGGTGTTGATGACGCAGTCTGGGGCTTCGGGCGCCTCATAAACAGAGTCAATGCCGGTGAATTGTTTTATCTGCCCTGCCCTGGCTTTTTTATACAGCCCTTTCGGATCACGCGCTTCACACACAGACAAAGGGGCGTCGATAAACACTTCAAAAAACTGACTTTTCGGCAACAAAGATTTTGCGATAGCGCGCTCATCAGCGAAGGGCGAAATAAATGCACTAATGACGATTAAACCGGCATCGACCATCAGCCGGGATACTTCACCAATACGGCGAATATTCTCGATGCGATCACTGTCGGAAAAGCCGAGATCAGAGGTTAAGCCAAGGCGCACGTTATCGCCGTCTAGTAAATAGCTATGTTTGTTTCGAGCCAGAAGCGCTAACTCAAGGGCATTTGCTAGGGTAGATTTACCGGAACCACTTAAGCCAGTAAACCAGATCACACAGGGTTGCTGGCCCTTTTGAGCAGCATGCATGCGTTGATTAACGCTGTGCTCGTGCCACACTAAAAAACTATTTGCCACTTACAATACGCCCTTAGGGTAAGAGCCCAAGATTTTAAGATCTGACACGCGTTCTGCGACATCGGCTAATGCCAGTTTCACTCGCTCGTTGTCAATATGGCCTTTGAAATCGATAAAAAACACATAGGTCCATGCGCCAGAGCGCGAAGGTCGTGTTTCGACCCGCGTTAGGTCAACTTTGTGACGCTGAAAGGGTTCGAGTAATTCATGCAGTGCGCCAGGTGAATTTTTAACTGACGCGACAATGGAGGTTTTGTCTTCGCCGCTAGGTGGTACTTGCTCGGTGCCGATAATTAAAAACCGCGTCGAATTATCCGGCTCATCTTCTATTTTTTCTGAAAGGATTTTCAATCCGTACAGCTGTGCTGCCATTTCGCCAGCAATAGCAGCGGCATTCCATTCACCTTTAATACGCTTAGCGGCTTCAGCATTTGAGTTAACGGCAATGCGCTCAGCTTTGGGGTAATGGGCATCCAACCATTTACGGCACTGTGCCAAGGATTGTGAGTGGGAATATATGCGAGTAATAGCTTCTGTATGGGTAACATCAGACACCATCAGATGATGATGAATACGCAGTTCGACCTCGCCACAAATTTTTAAATTTGAACCGATGAAGTTGTCGAGCGTATGGGTTACCACACCTTCGGTAGAGTTCTCTACCGGCACCACACCATAGTTAACGGCGCCGGCCTCCACTTCTCTAAATACTTCGTCAATCACCGACATGGGGCGAGTAACGGCGCTGCTACCAAAATGCTTTAAAGACGCTTGTTGCGTAAACGTACCTTCCGGCCCCAAAAAGGCAACTTTTATCGGCTCTTCCAAGGCTAGGCAGGCAGACATAATCTCGCGAAAAAGGCGTGCCATTTCTTCATCGCCCAAGGGCCCGGTGTTGCGCTCCATCGCTCGGCGTAAAACCTGTGCTTCGCGCTCGGGCCGATAGTAGGTAACTTGCGGCTCACCCGAGGCCTTTTTTACTTCGGCAACGAACTGCGCACAACGGGCTCGCTCACTGATGAGTTCGCCGATTTGTGCGTCAATTGAATCTATGCGGTTTCTCAAAGCGATTAACGGCTCTAAGGCCGTTTTATCGTTTGTGTTTTCGTCTGTGCTCATGTGAATTCTCGTTCATACATCAGGTGAGGTTAATCCTCACCTTGACCCTCTAGCTCGTCCTCTTCCTCGGACTCTTCAATGCGCTCAACACCGACCAATTGTTCGCCGTCTTTAACTTTAATCAGGCGAACACCTTGGGTGTTGCGGCTTAGCACAGATACCTCGTCGACACGGGTGCGCACCATCGTGCCTTGATCAGAGATCAACATGATTTCTTCACCGGCAAGAACTTGCACTGCGCCGACTAATTCGCCATTTCGGTCACTGGTAGACATGGCAATAACGCCTTGGGTGCCGCGGCCCTTGGTCGGGAATTCAGCAACTTCTGTGCGCTTGCCGTAACCGTTTTCGCTCACCGTTAGTACGTAGCCCGCCTCTTGAGGCACGATCATGCCAACAACCGATTGGCCTTCGTGTAAGCGAATACCACGCACACCTCTTGAAGTACGACCCATGGCGCGAACATCTGACTCTTTAAATCGCGCTGCCTTGCCGCTACTGGCGAGTAATAAAATGTCGCAGTTGCCATCGGTAATGGCGGTTTCCACCAGCTGATCACCTTCATCTAATTCAATTGCACGCAAGCCGACACTGCGTGGACGAGCAAACTGCGACAGCACGGTTTTCTTAACGGTGCCATTCTCGGTTGCCATAAAGATGTAGTGATTGTCGTCATATTCTTGCACGGGCAGAATAGAGGTAATACGTTCGCCCTCTTCCAGCGGCAATAGATTCACCACTGGACGACCGCGCGCCTGACGACCTGCGAGAGGAATCTGGAACACTTTTAACCAATACACTTTACCGGCATTGGTAAACAACAAGACGGTGGCATGGGTACTTGCGATCAGCAAATGCTCAACGAAGTCCTCATCTTTAACGGCGGTTGCTGAGCGACCTTGTCCGCCGCGCTTCTGCGCTTGGTAATCACTCAATGGTTGGCTCTTAGCATAACCACCGTGTGAAATCGTGACCACGCGATCTTCTTCGGTAATGAGGTCTTCGATGGTTAGGTCGCGACGTGAGGTGACAATTTCTGAGCGACGCTGGTCGCCAAAATCTACGATAACCTGCTCAAGTTCAGCGCGAATAACCGCCATTAAGACGTCTGACGAGCCTAAGATTTCGAGGTAGCCCGCAATTTGCTCTAACTTTTCTTGGTACTCGGCCAGTAACTTATCGTGCTCCATGCCGGTTAAGCGGTGCAGACGCAATTCCAAAATTGCCTGAGCCTGTTCTGGCGACAGATAATATTTGTTTTCACGCATGCCAAATTGTTCGGGCAACCCATCGGGGCGACAGGCATCACTGCCTGCGCGCTCTAAAAACTGGCTAATGTTGCCAGATTCCCATCCGCGGGATAACAGCGCCTCTTTCGCGTCTGCTGGTGTAGCAGATGACTTAATGAGTTCAATCACCACATCGATATTGGCAATGGCAACCGCTAAACCTTCGAGCAAATGACCGCGCTCACGCGCTTTGCGCAAGAGATAGACAGTGCGACGGGTAACAACTTCGCGCCTATGTCGCACAAAATGCGAAAGCATTTCTTTCAAGTTCAATATTTTCGGCTGGCCATCGACTAGCGCAACGACGTTAATACCAAAAACGTTCTCTAATTGCGTTTGTGCGTAGAGGTTGTTGAGGATGACCTCCCCCACTTCGCCACGCTTCAGCTCAATGACTACACGCAAACCATCTTTGTCAGATTCATCGCGTAATTCGCTGATGCCTTCGATTTTTTTATCTTTTACCAGCTCGGCAATTTTTTCGATTAAACGGGCTTTGTTAACCTGATAGGGAATTTCCGAAATAACGATGCGCTCGCGATTATTCTTCGGATCAATTTCCACTACGGCGCGTGAACGGATATAGATGCGGCCTCGACCGGTGCGATAGGCTTCAATGATGCCGGCTCGGCCATTAATAATACCGGCGGTTGGAAAATCTGGGCCAGGAATGTATTCCATCAATTCATCGACGGTAATATCTTCATTGTCTATCAAAGCCAAGCAGCCCTTCACCACCTCAGTCAGGTTGTGAGGCGGGATATTTGTGGCCATACCCACAGCAATACCCGATGAGCCGTTAACCAATAAGTTGGGGATTCGGGTTGGCAATACTGCCGGTATTAATTCTGTGCCGTCGTAGTTGGGCACATAGTCGACCGTTTCTTTATCTAGATCGGCGAGTAAGTCGTGGGCAATTTTTGCCATGCGAATTTCGGTATAACGCATCGCCGCCGCGGAGTCGCCATCGACAGAACCGAAGTTGCCTTGGCCGTCTACCAACATATAACGAAGGCTAAAGGGCTGCGCCATACGTACGATGGTATCGTACACAGCTGAATCACCATGCGGGTGGTATTTACCGATGACATCACCCACAACACGTGCGGATTTTTTGTAAGCTTTATTCCAGTCGTTATTCAATTCGCTCATGGCGAAAAGTACGCGCCTATGAACAGGCTTAAGGCCATCTCTTACATCGGGTAAGGCCCGCCCAACGATAACGCTCATGGCGTAATCTAAATAAGATTGCTTCAACTCGTCTTCGATGTTGACAGGTAAAATTTCTTTGGCTAATTCACCCATGGAATACAGCTTTCCTTTTTGTTGTTTTAACCCGAGGTAAAAACCCCACAATCATATCTGACTAGGCTGCCCCATCTCGGCCTTGATAGGCGCGCGAAGAGGTAGTTATAGGCGCCGGATATTACCATATTTTCAATAACATAGGCACGCCCTCTGCTTCCCATCGCCGTTCGACGTTATACTGCTGAGCAAAAGGCCGTAAAGCGCTTAAATTTGCACACTTTTTACGCCGAATGGATCGTTTTTTGATCACTCAAGACTGCTGGAGCTTTCGATACTCATGAAAACCATAGATTGTTTGATACAGCCGCGGTGGATTGCACCCGTCATACCCCAAGGTAAGCTGTTAGAAGCCTGTGCTATCGCCGTGCACGAGGGCGTGATCATTGATATATGCACCGCCAAGGTTGCTACCCAGCGCTATCAGCCCATCAAGCATTATGAGCTACCCGAGCATCTCCTGTTCCCCGGTCTGATAAACAGTCATGGCCACGCCGCGATGACCTTGCTGAAAGGCTACGCCGATGACCAGCCGCTGAAACACTGGCTAGAGCAGCATATATGGCCAGCGGAAGCCCAGCACGTATCCTTTGACTTCGTCAGCCAAGGTACAGAGCGGGCAATGGCTGAAATGCTGCTCAGTGGTACAACCTGTTTCTCAGACATGTATTTTTATCCCGAAGCCGCCGCAAAAGTTGTGCACGCATCGGGTATGCGGGCACAACTTTGCTTTCCTGTGCTGGATTTCCCCACGCCGGGTACGACGAGTGTGGACGAATACTTCAGTAAAGGCCTAAAGCTTCACGATGAAATGCGAAACCACGCTAAGATCTCGGTGGCTTTTGGCCCTCACGCGCCCTACACCGTTTCAGACGAGCATCTTGAGCGGGTTGCCGTCCTCGCCTCTGAATTAGACGCCTGCATTCAAATACACCTGCATGAAACCTCGGAGGAAGTTGAAACTAGCCTCGCCAGTTACGGTATGAGGCCAATAGAGCGTTTAGCCAAACTCGGAATACTTGGGCCGAAAACCCAGTGTGTTCATATGACACAGATCACTGAGCGCGACCTACAACTACTCGCCGACTATCAGTGTCATGTGATCCACTGCCCTGAAAGTAATATGAAATTAGCCGGCGGTATCTGTCCCAGCGACAAAGTTCAACGAGCAGGTATCAATATCGCGCTGGGTACCGATGGCGCGGCAAGTAATAATGACCTCAACATGATCGGCGAAATGAAAACCGCAGCATTGATTGGCAAGGTGGCAGCTGGACGTGCCGATGCACTCTCGGCCCACGACATACTCAGCATGGCCACGATAAATGGTGCCAAAGCACTGGGCTTAGAGGATAAGATTGGCAGTATAGAAATTGGTAAACGCGCAGATTTGGCCGCACTTAAAATAGACGGTCTCGACGCGCCAGTCTATGACCCAGTATCGCATCTTGTCTACACCGACTGCGCGCAGGCTATTAGCCACGTATGGGTAGACGGTCGACTACTGGTGGAGAATAGATCGCTTAAAACGCTCGATCAAGCAGCCATAATAGAAAGCACTCAGGCTTGGCAAACTAAAATTGCCAATAAATTCTAGAAAAAACTAGCTCTTGCTTAATGGGATTAGGTAAAACCCGATGAATACAAATGTAGACAATGCAGAAGTCGCGAAATTTGAAGCGCTCGCTGCGCGCTGGTGGGACCCAAGTAGTGAATTTAAACCACTCCATGATATCAACCCGCTCCGGGCCAATTACATTGATTTAAAATCCAGCGTTGCGGGGAAAAAATTGCTCGATGTTGGCTGCGGTGGCGGCCTACTGTGCGAAGCAATGGCGCAGCGTGGCGCCATAGTTACCGGCATCGACATGGGTGAAGCCCCGCTGCAAATCGCACGATTACATGCCCTCGAATCAGAATTGACTATTCAATATAACCAAACCACCGCCGAAGCCTTTGCCGATGAAAACCAACAGCAATTTGAAATTGTCACCTGCCTTGAAATGCTAGAGCACGTACCCGATCCAAGCTCTGTCATAAAAGCCTGCGCTGCCATGACAAAACCTGGTGGGCATTTATTTTTTTCCACATTAAATCGAAATATAAAAAGTTATGCCTTTGCCATACTGGGTGCTGAATACCTTTTACAGTTGCTACCAAAAGGCACCCATGACTATAAAAAATTCATTCGCCCGTCTGAGCTTTCTCAGTGGATGCGGTCTGCCAACATCGAAGCGCAGGACATAGTTGGTTTAGCTTACAACCCGGTAACGAAAAAATATAAACTTGATTCAAACGATGTGTCCGTAAACTATATCGTACATGCAGTAAAACCCCATGGCTAAGAAGGTTTTTCTATTCGATCTTGATGGAACTCTCATCGATACGGCGCCAGACTTCGAGGCAACCATCAATGAGATACGGGCAGGCCTCCATATGCCGCCGCTTGGGTTGAGTGAGATATTACCCATGGTCAATTTGGGCGCCGCAGCCATGACTCAAATTGCATTTTCAGCTCGCGAGGCAGACCAAAATTTCAATCTGCTCAAGCAGAGCTTTCTCGATCAATACACCCAAAATATTGGTCGATATAGCCAGTTATATAAAGGGCTAGATAAACTGTTAAGACAGTTTGACCACGAAAATCATCCCTGGGGTATTGCGACCAATAAACCGCGCAAATACGCTGAACGATATCTAGCGTTTCTGCCGGCACAGCCGACGGTATTAATCTGCGGCGATGATGTTGAAAAGCCAAAACCAGACGCGATGATGTTACACAAAGCCGCTGACGCGTTTAGTTTACCTGCAAATCACCTAGGTTATGTCGGAGACCACGAGCGCGATATTATTGCCGCAAAGGGTGCGGGCATGTTTAGCATCGCTGCGGGTTATGGTTATCTGTCAGAGGGCGAATGCCCATCGCAATGGTTTGCAGACAAGATCGCCACGGATTCTACAGAGTTAGCGGAATTCATTTATACATTCACTGGAATAGCCAAGCAGTTTTAGGATAAAAGATTATGAATATCAATGAATATCAAGCCCCCAGCCAGCTGCTAAAAGACAAAATAATTCTTGTGACCGGCGCCGGTGACGGGATAGGAAAAACGGCAGCAGTAACCTTTGCTCGCCATGGTGCGACAGTAGTACTTTTGGGTAGGACTATTTCTAAACTAGAAAAAACCTATGATCTGATTGTTTCTGAGACATTGCCCGAACCTGCTATTTATCCTATAAACTTTGAAGGTGCGAGCGAGAAAGATTACAACGACATGTGCGACCGCTTGAACGAAGAGTTTGGGCTAGTCGACGGCATTCTTTACAACGCGGCAGAATTAGGCGATAGAACCCCGATTGAAAATTATGCGGCAGATGTATGGATGCGCCTCTTCCAAGTTAACGTACACAGTCCCTTTATGATGACGAAAGCCTTGCTTCCCTTATTGCGAAAGTCAGAGGGTGCGAGTGTACTGTTTACGGGGTCTAGTGTCGGCTACAAAGGTCGAGCCTACTGGGGCGCCTACGCTGCCAGTAAAGCAGCCGCAGAAAATTTAATGCAAACACTCGCCGATGAGGAAGATGGCACTAGCCGCGTGCGTATTAACAGCATTAACCCTGGCGGTACGCGCACACCCATGCGCGCCAAAGCCTATCCGGCGGAAAACCCCGGCTCCGTTAAAACCCCTGACGCGCTTATGCCCAGTTATTTGTATTTCATGGGTAAGGATTCAGAAGGCATTAGCGGCAAACAATTCAATACAACTGAATTTAGAGATTCATAAATCTCGATCTAATGACTTAGGTATCACTGCTGAGGGGGGCTCAGTGCTGGCGCCCTGAGTCTGCTGGGTGTCTGAAATTGCTGAACTATCGAGCTCATTACTTTGCTCCGCCGCATCATTATCGCTAGCCACTGGACTCTGGCTCGATTGAGAGACTGCAGGCTTAGGTGTAATGTCACTATGCGCCACAACGATATTATTCTTCACTACCACGGAATGAATCCTTTCCGTGGTTGCTACCGTTTGTTTTTGGTAGAACAGAAAAACCGACGTTTGTTTCTTGACTTGTTCTTCATAGCGATAGGTAAAGACCTGCTCGCCGGCACGTTTATCAATCGATGAGGGAGAACCTATATGTTGAAGCAACCACTGAGCGTTAGTGACTCCAACGTCAATAGAGTTCCATATATTGTCGGGTAAGGGTTGATTTTGATACTGATGGCTATGGGTTTCACGTATATCGACAGCGTGACATGAGCAGAGTAAAAAACTCACTGTGAGCAAGCAGATCTTGTTCACGCTTAATTAACCGTTTCAACCGCCGGCCTTTGCAGCATAGCCAGCAAATTTACTTCAGCTTGGGACATACCCGTTGCCGCGGCGACTTGAGCGACCGACAAGCCTTGATTGACCATGTTAGCCGCTTGTGCATACCGAGATTCAGCCTTAGGGATAGTGTAGTGAGTATCTGAAGCGGCAGTTTTGGCGTGCTTGGCTGTCGTCTTTCCTGCATTTTTTACAGCCACATTCTTTTCGATCGATAGTAGTTTACGCCCCATGCCTACAAGGCCACTGTTACTGGTATGAATTGCCCTTCTTAGATCTTCTAAACCTTCGCGCACCAAAATTTCTTGGCGTCTAACCTTAGCAACGCTGGTCATGGCAAGTGCGATGGCAATCCAACTCATGGCAACTACGCCCACGAGAATTACTTCAAGTGATGAAAATTGTGTAACTAGCTGCTCCATCTATCCGTCCCCTCTCTACACATTTTCCACATCAGCCCACTCTTCACCGGATAACAACTTGTTTAACTCGATGAGAATGAGCAGTTCGCTATTCTTATGGCAGACGCCCTGAATAAACTTTGCCGACTCGTCATTGCCGACATTAGGTGCGGTTTCAATTTCAGACTGCCGCAAATACACAACTTCGGCAACGCTATCGACTAATATGCCGACCACGTGGTTATCCGCTTCAATAATCACAATGCGGGTGTTATCGTTAATTTCGCCCGACTCCAAACCAAACCTATGCCGGGTATCAATCACAGTAACGACATTACCCCTGAGATTGATAATGCCCAGTACATAAGACGGTGCTCCAGGTACCGGGGCAATTTCGGAATAACGTAAGACTTCTTGTACCTGCATGACGTTAATGCCGTAAGTCTCGCCCGCCAGCTTAAAGGTAACCCACTGCAGGATTGGGTCATCGCTAGATTTGTTTTTTGCAGAGCTAGTAGCCATGTTCAAAGTTCCTCGACGAGCAGCGTCAAATTGTTAACGGCAGCCTCTTTAATATAGATTAAAGCAGCTTCTATGCCAGTGCGTTGCAAATATACCGTTCAAGCACGTTACGATTTCTTGGTATTCTTGTCTGAAGACGCCAAAATAACCCCCATATTTGGGATATCAATGAGTGCACACATGTGCTCTTTAACGGTTCCTGCCAACCATGGCCGCAACCCTCGCCCCTGCCGCCACTTAACATCGTCAGGGTCTAAGGTTCTCGGCTGCTGAACTGAGTCAACGGCTAAGCCCCAACTGAGGCCATCAATGGATATCACGTATTTTGCCGAACGCAAGAAAGCTGGGTCATAGCGTTCTGGCATGACGAAAAGCGCGGTATTAACGGTTTTTATTTGGCCCATTGGGGTGGGTTGAAGCCCCATAAACCATTTTGCCTGACCGAATATTGGCGTTAACTCTTCGGTGATCGGCTGAATTTGCCCAAGTGCTATCAACGGCACGGCCAATGTTAGACCGTGCACCTTAAAAAGAAGCACATCAAATCGTTCCTGTGCCCAGTTTGGCCGACCATTGTCACACCAAGCGATTTCTTTCAGCATTGCTTGAGGGGTTGGCGCCTCGGGCTCAGCCGCTAAAGCACTTGTTGGCGCTGGCGCCGGTGGAGGAGCCGCGGTGACTTTCAGTGCCGCCAAATTAGGGGCTTTAACCGACGCTGGGGCGGCGCTAGGCTGGCTGGTCAAAGGCGCCGAGCTGAGTAACTTTGCTAGCTTCTCTTTATCGAAACTCGGCGCGTCTACATATGGCTGTTGTACAGCTTGTACAGGTTTAGGCTTGGGTTGCGCCAAGGTCGCGGGCGCAGGCTTATTGAACGCCTCTGCCGGCTCAGAAGATGCCGCTATGTCTGCCGGGCGCTCGGGAGTCTCTTCGTATAAAAGCTCTGCAAGGTAATCGCACACGGAGTCTGTTGGGTTATTAATCATTAAGACACGTGCTCAAGGTTTGGCGCTTTGATCGTTAGAAACCATTTCAAACACTGGCGGTAAGCGTCGACGCCGTGACTTTCTGCACTAAAAACATGGGGAAATTGCCCGACTTTACTCGCATCGCGAAATTTAGTGTCTACCGGTATCCGTCCTGGAAAAACCAACTCGCCATAGTGATTTCTCAAATGCCTTAAGCTGGAGACAGACGCTTGGGTCCGGCGATCGTACATCGTTGGTAATATTGCATACTCAATGGCCTTTGGGCGTGAGCGCGACATCATCTTCAAGGTGTGCGTCATTCGCTCTAGGCCTTTGAGGGCAAGAAATTCTGTTTGCACTGGAATGAGAAGCTTGTCGCACGCCGCTAGGGCATTCACAAGCAATATTCCAAGCAACGGAGGGCTATCAATAATTGCGATGTCAATAGTAGATGAAATCAACCCTAGTGCTTTTCCAAGCACTAGCCCCAAGCCATCCTTCCCGATAGCTTGACGCTCAAGCGTTGCAAGCGCGGTTGAGGACGGCATCATTGAGACGTTAGGCATGGGCGTGGGAAGAAGAAGAGACTGAACAAACTCTTGACTCAATTTATCCTTGTATTGAAATAAACTGTAAGAGCCTAGCGCTTGGTGATCGGGATCTTTGCCAAAATAACTGGATAGCGAGCCGTGTGGGTCGATATCCACCAATAGCACACGCTTTCCTGAGGCAGCTGCGAGGCCTGCCAAAGTAATCGCGCTGGTGGTCTTACCAACCCCACCTTTTTGATTCGCCACGGTCCAAACTTCCACCACAACCCCGTTTTTAAAAAAGTGTTCGCCATTTAATTGACGCTGTTTGATTACTCATCAGTTTGCTCTGACCCACGCGCTGGATCGCTTGTAAAGAGTAGGCCACCACTCTCGAGTTTGATCGCCCGCAACCCATTTATCTTTGGCTGACCCGGTGCATCAGATGATTCGCTATCACCCTCTTGGGTCAGCGTCGGCACAAGTACAGGCGCCTCGCCAAATTCTATTAACGGATCTGCAGGCTCCCCGCTGGGTTGCTGTAACGATTCCGGCACGTCGACAAAGGTATCTGCCTCTAATATGCCGCTTACATCTTGGTTGTCTACTGACCGAGTCGGCCGATTTGGCTTTTCACGTGCTACCATCAAGACCACACGCCGATTTTGGGCGCGTCCGGCTTCTGTTGTGTTATCGGCAATAGGTTGAAATTCTCCATAGCCAACAGCCGATAGCCGCTCTGGCGTGACGCCACTTGCCGCAAGTAATTTTACCACTGCGCTGGCTCGGGCAGCGGATAGTTCCCAATTACTCGGGAACAGGCTAGTTTGAATCGGCTCGCTATCGGTATAACCCTCCACCTGAATCGGGTTGTTCGCTATAGCGAGGTGTTTTGCAATCTCAGCGAAAATTAATTCTGCATCCGCACTCGGTGTGGCACTGGCTGAACCGAATAATACGTTGCTGTTTAATGCAATTTCTAACCAAAACTCGTTGCTGTTAATAGACACCAAATCTCTATTGATAAGGTCAGCCAAGGACTCGGATAAATTTTCAGCCATATGTGGTAGATCGGCTTGCTTTTCAAAAGCCCCCTCACCCATACCTTCACCCAGTTTAGGTTGAGAATTCTCAATAACTGAGGGGTCACTTGATAAACTGGGTTGCCCAACCTGAATAGGATTCAGCGTCTGCGATTGAAATTTAAACGTACTTACCAGAGTATCAGATAAAACTCGGTATTTGGTCTCGGAGACTTGAGAAACGGAATACATCACTACAAAGAAGGCGAAAAGCAAGGTAATAAAGTCTGCATAAGAGACTAACCAGCGCTCGTGATTTACGGCTAAATGGGCCGATCGACGCCTGGCCATGTCAGTTACTGGATATACCCATTGAGTTTCATCTCAATGGCCTTCGGGTTTTCACCTTCGGCAATTGCTACCACAGCTTCAATAATAAGCTCTCGGTAGCGGCTCTGTTCCTGAACGCACATCGCGAGCTTATTTGCGATAGGAATGAGTAATAGATTTGCAAAGGCAACGCCGTATATTGTTGCAACGAAAGCAACGGCAATCCCCGGCCCAAGCTGGGACGGATCAGCTAGATTCTGCATCACGGAAATGAGGCCCATTACCGCACCTAAAATACCAATGGTAGGCGCGTAACCACCCATGCTTTCGTAAAATCTTACTGCGTCTACATCTCGGCCTTCAATAATGATTAAATCGTTTTCCAAAACTCTGCGGATATCTTCTGGTTCGCTGCCATCAACAAGCAGTTGCAAGCCTTTTCTAGCAAACAAATCCTTCTCAGTTTCAGACAATGTTTCTAGGCCAAGCAGGCCTTCTTTTCTTGCCGCCATAGCCCATTTGACACTGCGCTTTACACCGTCGCTAAATGGGGTCGGCGGCGGCGAAATAATCCAAGGCAATAATGACAATGAACGGCGAATGCGATCTTTAGGGGTCTGTAAGAGCGCAGCGCCAACAGTACCACCAATAACAATAAGCGCAGCCGGACCGTTGAGTAAACTATTCCAGCTCCCGCCCTCTAACATGTTGCCGCCAAGCAGAGCAGCAAAACCAATGAAAACACCAATCAAGGTAAGGAAGTCCACTTTATAACTCCTTAACCAGTAAATCGCTGATCTCTGATAGCTTAACTGTGCGATCAGATAAACCCTCGCGCACAATAGCTTGTGGCATACCGTAGATCACACAACTGGCTTCATCTTGGGTCCAAACCGTTCCCGCCCGCGCTTTTACCAGACGAGCGCCTTCTTTGCCATCGCTCCCCATACCAGTCAAGACGATTGCCAATACCTGATGTCCAAAGCATTTGGCAGCGCTGGCGAGGGAAATATCAACACAAGGGCGGTAGTTCACACGATCATCACCAGGAATAATTTGGATGTTTTTTACGTTTGGGTCGAGCATTAATTGTCGTCCACCTGGGGCTAGATACACCCTACCCGGCTTTAGGGTATCGCCAGACGCAGCTTCCCGAACCGATAGCGCGCTTTGTTTATCCAGGCGGTCCGCGTAGGCGCGGGTAAAGTTTTCCGGCATGTGAAGCACCAAAATGATAGGCACTGGAAAGTTTTTCGGTAGCTGCCTGATCACTTCTGATATTGCCAAAGGGCCGCCGGTGGATGCCCCAATCACAACAAGTTTTATGTTGTCTTTGAGTGGCTCACTAGTAACTATCGGTTCAGCTGGCTTATTCGTTGCTGACGATTTTACAACGGCCTCTCCCCTAGGTTTAGCGATGGCAATAATTTTTTGATGCAGCTTGGCTTTTAGTATTTCAGAGTTTTTTGAAACTTCGGAAAAATTTTTCGCTAGAAAATCTACTGCACCAGCTTCTAAGGCATCTAAGGTAGTGCGCGCGCCCTCGTAGGTTAAGGAGGAAAACATTAAAATGGGGGTTGGGCAGTCTTGCATGATGTACTTTACGGCACTAACGCCATCCATCATGGGCATTTCATAATCCATGGTGATGACGTCAGGTTTAAGTTGTTTGGCTTTTTCTATAGCTTCGCGCCCGTTGGCCGCTATACCAACAACCTGCAGCTGCGGATGAGAGCCGATCATCTCCTTCAGGCGTTGCTGAAAGAAATTAGAGTCATCAACAATAAGTACCTTGATGACCATCTATTGCTCCCGTAAAAAAAAAGTTAATGTGCTATGAAAAATCTCCACAATAGTTAACTGCATGAATATTCGCCAATAGTGCTGACTATCGTTTTTGACCTGCATAGCGTTTCAACATACTCGGCACATCTAGAATCAGCGCAATACCGCCGTCACCTGTAATGGTTGCACCCGCCATACCCGGTGTACCCTGTAGCATTTTCCCAAGCGGCTTGATAACAACTTCTTCTTGGCCGATCAACTGATCCACAACAAAGCCAACTCTTTGCGTACCAACATTAACAATAACGACATGGGCAGCTTTGGGTTGCTTCACATCGCGTCCCCCTTTTACTAACCAGCGCTTCAGGTGGAATACTGGCACAGCCTTCTCTCGAACTGTCACGCACTCCTGGCCGTCAACGATATTGATTCGAGTGAGGTCCATATGAAAAATTTCGTTGACGCTGACAAGCGGTAAGGCAAACGTTTGGTTAGCCAGCATAATCATGAGCGTTGGCATAATTGCCAATGTCAGCGGCACCTTAATAATAATTCGGGTACCTTCATTGAGCTTCGATTGTATCTCGATAGACCCATTAAGCTGGGTGATCTTTGTTTTAACGACATCCATGCCGACGCCGCGGCCAGAAACATCGGATATTTCTGTTTTTGTAGAAAATCCCGGGGCAAAAATCAGTGCGAAAGCTTCTACGTCGGATAGACGTTGCGCCGCATCCTCATCAAGAATACCTTTCTCGACAGCTTTCTCCCGTAGCTTTTCTGGGTCCATGCCACCGCCATCATCGGTGATGGATAGGAGGATATGGTCGCCCTCTTGCTCTGCGGCCAGAATAACTTTACCGGTTCGAGATTTACCCTTGCTTTCACGAACGTCGGGCAATTCAATGCCGTGGTCTACTGAGTTTCTCACCAAGTGAACAAGTGGGTCTGCCAAAGCTTCTACTAAATTTTTATCTAGATCCGTCTCTTCACCTTGAAGTTCAAGGTTAATATCCTTCTTCAATGTTCTAGCAAGGTCTCGAACAACGCGGGGAAAGCGACCGAACACTTTCTTTATGGGCTGCATGCGCGTTTTCATAACTGACGTTTGTAAGTCAGCGGTAACCACATCCAAATTACTCACCGCTTTAGTAAGGGCTTCATCGTTCGTGTTGTGGCCGAGGCGAACAAGGCGGTTTCGCACTAACACCAATTCACCCACCATATTCATGATGTCATCTAGGCGCTGAGTATCGACTCTCACGGTGGTTTCAGCGCCAGGTGCCGGTGTTGCATCTCTTGCAGGTGCAGGCGCTGCTGGCGTAGGTGCGGGCGCTTTGGTCGCTGCTGGTTTAGCAGCGGCGCTCGCAGACGGACTTGCGGCAGGTTTTGGCGTTGAAGCCGCTGGCGGTATTTTACTGGCCGCTGGTGGCGATTTTGGCGCCTCGGCTTTGGGTGCAACCACCGGTCCTTTACCTTTACCGTGCAACTCATCTAAAAGCGCTTCGAACTCATCATCAGTAATTAGATCACTGGTGCCGGTAGCCGCTGCTGGTGAGGTAATGGGTTTTACGACGGCGCTAGGGCCTTTACCCTTGCCATGGAGTTGGTCGAGTAAATCGTCAAACTCGTCTTCGGTAATTTCATTACTACTTGTTGCGCTAGAGGTACTAGCCGCGCCCTTTTTCTCATCGTTGCTGTTTGCTGGCTTAGTAGTAGGCGTTGTCGCAACTTTGGCTGGTCCCTTGCCTTGACCGTGAAGCTGGTCCAATAAGGCTTCAAATTCATCGTCAGTGATTTCATCCGATTCGGGCTTGGCGTCAACAGAATTCGCCTCGGGCGGGTTAATGGCATCTAGCAGATCGTTAAATTCTGAATCGGTTATGTCGCCTTCTTTACCGACTTCCAGCGCGGAAGTTTCCGACCCCTCCGGTTCAGGGGAAGGTTCGGCATCGGCTTCTGTGGTAGGTGCATCATTTAGATCTTCAAGATTCACCAACCGCTCAAGCTGATGTATAAGCTCAGCACTTGCAGGTGTCAGGGGTTCTCGGCTTTGAACTTCATCGAACTGCAGATTTACCGCGTCGAGTGCTTGCAGTACAACATCCATGAGCTCAGAAGTGACCGAGCGTTTGCCGGTGCGCAAAATATCAAACAAGTTTTCGGTAATATGACAGCAATCGACCATTGCGCCCAATTGCAAAAAGCCAGCACCACCTTTAACAGTGTGAAATCCCCGAAAAATGGCGTTTAATAAATCTTTATCGTCAGGTTGGCGCTCTAATTCTACGAGCTGTTCCGACAATTTTTCCAATATCTCTCCTGCTTCCACTAGGAAGTCTTGTAAGATATCGTCGTCATCGCCAAAGCCCATTCAGCGCTCCTTAACTAGCAAAGGTTTAAACTCAGAATCCGAGACTTGAAAGCAAGTCGTCGACATCGTCCTGGCCCGAAACCACGTCGACGCGCTTATCCGCGTGAATTTGTGGCCCTTCTCCAGCAGTATCTTTACCTGCCGCCATTTGGTTATCGGCGGGCATTTGAATTCCTGTAATTTCTTCTACTTGACCAGCGAGCCGCATTAAATCAACCAGACTAGTTTCTACATCTGACACTAAACCGATGACCTTTTTAAGAACCTGCCCCGTTAAATCCTGATAACCTTGCTCTAAAATAATATCTTGAAGGTTGGCATTCAGTATGCCCGCGCCGGTTTCCATTTGATCGAGAAACTGATCCATGCGCTTATAGAGCTCTCTAAAATCCTCCGCACTGAGTTCGCGGCGAATCAGGGCTTGCCATTGTAATTTCAGGGAATTTGCTTCGCGGCCAAGGTCCATGGCGATAGGGGCAGACGCCTCGACCTTGTCCATGGTTTTGTCGGCGGCATCTTGGGTTAATTTTAAGACATAATTTAGTCGATCAGTGGCATCCGTGAGGCTATCGGCCTCAGACACAGGAGCATCAACATTAAAATTTCGAATCGCCGTGTGCAAGCCACGGGTAAGCTTGCCGACTCGGTTAAACAGATGCCGATCCCGGCTTTCTATGATTTGTTCGATTAACTTCGATGCGTCTTCGTAATTGTCGCCTTCCAGTTTCTCGATCAGGAGTTTGGCGCAATCCCGCAGCTCTGTTACAAACTCTTGGTTGCCCAGATCATCAGATTCGTTATTCATGGCTGCCTTTGTCACTGCTTAAAATTTATCCAACGCGCTCAAAAATCTTATCGATTTTTTCTTTGAGTACTTGGGCAGTAAAAGGCTTGACCACATAGCCGCTCACCCCAGCTTGAGCCGCCTCAATAATCTGATCTCTTTTGGCCTCAGCTGTTACCATCAATACCGGCAGCGCCGCTAGGCGCTCATCAGCACGAACGTGTTTGAGCAACTCAATCCCAGTCATGCCAGGCATATTCCAGTCAGTGACTAAAAAATCGAAATCGCCTGATTTCAACATGGGAAGTGCCGTTGCACCATCGTCGGCCTCTTGCGTGTTGCTAAAGCCTAAATCACGTAAAAGGTTTTTGATGATGCGTCTCATTGTTGAAAAGTCATCAACGATAAGAATTTTCATGTTTTTGTCCAAAGCAACCTCCGTCGTACCTGCTGGACCCCATTCAACTTTCAGTCTAGTAGCTGGATGACTACTAGCCAGTTTTAGTCATTAAATCGTTCATTTTATTGCTGTTTGGTCTAATCGACGTCTCTATGCCAGCCGGAAAGCTTGGCTTTGAGCCGCGCGGCCGCCTGAGAGTGTATTTGAGAAACCCGCGATTCGCTCACACCCAAGATTTGACCTATTTCCTTGAGATTTAATTCCTCGTCATAGTACAAAGAAAGTACCAATTGTTCCCTTTCAGGTAGTTGGGTTATCGCCTGCGCGAGCGATTGCTTTAGTGCTTGTCGCTCAAATGCGTCTGTGGGAGGCTCCAGTCCAATGGATGTGGGCTTCTCGTCCAGTATTGAGTCATCATCACCAGCCGACTCTTCATAGCTGAAAAGCTTGCTGCTCGAGGTGTCTTGGAGGATATTTCGGTATTCATCGAGACTGACTGTTAGTTCGTCCGCTATCTCTTTTTCACTCGCCGTGCGCCCCAACCGAGCCTCTACATAGCGCACCGTCTCTGCGACACGTCGCGCATTTCGATGAACGGAACGTGGAACCCAGTCACCTTTTCGGGTTTCATCCATGATCGAACCGCGAATACGAATACCCGCATAAGTCTCAAAGCTCGCGCCTTTTGATGGGTCAAATTTCTGGGCTGCTTCTATTAAACCAATCATGCCGGCCTGAATAAGATCGTCAACTTGTACACTGGCGGGCATTTTTAACATCAGATGGTAGGCGATACGCTTTACCAATGACGCATAGTCTTCGATTCGGATAGGATCACTGGCGTCGCGACTTGCCTGATCGTACATGGCTAACCCCTCAACTGCTGCCATCGGTCAAACGCCCGCATCCGACGTTTCTAGCAAACGCTCGACGAAAAACTCTAAATTACCCGATGCAGCTTTCGGTAGCGGCCATTCTGACACTCGTTTTGCAAGAGATTTGATCGCAATTGACGCTTTCGATTGCGGTGAATATTCCACCAGCGCCTTCTGGTGCTGTACCGCCTTACGTACATTTTCGTCAAAGGGAACTGAGCCTTCAAATTGCAGGGCTACATCCAGAAACTTATCACATACTTGCTGTAAGCGCTTAACCAGTAACTGGCCTTCATTGGCTGAGCGGGTCATATTCGCCACTACGCGAAAACGCTGCATCCCCGCATCTCTGTGTAGCAGCTTGATGAGCGCGTAGGCATCGGTAACGGACGAAGGTTCATCGCAGACAACCACCAAAGCTTCATTGGCTGCACGAACAAAGCTCACCACTGTATCGCTAATACCGGCCGCTGTGTCTATTACCAATACATCCAATTGGTCTGAAATATCACTAAAAGCACGAATGAGGGCGCCATGCTGCTGCTTACTGAGAGAAGCCATTTGTTGAACCCCGGACGAGGCTGGCACGATCCTAACCCCGCCAGGGCCATTGATCAGCACCTCTCGCAAAGAGCACTCGCCGGAAAGTACGTCTGCTAAGGTCTTGTTTGCACGAATTCCCAATAGAACATCGACATTGGCGAGTCCTAAGTCAGCGTCTAACAACATGACGCGACGACCTAACTGGGCAAGCGCGATACTCATATTGACCGAGATGTTGCTCTTCCCTACGCCACCCTTACCGCCGGTTACCGCTATGACTTGAACTGGATGGTGCCCCATGACTACTCCCACAAATGAGTCCTGCTTTGATTATAGTTGTTCGGTTTAAACCTGCCGACTTGATTCGGCTGACGCCGTCAATTTATCCTCCTTTTGGCCCTGCACAACAAACTGGGCAGCTTTGGCGACCACCTGGTGGCCCTTCGCTATTTGAATATCGGCAGGAATTTCCTGCCCATCCGTGGTGTAGGCCAGTGGCAGGCGATGTTGCAATAAAAGTCCAATAGCCTCGCCAAGCGAGGGGGTTTCATCAAGTTTGGTTAAGATTACTGCCGACGGGTGCGCGGCGCCGTAGGCATGATAGCTAGCTTTTAACATTTGTAATTGACTGTTAGCCGCCATCACTAGCAGGCTGTTGACTTTGCCTGCACTGCGCAATTGCTCGAGCTGAGCTTTCAGTTTTGGGTCGCCATGACGCAAACCCGCCGTGTCTATTAACACAAGCTTTTTATGACTCAAGTTGACCAGAACCTGCTGCAGTGACTCACCCTCTGATACCACCTTGACCGGCACCGAGAGAATTTGCCCTAAGGCATTGAGTTGTTCATGGGCCGCAAGCCGGTAATTATCGGTTGTGACAATGGCAAGCCCCTCGGCGCCGTGCTTGACGACAAAGCGAACGGCAAGTTTTGCCAAGGTGGTAGTTTTGCCAACGCCTGTAGGCCCAATAAACGCAAATACCCCGCCACTTTCAATGACATCTCTACCCGCCGTAGGAATTCGTTGAGACAGTAATGCCAATGCCTCTGGCCAAGCCTTCGCCACAGGTAGCTCTGTATTTACCGACGCGATTAGGCGCTCCGCTTGAAATTCGGGTAATCCCAAGCTGTGGAATTTGGAGGCCAACTCAGAGTTGAGCGGCGACCTCTGCAAATGCGGTTCCTGCAACCTTGCCTGGAGCATGGCGCGCATTTCACTGAGTTCCTGATGCAAGCGAGACATTTCCGCTTGCTGTGAAAAGGTTTCTTCGATAGCAGGCTTACGTGGTTGGTCTTTCGGTGCTGTATCTTTGTACGCAGTGGCGCTCTTTTGAGCGAGTTGCGATGCCCATATATCGCCCCTGTCGGCAATGACGGTCTTGGTCTCTTCTGCGCCCTGTTCTTTTCGTTTTGCCGCCAACATCTTCTGCCGCGCCAGCTCAATTTCGTCCGCCAATTGAGAGCCTGTTTTACCGCCAAAAGGTCGTGCCTGGCCGGTCAACCCAGGTTTGGCTTGCTGTGAAACCGCTTCAGATACTAACTGTTGATGTTGCCATGCATTATCGCTCCCTAGCGGTAGGCCTGCGCTAGGGCTCTCATTGCTTTGCTCAGCAAACGCCTGCTGCTCCTCGGGAAAGCGCGATGCAGCCTCCACCGTGGCGTGCATTTCAATACCGTCTGGATGCCGTCGGGTCGATAAAATAATGGCGTCATCACCTAATTGCTCCCGTGCAATCTCGAGAGCGCGGCGCATATTTGCTGCGATGATCTTTTTAACGGCCATAGAATTCTCCTGGCTTTACGTGACTAAGCTCCAACACTTGCGACAATCGTTATTTGCTTAGTTTGTGGAATCTCGTTGTACGCGAGTACCGCGACCTCTGGCACAAAGGCTCGAATGAAGCGCGATAGTTGAAATCTGAGTTGGGTGGCAACCAATAAGATCACTGGACCGCCACTGGCTTCTTGTTTCTGTGCGGCTTTCTGCACCGACACCCGTAACTTCTCCGCTAACCCAGGTTCAATCACCGGTGCGCCATCGCCACCTTTTTGACTCTGCTGGTAAGTCTTCAGCAATATCTGTTCCAAAGCAGGCTCTAGGGTAATAACCGGTAGATCTGGCTCATTCCCCACCAACGACTGAACGATTTGACGGCTTAAGGCACTGCGCACCGATACCAACAAGGTGACGGGATCTTGACTCTTTTCACTGTTGGCAGCGACGGCTTCTGCAATACTTCGCATGTCTTTAATGGACACATTTTCCACCAGCAACAGCTGCAACACCTTAAGCAAGGTTTTCAAACTGACACTTTCAGGCACCAGGTGCTCTGCTAATTTCGGTGAGGTTTTTGCCAGCATATCCACCAGCTGCTGAACGTCTTCCAAACCTAAGAGTTCGTTAATATGCTGGCTTAGAATTTGGTTAAGGTGAGTCGCGACAACAGTCGAGGCATCGACAACGGTATAACCCATGGTTTGAGCGTGATCCCGCTCGGTGCGCTTTATCCACACCGCCGGCAAACCAAAGGCTGGATCTTTCGCGGCTATACCTTCGAGTTCGCCAAATACTTGACCTGGATTAATGGCCAAATCGCGGTCCGGGTGCACCTCCTCCTCGGCAATGGCAACGCCCATTAAGGTGACGCGATACTGGCCAGGCAACAGATCTAAGTTGTCGCGAATATGCACGGTGGGTACTAAAAACCCCACCTCCTGCGACATTTTTTTGCGCACGCCTCTTATCCGGCCCAGTAGCTCACCGCCCTGACCTTTATCGACCATTGGAATTAAGCGGTAACCAACTTCTAAGCCGATAACATCCACCGGCTTAACATCGTCCCAGGTTACCTCGATAGGCTCCGCTTTGTGTTCAAGTGCCGGCGCTTGTGGGTCGCGTAACTCTGCGGCACCGGCAGTGCTGGGCTTATCGGCCGGCCGACGCTTGGTTACACTAGGCCCCTCCTCTACCAGTTCACCTTGAGATTTGCGTTTATGAATGAACCAGGCCAAACCGGCACAGGCAAACCCCAAACCCAAGAATGCAACATGTGGCATGCCGGGAATGGAACCCATAATTAACAACACACCAGCGGAAACGGCCAAGGCCTTTGGAGAGTCGAACATCTGACGGAAGATTTGATTACTCATATCCTCAGACGTATTGACCCGGGTAACCAAGATGGCCGCTGAGGTGGACAGCAATAGGGACGGAATTTGTGCTACTAGGCCGTCGCCAATGGTCAATAGAATGTATTTTTGCAGCGCATCCTGGAACTCAAGTTGATGCTGGGCCATGCCTACAATCAAGCCGCCAATCACATTGATAAGGAGAATTAAAATACCGGCCACTGCATCGCCGCGAACAAATTTACTGGCACCGTCCATTGCGCCGTAAAAATCCGCTTCGCTGGCCACTTCAGAGCGACGTAGTTTTGCCTCTTCTTGATTGATGAGCCCCGCATTTAAATCGGCGTCGATAGCCATTTGCTTGCCGGGCATTGCATCCAGCGTAAAACGGGCACTGACCTCGGAAATTCGGCCAGCACCTTTAGTGACAACGACGAAGTTAATAATCATCAATATGAGGAAAACCACCAGACCGACAGCGTAGTTACCGCCGATGACTACCTCACCAAAGGCCTCAATAACCTTGCCTGCGGCATCCCCCCCTTCGTGACCATAGAGTAATACCACACGTGTTGAGGCAACATTTAGCGCCAATCGCAACAAGGTGGCTAACAACAAAATGGTGGGAAATACAGCAAAATCGAGTGGCCGAAGCGCGTAGACACCGACCAATAGAACGACAATGGACAGCGCAATGTTAAACGAGAAAAAAACATCCAGCAGAAAGGCTGGCACAGGCAAAATCATCATGCCGAGAAGCATCAGTAGCAATAATGGAATGCCTAAGTTGCCGCGTCCGACGCGAGACGCATTACTAAACGCTGCGCGACCATCAAAGCCCGCTAAACTACTGAATCCTGGTAAGGCCATAACGCTTTTTTGACACTCCCCTGTAATTAAAAGGGGTATCGCAAAAAACGTACCTAAATCACATATCGAGCACCATTTTTATAAAATAAACTGATTGTTTGAAATTTACAGTTTACCTAGCGGCAGGCGGGCGAGTTGTTTGCCATGTAACCTACTCACGTATAAATGCTCATGCCAGAGCGTTGCGCCCGTCGTGGTGTAGATAGCACCACTGGGATCTTGCAGTTGAGCGATAATCTCACCCTCTGGCGAAATGTTGATTATCATGCCGTAGTGAGTTGCCTGCGGGCGAATACCCGCAGGTAGTCGCTGAACTAACTTTCTAAGCTTTGGCGATGCGGATAACTTATCGAGCAATTCACTACGGGGTGACACAAGCCCCAGCCACAAACTCCCATTTGCAGCCACACTCAAATTGTCGGGAAAGCCCGGTAGGTTATCTAAAATCGTTCTTTGCGATTGCACAACGCCATCGCTCAACTCAAAGGCCAGCACGCGATAATTTCCGGTTTCATTGACGAATACCGTTTCCGCGCCTTCATGCGTGCCGTCGATTACCGCAACACCGTTGGCAAAATTAAAACCATGGGCCACCTCTTCTAGCGTTTGATTATGCACATCAAAACTAAATAAGCGGCCGTGCCCACCGTGCTCCATGATATCTAACAAACTCGCCGGATAAGTCCCACCATTTTCTTGCGCGCCAAACTTTGCCGATGAGTCTGTGAAGTAAATGCGACCATGAGCCGACACAGCCACATCATTCACATAGCGCAGTTTTTGCCCATCAAACTCATCCGCGATAACTTCCAAACCGGTTTCAGGATGAAAACGCAGTAAACCCCTATAGGCATCGGCAATATACAAGTTTCCTGCCTTGTCTAAAGCCAAGCCCAACGGGCGGCCTGCGGTTGAAATCAGTGGTTTCAGCGCCGCATCCGGGGTTGCCGCATGCAGTATCCAGCCTTCATGGGTACTCACATATAGGCCTGCTTCAGCCGTAGCAACGAGGGCTTCAGGGCCCGAGTAATCCTCCAAGTCCAAAAAATCAGCCTCAGCAAGCTTATTATTTGGGGTGAATTCACCGGTAAAACCAACATTTAAGGGTGCCTGCCAAGACTGTGGGCTGATTGTCACGGGCCAAAGAAAAAGATACCCCATCGACAACCCAAGACCCGATAGTAAAACAGTAAGCATGTGTTTTTTATTCATAGCAGCCTAAACGTCCATTTATCATTTGGTGCTAATCGTACCTTAGGTTGGGTGGGATTTGGATACCCGATGGCTTCTTCGGCTTGGCGCCCTTGCCCCGACGATAATTTCGAATTTGAAATACATAGGCAAGTACCTGAGCGACGGCAACGAATAGCCCAGCGGGCACCTCGCTATCAACCTCCGTGGTGTTGTAAATCGAGCGGGCTAAAGGCGGCGATTCGACCACTTCGATATGATGCGCGTTGGCAATCTCTCTGATTTTCAATGCAGTGAAGTCCACGCCTTTAGCCACTAACACCGGTGTTGCCATGGTGTCTGGGTCATACTTCAAGGCGACGGAATAATGCGTCGGGTTAGTAATAATGACATCGGCTTCGGGCACAGCAGACATCATCCGAGCATTGGCCATTTCACGCTGCAATTGCCGCACCCGACTTTTAACTTCCGGTTTCCCTTCGGTGTCTTTATATTCGTCTTTGATGTCTTGCATAGACATACGTAATTTTTTTGCGTGATCCCAAATCTGAAAAGGTACATCCACAACAGCAATTAAAAATGTACTCGCCGAAAGAATAATGGCAGCAATAATCGCAAGCCAAGCCGCATGCGCGATAGCGGGCATGATCGCCTCGCTGGCCAAACCGAGGAGTTCCGATCGCAATGCCTTCAATAAGACAATTGCCAAGGTCAAAATAACACCCACTTTAGCGATTGCCTTCAGTAGCTCGACTATCGACTTTATCGAGAACATACGCTTAAGCCCTTCGAGTAAACTCATTCGATTAAGTTTAGGCATTAACGCTTTAGTGCTCACCAACCAACCACCAAGTGCTATGGGACCAACAAACGCTGCAATAGCTAAAGCTAAAAACAAAGGCGCTAGACCCAATATTGCATCAAACATGGCGACGCCGATATGGGTTAACATTTGTGAAGTATCGAAGATCGTCGCCCGCTCTAGCAACATATTATGATTAAACACTTTAACGAGCTTTTTGACTAAAAATTCGCCGCTGGCCAGCAAAGCTAAGGTACCCGTTACTAACAACACTGTAGTTGTGAGTTCCTTAGATCGAGGGACTTGGCCGTCCTCGCGCGCCTTCTCAAGTTTTCGCGGGGTGGCCTCTTCGGTTTTCTCCTGACTACTGTCCTTATCATCTGCCATGGAAAACCATCCTTAAGACACATTCAACAGATGACGCAAAAGGCCAAAACCTTCTTGCATGAATTGGTTATAGTTACCAAGAAAGGTGGTAAATCCAAACCAAATTAAAAACATCCCCAATATGAGGGTAATGGGGAAACCCACGGTGAAGATGTTCATCTGCGGCGCGGAACGCCCCATCACACCGAAGGAAATATTAACGATCATGAGTGACGTTAAAACCGGCAGCGCTAGCAGTAGCGCGGCACCAAACATCCAAGTACCTGTCGCCACAAGATCCCACAATAGTGCAGCTGGCACCCACCCCGAGCCAATCGGCAGAGTGTAAAAGCTTTCAGCTAAGATTCGTAGCAATAACAAATGTCCATCGCCCACCACAAAAAGCAAGGTCACTAACATGAGATAATATTGCGACACTATGGTCACGGTTACACCATTGGAGGGGTCATTCATTGACGCAAATCCTAAACCCATTTTCATGGCGATGAACTGACCACCCAGCACGACCACTTGAAAAGCTACCTGCATGGAAAAGCCTGCAACAAAACCAATGAGTGTTTGTTGAACCACAAGCAGCAGGGTTGCAAGCCCAAAACCTTCAACCTTGGGTAATTCGGGCAATGAGGGCACAAGTAATAAGGTCACTAGCAGCGCCAACAATAGGCGCGCCCGTGTTGCAATAAGCCGCGAACCAAAGATGGGGGCGGCAAGCATAAATGCCGAAAGGCGCGCCAAAGGCAGGAAGTATTGCGAAGCACCTTGCACGAGTAGATCCGCAGAAAACTCCACGACTTACCCGATGAGCAGCGGAATTTGTTGAAAAGTTCGCTCAAACAAATCCATAAACTTCATCAATAGCCAGCCACCCGCGATCATGATGGTTGCTAAGGTCACAAGCAGGCGCGGTAAAAAGCTCAAGGTTTGTTCGTTAATTTGGGTTGCGGCTTGAAACATGCTGACCAACAACCCCACGGCCAATGCCGGACCAACGATAACGGAAATGACTAACACGGCTAGATAGAAAGCATTGGCAAACAGATCCATAACAATTTCTGGGGTCATCGTCAGCCTCCAAAACTTGCAGCGAGAGTGCCGATCACCATAGCCCAGCCATCAACCAATACAAACAGCATGATTTTAAAGGGCAAAGAAATAATCAAGGGTGACAACATCATCATACCCATCGCCATCAACACACTCGCCACCACCAGATCTATCACCAAGAATGGTATAAATAACATAAACCCTATCTGAAATGCTGTTTTCAATTCGCTGGTAACGAAAGCGGGAATGAGCACAGACAGCGGAACATCAGCAACGGTTGCTACATCGCCATAACGACCAATATCAAGAAACAGATCGAGATCGGTCTCTCGGGTCTGAGCTAACATAAAATCTCGAAAAGGCTGCGCAGCTAAACCAACTGCCTCCTTCGACGTGATGGCCTCATTCATATAAGGCACCAAGGCACTGTCGTGCACTTTCTCCAGCACCGGCGTCATAATAAAAAACGTCAAAAACAAGGATAATCCAATGAGTATTTGATTGGATGGCGCCTGCTGTAGACCTAAAGCTTGCCGTAAAATTGAAAACACGATAATGATTCGGGTGAAGCTCGTCATCATCATGAGAATGGCCGGCAGCAACGTCAACGACGTCATGATCGCCAGTATTTGAATGGTCACCGTGTAATCTTGGCTACCGTCTGGATTGCTAGTCATGGTAACCGCTGGAATACCCTTCATATTAGTAAAGGTATCTATCGCACTTTGATCTTCGGCCGCTAAAGCGGGGAAGGACAATAACAGCAATACGAGTGAACTTACGAGCAGGCTCAATCTCATGATGCCATCCGCGTCGCCAGTATTTGCTGTAGATGATGGGCGAAATTACCGGATTTCAGTTGATTCTTTGTTCTCTCCGATGGCTCTAGGTCTGTCTTTGACTCGACGCCCTTCGTCGTTGCTGGCGCATTTTCCTCATCGAGTGTGAGCAAGGTGTGAACGCCTGCAGATGAGACGCCAAGTAAAACATCCTTACCCCGAAGACTCACTAACACCAACTGATCTTTATTGCTCAGCGCCAACCGCTCAATGATTTTGAGCTGTCTGGTGGATGTCGTAAATCCTTGGTTGCGCTTAACTAGATAAGCGACTAAAAAAATCAACCCTATCACTAAACCAAGAGAACCTAACACCTGCACCAGTTGCACCGCCATGTCTGCTGTCGTTTGCGCTTTCATTGCGGTCGCCGGTGCAGTCACCAACAGTGAATTGGCGCTGTCTGTTATTGGCTGCAATTCTGTTTTCAATTTTACTTACCTCAGCCGTTTAATTCGCTCAGACGGGCTCACCACATCTGTCATACGGATACCAAATTTTTCGTTAACCACCACAACCTCGCCATGGGCGATGAGCGTGCCATTAACCAATACATCGAGAGGCTCACCCGCGAGTCGATCTAACTCAATAACAGAGCCCTGGTTCAACTGTAAAAGGTTTCGAATTGTGATCGACGTGCTACCCACTTCCATGGAAATGCTGACGGGAATATCTAAAATCGTGTCTAGATCTTGACCGCCATGGTTTGCTTTTGGTGCCTCACTAAACTCGTCCAAATCCATAGCTTTGGCGGCAGCTTTCGGCAACTCCTCCTCTTCTTCCTCGTCACCTTGTTCGGCCATGGCCGCGGCCCATTCGTCGGCCATGGCATCCTGATCCGGTTCTTCGCCATTATCTGGTGTGTTGTCATCAGTCATCACATACTCCCACTCGTATTCAATCCGAAGCGATAATTATTCAAAACCAATATCGCTCAAATAGCCGGGTTTAGACCGGTCGATAAATTCATCAATAGAAAATGCTAGATTTTTCCGAGACTGACCAAATTTGGCTTGAAACACAGGAACGCCATTGGCAGTGATAATATGCTTGTCCGGAAAATTAATCGGTATAACATCACCAGGCTTTAGATTGACGATATCTCGCAGGGTAATTTGCCCTCTTGCAATATCGCACTCCAATTTTACCTTCGCGCTCATTACGTCTTCACGCAAAGACTTTACCCAGCGCTCATCTTGATCATCTGAATCACTTTGTAAACCCGCATCCAGCACTTCGCGTATGGGTTCAATCATCGAGTAAGGCAAGGTAATATGAAAATCACCGCCGCCACCGTCTAACTCAACATGAAAGGTGCTTACAACCACCACTTCACTTGGGCTAACAATATTGGCCATAGACGGGTTAACTTCTGAATTGATGTAATCAAACTCTATCGGCATCACCGCCTTCCAAGCTTCGCGTAAATCTATGAAGGCTTGTTCCAAAACAATCTGTACCACGCGCAATTCTGTCGGGGTAAACTCTCTACCCTCAATCTTTGCGTGGCGACCATCACCGCCAAAGAAATTGTCTACCAGTTTGAAAACAAGTTTGGCGTCGAGTATCAGTAAGGCAGTACCACGTAGGGGACGAAATTTCACCATATTCAAACTGGTTGGTACATAAAGGGTATGTACGTATTCACCGAACTTTTGAATTTGTATGCCACCGGAGGATACATCAGCGGTCCGGCGTAACAAATTAAACATGCTAATACGCATATAGCGCGCAAAGCGTTCATTGATCATTTCCAAGGTGGGCATACGCCCGCGGACAATACGATCCTGACTGGTTAAGTCATAGGATTTAACCGAACCCGGATCTTCATCGGAATCTGTATCTATATCGCCATCATCGACGCCATGAAGTAAGGCATCAATTTCGTCTTGTGATAATAGATCTTGCACCCTTAGCTCCTACTGCATCACGAAGTTGGTAAACAGCACTTGCTCAACGCCGGGCTTACCAATTTCAATTTCAATTAAGCGCTGTATTTCAGCCAGCGCTTGTTGACGTAAAAGCTCCTTCCCTTCTGGTGTTTGCAAGTCCTCATAGACCTGACCACCTAGCAACATGACCAAGGCGTTTCTAATCATGGGCATATGCAATTCTACGGCGGCAACAACATCTTGCTCGCGCATTTTTAAGGTTACCTCTGCCTGAAGAAAACGCTGCCTACCACGCGACTGGAAATTCACGATAATGGCCGGCTTGAGAGGAAAATAGACTGCAGGAAGTTTCACCACAGGCGCAGCCGCTTCGCCGTCCTCACCCCCCTCTAGGGCAACGGCGGCTTCTTCACCACCAAACATTTTCAATGCGAATAAAGTTCCACCAACAGAGATGCCCACCAAGACCATGCCTAGCACAATCAGAATAATGAGTTTTTTCTTGCCGCCAGCAGTTTCCGCAGCAACTTCTACTTCCGGTGTTTCATTTGGTTTTGCCATGTCAAAAGTCCGTCGTTTTGACAACTAAAAATCCCATATAGAGGGTTCCAGCAAACTACGTGCCATATGCGAGTAGACTCTAACAAGCAAGGTATTTGCTCACCCTGGGATATAACCGGAGACTAGTGCTATGACACAAAATGTAATTTGTGCAGAAGAAGTGTAGTTCACCGATACAGTGAGTTACCGATAGCGCCGAGTTTTTGGCGGCACGGAGCTCACGACCTTCGGTGTTCGCTGATTAGACAAAATGATCGACTAGCTGGCTAGACAGCTTTGTGGTGATCATCTGTGTTTCGTTAATGGAGTCCACATCATCCTGCAGTTCGCCTGAGTGGGGCTGGCTATCACCCTGCTCCTCTCGCTGCTGGAAGGATTGATCTGACACATCGACATCCACTAGATCGAGTCCCTGCCCTTCAAACATTTCCCTTAATCGTAGGGCGTGTTGATCTAACGCATCGCGAACGTGGGCGCTGTGGCTAACGAAGGTGATACTCACTTGATCGTGTTGAACACTAACCTTGACCTGCAGCGGGCCCAGCTCAGGTGGATCCAACTGAATTTCTGCTGATTGCAGCTTTTGCGACACCATCCAGACAACGCGCTCGCCAGCAGACTGCGCCCAATGAGGCTGGTTGACCGGTACGGTGATGGGTTGGATGCGACTGTTTAAGCTATTGGTGCTGGTCGAAAAAGCGCTAGAGATACTGGATATTGCTTCACTGGATGCCTTGAGCGCAGTCGCTTTTTGGTCAGGCGACGGATCAACTTTTAGCATGCCGGTATCTGTTTGCATTAAGGTGGCTGCAAGTACCTTTTGGCTTGGGCTTAGCAATAGTTTATCGCTGACGCCTGTTATTACCTGCGTCTTGCCTTGGCTATCTCGGTCTAGCCCAAGTCCAACATCTAATTCTGTATCTTCAGCGCCCATGAGCACCAAGCCTGAAATCGTCTCTTTTACGTTTGGTATTTGCGTGGCAAGCGCCGCTTGCCCAGCGTGAGGGGCAGATGATAAAGACATGCGCGTAATGCCTAGTGAGTCAGCGCCGTCGAGCGTCGCGCTTAGACCGTTGCCATTAATCCCTGCCTTGTCTAGGGTAGCGCCGGAAACCAGCAAAGCCCCGCCTTTCTGACCGCCAAGAACAGTAAGCGGGCTGCCATCCATAGGAATTGAAACGGCCAAATTAAATTCATCTCCCCCTCCGTGATTGGGGGTTGTTAGGGGATGAAATTGGGGAGCCAAGAGCGCGCTGGTTGGCACCAAATCATCGGGCTGCAAACCATCTTGGATTTCCGTAGGGTTAACATCGGCTGTGGATTCGTCCTCGACCGGATTGTCGTCTCGCGAACTCTGCCCGTCGGCCTCTACTGACTTTGACGCTGATTGTGACCCTGGCTCTGAAGATGCCGGCAGATCATCGACTGGCGACGCTTCACGCTCGTTAGCGTCTGACCTTACTGGGTCAGATACCTCGGCCGGTGGATGAGCGGGTTTCAAGTCCTCGGACATCCGCGCTTGTTGAGGTTTTGACCGAGTGTGTTGTACCTGAGCATCAGCCATTGCCGATTTGAAACCATCATCTCGCGGTAGGGGTTTTGATTTAGCACCTAATGACATCAGCGCACTCAACCCTTGTATTGCTGCTTGGTTTACGCTCATAAATACAACCCCATGGTTATTAGCCGGCAATAATTTGCCTACTGCAGGCAACTATTGATGCACATCCAAACGTTAAGACCTCAACCGTGGCCTCGATGGATCTAGTGCAGGGGATATTGCAAATTTGTTGCCAACTAACTCTCTGGCTGGCGTATGGGGCAAAAACCGTATTTTAGAGGTAGGACTTAAGTAATATTTCAACTGCTAAATATTCAGCTTTAATTTGGCTTACCAAGCTATCAGCGCCCTCAAGACTTTTCTTCGCACCTAGAGACTCCGCCCGCATACATAGATCAGCTAAAGCTAACGCACCTAGATTGCTCGCACTGCCTTTAAAGCTATGGGCGGTACGCCGTAGGGCTTCAGCATCGTTAGACAAAATGTTGCTTTGCAGATCATCTAAGCGCAATTTGGAGTCTTCAAAAAAAGTATCTAACAGAATGCTGAATTCATCTTCCATCACGTCTTTCAGTGTTTCGATCGCTTCAATGTCTAACTGTTTCATACGTAACTGATTCCATCATGATTCCCAAATGACACCCGAACTCGCTAATGATCTTCATGCCAAGCAAACTCGACTTCCACTTCATTGCCAACGCCTTTATAAGTCACCTTTTGCGAAAGGTCACCAATTAAATGAATCCCTCGACCTGAATAACCCAGATTACCAGCGTTAGCGTGGATATTCTTGTAGTCAAAACCATCGCCTGTATCCTTAACCGATATCGTTAATAGACCGCCATCTGTTTGCAATTTATGACTGATGCCGAAGGTCACAGAGCCTTTGGTTTGATCGAGGCGCTGTGAGCGAAGATTATAATATTCTAGAAAGCCATCAGCGGATCTTTTCATGGCCGAATCCAATTTAAGCACCCCGTGCTCAAGGGCGTTCGAATAGAGCTCAGCCAAAATTGTATAGAGGTTGCCACCATGTTTTCTTAATCCTGGCACGGAGTGCAAAATATCCAGCAATAAAGGCAATGGGTCAAAAAACCGAAAGCTTGCCGCCTTTACTTCAAAGATTAAAGACCATTCCGTTAAACCGCGTGCCGCGCTACTACCATGCTGCTCTTGCAATTGCTCGAGGTTTGACGGCGATTGCATAACAAGCTCAACCAACGACAGATCGTCATCGCGTTCGACAGAACCGACAAAATCATGAACAGCGGTAAGAATATCTTCAAAAATACCTGCGCCATCTGATACGTGATGAAACACATTAAGTAATCGCTGCTCACCAAACATCTCGCCTTTACCGTTGCGTGCCTCATGAATCCCGTCAGACCAAAGAAATACGCGATCGCCTTCATCTAATTCGATGAAGCAGCTATTTTCTTTAAACGCTTTTCCTGCAACTACTCCCAGTGGCAAATGGTTCGACTTAACCACTTCCACTTTTTTACTCGCCTTTCGGTAGATAAAACAATCAGGTAAGCCGCCATTCCAAATTCTAATTTGGTTTCGAGCAAAATTCATTTCGACCATGGTGGCGCAACAAAAAAGACCTACGGGCAAGGTATCTTTTAGCTTTTGATTAATCTCCCGCAAAATATCTGATAGTGAAAACCCTTTGTGTGCCATTCCGTAGAAGGTTGAAGCCAGTGGCATAGCGCCGATGGCAGCCGGCAAGCCGTGACCGGTAAAATCACCTAATAAGATCATCATACTGCCCGATGGCCTCAATGCGCCAACTAAGACATCACCATTAAATACCGCCAACGGCGACATAAAATAGTTAACATTGGATGCATGTAAACAGCCACTGTGGGCAATGTTATCGAACACCTGCTTGGCCACAGCCTGCTCTTGCAACATGTGGTCGTGATGAGATTGAATTTGGTTGCGTTGCATACGCATGGTCGAATGCATATCACGCATACGGGAAAAGGCTTTAATCTTGGCTTGTAAGATAACGCGGTTATAGGGCTTCGATAGAAAATCGTCGCCACCGGCGCTGAGACACTTAACTAAGGATTCAGTGTCATTTAAAGACGTCAAAAAGATCACCGGTACCATGTCATCACCGGCCGATTCTTTAATCGCTTTTGCGGCCTCAAAACCATCCATTTCAGGCATTAAAGCATCGAGTAAAACAATGTCTGGATGTACGTCTTCGAAAGCGCGAACTGCCTCAACACCATTTTCCACGCTAACGACATTGTGCCCTTCATTCTTAACGATACGTTCGAGAATAAGTCTATCCGTCTTGGTGTCATCGGCTATTAATATGGTCAGTGCTGCACTGGTTACCATGCGCAATCCACCCGGCAAACGCGATTACGTGATTGTAAAGAGTTGCTCAAAATTTGAGATGGTAAGAATTTTTTTGACATCTTGGCTACAGTTCACAATGGTGATATCCGAGCCATCACCACCCGCGTGATCGCGTAGCAACAACAACATCCCCAGCGCTGAACTATCGAGGTAGTTGGTATCTTTCATGTCAACAATGTAGCGCACGGGCCTTGGATCAGCGTTTTCATAGGCAGAACGAAACTCCTGGTGCGCAGAAAAATCAAATCGACCCTCAATCGCAATGGTGAGTTGGCTGTCGTCTGCTATATAGGTGGCGCGAATTCCCATAGTTGTATCCTTCCAATGTCGGGCAATATCACTGAGCGAGACTACCGAAGGCAGCACTCAAGGCTAAGCATAGCTGATTATTCCATTGTCATATAATGAGCGTCAAAAAACTGTTGGTTTTTGCTATCTGTCATAAGACAATTATTTTTTAGCTGAAAAGGCAGCCATGCTCAGTTCATCGCAAAGCTTGTCCCATTGCTTATCCAAACGCTGATTTTCATCTAACGCAACCCTATCTCGATGTTCATCCAGCAGCTGACGTCGCTTATGTAAGGTTTGCCAATGACCCACATACAGCTGGTATTGATGTTCCATCTGGGCCAAGCGTTGACGCTGTTCATCGACCACCTGAGATAATTGTGTCAAAAAAGCGCTTTCCGTGATCAAACTTTGTATGGGCTGCGCACCTAGAGGGCGACTATGAAAACTACCTTGGTAGCTCTCAAGCTCAGACAACTGTTGCCGCTGATTTTCCACTCGCTCGCGCCATTGGCGCAGCAAGCTTGAGGCTTGATCTTCCTTACGGCGAGCAAGTCTGATCACAAGCTCGGCGCGTTTTAGCCGCATACTCATGGCGAGCGTGCTTCAGGTTGGGAACCGACTCTATCCATTGATGGTTTGAGCGTTGCAGGTTGTAACAATGCCTTTAAGCCCTGCTCCGCATCTCGAAAACCTACCGGCTGGTTGAGCGCCTGACGGACATAATCCTTTAAGTAAGGCAAACGCTCGATGGCCAGATCCAGCGCCTTGTCCGAACCTGGCTGATAAGCGCCAATACTAATAAGGTCTTTATTTTGCGTGTATTGGGACATCATACCCTTGAACTGCTGAGCTGCTCTTAAATGCTGCTCGCTCACCACATTGGGCATGACTCGGCTAATGGAAGCCTCCACATCAATCGCAGGGTATAACCCTTCATCAGCTAAGCGCCTCGATAAGACGATGTGACCATCGAGAATGGCCCGAGCTGAATCTGCAATGGGATCTTGTAAATCGTCACCTTCGGTCAACACGGTATAAAAGGCGGTAATAGAACCACCCCCTTCCACCCCATTACCGGCACGCTCGACCAGTTGAGGTAGTCGGGCAAATACCGAAGGCGGGTAGCCGCGGGTCGCCGGTGGTTCGCCGATGGCCAATGCTATTTCCCGTTGCGCTTGCGCATATCGGGTTAAAGAATCCATCAACAGCAGCACGTTTTTACCCTTATCGCGGAAGTGCTCTGCAATCTCTGTTGCCAAATGTGATGCTCGGAGCCGTTGCAAGGGCGCATCATCCGCAGGCGAGGCCACCACCACTGCACGCGCCAATCCTTCTTTGCCTAAAATATGATCGACGAATTCTTTCACCTCTCGCCCGCGCTCGCCAATTAAGCCAACCACGACCACATCCGCTTGGGTAAACCGCGTCATCATCCCCATCAATACACTCTTACCCACACCGCTACCGGCAAATAGCCCGATACGCTGACCTTTGCCCACCGTCAATAAACCGTTGATAGCACGAATGCCTACATCTAAGGGCTCAGAAATCGGGTGTCGATCGAGTGGATTAATACTTTGCAGGCCTAATTCAGACGTTGCGACGTCCGTTAGTGGGCCTCTTCTGTCTAAGGGCTGACCCAATGCATCGATGACGCGTCCCAGCAAACCACTTCCGACCAAAATACCGTCGACTCGTGCTCTGGGACGTACACGTGTGCCGACACGCAAACTGGAGGTCTGCGCCATCGGCATGAGAAAAACTTTTTGATCGCTAAAACCGACGACTTCAGCGGCAACAGGACCCGCCTTAGTCAAAATGTCGCACGCTTGACCAATGGAAACATCTATTCCCTCAGCCTCAAGGGTCATGCCGACGACACGGGTAAGTCGCCCTTCAACTCTCGGCAATAATGCCTCACCCTTACCTGGCACTCGCGCATTGATGCTGCTCGCGATTTCACTCCACATTTGATTCGCCGTCATTGGTCGTTAAATCGGTGGGTGTTAAGGGCTCAACACTTCCCGCTGGTTCGGTTGAATCAGTGTTATCCGGTGCAAGCGTTGAAGCGGGCCGCGATGCAAGATCATCGGTTAACCCGTCGGACGAACCCTGCGGCCCTGTTAAGTCGGCATCTGAATCCTCGGGTGGCCTTTGTACGTCGTCGAGTTCGCCATGTGTTTTTGTTAAACCGGTGTCTACTTCGGGTTCATCAGCAACATCATTGGCAAAACTACCATCGTCAAAATGTTCAAACAGCGCTTGCAATTGCGACTCAACGCTAGCGTCTAGCAGACTACTTTGGGACGTCACCACACAGCCACCCTGCAATACATCGGAATTGGATTGCCATTCACACGACGTTAAAATAGACGCTAATTCAGCTTCGCCGCGTAAATAGGCTAGGTCATCAGGATGTAATTGAATAACGGCGCGTCTAGTCGTTTGGGTTGCAGGCAATAAAGCAACACAGGCAGCGACCAAATTTTCAATATGCGGGCTCGGCGTTGACAGCTCTGTCAACACGAGTTTACGGGTTAGGCGCTTAATCACTTGCGTCAGTTGGTTTGAAATATGCTGCTGCTGTTGCTCCGTTGGGCCTGATAAGTCACCTATCATATTCTGTAGCTGTGTCTTTAACCGTTCCGCTTCTGCATGGTGCTCCGCGTAAGATTTTTCAGTGCCATCCTCACGGCCCTTTTCGAAACCCTGAGCCATGCCCGCAGCTAACCCTTCGGCGAAACCTTCTTTTCTTGCCGCATCAAAGACAGCCGCGATTTCCTCGGCTGTGGGCAGTTTTGCCGGTTCAACATCTTCAACCCGCTCTTTAGCCCGCTCAGCCTGACGCCGCTCAGCTTCACGTGCTTCTTTTTCAGCAGTCGGTACTTTATTGGCCTGTTGACCTACCTGCGGTGGCATCCAAGTAACCGCATGGGTTGCATTTTCTGCGCTGATATAGGCTTTATCGGGAGACGCCATTCACTACTCACTTATCGGTCGGCCGAATACACAAACTAGCAGGCTGTTACAGCATTTGCTCGCCGCTGCCACCCAACATAATTTCACCGGCATCAGCCATGCGCCTGGCGATAGTAAGAATTTCTTTTTGCGCACCTTCAACTTCGGTAAGACGCACAGGGCCTTTGGCCTCTAGATCATCGCGTAGTAATTCAGCCGCACGCTTAGACATATTTTTGAAGATTTTTTCCTGTAAGCTCTCATCGGCACCTTTCAATGCAACAATAAGAATCTCGGACGACACTTCACGCAAGAGCGCTTGAATACCCCTGTCATCCACATCCTTAAGGTTATCGAATACAAACATAAGGTCTTGGATTTGGGTACCGAGGTCTTCATCCACTTCTTTGATGGAGTCCATAAGGTCGGCTTCGATGGAACTCTCGAGATTATTCATAATTTCTGCGGCCACTTTCACGCCGCCCATCGCTTTAGTTTGCGAGCCAGCATTACCCGAGAATTGTTTCTCAAGTATGTCATTGAGTTCTTGCAATGCGCTCGGCTGAACCGTATCGAGTGAGGCCACCCGCATCATAATATCGAGCCGCACTTTGTCGGGAAAGTAACCCATAATTTCGGCGGCCTGATCACTATCGAGATAGGCCAGTACAATCGCTTGAATTTGTGGATGTTCATTGCGAATAATGTCGGCAACAGAGCGAGACTCCATCCATTTTAAGGTATCTAAACCCGTGGTATTACCGCCCAATAAAATACGATCGATAAGGCCGTTGGCCTTATCTTCACCCAATGCACTCACCAACATGTTTCGAATGTAGCCGTCAGCACCCATACCCAATCCGGTCAGGGTTCTAACCTCTTCAAGAAAGTTGGAGATAACAGCTTCTACTTCAAACTGTTGCACATTGTTGAGATGGGACATGGAAGTACCCACCTTCTGTACTTCCTTTGGCCCCATATGTTTTAACACTTGCGCCGCATCTGCTTCTCCCATAGACATCAGCAAAATCGCCGCTTGATCTACTTTAGACAGTTTTAGTTGTGGCTTTTCATCTGCCGTTTTCTGCGGCGCTTTCGGATCACTCATTCTTCATTTACCCAGCGTTTTATGACCTGAGCTACACGACCAGGATCTTCGGCTACCAACCCTTTGATCATATTAATTTGCTGTTCATAACTCTCTTCCGGACTAGGCAGCGCTAAACCGTCACCGCCAGTCAGCGTGACGGTTTCATCGGATAGATTTTCGAAGCCGCTTAAGCCCGCATCTTCGAGCGCCGCCATTTCTTTGGCGTTTTCCAGTTCCTTCGCCCGCTGACCCGCAACCGCCAAGGTTTTTAATACAGGTCTCAATAAACCGATGATCAACACTAAAACAATAATCAGACCGGCAGCTTGCTTAGCAAGATTCAAAAACCAAGGTTGCTGCCAAATCTCCAACTCCTCGATAACCGTTTCTTCAATGCCCATGAAACGAGAGTTAAGCACGTTAACACTATCCCCCCTTGCTGCCGAAAAGCCAACCGCATCGCGCACCAAAATGGATAGTCGCTCTAATTCATTTTCGGTCCAGAGTTGCCGCTGCTCACCATCGGCGGACAAAACCACCTTATCGTCGACAACCACCGCCACAGTTAAGCGTTTTATCTTTCCTAACTGATGCTTTGTATAACTAACAGTTCTATCTAGCTCAAAGTTTCGTGTCGCCTGCTTGCTATCGCGGCGCGATTGATTGGCGCCACCTGCTTCACCGGCACCAGCTACTTGTGGTGCGGCACCGTCGTTTGGGGGCTGATTGGTGAGTGCGCCGGGGATACCTGCAGCCGTAGAGTTGCCGATTTGAGATTCATCGACCGTCTGCTCACTTCTGACTGCTGGCAGGTCTGGGTTAAAAATTTCATCTGCCTGCTCTACTTGGGTGAAATCCACTTCGGCAGAAACTTCCGCTCTATAGCGGCCAGCGCCAATAATCGGCTCCAAAATTGAATTGATGCGAGCGACAATATCGCCTTCAATTTGGCGCGTGTAAGTGCGTTGTTTACCCGCCATCACCAGCTCGAGGTTTTCTTCGCCGGCACTGAGCAAATTGCCACGTTGATCGACAATGGTGACGTCTTCGAGTTTCAGCTCGGGGATGCTGGACGCCACTAAATTTGCCATGGCTTTAACGTGCTCAGGTTTTACCTGCCGGCCGGGGTAGAGTTCGACGAAAATCGACGCCGTCGGCTTTCTCGCATCGCGCACGAAAACGGAAGCTTTCGGTATCGCCAAATGAACGCGCGCACTACGTACGGCATTAATACTGGTAATGGTGCGTGCCAACTCGCCTTCAAGGCTCCGATGGTAGCGTGTGCCTTCCATGAATTGGCTAGTGCCCAGAGGCTGCTCTTTATCGAGTAGTTCGAAGCCTATGGATTTATCGCCGGGGATGCCCGCCTCGGCCAATTTTAAGCGCGCAGTGTGAATTTTGTCGGCGTCGACGAGAAGCGCGCCAGTACTGCCATCCACCTTAAAACCGATATCGTTTTGCTCGAGAATTTGCGTTACTTCACTGCTATCTAATCGATCTAAACTCCCATAGAGAGGACGATAGTCTTCGCCTTGCGTCCAAAGTACAACGGCAAAGCCAATGGCAACACTGGCAGCCAAGCCGACCATTAAGCCTGCTTGGCGAATCAGGTTTAAATTATTAAAGCCCTCAACTAAATCGTTGCCAGGCTTTCCACCGCTGGACAGGTCATCGTCTAAATCAGCCGCTGCCGTTGCCATATTGCTTTAGCTCCGCAAAAATTAAATAGGCATGTTCATAACGTCGCGGTAGGCATCTACCAGCTTGTTCCGCACTTGCAACATCGCCTGAAAAGACACACTCGCCTTTTGCGACGCAATCATGACATCGGTAATGTCCACACCTTGCTCGCCGATTTCATAGGCCTTGGCCAAGGCCGTAGACTCTTGTTGGGTGTTATTGACACTGTCAACGGCCTTAGTAAAAAGCTCGCCGAATCCGCTCGATGGCGGTTCCGTCGCACCAATCACGGTGCCAGGCTGAATTTGACCAGCCAATGCCTTCACATCTTTCACTTGCGGTGGCATGGCCTGCTGCTTTATGGCTCGCATTTCCACCAACAAGCGGTTGATATCCATTCTTTCCACCATGATTGTCTCCGTCGGCTTTTTGACTTTTCAGCCAAATGTGTTGCACTTTTAACAGTAAATGCACAAAGCAGGCCAAGAATTGCCGGCGGCACACTTTTGCCATACGGATTAGGAAAAGATTTTTTTGAGGACGAAAAAAAAAGCGGCTTAAGCCGCTTTTTTCAGGGATTGATTCAGATTCTAAAGTCTAAATCCAGTTCGCGCAGTTCGCGCTTTAATCGCATTTCCTCGAGACGCTCTTCTAATCGACGCCTAGGGTCAGTTGCATTTGCCGCTACGCGTGTATCTACGTCATCCACGCTATTATCCATCGCGTACACATCGTCACTGTCGTCGAAGCCAACACTTAATTCCATACCAGACATAACCTACCCCACCTAAGCAAAAAATCTGGTTATCAAAAAGCAGAAAATTCAGATAAACAATCTGCTTTAGTTATAAGCTGAAGGTAGATTCGATACCGGCTACATCCGCATCTGGGTCACCCTAGCCTGTCGCGGAAAATATAACGGGCTAGCGCTGCGGTCAACTGTTTATTTCACTAAATTTAATCAATGGGCCATCTTCCAAGCGCCGTCCACATCAAAGCCATCATCCTTTAATCGAGCCACCTTATAACGCAGGGTTCGAGCACTAATGCCTAGACGAGCTGCGGTGTCCTTGCGGCTACCATGTACCTTGCGCAAGGTCTCAACGATCACCTCAAACTCTCTCTTTTTCAAATCGTCGCCCAACAGGCCATCGGAAACGTTTGGCTCGGGTGTGTCCTGCAGTCGTGGAGTTTCGCGGTCATTTGCTAAGCACACGGGCTGATCTGCTATGGGCTGACCTAAGCCGAACTCCAAGCCTAAATCCAATGGCTCAATGCGCGTGCCTGACTGGAGTATCAATGCCCGCTGCATGACATTATCCAGCTCGCGGACATTGCCGGGCCAGGCATAGTCTTCCAACGTTTGGATGGCAGCCGGGCTCAATACGATACCTTTACGGCCCTGTTTTTGAGCATGGCGGCGCATTAAGCTCTCCGCCAAGGGGCGGATATCGTCCTTCCTCGCTCTAAGGGGTTGCCACTGCATAGGCAAGACGCTCAACCGATAGTAGAGGTCCTCACGGAAACGGCCATTTAACACCTCTTCGCGCATACCTCTGTTTGAGGTCGCCATTACGCGCACATCCAGTTTGATCAACTTTCGACCACCTAAGCGCTCCACCTCTCGCTCCTGCAAGACCCGAAGCAGTTTAGCTTGTAAACCGAGTGCCATTTCTGATATTTCATCGAGTAATAGCGTGCCTCCATTGGCCTGCTCAAATTTTCCAGGTGCGCTCGCATGGGCACCGGTATAAGCCCCCTTTTCATGCCCAAACAGCACAGCTTCCAGCATGTTTTCGGGTATAGCAGCACAATTAATCGCGACAAAAGGTTGATCCTTTCGGGCCGATCTTGCGTGGATATAACGAGCTAACACTTCCTTCCCTGTGCCAGACTCTCCGAGAATCAAAACCGTAGAGTCGGAATGTGCCACCCTATCGGCCAACTGTAGCAACTGCTTGCTTTGCGCCGACTCCGCCACCGGTGCGTCATACACTTGGCCTTGATTGATTGCATGCTTATGAACTAACTGTACTAAATCTTGGGACTCAAACGGCTTCACCAAATAATCTACGGCACCCTCGCGCATGGCTTCAACTGAATCGACAATACTGCCATAGGCAGTCACTAACAGCACTGGTACCTGAGGGTGGTATTGACGCACATGACGCAAAAGGTCGTGTCCTGAAAGCTTGCCCATATTGATGTCAGAGACGATCATGGCGACCTCATTGCCATCAGAAAGATAGCTAATTGCCGCTTCAGCGCAAGATACTGACGCCGTGCTAATACCGGCAAAAGACAGGGTGTCCTCCATTGCTTCGCGCAAACTAGCGTCGTCTTCGACAATCAAAACGGTTTCCGCACTCAGTTTTGCGGGGCGCTCATTAACGGCTTGCGCTGTCATGCTTTCACCTCTGACATTGATGATGTTTGCGATTGGGCGTACAGCACCGGCAAAATTAAACTTGCGCGCGTGCCCTTACCCTTAATCGATCGAATAGTAAACTTTCCGCTGTGTGCCTTGGCCACTTGCTGCACCACAGCTAACCCGAGGCCGGTACCCTGTGCCTTATTTGTGACAAAAATATCGCACACTGAATCGGCAATCTCTTCGGGCAGGCCTGGCCCTTGATCCAACACGCTAATAGCCAAGGCATCGTTTAGAAACGGCTCTAAGGTAATGGCTATTGGCTTGGCTTCGCTGTCAGCTTGAAGCGCGTTATCGACCAAATTCTGGACTGCACCACTGATCGCCTCAAGGTTAATCTTAATGTTGAAATCAGGGCTTTTTACGATCCACTGGCAGGTAACATTGCGCTGTTTAAGCGCGGCCTCAACGGCCTCTTCCAGCGTATCTTTGAGTTTTTGCAGGTTGATAATATCCGGTAGTGGTAGTTCGCCTTTAACAAAAAACAGCATGTCTTTAACTTGCTGCTCCATGTGTAAAAGCCTACCTCTGATTTTCTCAGCGCAGATTTGTGAGCGCTCGACATCGCCATCTAACTCGGTCAAGTGGCTGGAGTAGAGCAAGGCGGCAGACAGCGGCGTACGGATTTGGTGGGCCAGTGCTGCAACCATTTTGCCGAGTGACGACAAACGTTCGTGTCGACTCAACTGCTCTTGCAAATGCCGAGTTTGAGTTTGATCAGTTAACAGAATGATTTGACCGTCGCCATCTAGGGAGCGCGTTGCTATGGAGTAACGACGACCATCTAACGTGGAGACTTCATGCCCATCGTCGGCCTTCGGCGAGAAATTTCGCTCGATAATTTGACGCCATAAACAGCCGACCAGTGGCTCGGATAACATGTCACGACTCGCGGGATTCGCCTCGGTAATTTTGCCGAAGGCATCGAGCACGATAACGCCGCCGGGTAAGACGTTGAGTAAGGTTTCTAGCCTATTGGCCAATTTTTCTTTTTGTGCGAGTTCCTGTAAACGCTGGGCCGACACCGTTGATAGCTCTTGGTTAAGCTCTAGAACTCTTGATTGCAACGCATCATAAGAGTTCGCCAACTGGGCCGACATCTCGTTAAAGAGCTCAAAAGCAGACTTTAAGCCATCTGGTTTTTCGAAGTCTTCTCGTTGTATCGAGTTTACGGCTAATTGCCCCATGGCTTATTCCAACAAGGTGTCAAAAAAATCGCATTGCTGCGCTCAAATAAGACTGTTGCAAAGGAAGTGCCAAATTACTCTGTTAACTCAGGAAATAAAAAAAGGGCCAAAAGGCCCTTAAGATCGAGACGATAGAAGGCGTTAGCGACTTAAGCCGTACTTACGCATTTTCTCTACGAGGGTGGTACGACGAATCGTTAATCTGTCGGCCGCCCGCGCCACAACACCGCCGGTGTCATCTAGGGCTTGCTGAATAAGGCTGCACTCTAAGGACGTCAAGTATTCTTTCAAATCAATACCAGCATCCGGCAATAACGGGTTCTCACCTACCTTAATCACCGTGTTGTGGCTATCTTCTTCCAGTAAATAAAACTCTTCTTGTTCGACTTCATCCACATGCTGGTATTTACTCGGTAAGTCCTGCGCACCCACGACTTTACCGGGCATCATAATGGCCATTCGTTCAACCAAGTTTGCCAGTTCTCTCACATTCCCAGACCACTCGTGCCGCGACAGTGATAAAATTGCCGAGGAATTAAAGCGCGCACTGCCCCGCCCTTCAGCCTCCATTTTAGAGACCAATTCGGTAATCAGAACAGGAATATCCTCGGCCCGCTCCCTTAAGGCCGGAACCTCGATGGGAAATACGTTCAACCGGTAAAATAAGTCTTCGCGGAATCGATTCTCGAGGATCATGTCATCTAAATTGCGGTGGGTCGCGGCTATAATTCGAACATTGGTCGGTTGGGTTTTATTGCTGCCAACGCGTTCAAAGCAGCGCTCTTGTAAAACCCGAAGTATTTTCACTTGCATGTTCAACGGCATATCGCCAATTTCATCTAGAAATAAAGTGCCGCCCTCGGCCATTTCAAAGCGCCCGGCACGAGAACTAATGGCCCCCGTAAATGCGCCTTTTTCATGACCAAATAGCTCACTTTCCAACAGCTCGGCGGGAATGGCGCCACAATTTACTGGCACGAAAGGCTTGTCCCGGCGGGTCGAGTTGTAGTGTAGGTTTCTCGCTACCACTTCTTTACCGGTGCCGGATTCACCAGTGATTAACACCGTGACATCTTTATCCGCCACTTGTGCCATCATGTCGCGCATTTTTTCAACGGCGGGTGCAGAACCAACCAAACTCCTAAACAAATGAGGAACGCGCTTAGCCCCCGACTTGGCATGCCTGCTGAGCATCCTGTGAAAGCGCTGAGCCCGATGTAATAAATCCAGCAGTTGATTGTAGGTGGGTTGATCCGGCATCACACCGATGATCTTATGCTTTAAATAGGGGTTGGTGTCGACAGGTAGCGCCGACTCTTGACCAACGAGAATAACCGGTAAACCCTGATCCCAATCGTGGACTCGCTGTAAGCGAGAAATGAGCGCGGGGTGGTCTTTATTCTCGCCCAAAAAAACAGCACTGTATCGATGTGCGCTGTCAGCGAGGTCTGCCTCCTCCTCCCAATGGCTGGTGTCGACGGTAAGGGCCGATTCACCCATGAAATCTAAGATCACTTTGAGGTCGCGGCGACGCTCGGCATTATCATCTACTACTAGAATTTTAATGGGTTCTAACAACATGTGGATTTCCTAATTTACACCTAAGGATTACTGCAATCCGGAGACGAACATCGCCTCAATTTGGAGGCCCCTATCACTGTTGGCATTAACTTCTGTGTCGGAAGTCAAAAAAACAACTTAGTGCAACAAGTAATAGTCAAAACTTTGCCAGTGGTCAAATTCTTGGCAGGTGTTTAGATGGAATGTTTTCGTCTAGATATTGACGCTATTACGTGATTCTTGTTCTAAGAGCCCGCACGAGTCAAAAAACTGTTGTAAGAAGGGATTTAATATAACCAGATTAGCCTGGGTTATTGGCAATACCAGCCCAGCCATCGCTCAAGGTTTCCAGTAGCGCAAGGATCTCCTCGCACTCGGACTTTGAAAATTGACGCTGGTTTTGAACCAACTTGCCCTGCATGTAAAGGTACAAGTTATGCAAATTGTAGGGTAGCTCAGATGCCACATCAAAATTTAACGACTCTGATAACCCACCGATAACACCTAGACACTTGGCCACGTGTTTGCGCCTCAGCTCGTCCTTACCTTGACTATCAGCGAATATTGCCTGTTCGAGTTGTGCAGTTGCGCTATTGTATAAAAGCGCAATAAGTTGGTGTGGGCTCGCCCCCTGAACTTGACTTTCAAGCCCAAGGCGCTGATACAACGCTGTTCCTTTAGCTTTAAACATGAAAAACCCTCAAGCCATTCGACGCGTAGATCGTTAAACGCTATTTTACTGGTTCAATGTAGATGATTTACACTGCGATGTAACTCGGAACTTAGCACCAAATCCTTATAGAGATGTACGACGGCGTTTAATTCCATCAGCAGTGTTTTTGCATCGCGCTCGGGGTCTTCGCTGGCTTCATTCAACGCCTGCATAAGGCTTACGTCGAACTGACGAACCTTATCCCAATCCTGCTCAGACAAAGCCGATTCTAACGCTTTTCGCATACGAACTAAGCGCCATTGACTGTGGGGAATTAACGCCATGTGATACTCCTGAGATAGGTTAGCTACCTCAGGTTATCGACAGTGGCCATCTAAACTAAAGAACGGCCGAGGAAAAATCTTTAAATAGCGCGCAACCAGCCCATTAAAATAAATTATCGACAAGCATTCATCTAAACGCGAGATATAATACGTCGTGTTTGGGCCGAAACGCCGATAAAATCTGGATTTAGCACAACGGTAGTATGATAGGCATTTAGCGCTAGTAAACTTCGTCGGTAATGCCATCCCAGCCCATTTTAATCTCTGAAAGTAAATGTTCCGCCTCGGCCAAGGCTTCTGGATTGTGCTGCTGAATCAGTCTGTCAGCCACATAGTCATAGATCGAATCTAGGTTGGCTGCGATTTCACCGCCTTTTTCAAAATCTAGGCTTGATCTTAAACCGTTCAAAATGCCAACCGTCTTTACAAGCAGGACTTCAAAGTCTTTTTGATTTTTTTCCGCCAAACACACTTTTGCTTGACCAATGCGCTCTAATGCGCCATCGAGTAAAAGTGCAATCACACGGTGGGGAGATATTTCGTTTGGTTCAGCTGCCATCATTTTGGCAGCACGGGTGGCGACTACAGTCATTGGATTATCCTCAAGTGTCAAAAAAACCTCAGCACTTAGGTGCCTAATAGTTTTTAATGCGAAGATAATGCCAAGTTTGTTTATTAAAAAGAAACTTCTATGAGGAAACAGAGGAGCCTATTTCGCGCCAAGCCGAGGCCAGCTCGTTTAGCAGTTTGCTGGCCTCGTCAAACTTCTCAATGCTGCCCTCTTTGTGCCCACTTAAGAGAAGGCGTTGAATATAGTCATAGAGGGAGTCAAGATTACCAGCTAATTCAGCACCTTGTGCCGGGTTCAACGCGTCGCGTAAGCCCATAAGGATATTAATGGCGTGACTTACTTTGATACCGCGAACATCAATTCTACCCTGCTGCTGCGCGCCCTTTGCTTGAGCAATACGCTCTAATGCACCGTCATACAAGAGTTCAATAAGACGGTGATTGTTCGCTGTTTCAACAGCGGTCTCATTGCGAACTTTAGTGTAGGCATTCACATTAGCACGAAGATTCATATCAACCTCAATTCACCCGAAACTGCAAAGGCGCATGTTTCTACTAAGGTTATCGACCCAAAGCTACATTGCTTTAGTTATTATTGGCCGTGAATGGGAGATTATCCAATACACTCTTTAAGTAATCTCGCGTACTGTTTAGCGAGTCGACAATGGCTTCCATGGCGATAAACTGAGCCTGTAACCGCGCTTGATAGGCCGCACTTCGACTGTCCAGCTTTTCTTGATCTTCATCTAGGTCTGCAATGTCTTCTGCAAGTCCCTTTTCGCGCGTACTAACTGGGCCCTGAGAGCCGAGAAAGTCTGTCACTAGTCGATCAAGATTATCGCCAATCCCTCGAGCGAAAGTTACTGACGCCGTAGTCGCGCCTGGGAGAATTCTCAGTTTAAGGCCGTAAGCATCAGTACCATAGGCTGGGAGCAATACATCACCCAAGCCAAAGGCTTCAACGCCATTGACCAGGCCTACCACATTTTTGCCTGCGGTACCGGCCGCGACCGACAAGCCCAGATCCGCGATATCGGCACCACCTGCTGTGACGGATACCAAAGAGTTACTACCAAACGCGTTAGAGGTAAAAACTAGATGATCGGTATCGTAACTGACGTCAACCTTGACGCCGGCGGCGACCAATGCACTATCGCTGTTGATTAGCTGCTTAAGCGCACTAACGAGCTCGGTTTCATCTGCGTAGGTCACACCATTTGGCAGCGCTAAATTTGCGGTAGCAACGCCATTAACCTCAAAGCTAAAGCTGTAGTCTTTGCCGGTCGTATCGAGTGGAAATCCCACCACGGCTGCACCGGTAAAAAAACCTTTTTCAGGTTGTTGGGTTATCTCAATCTCATAAGTGCCCGCAACAGTTTGCTTGCCATAGCCAGTTACTTTGATTTTATCAGCGCTAGACGCCGTAGACGCTGCAAACACATTTTTTAAATCTGCGTAATTGGCATCGAAGGCTTGACTGAAGACCGTCTCATCAATAGATATTGAACCGTCTAATTCAGTTCGAATACCAAGATTTGTTAAGGCATTCAGGCCAGAGTTAATGCCGTCAACCGGCTGAGTTATAAACTCGCGAATTTTAGTTAACATTGATTTTGCCAACGCATCTCTCGATAAACTGCCGTACTCACTGGTTTCCTCATTTAGGCCAGTTAAAGGCTTAACCACTTCGAGAAACTCATTGTATAAGTCAACGAAATTTCGTATCGCATCTTCAGCACTGGTTTTATCATCCAATATAGAAATATTGACCACTTCTCCCGGTGCATCTTTTGCAATGGTAAAGCTAAAACCATCGATAAGATCTGTGATGTTATTTGTAGTGCGTGTTACTGCCAGACCATTCATAATTAAATGTGCGTCTGCACCGGCCTGCTGCTGAGTCATTTGCAAGGCGGTTTCATTAAAGGTAAATCTAGACAAGCCAGTTGCATCATTATCCGATGGCACCACTTCGTCTTCCACGACAGAAATACTTAGTTGGCTATTCTCGCCCGAGGTAGCCTTCATTAGTAATTTAAAACCTGTTCCATCGTTTACAATACTGGCCTGAACACCTAAGCTGGCAGCGTTAATAGCGTCTCGCAACCCTTCAAGTGTGTTATTGGTATCATCAATAATAATAGATTTAGCGGCTTTGTTAGTATCAGCGGTAAACGTTGTGGGCGGAATCACGTCATCCCAATCGCCAAAATTGAACGTCAGAGTGCCCTTTCCCACCTCATCAGTAATATTAGTAAACGTAGGTGAACTCAAGCTTTGTGACTTAGCAATATTGGTCACTTCAATGGAAAAAGTACCGGTTTGTGCGCCGGCTTTAACCGCTGTTGGTATCACCACTTCGCTATCGGGAAAGGATACTGATTTTGCGGTAAACGTTTCGGGGTTTTTTAATGTAGTTAAAGCACCTTGCAAAGTAGATAGAGCACTTTTAAAGAGGCCATAGTCAGACAATTTAGTTTCATAGCTGGTTCGCTTAGAGTCAATCTGGCCTTGTTTTGCAGACTTTTCAATCTCGACTAATTGTTCTACCAGCGCTTTGGAGTCGATACCCGATCCGGCACCTAACAAGTAGGGGACATTTGAATCAATCATATCTACCTCTCCATCTATTCGCTCTTAGGCATATACAAGAACGAATAAAACTTAACGGGTTATATCAATTATTCAGATGCGACAAAGGGTGCGCAAGCGCACCCCGTCGAAACCTGACGGCTTTTAGCCCTGAGCATTAACCAAATGAAAGGGCTCTTGTTCTGCTTTCATTTTTCGTGCCAAGTCTAAAAACACTTCTTCTGGGATTTGGCGAATGAGCTCACCCGTATCCCGGTCCATCACCCTGATCACGGTTTGATCAAGATCTTCATCCACCGCGAAATGCAAATCCCGTTGCACAGACTGAATATAATTATTCATGTCTGCCACCACTTCCTGTAGCACGACAGGTTCTTGTGGTAGCTCAACTTTTTTTGCTTCTTGCGGTTGCTCGGGTTGTTCCACCGGCGATATTTTGCCGGTTTCCCTGCTTGTTGCGCCAGCAGCCCCTTTTGATGAAGCAGACCCGGCGGCTATCGTCATAGCCACTTGTGTTGCTCTAACTTCATTCATGGGAAAACCTCTCAGCTAAATGGTGGGGGCTACCCCACCCGCTTTAAGTTATCTATGACTGCGCCATTACTGGAGCAGTGACAGAACCTGCTGTGGCTGTGCATTCGCCTGAGCCAACATCGCTGTGGATGCTTGCTGCAGAACTTGTGCACGACTCAGCGCCGCTGTTTCCGCCGCGAAGTCCGCATCCTGAATACGCGAGCGAGCGGCTGCGGTATTTTCAGATACGTTCATCAAGTTGGACGTTGCGAAGTCTAATCGGTTACTTACCGCACCGAGATCAGCTCGGATTGAGTTAACGCTGTCGATAGCATTATCCAGACCTTTAATGGCGGACTGGGCTCCTGCCGCTGTCGAGATATCGACATTGGCAATGGATTGACCATCTTTCGCATTACCGTAAGTACCAACCTTTAATCCGGAGTTTGCAATACCGGCGGTGGTTCCACGTGCAATTACGATTTCTTTGTCAGATACCAAGGTAAACTCGCCGATTGAAGTCGCCGCATCAGCCACACCGCCGTTCACGCCGTTGGTAAATGCTGTAACGATGTTACGCCCATCGTCGGCAATTAAATTTACACCGCCGCCTGCAGCACTACCATTTTCACCGGTGTCTACTGCCCTCACGCCTGTTTGACCGGAAATCGCGTTGATCGCATTGACCATCGACAACCGGTTACCCGCGGCATCACCAGCCACTGATGTGAAACCAGTAATTGCGATTCCATTAACGGTGCCGGATACAGCCAGCGCAGTAGTTAACTGTGTTGCAGTATTGGTAGCAACGTTCTCGCGTACAACCGCCGTTACACCTGTTTGATCAGCAACCTTGTTAATTGCCGCCGCCTTCGCTATAGCACTTGCCGCCGCAGCAGCAGATGGTGAAGCAGTATCGTCGGTCGCCGATGAAGCCCCAATAATCACACCATTTATTGATACATCACCTGCAGCCATCGCAACCGCGTTATTTAGATCACTCGACACCTGTGCCTGAACACCACTATATGTCCCTATCGAGAAACCGGCATCCTCTGTATTACCCGTTGCGCCTTGCGCAATAGTAATGTCACCACCCGACGAGGATCTTAATGCGACTGTACCTGTGGTCACTTCAGTGCCTGCATCAGCACCACCGAACGTGATACCAAAACCAGCCATGCTTGCCGCAGTTCCCGCGGTTAATGCGATATTTCGACCGTCAGCAGCAACGAGTGAAATACCTCCATTAGACGTACCACTATCGACGGCAGTAACTCCGGTCGAACCAGCAAAGTTATTGATTTGAGCAACTGTTGCAGCGCGCGCCTCGGCATCCGTTGCGGTCGCTGTTCTCGATAAGGTGCCAACAGACACGCCATTTATCGATAATGTAGATGTCAATGCGCCTGCGCCAGGCATTGCCGCACCGCCAAGTGTTGACTTCTCAACAACCGCGGTGACGCCGGTCAAGCTTGACTTCTCATTAATAGCGGTTGCTATGGAAATTGCGCTAGATGTTTTGTTCACGCTAGAGGCAGTATCAGAACTCGATTTAGCTGAGTCGATTGCAATACCGTTGATTACCAAATCACCTGTACCTAGACCAGTTAAGGCTGCAGTAGCACCTGTTTGAGCAAATGAACTCAGACCAGCTTTCGCACTCACACCTAACTTATCGTTACTCACTTCGGCAATATTTACGCCAATAGTTTGGTTCGCTTCAGAGCCTACTTGCAACAACACATTGCCTAAAGAGCCATCTAACAGTGACTGACCGTTAAAGGACGTAGTATCTGCAATACGTTGAATTTCAGACTTCAACTGCTCTGATTCAGCGTTCAAGGTTGCACGGTCGGCGTCGGAGTAAATTCCGTTAGCAGACTGTACCGCAAGTTCGCGCATACGCTGGAGCATGTTGGTTATTTCGCTCAAACCACCTTCTGCGGTTTGTACCATGGACACGCCGTCGTTGGCGTTACGCACGGCCTGGTTTAGGCCCCGTACTTGCGACGTCATACGGTTGGCAATGGCCAAGCCGGCAGCATCGTCTGCTGCTTTGTTAATACGCATACCTGAAGACAGGCGTTCCATGGCTTTCGACATGTCTGCACCGGACTTCACCAGTTGACGCTGAGAGTTCAGCGATTGAACGTTGGTGTTAATGACTAAGGGCATGATTGCCTCCTATCACGGTTCCTCAATGATGACCGGTTATATACCAGCCTGCCTTAAAGGCTCGAACAGGTCGAAGCGCTTCTGACTAGGTTATCGACAGAATAGGACAAAGCTTTAGGTGAAAGCGGCAAGACTTTGCCGTATAGCGGAAAAACATAGCTATCAACTTGATTTTATTAGTAAAAACGCCGTTTGCGGGCCTTAATAAACAGATAGCCGGATAGAATGATTTTTTCTTAGGAAGTGCGTATGCCAACCCTTCAGTTATGAAGGGTTGGCTTTTTAGTCGCGATTATTGATTCAGTAACTGGAGCACTTGTTGAGTAGAAGCGTTTGCTTGCGCCAACATTGCTTGGGAAGCTTGTTGTAGCACTTGCGCCCGGCTCAAATTCGCCGTTTCAGCGGCGAAATCAGCATCCATAATACGACTGCGCGCAGCCGCGGTATTTTCAGTAACATTCATCAAATTGGAAATCGTAAAATCTAGACGGTTGTTAATCGCACCTAAATCTGCCCGCACCGCATTAATCTTTTCCAATGCATTATCGACAGCTTGAATCGCCGATTGCGCACCCTTAAGCGTTGCTATGCTGACATCCTTTAATAACTGGCCACTTTCAGTTGCACCAAATAGACCAGCTCGGAAGCCAATACCCTCTAAACCGGCAATGCCATTGGCCCCAGCAGTCACCTCAATTTGTGAACCGGATGACAGTGTTACCGCGCCAAAGGTCGTTTGGGTAAACGCCGTGCTCGGCGCTGCGCCAGTCGAGTTACCTAAGCCAAACTCTTCAGCCGTACCGGTACCACCCGCCGCGGCTAGCGTAATATTTCGACCATCAGCCGCAAGCATTTCAATACCACTACCGGTATCGCGAGCCACAACACCCGTCTGTCCGGATATTTTATTAATCGCAGATACCGTCGCCGCTCTATCGGCACTCAGCTCGCCAATACTGGTAACCGTTGGCAGCAAAATGCCATTAATAGTCGTGAAAAATGTATCACCTGCCGCCGCTGGAGTCGTGGGGGACGACTGTCCGGTAATCGTCGTACCCGTTACCTGTGCCGTTACGCCAGTGGCTTCAGATACGTTATTAATAGCTTTGGCGATTGCAATAGCACTACCGGTTTTCCCTGCAGTACTCGCCGTATCGTCGGTTGCTTTCGCACCGCCAATCTGAATACCGTTTACAACCAGGTCCCCAGCTTGTAATTGTGTCGCCGCGTTGTCTGCGCCTTCGTGGGATGCACTGGTAGCCTGTGCGAGTACACCGGAATAATTACCGGCCACAAAACCCGACTGCGGCGTGAGACTACTATCGCCGCCAATCGCGACATCGCCACCGTTGACAGAGAGCAAAGAAACACTGCCGATTTGAAGCGCCAAATCAGTCGAGGTTGCCGCAAGGCGAAGGCCGGTATTGGCAGCTGTTAATGTCGCACTTGACGTCGTCACAGCGATATTACGTCCATCTTCCGCTATTAAGTTAATACCGGTGGCATCCTCACCTGAATCAACGGCAGTGACACCTGTCTGCGCAGCAATTGCATTAATGGCTGCAACAATTGCGGAACGCGTTGTCGCACCATCGGCCGTGGTTGTAACGGCAGCAGTGGGCACGCCATTGACCGTAAATGTGCCAGTTTGTGCAGCCAGAGGCGTCATAGACGCGCCGGCCATGACGGTGCTGTTTACCGTTGCTTTAACGCCGCTTAAATCAGAAGCCTTATTAATGGCAGCGGCGAGTGCGATTGAACTAGCATTCGCATTCGACGTGGATGCGTTATCATCGGCGGAGCTTGTACCACTGATGGCAATACCGTTAATCGTTAAATCGCCTGCTGTGATACCCAGCGCACCCGCGGCGGGGTTATCATAATAGCGACTGGTATTGCTCAGGCCTGCGTCAACGGCGCTACCCAGTGAAGCCGAATTAAGCTCGCCCACTTGCAAATCGATAAATTCACCGGCTTGAGCGCCCACTTGTAAAGCGACCTCACCTAAACTGCCATTTAACAACTTTTGGCCGTTAAAGGATGTGGTTTCAGCGATACGATCCATTTCAGCGATCAACTGCTGGACCTCAGCATCGAGTGTTTTGCGGTTGCTGTCATCGTAAATTCCGTTCGATGACTGAATCGCTAACTCGCGAATACGCTGTAAAATATTTGTCGTTTCATCCAGCGCACCTTCGGCGGTTTGGATCAGCGAAATACCATCACTGGCATTTCGTATCGCCTGATTTAGGCCGCGAATTTGTGACGTCATGCGATTTGAGATGGACAAGCCTGCCGCATCATCAGCCGCGGTGTTGATGCGCTTACCGGATGATAAACGTTCCATCGCCTGGCTTAAATCGTCGCCCGACTTCACCAACTGTCGTTGTGCATTCAGTGATTGCACATTGGTATTGATGACTAATGGCATGTTGCTTCTCCTCTACCCTAGAGTATTTTGCCAAATCAGCTGGCCAAAACTCCGGTTTCGACTAGCCACATAGAACTCAAGAGGATTAGAGCAACGCTCATGCCAACTTTTAAAAACAAGTGTAACCCATTGTATTTACAGTAAAAAAAACTGGGGGAGCTAGGTTGGCCCGAAGGGAAGCAGTGGAGCGGCAATTTTCTGACTCGCCTGACAGTAGAATTCGGCAAGAGTTTGCCGCACTAATAACAACCAACAAATGTTCTTTTTTCTTTCATCGAAAGTGAAAGACGCTAAGCTAACAGCAACTGCAAAAATAGAAAGCGAGTCGACCTACTCATGAAAAGCACAATAATAGACGACGCGATAGAAGCCTCGAACCAACTGATCCAAGCACTCGAAGCAGGCGAGCTGGAAACCGTAAGCTCATTAGTTGTAATTAGAGATCGGTTGATTCGCGAAATGCCAATATCCGGCTCAACTAAAAAGGCAATGACAGATTGCGACAGGAGCCATGAAGGCCTACTTCAACTCCAAGTTTTGGATAGTAGAATTCAACAGCTAGCCAATGCCTTGCTGAAAAAAAATCAGCCCCAACCACAGACGAAGACACATACAGACGCTAACAAACAAAAACTTAACAAAGGTTACAAAAGTTCAGGCTCGTAAAATGGCCTTATCAAGGCCGCAGTGGCTAGGTATTTGATATTTAAGCCCGAAAATGGCTTGCTATCAGATCCGCCCTAATCCACCGCAGCTTGACTACGGCTACGTCATAGCCGCTTCAGTTTCATGTTCGGTACTCACGATCAATTCATCGTCTTCGACATCGACCATCACAGTACCACCGCCATCGGCCAGCTCCCCGAAAAGAACCATTTCAGCCAACGGCTTTTTAATTTTTTCCTGAATAAGACGTGCCATTGGGCGGGCACCCATTTTCTCATCGTAACCATTCACGGCAAGCCACTCGCGCGCCGTGTCAGATACCGCCAAGTGCACCCGCTTATCGTCAAGTTGAACTTGTAGCTGAACTAAGAACTTGTCCACCACCGTCTTGATAACTTCAAGTGTTAATGGTGCGAATTGAACCACTGCATCCAGTCGATTTCTGAACTCCGGCGTGAAGGTTTTCTTAATTTCCTCCATGCCATCGGTGGTGTTATCCTGCTTAGTAAAACCAATAGAACGCTGGCTTAACACATGCGCACCAGCATTGGTGGTCATAACCAAAATCACGTTTCTGAAATCGGCTTTGCGGCCGTTATTGTCCGTTAAGGTTCCATGATCCATAACTTGGAGTAGCAGATTAAACACCTCCGGGTGAGCCTTTTCTATTTCATCCAAAAGCACAACACTGTGTGGATGTTTAGTCACCGCATCGGTAAGCAAGCCGCCTTGATCAAAGCCAACATAGCCAGGCGGCGCACCAATTAAACGCGATACGGTGTGGCGCTCCATATACTCGGACATATCAAAACGTAAAAGCTCTATCCCCATTATCTTGGCAAGTTGGCGACATATTTCTGTTTTACCTACACCCGTCGGCCCGGCTAATAAGAAGGATCCAATTGGCTTATCGATAGAGCCTAACCCTGCGCGCGATAATTTAATTGCTGTTGATACAGTGCCTACAGCTTTATCTTGACCGAATACCACCATGCGCAACTGTTCTTCAAGGGTTCGTAACTGCTCCTTGTCGTTACTCGATACGCTTTTCGCGGGAATTCGCGCAATTTTTGCGACCATCGCTTCAATATCGGGCACGCCGATTTGCTTTTTACGCTTATGGGGTGGTTGCAACTGTTGAAAGGCCCCCGCTTCATCTATGACATCAATAGCCTTATCTGGCATAAACCGGTCGTTGATATAACGACCAGCCAGCTCTGCAGCTGCACGAAGCGCTGTGTCGGTATATTTCAGGCCATGATGTTTCTCGAAGCGACTCTTTAAACCTTTCAAAATATGATACGTATCGTCTACTGACGGCTCATTCACATCAATCTTTTGGAACCGACGAGACAGTGCCCGATCTTTTTCAAAAATACCGCGGTACTCTTGAAAAGTGGTTGATCCGATACAGCGCATTTCGCCCGACGTTAGTAGAGGCTTCAACAAATTTGAAGCATCCATGACGCCACCGGACGCTGCACCAGCGCCAATAATCGTGTGAATTTCGTCGATGAATAAAATTGCTTTATCCTGTTTACGCAGGTCAGCTAATAATCCCTTAAAGCGCTTCTCAAAATCACCCCGGTACTTAGTGCCCGCCAGTAATGAACCCAAATCCAGTGAATAAACGACCGCATCCATGAGTGTTTCAGGCACTTCGCCATCAACTATTTTTTTCGCCAAGCCTTCAGCGATGGCCGTTTTACCAACGCCGGATTCGCCCACGAGCAATGGGTTGTTTTTACGCCGCCTAGCAAGAATTTGTGCAACGCGTTCAACTTCAGCCACACGCCCAACCAGTGGATCTATTTTTCCATTCGCGGCCATCTCATTCAGGTTTGTGGTATAGCTATCCAATGGGCTCTGGGCCGTATTGCCATCCACGGTCGCATCGTCATCTACTGCGTCTGAATTTGGCTCTTGCGCAGCGTGACCTGAATGACCAGAAACTTTAGAAATTCCGTGGGTAATAAAATTAACAACGTCAATACGCGCAATAGATTGTTGCTTCAGGTAGTAAACAGCCTGACTTTCTTGCTCGCTAAAAATGGCAACTAGGACATTTGCGCCAGTTACTTCCTTTTTACCTGAGGATTGCACATGAAAAACCGCGCGCTGTAGAACGCGCTGGAAACCGAGCGTGGGTTGAGTTTCTCTCTCAGGATCATTTTCAGGAATGAGTGGCGTAGTTGAGTCAACAAACTCAATTAGCTCTTTACGCAATTTGTTAATATCGGAACCGCATGCACGTAAAACTGTCGCCGCGGACTCATTATCGAGCAAGGCTAAAAGCAAATGCTCGACCGTCATAAACTCGTGTCGTTTGGACCTGGCGCCTTTAAACGCCAAGTTTAAGGTAACTTCTAAGTCTTTGCTTAACATCTCTGTAACCTCTAAGCTTCGTCACCTTCACCAGCCGCTTCTATCTCACATAAGAGCGGATGCTGACTCTCTCTTGCATATTGATTCACCTGAGCCGCCTTTGTTTCAGCGATATCACGTGTGAAAACGCCACAGACGCCTTTTCCCTGGTTATGAACCTGAAGCATGACTTTCACCGCCTGTTCCCGGTTCATGGAAAAGAAACTTTCCAACACGTCGACCACAAAATCCATTGGGGTGTAGTCATCATTCAATAACACCACCTTATACATTGATGGCCTTTTCAGCGCCGGCTTCGACTCTTTGACAGCAACACCTGTGCCGTGTTCAGAATCATCATCCCCTTCATCGTGTGCGCTATTTAATGTTAGCTGAAGATATTTGAATTTTCCCATCAAGGCTCACTGCATCCTGTTCTAACTATAGGTGTATTAACCTACATTTTACCCTAAGCCGAGTCGAACTAAGGCACTCAACGGTTGAATCTCTTGACATAAAAGCATCAGTTGGTTAAAAGATGGCTTAACTTGTCATTTTTTGACCGCCTTCCGCCGGCCTAGATACAGTAGATATGGGTACGTTGTGCGGTCTTACAAGGGTGTGTTTTTCGGCTTTACGCGGCTGTGCTTTTATCAAAACTATAAAAACACGTTATATATCAAGGCGTTAGAAGGATTTATACTATGCCTACCGGTACTGTTAAGTGGTTTAACAACGCAAAGGGTTACGGATTTATCCTACCCGACCAAGGCGGTGAAGACCTGTTCGCGCATTATTCAGCGATTGAAATGGATGGCTATAAAACCCTAAAAGCGGGTCAAGCCGTTAAATTCGATATCGTTGAGGGCGACAAGGGTTTGCACGCAACAAATATCCAAGCCAATGAGGCTGTAAAAGAGAATGAGCGCCCAGAATTAAAGGTCGTTGCAAACTAAATCTAAGCTGATGGCGTCATATTTCAGGTAGCGCACGCACTAAAGCTGCAGAGGGCAGCGATAGTGCGTGAGTACAGTTTAAGCCCCAATCTTCGCTATAATGGCATCCCCAAACGCCGAGCAGGAAAGCAGTGTCGCATCATCCATAAGCCGCTCGAAATCATAAGTCACTGTTTTAGCCGCAATAGCCTCTTCCACACCTTTGATGATCAGATCTGCCGCTTCAAACCAACCAAGATGCCTGAGCATCATTTCTGCAGAGAGGATTAGCGAGCCAGGATTAACCTTATCTTGACCAGCATATTTAGGCGCTGTGCCATGGGTAGCCTCAAACAGTGCTACGGCGTCTGAATTGTTGGCCCCGGGTGCGATACCAATCCCACCTACCTGCGCTGCAAGTGCGTCAGATAAATAATCACCGTTGAGGTTTAACGTGGCAATCACATGGTATTCCGCCGGTCGCAATAACACCTGCTGTAGCATGGCATCAGCGATAACGTCCTTTATGACGATTTGCGCTCCCGTCTTGGGGTGCTTAAAGGCATGCCAAGGCCCGCCATCCAGCGGCGTAGCACCGAACTCCTCGCGCGCTAACTCATAACCCCAGTCACAAAATGCACCTTCGGTGAATTTCATGATGTTGCCCTTGTGAACCAAGGTCACAGAAGGCAGGTTTTGATCGACAGCATATTGAATAGCTTTACGTACCAAGCGTTTGGTGCCCTGCTCAGAAACTGGCTTAATACCTATGCCGAGGTTCTCGGTAAATCGAAACTTCTTCACGCCCATCTCATTCTGCAGGAAGTCGATAACTTTTTTGGCCTCCGGAGAATCTGCTTTCCATTCTATGCCAGCGTAAATATCTTCCGCATTCTCTCGGAAGATGACCATATCGACTTTACCTGGGTCTTTCACCGGCGAAGGCACGCCCTTGAACCAGCGCACGGGCCGCTGACACACATAGAGATCCATTTCTTGACGCAATGCCACATTGAGCGAGCGAAAGCCACCACCTACCGGTGTCGTTAAAGGCCCCTTAATGCCCACAACATATTCTCGAATGGCATCCAAAGTTTCAGAAGGGAACCAGTCACCGCTATACTTTGCTGCAGCTTTTTCGCCGCAGTAGACCTCCATCCAGGCGATGGATTTTTTACCGCCGTAAGCCTTGTTAATGGCGGCATCGGTCACCTTGCGCATCACCGGCGTGATATCCACGCCTATACCATCGCCTTCTATGAATGGGATGATTGGGCGATCGGGCACGTTCAGTGAAAAGTCAGCATTGACGGTAATTTTTGCACCATCGGCAGGTACTTCTATGTGTTGGTAACCCATGAGCTACTCCATATGAGGGAAATTTTTTTACCAAAGACCAAGGCATTATCGCTTAAAAAGAGAGAAGAAGAATGCTCCCCAGTTCGATAATGGGACGATTCCGAATCATGATAGCATGGCTACCAAGATCCAGATTTACTATCAACTCACCCAGCGTCGATTTCCACTATTCGAGAAACAAATAGCCCGTGACCAACCTGATTTTACTCAATAAGCCCTACCACATGATGTGTCAATTCACCGACACCAATGACCGACGAACCTTAGCTGAGCTCGTAAAGCTACCGAATTTCTACCCGGCTGGACGACTCGACTTTGATTCTGAGGGCTTGGTTCTGCTCACCAACAACGGCCTACTACAAAACAAAATCGCCGATCCGCGCCATAAACTACCGAAGACTTATTGGGTTCAGGTTGAAGGCACACCTGCATCGGACGCTTTGGCCTGCCTAGAGCGTGGCGTTACGCTAAAAGATGGCCTAACCAAACCCGCACAGGTTAAGCTCATAGAGCCACCCCGTGTATGGGACAGAGTGCCACCAGTGAGGTATCGCAAAGCTATCCCAGACCAATGGCTAGCGCTAACGATTACCGAGGGGAAAAATCGCCAAGTACGAAGAATGACGGCAGCCGTCGGCCACCCTACCCTCAGGCTTATACGGGTCGCCATCGGGCCTTGGCAACTGGGTGACATGCAACCGGGCGATCAACGCTATGAGTCAGTAGCGGTCGGCAATGACCTTAACAAACAGACGCGGCAACCAAAAAAGAAGGCTTATCCGAAACACAGCAACAAGCGCAAGGGCGGAAACACTATCGATGGTTGATTACTGGACACCACATGTCACCGTTGCAGTCATCGTTGAACGCAGTGGTAAATACCTATTCGTGCGAGAAAACACTGATCAAGGTGTGCGTTTAAATCAGCCTGCAGGACATGTAGAGCAAGGCGAAACACTGGCTCAGGCCGCCTGTAGAGAAACCCTCGAAGAAACGGGCTATCAAGTTAGCTTGAATGGCTTCGTCAGTTTAACCAGCTATACCGCAGCCAGTAACGGCACCACCTATTTTCGCGCTACTTTCAGCGCTAACGATGCAAAACAGATCCCCAACGCCACTCTAGACCCCGAAATTATTGAGCCTGTATGGCTATCCCGCGAGGAACTAGAACAGCAACGGCGTATATGGCGCAGCCCCCTAGTGGGCGATGTGATAGATCAATATATCAAACACGGCACACAATCACTGGAGCTTGGCACCCTGCACAGGTAAAATCGGCGCCCTTCAAATCTAAGGTGGTTATCATGAACCAAGCTCAAAAGGTCATCGTCGGCATGTCCGGCGGCGTTGACTCCTCCGTATCCGCGCTCCTACTTATTGAGCAAGGCTACCAAGTGGAAGGCTTGTTTATGAAAAACTGGGATGAGGACGACGGCTCTGAATACTGTACGGCAATTGATGATTTAGCCGATGCCCAATCAGTGTGTGACCGCCTTGGTATTAAACTGCACACCGCTAATTTTGCCGCTGAGTATTGGGACAATGTATTCGAGCACTTCTTGGCAGAATATAAGGCTGGGCGCACGCCAAATCCAGACATACTGTGTAACCGCGAAATCAAATTTAAAGTGTTTTTAGAGTACGCTGAAATTCTTGGTGCCGACCTCATAGCCACCGGGCACTATGCGCGAACAGAAACAATCGGCGGCCAAACGCTACTCAGAAAAGGGCTCGACAACAACAAAGACCAAAGCTACTTTTTGCATGCTGTGGGTGGAGCCGAATTTTCGAAAAGTTTATTTCCCATTGGCAATTTAGAAAAACCTGCCGTGCGAAAACTGGCTGAAAAACACAGTCTCATTACCCACAACAAAAAAGACTCTACCGGCATTTGTTTTATTGGCGAGCGTCGCTTCAAGGATTTCCTTGAACAATATTTACCTGCGCAACCAGGGCCAATCAAAGCGATGGATGGCAACACCATTGGCCAGCACCACGGATTAATGTACTACACCCTGGGGCAGCGCCAAGGGCTAGGTATTGGCGGCGTAAAAGGTTATCCAGAGGAGCCCTGGTTTGTGGTCGAGAAAGACCTTGAAAACAACGCACTAATGGTTGCTCAAGGCACAGATCACGACTCGCTTTATACGAATACACTGATCGCTGATCAACGCCACTGGATAAACACGCCCCCGAGCCTCCCCCTTCGCTGTAAAGCTAAGACTCGATACCGCCAGCCCGATCAAGCCTGCGAAGTCAGCGCCGACGACTCTGGCAAGCTGTGCGTATCCTTTGATCGACCGCAGAGAGCCGTCACACCAGGCCAGTACGTGGTGTTTTATCAGGAAGACATTTGCCTTGGCGGCGCGGTCATTAATTACAGTTTTAATCGATAACACTATGAGCTTTGACACTATTAAACAATTCACCAAGATCGATTACCAAACCCTAGCCTTGGCTGGTATTTTTGAAGCGGCTACTCAAGTTGAAAAGCTGGCAACGCAAGGCTTAAAAGATAAGCAGAGTTTCCAGGTGCTACTTAACAGTTTGTTTATCCAGAACCCGAAAAATCCGGAGGAGGTCTTCAGCCATAGTCTACAAAATGGTTTTGAGGGTCTGATACTGTTTTTAGAACAGGGAAAGCGAAAAGGTAGTCACACGGATCGCTATGTTCACGGCTTGTTGTATTTACAAAAGAAGCTGGCATCAACACCCAGTATGCTAAATACCATTGGCCAACGCTTAGATTTAGCTCGCACCCAAAAGGATCATTTTGGTGTTGATCACGAGAATCTTGTTTCTAACCTTGCCTCCCTTTACACCGACACGCTGAGCACCTTCAATTTCAGAATCCAGGTCATGGGTGAAATGACTTACCTACAACAGCCAAGGATTGCCAACCAAATACGCGCGCTGTTGCTGGCTGGTATTCGCTCGGCGACCCTGTGGCGACAAATGGGCGGTAACCGTTGGCAGTTTTTGCTGAGTCGACGTAAATTGCTCACATCTGCAGAGGCACAGCTCTATGAAATTCGGAAAAACCTCGGCAAATCAGACTGATTCAGCTGCCATTAGGCCCGAAATAAGGTAATATTCTGCCCCCTGAATTTTCAAACCACTCGGAGCTTACCCCATGGAATTGTCTGCGCTGACGGCCGTATCCCCTATTGATGGCCGCTACGGAAGCAAAACCTCAGATTATCGCGCTATTTTCAGCGAATTCGGTCTGATTAAGTGCCGTGTGGAAGTGGAGATTCGCTGGCTCCAGCAACTCGCTAAGCATCCGGGTGTTATTGAAGTAAACAGCTTCAGTGATACCACTAACGCGCTACTCAACAATATCGTAGATGACTTCAATGAAGCTGACGCGCTGCGCGTAAAGGCCATAGAGGCAACCACCAACCACGATGTCAAAGCCGTTGAATACTTCATTAAAGAAAAATTTGGCGATAACGCCGAATTAGCCAAAATCAAAGAGTTCGTTCACTTTGCGTGCACCTCCGAAGACATCAATAATTTGTCGCACGGGTTAATGCTAAGCAGAGGCCGAGCACTACTGCTCGAGCAAATGACTGAGGTCGAAGCGGCTATCGCCAAGCTCGCCAAAGACTTTGCCGCTGACCCAATGCTTTCCCGCACGCATGGTCAAACCGCTTCGCCAACCACCGTTGGCAAAGAAATGGCCAATGTCGTGGCACGCTTAAGGCGCCAAATTAAAAGCATCGCCGGAGTAGAGCTATTAGGCAAAATCAACGGTGCTGTGGGAAATTACAACGCCCACTTATCAGCTTACCCAAACATTGACTGGGCAGCCAATGCACAGCAATTTGTAGAGAGTTTAGGCCTGAGTTTCAACCCCTATACGACGCAAATCGAACCCCACGATTACATTGCAGAAATGTTTGATGCCATCGCCCGCTTCAATACAATCATCATCGATTTTGATCGCGATGTATGGGGTTACATATCACTTGGCTACTTTAAGCAAAAAACCATCGCCGGTGAAGTGGGGTCATCGACCATGCCCCATAAAGTTAATCCTATAGATTTTGAGAATTCGGAAGGCAACCTAGGTATAGCAAACGCAGTATTCAACCATCTAGCGGCAAAACTACCTCTGTCGCGCTGGCAGCGAGATTTAACTGACTCGACGGTACTCCGCAACATGGGCGTCGGCTTCGGTTACTGCGCTATTGCCTTCGCGTCAACATTAAAAGGTATCAGCAAATTAGAGATTAATCGCGCACGCCTAGATGCGGATCTCGACAATGCCTGGGAGGTTTTAGCTGAGCCAATTCAAACTATTATGCGTCGTTATGATGTACCCGAGCCCTACGAAAAACTGAAAGCATTGACGCGCGGCCAAGCAATCTCAAAACAGGTTATTCTCGACTTCGTGGAAACCCTCGACGTACCAGAGGAAGCCAAGGTAGTGATGAGAGCCTTAACACCCCATAATTATATTGGTAATGCAATTCAACAGGCAAAAGACCTGTAACAAAAACGGCAGCTAAGGCTGCCGTTTTTAATTTCCTATAGGCGAGCAGAAAACATGGCACTAACTCAACTAGGCGATCTATCACTGAGTAGTTTTTTTGAAAATTACTGGCAAAAAAAACCATGCCTTATCCGTAACGGCCTCCCCAACTGGGAAAGCCCACTGTTTCCCGATGAGTTGGCCGGGCTTGCACTTGAAGAAGACGTGGAGTCGCGCCTTGTGCTGGAACTGGAAAACGGCAAACCTTGGCAACTTAAGGCAGGCCCGTTCAGCGAGGAGGATTTTAATCAGCTACCAGAAACCGGTTGGTCGCTACTAGTTCAAGCTGTTGACCACTGGGTGCCTGAAGTCACGGCGCTACTCGACCAATTTCGATTTTTACCAAACTGGCGCTTAGATGACATCATGGTTAGCTACGCACCCGACGGTAGCAGCGTTGGCCCGCACTTTGACTTTTATGATGTCTTTTTAGTTCAAGGTTTTGGTAAGCGGCGCTGGCAGTTGGGTCAAGTGTGCGACGAAAACAGCGCGAAAATCGAAGGCACACCCCTGAATATTTTGAGTCAATTTGAATGCCAAGAAGAATTCATTCTGGAACCTGGTGACATACTCTATGTGCCCCCTCAAATTGCCCACTGGGGCATTGCCGACGGCGACTGCATGACTTACTCCGTAGGCTTTAGGGCGCCGTCACACGCTGAAATCATCGACGACTTCGCGGCAGAAATATGCAAATCCCTCCCCGACCACTTACGCTATAAAGATAACGGCGTTGACACAACGGCCAACACCGGCGTGATAAACACCCAAACGATCGATACCTTAAACCAAATCATCCAATCCCATTTGAACAACTCAGGGCAACTCGCCGAATGGTTTGGAAAATACATGACTGAACCAAAATATGACCCTGACGCAGGTCAAGCGGCTCAACCCACGCTTGATGAAATAACACAAGCGAAAGCCGAGCTCCAAGTTCACGAAGGACCTCTCTATCAGGCGCCCGATGCTCGCTTTGCCTGTCACGACGAGACCCTATTCGCGAATGGTAAATCCTATCACTGTGGGACTGAACTCGCGCTTAAGCTCGCCAACAATAGAGCTATTGTGAACTGGCGCACGCATCTGGCGAACGCTAATCATCAAGAACTACTTGCCACCCTGACGGCAAGCGCCGCACTGTGGCTTGAAGACCCTCTTGAAGCAAGCGACGACGATCTCGAAGACGAATAACGACTGATTAACGCCATGCTAAAAGCTGCCAACCCTTTGTTGGCAGCTGTTTGAACCACTACCTGCTCTCTCCAGGAGTAGATGTCCACTCTCCACAAACACGATTTTAACCGCCGCAGGGATATTGTGGTAAGGTGCTAGGTATCGTCTAAAAGTTCATGGCGTTAAGTTTGGAGGAATCAATCCCATGGATCAATTTGAACTCACTGGCGTCAATCCGGCCGAAACTACGCAAGGGCTTTTAATTCTAGAAGCACTATCGACTTTTACGGCCTTTGGCAGCCAATTAGCGAGCCAATGCCGCTCCAAGCTTCGGATTTACAGCCCTGACTTACCTTCACATTTTTATGCCGACGAGCTATTTGTCGATGCCTGCTCCAGCTTCGCGCGCAGCTCTAGACGCAGCTCAATTGAAATACTGGTTCAGAACGCTCAGCCTCTCATAGAAAACTATCACCCACTTATCGGGCTACAGAAACGCCTGAGCGATAAAATCAAGCTTCGAGTATTGCCCAAAGATTTTGACCCCGAGAACGTTCAAAAACTAGACAGAGCCTTCATGGTTGGCGATGACAGTAAAATTTTATTACAGCACAGTTCGCTAGAATGGAAAGGCTTTGTAAACTTTGACGACAGAGCGAATGCCAAAGCGTTTAGCCAAAAATTTGATTACCTTTGGCAATATGGTGAGCCTGTTATTGAACTACAGCGGTTGGGAATTTAATTCACCTAGAGGCTAGCCATGAAACGCCTAATCATCACGCTATTAATGTCAGTCACTTTATTCATAACAGCCTACGCCACCCACGCAGCGGATGGCTTTGTGATCTATACGCTGCCCGTTAAACATCGCAGCCCTGAATCCTTAGTGGACACGCTCATTCCGCTTATCGAGTCGGGCGGCCACATTTCCACGTCGGGAAATAAGCTCATATTAAAAACGACGCCGGCTAACTTCCAACAAATTGCACTACTGGTTGACGAGCTTGATGCGCCCGTACAGCAGCTACTCATTAGCGTGCGTCAATCAAAAAGTAACCACGGCAGTTCCGGCGGACTGAGCACACAGGGAAATATAACTACCGGTAAAATTCGTGTGGACGGCAAACCAATACCCACAGAGCAAACTGTTACCGTCAAAAAATCAACCGGCTGGGGCAGCGGCGAGAGTAGTTATCAACTGCGGGCCCTTGAGGGAGAGCGCGTATTCCTGCAATCGGGTCAGCAAGTACCCATCCAGTCTCGCTATGGCGTTGTGGGCGGCATTGCGACCAGCGATTACTACCAGCCCGTCACCAGCGGCGTCAGCGTTATAGCACGATTGCGCAACGGTGAGGTCATACTCGATTTATCCCAAGAAGCCAACGCGGTAGACGGTCGGAATATCGATACCCAGTCAATGCGCACACAAATTAATGCACGTCTAGGCGAATGGGTTCAAGTGGGAGGCATCCAAGGAAGCAGCGCCTCAAACGAGCGGGGAATCACCCGCTATCAAACATCGAATCAAAACACAGATACCACAATATTTATCAAGGTAGATAAATTCTAGCTAAATAAAAAAAGGCTCCATAAGGAGCCTTTAACTTATTGGAAATATTCAAAAGTAAACTAAGCACTTTTTAGCTGACGTCTGTAGCTATGCAATAATGGCTCAGTGTAGCCATTGGGCTGCTCTAAACCTTTAAAGACCAAATCAGAGGCCGCTTTAAATGCAATACTAGATACTAAAGAAGGCGCCATCGGTACATAATCTTTGTCGCCCGCATTCTGCTTGTCTACAATAGCAGCCATACGGGCAAAGGTTTCCTCAACCTGAGTTTTAGTGCAAATACCGTGATGCAACCAATTAGCAATATGCTGGCTGGAAATTCTAAGAGTAGCGCGGTCTTCCATTAAACCAATATTGTTTATATCGGGCACCTTTGAACAACCCACACCTTGATCAATCCAGCGAACCACGTAACCCAATATACCCTGGGCGTTATTGTCCAATTCTTGCTGTATATCTTGCGCACTTAACGCACTAAAATCGGCCATCACTGGAATAGTGAGAATATCGTCTAAGCTCGCCGGCTGACGTTTCAATAACTCACGTTGACGCTCTTGAACATTTACCCGGTGATAATGAACCGAGTGCAAGGTCGCACCGTTTGGCGATGGCACCCAAGCCGTATTCGCGCCCGACAAAGGATGAGCAACTTTCTGCTCGAGCATTGCCGCCATTTCATCCGGCATCGCCCACATGCCTTTCCCAATTTGAGCTCTACCGGCCAAACCACAGGCCAGGCCAATATCGACGTTGGCATCTTCATACGCCGCAATCCATGCCTGCTGTTTCATTTTAGCTTTAGGGACAAAGGCGCCAGCCAGCATACTGGTGTGCATTTCATCACCGGTGCGATCCAAAAAGCCGGTGTTAATAAACGCAACGCGATCTTTTGCCGCCGCAATACAGGCTTTTAAATTCACCGTTGTGCGGCGCTCTTCATCCATGATGCCAACTTTCAACGTCAGTGGTGCAAGGCCTAGCGCTTTTTCGATACGACCAAAAAGATCGCAGGTAAAAGCAACCTCATCGGGACCGTGCATTTTTGGTTTTACAATGTAAATACTGCCGGTACGTGAATTACTCAACATCCCCTGCTTTAACACATCGTGTTTAGCAGCCAGCACGGTGACCAACCCATCTAGAATCCCCTCGGGAATTTCTTTACCATCGGCTGTTAACACCGCATCTGTTGTCATTAAATGGCCAACATTGCGAACAAACAAAAGGCTGCGGCCGTGCAACACCAACTCGCCGCCCTTGGCTGCGCTGTAGCTACGATCCTCATTTAACTTACGGGTGACGGTCTTACCGTTTTTTGAGAAAGAATCCTGTAGGTCGCCCTTCATGAGCCCCAACCAGTTGGCATAAACCTCAACCTTGTCTTCCGCATCAACGGCGGCAACAGAATCTTCGCAATCCATAATGGTTGTTACAGCGGCCTCAACCAACAGATCTTGGACGCCAGCGAGATCCGTCTTTCCAACCACAGCTTGGCGATCAATTTGAATCTCAATATGCAGGCCATTATTTTTCAGCAGAATCGCAGAAGGAGACGACTCGGTGCCGCGAAAACCGACAAACTTTTCGGCCTGCTGCAACCCTGCTTCTGCGCCATTTTTGAGCTCCACACGAAGCTCACCAAAACTCACTTTGTAAAGCACCACATCGGCATGACTGCCAGCGGCAAGTGGTGCTGCTTGATCTAGGTGGGCTTTAGCAAACGCAATAACTTTGGCTCCTCGCACGGGATTATAGAGGCCACCTTTCTCGGCACCACCCTCTTCACTAATAGCATTAGTGCCGTATAGGGCATCGTATAAACTACCCCAGCGCGCATTAGCGGCATTCAGGGCAAAACGTGCGTTCTTAACAGGAACCACTAACTGCGGACCCGCCTGCGAGGCAATTTCTTCATCGACATTTGTGGTGCTTACGGAAAAATCCGCAGGCTCCGGTAACAGATAACCTATCTGAGTTAAAAAGCTCTTATAGGCTGCCATATCCTTGACTGGACCTGGATTAGCGGTATGCCACTGGTCGATGCGCAACTGCAAATCATCACGTAACTTAAGCAGCGCTTCGTTGCGCGGCATGAACTCGGCGAGAATTGACTCAAGCGAAGACCAGAAAGCTTCAGGGGTTACGCCAGTGCCAGGCGCCACTTGCTCCTCCACTAAACGATAAAGGCACTCGGCAATTTGCAACCCACCCTGCTGAATTCTATTTGTCATATCAACCTCTCTGTTCATTAAGCGGTAATTGCAATCAAGCTTGATGTAGACGTTTGATTAAAACCACCTTCGTTGACCAAATTCTAAATAGGCCTGAAGAATTTATCTAACCTATTATCTCAATATCGGTCATTCACAAGAGGAATACTAGGAGCTGTGGGCTACATCTACAATCAAACGGCGCATCCACTGGTGAGCCGCATTATTTTGCAACAGTGGGCTCCAGGCCATTTTCAGCTCAAACTGAGGTATTTCAAACGGCGGCTCGGCGATAACGACCTTGGTATTATTGGCGTGCAGCTTTGCCGCCTTAGACGGAATGGTAACAATCAAATCTTTTTGCTCGGCCAGCAACATAGCCGCCTGATAATGGCGCGTAAAGACACTAATGCGACGCTTTTTACCTTGTTTAGCCAGAGCCTCATCCACCCAACCTAGGCGCTGAACATCTCTTGGATTAACGCCCACACCCACACCCATGCCGGTCTTACTCACCCAAACATGTTGAGCCTGCAAATAGGTCTCTAGGGAAAATCGATCTTTTATGGGGTTCTCCTGGCTAAGCATGCAGGAAAAACTGTCTTTCCAGAGCGTCGTTTGATGGAAGGACTGCGGCATGGAATCAAAACGGTTAATCACCATATCAACCTTGCCTTGCTCTACATCCAAAAAGCTGACATCGGAGGGCGTCATAATGTCCAAAGTAACGCCAGGCGCCTCGCGCCTTAGTCGGGTCAAAACATTTGGGAAAAGCACCGCTTCGGCGTAATCACTCGCCATGATCCGATACACTCGGTCTGAAGCCGAAGGGTCAAAATCACTTTGCGGTTGTACCGCGCGCTCTACGTTGGCTAATACGTCGCGGATAACAGGCTGTAGCACCAAGGCGCGCTCTGTCGGCGTCATACCTTCGCTGGTGCGCACTAAAAGAGGGTCTTCAAATAGATCGCGCAAGCGACGCAGGCCATTGCTCATTGCCGGCTGACTCAAACCTAAGTGATTCGCCGCCTTAGTCACATTTCGCTCGCGCAACAGGACATCCAGATAAACCAACAAATTTAGATCTATTCGGTTAATATTCACCTACTGCCCTCTCACCCCTGCTAATTTTAGAGTGCGACTATAATTCACAACGGCAATACCCGCAATAGAAAGTATAAATTAGGCAAATCTAACCTCCCTGCCTACACTAGTCTCAAGCGTTCGATGCTTACTGAGGTAACTGAAAGGTACCCCTCAGGATCATTCACCCAGTACGGGAAGGACTAGACCATGTCTAAATACACAAACGATATCAAAGAAGTAACCGCACTGCGTCAAGCGCAAGGCTCTAAGTGGGAAGCCATTAATCCAGAGTACGCCGCTCGCATGCGTGCTCAGAACAAATTTAAAACTGGCTTAGACATCGCTAAGTACACTGCAAAGATCATGCGCGAAGACATGGCCAACTACGATGCCGATTCAGCCCAATACACCCAATCTTTAGGTTGCTGGCACGGTTTTATCGGTCAGCAAAAGTTGATTGCGATTAAAAAACACTTAGGCAGCACCAAGCGTCGCTACCTGTACCTGTCAGGCTGGATGGTAGCCGCCCTGCGCAGCGAGTTTGGTCCCTTGCCCGATCAATCTATGCATGAGAAGACCTCTGTCGCCAGCCTGATTGAAGAGCTATACACCTTCTTACGTCAAGCTGATGCCCGGGAATTGGGTGGCCTGTTCCGTCAATTAGACGCCGCACGTGCCGCTGATGACCAAAAAACAGCAGCAGAGATTCAGGCCAAGATAGACAATCACGAGACGCACGTGGTGCCAATTATTGCCGACATCGACGCCGGCTTCGGCAACGAAGAAGCTACCTACTTGTTAGCCAAGAAAATGATTGAAGCTGGCGCTTGCTGTATTCAAATCGAAAACCAAGTTTCCGATGAAAAGCAATGTGGTCACCAGGACGGTAAAGTAACCGTTCCTCATTCAGATTTCTTAGCCAAGATTCAAGCCGTTCGTTATGCGTTCCTCGAATTAGGTGTCGAAGACGGCGTAATTGTTGCCCGTACCGATTCACTAGGTGCTGGCCTCACCAAGCAAATCGCTGTAACCAACACCCCTGGCGACTTGGGCGATCAATACAACAGCTTCCTCGATGCTGAAGAAGTATCACCGGCTGACATGAAAAACGGCGACGTGGTACTAAACCGTAACGGCAAACTGTTGCGTCCAAAGCGTTTAGCGAGCGGTTTATTCCAGTTCAAGCAAGGCTCAGGCGAAGATCGCGTTGTACTGGATTGCATTACCTCGCTGCAGAACGGTGCAGATCTTTTGTGGATCGAAACCGAGAAGCCGCACGTTGGCCAAATCGCCAGCATGGTTAACAAAATTCGTGCGACAGTTCCAGATGCAAAGTTGGTTTACAACAACTCACCATCATTCAACTGGACCCTCAACTTCCGTCAGCAAGTATTCGATGCCATGACCGAAGCAGGTCAGGATGTATCAAGCTACGAGCGCGCAAAGTTGATGGACGAGCGTTACGACAGCACGGAACTGGCAAAACTAGCTGATGAGAAAATTCAGAGCTTCCAGCGCGATGCTGCGCGCGAAGCCGGTATTTTCCACCACCTAATCACGCTGCCAACTTACCACACTGCGGCGCTATCAACTGACAACCTGGCCAAGGGTTACTTCGGCGAACAAGGCATGCTCGCCTACGTTGAAGGTGTTCAACGCAAAGAAATCCGTCAAGGTATTGCCTGCGTAAAACATCAGAACATGGCGGGCTCAGACATGGGCGATGATCACAAAGAGTACTTCTCAGGTGACGCAGCGCTTAAAGCCTCTGGCAAAGATAACACGATGAACCAGTTCTAATCGGTTCTCCTTTAACAAAAAAGGGGGTTGCCTAGGCAACCCCCTTTTTTGTTAAACGCTAAATCAAGCGAGTATCGGAAAGTAAAATTCCATTTATATCAGCATAAATAAATTGCCCACAGCCAAACCTAGCGCCGGCAAAACGCACAGGGCACCCCTGCTCACCAATGCCTTTCTTTTCTGTTTTCACCGGACTTGTATTAAGTGCCCTAACACCGATTGGAAGCTGAGCAATAATTTCTGCATCGCGGATGCAACCAAAAATGACGAAGCCAGCCCAACCATTGTCTACGGCTTGCTTTGCTAGCATATCGCCCAGTAACGCCTTACGTAATGAACCACCCCCGTCAACTACCATAACCCGATCCAGCCCGGGCTCGGCCACTAATTGCTTAACGAGAGAATTGTCTTCAAAACACTTAACGGTTTGAATCTCGCCGTGGAAATTAAGGCGGCCGCCATAGTGTTGAAAAATCGGGTCGAGAGCGATAAGCGCATCGCCATGCTCATCACTCAAATCAGGCGTTGAAAACTGCGTTGCGGAAATAGCCATAAAATAACTCCCTTCTGTTAAGAGATTAATTATGGCAGTTAACTGAGGCTGAATGCAGACAAAAAGGATTCGCTTGCTGAATAGCGATTATAGGTCAACGCCCACCGTGCCACCTTCATAAACAAGCGGCAGCTTTTGTAGCTGCTTTAAACAACTGGCGAGAGGGCCAACGGCTACGCCACTCTCCAAATTAAATTGAATTCCGTGCACCGGACAGCGGATATTTCCCGCATCGAGACTAGCGTTATCCATGCGCGCATCCATATGCGGGCACCGATTCAACAAAAGATAGGGCCGGTTGCCATCTTGAATTAACAAAAGAGGCCTGCCATCGACCTGAAAGGGCCTGCAATAACCGTCGTACAAGTTGATTATTTTTTCTAATGCGCGATAAGCCATAATACATCCAAACGCCATTATCTTTCAGATTGGGAAGAGAGCTGCTCTATCGACAGGCGCAAGCCTGGCATCAACTGATCCACGCAGCCCGCTCGACCCAACCACTCTCTGGCGCTCGCGTAATCATTTCGCTCATCAGCTAGTAAATGAATCGTCACTGAATTTAAATTACGCCACCGGGACAGCTTGGCGGCAAAATGTTCGGGGGCAAATATATGCATCACTTGACGGGGCTGACTGAGAAACAACTTCAGCGATTCCACGGGCCTGCCGCGCCAATAACTCAACAAACCAAATCGCTTACGCCAATAATTAATCCAATCGCGACGTTCAGGCTCATCACCAGCTCGCTCCTGTAACATGCGAGCGCGGAGCCCGACACTCGCGATACGTTTGCCGAGACTTATCGCCTCTTTATCACAGGGCCCACCTAAGGACACTAAACCGGAAATCATTTGACTTGAAAGAATGCCGCTCTGCAACGTAAATAAGGCTGCGAGGCTACCGACATCCACACCTATCCAGATGGCTGGCGCCCCCGTTTGCTCGCGAATAAACATCGCGGCTGCGGGCAAATCACATTCGACAATATCTTGTGGTTCCGTCGCATGAACTTGCGATCGCAACGGCGAACTGCCGTGCTCTCTCAGCTCCGGCAACCAGACATCATAGCCTTCATTGATCAATGCCATGGCCAGGCCCTGGCCACCAGCAATCCACTGCTGCCTGTTGCGATACAGCCCGTGCAGCATGACCAAAGGAGGCAACCCAACCTTGCGCTTGCCCGGGGCACTAAGGCGGGTAACCGCAAATTCAGCCGCCCTATCCATACTGTTTCCGGGCTTAAGAAGATAGACATCTTCCACATAATCGCCCTTCAGTTCAGCTTCCTTTAACACAGCCGGGAACAAACCACTGCTGCTTTTTACGCCCAATTGCGCGCTCATAGAGCGACCCTTCTAAAAATCTAAGCTTAAATTGGCTTGGCGACAGCAAACAATTACAATCACTGCCCGCCCAAAATCGATAGTGCAATCAATGCAGCTCGAGACACTTTGTATCACCTACCTCGAGAACCCTAGCCATTGGCTGAGGGTATTCGAGGAACTTCCCCATCTCGCCCTGCTCGACAGCTGTAATTTTGCTGGTGAATCAGGCCGGTATCATATCATCACCGGAGCGCCACAACAGTGGCTAACACTGCAAGATGGCATGCTTTCTTACCAAAATGCTAGCCAGCAATCAAAAACCAAAGCAAACACCGCCGAGCAGGCATGGGAGGCGATTACAAAACTACAAACTAACCTAGACGTTACCTCCAACTTGCCCTTTTGCGGCGGTCTACTGGGTTTCGTGGGCTATGAATTTGGCGCGTGGAGTGAGCTAGGCGTCGAGCCCAGTGGCGAGCTTAACTTTCCTGACTTTGCTGTTGGGGATTATCGCTGGGCATTGGTTCAAGATAATCACCAGGGAACAAGTCAGCTGGTTTTCCTACCCGACTGTGATACAGACCTGCGTCAGAAAGTCATCCAACTAGTCGAGAAGTTAGCGCCACTCAAGACAAACAAAGTATGTAAAAACAATAGGTTAGAGCCAGAAGTTGATCTAAACTCTTACAGGAAATCGCTACAGAAAATACAAGACTACATACAAGCCGGCGATTGCTATCAAGTAAACTACACCCAGCGTTTTGCGAACCTGAAGGTGCAACTAACACCACTAGATACCTACCAAGCGTTAAGAATACGCCAACCTGGCCCTATGGCTGCCTTTCTCGATCTGGGCGCACATAAAGCGCTAATTAGTTTATCGCCGGAGCGATTGGTCAAAAACGATCAAGGCCGGGTTCTTGCGCAACCTATCAAAGGCACCATTGCGCGGTCACAAGACCTGCGAGAAGACGCCGCACTCGCCCAGCGGCTGCTGAATAGCGAAAAAGACAAAGCTGAAAACCTCATGATTGTGGATCTATTACGCAATGACCTTGGCCGGGTTTGCCTACCAGGCAGCATACATGTACCAAAACTGTTCGAGCTTGAGAGCTTCGAAAATGTACACCATTTAGTCTCGAGCATTGAAGGCCAGCTTGCGCCCGACTTAAGTAATATCGATTTACTAAGAGCCTGCTTTCCTGGTGGCTCAATTACAGGCGCGCCCAAGCGTAGAGCCATGGAAATCATCAAAGAGACGGAGCTTTTTGGCAGAAACGCTTACTGCGGCTCTGTATTCTATAGCAGCGTTAATGGTCAATTCGACGCCAGCATTACTATCCGCTCTTTAGTCGCCACAGGCTCCGAGCTGTATTGTTGGGGCGGCGGCGGAATCACGTCAGATTCAAACACCGACGACGAATACCGAGAATCCATAACAAAAGTTGCCAAGCTTATTAACTATGAAGGCCAATAAGCCTAACTGTTTCCCGTGAAACATATGTCCAAAGGGCCGGAAATAGAAATGTTATATGCGATCAAGGAATAAGCTGGTCGACCAAAAATCGAGCCAAACACACAAAATATGGTGGTTTTCCAACCAAAACATCAATCTAGACACTACATCTGGTTAAAGCGGTTCAAAACACGAACAATGTTCCACGAGCAATAAGCGGTCATTTGGCGCGCAATATCTAACATAAAAGTTATAAAACTATAATAATTCGTTGCTTATAACTTATAACAAGCTTTGCTAAAATCAGCGCCTTTCTGCAAGTTGTTGCATGTAGGCAATAACAATGCGGGCAGATACTACGAAAGTCACAAGGATTACTATGTCAGACGCCATTTCTCTGGTTGATATTAATGCCACCTTAGAGTCAAAAAGCCCGCAAGAGATCCTCGAATTTGCCATCGACAACCATCCAGACCTAGCCCTATCGTTCAGCGGCGCAGAAGATGTAGTGCTAATTGATATGGCGCGAAAAATAGACCCGCAGATTCAAGTTTTTTGCTTAGATACTGGGCGCCTACACCCTGAGACTTACCAATTCATTGAGCGCGTTCGAAAGCACTATAAACTCAATATTGAGCTGCTCTACCCTGAAACCAATGCCATACAAACACTCGTTGCCAAAAAAGGCCTGTTTAGCTTCTACGAGGACAATCATCAGGAATGTTGCGGCATTCGCAAGATTATGCCCCTGCAGAGAAAGCTTCTCACGGTAGATGCCTGGGTAACCGGACAGCGAAAAGATCAGAGCCCTGGCACCAGAGCTAATATCCCAGTAATACAGGACGATAAAGTATTTGCCAAAACAGGCGCTCAACTAACCAAGTTTAATCCACTAGCCAATTGGCGCTCACAGGATGTTTGGAACTATATTCGAGCCAACGACGTGCCGTACAATAGCCTACATGATAAAGGCTTTGTCTCTATTGGCTGTGAGCCCTGCACCCGCCCTATCGGCCCCAATCAGCACGAGCGCGAAGGTCGCTGGTGGTGGGAAGAGGCGACAAAAAAGGAATGCGGCTTACACGCTGACAACGTTAAAGGCTAGATTCTATTTAACATTTAGGATAAACACGTGAAAATTACGCTTGTTAAAAAAATATTAGCCGACGGCAGCCCCTGTAGAAAGTGTGCTGACGTATTGGAAAAGCTCGAGTCAGGCGGCTATATGAAATTTATCGACGAGATCCTCATTGCCGATGAGCGCGACGAGATGTCCGCCGGAATGCGGCTGGCCGATAAACATCAAGTCAATCGAGCACCGTTTTTCGTGGTGGAAAGGGATGAGCAAGAGCCTGTGATTTACACGGTATATTTAAAGTTTGTACGCGACATACTCGAACAGGAAACCAGCGCTAGTGAAGAGGCCGTTGAAATTTTAGCCAACAACCCAGATTTAGATTTTCTCTAATCGCTGCGTTTTACCAAACAAGAAAAAAGGGGCCGAGCCCCTTTTTTGTCTAAAACTGTGTTAAAAAGTGGGCAATTCCATTCCGTCGAATAGGTCATCCAACTCCGCTTTGGAGTGCTTCTGATAGGCTTGATCGACAACTTCACGGGTCAAATGCGGCGCGAACTGCGCGATAAAATCATACATAAAGCCGCGCAAAAATGTACCGCGCCGAAAACCAATTTTTGTTGTGCTGGCAGAAAACAAGTGGCTGGCATCAAGCGCCACCAAATCCTTATCCGCCTCCTCGTTATAGGCCATTTTTGCGATAATACCTATACCTAAGCCTAGCCGAACGTAGGTCTTAATCACGTCAGCATCAGCGGCAGTAAACACGACTTTAGGTGCTAAACCCTTTTCGATAAAAGCTTCGTCCAATTTTGAGCGACCGGTAAAGCCAAATACGTAAGTTACAATCGGGTGCTTCGCAACGGACTCCAGTGTCAGCGTGGACATTTGTGCTAACGGGTGGTTTCTTGGGACCACTACACAGCGATTCCAACGATAGCAAGGCATCATTACCAAATCACTGAACAACTCTAATGCCTCCGTTGCGATAGCAAAATCAACCGTGCCATCGGCGGCCATTTCTGATATTTGCATCGGTGTGCCCTGATGCATATGCAGCGAAACCTCAGGGTAAGCTTTGATAAAGGATTCAATAACCTTAGGCAGCGCATAGCGAGCTTGTGTATGGGTTGTCGCGAGCGACAAGCTGCCCTTTTTTTCATTACTGAACTCCTGCGCAACTTGCTTAATACTTTCGACTTTACGAAGTATCTCACCCGCTGTCTTTAGGATAGCTTCCCCGGCTGGTGTTATGCGGGTTAGGTGCTTGCCACTACGAGAAAAGACTTCTACGCCCAATTCGTCCTCAAGCAACCTAATTTGCTTACTAATGCCTGGCTGAGAGGTATAAAGGCTCTGCGCAGTTGCGGACACATTTAGGTCGTGGTGTGCCACTTCCCAGATATAGCGCAGTTGTTGCAATTTCATACTAGCCCTCCAATTGGCTGCAGAAATGTCGTTGCTGTTATAAGAATCAGCAGAAATATTCTAATGGAGAATAGATAGGTTTTTTTTGCTTTGCCAGTCTTAAGCCATATTTAGATCGAAAGGGGTAAAAAATCACCTACCAAAGTCCTAACTGACTGTCTTCCCTGACCTCTTCCTGCGTGACTTTATGGGCGAGAGGAATGGTCAAAACCGGCACTTTGGACAACTGTAGTACTTTTGCGGCGACGGACCCCAACAGCGCAATCCCCTCACCCCGGGTGCTTTGCCCTCCTATAACGATCAGATCCGCCTGGGACTCCTTGGCATGCCTTAAAATAACCTCGGCTGGCATTCCCTGATCGACAACCACATCGCAAATGGTGGCTAAATCGTCCAACCCAGACATGTATTCATCGGCTAAGCTCTCGACGACTTGGTCTTTGATGGATGCCAGAATTTTATCGATAGCTTGATAGGCTTGTTGGTTATCAGCCCCAGAATATGTCTTGAATACGGCTTTTGCGAAGCTACCTAAGGGCTCCACGGCATGAACAACTTCTACTTTTGCACCGCACTGTCGAGCCAAATACACCGCGTGGTATATCAGGTAAGACGCATGAGGCCCCAAATCCGTGCCACACACTATCTTTTCTATCATAATGCCACCTAACTGCAGGTGATTGACCTCGCTTAAGCATAGCAGCGCAAACTCGGGGCGCTACTCGTTGGCCACGCCATGGGGTACATGGCCGGTAGCTACATGCTCACTGGCCGCACTACAGTGAACCTGCTGATCATCGAAAAATACATCGGCACCATAGGCCTTTAAAAAACTCGCCTTAGTCATCCCTCCTAAGAACAGCGATTCATCGATGCGAATATTCCACGCCCTTAGGGTCCGAATGACTCGCTCGTGTGCTGGTGCTGATCTAGCGGTAACGAGCGCTGTGCGAATTGGCGAAGCCCCTGGCTCAAACTCCGATTGAATGCTGTGCAACGCGGCTAAAAACGGTTTAAAAGGCCCGCCCGTCAGCGGTAACTTAGCTGCTTCTTTTTCATTTTTAGCGAAGGCTTCGAGACCTTGAGTCTTATAAATTCTTTCCGACTCATCGGAAAACAACACGGCATCACCATCGAAAGCAAAACGCAGTTGAGCACTGGGGTCTTTCTGCTTTTTAGAGGCCAATAGAGTGGCTGCAGCTACGCCCTCGCGTAGCGCTAAACGCACATCGGCTGGATCTGTCGATAAGAATAAGTGACAACCAAAGGCAGTAATGTATCTATATGGATCTTCGCCACCGCAAAAAGCGGCTCGACTAATGGGTAGTTTATAATGCTCAATAGAATTGAATACCCGCAACCCTGTATCGGCACTGTTGCGGCTCAATAAAATCACTTCAACACGATGATCTTTTAATACCTCGTTAAGTCTCAATAACTTCTCAACTAACGGGAAAGCCTCGCCTTTTTCAAGCAGCTCTTCTTCATGATCTATTTGGTATTGCGAGTAAGCTTCGAGCCCTTCATTCACGTAAACCTGATGGCTGGCATCTAGATTAAACAAAGCCCTACTCGAAATAGCGATGACCAATTGCTTGGGTACAGACATGTCGTTCTATCTCTCTAAAAATATTGCGATGCGTGCTTTCCATGACAGGAAATGTGTAACCCGCCGCTATGCAAAAGCGCTTTAATCCACCGCGTAAAAAAGCAAACCATAATGAAACGCGCGCTACATACGCTGATAAACAGCACCCTAGTAATTTCCGCCCTTAGCCCTCAAAAGTTGTCTAACCTTAAAACCTGAATGCAGATTACTCGGAGCAAACCATGGCCCATTCGCCCTATAAAATTGTAGATATGTGCAATGATTTGGCTGCGTTGTTTGGTCATCGATGGGTCGCTATTCCGCTGATTTGCCTTTTAGGCTTTAAAGTCGTCAGCCTTGCACCCATGACCTTTTGGTATCTGGTTCCTCTCCTTATACTCACGTTACTGTTTTCCATAAGAGCCACAGCAAGCCTAGTATTGCGTGATCGCGCCCTACTTCTCAGTTTATATGAGGTGCAGCGGCAGCAGCGCAAACGCTGACCTAGGGGCCATCAATATCATTCGCACCTGGTAATATGACGTCTTCTGATTTATGAGGCTCCAATAAACACAAGACGAGGCGCTTCAAGTCCGCGATGGTTCGCTCTGCGCGACTTTCAACCTGATTTACCACGACCAGTGATAATGCATGCGTCATCTCAAGGTAAGCCCTGCCCAAACGATTCAACTCGTTCGGACTAGAGACAAAACCAAGACGCACAAACATCGCCATCATCCGCTCGATAATCATAGCGTCGTGGCGTTCGTCGAGATCGCGCAACTCTGGTACAGCCCACATAGCCTGGGCCAATGGCAATATGGCGCGCTCGTCGCGATAGACCTCCAGCATCCGCTCGATGGCTTTGTCTATAAAGGTTACTAAGTCCATATCTTCAATGGGCAAGGCTGCAACATCGGTGAGTGCATCGGCCATGGTTTCTAACCAGCGGTCGCCAAGGGCATACAATATGGCTTGTTTATTCGGAAAGTAGTGGTAAAGCGAGCCAACAGAAATGGATAATTCTTTGGCAATCAGGATAGTGGTTAACTCATCAAAGCCAACTTCACCTAATAATTTTGCGGTAACATCTAAAATCTGCCGGGTGCGATGCTTAGCTCGCTCCTGTACCGGCTGGCGCCGAGGGGTAATCGAATTCGTTCGCTTGACGTTACGTTCGTTCAAAGAAAGCTCCTTAGTTGAGGTTGGGCTGCGAACAGCCGCTTCGCATCCATGCGAAGGCTTGTTTGCACCTGCGAAATAATCTTAGAAAAATTAATTCTAGTCAAATTTCCACTTATGCAAAATCATACCTCAATAGTGGCACATCAATGCCCTTCCGCGCTACGGTTTTGACGGAAGATCATTGGCGAACGACTAGAGCTTGTCCATCAAGCTGTAATAAAGCATACCCGCCACTAAACCTGGCCAGCGCAGCAAGGTGCCGCCGGGAAACATAGGTTGCGGCAGTGATGCCATAACATCAAAACGCTCAGCCGTGCCCGCGACAGCTTCAGATAACAACTTTCCGGCCATGGTGGCGGTAGGCACTCCGTGACCAGAATAACCCTGAGCATAGAAGACATTCGGCTCAAGACGACCAAAGTTGGGCATCCGATTCAAGGTAATAGCCAAGGTTCCGCCCCATGCATAATCAATTGTTTTTGAGGCTAGATGAGGATAAACACGCAACATGTACTTCTGTACAAAGGTTTTTAGGTCCCTGGGGAAACGGCTGGTATAGTTTTCACCACCACCGAAAATAAGCCGATTATCACCGGACAGTTTCCAGTAGTTGATAACAAATAGCGAATCCTGCAACGCCGTGTCATCGCGAATCAGTGCTCGCGCCTCCTGAGCAGACAAGGGCTCCGTCGCTAAAACGAAATTGTTAATGGGCATTATTTTTCGAGCCAACCTCGGTTCCAGCCCAGCTAAATAGCCATTGGTTGCAAAGACCAGATACTTGGCAGCAACTGAACCTTGGTCTGTGTGCACCACTGGGTTTGCACCCTTAACATAGTGCGTCACCGGCGAATCCTGATAGAACTTCACCCCAGCCAGCTCAGCCGCTTTAGCCATGCCCAATAAATAATTCAGCGGGTGCAGATGTCTAGAGCCATGATCTAGATAGCCGCCATGATATTTATCACTGCCTACGCGCTCGTCCACCTGAGCCTTAGTCAAAAATTCGGCCTGCGCGTAGCCATAGCGCTCGCGCAGATGCTCCACACCCGCCTTAAAATCTTGCGTTTCCTTAGACTTACTGGCGAGATGCAAAATGCCAGTCTTAAAGTCGCAGTCAATCTGATGCTTAGTCACCAAATTTTCAACGGTTGCTACTGCCTCTAGGCCAAACTGCCAAAGTAGGCTCGCCTTATCTTGGCCAACCATAGCCTCCAAATCTGACTGCTCCTTTCTTTGACCGGTGCCCACGTGCCCACCATTGCGGCCGGAGGCGCCCCAACCTATCTTATTCGCCTCTAAAACAGTGACCTTGAAACCTCTTTCAGCCAGATGTAACGCTGCCGACACACCGGTGTAGCCAGCGCCTATTACGCATACATCTGCGGTCTCATGGCCAAGTAAGGCACTGCCGTCAAACTGATACTTGGCTGTCGCCGCGTAATAGGAGCCTGTGTGAGCTTGCTTGGTTTCATGCCAAATACGGTTCATCGCACCTCCGCTTGCTGCCCCAAATGGGGCGCTTGTGTTTTCATCAGCCAAACAATAGACTGAATAATAATTCGGTTTTATAGTATGTTTTGCCGTGGCAGTACGCAAGCCCCATTTGGGGTAACCGTCATGCTATTTATTAGCCAGCCATTGAGAGATCAATAGGCTTCATTTACTGTAGCCTTTCAAACTAATCACAGCGCATACAGGTGCAACATGGTTGACTCCATCGACACATGGTTAAAGGAAAATGGTATTACGGAAGTGGAATGTCTCGTACCCGATATGACGGGTAATGCTCGAGGCAAATTCATTCCCGCTCATAAGTTTATTAAGGAAGACAGTCGCCTCCCGGAAAGTATTTTGATTCAAACTGTCACCGGTGAATACGTCGATAACCATTGGGATATTGTCGCCCCACTCGATTCGGACATGCTGCTAGAGCCGGACCCAAACACCGTGCGTATCGTACCTTGGGCAGATGAACCAACCGCACAAATCATTCACGACTGCTATACCCGCGCCGGCGATCCACACCCTATGGCAACGCGAAATGTCCTGAAAAAAGTATTAGCGCTCTATGAAAAAGAAGGCTGGATCCCGGTCGTTGCACCCGAGGTTGAATTCTATTTAGTCAGCCAAAATACCGATCCAGACTATGAGTTATCGCCGCCACCTGGGCGATCCGGTCGGCGCGAATTCGCTCGTCAGTCTTATAGCATCGATGGCTGTAATGAATACGAGCCGATTATTAATGACATGTATAAATATTGTGAGGCACAAAACTTGGATGTGGATACGCTGATTCACGAATCAGGTGCCGCACAATTGGAAATCAATTTTTTACATGGCAACGCCCTGGATTTAGCCGACCAAGTTTTTACCTTCAAACGCACCATGCGAGAAACTGCATTTAGGCACGGCATTTATGCAACCTTCATGGCTAAGCCGATGACCAACGAACCCGGTAGCGCAATGCATATCCACCAGAGTGTGGTCGATAAAAACGGGGACAATATATTTGTCGACAAAGATGGAAATGAAAGTGATTTATTCCGCTATTATATCGGTGGCTGCCAGCGGTATATACCGCACACAATTTCACTTTTCGCACCCAACGTGAATTCCTATCGACGTTTCGCCAAAGACATTGCTGCACCGGTTAATCTCGAGTGGGGGTACGACAATCGAACAGCGGGCATTCGAATTCCCGATAGTTCGCCCGCCGGCAAGCGGGTAGAAAACAGGTTTCCCGGCGTTGATGTCAATCCCTATCTAGCTTTTGCTGCGTCATTGGCGTGTGGTTACCTCGGAATGAAGAATAAGCTGACGCCTACCCCACACTGTGAAGGCCACGCCTCCGAAGATGGGGAAATTGAGCTGCCTCGAAATCTTTTACACGCGCTCAACTTGCTAACCGATTGTCCAGAGCTTGAGGAAGTATTTGGTGCCGATTTTATCAAAGCTTATGCGGCGGTAAAGATGGAGGAATTCGAGGCCTTTAATAAAGTCATTACCACTTGGGAAAGAGAATACCTATTACTCAACGTATAATTAACTGATGGAAATAATCATGAAGCTTTGGTTTAAATATAAAAGCGCTGTCAAAATCGCTAGTGTTGGACTAGCAAGTTTAGCGATTTACGCTTGCGATACGACTAACCCTAAAGCTTCACTGATTATTACTAATGGAACAGTTTACACCGCCAATGCTAAGCAAGCGTTCGCGGAAGCCATAGCCATTGCTGGCGATGAAATTATCTACGTCGGCACAAGCGCAGGCGCAAATAGATTTGCCGGCGACAACACCAGAATAGTGGATGCTAAAGGCAAAATGGTATTGCCCGGCCTACACGATGCACACATACACCCCTTCGGCCTAGTATCCAGTGCCAACTGTGATCTGGAAAGTAGCGCACTAACTCTGGCCGAACTCTCAACGGTAGTTAAAGGCTGTTTGGAGCGTTCGAAGCTTGAGCCCGACGAATGGCTTACGGTAGAGCAATGGAACTTCACCAAAGGCAACCAGCCTGACGACGTACTGCTGAATATACGCATGGCGCTAGATAAAGCCAGCCCATCAACGCCTATTTTCCTGCGGGGCAACGACGGCCATCACGGTGCAGCCAATAGCGCAGCACTGTTAACCGCAAAAAATATTCAAGGCGAAACCATTGGCCTGACTAGCAAGACGATTGCCACTGACTTCCAAGAATATGCACAATATATTGGCGTCGACAAATCAGGCGAACCGGATGGCCAACTCTCCGAAGCCGCTAGATATATCTTAGGCTTAACCAGTAATGCACTCACTGGCGATGGTACGCCCAAGCAGCTAGCCGCCAAGCTTCCCGCTATAGCGGCGATTTTAGCTGAGGCTGGCATAACCAGCATTCAGGATGCGGCGGCTGATATAGCCACTCTGCCGCTACTAGAAAAATATGCCCAGAGCGGCAAGCAGACCTATCGCTATACAGGTGCGCTTTTTACAGATTTTACAAAATTTAGTAGGCCCATACGAGACAACTCTGATTGGACCAAGCAAAACTCAATCAACGAAGTTGATATTAAAGCCGTAATTGATGAGTTCTCGGCGATTAAGAAACGTCAAAACAACCCGCAGTTATTTAAAACCGATGCGGCAAAAATTTTTGTCGACGGTGTGATTGAAGGCAACCCTTTTGCCACCCCGCCCTCGCTGCCAAATGCCGCCGTTAAAAAGCCTTACTTACAACCAATGTTCAGCACTGATGGAGACACCCTGCAATTACAAGGCTATGTGGATCTCGACTCTTCACCCTGCCAAGACAGTCGCGCCAACCCACCTAAAAATGCTATTGAGAAAACTGCTTTTTTCCAGAAAAATCACTTCCAACCTGAGCAATGTACAATCAGCAACGGCAGACTCGAACACGATGAGGCCTTCATTCACCGTTATATCGCGCAATTAGAAGCAGCCGGCTTTGCTGTGCACGCGCACGCCATCGGTGACCGCGCTGTTGCCACCGCCTTAGATGCATTTGAGGCCTCCAAAACCAAAAATAACCATCAGCGCCCCCAAACCATTAGTCATGCACAACAAATTTCAGATAGCGATCTGATGCGCTTCGATAAAAATGCTGTCTATCTAGCCTTCACTTTCGCATGGGCAATACCTGACTACGGTTACGACCTAACGGTCACTCCCTACATAGACAAATTGACTAGCCTCAATGATATGTACGACCCTTCTAATTACGCAATCAGCAACCATTACCCAGCTAACAGCGCCAAACAAAACGGCGCGATGATTATTGCAGGTAGTGATGCACCTGTTGACACAAGAGATCCTCGCCCGTTCATCAACCTTGCCGCGGCATTAACCCGACATGCAGAAGGTAAGACCTATAACGAAGCAGAAAGGTTGACGCTGACTGATGCCTTGGATGCCTTCACGATTAATAGTGCTAGAGCAATGCAACAAGCAGACATTACCGGCTCTCTCGAGTCAGGTAAGAAAGCAGACATAGTGATGCTAGATCGAAATTTAGTCCCGAGTGCCCGCGCCTTCGATAGCGAAGCGGTTGCTGAAACACAAGTTGAGCTAACCGTATTCAACGGCAAGATCATTTACGAAAAAAATAAAAGATAAAAAATGATGAGCGTATTTTTAAATTCCCCTAGGCCTTCACTGTACTTATTGTTTCAAGTATTCAAATACGCCATTTATAGCTTGCTCGTTGTTAATTTATATTTATTCTTTCAAGAAAATACCGCCGCTATTGCACATACTTTTTCGAATGGCATTGAGTTGCATCAGCTCGGCGAGGCCTACTCCGACACCATAGACACTCTATCCTGGGTGCTTCTCTTGCTGTTATTTGAGCTGGAAACCTACATTGTCAATGATAAATACCTAACCAACAGAGTAAAGCTTGCACTCTTCGTTTTGCGCAGTTTAAGTTACGTCTTTATATTCTATTCACTGTATGGCTATATATCACGCTACATTGCCGTCCTGTCCGCCAGCCCATTTAGTGTTGCCGACGCATGCAATCTCGTCAACACGAACTTCTCTCAGATCATTTCACTGAACGATTATCAGCCACTTAACGCAGCGAGCTGTAGCGAACTTAACAACACCGACCTCATGAGACTAAACGGCACAGAAATTATAGGCAGCCTAGAAGCCTACGAGATTATAGAAAATCTAGCCGTTGTAGATGTGATCAATGCACTGACTTGGGTACTGATTGTGGTGGTGTTGGAAATAGATGTTTACCTACAAACCAGCAACAAGGTTATGGGGCCGTTTCTTTCACTCTCCAATTGGGTTAAGGCCGGTTTATACGGCACATTATTAGCCTGCGCTATTTATTGGTGGATTGACGGTGATTTTCTCGACTTCTGGGACGCATTTTTATGGTTGATCGCATTTGTTTTCATTGAGATGAACATATTCGAATGGCAGGAAGAAATACAACAAAAAAACCGGCGCCCCACTAATCAAACTGCTTAACCTGTTGCCATACAGCCTCCATATCGTGGAGGCTGCTATCCTTAAGCTTTCCGCCCTTGGTTTCGATGACACCTTCCATGGCTGAAAATCGTTTCTCAAATTTTTTATTCGTATCACGCAGAAGCGTTTCCGCATCAAAGTCAGCCAAACGACAAACATTAACCACCGAAAACATCAAATCACCTAATTCCTGCCCTAAGGCCAAGTGACCATCTGCACTTTCCAATAGCGATATTTCGGCCTCGACTTCGGCGAGCTCCTCATGTACTTTTTCCATTGCAAGCCGAATGGAGCCAAAGTCGAAGCCCACCTGCGAAGCACGCTTTTGAAGCTTCTGCGCACGAGTGATCGAAGGAAGGTTCGAAGGTACATCCGCCAGTTGGCCCCGCTTACCTTTCTCGGTGCGCTCCTGTGCCTTAATTAACTCCCACTGCTTTTTCACCCCGCCTGTCGGCGCCGTCAATCCACTATTGCGTTCATCCGAGCCAGAATACAATGCACCCAAGGGAAAAACATGGGGATGTCGCCGGATCAACTTAGCTGTTAGCGCGCTCACGATAGAATTAAAGTTAAACAGTTTTTCCTCTTCACCAAGCCGAGCGTAAAAAACCACTTGAAACAATAAATCGCCAAGCTCCTCTTCAAGATGAACTAAATCATCTCGTTCAATGGCGTCGGCGACTTCATAGGCTTCCTCTAACGTGCTCGGCACAATAGTCTTAAAGGATTGCGCCAAATCCCACGGACAGCCGGATGCTGGATCTCGCAAACACTGCATTAAATAGAGCAGATCTGTCAGGCTATACTTGGCTTCCATCTAGCGCTTCCTTCTGGCTGCCGCGATATTAGGCAATTGATTAAGACGTGTTAGCGCTCGACTCAAGGCATTAAAGTTACGCACCTCTATGGTTACTTGCATATCGACAGTATTTAAATTTTTATCTGATAAAGTCTGCATAGCAACAACGTTGATCTTTTCGCTATCAAGCAACGCGGTTACATCGCGTAATAATCCATGTCTATCAAAGGCTTCTATCAACACATCAACGCTGTAAACCTTATCAGGCACCCCGCCCCATGAAACCTGAATAATACGCTCTGGTTCATCCGCCTCTAACTGCAAAATATTGCTGCAGTCCTGACGGTGAATTGAAACCCCTTTACCTAACGTAATATAACCATTAATTGCATCACCTGGTACCGGCGAGCAGCATTTTGCGATATGCGTCAGTAAGTTACCCACACCGTCGATAAATACACCAGCGCCATCGCCGCGATTTTTTGAGGGCCTGACAAGATGTAGCTCGGGTTCTTCAACAGAATCTGCGTCAATTAAACGCTGAGCTGCATTGAGCACCTGTGTAACAGTGACATCACTGGCTCCAACCGCCGTATACAAATCATCCAAGTTGTTATACCTGAGCGTTTTCGCCAAGGCTAAGAAATCAATGTCCTGCACGGCAAGACGCTTAAATTCCTTGTCGAGTAGTGAACGTCCATCAGCTAAATTTTTATCCTTAGCTTGCAGCTTAAACCATTGCTGTATTTTCGATCGCGCTCGGGAGCTTGTGACATAGCCCAATGCAGGACTCAACCAATCGCGACTCGGGGACTCGCGTTTACCAGTCAATATCTCAACCTGATCTGAAGTGCACAAGTGGTAGTTAAGCGGTACTATCCGACCATTAACCTTTGCACCGCAACAGCGATTGCCTACATCGGTGTGAATTCGATAGGCAAAATCCAGAGGCGTCGATCCACTCTGGAGATCCACAACATGTCCTTCTGGGGTAAATACATAAATTCGATCTTGATTTAAGCTTGGGTTCAGATGATCAGCGAGTAAATTATCATCCGACTTATTACCAAGCTCTTCATGCCAATCCAACACCTGACGCAGCCAAGCAATTTTTTGATCGTACCCAGACTGTACCTCTTCTTTATCCGTTCCTTTATAGCGCCAGTGAGCGCAGACACCAAACTCAGCATCTTCATGCATAGAATGGGAGCGAATCTGCACTTCCAACACTTTCTGTTCCGGCCCAATCACTGCCGTATGCAAGGAGCGATATCCATTCTCTTTAGGTGAGGCAATATAATCGTCAAATTCGTTGGGAATATTGCGCCACAGAGAGTGGACTATGCCGAGCACCGCATAGCAGTCTCGCACCGTCGGAACGAGAATCCGAACGGCTCTGATGTCGTAAACTTGAGAAAAACCAATACTCTTACGGCGCATTTTTCGCCAAATACTATAGATGTGCTTAGCGCGGCCACTGATATCACCTTCGATGGAGGCGCCGACCAACTCAGCCTTAAGCGTCGCAATAACATTTTCAATATATTGCTGGCGCCCCAATCGCTTTTCGTCCAGTAAGCGCGCTATGGTTTTATAATCATCCGGCTCCAAGTAGCGAAAAGACAGATCCTCGAGTTCCCACTTAATATGACCAATACCCAAGCGGTGGGCCAAGGGCGCATACACGTTGGCAATCTCCCGAGCAACCCTCAGCCGGCGCTCTGGTGTTGCCGTTTTTAGCGCCCTTATAGCACAGGTTCGCTCGGCCAGTTTGATCAGCGCAACTCGGACATCATCAACCATGGCGACCAACATTTTTCGCACATTTTCGGCATGCTCTTCTGATTGCCGACCCAGCGCTGATTGGTCATCCGCCAACTGCAGCCCACTAATGGCCGCCATCCGTAATACACCGTCAATTAATTTAGCAATTTTCTCGCCGAACTGTTTCGAAACTGAAAATAATTGCAGCTTACCCTCGCGAACCGCGCGGTAGAGTATGGCTGCGATCAAGGTATCGGCATCTAGGTTTAAGTCAGCTAAAATTTCGGCCATCTCTAAGCCGGTCTTTGAGCTACTGATACCAGTTACCCAAATATTTTCGTTAGCAATAGCTGCTTGTTCAACCTCAATCGCGACTAAACAGGCAGCCCTTACTGCGGCACTTTCGGCAGAACTTAGAGACAATTTTGACGAAAGTCGAACCATCCACGTATCGACATCGATTTGACCTTCCGCGTTTATTGGCTGATCTTCTCTAACTTTAACCATAATTTTCCAAAGTGGTGACTGCAACTAACGGAGCAAAAATAGCGCCATTGTCTCAACGTGCATTGTTTGGGGAAACATATCTAAAGCACCAACACGCTCAAGATCGTAACCTGATTCGACTAACGTCCTTGCATCACGCGCAAAGGTGGCGGCATCACAAGAAATATAGAGAATTTTTTTTGGCTTCAAGCGGCTAATATTTTCAACCACTGATTTGGCACCCGCTCGCGGTGGGTCTAAAATGACACCATCAACTTTTTTCGGCAACTTTCTCAGCGACTCGATTTTTTCTAAATCTGCAGCTAAAAATTTGCAGTTAGTCACAGCTAAGCTTTCCGCGTTAGCTTTCGCCTGCTCTACCATGTCAGCTATGGCTTCCACACCAATCACTTGGTGAGCGAATGCGGCAAATGGCAGCGTCAAGTTACCAACACCACAAAATAAATCCAACCAAATATCTTCTTTAGACGGATGTGCCCAAGACAGCGCCTGCTCTACCATGGCATAGTTAACGTCTGGGTTTATTTGGCTAAAATTACTAATCTGGTACCTAAGCGGCTTCGCCAAATGCGGTACACTTACCGTAAAGCTGATCTCCGCTCGCCTGCCATCAAGACGATAGTAATCTGCTGAGCTGTCTGGCTGCAAATACACCTCTGCACCTGTCTCTACACTCAGCGTAGAAAGAGCGTCGAGCTCTGGCTCCATTAACGCCGCAACATGCCGCAGTACAAGCACGGGTAGAGCCTGCGTCTTGAGCATTTCAATATGCCCCAGCACTTCTGGCCGGAATTCTATTAGCGCACGCTGCAGCGGTGCCAAGCATGCGTCTAAGGCAGGATCAAGCACAAGGCAACGATCAATCTTGATGATTTGGCTATTGGCTCTCGCTTTGAAGCCCGCATAAGGGCTTCCTTTGTGACTCAAAGAAAGTCTCGCCCTACTTCGATAAGCAAGCGTATTTTTTGACACTATGGCAGCGACTTTTTCCGGCTCGACATTTAACTTGGCGCGACGCAGTTGATCTTGCACCAAGTTGGATTTGAAATGTAACTGAGCATCGGGTGCTAGATGCTGAATTTGGCAGCCGCCACAAGTCGCATAATAGGCACAGGCAGGCTCCCTGCGCTCAGTGCTAACGTCGCCGATAATCGACACAGAGAGTGCTTCAGAATACTTAGATTTTTGCGCAACGACCTTTACAAGGTGCTTTTCTAGGGGTAATGCATGGTCGACAAAAACAATTTTTCCATCTAGCTGCGCAATACCTCGCCCATCATGGGCCAATCTATCAATCACAACTTCTGCGGAAATATTGGGCAAGGACTTAGCTTTGGACTTTCCAGCTGCCCCGAAACCGCCCCGCCCCTTAGCTCTGGAAGACTTATTCATCTTCATTTAAGAAAAAATCCCAGATGACAGGTATCTGTCACCGCGGTCACAGATAATTGCCACAATCACCGCATTGTCTACCTGCTGGCTTAATGCCAGCGCTGCTGCGATGGCGCCGCCTGAGGATACGCCGCAGAAAATCCCCTCTTTGGTAGCCAACTCTCGCATGGTGTCTTCGGCAAGCTTTTGGCTCATATTGACAATCTTATCCACCCGGCTAGGATCAAAAATGCGGGGTAAATATGCCTCAGGCCAACGGCGTATACCAGGAATACTGGCGCCCTCATCAGGCTGTAGACCAATGATTTGAACCGACGGGTTTTGCTCTTTCAGATAGCGAGATACCCCCATAATCGTACCGGTGGTTCCCATCGAGCTGACGAAATGGGTAATCTTACCCTCTGTTTGCTGCCAGATTTCAGGCCCAGTGGTTTCGTAGTGCGCTAGCGGGTTATCAAGATTGGCAAACTGATCAAGCACTCTACCGAGTCCTTGCTGCTGCATCTTCAGGGCTAGGTCGCGAGCGCCTTCCATGCCCTGCTCCTTGGTTACCAATATCAGCTCTGCGCCATAAGCCTTCATGGCAGCTTTGCGCTCATCTGTCGCCGTGTCAGGCATAATCAATGTTATAGGGTAGCCCTTGATAGCTGCCACCATGGCAAGCGCAATACCGGTATTGCCGCTAGTAGCCTCGACAAGCCTGTCTCCCGGCTTAATATCGCCGCGCATCTCAGCGCGTTGAATCATGGATAAAGCCGGACGATCTTTGACCGAACCTGCAGGATTGGTGCCCTCTAACTTCGCCAGTACAACGCTAGATCTATCAACTGCCATCCGCTGCAACCTAACAAGGGGGGTTTTACCCACAAGCGTTTCCATCGTCGGCATAGACTTAAGATTTTGAGGCGACGTCATATAAAAACCTTCAGTAAAAAATGGCCATTTCCAGACTGTTCGAATCAGCCAGAGGGCGCTATTCTACAGCCGATTATGGTATGGTTAAACCGGTACCAAATTGGATGGTGAAATGCCCAACAACCTCAATCACAACAACGCAATCAAAGGCCGATCCCTCAAGCTTGCGTTACTGCCTATCGCTGGAATAACGCTTATTTTAACAGCATTACTCGCAGCCCTTTACTTGACTCAGCTCTCTAAGATATCGCTAGAGCGTGGCTACCACCTCAGCCGGCTCTTCGCTCAGCTCACCTACCAGTCAATGCACAATCGGCTGCTGCTTCAGTCTGTAGTGCATACCTCGGTCACCGACAGCGACATTATCGCCGTTCGGGTTTACGATTTAAATAAGTCGCCGTTGATACACTCGGGGCCAAGGTTTTCACCAGAAGCAAATATAAACCCAGAAAAGTTTGGTTTAGACCCCAGCCATCAAGAACTAAGCGACAGCACCTTATATATTGTGCCAATTCATGCCGATCACGATGCCTTCGCTCCCTTTGGCTGGCTCATCGTCGAAATATCGACCGACGATTTCACGCTGCTTGAATACAAAACCTTACTATTGGCAATACTGGCTGGATTAATTGCAGCCTGCTTAAGCGCCTACCTTGTTATTGGCTATAGTCGACAAATAGGCGAAGGTATAGACCAGATACTCAAGGGTATTAAGCAATTAAAAAAGGGACAGCACGATTTACATATCGAGGCCACTGAACTCACTGAATTCGATGATGTTTTTAATGCACTAAACTCGTTGGCGCTTGGATTAAAAGAAACGCAAGACGACATTCAACGAAATATTGACCAATCCATAGAAGATTTGCGGGAAACGCTTGAAACCATTGAAATTCAAAATATTGAACTAGATTTGGCAAGGAAGGAAGCTGTTGAAGCAAGCCGAGTTAAATCAGACTTTCTAGCCAACACCTCCCATGAAATAAGAACACCGTTAAACGGCATTATCGGCTTCACTAGCCTGCTGCTAAAAACCACTGTTAGCGAACAGCAGCGAGAATATCTGCGAACAATTCAAAGCTCCTCTCAGGGCTTACTGACCATTATCAACGATGTACTCGATTTTTCCAAAATAGAAACCGGTCGATTGCAGCTTGATTATATCCCCCTACATTTGCGTCATGTCATCGAAGATGCCATGCAAATAATGGCTCCCGCAGCCCATGAAAAAAATATCCAACTGATTTTACATATCGATCGCAAGCTACCATCCCACTTGCTAGGCGATCCGCTACGGCTCAAGCAAATATTGACCAATCTTGTCAGCAATGCCATAAAATTTTCCAGCGGCGGCAATGTCATCATCAATGCCGCACTGAAAGCCACCGAAGAAACACAAGTGGAAGTCGAAATCAGCGTTCAGGACTCTGGTGTAGGCGTCTCAGAACAAGATCGCGAAAAGTTGTTTCAAGCATTTAGCCAAATCGATACCAGCAACACCAGAAAGCACGGCGGCACCGGCTTAGGTTTAGCAGTATCTAAAGGCCTAATACGACGCATGAACGGTGAAATTGGTGTAAAAAGTAGCGGTCAAGGCGGCGCTCTATTTTGGTTCACTGCTCGCTTTGGTGTCGAACAGGAATCCTACCAACAAGAGGCAACCCATCTGCTCGCCAATTGCCATTTCGGCATATACAGCGCTAACGAACAGCTAGCCAATCATATGCGTGAAATCATAAAGGCGGAGAGCGGCGTACTATTTACCGGCAACAGCATAGCGGAAATACTAACGCTTGTTAAAAGTCAGTCACAGATTAATCAACCGCTGGAAGTCGTATTTTACGACATTGAACCTCAACTTGAACGCAACTTTGATTTGCAAAACTTAGCGGAATTTGTCAACAAACTACTACTGCATTACAGCTGCAAAACCGTTTTTTTAACAACACCAAGTGCGAGACGAGCGATTGAGCACAACCTCACAAACATTCAGTGTGAATACCTCGAAAAACCACTCATTCAATCCCGTGTACTGTCATTGCTGCGCAATGAATTAATGCCGGAAAAAGAGGAAACCAAACTCGGCAGAAAAATAGCGCCTTTCGACACGAGACCGAAAATACTCGCCGTCGACGACAACCCCGCTAACCTACAGTTAGTCGGCGAACTTTTAAATGGGCTCGGCATGGATGTAACATTAGCATCAGACGGCAAACAAGCAATTGAACTGGCCGAGCGGCAACTATTTGATCTTATTTTTATGGATCTCCAAATGCCGATTATGGACGGCATTGAAGCAACGAAAGTCATACGCAACAAAGAATCTGGCAAGCGGCGCACCCCAATTGTCGCACTTACAGCACACGCAATGGCCGAGCAAAAATCTCAATTATTACTCGCAGGCATGGACGACTATTTAAGCAAGCCAGTGAGCGAAGCTCAGTTAGCGCACATTATTAATCGCTGGCTAAAAGCACGCAATTTACAGAAAAATTGGCTAAAACTTGAACGTTCCACAGACGCTTTAACGCCAGATATTGACGTAGCACCAGAATCACCAAAGATCGTTGACCTTAATAGATCTTTAGTACTCGCAAATAACAAACCTAACCTAGCTAAAGACATGTTATCTATGTTGCTCATTGGCCTAAAAAGCGATCAGGACAATATAAAGCTGCATCATTCAACCAATGACTATGATGCTTTAGAGGCAGTGGTTCACCGACTCCATGGAGGTTGTTGTTATTGCGGCGTTGAGGCTCTTAGATTGGCAGCACATGATCTAGACAAGTCATTACAATGCAAAGACTATAGCGCCATCAAGGAGCAAGTTGAAAGGCTAGATTGCCAAATCAATAATTTACAAAATTGGGCAAGTGAACACGATTTAGACATTCTATTCGAAATCGAAGAGCAAGAAGCTGGAGCGCTTTCATCGAAATAATTCTTGACTCTTAAGGGGCCTAGAGCCGAGCAGTGGACGCAGCACAACACGCATAAAGCGCTTTATATCCATTCTTGTATCTGCGTCGGACAAATCACCCTGTGAAAACTTTAAAATAGAGCTGCCTAGAAAAGCGCCCACGCTCGTATCAACTACCGATATCAACCCCTGACCTGCAACCGGCCGGTAATAACCTTGAGAGAGTATCAGCTGTCCAGTATCTGCTGCTTCGGTTAAAGAAAAAGCTGCTCCCACCTGCTGAACTAACAACCATTCAAAGGTGCGTAACAACACCTCCAAACCTGCATCGCCATCAGTCTCTTCATAGCTAGAAAACGCTTCCAGTATATTTTTATAATAATTAAAAATCTCAGGCTGCGACTCACCTTCAGGCAATAACCGCACTAAAAGTTCGTTCAAATAGAAGCCACAATAAAGAGCGCGCCCGGATACTGTTCGCGCAGGCCCAATAGCTTCGATTGACGTTAGCGTTTTCAAAGCCCCCTTCCCGACAACGGAAATAAGAGAAGGAACAAAAGGGTTTATGAGCGCTCTGAGTTGAGTCTTTTTTTTTGCCCTAGCCCCTCGGGCATAAACAGCAACCCTACCGAAATCACGGGTAAAACAGTCAGCAATTACACTGGTGTCGCCATAAGGCCTAGTATGAAGAATATAGGCTGGTTGATGCGTAATTGGTATCTCCACAACTAGAGATCATCGTAGCCTAAACTGCGTAAGGCTCGTTCATCATCCGACCAACCCGACTTAACTTTAACCCACAACTTGAGCATGACCTTGCTCTCAAAAAGAGATTCAATATCCAGTCGAGCCTGCTGACCAATTAATTTAATTTTGTCGCCTTTATCGCCAATTAGTATACGCTTCTGCCCTTCGCGTTCAACCAGAATAGCGGCACTAATATGCAAAATCCCCCTATCCTGCTGAAACTCTTCGATCTCCACAGCCATCTGGTAGGGTAATTCTGCGCCCAATTGGCGAGTGATTTTTTCTCTTATTATCTCTGCTGCCAAAAAGCGGGAGCTTCGATCAGTGATCTGATCCTCTGGAAAGAGATGAGTTCCAGTAGGAATCAACTTTATTAAAATAGACTCTAGACGATCGAGATGCATGCCTTTCAATGCGGATATAGGAATAATTTCTTGAGCAGAAAGCCTTTTAGCGAGTTTTTCTAAGTGCGGCAACAAAACTGACTTATCCTCTAGCTGGTCACATTTGTTTACAGCTATAATCAAAGGCACTTTAACGCCCTCCAAGCGCTTTGCAACCGCCTCATCTTCCTCAGTCCACTGCGTCTTATCAACTAAAAATACAACAACATCAACGTCTTTGATTGCCGATCCCGCAGCGCGATTCATGTAGCGATTTATCGCCCCAGCTTGATTTAAGTGAAGCCCAGGCGTATCAACAAAAATCATCTGATTTGATGCTTCTGTCTTTATGCCTAAAACGTTATTCCTCGTTGTTTGCGGCTTGCGCGATGTGATGCTGATTTTTTGCCCGAGCATATGATTCAGCAATGTAGATTTTCCGACATTGGGACGGCCTACCAAGGCTATGTAGCCACAGCGAGATATTGACGCAAGGCTTTGATCATTAGGCATGGAATAGGTTCTTCTGAAGTTTATTGATAGTTCAAATGCTGCAGCATTTGCAATGCGGCCAGCTTTTCAGCTTTCTTTCGGCTGCTCGCCGTCGCAGATGCTTTATAGGAGGAGTTTTGGACAGCGCAGGTCACTGTAAATACTTGGGCGTGCCCCTCCCCTTCAACGCTGGCGACCTCATATTCAGGCAATGGTAATTTTTTCGATTGCAGCAATTCTTGCAATTTGCTTTTGCTGTCTTTTTTCGTATCCGACAAACTTAATTGACCAATTCGACTAGCGAGCAACCGCAGGATAGCGCTTCGCGCTTCGGGTAATCCAGCCTCTAAATAGATAGCGCCCAAGAGAGCCTCTACGGCGTCAGCTAATATCGACTCTCTGGTCGCACCACCACTCTTTTTCTCGCCATCCCCCAGAATCAAATAGGGGCCAAGATCAAGCTCTCGGGCAATATTTGCAAGAGTATCGCCTTTCACCAATTGTGACCGCAAACGGCTCAGTTCACCTTCACGGGCACCGGGAAATAGGCGAAACAACTCATCGGCGATAACAAAACTCAAAATACTATCACCCAAAAATTCTAATCGCTCGTTGTTGCAAGCGCCGATACTCCGATGGCTGAGAGCTTGCTTTAAAAGTGCCACATCGACAAAATGATAGCCTAACTTGCCTTGCAGCACTTTTCTTTGAGCTTCAGACACTAATCGTCCTTCTTAGCCTTGGGCCGATAATCAACAGGCGCCTTACAGCATTCGTCCGGCTTAGTGCTATCCATATAGTTTTTGAAGTCTAAAACTACCGATATATTATAAAACAGCGGCACTTTCACTTCGTAATAAATAGTGATAATACTGCGATTACGCTCACGCTCAACCACAATATTATTAGCACCCTTAGAACGAACGCCATTGACCGTATAAAAATTTTGTAAATGTTTATGTATTTCAGACGGTGACATTTGATCTACGGTTTTATCCCTATCGCGCAAGGACTGTAAAGCACTGACGATGTATTGATTCTCAGAATAAACTGGGATCAACTTAAAAGCACACAACAGAAAAAAGCCTGAAACAGCCAAAACCAATAATAAACTGAGGGAACTCATACCCTTTTGATAATTCATTTCGTAGCGCTCCAACAACGATGAAAAGTGATTTATTGTATTGAGCCAAGGCGTTGAAAACTGGGCAGACTTAACATTTTCTCCCAGTGCATCCAAATAGCAAATGCCTGACCAACAATAGCGTCCTCTGCGACAAAACCCCAATCCCTACCATCAGAGCTATTGTCACGGTTATCACCCACCATTAGATAATGACCTGCGGGCACTTCCCACTGCCCGGACTGACTCAAACTACCCGGCACCATAGCACGGTGAATCTCATGGGTGGCTTCGCCCAAAGTCTCTTTAAGCACTTGGTATTGAGGTCTACCTACCGGTAGCTGCGCCAACAGTTCTGCCGGAACTTGGTTGCCATTGATGGTAAAAGTGCCATTATCCAAGCGAACACTGTCGCCAGGCAAACCCAGCACTCGTTTAATAAAATAGGTATCAGGTTTGTGCGGAGGAAAAAACACCATGACATCGCCACGCTGAGGCTCACCGACATCAATAATTTTGGTGTTGGTAACCGGTAACCTTATGCCATAGGCAAACTTATTCACCAAAATAAAATCACCTATCTGCAAGGTGGGCACCATGGAGGCAGAGGGGATTTGGAATGGCTCAACCAAAAAACTACGCAGTACTAGAACAAATGCCAAAACTGGAAAAAATGACTTAGAGTATTCAACCAACAGCGGCTCCTTGGATGCCGCCTCCAGAGCTAACTGATAGCCCTGATCAGATTCTTTAAGAGATTTTTCACTGAGCTCTTTTAACGTGCTTTCTATCTTAGCTTTTCGTGGTTTAGCTAAAAAAAAGATATCGAAGAGCCAGCCCAAACCGCTAAAAAATACCAGCAGCACTAAGATAAGCGGAAAATTAATATCCAAAACATCCATCCCTTAAAAAATATAAATCTCTGTTATCCATCAACCTTCAAGACCGCCAAGAATGCTTCTTGCGGTATTTCAACGCGACCGACCTGTTTCATTCGCTTTTTACCAGCCTTTTGCTTATCTAAGAGCTTCTTCTTACGGCTAACGTCACCACCATAGCACTTAGCTGTCACGTCTTTGCGTAGCGCCTTAACCGTTGTTCTAGCAACAACTGAACCTCCAATAGCAGCCTGGATTGCCACGTCAAACATTTGGCGCGGTATTAGCTCTTTCATTTTCTCAGCGATAGCCCGGCCCTTATAGGCGGCATTGTCTTTGTGGATAATGAGCGCCAAAGCATCAACTTTTTCACCGTTGATCAACAAATCAAGGCGGACAAGCCTAGCGGGCTCAAAGCGAATAAAGGTGTAATCCAGCGACGCGAAACCACGGCTAACGGACTTTAACCGGTCGAAAAAGTCGAGAACAACTTCATTCATTGGAAGCTCATAGCGAACTTGCACTTGCGAGCCTGTGTACTGAATATCCCTCTGAATACCGCGCTTCTCTACACATAAGGTAATGACAGAACCGAGGTACTCTTGTGGCACGAGAATATTGGCTTCTACAATTGGCTCACGCATTTCATCAATCAAGCCCGGATCAGGCAATTTCGATGGATTATCAACGTAAATAATTTCACCATCGGTTTTTACAACTTCGTAAATTACCGTCGGCGCCGTTGTAATCAAATCAAGATCGTATTCACGCTCCAACCGCTCCTGGATAATTTCCATGTGGAGCATACCCAAGAACCCGCACCGAAAACCAAAACCCAGGGCATCAGAACTTTCTGGCTCATAAAAAAGCGAAGCATCATTTAATGTCAGCTTTGCCAAGGCTTCGCGGAAGCCTTCAAAGTCATCAGAAGATACGGGGAACAAACCGGCATAGACCTGCGGCTTAACTTTTTTAAAGCCTGGCAAAGAGGGTGTGTCAGCGGTAGCATAATGGGTAATAGTATCACCAACAGGCGCACCTAAGATTTCTTTAATGCCTGCAACAAAGAAACCCACTTCGCCAGCCTTCAAATCTTTGGTCTCTGTAAGTTTAGGCGTAAACACCCCAACCTTATCTACCACGTGGGCCTTACCAATCGATTTTGTAATAATCTTATCTTTTGCTTTCAGCGTACCTTGCATAACGCGAACTAGCGACACAACGCCTAAATAATTATCAAACCAAGAATCAATAATTAATGCTTGCAGCGGTGCATTTATATCGCCGACGGGTGCAGGTACTAGCCTTACCAATTCTTCGAGTACATCCTCAATACCCATTCCCGATTTGGCGCTACAACGAACGGCATCGACAGCATCGATACCGATAATGTTTTCAATTTCATCGGCCACCCGCTCTGGTTCAGCTTGAGGCAAATCCATTTTGTTAAGCACGGGGATAACCTCGAGCCCTTGCTCGAGTGCGGTATAACAATTTGCAACCGATTGCGCCTCAACGCCTTGACCGGCATCGACCACCAATAGCGCACCTTCACAGGCCGCTAATGAACGAGATACCTCGTAAGAAAAATCTACGTGTCCCGGGGTGTCAATGAAGTTAAGCTGGTACGTCTTACCGTCTCTAGCCGTGTAATAAAGCGTGACACTCTGCGCTTTAATGGTAATACCACGCTCGCGCTCGATATCCATGGAATCTAATACTTGCGCGGCCATTTCGCGATCGGAGAGTCCGCCGCAAAGCTGAATAAAACGATCGGCAATGGTGGATTTACCATGGTCGATATGGGCAATAATCGAAAAATTTCGGATATGACTTAAGTCTGACACGTTTGCGCTTCTACTGCTGAATTCATGAATGAATGAGGGAACACCAATCCAAAGGCTGATGGAACATCATCATGCCAAGATCGATAACACCCAAAACAACAAGAGCCCCGAAGGGCTCTTGCGGCGCGGGAAGTTTACCGCATTCCTATGATTTAGGCTACGAAGCCTTATTCCACAATGGTGAAGGACCTATAGGCAGGCCGCCCCTCCCGAAAGAACCTGACCGGCAATAAGGTATTTACGGGGAGCTTAGACTGCAGTGCCTGATAGGTCGCTAAATCAGTAACGGCATCAAAGCCAAGCTGAGCAATCACATCGCCAGCCCGAATACCTGCTTTTGCAGCCGGCGAGTCTGGCACCACTTGCGACACCACCACGCCACCCGCCAAGCGCCAAGCCTGCTTTTGTCGAATGTCGAGCTCTTCCACTGTAAGCCCCAAACGATCACCCTTAATACCCTTATCTCCCGCCAACTCGGCGTCAGGCCCTGGGTTCAGCTGGCCTACCTCAACCTTGGTTTTGAGCTTTTTACCCGATCTCATGAGTTCGACAGCAACGGTTTTCCCTGGGGCGATGCTACCAACGACATGGGGTAGATCCCCGCTTTTAGCGATCGTTTTCCCACCAAAACTCAGTATCACATCACCGACAAGTAAACCAGATTTATCCGCAGGGCTACCTGGCTCAATCTGTTGAATCAATGCACCGGTCGGCTTGCTCAAACCAAACGACTTAGCCAGATCTCTATCCACTTCTTGAATAGCAACGCCCAGCCAACCCCGGTCCACTCGACCTTTATTTTTTAGCTGCTCAATAACATCGACGGCAACATTACTGGGTATGGCGAAGGACAGACCAATAGAACCGCCACTGCGGGTATAAATCTGACTGTTAATTCCTACAACCTTGCCATCCATATTAAACAGAGGGCCACCAGAGTTACCTGGATTAATAGCAACGTCAGTTTGAATAAAAGGCACGTAATTTTCGTTTCTTTCCGTTGGAATACTACGGCCAATCGCACTAACGATGCCGGCACTTGCAGTAAAATCCAATCCAAAAGGCGAGCCAATAGCTAACACCCATTCGCCAACCTTTAATCGCTCGGAGTCGGCAAACTGCAACATTGGCAAGCCGTTAGCTTCCACCTTTAACAGCGCCAAATCCGAACGTGGGTCGGTACCTACAACTTGGGCAGAAAACTCCCGATGATCACTGAGGCGCACCGAAATCTCATCAGCATTTTCAACCACATGATTATTGGTAAGAATGTAACCATCGCTAGACACAACAAAACCCGAGCCCATAGAGCGCTGCTCCTGCTGTGCTCGAGGTTCGAATAAATGTCTAAAAATATCCGGAACATCTTGGGGGTATGTTTGGCGCCCAGTGTTGCGCTTGGCGTGTTCAATCGTATTAATTTTTACGACGGCAGGCGACGCATCCTCGATAAGCTCGGTAAACTCGGGCAAACTTCGAGCGGCTACAACATTAGACAAACTGAGTATCACAAACGCTGTTAAGAAAAAACGCTTAAAACCCATCGTAATAAAACTCCTATATTTGTTGCAACTTAGGTTTTTAAAATAACAGTTAGTTCAATGAACTTGTTTTAATTAACTGATGGAAAACCGGCGTTAAGGTTAGCCCCTTAGACCAACCTTTGGTCAACAATGATACGGCAATAAGGCCACAGACCATTCCGATCGCCGCACCTATAAAAGCCGATAGATCTGTCGCCCACACTTGATACGCAAGCACCGTTCCAATTAATAGTAAAACTAAAGGTAGTAAATAGACGATAAGCGCTGCTTTAGCTAACAAATTGCTTTCGAGGGAAATTTCAATAAGGTCGCCAGACTGTAATGTCTCAGCAGGAAGCGCAATCGAAAGTTGATTTGAGGTTTCCATCCACCCGGCTAACGTACGTTGACCGCAGGTTGATTTCGCAGCACATTGCGCACAGGCACTGCGATTTATGGTTTCGAGCAAAACACTATCGGCACCAACTGCTAAAACAGTTGCCAATTCAACAACCTTATTCGCCGGCGAAACTAACATCTAAAGCTTTTCGCGCAAGCTCATCGCCACACGCTCCAACGTTGGCGCCGGGACCTCGCCGACAGCCGTCACACGATAGTTACCTCGAGTACTTTCAAGCCGCCCTAAGTAAGCAACTGTAGCACCTCGCTGCGCCCGCCCCTCAATAATTGACGGCGAGTCGATTTGATCGATAAAAATTGAAAAAGCGGACAAGCCATCGGTATATTTCAACATTAGACGCTCGTCAGACAATGTTTTTTCACCGGCAAAAACAAATCCCGGGGGCAACCACTGAGTGTACCACTGCTGATTTACCGGCTGAGCAGCGATCAATTGGCAACCGTCTACCTTATTGTCAATTACCCCACGCTCTATCGCAAAAGGCAGACTTGCATCAATAACAATCTTGGAAAATTGAAAGCGCTCAATCACTTTGGCACCAGGCCCAATCAACAAGGTTTTCAGGGCCAAATAACTCTCTTTATCGACACTAACAATATAACCGTAACGATGTTGATCGCGCGGCATAACTTGCACCACAACACTTTGTCGACCAGCAATTCTTTCAAAACCCAAGATGGAAATATGATAAAAGTCATTAATATCCTGAGTAATTTGAACGGCTTGAGGTGCAGCGCCTCTTATTAGCTGTTCGCCAGGAAACGGACAGTGATTGTGATCACTATTTCGCCTTATTTCTCGAGCCTCACCGCTCAAATGAACGAGGGATTCGTGTTCGACACCCTCTATCACCTGATGCTGAATCTCGATAGTAGAAAGGTGCGTACCGTGCTCGTAGGTTAGCAGCCCAGAATAAGACGCTTGTGACATTGCGATAGATTGACGCGCCAAAATTTTCCGCCCATCAATAGCATCATCGGCAAACGTAGGGAATTGGGTTAAGGAAAGGAACACCAATACTATGAAATCAGCAAGCAGACCAGCCTTGCGAAAGCGAACGATCATAGTGCAGCCTTAATTTATTGAGAGTTTGCCGTCATTCGGCAGGTAAAGGCTCTTGAGTCTCAGGGGCTTTACGCTCTAAGCCAGCGCTAGGAGCAATTCGCGCGTAAGGAAGCAAGCCTTGTGCGCTATTTTGCGTAGCATTCTCCGCATGTTCAAGCATCAATTGGTTCAGATGCTCTTCGATCGCCTTATTCTGTATCTCCTGCTCGGCAACGGATGGCACGTAAACTACATCCGTGCGCTCACCACGACCGGCCAACACTGGGGCATCGGAAATACTCACTGCACGCGTGCTCAAATCAGGGGTTTGAAAGCCTTCAGGTACAGTGCCTGCAGCACTACCAAAGCTTGAGGCATCGGCTACCTGAGAGTGACCATCCTGTAGATCTACATATCGCTGAGCGCCAATGACCACAGCACCTGCAACACTTGCCGCAACGGCAAATCGGCCGGCGGCATGCCAAACCCGGCCGATTGCACCGACCGGCTTGCGTTTCTGCCCATGAACCGGTTCATCGGCAATGGCAGCGCTGATTGAGCCTGAGATATCGAAAGCTGGGTAAGGCGCCGCTTCAGCGCGAATGGCATTCGAGGCATGGTGAAAATTAGACCAACTAGACGAGAGGCTTGGGTCCGCCTCAAGGGCTTTCAACAAACGATGCAGTTCCAGCTCAGAGGCCTCGTTATCCATCAACGCCGATAAACTTTCCTGCAATTTAGCGTCTGTTTTAGCAACCATCATTACCCTGCCTGTGTAATCAATCTATCAGCCAAATGACCATTTTATATAAGATTCATGTCGCCAAATACTGTGGCGACATGGATATGACCCTATTCTGGATGGGGAGTTCCCTGAATCACCTAAATAATTAAAAAAAGTTAAGTTTGTTAAGCCAAGGTTAAGCTGAGCTAGAGCCCATGTAAGCCTTGATCTGGGCATCCAGCGCTTCTCGCGCCCTAAAAATGCGAGACCGCACCGTTCCGACGGGGCAAGCCATAATGTCGGCTATCTCTTCATAACTTTTACCGTCTATTTCACGTAACATAACGGCAGAGCGTAGATCTTCGGGTAACCCCTCAATCGTTTTTGCTACCAAGGCCTCCAACTCGTCCTTAAAGTGCAAACCTTCAGGGGTGTCCACGTCCTGCATATAGTCTGCAGCTAAAAACTCGGCATCTTCGGCATCCACTCCCTGTGCTGGGGGGCGTCTGGAGCGCGCAACCAAATAATTCTTTGCGGTATTGACCGCAATGCGAAATAGCCAAGTATAAAATGCACTATCGCCGCGAAAGTTGGGAATGGCACGGTAAGCCTTAATAAAAGACTCCTGAACCACATCGTTAACTTCAAAGCTGTCTCGAATATAGCGGGAAACAATGGAAGCGACTTTGTGCTGATACTTTATGACAAGCAAATCAAAAGCACGTTTATCGCCCTTCTGAACGCGCTCGACAAGCATCTGATCGGTGTCTGGCGCTGACGCCATAGTTTGCTCCCTAAAACCACATTAAGCACCACCCGCAATAGACGTTGGAGCCAACCTAGAGGTACTGAACCCAAAACTTTAAGACTCAACCTGCATATTTAACAGTAAGTCTTTGTAATATTGGGGATTCTGGACAAGTTTCAAGGTGAAAACAAGTGATCATGCTACCGGCCACACCTCTCCTTTCGCTATAATTCATGCCTATTCCTTATTTTCTTCACAATTGACTATGACAACTCAGCATCAATACGACGTCTTGGTAATTGGCAGCGGTGCCGCCGGCCTATCCCTCGCCTTGCACTTGGCCGATAAGGCAAAGGTAGCGGTACTTAGCAAAGGCCAATTACACGAAGGCTCGACTTGGTTTGCTCAAGGCGGTATTGCCGCCGTGCTGGACGACCAGGACAGCATAGATGCCCATGTTGCCGATACCCTTGCGGCGGGTGGCGGCTTGTGCCATACGGATGCCGTGCGGTTCACCGTCGAAAGAAGTAAAGCGGCCATAGATTGGTTGATTCAGCAAGGCGTGGACTTCACCAAGGACCCCAGTGCCGACAACTACCACCTGACACAGGAAGGTGGGCACAGCCATCGACGTATCATCCACTCTGCCGATGCCACTGGCCGAGCTGTACTCAGCAGTCTTATCGAGCGTGTCAAAGAACACAGCAATATCACCCTGCTTGAAAAATTTATCGCCCTCGACCTGATTTCGCAGCCCGACCCGAGTTCGCGCAAACTTCGCTGCACAGGTGCTTATGTGTACAACCATGGCGATGATCACGTACACGCTTTTCACGCAAAAGCAGTGGTTCTCGCTACCGGCGGCGCGAGTAAGGTTTATTTATACACATCCAATCCAGATGGAGCCTCGGGTGATGGAATTGCTATGGCCTGGCGGGCCGGCTGTCGTGTAGGAAATATGGAATTTAACCAGTTCCACCCTACTTGCCTATTCCACCCAAAAGCCAAGTCCTTCCTTATCACCGAAGCTTTGCGGGGCGAAGGCGCACACCTAAAGCTACCGAATGGGCAACGCTTTATGCACCTGTTCGACCAACGCGAAGAACTCGCACCTCGAGACATTGTCGCCCGAGCTATCGATCATGAAATGAAGCGCTTAGGGGCTGACTGCCTCTATTTGGATATCAGCCATAAGCCGGCCACCTTCATTAGCGAACACTTTCCCACCGTGAAAGCGCGCTGTCTGGAGTTTGGCATTGATATCACTAAAGAGCCTATTCCCGTGGTACCAGCAGCACATTACACCTGTGGCGGCATTGTGGTTGATGCCAATGGGCAAACTGATCTGATGAATCTCTACGCCATCGGCGAGACATCGTTTACCGGCCTGCATGGCGCCAATCGGATGGCATCTAACTCATTGCTTGAATGTATTGTCTATGCCCAATCGGCGGCAATGGATATAGAAGCAAAGTTATCGAGCATACCCTTTGGTAACCCGGCACCCGCATGGGATGAATCGCGGGTCACTGATTCAGATGAAGACGTGGTGATTTCCCACAACTGGGATGAGTTGCGGCGCTTCATGTGGGACTATGTTGGCATTGTCCGCACGCAAAAACGATTAGAGCGCGCAACCCACAGAATAAAATTGCTGAAGCGCGAAATCGCGGACTATTACAGCAATTACAAAGTACGCGGCGATTTGATTGAGCTGCGTAACCTTGCCATGGTCGCCGAGTTAATCATTCGCTCAGCCATGGAGCGCAAGGAAAGCCGTGGGCTACATTTTTCGTTAGACTTCCCAGAAACGGCTCACATTGCTCGGGACACGATATTAGTTCCAACAAACTTCGCCGCTCAAGACGTTTTCGTCACCGGTGCCCCATAAGCGCTATTGCCGTAAAAGCAATCGAAGTCTTCTATGGGCGCTTGCGCCCACAGCATCCTGCCATAGCCAGACATAGCGTGAGCCAGTGGAACCGTCAAATCGCACTCGAAGTAAGATCAGCCAATAGGTAATTAACGCCTCGCCCACTAGATCCACCGAACGCCAATGACTGCCCGCCCCCAGCCACCAACCCGCCTCATTTTTACGTAGGTATTGATCTTCTAGGCCGCGATTAAGCGGGCTGAGATAGAAATCAAAAAGATAGGCAAAGGTCGCCAACAAGCAACAACCAGTCGCAGCAATAAGAATAAGAGTCTGCGTACTTGGTGGGTTAAATAATTGACTCGAGCTAGCAAGCCAAAAATTAATGTATGGGAAAAATAGCAGGTAAACAGGCAGCAAAACAATCCCAAGTAAACTGCCTTTGTAATATTGCTCCAACCGTGCAGAGGCGAGAGGAATGGCGCTTAGCTCAGCTAGGTTGAAGCCCTGTGTTGTTGCGGATGATTTCGACAATTTTTAACATTTCCTTGTCTTCTGGGTCCATGCGCTTTAAAAACCAGCCAAACATGTCCTGATCTTCGGATTCCAGTAACTTCCAATACCGCTCTTTATCGTCCTGAGCCAAACTAGGATAGACATTATCTAAAAAGGGTAGCAAAACCAGATCGAGCTCTAGCATTCCCCGTCGACTCCCCCAAAACAAGCGATTTCTATCCACAGCAATCTCCCACACAAACCGTTAGCCAACCTACTCCAGCATGTTTCGGTTAATTCGCGCTTGCCAAAGCGCAAGCGATTGGCATTATAGCGACCTAGGTGCTGCATTTCATCAGCAACCCCACTTCTAATACGGACAATAGTTAAATGACAGATAGCTGGCGGCAATTACTGACAGATAGAGGTGCTGTAATGTCATCTGACAACACGGTGCAATTTTTTACCGCTACCCCCTTCCCTTCATCTGCAGATCTTTGTCTTACTGAACTGAGCGGGCTTACAGCCTATGACCTTGAAGGACCTGATTCGTACAAATTTTTGCAAGGTCAAATAACCCAAGATACTAAATTACTGGAAAGTCAGAGTGGCTTTATTGCCGACCACTGCACCCCTAAAGGCCGCATATTGGGAACACTCATTGCGCTACCCGTGCGAGCTAATGCCGTCAGGCTGATCATGCCAAGGGATAATGCGGAGTCCCTGATCGCCAACCTAAAAAAATACCTGGTATTTTCCAAAGCAACATTAACACCCGTGAGTGACAGCCAAATACTACTCATGCATGGCGCAAACACCACAAACTGCCTGCAGAGCCTGTTCGAGCTGACACCACAAGAGCGCTGGCAAGTTGCAACATCAGCCAACAATCATCTTATAAGGCTGAATAGTCGCGACCTATTGCTAAGTTTAGAGACGGCAACAGCCACCAAATTACTAAAAGCTTGGGATGCTTCGCTCGGCGGATGGCGTCATTGGCAGCAATACCTGATAGAACAAGGTATCGGCTGGGTCGATAAATCAAATAGCGAGCAATTCACCCCTCACCAGATTAACCACCAATTTATCGATGCCATTAGCTTTAAAAAAGGCTGCTATACCGGCCAAGAGGTCGTCGCCAGAATGCACTACAAAGCGACGCCCAAATCTCATGTTTACGGCTGCAAACTTGAAAGCGAATTGGCGCCTGAGCTCGGTTGCACAATAAAATCCGATACTAGCTCAGCAGGAAAAATCCTATGGCGCGCGCAGTCCGGCAAGAATCAATGGCTAGTATTAGCTGAATTAAAGATTGAGCTGGCCGCCGGCAGACTACACTTGGACTCAGAAAAGGCGGAAATACTCAGTCGATTCGACCTACCTTATGCTATAAACAAGTAACGTTTATCGCGAATAATTACCCCGGAGCTTAGGTATGAGCCAACTGGCCGAAAAAGTGAGTCAAGACATCATTTCAGCGCTTGAGGCCGATCGACTCGTTCTCCCAACGCTACCTGAAGTCGCATTAAAAGTGCGCGAAGTGGCGGAAGATCCCGACGCAAGTATTAATGAGCTCGGTAAAGTCATCGGTAGCGATGCCGCCCTCGCCGCGCGCTTAATCAAGGTTGCCAATAGCCCACTGCTGCGTGGCAGCAAAGAGATCACCGACCTAAAAATGGCGCTGGCGCGCCTTGGCATAGAATACACCTGTAATATCGCAACAGGTTTGGCAATGTCGCAAATGTTTCAAGCCACCACCGATTTAGTCGATAAGCGCATGCGCGAAGTATGGACCCGCTCGAGTGAAATTGCTGGCATCTGCCATGTATTGTGTAAGCATAGAACCAAGCTCCGCCCAGACCAGGCGACGCTAGCAGGCTTAGTGCATCGCATAGGCGTACTACCCATACTGACGTATGCCGAGGAAAATCCAGCCCTCATGCGCGACAGTTTTACGCTTGACACGGTTATCGAGCAGTTACAGGGCCCACTTGGCGACAGGATTCTAAAACGTTGGGATTTTCCCGAGCAGCTTATTCACATCCCCACCCAACATGTGCAGTTCGAGCGAGACATTAAAGAAGCCGACTATGCGGACATCGTCACCGTTGCGATGCTGCAGAGTTATATGGGCTCCAACCACCCCTTAGCGCAAATCGATTACTCTACGGTGGCATCCTTTGCGCGCCTCGGCTTAGATTCAGACATGGAGTCAGCTGATGCCGATGATTTGAGCGCAGAAATGGAAGCGGCGATGGCGCTACTTCAATAACGATTTCCCACGTCAGGTATTTCTACCGCTGTTCCTTAAAAAAGCCAAACTCTGTTTGGCTTTTTAAATCATTAAGGCTCCAGACTATTGGACTTTTCTGCCAAACCGCCAACTGTTTATTCGCGAGTTCAAAACAACCAGAGCCTAAAAACGCCGAAAAATCCGCGCCCGATTTGTAAGCCCCCAAGGGGCTTGGGTGCGACGTTTTTATCACCAAGTGCTTAGAATTATCAATGGCAGCGCAGAGCCTGTGCGCAAAGCGCCCCCAGGCTAAAAACACCACATGAGCACATTGCTCGTCAATCGCGCGCAAACAGTGCTCGGTAAACGACAACCAACCCTTGTTTGCATGCGAAGCCGCCCTACCCTCTTCTACGGTTAACGCAGCATTCAGTAAAAAAACCCCTTGTCGTGCCCAAGCGCTTAAATCACCTCGGTTAGGTTGAATAGATTCACCCTCAACCTCTTTAAAAATGTTTTTTAAACTCGGTGGAATGGCAACAGACTCTGGCACACTAAAGCTCAGGCCGTGCGCCTGCCCCGATCCGTGATAAGGGTCTTGGCCAACGATAACCACTTTTATCGTTGATAAAGGTGTCATCTCAAAGGCTTTAAACCACTGCGTCTGGGGTGGATAAATCAGCTTCCCTTGACCTAGCTCGTCCTGTAAAAAACGCTCGAGCTTAACCATAGCAGGCTCCGCTAACACAGGCTCAATCACACGTCGCCAAGACGTATCGATACGACTAAGGTCAAAGCTCATCTCGCCCCCTCGTTCATAGTGTCGAAAAAAAAGCCGCAAGACGGCTTTTAATAGTAACTTACTCTGGTCTCATATGCGGAAAGAGCAAGACATCGCGAATCGAAGGAGAATTAGTCAACAGCATCACCAACCGATCGATACCAATACCTTCACCGGCTGTTGGTGGTAAGCCATATTCCAATGCGCGTACATAATCAGCATCGTAATGCATCGCTTCGTCGTCACCGGCATCCTTTTCTCGCACCTGCGCCATAAATCGCTCGGCTTGGTCTTCTGCATCGTTAAGCTCAGAAAAACCATTAGCCAACTCGCGACCGCCAACAAAAAATTCGAAACGATCAGTCACAAACGGGTTATCGTCATTGCGGCGCGCCAAGGGTGATACTTCGGCAGGGTATTCAGTAATAAATGTGGGTTGGATTAATTTGCTCTCTGTGGTCTCGTCGAAAATTTCAATTTGGACCTTACCTAAACCCCATGAGTCTTTGACATCTATTTTCAATGACTTCGCTAACGCAACGGCACTTTCAAGGCTACCTAGTTGGTCTGCTGTAATCTGCGGGTTGTGTTTTAAAATGGCATCAACCACAGAAATACGTGTGAACGGCTGGGCGAAATCAAAATCCGTGCCCTGATAATTGAACGCCGTTGAGCCCAATACTTCCTGCGCCAACTTGCGCAACATATCTTCAGTCAAATCCATTAAATCATTAAAATCTGCGTAAGCTTGGTAGAACTCAAGCATGGTAAATTCAGGGTTGTGGCGAGTCGACAGACCTTCGTTGCGGAAATTGCGATTAATTTCATACACTCGCTCAAAGCCGCCCACGACTAAGCGCTTTAGATATAACTCTGGCGCAATACGCAAAAACATTTCAACATCTAACGCATTGTGATGGGTTTCAAACGGTTTAGCCGAAGCGCCACCAGGGATCACATGCAACATGGGTGTTTCCACTTCCATGAAATCCGCTTGGTTTAAATAATTCCGAATAAAACTGATAACTTTAGTGCGGGTGCGAAACACATCGCGAACCTCAGGGTTAACCATCAAGTCCACATAGCGCTGACGATAACGAATCTCTTGATCACTCAGGCCGTGAAACTTATCCGGCAGCGGGCGCAAGGCTTTGGTTAAAAGCTCAAACTCGCCAAGGTTGACGTACAAATCACCCTTACCTGATTTATGCAGCTGGCCTTTAACACCGACGAGGTCGCCAATATCCCAAAGACCCGTTGTATCTTTCAAGGTTTGTTGCGCTGCCTTGTCGGCATACAACTGAATTTGACCACTGCCATCTTGCAACACCAAAAACGGGCCGCGCTTAGCCATTACCCGACCGGCAACCGCGGCAACCAGGCCCAATGTTTCCAGTTCTTCTTTAGTTTTCTCACCGTGTGCGGCTTGTAACTCGGCAGCAGTATGATCTCGACGAAAACTATTAGGAAAAGCATTGCCCTTTTCCCGAATCGCGGCCAGTTTAGCGCGACGCTCGGCAATTAACCGGTTTTCATCGGGTGCGGCATGGGTTTGGTTGTCGTTACTCATGATGTGAACTCGTTGCTAAATTACAGGCCGGCCTTCAGGCTGGCCTCGATAAATTGGTCTAAATCGCCATCCAATACAGCTTGGCAATTGCTAGTTTGAACACTCGTGCGTAAATCTTTAATGCGGGAATCATCCAACACGTAAGAGCGAATCTGACTACCCCAGCCAATATCCGACTTACCGTCTTCAAGTACTTGTTTTTCCGCCGAGCGCTTTTGCATTTCTAGCTCGTACAAACGAGCGCGCAACATTTTCCACGCTTTATCGCGATTTTGATGTTGCGAGCGCTCGCTTTGACACTGCACCACGGTGTTGGTGGGAACGTGTGTCAAGCGCACCGCCGAGTCGGTTTTGTTAACGTGCTGACCACCAGCACCAGAGGCTCGATAAGTGTCGGTGCGAACATCAGACGGGTTAATATCGATTTCAAAGTTATCGTCAATTTCAGGCGATACAAAAACTGAGCAAAAAGAGGTGTGGCGACGGTTGCCCGAATCAAACGGCGATTTACGCACAAGACGATGCACCCCGGTTTCAGTGCGCAGCCAACCAAAAGCATATTCACCTTCAAAACAAATGGTCGCACTTTTTATCCCAGCCACATCACCGGCGGATGCTTCTTCGAGGGTCGTTTTAAAACCGCGCGCCTCGCCCCAACGCAAGTACATACGCAATACCATTTCAGCCCAATCTTGTGCTTCAGTGCCACCGGAGCCAGATTGAATATCGAGATAGGCATTATTCGCATCCATATCGCCGGAAAACATGCGTCTAAATTCGAGTACAGACAGCTGCTTCTCGAGCCCCGCAATATCGGCCACCACGGCGTCGACAGAATCTTGATCGTCCTCTTCCGCCGCCATCGCCAGCAGGTCGCTGCAATCGGCAACGCCAGCGTCGAGATTTTCAATGGTGGAGACGACGAGTTCGAGCGCCGAGCGCTCTTTACCGAGCGCTTGCGCGCGATCCTGATCATTCCAGACATTAGGCTCGGCCAATTCTAATTCGACTTCTGCTAAACGCTCTTTTTTGTCGGCATAGTCAAAGATACCCCCTAAGCACATCAGTACGCGCTTTAAGGTCTTTGAGGGCCAATACGTAGGGGTTGATTTCCATGCTATTCCACTGCATCCACTGGATGGACATTAAATCGAAAGGCGCGGATTGTAACTCAGGCTTAGGGTCTCACCAAGCCCGAATTACCGAGGATTTTCGATAAAAGTCTGCTAACTCAAGGTGTTAAGCAGCCAACCAACCAATAAAATCTGGGGCAAAGTATACAAGGGCAATGCCAGCGCCAAGCGCCAAGATTGGGTCGTGTCTTTGAGCGACATGATTTCTGTGTAATCGGTCGACACGCCGGCCATCATGAAAGTAAAGGCATTACCGGGCGCGCTGGCGCGGGTCACCAGCTCCGCCGCCAACGGCGTCGAGCCCTCAGAGCAGACCTCGATAATGGTTGCGGCAACAAGGGTCACCGCCAAGCCAAGCAGACTTGGACCAAACCACTGAGCAAATACCGAGACATCTACAAAAGCCCGCACCGCGGCCGCGAGCAATACGCCAACGAACAGCCAGCGAATCACCATCGCTGAGCCCTTCAAGCCGCCCCACAACAGCTCGGGAACCAGACCAAAGCGCCATTGAACGCCCCGCCACGCCTCAGCAAACTCAGTGCGCCAGCGGTAGTCCGCGGGCAACTCCCTATGATGTGGGTTCGACGCCAGCTTACCTTTTGCCACCAAACTATCGATCCAAAAACCCGTCACCAAGGCGATGAATAAGGAGAAGAAAATAAAACATAACGTCCATTGAATCCCAATTAATGCAACCATGATGATAGTTAGCGACAGGGAATTCCAAGGCGTGGCAATCAAAAATGCCATCACTTGCCCCAAGCTTGCACCACGCTTATACAGCTGCATGCCCACCATCAATACGCCATGTGAACACAGGTCCAACAATAAGCCCGCAGCGGTAGCTCTAATAACACCGGTTTTACTACCGCCCTGACCAAGCAAACCCAAAATGAGGGTTTGGGGCACTACAGCCAATAAGCCGACGAATAAAGCCGCAAGTAACACGCCCCACCACATCGTATTAATCAGCTCAAACACGGTGTGGGCGGCAATGGACAGCGCTGAATGGTGATCGTCGCCAACCATTGGAGTTAGTGAAAGACCATACAGCAGTGCGACCAAAAACAGGCCGCCCCAAAGCAGATAGTCAAAGCGGCCGTGACTGTGCTCAGTCTCTGTCGGACAACAGGCCGCTGACGTCACGCCGGATTCAGCGGGCGTTGACTCGGTTGTATTGGAGCCACAACACCTAGAGCCAGCTTCCGATACCTCAGCGGCCCTCGCTTCAGATTTAGCCTTAACGTCTAACACATGTTGCGTGGCTTGGTCAGCACAGCAGGATTTATCGATACTCATTGCAACCCCCCGTGAAACTCTTCGCTCGCCAATCGATCGAGAATCTCGCAGTGATGCTCTCCTCTACCATCACAGCAAGCCCAAAGGTTCTCCAAGGTCGCCTCTAAACGCTCAATCTCGCGCTTTTTACTGCGCAACTGTGCCAGTTTTTCGCCCACGAGGGCTTTCACCGTGTCGCTGGCGTCGGGATTGCTGCGATACAGGTTCAATAATGTTGCAGACTCCTGCACCGAGAAGCCGACGCTACGCGCATGCTGTAAGAAACAAAGATGATCGAGGTTTTCCCGTGAGTAGAGCCGGTAACCGCTGTCGCTGCGGCCGGAGGCAGCCACTATGCCCTCTGCCTCGTAATAGCGAATAGCCTTCGCGGTTAAGCCGGTAATCTTTGCCACTTCATTAATGTACATAAAAGCCCCTGCCATTCATTTTTAAACGCAATGAATCCAGTATTAACCCTTCCCTAAGGTTAAGGTCAAGGACCGAATAGGTAAATACAAATACCTATGATGCCGCCATGCGTAACACCGTAGCAGGCGGCAAATTGACCAGATGGCGGCAAGCCCAAAAGCCGATAGCGCCGATCAACAACCCACTGAAAGCGGGCGTTATCAACCATATCAAAGGGTGAGGCACCCAGTGAATTTTGAATACCAGCGTTTGCAACGCCCACAACATGGATTCGGCGCCCAAAGCGGCAATCAAACCGGACAGCAAACCAAGGCAGCAAAACTCAACAAATAACCGCTGTCGCAGCAAGGTGCGCGTAACGCCCATTGCCCGCAACAAGCCCAGCTCTTGAATTCGACTATCCATACTCGCGCTAATTGCCGCGACTAACACCAACAAAGCCGCAACCAAGACCAACCAGAATACCAATTCAACCGCTCCGCTTACCAGAGTAATAACCTGCCGTACCTGTTCGAATATTTTTTCCATTTCGATCACTAACACAGTGGGATGCTGAGTTAATAAATTGGCAACAAATCTCCCTTGATCCGATGGTACATACAAACTGGTCATATACATTGGCGCGAATTGCGCTAAGGCGCCCGGCTGGAACAACACATAAAAGTTGGGCTGCAAAGAGTCCCAACGCAGACTGCGGATACTTTGAACTTCGGCATCTATTGTTAAGCCACCAATACTAAACGTGAGCGTATCGCCAATTTCTAACGCCATACTCTTGGCCATTTCCTGTTCAACGGAAATATATACACCAGCCTTGTCCCGCCCCCACCATTGACCAGCTTCCAGTTTGTTTTCGGCCGGCAGATCAGCACTCCAGCTTAGATTTAGTTCACGGCTTAGTGCCTCTGGGCCCTCCTGCTCTGCAGTTTCCTCTTGCGCCTTATCATCTCGACTCGCCTGCGCTTGTTTGCGCGTCTTTGCGTCATCGCCATTCACATGGGTGATTCGCCCCCGCACCAAAGGGTAAAGACCTTTGTGTTGCAGCTGTTTAGCCTCCAATAACTGTTCAAAACTCGGGATTTCATGTGGACTTAAATTAACCACAAAATGATTTGGTGCATTAGCCGGCAATTGCAGACGCCACTCTTCAATCAACGAACCACGCACGAGTAATAAGGTTGCAAGTAACATGAGCGCCGTACCAAACACGACCACTTGTAGGCTCGACTCGCCGCCTCGTCGCTTGAGCGATGCAATGGCTAAACGCCACTGACTACCCAGGTTCACCGCATAGCGACTCAAAAGCCAAATGCCCGCGCGCGCCAGCATTACTGCAACAATGGCAACCGCCGTCCAAATGGCCATTACCAGAGAGGATAAAACCAAGGCGCCACTGTACACCCATAGCAAAAGAAATAATGACACCAAGCCAAAGCCCAACTGAGCCAATTTTGGCGTTGTGGCGATGACCATTTCACGGCGGAGCACCTTAATGGGTGCCACTAGCGGCAGTGGCCAGAGTGGAGGCAAGGCAAAGAAAAATAAACACAAGAAACCGGCAAGCACCCCTAGCAAGGCGGGAAAAAGTGTTGGCGCAGGCAAAGAAACGGTGACCAATTGCGCGATGCTTTGGGCAATTAAACTTTGAATTGCTAAACCCAACATCAAACCAAACACCGATGCCAAGAGCGCTAACCATGCTAACTGCGCTAAATAAAGTTTACGAATTTGACCACTCACAGCGCCAAGGCTTTTTAATAGCGCCACTTGATCGATGTGCCGACTGCAAAATCGCTGCGCGGCAATAGCAATGGCAATACCCGCCAATAACACACCGAAAACGCTGGCCAGCATTAAAAAGCTTCTGGCCGTTTCTAAACTTCTGGCAATTCGCTTTTGTGCACTCGCCACATCAACTACCCGTTCGTGCACAGACAGCGAGGGCAACAAGTCTTTTAAATACTGATCGATTACCGGTTTCGAACCGGCGAGTAACAAGCTAAACGTCGCTCGACTTCCCTCCTGTATCACACCGGTTGAGGCTAAATCGTCGACATGCATCAGCACCCGAGCACCAAAATTCATGAAGCCTTGATTTCTATCTGGCTCGCTCACTAGCACCCGTGTCACGCGTAGTAATTTTTCACCCACTTCAAGGGATTGCCCGACTGACAATTGCAACAGCGGAAACAAACGAGATTCAACCCACACTTCACCTGGCTGAGGCCCCGTGCTATCAACCTGAATAGGATCATTACCGAAAGGAATCAATCGCGATTCAAGTTTACCGATTAACGGATACTGAGAGCTGACCGCCTTTACCGATGCCAAATGAGAATGATCGCCATTAAAAACCATGGATGCAAAACTAATGGTCTCCGCCGTTTGCAAACCTACGGCAATAGCCTGTGCCTGCCACTGCTCATTAATGGCCTTATTCGAACGAATCAACCGATCTGCAGCAATAAACGCGTGTGACTCACTTTCCATTGCCTGCTGTAAGCGATCGGTAAAAATGGCAATAGCACTGACCAACGCCACCGCCATTAATGTTGCCAAACCTAGGATGCGCACTTCAGGGCTACGTAAATTGCGATAGAGCAAGCGAATGCTTAACATGACTGCCCCACCGGTATCTGCGCTTGGGGCTGCTCTTGCACGTGGGCTGTAGAGGAAGCTATTTCGACGCCCGCCTCGAGTACCAACTGGTGATTACAACGTTCCGCCAACCGCTGTTCGTGGGTCACCAAAACCAGCGTTGCATTGTTCTTGGCGTTGAGCTGGAATAACAGTTCAATGATTTTTGCACCCGTGTGCGCATCCAAATTTCCCGTCGGCTCATCAGCAAACAAAATTTTTGGCTCACTCGCAAACGCTCTGGCAATGGCAACACGCTGCTGTTCACCACCCGATAATTGTGGCGGGTAATGATGAGCCCGAGGCTCTAGTCCCACTTGATCCAAATAAAACGTGGCGCGACGAGCGGCGTCCTTTAGGCCCTTAATCTCAAGCGGTAACATAACATTTTCAAGTGCCGTTAAACCCGGCATCAACTGAAACGATTGAAACACGAAGCTCAAAGATTCGGCCCGAACTTTGGCCCGGCCATCCTCGTCGAGTTCGTTCAAATTTCGACCATCGAGACTCACAAAACCTTCACTCGGTACGTCTAAACCTGCCAAAATACCCAAGAGGGTTGATTTACCCGAACCCGAAGCGCCGACTATGGCGAGGCTATCGCCCGAAGCCAAACTCACGTTAACCCCAGACAAAATACTTAGCTCGCCCGCGGCCGTATGCACGCGCTTGTGGATGTTTTTAGCCAAAATCATCAATGTTTTCCTATTTTCATATAGCCGCTACACGTTCATATTTGTCTGCGCCAAGCCGACGATCAAACACCCAACCTTTACTCTCAGGCTCTTTATTCGATTTTCGCTAGAAAATCATCAAAGCACCGTCAACTCACCCAACAGACCCTGCGTTATAGCGATTTACTCTTGCATTCAACGCATTGATTAAGCAAAGTGATGCCCACACGCCCAACGTCTAGCCTAGTTACGATGACTCATACCTTAACAGATTACATTCGCAGCCAAGGTGCGCTGCTCGCAACACTGCTACTACTGATCGCAATTCCGAGTTGGGGCGACACAGCAGACAACACATCGAAGCCGACTCTGCTGGTATTGGGCGATAGTTTAAGCGCCGGTTACGGGCTCAGTAATGTTGAATCGGGCTGGGTAAGCTTATTACAAGCGGAGGTAGGGATGAACTATCGCGTCGTCAACGCCAGCATCAGCGGCGAGACGAGCGCTGGTGGATTGACCCGCTTACCGGCACTGCTAAAAGCCCACAACCCATCTGTCATGATAGTTGAACTTGGCGGTAATGATGGCTTAAGGGGTTACTCACTGAGCCAACTGCGCAAGCAATTATCTGACATCATTACCCTGGCTCAACAGCAAGATGCCGCCGTTTTGTTAATGGAGATGCAAATTCCACCAAATTACGGCAAGCGTTACACAGAAAAATTTACGCATCTTTACACTTCCCTTGCTGAAGAACATCAGGCGCAGCTTATTCCCTTTTTTTTATCGCAACTGGCACTACAGGAAGGCATGATGCAAGCCGACGGCATCCATCCCACGGAGGCAGCGCAGCCGTTCATGAAGGACGCCGTCTTGACTGGTTTAAAAAAGCTTAACTTAGCCCCGTCAGATAATTAACCATTAGCTGTACGTTTCGCTGCCCTCGAAATTCATTGATATCCAATTTAAACACGGCGCGGATACGCTGGACTGCGAGATTAGGCCACTGTGCCAAGTCCACACCGAACGCAATGGCGTCAAAACTTAGCGCCGGGTTTTGCTCAGGCGACAAAGTCATTTTTAAATGCTTGGCACCAACAATTCTCTGCTCCCGCACAACAAACTCGCCGTCAAAGCTGGGCTCAGGAAAATGTTGGCCCCAGGGCCCAGCATTCACTAGCGCTTCGGCAAAGCCGAGAGAATAATCTTGCAATTGCAGTTCGCCATCCGTGTAGATAACCGCCTGTAAATCCGACGCATTCAACATTGTGCGACATACGGCGTCGAAGGCTGATTGAAACTGCGCAAAATCTTCTACCTTGATGCTCAACCCAGCCGCCATCGCATGGCCACCGAATTTAATAATTAAACCGGGGTTTAACACTGACACTCGGTCCAATGCGTCGCGTAAATGCAAGCCCTGTATAGATCTACCTGAGCCTTTAATTTCGCCATCGCCGGCCAGTGCAAATAAGATAACGGGGCGATGAAAGCGCTCTTTAATACGCGACGCTAAAATACCAATCACCCCTTGGTGCCATTGCTCATGAAACAGACTAATACCCCAAGGTTGATCGTCTGCCATGTGCAACGCGCTCAATGCAACTTCCGCTTCTTTTTGCATAGCAGATTCAATCGAGCGCCGATCGCGATTAAAGTCGTCAAGCTGCTGCGCGATAGCCATCGCCTTATCGGCATGCTGGCTAAGTAAACATTGGATCCCCAAAGTCATATCGTCTAAACGACCGGCCGCATTTAACCGTGGACCTACGGCAAACCCCATATCTGAACTCTGAATAGCGGCTGGATTACGCCCAGCTACTTGCAGTAACGCGGTTATTCCTGGGCGACAAGCGCCAGCTTTTATGCGCGCCAAACCCTGCCTTACCAGCAACCGATTATTGGCATCAAGCGGTACAACGTCAGCCACCGTACCCAAAGCGACAAGATCTAAAAATTGCGCCATATTGGGCTCGGTCAATCCTTGCGCAGCGAACCAGTTAAGCGCTTTTAATGCCGTGCGCAACTTACTCATCACATAGAAGATAACACCGACACCGGCTAAATTTTTACTTAAAAACTCGCAACCGCGCTGATTCGGGTTGACAATCGCATCGGCTTCCGGCGTCTCATCCGCGGGAAGATGATGGTCGGTAATAACAAGCTTTATGCCCGCATTCTTTACCGCTTTCGCGCCAGCAATACTCGAAATACCGTTATCGACAGTAATAATCACATCCGGTGCAAACGTCTTTGCCACCTCAACAATTTCTGGTGTTAAACCATAGCCAAAATCAAAGCGATTGGGCACAAGGAAATCGACCCAATGAGCGCCCATGGCTTGCAACGCCAATACGGCCAAGGCAGAGCTGGTCGCGCCATCAGCATCAAAATCGCCGACGATCAAAATACGCTGTTTAGCTTGTATCGCATCCGCGAGCACGGTCACTGCAGCCTCAAGGCCAAGCATTGCTGGCGGCATCAACTGAGAAAGTTGTGTGGGTAAATCGTGCTCCGAGAAGGCGCCTCGGGCGCCATAAATTCGCTGTAGCACCGCAGGCATAGAAGACGAAAAACTGAGTGCATCCAGATCGACTGAGCGTTGGCGAATTTCCATAAAAACCTACCTTATTCTATTGCGTCAGAATAACACGATTGGGGCAAAGCCAGCGCCTCCTCATTCGACTACACTAGCCCAAAAGCAAATCCTGCTCACTCAGATCAACGCCAAACATCACAAAACAAGAGGTAAATGTTTATGACTGCCATTCTCCGTATCGCGCCTAATCTCGGGGATATTAGCCAAGCGCCTATCGCTGCAGCAAAATTATTACAAGGCCAGCCCAATACCACAACCGCGCATCAGTTCACTAACAGCCAAAATAATTTTCATTGTGGCGTATGGTCGTCTGACGCGGGCAAATGGACGTTAAACTACACTGAGGATGAGTTTTGCTACATCATTGACGGTGAAGCAATGATTACAGACCGAAACGGGCGCGAGGAAAGATTAGCCAAAGGCGACGCCTTTGTTGTACCAGCGGGATTCACTGGCACATGGGAAACCATCAAGACAGTGCAGAAGTTTTATGCCATCTACGAGAAAGCGGAATAAAAAACAGTAGCAAACATCAGTTTTTAACGGGGCTTGCGCGCTTTGCGGCGAGCCTCGGCTTGATCCCAGCGGCGCTGCTGATCTTCGCTCTTTACTTCAAGCTTTTCGACAGGAATCGCCTTGCCCTGCGCATCGATGGCCACCATAGTGAAGTAACTCGTGTTGGTATGTCGTACCACACCTGTCTCTAGGTTCTCTGAAATAACTTTGATGCCGATTTCCATCGAGCTGGTGCCGGTGTAGTTAACAGACGCCAAGAGTGTCAATAGCTCACCGATGGCAACCGGCTCTTTAAAGAGCACATTATCCACCGACAGGGTCACCACGTAGGAGCCGCAGTAACGTATCGCTGCCGTGTACGCCACCTTATCCAATAACTTTAACAATTCACCGCCGTGCATTTTACCGCCAAAGTTACTCATCTCTGGGGTTACCAAGACAGACATCTCAGTGGTATGTGTTCTCATTTTATCGCCCTTCTATAACGCACCAAAACGCTTCAATAGCGCATAAAACAAAGCTAAAAAAAGGAACCCGTAGGCTCCCGTTTCTATTTCCGCGTATTCGCTGCAACAAATTTTTGCACGGCATGAATATCATTCTTCAAAACATCATAGCGCTCTTCGCGTTCAAACAAATCCTGCATATGAAACGGTAAGGCTGGCTCTTGACCCTGCCCCGCTTTCATCACCGCTTCAGGGAATTTCGCTGGGTGCGCCGTGGCGAGGCAAACAACCGGGGTCGATTGATTGCTTCGGTTAGACCTTGCGGCCTGCACACCGATGGCTGTGTGCGGGTCCAGCAAGTAACCAGTGCGCTCAAACACCGACTGGATGACCGTTAACATTTCCTCATCATCTAAACGGTAGCTGGAAAACAGCGATCTCGCTTTCGCCATGGCCTTATCTGAAAGTGCCATTGTGCCACTTTTAAACTGTTCCATCAGTTCAGCGATAGCCGCGCCGTCTCGTTCATAGAGATCAAACAGCAAGCGCTCAAAATTAGACGACACCATGATATCCATACTGGGCGATAAACTATGAACCAAAGGCTGCTTGGTGTGATCATTAGCGCTGATGCAGCGATGTAAAATATCGTTAGCATTGGTGGCAATAATAAGTTGTTCGATAGGCAACCCCATTTTGCTCGCCAAATAGCCGGCAAAAATGTCGCCAAAATTACCCGTTGGCACAGAAAAAGACACAGCCCGATGGGGGCCGCCAAGCGCCAGTGATGCATAAAAATAATAAACAATTTGCGCCATAATACGCGCCCAATTAATGGAGTTGACCGCCACTAACTGCCTGCCCTCGGGCAAAAATGATTGGTCGGCAAAACTTGCTTTCACCATATTCTGGCAATCGTCGAAATTGCCTTCTAGTGCAATATTATGAACATTCTTAGCCAACACCGTGGTCATCTGGCGGCGCTGCACATCGGAGACGCGTTTATGCGGGTGTAAAATAAAAATGTCGATATTGTCGCAGCGGCTACAACCCTCAATAGCAGCCGATCCGGTGTCGCCAGAGGTTGCACCCATAACCACAACTTTTTGTTTGCGCTTAGCCAAAATATGATCAAGTAAATGCCCAAGGAATTGCAGGGCAAAATCTTTAAACGCCAGGGTTGGGCCTTGAAACAATTCCAAAATCCACTCGTTGTGGCCAGTTTGCACCAGTGGCGCTATCGCATCGTGGCGAAACTCTGCATAGGCTTTCTCAATAATGCCTTTGAGCTCGACATCACTTAATGCACCATCAACAAAGGGTTTCATTATCTCGAACGCCAATGCTTGATAAGACAGCCCCGCCCAAGAAGCAATTGTCGCCTTATCAAATACCGGTAGCGTTTCTGGTACATAAAGGCCGCCATCGCTGGCCAACCCGGTGAGAACCGCGTCTTCAAAATTCAGTGCAGGCGCCTGCCCACGAGTGCTTATGTATTTCACAATCTATTCCAAAAAATATCGTAAGAAGCCAGCGATAAATTAACCCAAAGACTCAACGCGTATATGGGTAACTTCACCATGAATAACACTTAGTGCTTCGATCTTTTCGATCGCAGTCATTAACTGGCGCTCAATGGCGCGACTGGTTAATAAAATAAGCGGTACCTGCGGTGCATCTTGTTGCGGCTCTTTTTGAATCAACGCCTCTACACTGATATTGGCATCGGCCAAAATAGTGGAGATCTGCGCCAGTACACCGGGTCGATCCTCGGCGAGAAGACGTAAATAGTAGGCCGTCTCGACCTCGCTCTGCGGCAATATATTGGGTTGTACGTTTTGCCCCTGCGGGTGAAAACCCAATGCCGGAACACGATGCTCAAACCCTACCGTTACATTTCTAGCCAAATCGATAATATCGGCAACCACCGCCGATGCCGTCGGTTCTGCGCCGGCACCGGCGCCGTAATAAAGCGTTGGGCCAACGGCATCGCCTTTTACCAGCACAGCATTCATCACGCCATCCACATTAGCGATCAAGCGCTTCTCTGGAATCATGGTTGGGTGTACGCGTAATTCAATACCCGCCGCTGTTTGCTTAGCGATACCCAAATGCTTAATGCGATAGCCCAGCTCTTGGGCATAGGCGACATCTTCCGGAGCAATCTTGCTGATACCTTCAGTAAACACCTTGTCAAATTGCAGCGGCATGCCAAAAGCTAAGGACGCGAGAATGACCAGCTTATGAGCGGCGTCAATGCCTTCCACGTCAAAAGTGGGATCAGCTTCGGCATAACCCAATGCTTGCGCCTCGGCTAAAACATCGTCAAAGGCACGCCCCTTATCGCGCATTTCAGTAAGGATAAAGTTACCCGTGCCATTGATAATACCTGCCAACCACTCGATGCGATTGCCGGCTAAGCCTTCACGTAAGGCTTTAATAATAGGGATGCCGCCGGCCACGGCCGCTTCGAATGCCACACTAACGCCCTGCTCTGCAGCGCGTGCGAAAATTTCATTACCGTGCTCAGCAATAAGTGCTTTATTCGCGGTGACGACTTGCTTGCCGTTGGCGATAGCTTCTAGCACCAGCGCTCTAGCCACCGTGGTGCCGCCAATCAACTCAACCACGATATCGACATCGGGGTTTCTCACCACGTCAAAAATATCCGTAACCACAGCCGTTTGAGTCAAGTCGCAGGCGCTATTTCCACGCCGCGTGCCTACCTGAATAATGTCAATTTCTACACCGGCTCTAGCGCTAATATCGCGCTTATTACGTGTTAAAACGTTAAATGTGCCACCACCAACAGTACCAAGGCCACAAATGCCAACTTTCACCGGTTTCAAAATTACTTCCTCTGAATAGCGGAAAGCGCAAACAAATGTTGCGCTAGAATGAGATGTTTCAGGTTATTCTTGCAAAAAGATGGCAACCTTACTGATCCCTAACTGAACTGTCAATTAGGGATTCAGCGGCCTGAGCGGGTGGATCGAAACTAAGAACCTAGGCCTAGCGCTTCGAGTAACACATCGCTGGAGCGGTATCCCGAAATGAGTTCGCCAGACTCTAAAAAGATCGCCGGCGTTCCCCGAACGCCAATGCTCGAACCAAACTCATATTGCTTGGCGATAGGGTTTTGCGGGCAGACCGCGCCCTGTATATCGAGACCGCTTTTCAGGCGAGTCAATGTGCCTTGCTGGTCATCAGAACACCAAGCACGTGCAAGCTTGTTGTAAGATTCTGAGCGCAAACCGGCGCGAGGATAGGCCAAATAGCGAACTTCAACGCCAGCTTGATTCAAAGCCGGAACCTCCTGATGTAACTTGCGACAGAACCCGCAGTCTATGTCGGTAAATACATAGATAGCGCCCCGTGTTTCGCCCTTCGCGGGATAAACAATCATGTCCTTTTTATCCAATGCGGCCAGCTTAGGCTTGCGGTGCTTTTGCATTTCGATTTCGCCCACATCAATCAGGCGACCACCTTGAATACGGTACAGATCGCCAGCGATAAACAAGTCACCGGCAACATCGGTATAAATCACCGGGCCATTCGCCAATTTAACCGCATAAATACCAGGAAACGGCCCGAGCGTGACGCCTTCAACCGCCATATGAGGCACCGCAGCGGATATCTTGGCTGTCAGTCGCGCCTCAATTTCAGGCGAAAGCTTGGCAATACCCGTGGCCAATTGAGCGCTAGCGCCCACAGAAACCAACAGGGAGACGACGGCAATAACGCCCTTCACTTTTCTAAACATGTCATACCTTTTATGCGTATTTAATCCAACTGGGGTCGATCATAACCAAATCGCATGCAACATGCAGCGACAAGCACACGTTTATGCGCGAATGCTCATATCTAACACCACCCGCTAACCTCTTGGATGATGCTGAGCATGTAAATGTTTCATGCGCTCTTGCGCCACGTGGGTATAAATTTGCGTGGTCGATAAATCGGAATGACCGAGCAACAGCTGCACCACCCTAAGATCGGCACCATGGTTAATGAGGTGGGTGGCAAAGGCATGCCTAAGCGTATGAGGCGACAGCGGCCTTTCAATGCCCGCGAGCTTGGCGCACAACTTAATTCGATGCCAAAAGGTCTGGCGCGTCATCTGTTGGGCACGATTACTCGGAAACAGTACATCCGTTTGCACACCGCCCAACAAAAAGCCGCGCGCCTCACGCACATAGGTTGCCAACCAATTCATCGCTTCATCTCCCAGGGGCACTAAGCGCTCTTTTGAGCCCTTACCAAAAACCCGAACAACGCCCTGGCGTAGATTGACTTGCGAAAGCGTTAGCCCAACCAACTCGCTAACCCGCAGACCCGTCGCGTACAAAACCTCAAGCATACAGCGATCGCGCAGACCGATAGCATCATCCGTATCAGGCGCCGCCAACAGAGCCTCAACATCGGCCTCAGAGAGACTTTTAGGCAGCGGCCGCCCTAACTTGGGGCTATCGATGAGTGCGGTTGGATCGATCTGCAACAGTCCTTCGCGTACTTGATAACTGTAAAAACTGCGCAGACAAGAAAGCTGGCGGGCTATAGAGCGGGCACTGGCGCCCTGCTCAAACTTGTGACTAAAAAAACCCTGAATATCGGCATCGCCGGCGCACAGTAGATCTTGCTGAACGTAAACCGCAAATTGTGTTAAGTCTCTACGATAGGCCTCAAGCGTATGATCACTAAGCCCCTTTTCCATCCATAATCCGTCTAAAAACTGCTCGATAATATCCAAACCTAAATACCCTGTTTTTACTGACCACAGCTTCGCCAAGGGACACTAAAGTTGCAAGCACAAAAAAGCCGGCACTAAGCCGGCTTTTCGAAAAAACTTAACTAATAACTTAGTTAAGTTTTTCTTTGATACGTGCAGCTTTACCAGCCAAGTCACGCAAGTAGTAGAGTTTCGCCTGGCGCACATCACCACGACGCTTGACAGATACGGAATCAACAAGCGGGCTATGCAACTGGAAAGTACGCTCAACACCAACGCCGTAAGAAATCTTACGTACGGTGAATGCCGAGTTCAGACCACGATTACGCTTACCAATTACAACACCTTCAAAGGCCTGTAAACGGCTGCGCTCGCCTTCTGTTACTTTTACCTGAACCACAACGGTATCACCGGGTGCGAACGCAGGTACATCTTTCTTTAACTGTTCGTTATCGAGGGCTTGGATAATCTTGTTAGTCATTTTGTTCTCCGAAATAACAAGTGTGTAGCTTCACAGCTAGATTGGAAAAAAACGTTAGTTAACGTTTTTTTCCGCCTCGAGGTCCCGACGAAAGTCCGTCAGCAGCTTTTGCTGCTCCTCGGTCAAGGTCTTACCTTGCAACAAGTCTGGGCGCCGCAGAGCGGTTCTACCTAGCGCTTGCTGTAACCGCCAGCGGCGGATTCTTGCATGGTCACCAGAGGCTAACACCGCTGGTACCTTTAATTCTGTTTGGTCATCGAGATAAGTCTCGGGTCTAGTGTAGTGCGGGCAATCAAGCAAACCATCGGTAAAGCTGTCTTGCTCGGCCGATTGCTGATGACCTAAAGCGCCGGGCAAGAGTCGCGTAATCGCGTCTAACATCACCATCGCACCTAACTCACCACCGCTTAACACATAGTCGCCAATGGACCATTCACTATCGACTTCTAACTCGATAAAGCGCTCGTCGACACCTTCGTAGCGACCGGCAATCAATATCAAGTTGGCACAACCCTCGCGGGCGAAGTTCTGTGCCGCCGCCTGATTAAACCGACGACCTTGAGGCGATAAGTACACCACCTCTGTTTTGTTGCTTGAACCACCCGCCTCAGCATCCGTCCAAAACCTTGCGGCGGTGACTGCATCGCGCAATGGTTGAATCATCATCACCATACCGGGGCCACCGCCATAAGGTCTGGCGTCCACCGTTTGATGACGATCTTGGGTGAAATCGCGCGGATTCCAACACCGCACCTCTAGCAAACCCTGCTTAACAGCGCGCCCACTAACACCGTAGTCGGTGACCGCCTGAAACATCTCAGGGAACAAGGTTATCAACGCAATTTTCAACGGCGCCCTAAGCCTAGGATCAGCCGAATCTTGCGCTTTAGTCGATGTTGCTACTGTCGCTGCGTTAGCCGCTGACTCAGACATTGTCGGCTAAAACTCTGGGTCCCAATCGACCCAAATTTTGCCCGCATCCAAATCAATTTTCTGTACGAACTGGCCTGGCACGTAAGGCACCAAACGCTCTTTGTCGTCCAGGCTATCGGCGTCTGGCTTCACCACCAACACGTCATTGGCACCGGTTTCCAATAAATGGCTAACCCGACCAAATACAACCTCTGCGCCACCGAAGACACTGATCACCTGCAGATTTTCAAGCTGGTGCCAGTAATACTCTTCGCTGTCTAACTCTGGCAACTGAGCACGCTCCACACTGATAGTGACCTTAGCCAGTGCTTCTGCGGCATCGCGATCATCAACACCTTTGATGTGGGCGATAAAACCTTTGCCATGGGCTTGAAACTCGTCAACTTCCACCGCTTTTACGCCGTGGCGGGTTTTCAACCACCAAGGTTTGTAGCCAACGATGTTTTCTGGCGGTTCCGTATCCGAGTGAACTTTCACCCAGCCCTTGATACCGAATACCGAGGTAATACGACCAACATCAATCAAATTAGACCTTGTATCGGTCATCGCCGGTCGTACCTCAGTGAGTGCAATTAAGCCGCTTTAGTGGCTTCTTTCAACAAGCTAGCAACGCGATCGCTAACCTGAGCACCCAAATCAACCCAGTGCTGTACGCGCTCTTGGTTTACACGCAGACGCTCTTCTTGACCACGCGCTGAAGGGTTAAAGAAACCTACGCGCTCAAGGTAACGGCCGTCACGTGCATTGCGGCTGTTGGTTACTGTCAAATGATAGAATGGGCGCTTCTTAGAGCCACCACGAGATAAACGAATGCTTACCATGTAAGTCTTCTTCCTGTTGTTAAATTTGTGCCTGCGTTATGCCTGCACCACTACATCTAGCAAGTTTGCAGACACAGGCCTGCGAAAGGCGCGGTATTTTAGGGCAAAAAAAACTACCTGTATAGGCTAAAACGACTGCCATATCCGTTATTGCCGCCTTAAATACCGCTTTTTTGGTACTTTTTCGCAAAAGTACCAGTAAATTGGTTAACGCATACCGCCCGGAGGCAGACCACCCATTCCGCCTGGCATCATGCCGCCTAGACCACGCATCATCTTGGTCATGCCACCGCCCTTCATTTTTTTCATCATCTTCGACATCTGCTTATGCTGCTTTAAAAGACGATTCAAATCCTGAATTTGGGTGCCAGATCCCATGGTAATACGGCGCTTGCGCGAACCACTGAGAATATCTGGGTCACGTCGCTCTTGGGGTGTCATGGAGCTGATAATGGCATCCATTTGTTTAAACTGCTTAGACATATCGGCTTGTTGCGCCATTTGCGCCACATTACCCATGCCAGGCATTTTCTCCAACATGGAGCCTAAGCCGCCCATGTTTTGCATTTGTTGAAGCTGGTCCCGTAGATCTTCAAGATCGAAGCCTTTGCCTTTGCTGACCTTATTCATCAGCTTTTCAGCTTTGGCTTTATCGATGGTTTGCTCGGCCTGCTCGATAAGCGACATCAGGTCGCCCATACCTAGAATGCGCGAGGCAATACGATCGGGATGGAAGGGCTCTAAGGCGTCAACTTTTTCGCCCACACCTAAAAACTTAATGGGCTTGCCGGTCACTTCGCGCACGGAAAGCGCCGCACCGCCGCGGGCATCGCCGTCGGCCTTGGTTAGAATGATACCCGTTAAGGGCAAGGCCTCATTGAAGGCTTGCGCAGTATTTACCGCATCTTGGCCAATCATAGCGTCGATAACAAAGAGGGTTTCGATCGGGTTAATAGCCTTATGCAACCCCTTAATCTCTTCCATCAAGGCGTCGTCAATGTGCAAACGGCCGGCGGTGTCGACAATCACCACATCGCAAAACTGCTTCTTGGCGTGGGCGATAGCCGCTTGAGCAATATCAATGGGCTTTTGTTCGCTCGTCGACGGGAAGAATTCAACACCCACCTCTGTAGCGAGCGTCTCAAGCTGCTTAATGGCAGCTGGGCGGTAGATATCCGCACTAACCACTAAGACTTTTTTCTTTTGACGCTCCTTCAAAAAGCGCGACAACTTCGCCACTGAGGTGGTTTTACCCGCACCTTGCAGACCTGCCATTAATACAACAGCGGGCGGCTGCTGCGCGAGATTCAGGCTCTCGTTGGCCTGCCCCATCAAGTCGACCAGCTCAGCCTGGACAATTTTTAGGAATTGTTGACCAGGATTCAGCGACCGTGCGACCTCGACACCAACGGCACGCTTGCGCACCCGCTCCACGAAGGTTTTCACCACAGCCAAAGCAACATCCGCCTCTAACAGCGCTTTGCGCACTTCGCGCAACGTATCTTTGATGTTGTCGTCAGTTAGCCGCGCCTTACCGGTAATGGTACGCAGCGATTTAGAAAGTCGTTCGGTTAGATTATCAAACATCGTACTGATCTTAATCCGGTGCGGGATGACGGCGCCCATGCCATCATCTTTAAAAAGGCCGGCAGTATATCCCAAGCAACGGCACTAGCCCAAGTTGAGACTGCAACGAAGACTAAATCTTCAAATTTTGACGCTGCTGTGACACACTGCCGATCCCCTAGAGGCTTGGTTTGACAGGTAAAATGGACTTCCTATGTACGCGTTAGTATTAAATCTGGCCGCGATAGCCGTTTATGTAGCGGCCACTGGGTACCTGATTACTTTAATCCGACACCAAAAGCCTATTGCTGGGCCATGGCTTAACGCCTTAGCGATCACAGCGGTAGCTTTTCATTGGGCCGGTCTCTACCCAATTCTGGTATCCAACGAGGGTATTAATTTCAGCTTCTTCGCGACCGCCAGCCTAGTGTCGGCGACGATGAATACCCTACTTTTAGTGTCAGGCCTACGCAAACCACTACACACTCTTTATATACTCTTCATGCCTATTGCCGTGCTTTGCACAGGCCTGCTGTTGACCACACTCCAATCACAACAGTACTCGAAGCTTAACGAAGGCTTGGCACTGCACGTGATTCTATCCCTGCTCGCCTACAGCTTTTTAACCATCGCCACAGCGCAGGCGTTGCTGTTAGCCCGTCAAACGCACCAATTAAGACACCATCAGACCAGCGGCTCGATTAAATTTCTGCCGCCGGTGCAAACCATGGAAGCACTCCTTTTCGAGCTGCTCTGGCTAGGCTTTTTGATACTGTCTGCCTCAATTATCACGGGCATCGGCTTTATCGAGGATATGTTTGCCCAGCATTTGGTACATAAAACCGTCTTCTCGATCATTGCTTGGCTGATCTACGCGGCACTCTTAGCCGGCAGACACTGGCTGGGCTGGCGCGGCAACACGGCCATTCGCTTTACCCTCGGCGGTTTTGCCGCGCTCATGCTGGCCTTTTTCGGCAGCAAATTTGTATTGGAGTTGGTACTACAAATTCATTAGTCCCAAAGCCTATAGCTAAAGACCAAAACACACTGAAACATATTACATTTGCCATGCGGCTCCATCTATTGCAAGATACGCCGCTTACCGTCATAGAGAACAACCCTAGTTGAACGACATACCTTTGAGCCTGCTGTTTTCAAGCTTGGCTGGTTTGATAATCCTTTCTGCGTTTTTCTCCTCGTCTGAAACAGGGATGATGTCCCTGAATCGCTATCGCCTGAAACATCTGGTTAATAAGAAGCACGCTGGCGCCACTCGCGCCTCAGAGTTACTGGCGCGACCAGATCGATTAATTGGCGTTATATTAATCGGCAACAATTTAGTTAACGTACTGGCGTCATCGATCGCAACCGTTATTGCCATCCGACTGTACGGCGACATAGGTGTCGCTATTGCTGGTATTCTGCTCACCTTAACGTTGTTGGTGTTTGCTGAAGTGACACCAAAAACTATTGCCGCCTTACACCCAGAGCGCATCGCATTTCCAGCCACACTCATACTCAAACCACTGCTAATCATATTTCATCCCATCGTGCTTCTGGTAAACGTCGTATCAAATGGGCTGGCACGTCTACTGGGTGTAAACCCCACGGCGCACAACACCAACGAACATCTTCACCCCGATGAACTGCGCACGGTTGTGGATGAAGCTGGGGATCTAATTCCAGACCAGCACCAAGGTATGCTGCTAAACGTACTCGATCTTGGCAAAGCCACGGTCGAGGATATTATGGTGCCGCGCAATGAAGTCGTCGGGCTAAATTTAGAAGACGATGTCGTCACCCTGCTACAACAAATTCGCACCAGCGAATACACCCGCCTGCCGGTGTACGAAGGCGACATTAACAATGTGGTCGGCACCTTACATCTACGCAATGCGGCGCGCTTTATTTTTGGCGATGACTCCACCATTACCCACGCTGATATTCGACGCTTCTGTCGCAAGCCCTACTTTGTGCCCGAGTCCACTGCCCTGCACACACAGTTATTGCACTATCAAAAAGAAAAGCGCCGCATGGCATTCGTTGTCGATGAATACGGCGACGTACAGGGCATTATCACGCTCGAAGATCTACTCGAAGAAATTGTTGGCGATTTCACTACCAACAATGCCGGTAGTGTGGATGAAGAGATTACCGCCATTGGTGACGGATGGTTCATTATTGACGGCAGCACATCTATCCGCGATGTAAATCGGGAGCTGGAGTGGGACCTTCCCACCGACGAAGCGAAAACCGTTAACGGCTTACTGGTAGACACCTTTCAAGGAGTGCCAGAAACAGCGATGAGCCTGACCTTGAAAAATTATCGATTCGAAATAATCGAGACATCTAGCAAAATGATCGAAAAGGTAAAGGCTACGCGACTAGAACTGGATAACGAAGAATAAAATAACAGTCAGGACCGAGGTGCACACAACTCGGCCCTAGGCGAAAGGATTGTCTGATTTTCTTCGTTCTGCAGCCAGCTCAACCACCAACTGCTGCTCCTCAGCACTCATGCGACCCCAGCGACTAATCTCCATCGCCGAACGATAACAACCCACACATATATCGTCTTCATTCAGTGCGCATACTGAAGTACACGGCGATTTGACACGCTGAATATTTTTAACGGGATGAGAACTCACAGCTCTACCTTAACTAACGCTTGACTGTAGCGTGCAGCATGCTTCTCGTATACATCAGCACTGGCGGCCAACACGTCTTCAACCGCAAAATCCAACTGCTTGATCACTTTGGCGGGGCTGCCAAGCACCAGACTGTTATCGGGTATTTCCATACGCTCTGTCACCAGGGCATTGGCACCAACAATACAATTACGACCAATCACGGCATGATTCAGCACCACCGCACCTATACCTATCAGGGAATTGTCACCGACCGTACAGCCATGCAGCATGGCATTGTGACCAATAGTCACGCCCGCCCCAATAGTAAGCTTTAGCCCTGGGTCGGTGTGTAAAACCGCCCCATCTTGCACATTAGATCTAACGCCAACTTCTATGGGCGCATTGTCTGCGCGGATAACTGCATTAAACCAAACACTGGCACCCGCTTTAACAATGACCTCGCCAATTAAATTGGCACTATCTGCAATGAAATGCCCCTCGCCTTCAAGCCGGGGCTGTTTATCACCCAATCGGTAAAAAGTCATACCAAACTTCCCTCAGTAATGGCGCAATGGCGCTGAGTCATGGGCTTTCGCTATACCCGCCCCCAGCGTTGAATTTAATACGTCGATGATAATGCCGGCGGTAAAGCCCCAAATTTCGAAGCCTTCGAATTCGTAGGCCGGCACCCAGTGCTCCTTACCTTCATGGGTAAAGACATCGGTGCGCGCGCGCCTATCTTGCAGAAAAAAAGCCAGCGGCACTTTAAAAACCGCTTCTAGCTCGCCAGGATTTGGGGTTAGGACAATGTCTGGCGCAATAACACCGATCACAGGTTGCACGCGCACGCCACCGCGGGCATAACGGGAGCGCCAATTACCCAATAACTCGACCTTGGTCGGACAAAGATCGATCTCCTCCTGCGCCTCCCGTAGCGCGGTATGAACCAGACTCTTATCGGTCGCGTCCCACCACCCTCCAGGAAAAGATACTTCACCGGAATGCCGCTTCAACTCAGAGGAGCGCAAGGTCAGCACCACTTGTGGCGCAGCTTCATCAGTAATCGCCATGAGCACGGCCGCCTGCTTACTGTAGGCACCCGGACCGTCTAGCGCGTAATCAAATTGCTGAATTGCAGAACTGAGCTGTTTGAGCATATGCGTACCTCAAGCGCATTATAACCAGAAAGTCCAAACAGTGAAGTTTAGCTCGAGCCTCGGGAGCCACAGCTCTGGTAGAATGGCCAAAGCTAAGCACGAGGTAAGCCATGAATTTGCCGGATTTTGACCAACTCCTGAGATTGGCAGAACGTCAGCCCGAAGCGCTCGAGCGCTTGCGCACCGAGCTAATAAACGCTTTTATCAATAAGTCTCAGGGAGACACTAAGCGGCGCCTGCGCGGACTTCAATTTCAAATTGACGCCCAGCGCCAACTGCACAAAAGCCCTTTAGGCGCCTGTATTAAGATTTCCAATATGATGACCGAATCCTTTCACGACATGATCGCTAGACTAAATCAGCCCACCGTAGAAACACCAACGACGTGCGCCAAGGTTTACCAATTGGACATAGCGGAAAACGAGCAATGAATTTTTGCAGTCAATGCGGTAAAGATATCGCTATTAGAGTGCCTGAAGGCGACAACCGAGAGCGGCATGTCTGCTTACATTGCAGCACTATCCACTACCAGAATCCACGCATCATTACCGGCACTCTACCGGTTCTAGGCGAAAGAGTTTTACTGTGCAAACGCGCCATTGAGCCTCGCCACGGTCTTTGGACCTTGCCAGCAGGGTTTATGGAAAACGGAGAAACGACGGAGCAAGGCGCAGTGAGAGAAACCTGGGAGGAAGCCAGAGCCAATGTCGATATCAAAGCCCTTTATACACTTTTCAACTTGCCACAAATCAACCAAGTTTATTTTTTTTACCGCGCGACCTTAAACGACAGCAATTTCGGGCCCGGGCCCGAGTCGCTAGAGGTAGAACTTTTTTACGAACACGAAGTGCCTTGGCAGGAGATCGCGTTTCCGGTAATCACCGAAACCTTGCAACATTACTTTGCCGACCAAAAGGAAAACAATTTTCCTTTTCGCACCAAAGATTTAATTCGCCCGCTCAGTAAGCCTCGACCTTAATAACATCATAAGCAGGCTCCTCGTAGGGGTGAGCCTGCCTCAAAGCGCTTATCACAGCGTCGATACATTGTTTGGGCACCACCGTTTCCAAGCGATACTCCACCACTTGCTCCAGCTCATCGACCCGCCCAATAAACGGATTGGCACCCTTCACAGGTTTAAACTGGCCGATACCCTGAACTTCCCAACAATACTCTGTATAAGCGCCAACGCTCCCTGCACCCGCCGCAAATATCGCCGATTTAACAACACCCAAGTGAGACACAGGTACGTAGAGACAAAGTTTAAACATTGTAAATCAGCGCTAGATTAGTCGCACAGCAATAACATGCTCGACAGCGGCAACTGCGGCCTGTAATTCCGCACTTGGTTCAGCCTCCATATCAATAATGTTATATGCAAGCTGGCCTCGGCTTTTATTCATCATATCGACGACGTTAACCTGTAAATCCGCCAACACGGACAGCACATGCCCCAACACACCCGATACGTTATCGTTAGTAAATGTTAATCGGCAAGTACCCGGTGCGCGCGGCATAGCCACGGGAGGAAAATTGACCGAGTTTTTAATATTGCCGTTTTCTAAAAAGTCTCGTAGCTGATCGGCCGCCATGACCGCGCAATTTTCTTCCGCCTCTAGGGTGCTTGCGCCAATGTGTGGCATAGCCAATATATCTTTTCGGCCTCTGAACTCCGGCTCGGGGAAATCACATACATAACGCGCAAGACCACCCGCATTAAGCGCCGCCAGAACGGCGTGAGGATCGACAATTGACTCGCGCGCAAAATTTACCAACACCGCGCCTTTCTTAAAACTTCCAATATTTTCGGCATTAATCAGATTTTTCGTTTGCTCAATAGCTGGCACATGCAGGCTGACATAATCCGCCTGCCCCAATAGGGCCTGCAAGCTCTCCATACGCTGAACTTGATTAGGCAAACGCCAAGCTGCGTCTACCGACAAGGCAGGATCGAAACCTAACACCTCCATGCCTAAGGCCAAGGCCATCTCAGCAACCATCGAACCAATTGCGCCCAAGCCAACGATGCCTAATTTTTTGCCATAAAGTTCAACACCGGCAAACTGCTTTTTTTCTTTTTCTAAACGGGCAGCGAGCACACTGCTGTCGGAAATATCGGTTAAACCTTCCGCAAAGCGCATGCCGTCAACAATGCCGCGAGAGGCCAACAACAAGGCACAGAACACCAACTCTTTTACCGCGTTGGCGTTGGCGCCTGGGGTATTAAAAACCACGATACCGTGTTTACTACAAGCATCGACAGGTACATTATTAACCCCGGCGCCGGCACGGGCGATAGCCTTCAAATTTTTATTAAATACGCAGTCGTGTAGATTTTGACTACGCAACAACATCGCATCTGGCTCTACTTGATCGGAACCCACCTGATATTTAACCGGATCAAATCGATTCAAACCACGCTCGGCAATTTGATTAAACGTTTGTACTTTGAACGACATCTGTGACTCCATTTTTATAATTTTAGGCAAACAAAAAAACACTAAAACGCACAATACAACTGAAAAAAAAAGCCCACCGTAAGGCGGGCTTCTCTCACTCTAAACGCCTACCACTTCCTTATAGGCCCAAACCAGCCAAGGCATTAACGCCGCCACATCACTGGCTTCGACGGTCGCACCGCACCAGATACGCAAGCCAGCCGGTGCATCGCGATAGGCGCCTATGTCAAAGGCAACAGACTCGGCCTCTAACAGTTTGGCCATTTTTTTCACTTGCTCTGGCGTGGCATCCAAGGTTAAGCACACGCTGGTATTTGAGCGAAGCACTTCATCTTCGGCCAAAAAATGAACCCAATTATTTTTCGCCACGAACTCGCTAATCACCTGCAAGTTGTTTTCCGAGCGCTGTATCGCCGCCGCTAAGCCGCCAATGGATTCCAGCCAAGCCAAGGCGTCTAGGTAGTCGGCAACACATAACATAGAGGGCGTATTAATGGTTTCGCCACGGAAAATACCCTCGTTGAGCTTACCGCCACTGGTCATGCGAAAGATTTTCGGCAAGGGCCAAGTTGGCACGTAAGTTTCCAAACGTTCCACTGCCCGCGGGCTAAGAATCAGCATGCCGTGAGCACCTTCCCCACCCAGTACTTTTTGCCAGCTGAAGGTCACCACGTCGAGCTTTTCCCAGGGCATATCCATGGCAAAAACAGCTGATGTCGCATCGCAAATGGTGAGCCCTTTGCGATCGTCGGCAATCCAGTCACCATTGGGCAACTTGACACCCGAGGTCGTGCCATTCCAGGTAAAAACGATATCGCTGTTGAAATTGATTGCGGATAAATCCGGCAATTGACCATAGTCAGCAGAGCGACAAGACACGTCTTTCAATTTTAATTGTTTGGTGATGTCACTCATCCAACCTTGACCGAAGGACTCCCAATACAGCACTTCAACCGGACGCGGCCCGAGCATAGACCACAAGGCCATTTCAACGGCGCCCGTGTCAGAGGCTGGAACGATACCGACCCGGTATCCCTCGGGTAGACCGAGTAGCGCTGCCGTTTGCGCACAAGCCTTGGCAAGAACCTCTTTGCCCAATGCCGACCTATGTGAACGCCCCAAGGTTTCAATATGCAATTGATCAAGGCTATAACCAGGGCGCTTGCTGCAAGGGCCTGACGAAAAATTGGGGTTACGGGGTTTCAGTTCTGGTCGCATGTTTGTACTCTGATTAACGGTCAGACAAAAGAATATTGCGCGCAAATCATGCGCGGGCGTGAATTATGCCAGCTAGCTCAGTTTTTACCAGTGTTTAACTGGCGATATTCAACTTGTAAGGTGTGTGAAGCACCGACGCCGATCACGGCAACGTCGGCGCCGCAATTTGCCGTTTCAACACATACCATGGACTTATAGCCATCGGTGGGAAAGTTACTCAAGCGGGAGGATTTTTCCAGCCAAGGGTTCCAAATTACCGCACTCGCACTGCCCTGAGTTGCAATATCGAGCTGATAGGCTGGCGCGTTAAGACCCAATGGTTGGCGCGGGTATACGATTCGATCTACTTCACCAGCGATGCTTAGCTGAGACTCAGAACAAGCCAGGCCCTTCCCCGCCGCTCCCAACAATTGATCATCGTAACGACTTCCCGCTAAACCGGTAATGCGCACCTGCTCGATATCGACAATATTAAAGTAGGTGTGTAGCGCTTGCGTCAGCACCAACTCATCGCTACCGGTGTTGCGGGTTGTCAGCGCTAAGCCAAGGTAATCAGACACGCTAACCGCGAGGGTTAGCGAGGCTGAATAAGGCCAATCAGGCCGGTCCGGCATTGGCAAACTTAACGTGAGGAAGACACCGTCATCATTGTTAATGACATTATCTAATTTCCACACAGAGGTGCGAGCGAAGCCGTGCGCAGGTGCCGCAGTATCAGAACCATGGGCGCCAAACCAGGGCCAGCAAATTGGGATACCACCCCGTATAGCCTTACCTGGGCGAAAATCCTCTTCGGGGCTGAGCCACAACAAGGCTGGCTGATTCGTCGCTTGAAACTCAGTGACCTGAGCGCCCTGTAAAAAAATCCGAGCACGGGCCTTGGGGTGCTCGATATCCAGGTACTCCAAACCATAATTAGAGGTGCCACGGGTGATACCTATCGGAAGCTGCATGGGTAATTCTCTTACGCTAGCGCCTAATAAATTAACGCGTATAACTGACGCTGAAATGTGACAGCCAAGGGATCACCCTTGCCTAAGGAGGCTAAAATATCCTGAAAGGTTTTACGCACGGCGCCATCGGCGGCACCGAGATTTTTTTTCAATATTGGAAACAGCAACTCTAAGGCTTCTTGATGATGCTTATCTTGCGCCAGGGCCACTGCCAACTGTTGGGCGATAGCCAGATCGTCTGGCGTTGCGGCAAACGCCTGTTCTAGCGCAAGAATTTCAGGTGCCTTGCCAGCTTCGCGCTTTAATTGCAATTTAGCTTCTATCTGCAACCAAGCCGACTGCCTATCCTGCAATGGAACAACTTTTAACTGCGATTCGCAGTCATCCAAGCGACCACTATTTAAATAGATCTCTGCCAACAACACGGCCACACTAGACTGCTTGCTCTCAGCCCAAGCATCCTTGAGCAGAGCGATGGCCCTGGCTTGGTCATTAACATCCTCAGTAGCCAACAGGGATTTCGCCGTGGCCAAATCCTCTTGCCATTGCGGCGGTAAAAATTTATCGAGCAGCGCCCTAACACTGGCCTCGGTTTGTTCGCCTACCAACCCATCAACGGGCTGACCTTGCTGCATAACCATTAAGGTAGGTAACGTCTGCACACCTAATTGACTTGCGATACCCGAAAGCTCATCGGTATTAACATTGGCCAACAGAAATTTTCCGGCTTTTTCCTGCGCCATTTTTTCGAGCAAGGATTTTAAAACAACACAAATTTCACTGCGCTGCGACCAAAAAAAAGCCAGTACCGGCCGCTCAACGGAGGCCTCGATCAGCGCTGCCTGGGCATTCGCCATCGACACTTCAACAATAAACTCAGTAGACGCATTTGCCTGGTTAATCACTTAACATTCCATCCAAAACCAATCGGTTATTATCCAATGCAGGGCACCAATAGTAGGCACTTGTTAACGGTCGCGAAATATCAAACAACGCATCGCGAATACCATCTGCGCTACCGGTCATACGATACATCTGCGCCTCAAAGGCATCAAAGCTTGCGCCAAAGGCGACAAACATCAAGCCCATTTTTGTAGCCGCCTGCCACGCCATAGATCGCCTGAGCACAAACTGCGGCGGCGAGAAGCTGTCTTGCTCTGTCCGTTTTACGTGCGCTCTGGCAGGTGCGTCGTCCAATTCTTCATTGGTGTCTAGGTCGCGACCAATCACATGGTTGCGGGCGCTCAGCGGCAGCGCCTCAAAAGCCTCCATGTCGTGCTGCCAGCACTGAATCGCCATAAAGCTCGACTTCGCAAAAGGCCCAACTGAAACGAAAGCCGCTTTATCTGCGGCCTCGCCAACGGGGTTTTCTGTACCATCTTCGTAACCTGTAACATCCCTGCCATTGCGATGCAGGAAGCCGTCCAGCTCGTCAATTAACTCAAAGGCGCCGGCCAACTGCTGTACAATTTTGCGTGTACGCAGCGCCACAACACCCGCATCGGCACCTCGCACCCAAACACACAGAGCGCTTGGTGTTTGTGGGATATCGAGTCCCTGCCAAGAGAAGTCTGGCGCCGATTTCATAGCGGGTACCATTAACCCCAAATGCTTGAGTAAACTCAAGCCAAGGCCCAAAACCACATCATCGCCCACAACGGCATTGAGTTGCTCAACCAAATCCTTCTGGTTTCCGAGCAATCGAAAAAAACAATACTTTGCGCACGCTGGCAACGGGCTCTGTATTCCGGCCTGTGGCTTCATAAAATCCCCTCAAAAACTGATTTCAAAAGCTAAGATTGCTTGTACATCGCTAGCTTAACACGCGTTAAATAGCCTTTAATCTCAGCTTGATTTTTTGGCCCCATTCGCCACATCCACTTATGCAGAGCAGGCGCTTTCTCAATGGTAGGGTCGATGAATTTATACATGACAGGCTTTGCAGCCAACTCACCGGCGTCAGGCATAGCAGGTACAGATTGCAACTGGCGTATGGCTTGTACCACTCGATCATCAAAGGTTCCTTTCTTACCTAACTCGGCATAAGCTTCATCGAGTAGAGGCTGCCACAAACGGTAATAAGCGACCAACACCTCGGGCTCAATCGCCACAAATGCCTTCACTAGTTTAGTAGCACGATCAAAGTTTTTCGGATCAGCTGTCGCCAGTTGCGGCGTCCCTATGACCGCGAAAGGCGCCATGTCATATTGCACCGGCAAAAACTTGTTAGACATCTGGCCATCGGCAATTTGATCGATCAGTATCACCCATTTACGCAGCAACTCCTCGCTCACCAACCACTGAACCAAGCTGGGTGACAAAGACTGGGCAATTTCAATAATCATCGGGTGACTTGCGGCAATTGAAACGGCTGGGCCGATTAAATCAAGCGCCTTCTCTTGTTTTACCGGCGCAGGTGTCTCAGGCTCAGGCTCAACTTCTCGCTGGATAGGCGCGGCTACCTCTACCGGCGCTTCAACCACCACAACCTCAGGCTCAGGTTCTCGCAGCATGAGAAAAGCTATGACCAATAACAAAATACAGCCGATGACTAACAAAACTCCTGAACGTTTATTCATATCAAGCGCCTACAACGCAATGGGGAAATAAGGATTATAAACTACCATAAAAAACGGGAGCTCGGCTCCCGCTTTTCTTCAACTCAACTTACAAACTCTCTGGCATTCCTAAACATTCTCATCCAAGGGGAGTCTTCGCCCCACTCTTCTGGATGCCAAGAATTCGACACTGTTCTAAACACGCGCTCGGGATGCGGCATCATGATGGTAGCGCGACCATCCACGCTGGTCACAGCTGTGACGCCCAATGGCGAACCATTTGGATTAGCAGGGTAAGCTTCAGTAGCCATTAAATGGTTATCTAAAAAGCGCATGGCCACTTGATGACTACTTAACAACGCCTGCGCGCTGGATGTTAAAAACTCAGCCCTACCCTCACCATGCGCCACAGCGACCGGCATATGCGAGCCTTGCATACCCTGGAAAAATACCGAGGGAGATTCTTGGATTTGCACCAAACTAAAGCGCGCCTCAAACTGCTCTGATTCGTTGCGTACAAAACGCGGCCAAAGCTCTGCGCCAGGAATCAGCGACTTCAAGTTCGACATCATCTGGCAGCCATTGCAAACACCCAGGGAAAAGCTATCAACCCGATGGAAAAACTGTTCGAACATATCCCGAGCCTTGGCATTGAACAGTACTGTCTTAGCCCAGCCCTCTCCCGCACCCAGCACATCGCCATAGGAAAAACCGCCGCACGCCGCGAGGCCCTGCATTTGCGCTAGATCGATGCGACCAGAAAGAATATCACTCATGTGCACATCGACGGCGTTAAAACCGGCCCGATCAAACGCGGCCGCCATTTCCACATGACCATTAACACCCTGCTCGCGCAAAATGGCCACTTGCGGCCTAACGCCTTTAGCGATGTAGGGCGCCGCAATGTCTTCTGACGGGTCAAACGTTAAAGACGCAGACAGGCCCGGATCATTAGCAAGCACTTGGGCGAATTCTTGCTCTGCGCACTTGGGATTATCGCGCAGGGCTTGAATGCGATAACTGGTTTCACTCCATAAGCTGTGCAAGTAAGCGCGCGATTGATCGAACAGCCAAGCCCCATTGCCGGCGCGAATTCGCACTTGATCTTCATCGTTTAAGCCACCGATATAGTGCACGGCATCAGTCAAGCCAGCCGATTCGAAACGCGCCAGGATGCCCGAGCACTCATCTGTCGGCACCTGCAAAACGGCGCCCAACTCTTCATTAAACAGCGCGGCAATTGGCTCGCCCAAGCTATCCAGCTGAATGTCCACGCCCACCCGGCCGGCAAACGCCATTTCAACCAAGGTGGCGAACAAGCCGCCGTCAGCACGGTCGTGATACGCCAAGACCTTGCCTTCTTCTAGCAATTCCTGCATCACTACAAAAAATGCTTTAAGTTGTGCAGGCTGATCCAAATCAGCAGGGCAATCACCCATTTGATTAAATACCTGCGCAAGAATTGATCCGCCTAAACGGTTTTTGGCGTTGCCAAAATCCACCAACAGCAAACTCGTTTCGGGCAATTCGCTACGCAATTGTGGGGTAACTGTTTTGCGCACATCCAAGACCGGCGCGAACGCTGTAATCACCAGAGACAATGGCGATGTAACGGACTTATTCTGGCCATTATCCTGCCAGGCAGTGCGCATAGACATCGAATCTTTACCCACCGGAATGGTAATACCAAGCTCAGGACAAAGTGCCATGCCCACCGCTTCAACGGTGCGATAAAGTTTTTCATCTTCTCCGCGATGACCTGCAGCGCACATCCAATTTGCCGATAAATTGATATCGCTGATTTTATCGATGCGGGTCGCAGCAATATTAGTAATTGCTTCACCAACAGCCATACGGCCAGATGCAGGTCCGTCCAGTAACGCCACCGGTGTGCGCTCGCCCATGCTCATCGCTTCGCCACAATAGGTGTCGTAACTGCTGGTTGTGACAGCGCAATCGGCCACGGGCACCTGCCAAGGGCCAACCAATTGATCGCGCGCTACCGTACCTGTCACACTGCGATCACCAATGGTGATTAAGAATTTCTTGCTGGCAACTGTCGGGTGCTTAAGAACGCGCTCTGCGGCTTCATTAATATCGACGTCGAGACTGTTAAACGCTTTTTTGATAGGCGCGTGAGCAACGGCAGTACGGTGCATTTTTGGTGGTTTGCCGAACAAAACACTCATCGGTAAATCAACGGGGTTAGCGTTAAAATGTGTGTCATTGACACGTAAATGCTTTTCGCTCGTGGCCTCACCAACAACGGCATAAGGCGCGCGCTCGCGCTGACAAATTGCTTCAAATATCGACAGTTGCGCGGGCGTTATCGCCAACACATAGCGCTCCTGTGATTCGTTACACCAAATTTCGAGCGGGCTCATGCCCGGCTCATCATTGGGTACTTTGCGCAAATCAAAAACACCACCGCAACCGCCATCTTTCACCAACTCAGGGAAGGCGTTGGACAGCCCACCCGCACCAACATCGTGAATAAAAGCGATTGGGTTTTCAGCGCCCATCTGCCAGCATCGATCAATCACTTCTTGGCAACGGCGTTCAATTTCCGGGTTTTGACGCTGCACAGAGGCAAAATCCAAATCTGCCGAAGAAGTACCAGAGGTAACCGACGACGCCGCTCCGCCACCCAAGCCAATTAGCATAGCCGGACCGCCCAGCACCACCAATTTAGTACCTGCCGTAAATGGCGGTTTTTCAACATGATCGGCGCGAATGTTACCGTACCCGCCCGCCAACATAATGGGTTTGTGATAGCCACGGCGCTCGCCATCAAAATTTTCTTCAAAGGTGCGGAAGTAACCGCAGATATTGGGCCGGCCAAATTCGTTATTAAATGCAGCACCGCCTGTTGGCCCCTCGATCATAATATCGAGCGCTGTGACAATACGTTCAGGCTTGCCGTAATCCTGCTCCCATGGCTGAATAAAATCGGGGATTTGTAAATTCGATACGGTAAAGCCAGTCAAGCCCACCTTCGGTTTGGAGCCGCGACCGGTCGCACCTTCGTCGCGAATTTCGCCGCCAGCACCTGTGCCGGCGCCGGGGAAAGGTGCTATAGCCGTCGGGTGATTATGGGTTTCCACTTTCATTAATATGTGGATGTCTTGCTGATTAAAACCATAAATTTGCGTGGCGGCGTCGGGGTAGAAGCGCCCGGCTTTATGACCTTTCATCACAGCAGCATTATCGGCGTAAGCACTTAACACATTTTCACCACCCACTTCGTAGGTGTTTTTAATCATTTTAAATAAAGAGCGCGACTGTTCTACACCATCAATTGTCCAGCTAGCATTGAAAATTTTATGTCGACAATGCTCTGAGTTTGCCTGCGCAAACATCATCAACTCTACATCTACCGGGTTGCGCTTTAAGCCGACAAAACTGTCGACAAGGTAATCAACTTCGTCGTCGGCTAGCGCCAAACCTAAACTGCTATTTGCTGCTTGTAAGGCAGCTTTTCCACCGCCTAAAACATCAATACTCGACTCGGGCTTTGGCTCGTGACGAGAAAACAGCTGAGACGCATCGGGCATATCAAAAAACAATTGCTCCACCATGCGATCGTAAAGAGCAACACTAACAGCATCGCGCTCGGTGGCGGTTAAGTCACCCGCGACGTAATAAGCAACACCGCGCTCGATACGATTTATCTTTGCTAAACCTGCATTGCGCGCTATGTCTGTCGCTTTCGACGACCAAGGTGAAATGGTACCCGTGCGCGGCAACACTAAAATCAACTGACCAACGGCCTCTGCTTTTTCTACTGTCGGCCCGTAGGTGAGCAACTGGTTTAGCACCGCCAACTCGTCAGCAGATAGGTCGGACTTCGCATCGACAAAGTGAGTATATTCAGACTGCAATTGACTAACGCCGGGTGCAATAGCTTGCAGCGCTGTTAGCAGTCTTTGTGTGCGAAATACGGAAAGGGCCGGAGCACCGCGTAGGGTCAGCATAGAGGTCTGGTACCTTGTGAATGAAATCGATGGGCGGCCTGACTAACATGGACGGCGCTAGTGAGCTGTCGCGTGTTAAACCGCTGAATGCGAATAAAAACCGCAGTCATAGGGATGATAAACCCGCCCTAACTGGAAAGGCGGCAATTGTACTCGATATTTGCGGCGTGAACAGCCCAAAGCCATCACCGACGAGGGATAAAACCTACCGAATAGGCACGATAGTACCGCTCGCGTTACTTGCACGGCTATGTCGCCGCTTATAATGAATTATTCTAGCTTCTTCATACTTCCCTAAAAGCCCCGTCCAGCATAAGCAAATGGCGGCTTAGCACACCATCGCATGTTGATTTAAACGTCAAAGTCTCTTTTCGATACTATAGTTACAGAAGGAAAACAAGCTATCGGTTAACAAATTGGGTCGTTAAAATCGCGCAGAATTTGATCAAGGCACCTTTCTTGGGTGAGTACCCAAAAAAAGGAACAACCTTCAACTCGGAGCTTCTATGGCATTAGCTATACGCGCATTAATAAGACACCTGACCAAAGTGGCTGCGCTAGCGGTGATTTTGTTGGCGTCTGCGCATTTAGTGGAAAGTCGAGTGCCGAACTCACTGGAAAGCGTACAGGCCAGCGGCATACTTAGAGTTGCTTCTATTAACGGCCCGGAAACCTACTATGAAGATACCGACGGCAAGTTCGACGGCTTTGAGTACGAATTAGCGCGCGCCTTTGCCAAGTACCTTGGCGTGCGATTAGAGATAGTCCCCGCGGGTAACTTTACCGAATTGCTCGAACTCACGCGCTCGGGCAAAGCCGTCGATATGGCCGCCGCCGGTCTGATTATCACTGAAGGCCGCAAGGCTCTAGTCGACTTCTCAACACCCTACCTCGATATAAGCCAACTGCTTATCTACCGCAACGGCACGGGTAAACCCACCGAACTGGAAGAGTTATTTGGCAAGAAGATTATGGTCATGGCCGACTCGGGCGAGGCGGACCGAGTTGCTGTTATCGCAGCACAGTACCCCGAGCTGGTATGGGTCGCCTCGTCCGACTACAACAGCATGGATCTCATCGAACAGGTGCATTCGGGCGAAACCGACTTTGCCATGGTGAAATCCACAGCCTTTAGCATCAGCCAATCAGTTTACCCGCGCGCCCGCATCGCTTATACCTTCCCCGATAAACAACCCATGGCGTGGGCTTTTAGCCCGCAGGTAGACCAATCGCTTAAAAAGGCAGCCAATCGCTTTCTCGCCGAGTATCAGTCATCGGGCAAGCTGGTAGCGCTGGAAAAGAGCCATTTTGAGGTTGGCTCAACGGTGGATACAGGTGGCGCACTCACCTTTTCCAACAGGGTAAAAAATCGCCTGCCAAAGTGGGAAAACCTGCTCAAAGAAGCGGCTAACACCTACCAGATGGACTGGATGATGCTTGCGGCCATCAGCTACCAAGAATCTCACTGGAACCCCAGGGCGAGGTCCCGTACGGGGGTGCGCGGGATGATGATGCTAACCCTAAATACCGCGCGCGAACTAGGCATCGAAAATCGACTCGACCCAGCCCAGAGCATTGACGGAGGCGCACGCTACATCGCTCACTTGCTCGAGCGTATCCCCGAGTCCGTGCAGGGGCCGGATCGCCTTTGGATGACACTTGCGGCTTACAATGTTGGCTTCGGCCACCTGTCCGACGCTCGGCAACTTACCGCTGATCACGGCGGCAACCCAGATGCCTGGGACGATGTGGCCGAAACGCTACCGCTGCTAGCGCAGCGCAAGTATTACAAAACCACTCGCCACGGCTACGCGCGAGGCTGGGAGCCGGTTAACTACGTCAATAATATCCGCCAGTACTACACAATTCTTGCTTGGCACAAACAAGTTGAGCAGCGTCGTATTGCCATGCTGGATAACCCACCAATCATGAGTGTCAACGAAGCGACACCCATCAATGCAAACCTAACCACCTCAAATCTATAACTGAGGGCACTAAGGTTTAGATTTATCAACCTGCAATTCGATAGATGTTAATTTATCGAACCAATGATTTTTTGCTATAAAAAGACCATGGAAAGCAATTTGCCCATTTACTTTGAATAGGAAAAGATCATGACCCAACTGCCCTCACAAGCTCAAATGGAAGCTTGGTGGATGCCCTTCACTGCCAACCGCGCCTTCAAAGCCAACCCGCGCTTCTACGTAGGCGCTGAGGGTATGTACATGACCATGGCAGATGGCAAGAAAATCTTGGATACCAACGCCGGCCTATGGTGTTGTAATGCCGGTCACGGCCGCAGAGAGATCGCTGAAGCTGTACATGCGCAATTACTCGACATGGATTACGGCAACCCCTTTAGCTACGGTCACCCGAAAGGCTTTGAGCTGGCAAACCGATTAGTTGAAGACATAGCACCGAAAGGCCTCAACCGTATTTTCTTCACCAATTCAGGCTCCGAGTCAGTCGATACCGCACTAAAAATTGCACGCCAATATTGGCGCTTAAAGGGCCAAGCCTCTAAAACAGCCTTCGTTGCCCGCGTAAAGGCATACCACGGCGTCAACTGGGGTGGCGTGTCACTTGCAGGTCTAACCGGTAATCGAAAGAGTTTCGGCCAAGGTTTAGAAGCCGACTTCATGCGCCACACCCTACTACCCGAAAATGCCTTCAGTAAAGGCCTGCCAACGAACGGCGCTCATATTGCAGACGAGCTCAATGACATTATTGCCATGCGCGATGCGAGCAACATCGCAGCGGTCATTGTGGAACCTGTGGCAGGTGCCGGTGGTGTCGTTGTACCACCCCAAGGTTATTTAGAAAAACTTCGCGCTATTTGCGATCAACACAATATTTTGTTGATTTTTGATGAAGTTATTGCGGCATACGGGCGCACAGGCGCTGCCACCATGGCCGAAAAAGTGGGTGTGACACCCGACATGATTACCACCGCAAAAGGTTTAACCAACGGCGCTATACCGATGGGTGCGGTTTTCTGCAAGCAGGAAATTTACGACACATTCGTTAACACCGGTGACGCATCAGCGGTGCCCGAGTTTCTACATGGCTACACCTATTCCGCTCACCCTGTCGCTTGTGCCGCGGCGCTCGCCACCCTCGACATTTACAAGTCGGAAAAATTGTTTCAGCACTGCGATACAATCGCTAGCTACTGGGGCGATGCCGTTCATTCACTCAAAGGCCTGCCCGGCGTCAAAGACATTCGCAATTACGGCCTATTAGCTGGCATTGATTTAACCCCGGGTGCGGCAGCAAAAGTCGCGGCGAAAACTTTACCTCTTGGTGTCACCGTTCGCCCGGCAGGTGACACAGTTGTCATGTCGCCACCGTTAATTATTCAAAAAGAACACATCGACACCATTGTCAACGTGCTTACCGAAGTGATCCCAAGCATCTGATTGGCCACTTACGTCGAAGCAGTAAAAAAGGCAGCTAGAGCTGCCTTTTTTACTGCTCATTTTATTTAATTGTTTTCTGGATCATTAAAATAATCCCGCGCCAATTTTATCACCACGCCAGACAAAGCTAGAACGGCAATAAGATTTGGAATCGCCATTAAACCGTTCAATGTATCAGCCAGCAACCAAACGAAATCCAAATGCATTACTGCACCAACAGGCACAGCCAGAATAAACAAAACACGGTATGGGATAATGAATTTTTCACCCAGCAAGAATTGCGCACAGCGCTCACCGTAATAACTCCAGCCCAGAACAGTGGTAAATGCAAACAACACTAATCCAACTGTAATAACCCACTGGCCATAATCAAATGCACTATTAAAGGCAGCAATAGACATAGCCGCACCTTTCGCTTCGCCCGACCAAACACCCGAAGCCACTATAGCTAAACCGGTTATAGAGCAAACCACGATGGTATCGATAAACGTGCCAAGCATGGCAATCACACCTTGACGTACGGGGCTATTCGTTTGTGCTGCAGCATGTGCGATAGGCGCACTACCCAAACCCGCCTCGTTTGAAAACACCCCGCGAGCCACACCGAATTGAATCGTCATCATCAGTGTTACACCCGCTGCACCACCTAAGGCCGCAGAGGGATTAAAGGCACTTTCAATGACCAGTGCGAAAGCTGCTGGTATTTCTGACCAATGCACGGCAATCACAAACAGTCCTGCGGCGATATAGGTAACCGCCATAAACGGCACTAACATACCCGCCACGTCGCCAATGCGCTTGATACCGCCGATTAACACCAACGCCACCAAAACAAATAAAACACCGCCAGTAACATACGGTGATACCCCGGCTGACTCCTGCACAGCGGAGGCAATAGAGTTCACCTGCACTGTATTGCCAATACCAAAAGCAGCCAGCGCGCCGAAGAAGGCAAACAACATACCTAGCCAAGCCCACTTCTTACCCAAGCCATTTTTAATGTAGTACATGGGTCCACCAACGCGCTTGCCCAGGTGGTCCACTTCGCGAAAATGTACTGCCAATGTGGCTTCCGAAAACTTTGTTGCCATGCCGAGTAAAGCACTGCACCACATCCAAAACAACGCACCCGGGCCACCTATGCCAATGGCGGTAGCCACACCAACAATATTACCCGTGCCAATGGTGGCCGCTAGTGCCGTCATCAACGCATTGAACGGTGAAATATCGCCCTCTTGCGCAGATTTCCGACCTTTAAACAGCTGAGAAAAACCATAGCCAACTTTTCTAAGTGGCAGCGCTTTTAATCGGGTCATCATATAGAGCCCGGTGCCAAGCAACAGAGCTAACATGACCTTGCCCCAAACAAAGCCATTAATTGACGTGACGTATTCTTCTACCATGTGTGGCACTCTCGCTATCGTTATTATGCAAAAATTAAGGACGAACGAACCCTACACCAACTCAAAATTGAAATTGCTCGCGCTGCGGAAAAATACCAAAAACACCACCGGTATGTATAAACAGCACATCATTTGCATGCTGCCAAATACCCTGCTTTACCTCTTCTACCATGCCAAAAAAAGCTTTTGCAGTGTAAACTGGGTCTAACAGCAAACCTTCGCTTTGCGCCACCAGCTTTATCAATTCAAAAATTTCGGGGCCAGCTTGGGCGTAACCGGGCCCAACATATTGCTCGAGCGTGTTGACCGCTAACTGATGCACAGCAAGGTTTGTCTTCAAGCAATTTTGTTGAGCGAGATCTGGATATAAACTCTGCCACTCGCTCAAATCTTGCTTGACCTTCCTCTCAAACCAACGCGCGTCATCGCACACCGCCACACCGGTAACTTGCGAAGGCAAGCCGAGTAACGCAGCACCAAGAGTCAAACCAGCCTGAGTGCCGCCCGAGCCGGTAGCGCAAACAATATGGTCGGGACAAAAATTCATTGCACTAAATTGATGTGCCAGCTCGTCCACACAGGCAATATAACCCCAAAGTCCCACACCATTGCTGCCACCGGTGGGGATGCAATAAGCAACACCGTCCTGCGCCGCGTAATGGCTAGACCAATGAGCAAAATAGTCGGCGATTTGACGCTCAAAACTGGCGCTTGGATAGTAGCTGATGGTGGCGCCAGCAATTTTATCCAAGAGCAAATTACCGTCTGGCTGTGACGGTTCATCACCCCTTAACAAGAGATGGCATTTCAACCCCGCCTGAGCGGCAAGCAAAGCCGTTGCTCGGCAGTGGTTGGATTGCACACCACCGCAGGTAATTAAATGGGTAGCGCCTTTAGATTTTGCATCGGCCACTAAAAATTCCAACTTACGAATTTTATTACCCGATAAATGCGATCCAGTTAAGTCATCGCGCTTAACCCAAAGCCGAGTGCTAACACCCAGTGCTTTTTGCAAGTGAATCAGTGGCTGAATGGGTGTGGGGGTGTGGGCAAACGGGATTCGTGGCGGGTATTTGAGGCCGAGCTCTTTAGAAAGCATAGATTTAAGCATCCCAAAAGAAGAAAGGCCGCCGTAGGCAGCCTTACATATTAAATCGATTTAATGGTGCCCTTAGGGAGCACGGCATGTACCGCTACTTTTTGAAATTTCAATTCAATATTATTGCCAGTCTCCAGCACTACGTAATTCTCATCTACCTTGGTGATTTTACCTAGCATACCGCTGCTCAATACAACTTCGTCGCCTTTATTCAAACTGCTCACCAAATTGGTATGTTCTTTTTGGCGCTTGCGCTGTGGACGAATAATGAACAGGTACATGAACAAAAACAAACCACCAAACATTAACAAGGTTACGATTGGATTGGTTTCAGGTTGAGCTGACTGGGCTTGGGCCATAGCCTCAGGAATGAAAAACGACATAGCTACCTCAAAAATAAGAGAATCTTGTGGCGGCTAACTCTACAGGTTTTGCTAATTACAGGCAATCAAGCAGGCTCGATTGCCTGTGCGAAAGTACTAGGCGTAATCGCGGAACAACTTACGAAAAGTAGACGGCGACAACCCCGTCCAACGCTTAAACGCATTGGTGAAGCTAGTGCGGTCAGAGAAATCCAAGGCGGTTGATATTTGATCAATACTAAGATTTTGATCAACCAAATAGCCAATGGAGTAATGAAACCTCACTTGATCCCTGAGCATTGCAAAGTTGATATCGGCCTGCTGCAATCGACGTTGCAAGGTGCGCTTCGAAATACTCAATTCGCTGGCGACTTCGTCTATCGACATACTCGATTGACCAACGCGACGCTGCAAAACGTCCATGACTCTACCGGGAATGCCAAAAACAGCCGGAAGACTTGCTATCTCAATGTATTCGGCGAGCGAGTGGATTCCGCTGACGGCAAAACCTTCTTGCGTACGGAGAATTTTTTCAGGTGATGCATGTAAATGAACCATGCGGGCGACTCCTTCTGCCAACAATGCCAGTGTTTCCTTATCCTCTGGGGACAACTGGTTTTCGCCACAATCCTCGTGGCTATCTACTACAAAAACCAATGCCGCAGACGTGTTGGGCAAGGGCGACAAGAGATATTGCCCTGCTCCGGCATGAGTATACGCCAGCGAAAGAGGGTTGTCGTAGCTTTCGCGGGAATTATTCAGAAGTTGAGGCTCAGTAAGGCACAAGAGTGCCTGATGCTGAGCATCAAATGCTTCCTCTGTCACGTCCAAGGCTTCCGGCCCCTGCCCGCTAATCAGGCTGTACCTGAGGCAACGGCCAAGGCTTCGATGATAAAAAATCGCTTGCCGAGCATTAAACATGGCGCTACCGGCGGCGAAGTAGGACCAAAGTTGCGCGTGAAAGCCGCCCACAGGTGACGACAACAACCTGAGCAATACCCGCATGCGCGCGGTCATATTCGATAAATCTTGATCTGTCCAAAACGCTGCCGAAGCCGGCCCTATAGACACACCTGAAGCGATGGTTGAGATGTTGAAATCCCCCAAGAAACCTTAAAAACTACCGGGGTATAAATACCCTCTCTATGAAGTCACCTAACTTATTTCTTATAGCTATTAATCACCAGCTCCAGTGGCGACAGCCTGTGGCGTTAGACGACAAAAATTGCATTCAACCTGACTTTCAGACTAATTCCTGAAAGTCAGTAAATTTTCAAGCAACTATAAGATAAGGTTATAAGAAGCGCTAGGGCTTTTTGGCTCCGGGGTAAACACTCGGTTAATCAGGCGCTTTTTAGCAATTCAATAAGCAGGTCGTGATGGTTGCTGGTCTTAAATTTGTCGAACACTTGCGTTAAACGCCCGTCCTCATCAATGAGAAAACTGGTTCTCACTATGCCCATATATTCTTTACCCATAAATTTCTTAAGATCCCACACACCGTACTTTTCAGCTATCGAGTGATCCTCATCCGCTAAAAGATCAAAATTGAGATCGTGTTTATCTTCAAAACGCTGTAATTTGGCGACAGGATCTGGGCTTATACCAAAAACCACGGTATTCAGCTTAGCCAAGGCCGCTTTACTGTCTCTGATTCCGCAAGCCTGCGTGGTGCAACCAGGGGTTAACGCCTTTGGATAGAAAAAAAGCACGACGCGTTGGCCACGATAATCCTTCAACGATACTTTTTCGCCCCGCTGATTGCTCAACGTGAAGCTGGGGGCAAGATTGCCAACTTTTGGGTGTGCCATGATCAAAACTCCTAAAGTAATGTGGTAAAAAAAAGGCGCGGTTATGACACCACGCCTTTCTCTGTCGCGTTATTGCCTCAGTTAGCTAGGCAGGAGCGCTTTTACTGCATCGCGCTCTTCCTGCAACTCTTTCTCGGTGGCTTTCATTTTGGCCTGCGAGAAATCGTTAATAGCCAAGCCCTGTACTATTTCCCAGTCGCCATTCTTGCAAACGCATGGGAAAGAGTAGATCAGGCCCTTATCAATACCATAAGAGCCATCGCTGTATACGCCCATGCTCACCCAATCGTTTGCCGGCGTACCAAGCGCCCAGTCGCGCATGTGGAAAATGGCGGCGTTGGCGGCTGACGCCGCAGAGGACGCACCACGCGCTTTAATAATGGCCGCACCACGCTGCTGCACCACTGGGATAAACTCACTTTCGTACCACGCCTGATCAATCAGTCCCATGGCGGGCTTACCCGCTACCAAGGTGTTGTGAATATCAGGGTACTGGGTTGAGGAGTGATTGCCCCAAATCAGCATTTTGGTCACGTCATTAATGCTCTTACCGGTTTTCTGCGCCAATTGAGTCTGCGCACGGTTGTGATCCAGACGAGTCATCGCGGTGAACTGGCGTGGGTTGATATCTGGCGCGTTGCGCTGAGCAATTAATGCATTCGTATTGGCAGGGTTGCCAACTACCAAGACTTTAATATCACGCGAAGCGTGGGCATTAATAGCCTTGCCCTGTACGGAGAAGATGGCCGCATTAGCTTCCAACAAATCCTTGCGCTCCATGCCTGGGCCGCGTGGACGAGCACCAACCAGCAGAGCGTAATCGGTGTCTTTAAATGCAACGTTCGCATCATCAGTACACACCATGCCGGCTAACAATGGGAAAGCGCAGTCATCTAGCTCCATCGCTACACCTTTCAGTGCCTCGAGAGCTGGGGTAATTTCCAGCATTTGTAAAATCACTGGCTGGTCTTTGCCCAACATATCGCCAGCGGCGATGCGAAACAACAAGGAGTAGCTGATCTGACCGGCGGCGCCGGTAACGGTGACACGAACGGGTGCTTTCACAATAATTCTCCGTAACTGTGGTTCAAACCTGAATAAGCGGCGGCCATTATAGGGCTAAATGAGGAAATTTCACCTGATCCGGCGCAATAACGGGTATTTCCTGCAATGATAGTCCACATTGACCCTGTGTATATCAGGCATTTTCATATCTTTTCAGTAGTGTTTGGTAAAGATCATCAGCGAAGCTGGCGCTGTCGGTATCGAGCTCAGCTACTGCCTCCACTAGATGCTCATTGTCTTCCCTGCCCGACCAAAGTTTCTTGTAACTGCCATCTTTATAGCCGTGATCTTGACGAAAGAAATTTAAAACATTTTTGCCAACATAACCGCAGTAGAGACGATCGAAATTCATATCTACGGCACTGAGTAACTTAGCGAAAGTTGACACAGAAAAACTTTTGCTGGCGATTGTTTCTTCGGCAAAGACTTCGAGTAATTGCCGAAAGGTCTCGTCATCGGCGACCGCTTGAACACCCGACATGGATTTTAGACCCTGCTCTAGTTCATCTATCATCAGCGCCTGCGTTGAAAATTTTGTCAGCGAAATACTTAAGCCAAAATGCCAAATATCAATGAGCTCTAGCCGCACCTGCTCTACATCGGGCACCTGCTTTTTCCACCATTTCCAGCCAAAATGATCCATGAGCTCGGCGCACTCTACCCAAATAGCCCGATACCAAGCAAAATTTTGCTCGCGCCACTTGTCGTTGACTTTGGTATTCATGCTGTCTTGCAATTCCAGCATCGTTTTTAATTGGGCACGCATTATTTGCTCCTGCACTCGTCTAATTTAATTGCACGGTTAAATAAGTTGAAAAAATTATCCGTGGTGGCACTGGCGAAGCTTTCAAAACTCATACCCTTCAGTTCTGCTAAATACTGCGCCACCTCATGTACATACTTTGGCTCATTCGGCTTGCCTCGATAAGGTATTGGCGCCAAATAAGGTGAATCGGTTTCAACCAGTAGACGTTCAATTGGCACAAATTTAGCGACATCGCGCAACGCCTCAGCATTTTTAAAGGTAACAATACCCGACAAAGAAATGTAATAACCCAAATCCAACGCTGCCGATGCCATAGCAACATCTTCAGTAAAACAATGCAGCACACCCGCTGATTGGCGCGAGCCGTGCCGAGCAATGAGATCCAAGGTATCGGATTTGGCCTCGCGCGTATGCACAACCACCGGCAAGGCGGTCTCGGCGGCAACCTCTAAATGCAAAGCAAAGCTATCTTTCTGCGCCTGCATAGTGTCTTTGGTGTAATAGTAATCTAAGCCGGTTTCACCAACCGCTACAACTTTTGCACGCGCCGTGAGGGACGTTAAACGCTCCCGACTCATGGCGCCCTCTTCAATGTCTAACGGATGAGTGCCAACCGATGCATAGACTTGCTCAAACTGTTCCGCTATTTGCAGAACATCTTCAACATTTTTATCGGAGATTGAGATGCAAAGGAGATGAGAAACCTGTCGCTGCTGGGCCTCTTCAATAGCCTCGGCAAGGCTTCGGTCACCCAGTTTCAATCTATCTAGGTGACAATGCGAATCTACGAGCATGGGATAAGTTCCGACGGTTTATCTGCAGGGTATTGATGTATATCCATGCAACTGGCGCAAAAGTTTAACAAAAAAGGCCAGCAAGCTGGCCTAATCGAAAATAAGCGCAGACTACATGGTATGGGTTGGTCTATCTGAACTGAGCGAGCCCGCTAAATAGGTTTCGATCTTGCTGACAGCCATATTGTCTTGGTCGTTAAACTGCACGCCTACACCCGAGGCCCGGTTACCTTGAGCGCCCTTAGGGGTAACCCAAACCACCGTTCCGGCAACCGGAATCTTCTCGCCCTCATCCAGAAGGCTCAGCAACATAAATACCTCGTCGCCAATTTTATAGGCGCGCGTAGTGGGTATAAACAAGCCACCATTGCGCACAAAGGGCATATAACTGGCATAAAGCACGGCTTTATCGCGAATATTTAGGTTTAATATGCCGTTGCGGGCACCGCCCAAAGCAGCCATAGTGCATTCCTTGATCAGGTCAAAGGTTTAGTTTAGCAACGTTAAAGCAAGCTAGCACAGGTGTCTAGATAGCAGAGGCTAATTAACGCGAACGCCGCGCAAATGCTCGACACAGCGCCTGCCAGTCCAAGGCTATTTCCTCCAATAGCAATTGCGTATTAGGGTTAGACGGGCCCGCCAAAGCCTGGCGCGCGCGCCCGACTTTTTCATACAACCGGTGCAGCACAGGTGCGCCCGCCTCACCCATGAGGCTCACAGCCCAATCGAACGCCTCAACATTATCTGGACTCGGCTGTTGCCACTGTAAGTTTTTCAGCAACTGGCTAAGCCAGAGTTGAAACCAACACAACACCTGCTGGTGATCCTGCGCCAGCCACTCAGAGGCCAACGCCAGAGGGCCTTTTTGCCCCTGCGCCAAATCCCGTAAATTCTGTACCAATTGCTGGTGTTGCTCCAATGAATCGCCATCCAGGAGCCCACGCGCGGCCAGCGGTGCGCCACCGGCAAGGGACAGTAGTTGCTCTGGCGCGATTCTATTGCCGGCAATAGGCGTCAACCAAGGCACCACAGCGTCCATGTCTGGCAAACCGAATGCAAGCAACCGACAGCGACTGCGAATGGTGGACAATACCGCGCTGGTTTGGTGGCTAACCAACATGATATGTGCACTCCCAGCAGGCTCCTCTAGACTTTTTAGTAGCGCATTCGCAGCGCCCGTTGTCATCGCCTCCGCTGGTGCGATAACCACCACCTTGCGGCCACCCTGCTGAGCCGTTTTACTTAAAAAATCATTGGCATGGCGAATGGCGTCAATTTTAATGGCCTTACCAACCGCCTCAGGCTCTAACAACAGGAGATCTGGGTGAGTACCCACAGCCAATAACTGACACGCTTTACATTTGCCACAAGCCAGTTCAGCCGCTGCTGTCAAGCAAAGCAGACGCTGCGCAAGCAACATGGCTAGATGGGTTTTCCCCACCCCGGGCACTCCGGCAAATAAAAGTGCATGGGGTAGCTTTTGCGCGCTAACCGCCTCAAAGAGAGATTGCCAACGTTGATGCTGCCAAGGATAGGGCGATTGCCCCAATGCGAATTCGGCTAATTGCATGGAATATCTATCTGCTCAATCAGGTACATCTGTCCGACTCCCATTATCTTTGCCATACTGCACGGCTCTATTTGCCAGCACAATAAGTACTCAGCGTGAAAGATACCCTAGAATTTGTACATGAAGATGAATTTTTATTAGTCGTTAATAAACCCGCTAAAATGCTCAGCGTGCCCGGTAGAGGCCCTGAAAATCAAGACTGCCTAATCAGCCGCGTGCAACGCACATTTCCAGAAGCACTGTCTGTGCACAGGCTAGATTATGCCACTTCCGGGCTGATAATCGTAGCGAGGTCGAAACCAGTACATCGTCAACTCAGCATACTTTTTGAACAACGCAAAATTGAAAAATCCTATACCGCTCTGGTCTCTGGAATACTAAAAGACGAGGCAGGCTCAGTAGATTTACCGCTTATTTGCGATTGGCCCAATCGACCACTGCAAAAAGTCGATATGGAGTCCGGTAAACCCTCGTGCACTTTGTATCAATGCATGGAGAGATATGTAGAAGATAACGCAACCCGCGTGAGACTCACACCCGTCACCGGGCGCTCGCATCAGTTAAGAGTGCACATGCAACAACTAGGGCACCCTATTTTAGGTGATCAATTTTACGCGCCCGAACCGGTGCGCGACGCCTCGCCTTTTCTCTGCCTGCACTCTACACGGCTCAGCTTTAACCATCCAGTAACGCAAGAAACGCTTGAGTTACTATCCGAACCAAAGTTTTAACGCTGCGTCAGTTCCGCGAGTACACGATCGATATCGCGCTGAACATCGTCTAAACCTTGACTGGCATCGACAATACGAAAACGCGATGCCTCGGCCTTTGCCCGCGCCAGATAACAAGCGCGAACACGCTCAAAAAAGGCAATGGTTTCTGTCTCAAAACGATCCAGATCACCACGGCTTCGCGCCCGCTCCAAACCCACGTTAACATCGATATCGAGGAGCAAAGTGCAATCAGGCCTGAGCGACCCTTGCACCACTTTTTCTAACTGCGCAATCAATGCCGAATCCAATCCACGCCCTGCGCCTTGATAAGCGTATGTTGCATCGGTAAAACGATCACACAAGACCCATTTGCCCTGTGCCAGCGCTGGGCAAATGCGTTGATTAAAATGCTGCGCTCGTGCTGCAAACACAAGTAACAGTTCAGCAGTGGGATCAACCGCTTCTTCTCTTGGCGCGAGCAATAGCTCACGCAGCGTTTCGGCTAAAGGCGTTCCTCCCGGCTCTCGGGTTCTAAGCACATCCAAACCTTTGGCGATTAACCATTGCTCAACGAAATCCATGTTGGTGGTCTTGCCAACACCTTCGGTACCTTCGACGGTAATAAATAGTCCCGGTTTCAAGCCTTTCTCTCTTTATTCAAGTAAACAATTATTGTTTCGGAGTCGAGCGGTAATCATTGCGACGCTTCAATTGAAATTTTTTCACGGCAGCATTATGTTCATCCAAGGTCGCAGAAAACTGATGATAACCGTCACCCTTGGCGACAAAATACAAACTTGCCCCATTATCAGGGTGTAGCGCCGCAAACAGAGAGCGCTCGCCAGATAAGGCTATGGGCGTTGGCGGCAACCCCTTAATCATGTAGGTATTATACGGCGTAGCTTGCTTCAAATGCTTTCTCGTTAAATTACCACGATAATTTTCGCCTAAACCGTAAATCACAGTTGGGTCAGTTTGCAGGCGCATGCTTTTTTGCAACCGGCGTACAAACACACCGGCGATCTCTTCCCGCTCGGCATCAATAGCCGTTTCTTTTTCAACAATGGAAGCCATGATCAACGCTTCGTAAGGCGTGCGATAAGGTAAATTTTCTGCGCGTTCTGCCCATAGCTCAGTTAATATCATTTGCTGCTTGGCATAGGCTTGACGCAATAGACTGACGTCGGAATCACCTTTTTGATATTGATAGGTATCGGGGAAAAATAACCCTTCTGGATGCACCTCCTCGAAACCTAACAACTGTTGTTGTGCTGGCCACAGCAAACCCGCCAAACGTATTTCTAAATGCTCTAAACTTTGTAAATATTGTAGCGCTTGAGCATAGGTCCAGCCTTCGACTAACTGCGCATTGTAGCGAATTACATCGCCAAGTATTAGCTTATCAAGTAACTGCTTGGGGGTAAGCCCAGGTTCAAGTTTGTATTCACCTGACTTAATTTTTGTCGCACCTACTAGACGCGCGTAGCCTACCCAAAGTGTTGAATCCAACAAACCTTGGCGTTCTAAACGATTACCTAGCGCAATCAAAGATTGCCCTCTTGGCACGTCGAGCTGGACAACATCGTTTATCGCCATAGGCGCGTCTAAGTTATGCTTAACATAAATACTGACAGCCACAGCCAGCACCACAGCTGCAATAGACAAGCTGAGTAACCATTTTAGGATCGCCTTCAAAAAATATCTCCACGCAAGTCTGCATTAGCATGAAAAGCACTCTCTCCAAGTGCAATAAACTGTTCGCCTTCTGTAGTTCGAGTAAAGGACACGTCCCTACTTCCTGTGTGTAAACGATCAATAGCAATCACACCCCAATTGCTATTTACCACAAAGAGTTGATCGGCATCGGCAAGCTCCTCAACGATTACCCGACGAATGGAGATAGGCGCCACGCCCATATAACTCTCTAACAGAAACTGTCGCATTACACCATTAACACCCGCAGCATCCAGCGATGGCGTATGAAATTGACCATCTTTCAAGAAAAAAATGTTCGAAGAGATGCCTTCAATAACACAACCTTTTGGGTCGCACATCAAACCTTCAAAATACGGCTTGCTGGCCAGTTCGTGTGCAGCGAGGACCTGCTCAAGCCGATTGCAGTGCTTAACGCCCGCAAATACAGAGGCATTTAACGGGGTTGAACAGACCAGCGCTGCGTTCGTTTGCGCTAGGAGAAATGTCCGGGGCGTAATTTGAATAATGAGGTTTGGCGACACAGTGGTAGGCGAGCGATAGCCTCGGCCGCCCTCACCGGCAGTTAAAATAATTTTAACGGTTGCCGAAAGTGTGCTTCGCGCTTGTTGCCATGCCACACACGCTGCCGCTAGTAATGCATTCAACTGGCCAATAAGCACGTCCTGCGCAGGGCAAGGCAATAAAAGTTTCGACGCGTCACGGCAAAGACGCGCCAAATGACGACGTTGCAAAGGAATCTGACCAGCCTCTACGCGAAGGGTTTCAAACAGACCGTGACCATAGTGTAAACCTCTATCAAACACTGATATCTGATCGCAAAAACTACCATTTATCATCGTCAGTGGTTTGTGCACAATCTATCCTTCATAACTGTGAGTCTATTAGCCACCTAGCCTAGTTCTAAGCGACCAAACAAAAACGGCGATCATAGGTGATCGCCGTTTTCCAGAACATAACGCTAATCACACCTTTCGAAAAACCAGTGTACCGTTTGTTCCGCCAAATCCAAACGAGTTAGACATGGTAATGTTAATAGGCATGGGCTGTGCTTTATGGGGAACCAGGTTCAAATCACAACCTTCGCTTGGGTTGTCCAAATTAATTGTCGGCGGCGCCACCTGATCGCGAATCGCCAGAATACTGAAAATAGCCTCTACCGCACCAGCAGCACCTAGCAAATGGCCAATCATCGATTTGGTCGAGCTAACCGCAACGTTACTGGCCGCCCCACCCATCACAGATTTAACCGCCTGACATTCAGCAATATCACCAGCTGGCGTTGAAGTGCCATGGGCATTGATGTACTGAATGTCCGAAGCCTGAATGCCTGCATCTTTAATAGCGTTGCGCATACTCAACGCCGCGCCTGCACCATTTTCTGGCGGCGATGTCATATGGTAAGCATCACCACTCATACCGAAACCAATCACTTCGGCATAAATATTGGCGCCGCGGGCTTTGGCGTGTTCATATTCTTCAAGCACCAATACACCGGCGCCATCACCCAAAACGAAACCATCGCGGTCGCGATCCCAAGGCCGGCTAGCTTTCGTCGGATCATCGTTACGCGTAGATAGAGCTCGCGCCGCTGCAAAGCCCGCTAACCCGGTTTTGGTGGTTGCCATTTCAGCACCGCCGGCCAGCATCACGTCGGCTTCACCGTACTGAATAGAGCGCGCCGCTAGGCCAATGGCGTGAGTGCCTGTGGTACAGGCGGTAACTACCGCTAAATTAGGGCCTTTAAATCCATATTTGATCGACAGATTACCGGCAATCATATTAATGATCGCACCGGGCACGAAAAACGGGGAAATGCGTCTTGGGCCTTTCTCTTCGATGGTTAAGGCGCCATCGGCAATAGAGCCAATACCACCAATACCAGCACCGATAACCGCACCGATACGCTCGGCATTTGCCTCGGTTAACTCAATACCTGAGTCTTCCCACGCTTGAATACCGGCAACCATACCGTATTGAATGAAGGGGTCCATTTTGCGGGCATCTTTGGCCTGCAAATAAGGCTCCACTTCGAAATTTTTTACTGCAGCACTAAACGTAGTACTAAAAGGAGTTGTATCAAAAGTGGTAATCGGTGCAACACCACTCTGGCCAGCAAGAATGCCTTTCCAGGTGTCTGCTACTGTATTGCCTAAGGGCGAAACCATACCCATACCGGTAACAACGACTCGTTTACGCGACACGTTTAATCTCCAGACTGACGAATTATAAAATCAAAAAGCAAAATACCAAGGCCAATAAAACAAAAGCCGTACTATCGTGAAATAGTGACGGCTTTTGCGAAGAACAGATGTTCCGTTCGACTTAATTAACCGAGATGCTCGTTAATATAGTCGATAGCTAACTGAACAGTCGTGATCTTCTCAGCTTCTTCATCTGGAATCTCAGTTTCGAATTCTTCTTCCAAAGCCATGACAAGCTCAACGGTATCGAGAGAATCAGCACCCAAGTCTTCAACGAAAGAGGCTTCGTTTTTAACTTCGTCTTCTTTTACACCAAGCTGCTCGGCGACAATTTTCTTTACGCGCTCTTCAATGCTGCTCATATCGTATTCAACTCCAAGTTGGTAATTTCGGTCAAACCGTTGTCTTTATAAGACTGACAAGCGGCCAATTGTTTGTGCTCTCGGCCAACAGGGTCGGCATTTTACATGGATTTTTCATCGGTTGTAACGAAAACCGACAAAAAATAACAACTTCTTCCAGTAACCTTAATAAAAACAGCCACTTATGGCCATTATGCCATGTACATACCGCCATTCACATGAATGGTTTCGCCGGTCACATAACCTGCCGCATCGCTCGCCAAGAAGGCAACCACTGCCGCAATTTCCTCCGGCTGACCCAAGCGCCCAGCAGGTACATTAGCTAACAATAGCGCTTTTTGCGCATCTGGCAGCTCTTTGGTCATATCGGTGTCGATAAAGCCAGGTGCTACCGTATTAACAGTGATATTACGCGAGCCAACTTCTTTCGCAAGCGCGCGTGCAAAGCCTGCTACGCCCGCCTTAGTTGCGGCATAATTTGACTGCCCGGCGTTACCCATTGAGCCGACCACTGAGCTTATATTAATGATACGGCCCCAGCGGGCTTTCATCATGCCGCGCAGGCAGCCCTTACTTAAGCGATAAATAGCACTCAGATTCGTGTTGATCACGTCGAACCACTCGTCATCGCTCATACGCATCAATAAATTATCTTTTGTAATACCGGCATTATTCACCAGAATACTCGGCGCACCGTATTTTTCGCCAACGGCCGTTAATAGTCCCGCTACGGAATCAGCGTCAGTCACATTCAACACCATGCCTTCGCCCTCCAAGCCTTTTTCCGCAAAGCGCGCGGAAATAGCAGCAGCACCGGTTGCGCTAGTAGCCGTGCCGATAACAACGGCACCCTGACTTGCTAACAAATCGGCAATAGCCGCGCCAATGCCACGACTGGCGCCAGTAACTAATGCAATTTTGTTTTCCATAATCTTTCTCACCGTTAAAAATGTATATCGCTTACGCGTGTTCTGCGATGGCTTTTTCGAACTCGTCAACCGAGCCAGTTGTCACTGCCGTTAAGGATTTATCAATGCGCTTTGCCAAGCCCGCCAACACCGCGCCAGGGCCACATTCTACTAGGTGTGTCGCACCTAAGGCCGCCAAACTATTTACGCAATCAACCCATAATACTGGACTGCAAATTTGCTCAATCATCAACTGTTTTATTTTTTCAGGATCTAACTCTGTTTTTGCATTGACGTTATGCACAACAGGAATCGTGGGTGCACTAAAAGTAGTCGCCATAATAAACGCAGCTAATTTATCGGCCGCAGGTTGCATTAGGCTCGTGTGAAAAGGGGCGCTAACAGGTAATGGTAAGGCGCGTTTTGCACCAGCTTCTTTGCACAGGGCCATGGCGGCCTCTACCGCTTCCGCTTCACCGGCAATAACCACTTGGCCGGGTGAATTAAAATTTACTGCCGACACAACACCAGCACTCGACGCTTGTGCACAGGCATTAACAATCAACGCGTCATCTAAACCGATAATCGCCGCCATTGCCCCCTTACCCGCGGGCACCGCGGCCTGCATAAACGCACCGCGCTGCTGCACGAGTTTTACTGCATCGGTGAAGGCAACCACGTCAGCGCAAACCAGTGCCGACCACTCACCTAAACTATGGCCAGCAAAATACGCGGGCATGGCCCCCTGCTTTTGCTGCCACAAACGCCATAAAGCCACACTGGCAGTAAGCAGTAATGGTTGCGTGCGCTCGGTTAAATTAATATCTTCCTGAGTTCCCTCTTGCACTAGCTTCCACAAGTCATAACCCAAAACGCCGGAGGCTTCGGCAAAGGTTTCAAGAATGATGGCATTCTGCTCAGCTAAATCCGCCAACATGCCAATTTTTTGAGAGCCCTGGCCCGGAAATACAAACGCCAAAGAAGAGTCAGACATAATAGAAACCTTGGTTAATAATCAGTAGTAAAGCAATGGGAAATTACTGCCCTATTTTATTCGACCGAAGCCTTAAAGCGCGCCGCTAGCAATGCCGGCAGCTTGTGCTCCGTTTGCGCCACCGCAACACCGATAGCATTATAAAATGCTTGCGCGTCAGCGCTGCCATGGCTTTTGATGAGTGGCTTAGACAAGCCCAAAAAGCTGGCGCCATTATAGCGACCGGGATCAAACTGTGTACGCCATTTTAGCAACACGGGTTTGGCTAACTGGCCAACCAATTTGCCATACCAAGAGCCCATAAAAGCCGCTTTTAGCTGTTCGATTAGGAACACTGCCGCCCCTTCGCTCGCCTTAAGCGCTACATTGCCAGTAAAACCGTCAGTCACCACGATATCGACATCGCCATCGAGCAGGTGATTTGCCTCGATAAAACCAGCAAACAGCAGGGCCTCGTCCTGATCAATAAGCGCTGCCGCCTGCGCCAAAAGCGAGCCACCCTTATTGCTTTCTGTGCCTATATTTAATAACGCCACCCTTGGCCTAGCCACTTCAGAGAGCACTGAGCCCATTTGCGCAAACTGCAGCAATAACGCCGGGTTAACATCGAGATTAGCGCCTAGGTCCAGCATATGCGTCTGGCCTTTACGGGTAGGCCAGCGCTGGCAGATTGCCGGCCGATCAATACCGGGCACCATGCCCAACAGGCGCTTACCTGCCACCATTAAGGCGCCGGTACTGCCGCCACTCACACAGGCATCAGCCTTTTCCATAGCCAAATGCTCCACTGCCAACCAAAGTGAGCTTTGCTTGTGGCGCAAAATGTCAGTGGGTTTTAGCTCGGCGCTAAACGTCTCGTGCGCTTGCTTCCAATCAAAACGGGCATGTTGCTGTAAAGATAGAGGAATACACTCGGTGGCCTGAGCAGTGCCAAAGGCAGATATTTCTAAGAAGGGAAAGTCTAGCAGCGCCTTTTCACAGGCAGAAAAAACAGCGTGGGGACCTAAGTCCCCACCCATTACATCTACGGCAATTCGAGATGATGCAGTCAAACGCGAGTTTTACTCGTCGCTGCCAGTATCAATTACCTTGCGACCACGGTAGAAACCATCGGCAGTCACATTGTGACGACGGTGTTTCTCACCACTGGTTGGATCGATAGACAGGGTTGGACCAGTGAGTGCATCGTGCGAACGACGCATGTCACGACGTGAACGACTCTTTTTGTTTTGCTGAACAGCCATGATAGCTCCTACTTACCAAATGGACTGAAGCCGGGGCGCCTCGTTATTTCGGCGAGCCCTTAAGTTGCTCCAGCACTTTAAAAGGGTTGTCTGATACTTTATCGTCTTGAACCGCTGTTCCGGCACTTAACGATGAAGCGTCAATACATTGCTCTTCGTGATACGCCACCATTGGCAACACCAGCAACAACTCATCCTCAACAACCTGATACAGATCGGTGGGGCCTTCTTCCAATATCAAAGGATCGAGATCCTTGGATAAATCCTGGCCCTGCTCTTCTGTCCACACTACAGCGAGTGCGATATCGGCGTCTAAGGTGAGTTTTGTCGGCTGCAAACAACGCTGACAAACCACTGAAACACTTGCTTTAGCGTGACCTTTAAGGGTTTTAGCCCTCTGTTGGTCAATACCAAATTCTAAATGCACATCTACCTCTTCGTCACCACTTTGCACCGCTTCGCTTAAGCGAGGCATCTGCGCCAGTGGCACGCGACCAGATAGACTTATCCCCTTCTGCGCGAATTTTCGCGGATCTACTTGCCGAGGCAAAATCGTTTGTAAGGGGGCATCTGACATAAGCGCGCAATTCTAGGGACAAGATTCTGTGGTGTCAAAGGGAAATAAGCACAATTTAAGGGATTTGAGGCCAGATTAGCGCTTAAAAACCGTTTCTAGGCTTCCCCATCCCAATTCAGTAACATACACCGCCAATTCGCACCCTTTTTGCACCCACAAACAGGCATAACCACAATGCAAAAAAGACGCCTCATTTTAGCCTCTAGCTCAAGCTACCGAAAGTCGCTGCTGAGCAGGATTGTAGAAAACTTCACTTGTCACGCACCGAATATCGACGAGAGCCCACTAGCAACAGAAACACCAGCACAAACTGCACCGCGACTAGCCAAGGCCAAAGCACTTGCTCTCGCTCACCTCTACCCCGATGCGCTAATTATAGGCTCAGACCAAACCGCCAGCTGCGACGGTCACTTACTCAACAAGCCGGGCACAGAGGCGAACGCACTGCAGCAACTCAAGCTCTGTCAGGGCAAAACGGTGACCTTTTACACCAGCCTCTGTTTATTGAATAGCACTAACCAAAACCTACAGCTAGATACAATCACCACCGAGGTTAGCTTTTTAACCCTCACCGAAACCCAACTTCAAGCCTATATAAAGAAGGAGCAACCATTAGATTGCGCCGGCAGCTTCAAGTGCGAAGCCTTAGGCAGCAGCTTATTTCGATCCCTAACCAGCACCGACCCCAGCGCCCTAGAAGGGCTACCGCTCATAACGCTCTGCGCCATGCTAAGACGAGAAGGATTCGAGCCTTTGTCGTAACGGCTGCCATTCGAGCAAATCAGCAAAACGATCGAGACAAAGCGCCGGCTCGTAAGGCCTCATCCGATCGATATGGTGAGCACCGTAGCTGACCGCGATCCGTGGCACACCGGCGCTTCTCGCCATCGCCATGTCATATTCCGTGTCGCCCACCATCACCGCCTCGTGCGGACGCACACCGAACTCGCTCAACAACTGCTCCAGCATAAGTGGGTGCGGCTTAGAGGCCGTCTCTTCAGCGCACTTAGTCGCCGAAAAGAAATCGCTCCAGCCCACGTTGCCGAGCACTCGGGTCAAACCACTGCGACTCTTTCCCGTCGCCACGGCCAACTCAAACCCCGCCGCCTTTAGCGACGTCAACGCCGGCACCACACCCTCGTAAAAAGCACAGGGTTTCTGATCCGCAGCGACAAAATGCTTGGAAAATGCCTCAGACAACGCCAGCAAAGCGCTCGAACTCAGGGCTGGATAGAGCCGGGCAAGCGCCTCATTCAAGGACAAGCCGATAATATTTTTCACCTCGGCATCGGGCAACACCGGCAATTCCAGACGCTGGGCGGCCGCCTGCACGCTAGCCACTATTTTGGCCGTTGAATCGATCAGCGTGCCGTCCCAATCAAAAATCAAGAGCATCGCAACGCTTCCAACAACGCAGACATATCACTGGGCATGGGCGCCTCCACCGTCATACTCTGCTCGGTAATTGGGTGCATAAAACTCAAAGTTGCCGCGTGCAAACACAAGCGCCGCAAGCCCTTGCGCTTAAGCTTTTCATTAACGACATCAATGCCGTACTTTTCATCGCCCAGTAGCGGGCAGCCGGCAATGCGCGCATGCACGCGAATCTGATGCGTGCGACCAGTGACAGGACTGGCTTCCACAAGCGTTGCACCCTGCAAGTTTTCCACCACTGAAAACAAAGTCTTACTCGGCTTACCATCGGCGGAAACCTTAACGATTCGATCGCCGTTGGCCAACTCTGTGCGCAATAACGGCTCATCAACCTCCTTTCTCGACACCGGCCACTGCCCATCAACCAACGCCAAATAGCGCTTGCGGATACCGGCCAGCGTCATTTGCTCCGACTTTTCCCGGAACTGCTCTTGCAAAGCCTTGAGCGCACCGCGCTTCTTCGCAATCAGAATCACGCCACTCGTCTCTCGATCCAATCGATGTACCAGCTCGAGAAACCTGATATCTGGCTTCATCTGGCGGAGCGCCTCGATCAAGCCAATTTGCACCCCACTGCCGCCATGAACGGCCAAGCCTGGCGGCTTATTAATAGCCATTAGCCAGTCATCTTCGAATACGATGGCCTCTGCCAAGCGCTGGGCCAACTCGGGACCAACCGGCACCAAGTCACCCTCCTGCGCCAACCGAATGGGCGGCACGCGCACGAGATCACCAGCGTGTAGCTTATGCTCAGGCTTAACCCTGCCCTTATTGACTCGCACCTCGCCCTTGCGCAACAGACGATAGAGTCGCGATTTCGGCACCCCTTTCAAACGCGACATCAGGAAATTATCGACTCGCTGACCGGCGCAATCGGGGTCGACCTCTAACATTTGGACCTGATGAAACTCAGACATAGCGCTCTCAAACACGTGAAGAGCCGGCATTTTACACCAGTCAAATCAGTTTTTTCTTTCTAATTGAAGGGCTTAGGCTTTGCTGCTATAGTTCAGCCCGCTGACTGGGCTGGTTTCCGGACATTGCGTTAGGCAAGTCGCGAGGAAATACCGCCATTCAGCCAGCAAACCGCTGGATTTGTATACGCGTCTGACCCGAGGTGGGCAGCCGGTAAACAACCCCGGAGCGCTGTTTTTGACCCAATAGCGGTTCTTCGCTGCCAGAGCGAACAAAAACGCCGGCACAAAGAACCACAGTGACAATTGCGCACAAAGACTGCTGCAGTGCACTGAGAAATTGTTTTTAAAACTCGATAGCAATAGCCACTATCAGCAGGGACGGAACGCAAAACCAGCCGCACTAGGCCAATCGCCCAGACGCCTGACAAGCCCCCCTCTTGTGAAAACACTGATAGCGTCAGCAACCGAACTGACATAAACGCAATGGATGAACTCTGAGTTTTTGATGAATACAGGTACACTAAGCAACCTTTATAGCAACATCGCGCAGCCCCATTTGGGTTTGGCTTGTTGCTGCCTGTTGCCACCTGATTCAACCGCCGACTTTGCGAGCCTTCACTAGGTAGCGCAAGGGCCTTAGGCGGCCAAACAGTTTTACAGTCTGCTTTACAGCAACTTTGAATGCGCCCTAAAACTTAGGCACAGCATGAAAAGAATGCTCATTAACGCAACGCAACCTGAAGAGTTGCGTGTTGCACTGGTCGACGGCCAATGGCTGTATGACTTAGATATAGAAAACCGCAATCGCGAACAAAAGAAAGCCAACATCTACAAAGGCAAAATTACCCGCGTAGAACCCAGCCTTGAGGCCGCCTTCGTAGATTACGGTGCCGAGCGCCACGGATTCCTCCCTCTGAAAGAAATCTCGCGTGACTACTTCAGCAAAAACTCGAAAGACGCTGACGGCCGCATCAAAATCAAAGACGTATTAAAAGAAGGCCAGGAAGTCATCGTTCAGGTCGACAAGGAAGAGCGCGGCAATAAAGGCGCCGCACTCACCACCTTTATTAGCTTAGCTGGCCGCTATTTAGTTTTGATGCCAAACAACCCGCGCGCGGGTGGCATTTCACGTCGTATCGAAGGCGAAGAGCGCGCCGAACTGCGCGATGCACTGTCGGATATCGAAGTACCTTCGGGCATGGGCATTATTGTTCGTACCGCGGGCATTGGTCGCAGCGCACAGGAACTGCAGTGGGATTTAGATTACCTACTCCAACTCTGGTCACAGCTTTCTGCCGCGGCGGAAACACACAAGGCGCCCGAGTTCTTATTCCAAGAAAGCAATGTCATCATTCGCGCCATTCGCGACTACTTGCGCCAAGATATAGGCGAAGTAATCGTCGACAGCAAAGAAGCTTACGATTTAGTTACCACCTTCATTCAACAGGTGATGCCAAATTATCAAAGCAAAATTAAGTATTACGAAGACGACATCCCACTGTTCAACCGCTATCAAATCGAAAGCCAAATTGAAACAGCATTTGAGCGTGAAGTTAAACTGCCGTCTGGCGGCTCGATAGTTATTGATCCCACCGAAGCTCTGGTGTCTATCGACATCAACTCATCGCGCGCCACCAAAGGCGGGGACATCGAAGAAACAGCACTGCAAACTAACCTCGAAGCAGCCACTGAAATTGCGCGCCAACTACGCCTGCGCGATATCGGCGGCCTAGTGGTTATCGATTTCATCGACATGCAATCCGCTAAAAACCAGCGCGAAGTTGAAAACCGCGTACGCGAATCACTCGAAATGGATCGCGCCCGGGTACAAGTGGGCCGTATTTCACGCTTCGGCTTGCTCGAAATGTCGCGCCAGCGCCTGCGCCCATCGCTCGAAGAAACCATGTCGAAAGTCTGCCCGCGCTGCTCAGGTCAGGGCACTATTCGCAGCACCAAATCGTTAGCACTGTCTATTTTACGTTTAGTAGAAGAAGAAGCACAGAAAGAACGCAGTGCAGAGATTCGCGCCATAACGCCGATCTCTGTCGCCACTTACCTGCTCAATGAAAAACGCAAGACCATCAGCAAGATTGAAGCGCGCAATAACATTCGCGTCTTAATTGTGCCCAAGCCCGAACTGCAAACTCCGCACTTTGAAGTTCAGCGCCTGCGCGATGATGATGAAGGCACATTGGAAACCAGCTATAAAATCTCGTCACCAGCCGAGCTAATAGAAGCTGATGCAGATATGAAAAATGCTAAGCCTGTTGCCCGCGCTGCGGTTCAACAAGTTGCGCCCAGCCAACCAGCGCCTGCGCCGGCGGCAGAGCCCAGCATTATTTCGCGCTGGATAGCAGCTATTTTGGCGCTTTTTGCACCCAAACCTAAGCCTAAAAAGAGCAGCAGAAGTCAAAGCGACAACCGCCGCACACGCGGGCGCAATCAGCAAGGCGGCAATCGTCGTCGCCCCCGTCGCAACGAGGAAAACGATAGCGCCGACAAAGCCAAAGCTGACAAGCCGGATAACAAGCGCAATCAAAAAAATGACGATAACACCGACGACAACAATGACGAACAGCGCGGCAACCGTCGCCGTCGCCGTCGCCGTCGCAGCGGTGAAAACACCAACGAAGGCGAAAACGCGGCACCGCAGGTGACGCCAAGCAACCAACAGAACGATAACAGCAGTGACAGTAATGACGACAGCGATGATCGCCCTTCGCGTCGCCCAAGCTCTCGCACAGGCCGTAGCCAGCAACGTCGCCGCGGTCGCCGCAGCGAGCAAGTAGAGCAGCTCGAAAAAGACAACGAAGCCGCTAACACCGCGCCTGAATCCGACAGCGCCCCAGAGCAGACTGAAACTAAGCCTGCACCGAAGCGCGAAAGATCAGCGCCCAAGGCTGCAAGCGAGGAAGTAACACAAGCTAAAACACTGGCACCAGAGCAAATGGAAGTAGCAACACCTGCACAAGTGGAAGCTGCCGCTCAAACTGAGCCTAATCCTGCCGCGCACAGCACCCCTGCGACTGAAGAGCTAAAGGTCGTCAAGTCTGAAGCACCTGTGGAGAACATCCAAGCAACAGCGGATGCAAGTCCAACACTGAAAGAGACCAAGGCCGAAGACGCTGAAGTTGAAGCAGCAGCTGAAGTTGAAGCGGCAGTTACTGCAGCGCCGAAAGCGGCCCCAGCAATAAAAGCGGAAGCTAAGCCGGATGCTGATCAAATCATTGAAGCTAAGACAGAGGAAGCCGCTAAACCCGCCTTTACTCGCCCAAGTAATGACCCGAGAAGCAATCCTAAGCCCGTCGCTCAAGTTCAGGTAACAACGCAGACGCGCCAAAAGGTTCTCGGTCGACCGCTCAATACCGCGTTACCAGCGCCTATTGACCGTGCGCCGAGAGAAGTATCGCGCCCAGCTAATGACCCACGCAACAAACGCGTCGAAGAGACGTCTGAGTAATCTCAGAAGCACCAGAAAGGCCAGCATTTGCTGGCCTTTTTTTATTCCTGCTCAGAAAAGAGTCAAACACTAAATATTTAATTAAAATAAATACTTAGAGGCTTGCGATCAGCCAAACTCTATGTATAATTTGCGCCTGTTGCGGAAGGGTGGCAGAGTGGTCGATTGCACCGGTCTTGAAAACCGGCGATGTGCGAGCATCCCAGGGTTCAAATCCCTGCCCTTCCGCCATTTATTCCCCCACGCAAGCCCATCCTACGTCGTCTTATTTCACAACCAACCTCACCCTGAACTTAATTGCAAAATCAGACTCTAAGCAGCATTGAAATCTATTTCGGGTGGGTGATATAACGTCATCATCAGTCCTCTTGCTTTTACAGTAAGTGTTTGTAAGATAGCGAAAGAATTCATTTAACCACGGAGAAGTTTATGCAAGAGCTTTATAGCCAAACGGAACGCGCCCAAGCGCATAGTGAAGAGGTCAGCAAAGTACTGCGCAATACCTACACACTACTTGCAATGACTTTTGCTTTCAGTGCCTTAATGGCCGTAGTTGCCATTGTTGCCAATGTTCCCTACATGGGTCTGTGGATGCTACTACCTTATGTGGCGTTCCTCTGGCTCACAGAAAAGAACAAGAACAGCTCAATGGGCATTGTCTGGGTATTTGCTCTGACCGGATGGTTGGGCTTTACTGCCGGTCCAATTGTTGGCATGGTCACAGCGGCTGCCGGCATTGAACCCGTGCTTATGGCGCTAGGTGGCACTGCACTGATATTTTTCGGCCTCTCTGGTTACGTGCTCACCACGCGCAAAGATCTTTCTTTCATGTCTGGGTTTTTAATGACCGGCCTGTTAGTCGCCTTTGTTGCGGGCATTGCCAACGTATTCCTAGGCATTTCAGGTTTAGGCTTGGCCGTTTCGAGTATGTTTCTGCTACTGTCCTCAGGCGTTATCGCTTGGTACACCAGCGTGATTATTCACGGCGGCGAAACAAATTATATTTCTGCGACTGTGACTCTTTTCGTCGCTATCTATAATATTTTCATGAGCCTGTTGAGCTTAATTATGAGCTTCACCGGTGGTGACGACTAATTGTCGCATCAAGCACCAAATAGAGCCCCTACGGGGCTCTTTTGCTTTTAGGAACTCGCATGAATTATGCGCTATTGAATTTAGCCTCACCCAGCCAGAGCGGCTGCGAATCGGCCTATCAATTTGCCTGCGCACTGGTCGCTGCAGGTCATCGCGTTTCGCGTATCTTTTTTTATGGCGACGGGGTTTACCAAGCTAGCCTTTTGCAACAACCACCCCAAGGTAGTAATCCAATCCACCAGCGCTGGGCCAAATTTAGCAAAGAGCACAACACCGACCTCGTAGTGTGCATTGCGGCTGCGCTTAAACGCGGCGTTTGCGATCACCAAGAGGCCCAACGCTACAATTTACCCGCGTCCAATTTAGCGCCAGGCTTTTGCCTTTCCGGATTGGGACAATTGGTAGACGCGTCCGTCAACACAGACAGAGTCATAACTTTTGGGTAGGTGATGAAAACCATTTTATTTTTATTTCGCCACTCTCCTGCGGCGGGCGACTACGCCAAAGAAGGCCTGGATGCGCTTCTAGCAACGGCGGCCTTTGAACAGAAAGTCATACCTGTTTTTGTTTCCGATGGCGTTTTTCAGCTAAACACAAGCATGGCACTTAGCACCATTGGTCTCGCCAATATCGAAAAACAGTTAAGCGCCCTACCCCTATACGACATCGAAACGCTTTATGTACACAAACCATCTTTTGAGCAACGAGGAGCTACCACAAACCGTGCCAACATTCAGTGGCTAAGCGACGAAAACCTCAGCGATTTAATTGACCAAGCCGATCAGGTGTTAACTTTCTGATGACAACATTACACATAGTGAGCAAATCACTCGCGAACGCGGATGTTCAAATCGCACTGGTAACAGCGCAAAAAAAAGACGCCATCGTTTTAATTGGCGATGCCGTTTATGCATTGTTCGACAAATCAACTATTGAGACCAAGGCAAAGATTTTCGCCCTTAGCCCAGACCTTAATGCCCGCGGTTTAGACATCAGCACTGACACCATTCAAACAATTGTAGAACTAGTGGACTATGCAGGCTTTGTGAAATTAACCGAAAGCCACCACCCAATCGTTAGCTGGTATTAAGCATGCGTGAAGTCGATAAAGATGGTTACTTGATCAATCTCAAGGATTGGAGCCCAGAAACAGCGGAATGGCTTGCAGCGCAAGAAAAAATCACACTAACCGACGCACATTGGGAAATTATCTATTGCTTGCGCGATTTCTATCAATCCTATGAACTATCGCCAGCCATGCGACCTTTGGTCAAGCATGTCGCAAGTAAACTGGGAGCAGACAAGGGGCGCAGCCTATATTTAATGCGACTGTTTCCGGAAAGCCCTGCGAAAATCATCGCAAAAATTGCGGGCTTACCACGACCAACAAACTGCCTGTAAATTCAGTTTACAATAACAACTAAGCCGACAGATGTACGACAATCTCTCGCTGCTGTCGACCATGACGATGCTCCCACAAATACACGCCCTGCCAAGCACCAAGCGCTAAAACACTGTCAACAATTGGAATACTGATACTTACCGCGGTCAACATAGTCTTAATATGGGCGGGCATGTCGTCACGCCCCTCGAGAGTATGCGTATATAACAGGTCGTCTTCGGGCACCAAGCGGTTCAGCCAAACTTCTAAATCGCGCCTAGCACTCTCATCGTAACTTTCCTGTACTAACAAGCTCGCGGATGTATGACGAATAAATAACGTACACAGGCCGTCACCCGAAAACTCACTCCGAATAAGCCGTGTTAGTTGATCAGTAATAACATGCAATCCCTGACCATCGGTATCAATAGCGAGCCTAGCAATCATAGATACACCTAAATCAAAAGATGACTGAAAACATACCTAGCTGGAACAAGGTTAGCTGCAAAACAGGAAACGAATAACTCAGCGTGGAATCCTTGGTTAAGTAGTTTAAGCCAATTAAGATGACCACAAAAGCCGATAAACGTTAATAGATTAGCCATTGTGGGATATAATGCAGCTTTTACCGCAAGGTTTTGACGTCCATGGCTATCCACCAAGTTGCTCCAGACACTTACGAGCAACAGCTTGACCACAAGCTCGAACATCTAAAGCAGCAATTCTCCGCACTTAGTCTGCCAGAAATTGACATTTATACATCCCCGGTCAGCCACTACCGTCAGCGTGCGGAATTTAAAATTTGGCAAGAGGATGGGCGTGCGCACTACGCCATGTACGAACCTGGTGAATATAAAAAACCTTATATCATTTCCGACTTTCACGTAGGTTCCGAACGCATCAATGAGTTGATGCCAGCCTTGCTCGAGGCCATAAATAGCAACGACCTATTGCGCAAACGATTATTTCAGGTTGAGTTTCTTACCACCAAAAGTGGCGAAGCACTTATCACTCTGATCTACCACCGCCCACTCGATGAGGAGTGGCTGTCTGTAGCTCAGCAACTGAAAGCCCAATTACACGCGGACATTATTGGCCGCTCGCGCAAGCAAAAGCTGCTGCTCGACAGAGACTTTGTTATTGAAAAGCTTCAGGTAGACGGGGCCGAGCTGACCTACAAACAAGTAGAGGGCAGCTTCACTCAGCCCAACGCCCATGTCTGTGAGAAAATGTTAAGCTGGGCCAATAAACATACCTGCAATGCAGCCGGTGATTTACTCGAACTCTACTGCGGAAACGGTAATTTCACGGTGCCCTTATCCCGACACTTTAACAAAGTGCTAGCCACGGAAATATCTAAAACCTCGGTCGAGGCGGCAAAATACAACTTTGATCATAATGCAGTTCACAATGTAGAAATCGCGCGTATGTCGAGCGAAGAGTTCACCCAGGCTATGGATCAAGTAAGACCATTCAGGCGCTTAAGTCACATCGATCTGGGCAGCTACCAGTTCTCCAGTATTTTTGTCGACCCACCTAGGGCTGGGCTGGATAACGAAACGTTAACATTAAGCCAACGCTTCGAAAATATCATTTACGTATCTTGTAATCCCGACACTCTATTTGAAAATTTAACCAAATTAACGACCACGCACCATATTGAACATTTTGCCGTTTTTGACCAATTTCCCTACACGCACCACCTAGAGTGTGGTGTCATTTTACGTCGCCACTCACTTGGTAGCTAATCAGTGTTTGCGCCGACGCCAGGATAAAATCTTTATACTTAGCCTCTGAGCTAAGGCGATCTTTCTCCAGTCGTTTTTGATCGGCTTTAGAAAGCGCCTGCCAGTCGGCCATACGCGGAATATGCAAAGTTTCATCGGTCAACTTATAAAGTGCCGCGTGCTCCTTCCTCGCTGACGCCCCCTGTCCCAATACATCAAGAAGCGCGGTAATTCTTACCGCGGCTTCGGTATGAGACAACTGATCATCCAGCACCCCCTGAGCTAAAATACGAATACTAGCTACCCGCTTCTCTTTCTGATCGAGCACAAAAGCATCTAGCTCTGCCAACTTTTCACCCTGTTCACGCTGTTGTTTTTTAACCTGCAGCAAGAGATAAGCTGCATAACCCGCCAAGGTCAGAACAATCAAGACTGCCGTCACCAATAAAAGCATCATTTACTCATACCCACTTTACCAATTTCGTTTAAAGTTCAGCCGTATCAACATCGGTTAAATACTCGCCGTCTACGTCATCATCATTTTCAACGTCTGTTTCGCCGATTAAAACCTGATCAGCGTTATCCAAGGCGGCATTTACCAAATCGCCTTTTAATTGTTTCTTGGTTTTAGCGCCAAGCTTGCGAATATCTTCCACCCGCTTAATAAGATTGCCTTTACCTGCCTTCAATCGATTTCTGGCAAGCTCGTAAGCTTCTTGGGTCCGACCCAACGCCTTTCCAATATCGTCGAATGACTCAAGCATGCGCACGAATTGGTCATAGAGAGCCCCAGCCTGAGCCGCAATTTTCTCAGCATTTTTATTTTGTTTCTCATAGCGCCAAATATTCTCCACCGTACGCAAGGTTGCTAACAGCGTGGTTGGGCTAACCAGAATAATATGCTTGTCGTAGGCATCCCTAAATAGTGCCGCATCTTCTTGCAGTGCCAACATAAAGGCCGCCTCAATGGGCACGAATATAAACACAAAATCCAAGGTTCGAACGCCTTTTAGATTTTCATAGTCCTTAAAGCTAAGACCGTTGATATGATTACGCAGGGATTGAATATGAGCCCGTAAATACTGAGCGCGATGAACCTCGTTGTCAGCGCTGCAAAAGCGCTCATAGTCTACAAGGCTAACTTTGGCATCGATAATAATATCTTTATTCTCGGGTAGCCGAACAATGACATCAGGGTTTCTGCGCGACCCTGAGTCGGTTTTGAGGCTAACCTGTGTTTCATATTCGCGGCCCTTCTGCAGGCCAGACTCTTCCAACAAGCGCTCCAGTACCACCTCGCCCCAATTCCCTTGCATCTTGCTATCGCCTTTCAAGGCATTGGTTAAGTTAATAGCATCTTGACTGATTTTCTGAGTTTGCTTTTGCAGCTCTGTTATCTGGCCCACTAGGCGATTTCTATCCGCCATCTCTTGCCCGTAGACATCATCGACTCGCTTTCTAAAATCACCTAGCTGCTGACGCAAAGGCGATAAGGTTAGCTCTAATGACTCTTTGCTCTGCAAACTAAAGCGCTGTTGCTTATCTTCGAAAATACGATTTGCCGTATTTTCAAACTCTTTGACCATTGACTGCTTTGCCTCAGCTAACAACGCTAACTGTTCAGACATTCGCTGTTGTTGCTGCTCTAGCTGCGTGCTGAGCCGTGCATTGTCCTCCTTGGCCTGATGTGCTAACTGTTGATATTCACTGGCCTGCTTTTTAACGAGATCAAACTCCTCAAGCTTTTGAGTCGCGACGGCATGGTGTTGTTGTAAATCGTTAAACGTAGATCTCACTTCATTAAACTGAGCTTCCAACCCTTCTTTCTCTTGCGAGTAGCGCATCAACTCACGATTCGCAAAATTAAGATCGGACTGCAAACCATGGGCCCTGAGCGAAAACTCAGCATCCATTTGCTGAACCAAAGCGTTATGCTGCTCACGCTCCTGCGTCTGTCGACGCGTCAAGAGCCACCAAACGAAAGGTACGAAGACCAGCGTACTGACCAAAAAACCTAGTACAAAACCGACACTATGCGCTGTATTTATGATCAATACCGAACTCCATTATTTACCTGTTGAAAATGCTCTCTAGAGCAGCCCTTAAGCGTTTGTTATGATGCCCTACAATTGTAAAAACTGTACTCGCTCAAACCTTGTCTCTCTTTGGCCTCACACTATGACCACGAGCACTCAAAGCCTCTCCCCCGCAATCAGTAAAAAGATCACCGACTTGTGCTCAACAGGCTACGTTCACTACGACGCTCAGGATTTTGAATTAGCACTTCGCACATTCTACCAAGCTTGGGTATTAGTTCCCAAGCCACAAACTCAATTTGCCGAAGCCGGCTGGATACTCACAGCCTTGTGCGACGCTTATTTCAGGTTGGCGCGATTACCGCAAGCGTTGGAGGCGGCTAACTCAGCACTATTTTGCCCCAAGGCCGAACAAAACTATTTCGTGCTATTTAGGAAGGGTCAAATAATGCTCGATCAAGGTGAGCTGGCTAAAGCGAGGGCTATATTGCACAAGGCTTACAGTCACGGTGGCGCCGCCCTATTTGAGCAAGAAAACAGCAAATATAGAGAAGCGATTGACGACCTGATCAACTGAAATAGAATCCTGAACATTTATAACCCATAGTTTTAAGCAGAAACGTCCACCTGTGCTAAATTTAGAGTCAACGCCGTTTGGATTAACCAACCAACCGCGAGTTAAGACCACCATTAGGAACGCACAATGAAAAACCTATTTATCGCACTTAGCTTTACCGGCAGCCTACTTTTTGCACAGGCAGCCCTTTCTTGCACTCGGCCAACGGCACCGGAAATACCCGATCCAGCCACGGCGGTAACCCCACAAATGATTAAAGCTAAAAACGACGTACAAGCCTATGTCGATCTTGCTGAAAAATACTTGAAATGTAACATCAGCACTGCTCAGCACAACTCCATGGTCGATGACATGAAGGAAGTGGCAGACAAATTCAACCAAGCCGTTCGAGACTATAAAGCTCGCATGGCTGGTTAAGCGGTTTGCGCAGGCCGGTCCTTAAGCCGCCTGCGCTTTTCTATTCGTGAATATTCATCCGATTTGTCTAGTCGACCTGCCAGCGCTCAATTCGGTAGCCACTCGCCGAACCTATCGTTAAATAACGCCCACCTCCGTCGACCTTCAATATTGGGCAAACACTCTTCAAGGACTCGGCGCTAAGTTGCTTTTGCACCAACTCAATGTTGGTAAATGGTGTCAACCAATCCAGAATCGCCAGCGTTGGAAACATTAACTTTATCTCCCCCTCAAGGTGCAGATTCACCGCCGTCTCGGGCCGAACCCATTGGGCCGATACGATTTCTAGGCCGTCGCAATAAATCTCATCGGGTTCTGCAATAGCGACATAAAACCGGGTCAAATAGCGCCTTTTTAAAAACGCGGGTGCTCGCCACTCGCCTAGGAACTGAAGCTCATCAAGGGCTAATGACAATGGGACCCCTTGGCACACCTCTTCGGAAAATTCGCGCATCGCCGCGCGCCTAAAGGCACCGTCATCTGCGGCCTGCACTTCGCCGTCACTAGGTTCAAGCGCACCACCGGGAAATACGTGATGACCTGGTGCCAAGCTCAAGCCTTCAGCGCGCTGCGCCAGTAATACTTCATAACCTTGATCAGCATTGGCGCGCAGCGCTATGAGACAGGCCGAAGGTTGCCATGGATCAGACATAATGCACCGTAAAATAAAAACTGATCGTGTGTCTGTAAAAACCTACCTAGCGCAAGGATGCACACTCAAGGCGTGTCAATTTGCAGTAAACTGCCCCACTAAAACCCTCCTAAAGCAGTAAACTATGCAAAATTGTCGAAGAGCTAGGAAGCGCCTGTGTTCAATTTAGAGGCTGTAACACCCTACTTACATGCTGGGACACTGATCCTAACACCCAACAATCGGTTAAAAAATAAACTTCTATTGGCCTTCGGCAAACAGCAGCCTACTGGCAGCCTATGGCGCACCCCGAAGGTTCAAAGCCTTAACGAATGGCTAACACAACGCTGGCAACAACACCAAAGCGCCAGCGATCCACGCCATATGAAAGTCATTGCCAGCCCGATGGTGACGCGACAAGTTTGGTCCTCCTGTGTAGAGACAAGCACAAACACCAACCCCTTGGTGCACCCTAGGTTACTTGTGGATCAGCTCAGTCAAGCTTACAGCTATTTAAAATTATGGCGTGTAACCGCGCAACAATGGCAAGCTTACGGCAGCGATGCCGATCGCGTTCGAATGCAGTCTTGGATAGATCGCTTTGAAAGTCATTTGGCCACTTTAGGCTTAATGACCGAAGAGCAAAAACTTACCCTGCTATCGGAGGCCTTAGCGCAGCAAATTGATACTGATACACCGCTGGTGTGCCTACTCAACTTCGATACCCTAAGCCCGCTGCACGAAACTATTTTGGCGCAGAGCTTTAGTCAGCTCGACCGCATAAATAGTAATCAACAACCGGCGCAGCACATTAGCCGAACGGAATGGGTAGATCCTGCACAAGAAATGTGGGCGGCAGCACGCTGGGCTAAGAACCAGCTTCTACAAAACAATTGCCAATCCATTGCTATTATCGACCCGAACCTAGGCCGAAATAGAGCTCGACTCGAACGGGTACTGGCCAGAGAGTTCGAGCCAACCCACCATTTACCCACTAGCCCCCGTTTCACCATGCCGTTTAATTTTTCCGCCGGCACCCCCTTGGCGCTTTGCCCCATCGTACTCGACGCCATCAGCACCCTCAGTTGGCATCAACGCAAAAGCCCCGAAGACGCTAACTATTGGCTCAACAGCCCATTCATAGGCCAAGCAGACGATAGCGATTTACGCCATTGGTTAATGTCGCAAATACTGAAAAAAGCCCGCACAGACATAACCCTTGCATCAGTATCTCAACTACTAAACGCCGCGCGCGAGCAAAGTGATCTTTGCCCCCCTGACACCCTTGCCCTCTGGCAGGAGGGCCTCGATAAATTACAGCAATGGCCTAACAGTCAATCAGGCAAAGCTTGGGCAAGCACAATTCTTAGCAGCTTGAAGCATGTCAACTGGCCTGGCCCAAGGCGCTTAGATTCAGAGGAGCATCAACAGGTAAAGCAATTTCTCGGTTTGCTCGAACAGCTCTCCGAGGCCGATTGGCTGGGCAAGCCACTAACTCGCACAGACATGCTGGGCTGGTTAAGAGAGCTGGCAAGCCGGCAACCCTTTCAACCGCAAACCCCGGAGTCACCGCTGCAAATCCTTGGCACCCTTGAGTCTGGCGGCCTCGCCTTTGACCGCATTTGGGTACTCGGCATGGATGACAGCCAATGGCCGCCAGCCGCCAACCCAAATCCGCTGATCCCGGCACTGCTACAACGGGAGCTCAATATGCCCCACGCCAGTGCCGAGCGGGAGCTCGCCTTTTGCCAAAGCTTAACAGCCAACTATTTACACGCGGCCAAGGAGGTTGTGTTTAGCCACGCTAAGCGCGATGGCGATAGAGAGCTTACCGTCAGCCCGCTGATAGCCCAGCTACCACTTAGCCTGCAAGTACAGGCCCCGGTGCCAAGCTTCACACCACCCGCCTTCGAGTGGCTGCAAACACTCAAAGCTCCAGCCGTTAGTGCCACTGAACTCAACCAACTGCGTGGTGGCAGTGGCATGCTGCAAAAACAATCCCGCTGCCCCTTAGCGGCATTCATGGAGCTACGACTCTTCGCCAAGCGCCCCGACCCAGCCAGCCCAGGATTAACGGCACTGGCCAGAGGCAACGTGTTGCACCAAGCGCTGTTCTATTTTTGGCGGGTAGAGCCAGATGTGTCGACGTTGACGCAAGACGACATTGATCGGCAACTGTTAATCGCCGTTGAGGCCGCCATCAATGAAATAAACGCCGACCAACAGCCCCGTTATTTGGCCAACGAGAAAGCCCGCTTAATACGGTTATTGCGACCTTGGATTGGCTTCGAACAACAGCGCCCACGCTTTTCAATCCAAAGCCTCGAGCAAAGCCTTAGCTTTACCTTAGGCCAATTGCCACTGCAACTACGGCTCGACCGAATTGATACCATCGACGGACAATGGCTCCTCATCGACTATAAAAGTGGCGCCACCGACCCGAAAAAATGGCTCGGCAACCGGCCAGAAGAGCCGCAATTGCCCCTGTACGCAATCGCCTTAACAGATCGCCAAGAACCCGTTGCAGGCATTGCCTTTGCTGAACTCAGACAAAAAGATCAAAAAATGTTGGGCATTGCCAGCACGCCTTTTTGCGATGGCATCACCTCACCTGATGCCAAGACCGTTGGTTTTACGGACTGGCCAGCGCTGGTTAACCATTGGCGCGAAAGCCTGCTTAATTTGGCCGAGGAATTAATGACTGGCATTACCCCCCTGAACTTTAGTAGCCCTCAAAGCGAAGCCTACTTGGCCCATTTAAATCCGCTGTTAAGACAGGCGGAACAGATATCACTCGAACAGCACAGCCCTGCAACTGAGACGACCCGATGAGCCAAACGCAACCAATAGATGCGGATGTTCGAGCCCGCGCCTTAGATCCAACCAGCTCTTTCGCCGTGACAGCGCCGGCCGGCTCCGGTAAAACTGGCCTGCTCACCCAACGGGTTTTACGACTGTTGCAAACCTGTGATCACCCAGAAGAAGTGCTCGCCATTACCTTTACGCGTAAAGCCGCAGGTGAAATGCGCGAGCGAATTACTCAGGCGCTAAATCAGGCGCAACATCAGCCCTGCCCACACAATCCCCACGATGCCAAAACCTGGCAACTGGCGAACGCGGTGTTAGAACGCGACCAACAGCTCGACTGGCAGCTGATCCAATCACCCAATCGCCTGCGCATTCAAACCATCGATGGTTTATCACGCCAACTGGCCAAGCAATTACCCTTCGACTCCGGCATGGGTAGCTTGCCTGAACCCAGCGACCAACCCGAGCCACTGTACCGCGCCGCCGTGTTATCGCTGTTTCAAAAGCTCGAGTCGGCCGATCCCATCGCCGACGACATCGCGCTCATTTTGAGTGAGTTAGATAACCGCTACGACACCTTTGAAACGCTGCTCTTATCGCTACTACGCCAGCGCGATCAATGGCTCGGCCTCACCCTAGCTATGCGTAACGCAGAAGCTAAACAGTATTTGGAAAGCAGCTTACAATCGTTAATTATCAATGAGTTGGAAGCCTCTTTTAAAGCTCTCTCTGACAATGAACTCACCCTTTGCGAGCTAGCTCGCTTTGCCGCAGGCAATCTATTGGCAGAGCAAAAAGCTGACCCGATAACCGAGCTCGCAACACTGAATCAGTTACCATGGGACGTCAGCTCCGGCGCAGCCATCAATCAGCAATTGGCCGAAACCAAAAGCTTACTCAATTTGCTGCTCACCAAAGATGGCAGTTGGCGTAAGCGGCTCGACAAGAACATGGGCTTCCCCACCGAGCGCGCACCCGACCTATCGAAACAAGAGGCCAAGGCCTGGAAGGCGCGTCTCAGCGCCTTAATCGAGCAGTACTCTGAAATTGAAGGCCTGCTGGAACATTTTCAAGCTGTTCGAGCCCTACCCCAAGCCACCTATAACGATGCCGAATGGCAGTTACTCGATGCACTCACGCGCTTACTGCCCTACTTAGCGGCGGAACTTACCGTGGTATTTAGCCGCGAGGGCTGCAGCGACTTTATCGATACGGCGCAGGCGGCTCTCACCGCACTGGGCAACTTCGATGAACCCTCGGAACTAGCGCTCAAACTCGACTACCAGATCAAGCATATTTTGATCGATGAATTTCAAGATACCTCGGTACCCCAAAGGCGGTTAATCGAGCTACTGACGGCCGGTTGGGAGCCAGAGGACGGCCGCACCCTGTTTATCGTCGGCGATGGCATGCAATCTTGCTACGGCTTTCGCAATGCCAAGGTAGGTATTTTTCTGCAGGCACGCAGCCAAGGTATCGGCAATGTGCACTTGCAGCCCCTGGATCTGGTGGTCAACTTTCGCAGCCAGCAAGGCGTGGTGGATTGGGTCAACAGCCAATTTGCTCAAGCCTTCCCAGCCCAAGATGACATTACCCGCGGCAACGTAGCCTACTACCCAAGCCAAGCCATTAAGCCAGCTCTAGACCTCCCAGGTGCTCAACTTACCCTGCTCGCCAAAGCAGAGCCTTCCAGTAGCGATGGCAACGAAACAAGCCGCAAACAAGATCCAACCTTAACCGCAGACATAGACGTAGACCTCGGGCAAGCCGAAGCTGAACATATTCTCGCGCTGATTCAGCGCCTCAAAAATGAATACCCGAGCGATACCATCGCCCTGTTGGCGCGCACCCGCAGCCACTTACGTGAAACCTTACGCCAGTTGGATTTAGCGGGAATTCGCTACCAAGCCTCGGAGTTGGATAACCTCGCCGGCCGCATGGCGGTGCAAGATTTACAAACCTTGCTCAGAGCTCTACTCGATCCGACCGACCGCATTAGTTGGTTAGGGCTATTGCGTGCACCCTGGTGTGGTCTGGATAACAGCGACTTGTTAACCCTGGTGCAGCACCCCATGACGCCACTCATGGCCGATGGCCAGCCTTGTATCTGGCAGCAGATGCAAGACCATAGCCAGATCCAAGCACTATCCTGTGCGGGCGGGCAAGTACTGGCACGCACGGTTAACGTCATACAGCAAAGCCTTGCGCTGCGCGCGCGCAAGCCATTGCGCGATTGGTTAGAGGGCTGCTGGCTCGCCTTAGGCGGGCAAGCGAGCCTACTGGAGGCGAGCGACTTAGCCAACTGCCAAACCTTTTTCGACTTGCTAGAAGCCCACAGCCACGGCGGTCAAGTGCGCCATTGGCAAACCTTCGAAGAAGCCGTTGCTAGGCTTTACGCCGCACCTGCGACCCATGCAGACCCCATGTTACAGGTGATGACCATTCACAAGTCTAAGGGGTTAGAGTTTGACCATGTGATTATTCCAGGGCTGCATAAACGCCCACGCGCCGACAGCCGCGAGCTACTGGTTTGGCTAGACCAAATTGACGCGCAAGGCCAACAACAAATTCTGCTAAGCCCGCTCAGTAATTTTGAAGCCAGTGAGCTATACAACTACATCCAAGGCGAAAAATCCGCTAGAACCCGGGCCGAGGCTACGCGCTTATTCTACGTTGGCGCCACGCGAGCGATTAAACAGCTGCACCTATTTGCCTGTGTAAACCAAAAGGACGGAGAGCTGGTAGCGCCCAGCGGTAGCTCACTACTGGCGAGTATCTGGGAAGGCGTAAAAGCCCAAGCGACGGTGCGCTTTATTCAGCCCAAAACCGGTAGGCCCCACCAACAAATACAAGCCCAAGGATGGATACGACGCCTACCAGGTCACTGGCAATTGCCCGAGCTAGAGTCGTCGACACCGCTGGCCAACTTTCGCGGCCGCAGCCAAGGGTTGGTAGCGCCACACTCAACCAAGCTCGAATTGGGTCAATCGGGCGATTTATTTGCCGAACCCCACCCCGACACTGACAAAAACGAAGCAGCGTTAAACAGGCCCGACCTCAGTCAATTGTTTGAAGCAGACAGCCGTGCCATCGGAACGCTGTTACATAGCGCCATCCAAGATTTTACCGAAGTTGATCAGCTACCCAACACAGCCAATATCGAGCCCTACCTAAACCTTTGGCAACTCCGATTAAAACAAGCTGGGGTAGCGGAGCCAGCGCGCGGTGTCGAAACAATCCAAGCTGCACTATTGACCATGGCCGCTAGCGAAACAGGCCGCTGGTTACTGGATAACAGCCACACCGACAGCGCCTGTGAGTTAGACCTGTGGAGCTCCGGTGCTAAGGACCCAGCCGGCCAGCAGCTGCCTAAACAATGGATTATCGATCGTACCTTTATCGCCCAAGGTGTGCGCTGGGTGGTGGATTATAAGAGCGCTAAGCCTAGGCCCGAACAAAGCATGGCAAGTTTTCTAGGTGAACAAACAGAGCTCTACCGCGGGCAGCTAAAAAATTACCTGAGCTTGGCCAAAAGACTCGGGCCGGAACCGGTCAAAAGCGCACTGTATTTCCCGTTATGTGACCACTTTGAACCACTAGTCATGGAATAAAATCGGGTTTTGAGCCTAAGTTTGTTAATTTTGTGCCAAAACATTGCCAAGACGGCCCTAAAACCCGCTAGAATGGCTCACCGCTAAACAATCGAAGTAGAGACTGTTGTTCCATGACAAACCGCGCCGTAGATGATTTAAACGTCGTATCGCAAGAGATATTAATTTCCCCCGATGCCCTAAAAACCGAGCTACCGCTGACCGACGCCGCATTAAAATCCGTCACCGAAGGCCGCCAAACCATTCGCAATATTCTCGATCGCAAGGATCATCGCGTTTTTGTGGTTATTGGCCCCTGCTCTATTCACGACGTCGAAGCCGCCAAAGACTATGCCCGTCGCTTAAAAGCGCTCGCCGAGGAAGTGTCGGATACCCTATATATCGTCATGCGTGTCTATTTCGAAAAGCCCCGCACCACTGTGGGCTGGAAAGGCTTAATCAACGACCCTTATTTGAACGACTCCTTTAAAATTCAGGAAGGTTTACACATTGGCCGGCAGCTATTGCTCGATATCGCCGAACTCGGGCTGCCCACCGCCACCGAAGCGCTAGACCCCATTTCACCGCAATACCTGCAGGATTTGATTGCCTGGTCTGCCATTGGTGCGCGCACCACGGAATCGCAAACCCATCGGGAAATGGCCAGCGGCCTGTCCTCATCAGTGGGTTTTAAGAATGGCACCGATGGCTCGTTAACCGTTGCCATCAACGCCCTGCAATCTGTCGCCAACCCACACCGTTTCTTGGGTATTAACGAGCAAGGTCAGGTGTCGATCATCCACACCGCGGGCAATCCTTACGGCCATGTGGTGTTGCGCGGTGGCAACGACAAACCCAACTACGACTCTGTCAGCGTCGCCATGTGCGAGAAAGAACTTAGCGCCGCCAAGATCCCGGCCAATATCATGGTCGACTGCAGCCACGCTAACTCCAACAAAAAGCACGAACTGCAGATTTTGGTGCTGGATAACATTGCCAATCAAATCGTCGAAGGCAACAAGTCGATTATTGGCGTGATGGTGGAGAGCAACATCGGCGCCGGCAATCAAAAAATGACTGCCGATAAAGCCGACCTGAAATACGGCGTATCGATTACCGATGCCTGTATTGATTGGGAGTCCACCGAAGCCTGTCTGCGCTCAATGCGTGCCAAACTGAAGGACGTGCTGCCGAAGCGCTAAACGGGTTCGCGCAGAATCAAAAAAGGCGAGCCTCTAGCTCGCCTTTTTTATTGCCAACAACCGATACGTTTAATCGTAGTAGGCATTACTCTTGTCGCTGTGATCGGTCATGTCGCGCACGCCCTTTAATACCGGCACTCGCTCGATGAGGGTTTTCTCAACCCCTTCTTTCAGCGTCACATCTACCGCGCTACAACCCTGACAACCACCGCCAAATTTCAATACCGCGTACATGTCTTCGGTGATATGAGCCAAACTCACAACACCGCCATGGGACGCCAAGCCTGGATTGACCTCGTTGAACAACACGTAATTAACCTTATCTTCGATCGGGCTATCGTCGTTGATTTTAGGCATTTTCGAGTTAGGCGCGCGAATGGTGAGCTGGCCACCCATCTTATCGGCGGCGTAATCCACCTTGGCCTCGTCTAAATACGGCAGTGATTTCTCTTCGAAATAGGCATTAAAACCTTCGTAGTTCACCTCTACATCGGCATCGCGATCGTCGCCAGGGCGGGAATAGGCAATACAGGTTTCAGCCTGCGGCGTGCCAGGGCTAGAGACAAACATGCGAATCGCAATACCCGGGGTATTTTGTTTTTCGAGCAATTCTTGCAAGTACTTTTGAGCGGACTCTGTAATCGTAACGTTAACCATCGGTTTGTAATGCCTTCGCTGGTAATTACCTGATTGAAACACTCGGGTATTCTAATCAATCCCAGTGCAAAGCAAAACAAACATTTGAAATTCTTCTTCAAACAGGATTAATCACCCTTTAACGCGCCACTTTCGCGGATTTCTGATAGAATTACCAACCTACATCAAAATGTTTTGATATAGATTGCATCAACAGCCTTATCGGATAGCCCATGTCTTTATCTCGCAGCGCCCAACTCAAGCACGCCATTGCCCAACGCATCCTGATTCTAGACGGCGGCATGGGTACCTTGATCCAAACCCATAAACTGCAAGAGGCAGATTATCGGGGCGAGCGCTTTGCTGACTACCACCAAGACATAGGCGGCAACAACGACCTATTGACGCTGACCCAACCGCACATTATCGCCGACATTCACGCCGCCTACTTCGAGGCAGGTGCCGATATCGTCGAAACCAATACCTTCAACGCCACCCAGGTATCGCAAGCCGACTACGACATGCAGTCACTGGCGTGGGAACTCAACCACGCCTCAGCGGCACTGGCGCGCAAAGTCGCGGACGAATTTACCGCACGCACGCCCCAGAAGCCGCGTTTTGTCGCCGGCGTGCTTGGCCCGACGTCGCGCACCTGCTCTATCTCGCCCGACGTCAATGACCCGGGCGCGCGCAATATTACCTTTGACGAACTCGTGACCAACTACCTTGAGGCCACCGACGGCTTGGTCAAAGGTGGCGCCGATATCATTTTGATCGAAACCATCTTCGATACCTTAAACGCCAAAGCCGCAGTGTTTGCGGTAAAAACCTATTTCGATCGCGAGGGTATAGAGCTGCCCATTATGATCTCGGGCACCATTACCGACGCCTCTGGCCGTACCCTCTCGGGTCAAACTACAGAAGCCTTCTACAACGCCTTGGCGCACGCTAAGCCACTGTCCATCGGCCTCAATTGTGCCTTAGGTGCAAAAGAGCTACGCCCCTACGTGAAAGAACTGTCGCGTATCGCCAACTGTTATGTCTCGGCCCACCCGAATGCCGGCTTGCCTAATGAGTTTGGCGAATACGATGAAACCCCAGACGAGATGGTGGCAGTGGTTGAAGAATTCGCCGAAAGCGGCTTCGTCAACATCATCGGTGGCTGTTGCGGCACCACCCCAGGCCATATTCGCGCCATTGCTAACGCCATGGCCAAATACCCGCCTCGTGCGATTCCCGACATTGAGCCCGCTTGCCGACTCTCGGGCTTAGAACCCTTTAACATCACCAAGAATTCACTCTTCGTCAACGTGGGCGAGCGCTGCAACGTTACCGGTTCGGCCAAATTCAAGCGCTTGATCATCAACGAAAATTACGCCGAAGCCTTAGAGGTCGCCCTCGAACAAGTGGAAAACGGCGCTCAAGTCATCGACATCAACATGGACGAAGGCATGTTGGATGCCCAAGCGGCCATGGTGCGTTTCTTAAATCTCATCGCCGGCGAGCCCGATATTGCCCGCGTGCCGATCATGGTGGACTCCTCTAAGTGGGAGATCATCGAAGCTGGCCTCAAATGTGTACAGGGCAAACCCTTGGTGAACTCCATCAGCCTAAAGGAAGGCGAAGCTGAGTTCATTCATCGCGCCAACTTATGCCGTCTGTACGGTGCCGCTGTGGTGGTGATGGCCTTTGACGAAGACGGCCAAGCCGATACCCAAGCGCGAAAAATTGAAATCTGTAAACGCTCATACAATGTGCTGGTTAATAAGGTGGGCTTCCCGCCAGAAGATATTATTTTTGATCCAAACATCTTTGCCGTGGCCACTGGCATTGAAGAGCACAACAACTACGCCGTGGACTTCATTGAGGCGACCCGCTGGATTCGTGCCAACCTACCCCACGCCGGTGTGTCGGGCGGCGTATCCAACGTGTCCTTCTCCTTTCGCGGCAACAACCCCGTGCGCGAAGCCATTCACTCGGTCTTCTTATATCACGCCATTAAGGCCGGCATGAATATGGGCATCGTCAATGCCAGCCAACTGGCCGTGTACGACGACCTACCCGCCGAGCTACGCGACAAGGTTGAAGACGTTATTCTCAACCGCAACCCAGATGCCACGGAAACCATGCTCTCCATCGCCGACAAGTACAAAGGCGACGGCAGCAGCGATGGCCCAAAAAAAGAAGACCTCGAATGGCGTAGTTGGCCGGTTTCTAAGCGTATGGAACACGCCTTGGTGAAAGGCATTTCAACCTACATCGAAGCGGATACCGAAGCAGCACGCCAAGAGGCCGATAAGCCTATCGACGTTATCGAGGGCCCGCTGATGGACGGCATGAATGTGGTGGGCGATTTATTCGGCGCCGGCAAGATGTTCCTGCCACAAGTGGTCAAATCGGCGCGCGTCATGAAGCAGGCGGTCGCCTACCTGAACCCTTTTATCGAAGCCGAAAAATGCGAGGGTGCTAAATCCAACGGCAAAATCCTCATGGCCACAGTGAAGGGGGATGTGCATGATATTGGCAAGAATATCGTCGGCGTTGTATTGCAGTGCAATAACTTCGAAGTGGTAGATCTTGGGGTCATGGTGCCCTGTGAAAAAATTCTACAAACGGCTATCGAGCAAAATTGCGACATTATTGGGCTGTCGGGTCTTATCACCCCATCGCTCGACGAAATGGTGACGGTAGCGCGTGAGATGGAACGGCAGAAGATTCAACTGCCGCTGCTTATCGGTGGCGCCACCACCTCCAAAGCCCACACCGCGGTAAAAATTGAGCCGCAGTTTAAACAAGATCAAGTGGTTTACGTCGCCGACGCCTCGCGCGCCGTGGGGGTGGCAACACAATTGCTGTCTGCGGAGCTGAAACCGCAATTGGTTGAGAAAACGCGGGAAGAGTACATCAAAGTGCGCGAGCGCAACGCCGGCCGAAAGGCCCGCGGCACCGTACTCGGCTACCATGAAGCCATTAAGGCTGGGCCGCAATATGACTGGGATAACTACACCCCACCAACGCCCAGTTTCACCGGCACGAAAGTCTTCGACAACTACCCGCTAACAGAGCTGATTGAAACCATCGACTGGACCCCCTTCTTCATCAGTTGGGATCTGGCAGGCAAGTACCCACGCATCCTCGAAGATGAGGTGGTTGGCGAGGCCGCGCGCAATCTATTTGCCGATGCCCAAGCCATGCTGAAAAAAATTGTCGATGAAAAACTCCTACAAGCCCGCGCCGTGGTTGGTTTTTGGCCCGCCAACAGAGTCAACGGCGACGACGTTGCGCTCTACGCCGACGCCAACCGAACGGAAACCCTGGCCACTCAGCACCACATACGTCAGCAAAACAAGAAACCCGGCGACATTCATCCGAATATGTCTCTGGCTGACTTTGTCGCGCCGGTAGGCCACGACGATTTTGTCGGCGGTTTTGTGGTTACCGCGGGTATTGGGGCCGAGGAACTTGCGAAAGCCTACGAAGCTAAACAAGATGATTACAGCGCCATCATGGTTAAGGCACTGGCCGATCGCTTGGCCGAAGCGTTTGCCGAGCACATGCACAGGCGAGTGCGCACCGAGTTCTGGGGCTACGCACCGGACGAAAACTTCAGCAATGAAGACTTAATCAAAGAGTCCTACCAAGGTATACGCCCAGCGCCGGGCTACCCCGCTTGCCCTGATCACACGGAGAAGGCCACGCTGTTTACTGTCTTAGATGCCACTCCTGCCACCGGCGTTGAGTTGACCGAACACTTTGCCATGTTCCCAGCGGCGGCTGTGTCTGGCTGGTATTTTTCCCACCCGAAATCGCGCTACTTCAATACCGGTAAGATTGGCAAAGACCAAGTGGAAAGTTTAGCCGAACGCAAAAACATGACCCTGCAAACCGCCGAGCGCTGGCTCCAACCGGTACTGGATTACGAGCCCAACTAAACCTAAATAAGACCCGCTCAAGAACAAAAATATAGCTCGCTAAAACCCAATCAAAAAACGCCAAGCTGTTCGCCCGAGCAGCTTGGCGTTTTTTTTGGCAGGTGTTAATCTCGCTGAAACACATAAAAAGCAGTCAGCACATGGCCGAAGAAAAAACCGACAAGCCCAACTTTTTCAGTATTGTATTAAGCACGATGGCCGCGGCCTTTGGGGTGCAAAGTAAGCGCAATCAAGAGCGTGATTTTAATGGTGGGAACATCTATCACTACATAGTAGCGGGTATCTTGTTCACTATTGTGTTCATTGTGACGGTCACACTTATTGTGAGGTCTGTTCTGCAAGCCAACGGCTTATAAAGCCCACTCAACACCAGTGCGCATTCACCACTATATATAATGCAATAATTGCCAAATCAATAAATTGCGCTAAGAGACCTGCCGCCACAAGGAGCTTACATCTAAGCCGCCAGCCCTAAGCATTTTGACAAGGCTACCGCGCAAACCTCGATACTCTGTTGACGGTAGCTCGGAGAGAAATTCAGCTTGGTGCTTTTCAGCAATTTTATTCAAAACTTTTACCAAGGCCTCAGCATCTTTAGTGAGGAAAATCTTGACCACACGTCGGTCTAAACCATCGTGCTCGCGCACCACCAAGCTTTGTTTTTCTAGTCGATCTAACATGCGCGTGACGGTGGAGCGATCCGCCCCTAAGTGATCGGCAACCTGCGCCGGCGTCTTGGCTAAACCATGAAACATAACATTCAACAGAGCCCACTGCTGCCAAGTAAGCCCGTGCGCTTTTAAAGACTTATTAAACTGTTCCTGCATTCGCTGAGCCAAGCGACTAATCCAAAAGGCGAAACTGTTGTGAACATGGAATTCCTTATCTGCCATTACTTGCGCCTTTTCATTTACCTGATTCGTGGAGTGGGGTGCCGCGGCGCTAATTCTAACTGAAGGAAAGCGGCTGCAAGCAACTATTGGGGGAAAGAAATAACAAGATCACTATACTGGGAACCTTTCATCCCAAAGTCCCTCCCCGAAAACACAAAAACCAGAGCGCTAACTCTGGTTTTCACGATGCTTTTCATACTCAACGATCAGCAGGCACTAATGCAAAACGTCGTATCGGAGAGTAGCGAGTGATAGCAGATAAAGCGTCGCCCAATCACCCTTACACTGAGCGCTATTGACCGCTTACCCAGAACACGCAGGTTGCTACAAATATAGCGATTAACGCCATAGCGGCTACGGCGTCAGCCATGCTGTCACCTTGTTCTTGCATTTGGATATCATCGTGCATGGTTACCACTCCTCTGTTATTTTTTTTGGGGAGAAACTGACGCTTGTGCGCCGAGCCCTGATTTTAACCACACTATAAAGCAAAGAATCAAGCGCTAAGCACCCTCTTATTCCAAAATTATATTACGATAGCGCAAACAATTAGTACCAAGCTGCGCCAGAGATTGGTAATCTCGCCGCCGCGTCACTCACCAAACTTACTCTAAGGCCTTTAAACTCAAGGGCTTAACTCGATTAGACGGGTAATTTACGGTATTCTGCGCTGCCTTTATTTGTGCCAAATCAAGGTAAACGATAAATAACCCTGCGCTATAACAGCGCACAGCAAGGTATTAGACTTTCATGTACGTTTACGACTCCTACGATCACCATATCGTGCGCGAGCGCGTCGCACAGTATCGCCGACAAACCGAGCGCTACTTGGCTGGCGACCTAACTAACGAAGAATTTTTGCCCTTGCGCCTGCAAAACGGGCTCTATATCCAGCGCGTAGCGCCTATGCTGCGCATCGCTGTGCCCTATGGGTTACTGAACAGCCAACAATTGCGCAAGCTTGCACACATTACCCGCGAATACGACAAAGGCTATGCGCATTTCACGACCCGCCAAAATATCCAATTGAACTGGCCACAGCTCGAGGACGTGCCAGACATCCTTGAAGAGCTAGCCGACGTACAAATGCACGCGATTCAAACCAGCGGCAACTGCATTCGCAACACCACCTCAGACCAGTTCGCCGGTGTTGCACCCGATGAAATTCTAGACCCTCGGCCCTACTGCGAAATCATTCGCCAGTGGTCCACCTTTCATCCGGAATTTGCTTTTCTACCCCGCAAATTCAAAATTGCGGTATGCGGTTCAGCGCAAGATCGGGCCGCAATTCTGGTGCACGATATTGGCTTACAACTCGTTCTCAATGATCAAGGCGAGACCGGCTTTCGAGTGTTCGTTGGCGGAGGCTTGGGCAGAACGCCGGTTATCGGCAGTGCCATTCGCGAGTTCCTGCCCCAAGAACACCTGCTGTCCTACCTAGACGCTATCTTGCGCATTTACAATTTGATTGGCCGTCGCGACAACAAATATAAAGCGCGCATTAAAATTCTTGTAAAAGCCCTAGGTCCAGAGGTGTTTGCCAAAAAAGTGGAGGCCGAGTGGGCGCAGATTCGCGACGGCGAATCAACCTTAACGCAGGCGGAGATTGAACGCGCAAAAAGCTTCTTTACCCTACCCGCCTATCAAACCTTTGATCAGGCAAACGTGACTGCCACACTCGACGCGCAAAAGTCGCAACACAAGGCCTTTAGCAAGTGGCTGGAGCGCAACGTAAAGCCCCACAAGCAACCCGGCTACGCTGCTGTGGTTCTATCCTTGAAACCTACCGGCGTTGCACCTGGCGATGTGACAGACCAGCAATTGGAAGCCATAGCCGACTTAGCCGATCAGTACAGCTTTGGCGAGGTGCGCGCCACACATGAACAAAATGTGGTGCTCGCCGATGTGCCGCAGGCACAGCTATTTGAAGTGTGGCAGCAAGCCAAGGCGCACGGTTTTGCAACACCCAATATAGGCACACTTACCGATATGATTTGTTGTCCAGGTGGCGACTTTTGTTCTTTGGCAAATGCCAAATCGATTCCGGTGGCAGAAGCCATTCAACGCCGTTTTGACGATATGGATTACCTCTATGATCTCGGCGACCTAACGCTAAATATTTCTGGCTGCATGAACGCTTGTGGCCATCACCATGTGGGCCATATCGGGGTCTTGGGTGTAGACAAAAAAGGCGAGGAGTTTTATCAGGTACAACTCGGTGGCTCAGCCAGCAATGATGCCACCCTTGGCACCGTATTAGGCCCATCCTTCAGCCGTGCTGACATGCCAGACGTAATCCAGAAAATTCTCGATGTCTTTATCGAAAACAGAACTGCCGAAGAGTTATTTTTAGATACTTATCGCCGTATTGGTGTAACACCTTTTAAGGAGCGCGTTTATGCCAAAGCTAGTTAAAGACAGCGTTATCGTTGAATGCGAACGCACCCTCTTAGCAAAAGAAGCAGCGCTGAGCGATGTACAAAACGCAAGCGATATTGTACCTCTCGACCTATGGTTAACTAATCGCGATGGGTGCAAAGCCTTGGGCGTAAATGCCGTCTGGATTGACAGCGAGCAAACAGCTGAGGCACTTGCAGAAGACTTGGGCAAGCTCTCCTTGGTCGCCATTCGCTTCCCAACCTTCATGGACGGCCGCGGCTTTTCCATCGGAAGATTGCTGAGAGAGAGAATGAAATTCTCCGGCGAGATTCGCGCTTTTGGCAATGTGATTCAAGATCAGATGCATTTTTTAATGCGTTGCGGCTTTAACGCTATGGATTTAAGACCTGGTACAAATTTGGAGGCTGCCATCCAATCCTTGAAGGATTTTAGCGAGCACTACCAAGCAGCCGTGGTTCAGCCAAAACCGCTATTCCGACGCAGAGCTTAACCCTGCAATCCAAATACCCGCATTCGCGGGTATTTTTTTGCCCACATCGCACAGGTTTATATTCAGCTACAGGTTTCTTGATTACACTGATACGTAAGGAGACTCTAACTATGATGGAACCCAGCGTATTCCAATCCTTTTTTCTAATTTTCACCGGCGCAGCGGTAGTAGCCACAATCGCGCTCTACACACGCCAGCCACTACTGGTCGCCTACATTGCCCTTGGCATGATCATGGGGCCGTTTGGCCTGCAGTTCATCACCAACATAGAGCTCATCAGCGAAATCTCTAGGGTGGGCATCGTCTTTTTGCTGTTTCTACTCGGCCTAGACATGCAACCCAAGGCACTCTTCTCCGTGCTTAAACAAGCCACCCACATCGGCTTAATCAGCTCCGCTGTCTTTGCCAGTGCAGGCTATGCGATTGGTTGGGCCTTCGGCTTCAGTCATATTGAAAACCTTATCATTGGCATGGCCATGATGTTTTCCAGCACGATTATAGGCATTAAATTATTACCCACCACCGTTTTACATCATAAACACACAGGTGATTTGATGGTGGGGCTATTATTGCTGCAAGACTTTCTCGCGATTATCTGTCTGATGATTTTGCTGAGCGGCGATTTAGGCAAAGTCGATTTAAGCACTATGGGCAAAACCTTTCTAGCACTTCCCATTATTGCCTTTGCCGCTTGGGCGTTTGTCAAATGGGGGCTACTGAAGTTGATTCAAAAGTTTGACCGGTTCCACGAGTATATTTTTCTCGTCGCCATTGGCTGGTGCATGGGCTTGGCTGAGCTCTCTGAAAGCCTCGGGCTATCAGCTGAAATAGGCGCATTTATTGCTGGCATCACCCTAGCCACCAGCCCCATATCCCAATACATTGCAATTAGCCTCAAGCCACTGCGGGATTTTTTCTTAATTATTTTCTTTTTCTCAATCGGCGCACGCTTCAATCTAGAACTGCTGCCATCCGTTGCGCTGAGCGCTATAGCAATGGCAACAATGGTTTTAGTTTTAAAACCGGTAAGCTATCGCTTTTTATTGAGACACCATAGTGAGCAAAACAGACTGGCGTGGGACATCGGATTTCGTTTAGGACAGATCAGTGAGTTTAGTTTATTGATTGCGTTCGTTGCCTTTAATGCGTCGTTGATTGGCGAAAAGGCCTCAACATTGATTCAGGCAACGGCGATCATCACCTTTTTGGTCTCAAGCTACATTGTGATATTCAATTATCCAAATCCCATCGCAGTTTCCGATAAACTGCGACGAGATTGAAAGTAACAGACAACCTGGACAGTATTTGCTAGGCAAAATAGCGCTGACTCAGTTGCTGCCAGGTTTTCATTACCACACGCTCAAAAGTTGCTTCTGCCGCTAAACCAAGCTTCTGAGGCATCGTTTTTGGTACTTCGAAGCGCATCTCAAAAACTTGTGCATCGGCATACTTTGCTGTGATGTATTCATCGCTGGTCATAATTTCATCAACCAGCTTATTATCAATCGCTTGCTGACCAAACCACACCTCACCGGTAGAAACTGCATCTACATCAACTTGTGCGCGGTGCGTAGAAACGAAGCGCTTGAACAGTCCATGCACATCTTCCAATTCATCCACAAATTTTTGCCGCGCTTTATCGGTGTTTTCACCGAACATGGTTAAAGTACGCTTATATTCTCCGGCGGTGAGCATTTCAAAATCGATATCATTTTTCTTGAGCAGTCGATGGAAATTTGGCAGCTGCGCAACAACACCAATGGAGCCTAAAATGGCAAAGGGTGCAGCGAGAATTTTATTGGCTACACAGGCCATCATGTAGCCCCCACTCGCCGCAACCATATCCACACAAACCGTTAAAGGAATAGAGGCGTTGGTAATACGCTGCAACTGACTCGCCGCCAAACCGTAGCTATGCACCATGCCGCCACCACTTTCCAGCCGAACTACAACTTCATCTACTGGGCGTGCGATGGCTAGAACAGCGGTAATTTCTTCCCGTAAAGCAGCCGTTGCCGACGCCCTGACGTCGCCATCAAAGTTGATAACAAAAACCCGCTGTTCGGTTTTTTCAGCGTCTTTCGCTTGCTCTGCTTGTTCATTACTAGCTGGGCTTTTAGCCGCTAATTTTAATGCTGCTTTTTTCGCTTTCGCCTCTGCCTTTTGCTTTTTCTTCTCCTCTTTCAGACTTGCTTTATACTCATCTTCATCCAGCAATGTAGCCTGCATTAGATCTTTGACATCGTCGTAGTGATCATTTAATCGACGAACTTCGACCTGCCCTTCTGGATCTTTTTTAGACTTAGAACCAGCCCCCACAATCAAACCAATGATGACTGCAATAGCTACCAAAAATGTCACGGTTTTGGCCAAAAAAAGCCCATATTCGATAAGAAATTCCAAAGTACTGCCTCGTGATTAAAGTTTACTGCCAGCGTTTTACAGCGGCTTCCGCGCGCTCGTTGAGAGGTTTACTCACGAGCCCCGCATAGGAAAGGGAAATAGAATAGAGCGCACCATCATCCATCGGCAGATAAGTTGCACTGCCATATTGTGCGTCTATCGGCAGCCATGCGCTGCTCGCCTGAAGCACCGGCCAGACGTCCATCGAAGAACCTGATTCAGAATCGATGAGCGAATACACGGTACGGGTATTTTGCCGCTCTTTTTCTAACGAGTAATAACGGCCAGCAAGCCTGTCTAAACGATAGGCGGGCTTAACACCCCAAGCCGCAACCAAAGACGACCAACGAATAATACGCGCGTCCAACTGCCATTGATCCCCGGACAAATCAAAACGACTCTCCAGCCCGTCACTTTCCACAAGAATGGCGCGATAGGATTGAGGCCCCAGTCGTTCAAAACTCAATGTGGCGATCGGTTTATCATTTAGCACATGCTTGTAGCCAAGCAAATCAAAGGCAACTAAGACAAATAAAGCAGCAATAGCAAATAAAACTATTCCCACCATCCCCTTTAACCAACCGAGCAACCAACCAGTATTTGACAATAGTTTTACGGCGAAATACACCGCCACTAACCCTAAAATAACGATTACAGTCGCTAAAATATAATAAAACATAGCCCTTCCCTTGCTGACCTATCGGATACACTTTTCCGACGCTGCAGGCAGCACAATACCGCATCAGAGACATAAATGGGAGTCATTGAATTACGCTTTCTGGCAGCGCTGTACAAAGTGCCTGATAAGCTGACCGGATAAGGTTTGTGCGGGCGGAATCAACTCGGGTAACTGGTCGAAATTAAACCACCGAGCCTCTGAGATCTCGTCATCCTGAAGATCAATCGTGGGCTGATCGCTGGCTGCCTGAACGATAAAACCAATCATTAGCTGGCCAGGAAATGGCCACGGCTGACTACCCACATATTCGCAGTGTGAAACTTTAACACCCACTTCCTCCAACACCTCTCGAGCAACAGCTTGCTCAAGCGTTTCGCCGGCCTCGACAAAACCCGCCAAAGCCGTGAAAATCGGCGCTGGTGCCCTTTTATGCACCGCCAACAAGCAACGGTTCCCCTGAGTCACCAGCATAATCACACAAGGTGATAGCCTCGGGTAATGCCGATGATCGCAGGATGAGCAGTAAAGCGCCCTATCGTCCTCGCGCATGCTGAGTGTCTGCGCGCAGCGGCCACAAAATTGGTGATCTTTTAACCAATAACCCAATTGCACACTAGCGCCTAACAACTGAAAGGCCACATCGCTTTGGCGCAATAAAAAGCTTCGCAGTGAATAAAACTGAAATCCCGACGCTAACCTAGCTATCGAGTCTGCTGACTCAATAAACCAACAATAACAATCGCAACATTGATCATCGAGCTCGATTTGTCCGACCTTAAGTGCAACCCCGTGAATCCCCGCCGTTAGGGATTCAAAGGTGGCCTGTTCAAATAAAAAGCTATCGGCACTGGCTAACACTTGGTCGCCCGAAACAATTAACCAACGCACGAAACCTGCGCTAGTACTATGCGATATACCTGGGACGAATTGCTTCAATGTACTGGGTGACCCAAGGCCGCCAAGCTCTCCTCGGCAATCTGCAAGACATTGTCATCTGCGCTTTTATCAGATTTAGCTGCGTCGAGGTAATACTCTAAACCGATGACCGCATCGGCGAAGGTTTCCAGCATCTGCTGTAACATTTCTGGGTGCTCATTGCTTTGTAGTGATTCCGCAACAAAGCTCTGACAAGCAGCCGTGACACTCGCAGCGCGCTTCAGACCGATAACCCCCATTCCGCCACGAATGGTGGCCAGGGTGGTAGACACATTTTTGATGTGACCCCGATCAAAACCTGACTCAGAGTAAGAGCTAAGTGCTCGCTTAATCATCGACAGGCCAGCTTCTGCCTCTTGAAACACCAACTTCTCCGCCTCTGCCAATTGCGAGGTTGCAATAATGTCACTGCGTGAACCACTGTTTATGCGCGCTAACTGGTCATCCGAAAGATTTAGCGAACCCACACCGGACACGGTGCTTTCGACGTAAAGCAAGGAATCGGCGACCTCTAAAAACTCTTCGGTACTAGGTGCCTTATCAGCGGCTTTCCAAGCACTAATACGTTCAATTTCCTGCTTAAGTGTGTTGCTCGCGGAAACCAAGCCAACCACGGCCAAAATTTCAGCAATCTTGACCAAGGTAGACACTAACTCGTCATTCTCATCATCGGCCCAATTACCGGCCTGCGCTGCGCGCTCAAGCACGTCTTTGACGGAATTGAGCTCGTCTTTTAATACGCTAACCATGGACGTAATGGTGTTAGCACTCGGGCCTTTTAAAGCTTCTCGTTCGCGCCTTAGCTCGGTGTCTGTGTAGCCCAACGGCTGCACTTGGCATTGCGTCAACAGCGCTGTTAGCTTCGGATCTTCGACCCCGGAGACGGCAATGACATAGAGTAAATCCTTCATCAACTCTGGATCTGGCTCTGTATCTAAACTTTTGGCACTGTTTTGCTGAAGTTTCTTGAGCTCGCGATCAAGTGTACTCAGCAACATTTTACGGCTGCGGGATAACTCCATGGATTTTTGTGCGATAACGCCGATGGCCACTGCACCCAGCCACCAAAGCTTACCGAGAGGTCGTCCACTACTAATAATATCGAGCCGCTCTAAGGATCTCTGCATCATACCTAGCGACGGCTTAATCTGTTTGCCCTGCAGCACCGCTAAAAACCCAACTTGGTACATATGCCTTAAGCGGCGAGCCAAGGCACTAATGTCCTCTCCCATGACAGCCGTGGTTTGACCGGGATTGCCGCGGCGAATAGACACCGTCGCCTCAAAGAAATGACTATCCTTTAACAGCGCTGCCTTCCGCACCTGGCGCATCTCGTTAATCGCTGGCACCAGTAAGACAGGAAGATTGCGCTTCGTTTGCTGTACATACTCTAAATAGCGGGGAAGGATAAAAAAGCTCGAGGTCAAGGTTGAGATATACTCGTCCGCCTCATTATTCTCACCGGTGGTTATCTCCTGCGCTAGGGCGAGAATTTCCTGCGCTAATAGGTCAGCGCCTTTCAGCTGGACAACACTGAGCGTGCCACTTATCTGTTTGATACCGTCGATACAACCTTGAAGTAAATCGCCGTTATCGCGATCGGCGACAAATTGCTCTAATTTCGCGGCACTTGCCTCAATCGTGGCAAGAAGTTCCTCTCTGACGAGTTTTAAGGAAGACAGGTTAATGGTATTTGAGCTCACGCTTCACCTACTTTTAATGCTAAACAGACCAAGCCTCAGCGCTCGGTCTAACTAATTTGAGGGCGTATTATGCACTCGCTACAGTAAAGCCTATTTCACGCCAGATGAAAAATCGCCCTGTAACTATAGTATGCCCATTGGATTGGTTGACTATAATCAGGCAATTGGTTCTTTTTCGCTAGCGATCTTGTTGAAAATATTGATATTTTTAACAAAGGGGGTAGTCTTTAGCCCCCTAATATACGACGGTTTGAGACACGAAAATTACTATTGGGCTAGAAATGTGACCCAACCTATAAAAATACCATCATCAGGAGATGTGCAAGCTTAAGGCTTGCCGAGACCCCATTATGGCTCAATCGATCTCGCATGCGCTGATGAAAAACTTTTTAGGTCAAGCACCTCAATGGTATAAAATCACAATTATCTGCTTCCTAATCATCAATCCTTTTGTATTCTTCCTGAACGATCCATTCGTTGCCGGTTGGCTCCTTATTGGAGAGTTTATCTTTACCTTAGCGATGGCGCTTAAGTGCTACCCGCTCCAGCCTGGTGGACTACTGGCATTAGAAGCGGCGATCATCGGCATGGCCGGCCCAAAGGAAATCTACGATCAGGTTGCGGGCAATCTCGAAGTTATCCTGCTACTGATGTTCATGGTCGCTGGTATTTACTTCATGAAAAACCTGCTGCTCGTTGTATTTACCAAAATACTTATCGGCGTGCGCTCAAAAGCCCTGCTATCGCTGCTTTTCTCATTGGTTGCCGCCGTGCTATCCGCATTTCTGGACGCCCTAACCGTAACCGCCGTTTTAATCAGTGTTGCCGTTGGCTTTTACGCGGTTTACCATAACGTTGCGTCGGGCAACTCTGGAGCGAAACATGACCATGGCAATGACAACAACGTCACCGACAACCACCGCCAAGATCTAGAGCAGTTTCGTGCATTTCTGCGCAGTTTAATCATGCATGGCGCGGTAGGTACCGCTTTAGGTGGCATTTGTACACTGGTCGGCGAACCACAGAACTTATTAATTGCAGAAAAAGCCGGCTGGGATTTCATCACTTTTTTCCTAAAAATGGCACCAGTTACAATGCCTACACTTGCTGCCGGCCTTATCTGCTGTGTTTTGGTCGAGCAATTTAAACTCTTTGGCTACGGCGCCAGCATCCCCGACAAGGTGCGTGGTATTCTCGTTGATTACGACAAGCAAATGGTCTCAAACAGAACCAACGCTGAAAAAGCAGAGTTAATCATCCAGAGTATTGCCGCCGTCATTCTTGTTTTGGCACTGGCTTTCCACGTTGCCGAAGTTGGTTTAGTTGGGCTAATGATTATTGTACTGCTAACGTCGTTTAACGGCATTATTGACGAACACCAAATCGGCCACGCTTTCGAAGAAGCCCTCCCCTTCACATCTCTGCTTGTGGTGTTTTTTGCCATTGTTGCAGTGATTCACGAGCAGCACCTGTTTTCACCCATCACACACTGGGTATTGAGTCTTGAACCCGATCGCCAACTACCTATGTTTTTCATCGCTAACGGCGTGCTGTCCATGATTAGCGACAACGTATTTGTCGCAACCGTCTACATCAACGAAGTAAAAGACGCGCTTTTAGAAGGCACTATTGACCGACCGCATTTTGAAAAGCTAGCCATCGCCATTAACGCCGGCACTAATTTAGCCAGCGTTGCTACACCTAACGGCCAGGCCGCATTCCTATTTTTGCTGACCTCGGCACTGGCACCGTTAATTCGCCTCTCCTACGGAAAAATGGTTTTAATGGCACTACCCTACACCTTAGTGCTCGGTTCAGTCGGCCTCTTAATGGTAACTTACGCACTGTAAAAAGCTGGCGGGTAACGCCGCCATTTTTTTGCTGGTAGAGACCTGAATAACAACCAGAAATCTCGGGCACCTGAATCGACATACATTGAAATCGGCATTAATGAGGCCAACATGAAATATGACCAGTTCACCGAAGTTTTAGCTACATTCCCCAGTGGTCGCTTCATCATCAACAGCTTTCAGCTACGCAACATACTTTCTCACGCGCACTGCAAAAACGTGAGCGTAAGAGTGTTACACATTGGCACCATGCAATTAGATATAAACGATGTCATCAGCCGCTTAGGCAGCCATTCTCACCCGAGAATGGACAACATAAAAATCACTTGCCTCGATGGCGAAGTCATTATCGATGAACCCTATGTAGGCCACTAATCAGTGAGCGATCAAAGCGACCTCTATCGAGAGCAACACAAACAACGCCTAAACTATATGCCGTGGCTCTACTTTACCCTTAAAGCAAAGCATCTGGCTTGGGCAAATCAGTGGCAAAAGGAACTTCAGTCTTCCTTAGCACAACTGGAAAGTGTTCACTTTAGCGAAAACTGCTTCATAGCGAGTAATGCAAATATTTTTGCTGAACCAAAACGAGACATTTATCTGGGTGAAGGTTCGTTTATCGGCGCCAACTGCTACTTACACGGCCCCATTCACATGGGGCGCAATGTATCTATCAATCAACAATGTTTCTTAGAAGGCAGTAAAGCAGGCATCTATATTGGCGATAATACACGCATTGCAGCCGGCTGCTCACTCTACGCGTTCAACCACGGTATAGAGCCAGACACCTTAATATCAAACCAACCAATCAGCTCCAAAGGAATAAATATCGGTTCCGATGTCTGGATAGGTGCCAATTGCGGTCTGGTGGACGGGGTTACAATTGGCGATCACGCCGTTATTGGTATGAACAGCACTGTCACCAAATCAGTGGCGCCCTTTGCCATTATGGCCGGAGCGCCAGCAAGAAAAGTCGGTGACCGACGGGACAAACCTATTACAACTTACTTAAAAGCCGAGTGAGTCCACTTAAGTTCTTTTTAAAACCTGCTCATCTGGTGCAGATTCACCGGGCTCAACATTTAACTCACGCCGCGACTCATCTACCTGCTCTTGTAGATTCTCCAGCAGCCCTTGCCACGCATCGAGCAAAGCGGCATTAGCTTTTTTCACCATAGCCGGCAAGCTCTCCCCTTGCAGCTTTTCAACCGCGGCGTCTGTCGATGCCAAGCGCGCCTCCAGTACCTTGATTTGATGCTCCAACTGCAGAATGTGCGCGTGCAATTCCAGCTCGCGCTGATGCGACTCGTACAGTTGCCAACCAGCGACGACAATTAAACTCAGCATTAACAACGTCAATAATTTAGCTTTCATGCTCAACTCACACTTGATTACTTTGGACGTACTTGATGAGACGCGCCTTCAATGCAGGCGGGATCGACTTCAATACGAGCGAATCAGACTGGGGGTCATACACAATTGACTGACCCAAGCACTCCGAGGAAAAACTTAAACTTAGCTCGTCGCTTCGGCCACTAATACGCACAAATTGGCGCACTTGCTTTCGATCCGCAAAAAACTGGCTTGGTGCTTCGGGAGCAGTTTCGACGACAAACCGTTCAAATGCAGCTGGCTCAGTATCATCTATATGCAGAGACAACTCCGCAATGGCTACCGCGCGCCCACTTTTGTCTTGCTCAATACAAAAATCAGCCACCTGCTTTCTGCAAGCGACAGCTTTTTCTTCCTCTAAATTTGCACTGTATTTTTCAACTAACTGCAAAAACGCTGAGGTCTGAGCACTATTATCAACCGGGTCAACAAAACCACCGGCAACCTCAAACGCCTCGGCTAACGCCTTATCGCCTCGAGCGCGCAACATCGACAAATAAGGTTCATTAGACTGGGCTTGCCATGTATGCAGAGAAATTTTTATGCCAGCTCTTAGTCCACGTACATCAAGGTTTTTAGAAGACGCTAACTGGGTACTGGCATCAACAAATACACCACCCTCGTGCTGCACTAGGTATAAATAAATAGAATCCTCATCCGCTAACGTTTCATGAAACATCAGTAGGTAACCATCAAATACAGCATCGGCTTGTGTCAAATGAACCTGTAAGTGCTTGGCAAAACTTTCACTCATTTTGTGAAAGGTCTGTGTAGATTCTAGATAGCCACTAAGCCAACCTGGTAAAGGGCAGGCACCTATATCGTCGGAAAAATGACCGAATTGCTTACCCGCCTTACCAATAAATGCCAGTTTTAAATCTTGGCAGACATCCAACACAAGACCATTCACCTCATGCGCGCTGGTCGATGTTTGTAGCTGAGCAAGATCATCGCTATTGTAAAAACGATGAATTGAAAGTGCGTTAATGGCCATATAATCAATTACTTTCCGATAAAGTTTGGCATTCACAGACGTACAAACAGCAGGTAAGCTAGGCGTCAGGTATGCATTTGAAAAAGAAGGATATTATGCCCCATTTAACTAGGCGCAGCGTATGCAGTCTTGCAATATTATTAACCTGTGCCGCTACTGAAGCAGAAGAGCGAGCTAACATTAGTGAGCTAAGCTGGACTGATAAGCAATATATGACGGCGCAAATACAGCAGGTAGACGAACTGGTTAGGGATCAATTCGGCGGGCAGCTGCATGAATCAAGAGCCGACCTCGACCTACTTCAGCGCGTCATAAACCGAGGTGTCATAGACAAGAGCAACGTACAAACCCAACAGGCCCTAGGGATGGCGTTAGGTAATGTGATTGCCAAAGAAACGGGTATGAAATGGTATGCCTACAAAGACAGCAACGGTCGAAACCGAGCCCTGTGTGTGCCGGAAACAGACCACTGCCTATTTCCCGTAACCATGCTGTCTAGACGCATGTCTGTTGGACTTTACCCTGATGTGACTAAACTCTATAGCGAATCTATGGAGATGTTAGAGCCGCATCTGGCGAAAAGCCCCTACGATGTAAATTAATTACAGCGGTTGCCAGAGTAGTGGCCGAGATCCTTGGACAGGCGCTCTCTAGCGATAGCGCGAAAGGATCTAAAAGAAGCAGCCATAACACCCGATTGTTCTGCTGCCCGCAGCTGCTTAAGACGCTCATCGTCGGCATACCGAGCAAGCTTGTACTGCCGAGCCTTGGTGCTGCCATACAAAATGGGAACCCAATCATCCAAACACGCAACCGCATCCTCAGGATGTAACTCTAGGTAAGGAAAAAATGCGTTGTAAAGACCCACCAAATTTTTTTCACCAGGTGCGTGTAAACCACCAGGCGTAAACAGCGTAGCGCCGTAGCGGAAGGGAAGCATAACGAAATTATGCAGGGTTTTTAATAGCTGAAACACAGTATTGAGCGGCAGATAAACGACCAATATCGCACACTGAATAAGGAAGCGAAAACCACCGGCAGACCACGTTAAGCGGGCAACGTTAGCAGGCCAGAACAGGCGTTTAAAGTCTATGAGGCCTGAAAGGATAGCCCTTCGTTGGTATTTTCGAGCGATGTCAAAGCATGCAGCCTCTGCTTCGGAAAGCAGGCCCATATGCTTGTTGTGCGGGATAAGTAGGGTCATTTCCTTATGCCTTATCTGTAAAATACATCGCGTTTGCCAAATTGTGGCACTCGACTGCCAATTATAACCACAAGATCAACGAATACCATGCTTATAATGTCGCACAAATACCATAACCTTAGTTTATCACCTGCTAATATAGACCATAGTACAGGAAAGAAAAAGCCCCTCTCTTATAAGACACGTGTATTTACATGCCATTTAAATCTTTAAGGCGGCATTTATTAGTAGGTGGAAACGCCTTGCTGTAATAAGGCGCCCGGCAACCAACGATCAATCTCCTCAATAGCGCCGCAGCGCTCGAAGTCAATCAACACACTTGACCTAGACTTCAACCATGCCTCCATCGCCAGTTTTTGGGTCAAGGCTTTGGAACTAGTCACAGGCTCCCAACCCTGCAGATACACTAGACCCGCCGGCAGATAAAACAGAACCGGACCCGGACTTGCTTCCATCTGTCGACGATAGGAAAAGCTTATACCATGTAGGTACAGCCAAGCGCCGAGCCGCCCTTCCGCTGGCGTAGCATAATGGCGCCCATCGACACCCACCCCCTCCATTAAAGCGCTAACTACCTGCTTTAGCGCGTCATCATGCTCCAATTTCTCTGGCCAGCTAATATAGGGGATAGCCGACTCCTCAGCCCGATGCTGCTGACCGCCACGCGCGCGGCCTTCGCTGGTCAAGAGCCAGCCTTTTAACCCATGCACTTGCCAACCTAAATCGAGCAAAACCAAATTCAGTAATCGTGCCGGCAATCCAAACTTGAGCCCAAGCTGCGACGCCGATAACGGCGCCTCAGGCAGTGATCGCCACAACCCGTGGCTTAACACGGATTCAGGCCACGCCACATAATCGCCATACTTTGGGTGGTTAAGATAGACACCACCTTCAAACCGACCCTTCTCAGTTAACTGCCAACCCCCGTCCACTTTAATCATCCAGTGTGCTTGGGCTAACAAAATAAAAACTTCCTTAGGCTCTTTATCTAAGGTTTTGGCAAGCGCAGTGGTCGATAGGTACTTAAGGTCAGACATATTTGTCTCTAACTAAGGGCAATAAGAGGCGAACCATAATCGAGCTACTAAACTAGGTAAAGTATTACTCGCTATGGCGGGCGGTTTTTTGTACAATGCCGCCCCTTTAAAATTTGGCAACCGCGCGGGAAATAGCGGTAGGCCAACACTCTACTGAGATTATCCATGTCCTTGCCCACCAGCTTTGCCGACTTAGCATTGGCCCCTGCTGTATTAAAAGCAGTTGCCGATCTAGGTTACGAACAACCCTCGCCGATTCAAGCCCAAGCCATTCCCCATCTGTTAGATGGCCGCGATATTTTGGGCGTTGCCCAAACTGGCACCGGCAAAACTGCCGCTTTCGCCCTACCCTTGCTGACACGTGTAGACGCCAATTCCACCGAACCGCAGGTACTGGTGCTTACACCGACGCGCGAGCTGGCTATTCAAGTTGCCGAAGCCTTTCAGCGCTACGCCACTCACATTCGAGGCTTCCATGTTCTGCCCATTTACGGTGGCCAGGACATGCGTGCACAATTGCGTCAATTACAACGCGGCGCACAAGTTGTTGTGGGGACGCCAGGAAGGGTCATGGACCACTTAGGCCGTGGTAGTCTCAAATTAGACAATCTTCGCGCCATCGTGCTGGACGAAGCCGACGAAATGCTGCGCATGGGCTTCATCGACGATGTCGAGTGGATTCTCGAGCACACGCCGAAGCAGCGTCAAACAGCACTGTTTTCTGCAACCATGCCCGTGCAGATCAAGAAAGTCGCCGATCGCTATTTATCCAATCCAGCTGAAGTAAAAATATCACCCGAAAGCAGCACCGGTTCAAATATCGAACAGCGCTATTGGATGGTCAGTGGCACCAACAAGATGGACGCTCTAACGCGCATTTTGGAAGTGGAAAATTTTGATGCGATGATTATCTTCGTGCGCACCAAAACCGCCACCGTAGAGCTTGCCGAAAAATTGGAAGCCCGTGGTTTTTCCGCATCGGCGATCAACGGCGATATGAATCAGGCGTTGCGCGAGCGCACGATCGAACGCTTAAAGCAAAATAAATTAGACATTTTGGTCGCCACCGATGTTGCCGCGCGCGGTATCGATGTAGAGCGTGTCAGCCACGTCATGAACTTCGACATCCCCTACGATAGCGAAGCCTACGTGCACCGCATTGGTCGCACCGGCCGTGCAGGTCGCAGCGGCAAAGCCATTATGTTCGTAGCACCGCGCGAAAAACGATTGCTTTACGCTATCGAAAAAGCGACCAATCAACGCATTGAGCGCATGGAGCTACCCACTGGCGATGCCGTAACTAAACAGCGTATTGATCAGTTCAATGAACTGCTCATGAGCACGCTCACTGAGCAGCGTGATCAGCTAGATTTCTTTTATCAACTGCTCGCAGAGTTCAGCAAAGCCAACGACGTTTCGGCGGAAGAAATCGCCTCTGTTCTAGCATACTTATGTCAAAAAGAGCGCCCACTGCAGGTTAAGCTAGCCGATGTTCCCAATAGCCGAGACTTCGAACGTCGCGATGACCGTGGCAGCAGAAATGACCGCGATAGCGATCGCCGCGGCGGTGAGCGCAAAGACAAACGCGAGCGCAGCAAAGGTCCGCGTGAAGATATTCCAATGGATACCTATCGCTTAGAAGTCGGGCGCGATCACGGTGTTAAGCCCGGCGATATCGTCGGTGCCATTGCTAATGAAGCGGGTATAGACAGTCGCCACATTGGCAACATTCGTTTGCAAGGCGACCATAGCACGGTGGAACTACCAACCGGCATGCCAAAAGATACCCTCGCGCAACTGCGCCGCGTATTCATTCGCAGCCAGCCAATTAACATTTCCCTCGATGCGGGCGGTTCGTCAAACAACGACAGCCCTTACGGAGGCGATAAAAAACGCAGCTACTCGAATGACAAGCCGCGCAGTGACAAACCTAGAGGCGAAAGAGCAGCGAGGGGCGACAAGCCGCTAAGTCTTGGCGACAAGCCGGCCAAAAAGCCGCGCAAACCATCAGACGCAAAGCCAAAGCGCAGCCCTAAAAACGACTAAACTTACACCCTTCACGCTATAGTGTCAGCCGAGTCTTAATCGGCTGACACTAATCAATTCAAAAAGCTACACAGCCATTTTAATAAAGAGACTTCTCGCCGTCTGGTCTGGTCTTGAAACGCTTGTGCAACCACAAATACTGATCCGGATGACGAACAACAGATGACTCAATCATCTGATTCATTCGCAAAGTGTCAGACCACGCATCATCAGAGGGAAACCCCTCCAACTCATGTAGCTTTAACTCATAGCCAGATTCGTTCCGAAAAGCTTCTGCAAAAACAACCTGAGCACCAGTCTGAGCAGAAAAATCATGGAGGCTCGTAACCGTTGCCGCTGTCACACCAAAAAAAGGCACGAACACGCTGCGCTTACGCCCCAAGTCTTGGTCGGCCGCCAGCAATCCAGCATTGCCACGGCGTAAATTATCGAGGAACTCACCCACCTGTTTACGCGGCACTAATCGCACATCAAACCGCGAGCGCGAGCGTGTTGCCATATACTCCCAAAACGCATTATTGTTAACTCGAAACAACACATGGTAAGGGCGCAATAGAGAGAGGTAGGCGTAGACAATTTCAACACAGGTATTATGCAAACCAAAAAACAAAACCGGTTTACCCTCAAGTTTCTTTATCAGCGCCAAACTGGAATCGTCGACATTAAACAAGCGAGCAAGCTTATCCTTATCGCTCCACCAGACTAAACCACTCTCAAACAGGGTCAAACCCGCACCGGCAAAGTGCTCGCGCACAACCGCCAATCGCCTCGCTTCGCTCCAATCAGGAAAGCACAGCTCTAGATTGCGTAGCGCCACTCGCCTCCGACTTCGCACAACATAAAACAAACTCAAACCAAACGAACGTGCAAGCCAGCGCATCCACGCATAAGGCAACCGAGTTACCAACCAAAGCAATGCAAACCAGAGCCACAACAACCAATATTTTGGCGAAACAAAAGACCAACGAAATACTGTATTTTGCAGATGTAAATCACTGGTATTTTTCTGTCGATTAGATTTAACCATAGCTAGGCTTCATCAAACATCTGAATATGATACCCCGCTTCTACGGCATCTTTTAACGCCTTGTCGGCACTTAACACCCGCTTATCGGTGACCGTTGCAAGGGGGAGCTTCTTTCTGTTTTCTATAACAGCTTCAGTGAAACCCGCACGCATCAAATAGATTTTGCACAAATTTTCAGCGCCAAATAAATCTAAAAAGTTGATATAAACAATAAATGGCACCTGCTGGCCTACCGAAACACCGTCTCGAGCCTTAACCGCTTTTGCCATAACAGAAAATACGTACATGCGTTACCTCAAGTTGCAAGAATGACGCGTAGCGCGTCAAGTTTCAGGGAAGCGGATGCCAAATACTCGTTCAAGACTTGCTTATCCTGCTTCAATTTTTCAATCTCCAACGGACGAATTGCTGGGTTAACCTTCGCCAGCGCCACTAGACGGTTAATTTCCTCGCCCAATTTCGTGTCTAAATTTTCGTGTGCTTGGGCCAATAACGCATCCTGACGCGGTGCGACCGCTAACTGTGCCTTTTTGACCAACTCAGCAATGGTTTCACGCGCTTGCTTAGCTATTTGCTGCGCCGTATTACGCGGCAGCTTTTGCAATAAAGGCAATAACTTTTCGCCCGACAGCACATCAGATAAATCGCGCCCATTGATATCCACGAGTACGCGCAGTGGCGTCATCGGTAAATAGCGAAATAGTTGCAAATGATTCGGCGCTGCAACATTGAGCAGAAATACGGCTTCTAGCATAAGTGTGCCGGGCTTAATTGGCCCGAGCTTAATCGTTGCCACCGCGGTATTGCCGAAACCACCACTCAACACCATATCCATGGCGCCCGAGACCATGGGATGCTCCCAGGTAAGGAAGTCAATGTCTTCGCGCGCCAATGCCATTTCACGCTGATAGGTTACAGTCACACCATCGGCCGGCAATGCTGGAAAGTGAGCACACTGCATGTGATCGCCCGGCAATAACACCAAACTAACGGAACTGTGCACCTCTTGTTCGACCCCATAAGCATCGTAAATCTGGCCCATATAGTCCTCTAAGGCCAGTCTATTTTCCTGCTCAAACAATGACTCAATCACTTCATCAGCAACATCTTCGCGACAAGAGTTAAGCTCCAACAAACGGTTGCGCCCTTGCTCAAGCGCAGCCCGTAATTGTTCGGCTTGCGTTTTTGCCTCTGTCAGCAAACCTTCCCAATCGCCACCACCCTGGCCAAGAAACGCCTGTAACCTTTGTTCCTGCGCTTCATAAATTGCCGCACCAACATGACAAACCTGCTCAAAAGCATTCAGCCCTTGGTGATACCACTGAAATAGCTTTTCTTGCAGCGAACCAGAAAAATAAGGTACCCAGATATTCACATCGCGACGCTGACCTATACGATCCAATCGACCAATTCGCTGTTCCAATAAATCTGGATTAGTCGGCAAGTCAAACATCACTAAATGACTCGCGAATTGAAAATTCCGGCCTTCGCTGCCGATTTCAGAACAAATAAGGGCCTGCGCGCCCTCTTCCGCATCGGCGAAATAGGCCGCCGCCCTATCACGCGCAATCAAGGTTAACCCCTCGTGAAAGGCAGTAACCGCAAAGCCTTCGCTTAAACGTAAATGCCCCTCTAAATCTAGAGCGGTTTGCGCCGTCGCACAAATCACCAACACCTTTTCTTTGCGGTGTTGTTTTAACCACTGCACCAACCACTCAACACGCGCGTCCATCATGGTCCAGCCATCGCCGAACCGCTCGCGTAATAACTGTTCTGGGTACAAACCTGTGACTGAGAAATCTTCAGCTGGGGTTAGTGCAACGGGGTTAACAATCCGCCCTGGAAAACCAGACACCCCCTGGCGCGTATTTCTAAATAAAACACGGCCCGTGCCATGTCGATCCAAGAGTTGATTTAAAATTTGCTGTAATAAATGCTCACGCTCTTCACCCGCAACACTTATTACTAAGGCGTCAACGAGTTCAACATCCACGACCTCACGCAACTTACCCAACACCTGATCAGGTACAGATTCTTTTGCCTTTTCTTCTAACGGTAAAAGCGATTGAACCAAATCGTTAACATGGGAGTAACTGGATTCCTGCTCCTTGAAAACAGCTAAATCGTAATAGCGATCTGGGTCCAGCAAGCGTAAACGAGCAAAGTGACTTTCCACACCTAATTGCTCCGGCGTTGCCGTTAGCAATAACAGACCCAGGGCTTTCGCCGCCAACGCTTCAACGGCAAGATAGGCAGAGCTAGCGCCTTGTGCAGACCATTTAAGGTGATGCGCTTCATCCACCAGCAATAAATCCCAAGACGCCTCTAACGCTTGCGCCAAACGCTTCTCACTATTGGCCAGAACCGACAGAGGGCATATCACCAACTGGGCAGAATCAAACGGGTTTACTGCAGCACCAGCCTCGCTAAATTCAGCGAAAGGATCTTCGTCATCGCTAATGTCCGCTTCTAAATCTTGCAGGCGATCTTCGGTAAACAAACTGAACTGCAAATTAAAGCGCCGCAGCATTTCCACTAACCACTGATGAATTAGTGTGTCGGGCACTAAAATCAACACCCGATTAGCACGGCCATTAATAAGCTGCTGATGGATAATTAGCCCAGCCTCAATGGTTTTACCTAAGCCAACCTCGTCCGCCAATAAAACCCTCGGTGCATAGCGGCGCCCCACTTCATTGGCGATATACAGCTGATGCGGCAATAATTGTACCCGAGCCCCGAGCAAGCCATAGGTAGCTGCTGTTTGCTGCTCGCGCATAAATTCAAGCGTTTGCAAACGCAAATTAAAGCGCTTTAAGGAGTCAACTTGGCCAGAAAACAATCGATCCATTGGGGCCGAAAATTGCACAAAGGAATCGAGATCTATCTCATCAAGCTCATGGCTGTTGCCACTGGCATCCATACCGATATAAACCAGTAATTTTCCATCTTCAACAATCTCCTGAACCTTTATTTTAAGGCCCTCAGCAGAGCGAATTGCATCGCCACGTTGATAACGCACGCGGCTTATGGGCGCATTGTTGATAGAGTACATTCGCCGCTCACCGGCTGCAGGGAAGCTTAGCGTTACCAATCGATCTTCGACCTCTAACACCAAGCCGAGCCCAAGTTCTGCCTCGGTATCACTGATCCAGCGCTGACCTATTTCAAATTCCTGATTGGACACTCGGTACCTCATCTGTTCTGGCGGTTATTTGCGCAAATAAAAAAGGCCGCATTATACCCCTCACGCGCGCCCAGCGAGCGCTTAATTTGCTCTAGGCCTTAAATTTTAGACATAAAAAAACCGGCCACAGGGCCGGCTTTTACGATCGAGGCGCACTCAGAGTTTACTATCTAACTCAGGCACGGCATCAAACAAATCAGCCACTAAGCCATAGTCAGCCACCTGAAAGATAGGCGCTTCCTCGTCTTTATTGATGGCTACGATCACTTTACTGTCTTTCATACCCGCCAGATGCTGAATCGCGCCAGAAATACCAACGGCAACGTAAAGATCTGGGGCAACAATTTTACCCGTCTGACCAACCTGCATGTCGTTAGGTACGAAGCCTGCATCAACTGCCGCGCGCGACGCACCAACAGCAGCGCCCAACTTGTCGGCTACTTTGTACAGCAGCTCAAAGTTATCGCCATTTTGCATGCCGCGACCACCGGAAATAACAATCTTGGCACTGGTTAACTCAGGGCGATCGCTCTTTGCCAACTCTTCGCCAACAAAGCTCGACTTGCCTGCATCGTGCGCAGCCGCAACGGCTTCAACAGCGGCAGAACCACCCTCGGACGCAACGGCGTCAAAAGCTGTACCACGAACGGTAATCACCTTGATAGCATCTGAGCTTTGTACGGTCGCAATCACGTTACCGGCATAAATGGGACGCTCAAAAGTGTCTGCACTCACCACACCGGTAATATCCGAAATAGCCTGTACATCTAACAGAGCCGCCGCACGTGGCAGCACGTTCTTACCATTCGTCGTCGCTGGTGCCAAAATATGGGTGTAATTTTTACCCAGCTCGGCAATCAATAAACCGAGGTTTTCGGCCAGCGCGTGACTGTAGGCTGCATTATCGGCAACCAGCACCTTGGCAACACCCGCTACTTTTGCCGCAGCTTCACCTACCGCCGCGCAACCGACACCGGCCACTAGCACATGAATATCACCACCAATGGCATTAGCCGCCGCCACGGTGTTTAAGGTCGCCGCCTTTAGGGAGGCGTTATCGTGTTCCGCAATTACTAAAATAGTCATTTAGATCACCTTCGCCTCATTTTTAAGCTTATCAATCAACTGAGCCACGTCGGCAACTTTAATGCCGGCTTTACGCTCAGCCGGTGGTGTTACTTTTAGCAGCTTAACGCGAGCAGCCGTATCAACGCCTAAATCCGCAGGGCTAACCACATCTAGCGGCTTCTTCTTTGCCTTCATGATGTTGGGTAGCGATGCGTAGCGTGGCTCGTTTAAGCGCAAGTCTGTGGTAACAATAGCTGGCAAGCTCAGCGCAACTGTTTGCAAGCCGCCGTCAATTTCGCGGGTCACGTTAACTTTGCCATCGGCAACAGCCACTTCTGACGCGAAAGTACCTTGGCCCATGCCTGTTAAAGCGCCAAGCATCTGACCTGTTTGGTTGTTATCGCCATCGATAGACTGCTTACCGAGAATAACCAGATCGGGGCTTTCTTTTTCAACCAAGGCTTTTAGGCACTTAGCAATAGCCAAAGGCTCCAGCTCGGCATCAGTTTCAACCAGAATACCGCGATCGGCGCCCAGCGCTAAGGCTGTGCGGATCTGCTCTTGAGATTGCTTTGCGCCGATTGAAACCGCAACGATTTCAGTGGCTACACCCTTCTCTTTCAGGCGTACCGCTTCTTCAACAGCAATTTCACAAAATGGGTTGATAGACATTTTGACGTTGGCGATATCTGCGCCCGTACCGTCTGCCTTTGCGCGTACTTTCACGTTGTAATCAACAACGCGTTTTACAGCTACAAGAATCTTCATGGAGTTTCCATTCGCTCTTCTGATGTGAACACAAGCATGAGCGATATCATGCTCACCTAGTTTACTGTCTCGCGATTATCCGGTATAAATTCGAACAAGCGTTTGAGAACACCGCTATACTGACGTTTTTGCCGTTAAAAGGCAAGCCGAACACGAGAGTGATGCGGCGAACTACAGCCTAGCTGAGGTGGATCAACGACACAGATTTTTTTTCAAAAGCCCTGCAAAAACAAAGGGTTTCGCCCTATTTTGGCAGTTAATTTGAGCATTTACGGCATTGGTTAGATTGCCTATTGGCCACTATAATCCATGCAGATTTAAGCAAGCACCCATCCAGTAGCGATTACCGGACAAAGCCAGCATAACGAGGAAAGCACCGTGGAAAGAGAATTTATGGAATATGACGTCGTCATCGTAGGCGCAGGCCCAGCGGGCTTGTCGACCGCCTGTCGATTACGTCAAATAAACCCAGAAGTTAGCGTGTGTGTTGTTGAGAAAGGCTCAGAGGTGGGTGCGCATATCCTATCGGGCGCCGTGTTTGAGACTACCGCGCTCAATGAACTCTTTCCCGACTGGAAAGAAAAAGGCGCGCCACTGCACACAGAGGTCACCGGCGACGATATTTACCTGCTTAAGAGCGCCGAAAAAGCCCAAAAAATTCCTGGCTTGTTCGTTCCTAAAACCATGCATAACGAAGGCAACTACATTATTAGCCTTGGTAACCTTTGCCGCTGGCTCGCAGAACAAGCCGAAGCCCTTGGCGTGGAAATTTTCCCCGGTTTTGCCGCATCGGAAATTTTATACAACGACGACGGCAGCGTTAAAGGTATTGCCACCGGCGACATGGGCGTCAGTGCCAGCGGCGAGCAGAAAGATAGCTACATGCTGGGCATGGAATTACACGCTAAATACACGGTTTTCTCAGAGGGTTGTCGCGGCCAACTGGGCAAACAGCTCATCGCCAAATTCAAATTAGACGAAGGCAAAGAGCCGCAGCACTACGGCCTCGGCATTAAAGAGCTGTGGACCATTCCTGCCGAACAGCACCAACAAGGCCTCGTGGTTCACACCGCAGGCTGGCCGCTATCAGAAAGCGGTTCGGCCGGCGGCAGCTTTCTTTACCACATCGAAGATAACCAAGTTGTGGTGGGGTTAATCACTGACCTATCCTATAGCAACCCGCACGTTAGCCCTTTCGATGAGTTCCAGCGCTATAAGCACCACCCCGTCATCGCAAAATACTTGACCGGCGGCTCGCGGGTTTCTTACGGCGCCCGCGCTATCGTAAAAGGCGGCTTGCAATCACAACCTAAAATGTCATTTCCCGGTGGCCTGTTAGTTGGCGACAATGCCGGCACTTTGAATTTCGCCAAAATTAAAGGCACCCACACGGCCATGAAGTCGGGCATGGTCGGCGCCGAAGTGATTGCAGAAGCCTTGGCCAACAATCGTCAAAGTGACGATTTAACCAGCTACGCGGCTGCCTATAAGGCCTCTTGGGCCTGGAAGGAACTGCACGCCCAGCGCAACTTTGGCCCAGCCCAGCACAAGTGGGGCAACCTGCTCGGCTCGGCTTATGCCTTCATCGATATCAACATCTTTAACGGTAAACTGCCTTGGACCTTATCCGATCCAACGCCCGATTATGCGCAACTGAAGCCAGCCGCTGATTGCCCAAAAATTGCCTACCCTAAGCCCGATGGCAAATTGAGCTTTGATAAACTTTCATCGGTATTTTTATCCAATACCAACCACGAAGAAGATCAACCTTGTCACTTGCAGCTAAAAGATAAGGACATTCCCATTCAGGTGAATTTGGCGAAATTTGACGAGCCGGCACAACGCTACTGCCCAGCCGGTGTTTACGAGGTGATTGATAACGCAGACGGTAGCAAACGCTTCCAAATCAATGCCCAAAACTGTGTGCACTGTAAAACTTGCGATATCAAAGACCCCGCACAAAACATCACGTGGGTGGCACCAGAAGGCACAGGCGGCCCCAATTATCCCAACATGTAACTGCTAAATAAAAAAGGGATTCATTGAATCCCTTTTTTATTACCTCTGTTTAGCTGACTAAGACAACGGGAAAAACTCACCTGCACTCCAAACGCCGTATACACCGTCAATCGACTGCTCCGCCCATTCGACCAATTGGTAATAAACATTTCGATGAATTAACGCATCTAGCTCATAGCGCACCCTAACCACCGGCCTGGGTTCACCCGCCTCGTTTACATCGACAAATAACCGATGTTGTTGATCCAACAGGAAACTATCCCCCGTAGAGGAGGCAAAATGAATCTGTGCGCCGCTGCCCTCGCCTTGTCGCTCCGCGGCAACAACCAAAAGCGGCTCTTCATCGACCTTGATACGCCACTTTTCTACCGGCGTAACCAAGAAATACTCGTCGTTTTCGCGCCATAAAATTGAGGCGAAAAGCTGCACTAATTTTTCGCGTTTGATCAAATCACCATCGTGATACCAGCGACCATCGCGCGCAACTCTAATATCGATATCACCAGACAGCGCAGGGGTCCACTTGTGTACAGGCGGAATTTTAGCGCTGGCCTGCATTTGCTTTTCGATTGACTCAATACTCATGCCATGGCCATTAACAAAGATTGAGCCCAAGCATATCGCTATTTAGGTCGCTCTGCCCGTTTATAGACGTAACCTTGGGCAAATTTTTCAAAGCCTTCGGTAAACATAGCATCGGGTTCGGAGCTAATACTCGGTAGCCAGCTCTCTTGATTAGTAATATTTACACTATCGATCATTTTGGCACTGATCACATCGTAAATAACCAACTGAACACCAACTCTATCGCGGCCAAAAGGCTGGTCTGGTTCCCCAGCCCGCCACTCTTCAACGCTAAAGGCGCCATCACCTTGGTATAGGTATTTGGGGTACACCATGAAGTTGGCACCGTTAGATCTAGCATTTTTTAACGCCGACGACACATCCAAGCGCTCGGTGGTGAGCGAAACTACGGCAAACTCTTGCCGCAGAGCGGCAGCCAAAGCACGGGACATTTGGTAATCACTTTCAGCGTCTGGCGCACTGGCGGTTACGGCAACTAACCAGTGACTGTGGCGCGGCACCACCCAATCTCTACCGCCGTTTACCTGCGGCCTAGACACGAGCTGTAAATCCGAGAGCACGGCTTGGGTATTGGTTACCGTGTGGTTAAACGTGCAGCCTACACAAAGATTGAGCAGGCCCACCAATAGAAAGGTTTGAATCGACTTGTTCACGGACACACCTAAAATAAAACCACGAGTAAAGGTGTACAGCAATCTCCGTGCCGTTAAGATTTGTTGCGCTGTGGATCGAGGTTGCCCATGTGCACCCCCATATCTTTAATGAAGTTCATTAATCCATCCATATCGTCAACTAAAGGCCTAAAAGAACGCGAGTGGTAAAGCTCTACCGCGCCCTGTGTTAAGGCCCAATAAGCAGCATAATAGAAATATGGCGGCACCTTTTTCAATCGCCCCTCCTCAATTCGACGCTCGAACATCACATTCAATGTATCTTGGGTCGAGTTGCGAATAGCATGCAGCTGAACAATGGCATCGGGCGCCATGTTCAAAGAGATAATTTTTTCTTCAAGGCGCTGAAATAACCGATCGCGTTGCGGGTCTGCAATACGGCTTTCAAAATAGATTCTAGCCGTAGCAGCGAAATCACCACTCTCAGCCAGTTTAAAACTCTCTTTTAAACGCTCCGCCAAGCGCTGCTCGTAGTCGAACAACAAGCGCATATAAATTTCAACTTTGGAGGTGAAGTGCTTATAGATAGTACCCTTGCCAATATCGACTGTTTCAGCAATTTGCTCGACCGTGACCTTTTCTTCGCCATGTTCAAGCAACAGCGCTAGCGCTGCATCTAAGATGCGCTGCTCTCGCTGGCGGAACTTCTGGACTTTCTCGCGGGCTTTATCCATGCTTCACACTCTCGGTCAATAACTGTGACTAATAGTAATGCATAAGTCTCCAAGTTTCTAAGCTTGGACGCAATTCCCACTATTCGCAAAACCCATTCTGAAGAGTTGCCCCACTTATGACTAACCCTCTGTTGAACATTCTCGATATTGAACAGCTCGACCTGAACCTATTCCGGTCCCGCCAACATCAAGAAAATCACCGCAACCACCTGTTTGGCGGACAGGTATTAGGTCAAGCCCTAATGGCAGCGGCCCGCACCGTGGAAAATCGACGACCGCACTCATTGCACGCCTACTTTATGCGCCCTGGGGTGAGCGATATACCGGTAATTTACGATGTAGATCCGATTCGCGATGGCGGCAGTTTCACCACACGCCGCGTTGTCGCTCGCCAAAAAGGCCGCGCCATCTTTAACATGGCCTGCTCATTCCACATTGAAGAACCGGGCTTTAGCCACCAAATATCACTCGACACGACACCGCCCAGCCCTGAACAGCTGCAAAATACTAGCTTTAAAGAGTCGGTCCCAGGCGCCAAGATCGAAACACCCGATGCTCACGGCATGTTCTTCGAGTTGCGTTCGGCCAGCCCAGAAATGTATTTTTCCGATCAGGCGCTGCCGCCCTATAGCCAGTTTTGGATGCGTGCTGTGTCAGGCCTACCCAACGACCCCATTCTGCACTGCGCCGCCCTCGCCTACGCGAGTGATATCGGCCTGATGGCAACCTCCACACTGCCGCACCCAACCTCCATCATGTCTGCCAAACTTATGCCGGCGAGTATCGATCATGCCATGTGGTTTCACGCCGATTTTAGGGTCGATGATTGGCTGCTCTACAGCACCGATAGCCCGTGGGCCGGCGGCGCGCGCGGCCTTAACCGAGGGCTGATCTACAATCTAGATGGCAAGTTAGTAGCATCCACCATGCAAGAAGGTCTTATACGGCCAATAGAACCGCGTTAATCACAGCAATTACGCTAATGGCTCCTATACTCAAATAAGTCACCATTTGGGTATATAGGAGCTGTGTATGACCACCATGTGTATTTCAGACGCCATCGTAACCTTGGAAGAACTACTTGGTTGCTTAGATGACGCCTACTGGGAAGCATCAAGCCTTGAAGGTAAAGACCACTTCTACAACTTGATTAACGCCATACACCAAGAGATGTCCGAGCTAAACAAACTCAGCGTACAAGACCACAACTTAACCTACGAAATTATCTGCAGCGATTTCCGTCTCGCCACCACTGAACTCGACAGTTTAACCGCGAAACCCCACAACAGCGTTATCAGATCTAAAACCGCAAAACGCCTCGGTCAAGCAGCTGATGCTTTGAGTAAGTTACTGAATTAAGCACCGCCTTAACCGCCAGGCGCTAACAAATAACAAACTGATAAATAGGTATTTTGATCTAACTTTGGTAAGGCTTATAAGTCAATTTGCATGAATATGTCCATTTCAACCATTAGACGTCACCCACTAGTCCAAATTTGTTTAATAAGCCGAAAAAACGTACTGGCGAAACACCAAAGGTAAACGATACTTAGACATACCGGTGACGCAATCCCCAACGTGCAATGTGAAACCGGTAGCTATGCGAATAGCTGGTTTCTAGGATTTTATCCTTTATGTTTCACTCCTAATGGTCTTGGCCCGGCGCTCTCCCCCAGAAACGCCGGGATTTTTTTATGTGCGCTATTCGTGCACTTTCGCCAAACAAGTTAAAAATAAATCCAACAAGCGCGAGGGTTTAGGTGACGTGCGCCATATCGCTTCAAATTCACACATATAACTAAACTTCGGATGATTCAATTTAGCCAGCCGCCCGTCCTCCACCAAAGCGCGCGCGTAATGATCTGGTAAGTAACCAATAAAAACGCCCGACAACAACAAATGCACAATGGCCTCTTGATCGTAAGCGGTGGCCGCGCGAGTCAACCCCAGCGCTCGCGCTTGCTCCATATTGGGTGAATGGTAGCCTAACCCAGCGTACTGGCACTGCAGCAAGCTCGCCTCGTCAATTAGCGCATTCGCCTGACCAAACAGCGGATGTAAATTGCCACAATAAAGATACATGGACTCATCAAACAAGGGCCGATAAGACAAACTCGCCGAGGTTCGATGGCTCGGGATAACACCACACTGAAAGCGCCCTTCGATAACGCCGCGCTCAATTTCGTTGAGCGGCTCTACAAACATTTCAATACTGACATCAGGCGCTTGCTCGGCAAACAAAGCAATGGCTTGGTGTAGCCGGCACTTGGGGTTAGTGGCCATTTTATCAAACAGCGCCAAGGTTAAATTACCCGTTAAGCGCCGCCGAAGGTCATTTACATCACCGCGAAACTCATCCAGCGAGCCCATCAACCGAAGCGCCGATTGGTATACTTGGCGCCCCTCTGCCGTTAGCGCAAAGCCACTGCGCCCGCGTCGACACAGGGATAAACCCAAGCGCAACTCCAAGTCCTTAACATGACGGCTAATAGTTGAGCGACCAATATTGAGCTCCAGCTCAGCCGCCGAAATACCGCCACTCTCTACCACTACTTTAAACACTCGCAACAACCGCAAATCCGGGTCGCTGAGCTGACCCAACCACGCCTTTTGTTTCATAAATAGCACACTTTATTACGATACATTGATATTTATACAACATAACAACATCGCTAGAGTAGCGCCATTCCCTATTCAGCCAGAGTAATTGATCATGCGTAATCATCTAGATGCTCATTGGATGCCCTTTTCTGCGAACCGATCCTTTAAACAGAACCCGCGCATGATCGCCAGCGCTGAGGGCGCGTATTTCAAAGATGATCGCGGTCGCACGATCTTTGATGGCCTCTCGGGCCTATGGACCTGCGGGCTTGGCCATTGCCGCAGCGAGATCAGCGACGCTATCGCCAAGCAGGCAAAAACCTTAGATTACAGCCCTGCCTTCCAATTCGGCCACGAGCTATCCTTCGAGCTAGCGAACAAAATTGTCGACCTCATGCCGGCCAGCTTAGATTACGTTTTCTTCACTGGCTCTGGCTCTGAGAGCGCCGATACGTCGCTAAAAATGGCCAGAGCCTATTGGCGCAAAAAAGGCATGCCCAGCAAAACCCGCCTTATCGGTCGCGCCAAGGGCTACCACGGAGTCAACTACGGTGGCATCAGCGTCGGTGGTATTGGCGCCAATAGAGCCCTGTTTGGCGATCTAATAGCCAGTGATCACCTGCCCCACACCCTATTGAAAGACCAACCCTTTCAAAAAGGCATGCCTGAAAAAGGTGCGGAGCTGGCCGATGATCTACTCGAGCTAATTGCACTGCACGATGCCTCAAATATTGCCGCCGTTATTGTCGAGCCGTTTGCTGGCTCGGCTGGGGTCATTATTCCGCCAGTTGGCTATCTGCAGCGGCTGCGAGAAATTTGCGACCAGCACAACATTCTGCTTATTTTCGACGAGGTTATTACCGCCTTTGGCCGCTGCGGCGCCATGACTGGCGCCGAGGCCTTCGGCGTCACACCAGACATACTAAATATTGCCAAGCAACTGACGAACGGCGCAGTGCCCATGGGCGCGGTAGTGGCTAAAGCCGAGATTTATCAAACCTTTATGGATGCTGGTGGCCCCGACTATTTGTTGGAATTCCCGCACGGCTACACTTATTCAGCCCATCCACTCGCCTGCGCCGCCGGCATTGCTGCACTCGATCTGTTAGTTAAAGACCAGTTAGTAGCGCGGGTAGCGAATCTTGCACCCTACTTCGAAACCCAGTTACACCAACTGCAAGGCAAGCCCCACGTGGCCGGCATTCGAAATTATGGCTTTGCCGGTGCGCTCACCTTGGCACCTTACCCTGGCGAGCCAGCGAAACGACCTTACGAAGTCGCCATGCGGATGTGGGACAAAGGTTTCTACGTGCGCTACGGTGGCGACACCCTTCAGCTGGGCCTGCCCTTTATCACCGAAAAACAGGAAATCGACACGCTTATCAGCGCCCTGTCCGATAGCCTTAGCGAAAAATAAGCCGGTATCAACACACACTTTGAATTTGAGTTAAGGACGCGCAAACCATGACCAGCATTGGACACATCATTAACGGCGAAGCCGTGAGCGGCGGCAGCCGTCGCCAAGCCATTTACAATCCAGCCACGGGCAGCTCAAGCTACGAGGTAGAGCTGGCCGATAAAGCCACAGTCGAGCTCGCCATCGAAGCTGCACAGGCAGCCTTTCCAGGATGGCGCAACACACCGCCCTTAAAACGCGCTCGGGTCATGTACAAATTTAAGGCGCTTCTCGAGGCCCATGCTGAAGAGATTTGCTCGCTTATCACTGCTGAACACGGCAAAGTACTAAACGACGCGCTCGGTGAATTGCAGCGCGGTATCGAGAATGTCGAGTACGCCACTGCGGCTCCTGAATTATTAAAAGGCGAACACAGCAAGAACGCCGGCCCCGCAATTGATTCCTGGAGTGAATTTCAACCCTTAGGCGTTGTGGCCGCCATTACGCCCTTTAACTTCCCCGCGATGGTCCCACTCTGGATGTGGCCCATGGCTGTTGTGTGCGGCAATACCGTGGTACTTAAGCCCTCTGAGCGCGACCCAAGCTCAGTCAAACGCATCGTCGAGTTAGCCCAAGAAGCGGGTTTACCAAAGGGCGTGCTCAACCTGGTCAATGGCGACAAAGAGGCGGTCGACACCTTGCTCACCGACCCACGCATCCAAGCCGTGAGTTTTGTCGGCTCAACCCCTATCGCCGAATATGTCTACAGCGAAGGCACGCGCCATGGCAAGCGCGTGCAGGCCCTCGGCGGCGCTAAAAATCACGCCATCGTCATGCCCGATGCCGACATGGATAATGTTATCAGCTCATTGATTGGTGCCGCCTACGGCTCCTGTGGCGAGCGCTGCATGGCGATTTCTGTCGCCGTTGCCGTTGGCGATGCCTGTGCCGATCAGCTGGTGCAAGGTCTTAAAGTCGCCATGGCAAACATCAAAACCGGAGCCGGCACCGATAACAACAATGACATGGGGCCGTTGATCACCGGTGCGCACCGCAATAAGGTCAAAGGCTATGTGGATGCCGGCGTTGCCGCAGGTGCAGAATTGGTTGTCGATGGTCGTGGCCTCCTCGTCTCAGGCCATGAAAATGGCTATTTCCTCGGGCCCTGCCTGTTCGACAAAGTCAGTACCGACATGAGCATTTATACCGACGAAATATTTGGCCCCGTGCTCTGCGTCGTCAGAGCCAAATCAATGCAAGAGGCCATGGATATCATCAATGCTCACGAGTACGGCAACGGCACCTGTATTTTTACCCGCGACGGCGAAGCAGCACGCTACTTCAGCGACCATATTCAAGTCGGCATGGTGGGCATTAATATTCCGTTACCTGTACCCATGGCATTCCACAGCTTTGGCGGCTGGAAGCGCTCCTTATTCGGCGACCTCAGCGCCTACGGACCCGATGCCGTGCGCTTTTACACCCGCCGTAAAACCATTACCCAACGCTGGCCCGCTGGCGGATTGAGGGAGTCAGCGCAATTCAGCTTCCCCAGTTGATTCGACCCAAATCTAGACGCCAACTGGCTCCGACAAAACCGCCAACAACTTACCCTTAGTGGGTATCGAAATGAAGAGGTCGCCGTTATAATCACAGGCGACCTCTTATTACCTTGGCTCCCCGTTATGTCTTCAGCACAACATGCCACTTGCCCACACAACACAGCCGTATCCTGTGGCGAATGCCGGTTAAGTTCCATTTGCTTACCCATTAGCGTGCACATCGACGATATTGAGAAAATTGACAGTATCGTCAAGCGCGGGCGACCACTGCAAAAAGGTGACTATCTGTTTCGCGCCGGCGAAGTGTTTTCCTCGGTGTACGCCGTGCGCTCTGGCAGTATCAAGTCGCTGACCTTAAGCGATACCGGCGAAGAGCAAATAACCGGGTTCTTTTTGCCCGGTGAAGTCATGGGCCTAGATGGTATTGGCCATAGCAAACACACCAACTCAGCCATTGCCCTAGAAACCAGCGCGGTATGTGAAATTCCCTTTAGCCAAATGACCGAACTCAGTCTTAAGCTGCCCACGCTACAAAATCATTTCTTTCAGCTCATGAGTCGAGAAATCACCCACGAGCAACAATTGGTTACCTTACTGAGCAAAAACACCGCGGAGGAACGCGTCGCCTCTTTGCTATTGAGTATTTCCTCGCGCCATCAACGCCGTCAGCTATCCGGCACCCGCTTTCGCCTCTCCATGTCGCGCGCCGACATCGGAAGCTTCCTAGGCTTAACCGTCGAAACGGTTAGCCGCGTTTTTAGCCGTTTACAAAAACTCGGCGTTATTGAGGTTGATAAAAAAGAGATAGACGTGAAAGATCTTAATCTATTAAAAGCCAGCGCCTCCTCTAGCCATTGAGCATAGCCATTGAATCCTGAAGTATTAACCAGCATTTTAGCCGCCATTGATTTCCGCAATAGCAAAGACCCCCAACAGGTCGAGCACTTTTCGAAAACCCTAGGTGCTGCAGAATTATACGGCTTGCGCATGAGCGAACGCCTGAAGACCTTTTGCGACACGCCAACCGCCGCCCTTGTGATTGCCACTCGAGCGCAACACATTGAACGCTGGCACCTCGCGCGCAGCGACTACCCAATGGATAGACCAGGGTATCACCGGTGGCGCACTGACCTTGCCAAACATCACGCCCAAATCACCACAGATATCTTGACCGATCACAAGCTCGATGCAGATCTGATTGAGGAAGTGGCCGCGCTGTTAAAAAAAGAAAACTTAAAATCCAACCCGAACACTCAAATACTCGAAGATGTCGCCTGCTTGGTGTTTCTCGAGTTTTATCTAGCCGATTTCGCTAGCAAACATTCGGAAGAAAAACTAATCAGCATCATCCGCAAGACCTGGCGAAAGATGTCTGAATCAGGCCAGCAGACGGCTTTATCCCTGACCTTCGAACCTCACATAGAATCACTCATAAAAAAAGCGCTGAAGGCTTAACACATGCTAGTTTTAAAACATCTACACGCAACATTTGCACTATTGTCACTCATCGGCTTTGTGCTTAGAGGCATTTGGCTGTTAAGAAGTTCGCCGCTATTCCAAGCCAAGCTGACTAAAATATTGCCCCATATTAACGACACACTGCTACTTGGGTCAGCAATAGCACTCGTCGTTAGCTACCAGTGGAACCCGCTGCACCACCCGTGGCTCTTGGCAAAAATCACTGCTTTACTAATTTACATTGGGCTTGGTTTAATCGCCTTCAGGTTTGCCCAAGCGAGGTCTTCGCAGCTGATCAGCTGGCTCGCTGCGCTTTGTACCCTTTGTTATATTTTTGGCGTTGCCATCACTAAATCCCCCACTTTGCATTTGATGTAACCGGAACAGTCACCATGTGGTTTAAAAATTTACAAATCTATCGTATCAACGATGGATTCAGCCTCGATTTGTCTACGCTATCTAAAACACTCGAGGAACAGGCATTTACTCCCTGCTCGCAACAGGAGTTGTTCAAACTGGGTTGGGTGCCGCCTTTAGGCAAACTCAGCGAGGAACTCACCTTAGTAGCCCAACAAGCAGCTCTGATTACGCTAAGAAAGGAAGAAAAAGTTATTCCTGCCGCCGTTATCAGGGAGATGGTTGAAGAAAAAGCTGCACTAATAGAGGCCGCAGAAGAACGCCGCGTCTACCGCAAAGAAAAAGACCAATTAAAAGAAGAGATTTTGTTTGAGTGCATGCCGAAAGCACTGCGCAAAAGTCGTCGTACCCACGCGCTCATCGATGTGAAAGCTGGCGTCATCATTGTCGACGCTGCCAGCCCAACGCGCGCAGAGGAGCTAATATCCCTGCTCCGTCAATCTGTGGGCAGCCTGCCCCTAAGTTTGACCCAATACAATTTGTCGCCCGCCGTGCTCATGACCCAGTGGGTCAATGGCGAGGCCATGCCAGAGGGCTGGACCCTAGGTGCCGAATGCGAATTGAGAGAATCGGGCGACGATGGCGCAATTTTCAAATGCCGCCGCCACGATCTACTGTGCGAAGAAATCCAAAGCCATATCACCGCTGGTAAACAAGTAGTACAGCTGGCCCTGCAATGGCAAGAACAGCTAAATTTCGTGCTGACTCAGGAGGGGCATGTGAAACGCCTTAATTTTGGCGACGACTTGAAGCAAGAAGCTCAAGACAGTGGCGCTGACTCACAGGCCCTTATCGACAGCGAATTCAACCTCATGCTACTGAGCCTACGCGCCTTCCTGCCCCAGCTCGCTGAAGCGCTGGGTGGCGAGAAATCTGACGCTGTGTAACTATGACTCCATTAAACTCAAGTACCAGTTAGAACTCAGCTGGTACTTGAACGCCAATTAAGCCCTTAGTCGCAACCCTAAACGGTACCAGCTCACACAAAGGTTGACGCATTGGTCACAAAACAACCCATTGACAAGCCCTTATACTTGACGTATACACAATATGTAGCGCGGAAATAACGCGAAAGAATAATAAAGATGGCGGCTAATCATGAAAAAACTCATTTTAACCTTCGGACTTCTAAGTCTTTGCCTGACACAGGGGGCTTTTGCCTGTGATGAAATGTGTAAAAAAGAAGCGGCTGAAAAAAAGCTAGGTACAGAATTCCCTAAGTACTTAACGTGGAAGTACTGCGACGGTATTAGCGGCGAATTCATGACCAGCACAATGAAAAGCCTGCAGAGCTATACCGAGGCGCATTTAGACACGACCCGTAAGCGTGGCATGCGCAACACGAAAAACTTTTTGGAGCAGCGCAAAGACTGGCTAACCGAGTGCGACAACTACATCGCAGCCACGGGCAAAGGCCGCGTATTCAAAGATGACAAGACCACCAACGGTATCTTTGACGCTATTGATGGCGTCACTTCTGAGCTAGATTCGCTGATGAAGGGCGTAACCTATGCCAACCAAGGGACCCTAGCGGCCCCCGGCAGTGCCGATGATACCCATATTGCTCAAACCAAGTTTAATACGCTGTTTACCTTAGTGGACAACCACAAAAACATGTTGCTGCTAAAGGGCCACATGATCACGTCGCGCTAACACAGACAAGTGAAGTAAAAACGCCAGCTTAAGCTGGCGTTTCTGTATCGGTATTATTTCTTTTAATCGATAAGACCGGTCGATCAGGCGCGGGCTTCACGCCAGCCTGCGGCTTGGGCTTTACGCTAGCAGGACGCTGAGCGCCCTTGGCAATGGCTTCAACGCCATGGCGCAATAAGCGCGCTTGGTCTATCACGCTCAAATGAGGGGGGAAACGCCCTGGGTTTACGCCCTGAGGATCGCGAGGGTTGCCCTCAACTGACAAGGTAAAACCACAACTATGACTGGCTGAACGTCCGTCAGGAGCCAGTGTCCACTCGTTAAAGTCCATTAAAACATCTACCTTTTCACAAATATTGGGCAACTTACCAGCGCCCCCTACTACCTATCGGAAAATGAAACGCCCATCGAGCTCTGCAAAGTTGAGCATTAGATCATATTTGTTACCCGCTAGGGTACTAGACGTTAGACTAAGTTTACGTGCGGTAGATCTCAGCCCCAACCAGAGTCTAGCCAAATAATGCCGCCTATTTAGCCCTCCCATTCGAGCAGGAGCCGATGACCATCGCTTCTAACTGCTGCAGCGATAGGTTGGCGCACGTATTTCAGCGCGGAAACCCTACTCTTGCTTAGTGCGCTGCTGAGACTTTCGTTGACGCTCCGTGGGCGCACGGCCTATATGAACTTCGTTGCGTAGCTTCGCCAGATCAATCTGGCGCTGACGCTCCTCGAAGCGCAAACGCTGCTCTGGCGTTAATAGGTCGTGACATCGCGCACAACTGATACCCTGCTCAAACAAAGGCGACAACTTATCAGCTTCCGTGATCGGATGACGGCAGCCATGACAGAGATCATAGGTACCTTTCTCCAACGCGTGGTTAACCGTGACACGATTGTCAAAAACGTAGCACTCCCCCTGCCAAAGACTTTCCTCAGCCGGCACCTTCTCTAGATAATTCAAAATACCGCCTTTGAGATGGTAAACCTCTTCAAACCCCTGCTCTTTCAGCAGCGCCGTAGACTTTTCACAACGGATACCACCGGTACAAAACATCGCCACTTTTTTATTTTTCGCCGGATCTAGGTGGCTTTTCACGTATTCGGGGAAGTCGCGGAAGCTTTCCGTATTGGGGTCCAGCGCGCCTTTAAAGCTTCCCACTTGGTACTCATAGTAATTGCGTGTATCGACGAGAGTCACCTCAGGATCGCTAATCAACGCATTCCAAGCTTCTGGCTCCACATAAGAACCCACCACACGCAAGGGATCAATACCCTCAATACCCATGGTAACGATCTCTTTCTTTAACTTGACCTTGGTGCGGTAAAAAGGCATTTCCTGCTCAAATGACTCTTTGTAATCGAGCGTGGCAAACGGTGACTGCGCCATTAGATAGCTCAGCAAGCCATCGATTGACTCGCGCGTACCCGCAACCGTGCCGTTTATACCTTCGGCCGCAAGTAACAAGGTGCCTTTCACTCCAAGGCGCTCCATCTCATCATAGAGCGGCTCACGCCGCGCCTTAAAATCAGGTAGAGAGACAAATTTATACAAAGCGCAGACAACAACAGACATGCAAGCAATACCCGACAATAAAAACAGGCGGCATTGTAGTGATTGAACAAAAACCGCACAACCACCTAACTCACCCAATAACTCGTTAAGACGCCTTACTGCCACCCAAACAATTCGGCGAAGCCCCGGCTGCTTGGCCGTGCCATTGGTCGGGAGCCAAGGTATGCAGTGCTAAGGCATGAATTTCTGCCATCATATCGCCCATAGCGACATAGACCAGCTGGTGTTGCTGGACCATTCGCTTACCGCTGAAAGCCGCTGAGACTATTTGCACCTTGAAATGCGATTCCGAGCCAGGTGGCACGTTGTGCATATGACTTTCGTTTTCCACTGACAAATGCAGCGGTGCGAGCGCCTCAGTGAGTAAGCCGACAATGATGTCCTGTTTTCGCATAGGGAAGCCGCCTTGAGAAAAAGCCCATTATACCGATCAAACGGCAGGCGCAGGCGAGCAATTACGCTCCCAAAGTGAGACCTAAGTACTAGACTGGCACCTAAAACACGATAGGATATAAGCCGCCACCGAATGGACATTCGCACGCTTTGGCACTGAGGGACCCGGAACAATATTCATAATATCCAAAGGCCCAACAATGTCAGCTACCACATACCCCAAGCCTGCGCTCTTTGTTGAACGCCGCAAGGGGAACCGTCGAGTTGAGCTAGATCGATGCGCAAACCTAGATCTAGACCTCTATCACCGCAAACGCCGCACCCGTAAAGACAGGCGCACAGCACAAAGGAGTCAAATCGAAGACATTGCGGCTTTTTATGAAGCCCAAATGGCACAGCGTGAAGCCTCCATCCAATAGCGAGTCCTGCTCTATTTCACTGGGTAATGCGGATAACGGGCGAAAAATGCGCGCACATCGAACTCAGCACGCACCTTTTCGTAATAGGCATCGTGGCGATGCCGGTGCGAATTGTGACCCTCGTATTGCAACAAATCTAAACAGGCCTGACAGACCCGTGCGTTCGCCAGGCGCCCTACTTGTACGCCCGCTCGCAAGTGCGTCGCAGCCGGAAACTGATCACACCAACTCAAATGATAGGTTGTCGTGATGGCATCGGACTCTGGCCAAACCAGTACCCGTGCGTTTTTAAATGCAATGGTGGCATCGTTTAATTTTCTGAGCGCCACCACGGGCAACAAGATACCCTGGCGCAAAAGCACAAGCCGCTCTTGTGCGGTTAAATGCACCTTCGGATCAAAGAATTCAAAACTCCCCAACCGCTGAGCGCCCATTTTACGGCGCAAGGTCAAAAAAGGTTCAAACTGACCAAAGTCTGGGAAATCCACTAATGCACGTCCTGCAAAATTGTGGCGATGCGCCCATCGGCATCGGTTCGAACTTTAAACTCCACCCGGCGTGATCGCGCGCCATCCTCTACACCACTGGCGTCTAAAATTAACTTAGACGAAGATAATCCATTCGCTGTTAAATGCGACACCAGCCAAGTCCTTTCCGGCACAACACTGGGTAGCGCCAAGACAAAACCCAATGCTGCACGTGTGCGCTCCTGCGACAAGGCCATGTTGCGTATATAGGCGTCTTCTTGGCCGACATCCCGCCCCCAGTCGCTGGAGGTGTGGCCTTCGATGCGTACCTCTAAAATATCGTTGCGGTATTTATCGCGTGTTAATATTGCGACGTAGCGCGGAAAAAAATCGGCCAGAATATCGGAGAAAGCCGGATTTAATTCAGACTCACCGCGCTCAAACAACAATTCTGTATTTAAAAATCGCAGGCTTAAGTCTGGGTCTAACTCAGCGCCCCAACGGGGTAAGTCATCGCCAAACTCAGCCAGTAAATCTTGATAGAGCTGAGTCCGTAAACGATCGTATAAAATCGCGACATCTTTAATTTTCCGCGATTCAATTTCTAACTGCACCATATAAATAACCGAGATCAACAAAAACACCATCATCAGCCCGCCCATCAAATCACTGACGGAGACCCAGTGCTCTTCTTGCTCGACGGCATTACTCGGCGGTGACTCGAGCTCGCTGTTGGGGTTTAGCATCTTGTGGGCCTAATTTTTCTGCCAAGAGTATAAGTTGCCGCAACCTTTCGGTTAACGGCGCATAATCGTTAACAAACTTTTCCGATAGCGACGTCATTTGATAACCAAAGGTTTTCAATGCTGACACCAACTCCTCCTCCAGTCCTTTTTGAATTTTTGCCAAGTGCTCAGCCATTCGAGCATCGGCATTTTGTGCCAATACCGCCAAACTTTCGTGCACCTGCTGTGAACTATGGGTTAAACCGTTTAAAGACTGCGATAAAGCCTCGCTGATCTGGCGCTGATTGCGGCTGACCGAGGTTGAAAGCTCTGTGGTGAGGCTATCGATGCGCGCCCCCAAATCCGGTAACCCTTGCGCGGCGCGCTCCGAGACATTAGCAAGATGCTCTAAATAACTTGCCATCTGCTCCGACTGCGCCTTGGTTCCGGCGAGCATTTGCCCCAAAGATTGTGATACCTGGTTAAACACATCGGCGTGGCCAACCATTTCTCGATAAGCTTCGGCCGCTTTATCCAACAATTTGCCATTGGCACTTTGTCCCGCTAAAAGCTCCTCCAATTCGCGCTTATAATTCTCCTGCCACAACAACATCTTGCCAACCGCCGCATTTAACTCGCGGAAGTTTTCGCCGTACTGGGTATTAATCTCGGCGTTAAAATCGCGCATAACCTTTTCAAGCGCTGTCACCAAGGCTCTCGCATTCGCCTCGGCCATTTCGGTTTGATAAAGCTTGAGCTGTTGATGCATTGCCTTTAATCCATCCGCTTCGGATTGTTTCAAAGCAACGATCTCCGCGCGCAAACCTTTAGCATCTACGTCGGTAAGGCTTTGGTGAATATCGGTCAGCAAGTTTGCTAGGTCTGTTACTGTCGCCGTGTGGTAGGTCTCTTGCTTTCGACGCTGCCCCATAAGTGCGAATAAATGTCGCATCTTCACACCGAGGGCGCCCAGTAAACCGGCGATGGAGGTCCAAAAAGCAGTTTTTAAGCCATCGATCAGTTGCGGCACGCTAGCGCTGATATTAACGGTATCGAATTCGAGCAAGCCGAGCGCAACACCAAGAAAGGTACCAAAAATACCCATACTGGTGAGAATGGCGGGTGATTGTGTGGCACTGTGGCTGTTGTAGCCGGGGCCAACAAAGTAAACAGACAGTAGCGCAATAAGCGCCAATAAAGCTAAGGTCAGCGGCGGAAAACTTGCCCAAAGTTCCATAAAGGGCCCTTATTCAACTTTGTTATTGTTGCCACAATATAGACTAACCACCCCGTAGAACAAGCGCTATGTTTAGGAGCCCAGATGGCGGTCACACGCTGACCGAAGCCCAACCGCTAGCGGCTCACCAAACTCACCAGTTGCTCCGCTAAACGATTCAACCCCATGGCGCCCTTCGGGTTGTACCAATGCCAGGTTTCCATCGCCGCGCCGCGAATAAAATGACGCGCTAAAGTCGGCTCAATGGGCATCAGTCCATCGGCCTTTAATGCGCTCAAGCAGTCTAGCCAGCGCTGTTCATAACGATTGCGCAAACTCAAAATATGGGCTTGATTGGTTTTGCCCAGCGAACGCCACTCGGTCATGAGTATGCTAAAGCCTGTCCCTGTCTGAGCGTGAATTGCGCTCAATTCGCAAGCCACCAAAACAGCTAAGCGCCTTTTGTTATCTGTCACACCAAGGGATTGCTCATCCATTTCCTCCTCGACCCCCAAAATAAGCTCCTCCATGAGCTGCGCCAAAATTGACTCTTTATTGGGAAAGTGATGGAACAAACTACCGGATAAAATACCAACTTCTGCTGCAATATCGCGAACCGTCGTGCGCGCGAAACCTTTTTCGCGAAATAGTACGGCAGCGGCGCGCAGCACCTTGCCCTTTGCGGACGCCTCATCTTTCAAAACGCGCTGATTCACCTAGACTCCTATCAACATCCTGTAGCCCTAGCTCGAACAGCTTGGGACTTGGTAAAAATAATGTCAGAAAAGCACTACACAGCAACACTAAGATATTGTCAACCAAGCGCTTGCTTGGTATGGTTTGATAAATGTTTGGTCAACAACGCCTAACGAGGCGCAAACCTTGGCCGACAATTGCACCATTGAAAAGGGACAGACCCCATGACTCACGCCGATATCGCCGTTGTAACCTGCGCACTAACTGGTGTACTCACCAACCCCACCCAGCACCCAGTTCCAGTCACAGCGCGCCAAATGGCCGATGCCGCTCGCCAAGCGTTTGACGCTGGCGCCAGTGTTATGCACGTACACTTTCGAAGCCAAGCGCCCAACTGTGGCCATCTACCGAGCTGGGAGCCAGAGGTGGCAGCGGAAATAACCGAGGCCATACGCGCCGCCTGCCCAGGCGTCATCATGAACTTCTCCACAGGCACCATCGGCCGGGATCAAACCGGACCTATTGCCTGCCTAGAAACCTGCCGGCCAGAAATAGCAGCCTGTAACGCCGGCAGCCTCAACTACCTGAAAGTCAAACGAGACGGCACTTGGGCCTGGCCACCGATGCTATTCGAAAACACCGTGGCCAAAATTGATGAGTTGTTGGCTGTCATGAAGCAAACCAATACTCGACCAGAATTTGAATGTTTCGATGTGGGTATCGTTCGCTCAGTGGCGATGTATCAAAAAGTCGGCATGATTGATCGGGCCAGTTTCAATTTTGTCATGGGAGTGGATTCCGGCATGCCCGCCGACGCGGAGCTGCTTAACCTATTACTGAAATACTTGCCAGGTCCCAATCCTTGGCAAACCACACTCATCGGTCGCGAAGACATTTGGCCGGTACACCAAAAGGCCGCTGAGTTAGGCGGTCACTTACGCACCGGGCTTGAAGATACCTTTTACCTTCCCAGCGGCGAGCGGGCGGCAAACAATGGCGAACTGATTTCTGCACTGGTCAATATCGCCGAACAAGCCGGGCGAAAAATCGCAACGCCTGGCCAAGCACGTGAAATCTTTCTCTAAGGCCATCTCATGTCAACCTTATCCAAGACCTACCAATCAATTTTAAAACCCGGCCTTTTTTCTGGGCAAACCATCATTGTTACCGGCGGCGGTAGCGGCATTGGTCGATGCACGGCGCACGAACTAACCGCGCTAGGTGCGCATGTCATTATCACCGGAAGAAAACAAGACAAACTCGACAAGGTTTTGGCCGAAATCCAATCCGATGGCGGCAATGCAGAATCCATGAGTTTTGATATTCGCGACGAGACCGCCGTAACGCAGGCCATAACTGCCATGGTGGCAAAACACCCCGTCATACACGGCTTAGTCAATAACGCCGGCGGCCAGTTTCCTGCGCCCTTAGAAATGATTTCCCTAAAAGGTTTTGAAGCAGTCGTACGCTCGAATCTCGTGGGTGGTTTTTTAATGGCGCGCGAAGTGTATAAACAGAGCATGCAGAAAAATGGCGGCGCCATCGTCAATATCACCGCCGATAATTTAAATGGCATGCCAGCCATGGGTCACTCGGGCGCAGCGCGCGCCGGCATGGAAAATCTAACCAAAACCGCGGCTTGGGAATGGGGCTATTTTGGCGTTCGCGTCAATGCCGTTGCCCCTGGCTGGGTAGCATCCAGTGGCTTCGATACCTACGACCCCCACTTTCAATCCTTAATTAAAGGAGTGAAAGAAAATGTACCCTTAAAGCGTTTAGCCTTCGAAGCGGAAATTAGTTCGGTGATTTGTTTTTTATTAAGCCCCGGTGCAGCCTTTATGAATGGCCAAACACTGCGCGTTGATGGCGGCTCCTCCATGGGTTCGGCTGCTGCTATTTGGCCATTACCTAAGGGTGCCGCGGTTAACAAAAGCCCATTCAATGGATTTCATCGGGCCGAGCTACCCGCTATGTTACGAGACAGTGACACAAATGCCGACTCATCGGGAGACAGATGATCATGCCTGCCATTAAGTCAAATTTGAATCCCTTGCATGCCGATTTTCAGCGCGATGCAGAACACTTATCGGAACAACTCAACACGGTTCGAACGCTTGAAAGCGCACTTATAACCAGCGCCGAAGCCAAGCGCGAAAAATACGCGCAGCGCGGCATGCTATTACCACGGGAGCGTCTAGCATTACTGCTCGACAGTGGCTCGCCTTTTATTGAAATATCAAGCCTTGCTGGCTACAAAATGTATGACGATAAAGATGGTTCGGGCGCCGGTGGTGGCTGTATTGGCGGGGTCGGATTTATCCACGGCGTCGCCTGTATGATTAGAGTCGACAACTACGCGGTTAAAGGCGGCACTATCTCACCGGTGGGCATGGAAAAAGCACTGCGCATGCAGCAAATCGCCATGGAAAATAAACTGCCATTTGTCACACTCGCACAAAGTGGCGGCGCCAACTTACTCTACGCCAATGAAATTTTCGCCCCCGGCGGCCGTGGTTTCGCCAACCAGGCGCGCATGTCGGCTCAAGGCATCCCACAAATCACCGTGGTACACGGCAGCGCCACAGCAGGCGGCGCCTATCAACCAGGGTTAAGTGATTACGTGGTGTTAATTAAACACCAAGCCACCATGTACTTGGCTGGACCGCCGCTGTTAAAAGCCGCCACTGGCGAAATAGCCAGCGATGAAGCGTTGGGCGGTACGGATGTTCACGCCAATTTAACTGGCACCGGCGAATACCTCGCTGAAAATGATGCCCAAGGTATTGCCTACGCACGCGACATCGTTAGCCACTTAAACTGGCCTAAGCTGCTACAAAGCAATGGCGCGCCGGACCCACTATACAGCCCGGAAGAAATGCTCGGCGTCATCCCCGCCAACACCAAAACACCTTTTGATGCGCGAGAAGTCATAGCGCGGTTAACGGATGCATCAGAGTTCTTAGAATTCAAAGCCCAATTCGATCAGCAAACCCTGTGCGGTCACGGGCGAATTTACGGACAACACGTCGGTATCATTGCCAATAACGGCCCCATCACCTCGCAAGGCGCCAACAAGGCAGCGCAATTTATTCAATTGTGCGAACAAAGCCGCACCCCGTTATTATTTTTACACAATACAACCGGCTTTATGGTGGGTACGGCGGCAGAGCAATCCGGCATTATCAAACACGGCTCGAAAATGATTCAAGCCGTGGCCAATGCCTCAGTGGCAAAACTCAGCATCGTTATCGGCGGTTCCTACGGCGCTGGCAACTACGCTATGTGCGGACGCGGCTTTGATCCACGCTTTATCTTTGCCTGGCCCAACAGCCGTACATCAGTGATGGGGGGGGCGCAAGCCGGCAAAGTTTTGCGCATTGTGACCGAAGCGAAACTTGGTGCGACCGCAGATCCAGAGATGCTCAACAAGCTAGAAACAGACACGGCAGCATTTGTCGACCAAGCGTCCACTGCCCTCGCCTGCAGCGCACGCATGTGGGATGACGGGATTATCGATCCACGCGATACCAGAGATATTCTCGGGCTACTGCTGCACATCTGTAACGCGGCCGATCAATATCAACCCATTAGCAATAAATTTGGCGTAGCACGCTTTTAAGCCATCAATAATAAAGGGGATAGCCATGCAATTTTCAGAACAACACCAAGCCATGCGCGCCAGTGTGCAGCGTTTTGTCAGCGAAGAAATTAACCCACATGTTGAGGAATGGGAAAAGGCCGGCTTATTTCCCATGCATGACCTATTAAAAAAATTATCAGCACTGGGCTTATTAGGCATTAGCAAACCGGAAGCCTACGGCGGCATGGGTTTAGATTTCAGCTACGAAATGCTGCTAGCCGAAGAATTAGGCGCCGCCCATTGCGGCGGCGTGCCGCTCGCCATCGGCGTGCAAACCTCCATGGCCACACCGGCGCTGGCACAATACGGTAGCGACACATTGCGTGAGGAGTTTCTAGCGCCAGCCATAGCGGGAGAGTTCGTTGCATCTATTGCTGTTTCTGAACCAGGTGCGGGATCAGATGTGGCCAACATCAAAACCCGGGCAAAGAAAGACAGCGACGACTACATCATAGACGGCAGTAAAATGTGGATTACCAATGCCACACAAGCTGATTTTTTTTGCGTGTTGGCCAACACCAGCGATGACAAACCACACAGTAACAAATCGCTTATTATCGTACCGCGCAATACACCCGGTGTCAGCGTTGGCCCGAAGCTTGAAAAAATGGGCATGCGCTCATCCGATACCGCACCGGTGTTCTTCGATAACGTGCGCGTGCCACAGCGCTTTCGCATTGGTGATGAAGGCGCCGGTTTTCTCTATCAAATGCTGCAGTTTCAAGAAGAGCGACTTTTTGGCTCAGCACTTTCCCTCAAAGGCTTCGAGCTGTGTATTAACAGCACCATTGACTATGCCCGCGAGCGCGAAGCTTTCAGTTCGCCATTAATCAACAATCAAACCGTGCACTTTACCTTGGCTGAAATGTTAACGGAAACCGAGGCCTTACGAGCGCTTATCTACCGCGCCACAGAAAACTATGTAGCCGGTCAAGATGCCACCCTGCTCGCCTCTATGGCCAAATTAAAAGCGGGTCGTCTGTCCCGAGAGCTTCCCGATAAATGTTTACAGTTTTGGGGTGGCATGGGGTTTATGGAGTCGTCCATTGTCAATCGTCTATACCGAGATTTTCGCTTGACCTCCATCGGCGGCGGCGCCGATGAAATTATGCTCGGTATCATTTGCAAGTTAATCGGCATTTTACCAAAACGAGCGAAGGCATAAATCATGACTGGTGAATGGCATTACGAGACATTATTGATAGACGACTTGGCTTTTGGTTATCGAGTCACACTCAATCGCCCACATGTTCGCAACGCAATCAATCAAACCATGGTTGAAGAGCTGACTGACTTCATGTCAGGCATCCAACAAAATGAACACGTAAGAGTGCTCGTTATTCAAGGCGCAGGCGGTCACTTTTGCGCCGGCGGCGATCTTGGCGATATGCTAAAGGCCGCACAGGATTTTGAGCAAGGCAACCCAGAAGCCTTTAAACAACTCAACCTCAGTTACGGCCGACTGTTAGTGCAGTTTGCTCGTTTACCTTGTACCACCATTGCATTACTCGAAGGCACCGTTATGGGCGGCGGATTGGGTTTTGCCGCCGTTGCCGACATCAGTCTGTGTAGTAGTTCTAGTAAACTCGCCATGCCTGAAGCGTCTCTGGGCTTACCGCCAGCACAAATCGCGCCTTTTGTCGCTGAACGCATTGGCTTGAGCCAAACCCGCCGTCTGGCATTAACCGCTAGAAAATTACTTGCACCTGAAGCGCACGCGCTGGGCTTAGTCGATCAAATAGCTGACGATAGTGAGGCGCTACTGCACCTATTACAAACCGAACTCAACGCTATTCAAACCTGCTCCCCCAAAGCGATACGTAGCACGAAACGTTTATTGATTGAACTATCGCGCCTGAGCTTATCCAAAGATGCCGAACTTGAGCAGCAACTAACAGAAGCCGCAGACGCATTTAACTTTGCAGTCACACGAGGTGACGGCCCCGAAGGCACGCGCGCCTTCATGGAAAAACGTCACCCCGTTTGGGCAATACCACACAAGCACTGAGAACTAACGTGACCATTAAAAACATCAATCGTTTACTCATCGCCAATCGCGGAGAAATTGCTTGTCGAATCATTCGAACCGCGCGGAATCTAGGCATAACAACCATCGCGGTGTACAGCGAGGCAGACAAAAACGCCTTGCATGTTCAACAGGCAGATGAGAGCCACTGCATTGGCCCGGCAGCGGCTACACAATCCTATTTAAGCATTGCGATGTTAGTTGAGGCCGCAACGCAAACCAAAGCAGACGCCGTTCACCCAGGCTATGGCTTCCTATCGGAAAATGCTGCCTTCGCCCAAGCCTTAGCTCGGCACAATATTATTTTTATTGGACCCTCACCCGAAGCAATAGCACTCATGGGCGATAAACGCCAAGCAAAAAGCGCCATGGTTGCGGCCGGTGTTCCAACGTTGCCCGGTTACAGTGGCGATAATCAAGAGCACGATTATTTAATCCAACACGCCACAGACATGGGCTTTCCCATTATGGTGAAAGCCGCCGCCGGCGGTGGTGGTCGCGGCATGCGGCTGGTAACAAGCGAAGACCAACTAAGTGCTGCCATTAATAGCGCTCGCAGCGAAGCGCAAAACGCCTTCGGCAATGGCGACTTATTGCTCGAGCGAGCACTAACCAAGCCGCGCCACGTAGAAGTGCAAATATTTTCCGATCAGCTGGGCAACGCGGTCTACCTTGGCGAACGCGATTGTTCCATCCAGCGCCGCCATCAAAAAGTTGTCGAAGAAGCCCCAGCGCCTTGCCTTGATACAACTATACGCACGGCTTTAGGCGAGGCAGCGCTGCTGGCCGCTCAATCCTGCAATTACGTTGGCGCTGGCACCGTTGAATTTTTAGTAGATGCCGATGGTCGTTTTTACTTCTTAGAAATGAACACTCGCTTGCAAGTAGAACACCCGGTTACCGAAGAAGTCTTTGGCGTCGACCTAGTCGCTTGGCAAATTGCCGTGGCGGAAGGCAAACCGCTACCGAAAAAACAAGCGGACTTAATGCCTCATGGCCACGCCATAGAGGTGCGTCTATACGCGGAAAACCCAACTCAGAATTTTTTGCCGCAAACAGGCAAGGTACAAAGATGGGCCAGTCAATTATTGCCCCATACCCGTGTCGATCATATGCTGTTTGACGGCTACTCCGTGACTAATTGGTATGACCCGATGTTGGCAAAAATTATTGCGTGGGGTGAAACACGCGAACAAGCGGTGGCCCGATTAATCAATCAAATTGATAACACCACACTGCTTGGCGTTGGCCACAACCTTGGCTACCTACGAAGCATCGTCGACCACCCAGCCTTTAAAGAAGAACAAGTACATACTGGTTTTCTTAGCCAACATGGCTTGGGCGAATACTCACAACAACTAAGCCTTAACCAAGCACTGATCGCTGCCAATATCCTCGAACTACTCGCAAGCCTTCACAACCGGCCAAGTTATCTCGCCCTGTCTCACCTTAGCCAACCGCAACCAAAACACTGGCTCATTAACGATAATGTGTATGGCAGTCGAGTGGATGCGAGACAATGGAAAATTGGCAAACTTACCGTTGATATTGACTCAGCGGAAGCGCAGCCAGAAAAATTTGAGATCAGTAACATCGATCTAACGGATGAACGCCTTATTTTTCACATCAATAATAAAAAACTCATCGCACACTATTGGAAACATCAGGAAAAAAGCACTGTGCACGTTGAATTACAACTTAACGGCAACCCTTTCACCGTAAAATCAGTCGACCCACTTGCTGGCACCTTAACAAGCAATACCGACGAAAATTGCTCTGCCCCCATGGACGGCATGGTGGTAACACTGCTCGTTGATGAGGGAACTCACGTCGAAGCCGGCGATACTTTATTGATTTTAGAAGCCATGAAAATGGAGATGCCCATCAAGGCGCAGCAATCAGGTATCGTTAGCTTTGCCTGTATACAGGGTGAGCAAGTTAAACAAGGCGCTCAACTCGCAACCGTGCAACCCACAGACAGCGAGACCAACTAAATGCGAGATCAAATTCGCTTAGCCTCACCTCATCTCAATGAAAGCCACCACCACTGGCGTGCCGAATTACGCAAATTCGTTACCCAACACATAACACCTTTTGTAGAGCAATGGGAAGAGGCCGGCGAAATTCCTCTAACGCTTTGGCAACAAGCTGCCGACATCGGATTACTACAGCTGGGTTTTCCGGAAGTTTATGGCGGCGTCAGCGAGGGCACCGACATCTATCACATGATCATCGCCGCTGAAGAGCTCGCCGCCTGTGGTGCAGGCGGCGTTTACGCCACTCTAATGGTGCACGGCATTGGCTTGCCGCCCCTACTCCACTATGGCTCAGAACAACTTAAACAAAGCTTAATTCCCAGCGTGTTGAAGGGCGAAAAACATATTAGTTTGGCCATTACTGAGCCGAGTGGAGGCTCGGATGTGGCAAGGTTGCAAACCACAGCTAAACGGGACGGCGAGATATACCGCGTTAATGGTAGTAAAACCTTTATTACCGGTGGCATGCGCGCCAATTGGTTCACCACGGCCGTGCGCACCGGTGACGAAGGCTTTGGCGGTATATCCCTACTGTTGATAGACGCCAATTTAGCCGGCGTCAGCCGAACGTCGCTCGACAAAAAACAAGGCTGGTGGTGTTCAGATACCGCCACACTGTATTTCGATAACGTCGAGGTACCCCTAAGCCATCGCATCGGAGAAGAAAATCAGGGGTTCCTCCCCATCGTCCACAACTTTAATCATGAGCGGCTCGGCTTAACGGCCAGCGCTCTCGAGTTTGCACGCATTTGTTTCGAGGACGCATGGGCTTGGGCCAAAGAGCGCAAAACCTTCGGCAAGCCCTTGATTAAGCACCAAGTCATCGGGCATAAATTTGCCGAAATGTTGCGCCAAATTAATGCCACACAAGGCTATTTAGACAATGCCGCTTGGGCGGTAAAACAAGGCATTAGTAAACCCGCGGACATGGCGCTGTTGAAGGTTCAGGCAACGCAAACCCTCGAATTTTGTGCACGCGAGGCGCTGCAAATACTCGGCGGCGCGGGGTTCATTCGCGGCAACCGCATTGAGCGTATCTACCGTGAAGTTAGGGTAAACGCGATCGGTGGCGGCTCGGAAGAAATAATGCGCGACCTCGCTTGGCGGCAACTGATGGGACAATTATAGCCCGTCGCCTGCAGGCGGTAAGTTTCGACACAAAACGAGGTGGACAGACAGAAAACCTCTATGCACCCTCCCTTGCACTAATGAAATGCTAGACTTAGGCTCAAGCCAACGGTTTATCACAATGTGCACAGAGAGGCTATTTATCCGTGAAACTGGCGATACAACGCATCACTCGCTTGCTGCTAAGCCTTGTTCTCGTTGTTATCGGATCTTTGCTTTCAGGCCCTATTGTTGCAGTTGCAGTTGCAGCCGTAACCCCATACCCATCAGCACCACTGCTGGCCAAAAAAACGATCACCATTCGAATTCCCAAAAGCGAAATTAGTAACTCCGGGCACACCAGCTATGTCGTCGAACTACTACGGCTTGCGCTTGAACATAGCAAACAGGCTAGCGAAATTATCCAGCTTGAGCCGATTACCGAAGATTATACTCAGGCAAGGCTAATTGCCGAGCTGCGCGATGGGTCAAATATAGACCTTATCTGGACCATGACCTCGAAAGATAGAGAGGCAACCATCAGGCCTATCCGAGTCCCGATATTGAAAGGCTTATTGGGTCAGCGGGTATTCTTAATTCGCGAAAATCAGCAATACATTTTCGAAAATGTGTTAACTCTTAACGACCTTGCTCGGCTCGTGGCCGGGCAAGGCAGCCACTGGCCCGATACAGACATACTACGCGCCAATGGACTAATTGTTTTTACCTCACCACACTATGAGTTGCTGTTTAATATGCTGAAGGGTGGGCGATTTAATTACTTTCCCAGAGGTGTTAACGAAGCCTGGGCCGAAATTGACGCGCACCCGAACGAAGGCCTAGCGGTGGAAAAATATTTATTACTCTCCTACCCCGCGCCCATGTATTTTTTTGTCAACCAACGCAATTTCGATTTAGCCAATCGAATTGAACGCGGCTTAGAAGCGATGATCAATGATGGCAGTTTCGATAAACTATTTTTAAACCATCCGAGCATAGTGGATGTGGTAAAGCGCGCGAAGCTGAGTGAACGACGGGTTTTCAAGCTACTCAATCCGGATCTACCCAAGGAAACCCCCTTAGGCGACCCGCGCTACTGGCTACAACTGCAATAGCTAGCGTTACATTCACTCGGCATTACGAATTTTTAATCTAGGCTCTGCCACAGCAATTAATTTTCCATCAACCAGCGCGATTGCCTGGGTAGAACCATAGGGTGGCATTTCCTTGAGCTTATGCCCCCTTACCACTAACGATTGCCGAATGCCCGCCGGTAAATTTGACTCAACGAATAGCATGTCTGGGCGCCATTGTTGATGGATGCGGCTTTTTCCAAGCGCATCATTTAACGATAAGCCCAAATCCAAATGATTGATTATCGCCTGTACAACTTGCGTAATAATGGTTGGCCCACCTGCTGCACCGACGGTCATAACAGGCTTGTCACCCTTTAATATTAACGTCGGTGTCATACTCGACAGCGGTCTTTTACCAGGCTGAACACTGTTGGCCTCGGTACCAACAAGCCCATAAATATTGGGAACCCCAGGCTGCACCGAAAAGTCATCCATCTGATTATTCAGTATCACGCCAGTACCTGGCACTATCACCTTAGAACCAAAGTCCGTGTTTACCGTGGTGGTAATGGCAACCCAATTGCCCAATTTATCAGCAGCGGCAATGTGTGTTGTGTGTTTGGCAAATAAATCAATGTCCACATCCGCAGGCGTACCTGGACCCGATACCTCAATAGCGTGATCGAGGTCAATCCGCGCCGATTGCTTTTTGAGATAATCGGCCTTTACTAAACCTTTTGGTACCTTGGTAAACGCTGGATCGCCCAACCAATGCGCCCTATCGGCAAAGGCTAATTTCATCGCATCACCAATCACATGATAGCGGTCACCGTCTTTCATTGCGCCTAAATCAAAACGCTCCAACATGGTTAAAATTTGTGCTGTGTGCACACCGCCAGAACTTGGCGGCGGAAATCCGACCAAAGAATAACCGCGATACTGCGTAACCAATGGCTGCCTTTCTAGTGCCACGTAATTGTGAAAATCTTTTGCCGTCAGCAAGCCACCATTTTTTGCCATCCAATCGCCAACGGCTTTAGCGTAATCACCCTTGTAAAAATAAGCGCTGCCATCGCGTGCAATCGCCTTAAGGGTTTCGGCTAAATCTTTCTGCACCAATTGATGCCCTCGTGGCCAAGCATTGCCCTGCGCATCGAGCAACACGGCAGCACTGCCGGGAAATTGCGCTAGTCGAGGTGCAGAGCGCGCCAAACGATCAGCAAATATTTTATCGATAGCGAACCCTTCCTCAGCCAGTTTGGCTGCCGGTAAAAGCACATCGGCATAAGGTTTAGCCCCAGCTTTAGCGATGGCAATTTCATAAGCGGCAATTGAGCCTGGTACACCAGCCGCTAAAGCACCGGTTTGACTTAACTGGGTATCGGCCACTCCGTCGACCACATACATGTCGCGGTGCGCAGCCATTGGCGCCGTTTCGCGACCATCGATGGCCAACAGCTCGCCTTTCGCCGTGCGAATCAAGACAAAGGCACCGCCACCTATGCCTGAATTGTGACCATCAACAACGCCTAAGGTAAGGGCTGTGGCAATCGCAGCATCAACGGCATTTCCGCCATTTGCCAGAGCATCCATACCGGCCTGTGTCGCTAGCGGGTGCACCGACGCTACAGCACCCAATTCATTAGATTGCGCGTAGGGTTCATCTTGAGCAAAGGCAAGCAGGCAGGTAAGTAAAAGTGAGAAAGTTACAACATTGATACTCAGTTTTTTGAGGACTACGGGCATCATCCAATCGTCTCCTTTGTACGTAAGTGGTCAGCATACTCCTCTACATAGCATCAGCAAAGGAACAGGGTACAATTTTCCCCATCGGCACCCTATACTGGGCGCTCTTTAGCCCTGCCCAGGCGGGATTTAACCAGCGACGGACCATTGAATGAGCAGCCTGACCACCATAGAAGTCAACAAAGAAGACATGAAGTTTTCTGCCGCCCACTTCACGATTTTCTCTGCGACTGAAAGAGAGCGATTGCACGGTCATAATTTTCGCGTGTCCTTAAGTATTAGCTCTCCAGCCAATCGCAACGGCCTAGCTTTTAGCTACAAAATCCTCAAAGACAAAATACGTGCATTGTGCGATGAACTCGATGAATACACCCTACTGCCGGCACATTCCCCTTATTTAAAGATAGTGACAACGGAACATCACCACGAGGCCAGCATGAACGGCGAAACCTTGGTGTTCTTACGCACAGACTGCAAACTACTGCCCGTTCCTAACACCACGGTGGAAGCGTTTGCGGCTTATTTGCTAGACCGGTTTTTACACGATGACGACTTTGTTGAACGCCATGACCTAGCCAGCGTTGAAATGAAAGTGTCTTCAGGGCCCGGGCAATGGGGCTCCTGCGCGTGGCAACAGGATCAACCATAAAATGACGGCTATGGATACAGATACACTTTCGCCTTCGGCACTGAATTGGCGCCGAGAAAAAGTTTTTTTACTACTAACTGGCTTCTTCCTCTGTGCCATGACGTTACTCAATGTCATTGGCATCACTCGATTCATAGAACTAGGTCCGCTAGCCCTAGCGATAGGCGTACTACCCTATCCACTCACTTTTTTATGCACCGATATCGTGAGTGAAATTTATGGTAAACAGCGGGCAAATTTTATGGTAACTGTTGGCCTTGTCATGAATGGCTTCGTGATTGGCACACTTTGGCTAGCGAGTAGCCTACCCTCTGTAGCGCCCGATTCTCTGCCGCCTTGGCAAGTATTGAATTTATCACAAGACGTTATTTTACCGAGCGGTGAAGTGATTTCGGGGTCAGTAGAATTATTCCAACTCATTTTCGCCTGCACCTCGGGCGCGGTCTTCGCATCCATGCTAGCTTACCTCGCTGCACAATATTGCGACGTACAGCTATTCCACTTCTGGAAGCGGGTAACAAAAGGCAAGCACCTTTGGCTGCGCAATAACTTTTCCACCCTGATCAGCCAAGGCGTAGATTCCTTCATGGTAATCAGCGTCACCTTCGGCGCGGCGTTTATAGCCGGCGCCATCACCTTAAATCAATTACTGGTGCTAATGGGCAGCAATTATTTATTTAAAATGACAGTTGCGCTCTTGGACACATTGCCCTTCTATCTTGCCGTACATTATTTGCGACAGTACCTACGCGTAGCAGACGAAATACCGCTATAGCGCGTTATCACTAGGAAACGCGTTGCGCAAACGCAACGCTAGCGCTCAATTTGACCTAAATTGGCGTGCATAACTGCGCCATTAAACACCGCCTGAGTTGCTGCAACATAAATAGCGTCGGCCATTTCTTGCGGCTGTATTAGTCTATTAAACGTTACACCGCTGGCAATACTATCAAGAACTGCCTGGTCCCCACCTACATGTGCCCGCAACATTTCTGTATCGGTAAATCCTGGGCAAACACAATTCGTGTGAATACCGCTCCCAACCAAGTCTTGGCAGGTTGCACGCATCAAGCCGACCAACGCATGCTTAGACGTGACATAACTACAGCTATTGGCAACAGCTTTTTCACTTAAGGTAGACCCCACGTAAACAATCGCCGAGCCAGGCGTCATAATGGGTAATAATATTTGGTTGAGCTGAGCGGGTGCAATGACGTTAACCTGCATCACTTTCGCGAAGCTCTCCGCCGCCACAGTACAAACAGAATCTTTTTCTAACAAACCAGCATTGTGGACAACAACAATACGCCCCTGACCAGAAGGCATACGTTTAACCACAGCATCATGAAGCTTTCCTGCTCCTTGAATGGCCCAGTTAGCATCACTCATATCCACAGTGATTTGCGCAACACCGGCAAGCCCAATTGGTGTTCGCGATAGGTTTATTACACTAAAACCTTCAGCTTGAAAGCGCGCAATGGCCGCACGCCCAATACCTCTGCTACCACCCGTGATAACCAGCATTTTTTCAGACATAAAACCCTCCAAAAAATAGGGAAAAGAATAAACACCCAGGCCCTTCATTAACGTCAAGAAGCTTCATTGGTATAAGCCCCATTTCACGAAGAGATATTAGAAAACGCAAACTATACCAGTTATATGGCTTTAGAATCAGTCTATACTCTCAGGCATGGCCAATTCTAACTCATGGAAATATCTAGCCTTTTACCAATCGCGCTAGATTTAAGAGGTTGCATGTCATTTAGCCGGACACTATTACTGCTCCTGATGGCTGGCCAGACGGCATTTGGCATGGACATTATTACCCTGCCCACACCCCAGTCATCACAAGATACTCGCGGCGAATACAAGAACGCAGTACTTTATCGCGCACTGGAACTCACCACATCGGAATACGGCCCCTACCAAGTTAACTTGAATGGCCCCAGCATGAACCGAAAACGTGCCCTACTTGAAATTCAGGAAGGTCAGCTCATAAACGTCTATTTCGCGCCCGATGACCCTTCGTGGCGAGACTTAACACTTCCCATACTAATCCCCATACGACGTGGCATCTTAAATTACCGTCTTTTACTCATCCACCAAGATAATATTGATCGGTTCGCAAATATAACTACCTTAGAAGAACTAAAAGCACTCAAGATGGGCGCACAATACGATTGGAGCACCAAGAGCTACTTGGAAAATTACAACTTCACTATCGTTAGTGGTGGCAGCTACGAGGGACTTTTTGTCATGCTGGAAAATAAGCGCTTTGACTTTATGTTGCGAGGCGCCCACGAAATATTCAACGAGGTTAGTCAAAGGGCTACCACCATGCCACACCTGACCGTCGAGCCACATCTAATGCTCTACATCCCCACGCCAACCTATACTTATGTATCACCCCGCCATCCGAGAATTGCGAAGCGCATACAAGCGGGATTAGAAATGATGACAAAAAACGGGGATCTAAAATCAATTTTCGACCATCACTTTAGCGATGAAATAAAAAAAGCAAATTTTAAACACCGTAAAATTTTATTTTTAGAAGAAAGCCACAAACAACAGATACTTAACGCACCAAATATTTGGTTCAATCCTGAACAAGAAGCTCCCTAAAAAATCATTAGAAACCAAGCGATGAAGGTAATATCAGGATGAGCAACTCAGCTTAATCCCACCAAAAAAACCACACCGAGTGATTTAACAAAGTGGCCGCCAAATTAGCGACAGTCTCGACACCTTGGTCCACAATATCGCTACAATAACAGTACTGCTGCCAAGCTAGCGCCATAGCCTCAGCCTCCGTTTGAGGCGGCCGCTCAACATAAGCTTCAATCACATCATTACTAACAGCCACAATATGCGCGCCATACTTGGCTTGCCAATAACGCCAAATCGCGCACTGTACATCTGGAGCTGGGCACTCGTTCCACCCACCAAAATGAAAATGCGCCGGAATCTGCCAAGACTGATCTACTTGCAGCTTCGCCCCCATCAACTGGGTATGAAGTTGACCGCTCATCATGTCGTGGGCGAGTGAGAAGCCTGGCTGATCCACAACATCGCTCGGCCAATTGCCTACTCTATCCATTAATCCAACAGCACTTTCCTCAACGTCCATTTCGATATCAACACGGCGAGCTCCGAACCAAGTATCAATATCTAGCTGTGAAGCGCGAGTAATAATTGCGTCGGCAGACTCCGTCGCCTGCGTTAAACCTTCTTCAATATACTGCATATCCTCCATTGATCCGCAAACAACGAGCTTTTCCCGACTCGACATAGCGCCAATCGCGTCTTGAAATGCAGACACTGGCATTAATTCTACAAATTTCATGCAATGACCTCTAAACAACCGCTAAAAATTGCACCTATCATATATTTCTTTAACCAGGCTGAACCAACCACCTCAGTCATTACTTTGTTTGACGGTGACCACAGGGGACTTATAATACCGAGCCTTAGAATTTCAGCGAATGAATATCGATGTCACGTGCATTCATGTCGCTTGGCGTCGGATAGTCTTAGCGACACAGCCCACTGCCGATCATCACACCATCAAGCCCCACAACGAGAAATAAGCATGTCATTGCCACCTTGCCCAAAATGCCAATCTGAATACACCTATGAAGACGGCGCACTGTTGATTTGCCCAGAGTGCGCGCACGAATGGTCAAAAAACGCTGACGCCACCGACGAGCAGCGAGCGAGCGTTAAAGACGCTAACGGCAACGATTTATTTGAGGGAGATAATGCCACCCTCATCAAGGATCTCAAAGTCAAATCCAGCTCAATGGTTATCAAAATTGGCACCAAAGTTAAAATCAATAGAATTGTCGACGGCGATCACAACATCGATTGTCGTGTCGATAAGATAGGCCCAATGATGTTGAAGTCTGAGTTTGTGAAAAAAGCTAATGACTAGCTTCAGCGTAAAAATTGGATTGATTTTAATTACGGAAGCTTATATTCACTCAATCAATCTCGAGTAAGCAGAAGCACTCAAAAGAAACCAATGCAACTGATGCACATTGAGGTCTTACATGGCTCGAAATGACAGAACCCTTAACTACCTAAGGCAACGCATTCCCAGCTGAGATTACGTGTTTGGCTGGCATAACTGCTAGCCCATTACCACTTCCAGCGAAGAAATAGCCAGGCCTCCTGTTAAAAGTGGAGCGGTACACGAAGCCGCGCTTGCAGAGCTTAGCTGCCAAAATCGCTCTAAACGATTACCAGTGAACCGGTCCGGTTCAAGTCCCCGGAGGAATTTGAGCGCTTATCTAGTTGCTTCTGCGGAATGAGATCGACATAGAATGGTGCCCGAGGCCGGGTTAACGCTAATAGCCTAAGGGCTATTAACGCCCTACGGGGTGAGCTCGCGACCTCCCTGTCGCTCGGCCTTCGGCCAACATCGTTGCTCAAATCGTTATCCTTACGATTTGTCGTCGCTATCGCTCCTTGTACTAAATGCTAATCGCATTTGACTGCGTGCATCCATACACTTCGGCCTCCGGCCAGCGTAGCTGCCAAAATCGTTCCAAACGATTAGCAGTGAACCGGTCCGGTTCAAGTCCCCGGGGGAATTTGAGCGCTTATCTAGTTGCTTCTGCGGAATGAGATCGAAATAAAATGGTGCCCGAGGCCGGGTTAACGCTAATAGCCTAAGGGCTATTAACGCCCTACGGGCTGCGTCGCTATCGCTCCTTGTACTAAATGCTAATCGCATTTAGTGAACCGGTCCGGTTCAAGTCCCCGGGGGAATTTGAGCGCTTATCTAGTTGCTTCTGCGGAATGAGATCGACATAAAATGGTGCCCGAGGCCGGACTTGAACCGGCATGACCGTGAGGTCGAGGGATTTTAAATCCCTTGTGTATACCAATTTCACCACTCGGGCATCGAGTCAGGTGATGAAAGTCATCAGCCTGTAAGGTGCTGTCGTTGTCGACAGTTTTGTTAGCGGTTTAACACCGTTAACGAAAGTGGAGGCGCGACCCGGAGTCGAACCGGGCTCAACGGATTTGCAATCCGTGGCATAACCGCTTTGCTATCGCGCCAAGGGCCGGCATTGTAGCCGAGCACTACTAAAAAATGCAATATTTTCTGACACTTAGCTCGAATAAAACTGGTTATTCGATAAATACCCAAGGGCACAGAAGAGCGCGCTATTCTAGGGGGCAAGTCAACGGTGTCAAGTACTTAGGCAGCTCTTTTTGACTTCATTAATGGCCAGGCTGCCTTCAAATAGATAAACATTGACCAAAGTGTCAGACCGGCAGCCACATAGAGCAAAAAGTAACCAGCCACCAACATTACTGGATGGGCTGTCGGCTCTATCGCAAGCAATAATACGATAGCCAACATCTGCGCAGCGGTTTTGATCTTGCCAATATAGGAAACCGCCACACTCGAGCGCTTGCCAAGCTCCGCCATCCACTCCCTAAGAGCGGAGATGACAATTTCCCTGCCAATGATTACCGCCGATGCAATAGACAGCAAGGCGCTGTCATGCGCGCCCACAAGAAGCACGAGCGCGACAGCCACCATGAGCTTATCCGCCACAGGGTCTAAAAAAGCCCCAAACTCCGTCGCCTGCTCAAATCGCCTTGCAATATAGCCATCGAGCCAATCAGTGGCAGCGGCCACGGCGAATATGATGGCAGCAACGGGATAACTCCATTTGTAGGGCAAATAAAATATCACCACAAACAGCGGAATTAACGCAATACGTGCCAGTGTTAGTTGGTTGGCCAAATTCATAGGGGCTACTTTTACTTCAATTTTGCAATCGGGCAAGTTACCGTCAATGCAGTGCAGTGTAAATATGATCGGCTAATTTTTTGCTAATACCCGGCACTTTTTCCAAATCAGCGGCCGATGCAGCCGCAATTTCCTGAAAACCACCAAAATAGCGCAACAGCTCACGTCGCCGACTAGGGCCTACGCCCTCAATTTCTTCTAACTTTGATACTCGTCGGGCTTTATCCCGCCGTTGCTTATGGCCTGTAACAGCAAAACGGTGAGCCTCGTCGCGAATAGATTGAATTAAATGCAGTGCGCTATTTTGGCCATCCAAAACAAATTCACGATCGCCGTCTATTAGCGTTTCAAATCCCGCCTTACGGGTTGTGCCTTTAGCCACACCCAAGAGCTTAACCTCGGGCAAGCCAAGCTCGGCCATCACCTTCTTGGCGATACTGAGCTGACCTTTACCACCATCGACAATTAACAGATCAGGCAGACGCCCAGCCTCGGCCTGCACGCGCGAGTAACGCCGACTTAGCGCCTGCGCCATAGCCGCGTAATCATCACCAGCGGTAATGCCGTCAATATTGAAACGCCGGTAATCCGACTTAAGGGCGCCTTCTCGATTGAACACGACACAAGAGGCGACGGTTTTTTCACCGCTACTGTGACTGATATCAAAGCACTCCAAACGCTCTGGTAACGCCTCCAGCTGCAATACCTCTTGCAAGGTTTCGAAACGCTGTAACAGCGAAGACTTAGTGGCAAGGTGCGAAGCCAGATTTTGTCGTGCCGCTGACTGCGCCAAGCTCTGCCACTGCTCTCGATAGGAACGCACTTGCCAGACCAGCCGTACATTTTTTTGCGCCGCGCCCGAAATGGCTGTTGCCAACAAATCGGCATCATCAATAGCAGCTGGTAAGATTATTTCGCGTGGATAATCTCTATCGCCACCCGTTAAATACCATTGCGATACAAAAGACAACAACAACTCTTGCTCAGTTTCCTGCAAGTGGTATTTAACAAAATAACTTTTACTACCCTGAATGCGGCCTTGACGGACGAATAAAAAATGCACACACAGCTGAGCCCCATCTGACGCGATGCCGATTACATCCACATCCCCGATTTGATTGTCGACCGGGGACTCCGACTGAACTTTACGAAGTGAGGTTATTTGGTCGCGCAACAAGGCTGCGCGCTCAAAATGTAATTGCGTAGAAGCTTGCTCCATCTGATCGGCAAGAACGCCAATTAACTCTGAGCTTTTACCGCGCAAAAATTGCTGTGCGTGCAACAGATCGGCGGCGTAATCTTCTGGGCTAATTAAATCAACACACGGCCCCGAGCAACGCTGAATTTGGTATTGCAAGCACGGCCGCGAGCGATTTGAAAACACTGAGTCTTCACAGGTGCGCAGTCGAAAGGTTTTCTGCAAGAATTGAATGCTCTCATGCACTGCTGCTGCACCAGGAAAGGGCCCAAAATATTCACCTTTCTTGCGTTTAAGGCCCCGATGAACGCCTATTTTTGGGTAATCATCGCGGCTACTGATAAAAATATAGGGGTAAGATTTATCGTCGCGCAACAGAATATTATAGGGAGGACGCTGGGCCTTGATTAAACTTTGCTCCAGCAGCAACGCTTCAACTTCAGTTTCGGTAAGCGTCACCTGCATCGTCCGAATACGCGCCACAAGCGCCTGCGTTTTCGGTGTCAAACCACTGGCCCTGAAATAGCTAGCCACACGATTGCGTAAGTTTTTCGCCTTACCAACATAAAGAATATGCCCGGTTTCGCCATACATTTGATAAACACCCGCTGTTAACGGTAGTGTTTTCAGGAAAGTTTTATGATCAAAACTCAGTTCTGTATCCGACATAGGCTCGACGCGTGTAAAAATTATTCAATTTCAACCGAGTAAATAAAACAAAGCCCAAGCTTTTTGGCTTGGGCTCTAGTGTATCAAGAGTATCTTATTTAGAAGAGGCTTGTTTGAAGCAATCGCACCGTTTAAAACTCACAGATGCAAGCTAAACCACAGATTCCGGGTCTAGCACATGATGCTTAATCGCCAACAGCGTCAGCTCTACATCACTGCTAATACTCAGTTTTTCAAAAATACGGTACCTGTAAGTATTCACCGTTTTTGGACTGACGTTAAACGTGGCAGCAATATCCATCGGCTTTTGACCATTAGCAATCATCAATGCCGTTTGCAACTCTCTTTCTGATAGCAACTCAAAAGGCGACTGCTCACCCTTGCGACCGCCGAAATTCTTCATGGCTAGCTGGCGGGCAACGTTATTGCTCATATAGATCTCGCCACGCACCACCGTGTGGACAGCCTCGATCATTTCCTTAAGGTCTGCTCCTTTAGTGATATAGCCAGCAGCCCCCGCCTGTAACAAGCGTTGAGGGTAAAGATCATCATCATAAGCTGTGACCGCAACGATGCGAACCTCAGGATGCCAATGCAGAAGCTTTTTAGTCGCTTCTAAGCCCCCCATACCAGGCATCTTCACATCCATTAAAATGACAGTAGGATTTAATTCCTTGGTGAGTTTAATGGCCACTTCACCGCTTTCGGCTTCGCCAACTACCTCAATTCCCTCTACGTCCGACAACATGCGTACTATCCCCGTACGCACCAAATCGTGGTCGTCGACTACCAGTATTTTGATCAAGATATTTGTCCCCAAAGACAGCACATCGGTGATATGTGCACTATTTTTCTTATCCTTACCTAGAGAGCCATTTGCATATTCAACCCTTAGATTAGCGGTTCAGCCCCTTGTCCGACACAGTAATGTATCACCCAAGGGTTTCATTGACTAGCAAATGTGACACCTGTCACATTTTTGTTTGCACTCAATTGGTACCGGTGTGCACCACCTGCCTGAACGTTAAACTCACCCTTGCACCCGTATTTACGCGCTTTGGCAGACTATGCTGCCACGCTTGCTGAAGCCCCGGCCCCATAATTAGCAAAGATCCAGGCGCTAAATCCACGCCAAAAGCTGCCTGCTCTCTACGCTTATGACGAAAGCGCAAAGTTCTAGTCACCCCAAGGCTAACCGTTGCAATAACGGGTTCGGCACCCAACTCAGGCTCGTTATCTGCATGCCATCCCATACAGTCCTGTCCGCTGCGGTAGTAATTAGCCAGCACACTGTTGATAGGCAATGCAAAACCATCGATCAATCTCGCCCGAATATCGGCCAACACAGGCGTCCAAGGAATGGCTTCAAACTCAGTGCCAGAATAACGATAACGGATACCTGACTCACCATACCAAGCATTCAAACGCGGAATTTTATGGGTTTTGCCGTACAGGCGAATTTCTGACTGCGCCCAGCGTAGGGATTGTCGTAACTCGTCAAAATAAATAGATGCCTGCTCAGGCGTTAAAAAGTCTGGAAAGTAGCTCAGAGCGCCATCCGACAGATACTCAATACTAGGGGTAGATTTGCGGTTCAATGACCAACCTCACACCGAACATAGCCTCAACCTGATCGGCAATACGGTGTGCAAAGTTCAGTACTTGATTACCATCACACCGCCCCGGATTGATCAACACCAAGGCTTGATGAGCATGCATGCCGACACCTTCGCTTACCTTTCCCTTCAGACCTGCCCTATCAATTAACCACGCCGCCGCCAGCTTGTACCGACCGTCGGCCTGCAGGTAAGACACTAGATCGGCGTGTTCGGCGCGCAAGCGCGCTTCCTGCTTCGCATCCACAATCGGGTTATGGAAAAAACTGCCCGCATTGGGGATAACAGCAGGGTCGGGCAACTTAGCACGGCGAAGCTTCGCCACCCTATCGGCAACCGCCATGGGTAAAACTTGGTCCAGACCGCTCGGATCAAAATTATCAAGTAGCCCCGGGTAAGCCAACTTAGCAACGCCATGACTCGCCAAGCACAGGCGCACACTAAGGATGATATATTCACCCTTGCTTCGCTTAAAAAAACTGTCGCGATAAGAGAATTCACACGCGGATTTAGAAAAAACCACAAGCTCGCCGTCGCTCACCCTCAACGCCTGTAAATCGTAAAAAACCTGATCTAACTCAACGCCATAAGCACCAATGTTTTGAATCGGGGCAGCGCCCACAGTGCCGGGTATCAGATTAAGATTTTCTAAACCCCAGAGCCCACGGGCAAGACTAAAATCAACCAGTGCCTGCCAGGACTCCCCAGCCGCTGCCGCGACATAAACATTCGCGTCTGCAGCTATTTCGGCGCCCTCTTTCACCTCAGCTTGGACGTCTATGCCACGCAATGCTATCTGCATAACGAGGCCGGCAAAATCCGACCGCATGACCACATTGCTGCCACCGCCTAACACCATCAACGGCAAGTTTCTAGCACGCGTGAACTCGAGCGCCTGACGAATATCATCTATACAAGTCACCACGCAAAAAAATCGCGCTTTAGCGGGTATCGCTAAGGTGAGAAAGCGCTGCAGATCGATATTTTCAGAAATACAAAAGGTCATTGGGGCAACCGCAAATCATGCGCAACGATATGATCAATTAAACCACTAACGCCTGCCTCAATTAAATCCAACACCATGTCAAAACCGTCTTGCTCACCATAATAGGGGTCTGGCACTTGATCAAATCCGGGAAGAGAACCGAAGGACAACAATAAATCCAACCTCGCCTTACTGTTAGCCGGCTGCAATTGTTTTAATGCGTGTAAGTTAGATTTGTCCATGGCTAAGACATAATCAAACACATGAAAATCGTCACTCGCAACCTGTCGCGCTCGGCAGGATGTAATGTCAACCGCGCGCTTTTTAGCATGGGCAACACTGCGAGGGTCAGGGCTATTACCTACATGCCAGGCCGCAGTGCCAGCGGAATCTACACCTACCTTATCGGCCAAGCCCCTTTTTCCTAACGCTATCCGCAATACACCTTCTGCTGAAGGCGAACGACAGATATTACCGAGGCACACCATTAAAACCTTAACGCGCACGTCACTACCCCAGCAATTGGCACAAACGGGCTAAATCGTCCGGCGTATCAACGCCACCTGGCACGGCTTCAAGCGCATGCGCCACATGAATCCGGTGACCATAATGCAGAACCCGCAACTGTTCTAACGACTCCAGTTTTTCCAGGGGTGACTGCGGCCAATTAACAAACGCATTGAGCAAACTAACGCGATAGGCGTAAATACCAATATGACGCACAAACAAATCTGATACCGGTAAGTGAACTTTATCAACAGCAAAGGCATCTCTTGCCCAAGGCATTGGTGCACGACTGAAGTAGAGCGCCATACCGGCCTGATCGGTTACCAACTTGACAATATTGGCATTAAAAAAATCCTCGGCGCGTTTAATCGGTTCGCATAGAGTTGCAACGGAGGCGTCTTTATTGTCAAAGATGTTTTTTGCCACTTGGTTGATAACCGCTGGGGGAATTAACGGCTCATCGCCTTGCACATTGACGACGATATCAGCGTCGGTTAAACCTAATAACTGCCCAACTTCTTGCAGCCGATCAGTACCAGATACATGGTCAGCACGGGTCATACAAAACTCCCCGCCGAAACCCTGCACAACATCGGCAATACGCGCATCGTCTGTCGCCACCACAACCCGTTTGGCTTCACTCATGCGAGCCTGCTCAACCACGCGTTGAATCATCGGCTTACCAGCAATATCGGCTAAAGGCTTGCCGGGTAAACGGGTAGACGCAAACCTTGCGGGAATAATCACGGTAAAGGACATAGACACTTCTCAGAAAAAATTTGGAAAACTATCGGCACTAGCGATCAATAACTTTATGCGCTTTAACTTTCAACAGTAGCGCATCTAACCGGTCGATAAAGTCTGGCGGCAAATGCGCCTCGACGGCCAGATAATACCAATGCTCGCCAGCAAATTGACGGCATTTCACCGCATCCTTTTCGGTCATCAAAATATAATCCTCGGCCCACTCTGTAAAGTCTGCCGGCGAATAGTTGTAATGATCGGGGAAAACATGCGGCTCATAGCAAATACCTTGCTGGGCGAGCGTCATAAAAAAACGTTGGGGATTACCAATACCACAATAAACCTGCCATAACTGCTCACTGGGCATATCTTGCAATGCAGTGCGCGCGCCTGTCGCTACATGCACAAAAGCCATGGGCTCCATGCGCATCTCGACCAACTGCTCGGTCAACGAATTCAAGCTCGCGTGTAATGGCCCGGCAACATTTACCACAGGGAAATCAACTTGATGAAGCCGAGTTAGCGGTTCGCGCAAAGGCCCAGCTGGAAACAAGAAACCGTTACCGACACCGCGCTGGCCATCTAGCACTGCAATTTCAATATCGCGTGATAACGCATAGTGCTGCAAGCCATCATCACTCAACACAACATCGCAATGACAGTGCGCCAAAAGGTAGGCGACAGCGCGACTGCGATTTGGGTCTACGACCAAGGGAACCTGGGTTTTATCTACTAATAGTCTTGGCTCATCGCCGCATTGTTGAGCTGAAACCTCGCTACTCACCAATAAGGGATAATGCGTTGTTTGGCCGCCATAACCACGACTCACAACGCCAGGCGTCCAACCTTTTAGGCGCAATAGCTGAACCATCGCCGCAAGCAAAGGCGTTTTACCCGTGCCACCCAATGAGATATTACCTACCACAAGGATGGGCGGCTCAACGATTTCACAGGCGCTACGGCTTAACCAAGCACGTCGCAACACAGCAATAGAAAATAACAGAGCGCTGATAGGTAAAAGAATTAACAGCAGCGGCCACCAGCGCTTGTCTTGGCCGTACCAGCCCCGCTCTACGAAAGGTGGCATAGCTTACTCGGACTGCGCCTCAGGGCGGCGAGTCGTCAAACTTAAATGCACAAAACCTAACTGCCCGGCGGCATCCATGGCCGTTACCACTGACTGATGCGGGGTTGCAGCATCCGCCGTAATAATGAGCGGCGTTTTGGTATTGTCATTTCCAACCGATTGCAGGGCGCGCAACAAGGTAGGCAGCTTTTTATCAACCAAGGTTTGACCGTTAATGGCGTAACTGCCATCAGCATGAATTAAAATCTCTATATGTTGTGGTTGCGATTCAGCAACCTCGCCTTTTGCCTCTGGCAAATCGATAGATAAGTGCGTCTCTTTGGTGAACGTGGTGGACACCATAAAAAAGATAAGCAACAAAAACACCACGTCAATCAGAGGTGTTAAATTAACGGACTCTTCTTCGCGCTTGGCGCGCTTGAACTGAACGGCGTTACTCACTTAGTTACCCTTGCCTTCTACACGACGATCGCTGTGCAGTGCATCCACGAGTTTGATCGCTTCCTGCTCCATGACAACCACTAGTGAGTCTACTTTACGGGTAAAATACCGATGAGCAACCATGGCCGGAATAGCCACACATAAACCAGCGGCGGTCGTGACTAATGCTTCCGAAATACCACCGGCTAACGCGCCAGCATTACCCGTACCTTGTAACGTAATCGTGGTAAAAACCTTTATCATCCCCAGCACCGTTCCCAGTAAGCCAAGCAGTGGCGCTACTGCCGCGATTGTGCCCAGCGCACCTAAGTATTGCTCTAGCTTGTGGACAACTTCACTGGCCGCCTCTTGGATAGAGTCGCGCATAATATCTCGACCATGGCGGGAATTACTTAGGCCTGCAGCCAATATTTTGCCCAACTCAGAGCTTTGCTTTAACTCTTTTAATTTATTGGCATCCAGCTGGTTGTTTTTTATCCAACCCCAAACCTGCGACAATAAATGACGCGGTGCTATTTTACTGGCGTTAAGGCTCCAAAGCCTTTCTAGGGTGATACCTAGTACAGCCATTGAACACAAAATAATCGGGACCATCAGCCATCCACCGGCTTTGACTATTTCGAACACTATTCGCTCCTGAAGACCTAAGAATCGAGCACGGCTAAACGCGCCTCGATAACCTTGACGACCAGCCTCAACGCCGAGGCCAGATACATTAGTCGAGGCATAGCCTCCGACCGACTGGCGACACTCTATCACAAGCTAGATAGCCTGTTTAGCCGTCGAACCAGAAGTGTTTCTCAGTTTCTCGCCAACGAAAGATCTGCACCGCTTGATTCGGTAGCCAACGTAACTGGATTGCGCCATCGAGTGCCGTATTTAAGGTTTCCACTCGCAGACTTCGCAACCGATGCAACACCTGCTCATGGGGATGGCCATAACGACTCCGATAGCCTGCGCTTACCACCGCTAGGTCTGGCTTGAATTGCTGCAAGAGCAGATAGGAAGAAGAGGATTGACTACCATGGTGGGGAACCACCAGCAGCCTAAAGGCCGACGCATCCTCACGTTCGGGCCATGACAATGTCGCCTCCCGCTGGCTGCTGATATCACCCGGTAAAAGAAGATGTAGCTCAGGGAATTCAACCCGCAACACGCAGGAGGCGTCATTGCCCTCAAGCGCTGCACCGGCAGAATTAAAATAATAGCGGCCAGTCGAGCCTATCTGATGGACACTTGTATCTGTATTGCAGTTTTGCATCCATATTGTTGGTGCCCCTAAGCGCGGGCGAGTAGCACTTGGTTCGCCGGCGAAAATCGCCGCAACGACTACCCTTTCACTCAACCTTGTCACACCGCCGGCATGGTCGGCGTCGTCATGGCTAACTACCAACGCATTTAATGCCATACGTCCGTGAAAGCGTAAATAAGGCAAAACGATCTGAGTAAAGGCGTCGGTATGCTCTCCAAGGGGCGGCCCCGTGTCGTAGAGTAGACGCTCGCCATCGGCTTCAATCAATACCGCCAAGCCCTGCCCCACATCAAAAATTGTAATTCGGCGCTCGCTCGAAAAAACACTTTGCCGCAACTGAGACTCGGCAACCGCTATCGCGGCAACGAATACAACCATTGAGGCTTTTAACCTAGCTGGCGCAGGCACCAATAGCGCTAACGCAAGCCCCGATACGACAAATAATAACGACGGTGTTAGCTCAAAATCTATCCAACCTAGATTGGAAAAAAGACCATCTATCCACGTCAAAAGGCTCAACAACCAACGCAGACTTAAGGCCGCACCGGTTAAAAGCCAATTGGCCCAGAGCGGATCAATGCACCAGAATAAAAAGCTCAATAATGACAGCGGCACACTCGATACTGTCACCCAAGGAATTGCAAGACTGTTGGCGAGCACACTGACTGAGCTTAAACCACCGAACAAAAAAAGACTTAACGGAAGAAGCCCGATAAAAATTGCTAATTGCGGCCTAACCCAACGCTGCAATCGGGTAAAGGTCGTTTCCTTAATGACTCGCCGTGAAGACGTGGCTATAACGAGAACAAAGACAGCCAAAAACGATAGATAAAAACCGCCATCGGCAGCTTGAAGCGGATTGATAAGCAGCACCATTACCAAAGCGTATAGCCACACATCGAATAAACTCCAATGCTTAGCCGTTAGCTTACTGAATAGAAACAAAGCCACCATAATCAGTGCCCGTTGTGTAGGCAACGCAAAACCACTGAGTGCGGCATACATAGCTGCGAAAAATAACGAGACTAAACTAGCAAGGACGCGCGCGTTGAATAAAAAAATATGACATCGCAGACTTAGCATTAAAAGTAACGCAGCAAATACCCGTCCTATCCAATAACCACAAAGCGCCATAATCCCCACATGTAAACCGGATATCGCCATTAGATGACTGGTACCCGTGCGCTGAAATAAATTTCTTACAGACGACGTTAGGAAACTCGAGTCGCCTATGGTTAAGGCAACTAAAACATCTGATACATCCTGAAAGACCTGCTCGGTCAATAAGAAATCGCGCCAGCGATATCTAAGCCCAGCAAGCCCTTCTCGACTGTGAGCAATAAGCTCCGCCCTTGCCACTGAACCCTGTGCAACTATCCCCTTTTTCATCAACGATAATTGATAATCAGCTGCGTAAGGGTTTGATTGGCCACGGGGGCGCGTTAACTTGGCATCAAAGTGCCATACTGCACCGGGTATTAGCTGCACGGGAACGGCATACCAACGCATTTGAACGCGAGAACCGATAATGCGCGATAAAGATGGACAGCTTGACAAAGACGCGGCATCAATTGCGTGAACATCCACCAAAAATTGCCCGAGTTTTTCCGTGCGCACATGCGCATATTTGGGCAATCCAATCACGCGCCCGCTGAATTGAACCTGCTGATGTGAGCAAACGGAGGGCAGCAAGTCGTCCATAACGCTATGCCCATGTACTCCAGCAATTAAAACACCCAACGCAAGCGCTGCGACCATCTGCAGCGCACAACGATACCTACCTGTTTTGAACACAAGAAAAACGATAACAATGAAAAGCAACGCTGTAAAAACGAGGGCAAAAAAAGACGGTAGACTTGGCCAAAGCACTAAGCTACCGAGACTCATAGCAAATATGAGGAGAGTGATGCGCATAACCATCCTTGTTTCAACGCAATCTAAGGTTTACTCTATTTTAGTTCATGCCCAGCGTAGAGCTACGATTAATTTCAATGACCGAGACACGAAAAAAAATCCTGGTGCTGTACCACACTCAAAGTGGCAATACCGAAAAGCTCGCCCACGCTGTCTCGACAGGTGCTAACCAAGAGGCCGAGTGTGAAGTTCGCACATTAATGGCGTTCCAAGCCTCGCTGGCCGATCTACTCTGGGCTGAGGGCATACTGTTTGGCACGCCAGAAAACTTTGGTTACATGAGCGGCGCATTAAAGGATTTCTTCGACCGAACCTATTACCCAGCAGAGCCCTATAACTTAAATATCCCCTTTGGCCTGTTTATTTCAGCTGGAAACGATGGCACTGGAGCCGAGCGAGAAGTCCAGCGCATCGTAAAAGGCTACCCCTTTAGGCAAGTGATACCCACGCTGATCTGTAAGGGCGACGTTAATGAAGAACACCTCGAAGCCGCCAAAGTACTCGGGCAAACGCTAGCCGCTGGGCTAAGCATGGGCATTTTCTAGCCAAGTAGAGCAACGATGCAGCAATTGCTATTACCGTTAGTTGCAAGCGTGAATACTCGTAACAAGGAACCCCTAAAAAACGCTGGGAGTTTTCCCCAGTTTCTGTGGATAAGTTTGGGGGTAAACCTTGAGCAGATTGCGTTAGGCCGCATTGATTCTAACGCTGCCACACATTGACGATTAGTTAACCAAGATCAAGAATTCATGTAAATCAATAACTTAGAACGTTTTTCAAGTCTTTTTTACAAATAGACTTTAAGGCGCTGCACGCTAATTGAACAACTCAAGGCGATGTGCATAAAAGTAACGAAGGGTCAACGAAAAAGAACGCCCAAATTGCAGCGCACTGCCTCTGCGTTTCAGCAACCGATAGGCGACTAAAGCGTTGAGCTAGCACACCGACTCCAACGGGAAAGCTCAGCGTATTGGCTTAACTGAGCAAGGTCTTCAGGGCGGTCGACATCAGCCAAAGGCCCCAGAAGATAGGGCGTTATCCCCAACGCGCCTGCTTTTGCACAGGTTTGCGCTAATACCTGTTCTGTGCCCCAATCCACGCCTTCGAACACGGGCAGCGGTGATGTCATCGCAATAAGTACATAACCGCCATCGTTAGCAGGCCCCAAGACAAGCTGTTGCCCCCGCTCAAGCGCTGTTACCACGTCGGCTAGGTACGCTGGGCTGAGTGCTGGGCAATCACTGCCGATGACAATAACCCAAGGATTAATGCCGCCCTGTAGGTGATGTTCAAAACACGCAAACATCCGCTGCCCCAAATCGCCCGCCGGTTGGGGCCATAAGGGTGTGCTTGAAAAGATTTCTTGCCGCCAAAAATCGTGGTCAAGTGGGGCAACAGCTAAAACGTTCTGCACCTTGGCGAGCGACTTCAGCATCTGATGGCTGTGTGTCACTAGCGCGCAATGCAGGGCTGTTGCATCGTCCGGCGTTAACGCCGAATACAACCGCGTTTTGACTTGGCCAACCATCGGCGCTTTAGCAAACTGAACGATGAGGCCCGGAGCCCGATCACGCTGAGTCATTTAGCGAACCCTTGACTTTAGGTGTGGGTAATAAATAGCCGCCAAGGCATTTGGATTGGCACCCAACCAATAACGCAAACGCAACCACCACATAGTTAAAATGGTTTTTACTTGGCCTTGCTTTTGCCAACGCCGCGCCGAGGTGATCACATAACCAGAGTGCTGAGTGGATCGATGGACTTTACCAAGCCTAGAGCAAAGTTCGATATCCTCCATCAAGGCCTGATCTGGATAACCGCCAATAGATTCGAAGACACCGCGCTTTACCCACAATGCTTGATCACCCGTGGCAATCTGGGTCAAAACTGACCGCAGATTGATAAGCCGAGCCACCAACGGCAATAAACCATAGTCAGGTTCTATACGTAGACGATAAAAACCCCAAAGCCCAGTCGTAACATCGGGTGAAAAAAAAGGCGCAAAAAGCGACAGACTCACCCGCGAGTCGGCGTGCAGAAACAATAAATAATCGCCACTAGCCTTTGCCGCCGCCGCATTCATTTGCCGTGCTCTGCCAGGCGGGCTTTCGACAATGTGATCTGCTAGCAACGCCAATTCAGCCGCCCTATTGGCATCGTCAGCGCAACCATTAGCAACCAATAATTCAGCCCCCTGCATCCGCAAGGGCTGCAAGGTATTTAAAAGTACCGCAACCTGTTCGATATCACCGTAAGTCGGAATGATGATACTTAAGCTATTAATCGAGTGCGCCGCCACAACTACTGCCCTGCCCTGCTGTACAGCCATAGCAATGCTCGGCAATTTGAATAGATTGACCGGCTAAATCTGAATCGAGGATATCGCGTAAATGCAACCTCGGTTTGTCCGTCACAATCGCGTCTTGTTGAATGAGCTTTAACGGCATTTCCAGCATTTGATTAAAATCACAATCATACACATAGCCCTGCCAATCGACGCTGATTAAGCTTTTACACATTACGTTGGTCAAGTTCTGCTCACTAAAATTATCTTTTAGTAATTCTAAATAGTATTGAAACTTACCTTTGGACTCTAAAACGCTGCCAAATCGGGAAATCGGCATATTAGTGATGGTTAATAGCTGATCAAAGTGAATACCATGAGCAGCTTTTAATTCGCGCTTATAGTCTTGCTCTAAGGCTGCCTGAGGTGGTGGTAGAAAAGCGCCATTGGGGTTGTACACCAAATCCAAGCTCAAATGCCCTTGGTCACCGTAGCCTAGGCCATTAAGTATTTTTAACGCCTCTACAGACGATTCATAAACACCTTTGCCCCGCTGTTCGGCAACATTCTTTGCCTCATAACAGGGTAGGCTCGCGACAATACGCACGTCATATTGCGCTAAAAATGTTGCCAGATCCTCAAAGCCAGGCTCCAGTAAAACCGTTAAATTACAGCGATCGATAACCTCAACCCCGCGCCTTTTTAGCTCGCGCACCAAATAGCGGAAATGCGGGTTCATTTCCGGTGCACCACCAGTGAGATCAACGCATTTTATTGCATGCCTATCGACGTAGGACAAGACTAAATCAACCGTTGGCAGATCCATTAACTCTGTGCGTTTTGGTCCGGCGTTTACGTGGCAATGGGTGCAACTTAAATTACACAAATACCCCAAGTTCACTTGTAAGGTTTGCAATAAACCCCGTGAAATGGCGGGAAATGATGAGGGAAACAGCAATGGTTTGGTGTCTAGCATAAGTAATTATCCGCGAAACTGTGCATAAAGATTGCGCCTTCAGTGAAATTCATTACAATTAGCGCCTCTGTCCCCGTAGCTCAGCTGGATAGAGCAGCCGCCTCCTAAGCGGCAGGTCGGACGTTCAAATCGTCTCGGGGACGCCACTCTACCGCTACTTGCCATCTATGAACCTGCTATTACTTGATAGTGATGACTTTATCCACGACGATCAAGTAGTCCTAAGGGCGCGAAGGGCCAAGCACTTAACTACCGTTCAAAAAATAGCCATTGGCGATTCATTACGGGTTGGCCAAATCAATGGACGCATGGGACAGGCCGTTGTTACAGCTGTCGATGAGAATCAAGTTACGCTGTCTCAGGTCATGTTATCGCAAGAGCCACCCACGCCGCTCCCCCTACATCTATTATTGGCGCTACCTAGGCCAAAAATGTTGCGGCGGATTTTTCAAACAGCCGCAACTATGGGGGTTAAGGAAATTACCCTCATCAACGCCTATAAAGTTGAAAAAAGCTATTGGCAAACACCCTTTTTACAAGCGGAAAAAATACGGGAGCAGCTGATACTGGGGCTTGAGCAAGCAAAAGATACGCTATTGCCAAGCGTCACTTTTGCGAAACGATTTAAGCCCTATGTGGAAGATGAGTTGAGCCTTATTTGCCAAGGCAAACAAAATTGGATAGCTCATCCCTATCAAAGTCAAGCTTGCCCGCGCGACCAAAGCCTCTACACCCCATCGAGCTTAGCCATCGGCCCGGAGGGTGGTTTTATTGAGTACGAAGTGGAGAAATTAAATGCTATTGGCTTTCAATCTATTGGCCTTGGTGATCGCATATTAAGGGTCGAAACGGCTCTACCGGTTCTATTGGCAAAGCTTTTTAACACTTAAGAAAGGCTTCAAATTTATCTAAAGGTACGGCTGGACTCGTGAGATAGCCCTGATAAGAATGACAACCGTACTTTTTCAACAGGCGTAACTGTTCTTCATCCTCCACCCCTTCTGCCACCACATTCATACCAAGCAAACAGCCCATGGTGACAATGGTTTCCACCAACACGCGGTCATTTTGATCGTCGACAATATCGCGAACAAAGCTCCTGTCAATTTTCAACGTGCTTACCGGCAATGATTTTAGGTAGCTAATGGAAGAGTAACCCGTACCAAAATCATCCAATGAAAAACTCACACCCATATCAGACAACTGGGCCATAGTACTGATTGTTTCATCGACATTTTGAATAACCACACCCTCGGTAATTTCCATATCTAGGGAGTTATCTGGAATATTGCCCAACGACAAGGCAGCACTCACGTCCTGCACAAACGTCTTTCGTCTAAACTGGCGCGGACTAATATTAATACTTAGGCGCATATCCGCTCGCCACAGTCCCTTAGATTGCCATAATTCCAATGCCTTACAGGCTTCTGTTAACACCCATGCCCCCACGTCGACAATCAGACCCGATGTTTCCAGCACAGGAATAAAATCCACCGGGGAAATAAACCCCTTCACGGGATGTTGCCAACGCAACAGAGCCTCGGCGCCAACGACCGCTTTGGTTACACAATCAATTTTTGGCTGGTAATACAGCTCAAACTGTTGATCCTCAAGCGCGCGATGTAGATCACCCTCCATTAATAACTGCTGACTGACTTTATCAGCCATATCAGTATTAAAAAACTCGATCGCATCGCGCCCACGCTCTTTAACTTGATACATGGCGGTATCGGCGTACTTAATCAGTTCGTGCACACTGCTATCGGCATCGGGGTAAACCACGACGCCCACACTGCCGCTAACGCGCAACTCCATTTCATCATAGATATACGGTTCTGAAATTTTCGCGCGAATTTTTTCACCTATTTCAGCAGCCTTCAACGCCGCTATGGAAAGGTCTTGATCCAATACGGTGAGCACAACCACAAACTCATCGCCACTTAAACGAGCCACTAAATCTTCTTCTCGAACGGAGCGCTGTAGCCTTTGCGCCACTTGCTTCAACACCTCATCGCCAACCGGATGACCGAGCGAGTCATTAATGGTTTTGAAGTGATCGAGATCAATAAACAAAACAGCGCCGTGATAGCCGTGCCGCTTAGCTCTTCTCAGCTCATGCTCTAGACGCTCAACCAGATGCACTCTATTCGGTAAATCTGTTAGGGCATCATGGTAGGCCATGAACTCCATCTTAAATTGTGCCCGTTTACGCTCGGAAATATCCGTCGACACAATCAATGCTACTCGCTCATCGTAAAACTCAATTGGCTTTATATAGGTCTGCAAGTAAACCGGATTGCCATCTATTGAGCGAAAATTTTCCTCGAGCACTTCACTTTCGACTTCACCAGAAATGACACTACAATCTATTTCAATTAAACGATCAACATCATTTAAATAGAAGGTTAGTAGATCACTGACATGACAATTTTGCATCTCAGCTGTGGTTTTCCCCACAAAATCTGCGAGGGCCTTATTTGCAAAGATATAGTTTCCATCTTTATTTCTGGCCCCTACCATCACAGGTAAACTATCGATAATTTGGCGAATATGTTCTTCACTACGCCTCAATGCCAATTCAACTGCTCGTCGTTTAGCAAGCGACAGCTCCATCAAATCCAACAGTTTATTTGTTGTAGTGACGAGTTCACCCAACTCATCATCGCGATGATCTGTTGGGTATTTAATCCGCGACTGACCAGGTTTATCTAAATCAATGCTGGACATTTCTTTCACCAGCTGTATCAGGGGTCGAGTCAACATCAAATGAAAGGCAAAAAATAAAAACAGTACGAGCAAGGTGTTACGTAACATCCCGGCACCAAGAATCAACCCCGAACGATCAAAAAAGGGGGCTAACACCACATCAATATCAACGGTAAAACGAATAGTACCGGCGACACTATCACCGTAACCTGGAATACTCAGGCGAGCGGTATAAACTCGGCTATCTTCTGCAATAAATGCTGTTATCCAGCGGGTAGAGCTGACCGGGCGCGGTTTACTGCCGGTAGCGAGAACGCTATCCAATTCATCGGCAATGGTGACGTCATAAACAAAGTCATACGCTAATAAGCCATTGACCACTTCGAGCGATAGATCATCGTCTAGGGTATGAACAGCGCGGGCTGCGGGCGGCGTGGTGACTTCAATAACCCGCTGTATCAAGCTTTCTAAGGATTCCTCATGGCCCTTTAAATCAAGGTACAGCTGCACTGAACTCATTGCCAAGCCTAGAATAAAGGCCAGGATGACACCCACCTTAGCGAGGCGAAAGGAAATCCCCTTGAAGGTCTGATCCGTTAAAATTTCATCCACTCTGGCGATTTTTTTATACCCTTTATCTATTAATCATTAAGCGCACTGTAACGGAGCTATATAAAGCTCTGTGCTAAGCGTAGCCTTCCTAATGTCATCTGACAAAGCGCTTACAGAAAGTTATAAGCAAAAAAAACCGCCCATTAGGGCGGTTTGCGAAAGATCTACGCTAAGTCTCACAAATTTACGTAAACTTAGGCACCTAAAGCTTTGGTAGGCGCCACATAGTCGTAACCCAAGACGTCTGCTACCGCTTGATAAGTCACTTTTCCGGCGTGTACGTTCAAACCGTTCATCAAATGTGCATCATCGAGCAGGGCTTTCTTAGCGCCTTTGTTGGCAAGCGCTACAGCAAACGGTAGTGTCGCATTCGTCAGAGCGATAGTTGATGTGCGCGCCACGCCACCTGGCATGTTCGCCACGCAGTAGTGAACCACGTCATCCACAACGTAGGTTGGATCTTGGTGAGTCGTCGCCTTTGAGGTTTCAAAACAACCGCCTTGATCAATCGCCACATCAACCACAACAGCACCTTTTTTCATGCGCGAGATCATGTCTCGTGTTAGCAATTTGGGCGCTGCGGCACCAGGAATCAATACCGCGCCGATAACCAGCTCCGCTTCCAGCGCGTATTGCTCTAAGGCATCAACGGTGGAGTACACAGTGCGTAAGCGACCATCAAACTCAGTATCTAGCTGACGTAAACGGGGTAAAGAGCGATCTAAAATAGTGACGTCAGCACCCATACCCACAGCCATACGTGCCGCTTGAGTACCCACCACGCCGCCACCGATAATGAGCACTTTGGCTGGTGCAACACCCGGTACGCCACCGAGCAACGCGCCAAGTCCACCTTGCGCTTTTTCTAAATGGTGCGCGCCTGCTTGAATCGACATGCGCCCCGCCACCTCTGACATAGGCGCCAATAGGGGTAAACCACCCCGTGGATCGGTGACGGTCTCATAGGCAATACACGTTGCGCCAGAGGCCACCAAAAGCTCCGTTTGTTCTGGGTCCGGCGCTAAGTGAAGGTAAGTAAACAAAACCTGCCCCTCTCTGAGCATGCGACACTCGTTTGGCTGAGGCTCCTTTACTTTGATGATCATTTCGGCTTTCGCGAAAATCTCTTCAGCCGTGTCAATAATGCTTGCACCAGCAGCGAGGTATTGGTCGTTCTCAAAACCAATGGCTGCACCGCCGTTGTTTTCAACCATCACCTCGTGGCCATTCATAACCAACTCTTTAACACCCGCCGGTGTTAAGCCGATACGGTACTCATGGTTCTTAATTTCTTTAGGGACACCAATACGCATAAATCACCTTTTCTCTCGCTAGGCCGCACTCTCAGGCGCGATCCTTGTGGTTGTTGATGTGGCGAAGTATAGTCAGGCTCAACAGGTGAATCCTTTGCTATTATTGCCATTTATCAGTGAAATAACCTGTTAAAACAAAAAAAGCAGTTAATTCAACTACCATTACTTGCAATTGACAGAGGTTAGTGACAAGCGACATGAAAAAACGCGCTAAAGAATTAAGCACTATCGATAAAAATATTATCAGAGTGCTGCAAAAAAGCGGTAGAACCTCCTATGCCGACCTCTCAAGGCAGGTCGGTTTGAGCGCCACGCCCTGTATGGAAAGGGTAAAACGGCTCGAGCGAGATGGCGTTATCCAAGGCTATGCGGCCCTCGTAAACCCAGAGTTTTTGGACGCAGCATTAGTGGTATTTGTCCAGATCAGCCTTAACCGCTCCTCTCAGGATATCTTTGACGACTTTCGCAAAGCCGCAGCCAGCCTGCCTGAAATACAAGAGTGCTATCTCGTGTCGGGAAATTTCGATTACCTGATCAAAGCCCGAGTAGCCGACATGGCGGCCTATCGACAATTTTATGGCGAAACCCTACTAACCCTGCCCGGCGTGCAGGAGTGCACCAGCTATGTGGTGATGGAACAAGTTAAGGAAACCTTAGAGGTGCCGGTTCGCTACCAAAAACCCTAAAATTTCATATGCCGGAAAAGTACCAGTGAAAAACACTACCTTTTGTAAGGTAAAAAAACAGCAATTTTCGGCATGCTTCTTGTTTCTTAATCCACGTTAAGCGAAGAAAGAAACGGGATTTGACATCTATTTGACAGGTGGCAGGGTCTTAACAAGGCCTACACAACGCCTAAGCTGGTATGAGGTTCGGGCTCGGTAGTCATTTTCTGGATTTTATTGTCAATCCAAACTACACCTAAATCGAATAAGTATTCGGCAAGCCTTAGTAGCCGAAGGAGAATGCAGTGGGTATATCAGATGCGGAGTTACTTAAGTTGGTGATAGAGCCAACCTTAAAGCTCATCGATGATTGCAGTGAGTATGCGCAACAATGTTTAACCATCGCGGCAAAAGCTTGCCACCTAGGCGACAATTTGTCGCCTAAACATGGTCCAGGTTTAGGCGTCTACGGTATAACCCCCTGCCAACATCGCGCCCTATGGGATACCTATTTAATCCACCATCACGAACTGGCGTCACAAGTTAGAGGTCTCGCCTCACAGCGGGAATTTCTGCTACATCCAGACGAAGAGCTGATCACCAACCTGCGCTATGCAACCGCCATCGCGTGGCTGTTAGTGCGACAACACCTAGAAACAACCAAGCAAGTCTCAACAGCGTCGACTATTACCGATGTGGTTAAAGCTGTATTTGGCCATCGAAACTGCGACATTGCCGCCTAGATCGCTATAACGAGGTCGATAGTCGACGCTAAAAAGCCGTTAAACATTCACCGCATCGATAAATTGCACAGCAGCATTCGATGCCGGCTTCGCCTGCTCACCATCGCTCCAATCGGAAATTGACGCCTCATCAAACTCATAGGCCTCCCGCTCCCCGGATCGATCAATGGTCAAATCGGTAAAGTTAAACAGCGTTCGATCGGCCATTTGCGACGGCGCAATATTTTGCATGGCGCCAAATATTTGCTCAATACGCCCGGGGTGCGCACGCTCCCACTGCGCCAACATCTGCTTAATATTCTGGCGCTGTAAATTTTCCTGTGAACCACATAAATTACAGGGAATAATCGGGAAGGCTTTCGCTTCGGCAAAAGCCTCTAAATCGGACTCCTTGCAATAAGCCAAGGGGCGAATAACGATATTACGGCCATCGCTGGCGCGTAGCTTTGGCGGCATGGCTGACAACTTTGAACCATAGAACATATTGAGAAATAAAGTCTCGACCATATCATCCCGATGATGGCCTAAGGCAATTTTGGTGGCCCCTATCTTTTCGGCAAAGCTATACAATGTACCGCGGCGCAGGCGCGAGCAAAGCCCGCAGGTGGTTTTACCCTCGGGAATTTTGTCTTTGACGACCGAGTAAGTGTCTTTTTCCAATATATGGAAAGCCACGCCCTGCTCGCGCAAATAGCGCGGCAATACGTGTTCGGGAAAGCCCGGTTGCTTTTGATCCAAGTTCACGGCAACCAATTCAAAATCTATAGGCGCTGTTTTTTGCAGGCTGAGTAGTATATCGAGCATGGCATAGGAGTCCTTACCACCCGATAGGCACACCATCACCTTATCGCCCGCCTCGATCATATTGAAATCCACAATGGCGCTACCCACCAAGCGCCTGAGCCGCTTCTGTAGCTTGTTGAATTCCAACTTATCTTTACGTTCAACGGACTCTTGCATATGCATGATGCTTGCCTTGCGCTTTGGGGGCGCCATTGTACGGATTTTACCCACAAGTGGAAACGGCAAAGGGCGGTATTTGAGGGGCAATACTGCCGGCAAAAGCCTGCCGACTTAAGCCTAAATAACAACCACGCTTACCTCAAGCACCGATAAATTGGTCTGTATAAATCTGGCACAGTGCTTGCTCTATACCCAATAGCGAGGCTTTAACGCCTACCCCATAGCTTAGACCTTGAGCAATCTAAGCCTTAAGACACTTGAATGAGCACGCCGCATGAGCCTTTTGCAAGCCGTACTGCAAAAATTCCGACTCCCCGAAGAGATGGATAGCGCCACAGAATCCGAACAGGACTTGAGCCTTTCAGGGTTAATGCAAAAATACGCCGCATTAATTGACCTACAGAGCCGCCGTCAATTGATCACCGTACACATGGACGAACAGCGAGAAAGCTTTCAATCGCTGATATTAGACATTAACTTCAGCCAAAAAGTGTTGGTACTCGACGAACTCTTTCCGACCCAGCCGCAGCCCCTAGCGGGTCAAATTCTGCACTTCTCGCATCAACACATGGGTAAGATATTACAGTTCTCGGCACCTATTTTAGAACAGCAAACCATTGCTGGTAGCCCCTGCTATCTTGTGCCACTGCCCGACACCTTGGGATATCGACAAAGACGCAGGCACCCAAGACTTGGCTACGAAGATATTTGCCTGCCGGTGAAACTGCAATCGCCTTGGCGCTCACATTGGTTTGGTTCACTGCAAAATCTTTCCGCGAGCGGCATGCGTTTGTGCGTCAATGGCGACAAATTAAAAGAAATTAGCCGCGGCAGCCGCATTCCAAATATTGAATTTGAACTGAGCCGAAACCTACGTATCAAATGCGAAGGTAAAGTCAAAAGCTTTCGCTTTTTACGCCGCCCCCAACGGCAAACTGAAATCAGTATCGAATTTGCAGCCATGAATAGCGAGCAATACGCGCTCATTAGCCATTACGTGGACACTATGTTGGCGCAAAGCTATCGCGCTGCTTAAGGTGCATTAAGGCTCCAATCATAGGCGTAGTTTACTGAGCGATACTGGGCGATTGGTTGCTTCAGATATTGATTTATAAAGGCGATAAGTTTGGCCTCATTTTCGCCAAAATCACTGGAAAACCAATCAAACAAACTACTCAATGTAAGTTCATCATGGGTTAAGGATACCGCGCGCGAATGATTGATAAACGTCCTAGCGGCTTGCTCCAATTGCCTATCAAGATTAGCGACAACTAGCGGCTGCGCCGGTATATCAGGGCAACCGATGCTGGCGCAATTTAAAACAAAATGCACCCGTGCATCACGCCATAAAGGCCGCAAAATACGATGCTCAATATCATTAAAGCTAACTTCCTGCCCAGCAATCTTAAATTGCGTTTTGTTCCATGGCCCGCCAGCCAGTAGCCCCGCGAGGCCAGGCCGAATATCTCTAATGGATGCGGGAATATCCGCTTCAAGTATTTGAATAATTATTTGCGCGTTGTAAAGATTGACCCAGTAAACAAACTGCTCTGATTTCGTTAGGCCCCTGGGGTCAATGCGGATATAAGAGGCCACAAAATCCTCTAAACCGCGCATCGCTGCGGGCGTTACCTGTGCGTAATCAATTACCGCGACACCCTCGCTGTTTTGGTCGCGATACTGCGCGAGGAACGCCGCAAAACCTGTATCGGGTGGCAATTGCACCGATGCCGATTGGTTTCGCCAAAAATCCCATAGTGCTGCCTTTGGCGCCGCCTCCGCCAAAGGCGTCATTAAAATACAGATCGTTATTAGGCTATAGGATAAAACCGTAAAACCGCTGCCAAATCCTGTGCTAGACACGTAAAATAACCCTCTAAATTCATTAAACAGTAGAAAATCCCGTGATCGATCATGATGCGCTATTAACTGCCGATCGCCAATTCCTCTGGCACCCCTACTCGTCTTTCAACAACCCGCCGCCGGTTTATCTAGTGGAGAGAGCCGAAGGATCCTCAATACACCTAGCCGATGGCCGAGTGCTCATTGATGGGATGTCGAGTTGGTGGTGTGTGTTACACGGCTACAACCACCCAGTCCTTAATCAGGCCATCAAAGATCAAGTGGATAAAATGTCTCACGTGATGTTTGGCGGCCTGACTCACGAACCGGCCATCGAGCTGGCAAAAACGCTCGTGCGTATTACGCCCGCGGGTTTAAATAAAGTTTTCCTTGCCGATTCTGGCTCAGTGGCCGTGGAAGTCGCCTTAAAAATGGCGCTGCAATATTGGCGCTCACAAGGTCAGCCAAATAAAACCCGCATGCTAACACTACGCAATGGTTATCACGGCGACACCTTTGGTGCCATGTCCGTGTGCGATCCAATAAATGGGATGCACCATTTATTCAGCGAGGTGATGCCGAGCCATTTATTTGCACCTTCGCCCGAGTGCGGCTTTACCGAGCCCTGCACCGATGAAAATATTGAAGCCTTCAAGCAACTCATTGAAGGCCATAGAGACACACTCGCCGCGGTTATATTAGAACCGATTGTGCAAGGCGCAGGCGGCATGAAATTTTACTCGCCCGCGTATTTGCACCGCATCAAAGCGCTGTGCGACGCCAACGACGTGCTATTAATTGCCGATGAAATTGCTACGGGTTTTGGCCGTACAGGAAAGTTATTTGCCTGTGAACACGCCAACATCAGCCCCGACATTTTATGTTTAGGCAAGAGCCTAACGGGTGGCTACATGACCTTGGCAGCAACCCTATGTAACGACAAAGTCGCCACCGGCATCTGCAATGGCGAGGCTGGCGTATTCATGCACGGGCCCACATTCATGGGCAACCCCCTCGCCTGTGCCGCCGCCAATGCCAGCTTAAAGCTATTACTCGAGCAAGATTGGCAGGCCCGCGTTAGCGACATAGAGCAGCAATTACAAGCAGAGTTAGCACCCTGTAGAAACTACAGCTGTGTGGCAGATGTGCGTGTACTCGGAAATATTGGCGTGGTGGAAATGACCGACACCGTGGTGATGGCGGAAATACAAAAGGCCTTTATGGCGCTCGGGGTATGGATCAGACCTTTTGGCAACATTGTTTACATCATGCCGCCACTGATCATTACCGAGCAGGAACTTGGTAAACTAACCAGCGCAATGCGCCACGTTCTTGCCCAAGGGGAAAAATATTTAGGCTCAGCACAATTCTCTAACGGATAATAATCTATACCTAAGTGGTTACAGGTGAGACAAAAAAGGCGTGCCGCTAGCCATCGGCACGCCTTTTTTCGTTGATCACATCACACGATGGGCTTGATGCCCACGGCACTGCGTAACTCTTTCAAAAAAGGCACGCTGTAACTACGGGCTTTTTCTGCACCTTTTTGCAATTCATTTTCAATATGCGTGGGGTTAGATAAGAGTTCGGCATATTTTTCCCGCGCCTCGCACAGTTGACCATTAATCAATTCGTGCAATTGCTTTTTCGCTTCACCCCAAGCAATGCCCGCCGCAAACTGCTCGCGCATATATTGAGTTTGCTCTGGCGTTGCAAACGCTTGCCACAACTGAAATACCGTCGAATCGGCGGTATCTTTGGGCTCGCCAGGTTCCAACAAGTTGGTTTTTACTTTATTAATGTGCTTCTTCAGCGGCTTTTCATCCAAAAACAGCGGGATGGTATTACCATAACTCTTGCTCATCTTGCGCCCATCTAGCCCCTGCAAAACCGCAACGTCATCGTCGACCGTGGCTTCAGGCAACACAAAATGCGTGCCGTAATGATGATTAAAACGCGCGGCGATATCTCTCGCCATTTCCACATGCTGAATCTGATCTTTACCCACCGGTACTTTGTTGGCATTAAACATCAAGATATCTGCCGCCATTAAGACCGGATAACTGTACAAGCCCATAGTTACACCGAAGTCAGGATCTTCACCCGCCTCCTCATTGGCCGCAACAGACGCCTTGTAAGCATGAGCCCGGTTCATAAGCCCCTTCGCCGCCATGCAGTTAAGCATCCAGCACAGCTCCGGAATTTCAGGAACATCCGACTGGCGATAAAAAACCACGTTGTCTGTGTTTAAACCCAGCGCTAGCCACGTCGCCGCAATTTCGCGGGTGGATTGATGCACGAGCGCCGGGTCATGACACTTAATCAACGCATGAAAATCCGCTAAAAAGTAGAAAGACAGGTTGTTGCTGTCATGGCTGGCTTCGATGGCTGGGCGTATGGCACCCACATAATTACCAAGATGGGGCGTACCTGTGGTGGTGATACCCGTCAATATTCTTTGCTTGCTCATTGCGCCGACCTAACTGCTTTCATAAAGCCGCGTATGATACCTGCAAAACCGCCGGCAGTTAAACACGTCTGCCACTATTGACCCACAACCGATAACATTAAACGCTCGTAAGCCGCAGCCTGTGCCGATCGACTCATACCGCGAATATCGGGGGCATACACAGGGGCGGCTGCGTCGATGATAGCTAACATTGCCTCGGCCAGCGATTGCGCCTCCAAGGTCGCATCTGCTTCACAGCTCGCATAACCCATGTCGGGAAACCATTCAGGATAGGCCAATCGCTTTGGCACTAAGGGAACACAACCGGCTGCCACCGCCTCTAACACCGCCAAACCTTGAAAATCATGCAGCGCCGTCGAAATGACGGCATGACTAGAGGCCAGTAGACCATTATAGGTGTCGCGACTGTCTTGAAACCCCCAAGCCCCCATTGTATTCGTCGTCCGCAACAACTGCTGCAGCTCATTAAAGCACGCTGGTTCGGATCTAAACTGTTGTCCAACAACATGTAAGGTAAAGTTCCGGTGAGTTTGTATCACTAAGGCTAGCGCCGCCAGTAATCGCTCGGGCGCCTTGTCGTGCTCCCAGCGATGATTCCAGATAAAGCTGATTCTGCTCGACTTATTACAGATAAGCTCAAACGCCTGATCGGCGATCGGCACCGGTAGCACCTCGGCTTTATTCGATAGCAAAGCCAAAAGATTATCGGGCACACAGTCAGGTAGTTTTTTTAATAATCGCTTGAGCCCAACAAAAAATGTATCGCGATTGTAGTGCGAATTAAACACCAGCTGCGTGGCCGATAAGGCACTGAACAAGGTCATCATTTGCGGTTCAACCCGGTTCGATTGAACCTCGTTACCTGGATAGGCAAATTGATTTTCGTGAAAGTATAAAATGCTGGGAATGGCAGCTAGATGCGGGCAAAAACTGCGTAGACCGGCCAAGTCAGTCATAGAAGTGGCAATGATAAGGTCGTAGTTTTGCGCCAGTAGACCCTGATGTTCATAGGCGATATGAAGCGCGTTACCTCGTATGCGCCAATTGAAGTAGCGAGCTGGCAGTGAAATTAACTGCCAGTGCCAATGCGGAAAGGTTTCCTGTAAACCCTGAGCCCAGTAGGCATGACTTGGCGCGTGATAGGCCGAAAGCAATAAAACGCGCACAAAAAATTAATAGAGCTCAGCAGCGCAAGACAAGATTGAGCAATCGAGACCCGCCTGATTAAACAGATAGGCCGCAACCTCGGCGCGACGACCACCGTCGGCGGTAATCAAATAATTAAACTCTTTCTCTAGTCGGGATAACCGACTCCGCAACCCGCCTAAAGGTAAATTAATCGCGCCGGCCACATGACCACATTTGTATTCCATCGGTAAGCGCACATCCACCAGTTTAAAACCGCCCTTCTTTTCCAACAGATTCCAGGCTTGCAAATCCACTGTGGTAAGAATTGGCTCTTGCAATAGAACGCGAAAATCCTCTTTGGTAAGACGCATAACGCCGCCATTTGTCTGCGCTATCACCGACGCATTGCGCACGGCATCGCCCACTAAGGCTTCCTCACCAAAATAATTACCGGGCTTCAACATCACATCTAACTTTTGACCGCGCGACTCAACCGCTAAACGGCCTTTCTCCAAAACGTAAAAATAGTCGCCTTGATCGCCTTCCTGAATCAGTACATCACCCATTTCAAATTCCTGCCACTCAAACTTCGCAAACAATTGCTGCAAGTTCGCCGGCGGAACTTTATTAAACAAGGGCGATTCGAGTAAACCACTCATCCAATCGTGTGGCTCTTCACCAGCGGCAACGGCTTCTGCCTCTTCACCAGTGGACTCAGTATAAGCGAGCACCAAGTCGATAAATTCTTTATCAATGCGAAACACCACCACAGATTCTTTGGCTACAGCAGAGACTGGCGACGGCGATTGTAAATTTAGCGGTTGGCAGGCGCGCGAAGTATTTGCCTCAATGACTTCAGATTCAAAATCGGCGGCAATTAAATCCACCATACCAGAAACCAAGTAATAGCTTTCAGGCAAAGGCTTACCGCGCTTAAACACCAGCGTGCCGCGCTCCAACTCAAACAGCTCCAAATGATCCATGAGGCGCTGAAGGTACTCTTCGCTCAGGCCGCAAAAGGGTTCGAATTTGGCAAGTGCCGCTAAATCAAATGACATTGTTACTCCAAAATATACATCGAGTTACCGCGTTGAATAATGTCTCTGCAAAACCTTAATGAGGTCATGCATGTCGGTCGTGCCTGCCGTTTCCCGAATGGAGTGCATACCCCAAGTGGGCATGCCGACATCCAAGGTCTTCACACCAATTTCGGCGGCAGTAATAGGACCGATGGTACTTCCACAAGCCATATCCGTACGCACCACAAAGGCTTGAACCGGCACATTGACCTGCTGACAAAGGTGCCGGAAGTATGCACTGGTTTCACTGTTGGTTGCGTAGCGCTGGTTCGCATTTACTTTAATAACCGGACCCTTGTTCAACAAAGGCCCATGATTCTGCTCGTGCTTATCCGCATAGTTTGGATGTATGCCATGAGCATTATCGGCAGAGATCATCATAGACCTATCCACAACTCGGTTTCTCAGCTCTGCGTCGGGAATTAGGCGCTCCAAAAACTGCCGCAACATCGGCCCCTGCGCACCAGATGCAGACAGGCTTCCCACTTCCTCGTGGTCGTTACAGATTAAAATTTGAGCATAATCCGATTCCGATGCCAACAATGCTTCTAAGCCCACAAAGCAGCTGAGAAGATTATCCAGCCTTGCCCCCACAAAAAACTGTTCCTGCAAGCCGACCAAAGCTGCTGGCTGGGTATCATAAAAGGATAACTCATAATCCAGTACGCTAGCGCAATCCACGACTCCTTCAGCGGCTAATTGCGCTACAAGTAGCGCTTTAAAATCAAACCCAGCATCGACGCTAGCCAGTTGCGCCAAGACGGGGGGAATATCGGTTTGCGGGTTGATACTGCGATTTTTATTAACTTCACGGTCTAGGTGAATAGCCAAGCTAGGTACAATCGCGATCGGCTTTTTAAAATCCAGCAAGGCAGATTGCCGGCGTCCTTGGGCATCCAAGTAATTCACTCGGCCCGCCAAAGACAGGTCGCGGTCAAACCAAGGGGCGAGTAACACACCACCATAGACCTCCACCCCTAACTGCAGATAACTCTGCGAATTAACAACCGGATTCGGTTTAACCTTTAAACAAGGGCTATCGGTATGAGCCCCCACCATATGGATACCCCGCTCGGCCAGCTGCTTGCCGTGCACATAAGCAATAATGCTTGAGTTGTTGCGCGTAATAAAATATTTACCGCCCAATTCAAACTGCCAAGCATCGCCTTCCCTTAGTTCACGATAGCCTGCTGACATGAGTCGGGCCTTCATGGTGTCTACGGCGTGAAAAGGTGTTGGCGACGACTTCAAAAACTCAATTAACTTAGTTATTACAGCTAGATTACTCATAACGACTCGTGTATCCGCTCAAATTTACTCAGAGATTAAGAGACAGGCGGCTGCCACAGCTCTATTTTGTTGCCGGCTGGGTCTATAAACCAGCCGAAGCTACCGTATTCCGATTTTTCAATGTTTGGCATAACCTCCACACCCGCAGCTCGCACCTTTGCAAGGCAGCCCTCCACATCATCAACCACGAGATTAATCATGTAATTTTGCGTACTCGGCGCAAAATAATCGGTACTTTCCTTAAAGGGTGAAAACACTCCATAGGCGCCAGCTGGAAGCTGCTGGATGGGAAATTGGGCCCCCCACTCATTCATTTCTGTGCCCAAATGTTGGTTATACCAAGCAATCAATGCTTGAGGGTCTGGTGCTTTAAAAAACACACCACCGAGACCAAGTACCTTCGCCATCTTACACCTCCAAGCCAGTTAGTGTGCGTGCAACCTAGCGCTGCTTATGCTGTTCGAGGCGGGCCAATAAACTCGACGTGTCCCAGCGCTGCCCACCCATATCCTGAACCTCACCATAAAACTGATCAACTAGCGCGGTCACAGGCAAACGTGCACCGTTATTTTTTGCTTCATCTAATACAATCGAAAGGTCCTTACGCATCCAATCGACCGCAAAGCCATGATTGTACTCGCCCTGCAGCATGGTTTTATAACGATTATCCATTTGCCAAGACTGTGCCGCGCCTTTCGATATCACCTCAACCACAGCCTCGGCATCCAGGCCCGCAGACTGGGCGAAATGCAAGCCCTCAGACAACCCCTGAACCAAGCCGGCTATGCAAATTTGATTGACCATCTTGCACAGCTGACCGCTACCCGAAGGCCCCAACAACTTAACAGATTTAGCAAAGGCTTGAATAACAGGCTCCACATGGCTAAAGGCAAGCTTATCGCCACCCACCATAGCCGTTAACTGCCCATTTTCAGCACCTGCTTGACCACCCGAAACCGGCGCGTCTAAAAAGGCGACGCCTTGCTGCGCAGCCAAGGCCGAGAGCTCCCGAGCGACTTCTGCCGAGGCGGTGGTGTGATCCACTAAACAAGTGCCGGATTTCATACCCGCAAGAAGGCCATTGTCGCCTAAAACAACAGAGCGCAAATCGTTGTCATTACCGACACAAATAAAAACAATATCGGCGTTATCAGCCGCTAATTTTGGCGTGAGTTCAAATCGACCGCCATAGGCCTCTACCCAGGCCTTAGCTTTAGATGCCGTGCGGTTATAGACACAAACCTGATGCCCAGCGTTTACCAAATGTCCTGCCATGGGATAACCCATAACGCCCAGCCCAATAAATGCTACCTTCACAAGCCCGTCCTCTACACCTGCCAAAATAAAAATAACAAACCGCCACCAAGTAATAAGCGATAAACCACAAACGGCATCATGCCCATTCGACTAATCAATTGCATAAAAAAGAAAATACAAGCATAGGCACTTAGACAAGATAGGATGAACCCTAAACCCATATGCGCCCAGTCGACACCTGTCTCGCCGATCAGTTTAAAACTCAAATAAGCCGCGCTTAACGCAATAATCGGTATCGACAATAAAAATGAAAATCGCGCTGACTCAACGCGAGAGAAACCTAGCAACAGCGCGGCGGTCATCGTTATACCAGAACGCGATGTACCGGGAATCAAGGCTAATGCCTGAGCCAAACCGATAACTATCGCCAACTTAAAGGTCATATTTAACAATGTTTTTTCGCCCTGACCATATTTATCAGCAATGCCCAGGAGAATTCCAAAACCGATAGTTGCCCAAGCGATAACCCAGGCGGATCTAAGATGAGCTTCAATGAAGTCACTGCCTAGGAGCCCAGCCAAGCCAGCCGGCACAGTGGCGAAGCCTATCAGCCAAACCAAATCGCTTTCGTGGTTGCGCCCCGCGCCGGTTAAGGAACCAAACCACCCCGTCAATAGCAGGGTTAAGTCTTTACGAAAATAAGCGACTACCGCCAGTAAAGTCCCGAAATGTACTGCCACATCAAACGCCAACCCCTGATCTTCCCAACCCAACAATTGGCTCGGCAGAATTAAATGTGCCGAGCTCGATATGGGTAAAAATTCCGTAAAACCTTGAATTAACGACAACCAAAGAACCTGTAACAGATCCACATAAACTCCGTGTAAGTTAACAGCAGTAATAAAGTAAGGTGACCAATCGCAAGTCACGCGAGCAGATCGACACCTAATTAAGGTGGTGCTTAGCTAAAAACCACGTTATAGCGATGTATCGCGAATACGCTGTCGCTTCTGCCAAGTAATACTATTGCGCAAATAAACAGGTTTCGCCTCCGCCGCACCGACAGAAGGATAAGCACCGGTTAAAACCAAATCCAGTAGATCTTGGGCGTCAGGCTCTATATCAATCATTAATAATTCAGGGCAATGCTGACGCAAGGGATCCAATCCCCAGCCACTGCCACAGCCTGCGTCAATATCCGAAAAGACATCCTCTATTACCTGTGACACTGAGGTGACGACTTCCGCACCCACTGGGTGCACCGCGCAACCTTCAATGCGAAACCGCGCAGCGTAAACCTCGTCCATGCGGGCATCGACAGCAACACCAACAACACCGTTAAAACCTAGCTGACGCCGAGCGAAACCTTGTGCCAGTGCAGCTAAACTTGATATGGGAATCACCGGTAAATCAATTGCGTAAGCTAAACCCTGCACTACGCCAGTGGCGACTCGTAGCCCAGTAAAAGAACCAGGACCACAACCAAAGGCAATGCCATCCAGTTGGGATAAGGTGATGCCTGCGTGTGCAAGCACGCTATCGACCATGGGCAGTAAGCGCTGCATATGCCCCCTTGGCGCCAATTCGAACTGCTGGAATCGCGTTTCATCGAGGCAGAGCGCCACCGAGCAGGCATTGGAGGAGGTGTCTATTGCTAAATAGTTGGCCATGAATAATCTTCGAAGCAAAAAATGCTATTTTCCCAGAAATCTAGGCTAATAACACCCAAAAAAAATCCCCCTAACAAGGGGGATTTGATTGTTCTAAAACGCAGAATTAACGCTTAGCTTTGGCGCGCTTCTTCTTTGTTGCCGTCTTACGTGGCTTGGCAACAACCGCTTTTTTGGCTTTTGCCTTTTTAGCCTTCTTTGGCTTAGCCTTTTTCATTTCTCTTTTTGCGGCCGCTTTTGCTTTCGCCGCAGCCTTACGGGCAGCAGCCTTTTCTCTCGCGGCGGCCTTTTTAGCAGCTATTTTTGCTTTTGCCGCAGCCTTCTTCGCGGCAGCGCTCGCTTTAGCAGCAGCTTTCTTAGCCGCTGCTTTAGCCTTGGCCTTTTCCTTCTTTTCTATAGCAGCTAACTTAGCCTTTGCCTTTTTCGCCGTTGTTTTTACCTTTTTGGCATCCGCTGTAGCACGCTTCTTTTCCCACTTGGCAGCATAGGTAGCAACGGCCTTAGCGAGATCTTTTTCAGCTTTAGCCGCTAAGCTAGCTTTTAACTGATCAACCTTGGCCATGGCTGCAGCAACTCTTGCTTGGGCCTTTGCTTCAGACTTCAATACCGCTAATTTTGACTTGGCATCAGATAGTTTTGAACGTGACGCCTGCATGCTAGTTGCTAGCTTGGCTGCGGCATTCGCAGCTGAAACTGCTGAGCGTTTATCGCCTGCCTTACCTGATTTAGCCGATTTTTTCTTAGCCGCTGCTGACTTCTTTTTAGCTACAGCAACTTTTTTTGCTTGAGCGGCTATCGCCTTTGCCATTTTATCCACAGCAGCTTGGGCTTTTGCCATTGCTGGGGAGACCACTTTAGGTGCGCGAACCACTTTTGCGACCTTTGCTTTTTTAACGGCGGATTTTTTAGCGCCACGTTTGGCGGCTGATTTCTTTGCTACTCGTGCCATGTGTCATCTCCTGGAACATGATTTGAACAATCGGATTGTTATTACACGTTTTCAGCGCAAGATCGCGCATAACACCAGTGCAAATTGAAATTACATTGGTATCGCATTGATATTAAGAAAGAAAATCAAAATATGCGAGTTTTTTGCCCGTTTTTTAATCAAAAAAAGGGCAAAAGCGGGAAAAAAATGGAAAATGTGATCGTTTTCAGAAAAAACCCAGGTTCTAGAATCGAATTTGACTAGGCGAAACTCTCCAATACGATGTTACTCAGCAGAAAAACTTGGGCATCAGAATCATTCAAACACGGAATGTAATGGTACGTCTTACCACCACTCGCTAAAAATACATCACGATTTTCTACCTGAATCTCCTCCAAGGTTTCCAAACAATCAATTGCAAACGCGGGACATATTACATCCACGCTCGCCACGGATTCAGCCCCCCATTGAGCGAGTAATTTATCGGTGTAAGGTTTTAACCATTCCGCCTTGCCTAACCTCGACTGAAAACTCACCTGCCATTGCGCTGGCTCTAAACCTAAACTTTCAGCAACATCAGTAGCGGTTTGCAAGCATTGGGCTTGATAGGGATCACCCAAGTCAACATTGCGCTTCGGGATACCATGAAATGAAAACAGCAGCTTGTCCGAGCGGCCATGATTTTGCCATTGGGTTTTGATGCTTTGCACAAGACCGGCGATGAAATCTGGGCGGGCAGAATAAGATTTATGAATTCGAATGTCTGGAATATCTCTATGATGTCGAATGATGTCAGCCCATTGATCGTAAACCGAGCCAGTTGTTGTAGCGGAGTACTGAGGGTAGAGAGGTAAGAGTAAAAAGCGATTGCAGCCTTGGCTTTGGAGCAATTGAACCTGCTTGGCTATCGTTTGCTCACCATAAGAGTAAGCACAGACAACTTTAGGGGCAGCCTCCCCCTGATCACGAGTCATTACTGCTTGCAGTTTCTCAGTTAAGCGCTCAGTAATCACTTTTAGCGGCGAGCCCTGCTCGGTCCAAATGGACTGATAAGCATGCGCAACCCGCTTGGGCCTAAACGGCAAAATAACCCCATACAATATTGGCCACCAAAGTAGACGAGGGATTTCTACTACACGCCTGTCCCACAAAAACTCTCGCAAAAACTTGCGAACGCTTTTTGCGTCAGCGCGCTCTGGCGTACCCAAATTTATTAATATGACAGCATCAGAGGATTTCATGTTCAAATCTCACATATAAAAGCACATAAAAAAACACCCGCTTAAGCGGGTGTTTTCAAACCAGATACGACTACTTTAATACGTCAAGCACGCGCTGGCGGATCTCTTCTACACTGCCAACACCCGGTATTTTGTAACACTTAACCGCCGTGCTACCTTGTCGTGCGGCATAAAAACCAACCAACGGCTTAGTTTGGTCGTGATAAAGGCCCAAGCGCTTGCGCACCGTTTCCTCTTGATCATCCGGGCGCTGTACCAGTGAATCGCCGGTCTCATCGTCCTTGCCCTCGACTTTCGGCGGATTATAAATGGTGTGATAAACACGACCCGAGGCTTCATGTACGCGACGACCACTTAAACGAGCAACAATCTCCTCGTCGGCCACATCAATTTCCAAAACATAATCAATGTCTACTTGAGCGGATACCATCGCCTCAGCTTGAGGAATTGTGCGTGGGAATCCGTCAAACAAAAAGCCATTGGCACAATCAGGCTGCTCAATTCGCTCTTTGACGAGAGCGATAATAATGTCATCGGACACTAAGCCACCAGAGGACATAATATCCTTTACCTTTAGTCCAAGCGGGGAACCTGCTTTTACCGCCGCCCGCAGCATATCGCCAGTTGAGATTTGAGGTATCCCAAATTGCTCCATTATAAACTTTGCTTGTGTGCCTTTACCGGCACCTGGGGCACCCAAAAGAATAACGCGCATATCTTGCTCGCTCCTACAGTTCTCGTCTCGCTTGTGTTGGGCACTTTTACACCAACTATGAATGCTGCACCCTTATCGTGGCCGCATACGATACACGCTGCTACCAACCTACTCAAGCAAGGCCGCTATTTTAAACGAGGGACTCAGTACTAAGCCCTTGTTTTGCCTGTTTTTTATACAATACTTGAGGTGCTCAGCTATCGCTATCCGACTTACGTCTAAGTAGCACCACTGTCAGGCTTTATTCAATCAAGGCTCTGTTGCACTTATAGCGAAAGGATATATGAGATGGCACTAGTATTATCAATGATTAGTATATAAAAGGCTTCTTTCAACTATTCTTTTATATGCCTTGAAAACCTAACATACAGGAGTAGTTCGCAATGGGCCTTTTCTCTAGAAATAGCAATGATGACACCTCGAGTGAACTACTTGAAAGTGCTGGCCTACCCAGCAGCGTCGACCTAAATGAAGATTACTTTGAGCCAGAGCTACCCGTAAAAGCTCAAGCAGCCGCAAAACCCTCGCGCCGAGCTGTATCATATGGCATTGAAGACGCCATTAGCCTGATGCGTAAACTGCCTTCTGACAATATGGAAGTAGTGGTTTCGGTGGTTAAGCAAACTCTGGAGTCCACCCAAATCAGTGTCGACGACATCATTGCCGACGCCAACGACAAAGAAGAGCGACTGCTCAACAAAAACACCCAACTCGAAAAGGAGATTCAGGACCTGCAGCAACAGATAGCCACACGCAATAAGCAAATTACCGAGTTGTTAGAGGATCACAAAGAAACGGTGAGCGTCCGAGAGCGCCTGCAACTGGCAAACGACCTGAAAGAAAAGACTCAACCGAAGCCACGCAAGCCTCTAGTGGAAACGAAACCGACACCAGACGCCGAGCCTTCCGGTACAGGCGCTCCGCACCTGCCCCACTAACACCTTCCCGCCGGTTGCTACCCTAGCAACCGGCATGCATCACTGGCGGCCAGATCTTTACGGCTAAATTCGCGCCTCAAACCAGATATCCTCACGAGCTCTGGCTTGGAGCTAGGTATTTGGGCATAATGCGCGCCAAGATAAACCGCACTGGAATGCTGGATGGCAAAGAAGTTGCTAAAACGCTGGATGCCTGACCCAGCAAAGATCAGAAATCATGCATCCCTGCAGTTTCTGGGCAATGTTTTGCACGATCCAAATCTATTTCACCTAAATCGAACGTCGGTATCTCGCGCCTTCTTTGTTGGCATTTTCATTTGTTTTTTACCTATCCCCGGCCAGATGGGGTTAGCGGCGCTTTGCGCCCTGTGGTTTCGCGCCAATTTACCCATAAGTGCAGCGCTGGTGTGGATCAGCAACCCCATTACCATGCCAGCTATGTTTTACGCCTGCTACAAGCTCGGCCTATGGATATTGAATGCACCGCATAGGCCATTCCACTTTGAGCTGTCGATTGAGTGGATAACCTCAGAACTAAGCTTCCTACTCCCCCCGCTACTTCTAGGCTCACTGATTTGTGCCTTATTCTTCGCCTGCCTTTCATTTTTGGTCATCAATCAACTCTGGCGCTGGAACGTCAGTAAAACATGGCAGAAGCGAATAGAAGACAGACTTAAACGACGGCAGCAACCTTAATCGAAACGACACCGACTAACCGACCTGCAACAGCCAGATGTGGCTAGAGCCAAGTAAAACTACACACCAAAAAACCTAATATTTATCGGCGTCGCTTTCATCTGCGTGCATTAGATGGTGACTCACGGTGTGACACCTTAATGTCAGTGATCGAACCTGAGCGCTTCTGCAGGCTCAACACGACTCGCGCGCCAGGCCGGATAAAGCGTAGCAACGAAGCTCATTAAAACAGCGGTCAACCCCACGTTAAAGCAATCGGATATTCTGAAGTCACTGGGTAAATAGCTCACCGGATAAACATCCGAGGCAAGAAAGTGAATACCAAAAACATTTTCTATCCAAGCGACAAAATCAGTGACGACAAACGAACCTGCTACACCCAACGCCAAACCAATAGCCGTACCTACAACCCCGATCATCCCTCCTTGCACGGTAAAGATGCAAAGAATGTCAAACCGGCTCGCCCCTTGGCTACGCAAAATAGCAATTTGCCCCTGCTTATCTACGACTACCATGATTAACGTTGAAACAACATTAAAAGCAGCAATTGCGATTATCAAAAAAAGTAACAGCCCAACTAATTGTCGGGACATTTGAACGGCTTGAAAAATATTACCGTGGCTACGAGACCATTCAGAACCATAAAAACCAAAACTCAATTCTTGCATTAAATCTCGAATCACCTGCCGTGCACTAAAAAGGTCATCGAGCTTTAAACGTATGCCACTCACCTTACCCGGAAACTCAGATAATGGCCCAGCACCTTGCAAGGTTGTAATTGCTAAGCCGTTATCCACCTCGGTGCCCGTATCAACGATACCCGCAAACACGAAAACACCAATCTTGGGTAAAGACGTGGCTTCATTTTTGTCGGGAACAATAAGCGAAACCTGATCGCCAATTTTCGCCTGAATTTGGTTCGCCACGCCACGGCCGAGTAAAATTTCATTATCCGCTAGCTGATCGAGTGAGGCATGCCCAATAAACTCATTCAAGCGGGACACTCGCTGCTCGGCAGAAGCCTCCACACCGTAAACACTTACTGGCGCAACACCTGCACCTAAACTCATCAAGCCTTGGAGCTGCACAAACGGAGCGCTTGCCACCACATTCTCATGACGTTCAAATTGTTCTTGGTAACCGCCCCAATCCTCAATACCGCTTCTATGGAAGACCGTTGCCTGAGGCATAACGCCTAATATTCGCTCGCGTAGCTCCTTGTCAAATCCATTCATCACAGACAACACAATTAGCAGTAGCGCCACACCCATGGCCAAACCTGCCATGGAAATAAGCGAAATAAAACTCACGAGCTGATTACGCCGCTTACTACCGGTATAGCGAAGGCCGATAAATAATGCTAAAGGGAAACGATTAATCATTGTTATCAAACCGCTCGGATAGCACCCCTTTATCTAACGAATATACGCGATCCATCCGCGCTGCGAGCTGCAAATCATGCGTCACAATGACAAAGGCAATTTGATGTTGCAGGCTTAGGTCCAACATTAATTGCTGTACCGCCTCGGCATTATCGCTATCTAGATTTCCCGTTGGCTCATCCATCAAAACACAATCTGGGTTCATCGCCAGCGCTCGGGCAATAGCCACCCTTTGCCGTTCTCCACCAGACAATTCCGCGGGCTTATGCTCTAAACGGTGTGACAGACCAACTTGATTTAAAAGTTGTTGCGCCCGAGAAACGTAATCGTGGGCAGGGCGCCGCGCGATGCGCAAGGGCATTTCAACATTTTCCTGCGCCGTAAACTCAGGCAAGAGATGATGAAACTGATAGACAAAGCCGAGATGTTGATTGCGTAACTTACCACGCTGATTATCAGACAAATTGCTAAAACTATGACCAGCCAGGCAAACATCGCCCGCACTGGGCGTATCCAAACCACCTAGCAAGTTTAATAAGGTGGACTTGCCCGAGCCGGACGAGCCGACAATAGCGATTCGCTCACCAGGAAAAACAGAAAGGTTAACCCCCTTTAATACCTCGACCGCGATGGACCCTTGTGCGTAGCCCTTTTTTAAACTGTGACACGACAATACGGGCTTCTTGCTATTCATAACGCAGCGTCTCCGCAGGCTCAATTTTAGATGCTCGATAGGCAGGGTAAAGACTGGCCACCAAGCTTAATACAACCCCTACTGAGGCCACGAGAAGCACATCTGAAAACATCCAATAGGATGGAAGATGACTAATAAAGTATACCGAGGGATCAAACATATGGAGACCACTGACTGACTCGAACCACTGCACCAGAGGCCCTATATAAATCCCAGCAAACGAACCAATAACAACGCCCAAAAAAATGCCGATGATGCCAACAGCGCTACCCTGCACCATAAAAATGGCCAACACATCGCGGGCGGTTAAACCCAAGGTTCGTAATACTGCAATATCTGCACGTTTATCGGCCACCATTAGGACCAGGCTTGTGACAATATTAAAGGCCGCAACCAAGACAATAATCATCAATAAAACGGTGATTACAATCTTTTCCATTTTTATCGCTTGAAACAAACTACCCTGCGTTTGACTCCAATCCTTAACGTTTATCGTTGCTGGAAGCTGCGATTTTAAAGCCTGAAGAATAGTGCCAGCGGAAAAAATATCATCCACTTTAAGATGCACGCCATCAACTAAATGCCCCTTGCGCAACAAGCGTTGGGCATCCGATATATGCATCAACACCAAAGACTGATCTACTTGCGCACCGACCTCAAATACAGCGGTTACCGTAAAACGCTTAACTCGAGGAAAAACACCAGCGGGCGTAATGTTGAGCTGGGGTAGTGTCAACATTACCTTATCGCCAGGCACAACCGCCAACTGTCGCGCCAGCAATCGACCCAATACAATGCCAAAATCACCTTCGTGTAAATCGGCGAGCTGCCCCATCATCATGTGATCGGCAATTTCAGATACCCTAGACTCTAACGCTGGATCTATACCGACAAACGAAACGGCCTGAAGTGCACGGCCAAAACCTACCATGGCAAAACCTTCAACATAGGGCGCATAAGCAACAACGTGTGGTGAAGATATAGCTATTTCACCTAAACCGCGCCAATCTGACACGCCTGTCGGGTCCGACAGCGAGCCGTGCGGAACCGCGGATAATAGCCGCCCCTTTAGCTCTCTATCAAAACCATTCATCACCGACAACACGATAATGAGCGCCGCGACACCCAGCAGCATACCGAGCATCGAAAAGCCGCTGAGAAAAGAGATAAATTGGTTCCGACGGCGCGCTCGGATGTAGCGCAGACCGATAAATAAAGGCATATAATTCATGCAAGCATTAAACCTGAGGTACTCTGTACAAACAAGGGTAGAAACAAAAGAGCGCTCGACATAAGTTGGAGATCAACACCTCAGCCAAACTGGGAGACACACCAATTTAGTTGGCAGCCAACCCATGAAGGAAAAACACAAAGAGACCTAACCCCATGGCACAAAGTAAAGAGCAGCGAAGTTACTATAGAATTGATGACGACATTTTACTCAAGGTGAAACCCGTCGACAAACATCAAATTCAACAGGGCAATGCGGCAGTCCTTTTCCCTGAAAGTGCCAACCTTCAACTACTCAACGAATTCAGTAAGCTCGGTCGAGAGCTAGCCAAGATTAATTTAGACGCACATTCGGCAGTGCAAGCGGCTCTAAGAATTCAAGATAAGCGCCTTAACCTATTAGCTAACTACCTATTCTCCCAACACAACGCCAATAGCCCGGTCGCGCCAGTGAGCCTTAGCGAGGACGGTATAGCCTTTTCGCTAGAGAAAGCGCCTTACAAAGGTGCCCAATTAGCACTAGCCATGACATTCTTGTCTGGGGGGTATAGTATATTTACCTTCGCAGAAGTACTGAGAACTGAGCCAAAAGGTAAGCAATACCTAGTAGCTGCGCGCTTCAGAAATATCTCCGATAGCGACAAATCAATTATCGCTCGGCATATACTTGTCAGCCAACGCAAACCAGCCTCACCCTAAAGGACGAACCTATGAAGCTTTTTTGTTTTTTAACCTTACTCGTCATAGCGCCCATAACATTAGCGGAAGAAATCGCTATACCTGTAGGTCATCAAGGTATAAGTGGGCTAGATTTACCCAAAAAAGGCTTAACGATGACTCAAGTTGAATCCGCACACGGCTCGGCGGCGGTCAAACATGAGGCCACTGGCCAACCACCGATTACCCGCTGGGAGTACGATAACTATATTGTCTATTTCGAAGGCGACCGGGTAATTCACAGTGTGCTACGACACAAGCCAAAAGCGCAGTATAAAACGCCTAGCAACTAACCCGTCATCCGTACGGCCGCCAATGGCCGCCGTACCTGGATAAAAAATTACACTTTTTGAACGCGGTTCAAACCGTCTAACGCAGCGGTTCTATACGCTTCCGCCATTGTTGGATAGTTAAAGGTTGTATTAACAAAGTAGGCTAAGGTATTAGCCTCACCTTTTTGACTCATAATCGCCTGGCCAATGTGAATAATCTCCGATGCTTCAGCGCCAAAACAATGTATGCCTAAAATTTCCAAGGTGTCTACATTAAACAGTATCTTTAACACACCCACTTTTTCACCGCTAATTTGGGCTCGGGCTGTATTTTTGAAAAAGGCTCGCCCTACTTCGTAAGGAATACGCGCTGCGGTTAATTCATTTTCAGTTTTACCAATGGAACTAATTTCCGGCAGCGTATAAATACCGGTTGGGGCATCGGATACATATCGGCTTTCCTGGCCAAGAATATTGGAAGCAGCCGCCCGCCCTTGGTCATAGGAAGCACTGGCTAAACTAGGCCAACCAATAACATCGCCAACGGCATAGATGTGATCGATATCAGTTTGGTATAAATCGTTTACTTTAAGCTGCCCGCGGCCATCGGCTTTCAGGCCAATTTTATCTAACGCCAATGAATCTGTATTACCTGTACGACCGTTAGACCAAAGCAGCGCATCACCGTGGATACGTTTTCCCGATTTAAGCTTCAGTGTAACACCACGATCACTCGTTTCGACCGACTCATACTCTTCGCCATGGCGCACCGTCACGCCCATATCGCGCAAGTGATAACTCAACGCATCGCAGATCTCATCATCCAAAAAGGTCAATAGATGTTCGCGGCTATTAATTAAATCAACTTTAATTCCTAAGCCTGAAAAAATTGACGCATACTCGCAACCAATAACACCCGCACCATAAATGATTAATGAGCGTGGGGTATGCTTCATATCTAAAATAGTATCGCTGTCGTATACGCGCGCATGACTAAAATCAATATCCGCCGGGCGATAAGGCCTAGATCCCGTTGCTATAACGATAGTTTCAGCGGTTAAACGCTCTTTTGCACCGTCGGAAAATCTTACCGACAATGTATTAGCATCAACAAAGCTGGCTTCACCAATATGAATTGTGGCGCGATTTCGGGTGTAGAAGTCTGTGTGTAAATCCACATAGCGAGGAATAACTCGGCTAGCTTCCGCTAGAATTTTAGGGTAACTGAAGCTGTGAGCATCACCTGTTGCCCTAAATAAGGGATTAATTTTATGCCGTATGACTTGCTTAACGACATGACGTAAAGACTTTGATGGAATAGTGCCCTTGTGCACGCAAGCACCTCCGACACCGGCGCGATTCTCTATAACCCCTACCTTTTTTCCCGCTTTAGCAGCGGCCATAGCCGTACCTTCACCGCCAGGTCCAGCACCAATCACCAATACGTCATAGTGATTTTTCTTCGGCATTTTCTACTCCAACAAACCTAATAAGTAAATTGATACTATTTCTTGGTCGCATCGACAGCTAAGTCGTGATTCAGATCTACACTATCTAGCTCTTCCGAATCGCATTTTGATTTATCGCCTTTACAAATATCACAGGCAACATCCATTCCCAATGCAGCCATGCCGCCGCAAGATCCGCTGATTGGCTTGCGTCCCAACAAGACCCCGACCGACATCGCTATTACAACCAAACCGAGCACAACAAAAGTGATAAGTAATGTACCCATCTTAAATACCTCTGAAAATTCGCTTCAAAAAGAGTTAATCATCCAAATATTGATTAAACGCCGAAGACCAACGTTCAACCACTCGACCATCAACCTCGGTCAACATAAATATTGCCATATTATTCGACTCGGCATAGGCCAAAGACGCTTCTGGCCCCATGACACTAAAACCAGTTGCGAAGGCGTCCGCTTCTGCGCACGTATCCGTAACAACCGTCACCGAAACCAAATTATGCGCCACTGGAAAACCGGTAACGGGGTTAATAGTATGGGAATACCGTTCACCATCAACATCGCGGAAATTGCGATAGCTCCCCGACGTGGCTACAGAGCGATTGAGAAGAGCGATAGCAGCCTGCACAGAACCGGGCGCCAAATTCGGTCGCTCGATGGCAATACGCCAAGGTAACCCTAGGGCATTATGCCCCTTCACTCGTAATTCACCGCCAATTTCAACCAAATAATTGAGGTACCCTTCATCTCGCAACAGCTCTGCGACTTGGTCGACACCAAAACCTTTAGCAATGGCCGATAGGTCAACAAAAATAGGTCTTCTTCGTATTGCCTGCCTGCCATCATCAGAAATACTTAACCACTTAGCGCCAACATTTTCCAGAATCGTCGCCAGCTCCTCGGCGGCAGGAATCACTCGCTCCTCCTCTGGACCGAAACCCCATCGGTTAACCAAGGGTCCAACAGTGACGTCAAAGGCGCCTTGGGTAAGAAGGTTTATACGCTGACTTTCAGACAGGACAAACGCTAATTCCGGGGACAATTCAAAAGGCTTGCCCTGCTCCGAGCGATTAAACTGCATTAACTCGGAGTCCGAATCATAAGTCGACATTTGTTGATTGATTCGCAGTAGAAGCGCATCAATCTGCGCTTTTAACCCGTCGGCATCAACGCCATCTGCCACAACGGTGACGTGATAGCTGGTGCCCATGGTTGAGCCAGTGATTTTTACCTGGGACTTAGGTGCTGGCGAGCAGGAAAAAAGTGAAAATAGCAAAGTGCAGAAAAACAAAAACGAGGTGCGCCGAAGCGCCCTCGCTTTCATGTGACTCAATAACAACAACTTAACCACCAAAATCATCAAGCATAATATTGTCATCTTCAACGCCCAGATCTTTCAGCATCTTGATAACAGCTTGGTTCATCATTGGCGGGCCACACATGTAAAACTCACAATCCTCTGGCGCTTCATGATCACGCAGGTATTGCTCGAACAATACGTTATGAATGAAACCTGTCAAACCAGTCCAATTATCTTCTGGCTGAGGATCAGATAATGCAATATGCCAATCAAAGTTGTCATTTTCATTGGCTAGCATGTCGTAGTCTTCTTTGTAGAACAGCTCCCGTAAAGAGCGTGCGCCATACCAGAAAGACATCTTACGCTTGCTCTTCAAACGACGTAGCTGATCAAAAATGTGCGACCGCATAGGCGCCATGCCAGCACCGCCGCCGATAAAGACCATTTCCGCCTCGGTTTTCTTGGCAAAGAACTCACCAAATGGGCCGTATACGGTAATCTTATCGCCAGGCTTCAAGCTGAACACATAAGAAGACATCTGGCCTGGTGGCAAACCCTGAGTGCGCGGCGGTGGCGTGGCGATACGAATATTGAATTTCACCACGCCTTTTTCATCGGGATAGTTGGCCATCGAGTAAGCGCGAATCACAGGCTCAGTCACCTTGGACTCCAACTTAAAGAAGCCAAAATGCTCCCAGTCACCGCGAAACTTTTCTTCGATTTCAAAATCAGAAAATTTCACGTGATGTGCAGGTGCTTCCAACTGAACGTAGCCACCTGCACGAAAATCCACACTTTCGCCTTCGGGCAAACGCAGCGTTAGCTCTTTAATAAAAGTCGCTACGTTAGGGTTAGATTCAACCGTACACTCCCACTGCTTAACGCCGAACACGTCTTCTTCAACGTGCACTTTCATGTCTTGCTTCACAGGAGTCTGGCAAGATAAACGCCAGCCTTCTTTGGCTTCGCGCTTAGTAAAGTGAGACTCTTCCGTTGGCAGCATTTCGCCACCACCTTCAAGCACAACACACTTACACTGCGCGCAACTACCGCCACCACCACAGGCAGAGGGCAAAAATAAGCCGCTGCCAGCCAAGGTTTGGAGTAATTTGCCACCAGCGGGCACAGTAATAGTTTTTTCTTCATTCACAACGATGGTTACATCGCCTGAATTCACTAATTTAGCGCGGGCACTCAAGATCACAGCGACGAGCATAAGCACGATCACCGTGAACATGACGACACCCGCTACAATTGTAATGTCCATGTTAGGTCCTTACCTCGATTACAGATCTATGCCGCCGAATGACATAAAGCCAAGCGACATTAAGCCAACGGTGATAAAGGTAATGCCAAGGCCACGTAAGCCCTCTGGCACATCGCTGTACTTCATTTTTTCGCGAATTCCCGCTAAGGCGGTAATAGCAAGAGCCCAGCCCACACCAGAACCAATACCAAACACGGCGCTTTCAGCGAAGTTGTAATCGCGCTCAACCATAAACAATGAAGCACCCATGATGGCGCAGTTCACGGTAATCAAGGGTAGAAACACACCGAGAGCGTTGTAAAGTGCAGGCACGTATTTATCCAGCACCATTTCCATAATCTGTACAATGGCAGCGATCACGCCGATGTAGGTAATCAAGCCTAAAAAGCTTAAATCCACAGTCGCGAAATCTTCACCAAGCCAAATCAGGGCGCCATCTTTAAGCAAGTAGGTATACAGCAAGTTGTTAACCGGCACGGTAATCGCCAACACAACAACAACCGCAATACCCAAGCCAAGCGCTGCTTCAACTTTCTTAGAGATAGCTAAGAAAGTACACATACCCAAGAAGAATGCCAAAGCCATGTTCTCGATAAAAATCGAGCGTATAAACAAACTAATAAACGCTTCCATTTATCAAGCCTCCTGCGCTTTGGTATTGGCGCAAATTTTAAATTCTTCAGTTTCCACTTGATTGGTTTTCCAAGAGCGTAAGCCCCAGATGATCAAACCAATTAAGAAGAAAGCACTCGGCGGTAACAACAACAGGCCGTTAGAGATGTACCAGCCACCATCGGTAACCAGAGGAAGAATCTTATATCCCAGCAAAGATCCCGAACCAAACAGTTCGCGAATCACGCCCAGAATAATCAACAGTGCGCTATAGCCTAAGCCGTTACCAATACCATCAACAAAACTCGCCACCGGCGGGTTTTTCATAGCAAAAGCTTCAGCACGCCCCATCACGATACAGTTAGTGATGATCAGACCAACAAACACCGACAATTGCTTACTGATATCGTAAGCCACGGCTTTTAGAATCTGATCAACAACAATTACCAAGGACGCAATAATTGTCATCTGCACAATGATTCGAATGCTATTAGGAATGTAGTTTCGAACTACCGCAACAAAGAAGTTTGAAAACGCGGTTACTAATGTTAAGGCAACACACATAACCAAGGTCACTTTCAGTGAACTGGTAACGGCGAGCGCCGAACATATACCCAAAATTTGCAACGCAATTGGGTTGTTCTCAATGACCGGTTTAAACAGAAGATCTTTAGTCTTCATGGATTAAGCCTCCCCATTCTTAAGATTGGCAAGAAAACTGGCATAACCGTTTTCACCCATCCAAAATTTGACTAAGTAATCTACACCACGGCTAGTTAACGTGGCGCCTGACAAGCCGTCAACCTTGTGCAAATCTCCGGCGGCGGCATTACCTTTTATGACTTCAATGGCAACTGAACCATTGGCATAAACTTCTTTGCCTATCCACAAGCCTTTCCACTTTGGATTATCAACTTCACCACCCAAACCAGGCGTTTCACCGTGCTCATAAAAGCCCAAACCAACAACTGTATTGAGATCGGCTTCTAAGGCGATAAAGCCATAAAGGGTTGACCAAAGGCCGTAACCTTTAATCGGCAAAATCACTTTATCAATGGCACCATTTTTTTCCACCAAGTAGACCTTGGCGATATTTTCACGGCTACCAATTTTGGCAATATCTTGCTCGGGCGATAATTTCTCAGAACGGGCAGGATCTTTTGATGCTTTACGTTGATCATAAGTATCAGCGTTCACCACATCAGTAAATTTACCCGTATCCAAATCAACCAGTTTCGTAGACACCTGGGAAAACAGTTCATCGACCGTTTTGCCCTCTTCCATCAAACCTGCTGCCGCTAAAATATTACGTTTAAAATCCAACGCTTTGTTTGCTGTTTGCATAGGTTTCAACATCACGGCCGCCGTAGCAACAACAACCGAGCACACCACACACAACAACAATGCAACGATAAGCGTTCTTTGAGTAGATTCTTTATTAGCCACGTGCCAACCTCCGCTTAACGTTTGCCTGAACAACAAAGTGATCAATCAGCGGTGCAAACAAGTTAGCGAATAGAATTGCTAACATCATGCCTTCGGGGAAAGCAGGGTTCACCACACGAATAATAACCACCATGAAACCAATCAAGGCGCCGAACCAAAGCTTGCCCGTTTCAGTCATGGACGCTGACACCGGATCGGTTGCCATAAAGACCATACCGAAAGCAAAGCCACCGACAACAAGGTGCCAATACCAGGGCATCGCCATCATCGGATTGGATTCGGGGTTGCCAAGCACGTTAAACAAAAAGGACGTTGCCATCATGCCAGCCATAACACCGGTGATGATGCGCAGCGACGCAATCTTGCAAGCCACCAACACAACACCACCGATTAAGATGGCCAGTGTTGAAACTTCACCAATTGATCCTTGCATGTGACCATAGAAAGCGTCGAGCCAGGTTAGCTGGCTACCTAAAGCCGTCATACCATCGGTATAAGCAATTGATAAAGCGGTAGCGCCACTGAAGCCGTCTACTGCAGTCCAAACCTGATCGCCAGACATAGATGCTGGGTAGGCAAAGAATAGGAAAGCACGACCGGCCAAGGCTGGGTTTAAGAAGTTTTTACCGGTGCCTCCGAATACTTCCTTAGCAATCACAACACCAAAGCTAATACCGAGGGCAGCCTGCCACAGAGGGATATCGGGCGGGCAGATGAGGGCGAACAGGATAGAGGTAACAAAGAAACCTTCGTTAACTTCGTGGCCGCGTTTCATGGCAAACAATACTTCCCAGAAACCACCCACAACGAATACCGTCATATAAATGGGTAGGAAGTAAGCAGCGCCGTGAATCATGTTGTCCCAAATGCTGTCGGCAGAATAGCCGGCGAACAATTCGATCAAGCCACCACGCCAACCTTCAACGGCAGCAATACCTAAATCCGCCATGGCGGTATTGGCCTGCCAACCCAAGTTGTACATACCGTAAAACATAGCTGGGAAAGTACAGGCCCATACGGTAATCATGATGCGCTTTAGATCGATACCATCGCGCACGTGGGATGTGGTTTTAGTCACGTCAGCTGGGCGGAACAAACCTGTATCGACAGCTTCGTATAGTGCGTACCAGCTTTCGAACTTACCGCCCTTATGGAAGTGCGGCTCAAGGCTGTCGAACCAATTACGTAAAAATTTCATGCCTTAGCCCTCCTTCTCAATACGGGTTAAATTATCGCGCAGGATAGGACCGTATTCGTATTTGCCTGGGCAAACATAGGTACACAGGGCCAAATCATCTTCATCTAACTCTAACGCGCCCAATTTTTGCGCCATGTCGGTATCGCCGACAATAATCGCGCGCAACAAATGAGTGGGCAGAATATCCAGCGGCATAATGCGCTCATAAGTACCAATCGGCACCATGGCTCGCTCACTACCGGCGGTAGTGGTGGTGAAATCATACTTCTTACCACCGCCCAACAATTTTGAAATATAAATGCCGGTGGTAGAGAACATGTTAAAGCCAGCGCGCATGTAGTGCAGAAACGGACGATCGCGCCCCTCAACCAGCACACTTACCTGCTGGTGATAACGACCCAAATAGGCGAAAGCACCGCGCGCAGTTCGACCACCGAAAACGGAGCCGGTGACAATACGATTTTCACCTTCTTTCAGCTGGCCCGCGGTCAACTCGTCTAGGTTAGCGCCCAAGCGCGTGCGCACGAGACGTGGCTGCGCAACTTGAGGGCCAGCAAGAGAAATCACACGATCAGTAAATAAGGTACCGGTGGTAAATAGCTTGGCAATAGCGATCACGTCCTGATAGCCGACCGACCAAACTGTTTTCTTAACACTGACTGGATCGATAAAATGAATATGTGTACCGGCGTTCCCAGCGGGGTGAACACCGCCAAACTCGTGCACAGCAATACGATCACCGGCGGCACTCACTGCGCTCCCAGCCGCTTTACAGACGTGCACCTGACCTTCTGTTAAGCGCGACAACAGCGTTAAACCTTGTGCAAAGGCTTCAGCATGCTCGGCAATAATCAGGGCGGGGTCGGCTGCCAGCGGATTGGTATCCATGGCGGTGACGAATATAGAGGCGGGACGCGAGCCAAGTGCTGGCACTTTACTGAATGGACGCGTGCGCAACGCTGTCCACAAGCCAGAGTTAACCAGATTACTCTGCACGGTATCAGCGCTTAAACCGGCAAATTCAGTGGGCGCATAGCGCTCGAATTGCTCAGCCTCATCGCCTTCCACGTCTATGACAACAGACTGCAACACGCGTTTCTCACCGCGATTTATAGCTGCAATCGTACCTGCGGCTGGCGCGGTATAGCGCACACCCTCGGTTTTCTTGTCGCTAAACAGCAGCTGCCCAAGCTTGACCTTGTCACCTTCCTTTACCGCCATGGTCGGTTTCATGCCGTGGTAATCCACGCCTAGAACTGCAACTGACCTGGCTTTAGGGGCGTCATGAATGGTCTGCTCGGGAGCACCGGATATAGGTAAATCCAATCCCCGACGGATCTTGATCATACGTCCTGCCTAATTACTTAGTAGTTTGAAATCACTGCGAAAGCCGGGAGCCCGACCCTCAAAAAATGCTTTGCGAATGCGCTAGGCTGATCTAACAACCCCTACGCCCCCTTACATCCACCACAAAATACCGTTGTAGTTTAGACGAAAGGACAAAAAACACATTCGGTTAAGGTAAACGGCGGCAATTATAAAGAGCCGTCTGATGACTTGCCAGCGCTATGCCCCTTTTATGCCCACAAATAAGGATAAAAAATCCTGACTTCTCAGGCTCTTACGGCTTATCTCACTTAAAATGCACATTTTTTAGGCAAACAAGCATTTGAGATAAAAAAAATCCCGCCTAAGCGGGATTCTTACGACAACTTAAAGCTTCGGATAAATGTCGTACTTAACACCGGCCATATCTTCTAAACAGCGGACTACCTGGCAACTATAACCAAACTCGTTATCGTACCAACAGTACAGCACCACATTCTTACCGTCGGCAATGGTTGCGACGCCATCGAAAACGCAGGCGTGGCGAGAACCGACAAAGTCAGTTGAAACCACTTCTGTAGAATTGGTGTAGTCAATTTGCTGCTGCAATGGCGAATGCAAGGCTACTTCGCGCATATAGTCATTCAGCTCGTCCTTAGTCACTTCTTTGTCCAGCACCAAGTTCAGAATAGCCATAGACACATTGGGCGTTGGCACGCGAATGGCGTTACCCGTCAACTTACCAGCCAAGCTCGGTAACGCTTTAGCAACCGCCTTTGCCGCACCCGTCTCGGTCAACACCATATTCAACGGCGCGCTTCGACCGCGGCGCTCGCCTTTATGGAAGTTGTCGATTAAATTTTGATCATTGGTGTAGGAGTGAACAGTCTCCACATGTCCATGTTGCACACCGTACCTATCCATAACTGCCTTCAAAACCGGCACAATGGCATTGGTGGTGCAAGAAGCCGCCGACACAATAGTATCTTCTGGCGTGATTGCGCTGTTATTAATACCGTAAACGATATTCTTAATATCGCCCTTACCTGGCGCAGTCAGCATTACCTTAGCCGCACCTTTGGATTTTAAATGCTGGCTCAAGCCGGCCTCGTCGCGCCACACGCCGGTGTTATCAACAATCAGAGCATTATTGATGCCATAGGCTGTGTAATCGACCTCAGACGGACTGTTGGCATAAATCATCTTGATGACATTGCCATTACACACCAAACTTTGGGTTTCTTCATCAACCCGAATGGTGCCCTTGAATTGACCGTGGATGGAGTCGCGACGCAACAGTGACGCGCGCTTTTCCAAGTCATTCGATAGGCCACTCTTTCGCACCACAATCGCGCGCAGGCGCAGCACATCGCCACTACCCGCCTTTTCTACCAGCAGGCGCGCCACTAAGCGACCGATACGACCGAAGCCGTAAAGCACCACATCCTGACATTGGGGCAACGGCTTGAATTCTGAGCCGATGGCATTTTTTAATTCGCTGATAACAAAGTCATCAACCGACAAGCCGCGCGAATCGCGCATGTACTTAACGGTAAGCTGGCCGACATCAATATGGGCACGACCCAAATCCAGGCTGCAAATGGCTTTTAGTATTGGGAAGGTTTCAAACTCAGAAAGCTCGTTTTCCTCAACCTGACGGACAAAACGATGGGTCTTCATAATATCGATAACAGAGCTATTCACCAACGAGCGGCCGTAGATGTAGATACCGACATTCTGTTCGCGATTGAGCTTGCCAACCATGGGGATCATGGCCTCGGCGAGCGCTTCACGCTCTTTCCAGTCCTTGAAGAAATCAACGGGCTTAGGACGATTCACGGATATGCACCTTTTATAAAGTCTAAGTAAAGTTTCAGTATGGACAACACCACACCGTTTCGCCGGCTCTTTTGGCAAGCTTGATAAAATCACTTATCTCTATTAATAGAGGCCGGCCATTATCCTGTCTTGCCCCGAGGCGCGCAAGATTCAACGCGAGAATTACCCCCTATAACCACTATTCCCAATCCGGGGCTGCCAGAGCGCAACAAAGCCGCTACAATAGCGGCTTTTTGTCGCCTCACAGCCCAACCTGCGGGCCATTGAATCTTTGGTGTCCATGGATATTGCGAATGCACTAAGGGGGCTAAGCCCTAGCCTTTCTGACTCAACTAAATTCAACCAACGCTGGGGCGAGCTACCCGGCGCGGCCACCGCGCTAGCGATCGCGCTAGCGGCAAAGCAACACCCAGGCCTTATCGTTGTTGTAACACCCGATTCCGCCAGTGCTCACCAACTGCACGATGAGCTGACATTCTTCTGCCAGGCAGAGACCCAAGTACTATCGCTACCTGATTGGGAAACCCTGCCCTACGACACCTTCAGCCCACACCAAGATATTGTCTCAGAGCGCATGCGTGCACTTTATCGGCTGCCCACCGCGGTTAACAGTATATTGGTCGCCCCTCTCACCACATTGATGTACCGGCTGCCGCCGCAATCCTTTGTTAGCGGCAACACCCTGATACTGAAAAAGGGCCAACGGTTTGACCTAAATGAGCAAGCCCGGCTACTCGAAGCCACGGGCTACCATCGCGTCGATACCGTATTCGAACATGGCGAATTCGCCATTCGCGGCTCACTCATGGATGTTTATCCGGCTGGCAGTGAATGGCCCCTGCGCATCGACCTATTCGACGACGAAATCGAAAGCCTACGCACCTTCGACCCAGAAACCCAGCGCACCGAAGCCCAAGTCGATAGCATAGAGCTGCTACCAGCGCGGGAATTCCCCTTCACCAAGGCTGCAATCAGTGAATTTCGGGTGCGCTGGCACGAACGCTTCGACGTCGACCATAAAGCATGTCCGGTTTATCGCGACATTTGCGATGGCATAGCGCCATCGGGCATCGAGTACTATTTGCCGCTATTTTTTGAGCAGTGCGCCACCCTGTTTGACTATCTGCCAGCGCACACACGCCTAATTACCTTCGACGGCCTAACGCCGCTGGCCGATCGGTTTTGGCGAGAAGTGACCAGCCGCTACGAAAGCAGAAAGGTGGACCCCGAGCGCCCACTGCTCGCGCCGAGTGATATTTTCGTACCCACGAACGAGTTATTTAATAAGATTAATACTCTGCCGCGTACAGAACTCGGCATAGGCGACACCAAGGCGTTACCCGCCATTGCCCCACCTGCGGTGCCAGTTGATGCAAAAGCGGAAACGCCACTGCTGGCATTGAGCAACTACCTTCTCAACAAACCCGGTAAATTACTGTTCGCCGTCGAATCGGCTGGGCGACGAGAAATACTACAAGAGCTGCTGCGCAAAATTGATATCACACCCACCGGCTGTGATAACTGGGCACAATTTCTCGACAGCAACGAACAGCTCAACATTGCCGTCGCCGCGCTTGACCGAGGCCTGCAACTCACGTCACCCAACATCGCCATCATCACAGAGAGCCAGTTATTCGGCGAGCGAGTACAACAACGGCGCCGCAGAAAAACCAGCCAAGACAGCGATCTCGCCTTTAAAAACCTAACCGAATTAAGTATTGGCTCGCCGGTGGTTCATATCGATCACGGCGTTGGCCGCTATCAGGGCCTAACCACTATAGATCTGGATGGGCAAACCCAAGAGTTTTTGCAACTCAACTACGCGAATCAAGCAAAACTCTACGTCCCAGTCGCTAGCCTACATCTCATTAGTCGCTACTCCGGCGCCGAAGAAAACCTAGCGCCACTACACAAACTTGGAAGCGACTCATGGGAAAAAGCCAAGCGTAAGGCAGCTGAAAAAGTACGCGATACAGCAGCAGAGCTGCTCGATATTTACGCTCGCCGCGCCGCGCGCAAAGGTTTTGCTTTTAAAGACCCCGGCCAGGCCTACGAGGCATTCTCAGCGTCTTTCCCATTTGAGGAAACGCCCGATCAAGAACAAGCTATCCATAACGTACGCAAAGACATGCTGGCCAACACACCGATGGATAGATTAGTGTGCGGCGATGTTGGTTTCGGCAAAACGGAAGTGGCGATGCGCGCCGCTTTCATCGCGGTTCAAAGCGGCAAGCAAGTAGCCATGTTGGTACCAACAACACTTTTGGCGCAGCAACACTATGAAAGCTTCAAAGATCGGTTTGCCGATTGGCCGGTCAACATTGAAGTTGTGTCGCGATTTAAAACCGGCAAAGAAATTGACGCCATTGCCGACAAACTGAAAGATGGCAAAGTTGACATTATTGTCGGCACTCACAAATTATTGCAGCCGGACTTTAACTATAAAGCCCTAGGCCTGCTCATTATCGACGAGGAGCATCGCTTCGGCGTTCGGCAAAAAGAAGCATTGAAATCGATTCGCTCAGAAGTGGATATATTAACCTTAACGGCAACACCTATCCCACGCACACTCAACATGAGCATGGCGGGAATACGCGATCTATCAATCATCGCGACACCGCCGTCAAAGCGACTCTCCATCAAGACTTTTATACGCCCTTCCGATGAAGCACTGACCAAAGAGGCCATCTTGCGCGAACTGTTGCGTGGCGGTCAGGTATATTACGTTCACAACGAAGTTAAAAGCATCGAAAAAGTCGCGCGGGACTTACAAGCCTTGGTGCCAGAAGCTCGCATAGGCATTGGTCATGGTCAAATGCGCGAGCGCGACCTCGAAAAAGTCATGGCGGATTTTTACCACCGCCGCTTTAACCTCTTAGTTGCCACCACCATTATCGAAACAGGTATCGACGTACCCAGCGCCAATACCATCATTATTGATCGCGCCGATAAATTCGGCCTGGCGCAGCTGCATCAACTACGCGGCCGCGTCGGACGCTCCCATCATCAAGCCTACGCCTATTTAATGACGCCCAACCCGAAAAGCCTCACCAAGGATGCGATAAAGCGTTTAGAGGCCATCAGCCAAGCCGACACCTTGGGCGCTGGCTTCACCTTAGCCACTCACGACATGGAGATTCGTGGCACCGGTGAGTTACTCGGCGATGAACAAAGCGGCCAAATTGAGGCGGTTGGCTTTAGTATGTATATGGATATGTTAAACCGCGCCGTGAAGGCAATCCAATCAGGCCGACAACCAGATCTAGATGCCCCACTTGGCACGGCAGTCGAAGTCAATTTGCGCATTCCTGCACTCATCCCCGATGACTACTTGCCCGATGTGCACACCCGGCTAATCATGTATAAACGCATTGCTAATGCCAGTGACGATCAAGCCCTGAGAGAACTTCAAGTGGAGATGATCGATCGGTTTGGCCTACTTCCCGACCCTATTAAAAACCTCTTTCGAACCACGAGCATAAAACTTAACGCCGAACGTTTAGGTATCTTAAAAGTAGAGGCCGGCCCTAACGGTGGCAAACTCGAATTTGCTAAAGAACCCAATGTCGATCCACTGAGTATTATCAAAATGGTGCAAACTCAACCACAAAAATACCAACTCGCCGGGGCAAGTAGTTTCAAATTCTTGCATGATATGGAAACCAGTGAGCTAAGGCTAAGTACCACAGAGCAGTTAATTGCTAGCCTCGCACCAAGCCAGAGAACCCATTGATACAGCACATAAAGCTAATGAGTGGCACAAGCCATTTCGAATACATAAAGCACAAGTAACCAAAGGCTTTACTATGTTAAAAGAACTAAAAATATACCTGCCCAATACCGCGGCCTTGCTAGCCTTATTGATGCTAACCCCGCAAGCACTGGGGCAAGAAAACACCAACAACAAATGGTATCAAGTAGAAGTTGCCATCTTCACTCAACCTGAAAACGCGCAGCTCGCTGCCAACCAGGAAACCTTCCGCAAAGATATCATCCTAAGCTACGGCGATCACACTCAACAACTGCAAAGTATTGAAGAAGCCAACCTGAGTAAGCATGCCGCTAGCCTTGCCATCGAGGGGAACACTGAGACAATCACAGGCTCGAACATCAACACCAGTATCGATACCGAGCGGGTCGAACTCGACCCTGACACCATACGCGAAATATTAGAAACACAAGCCTTCGTGAAGCTGCCAACAGAGCTGCGCAACCTAAATGAAACAGTCGGCGCACTCGAGCGACGCAATCGCCAGCGCATTCTGTTTCACGAAGCTTGGCGTCAACCGCTGATAGACCCAGAGAAAGCTACTGCCATCATCATTGCTGGAGGACAAACATTCGATAATGAACAAGAATTAGCGGGTACGGTAAAGTTCGGCGTATCGCGCTATATCCACGTACACACAAACATTTGGTTTTCTGAATTTGCCAGTAATGAAGGACAAGACAACCAAGAATGGCCGATGGTACCAACACCGCCAAGCGCCAATAACGGCGACATCGACGACACTCTCATCAATTTAAATGCAGGTTTAAATAAATCGAAACAGGATTTATGGCACCAGTACGATGTGATTGACACCACCTATCAAAACATTAAAGAAAAGCCGTTTATTGTTACCAATCTTGCGACGCTAATACAAACTCGACGCATGCGAAGCAGTGAAGTGCACTATATTGACCACCCGAAAATTGGCATTCTTATTACGGTGATCCCTTACGACGCTAGCTCGACAAATAACTAATAAGCCAATAGCGGCTAGCGAATAAGAAGAATAAAAAAACACCGGCATTAGCCGGTGTTTTTTAAGCTACTTAGACACAGACGACGTCTTCAGCCTGCATGCCTTTTTCGCCAGTCAACAATTCAAATTCGACATTTTGACCTTCGGCCAGTGAGCGATAACCCTCACCTCGAATATTGCGGTAGTGAACAAACACGTCCTCTTGCTTTTCACCGAACGAAATAAATCCATAACCTCTGGCATTGTTAAACCATTTAACAACCCCAACTTCACGATCAGACATGTTGTACAACCTCATTATTGTTATTTGTGTATTACTTGCTGCATTAGGCCCCCGCTCTAATTGCGCACTGGGCCTCAATCAATCGCCAACCTCCCCTAGGCTCGCGATTGCAACCCCTATATTTAAGCGATTATGAAAGCGCTGTAAAGAAAAAATGTCTATTTTTAGCTCAAATTAGCGATTTAAACTTCAAAGTAACAGCAACTAAGGTAATTCTTCGATTATTTGCTGAATAATTGGTCGCGTTTCATTCAGAATGGCGAAAATAGCGTCCATCGTGATGGCCTTATCACTAAGCCCAGCAGCCCAATTCACAGATATACACAAGCTCGCATAATCTAGGCTTAACTCGCGCGCCAAACTCGCCTCTGGCATAGCGGTCATACCGACTAAATCACAGCCGTCGCGCTTGAGCCGCCGAATCTCCGCGGCACTTTCCAACCTCGGTCCTTGTGTGCAACCGTAGACACCAAAATCAATTAAACCCAACCGTTGCCGTTCAGAAAGCGCCAGAAGCTGGCGACGTAGCGCGCCATCAAATGGATTGGAAAAGTCTACATGCATAACTTGATCAGACCAAAAGCTATGCTCTCTACCCCAAGTATAATCAATGACCTGATCGGGTAAGATAAGCGCCTCCGGCCCCATTGCCGCATGTATTCCGCCCACGGCGTTTATCGCCAATACTCGGTTAACACCCACATTCTTTAAGGCCCAAATATTTGCTCGATAGTTAATTTGATGTGGAGCAACACTATGCGCAGCGCCATGACGGGATAAAAAAGCTATTGGCTTTGTGTTAACAGTACCAAGTTGAATGGAGGAGCTGGTAGCACCGTAGGGAGTCTCAAGAGGAACTTCGCTAGCCACCTGAAAGGTCGACCAGGACTCCCAGCCGCTACCACCTATGACCGCCAACATAACGCTATGACTCCTCAGGCATAAAATAAATGGCGGGTAGGTTACGATACAAACCGGAATAATCCATTCCCATGCCAAAAACAAACTGATCAGGAATCGATAACCCTATGAGGTCGGCCTCAAAAGCAACTTTTCTACAGGCTTCAGGCTTGGCAACCATCACCACAAAAACCACCTGCGTTGCACCCGCACCGGTACAAAAAGCGTTAATAGCCGCGCAGGTAACACCTTGATCCAAAATATCATCAACCACTATCACTTTACGGCCAGCCAATTCGACCGACGGCCGGGCCTTCCAGTCTAGTGCGCCCGTTTTATTCGCGCTATCGTAACGGGTGGCGTGCAGATAATCACATATCAATGGGAAACGAAGCTTGGGAATTAACTGCCCAGCAAATACCATTCCCCCGTTCATCACCGTTAATAGAACGACAGCTTCTGCTTCACCCATAAACCGACTATTCAGCTCATTCGCCAAACGCTCAAATGCAGATTGAAGCGCCGACTCATCGACCAACAATTTCGCCTTTACAGGAACGACATCGACACTCACTTAGCGTCGACGCCAACACTTGAATTCAATTCACAATTAACCGTTTCTGGCACGTGCAAGGTTGTGGTTGGGAAAGCACATTGAGCGCCGTGACTGCGAACTATGTTTAATATTTTCAGAAGTACGTCCTGCTTAATTTTATGAAACTCCACCCAGTTAATTGTTTTTGTAAAGGTGTAAACGAAAAAGTCCAGCGAAGACGCAGCGAAGGCGTTAAAATTCACGATCAAGGTTTGCTCGGTATCAATATCGGGGTGCGCGCGCAGCATTGCCTCCACATCCCTTACAATGGCATCCATTTGACCTGCATCGTCGTAGCGAATGCCAATCGTTTCATAAATGCGACGATTTAACATTCTAGAAGGGTTTTCTACCGCGATTTGAGTAAACACGGCATTGGGAACGTAGAGTGGTCGCTTATCGAAAGTTCGAATACGCGTTAAACGCCAACCAATGTGCTCCACTGTACCCTCAATAGTTTTGTCCGGCGACCTTATCCAATCACCCACAGCAAAAGGTCTATCCAAATAGATCATTAAGCCGCCGAAAAAATTAGCCAACAAATCTTTGGCGGCAAAACCCACGGCAATGCCACCAATACCACCAAAGGCCAACACGCCAGAAATACTGTAACCAAATGTTTGTAGGCCGACTAAAACCGCGGTAATGATTACGGAGAGTCGCAGCAGCTTACCCAGAGCCGTAACTGTCGTTTCATCAACAGGCGCATCCATGAACTCTGGGTCCATTAAATTTTGCTCGGCGCGCTTAATGAAGCCAACCACAAACCAGGTAAGCAAAACAATAATACCGGCCTCGCGCGCAGGCGCTACCAAATCAAAAATATCCGAGCTAGACGTGTTTTGTACGATTTCGGCAGCCCAACTTAACCCCACCAACCAGAACACCCACTCGAGCGGTTTCTGAGCTGAGAGATACAATGCATCGTCCCATACGCTTTTCGTTGCGCCTGCCAACCGAACGAGCTTACGCAAGAGCCGCCGAACGACAAATGCGACTAACAAGGTAATTATTACAATGGCAAACACCTGAACCATCCAGGCACTTTCATTTGAAACTAAGCCGCTAACGCCTTCTAAAAAACTTTCCATGAGCTCAACAAAATCCTGTAAATTAAACCGTTGCTTCAATTGGTAACAAACTGACTACCTGCTGCCAGCGCGCATCTAGACGTAAATCGTCCCAATGCACACGCTTGCGCATCCTCATACGAGAAATGCGCTCGCTCGGGGCTACAGCTTGAGCAGCAAGATGTTCAACAACCTTTAGTGCTGCGGCGCGATCATTACAAACCAGCACCATATCGCAGCCTGCCGCTAACGCCAGATCGGCACGAGCGGTGAAATCACCCGCACTTTCAGCGCCGGCCATAGAGAGGTCATCACTAAAAATTACACCGTCAAATTGTAATTCTTGGCGCAACTTTTTCTGTAACCACGTTTTGGAAAAACCCACTGGCAAATGATCGACATCGGGAAAGACTATATGCGCAGGCATTAATGCATCCAACTGATCAATCAGTTGCGTAAAGGGAATAAGGTCGTGGTGTTGTATTTGCGTTAACGACCGAGGGTCTACGGGCTGCACCAAATGACTATCACCGGTAACTGAGCCATGCCCCGGATAGTGTTTGCCCGTCACCGCCATGCCAGCTTCGTGCATACCCCGAATAAATGCACCCGCTAATGTAACCACTTCCTGCGGACGAGGCGAAAACGAGCGGTTAGCAATGACCTTACAATGATTGTCATCGACATCGAGAACGGGTGCAAAACTGATGTCAATATCACAGGCTAACAACTCACTGGCCATCAACCAACCAATTTGCCGAACCTGCTCGAGGCTCGCCTCTGCATCTAGCCTAAAATCATCTAAAAAACTCTGCATAGCGGGAATACGGGAAAAGCCTTCGCGAAACCGCTGCACTCGCCCGCCTTCGTGATCGACTGCAATAACAACATTGGGCCTACATTCACGTATGGCGAAGACCAATTGCTGTAGCTGTGCCAGCGATTCAAAATTTCGTGTAAACAGAATCAACCCACCGACCTGCGGATGGGATAACAACTGCTTATCTTCATCATTGAGGGACGTGCCCTCAATGTCTACCATGACTACACCCAGTGCCATCAGTCTCTTGCCTTAATATGAATAATAATATTACTTAACGCTAAACATTCCCGAAAGCGCAGGAACCATCATTTGTGTCGTCCCAGTCAGCGTGCTATCCAAACCGAAATCCTCTTTTAGAATCTCGCTAATAGAATCAAAACTGGACAAGGTAAAAATTGTCGCGCCAAGCATAAAATATAACCGCCAGTAGAAAGTCACAGGATCTATGCCCGGCGCGGCTTTGAGTAACAACCCGGTAAAGTGCTGATAATACTTATGGTATCGAGCAATAATAAAACGGCGAATATGACCCTGTGATTGCGCATAAGCTAAACCCAGCAAACGCATAAAGCGCTGCGCAGCATAACTGCCCTCTTCTGAACCATCACAAATTGTTGAGAACAAACAGTCGAGTAGATCCTCAGGGGTTAACTCACTGCCTTTTCGCTCAATAAGCTTGACCAAGGAGCGCTCCAATTCCTGGCAAAAAGGTGTCAGAAAACGCGCGAAAACGGCTTGAATCAACTCTTTCTTGGAGCCGAAATGATAATTGACCGCAGCGAGGTTAACGCCGGCAGTGCTGGTAATGGTTCGGAGGGAGGTTTCCGCGAATCCGCGCTCGGCAAATAATGCCTCTGCCGCGTCAAGAATACGGGCGACGGTATCTGTTTCAGACATGTTAAGGGCTCTATCGTCGAAGGCTAGTTCAACCACCGAACATACGTTTACATGAACAAACTGTCAAGAAATCAAATACCTAGGAAAGCTTGCGATTGCCAGAGGCTACTCCCGTGGCAAGCGCTAAGTCAGATAAGGTTAGTGGGTAGATTGTGCTGACTTTTTAACCACATGGGCCTTAATAATATCTACAGCCTCTTCTGGCGCGTCCACCAACTGAATTAACTTCATATCAATCGCATCAATATTGCCATCGGCCAACATGGTGCTTTTTAACCAACTCACTAGGCCTTTCCAATAACCCTTGTTCACCAAGACGATGGGAAAGGGTTCAACCTTGCCGGTCTGCACTAACGTTAACGCTTCAAACAACTCGTCCAGAGTACCAAACCCGCCAGGCATAATCACAAAACCGATGGCGTGCTTTACGAACATAAACTTGCGCACGAAAAAGTAGCGAAAGGTCAGGCTTATCGTTTGATAGGGGTTGGGGTCTTGCTCCATTGGCAAGGTAATATTCAAACCAACGGAATCCCCACCCGCCAGTTTAGCGCCCTTATTAGATGCCTCCATAATACCAGGGCCGCCACCGGTAATGACCGGTATGCCGCTCTCGGCGAACAACCGACCGAGTGTTTCGGCTGCTTTATAGTAGGGGTGCTCGGGTGGCGTTCGCGCGCTACCGAAAACGGTAACGGCACCCCTAACCTTTATTAACTGCTCGATTCCATCTACCAGCTCAGACTGAATGCGCAGCACCCGCCACGCCTCAGGCATTTTTGCGTCAAGCATAGAAACTCCTTATATTTCAACAAATTACCAATTGAAATGGCAATTTAAGTATAGCTGAGCCATTTAAATACTTGCCGAAACATTTTCACTGTATATAATCACAGCAACTGTATAAAAAAACAGACTCAGGAAACCGCTATGATCAAACTCACCGCCCGACAACAAGAAGTGCTTGAGCTAGTGAAACGCGCCATCGACGAAACCGGCTACCCGCCGACTCGCGCTGAAATCGCTCAGGAGCTTGGCTTTAAGTCTGCAAATGCTGCTGAGGAACACCTAAAAGCCTTAGCGCGTAAAGGTGCTATTGAGATGGTTGCAGGCGCGTCTAGAGGCATTCGCCTGCCGGAGTCAGAAACCGGGATTCCTTTGATTGGCCGAGTGGCGGCTGGCAATCCTATATTGGCGGAAGAAAACATCGAGGAATATTGCGAAATTCCGGCCACATTCTTTAGCCCAAGTGCTGATTATCTGCTGCGCGTACACGGTATGAGCATGAAGAATATCGGTATTTTAGATGGCGACCTTTTGGCAGTACACCGCACTACCGAAGCTAGAACGGGCGATGTTGTGGTTGCACGTATCGATGAAGACGTTACCGTCAAACGCTTTGAGCACCGCCGTGGCAGCTCATCAATAAAACTACACCCTGAAAATGAAGAATTTGATGTAATTGAAGTAGATTTGAAATCGCAAGCATTTGCCATTGAAGGGCTAAGTGTCGGCGTCTTGAGAAGGGGTAAGCACTCATGAGTATCGCTGCACAGACGCTTCATGCCCCTACTCCCCGCCAGCCAGCGGAAACCGAGCGCGCAAAAAATACACGTTTAACCGAGCTCGTGGTACCCAACGCCGAACAGCACACGTTGCTACTGCCCATGCTGCAATACTTAAGTAATCAACACAAAGATCGCTGGGTTACTATTGTAAGCGATAAAGCCGTGTCCCAGCGCTGGCTTAAAGAACAGAGGGTTAACGTTAACACAGTTAGAGTTATTCAGGCCCAGCACATTAACGACGCACTCTGGATGACCTGGGAAGCGGTCGCCAATGGCACCAGCCACACGGTTATCGCGGAGCTAGGCGTACAAACGCCAACGGTGATTCGAGAATTAGAGCAAGCTGCGGATGAAGGAGATTGTCGTGTTGTACTGGTCAGAAGCCGCTAGACACTTAAGAGGCGGCCAAGGCGAACAATAACTCAGGCACTAGAAGAGTAAGAAACCCTACCCAAAGGACACTGTTTACTAGTGGATAGTTTTTTGCTCTGCGCCTGATGCATCCATTGATTTAACGTCTGTTTCTAAAGATTCCACAGACAGCTCGCCTGCAGCCTCCATACCGGCTTCAATCATGGCCTTCGCAACCTCATACTTACCTTCTTTGAGAAAATGTATAGATTCCTCAGAGAATTTAATCACCACCAAAGGTTCGCCATCCTCACTTGCACGACGCAGCGCGATTTCACCTGTCGATAATTCGATGATTTCATATAAATCTGAGGACATAACAACTCCCAAAACTGCTTGAATTGCCATTCTACCAGCATTTGAATTTGACTTCTCGCCACTTAGCACTCTTGACCAAGGGCGCGATTTCGCTCGATCAATTGCGTTAACGCCAATAATGCTTGCTGTGCTTCAGCTAAGCTCCATGAGCCTGTAGTTGACACTGCAATCACGTTACAAGGCTGTTGAGCGCTAGGGTTAATCGTAACTGCTGCTGGATTGGTGGCACGGGCAAGTAACACAGAAAGCCATGACTCACCCAACTCCAGGCTTTTTAGCTCGTCAAACTCAGCGGGACAACCCCGCCCACTCGGAATAGCGCTAATGACTGTCATTATCGAGCTTGAGCGCTCGCAGCTTAAGCGTTGACTCTCAGCAAGCTCTTGTAGGAAAGCGCTATAGGCAATCTGAAGATGCCAAGTCAATGATTGCAATAGCGCCTCTTTTAGCCAAGGAGCTGATTCAGCTGCAAAGCGCTCCAACAGTGTGGAGCACCAAGCCAATTGCTGATTAACCACATTCTGACAATGACTCATTAAGAAGACTTTTTCTTAGCCGGTTTCTTAATAGCAGCTTTTTTTGCCTTTGGCTTTTTAGCCGCATCTATCTGCCATTTACCGCCTTCATAGACAGCCTTCCAACCGGACGCTTTACCCTCGACTTCTGTCTGCACATAGTGGACTTTTTCCTTTCGGTTAAACCGCACAATAGTAGGGTTGCCATCTTCATCCTCGAGAGGAGCAGAAAACAAAAAGGTGTACTTGGGATCAATTTCAGACTTATGAGGCATTAACTCGGACAGTAAGGGCGCGCGAGTTTCACGGTTTTTGGGAAATTGACTCGCAGCCAAAAATAAGCCTGCGGCACCGTCGCGCAAAATATAATGGTCATCCACCTTCTGACAGGTCAACTCGGGCATCGGCACCGGATCCATCTTTGGTGGCGCCGCCTCACCGTTTTTCAATAATTTTCGGGTGTTCTTACAGCTATCACTGGTGCAGCCAAAATACTTACCAAAACGCCCAGTTTTCAGCTGCATTTCACTGCCGCATTTATCGCACTCCAACACTGGGCCATCGTAGCCCTTGATTTTAAAAGTGCCCTGCTCTACTTCGAACCCAGAGCAATCTGGATTATTTCCGCAAATATGCAACTTACGGGTTTCATCCAATAAGTAGCTATCCATGGCAGCTTTACATAATTTGCAGCGGCGTTTTTTCCGCAGTATGCGAGTTTCAGCCTCTTCGTCATCGGCGCTGATAGCCTCATCGCCAGAGACCAAGTTCATGGTGTTTTTACAGCGCTCTTTGGGCGGTAACCCGTAACCAGAGCAACCAAGGAAAACGCCTGTCGAGCCCGTGCGAATCTGCATAGGTCGGCCACAGTTAGAACAAGCGATATCCGTATCCGTTGGGTCGTTGGCGCGCATACCGCCATCTTTGCTCTTAGCGGCTTCCAATTTTTTAGAAAAGTTCTGGTAGAACTCATTTAAAACATCTTGCCAACCCCTTTCGCCCAACGCCACTTTATCAAGCGACTGCTCCATCTCAGCGGTAAACGAAAAGGCCATCAAATCATCAAAGCTTTCAACCAAGCGCTCGGTAACGATGTCACCCATTTTCTCGGCAAAAAAGCGCCTAGCCTCAACACGAGCATAACCGCGATCTTGAATAGTCGAAATGATAGCTGCATAAGTTGACGGTCTACCAATACCGCGCTTCTCTAACTCTTTCACTAACGCAGCTTCAGAATAACGCGCAGGCGGTTTAGTAAAGTGCTGATTGGGATCGAGTTTTTCTAAACTCAACACTTCGCCAACTGAAACATCAGGCAATACCACGTCTTCATCTTTTTTCGCCTGTACCGGCATGACTTTCATAAAACCATCAAAGCGAATCACGCGGCCTCGGGTGCGCAACTCATAACCCGCCGCCTGTACCACAACCGAACTGGAGGTAAACTCAGCCGGCGTCATTTGACAGGCGACAAATTGCTGCCAGATCAAACCGTAAAGGCGCTCAGCGTCCCGCTCCATGCCTTTTAGATGCGCGGGCATCAGACTAACGTCAGATGGGCGAATCGCTTCATGCGCCTCTTGGGCGCCTTCCTTGCTACCGTAACTCATCGGTGATTCCGGTAGATAACGCTTGCCAAAATTATCCAATATATAATCGCGGCAATGTGCTACGGCTTCGCCAGACAAGTTAGTCGAATCGGTACGCATGTAGGTAATGTAGCCGGCCTCGTAGAGACGCTGTGCCATCATCATGGTCTTCTTAACGCTAAAACTTAATCGCGTGCTCGCCGCTTGTTGCAAGGTAGAAGTAATAAAGGGTGCAGAGGGTTTCGACTTAGTCGGCTTGTCTTCGCGTTCGGCAACCGTATAGGTTGCCCCCTCAAGTGCCTTAACCGCAACGAGAGCATCCGCTTCTGTTAACGGCTTAAACGCTTGGTCATTGAATTTTTTTACTTCAAACCGTAACTTTGCTTGCTCTTTGGTGAATAAGTTAGCAAACAAGTCCCAGTACTCTTCCGGTACGAAGGCACGAATTTCCTGTTCTCTCTCGACCAACAAGCGCACGGCAACGGACTGCACCCGGCCAGCGGATAAACCGCGCGCTACTTTTTCCCACAGCAGCGGGGAGACCATGTAACCCACAACCCTATCCAGAAACCGGCGCGCCTGCTGGGCGTTAACACGATCGAGATCTAGTTCACCCGGCTGAGAAAAGGCATCTTGAATAGCAGACTTTGTAATCTCATTAAACACCACGCGCTTATAGCGACTGTCGTCGCCACCAATAGCTTCGCGTAAATGCCATGCAATGGCCTCCCCCTCTCTATCCAAATCCGTTGCGAGGTAGATGACATCGGCTTTTGCGGCCAACTGCTTTAACTCACTGACAACTTTTTCCTTGCCTGGCAAAATTTCATAATGCGCGGCCCAATTGTTCTCTGGGTCAATCCCCATGCGATTGATCAGCTGCTCGCGAGACTTGGCTTCTTTATGGGCTATTTTATCCTTAGGCGACAGTTTGCGCGTAATAGCGGCCTGCCGAGCGCGCTCCTTAGGGTCAACCGCACCCTTAGCGCTACCGCTAGTGGGAAGGTCGCGAATGTGGCCAACACTCGATTTGACAACGAAATCACTGCCCAAGTATTTATTGATGGTCTTTGCCTTTGCGGGTGACTCGACAATAACTAGTGATTTGGCCATATAAGGTCTCTAAGGGTTAGGTGTTGTTTCTATATATAGACTATTGCGAATAATACGCAGCCAGATGCCCATTCGGGGCTCAGGGTGCGCATATATAAAACCTCACAGCGAGTGGGTCAAGTCATTAGTTTTTAGCACACCTAGCTGAAGAAGGTGGTTTTCTCGCCTGACACCCCGCCCAATCAGTAATTTCCAGTAACGAGCATTCACTCACAAGCCATTGATTTTACTGAACTAAATATACTTTTTTATAAAGTTCAGATTTCACTGGCCGATAACCCGCTGGGTGCACTAAATTTAGTTTTGAGTTTTTTCGGTTTTTTTACCGCGCGGAGTCAGAATTGACCAGCTTGATTATTTTTTGCTCTATCGCCGTGCTGTCGCTCTTGGTGGTCAGCATCGCCAATCAGCGGGAGGAGCGCCAGCGATCTCGGCGCATCAGGATGCATAAGTTAAAGCTTCGCGTCGACGAGCTGGAATCCTTACTGATCCATCTGGTCAACCTGCAAGAAAATCAGGATATTCTCATACAAATTAATGATGAGATCACCGACATGTATCGCGCGATGATTCAACTGGACTCAAGTCAAACTTATCTTGAAGCCGGACTCAAAAACGCAGAACAACGCACCGCCTCCCTATCGGAACCACTGGCAAATCCACCCAAGCGATTATTGGAAAGTGATGCAAAAATAGCCTTGGCACAAAAGCACCTGACAGAGGCGGCAAAGGTGATTCGACATCGTCAAGCGCATGCAAAAATATCGATGGAAGAAATGCAAATCTATATCAAAGAACTCAGCTACCAGCACCTAATGGTCGATGTCATATCAATGATTGGCCAGGGACATAAAGCAGCAAACAAATCCAACCCTCTATCTGCGCAAGCGTTTTACAAAAAGGCTCGACAGATGCTGATTCAATCAACTCACTCAGATCCACGTCGGCACCAAATGATTAAAGAAGTAGCTGAGCTGCTGGACGGCAAGCGAAAATCTATCAGCCCATCACTCATGCCTGAAACGTTTTTAAACCCCGATTCGCAACAAGACAGCGAACACCAGCTGCTCGATGAGTTTTAAAAAAACTAGCTGGCAGACTTAAGCAGACGCTGAGTTTCCTGCAACCACACCAACAAAAACTCTAACTCTTTATCAGAGCCGCTCTCGCGCCAATACACACCAAGCCCGCCCGGACTCGCGATCACAGATACAACGCTATCGGGCAGCAGCGGCAACTGTTGATGTAACACCTGCTTGACTGACGCAGTAGCCTCCTCGGATTGCCACGACCAAAAATCATTCAGATGTATTTCATGAGGGTAGGATTTTCGAATGAGCTGCCAACCTAAACCTTGTAACGAACGATCCACCCAAGGTAACGAATAGCAAGCGCTGCCCAATAACTCAGGTATCGCCATTGAGGCTAGCGCTACCCTGACACCTTGTCGATTAGCGAAAGCCCTCATACGCGCCAGCTTTTTTTGACCGGCACTGGGCTGAAACATCATCACTGGGCCAACGGCCAAGGCAACAACGGCGATAATGATAAGCCAACTAGTCCAATTACCCATTTATAGATCCCATCAAATACCCATACACAAACCACTGTACTCAACAATTGGGGCTTTAAAGGCTCCCGCTCGCGCGCTAGACTAAATAGATAACCTCGTCAACAGGAGCGCTTACCATGAATAGCTATCAACACATTATCGTAGGGGTAGATTTGTCGCCGGAATCGCACCAGGTCATTCAGCGCGCGGTTCAAATAGCGAAAAATCATAACGCTAAACTACTGCTTGCCCACATTATAGAACCCCTTGCCTTCGCCTACGGCGGGGACATCCCAATGGATTTAACGGAAGTTCAACAACAACTACAAGCTCAAGCAAAAACCCAATTACATAAGCTTGCCAAGCAGTTTGATATAGCCCAAACACAATGCCATCTTTTGATTGGCCAGCCTGCAGCTGAATTGCATCAACTGGCGACAGAACACAACGCGGAGCTGATCATTGTCGGTAGCCACGGCCGCCGAGGTTTCGCGCTCATATTGGGCTCAACCGCCAATGGCGTATTGCATGGCGCGCACTGCGACGTATTAGCTGTGCGCGTCAAAGAACAATAATACCTACGACTAAAGCGAATCCAGCTCTGACCAACGTTCAAATGCACGTTCTAACTCGGCTTCTTGGTTGGCCAGCTCGGCCAACACAAGATCTGTTACAGAGCGCTCCTGTTCAAAAAATTTAGCCTCGGCAACCTGAGCTTGTAACTTACTGATGTTGAATTCAAGTTTTTCGATAAGCTGTGGCAACTGCTCCAGTTCGCGCTGCAATTTATAACTTAACTTTTTCGACTTTGAACTTGTATCGAATGCCGAGTCTGTACTCTGCTTCGCGGACTCCGCTTTTGACGCAACTAAAGGTACAACGGATTTATACTTGTGCCAATCACCACCCTGTCGCTGCCAATCCTCATAGCCACCAACGTATTCGTTGACGACACCATTACCTTCAAACGCAAAACAGCTAGTTACCACGTTATCCAAGAAAGATCTGTCGTGACTAACTAACAACATGGTTCCCTCGTAGGCCGATAATAAATCTTCTAGTAGCTCTAGGGTTTCAACATCAAGATCGTTGGTCGGTTCATCGAGCACTAACAAGTTTGCCGGCTTACTGAATAGCCGCGCCAATAAAACACGATTACGCTCCCCGCCAGACAGGGCTTTCAAGGGTGTTCGCGCCCGCTCACCGGTAAACAAAAAGTCCGAAAGATAAGAAATAATATGCTTTTGACGACCATTTACGTCGATAAACTCACGGCCCTCGGCAATATTATCGACCACGTTTTTCTCTAGATCTAATTGATCCCTAAGTTGATCGAAGTAGGCAACACTGATATTCGTGCCCAATCGAACACTGCCCTGCTCAGGATTCAGCTGGCCTAAAATAATTTTAAGTAGCGTGCTTTTACCAGCACCATTTGGGCCTAGAAAACCGATGCGATCACCGCGCACAATCGTGGTTGAAAACTGGCTGATCACCGGCCGGCCGGCAAAGCTCTGGCTAATATTTTTTAATTCTGCGACCAGTTTGCCGCTATTCTCTCCTTGCTGCACCTCAAATGAGGCCTGTCCGTGCCGCTCACGACGCTGGGCGCGCTCCACCCGCAAGGCTTTTAATGCACGGACACGGCCTTCGTTTCGGGTTCTACGCGCTTTAATGCCCTGGCGAATCCACACCTCCTCCTCCGCCAATCGCTTGTCAAACAAGGCGTTATGGCGCTCCTCTTCAGCTAACTGCTGTTCGCGAAACACCAAAAAGCTCTTATAATCTCCGGTCCAACAGCGCAGATGGCCGCGATCTAACTCTACAATGTGTGTGGCTAGTTTTTGCAGTAATGCACGATCGTGGGTAACAAAAACCACGGCTCCTTTAAACGCTAAAATCTGCTGCTCCAACCACTCGATAGCCTCTATATCTAAATGGTTGGTGGGTTCATCTAGCATGAGTAAGTCGGGCTCGATAACCAACGCCTTAGCCAGCGCGACGCGCCGGCGCCAACCGCCCGATAAAGATGACATCGTTGCCTCTCGGGGCAGCTGTAAACGGGTCAATATAGACTCGACCTTTTGCTCAATCGCCCAACCATCCTCCGCTTCAATTTGCCCTTGCAGCTGGCCAAGCCGGCGCATATCAGGCTCAGGATCTACCGCTAATTTATGGTACTCAGCGATGAGGTCGCCCACGTGATCAAAGGCCTTAGATACCACCTCAAACACCGTTAAGGCATCTGGTTCTGGCAGATCTTGCTCTAATCGTGCCAGCCGCAGCCCTGGCTGGCGCCAAATTTCACCGCCATCAAGCTGAACTTCGCCACCGATTATTTTCATCAAGGTCGATTTACCGGCACCATTGTGGCCAATCAAACACATACGCTGGCCGGGCTCTACAAGCAACTGGACGCGATCTAGGATCACTTGCAGACCAAAGTGAAGGGAGGCATTGTCAAAGCGAATTAGGGGCATATGAACATCATCAACAGCAATTAAAGATGGGCGCATAATACGCATACATACAAAGGCTTGCACCCAGCACAGACATTTTAGATAGCTATACTATGGAATTAGGTAATCCCATGTTATAACTATGTGTTAATAATCACTGCGGGACATTTACGGAACGCAGAGTCTGTCAGCCGTTCGACCAATTTGAGGTAATTATGGTCCTTCTCGCGCAAGCGACGTCAAACGCATGCAACTGGGTAATTCGGCATATCTATTCGGCTGCAAGCATTAGGGTTGAACCGGTGTTTTGCACCACCCTTCTCACAGTATCGGCGCTGTTCACCTGCGCCCAAGTCTACGCAGCAGACCAATCGCCCTTGGCCAACACCAAGGTTGATCAAGCGCCAAATAATTTAATCGAAACGCAAGCGTTGCCAGCTAACGCAACGGCGCCAATGCTTGGGATTTTTGCCTCACAGAACATAAAATTTGTTACCCAGAGAGCGGCTTACCTGGAAGCTCAAAAGTTATTACCTAACACCAGCAGCCGACAATTTATTGAGCTAAAGACCTCGCTTAAAGGCTATCCGTTAGAGCCATATATTGACTATCGAATTCTCTCTCGCAAATTGAGCGCCCTGCCCTATAGAGAGGTAGATGAGTTTTTAGACGCCAACCCAAATAGCTACTTGGGCAATAGGCTGTTAAGGGACTGGCTACTGACCCTTGAGCGCAAACATCATTGGCACGACTACCAAAGCTATTATCGAGCCGACTTAGGCGATACGGATTTAGCCTGTTACAACCTCAAGGCACGCTTGCTCACGGGCGATGAAACCGCCCATAACGACGTTTCAAACCTCTGGAATGTTGGCCACTCTCAACCCAAAGCCTGCGACAGCCTTTTTAAACTTTGGCAAAACGCGGGCCACCAAACTGCGCAACTTACCTGGTCTCGAGCGACCCAGGCGATAGATGCTAAAAATCGAAGACTCACCCGCTACTTGGCAAAATACGCCCCGGCAGAAATAAAGTCGGAACTCGACCTGTTAGTAGAAATCGACCGCTACCCTGAGCACATGGATCAAGCTCGCCGCTTCGCAGTGCAGTCGCCAGAAATGCAATTCATCATCCTACATGGTATTCAACGGTTAGCCTGGAAGGATGCGGGCAAAGCACTGAAGCTCTGGGAAAAGTATGACGCCCAGCATTTGTTTGCTGACCAAAAAAGAATGGAAACGCAGGAATTACTCATTGTTAACTTATCCCGGCAGGGGCTGACAGATAAGGTAACCACGCTTGTGCAAAGCATGAGTAATTATTCAAACGTCGACATGATCAGTGGCCTAGCGCGCGACGCACTAGCAAATCTAGAGTGGGAGCTTGCCGATAAATGGATTGGACGGCTGCCAGCGGAGGAGCGCAATACTCCTAGATGGCAATATTGGTCAACCAGAATTGCCGAGATTCAAGGCCACTCACTGCCGCCTTACCCTGATATTGCCAGCAGTTACAAAGCCTTGGCAAAAGAGCGCAGTTTTTACGGCTTTTTAGCGGCAGATAGATTAGGCCTGCCCTTTGAACTCGAAGATCAACCATCGAAGGTTACGCTCAACGATCAACATTATGTCGCCAATTCGGCCTCTATTTTACGAGCCAAAGAGCTATTTGAACTTGGGCAAATTAATCTTGCGCGGCAAGAGTGGCGTTTTGCCTCTCGCCAATTTAATCCTCAGCAACTACAAGCTGCCGGTGCTCTAGCCGCCAATTGGGGTTGGTACCGCGGCGGCATTCAAGCCATGATTGACGCCCAATCTTGGGACGATCTCACCATTCGCTTTCCATTGGCCTTTGAATCAGTGGTCAAAACAGAGGCGAAAAATCAGGCCATGGATGCCAATTTGCTCTTTGCTATCGCGCGCCAAGAAAGTGCTTTTTCACCGGACGCAAAATCGCCTGTAGGCGCACTTGGACTGATGCAACTTATGCCCGCAACCGCAAAACAAACCGCAAAAAAAGCGGGCATTAGCTACAAAAAACATGAACTCCTTTCACCAGAAACGAATGTGGCACTTGGCAGCCGCTACCTAAATGAAATGCTAGGACGATTTAATGGTAACCAGGCCTTTGCGGCAGCCGCTTATAACGCTGGCCCACACAGAGTTGCCCAATGGTTAAGCAAGGGCCGTGACCAACTGCCGCTGGATGTCTGGATTGAAACAATCCCATTCAAAGAAACCCGCGGCTATGTGCAAAATGTTATGGTGTTTTCAGTAATTTACGCTTATCGCAACGGTAGTGATATCGAATCGTTAAAGGACACTTGGTATGTCCCCAGCCCGACGCCAACGCAAAATCAAAACAACAAACAGCAAGCCGGCCAAGGTGGCGCTGTCACGAACGGGGCGGCCGCCTATTAGTTAAGCCAGGGCCACCCTCAAGCGCTCCTGCACAAGACTCGCGAGACTGTCGGGCTGGAATTTAGACAGGAAGTCATTACAGCCCACCTTTTCCACCATAGCCTTATTGAAATTACCACTTAAGGAGGTATGAAGAACAACATAAAGATTTTTTAATGCGGGGTTTTTTCGAATCTCATGTGTCAATCGATAACCATCCATTTCTGGCATTTCTGCGTCGGTAATCAACATAAAAATATGCGTGTAAATATCCACGCCTTCGCTAACCCAGCGCTCTAACAGCCTTAACGCCTGCAAACCATCCTGCACACCAATGACTTCCACACCTAAATGCTTGAGGGTTTCTTTCACTTGACTCATTGCAGTAGAGGAGTCATCGGCCATCAAAATTTTCATGTGCTTGGCCTTGGCTTGGCTAGCCAATTGGCGATCTAACACGTCACTGGAGACTCGAGTATCATAGGGAATAATTTCAGCCAACACCCTTTCTACATCTAAGATTTCTACGATTTTATTGTCAATATGCGTAATCGCTGTTAGAAAGTGTGACCGCCCAGAGCCCGAAGGCGGTGGGAGAATGACCTCCCAGTTTAAGTTGACTATCCGATCGACAGATTTAACCAGGAAACCTTGAATACTGCGATTGTACTCAGTCACGATCATATTGCTATTTGTTATATCAGCAAGTGGTCTTAGGCCAATAGCCGCACTCAGATCAATTACCGAGATCGTTTGATCGCGTAAATGGGTCACGCCTTTCACAACACTGTGGCGATGCGGCATCATAGTGATCGGCGGTACCTGCACCACCTCCTGAATCTTGAATACGTTCAGGGCATACATTTGCTGACCAGCCAGCCGGAACAACAGCAATTCAAGCCTATTCTCCCCTACCAGCTGCGTTCGAGCATCAACACTTTGCAACAATTTCGACATAGGATAATCCCAACGATCACTGAGTTTCAGCTTAGACCAATTATTACGGGTTATCGGCCGCACACCGCAATAACTAGAGCTACACTTGTCCTTATCTTCCCCTGTAGTGAGATACCTCAGATTCAATTTAGCCCATGGACAAAAATCAACCCCTTCTAGCCCGCCAACCAATATTCGATAGGAATATGGAGGTTTATGCCTATGAGTTACTGTGCCGCGACAGCCATGAAAACAGGGCCAATGTTATTGACGGCGATCAAGCTAGCTCACAGGTTTTACTAAGAACCTTTACTGATTTAAGCATTGGTGAAGTCGTCGGGGAACATAAGGCTTTTATTAACTTTACTCGGAATCTACTTCTTACCTCCCCACCCTTTAGCCGAACGCAATTGGTTATTGAAGTTTTAGAAGATCAACTCGTTGATAGTAAAATGCTAGCAGCACTAGGCCAACTTCGCGCACAGGGCTATACCATCGCGCTTGATGATTTCACCTTAAATTCCTGTAGCTTCAAGATGCTGGAGTATGCCGACATAATTAAGCTTGATGTCTTAGCATTATCGCCTAAAGAATTGGAGCATCACGTTAATCATTTAAAACCCCTGGGCGTCATACTGCTCGCGGAAAAAATTGAAACGTATGACATGCTTGAGCAGTGTAAAAAGATGGGCTTTGAACTCTTTCAAGGCTATTTTCTTTCCCGACCACAAATCATGCTCGGCGCCAAATATGCAGAAAGTCGTCAAACTATCATCCAATTACTAGCTCAACTGAATGACCCAAAATCAGAAATAGACCAAATAGAACAAATAATTTCACAAGACCCTGTATTGAGTTATAAGTTACTAAAACTCATTAACTCCGCAGCATTTCACTTCGTGTGCAGCATCGAATCGCTTCGTCAAGCGATTACTTTGCTTGGTTTGATTCAAGTTCGAAGCTGGATTACGTTGCTATCGATGGCGAGTATTGACGGCAAGCCGCGCGAACTGAGTGTCACGACGATGGTTAGAGCACGTTTTTGTCAAACTCTAGGTGAGGCGGTGAGCGGCACAAGACGCAGCGACACCTACTTCACCGTCGGGTTACTCTCTACTATTGATGCGTTCATGGACGAGCCGCTCGATATCTTACTAAGTAAGATTTCGATCAGCGACACACTGAGTAATGCCTTACTGCACCACCAAGGGCTAGAGGGAGAAGTATTGAAAACAGTAAAGCAATATGAAAAAGCTGACTGGGATAATATCGACTGGGATATGCTCGAGGCTCGAGGCGTAGACGAATCCGCACTCAGTCATTTCTATACCGAAAGTCTTGTCTGGGTAACAGGCGCTCTCGAAACATTGGTCTTTTAGGCACCAATTGAAGAAACTCAAGCCACCCTTCTTAACAACTACGTTATCTAGCTATTAATCAATGCAATAACGTCTTCTTCGGTAAAAGGCCAGCCTAGTTCACGGCCGCAATCTTCAACGCGCAATACCGGAATTCGCGTACCGTATAACGTTACCAACGCATCTGAATCGGCTATATCCTTTTCAATTAGCCCTATGGCCATCGCGCACTTATCGGACGCCTGAGCAACAACATTCTCAGCTATTGAGCAAAGATGACAGCCGCTGGTGCCGAACAAAATCAATTTTTTCATCAAGGTCTTCGGAATCGAAAGACCCTCATTTTATGCGTAACAAATCTAAAACTCCATACCTCAAGCCGTCGCGAGCTTTTCTGCCATCGCATGATTAACATCGCCAAACAGTTTGTGTAAATTACCCATTCCACCCGTTACTTCTTTAAGCTCTTGATCGGTTTCAAGCCGCTCATTCAAGAGCGAACTCAATAACTCATTTGAGTTCAAAAACTGTTTTGCTGACTCGAGCGCTGCTTGGACCTGATCCGCTAGCTGACTAAATGGCTGTAGTGGCGCTCTCAGAGGCGATGTTTCATTCGAGCCCTGACCATAGGTGGTGCGTACTTTCTGAGTCACCGAATACTTTAAGTCTACCGCAAAGCTTGCAATTTCCTCGGCATCAAAGCCTAGATCTAATGCGGCTTCAAACGCCGCATCAAGATCACCATTAAAAAATTGCTCCGACAGATCGTTAACTTGCGAGAGCAAATCATTGATAGCCGCTAGCTCATCAGCATTTAGGTCACCATCAATGGTTAAATCAAACTGCTGACTTTGGTTGGTTCTAAAGGAGCTACCCTGATTGGTTTCGACACCTTTGGCGGCAAACCGGCTACTGGCCGAGATAGTTACCTTATCGCCCTCTTGCGTTTGAACAGTAAAATTAAAGCTCTTTTGCGCCTTAATCACGCCGACTTGGCGGTCAATATTACCAACCCCAAATTTATCCACATGGGTTGACTGCTCGGCACTGGCTGGAGCCGCAGGAAGCGCACTATCATCAAGACCAAGCTCTTTGGCCAGCTGCCCTAAACCTTGCATCACCTTATTGTATGTTGCGCCAATATCATCAGCCAGGGCATCACTGAGTAAACCCATGTCGCTCAACTGATCCTTAGCCTCATTGAAGCCCTGCAGAAAGCCTTCTAATCCAGCATCAAAGCGGCTTTGTAACTGCTCTTTGCTGTCGCCATTGGCAACGTCAACTTTTAACTGGTTTTCAATGAAAAGCAGTATGTTACCCGCGGCGCGGTCGGCCGTGACCGGTGCACTCGTCACGGCACTGGGGCCCTCTAGAGCCTTAGTCGACTGACTGGGACTTAACGCTGCCGGCGCCCGCTGAGCATTGCTCGCAAGTGGCTGCTTTAGGTTTGAGCTTAGGAACCGAGATCCCTGACTAGCCTGATATTGTGATGAGAAAGAATGAATTGAGCCTAACATCTCTGCCTCCGTCCTATGGGTTCGGATAACAATTCCGGTTTGAAGGGGTATCGGCTGAGTGCATAAGAACTTCAACATCAAAAAGCAGCAAAACGCTGATTTTGATGCTGATTGTGGAATATCAAACTAAAGCGTGATGTGCCCCGCCTGCCAAGCCCAATAAGCGATACCAGCAAGCACTAGTATGGCGATAGAGAAGTAGGAAAAGGCTGATGATTTAGCTTGTTCAGGCACATTGGGCGCCGCCATACCCGCTTTCACCTCGTCTCGATTACGCTCAGCGGGCTTGCGCAGCTCAGGCTTTCTAACGGGTGCCGGGCTTGCTGGCGACTTTGGCGACCTAGCGGACTCGCGGATAGTGGTCTTGTCGATATCATCTGTTGGCCCAACAACACCAAAGCTCAACGTATCAAACCGCAACTCATCACCGCGCTTTACCCGTGCTTCCTTTACTTGACTGCCATTTAGAAAGGTACCGTTTGCAGACCCTAAATCGCGCACGTAGAGCAGCCCATCTTTAACCGATAGTTGAGCATGTTTGCGAGATAGGTGAGCAGCAGCCAATACAATATCGCAATCGCTAGCGCGCCCAACGATGGTGTTAGCACCAACATTAAAGACCTTATTAGCAAGTGCAACATGGTTCGACTTCAACGACCAACCAGTAGTTTCCGTGCGCACCAAGGTCGGAATTGCCTTAGGCTCTTGCTTCGGATCAACAACTTGCAGCTGTACTCGCCCCAAGGTTAGTACGTCATTTACTTTGAGCGGCGAGGTTTTTGTGACCGATATCTCATTAACACGAACCGGATTGTCCGGCGAAATCACCTTCAATACCAGGGTCTCATTATCCACCAAAATCTCTGCGTGATTTTCGAGAACGCTGGCATCTTCTACCACCATATCGCTCTTGACGGCACTACCAATGGTTACTTTTGGTTCAACGAGCCAAACCGCATTGTGTTTATTGTTCTTAAAGCGGAGTTTTAACATGTTAGATTCCCAAATTACACAATCGCTAACGGCGATTTTTCTACTCTACCGACGGATAATGCAGCAAAAGCCCGAAGTCTTTCAATAGGTTAGCGAAAAATGGCTTTACCGGTTACATTTAGAAGGTAAACTGTGATCCAGATCCGAACCGGCATTACACCATCAGCCAAAGTTCGCTTATTAGGGTACACTTAAAAGCAATAAGTATAACAAACGGCACAGGACGGCAAATGCCACCATTGAACTATAGCGCAGCCACCGACAAAGGCATGTGTCGAGACAATAACGAAGACACTTACTTCGCCAGCCCCGACATAGGCGTTTGGTTAGTTGCCGATGGCATGGGCGGCCACGAAGCCGGAGAAGTCGCCAGTGCCATTGTTCGCGATAGTATTAAACAGCAAGTCGCCATTAATGTACCGCTAACCACCTCCGTTGAGTTTGCACACTCTGCTATATTAGACGCAGTCAAACAGGGCATCGGCGCTCCGGGCATGGGCAGCACCGTTGTTGCACTGAAAAGCCGTAACACCGAGTATGAAATTGTTTGGGTTGGCGATAGCCGCGCCTACCTTTGGACTTTCCACGATGAAGGCGGCAGCTTAGAACAACTCACCTTAGACCACTCCTACGTACAAATGCTGGTCGACACTGGGGCCATTAGCCCAACCGAAGTTGACAACCATCCCGATAAAAACGTCATCACCCAATGCTTAGGCTCGCTTGAGTTACGCCAAGTGCGCGTGGACCAAGTACACGGCACGTGGGAAAAGCACCAATGGGTTCTACTGTGTTCCGATGGTCTCAGCGATGAATTGGATGACGAATCTTTAGCGCGAGTACTGTGTGAATCTCGATCGCCAAAGGACGCAGTATCTAAATTACTACAGGCCGCACTAGATAACGGTGGTAACGATAACGTCACGCTACAGATAATCGAATCACCGTTAAGCAAACGCTACTTCTACACCGGCATCACCGATTGGCTGCCCGAGTTAACCGGCCAGTCCGGCATTGACTTCACCCTGTATAGCCTTGCCCTAGCCTCTTTCGGACTACTTTGTTTTTGGATTTTCGGTTAAGACATAATGCAAATACCCGGGTACCGAATAATTCGAAAAATAAACCAAGGCGGCATGTCGACGGTTTACCTCGCTATTCAACTTAGCGTTGGGCGCGAAGTTGCCTTAAAAGTCATGTCTCCAGCACTCAATGCCGACCCCGTCTTTAGCGAGCGCTTTCAGCGCGAAGCCAATATTGTTGGCCAGCTATCGCATCCAAATATTGTTTCCATTTACGATATTGGTCGCTACAAAAATCTGAACTACATCGCGATGGATTATTTACCCGGCGGTTCAGTACACGACAAGATGGCCACAGGTCTCAGCACCGCTGAAATATTACGTATCATTCGAGAAATGGCTTTAGCACTCGATCTCGCCCACGAAAAGGGTTATATACATCGCGATATCAAACCAGAGAATATATTATTTAGAGAAAACCACTCTGCGGTTTTATCCGATTTTGGCGTAGCCAAGACAGTCAGCAGTGCCTCGCAAATGACAAACGCCGGCATGGTCGTCGGCACGCCTCATTACATGAGTCCAGAGCAAGCCCGCGGTAAAGCCATTGACGGCCGCTCAGATATTTACAGCTTGGGCATTGTGTTTTATGAAATGCTAACAGGCTCAGTGCCCTTTAAAGCGGATGAAGCCGTTGCCATTGCCATCAAGCATTTAACGGCACCCATCCCGAAACTGCCGCCGCAATATTCTATCTACCAAAACTTACTCAATAAATTACTCGCAAAAGATCCCGATGATCGGTGCCAACGGGGCAAAGAAATCGTGATGTTTATCGATGAGCTCGATGCTACATTGAGCGGCACGCGACCTCGGTACATGTCGAACACCGAGCCATCAGCGATGCATATTGCCACGTTATTTAAGGCCTTGGTTCTCACCAGTTATGCCGCGCTATCCGCACAACTTAAAGCCCTAGCAAAAGAAGTGTTCAGCTGGCGCTGGTCACCCAAACGCAGCTTCTACCGCAGGCCTAACACAACGGTTACAGAAATTCGCACCACACCAGACAGCGGCCAAAATAACCGCTCCACTATCGTGTCAACACGCATTCAAAAAGCCGCCTATTACCAATCACATGGCAGTCGTCCGAGCTTTAGCATTTCTCGGGTCATGTCAATTTCATTAGTCATTGGCATTTTATGGTTTACCTTTTGCGTCGCCCTTACTCGCTTCGAACTACCCGGCGAGCGCAATTACCCAGCGCTACTCGTCAGTGCAGCCACGTTCAGTGCCGCACTGTTAAACGAAAAAAACCAAGAAATTCTTACACCCGAATACCCAGAATTTAACCCAGAAACGCCCCGCCCAATATTACGCGACACCAGTACCGAACAAGTGCCAACTAAAAGTCTACCCGTTAATTTACATAATACCGGCACGAACAACCCTGTGATTTCGCAGGCTGAGTCAGATATAGAGCCAAACCAAGAAGCCTCAAACAGTCTTGTGGAAACAACGAAAATTGAGCCTGAGGAACCTGAACAAATTCAGGAACAGGTTGCAGAGCCTGAAGTCGTTCCCGAGCCACCCAAACGCTACCCATTGACAGTCGACACAGAGCCGGAAAGTGCTCGGGTACGCATATTAAATATTAAAGATCGCTATCAACCCGGTATAGAGCTGACCAACGGTCGCTACTCCATCGAGGTTAGCGCCGAGGGTTACCACCCCTACCAAGAATGGTTAACTATTAAAGACACCGAAAAACGTATTTCGGTTGCCCTTAGAAAAGTAGCGGTACCAGGTACCATATTTAAAAACGAATTAAGCAACGGCGATCTAGGGCCAGAAATGGTAATTGTCGGCGCGGGTAAGTTTACCATGGGCAACAAAGACAACAGCATTACTATGCCCGTGCGCACGGTAACCTTTAACAAACCTTTTGCTGTCAGTCGCTTTGAAATAACCTTTGCAGATTACGATAAATACTTACAGGAAAATGGTTTAGGCCAACCAGATGATAAGCGTTGGGGAAAAGGCAGCCGCCCAGTTATAAACGTATCTTGGGAAGACGCCAAAAACTACGTAGCGTGGCTGGCTAAATCCACCGGTAAAGCCTACCGGCTAGCAACAGAAGCGGAATGGGAGTACTTTGCTAGGGCTGACACCAAAGGAGATTATTGGTGGTCGGGCTCAGCCAAAGCACAAGCCAATTGCCGAAACGGCTGCAACAGTGACTTTGCCGGTTTGTTCAGTGCCAAGTCAGCCCCGGTGGGTACATATAGGGCAAACGCATTTGGTGTACACGACACTTCAGGTAATGTCGCCGAATGGGTTGAAGACTGCTACCAAAACCATTACTTATCCGCCCCGAGAAACGGCTCAGCTGTCATTACGGCAAGTTGCGATGAGCGCTCTGTGCGTGGCGGCTCAATGAAGTCTTCGGCAAAAGACATCGTCAATAGCGCGCGGGAAGGGCGCGATTCGACCAAGCGCTATGACGACGTAGGCTTTCGCGTTGTGGTAGACCTCTACCCAAACTGATTATTCCAAAGACGTCGTTATACTGCTTTATGCTTGAGTTTTTGAATTTGATCGCGTAACTGTCCGGCCTGCTCAAATTCGAGATCTTTTGCATGCTGAAACATTTTCTGCTCCAGCATTTTTATATGTGCCCAGATATCAACCGGCGGATCAACATCATAAGCCGCATAGGACTCAGCAACCTTTTGACGCTTTTTCCGCCCCGGCGCCTGTCCCGCTTCCATAATATCGGCCACGGATTTTTTAACGCCAACAGGAATAATGCCATTTGCGGCATTGAAATCCATCTGCTTTTGACGTCGACGATCGGTTTCATCAATGGCGCGCTGCATTGAACCGGTGACTTTATCAGCGTATAAAATAGCCCTACCGTTTAAATGCCGCGCCGCTCTACCGATGGTTTGAATAAGCGATCTTTCCGAGCGCAAGAAGCCTTCTTTGTCCGCATCCATTATCAACACTAAAGATACCTCGGGCATATCCAAACCCTCGCGCAATAAGTTAATGCCGATTAACACATCAAACTCGCCGAGCCGCAAATCCCGAATAATTTCCACCCGTTCAACGGTATCGATATCTGAATGCAAGTAACGCACCCGCACCCCATGCTCGGCCATATATTCGGTGAGATCTTCGGCCATGCGCTTGGTAAGCACGGTAATTAACACCCGCTCATCGATTGCAACACGGGCCCGAATCTCAGAGAGAGCATCGTCCACCTGGGTTTGCGCCGATCGAATTTCAACCTGTGGATCGACTAAACCCGTTGGCCGCACAACCTGCTCGACCACCTGCCCCGCATGTTCTTTTTCGTAATCTCCGGGTGTTGCCGAGACAAAAATCATCTGTGGCGCCAGAGACTCCCATTCATCAAAACGCATAGGTCGATTATCCAGCGCCGAGGGCAACCTAAAGCCATATTCCACCAGGGTTTCTTTACGCGACCTATCACCGCGGTACATACCACCAATTTGCGGCACACCCACGTGCGATTCATCCAATACCAATAACGAATCCGCAGGTAAATAATCGAACAGCGTAGGCGGCGCCTGACCGGGGTCGCGACCCGACAAATAGCGCGAGTAATTTTCGATGCCGTTACAGTAACCCAGCTCTAACATCATCTCGATATCATAGCGAGTGCGCTGCTCTAGGCGCTCAGCAGCCACTAACTGATTAGTTTCACGCAAATGAGTTAAGCGTTCAGCGAGGTCGATTTTGATTTGATCAACCGCTTCCAGTACACGCTCACGAGGGGTGACATAGTGAGATTTAGGGTAAATAGTAAATCTTGGTGACTTCCGTAAGGTTTTACCGGTCAGCGGATCAAACACCGATATTTGTTCAATAGTATCGTCAAATAACTCAACCCGAATGGCGTCTGCATCTGAATCTGCCGGATAGATATCGATAACCTCACCGCGCACGCGATAAGTAGCGCGGAAAAACTCTACATCGTTACGTGTGTATTGCAGTTCTGCTAAACGACGCAACAAGGTGCGTTGGTCAATAGTATCACCGCGAACTAAATGAATGACCATTTTCAAATAGGCATCGGGATCACCCAAACCATAAATAGCCGAAACTGTGGCAACAACAATGGCGTCTTTTCGTTCCATCAAGGCCTTAGTGGCCGACAGCCGCATTTGCTCGATATGCTCATTAATTGATGCATCTTTTTCAATGAAGGTATCAGAAGACGGTACGTAGGCTTCAGGTTGGTAGTAATCGTAATATGAAACAAAATACTCAACGGCGTTGTTGGGGAAAAATTCTTTAAACTCACCGTACAATTGCGCCGCGAGCGTTTTATTAGGCGCCATAATCATGGTCGGCCTTTGAATTTGGGCAATTACGTTCGCGATGGTGAAAGTTTTTCCTGACCCCGTAACACCTAACAGGGTTTGGTGTGCGAGTCCCGCTTGAATTCCCTTCACCAAACTGGCAATGGCAGTGGGTTGATCCCCCGCCGGCTCAAAAGGGCTTTTAACCTCAAACTTATTCATGCATCGCTAACCAAATTTTTAACATGCCCTATCTTAACAAAGCCGCTTGCCTCTGTCCCTTGTGCTTTAATCCGGCCTTGGTCATCATAGAATCTTTACCATTGCACTTCGGAACATGCTCATGCCCACCACACAATTAAGACAGCAACCCATCAGTGTTACTCGGCAGATGGCAGCAGCGCTGCCAAAGCTCGCGGCAATAGCTAAAGCCAAGGGGCTAGAGTTGCACCATTTAGGCGCCGGTTATCCGCACCCCGAAGTCACCAATCCCATGGGTTATATTGCCCACAAAGAGGCCTACTTCAAACACTTAGCAGGCGAGCAGTCATTACAAAAAATCTTACAGCCGCTCTATGGCTATACCGACACCTTAGGCCCAGCAAGCACACGGGAAATGTTCGCAAAGGTCTACGGCCATGATTTCAACACCACGCTAAACCCAGAGCTCTTGATACCCACAATCGGCTCCTCAGGGGGCATCAGCCAAATGTGCTCACTCTTCGAGCGCACGGGCGAAAAAGTTGCCTATATCACCGATGCGCCCACCTATGCGGGCTTTATTTCTCGAGCCAGCCTCTATCAAAAGGCCCGTATTTACAGCGTGGAGATGGACCTCGAAGGCCCATGCTGTGAAGCCCTGGCCGCGCAAATTAGTCGGGCCCGTGCAGACGGCTATACAGTCGCGTTTTACTACACAGTGCCAGACGGCCACAATCCAGGCGGGATTTCATTTTCCGAGCAGCGCAGGCGCGACGTTATCAAGGTGCTGAAAGCCCATGATACGCTGCTTGTTGAAGATGCACCCTACAGTTATATCAGCTTCGAAAGCGCTGCCAGACGACCCAAGCCCTTTTTTGCCCTAGCACCCGAACAAACCGTACATTTATTCACCGCATCGAAAATTGGTTTGCCGGGGCCACGCATTGGCTTTATGTATACCGAGGCAAATATCGAACTTGCTAATAAAGCAACCGTCTCACTCAATCAATTGTTACTAACCGAGGCTAGCGCCAATATTTTACTTCACAACCCCGAGGCACTTAAAGGCTTTGAGGCTTTCCTGACCGACGATGATTTTTCAGCTCGAAAAAGCCTCTGGCCTATCGCCAATGAAAAAAACAACGTTTATCGCGAAAACCGACAAATTTTACTCGATACTTTTGAGCAAGAGTTCAATCAACATAAAGATATATTTCAATGGACCCAACCTGGCGCAGGCTTTTTCTCCGTGTTCACCATTAACCATCCAAGCGTTGTATGTGATAGTGATTTAACGGACAAGCTAGTAGCCGAGTATGGCGTTGTCACCATCCCCACCTTCAGCTTTTATCCTGAAGATGCAAGAGCAAGGGACAAAAGCGCCGGCTTAAATCAATTACGACTGTCTTTCTGTTACAGTGAAGGTATTGGCGAACGCCGCAAGCAACAGCTACAGGCTGCAACATTAGCTTTCGCTAAGGCTATCAAACAAGAGTGTGGCGTTTAAAATAGGCGGTGTGGAGAGGCTAAGCGCCAACGGAGCTTAGCCTCTGAGCGTTATTTATGGCGAATAGACCAACAGTGATGGATCTTTTGATTGCGCTGAAAGTCTTTATCCAAGGTTTCTTGCGTGATGTTTTGCACTAAATAGTGTTCATACAGATGATCATCTAGCTTGAATGAACGAAGGTTATTGGAAAAATAAAGCACACCATCAGACGCGAGCAACTTCATGGTTTTTTCAATAAGCTGACTGTGATCGCGCTGTATATCGAGCACACCGTCCATGCGTTTGGAATTCGAGAAGCTCGGAGGATCTAACATAATAAGATCGTATTCACCCTGTGCGCTATCCAACCAGGTCAGACAATCGGCTTGCTCTAGCCTATTTTTCTGCTCGCCCAAACCATTTTCAGCGAAATTTTTGCGCGCCCAATCTAGATAGGTTTTAGACATATCGACGCTGACGGTATAACGGGCTCCACCTACCGCTGCTTGCACACTGGCACTGGCGGTGTAACAAAAAAGATTTAGAAAGCGTTTACCTTTGGCGGACTGCGCAATTTTCAAGCGCAACAGCCTATGATCTAAAAACAATCCAGTATCTAAATATTGCCACAAATCGACCAAGAGCTTGGCCTGCCCCTCTTGGACCGATAGCATGTCGTGGCTACGACGGCTCGACAGCTTTTCATACTGACTCGTGCCCGTATTACGCTTGCGCTGCTTGTAGCTGATATTCTCGGGATTAACTGACAAGGCTTGTGGCAGGGCCTGTTTAATTTCATCAAAGCGCTTAGCCGCAGCACGCTCATCAACGGAGTTCGGTGCAGCGTATTCTTGTACGTGAACAAAGTCGTTATACATATCAATAGCGACAGCATATTCAGGCATGTCAGCATCGTAGAGGCGATAGCAGGTCACACCTTCTTTTTTAAGCCACTTGGTCAATTGCTTTTGATTTTTACGCAGGCGATTGGCAAACATTTGAGCGCCGTCGGACAACACCAAGTCCTGCGGAACATAAGCTCTGCGAGGCTTATCGGCGTCAGCCACTTTAATGGGTTGGTCGACGTGCACATCAAATAACAACAACTCACTTTCTAACGTACCATTAAACAATTTGTACTTTTTGTGTGCTTTCAGGCCTAGCTCATGACATAACTGCGGATTGCCGGTAAAAACACCTAATTGCCAGCCCGGAAATTCAGCCCGCATACGATCGCCCAAATAGCGATACAAATAGGCCAAGGCCTCGGCATCACCTAGGCGCTCACCATAGGGAGGATTAGTTAACACAATACCTGGCGGTAGTGTCTTGTGAGTCGGCTGGGTGAACTCTTTAAGCTCTTTCCGGCTCAGGCGCACCCAGTGATCCAATTTAGCGGTAACAATATTCTCTTCTGCTGCGCGAATAACATGTATGTCGGCATCGTAGCCCCTAATCTCAGGTAAGTCCTTAAGTAGCCCCGCACGCTTGCGCTCAATCGCCTCCTCGCGCAAGGTTAGCCAGAGATCATTCTGGTGGTTTAGCCAGCGCTCAAAACCAAAGCTGGCGCGCAATAAACCAGGGGCAATATCGGCCGCCATCATCGCTGCCTCGACCAGAAAGGTGCCAGAACCACACATAGGATCGATAAGCGCGCCGCCCCGCGCGGCAATCTCAGGCCAGCCAGCACGCAACAACACGGCGGCGGCTAAGTTCTCTTTCAACGGCGCTGCACCCTGCTTCAGACGATAACCGCGCCGGTGCAAGCTTTCACCGGACAGATCCAAGCTCACCACTGCCCGCCCACGGGATAAGCGCACATTGATTCGAATGTCCGGATTTTGCTTGGCCACTGATGGCCGTTCGCCGGTTACCTCTCGCACCCGATCGACGATGGCATCTTTAGTCTTCAACGCGCCGAATTGTGAATTCCGGATGGCAAAGCTGGTACCCGAAAAGTCCACCAAAAAAGTACTGGATGGGCTAATGTGGTCAGCCCAGGCAACCGCAGCCACCCCATCATAGAGCTCTGTATCGCTGTCTACAGCGAAGCTATTAAGTGGCAGGAGCACTTTATTGGCCAGACGGGACCACAAGCAGGTGCGGTAGCCCAAGGCCAAATCCCCACTAAAATAGACCCCAGCGACGGTTTCTCGCGACTCAACAGCACCAAGGTCGCGTACTTCCGCCAACAGCAAACTCTCTAGCCCCTTTGGACAAGCCGCAAAAAACTCAAATTGATTCATATCGATGCCGTCCAAATAACTAAGGCCACAAATTCACAATATACCGATGTGCCATAATAGAGGGCCATCATAGAAGATTTTATTCATTCACAAGCAGGCTCAGTTTTGGTGTACTGATCATCCGCCGCGAAAAAAGGCGCATTGTAACGGGTTCACTCCCGCTTAGCCCGCATAGAGCGGGAAATTAACGTTAAATTTGAAAGACACACCATCTAGCGCGTAAATGGAGTAGTTTACGTATTTAATAATAGTGGTAAAACATTGGGGCGCTTAGCAAGGAAAGCTATATCAACCCAAGATTCATCGTCTAAGCTAAGGCTTGGCAGAGGTTCATTGTTTCGAGTTAGCACTCGATCTGTAGAGTGGCTGAAGTTCTACTATCAGCCTTAAGACCTCAATCACCGGTGGGATAGCAATCCCCTATTCCACCGGGCTTGTTACGGCTCAGCAGCAACGCTATTGCGTCATATCTAAGCCAGTAACAAGCTACTCGCGTCATGTACAACTGTTTTACCCGGACTCAAGCAGCACAGAGGAGAAAGTTTTACGTTGTTTTTATTCGAAACGGAGCTTTTACCTAGGCATTCGCGTCTACACAAAAACACGCATAAACGTGCCAATTTTGGGCAAAAGCTCTCTTTAGACGCCCTTGAGAATCTGACATGTTTTGCCCAGCTTTAACACGGCGAAATAGCTTCGCAAAGGATCCAACACCCCTTCGCCAAAGCGATGTTTTCGGGGCAGGCAAAAATTTCACCTCAGCATGCAGGAAGATTTCACATTCTTAATAGCCCATCCACAAAACATATCAACTAGCGAGGTTTAACACGCTTTACCTCTCCCGTGCGCACTGCATAAGGAGGAACAACGCACATAGCGATACGGCAGTTAGTATCGACACGGCGTTGGCTTGATCGGTATTGAATTTGATCTAAATAGACAGCCAAGGTGCTTACTTTATGAAAAGACAAAAACGTAACCAGATCGAACATGCATTCAGCAAAGGCTATATGGCCGCCATCAAAGGCCGCTCGCGCGAACTCTGCCCCCATCAGAGTGGGGACGCGCGTCAGGAGTGGCTCAGCGGCTGGCGGGAAGCACGGGAAGATCATTGGAACGGTTACAACATGGCGGCATGCGCACATAAGCTCAGCGCGTTAGGCTAAACTACTCAACTAGAAGCTCCCATAAGATCATGCAGCGCTAAGCGCTGCATTTTTTTATAAAGACCGATCTTTATTTGAGAGAATTAATTGCGTCCACTGCCTCAGCTATTAACTCAGGGCCTCGGTAAATAAAACCGCTGTAGATTTGAATCAAAGAAGCTCCAGCGTCAATTTTTTCCACTGCATCCTCGCCACTGCAAATTCCACCCACACCAATGATCGGCAACTCCCCTTTTAAAGCCGTATTGAGTAAGCGAATCGTAGCGGTCGATTTGTCTCTAACAGGCGCACCACTTAGCCCTCCAGCTTCATCGGCATGTTCACAACCTTGAACCCCTTCCCGAGACAAGGTGGTATTAGTGGCGATAACGCCGTCAATATCGGCTTCTAACAATGCTTGTGCGACCTGCTGCACTTCTTCATCGTTCATATCAGGCGCAATTTTTACCGCCACGGGTACGTACTTACCCACTGTTTGCGCTAACGTCGCCTGCTGCTCCTTAACTTCATTTAAAAGAATTTTTAAACTTTCACCGTACTGTAGTGAACGTAAACCCGGCGTATTGGGCGATGAAACATTGACGGTAATATAATCCGCATAAGGGTAAACCTTGCCCATGGCAAGCGAGTAATCAACGTGTGCAGACTCCACTGGGGTATCAAAATTCTTGCCGATATTAATCCCTAATACGCCGTTAAATCGGCGTTTTTTTACTCTTTCTACGAGGTGATCAACGCCCTTATTGTTAAAGCCCATTCGATTAATAATGGCCTGCTGCTCGGGCAACCGAAATAGGCGCGGCTTAGGGTTACCTGGCTGGGGCCTAGGCGTGATAGTGCCAATTTCCACATGACCAAAACCGAGTTCGCCAAGCGCATTAAAATAATCGCCATTTTTATCCAAGCCTGCCGCTAACCCCACTGCGCTGGGAAACTGAACACCCATTATCTCAACCGCTCGTCCAGATATTTTAGGCGCGAACAAACCAAGCATTTTCAGACGCTCTGCGGCACCCAACATATCTAAGCTAAGGTAATGAGACGTCTCTGGATCTAGAGCGAATAGAATGCGGCGAGCAAAAGCGTACATAGATCAAAACCCAAGTTGTGGTAAAGGCGCCAAGGATACTGGAAAGCGGCCCTTACTGCACCTAAGCCAAGAACAGAGGTAAGAACAGAGGGTCAAAGGGCTTTAATAGATACGAGCTTAAACGCATGATCAAACTCAATTCTAAATCGGCCATTGACCCCATTTTCTTTAACGAAAGCACGCAGAGCCTGTGCAGGAAACTGTATTCGTCTACCGTCAATTGCTCTGGCGCTAACAATACGGGCACTGCCGCGGTATAACCGCAGCAGCTCGTCCTTTTCGATCGTCAAATCAACATCAATAAAGGTCAAGATAAAACCTTAAGGTGTATATTGACTAGCCTGCGCTAAGTCCAATAACTCGCGAAGCGCAACCGAGAAAATCGCGTAGTCCGTACCCGTCGCGCCTCTTAAGTCGGCAATCATTGAGCGCCAGCGATTTACTAATACACTGTGTGTATCCGCCCACGCTGTAATAGCTTCATCAATCGATTGCTTGGCATCGGCCGACTTAATCAATGAGATGGTAATCGTGCGCAGTTGAGAGTCAAGGTCATCCAAAAACGCTTCGCGCGCCATGGATTGCCAATAGTTCTCAACTTTAACGTTAGACATCTCCTCGGCAAACCAATCTAAACCTAGGAAATCACTGACAGTCATCTGAAATTCAGCAACACGCAAAATATCCGTATCCGCAATAATCGCAGCCTCCACCATGCTCAAACCAGGGGCCACATTGATGGGGATTGCAGCCCTGCTGGCGACGGCCTCGGGAACACCGGCAGCCACTAAGCGCTTAGACTCCCTTAACCATTGTTTCTTCGGCTCGCCGCGAATCATATCCGGCAACGCACCCACCAGACGCGTTAAAGAGCCACCGAATAACGCCACCTCGTGCGCGACATCCAAATGGGTACGCCTATTACGTAAGAACCAGCGTGTCGCACGCCTGATTCTTCGCATCATTCGGCTCATGATGTCGAGCTGAATCTGCGCGTCGACCTTGAAATCCAAGGCTTCAATCTCCCGCCAAAAGCTATCGAGCGCATAAATATCGCGTGCAGCAACATAGGCCTTGGCGACATCAGCCGGCTTGCTGCCGGTTGATTCCATCTGGCGCTGGCAGAAATTAATACCCATGATGTTAACCATGTCATTGGCTAGCTGGGTTGCAATAATTTCGCGGCGCAAACGGTGATTGTATACCTGCTCGCCATAACGCTTACAGATTTCCTTAGGAAACGCCGATTCAACAATCTTGGCGATGTATTCGTTGTTGGTAATGTCCTCAACGGCTAACTCATCCTTCAATTGCACCTTCGCATAGGAAACCAACACAGACAATTCAGGTCTGGTCAATGATTTACCCTGAGATTGACGCTCGACCAAAAGATCGTCGGGTGGCAAAAACTCCAGCGCTCGGTTGAGGCGACCGCTAGCTTCTAACGCATTAATGAAACGACGATACTCGCCTACCCGCTGCTTGGATTGGTACTGGGCAATACTCAAGGCTTGTGTCTGGCGATAATTATTGGCGAGTACTAAATTAGCGACATCGTCCGTCATTTCGCCGAGCAATTTATTACGTTGCTTTTCCGTTAAATTGCCACTGGATACAACCTCGTTTAATAAAATTTTGACGTTGACTTCATGATCAGAACAATCGACGCCAGCCGAATTGTCAATAAAGTCAGTATTACAAGCACCACCCGACAAGCAGAACTCAATACGACCCAATTGAGTCATACCCAAATTCCCGCCTTCGCCAAAAATTTTACAGCGCAGGTCTGCCCCATTTACCCGCAAACCATCGTTAGCTTTATCGCCAACTTGCGCATGTGATTCTGTAGCTGCTTTTACATAGGTACCAATGCCACCGTTCCAGATCAAATCTACTGGTGCCTTTAATAACGCATTGATCAGATCTGTTGGTGTTAACTTATCTTCCTTAATAGCAAAAGCTTTTTTCATTTCTGGCGAGATGGCAATTGATTTCGCTGAACGCTCAAAAATACCCCCGCCTTTGGAAATTAACTTTTGATCATAATCTGTCCAGCTACTACGCGGCAGCTCAAACAAACGCTTACGTTCCTTAAAGGTCTTCGCAGCGTTAGGCGTTGGATCGATAAATATGTGTAAATGGTTAAAGCCTGCCAGCAAACAAATATGTTCGGACATCAACATACCGTTACCGAAGACATCCCCGGCCATGTCACCAATACCGATCACGCTAAAATCGGTCGTCTGGCAATTGATGCCTTTCTCCATAAAATGACGTTTAACACCGACCCATGCGCCCTTGGCCGTGATGCCCATGCCTTTATGGTCGTAACCCTGGCTGCCACCGGAAGCAAAGGCGTCGCCCAACCAGTGTTTATATTCGAGTGATATGCCATTGGCAATGTCCGAGAAAGTCGCGGTGCCTTTATCGGCAGCCACTACTAAATAAGGGTCATCACCATCGTGCCGAACCACCTGTTTAGGTGGCGCAATATTGCCATCAATTAAGTTATCGGTAATATCGAGTAAACCGCGAATAAATATCTTATAGCACTCGATACCTTCTTTCTGAATAGCCTCTCTATCGCCACCTCTCGGGCGCTGTTTTGAGACAAAGCCACCTTTAGCACCGTTAGGTACAATAACCGCATTTTTGACCTGCTGGGCTTTTACTAAACCCAAAACCTCAGTCCGATAATCCTGCAACCGATCCGACCATCTTAGCCCGCCGCGTGCCACTGAACCGCCGCGTAAATGAACACCTTCGATACGGGGTGAATAAACAAATATTTCATACAACGGACGAGGTTCTGGTATTTCTGGAATTGTCCTAGGACTGAATTTGACAGAGATATAATCTTTAATTTGATTATTCTCATCTAGCTGATAAAAGTTTGTTCGTAGACTGCCATTCAACATATCTAAATAACGTCGAATAATGCGGTCTTCGTTTAAATTATCCACACTGTCAAGACGTGTCAGTATTTGCGCCTCTAGGTCTTTAACCACTTGCATCGCAGCTTTCGAACCGTCATTAGACGCAGGGTCAAACTTAGCCTTAAAGATGGCCACTAAATTACGCGTGATATCCATGTGATTAGCCAAGGTATTGGCAATATAGGTTTGGCTGAAATTGAAAACAGTTTGCTTCATATAGCGCGCATATATACGTAGTACGGCCACTTCCCGCCAATGTAAAGATGCGCCGAGTACTAGCTGGTTGAAACTATCATTTTCATTCTTGTCGCTCCAGACTGCAGCGAAAGCTTCCTGGAAAAGATGGCGAGCAGACTGAATATCAATATCTGCCGGCAAGTCATAAACCAGTTCAAAATCATGCATCCAATAATGGTCTTCACCCACATCAATACGGTAAGGGTGCTCGCCAATGACCCGCATACCCATACGCTCTAAAATAGGGATACCGTCGGAAAGCTCTAGGGTTTTATTGCGCTGGAAAACCTTGAATCTGAAGGAATTTTTATCTACACCCACAGGCTGATAAAAGCTCATACCTAGGCCATCAGGGCCTTCAATAGCACGCATGGTTTCGATGTCGAACACCGCCGCTCGAGCATCAAAATGCTCTTTATAAGCACTGGCAAAAGCATGCTGATAATTTTTAAACAGCCGTGCGCCCTTTTCTTCGCCGTGATTTTCTATCAATGCAGCATGCAAGTGATCTTCCCAAGTACGGGTAATATCAACAATTTTTGACTGCAGCTTTTTAACGTCGTACTCAATTGGTTTATTAGGATCAACCCTAAAAACCAAATGTGCGCGCGCCAGAATTGACTCAGAAAAATAGGTGGTAAACTCACACTCTTTTGCATTAATTGCTTTACTGATTAATTCCTGAATACGGACTCGAATAGCCGTGCTAAAAATATCTCTCGGCACATAAACTAATGCGTTTACAAACTTTCCATAGGGGTCACGACGCATAAAGAGCTTTACGCGATAGCGCTCGCTAATTCGCATAGCACCAACAGCGGTTTCATACAGTTCTGAGCCACTGCTTTGAAATAGCTCATCGCGCGGGAAGGTCTCCAAGGTTTGCTTGAGCGCCTTGCAATCGTGGCTTTGTGGGTCCAAGTCGGCGCGCGCCAAGACCTGCTCCACTTTCATGCGAATGAGCGGAATTTTAGTTGGACTCAGGGTGTATACGGGCGAGGTGTACAGGCCCATAAACCGGCATTCACCAATCACTGCACCGGTTTTATCGTAGCGTTTAACGACGATATAATCCGAGTAAGCGTGCCGATGAACCCGCGAGCGAACCGAGGATTTAGAAAATGCCAACACCTTTGGGGTTAAATGAAAACGCGCCATCCCGGGGTTAAAATCATCTATCACGACTGCACCGGCGTCACTGGAGTGACGGCGGAACAAACCCAATCGCTTATCGGTAATTTCGCGTAACGCTCGAGTACCGTCTTGGTCAAAGAATTCGTATTCTGAATAGGCCATAAAGGTAAAGTGGCCATCGCCTAGCCAGCGTACGAATTCACAACTTTCCGAAAGATCCACCACGTGTTCATTTGCCGGTACGCGGCTAAGCGCCTCAGCCACCTCAGAAACAGCTGCCAGCATCGGCCGATAATCATTGACCACAACATCGACATCTTGCAGCACATCAACTAGGCCATCGGCAATCTCTGCCATTTCCTCGCTATCGGTGTGTAGGTTCACCTCAAAATAAATCAGAGCTTCTTTGCCGTAACTAATATCTTTGCGCTTAGGGATAGCTTCATGGCGCGGTACAATTTCCTGCAGCTTTAAAGACTTATTGCGTCCAATCTGATGAATACTGCTGTAAATGCCGTGAATGGCGATGCCTCTACGGTTGAGCTCCATGCGAATTGAGTCGACCAAAAAGGGCATATCCCGCTGCAATACCGCGACCACTGTGTGAGGGCAGAGCCAGTGATCTTCATCTAACGTTGGGTTAAACACCCGCACTTTCGCCTGTGGCTCCGCAGGTCGGTCGGCGATCATGTTCCACCAGCCATAAAGGCTGCCGTAAACATCGGTAACCTTACGCCCCTCCAGCTCCTCTAAAGGATATTGGTCATAATACTCACAGGCAAAAGCCTTAAACTGTTTCGACTTATCGCCTGTCAATCGGTCATCAATAAGTGCTGCCAGCTGATCTAAAAACGCTTGCTTGTTATCAGCAGTGACCAAACTTGTATCCACGTCATACTCTCCGAAGAACGCTTTGCGCTCCTTTATGCACCGAAATAAGCGCCCAGATTGAGCGCCCACCCTTCTTCTTGTCCAGCAAATCCATCTAACGACGCTCGACTAACCACGAAACAACCACCCCAAAAGACTGAACTTTTAGCGCTGATTGAGGACTAACAGGCCGTGCCGGGGTGAAAGTCAAAAAACAATTCACCAACCTGGACAAAGCATAGACCACTGAAAGCTGTCTAAGGCCTTGATTAGGCACTGTTTGCCCCCAAATAAGGGTATGCCAAGCAGTTATAGCGTTAACTTTATGTAACTGTTTTACAGTTAACTAATTTTGAAGTAATAACGAACAACACACCTATGACCACACATTCACAAATACAAGTATTGAAAACCTGGCTAAATAATCAAATCGTTGGCCAGAACGACCTCATTGATCGATTATTGATCGCACTTTTAGCTGATGGACACTTATTAGTAGAAGGCGCGCCAGGCTTGGCCAAAACCAAAGCAATCAAGCTTTTAGCCAAGGGGATTGAAGGTAGTTTCCATCGCATCCAATTCACTCCGGACCTATTGCCTGCCGATGTGACAGGTACAGACATCTATCGCGCCGAGACCTCCAGCTTTGAATTTCAAAAAGGCCCCATTTTCCACAACTTGGTACTTGCCGATGAAATCAACCGGGCCCCGGCGAAAGTCCAATCCGCTTTGTTAGAGGCCATGGCCGAGCGGCAAATTACCGTCGGCAAGCACACCTACCCCCTCGCCGAGTTATTTCTGGTGATGGCGACACAAAACCCAATCGAGCAAGAAGGTACCTATCCGCTTCCTGAAGCTCAATTAGACCGATTCTTGCTGCACGTGCGCGTCAACTATCCGAGCGCAGCAGCAGAAAAAGAGATATTGCGCTTGGTTCGAGAAGAAAATCTCACGCAGGAAGCCGTGCCGCCAGCCAAGATTTCTCAAACAGACTTGTTGAACGCAAGAAAGAGCCTTTTACAAATTCACCTGGCGGAGAGCGTAGAAGATTATATCGTGCACTTGATCGACGCCACCCGACACCCCAAAAACTACGATGCTAAATTAACCCAATGGTTGGAGTACGGCGCGAGCCCTCGGGCAACGCTAGCACTCGAGCGCTCAGCGCGGGCACTCGCATGGCTCGACGGTAGAGATTTTGTTAGCCCCGCCGATGTACAAGCACTCGCCCCGGATGTTCTCAGGCACCGTTTAATTCTCACCTTCGAAGCTGAAGCGAGTGGCGTGACGATGGATCAGGTCATCGAACACCTACTCGACGTGGTGCCAGTAGCCTAACCATGGACGCTCTTCAGCCCAAAGGTGCCTTTAGCGAACTAAACCAATTACTGATGGCAAGGTTCATCAGTAAAGACTTGCGCATACCTGCACGCTCGCGAAGTCAAAGCAGTCTTGCGGGCGCAAGCAGAACCAAATTTCGCGGCCGCGGTATGGAGTTCGCCGAAGTTCGGCAATATCAACCTGGTGACGATGTGCGCTCCATCGATTGGCGAGTGACCGCTCGAACCCAAACACCTTTCACCAAGCTGTACAGTGAAGAGCGAGAAAAACCCACGTTTTTCCTCGTCGACCAACGGGCCAGTATGTTTTTCGGCAGCACGCAGTGTTTTAAATCTGTATTTAGTGCCCAACTTGCCAGCACCCTAGGCTGGACGGCCGCCGAATCCGGCGATCGTATCGGTGCAATGATTGCACACACCGCTGGCGCCGAAGATATTCGACCGAAAGGCTCACAGCATGCAATGCTAACCTTAATCAATCGCTTACATGCCCACAATCAGGCACTGTCATCTCCTATTGCTAGCCAGAATGAAAAAAGCCTACCGGCGCTGTTGAGCGATTGTAGGCGTGCACTAAAACCAGGCAGCACGCTGGTCATCATTAGCGACTTTGCCGACTGGAGCGACGAGTGCCATAAGTTGATAACCCTATTAGCGCGGCACAATGACCTGCTGTTTTTTCACATCTACGACCGCTTGGAACAACAGCTGCCGAGCAATAGTTTATTGGGTATAAATAACGGTCGCGAGTTGGTGCAACTTGATTCCAACAAAGCCCAAGCATTAGCTCAAAATTTTCAACTGCGTCAAGCATCGATTCAAAACAGCGCGCGAGACCTAGGTGCCGCTTATCACTTATTGGAATGCGGCACAGCCTTAACACCTTGGTTACAAAAACATTTTGGCAAGCTGAAAAGACGTGGGTAAGGTTGCCATATGAACGAAAAACTATTACCGCTTAAAGACTTCCATCTACCGCCTGAGCCGGGTATTTGGCCATTAGCACCGGGTTGGTGGGCATTATTGGCACTGTTACTTATCCTAGGTGCAACCCTGACATGGCTCGTTCGCCGGCATCAAATTAAAGCGAAGCGCAACTACCGTAAAGAGGCGAAACAGCGGCTCACCGAGATCATCGACCAATACCAACAGGACGATAATTTGCAACGGTTGTCCATGCATACAAACCAATTATTAAAGCAAATCGCATTAAATGCCGTCAGTCCGCAGGCGGCACGGCTTATCGATGATCCCTGGGTTGCATTCTTAAATAACCAACTGGTCACAACAGATACACCGCTAAGCGATGACACAAACATTCTTTTATCCAAACAACCCTACACCTCAAAAGCGCTGCTCACGCCTGTGCAAACAGAAGCAGCCTTAGAGGATGTGAAGCATTGGATCGATCACCATCAGGGGGCGCTTCTCGATGTTAACCTTTGAGTGGCCAATGCTATTCTGGTTACTTCCCTTGCCGCTCTTGTTGCGGTTGCTACCTAGCAAGCGTAAATCAACCGTGGACGCTGTCTTCGTGCCTGCAAGTTTTAACGGGGGGCATGAACACCTACAACCTCAACCTAGGCACAGATCTAAGCCATGGATATTGTTAAGCCTCCTAACCATTGTTTGGCTCGGCACAATCACTGCAGCAGCCAACCCCCGCTGGCAAGGGGATCCCATCGAACTACCTAGCAATGGGCGAGACTTGCTGTTAGCGGTTGATATATCTGGCTCCATGGAAACGCCAGATATGTTTTACCAAGGCCAATCCATTAATCGATTACAAGCCGTAAAGGCCGTCGTTTCTGAATTCGTTGAGCGCCGCGTAGGAGATAGATTAGGCCTGATACTTTTTGGTACCAATGCCTACCTTCAAGCGCCACTCACATTCGATCGCGCCACCGTAGGCCAACTACTAACGGAAGCGCAACTCGGCTTTGCAGGCGAGAAAACCGCCATCGGCGATGCTATCGGTTTAGCCATCAAGCGCCTTAGAAACAGGCCTGAATCCTCGCGCGTACTCATACTGTTAACGGACGGAGCAAATACCGCGGGTAACGTGAGCCCACAACAAGCCGCCACACTCGCTGCCGCCGCCAATGTAAAAATATATACCATCGGGCTTGGCTCCGAGGAAATGAATATTCCCGGCTTATTGGGTTCAAGTTTTGGCGCAAGAACGGTAAATCCGTCTCTTGATTTAGATGAAAAATCCTTAGAAAAGATCGCCTCAGCCACAGGCGGTAGATACTTTAGAGCAAGAAACCCAGAGGAGCTACAAAACATCTATGCCCTGCTCGATGAACTCGAGCCCTCAGAACAAGATAGCGACGTATTTAGACCTCAAAAATCATTATTCTATTTACCTTTAGCCCTCGCGTTTTTAGCAAGCGTGATCGCCTTTCTAACCGCACACGCTTCTGTTTTCAGAAATAGAACCGCAAGCGAACTGAATCAAGAGCTAAACCGCCGTGATTGAATTATTACAAAACGTCCACTTTATTCGCCCAGAATGGTTCTTCGCTCTGCTGCCATTAGCGTTTTTGTTACTGCTAGCCCGCGCCCGATCCAAAGCCTCAAATGGCTGGTACGCCTATATTGCACCTGAGTTACTGGGGTATTTAACAACCAACAAATCATCTGCCTCACGAAAAAACCGATGGCTGCCGATACTTTGCGGTTGGCTGCTTGCTGTTTTGGGTTTGGCAGGCCCAACTTGGGAAAAAGCCCCTACACCGGTTTACCAAAGTGAAGCGGCAACCGTATACATTCTCGACTTATCCCCCTCCATGCTGGCCGAGGATATAAAGCCCAATAGGGAAACTCGCGCAAAACAAAAAATTATCGACGCCTTAAACCTTCAAAAAGACGGGTTAAAGGCCTTAATTGTCTACTCTGGTGAAGCCCATCTCGTCACACCACTTACCGACGATGCCCGCACCATATCAAGCTTGGTGCCTTCCTTGTCGCCGCGCATCATGCCGCTAACCGGCAGTAATGTGGAGATGGCCATAGAGCTCGCTCTTACCACCTTACATCAAGGTAACATTCAACATGGTCAGATAGTGCTGTTTACCGATGGCGTCGACGCCAGTGCTGCCCCCACTGTCACATCGCTATTAAAAAATCAGCGTTTTCCTCTACACATTATTTCTTTAGGCGATGAAAATGGCGCCCCCATTCCCATAGGCCAAGAAGGTTTCGCAAAAGATCGGCAGGGTAATATTATTATTGCCAAAAATGACCGAGCCCTGCTGAAGGGTCTTGCGCAACAAACCCAGGGCCGTTATTCAGATATTGTGCTAACAGACCAAGACATAAATTTTTTGACCGATACTAACCTGCAGGAAAGCCCTTCAATTGAAGGTCAAGATCGGGATTTCGATCAATGGCAAGATAACGGCTACTGGCTCGCCTGGCTACTCCTACCAATCGTTGCATTTAGCTTTCGACGCGGCGCCGTTTTTTCCTTCTTACTCGCGTCCCCTTGCCTGCTAGGACTAGCATTGAGCCTAAGCCTTGCCAGCCCAGAGGCAATGGCTAACGACAGCTATCAGAAGTCGTCAGCCACCACATCCGATACTGACTCGGATAATTGGAAAAATCTTTGGCTCAACAAAAATCAGCAGGGGTTAGCATCCTTTAAAAACAATCAAAGTGACAAGGCGGCGACAGAATTTACCGATCCTCGCTGGAAAGCGGCATCTCTATACCAAGCTCAAGACTTCACAAGCGCGAGCGACGTATTAAAGACGATAAACAATACAGCAGAAACACCCAGCGCCGATGATCTCTACAATCAGGGCAACGCCTTGGCTCAATCTGGGCAGTTGCAAGCGGCACTAGAGAGTTATGACAAGGCACTTGCATTAAAGGCAGATATGGCGGATGCGATTTACAACAAAAGAATCGTTGAAGAGCTACTTAAACAGCAAGACCAAGACCAAGACCAAGACAAAAAACAGTCAGGTGGAGATGAGAAAAATAATCCACAAGACTCAAGTAAAGAAAATGAGTCTGAAAACTCACCTAACGAAGACGCTGAGCAATCTCAAGACAAACCTTCCGATACTAAGACTGAGGCAGGCGACGAAAGTCAGAATAATGATAATCCAGCACAAAATGACGCCGCTAACGAGAATGAGCAAAAAAGCTCAGGCGACAAGGACGATACGCCAGCAGAAAAAGACGGCGAGCTAGGTGATTACGCCGACAGTGATAACCCCACTGAAACTGATCCAAATTCTGAGGCCGCCCCACTCGACAACAATCCAACGGCCGCTGAGAATCAGCTAGACAAGAAACCCGAAGAGCAAATGGATCAAGGGCAAGCCACCATCGATGCCTTTGACCATTTAAGTGGTGAAGAAAAAGAAGCCATGGAGCAGTGGTTGCGCCAAGTCAATGACGACCCTTCGGGGCTACTAAAACGAAAATTTGAATATCAATACCGGCAAAGACGCGAAGCAATCAAAGAGGGTGAGTGGTCACCGCCGGAAAACGATGCACACACCCGTTGGTAGCTTGGTAGATAGCGTTAATTAATACAGTTAATTGGATAGTACAGATGTTAATACGATCAATTTTTACGTTGATTACTCTACTTTTTTTCTGGTCGGCTCAAGCTAGTCATGCTGCCAGCATATCGGCTAGCGTCGATAGAGCCCGTATCAGCATGGATGAAACCGTTGTTCTATCCATCAGGGTTTCACCTCAAGCCAATACGACTCCCGACTTCAGCGAACTTGAGACTCAATTCGATATTCTAAATCGCAGCCAAAATAGCCAATACAGAAATATTAACGGTCAAGTTACAGCCTTTACAGAATGGCAATTAACCTTAGCACCAAAATCGGTGGGTAAACTCGTTATCCCATCCATTCAATATGAGCAAGAGTTCAGCGATGCAATTATTCTAGACGTATCGCAAACCGACAACACGCAAAGCGGAATGACGCCCGATATTTTTCTCGATATACAAGCTGAAAAATCCGAGCCTTACGTACAGGAACAGGTGATTATCACCGTCAAGCTGCACACTGCCATCCCACTTCGGGTAGATGATGCGCCTGCCCTAAATATTCCTAATGCATTGCTACTACCATTAAAAGACAGTCAATATCAAAAGCGTATCGGCGATAAAGTTTACTCAGTCTCAGAGTTACGTTACGCCTTATTTCCGCAGATGAGTGGCGAACTTGAAATACCCATTCAAACGTTCACCGTCACGATGCGCGCCCATAGCAGGCTTAACAACTCACTAAACTACGGCCAGACTGAAACCAAGCGGATTCGCAGTAAACCTATTGTCTTGGCGGTGAAACCTCAAGCAAAAAATTACCAAGGTCAACATTGGCTACCGGCTAGCAAACTCGACATTAGCGAGCAGTGGTCTAGCGATACACAAGACTGGACCTTGGGCGAGCCCATAACACGCAAGATAACCATCAACGCAACAGGTTTAAGCGCCAATCAAATTCCGAGTTTACCGCTCGCAGAAAATCCAAGTTTTAAACAATATCGCGAAAAACCTGAGTCAACCGATAGTCAAGACGCTAGAGGGCTAAGCACATCCATTACCGAATCAATCGCCATTGTACCCACCCAAGTGGGCGTAACACAGCTACCCGAAGTAAAACTCTATTGGTGGGATACACAATCTAACACGCAGAAGATTGCCCTGCTTCCCGCACGCAGCATCAACATTAAAGCCAACCCGCAACTACCCGCGTCAGTACCGTCTATCTCTCCCGCTCAACCAAACCTAGATGTAACTGAGCAACCGAATCTTGATACCTCACCTGTAAGATCGCAGGACACCAACTCAGCTATCGTCTGGCAAATCCTAAGCGCACTGCTTTTGATAACCAATCTCATCTTAGCTGCATTGGTTTGGACTCTACGACGCCGCAGTCAGTCAACCGTCAATAAAACAATACCCGTGACGCCATCGCCACAGCCAACTTTTGACGACCTAGATACCTTCTTCTCTCAACCGTTAGATCGAGATTGCGCCGCGCGCTTTTTACAGGCGCTTAATCAGCTCTTACCGGCAAACTCCATTGAGGCAATGCGCGACACCACACTCGCTGCTCAGATCAAACAGGAAATACAGCAACTAAACGCCTACATTTATGGCAACAATCAAAGCTACGAGGGTAACTTTTCGACACTGAAGCCGCTAATTCACCGAGCTCTACGAGAGAAGCGTGAACCCAACCCTAAACCGGCCCCCTTGCTATCGGCTTTATATCCCGATTAAATACGTGGAAACAAAAAAGAGGCATTCACTATGAACACGGCAACCGCCTACCACAGATTTAGCAAATTATTACACTGGTTAATGGCATTAATGGTTTTCGTATTAATTGGCGTCGGCTCTTACATGTCCGATTTAGCCGATGACGCCCCCGGCCGAATGGACCTGATCTTGCTGCATAAAGCCTCTGGCTTCGTATTTTTGTGGTTAGTTATGGTTAGGCTTATTTGGAGTAAGATAACGCCACCGCCGCCGCTCCCCTCTGCGTTTACCTCCACAGAAATAAAGCTCACCAAAGCGACTAAGCACCTACTCTACTTGGCAATGTTTTTAGTGCCGTTTAGCGGTTGGGCCATGAGTAACTTTGCAGGCTATGCGGTGAAGTTCGGCAGTTTTTCGGTTCCCTTAGTGTTTGAAAAAAGTAAGGCATTAGCGGGGGTATTCCATGAAATACACGAAGTTGCACCATGGGTTTTATTGGCGCTCGTGGCTATTCACCTCGCCGCAGTGATTTATCACAAACTGGAAGGCGGCGATAAAGACATTTTAAAGAGAATGCTGTAACGTCGGCGACCAAGTGTAAGCCTGCGCCGTTCGTTCAACGGCAAGATGCCTTTATTGAATGAACAGCGCAGCCGCACTTGCGAATAACGTCATCACCAGCAAAAACCACTTGAGTACTTTTGCTTCCACTTTTATTGCGAATTTCACCGCGACCGAGGCGCCAGACATAGTCCCTGCAGCGAGCACTAACCCCGGCAACCATTGTACGAGGTTATCAGCGATGAAAATTAACAAGGCGATAAGAGTGAAACCTAGCGTACAAATTACCTTAAGCGCATTTGCACGCACTAGGTCGTAACGTAGAGCGCCAGTAATAGCGGCCAGCAATACGAATCCGACACCTGCCTGTACAAAACCACCATAAAAGCCAGCAAAGATTAAACCGGCAATGCCAAGTGGCGAGTCCTTAACAGATTTTGGTTGTTCATCTTGCGCAGGCGCAACAACTGAGGGGCTGACCAAAATAATAACGGCCATACCAATCATCGTTATCAATAATAAGGGCTTTAATATGTCATTCGGTGCAATAACAGCAGCTGCAGCACCCAAGGCGCCGCCAATTAAGGTAGGAAGCATGACCGGAAAGATAGCGTCAATGGGTAGCTTGCCATACCTGTGAAAACCCTTCGTCGCGCTAACACACTGAAGTAAAACGCCAACTCTATTGGTAGCATTCGCAACATCGGCAGGCATACCCATCATCATGAGTGCGGGTAATGTTAAATTACTTCCGCCACCGGCCAAGGTATTAATGATCCCGGCAATAAAGCCGGTAGCAATCAACAATAAATAAAACCATTCTACAGCCATGCATCAACCTCCTAGTGGCAGGCAATAGTAAGCCCTGCTCAAAGGATATTCGAGTAGCGTGCGAAATTAATTATTGATTTATTAACTCAGCAGCGGCGCGCAGCTGGGGTAAGCGCTCAAGAAAGCTAAGCAATATTTTCTCCACAGAAGCTTCAGGCAACCTCAATAGCTGAGTTAAGTCAGTGCTAAACGGCTGAAGGACAGGTAGCGCAAGGTTACTTTCAATGGCTTGAATATTGGCCAGCAAAAACTCCTCGGCAATCAATAATAGGTGCGCTTCCGGTATCATGGCCACCTTATCAACGGCCAGCTGGCGCATGATTAAGCTCACTGAACGGGGCAACTGCCAGCGAGCGAGTAACAGCGCCCCCGCTTCGCTCGTATCCACGCCAAGCCGGAGCTTTTCCATGGCGAGAAGCTCCTGAGGCGCAGGATGTCTTAACAAGGGATCGAGTAATGCCTGCATTTTATGAGGGAAGCACTGGATCAGCACCAAACGCCCAATGTTATGTAATAAGCCAGCCAAATAAATATCAGCTTGCACTTCAGCCGACTTTCCCATCTCTCGATAAAAATCATTAGCGAGCTGAGCAACACCCAACGAAAGAAGCCAAAATCGCTCTAACGAAAAAGCTGGACAATTGTTTAAACGGAAACTACCGGCGGCGAGCACAGCTAGAGCAAGACTTCTTAATTTATCAACCCCAAAAACCCGCACAACAATATCTTTAATCGACGAGCTAGGTTTCATGCCATAAAAAGCACTACTGGCAATACTAATGAGTTTGGCGGCCAACACAGGGTCCTGCTCAACCAAAGCCGCCATATCCTCCAAACTAGAATCATCGCGCTGAGCCAGGGCCAATAACTGGGCACCAATGGCCGGTATATTCGGCAATCTATCGGGCGATATAAGCGCCTCGACATCGACATCTTTCGACAAACGCCGATACTGAGCCTGAAACTTTGCAGGGGTTACGCCTTGCCATGACTTAAACGCGCGCTCAAATGCTGCGCGCTCTGAAAAGCCTAAATAATCAGCTAGGCGATCAATTGATTCGCCTTCACATAATTTCGCAATGGCGTGGCCATTGCGAAATCGCGTGAGTAACTCCCTAAAGGTCGTACTCAGCTCTGCCAGTTGCCGATTAAGCGTTCGCTCAGAGATCGCCAACTTTGCCGCCACCCATGCAGGGCTGACCTCACTTAAATCTCTAGCAGCGTCCATTAGGTGGTAAATTTTCACCGAAAGTTCACTCTGCATATCAGATTGCGCAAAAGGCAAGTTATCAGCAAGAAGCGGTAAAAGGGTGGCATTTGCCGTAACGAATGGCGCATTAAGAATAGACAGACCAAACTTTATGTGTACTTGACCAGCAGTATTGGTATAAACACAGCGCTCGGAAAAAACGGGAATATAATCCGCATCACAGAAGTCTGGACAGACATTGATTTCACTCATTTTAACCCTTGAACCTTGGGCCTGCCTAACTAATAGCCAAAACAAAAGCGCGGCGAAAACGCTAGCTTTTGGCTCTGGGTGCTTAAACTGAACGGTTACCGATGCAGCTTGCTCTACCTGCACCGTTAAACTCGGAATCCAGTGCCGCATCACACCAGCGTCACCCTGTAGGACAGCTGACAAATTCGGATTTGCCAGCCACCAATAGCCAGCAACACCAAACTGTGCAGCTTGCACATGCTGGAAGTACGACAACCAGCCCCGGGTTTCAAGCAAGGTAAAAAGATCCGAAGCCGAAACCTGTCGCTCACCCAGCAACCTTGGCTCGCCCAAGGCGTAGTCGCGAGCAGGCAATAAAACCGCATTGACCGTAAAGTCCATCTATATACCTATATTGCTTTGGTGATCACACGTTGACCGTACTTTGATAGATGAAAGCCACCCATATGGCGCCCTATATCCTAATTAAGGCGCTTTAGGTCGTGGGTAATCCACCTAAGTCGGCGTAAGATCCAAGCTATAAGGAGTCACATCATGTCCCAGCAACTCATTTGGAACCTTGCCGGCATTGTGTACAAGGAGCAAGCTGTTAACTTCCTCAAGCGCTTCGAGGAATCGCTATGCGTTTTCTCCGGTACTGTCGAACAAGTATATGCCAATTACAATATTTGGCCTGTTACGGCTGATAGCAGTAAATTACTTGTATTGCCGAATGCACAAGCACATCACGATACCTACCAAGACGTCAGTAACGAGGCAGTGGTTAAAACAGGCTTGTTTATTGTCCCGGGCGAGGCAATCGGAAAAGCTGGATTGTTGCTCGCTAAACGCAATCCAGAAACAGGTAAGTTTATATTCGTGCCGTTCGCCAGCGGCCTAAAAAAGGTGGCCGAAAAGATGCCCGACGCTGAACCTTTTCTTCCGGTTATTACCAATAAAGACTTAAGAGAGCTGAATAAAGCTGCACCTATATTACACCTACACAGGGTGAAACCATCCCTACTTAAAGACCTTTCCCGCTTCGATGCCAACTCGCTGCAACATACCATTCAAACCAAGATGGACCGGTTTCTACTTTGTGCATAAACTAGGCAACTAAAAGCGCTTAACTGCTGATATTGACACACGAAAGCGCTATGCTTGCAGCCATGAAAATGCACAACATACATACGTTCCGCGGCTTCACGCTCATTGAAATGATGATCGTGCTAAGTATTATTGCCATATTGGTCACACTCGCTATCCCTAACGCCAAGGGTCGAACAACGAGAGTTCAAATTGAAGAGTCATTAAAGTTAGTTGAAGATTATCAGCTTCAAGTAGTGAGTTACTACAAAGTGATGGGTGAGTTTCCCGCCGACAATAAAACCATTGGCATGCCTGATCCGGAAAAGATAATTGGTAATTACCTAAGCGCTGTGACGCTCGAGCAAGGAGCGTTGCATCTCGAATTAGGTAATAAGATCGGCGAAGGTCAAACGGGTAAGGTTGTCAGTCTCATAGCGGTATTCGTGCCAGGATCGCCTCAAAGCCCTATCTCATGGGTTTGCGGAAGTGCCGAAATTCCGGCAGGCATGCAAGCGGCAGGTGCAAATCTAACCAATCTGGAGCTTGCTTACCTGCCGACGAAGTGCCGCTATTAAATATTGCAAAGCACCTTGAGGAATCAGCGATAGTACAACTCGCTCTCCACATCATCCAAACCCTTTCGATATTTTTTTGTACATGCCTTCCATTGTCTACGGCTCTTAGCATTGGTTGGATCTGTTGGGTCAAGTAGCGGTTCGCGTCCACATTCACTTACCATTTTGCGCGACAGGTCGTCGTGCACGCTCTGTAATCGCTTATTCTCATTTTGCCCATCACTAAGTACTTCGGCATTTTGAGAGCTTTCCCGCTCTGCCCAGTTTAGCGCGCAACGTAGTTCGCGCATGTCTTTGGCATCCTCATCTAACTGTTGCTGATAGCGACTATTGCGTTCTGCAGTGCCAGAAATACCATAACCAGAATTACTACTGCGTAATTTTTCCCGCGAACGCTGCTGTGCCGACTGTTCCAGACGCTGTAGTTTTTCCCGCCAATAGCTAACTGACTTGCCAACATATTCGGCCCGGTACTCTGAGGACCTAGCGCTGGAGCCTGTGTAGGAAGTCGGCAAACGAATATCGCCGCAATAGGCACTAGAGCCTACATAGCGAACCGCTTCCGCAGCACCACCACCGCGCACCTCAACACCTTCAACAACCGTATTTTCACTCTTCTCCTTAGGCGGGTATTGAGAAAAGGTAATATTTCCATGCTCATCGACAACTTTATATAATTTTGCCGCATAAACATTAGCGACTACCGCCAATATCAAAAAACAAGCCACCAACAATCTAGTCATCACTACCTTTTCCTTCCGCGTTCCAATGCGGTTGATTTTACCCTTTGTCGCTACCTTTTTAAAACCACTTACTGGTATCTCTATTAGCCGGTTTACCCAAGTATCAGCTGGCCTTCAGCGCTTTCTCGGTAACCTCAAACAAATCCTTACTGAGTGGTTGCGCCGCTATTCGGGCCAGCTCTTGTCGCATAGTCCGACCTCGCTCAGCATATTTCGCCCACCGCGTCAGCGGCGTTACTAAACGAGCAGCCAGCTGAGGATTGCTTTTATCGACCTTAACCACAACATCCGCGAGCCATTTATACCCAGCACCGCTATCACAGTGAAAACCGGTCACATTTTGATTGCTAAAAACCGAGATAAGCGCCCGCACCTTATTGGGGTTAGACCACTGAAACGCTGGGTGTTGGGTTAATTGTTCGAGGCGTGTTAAGGCTTTCTCTGACTCGACCGCGGCTTGTAAACTAAACCATTGATTGACCACGAGTGCCTCATGACGCCATTGTTGGTAAAACTCGTCTAACGCCTCAGCCGTTATATCGGACTCGTCAATTACGATCAATGCCTTAAGAGCGGCCAATTGGTCGGTCATATTATTGGCAGACCTAAACTGCCCCAAGGCGAGTTCACTGGCCGAGGGCACGCCGGCATGAGCCAGCAATAAAAGCGCCGTATTACGCAGAGCCCTGCGACCAATGGACGCTGCGTCTACCTGATAAGCTGCATTGGCATCATAGCAACAAGCAATAGTTGTCAACTGATTTTCTAGGCTATGCGCAAGTACTTTAACTACTTTCTCCCTCGCCGCGTATATAGCCAATACATCGTGTTGCGGCGATCGGTCGTGTAAATAGCTGACCGACGGGACTTGTAGCATATAGGCAATGACCGCCGGCTCGATCAACTGCTGATCAATAATAACGGACAAAGCCTCCAACCAATATTCCGAAACCCTAAACGCCGCCGGCTCTTGTAATGCAGCATTGACAGCAATTACTGCGAGTTCTTGGCTTGCACTCCAGCGATTAAACTCATCGCTATCAAGTTTCAAAAGTTGGATCAATTGCGCTTCCGAATAATTGAAACGCACATTTACCGGCGCAGAGAAACCTCTAAAGAGTGACGGCACAGGTTGCTCGAACACATTAGAAAAAACAAAGCTTTGACTCGCCTCGGTTAACTCTAAAACTGTATGCGTATTGTCGGCATCATCAGATAAGGCAAAATCCTTCGGTTGTAATTTTAACGAGCCAGCGTCTCCCAATAATCCCATGGCTACCGGAATATGGAACGGAAGCTTGTGCTCTGTTTCGGGCGTGGGCCTGCAGGACTGGGTAAAACTGAGCGTGTAGGTATTCGCATCGGCATCATAATGGTCACTAACAGTGACTTCAGGTGTACCGGCCTGCGAGTACCAGCGCTTAAACTGGCTAAAATCCTTCGCACAGGCATATTCCATAGCCGCAACAAAATCATCACAGGTTACCGCCTGACCATCATAGGTTGAAAAATAGTAATCTGTTGCTTTCCGAAAGGCGTCAACGCCTAGTAGATTAGCGAGCATACGAACAATTTCAGCACCCTTTTCGTACACAGTCAGCGTATAAAAATTAGATATCTCAATAAAGGACGCTGGCCTAACAGCATGGGCAAGCGGGCCTGCATCTTCTGCGAATTGAGCACTTCTCAATACATTGACATCTTCGATTCGCTTAACCGTGGCCGAATTCATATCCGCGGAAAATTGCGCATCGCGATAGACGGTAAAGCCTTCTTTCAAACTCAATTGAAACCAATCCCTACAAGTCACCCGATTCCCTGACCAATTATGGAAATACTCATGGGCAACCACCGCCTCAACACGCTGAAAACCAAGGTCAGTAGTGGTTTTTGAATTGGCAAGCACACAAGAGGTATTGAATATATTCAAGCCCTTATTTTCCATCGCGCCCATGTTGAAATCATCGACGGCGACAATCATGTACCGATCCAAATCGTACTCAAGGCCATAGGTGCGTTCATCCCAAGCCATCGCTCGCTTGAGCGAATCAATGGCGTGATCACATTTATCTAAATCCTTTGGCTCGACGTACACTTCGATGGCAACAGGCCGGCCACTTTCAGTTGTAAAGCTGCCTGTTTTACAGGCTAAATCACCAGCAACCAAAGCGAAAAGATAGCTAGGTTTTTTGAAAGGGTCGTACCAACGCGCGTAATGCCGGCCGCCCTCAAGCTCGCCCGCCTCAATTAAATTTCCGTTTGATAGCAAGATCGGGCACTGTATTTTATCGGCTTCGATTCGCGTGGAAAAAACGCTCATGACATCCGGACGATCCAAATACCAAGTAATTTTACGAAAGCCTTGCGCCTCGCATTGAGTACAATACATAGTGCGTGAACGGTACAAGCCTTCCAAAGACGTGTTTTCTTCAGGATTAAAACTGACCTCGGTTTCCAACCAACCTTCAGACAAAGGCAAAAAGATCGTTAGACTGTCGCCCTTGATAGCATAGTCACCTTGCCCTAACGCTCGACCGTTCCAAGCGATATGATGGGTAGTCAAACCTTCCCCAACCAATACCAATGGCTCATTAGCCAGGCTTTTATTTGGCCGAATTTTTAAGCGTGCTTTTACGTGTGTCAAACCCGGCGTAATATTCACATCCAGCTCGGTCTGGTCAATCCAATAGTTTGGTTGCCGATAATCTTTTAGATAGATTGTTTGAGCTTTTACACTATTGTTTTCCGTCACGCTGCGTCTCCACCGGTATGTAATGTCACTTCATAGCCGGTATATTTTCGTAAATTAATAACACCCGTATCTAACAGAAGATACTGCCCCTTTATGCCCTGAAGCACCCCCCGCACATCGGGACCTTTATCTGCATTTAACGAGATAATTTTTCCTGGGTATTGTTGCACGGGATAAGCTATTGAAATAGCAGGCAAATCTACTAACTGCAATGCCTGAAGCCCAAATCTGTCCTGTAACTGAGTAAACTCTTCGGCGATAGCTTGCTCCAGCTCGTCTCTCGCCAACGCCAAATCGACCGAACATTGCTCGCCCTTCAACATAGTGCGCCAGTTAGTTTTATCGGCAACATGCTGTTTAAGCACAGTTTCCAGTAGGCCAGCCTGCTGGCGCGTAGCGACACGAGCGAAGGGAATTGCCGCCACAGCACCTTGATCAATCCAACGCGTAGGGATTTGACTAGCGCGAGTAATCCCTACTTTTAATCCAGAGGAATTAGCCAAGTAAACCACGTGATCGGTCATACAAAAAGATTGCCCCCACTCGGGCTCTCGGCAGGTACCCTGATCGAAATGGCAAAGCTCTGGACTCATGATACATCGATCACATTGAGCTAGAGACTGAAAACACGGGTAACAATAACCCTGACTGAAACTTTTTTTAGTTTTTCGGCCACAATGCGTGCAGGCTATGGCAAGTGAAAACTCAAGCCTTATTGACCGGCCGATGAGCGGATTAAGGGATATAGTGTCCTCCCCTAGCGCTAGACTGTAGTCTACGCTCTGAGCGCCTTGAGCATCGCGGCTCTCAGTTAACAGCACTCGCATCTTTTCAATATAACCTGTATACGTAAACATCAGTGCTGCCACTTGATGGGCTTTTCTTGCTCGTGATCCAGTTCGTCACCTTCACTGCCACAATGGGTGTGAGGCTTTGGTGGGATGTAGCCCGAATGCTGTTCCTTAGGCAGATGTAAATGCTCATAGGCTATCACGGCTTGTATACAACTTTGTTTTTGCTCAAGGGTTAGCACCCGTCCATCGGGCCATTTACCCAATTCAATAGCACGCTTAAAACTGTGGTAAATTTCAGGGGTTAATGACGCTACTAATTTTTGATAATCCATCGCTACTTCCGTTGCTTAATCTATTGCGCGCTATAATTTACATGCACTACTTAATTTTCACTTACTCGTTAATTTTTTTTAGCCTATTTAGTTCGAGCTTCCGCGTGATCACACCCAGTAAACCGAGACATATGCCACACAACAAACCACCGAGATGAGCCCCGTTTGCCACCTGCCCGTCAATAAATCCATCGACCACGCCAGTAAAACAAACCACCAGCCAAAGTAACATAAAGCCAATAACGCCAGAATGTAGTCCAAAGCCCTCGCTGGGATGATATTTTTGCCACATCCAAATGTAGCCTAGGTAGCCGTATAACACGCCAGACATGCCGCCGAAAAACGCAGGGCCAGACATAATATATTGCAGTACATTTGACGCTATACCTGTTAAGAGCGTAATGGCAATGAACTTACCTGCCCCCCGCCTCGTTTCTATTCGCCGCCCCATCTCCCAAAGCCAAAGACCATTAAAGAGAATATGAAACAAACCAAAGTGTAAAAAAATGGGCGTTACTAGCCGCCAGTACTGCTGTTGCTCAAGGACAAAATTCAAATCTGTGAAGTACAAACTATTGCCACGCACAAGCACATTGGTAAATGTTAGCCAATGAACCCAGTTAAGATTCACATCAAGGTAAACCAAAAGCGCGCCCGCCACACTCAACACGAGCGCCGACAAGGTCACCCAGGTGGCGCGCCAATTAAACTTGCGGCGACCGCTAGCGATCGGACTATGGTTTATCGGAACCGCCAGGGTTCCTTCGGACTGCGCTTGTAACGCTTGAGCTAATATGTCGCAATGCGCTTCAGATGCGAGCCAAACAACTTGCTCGCCAGCGTCTTCGCTGACCCAACAAGGAATATCCGCGAGCTGTAGCGTGCGCAACACTGCGGCCAAATCCAACGACAAAGGTAGTCGCTTCGCTTCAAACCATTCCATTCATGACACTCATGGGATATCAACATGAACCCAAGTAAATTTATCTGGGTCGATTATTCTTTCATCGTCAATTGAATAGGCAACGAGGCGCCCATACTTAACCGCGCTGTAGTCTAAACACGCTAAGTTATCGGCTATCGGCTTGGGTTTTCCAGACAGCCAATAATGGCCAATAAACAACGGCACTTCATTCTTACCGTACCGGTTTATCTCCAGTTCATCGCCACTAGCCAAGGGTTGACTGGCAATAGCATCGGGTAAAGGATCGGGTTGAAAAGCTAAGTCACCGTAAGTTTTTGGTTTTCTGCCCCAGAAACGAGCGCGAAAAGATCGGCGCTCGAAGCCTTCCGCACTTTGCATGGCGGTGCCTTTGGGCAAGGGTAAATCTCTGCCGCGGGTGAGGCGACTGATACATTGCCACTCAAAGGAATCCGTATCAGCCGTCGCAGCAAGGAATTCATCATCAATTGTTAACTCAGGGTAGCGCACATTGAATTCATCAATGTAGCTTTGATCCCAGCAGGCGTGAACCACGCGAAAATTTTGTTTTTCAATATACAACGGCAGTGTTTTAAACCACGCGAGGAACATGGCCCATTCATCGGGAAAGTCTTCAAATTGGGCTAAGGTTTCTGCAATTAAGCGCGTGTGGCGCTCTGTATGCTCTCTCAGATACTTCCGAGAAGCGCCCTTAGGCGCTGAGGTATGGAAGCCAATGGCATCAAACTCATGGTTGCCCATGATCATTTGCGCACTACCCACGTCACACATGGCTTTAACAATATGCAAAGCTTCGCGAATGTGCGGGCCGCGATCGACAATATCACCGGCAAATATCGCTTGCCTGTTCGGGTGACGAAACACACCATTCAGTTTTTCGTAGCCTAACTTATCTAACAGGCGCTCAAGCGCGTTAGCACATCCATGCACATCGCCAATAATGTCGTAGCCTGAATAAGTCGTCATCGCCATTACGTAGGGGCGCCTCTTAATCCACTAGATGACTACCCCACCCCAATTTGGTGCGGCAAGTTTCATAAAAGTTATGATTTAACGGATGAATCAATTGCAACCTGTGGGGCTTTTTATGCACGTGTATCTCGTCGCCCGGCTCTGCAACCACGTGCGTCTGACCGTCACAGGTAACATGGGGAGACGTCGTATTGTGATCGCCCACTAAAATTTTAATTTCGCTATTGCCGTCTACTACAATCGGGCGGCTTGAGAGTGTATGAGGATTCATCGGCACTAGCACAATGGCCTCAAGCCGTGGGTGCATAATTGGGCCGCCGCCACTGAGAGCATAAGCTGTTGAACCGGTCGGCGTTGAAATAATAAGGCCGTCTGAACGCTGACTGTAGACAAATTGGCCATCGATATACAGTTCAAACTCAATCATGCGAATAAATTGACCTGGATGCAGCACCACGTCATTTAAGGCATCACCCTGACCTACCGCCTTGCCATTTCGAGTCACCGCCATATCCAGAAGAAAGCGAGACTCCATCATGAATTTACCGGATAACACCTCTGCGGTTTTTTCCTCGATGTCATCGGGCGAAATATCGGTTAAAAAGCCTAAACGGCCACGGTTAACACCGAGCACAGGCACTTTATATTTCGCTAAAGAACGTGCAGCACCGAGCAGACTGCCGTCGCCGCCAACCACTATAACAAGGTCACAGCGCTGGCCAAGTTGCTCTCTACTGGCAACCTCACAGTTGTGACCTGAAAAATCACGTAACAAGGTATCATCGAGCAGTACATGCTTATTTTCCCGCTCGAGAAATTTGATCAACCGCTTGAGGGTGTACACAGCGCGATCGCCGCCAAGGCGACCAATTAAGCCGATTGTAGAAAACTCTGCCATTTAGCTGGTACTCTGCATGTTTAGGCTCGACAGTATAACGCCTGCGAGGTCAAAAAACATTGCCCACACCTGACCAAATCCTTGCCTGGCGCGGCCAACAACAGGCCCGAGACCTCGCATGGAGCCTGACGAGCAAAGAATTACCCAAACTAGATTATGTCAACAGCCTCACCAAGCAAGACTATGGCACGCTTAGCCGAAAACAAATCACTGAGCTACCATCAACGCCATTACTAGAACCGAAAAAACGACTGGGTTTGTATTTCGAGCAGCTCTGGCAGCTTCTAGTGAGCCATCATTTTAATCAAACGGTCATTGCAGCGAACCGACAAATCATCCACGCGGGAGCTACCTTGGGCGCGCTCGATTTACTCAGCTATTGCGATCAAAAAAGAACCTATTTTCACTACGAGCTAGCGGTAAAGTTTTACCTGGAAGCAAAGTATTCAGACCAAGCTACAGGGTGGATAGGCCCCAACAGCCGTGACAGATTAGACCTTAAATTAGATCGTCTGTTAAACCATCAACTACCACTCGCTCTCGACCCGAGGGCGAGACTGCAAATAGACCAATGGCTTGCAAACAAAGAGATGCCCAGCATAGAAAGCACTAAGTTCAAGCAAAAGCTGGTCATGAAAGGCTGGCTGTTCCAACACTATCAACAGCCAACGGGATTAGAGCACTCAGATTATGTCAATCAAGAGTGTAGCAATGGCCGCTGGTTACATTACGGGGAGACGCCGCATTGGCTAGAACAGCACGGCAAGACCGATAAACACTGGCTGCTATTACCGAGGCTTTATTGGTTAAGCCCAGCCAAATGCCCTGTAGATTTTGTAAAAAATTTAAGCCCTACAGAACTCGGAGCCTACAGCCAACTGTATTTGGAGACGCCAATTCTACTTAACACCCAGAGCCTAACCAAACTCATGCAGGGACAACGCAAAATACCCAATGCCCAAGCTTTATTGGTGGCCGAGGTGGAATTAGGTGCAGACCACTGGCTCGAAAAACGTCGTTTTATGTGGGTAAACGACTACTGGCCCGCGTCGATGACAGCTATTGCGCGCCCGTCTCGCAATAAATAATCACCTTTGTTGATCGCCAACTGTCGACGTAAATCGAGGTCTTGATTTACTCCCTTCTGCAAATAACTAACTTTATAACCTAGCTTTTGCAAAAGGTAGGTTGCAGCGTGGGAGCGCCTGCCCGTATCACAATAAAGCACGTATTCCTGCGCCAAATCGAGCATGCGTGTTTTTAACCGCAACAGACCAAGGGGAATACTAACGGCTTGATTTAAATGCCCAAGGGCATATTCATCTTCAGTGCGCACATCAATCAAAACCGCGTGAGTCTGCACCGACTGAAGTGCTGTTAGTGGCAGCTGATTAACCTGCGGCTCCTTGAGCAAATGAATAAAGTCGAGTTTATCCATCACCATCAAGACACCATCTGTAGTCATTTTTACAGTCGCATTTCGAACCGTTTCGTTGACCAACGCATCTTCACCAAAGCAACGCCCAGGCCCAATATCTGCCAGATGAATCGGCCGCTGCACACCGTCCGCGGAGCGAAGCACTTCGGCACAGCCTTCTTTAATGAAATAACAACCATCGCCTATTTCACCCTGGCGTAAAATCACCTGGCCTTTCACGACCCTCTGCGGCCGTAAGCGAGTGAATATATCGCCAATATTGGTGGGTGGAACCTTGAAAAAAAGATTCGACTTAAGCACCGTTAACATCCAGTCGACGTCTTCATCAAGCTCAGGCTGATAGGCGGTATCAATCTGCAAATACTCCGCAACCTGACTCCAGGTTAATAGCTTGTCTAATTGCTCACTATTAATTCGAAGGATACTGCTATCAGTTAACGCAACGGCTGAACATGGCCTAGGCTGCTCATCCGCCAAAGGAAACAAGCTGCTACGACCCTTTACCAACGCTGAACTACCATCGGGTTTACGTAGCTCAACATCGCCATGCAACAGATAAATATGCTGGCGATCGTAACTACCGGCGTCGAATAAGCTTTGCCCTTTAAAGGCCATTTGCGCAGGGCAATGCTGCAACAGCTCCAATAAGTGCGCATCGCCCATGGCTTTCAGCGGCACTAAGGTTCTTACCCAACCAAAATCTAAGGCCGAAGACTCTTCCATTAACGCTATATCCATACCCTTCATACGCTATGCCACTCCAACCCTCGCCGCCCTTGTAAACCGCCTGTATGTAAAGCCAGCAAACGGGAACGGGGGCGCCAATATTCCCTCTGAGCTTGCTGGGCGATGACCCAAAACAGCTTCCCAGTATACACCTGATCTAAAAGTATGCCGGTTTCATCATAAAACTCATCCATAAATGCCAGTAGTGCCGGCGTCGTGCGAGCATAACCTCCCAACCCATCGCCCTCCATTAAACGCCACTTAGCAGAAGGAACCGAGCCTATGCTCTGAGTAATCTCATCCGACACGGGACTTCTACCGCCTTTTAACGTCGCACCTAATACTGAAACACCTGAAACGCTCCAATCCCGTGGCAAACCCATGGCTAGCCCAGCCAGAGTGGTTCCGGTAGCCACCGGCAAAAGCACATCGTCATAGGGAGATGGGCGGCCAAACTGAGCCAAGGCTTGCGCCGCAATGCTGACGCCAAGCTCGGTACAACCAGCCATACCCGCGGCGTTTGCACCGCCTTCTGGCACCACATGAAGCTCAAGCGGGTCGCGGTTCAGTAATCTCGCCACCGCTGCCAAGCGCTCAGACTCAGGTAAAGCTCCCGTTAAGCGCCGATACTCGACTCGAGAAGCAAATACCAAACGCATTCCCGCCGCCTCCACATCAGCCAACGTAGGACTGAGCCGAACCGGCCTCTCGCCGCGCACTATGCCAACGCATACGATCCCATACGCTTGCGCCGCCAAGGCGAGCGCGTGCAGATGATTAGAAAACGCACCGCCGAAGCTAACTACCACGCGACAGTCGTTAACCGCATGTAGGTTGTGATACAACTTGTAGTATTTATTGCCCTGGCACCAGGCGGGTAACAAATCATCCCGCCTAACCCAAAGCTCTAAACCATGGTTATCCATTAAGGTCCAAGTAACCCGCTGCACCGGGACATGAGAAGCCGTCTCAGCAATTGATTCCGCGATAAAAACCATAATTAAACTGGGGAACTCTTACACTAAGAGGACGCTGCCATGGCGTGAACAAGCGTCGCTCGATGGGTAGCGCAACGGTCATTTTCACCTGGGTGAAAGTCATTGGGGTTATGAATTCGGTCAATCGGCACGCCGCAGACACTACCGTCTGAATTTAACGCGCAGCAGGAGGGGTTTTGGTAATGAACGAGCCAAGTGCGGTATTGCACCGGCGTCAGGCCACACTTCTTGGCAGCATAATCCTGAGGGCTTTCGGTGTACACGGTTAAGTCCGCAACGGGAATCGTAATGTGCCCGGCACCGGGCTGATAGGCCACAAAGTTAATACCGCGCTCCTGAAGATGGCTTAATACCTCATTACCTGAGTTACTGACCAGATTTTGAACTTCGTCCCTTAGCCGAGCAACCTCTTCATTTAAACTCGATTCCTGCTCATTGCGATACATTAACTCCATATCGCGCATCTGTATCATGTCTTGTAATTCAGAGGTCGCGGCCTCAACCTTCAATTGCATCTCTAATTCATACTGCTTACGCAAGGATTCGATGCTTTCTTTTTCACCCGACTGGGCCGACTTTAACTTGTGCTCGAAGTACTCGCGTATCCCGTCCATCTTTACCATTTGCGATTCCATGCGCTCTTTCAGTTGCGCATTGAGCAATCGCATATTTTCAATGTCCTTATCCTGCTCGGCTAAACGCTCTTGATACCGTGCCAGCCGACTCTGATGCTCAGACTTCAGCGTATCGACCTGCTCCTGAAACTGATTTTTCTGAACCCCCATCCGAAAGCGCTGCTCTTTTAACAGTTGCGCAACATGAGTTCTTACCTCAGTTTCATATTTTTCCTTTAGTGCCCGTGCCGACGCCGTATCCATGCTGGCTTGCGTCGCTTGATGAGCCATTGCAGCCTCACCTTGCGGAGCCTTGAAAATAAGCCCCAGACGATTGGCCTTCACGGACTTTTTCAGCATGGAAAAATTATTTTTACCGCTAGCCATGCTAGGGTCCCAAAGCTTGGGCTGATGCCACTCGATTGCGCACTGTGAGGCGCAGGCCAAAGCGATTGCACCAGCTCCTAAATCCGGGCCACTTTTTGCAGTATCCGCAAGCTGCGCTAAGGGAATATTCCAGCGCCGATCGGGGAAGCCTTCGGCGTCGAACTCGATGTAAAAAAATACCGCTGCGACCACGAAAAAACGCGCGTTAATGCGAACATAAACGCCCTTAACCTGTTTATTGGCAAACTCAGGGATAGGGACATAACCATCGAGAATGGCCTCGAACTCGGGATAGAGCATCTCCCGAATGATTCGATTACCTTTGAAGACGTAAACCGCTTCAGCTAACTCGTCTGGCGCGAATGGCATAACACAAGTCCCATACCGACCCACATCGGCTAAACCGTAGGATCAACGCCCACGAGGATAATAAGTTCATCAACTATAGAAGGTGTAAGTATGATCGACAATAAGGATGAGGGCTGTGATGAACTCACCAGATTAAGGAGGGAATAACAAATCTGGTGTTAACGGGGAACTACAAACCTAAGGACTCACTGACCCAAGGCTCTTCAGACTCTTCGGCCTCCAGTAAGTCCAACAACTCTTCTACATAATCCTGCATGATATATCTCCATATCTAAAACTTAACTTTTTAATGCCTAATGAGCATAGTCAACATTCATGACATCTGCATGACAGCTTTGAAATACGACACAAACAGCCTAATGGCCCACCAAGCGAAGCCTCAGACTATTAAAATCGCGAAAGGTTCAGCCATGCCACTGAAATTCAGCCTCAAGCATGAATAACATGCAATCGAGCAATGGAAAGTAAAGCAGAAGGAAATCCGGGGCTCGCAGCGAAGGGAAAATTACTTGCGGCTCTTGAGATGAGGGATATAACTCACACGCGCTAATAATCCAGCCTACAAATAAAAAAGCCCTCGCGAGGAGGGCTTTTTTATTTGTAGTGGCGGACCGGACGGGACTCGAACCCGCGACCTCCGGCGTGACAGGCCGGCATTCTAACCAACTGAACTACCGGTCCGCATAACCGGGCTGGCGTTATTAACTGCGTTAACAACTACCAAATATGGTGGGTGGTACAGGGGTCGAACCTGTGACCTACGCCTTGTAAGGGCGCCGCTCTACCAACTGAGCTAACCACCCGTTGTTCAGGTCGCGCATTCTACCGTTTTAGCCGAGCCTGTCAATCACTTTACTAAAAAAGCTAACAAATTGATTTATAAACGCTTTTTGACCATTTATTAACCAGAGCAGTGAAACAGAAAAAGGCTATACAATAGCCCAAAACGGCAACTAGAGGCAGGCATGAGCAAGCCCGAAAAACACACTACCCGCTACCGCCCCACTCCGCTACATATTGGCTACACCAGTGCCCTACTGCTTATGCCCAGCTTGTGCCATGCGAGCATTAGCAGCGATCTCGATCTCGGGTTCTGGACCTTACTCGCCCTTGCAGCCTTGCAAGCCGTGATGATTGGTCTGCTACAAAAGAGCCGCGTCAAATATAAACGAGCGCAAATAGCCCTAGAGCAGGCCAAGGCCAACCTAGAATCACGCATTGAAGAACGCACTGAATCGCTACGCAACACCAACAATCAACTGTCGGATGCCGCCGCAAGACATGAAATTGCCGAAGAACTGTTAAGGGAAACGCAAGACTATCTGCACTCCATCATCAACTCTATGCCTTCCGTGTTGATCGGTGTTAGCCGCGCGGGCCATATCACTTTGTGGAATGCCGCGGCGGAGCGGCTTATCGGTATCAGTTCAAAAGCCGCGCTCGGCAACAGTATTGATGAAATCTACCCAGAGCTGGTGATTTCACAGGCCACGATTGAAGCGGCTATCGACTCGCAAATCCCACAGACCCTTGAAAATCTCCAGCAAGGCAGTGGCAATCACGCCAGCTATTCCGATATCACCGTTTATCCGCTCATGGCGCTAGACATGGGTGGCGCCGTCATCCGCATCGACGATGTAACACTGCGTGTGCGGGTAGAAAACATGATGATTCAAAATGAAAAAATGTTATCCCTGGGCGAACTTGCCGCCGGCATGGCACATGAAATCAACAACCCGCTGGCCGCCATTTTAAACAATGTGCAAAACATCATTCGACGTACCGATGCCAAGCAAGACATGAATAAAGTAGAGGCCGGAAAGCTTAAGGTAGATTTAGCACAACTGGATCGCTATTGGCAGCACAGAGACATTCCCACCTTTTTAAACCACATACGCGAAGCAGGTGAAAGATCCGCGCGCATAGTCAGCAACATGTTAGAGTTTTCGCGCAGCCAACACCGCGATCAATCGCCCACCGACATCATTCAACTACTGGATAACTCACTCGACTTAGCCACCCAAAGCATGCAAATTGACACGGGTGATGATATCGAACTACCCAGAATAGTAAAAAACTACGACACCAGTCTACCTAGACTCACCTGCTCCGCCGTTGAAATCCAGCAGGTCATTCTAAATCTATTGCGCAACGCCTTTCAGGCCTTCCAACAAACAGAATATGGCGCGCCGCTAAATCCAATCATTAGGGTCGCAACCTACATAGACAATGATTGGTACTGCGTTGAAATCGCAGACAATGGCCCAGGCATGCATGAAAATGTGCGCCGGCACATTTTCGAGCCTTTCTTTACCACCAAGGATGTAGGTCAAGGTACAGGACTAGGCCTTTCCGTTTCGTATTTTATTATCACCGAACACCATGGCGGCCAAATCAGCGTGGAATCACAACCGGGCAAGGGCACCACGTTTATTATTAAGCTGCCTATGCGATAAAAAACACGCCCAATGCGTTAATGAGCGTACACGACGTTTTAGAAAAAGCAGGCAAGTAAAAAACTCAAACAACATGTGTTCCGGAGTTTTTCTGGTATGAAACACTCTTGAAAGCCAGAACCGCATTGCTTTTTACGACAGCACTGCTAAATAGCACTGAGGCACGACTGGCATCACCACACAGCTATAGCGCTTACATTTTCCAGAAGAATCCATTCTGCAATTCATTCGAGCAACCGGAGTAAGCTTTGGAAATCAGGACGTTAAATACACTGCGAGGTCTGGCGGCGCTCATTGTTTTTATTACTCACTTTAGCGACGCCACCAACTGGCTTGACGGGAGCCTAGGCGGCCCCGCGGGACAATACGGCGTGATGCTATTTTTCTTACTTAGCGGTTTTTTGATGTCATATCTATATTTTGATAGACAGTTCAACCCCGCCAACCTTAAAAGCTACGCTCTGGCCCGTGCCGGTAGAATTCTCCCCCTCTATTTTCTCGTTGTATTTGGCTCTTACCTACTATCCCTAACAGGGGCTGATGGGCTTTATGAAATTACTGACGCCAACGCATTACTATCCCACTTACTTTTCATGCATGGAGAGAGCGTCCTTTGGACAATTTCGCCGGAAGTGCAATTTTATTGGCTTTTGGTTTTTTGCAAAATCGAGAAGCGGCTATATTTATATGCTTATACTCGCCATATTGATTATTCTTTTTTTTACAAACTTCCCCAAAGTAATTGGGAACATCGGCGGCATTAAGTCCAACGTGTTTTATTTATTTCGGAGCCTGCCCTATTTTCTTATTGGCTTAATCTTAGGAATGCAGTATAAATCCTTCACCGCACCAGAATACTTACGGCGACACTGGTTCATACTCGCACTCTGCCTCATCCCATTACTGTACCCACAGTTTTCGCCCGTAACATCTGACGCAAAGACCAAAATGTGGCTAAGTTACGAAGTACTACTTGTTATGAGCACGGTATTTTTTGCATCGTATTTTTAGTGCCTAATAACAACATATTACTCGCCAACAAAATCGGCGATTTCATGGGGAAAATATCCTACTCTCTGTATTTACTACATATCCCAGTTATTACCCACGTCAATACGCTCGATATGCTGGTTGAGCTGAAGCTCGTATTAGCTCTTATTTTGAGCACCTTCATTGCCTACCTATCGTTTAGATACATTGAGAAACCAGCGGCAAGGTTAATACGAAGCATCGCATCAAATAAGTCGGACGAAAAAGGCAAATGTAAAGCAGTCAGCCCAACATGAGCCATTTAAAGATAAATATGGCGAGCACAAACTAGGGTCAGCTAACCGCTCGATCGGTCAAAATGGCGATGCCGCCGATATACACACAAGCATCAAAGATTGTTGGACCAATACGGCTATACCCAAAGAGTAGAATAAAGCGGTTTATAGCAGGTGTGATCAAATGCTTTGCATCAAAAGCAGCAAGGCGGGAAGTATCGATAGGATGAAAAATAGAAAATGGGGTGGACGAGGGGACTTGAACCCCCGACGACTGGAATCACAATCCAGGGCTCTACCAACTGAGCTACGCCCACCATAATGCGGTGTGGTTGTTACAACTGACCGGCTGCCAACATGGCGCGCCCGGCAGGATTCGAACCTGCGACCCACGGCTTAGAAGGCCGTTGCTCTATCCGACTGAGCTACGGGCGCTGATCGACACCTAAGTGTAACTAACGCTAGGAAAATTGGTCGGAGAGGAGGGATTCGAACCCCCGACATCCTGGTCCCAAACCAGGCGCGCTACCAGACTGCGCTACACTCCGACATACCTGTTACGGCCTGTTGCCGTTTCAAGTGGAGCGCATCATACCCATGCACCCTGCCCTCGTCAACGAAAAATATGAGGATTTTTTCATAATAGGTATCTGATTACTTTAGCCTTTTTAGTCACAGACACGGCCACCGCCGCCCGACTCTTTCTGGCCTATTGGCGCTCTGCGGCAGCTGTGGGACAATGCGCGGGCAGATTGAACCTACCCCCTATTAAACACCTATAAAGGAAAGCACTGCCATGGCAGCACTGCTACTTGACGGCAAAGCTCTTGCCCTAAAGACAGAACAAGAACTTAGCGCCCGCGTGGCGGCACTGAAAACCAAAAGTGACGGTCAAACCCCCATTTTGGCAACCGTCTTAGTGGGCGACGACCCAGCCAGCGCCACTTACGTAAAAATGAAAGGCAATGCCTGCGAGCGCATCGGCATGGGCTCAATTCGAGTCGAAATGCCGAGCAGCACAACCACAGAGCAGCTGCTGGCGAAAATCGACGAATTAAACACCAACCCTAACGTACACGGTATTTTGCTGCAGCACCCGGTGCCGGCGCAAATTGACGAGCGCGCCTGTTTCGATGCCATAGCCCTGCACAAAGATGTCGATGGCGTTACCTGCCTCGGCTTTGGTCGCATGAGCATGGGCGAAGAGGCCTACGGTTGCGCCACACCGAAAGGCATTATGCGTTTACTGGAAGCCTACAACATTGAGCTGGCCGGCAAACACGCCGTGGTGGTTGGCCGCAGCCCTATTCTCGGCAAACCCATGGCCATGATGCTGCTCGGTGCCAATGCCACCGTTACCATCTGTCATTCGCGCACGCAAAACCTAGCTCAGCATATTAAGCAGGCCGACATTGTTGTGGGCGCCGTGGGCAAACCGGAATTTATCAAAGCCGAGTGGATTAAAGATGGTGCCGTGGTTGTGGATGCCGGCTACCACCCAGGTGGCGTTGGCGACATCGAGCTTGCCCCACTCATTGGTCGCGTCAGCGCCTACACACCAGTTCCCGGCGGCGTTGGCCCAATGACGATTAACACGCTGATTTATCAATCCGTCGACTCAGGCGAAAAATCGATTTAAGTTTGGCTTGCAAGCTACAAGGCGGTTGGCCGCCCCCAACAAGCTACGAGCTTAACGCACCAAAACGTCTCACTAAAACCAAGCGCTGACGCAAGAAAGGCTTGGTTTTTATTTTTATAATTCACCTTTCCATTAAACCGGACAGCCGGCACCCGATGACTGAAAAGCTCCCTATTATTTTTCGAGACGAACACCTGGTCGCCATCAACAAACCATCGGGCTTATTGGTGCATCGCAGCCCTATTGATCGGCACGAAACGCGGTTTGCAGTACAAATACTGCGCGATCAAATTGAACAACACGTCTACCCTATTCATCGGCTCGATAAGCCCACATCAGGCATTTTGTTATTCGCGCTCAACCCGGATGTCGCGCGTGCGCTCAGTGAAGATTTCGCCGAGCACCGCGTACAAAAACACTATCTCGCACTTTGTCGCGGCCACATGCAAAGCCAACACTGCGATCACCCGTTATCGGTAAAATTAGACCGCATTGCCGACAAACATCGCGCCACCGATAAAGAACCACAAACTGCACTCACTGAATTTTATACGCAAGCCAGGTGCGAACTGCCTTTTGCGGTAGACAAATACCCGGTGAGCTACTACTCCCTTGTGCTATGTAAACCTAAGACCGGCAGAAAGCATCAAATTCGCCGCCATATGAAACACACGGGGCACCCCATCGTGGGCGATGCGAAACATGGAAAAAGTAAACACAACCACTTCTTTGCCAACCAATTCGGCGCTGACCATCTACTACTCAGTGCCGTAGGCTTGGACTTCACCCACCCGGTGAGCGGCGAAAAAATTAGCCTGAACTGCAACGCGGCACCAAAATTCATTTACGCCATCAGTCAAATTGACTGGCAAGAAAAAGGCTGGCAAGAAAACTTACCAGCCCAGTGGCTTAATATAGCACTGACGGATCAGTGAATTATTTACCGATCAAAAAGCCCAACACCTTATCGACCAAACCACCATAGGGCGGGTACAACATTTTCATGCCATTAAAGCGTGGCTTATAGAGCACTGATTTTGGTTTGCTAAAGGTTAAAAAGCCCTCCTTGCCGTGATACTGCCCCATACCCGACGGGCCAATACCGCCGAAAGGTAAATCATCCACCGCGACATGGAACATAGTTTCATTAAATACCACGGCGCCCGAATGAGTCTCATCCAGCACGCGCTGCTGCTGTGCCTTATCGAAACCAAAATAATATAAGGCTAAAGGCCTGTCGCCTTCGTTCACGTAGCGAATCACTTCATCCAAGCTATCGTATGTCAACAGTGGTAAAACCGGGCCAAATATTTCCTCTTGCATCAGCATCATGTCACGCGTCACGTTGGTGACCAACTGCGTTACCGTGCGGCGCGTGCCGTCGGTGACCACCTCATCGGTTACCGGCTCAACCAGAGCGCCCTGCGCTTGCGCTTCTTTTACCCAGCCCTGTAAACGTTGATTATGACGGTCGCTAATTACAGCTGTCACGTCGGGATTATTATTAACCGTGGGGTAAAAGGTATTGAAGGCTTTTTTATAGGCAACCTTAAATGCGTCGAGCTTTCTGCGCGGAAGAAAAATATAATCTGGCGCCACACAGGTTTGCCCCGCATTCATCGACTTACTGAAACACAAACGCCTTGCGGCCTCTTCGATATCAAAATCATCGGCGACAATAACCGGCGACTTGCCGCCCAATTCCAAGGTTACCGGGGTTAAGTTTTCAGCGGCTGCGCGCATGACGTGCTTGCCAATGCTACCAGCGCCGGTAAACAAAATATGATCGAAAGGCAATGATGAAAACAATGCCGCCACGGCGGGCCCACCATTAACCACGGTAACGTGATCGGCGGAAAAGGTGTCGGCTATGAGCTCGGCCAACAACGCAGAGGTTGCCGGCGTGGCCTCCGGCATTTTTATCATCGCGTGATTACCCGCGGCTAACGCTGTCGCCAAGGGGCCCAAGGCTAAAAACAACGGATAGTTAAACGGCACCATAATGCCAACTACGCCGAGCGGCTGATAGTAAACACGCGCCTTGCCTGGCTGCATGTGCAACGCCAGATGGCGCTTTTCCGGCTTCATCCACTTAGCTAAGCGCTTACACAAGTAATCAATCATTTCTGTCATGCTAAGAATTTCAGCCAGCTTCATTTCATGGCGCGAGCGCGCGGAAAAGTCGGCTGTCATGGCATCCATTAACGCGTCTTGATGTTTTAGCAGCATGGATTTCAAGCGTTGCAAATTTGCTTTGCGCTCGCCCACCGACGGCATGGGGCGCTTGCCGTAGCTGGCACGCTGGGCGGCTAGCAGGCCCTGTAGCTGCTCGGCACTTAGATCTGCATGGGTAAACGCGGGCGCGGCGGTGTTCATGGACACTCCTCAAAGCTGGAAAATGATATTGGTGCAGTTTTAGAGTATTTGCTCTAGAGAGTCAAGCAGGTATAATCCCACTCCGATCAATCGCCGCGCCAACTCATGACAAAGAACCAATCCAGCCCCCAGCCGAACACCCGCGACCGCATTCTCAGCATCAGCCAGACGCTGTTTAATGCGCGCGGCGAACGCGTAGTTACCACCAACCACATTGCGGCCGAGCTGGGTATATCACCAGGTAACCTCTACTACCACTTTCGCAATAAAAGCGACATTATTGCCGAACTGTATCTGCGCCACCAAGCTCACGTACTAGCGCTACTCACGCCGCCCAGCGACAGAGCATTCACCATGGTGGATAAAGCCGCGCTACTCGAACAACTAGCCGACGCGCTGTGGCATTGCCGATTTTTTTACCGCGACACTGAGCACATACTGAGTGAATCAGCCACACTGGCAGAGTTGCATAAGCGCACATTCGATACCGTTTTTGAAAAAACCTTGCAGTTACATCAAGCCTTGGCAACGGCAGGTTTAATAAAAGCGAGTCCGCAAGAACAGCGCGACCTCAGTTACAACGCTTGGATCATCCTTACTAACTGGATCAGTTTTTTACGCACCACACTACAAGTCGATATTGGCGATGATAATAACCAAGCGCTCATTCGCCGCGGCGTGTATCAAGTGCTCGCCCTCGAGAAGGCCTTTATGACACCAACTGCCCTTGCGCAACTCGGCAACTTAGCTGATAGCTATTACGTTGCCCTAGATCAACCAAAACCGAGTACGCCCGATGCGCATTGATCGCTGGGTAAGCCAAGCAACAGACCTGAGCCGAAAACAAGTCCAAGCCGCACTCAAAGAGGGCCGCATTACGGTGAACGAGGGCGCCGTCACCAGCCCAGCATTCCCCGTAAGAGCAGAAGACGTTGTTAGCCTCGACGGTGAAAACATCAAAGCCGCCGGTGCGCGTTATTTCATGTTACATAAACCGGCTGGTTACCTGTGCGCCACCACTGACGCACACCACCCCACGGTGCTCGACTTATTGGACGAGCCCAACCGACACGGATTACAAATTGTCGGCCGATTGGATTTAGATACCACGGGACTACTACTCATCACCGATGACGGCCGCTGGAATCATCGCGTCACTAGCCCGAAGCGAGAGTGCGCAAAAACCTATTTGGCGACGCTGGCCGAGCCGCTCGTCGATAGCGCCGAAGCACAATTTCGCCAAGGTATTTTACTGCGCAACGAAACCCACCCAACGCGGCCAGCCACTATCGAAGCCTTACCGGACAACCAATGCCGGGTCACAATTTCTGAGGGTCGATACCACCAAGTTAAACGCATGCTCGGCGCGGTCAATAATCGGGTGATTGCCTTACACCGCGAGCGCATCGGCGACATTTTACTCGACCCCACACTCGCCGAAGGCGCCTATCGCCCACTCACGCCCGACGAAATAAGCAGTATTTAGCCCTATGAAACCTCACAAATTATCCAGCACCGACCGACTGCTTTCTAACACATTGGCGCAAGCCTGCGAGCAAACGCTCTGGCTGGCAGACGAAAATGTGCTCGCACTACTGGAGTCCACTCAGGGAGAACTCCCTGACCTCATGACCAACCGGTACGATATTCACATGCGCGCTAAAGAACGAGCAAAGCGCGCTTGGTTTGCCGATTGGGATTTAACGCCTTGCTTCAGCACGCAAACGTACCGACATATTATTTTTCGCATTTCAAAAGAAAAATTAGTGAATCACCACATCCTCAATCAACTGGCCGACAAGCTAGAACCCGGCGCAACGATTAGCCTTATTGGCCAAAAAAATGAAGGTATTAAAAGCATTGCCGACCATGCTGCGTCCTGTTTTGGCAATAAGAAAATCAATAAATCCGGTAGCGATTACACGGTTACAATTGACGTAAATGATAAGCCGGAAGCCAAGCTAGACAGCCAAGATTATCCAAGCCTTCGGCCTGCAGTGACCTGGCAAGATGACGTGTTACTGTCCAAGCCCGGCACCTTTGGCTGGCAAAAAATCGATGACGGCAGCGCCTTCCTGTTAAGCCAACTAGGAGGTCTTCTAGAACACTTACCGAAACCCAAGCGCCTACTGGACCTCGGCTGTGGCTACGGCTACTTAAGTGCCGGCGCAAAACTCACTACCAAACAGGCTTGGCCCAACACCCAATGGCTAGCGACTGATAATTGCGCCGCGGCATTGATCGCCTGTCATACCAATTGTGGAAGTTGGGCTGACGTTTTTGCCGGCGATAGAGGCTTGGATGAACATGGCAACACCCTACGTGCACCCGTCGACCTGATTTTATGTAACCCACCCTTTCACCAGGGCTTCTCTCCCACGGGCGATATTACCGAGAAATTTCTCAAGGCCATGCAGCGCTGGCTTACACCAAAAGGTCAGGCATTGATTGTGGTGAATCAATTTGTCGGTATCGAAAAACGCGCGCAGGGTTTGTTTAAAAGCTGTCAAACAATCGCCGACAACGGCAGCTTTAAAGTCCTACTATTAACCCGGCACTGAGGGCTACTCGCTAACACTCACACATAGGCTATTGATTGACGCGGCGATGTTAATTCAGCGAACGCTTTAACAGGGAAAAAGCGCTATTGAGCGCCTGCATCTGATCTTTTGAACCGCCTCTATCTGGGTGGCTGACCATTACCTGGCGCCGGTACTGCCTTTTAAGTGTCGCAAGATCCTCGACACGCTCCAATTCCAACAGTGCCAGCGCCGCCTGGATGTCGCCACGTACGTCATCGCAATGTTGTTGGTACTTGCGCCAAAACTCGTCTAGCAGCTGATCCACTGCCGCCTCATCAAGCACAAGGTTTGCCATGTCGAGATAATAACGAGCCAAATTACCCGTATCAGGTTTGCTTAACGCCCTTCCGTCTTCGGAGTTTACCGCAGACCTAGGTGCCCACTCGACACCAATAGGCGAGAACTGCCAATCGCAACTCTCGTCTTGCGCCGCTAGTTGATACAACGCATTGCGCAATAAAAAATGCACCCGATAGAGCGAAGCCTGCGTCTCACAGCGAGGATCCAGGTAACCTGTGGTACGCATCCAGCGCAACAAATCATTTTCGCGCAAACTCAAATGGCCGAGTGCTTGGCACTCATTCACCCTATCGGCAACAGCTGTCATTAAAGGATTCATTGATTTCATCGGTCTTAGTGTGGGTAGCCTGCTTAAAAAAAGCAAAAGATAAGAACCCACACAGACACTAAAGCCTAACCCACTACCCCAGTTGGTTAGACTTTATACAGTCTGCGCAACCCCTATCCAAGTGCGCTAAGCCCATGAATTTTTTTATAAAAATCCCTTGACCACTTCGGGATCAGCCAATAAGATACGCGCCACTTCCAAAGAGGAAGTCGTTTTTCCGGTGTAGCTCAGCGGTAGAGCAGCGGACTGTTAATCCGTTGGTCGCTGGTTCGATCCCAGCCACCGGAGCCATATTTTGAAGCCCTGAATACCCCGTATTCGGGGCTTTTTTATGCCCGTCTCGCGCAAAAAAGGAACCACAATGTTTAAAGTTAATAGCTATTTCGACGGCAAAGTTACTTCCATAGCCTTTCAAACGGCCACCCTACCGGCAACCACTGGCGTCATGGCCATAGGCGAATATGAGTTTGGCACCAGCCAACGGGAATACATGACCGTAGTCAGCGGCTCAATGGACATAAAAATGCCCGGCAGCGACAGTTGGCAGCACATCGCCGAGGGCGAAACGTTCATAGTCGAAGCAAATTTAAAATTTGGTGTCAAAATCACGGTAGAAACTGCTTATTTGTGCAAATACGAGTAAGCCTCTAAAGTCCTATGGCTCTGCTCACAGCGACTTGCTAAACTGGCTCTTGAATCTGAAGTAATGTTTCGAAGAGCCCAGTGCCCACACAAAACACCCCCCCTAAAAACAGCAGTAAATTAACCATAGATGAACTAAGGCTGGGCATGTTCGTCTCTGATCTTGATTGTGACTGGCTAGTCACGCCATTTCTATTGCAGGGCTTTGAGATTGAGAATCTCGAGCAGATCGAAACCCTACGCACTCACTGCAAACATGTTTGGGTAACCACCAAAACCATTCCCACCAACCCAACTACCCCGCTTTTAACCATTTCGGCAGAGCCGGCCAAAAAAACTACAGTGCCCACGCAATCTGTATCGGTCAGTGCCGAAGAAGAGCATCGCCAGGCGCGCGGAATTTACAACACGAGCAAACTCGTTGCCCACAATATTTTAAACAGTGCCGCCTCCGGACCACCAATTAGGATTCCCGACGCCGACGCCACCGTTCATCATTGCGTGCAAAGTATATTGCGCAACCCAGACGCACTCCTATGGATGTCGAAAATCCGCAATAAAGACGAATATACGGCAGAGCACTGCCTTAACGTCTGTATTTTGGCGATAGCCTTTGGTCGCCACCTAGGCCTGCCCGAACAAGAGCTTTACAAAGTCGGCACCGCCGGCCTCTTGCACGATGTAGGCAAAATGCGCGTCGCGCCAGCCGTACTAAATAAACCCGGCAAACTCACACCGAAAGAATTTAAAGCCATGTCCGCGCACGTTGTGCACGGCCGTAATCTACTGCAACAAACCCCAAATATCGCCAAAGAAGTTATCGATGCAGCGCACTCGCACCACGAGCGCATCGATGGCACGGGCTACCCCCGCAAACTCAAGGGCGAGGACATTTCCCACTTATCAAAAATTATTTCCATTGTAGACACCTACGACGCCATCACGAGTCATCGCTGTTACGCCACGGCTAGACCAACCACCGAAGCCTTGAAAATTCTTTATGAGCAACGCGGCCAGCAATTCGATACCGAGCTCACACTAGCCTTTATTAAGTTTGTTGGTCTCTACCCGCCGGGTACGATTGTCGAGCTCGCCAATGGTCGGCTTGGGCTAGTCTTGGCCACCAACGAGCAGGCCAAACATCTACCTAAAATAATTTGTGTCACTGACGTCAATAAAGAGACCTGTAAACAAGAGTTTATCGACTTATCCCTCATTGGCCGCGGCGAATTGAGTGAAGACCACTTAATTAAACAGCTCCACGTCGATGGCAGCTTTGGTATTCACCTGCGCGAGTTTAAAGCCAAAGGGCTCAATTTCGCGATTGGTTAAAACCCTCGACCACTACCAACCCGCCTTGGTAATCCGCCTGACTTCAGCCAACATTACACGTATAATTGCAGTTTTCGAACAGATTGTGACGAATTCCGCCATGAAATTTAGTGAAAGTGAAAGGCGTATCCTCAGGGCTCTGCAGCAAAATGGTCGCACCAGCAATGTCGAGCTGGCACAAAAGGTCGGCTTGTCAGAATCCCCCTGCTTTCGCCGTGTAAAGCAACTTGAAGACACCGGTGTCATCTCCAATTACGCCGCCATTGTCGACCAACGCAAACTCGGCTTAGACGTTACAGCCTTCGTACAAGTCACTCTCGATCAACGCTCGGAACCCGATACGGAGGCCTTCCTTAGGGCTGTTGAATTAGAAGACAACATCATGGAGTGCTACGCCACTAGCGGCGACTACGACTTTCTCCTGCGTGTGGTGGCAAAAAATATCGACGACTTCGCCGATATCAGCATGCGTAGAATCCTAAAATTCCCCGGTGTTAAAAACATCGTTTCGACCTTTAGCCTACAAACCGTCAAGCTCTCGCACGTACTTCCCACCTAACAAGCCCTCCCCCTGATTTCGCCTGCTACACTTTCTGTGCGATCAAGCCACAGGTGTAATCAGGCCCCCAGTAACAAAACTGTTATGGTAGCCATGACTTTTGCAGCGAGTATTTGCGCACAAAGACATCTCTACGGCGAATGATCAACTAAACTAATCACCGGAAATAGCCATATAACTAGGAAAAGGCTCACGTTACCAGCAAAGGACCCGCGCGCCGCATGAACCCAACAACGCACTATCTACTCGAAAGAAAGGCCATTCAGGATGCGAGCCAACAAGATGGCAGCCCCTTTTTCTGTCAACACCTCGTAGAGCTGAATCAAACCCAAAAGGTACTTGCCAAGGAAGACATCTGCAATAAACAGGGCGCGATCATTCTCAAAAAGGGCGAGGATATATGTGAGCAACGCGCGCAAAAAATCATCCAACACAAGCTAATCAAGCCAATCGAACAGAGCATTGAACTATCCGAAACTTACAATGCAGAAAAACTATTCAACTACATGAAGAAATTTGGCAGCACAGTGCCAGGGCTGCAAGTCGTTACAGGCTCGGATGACTATATAAGCAACCTAAAAAAGATGTGTAGCTATTACGGTAAATTTCCGTTAATAAAGCAAACCTTAACGGTGTTGGCAAACCGACTACACGACATCTACAACGATAGTGTCTTTACCGCGCTGGCAAGCCTTGCCATCGCGATGCAAATGAAGCGCTCGGAGCGAGAGCAGCAAATCATTTTTATGGCGGCATTAACCCACGATTGTGGATTTCTTTACATACCCAACGAACTTGCCCACAAAAAGCAAGATTTTACCCGCACCCAATGGCACTCTCTACTGGCACACCCCATTATTGCGAAGCGATTTTTAGACTCGGTCGCCGACCTACCAAAGGAAGTGGCCGCGGCCGTTATTGATCATCACGAGCGCACCGATGGCACCGGCTACCCACATCAAAAATTTGGCGATGAGCTTAGTATTAGCTCGCAAATTATCGGCATAGCCGACGACATAGTGACCAGCTATAAGGCCTATGCTGGCTACGACCAACATACACATCGCATGATATTGGCTGCTCTAAAACTGAATGACCATTTGCACTTTGAAGCCGTCTTTAAAGCCACCGCCATTTTGTTTCAAAAATACCCAAAGCCGCAACAGCCACCGACTCGAGGCGCCGACGCGCAAGCGCTATTAAACCGCCACCAGCAGATTCAACCCTATTTTGAGGCTATTCGAACACTTGCGCGCAAAGTAATTACCAGCACAAAACATCCACTTAACCGTTCAATAGCGTCCATGCTAGGCCGTCTAGCGATATCGATTGTGCGCGCCGGATTACTGCAAGAAGAGCACAAAGCATGGCTGATAGAAATGACCGTCTCGCCAAAGCCCGATGAGTTAGAACAGCTGTTGGAGGTAGGTGTTATGTACGATCAAATCGACAACCAGCTCCTGCACCTGAAGAACTTACTGCTGCGAGTACTCGATGATTTAACGCCACAACAGGGCGACTTAAAAGCCGCCGCAGAAGAACTCTTCGGCGCCAGCGAGGCACTACCCAGCAACCTGTGAACTTCGTAGCTGACTCTCTTCCGCTAGGAATTTCCCAATAAAAAAATCCGCGAAATAAAGTGACAAAAGCGTTACTAGAAAAGCATCAGCCAATGCAATATAACGACACACAAAGCAAGAGCGTGCACCTAACCTAAGGTGCACATCACTATGTATATTAATGACGTAAAAAAGAATAATGCGCTGTCGAAAATCGAGCGTCTCCAGCACCGACTAAAAGCTCAATCTTTTAATCTTCGATTGGCATCAGACTATAGGCATGTTGCAGCACAAGACCGACATGAAAATCCAACCCATGCTGACGCTTATCGCGTACGGCCCATCCATTTCACCACGGCCATTCTTGCTCAGTATTCGCATCTCAACTGGAACTAAAACAACCTGAATATTAAGGCGTTGATTAAGCATGGAAGGCGTCAGCTTTCAAGAGTTACAAGACAGTCCTCGCGGTCAACTAGCAACTTGCCTGTCGACCGACTTGGGCCGGAGCAACCAACTTCTGGCGGATCTTTCACTTAAGCGACGAGAACAACTGCCGCCGGGTGGTCAACGTTGAACCGGCTTAGCTAGCAGCTGGCACTCGGGCGCGCACTTACAGCTTGATACCAACGCTGCAGATGCTGCCATTCAGGCGCCGGCCGTAACTTCACCACACGGGCAAAATCCACGGCGCATAAGGCCGTGATATCAGCTACAGAAAACTGATCACCAGCAAGATACGCCGAACTGGCCAAGTGTCCATTCAAGCTCTCCATAAACGCCAAGGCTTGACGACCACAGTCTTCGCCATATTCCGCCACGGGTTTCATTCGGTCCTTGAAGTAGCCGGTGGTATGCTGAAAACACATGCCTACTGGCAACAACAAATGAAACTCCGCACGGCGCTGCCACATCTCAATCGTGGCCTGCTGTTTGGGCGTCTGCCCAAACAGACAGGGCTCTGGGTGCAGCGCTTCAAAATAACGACAAATAGCCATCGACTCGCCGATATAGGTGCCGTCGTCTAGCTCGAGCACTGGGATTTTTGTGGTGACATTTTTTTGTTTATAAGCGTCAGTTAAATTTTCGCCGGATTGAATATCAACCTGGACAAATTCAACGTCGGGTAACAGCCGTTTCTCCGCCAAAAACATGCGCACTCGGCGGGCATTGGGCGCTGTTTTCGTTTCAAAAATACGCATTAAATAGCCCCATACACCAAGGCTACCCAAACGTCAGGGGCCAGAAAGCCGGCACCCCACTTGGCGTCAAACTTAGCCGTAGGCTTAGCCGCAACTACCGCTTCCACAGATAAGCCCTTTGCCTTCAGCTTTTTCACATCGGCATAAACGGTCGACAACATATCATGGTAGGCCTGCAATTCCGCTTTATTACTTAACTTACCATGGCCAGGAATAATTTTAGTTTTGGCATCAATTTTTTTAAGCACATTATCGACAGCCTGAATAACGCCCAATACGTTGCCGCCACTGCTCGCATCAATAAAAGGATAGAAGCCATTAAAATAGGTATCGCCCATGTGAACCACGTTAGCCTTGTCAAAAAACACAATGGCGTCGCCGTCGGTATGGGCTGCTTTTGGGTGTTCCACGTTAATGGTTTCGCCATTAAAGTGGAAACTCAAAGACTCTTCAAAAGTGATTACTGGTAGCGCAACACGCGGCGCGGGCGGAACTTCCTTTTTAAACGCTTCAATCACACCACCAGCTTCGAGGCGGGTGCGCACATTGTGATGAGCAACGATAATGGCATCGCGCCTGGCAAAATTCTCATTGCCACCTGTGTGATCAAAATGCCAATGGGTATTAATCAAAAACTTAACCGGTTTATCTGACAAGGTCGCAATTTTAGCTTGGATCTGCTCAGTTAAAGGTGCAAATTGATCGTCGATTAAAAAAGCACCATCCTCGCCCACACTAAGGCCTAAATTACCGCCCGACCCCGTTAGCATAAAAATACCATCAGCCACTGGAACCGCATCAATCGTCACCTCTGGACCTTTATCGTGCGCTTGGACTTGCGCACTCATAAACACCGCAGCCAAACAGGCGATGAACGTTACCGCTTTATTGAAGTACATAATCCCTATCCCTCTTAAAAATGCTATATCTAGCTTTAGTCTATAGAACTTATTGTTCTGTGAAAAATCCCCTGTGCAACCGCGTATCGGGCCTAATCATTCCTATACTGGATCAACCTGTCAGCTGATAAGTGGTTCTGCGTGAATGAATAGTACGTTGATTCAGCCATTTTACAACGCACTCGAGCAAGTGCTTTTAACCATGGCGCAATTGGAAACCAATCCAGGCCCTAAATCCGTAAAGAGTAATGCCATCGCCAGTGGCGCCGTATCAGGCCTGATTGCACTGGATAGCGACTCCATGTCCGGCAGCATGGCTATTAGCTTTTCGCGCGAGCTGATTCTCGACATTTTTCAACGAATGCTGGGCGAAGAACACCTAAACCTCGATGATGAGTTGTGCGATCTTGTGGGCGAAATCACCAACATGGTAACCGGCGCGGCAAAGCCTGGCTTAGTGGATATCGGCATCAATTTAGACTTGAGCCGCCCCACCACCGTCTCCGGTTTAAATCACAAGATCGAACATTTGGCCCAAGGCCCCGTTTTCAGTCAGCAATTAATAGCCAGCTCGGGCTTAGCTACCTTAGAAATTTGCCTGCACGAAAGGGCTCAATAACCATCAATGCTGTTATTGACGACACGTCTGTAAGCCAAAACGTACAAACACTGCTGTGTTTTCCTGTCAGAAAATCGATGAAAGCGCTGATACCGCTACCCAGCCTTTAATTCTATAGTGACATCATATTATGGAAAGCGAGGTTGTCATGGAAAATTCAAGCTCTAACCGCATCGGAATTGCAGTTGACTCAAGTTGTGATTTATCGCCAGAGTTTATTTGCAAACACGGCATAGAAATTTTGCCGATTTATATCCATCACGCCGACGGCACCTACCAAGATGACCGCAACACCATAGCGATGGCAGACTTTTACCGTGACCACTCGCGCAGCCGCTACAACACGGCGCAATCAGAGCCTCTTTCTGTTGACGATGTCACGCAGATTTTTGAAAAGCACTTTTTGCCCAAGTACGATCGCGTCAACGTGATCACCATCAACAGTCGCAAAAGCCAAGTCTATAATCGTGTCACTGAAGCGGCGATGATTAACGAACCCAAGTTTCGCGATAAAAGCCAGCGCCCAACGCCCTTCCGTATTCGCATGCTAGACAGCTACTCGATGTTTAGCGGTCACGCGGTATTGGTTGCCGAATTTGCCAAACTCATTCATGAAAAGCGCGAAACACAAGCTAAAGCCATCGCCCGTATCAACACCTTGCGCGACAAGGTCTACGGCTACATAGTGCCCTTCGACCTTTCTTATATGCGCGAGCGCCGCAACCTGCGCAAAGGCGACCATAAAATCAGCTGGCTTTCCTACAAGCTCGCGGAAACCTTTGGTATTAACCCAGTGATCGAGCTACACAACGGCGAAACCCACGCTTTTAAAAAGAGTAAGGGCTACCAAGGTGCACTCAAGGATCTCTTCGAACACGCAAAGAGCTCAATTCTATCTGGCTTAGCCACTGACACCATCGTGATGAGCTATGGCGGACTATTGGAAGACATCCAGAGCAACCCCGACCTTGTAGCATTCAGAGCCTTCGCTAAACAAAAAGGCGTAAAAACCATGCTGTCGATGATGTCGGCAACGGCTGCTGTCAACGTTGGCCCGAAGGCTTTTTCTCTGGCATTCGCCCGAGAGGAGCACTGATTTTCGAAGCACCCGATCAGGTTTATAGACATAAAAAAGCCCGCTAATGCGGGCTTTTTTATGTTGGCTCAGTGCAAACCCTGACCTTCTTCGATCCAGCTACATCCCTGAAACCATCGAGATCATAACCCCCGCAGCAACGGCTGAACCAATAACGCCGGCCACATTTGGGCCCATCGCATGCATCAGCAAGAAGTTTTGTGGGTTCGCCTCTAAACCAATTTTGTTGGAAACCCTCGCCGCCATAGGCACTGCAGAAACGCCGGCCGAACCAATCAATGGGTTGATTGGCATCTTACTAAAGCGATTCATCAACTTCGCCATCAGCACGCCCGCAGCGGTACCGATACAGAATGCAATAATACCGAGGATTAAAATGCCCATAGTTTTTGGATCTAAGAATTTATCCGCCGCGAGCTTAGAACCAACGGACAAACCCAAGAATATGGTCACGATGTTAATCAAGGCATTTTGCGCTGTATCGCTTAGGCGCTCGACCACGCCGCACTCGCGCATCAGATTACCCAAACAGAACATGCCCAACAAAGGCGCCGCCGATGGCAACAGCAATGCCACCAGTATTACCAATGCAATGGGAAAAACAATTTTCTCGCGACGGGACACCGCGCGCAATTGCACCATCTTAATTTTGCGTTCTTCCACCGTGGTTAACGCGCGCATGATCGGAGGCTGAATTAAGGGAACCAGCGCCATATAGGAATAGGCTGCCACCGCAATAGCACCCAACAAATCCGGTGCTAACATACTGGTCACATAAATCGCTGTAGGGCCATCAGCGCCACCGATAATACCGATAGCGGCAGCCTCCTGAATGGTGAAGTCCATCACCCCCAAGGCCGACAATCCCACCGCGCCTAACACCGTGGCGAAAATGCCAAACTGTGCTGCCGCACCTAAAAACAACGTGCGCGGGTTTGCTAGGAGCGGACCAAAATCTGTCATCGCCCCCACTCCCATAAAAATCAGCAAAGGCGCAACACCGCTGGCAATGGAAACGTTGTAAAACATATACAACATGCCATCAAAATAGTTAGCATCGTTGGCCACCTGAATAGCCGCTACGTGAGCCGCAGCGCCAGCCTGGTGGTAAGCTTCGAGCAACTGATGCGGCGACTCATAAACCACACCCATCACTTGCGCAATGCCGGCCATGACTTCTGGCTTGGCAAAATAGATTGCGTTTTCCACCGCCGACATGGCTAGGCCCGCACCGGGAATGTTGGCCAGAATGCCACCGAAACCAATGGGCACCAGCAGCAGCGGTTCAAAACCTTTGCGCACCGCTAAAAACAACAACATCACACCTACGGCAATCATGATCAATTGACCTGATTGCATATGGTAGACACCCGAATCACGCCAGAGCGTTAGTATTCCATCCACGACTCAATGCTCCTAAGCGATACTTAACAAGTTATCGCCGACGGCAACTGAGTCGCCCTCTTTGACTTGAATGTCACCAATAACACCGGCCTTGGGCGCACTGATTTCGGTTTCCATTTTCATGGCTTCCAAAATAATAATCACCGTGCCCTCTTGCACTTGCTGCCCGGGCTTGACCAATACGCGGAAAATATTACCGGCCAAAGGCGCAGGCACTGGTTCGCCGCCAGATACTGGCGCACCGGTAGCGGGCGCGGCAGCGCCGGCACCTGGCGCTGCAATACCAGTGATATCGCCGCCGTTAGCCACGCTCACCGTGTACTGCTTACCTTCCACCGTCACGGTGTAAATTTCTTCGCCTTTGTCATTGCTAACCACGGTACTTTCTTTGCCCGTTGGTGCAGGTTCAAAGGCCGATGCGTCGCCGCGATTTTGTAAAAATTTCAGGCCAATCTGCGTAAACAGCGCGTAAGTTAAAACGTCGTCAACTTCGTTATCGCCCTGAGCGAGCGCAATACCCTTCTCTTTGGCAATGTCGCGCAACTCGGCGACCAGCTTGTCCATCTCCGGTTTAATCAAGTCCGCTGGACGACAAGTAATGGCTGCGCCACCATCGAGCACGCGCGCTTGCAATTCTTTATTGACCGGCGCCGGCGTTGCACCGTATTCACCTTTTAAGACGCCCTGCGTTTCTTTCGAAATCGACTTGTAGCGCTCGCCAGTTAAGATGTTTAACACCGCCTGGGTGCCAACAATTTGCGACGTGGGCGTTACCAGCGGTAGAAAACCTAAGTCTTCGCGCACCTTGGGAATTTCGGCCAGCACTTGATCAAACTTATCAATAGCGCCCTGATCGCGCAGCTGACTTTCCATATTAGTAAGCATGCCACCGGGGACTTGCGCCACTAAAATTCGGCTGTCGACACCGCGCAGTGAACCTTCAAACTTGGCATACTTTTTCCGCACCTCGCGGAAGTAACTCGAAATATCTTCCAGCAGGTTAATGTCCAGGCCGGTATCTCTGCCGGTGCCCTCTAGAATCGCCACGACCGATTCCGTTGGGCTGTGGCCGTAGGTCATCGACATCGAAGAGATGGCCGTATCGACGTTATCGATACCCGCCTCGACGCACTTCAAAATTGTCGCTGTAGAAAGCCCGGTGGTGGCGTGACAATGCAAATGCACAGGAATGTCGCAAGCGGCTTTCAATTGTTTAACCAGCTCGTAGCCTTCATAAGGGCGAAGCAAACCGGCCATATCTTTGATGGCAATGGAGTCGGCCCCCATATCTTGTAGCTTGCGCCCCATGTCCACCCACATCGCTAAGGTGTGCACTGGGCTTACGGTATAAGAAATGGTGCCCTGTGCATGCTTGCCAACATTCTTCACAGCCCGCAGTGCCGTTTGCAAATTGCGCACATCGTTCATGGCGTCGAACACGCGGAACACGTCCATACCATTGTGTGCGGCGCGCTCGACAAATTTCTCCACCACATCGTCAGCATAGTGACGGTAGCCGAGAATGTTTTGGCCGCGGAACAACATTTGCTGCGGCGTATTAGGCATAGCCTTTTTCAATTCGCGCAGGCGATCCCATGGATCTTCGCCTAAGTAACGAATACAAGCGTCAAAGGTTGCACCACCCCAGGTTTCTAACGACCAAAAGCCGACTTGGTCGAGCTTCGCTGCAATAGGCAGCATGTCGTCAATACGGAGACGGGTGGCAAACAGCGATTGGTGCGCATCGCGCAGAACCACATCGGTAATGCCAAGCTTTTTGTTACTGGCTGTCATGGGAAAACCCTTTAAGTAATGTGTACGTAGCGTCTAGCTTCAGCGGCTAGATCAGCCCGAAGTTTCTGCTCGGCGCCAAGGGCCAGAGGCAGAAGGTATTGCTAAAACAACAGTGTTAACGCTTGCGGTGTTGCTCGATAGCAGCCTTGATAACCGCTAAGGTGCGTGCATCAACTTGACCAACAGGTACTGGTGCTGGCGCCACAGGCTTTTCCGCCTCCGGGAAAAAGCGCGTCACCAAACCCGACATAATACCCGTGATGATGACCAACAAGGTCAGAAACGTGAAAACGGTGCCCATGCCGTAAAGCATGAGATCGACGCCTTGCTGAATAATCTCTTCTTGCATGCTTGTGTCTCTATAAGTGGTAACTTGCGCAACTCAACGCTGCTGAGCGGGGGCCATTTGACCAAATTTCTACCGAATCTTCAAAGTTCCGTAACAAGGGAAACCAAATTGAGCCAAAACGACGAAATGAACAGTAACTTTTGGCGCCACAGGCAAGTTTAGATAAGATGCCAGCCCGCCTCATTGCTATCGACGAGAACTCATGCCGCTTATTGTACTTGCACCCATGGAAGGCGTTGTGGATTACCAACTCCGAGATCTTCTCACTAGCTTAGGGGGCATTGATAGCTGTGTAACGGAATTTATTCGCGTCACCGACACACGCCTACCACCGAGGGTCTTCACCCGCTTGTGCCCAGAGTTGTTAAACCTAGCACCCAATCAGATAGCGCGCACCCCCAGCGGCACACCCGTAGCGGTGCAATTACTCGGTGGCAACCCGGAGTTACTGGCTTTTAGTGGCGCCCGTGCCGCAAGCATGGGCGCGGCTGCTATCGACATTAATTTTGGCTGCCCGGCAAAAACCGTCAATCGGCACGACGGCGGCGCCTGTTTACTACAAACCCCCGAGCGTATTTACAACATCGTAAAGGCCATGCGCGCGGCCGTCCCTGAGACGACCCCGGTAAGCGCCAAAATTCGCTTGGGCTTTAACGACCGCAGCCGATATCTTGAGATTGCCCAAGCGGCCGCTGACGCCGGCGCCAACCGGCTTACCGTACACGCGCGAAGCAAAGTGGACGGCTATAAGCCACCGGCTTACTGGGACTGTGTCGGCCACATCAATGCCGCACTGGCTATTCCCGTGGTGGTAAACGGCGATATCTGGTCTGTTGCCGACTACCTGCGCGCCCGGGCCGAAAGTGGCTGCGAAGACGTGATGCTCGGCCGCGGCCTCTTGTCTTGCCCAGACCTCGCCGCGCAAATTAAAGCCCATGTCAATCACCTAACCTACCAGCCCTTAACCTGGCCACAAGTGCTGCAGCTTTTGTTCGGGCACTATCAAGCAGGCAAGAGCCTATTCCCGAAAAAGTACCTCGGCGACCGACTGAAACAATGGCTCGCACACCTAAAACGCCATTACCCCGGCGCTCAGGTGTTTTTCAACCGCATTAAAACCTTGCGCGAAGAAGCGCAATTAGACGCGGCGTTTTTTAGCGAGATACCGGCGTTACGGGCACAGCTCAGCGCCGGTGAAACAATCCGCTAGGCGCAACACATCGCCTTGTAATTACGCAATTGGCCTCCATCTTGGTAGTTAAGCAGCACAGAGGTGTTGGCCTTTAGCGCCAGCGCGGCCCATCCCTCCAAGGTATCGCTATGACCAGCACAACGCCGGACGCCAGCCCCATTGACGATGTAATATCAGATACAACCGACACCGAGACTGAGAGCACCGGCGCGGAAACAAAGCGAGACCTAGCCCCAGAGAAGCCAAAAACCAAAAAAGACCTCAGCATCCTGTTGGATCTTTGGCCCTTTCTAAAACCCTATGGCTGGACCTTAATAGGCGCTGCCATTGCACTGGTATTTACCGCTGGTACAACCCTAGTGCTGGGCCAAGGCGTTAAGTTGTTAATCGATGAAGGCTTTGTGGGTGCCTCTGCTGCCCAGCTGAACCAAGCCGTGATGTTCATCTTCGCCATTACCGCCCTTATGGCCATTGGCACCTTTGCACGCTTTTATTTGGTTTCCTGGCTGGGCGAGCGCGTCACCGCCGACATTCGCACCAACGTATTCGACCACCTAGTGCACTTGCACCCGAGCTACTTTGAAACCAACAAAAGTGGCGAGATCATGTCCCGCCTCACCACCGATACCACACTGCTACAAACGATTATCGGCTCATCCCTGTCGATGGCTCTGCGCTCCAGCCTCACCTTTACCGGTGCGCTCATCTTATTGCTGATCACCAACTTAAAACTCACCGCCATGGTGATGCTCTGCGTGCCCTTGGTCATTGTGCCGCTGCTCTATTTCGGCCGAAAAGTGCGCACGCTCTCGCGCCAAAGCCAAGATTCTATTGCCGACGTGGGCACCTACGCGGGTGAAATCATTCGCCAAATTAAAACCGTGCAGAGCTACACGCGCGAAGAAACCGAACAAAAGGCCTTCGCCCGCGAAGTAGAAACCGCGTTTAACATTGCCAAATCGCGGGTTATACAGCGCTCAGTGTTAATCGCCGCCGTGATTGTCATGGTGTTTGGCGCCTTATCAACCATGCTCTGGGTCGGCGGTACCGATGTATTGGAAGGCCGGATGACCGGCGGTGAGCTGGGCGCATTCGTGTTTTACGCCATCATGGTGGCCTCGGCAGTCGCTACCATCTCGGAGGTCTATGGCGACTTACAGCGAGCTGCTGGCGCCACCGAGCGGTTATTGGAGCTGCTCTCAGCGCCGTCGTTAATCACCGCACCGGCCGAGCCCGTGACTATTGCCGAGCAACCGCCGGCCATTTGCTTCGAGCAAGTGAGCTTTAGCTACCCCTCGCGGCCCGATGTATTCGCGCTGAAAGACTTCTCACTCGACATTAAGGCGGGCGAAATCATTGCCTTAGTGGGACCTTCCGGCGCCGGTAAATCCACGGTATTTGAAATGCTGCTGCGCTTTTACGACCCGCAGAGCGGTCAGATTCGCTTGGCAGACACCGATATACGCCAGCTCACACCCAATGCCTTGCGCAAACACATGGCATTGGTGCCCCAGCAACCCGCCCTGTTTACCGCCGACGTGCGCTACAACATCGCCTACGGCAACCCGGATGCCAGCGAAGCAGAAATACGCGCCGCCAGCGAAGGCGCCTATGCCCACGACTTCATCACCAAGCTGCCCGATGGCTATGGCAGTAACCTAGGCGAACAAGGTGTTCGACTGTCGGGCGGTCAGCGCCAACGGGTGGCCATTGCGCGCGCCATTCTGAAAAATCCGGGTATTCTGTTGCTCGACGAAGCCACCAGCGCGCTCGACACAGAGAGCGAGCGCAACGTCCAAGATGCCCTCGATAAACTGATGCAAAACCGCACCACCCTCATCATCGCCCACCGACTAGCCACGGTATTACATGCCGATCGCATTGTGGTGATGGACCAAGGCCAAGTGGTGGCCACCGGCACCCACAAAGAGCTTTTGCAACAATCGCCGCTGTACAAGCGTTTGGCCGAACTACAATTCAACGAACATCGCGATTAGGCGGTAAAACCCTGTCAGCCCGATGCGATGAAGCGGGGCAAGCGCCCCGCAATCGGGTATACTGCCGCCCTTTTTGCCACTCTGCTTGAGGATTTGCCGTGTTTAAAACACTGGGTCTGGATGAACGCTTAATTAAGGCATTGGATGCCCAGACCATTACCGAGCCGACGGACGTGCAAAAGGCCGTCTACGACACCGCCCTTAGCGGCAAAGACCTACTGGTTATGTCTGAAACCGGCAGCGGTAAAACGCTGGCTTTTTTACTGCCGCTGGTGCAGCGAATTTTAACCGAGCCGACCAGCAATGCAGGCACCCTAGCCTTAATCCTCGCGCCTACACGCGAACTGGCCAAGCAACTGTTGGCCGAAACCAAGTTGATTCTCAAGTTCACCAAATTGCGCGTAGGCATTATCAGCGGTGGCGACGACTACAAATTCCAAGCGGCACAGTTGCGCAAAGACCCAGAAATTATCATTGCCACCCCCGGCCGCTTACTCGAGCACTTCAATCGCAACTTGCCCGCCATGGATAAACTGCGCGTGCTTATTTTGGATGAAGCAGACCGGATGCTAGACATGGGCTTTCACGATGACATGGTGGCCATTACCAACAAGCTCACCAAAGCGCGCAATACCTGGTTATTCTCCGCCACCCTATCGCACGCAGGCGTGGGTACACTGGCGGGCGAGCTCACCCATAAACCAGAAAAAATTAGCCTGTCCACAGGCCGGCAAACCCAAGCCAACATTCACCAGCAAGTGGTGTTAAGCGACGGTCAAAATCACAAACAAAAAACCATTACCCAATTGTTGCGCACAGTGCCCTACGAGCAGGCGCTGGTATTCACCAACACCCGCGTTCAAGTAGATCACCTGTGTCAATTTTTGCGCGCCCAAGATATTAAAACCGGCGCAATACATGGCGACATGGCGCAGGAAGATCGCAACAAAGTCATGGAGCTCATGCGCAAGGGCCACGTTAAAGTCTTGGTGGCCACCGATGTTGCCGCGCGCGGTTTAGATATTGGCGGTATTGAGCTGGTAATTAACTTCGATATGGCGCGCAATGGCGACGACTACACCCACCGTATCGGTCGCACCGGCCGCGCCGGCGCCGAAGGCCATGCCATTAGCTTTATCACCCCGCAAGAATGGAACTTAAAAGCTGGGGTTGAACGCTACTTAGGCACGAGCTTCGAGATCATCACCATTCCCGGTTTCGAGTCACGCTATAAAGGTCCAGAAAAAGTGAAGTCCTCTGGTAAAGCGGCAGGTCCGAAAAAAGCTGACCGCAAAGCTTCACAAGAACGGGCCGCGAAGAAAAAGGACAAAGACAATAAAGTGAAAGTTCGCGACCGGGATCAGAAAAATGTCGGCAAGCGTCGCACACCTGCGAAAGGGCCAGACCTAGGCGACGGTTTCGCTCCACCGACTCTCGCAAAAAAAAGACCACCGCTAAAAGACGCCGAAGACGCTTAACGCAGGCATAACAAACAAAAAAGGGGCCACACAGGCCCCTTTTTTGTTTTATCGGATCAGCCCCTACACAGTGGCGGATCTAGCTTGTAGTTTGTTGGGGGCGGCCAACCGCCTTGTAGCTAAATATTACTCCTTCTCACCCCGCTTCTCTTCGGCTTGCTTGCGTTTGGCATCGCGCTTGGCGTCGCGCTCGGCTTTCATCGCATCCATCTTAGCCAACTGCTCAGGCGTTAATATGGCCCTAAACGCGCGCATATTTACGCTGGCTCGTACCATATGCTCGCTCATACCTGCCGCCATTTGATCGGCTTGTGCTTTAAGCTCAGCTTCACTGGCATTTGACTCAACTAAATTTCGGAAGGCATCGCGCTGCGCCTTTACCTTACCTTTATCGGCTTCGCGCGCCGACTTCACCTGCTCAACCAACGCCTGTACTTGCTCCTTTTGCTGGTCAGATAAATCGAGCTTTTTGGCTAACTTCTTAAACTGCTGGGGCTGCGCGCCCATGTGATGAGGACGAGCGTTACAGTGACTATCTTTCGCAAACACGACCAGAGGAGAGATCATGCCAAGTGTCAGAATAATTGCGCACGCGGGCTTTACTAAGGATGTAAACGATTTCATAGACTCTTCCTTCTCGACTAAAAATGGCATCATTGACCTGAGTTTTTCGCTGCGGCCCGTTCGGCGGTTTCAGTATTGAGCTGCTTCAATATCGGCCTATCTCAATACTGAACTCGCGTTTGGGCACAGGTCTATAATAGGCTCGCGCCCGGTAAACAGGTGCAAACGGCCGTTAAATTCTGTTAAGAAGCGTAATGCCTCTGCACATTGGCGCTAAGAAGCCGCAAAATACACCCAACCCCAACACGAGAAACCTTTATGCACTCACTGCTACTGGTCGACGACGACCAAGAACTCTGCGATCTTTTGGCAAGTTACCTGCGCGCCGAAGGCTACCAGGTTAGCGTGCGTCACACCGGCCTCGAAGCCGCTGAGGCATTGGCAAAGAACAGTTACTCACTCATGGTGCTGGACGTGATGATGCCGGAGATGACCGGCATGGAATTGTTAAAAAAACTAGGCGGTTTCAACAGCACCCCGATCTTAATGCTCACTGCAAAAGGCGACCCAGTAGATCGTATTCTCGGTCTTGAACTGGGTGCTGATGACTACCTCGCTAAACCCTGCAACCCGCGCGAGCTCCTGGCTCGAATTCGCGCCATTCTGCGTCGCAGCGAAGCCACACATAAGCAAGCGGCGCAAACGAACAACAACACCAAGTCAACGCTACAAGTGGGTGAGCTAACGCTGATGCCAGGCAATAGGAGTGCACTCTTTGGCGAAACCAAACTGGACCTAACCGGCGCCGAGTACACCGTGCTAGAACTACTCGTTAACAGCGCTGGCGACGTGCTCTCTAAAGACACACTTACCGAGCAAGCGCTAGGGCGCAAACTTACCGCTTATGATCGCTCTATTGATGTCCATGTGAGTAATATTCGCAAAAAAATTCAACAGCTCGGTGGTCACAAAGATTTGATCATTAATATTCGCGGTGCAGGTTACATGCTCACGGTTGAGTCCTACCAATGATCAAATTATTTTGGCGTGCGTTTTTAGGTTTCTGGCTTGCCACCACGCTGATTGTGGTAGGCACCGCCCTCGTCATCCATGAGATGGAGCCTAACGGTTTTCCTCGCCCGCCCAAATCACGGCTATTCAATCAAGACCCACAAGCCATGCGGCTATTGCAAATCGCAACCCGCGACGCGGTTAACAGTACACAGCCCGAATTTATCCAACAGTTAAAATCCATGCCCTTCTGGATGCAAAGATCCATCTTTGCCGTCAATGCACAGGGCCAAGAGCTGCTCGACCGCACGCCCCCCAAAGCCGTTAGCATGTTGGCAGAGAAATTAGATCAACGCCGGCCCTTCAAGCGCTTAGAGCGCGATCACCGACAATATTTCGGGCGCCTAATACAACTACAAGACGGCAGCACCATTCGGCTCGTTGTGCTATCGCCAGACGATAAAAAGAATATCTTTTTACAATTATTCCTGATGAATTTCTGGCCGATTTTATTAATCGCCATTCTTATCAGCGGTACGCTTTGCTTTTTCTTAGCTCGCAATCTGTCGCGCCCCATCGAAGCGCTCAAAACCGCTACGCAGAAAATTGCGGCTGGTGAACTCAACTACCGCGTTGGCCCGATTATGGGCAACAGGAAGGATGAATTAGGGAGTTTGGCGGCCGACTTCGATCAAATGTCGGAGCGCTTAGAAAGCGCCATGACAGCCCAGCAGCGGCTGATAAAGGATGTATCCCACGAGCTGCGCTCGCCGCTCATGCGGCTCCAATTCGCTTTAGGCCTCGCCCAACAAAAAACCACGGGTGAAGCCTCAGAAGATATCAATAAGGCCCGACTTGCGGCCGATTACCTGAACAATATTATTTCCGATATATTATCCATCCCCATCAACACTCAAGAACCTTGGCCGCTAGAAGATTCCATCGATGTCGAGGCGCTGCTAAAAAACATTTTAGAAGAGCTACAACCTACATTTGCCAAAAAACAAGTGGCGCTGCAATTCACGACAAAACGGCAGGACCCCGCACTGGTAGCAACCCGGGGTAATATTTTACTCGGTGTGTTCGATAATATCTTAAGCAATGCCCTACGCCACACACCCGAGCAGTCCACCATTCACGTGAATCTCAAGCAAAGTGAAGATGATTGGATCATCGATGTGCGCGATCAAGGCTTAGGTGTTAGTAGCGCACAACTGGAAGAAATTTTTGCGCCCTTTTATCGCACCGACGAAGCCCGCGATCGCATGCGTGGCGGCGTCGGCTTAGGGCTGAGTATTGCTAAGCGCACCATTGCCTTGCACAAGGGCAAAATTCGCGCGCTGCACAATCAACCCTCAGGCTTACACATTGAAATTAAGCTACCCATACTGCGCTAAAAACCCGGCTCGCGCGCGCAAGCGATACAACTGCCGCCGTCCGTAGTTAGGCAGGAAACGGCAAACAAAAGGTAATAGCCAACTCTGAATGCTTATCCACGTGGCGCGTCCACATTGGCAGGGTTTTATTGTTTGCGGATTTATACGCATCAATAATTTGCTGCTTGGTCCAAATCAACGTGGGATTATCGCTCAGCACCTTATGAGCTGGCCGCACCTGCCCCTGCGGAAAGACCCAAAGCCACGCCAAGCGACGACCATCCACCGTTCTGCGGCCTTTGTCGACGCAAAAATGCGCCCGCCCGCCGGACTTACCCACGGGGCAATAGGTGCCAAATTTTGCATTGTCGTCCATCACCCGCATGAAGTCCTCCAAACTGATGAGATCCATACTGGCCTCGAAACCAAGGCTCTGGTCAATATCCTGCACCGGCACCAATGCCTTACCCAAGGTGCAATCCCGTTGATGGCTCGCCCTAACCTGGTTGGTTGGCGCGATGCGTGTATAGGGGTAATGAATAGTACATAAACCACTGTGCTTTGCCGCCGCCTCTGTGTTACTACAAGCCATAATACGTCATCCTTTTTATCTGTGAGCTTCAGGTAAAATTGCAACCCCTGTAATTAACCACAATGCGTCGTATTGAAAGCAGAAAAATATGCCTACCTGCTTCGCCAATCAAAACACCTAGTCGCGTCTGACACTGCACAACAAAATGCATTGTTTTCTCTACACGGGTTCAAATATTAAAAGCCATCGTCACATTAATGATGACAGTAAGACTAGCGCACCAGCATAGATGCATCTACAACCGCCACCAAAATACCGGCAAAAAAATGGCCAGTAAAAACCGGCCAATGGAAAAAGTGGAGCATGTTGAAAAGTAAGACTACTGCAACAAAACGTTAAAAAAACGAACGTCTAATTTAATAACATAGCATTAAATTTTCGACAATAAGTCAGGGTTAATCACTAAATTTCGTACACCGTGGGCATGGTCTTCTTTAAACGTATTACCCTTGCACCACTGCCCTACCGTTGCAATATTCACCTTTGCCACCTTGGGGCGCACTCGCCATGTCACTTGCAACGGCGAGGCATTTTCGTTGTAACCAGGGCCAGTTGTTGAGCCCGCATATTGTATCGGCTTACCGGTATTATTTGGAATCATGGTCGCCTGATGCAAACCACCCTTAACCTCGTGTCTCGTGAGCTTGCCGAAGTCTAATGCTTTCGCATCATTTACCACCACGTAAACTTGCGTTTCTACCCGCAGCTGCGGATTCTTAATAGCATCGCTTAAACAAGCGCCTAAGGTTGGCCCTGGGCTAACTTGTGCACTGGAATATACGTAATGAACCTCAATGGTATCGCCAGACAATAAACCACCGTGCGCGCTAGGGCACACATCTACGGCTACTGGTGTTAATTCTGCCGCGGTTAATTTACCTGAGTATTTATAGCCTGACTGGTAACCTTTACCATCGCCATTACCGGCATACTGGGTAAATTGCCCGCCTTTGTGTTCGGCATTTTTATGAAAGTGGATGTTGCATAAATTCATTGCTGTTGATGCAGGTGCAGCACCAAAAAGCCGCGCGTTGCTACCGGCCTTAGTATCGATATCGCGCGGTGATTGGGGGCCAAAACCTTTGCCCGCGGTATTTTTTGCCAGCGCTGCACGCTGCGCTATTATCACATCATCAGCCACAGGCGCGTGATGCATAGCCTGCTCGGCAAAGGCAACCCCAGATACCATTACCGCACTCACGAAGCTCATTAGTTGTCGCTTTTTCATTTTTTCATACCCTTCTATATTAATTGTCGAGCGAGCCAAAAGACTAGCGGCCGCAACCACAGGTTACAAGCCTGCTCGTGGACAACTGGATCACAGCCATGAAAATATGCTTGATAAAAATAGTGTTCGTTCTCACAAAGATTGGCTAAGCGAGAAACTGTTAATGAGAAGTTTTAACAACTTACTTGAACCGACGTTCCAACCGAGACCGACTTAATAGCACCTGAAAATTTGATGAAAATAGGACTAAGCTAAGCAACTTTGTCTCAGTATCGCGGCCGCTTGATAAACACCGCTCACACCTATCACGGGTGTCTTTTCAAACCACTCTTTTTAATGTGATTGGTATCGGTAGCATCCAAATTAGCGATTTACTCGTAAACACCCGGCTAGGTTAAACGCTGTAATTAATCCAAGGCTCGCCACACCTTGATGACAAATAACGACGACAATGATCATTGGGCTCAATACCTACATTTTTCCGCCATTAACATTAACTATGCTTAGCCACGGGAAGGCGTAAGCTGTATATCCATCGCCCACCAAGATTCGAGCCCGCGGGCTTGCATTCAACACTGCAACCAACACAGGGGAGTTTACAATGACCAACACTGACACGCAGGCCACCGGCAAGTGCCCCGTCATGCACGGCGCACTCACCACAACAGGAGGCATAGGTACAGCCAATGTGGATTGGTGGCCGAGCCAATTGAATCTGAAAATACTGCACCAGCATTCATCGCTATCCAACCCACTGGGTGAAGCCTTTAGCTATAAAGACGCGTTTAAAAAACTTAACTTAAAAGCCCTGAAAAAGGACCTCACCGCACTCATGACCGACTCCCAAGACTGGTGGCCGGCCGACTATGGTCACTACGGACCATTCTTTATTCGCATGGCCTGGCACAGTGCCGGCACCTACCGCACCGGCGATGGTCGAGGCGGTGCCGGCTCCGGCTCACAGCGCTTCGCGCCGCTCAATAGCTGGCCAGATAACGTCAATCTCGATAAAGCGCGCCGCCTGCTGTGGCCCATCAAGCAAAAATACGGCAACAAGATTTCCTGGGCAGACTTGATGATTCTGACCGGCAATGTGGCTCTGGAGTCCATGGGGTTAAAAACCTACGGTTTCGCTGGCGGCAGAGCGGATATTTGGGAGGCCGAAGAAGATGTGTACTGGGGCTCCGAGAAAAAATGGCTAGACGACCAGCGCTATGCAGGCGAGCGAGAGTTGGAAAACCCCCTTGCCGCCGTGCAAATGGGGCTGATTTATGTCAATCCAGAAGGCCCCAATGGTAAACCCGACCCAGCAGCGGCAGCGCGCGACATTCGCGAGACCTTCGCGCGCATGGCCATGAACGATTACGAGACTGTGGCACTTTGCGCCGGTGGTCACACCTTCGGTAAAACCCACGGCGCCGGGCCTGAGTCCCATAAGGGGCCAGAGCCTGAAGCCGCGCCCATAGAAGAGCAAGGCTTAGGCTGGCGCAACAACATGGGTAGCGGCAAGGGCGAACACACCATCTCCAGTGGCCTAGAAGGCGCTTGGACAGCCACCCCTATCACCTGGGACAACAGCTTTTTCGATACTTTATTTGGCTATGAATGGGCATTAACTAAAAGCCCCGCAGGCGCGCACCAATGGACGCCAAAAGACCCAGCAGCAAAACATACTGTGCCAGATGCACACCACCCCAATAGGCGCCACGCGCCCATGATGGCCACCACGGATTTAGCCCTAATTGCCGATCCGGAATACCGCAAAATTGCCAAACATTTTCACCAAAACCCTGCGGAATTCGCCGACGCCTTTGCCCGCGCCTGGTACAAACTCACCCATAGAGACATGGGGCCCATCAGCCGCTACCTCGGCAGCGACTTTCCCGTCGAAGCGCTGCTCTGGCAAGACCCATTGCCGAGCCGAGACCACAAGCTCATCAGCGCTAAAGACGCGAGCTTGTTGAAAGAGAAAATTCTGGCTACCAAGCTCAGCGCTGCCGAACTGGTTAACGTCGCCTGGGCTTCCGCTAGCACTTTCCGTGGCTCGGACAAACGCGGTGGCGCCAACGGCGCTCGGCTGCGCCTAGCACCGCAAAAAGACTGGCCCATAAATGAACCCGATCAGTTGGCGAAGGTGCTAAAAAGCCTTGAAAAAATCCAACGGGATTTCAACAAAGCGCAAACCAGCAATAAACAGGTATCGCTGGCAGATTTAATTGTGCTGGGTGGATGCGCAGCCATCGAAGCCGCCGCCGCCAAAGCAGGGCACAAGGTTAAAGTACCTTTCACGGCGGGCCGCGTCGATGCCAGTCAGGCGCAAACGGATGTCGACGCTTTTGCTGTACTCGAACCGATTGCCGACGGCTTCCGCAATTACCTCAAAGGTCATTACAGCGTTAGCGCGGAAGAGCTTCTGCTCGATCGCGCCCAACTGCTCACTCTCACGGCACCAGAAATGACGGTACTCATTGGCGGTATGCGCGCGTTAGCAACCAATGTCGGCAACACCAAGCACGGTATACTCACCGATAACCCCGGCAGCCTGAACAACGACTTTTTCGTAAACTTGCTCGACATGCGCACCCAGTGGTCAGCAACGAACGACGATAAAAACCTGTTTGAAGGCCGGGACCGAAAAACCGGCAAGCTCAAATGGAATGCAACACGGGTAGACTTAATTTTCGGCTCCAACTCACAACTGCGCGCTCTGGCAGAAGTTTACGCTGCAGAAGACGCAGCCAAAGTATTTGTGAACGACTTTATCAAAGCCTGGGTGAAAGTCATGAATGCCGATAGGTTTGATTTAGACGATTAAACTGGGGTAAAACATGGTAAAAAACGCCGCCAAGATCAGGCGGCGTTTTTTTGGGTCGATCGATTATAATCCGCCAAAAGTAAACCCTAATAAGCGCTAGGAGGTTTTCATTGATTGAATAAATAGAATTGTCATCAACACCATACCCCCGAGCACCGCAATCGATGAAACGGCAAGCACAGGATCAACTGCATCCAGAGTAAAAAACCGTCCGTAATACAAAAACAACCCTATAACCACACCTAGGGTGCCCAGCTGATGAAGATAAAATTGTACAACCGCCAATTTAGAAGCAATATTATTCAGCCAGAGTTTGTGACATAGACCATAGATAAAGGAAACAACAAAACCGATAAGTAAAATATGCGTATGGGTAACAAGATGGCCATGATCGCGAGAAGCAGCCATAAATATACCCAATGCCAAACCCAGAATCGCATAACCTAAACTTGTTAAAATAAACTTCTTATCCATAATAAGCCCCTATTTTTATCGGCCTAGCAACTAGCACCAGCCAAACGGTACCGCTACATCAAAGCTCGCCTATTACTTATTTAAGTAAAAGAGCAAGAAATTATATCGAAAGTTTACTAGTAACACCTGCCATATACATTGATTAATTGAGACGCATACGGAATAAAAACATGCATTCTTTAGCGCTAAGAAACTGGTATTAGCCGGTCTCCCCATTGGATAACATAATTTACGTGGCTACACATTTGCCGTTGACGTGCAACAATTTAGTCATAACCTCACAGACTTTTATTGAACACCCGTCATTCAAGGCTACAAACGTAAGTCATTGACGGTGTACAAAACACTCTTTCAATGAAACGATACAAAGAGAAGAATTAACCAGCCTGATGTTTTAGCACCGCACCTAAATGGCTAAAGTAAGCTAAAAAGGCGGTATTAATTCGCAATCGGTGCTCCCCTTCTGGGTACAAGCCTAGTTTTGCCTCTTCAGACTGAACGGTGCCTTTGACTAGAAACATATTTTTAATGGCTGCATCCTGAATGAAGGCCTCGAAAGCGCGGGCGCATAGCTCTTCTGGCAGGCCAAAATAGTCAGCGCCTATTTTCTTATCGTATTTTCTTGAGCGCTTAACATAGTCATTCGGCTTCAAACCAGCCTCATCCAATAAGATGGCTCGATAACAGGTTTCGAGCTTTTCATTGAGCGCATGTTTTACCACCCTCGCCTTTTTAAGCCAGGCACAAGAAGCAAAATCATCGCGGGCCTTTTCAACGAACAACTTGTCGCCAATGTAATGATCAAAGGCATGGAACCACTCGTGTGCCATGCTACCAGGGCCGGCATTTTTGGCCAGAGCAAAAGTGCGGCTACCCAATTCATAATGGGCATTTACCCCTTTCTCACCACCGCTGCCATATTGCAAGGCAAGGGTGCCACGCAAAGATATCAATACCTCGTTGCCACCTAAAATGGTCATGAGATCGCACAGCGCATTATGAAATAGAGACGCCGCTCGCTGTTTTTCATCCTCCGTCACCCAGGCGCCAATTTTAATACCGCGAAAATCGAACTGCCGTCGAATATCGAGGAAACTAACCGGTGCGCCCTGCTCTGCTGTCAGATGAATAGAACCACGGCGATAGAATTTGCGAGTTGACATGCCAGACAATCCGAGATGACCCAAACAACAACGTGACTAACTACGTGACTAACTACGTGACTAACTACGTGACTAACTACGTGAACAACTTCGTGAATAACAATATCAATAACAACGCTTATAACAACGCTTATAACAACGTTAATTCCGACGTTAATCCGACATTAGTAACAACACCAAACAAGGTCCGGTCATTATCCCTTGGAAACAAGGGAATGACTAGCCCGACTCGGTATTATTAAAACACGGAGGCTAGTATCTTCGCTTTCAAGATTTTCCTGATGCTGCACAAACCGTGTATTCAGCCATTGCATCACATCGACACCCCGCCGAGTAAAACATAACATAACATGTTAACGGTCTTCATTGTGCAACTAAAATTCCTGATCAACAGGGCCACGATGCAAGGCTAATAAAAGTTGCAGTTCAGTAAGATTTTCTGAAAGAAAATGAGAATCTGAAAGGCAGCTAGACGATCATCATAGCCTACACCTAGCGAATTAAATAAACCTAAAAAATATCGCAACTTTCTACCCTATAGCCGCGTAGAACTAATAACGGCCTATAGGCAGCGCCATTAAGCCATACAAAAACACATCAAACGAAAGGGAAAATTATGAATACTCGGTATTCTTTATTAACCGCAGCAATACTCTGCGCTACCGCAAGCTTAGCTAATGCAGACATTATTACCGGCACCGATCTCAGTAGCGTTAATGGGGCCAACGACGCCATTAATCAGCTCTATTCAGGTAATCGTGGAACCAATGGCGGCGGCGACCAGAGCTTACAATTTGGTGATCAACTGTACGGCACACCCAACAACGATGTGATTATTGGTGGTTTAGGCATTGATGTGTTATTCGGATTTGATGGCGATGACGTACTCATCGGCGGCACTGAAGATTTCAATCCATTTAACCGCGATCGTGCTTTTGGCAATCTAGGCGATGACGTTTTTATTTGGACCCCTGGTGATGGCAATGACTTTTTCGATGGTGGCGAAGGTGTAGACGTTTTAATCATCGGGCTGGTGGGTGAAAACCGTAACAATGAGGACATTGCCGAAGGCGCGCCCTTCTTCAACGTAAGCCCGCCGAACCAACCTGGCAGCCAAGACTTCGATGGTATTTTTATTGAGCCCAGTACCGGCTTACCGGTTGTGAATGTATTAGGCCCAGGATTTTGTGACATTGTAGACCGTAGCACCGAAGGTATGGATGCACTGAATATCGATCACCTTGTGCGCTTTATTTTACGAAACCCAGCCAACGCTTTTGACGAGGCATTAGCCGCCGACCCCAATATCGATCCCGACAGTTTGGATACCGGTTTACGTGTGGCGATTCACTTAGCCAATACCGAATTCTTAGTATGTGCATCACGAAATGGAGAACTAGAGGTATTTGATCTGCGCCAATCACCTGCTGAACGAGTGTCTGCAGGTGACCTGCCTCCAAATGCGTACAACATCATTAACTGATGGCGCACTTAACTTCTTAATTGGATTATTTACTTAGGATTTCTTATGAAGACAATCAATTCCCAAACACAATTACTGGCCTGTATAGCAATTTCTGCAAGCCTGCTGTTTACCGGCTGTGATGATGACTACAATTCATCGCCAACCTCAGTGCCTGAAACGACAACATTTACCCTAGTTGAAGGTAACGATGGTAATAAAAAAACCTCTGCTTTACTGTCGTTAAACCCCGGAGGCCCCGGCGGCTCACCCAACCAAAGCTTGCGTGCCGGTGATGTTTTGTACGCACCGAACACTGGCCCTAGTATTTTAATCGGCGGGCTGGGTGTGGACCTACTCATTGGTCACAGTGATAACGACATTCTCATAGGCGGCACTGAAGACTTTACCTCCAGTGTAGACGGCGACAATAACGGATCAGACAATCGCGATCGCGCTTTTGGCAATGGCGGTGACGATGTATTCATTTGGTCACCGGGTGATGGTAGTGACTTCTTCGATGGTGGCGAAGGTGTTGATGTGTTGATTTTTGGTGTGCTGGGCGAAAAACAGGATAATGATGGATCTACCGATGGCGCACCATTTTTTAACGTCAGCCCACCTAACACCGAAGGCAGCCAAAATTTTGATGGCATTTTTCTCGATCAAAACAATCAGCCAGTGGTCAATGTCTCAACATCGCCTGGCTTCTGTTCAGTACTTGCCGCCGGTGACCATGTCGCAGAATTTGATCTACTCAACATTGACCACATTATTCGTTTTTCGTTACGCAGCATAGCCGATGCGTTTGATGATGGTTTACGCGAAGATGACGATGGCTTACGCGTTGCTATAAGCGCAAAAAGTGTGGAATTTTTAGTTTGCACCGACCGTGAAACTGGGGTTCAGGTAGTAAACCTAACAACTTTCCCCCCAGTGCCAGCCGATTTGTCTGACATACCAGAACATATTGCGGCAATGATCCAGTAGTATCCTTAGCCTATCGCTGGGTTCAATCGCTTCTATAGGCCTCGTTATCCAAGTCTATTTTAAAAGCAACGACATGTGCTCTTAATATTAGCGGGCTTAGCCTGCATGCAGAAGTGAATGGATAAGTCGATCGTATCATCGAAATTTATTCTGTCGTAACAATTGTAACTGCAGGCCACTCCCTCGGTAGTGGCCCTGCTATTCATAAAATGCTAACTCACTAAAAATCGCTAGCGCAAGGTAGAATAACGCCACTATCTACAGGCGGGTTAACACAACCCAAGTGACGCAAACGATTGAGGTACATACAGCTAACGATAGAGCTCTCTGGGCGAAAACCCCTTGTATTCTATTAGCTGCTATGGGGTGATTTTTTAAATAGCCAAAAACAAATTCGGAGCCGAATATCACAAACAAACTAGCCGCAATCCAATAACCGTCTGGATACTTTGGGTAAAATACCAGAGCCAGCACAAAAAATAGCATGCTCGCTAAAACAATAACATAACCCTGTTTCAACATCGATTATCCTTGATTCATCCTAGTTAAATAGTTAAATGGCTAGCTTGATTTACCTTTTCGCGCATCCCTCACGAGATAAGAGTTACCGGCGCTGCGCTTGAGTTCAAACAAGTCTATCGCCTTGAATAAGCTGCTTAGATTTTTGTAGCCGTAATTTCGGGTATCAAACGAAGTTTTATTGGATATATGTGACCCCACTGGGCCGAGTGCCGACCAGCCACTCTCCTCCTCCGTGGCTGCAATGGCTTGGCGCAGTAAATTAATCAGCTTGGTATCGGATTTAATATTACTGGGTTTGGTGGACACCACGTCATGCTTGGGCTCTTGATCCAAAAACAGAAACTTTGAGCAAGCATTAACGAAAGGCGCTGGCGTTTTACGCTCGCCAAAACCCAGCACCACCTTACCCTCGGCAAGCGCCCGCGTAACCATAGGGGTGAAATCACTATCTGAGGAGACAAAACACATCACCTCGATATTTTTGGTGTACATCACATCCATGGCATCGATAACAAGAGCGATGTCAGAGGCATTTTTACCCTTGGTGAGATCGTATTGCTGAATCGGTTGAATAGCATATTCGTGCAACAGATCTTCCCATGGTTTCAGTGTGGGTGATTTCCAGTTGCCATAAGCCCGCCTAATGGTAACCACACCATACTTAGCGACTTCACTCAGCACATCTTCAAACTTACCCGCGGGTGCATTATCGGCATCAATGAATAAGGCGATTTTTTGTTTTGATTCATCCATCTCTACTAAAACCCTATTGAATGTGGGGTTTGACCGCGTTATTGCGCACTCCGACTAATCCAGTGTTATCTACTATTCCGTTTGAATCAATAACCTATTGCCTCAGCCGGCTCATATCGCGCCCTGGCGGGCTGCCAAACATGCGCGCATACTCACGGTTAAACTGCGACGGACTTTCATAGCCCACTCGATAGGCAGCACTCTCCGCCCCCGCATTATTAGCCACCATAAAATGCCTTGCCTCCATCAGCCGAATCGTCTTCTGAAACTGCAGTGGGCTCATGTTGGTCACCGCTTTAAAATGCGCGTGAAACGATGACACGCTCATGCCGGCGAGTTTGGCCAGATCTTCTACAGCAACCGGTAGGCAAAAATCGCGCCTCAATTTTTCAATAGCAATGGATACTCGCTGCATCGGGCTTCCCTTTAACGCCGCTTGTACAATGGCATTACGATAATCACTGCGTAATAGGCGGTAATAAATCTCTAACAACCGATGTTCCGCAAGCACTGGTACATCGTCGGGCGTCTGTAACAGTGCTACCAGACGATAAATGCTCTCCAACAAGGCGCCATCCACTTTACCAATAAAAAGCCCGCATTCAGATGCCGTGTTAGCCGTTGCTGGGCGCTCCATACGCACAATCAGCTCCGACATTTTCTGAAAATCAATATCTATTTGAATAACGAAATACGGCTTTTCTAAAGACGCCCGAGTGACAGTTCCAACAATAGGCAAGTGAACGGAAGCCACCAGAAATTCCAAGGCGCCGTAGCGATAGATCTCTTTTCCAAGCACCACATCTTTCTCGCCCTGCACAATAATACAGAGGCACGGCTCGTAAACGAGCGGCAGTGTTATATTTTTATGCGTGGTTTTAAAGAAAGATACATTGGGTATCACGGAGGCATTCAAGCCCTCCTGATCGGTAAAGGCGTCAACCAAACCCAGCAATTTCTTTTCTAGCGCTTTATCCATACAACTCACTCATAGATTGACCTTAGCCTGATTTTAATCCAGTCGTCGACGAGCCCCCAGCCAAGATGATCGAAGTTGGAGAATTAGGCAATCATACCGTAGCTTTATGTATGCAGTGAAAAAACCCATCCCGCTATTCTGGCGCTTTAACTAGCAACCATCGATTTCTACTAACCATCTATTTCCAATAGCTATCTTTATAAGGAAAAGCCGCATGACACATGCAACCAATAAAGTAATTCTCATCACCGGCGCAAGTAGCGGCATAGGAGAAGCTGCTGCATACGCACTGGCAGAGGCTGGGCACAGCGTCATTTTAACTGCACGCAGGAAAGACCGCCTCGAAGCACTGGCAAAAAAAATTAGCGAGAATGGCGGCAACGCCAGAGCCTACGCTCTGGATGTTACCCGTCGCGATAATTTCAACGCCGCAGTCGATGCGGTGGTAAAGGATATTGGTCATATTGATGTGCTGATCAATAACGCAGGCTTAATGCCTTTAGCGCCATTGGCGGCCTTAAAAACTAACGAGTGGGAGCGTATGATTGATGTCAACATCAAAGGTGTCCTCAATGGCATAGAGGCCGTACTACCAAGGATGGAAGCGCGAGGCCAAGGCCACATTATTAACACAGCGTCCATCGCGGCCCATCATGTATTCCCAACCGCTGCGGTTTATTGCGCAACGAAATATGCTGTGCTGGCGATTTCCACCGGCCTGAGGCTGGAATCTAAAAATATTCGGGTAACAGTAATTTCACCAGGCGTCGTGGAAAGTGAACTCGCCGACACGACCACCGACAAGGCGGCCAAACAGTGGCTCACCGATTTCCGTCGCCTAGCACTTAAACCTAGTGCCATTGCCAACGCCATGGTTTATGCAATAGCACAACCGGAAGATGTCAACGTGAATGAGATTATTGTACAACCTACAGAGGCAGCGTATTAAGGCTTAGCCGCTAGACCAAGGAATGGATACAACTAGGAAGTGTGACACGGATGTCTACATATTGTTTACAATAGCAAACACTAAGACACACCGAGTTTGCTATTTTATTTTTCTACGAGCCAGAGCACACGCTTTCCGCGCCAAATTCCTCCTTACAATTTGCCGCGCATTAAACGGTAAGCTCATCGCACTAAGACCTGAAAAACACGAAAAGAGCCAAAACATAGTCTGCACGCTTATCACTAACGACCATAATAGTGCCCTGCCCTGCCCTGCCCTGCCCTGCCCTGCCCTGCCCTGCCCTGCCCTGCCCTGCCCTGCCCTGAGTTAATGAAACCTCCTTAGTTTCACCCTCAAAAGTGACTATACACCTAGCATCATCAACGAAAGGCTCGAATACATGTTCCAATCTTTCGACGGCCTCACCCGGCCCGTCATTACACCAACCAATTTTCTTTAACTTGCACATTAACTTAACGTGACAGTCACCCTAGCAGTCGAATACTTAGTTAAACCGCATAAAATCCCTCTGCACGTCGCTGAACTGCCACTGGTAGGTTTGCCTACGATTTTAATTTGGTGTTTCGGTGCATAAAAGCTCAATCAAGAAACCAGCTTTGAATTAGTTTGGCGTTAGCTTGGGTTTATTCATCAAGCTGCGTCGATTTCAGGAATTGGACTTTTACGTGGATGTCCCGTTTATTGCTTCATTCCTAGCCCCATTGATCTATTCGCGTCTTGTAAAAACACCAAGTGATATCTGTGCGAACTTCGAGATTGGGTCGGCAACATCCATATCAACGTTATTGACGATTCGAGCCCTGTAGACCCACAGGTGACGATTGTCGATTGCCGTTACGATAAACCATTGCGATTCTACCCATTCACCGGATTCTGTATCCGAGTCCATAAAACCGAAAGTCACGTTTGTCTTGTGACGAAAATAGACCATACGGATGAAATCATTGTCAAACCCCGATTCATATTCAATCAATACTTCATTTTCTCCAAATTCCAAGGTAGCAGGTAGACTCCCAAAGGGGTCGACGTCCTCGATGCTTGCATACATTTGATGGTGGTAAAGCACCCCGCCCCACGAACCGGTAAAGTTGAGGTTTATAAGGTCCGCTCTGGATGCTGTCTCAAATTGTATTGGCTCAGGAGAATCGTGCACCGTAGCCGCACACCCAGACATTAGCAGCACTAGCGCAAGCATCAGGGAAGCATAACTCCTAAAACAATGATACGCGTTAGCGCGTCTTGCCCAAAGGACGCTACTGCCTTTAGACTTTAGTTGCTTGTTGATAACTCTCATACCCCACCTTTTGAATAACTATGTCTATCATCGGTCCATATGACTGGAGCCCAAAGACCAATGGGGTCATAGTCGAATTAACTTAACAGGGCAGCCATCCTAGCAAAATATAACCAAAATTTTAATCGTAATTCATACTTATTTACCGTGGGTGACACGCCTTTATGGGCGTATAAGCAAATAAAATCGCAACCGATGATCAAGGATGACGAAACGGAGCAAACAGCTCATTGATGCTGATACAACGCCTACTACCATATCGTTTCGCGCTGCGTTCGCCGTAGCTTTCTATGCGGAGTTGATGCATTGGCAAATAACTTCGAGCACAGACGGCAATGGATTGAAGATAAAATCCTCACCCTCAATCAAGGCATCCTCGCCACTGAAGCCGAAGCGCACCAAGACACCAAGGAAGAAAAAGATGGCAAGCTGATCCGCCAGAAACGCCGCTACGGCAAGTACGCACGCTCTTTTGACCTAGGGAGTAACGTGTAGGAATGCGACATTCACGCCAGCTTCGACAACGGCGTACTGAAAGTCAGCGCCCCGAAAAAGCCAGCACCAGATCGCAGCAGTCAACGAATTGCGATCAAGAAATCAGCGTTGGGCCGGGTGTAACGCAGTCCCGGCCCCTTATGTAACAGCGAAAACTCTCTCTTGCTAGGCGTATGAACTTCTGGCTGCCCGCTTTGCAGGCTGGTCACCCCCTGCCTATACGTTTCCGAAAACCGATAACCGACCCTTTTTTTTATGTTTTTACTCTACCAAGGTGGACTTTCCGCCTTCTACACTCCAGAGGCCAGTAGAAGTACTAACATAAATCGGTTTTTCGTGATAAAGACTCAAAAATACGTGGAATTCAGTTGGCACGTTAGAAACTAGGTGCGTAGAGAATGGGATGCTATCTCCCTCAGCGGGGACCAATAAACAAGTCTTTGTAGATGGTGACACATCAACAATATCATTTGTACCTAACCTAAACCGAAACTTTAGGTGACGTCCAAATTGAACACCAGAGTCATTCTCTGGGCTTAGTACTAGATATATATTTTCGGTTTCAAATTTTTCATCTACTACGGATACAGCCTTATACCGCCCTTCACATACAAGATCTTTAGACATTTCAAAAAGATCTTGTTCTCTACTTGTGTAAGGCGAGCTTCCATCGTCCGATAGAACAGCATCGTAAAGTTTTTTTCCTAAGTATTCCGAGTGTGCTACCTGGAACGATGTATCTACATCATTTTTGGCCGACGTAGTTTTACAGCCAGAAATAGCCAAAAGGACAAAAATTATCGATATTATTTCTTTCATGTTGCTTTCTCTGAATGAAGCATAACGTCCCACTTAGCCGAAGCCACATGGAGCCATGTTTGTTGTTTTAGCGTAGCGACAACACAACAAACTGGCGGAGTGTGTGCTGACGGCTACAGTGGATTGTTAAATTCAACCTGCTACCTGTTGACACCACCTATGGTACTGAACAATAGGCGTATACCAGCCATAGTATGCGAGCATAGCTGCAGGGCCAACACCTAGGAAGACCCAGGGACTCAAAATAGCGCTCACAAGCAGGGCCACACCTGACACTAATGCAGCAGGCCTAAACAGCTTACTTTCCACGCCAGAAAGCACAGAAGATACAAGCATGCATACGGAGCCAAGTAGAAAAGTAAGACTTATGGCGGTGATTTCGATACGAAAAAATACCAATAAAAGTATCAGACCAAGAACCCATTGAAATATTTCTGCAAAGCGTAACGACTTTGGCTTTCTTTGATACTTCTCGAGCACCTGTAAAGGCGCTTGAATATTTTTGGCTCGACCGAAATTTGTAAGCCGAAGCTTCATAGAAATTTAACACTGTTATTCAGCGACGAGGTGTCGCGATATAACGCGACACCTCTTCGTACACCCAAAAAATCAAGCAATCGAACCACACTAAAAAACCCTTTACAACAACTACTTAGCGCCCTTGGTAGATTTATGCGCCAAAGAACTCGACGGGCTGTCGCTTTTCTTTTGACGCCCTGCCAAAACCAGAAAGGCCCTTCACCCAGCCACTTCACAAGTCACATGGACCTCGGTGCCGCTTGACGGTATGTGGCGCGAGCGATTCAATGCATGGATAGCATTGATGGAGCGGTGAAGTGGCTGGGTGAAGGGCGACGCGCCGAACTCTGAGCTACGGTTTAGCTTTTCGCTTTTCGCTTTTCGCTTTTCGCTTTTCAAATATTGAGATCAAATAAGAGCTAAAGCCAAGGGTGCAGGGCTAGCGCTCTTCTATAAAGCTTTCATAAAAATACTATTCAAAACTTTATGCACCACTAAAAAATCAACGCCCTAAAACCCACCCAAAACCACATGCTCTACCCCACTGCCGGTATCCACATACATCTCTCCACCGGCAATACTGATACTCCAACGAATAGTGCGATCTAAATCCTGCGCGAGGTCTGCTACGTTTTGCCATTGAAATCTGGCGACTTGGAGTTTGTTTGAGGTGGGCATGTCTTTGCCTTCTATGTTCCACCAGGTGTCGGCGGTTTTGCTGAAGGCGTAGAGGCGCACTTGGGCGGCTTGGTTGACGGCTTTGCGGATGCGGTCGGGTTTGGGTTGGCCTACCTCTACCCACAGGGCGATGGTGCCGTTGTCTTCTTTGGCCCAGATGTCGGGTTCATCTGAGGTGGAAATACCTTTGGTGAAGGTAAGCGCTTCGCTGGCGTTTAAGGCAAAGGCGAGTATGCGCACCACCATGCGCTCGGCAGTTTCCGAGGGGTGTTGCGCTAAGGTTAATTGGTAGTTTTGGTAGTGATGACGATCGCTATCGGCGAGGTCTAAGTTGAGTTTATAAATGGTGGGCTTCAATGCCATGGGATTGGTCCGCAAATTAACAGTGTTGCGAGTGTATCAAAGCGAAGCTGCAAGCTGTTAGCGGCAAGCTAGTTGCTAGGGGGCGGCCATCCGCTTGCTAGTTTCTAGAAACAGATTAACCCGAATTTAGGTTTATTTGAGCAACAAAAAGCTGACGAGGGTAATAGGATAGATATTGCGGGGCGTTGGCGGCATGGATGCCGCCGTCGAGCTACAGGGATGTATTCACGCTTCCCCGAAATATTTTTCCTATTGCCCACATTCGGACTAGCGAACACAACTCAATCATCGTTCTTTGAAAAAGCACGCAGGCGCGGTTGGTTAACGCCGTCCTTTCGGTTTTCCGCCTTTCGGCTTTGGCTTAGGGCGATTCAGGCCGGCGATTTTGTCGAATTTATTGCCGCTGGCTTTTTGCCTTGCACCACCTTGCACGAAGCGCTCGCGGCTTTCGCGCGTGCTTTGCGCGGGTAATAGTGTGTCGATCAAGTGGCCTTTGTTCATCTTGATTAAGGATTCGCGTAAAAAGCCCCAGTTATTTGGATCGTGGTAGCGCAGTAGTGCTTTGTGCAATTTGCGCTGATCGGGATTTTTTGGAATGTAGAGCTTGTCGCTTTTATAACTCAGCTTTTTCAGCGGGTTGCGCTGTGAGTAGTACATGGCCGTGGCCAGCGACATGGGCGAAGGGTAAAAGGTTTGCACCTGGTCCACTTCGAAATTATTTTTCTTTAGCCACAAGGCCAAGTTCAGCATGTCTTCGTCTTCGGTACCCGGGTGCGCGGCAATGAAGTAAGGCACTAGGTATTGAGTTTTACCCGCCTCTTTCGAGTATTTATCGAACAGACGCTTAAACTCGTAATAGCTCTCCATGCTCGGCTTCATCATCATGTTCAGCGGCCGGCCTTCGGTGTGCTCGGGCGCAATTTTTAACATGCCGCCCACATGATGGGTCACTAATTCTTTTACGTACTCTGGGTTGCGCACGGCGAGGTCGTAGCGCAAGCCCGAGGCGATGGAGATGCGGTTTACGCCGGGAATGGCGCGCGCGTTGCGATAGAGCTGCGTGGTGTGCTTGTGATCGGTGCCCAAATTTTTACAAATAGTGGGAAACACGCAAGACAAACGCCGGCAGGCACTGAGCGTGGGTAAATCTTTGCACTCCAGCCGGTACATATTAGCGGTGGGCCCGCCTAGGTCTGAAATGTGGCCGGTAAAACCGGGCACCTTATCGCGAATGTCTTCAATTTCGCGCAGGATAGAGGCTTCTGAACGGCTTTGAATGATGCGGCCTTCGTGTTCGGTAATGGAACAGAAAGTACAACCGCCAAAACAACCTCGCATAATATTGATGGAGGTTTTAATCATTTCGTAAGCGGGAATTTTCGCCTTGCCGTAACTCGGGTGCGGCTTGCGCTGATAAGGCAAATCGAATACGCCATCTAGCTCGTTGGTTTCCAACGGCATTGGCGGCGGGTTCACCCAAATTTCACGGTTGCCGTGTTTTTGAATTAACGGCCGCGCATTAAAGGGGTTGGCTTCTTGGTGCAATACGCGCGATGCATGAGCATAAAGTGCGGGGTCATTGCGCACTTTTTCAAAAGACGGCAAGCGAATATAGGTATCGGGATCTTTATAGCTGCGCCCAGCTAAGGGCATGGGAATAATGCGCACCGGTTGTACGTCGTCATCGGCCTGCATACTCACATTTTGCTGGCAGCTAGGCGCATTATTTTGCGCGCCCAACATACCCTCGCCAGCTTTTTGGCCTACTTGCGTATTGCCATCCGAGCCAGAGCTATCCGTCTGTTGATATTCGTAGGGGTTAGGTAATTTGTCGATATTGCCCGGCCAATCAATGCGCGACGAATCGATTTCCGTCCAACCTTTCGGTGGTGCCTTGCGCACAACCGTGGTGCCGCGAATGCTGCTTAATTCATCAATACTTTTACCGGCCGCTAAACCGTGCGCGATCTCGGCAATGGCGCGCTCGGCGTTGCCATACAACAAAATATCGGCGGTTGCATCGAACAAGACCGAGCGGCGCACTTGATCGCTCCAATAATCGTATTGGGCAATGCGGCGTAAGCTCGCTTCAATACCGCCCAGAATGACTGGTACATCGCTATAGGCTTCTTTACAGCGCTGGGAGTAAACCAACACGCAGCGGTCTGGGCGCTTACCGCCAACACCGCCGGGTGTGTAGGCGTCGTCGTTGCGGACTTTTTTATCGGCGGTGTAGCGGTTAATCATGGAATCCATGTTGCCGCCGCTGACGCCGAAAAATAAATTCGGTTTGCCCAGCACTTTAAACGGATCGGCCGAGGTCCAATCCGGTTGGCAAATTAAACCGACGCGAAAACCTTGAGACTCTAAAAACCGACCGATCACAGCCATGCCGAAACTGGGGTGATCCACGTAGGCATCGCCGCAAACAATAATAATGTCGCAGCTATCCCAACCGAGCGCGTCCATTTCGGCGCGCGACATGGGCAGGTATGGCGCGGGGCCATAACACTCGGCCCAAAAGCGCGGGTAGGAAAATAATTGTGTGGCTTGCGTTGAGTGCGCCATAGTGTTTATTAACGCTTGACGCCAGTGCGCGGTTTATTGGAACGGGGTTTATCGGCGCGAGTGCGGTCTGTGTTCTTCTCTGTTGAACGCGTGCCCGCGCGCGTTGAGGCTTTACCGGCGTGGGATTTTTTAGCGCCGGCACTGGCTTTATAACCACTGCCCTTATTGGCTTCTGAAGTATCAATGGCCGGGCGCGCTTTAAAGCTATCTTTTTTCGCGCGCGGCGCATCTTGCGCTGTGCTGCGCTCATCGTCGTGGCCTTGCCAGCCGGCGCCTTCGGCGCGCGGCTTTTTCAATTGCCGCGCCGTAGGTGTTTTTGCCGCGCCCTGGCGCAACTTGCGCTCGTGGCGTTCGCGCGTGGCTTTGTCTTCGATGTTTTCCGCGCTCGGGCGATGGCCAATGCCGGCAGTGGCGCACAGGTCGCCAATTTCTTTATCGGTTAATTCAACCCACTGGCCCACGCGCACGTGTGACGGAATAAAACAATTACCGTAGCGCACGCGCTTTAAGCGGCTAACACGCACGCCCTGGGATTCCCACAGGCGGCGCACTTCGCGGTTGCGGCCTTCCATAACCACGCAATAAAACCAACGGTTGCGGCCTTCACCAGCGCCGTCGACGATATCGGTAAATTGCGCTACACCGTCGTCTAGTTGCACGCCGTCTTTTAAGCGCTTGCGCATCTCGTCATCTACATCACCCTGGATACGCACGAGGTATTCGCGGTCTATCACTGAGGATGGGTGCATCAAGCGGTTGGCCAACTCACCATCGTTGGTGAACAGCAATAAACCGCTGGTATTAAAATCTAACCGGCCAACTGAAATCCAGCGCTCGCCGCGCAGCGGCGGCAAGTGATCGTATACGGTGCGACGCCCCTCTGGATCTGAGCGAGAGCAAATTTCGCCCTCGGGTTTGTTGTACAACAAGACCCTGCGTTTGACCGCACCGGCACTGAAGGTAATGGCTTTGCCATCGACGCGAATGCTCGCCGCAGCGCCCACTCTGTCGCCCAAGGTGGCGGGTTTGCCATCAACTTCTACGCGACCAGATTCGATCAAGCGCTCCATTTCTCGGCGCGAACCTAGGCCTGCGCGCGCTAACACTTTTTGCAGTTTTTCGTCGCTGGAAAAGCTAGCGCTGTTGGGTGTTTGTGTTTGCTTACTCATACCGCGTTCGGATCTTCGTCATGGGGTTCAGTGGCCGACACGGCAGATTCCGTCTGTTCGTTTTCGGTTGTTTCATCGCGTGTTTCAAATGCCGGCTCGCCGAGTTCCTCGTCTGGTACGTCGTCGGTCATATCGTCATGTTGCTCATCGAGCTCATCAGCCTCTGCGCCTGCGGCAAAGCCTTCTGCTATTGCACTTGGCGCTTGTTGATCGGCGTCAAACATGTCGTCGCTCGCGTGTTCGGCTTCAGCGTTTTCGTCATCAGCTACCGCGTCTTCGCTTTGCACTTCGCCGTCCGCGAGGTCATCGTCGGCTGGGTCATCGAATTCTGCCACCGCCTCTTTGATACCCTCGGCTTCCTCGGTATCTTCGCTGTCGGTGAGATCAAATTCTTTATTTAGTTCTTCGATATCGCGCAGCTCGCTGAGCGATGGCAACTCGTCCAAACTTTTCAGATTGAAGTAATCCAAAAACTGGCGCGTGGTGGCGTACAGTGACGGCCGACCGGGCACATCGCGATGGCCAACCACTTTCACCCACTCGCGCTCAGACAAGGTTTTAATAATGTGCGAGCTCACCGCAACGCCGCGAATTTCTTCGATGTCGCCACGGGTAATCGGCTGCCGGTAAGCAATAAGCGATAGGGTTTCCAACAGCGCGCGGGAATATTTCTGCGGCTTTTCATCCCACAGGCGATTAACCCATTGGGCCGTTTCCGCGCGCACTTGAAAGCGCCAACCAGAACCCACTTCTTTCAATTCAAAACCACGCTCGCCGCAATCGGCTTGAATATCTTCAAGGGCGGCTTTAATTTCATCTTTTGCCGGCGCTTCGTAGTTATCGTGGCCGTCGAACAACTCGGCAATTTTTGCCTCGTTCATGGGCTGGCCTGCGGCCATGAGCACGCCTTCGATTATTTTGCGCAGCAGCACTTTATCAAGCGGCAATTTCACCACCGGGGTGTCGTCATCTGAGCTGTCTGCTTGCGCACCCGACTGCTCATTAGCCACTTGTTCATTGGCTGCTTGCTCGGCGTCGGCATCCACTGCAGCGTCACTCTCTGACAGTGCTTCTGCATCTTCGACGGCCTCGGGCTCAACCACGTCCAACTCTGGATTATCAACCTGTTCTGACATAACTATTGCGTTCTCGCTCTAACGTGGATGGCGGCAAAGTTTTCGTTTTGCACAATTTCCACCAAAGATTCTTTAATTAATTCCAACACGGCCAAGAAAGTGACCACCACCCCTAAGCGCCCCTCTTCCACTTTAAACAAGTGCACGAAGGGCATGAATTGACGATGGGCTAGTCGGTCTAACACTTGCGCCATGCGCTCGCGGGTGGAGAGTTTTTCTTTGTGCACGTGATGGCTTTCAAACATATCGGCACGGCGCAGCACTTCAGACAAGGCTAAGAGCAATTCTTTCAAGTCGACATCGGGCTCGGCGCGGGTGCTACTGCGATCGGGCGCTTGGGCACTGGCATTAAATATATCGCGGCCCACGCGCGGCAAGGCTTCCAAATCTTCGGCGGCCTGCTTAAAGCGCTCGTACTCTTGTAAGCGACGAATTAATTGCGCGCGGGGATCTTCCTCTTCCTCGTCATCGAGCGTGGAGCGCGGCAGTAACATACGCGATTTGATTTCGGCCAGCATAGCCGCCATCACCAAGTACTCGGCCGCCAATTCAAATTGCATGGCGGTCATCATGTCCACATAAGACATGTACTGACGGGTGATTTCGGCGACGTTGATTTCGAGAATATCGAGGTTCTGACGCCGAATGAGGTACAACAACAGATCGAGCGGGCCCTCGAAGGCCTCCAAGATAACTTCCAGTGCATCTGGCGGTATGTAGAGGTCTTTGGGTAAATCGGTATAGGCCTTACCCTGAACAATGGCCCAAGGCATCTCGGTTTGATCTGGGTGAGTACTGGCAGTCGCTTGATCGGCGAGGTCTATGCTCGCGGCATCTTGATCAGCGGGGGCAGATTCTTCTGGCGTGGCGTCAGGCGATGGCTGAGCCGCCTCGACGTCGGCGCCGATAAGCTCGGCGCTTACGGCCTCATCGCTCGTAACCTCAGCAGGTTCAATCTCGGATGGAATGTCAACTTCCTGATTCACTGTGTCATCACTCTCAGCACGGTTTGCTGTCTCAGCAGGCTTGGTGGGTAAAAGGGGCTCATTATGAAGCCGGTTTGGCGCTACTGCAATGAATAATCCTTGCGGCGACCAAGGCTATGACCGCCATTGGCCTCGCCTTGCGCTGGTGGCGATAAGGCGCCAGCTGAGCTGACGCAGGAGCCGCCTTAGGCCGGCTCGAATGGGCTGAAATCGCCAATGCCCTGCCGCACCAACGCGGGTACATCGCCGGTGAGGTCGATCACGGTGGTGACCTCTAGGCCGCAGTAACCGCCATCGATGACTAAATCGAGCTGGTGTTGCAGGCCGTCGCGGATATCGTAGGGGTCGGTCATGGGGTATTCATCACCGGGCATGTGCAGCGTCACACTCATCAGCGGCTCGCCCATTTCTTCCAGCAGCGCCAAGGCAATCGCGTTGTCGGGCACGCGCAAACCGATGGTTTTACGCTTTGGGTGTAGCAAGCGCCTAGGCACTTCCGAGGTGGCTTCGAGAATGAAGGTGTACTGGCCCGGGGTGTAGTTTTTCAGCATTCGATAGACTTGGTTATCGACCTTGGCATAGCTGGACAACTCCGACAGATCCCGACACATCAGCGTGAAATTGTGGTTTTTATCCAGCTGGCGCAGCGCGCGAATGCGATCCAGTGCGTTTTTATCGCCAATATGGCAGCCAATGGCGTAGGCGCTATCGGTTGGGTAGGCGATCACGCCGCCCTTGCGCACGATTTCCGCAGCCTGTTGAATCAGCCGGTGTTGCGGGTTTTCTGGGTGAATCTGAAAAAACTGGGCCACTTGGCCTCCTCGTCGACGATGTTTTTATTGTCTCGCTAAGTATAACGAAAACGACTTATTTAACAGTGCCTTAGCTCAACAAAGCTGCAATCGCTGGCAACTCCCACACCGGTTTGACCGCGTCCGGCAGCTGGCCTGTACAGCCCAGCTCCTGCCAGGGCTGGTCGGGCATGTGGAAATCACTGCCCTGGGAGGCGAATAGCTCAAACTGGTTAATCAAGCGGGCCAAGTCCTGCGTCGCCTTGGCGTCTTGGTAGCCACTAATAAGCTCCACTGCCTCACCGCCTGCGGCTCTAAAATCAGCCATCAATTCACACAGCTTGGTGCGCGTGAGATCGTATTTCAGCGGATGGGCCAATACCGCAACGCCGCCCGCCGCTACAATCAACGCCACAGCCTCGGCGAGCTCGGGAAAATGCTGTTTCACATCGCCCGGCTTACCGCTACCCAAATAGCGCTTAAAGGCCATATTCATGGAGGTTACCTTGCCCATGGCTACTAACGCACGGGCAAAATGTGGCCGGCCAATGCTGCCCGCACCGGCTTCTTCGCGCGCCTTAGCGAGTATGCCCTGCTCGTCCGATAATCCGGCTTTCGCCAGCGCTCGGGCTATGGCGATTGCCCGCAGCTCGCGCGTTTCTGCCATCTGCGCCACGGCGTGACGCAAACTCGGCGCCTCAGTATCCACGGCCAACCCAACCACGTGTATACCGCGGCCGCGCCATTGACTTGACACCTCTATGCCAGCGATTAAAGTGACGCCCAATGATGCGGCCGCACGGCGTGCGGCGGGAATCGCTTCCAGAGTATCGTGATCGGTTAACGCCAGCACATCGACACCCTTGAGGCTTGCCCTAGACAATAGCGCTTCAGCGCTTAGAATACCGTCAGACGCCAGCGTATGGGTGTGTAAGTCGAATAAGCGAGTAATATTAGCCCCCTCGGGATTGAACCAAACCGCGAATGGGTTCAGCCTAGTGCCCATTTTGCCATTGAGAAGCGTATGACCCAAGCACAAAACGATGTAGAGCCCCAATCACCCCATGGGACAGACGCAAAACCCAAGCGCGAAAGTATGTTGGTCAACCTGCTTTTCAACATTGTTATCCCAACCCTGATCCTGACCAAATTAAGTAACGACGAGTGGCTTGGCACAAAATTGGGCCTGATCATCGCGCTCGCCTTTCCGATTATTTACGGCGTTAAAGATTTTTATCAACGCGGCAAATTTAACTTTTTCTCCGCCCTCGGCGTGGTCAGCGTGTTGCTCACTGGCGGTATTAGTTTGCTTGAACTCGACCCTAAATATATCGCCATTAAAGAGGCTGCCATTCCTGGCATTTTAGGCTTGGCGACACTGCTTTCGTTAAAAACCAAATTTCCCTTAGTGCGCACCTTTCTCTACAACGATCAAATTATTAAAGTCGATGTGGTCAATCACGCGCTCGATGAATTTGGCAACCACACGGCCTTCGAAACGGTGTTACGAAATGCCACCTACCTTCTGGCCTGCTCTTTTGCCTTGAGTTCAGTGCTGAATTATGTGCTTGCAAAATGGATTGTGGTGAGCGCCCCAGGCACGGCCGCCTTCAACGAGGAACTCGGCAAGATGACGGCATTGAGCTACCCGGTTATTGCCCTGCCCGCCATGGCGATCATGATATTCACGCTGTTTTATCTGTTCAGTAATATTAAAAAACTGACGCACTTGAACCTTGAAGACATTATGCACGACGCCTAAATCCGGCCGTCAGCTGCAACAACATTACCGGGCCACCCTAAGGACGCACAATGCTCTACGCGATTATCAGTGAAGATGTACCCAACTCCACACCACTGCGCCAAACCGCGCGCCCGGCCCATATCGAGCGCTTGGTGGCGCTGAAAAATGATGGCCGCTTGGTGCTAGCCGGCCCCTGCCCGGCCATTGATGCCGAAGATCCAGGCGCGGCTGGTTTTTCCGGCAGTTTAATTGTGGCGGAATTTGCCAGCCTTGCGAGCGCCCAACAATGGGCCGATACTGACCCCTATATTGCCGCCGGCGTTTATGCCAGCGTTAAGGTAAAACCGTTTAAAAAAGTTTTACCTTAAGCGTGACCTAATTCCCACGCGAAGGCGAATGAGACTTTTAAACTAACCCACTTTAATCGATCGGATAATAACGTGAAAAAAATTCTAACTGGGTGTTGCTTACTACTAACCACACAATTGCTCAGCGTTTCTAGCCTCGCGCAGGAAACCCGTTACATTTCAGACGAGCTGTTTGTGCCCTTGCGCAGCGGCCAGGGCAATCAATACCGCATTGTGCACAAAGGCTTGCGCTCCGGCACGGCGGTAAAGTTCGTCGAACTCAGTGAAGACGGCGAATGGACGTTGGTAGAGCTGCGCAACGGCGACCAAGGCTGGATTAGAAACCAATATATTAAAGCCGAACCCACCGCCTCGGTGCTACTGGAGTCGACCCAAGCAGAACTGGACAAACTCAAAACCAACTACGCCAACCTGCAAAAAGACTACCGCGAATTAAGCGGCGACAAGAGCAGCGCGATTAACAATATCTCTAGCCTGACCGAGCAACGCGACGCCTTGCAGCAGGAACTCGCCACTATCAAACAGGTATCGGCCAGCGCCATTGATTTAAATCAGCGCCATCAAACGCTGCTGGAAAAACATCAAATGCTACAAACCGAAGTGGACATTATCAAAGCCGACAACCAGCGTTTGAAAAAAGATAAAACCTACAACCAGTGGATCTACGGCGCCAGCATTTTAGGTGTGGGCATGATTTTCACCTTAATTGTGCAAGGTTTAAGCGGCCGTAAGCGCAAGTCCGAGTGGGCCAATTAGCGTCACATAAGACCCAACAGTTCCAAACCACGCAGGTCAATTTTCAACCCGATGCTGTTTACCCTGGACCGACTATGAACATGAAAAAACTACTGCTCGCGTTTGCACTACTAAGCCTTAGCCTGTCAGCCTTGGCCGCCAACCCGAAAGTTCAGCTAGACACCGATTTAGGCGTGATTGTGCTCGAAGTGTTTACCGATAAAGCGCCGCTAACCGCCGCAAACTTTCTCACCTATGTGGACGAGGGGTTTTACAACGGCACCATTTTTCACCGCGTGATTCCGGGCTTCGTGGTGCAAGGCGGCGGCATGACCTTTGATTTCGTATCGAAAGCCACGCGCGAGCCGATAGTGAATGAATCGAACAACGGTTTACTCAACAACTACGGCACCCTGTCTATGGCCCGCACTTCGCACCCAGATTCTGCCACCTCGCAGTTTTTTATCAACGTCAGCGTGCGCGGCAACCCGCACCTAGACCCACAAAAGAGTAAACCTGGCTATGCCGTGTTTGCCAAGGTAATAAAAGGTATTGATGTGGTCGACGCCATTACGCGCCAGCCGCGCGGTCAATTTCGCGCCTACCCCGAAGCGCCAAACAACCCCATACGTATCATCAAAGCCAGCCGCCTGTAACGGCGTCTCTTTGCCTCGATAAACGAGTGAGTAACCGTGAAAACTGCACTGAGTATTAATTTAAATAAAATTGCCCTGATCCGAAATTCGCGCGAGGGTAACTTCCCCGATGTATGCGCGCACGCGCAAGCGTGTATTGATCACGGCGCCGACGGCATTACCGTGCACCCGAGGCCCGATCAGCGCCACATCCGCGCCAGCGATGTGCCCGCGCTAGCCGAACTGGTGGCCGGCGTTAAACACGTGGAGTTCAACGTTGAAGGCAACCCCCTCGCACCAGCCATAGGAAGCTACCCTGGGTTTATGGATCTGGTGGCAGTCACCAAACCAGACCAATGCACCCTAGTGCCCGACAGCGACGCGCAGCTGACCTCCGATCACGGTTTCGATTTGATCCAAAGTGGCGCCACATTAGCGCCCATCATCGCCCAGCTGAAAGACCAAGGCATGCGCGTTAGCTTGTTTATGGACCCAGATATCCGCCAAATTGAGCTGGCGGCAAAGCTCGGAGCCGACCGCATTGAGCTCTATACCGGCCCCTATGCCGAGGCCTACAAACACCAACCGACCCAATTAGCCAGCTTGCTGGCCCAGTTTGGCGCAGCCGCCCAAGCCGCGACTGACCTTGGCCTAGGTGTAAACGCGGGGCACGATCTGAACCTGAACAACTTAGCCGCCTTCCGCCAGGCGGTGCCAGCGCTACTAGAGGTTTCCATCGGGCACGCCTTCGTGGTTGACTGTATTGCCCTGGGTTTACCGGCGGCCATGGCTGCCTATGTTAAAGCCTGTGCTTGAGCGCCCGCGATAACAGGCAGGCCACGGGCGAAAACCAGCCCTAGCCACGGCTTAGGCTTCGAGCTCGTCAAGCCATGCCGTCAGCGCGATAAGGACGCTGATAGTTTTGCTACAGCCTGCTAGTCTTTAGGTAACAATTTTCGACGAGGAGCCCCCCATGCAATCGATATTGGTACAAGACTATATGAACCGCCAGCCGTTACTGGTGAGCGATCAAGACAATATTCGCGCCGTTGTGTCTAAGCTCATTGGCCACAACGTGATAGGTGCACCGGTTGTGAGTGCCAGCGGCGCCTTGGTTGGCTTTGTGTCTGAACAGGACTGCATTAAGGAGATGCTCAACGACGCCTTTTATTGTGAAGAACCGGGCAGCGTCACCAAAGTGATGCACAAAGAGGTTTTAACCGTCACGCCTACCACTAGCATCGTCGAAATGGCGCAAACCATGCTGGACAACAAACCAAAGAACTATCCCGTGCTTGATAATGGTAAAATTGTCGGGCTCTTTAGCCGTCAGCACGTGCTACGCGCCCTACTAGACAATGACGACGACTGCTACCTTCGCAAGTCAAGCTAGTCGCCATCGCGAGAACACTAGGCGCACTCGGTGCGCCTTTTTATTTTATTGCTATTGATAGTCGTGCTATCGATAGTTCAAGACTCACTGACATAAACCGCGCAGCCATCATGACGCACATTCCTACACTCGCCATTTACGGCGCCGGTAAAGTTGGCAAAACCCTTGCTCGCCTATGGGCAGACAAGCAGCTGGCCAGTCTTGCCGATGTGGTTTGCCAAAGCCTGCACAGTGCCCAAAACGCGGTGGCGTTTATCGGCGCCGGCTGCGCGCGCAGCGCCAGCGCAACACTTCAAAAAGCCGATATCTGGTTGATCACCTGCCCCGACGCTATGATTGCGCAGGCGGCAAAAAAAATCGCCGCCGATGACGCACTAACACCACAGGGTATATTGCTTCACTGCTCAGGCAACAGTAGCAGCGACCTAATACGCGCCTATGGCACCGCGGCCAGCGTTCACCCGGTGCACTCATTTGCCGAGCCCGAGCTGTCGCTAAACCAATTTAGCGGCAGTTATTGCGCCGCCGAAGGTGATGACACCGCGCTCGCTGTTGCTAAACACTTATTCACCGCCTTAGGTGCTCAATGGTTGGCGATTAACGCTGCGGAAAAGCCTTGCTATCACGCCGCCACTGTCAGCGCCAGCAACCACCTAGTGACGCTATTAGACCAAGCCATACGGCTAGCGCAAACAGCGGGCTTGAGTGAAACCCAGAGCCGCGCACTGCTAAAACCCCTGGCGCAACAGGCGCTTAACAATCTATTCAGCGACGGCGCTACAGCAAGCCTAACCGGCCCCATAAGCCGCGGCGATACCGACACGGTGGCGAGCCATTTAACGGCACTGGAGCATATTAGCGATGGCAGCGAAGATCGAGATCTGTATCATGCGCTAGCCCGCTCCACCCTCAAAATTGCAGAGACACAAGCGCAACCGATGACGCGACTCAGCGAATTGAAAACATTGTTGAATACTAAGACCAAGCGCTAATAACAACATCAAACTGGCCCAAAGCCCTCATAAAATTGACATAGCCCATGACCAATAAACAAGACTCCGACGCCTACAAACAAAAACGTAAGTTTTTTGACAAGCTACTCACCATTTATGGCCGCAAGCCGGTGCAAGAAGCGCTGCAACAGCCAGGCATTGAAATACATCGCCTGCATTTGGCCGATAGCAACAAACCTGCCGCGGTATTAGACGAGATTATTTGCATCGCCGAGCGTCAAGGCGCCGAAATTTGTTACCACAGCAAGCAAGCACTTTCGCGTATTTCAAAAAATGCCAAACAAGACCAAGGTATTGCCGTCGATTTAATTTTGCACGGCTATCAACAGGCCGATGCATTTCTACAAAATTTGCCGCGCCAATTTGAGCTCATCGCCTTGGATGGCATTACCAACCCACAAAACCTAGGCATGATTATTCGCTCTGTAGCGGCCAGCGGCATTGCCGGTTTATTACTGCCCACTAAAGGTGGAGCGCAAATTGATCCACTGGTGATAAAAGCCAGCGCCGGCGCTCTGTTTCGCTGCCCCATCATTCGCTGCGACAATTTGCACGACACGCTGAGCCAACTTAAGGCCAAAGGTGCGCAGATCTGCGCACTGTCTTCGCACGCTACCACCAGCGTGAAAGATTTTAACCCGCAGGGTGCGGCCATTTATGTGATGGGCAATGAAACCCATGGGGTTTCAGATGACATAGCTAAGTTGTGTAATCAACACTTAAAAATTCCAATGAGCAACGGTGTTGAATCATTAAACGTGGCGGTAACCGCGAGCTTGCTCGCCTTTAGATCACAGATTTGAGGGTTAGTAAAAAATTAGGCAGCTCAATGCTAGTTAACTGCCTAATTGCCAAACTTTAATCGCTCACTATTCAACCCGATAGAGCGCGCAAATTTTATTGCCCGAGGGATCGCGCAAATAGGCTAGATATAGTTTGCCGCCCGCGCCTTCACGCACGCCCGGCGCCGCCTCGCAAGCGCTGCCCCCATTGGCTATGCCGGCGGCGTGCCAAGCATCGGCTTGAGCTGGATCTTTAGCGGCAAAACCAATCGTGCTGCCATTGCCGTTACAGGCCGGTTCGCCATTAATAGGTTTAGTAATGGCAAACACGCCAGTCTTGGTAAAGTAAAAACACCGCCCCTTGTCATCGATCACGCCGGGCTTGTAACCCATAGCACCTAATATCGCATCGTAAAACTTTTTCGACGCCTGAACATCGTTGGCGCCCAACATTACGTGACTGAACATTTCTATTACCTCTCATTGTGTTTACGGGTTAACTGACGTTATTGAGCTATTTTTAAGCTACTTTGGAACTTTTTTAAAACTACTTTGAAACTGTTTTTACATTTGGATTTTCGCCGTCCACCCTACCGGAGCGAACGACGTTAAAGGCTAATATTTGCACCTTTAACGCCTTAAAGTATTCACTCGTTTTCGCCGAGCCAGCGTAGAGGCATCGATCGAACAGCAAACTTAAACGCTGTAACTGGCTGGCTTTCGCGGGATATTGTTCGGCCAAGCGAACAAAATAAGCACCCAAGGGTTCACCTGTTTTTCTAGCGTCGGTTTCCGGCAAGCGCTTTTCAAATAATCTCAGCAAGCGCAATACCGGTGGCAAAGGCGCCGGACGCCCCTGCCACATCATCCACAGGCCGAGCAGCACTAAAGGTAAAGCCGCCGCGCTCAGAAAAATGAGTCCCACTCGCCACGAGTCCATACCGGCAAACCATTTATTTAACGCAGCGCGCTGGTTTTCTTGATCAAAACCAACCACGCGGCTCTGCCAATAGTAATTCAGCTCATCCCATTGCAGCCGCGCGCTATTAAGCCATTGCAGATGACTATAACGCATCAACGATAGTGGCTCGCCGAGTAGCGTTAAATCATCGGCCATGGCTTCTCGCAAGCCACCTTCAATGCGCTGAGGCGCAACAGCGCCAGTGGGATCGACACGCAACCATTGACCATCAACCCAAACCTCAGCCCAGGCGTGGGCATCCATTTCATGGATTAACAAGTAATCGCCATCGGCCGCCAGCTCGCCGCCTTGATAACCCGTCACCACCCGAGCCGGTATGCCGGCGGCGCGCGCAAAGACCACAAAGCTACTGGCAAAATGTTCACAAAAACCGCGCTGGGTTTGAAATAAAAAATCATCCACGCTATCGCGCCCCAGTGCTGGTGGCCGCAAGGTGTAGACAAAACCTTTTTGAATCCACGCCTCAAAACGCGCAATGATAGCCAGCGGCGCCCGCTCTTCAAAGGCCCACTGTTTTGCCAACTCGAGTGTGCGTGGATTAAAGCCCTCTGGTAGCGACAGATAATGCTTGCGCATAAACGGGTGCAGCTCAGTGACCTCAGGTTGCAGCACCGACTCAACCTTAAACGCCTGCCGCTCTTGAATCGGCGCCAAGGTTTCAACGGTTTGATCAATGGTCACCAACCAGCGCTGGCGACTCTGGATATTAAGGGGCGCGCCCAAGGTGAAAAGCCAATGGCGATTCGTGGGCTCCATCAGAATTTGGTAGCTCAACAGTGCATCAGCTGGCGTACTGGCATCTACTGTCGCCCGCCAAGGAGACGGCACATCGTGTTTTAAGTCTCTACCCCGCCCACCCGGATTAAAATCATAAGAGCGCTGTTTCCAGGCGCGGCCGTCGAATTGGCTCAAGACCAAGCCACGCCAATATCGTTGCGCCGGCGGTGGCGTTGTGCCGTCAAACGCAACCCTAAACGCGAGCCGAGCCGATTTGGTTAAATTGACCACGTCACCGGGCGCCATGGTTTCACTGATACCGGTTTTGGCCGCATGTTTTTGCGACGGCATCGACCAAAGGGGGGCAATTCTTGGCGTCATCAAAAACAGCACCAACATGATAGGCAGCGCTTGCGCCAGCATCAGCGCAGATTTTTGCAATGCCAACTTAATTTGCAGCTGAGCTTCGCTAAACAACAATTGCTGCGCACCCAAAAGACACCAGAAACACAAACCTGCATATAAGGTATCGAGAATTAACTGCGAGAACAGGAGCTGCGCACTGGCGGTAAAAAAGCCCAAAAAAACCACCAGCAATGCATCTCGCCGGGATTTCATTTCCAGCAGTTTGAGCAACATACCAACGATTAACAAACCCGTGGTGGGTTCAACGCCCCGCCAACTACCATAACCTTGCCAAACACCGAATGCGCACACCAACACCAACATCAGTTTGATTAACTTGCCGGGCATAGACCACACACCTTGGTGTATCTTCCAGCGCCAATAAAAGACCACGCACCCGGCCGCCACAACCCAGATTGGCAAATGCACCAAGTGTGGCGCCACCGCCAATAGCAGCGAGAACAGCAGCCAAAGCAGACTATTGCGGGGGATTTGATCAACTAACATAAGTCGTCCTGGCCAAATACCGCCAATGCATACAGGCACCGGTTGCGATGGTCATCGCCCTGCCCCATGTCGATGGTCACGCCGGGTAGTTTAAGTGAAAAAGGTAGACCTTTGCGGTGTAAAAAAATGACCCAATAACACAAGCGGCTGAGACGGTTTTCCACGTCCATACCAGCAAAAAACGCCCAATCAAGTGCTTGCGCCTGACCTTGAGGGTCGGCAAATTCCTTTAACATTAAGCCTTGCCCGCGGGCATAGTGCTTCCACGAAATGCGGCGCAGGGAATGGCCGGGCTGATAGCTTTCCAAACCAATAAAATCATCGGAGCCAGAGGTTTGAAAGTGTGCATCTAATTCGCCTTCGGCGCTTTGCCAAGGCGCGCGATCGGTTGCAATCGGCACTGGGTAAACCAATACCTTGGCAGCCAAATCCAACCAAGTCCAACAGCGAAGAATGCCCAAGGGGAAGACACTTTGTACCCGCAATCGCCCCGGCCTATGCCAACCGCGTTTAAGGCAGGCCGACCACAAGCTCACTTCCGCTTCAACCTGACTCAAGGTCAAGTGATTAAGCGACTCGTTTTGCCAATTCAGCTCTAGCGCAACGCCTTTGTTCAAGCCCGGCTTTTGGCGCACGCGCACCCGAAAATCTGCATTCTCTCCGGCAAATACCGGCTGTACATCGCCGAGGCTTAACACTAAGCCCGCCATGTTGTTATAGGTGTGCAAAATACCGAGGACAAACACGCTGAGCAGGAGAAACATGAAGCCAAGTATCAGGGTATTTTCATAATTGGTACCCATCACCCAGAGCAAGGCCAATAAAAGCAGGAAAGCTAAACCGCTCAAGCTTGGAAAGATAAAAAGATTGCGTTGACCTAATTGAATTTGGCGCGCGGGCAAGATGCGACGCTTTATCCACGCGTGAAAGCGGGTGCGCCAAAACTGTGAAATACGGTCTGTGTTAATCAAAGGGCTGGCCAACAAGCAAAAGCTAACCCTAAATCAAGCCGCTAACGATTGAAAGCGTATATAGCCTAATGGCTAAAAAATACCGCGTCAAAACCACCGTCGTCGGTCAACATGTGCACACCAACCATCTCTTTATAGGCGGGAAGATGGTCACCAATAAAAAACGCCTTGGGCTTCTCCGCCAGATAGGGGGTATCGGTGGTTTTTAATTTTTCACAGGCGTTTTTAACCACTATATCGGAAAAGCGCTCCATCGCCGCGACGGGAATAAAAGTTTCGCTCTCAGGCTCGCCGCTCAGGGAACTGGATATTCGCTGTACCTGCTCCGCCGGCACTGCCATACCAAAATGAAAGGTGCGCGGCCCCGATACTTTTTGCAAAACAATGTAGGGTAACTTTTTTTGTAGCCGGCCTTCCTGCTGAATGGAGTTGACCGAAACGACTTGACGACAAATTCGCTGTAAACCCTTAACTAACTCGTTTAAACACAATTGGATACTTTCGGAATGCGGCAGGTTGAGCAAGATATCTTCGCAGAGTTTGCGCGCTAACTTGCTCTCGTCATTGTACCTAAGTTCCAATTCACTGATTGCCGACGCGGTGATGACACCGCGATCAATCAGTACTTTACCGAGGGAAACCTGCGTTGCTTTTTGCAATATGATGAGACATTCCAACTCGTCTTGACTGAGCAAACCGCGCGCTACCGCTAATTCACCTAAACGTAAATCAGTGGTGCGCTGTTCGCGATTTAACGCCGCCACTTGGCGTGCACTGAGCAGATTACTGTCTATCGCCAACTCACCCAAAGACTTATTGCGCAAGCGTAAATCTCGGTTCGCATCTCGCAATTCAGCTTCAGTGATTAATTGTTCGCGCAATAAAAACTGGCCAAATAACGAGGCGTGCATACCTTAAACTCCTGTCGCGGGAATAGGGACGTCCGCGTTTAGGTATAGCTAAATTGCCCCTAACTGTCGAGATTCAATTTGGCATATAAATCATCTTCGGAGCCCAAGAAAGGCATATGTGCAAACGCGGGTGATGCGCAGAGAGTAGCCGGGGAATGGGAACTCAGGTGTACTGACTTTAGGCAGGTGCTAATCTGCCAGCACCTCTACAGCATCTAAGGTGGATTGAATCAGGCTAAGGCCTTGATGATCGCCCTGCTCGCCCGCGCCTTTTACCCGATGAGCGGCCACCGGCATTAACATTTTTTGCAGGTCCTCTGGTACCACATAGCGACGCTTGTGCAGCAGCGCCCAAGTTTTTGCCGCTCGCAATAACGCCAAAGCGCCACGGGGCGACAAACCATAACTAAAACCCGGGGCCGTACGGGTGTGATTCACTAGGCGCTGCAGGTAATCCAACAGTGCATCGGAAGTTTGTATTTCGGGTATTTTGGCGCGAATGGCCTTGAGTTGCGCGAGACTAATACTCGGCTTTAAACGCTTGAGTAGCTCTCGGCTGTCTTCACCTAGAAATAGCGCTCGCTCTGCCTCCTTCGACGGGTAGCCGAGGCTAATGCGCATCAGAAAGCGATCCAATTGCGACTCGGGCAAATGGAAGGTGCCGGCCTGCGATAATGGGTTTTGGGTGGCTATCACAAAGAAGGGGTCAGGCAGCAAGCGCGACTCACCATCCACCGTCACCTGCCCCTCCTCCATGGCCTCGAGCAAGGCGCTTTGAGTTTTAGGGGTCGAGCGATTGATTTCATCAGCCAACAGTATCTGCGAAAAAACCGGGCCTGGGTGAAAGGTAAAACTGCTTTCAGCCTGATTAAAAATCGAGATACCGAGAATGTCGGCGGGCAACAAATCTGAGGTAAATTGAATGCGGTTATAGGACAGGCCGAGCACCTGCGCCAAGGCGTGGGACAAGGTCGTTTTACCCATGCCCGGCAAGTCTTCAATCAGTAGATGGCCCTTCGCAATTAAGCAGGTAACGGCGAGCTTAATCTGCTCATCCTTGCCCAGCAGCACACTGGCAATTTGTTCGCACGCGCCCGCTACAGGCTCCAGCATGTCGTTAAAGGGCATCCAAACCCCGCTGCAGATCGGCGATTAAATCGGCCACGTCTTCAAGCCCAACCGATAAACGAATGAGGTTTTCGGTGATACCCGCCTGCGCCTTATCTTCGGCACTTAAGCGCCCATGGGTGGTGGTGGCTGGGTGCACGATGGTAGTTTTTGCGTCGCCGAGATTGGCGGTAATGCTAAAAATACGCGTGGCATCAATAAAGCGCCAAGCAGCTTCCCGATCACCCACAACCTTGAAGGACAACACCCCACCGAAGCCGCGCTGTTGCTGTTGCGCTAACGCGTGACCGGGATGGCTGGGTAACCCAGCGTAGTAAACCTGTTCAATCTTGCCCTGACTCGCCAACCACTCCGCCATGTTTTGTGCGCTGGCACAATGGGCATCCATACGCAGGCGCAAGGTTTCTAAGCCTTTTAAAAACACCCAAGCGTTAAAGGCGCTCATGGTTGGGCCTGCGGTGCGAACAAAGGCCAGCACCTCGTCCATATCAGCTTGCGCACCTACAACGACGCCACCGACACAGCGACCTTGGCCATCTAAATATTTAGTGGCCGAGTGCACGACGATATCGGCGCCTAGGGCCAGAGGCTTTTGCAGCGCGGGCGAACAAAAGCAATTGTCCACCACCAACTTTGCGCCCTGCGCGCGTGCCAAGGCTGAGATGGCAGCGAGATCGGCAACTTCACACAGCGGGTTAGATGGCGTCTCTAAAAAAAACAACTTGGTCTGCGGCTTTACCGCTTGGCGCCAAGTGTCGAGATCGGTCAAGGTCACGAAGGTGGTTTCTATACCTAATTTGCCGAGGTATTTGGTAAACAGTGCATTAGTGGTACCAAACACACTGCGCGAACACACCACGTGGTCACCGGCTTTTAACAGCGCCATGCAGGTGCTCAAAATCGCCGACATACCCGAGGCCGTGGCAACTGCCGCTTCACCACCTTCTAACAGCGCCATGCGCTCTTGAAAATAACGTACCGTTGGATTGGTATAGCGCGAGTAAACATTGCCCGGATTTTCACCGGAAAAACGCGCTGCCGCTGCGGCTGCCGAGTCAAACACGTAGCTTGACGTCATGAACATCGCTTCGCTGTGCTCGCCTTCCGGGCTGCGTAAATGCCCGCCGCGCACGGCTAAGGTATCTAAACCGGCATCGGTTAGCGCTTCGTTTAATATTGCTCGCTGCTGGTCTAGGTAAGCGTTAGACCCCAAATCCTTTTTCGACATGGTATTAGCCAAGTTCCTGCATATCGTTGTGTAATCCGATGACGGTATCGCCGTCGACGGTTTTCTTACTCTCGCCTGATTTGGCATTATCGTTGCGCGCGGCGTCTAAGCGAGTCAAATACAGTTCGTCCACATCACCGGTGACATACTGACCGGTAAAAACCGAGCAATCAAACTCAGTCACCTCTGGATTACCCTCGCTAGAAGCGGCAACCAAATCATCTAGCTCTTGGTAAATTAACCAATCGGCACCAATTTCTTTACAAATTTCTTCGGTGCTGCGGTCATGCGCGATTAACTCTTTGGCCGATGGCATATCAATACCATAGACGTTCGGGTAGCACACCGCTGGCGCGGCGGAGGCAAAGTAGACTTTATTGGCACCGGCTTCGCGCGCCATTTGAATAATTTGTTGGCAGGTTGTGCCGCGCACGATGGAGTCATCCACCAACAGTACGTTTTTACCTTTAAACTCAAGTTCAATGGTATTGAGCTTTTGGCGCACGGATTTTTTCCGCTGCTGCTGCCCAGGCATAATAAAGGTGCGACCGATGTAGCGGTTTTTCACTAAACCTTCGCGAAATTTCACGCCCATGTTCTGCGCCAAGGCCTGACCGGCGACGCGGCTGGAATCGGGAATGGGCACAACCACATCGATGTCGTGATCGGGTCTTTCGCGCAAAATTTTCTCGGCTAATTTTTCACCTTGGCGCAAACGCGCTTTGTACACCGAGATGCCATCCATGATGGAGTCTGGCCGAGCAAAGTACACATGCTCGAAAATACAGGGGCGCAGCATGGCGTTCTTGGCACACTGACGACGGTGCAGTTCGCCATTCGAACTGATATAGATGGCCTCACCCGGCGCTACATCACCAACCAAAGTAAAACCTAAGGTATCCAACGCTACGCTTTCAGAAGCGACCATGTACTCGACGCCATGGGCGGTATCGCGCTTGCCATACACCAGCGGGCGAATGCCGAAGGGATCGCGGAAGGCGACAACGCCGTAGTCTGCGATCAAAGCGACCACGGCATAACCACCCTTAACGCGCTCGTGCACGGCTTCGATTGCAGTGAAGAAATCACCGGCCTCGGGCACCAATTTGTTTAAACGGTGCAACTCGTGTGCGAAGACGTTAATTAACACTTCGGAATCGGAATCGGTATTAATGTGGCGTAAATCGGCGCGGAAGACGTGCTTGCTCACCTCGTCGGCATTGGTCAAATTGCCGTTGTGGGCCAAGGCAATACCGTACGGGGAGTTGACGTAAAATGGTTGCGCCAAGGCCGGCCCTGAACTGCCCGCAGTTGGGTAGCGCACATGGCCAATACCCATTGAACCGGTCAGTCGCAGCATGTGACTGGTGCGAAACACGTCGCGCACTAAGCCGTTAGCTTTCACTTGCGCTAAACGACCTTTATCGCACGTAACAATACCGGCAGCGTCTTGCCCTCGATGTTGCAACATCGTTAGCGCATCATAGAGTTGCGTGTTGACATTGCCTTTACCCACTATTCCCACAATACCGCACATACCGTTCTCACCTTAGCAAAGACTGCCAGTTACAAATGAATGGCCTTTCAACAATCCTTGCCGAGAGCGCCTGATAGCCCGGTGGCCATCAATGTTTACTGTTTAGCGATAGCGAGCGAGATTTTCGCCGCGCGCGCTAATCTACTGCATTAAATAGTTTGCCAAACCAGCCGGACACATCGTCGGCTAGATGTTTGCTCCAACCTTCGAATGAAAGAAACTGAGGGATCAGTTTAGACTCATTCCACCAAGGGTCTTCGGTAACCGGCAAAAAATGGGGTAGCCAGATTAACAGCGCCATCACCACCACGAGGCCTCTGGCCATGCCAAACACCATACCCAAAAGGCGGTCAGTGCCGCTGAGGCCGGTCATTTTAACCAGCTGGCTGATAAGGTAATTCACCATGGCACCGACAATTAAGGTGCCGACAAAGAGCAGTGCAAAAGAAAGGGAGTGGACCACCGAAGGCGTGTCTGATACGCCGCTGAGCAAAGGTGCCAGCTTGTCGTCGAACCACATAGCGATAAAGATCGCCAGAATCCATACGGCCAAGGACAGCGCCTCTTTAACGAAGCCGCGGTAGATACTAATGACACTAGAAACGAGAAGGATCGCAAGGATCATCCAGTCAGCCCAATTCATGCAAGACAACTCATGGGGAAGTGTTCCTTTGGTTTCAAGGCGCGCATTCTAACAATTGAGACGGGTCAACGGTAGGTGTATTTTCCATCCCGCGCCTTGACGCTAGCAACAACCCCGCTAAGGCTTAAATTCCCTTAGCAGCGAATTCACTTTGAGACTTTGATCGACCGATTTTTTCACCGCCAGCATGGCTTGCTTATCCGCTTTGGGGCCAACGAACACCCGCACCACCTGCTGGCCCTTGGAATTTACCAAGGGGCGAATGAAGGCATCGTGGCCGGCTTTATTAAGCCGATCGCGCAAATCCTCCGCTTTTTTGAGTTCGGTAAAGCTGGCGACCTGCAAGACCCAACCCTGAAGGACACCTTGATCGTTGAGCCCGACCTCAGGCTTAGTGGGTTCGATAACCACTGGCGGCACTGCTTCGGTGACACTCGGCTGAACCGCCGCTGTCTCGGTTGGCTCATCCAACATTTGATACATCTGCTCCGGCGCCTTGGCCGGCTCAATACCTTCGGGGCGCGTGGCCGGCGCGATTTGCACAGGGGTGATCTGCGGCGTTGGCGGTATTTGAGACTGACCGCCGATATAGCGATTGTCGGGTTCATCAAACAAACTCGGGAAGAAAATCACCGCGACGGAAGCCAATACCACAGCACCCACCAATCGTTGCTTTACACTGTCATCCACCGACATATTCCTTGTTCAAGCCGCGTCGTTTCCGCTACCGGCATAAGTTAAAACCTGAATGATCGAAACTCGGCCTAAGCCTGACCCAACCACGTTAGCGCCGCAGCCACGGTAAAAAATGAACCCAGAACCCAAATACTATCATTGGCGGCACTATTTCGCAGTGCCACCTGTAGTGCGCCGGCCACATCGGCGTGAAGACTAAATGCCGCTTGGGGCTGATACAGACCCAACTTTCTCGCCATCAACTCGGCTGACGCAGCACGCCCAACCGCCTTCAGCTCAGGGAAGTACCAATTACCGACCTTATCGCCCAACAATTGCAACACAGCGTCTATGTCTTTGTCGGCCATCATGGCTAACACTAGGTGCGTCTTTCCCGTCGCCGCCACGGCTCCGGCCGCAACAGCGGAAGCCTCGGAATGTGCCTCGAGTCCTAGCTGCGCCGCTCGCTGTAAAAAAAAGGCACAGGCGGCGGGATTGTGCGCCACATCCAGCAACAGCTCCCGGCCTTGATAATGGATACGCTGAAAACGACCGGCAACACTGAGCCCAGGTAACACCTCGCTTAGCCATTGAGCGGGAATCGGCAGCGCCAATTTCAACGCGACCACCAAGGCCGCACAGACGCTCGGTAAAGGTAGCTGAGGCAAGTTAAAACACAGCTGGTGTTCAGCAAAGGTCAAAAAGCAGCGCTGGTGTTCTTGCATCAGCGTGAAGTCGCGCCCCACTAGGGCTAAATCTGTCGCCAGCTGATTCGCAACCTCGACAACCGAGTGTTCGATTCGACTGTCGATATACACTGCGGGTTGATGCGGCCGAAAAACTCCGGCTTTTTCTCGGCCGATAGCAGCCAAGTCTGTGCCTAGCCAATCTTGGTGATCGAGCGCAATACTGGTGACCAGTGCGGCGTCGGCATCGATGATATTGACCGCATCCAAGCGCCCACCTAAACCCACTTCCAACAGCCAAAAGCGCAGCTGCAGATGGTTAAAAATCCACAGCGCCGCCAGCGTGCCGAATTCAAAATAGGTCAGGCTGATATCCTGAGCTTGAGCATCAATGGCGGCAAAAGCACGGCAGATTAATGCGTCGTCCACCGGTGTGCCGGCGACGCGAATACGCTCGTTATAGTGCAACAGATGGGGCGAGGTGTAGGCACCGACGGCGCCACCATTAGCAAGGCATAAGCTTTCCAAGGTGGCCACCGCACTGCCTTTGCCATTGGTTCCGGCAACAGTTATAACGGTGCGCTCGGCGCAAGGTTGGGTAAGCCCCAACCTATCGGCGACCTGTTTAACCCTTGCCAAACCTAAATCAATGGCGCTTGGATGGTGTTGCTCTTGCCAACGCAACCAAGCAGCAAGGTTATCGAAGCGCATAGGCGAGTTAGGCAACCTTCGAATTGGTGAACTTAGCCAGCAGGCCAGCAACGCGATCGCGCATTTGCTCGCGTGGAATGATCATATCGATAGCGCCATGCTCCAACAAAAATTCTGCCCGTTGGAAACCTTTAGGCAATTTTTGGCGAATGGTTTGTTCGATAATATTGGGGCCGGCAAAGCCTGCTCGCGAGCCCGGTTCAGCGGCATTAATATCGCCCAACAAGGCTAAACTCGCCGAAACACCACCGTACACAGGATCGGTCATGACAGAAATATAAGGCACACCAGCCATGCGCAAGCGCTCAATAACAGCGCTAGTTTTCGCCATTTGCATCAACGATATCAACGCTTCTTGCATGCGCGCACCGCCGGTAGCAGAGAAACACACTAAGGGAATACCTTCCTTTAACGCCACTTGTGCTGCACGAGTAAAACGCTCACCCACCACATAACCCATAGAGCCGCCGTGGAAGGCAAACTCAAACGCTACCGCAACCACTGGCATGCCTTTAAGCAAACCTTTCATGGCCACTAAGGCGTCTTTTTCACCGGTATCTTTCTGCGCTTGCGTTAATCGATCTTTGTACTTTTTGATATCTTTAAACTTTAAGCGATCTATCGGCAACACATCGGCACCGATTTCTTGGCGCTCTTGCTCATCGAGAAAAATATCCAAACGACGGCGCGCACCGATGCGCATGTGGTGCTCACACTTAGGGCAAACATCCAAATTGCGCTCTAATTCAGGACGATAAAGCACAGCGGAACACTTTAAACATTTTTTCCAAAGACCTTCCGGCACCTTACTTTCTGCCTTCTTGGAGTCTTTACGTACGTTGGTTACAATTTTGTCTAACCAGCTCATGTCGTTCTCACCCAGTGTTAGAGTTTCAAATAATAAATTTTACAAGCCATTCAGCGCGAGGCGAATGGGTTTTATCAAGGCAGCAACTTGCTTGGCGATGTCCTCGGCCGATTTATCGGCCAGCTCACCCATTTTGGCAACTAGCAAACTACCCACGACGACGCCATCGGCAACAGTGGCAACCGCCTTGGCCGACTCGGCGTCTTTGATGCCAAAGCCAACACAGAGCGGCAGGTTCGAGTGGGTGCGAATTTGTGCGACTTTTTCCGTCACCGAACCGATATCCAAATGCCCTGCCCCAGTGACACCCTTGAGCGACACATAATAAAGGAAGCCACCGGCTAAGCCTGTAATAGAGGCGATGCGCGCGTCTTGTGTGGTCGGCGCGATAAGAAAAATATTTTCCAGCTCGCTGGCCTTTAAATGCTGATTAAATTCTTGCGCCTCTTCGGGCGGTAAATCAACGGTTAAAAAACCATCCACGCCGGCGGCAACGGCGGCATCAACTAAAGCCGCGTAGCCCATGCGAACAACTGGGTTAGCATAGCCCATCAAAACCACCGGCGTGGTTTGATCAGACTTTCTAAACTCTGCCACCATGGCCAAGGTGTCACGCAGACTGGTGTTGTAGGCTAGCGCGCGCTCGTGCCCCAATTGAATCACGGGGCCATCGGCCATAGGGTCGGAGAACGGGATGCCGATCTCCAAAATGTCCGCGCCTTCGGCAACCAACTGCTTCATTGTCGCCAGCGTTGCGCCTGGCACCGGATCACCGCTGACAATATAGGTGACTAAGGCTTTCTTCTTGGCCTCTTTTAATTGCTGTAAACACGCGTTAATGCGGTTCATTCGAAATTCCTGTGCAGCTAGTTTTACACTATTTTATTAAGGTTAATGCGGTGTTGTTTAACGACGACTCTACACTCGGCTACTTGCCCGATGTATCAACCGTAATGCCGTCGATATCAGCCACCGTCAAAATATCTTTATCGCCGCGGCCAGATAAATTCACCACTATCACCTTGTCTTTAGCCATGGTTTTCGCCAGTTTCATAGCGTAGGCCACCGCGTGGCTCGACTCGAGCGCCGGCATAATACCTTCAATACGGGTAAGACTTCTAAACGCCGCCAAAGCTTCATCGTCGTTAATAGCGACATACTTGGCGCGTCCAGCATCTTTCAAGAAAGAATGCTCCGGGCCAACACCGGGATAATCTAAGCCGGCCGATACCGAGTGGGTCTCAATAATCTGACCGTTTTCGTCTTCCATCAGGTAGGTTCTGTTGCCGTGCAGAATGCCGGGGATACCGTCATTTAAGGGTGCGGCATGACGACCGGTTTCAACGCCGTCGCCGCCCGCTTCAACGCCATACATGGCCACATCGGTATCTTTCAAGAAGGGGTGAAATAAGCCAATGGCGTTCGAGCCACCGCCCACGCAGGCGACGAGAGCATCGGGTAAACGACCTATTTGCTTGAGCGATTGCTCGCGCGCTTCGCGCCCGATAACGCACTGAAAATCACGCACCAATTCTGGGTAAGGCGCCGGGCCTGCGACGGTGCCAATAATGTAAAAAGTGTTATCCACATTGGTGGCCCAATCGCGCATTGCCTCATTCATGGCATCTTTCAGCGTACGCGAACCCGACTGCACCGGAATCACTTCTGCGCCCAGCAGTTTCATGCGGTAAACATTGAGCGCCTGACGGCGAACATCTTCTGCCCCCATGTACACCTGGCACTGCATACCCAAGCGCGCGGCAACGGTAGCGGTGGCAACACCGTGCTGACCGGCACCGGTCTCGGCGATAACGCGCTTTTTACCCGAGTGCTTAGCCAACAACGCCTGGCCTATGGTGTTATTTACTTTGTGCGCACCGGTGTGATTAAGATCTTCGCGCTTCAGGTAAATGCGTGCACCACCCACGTGCTCGGTGAGACGCTCGGCGAAATACAGCGGCGAGGGCCGGCCCACATAATGGGCCAAATCGCGATCGAACTCGGCTTGAAAATCGGGGTCTTTTTTCAGGCGCCGATACATGGCATCCAATTCGTCGAGGGCGTGAATTAAGGTCTCGGACACAAAGCGCCCACCAAACTCGCCAAAGCGCCCCTTACTATCGGGCACCGCATCAAAGTCAACCGCTTGCGAACCCTGTTTGTTTACTTCGTCAGACACATTCGACTCCACAATCCATGAGGCCAAGCCTCGCATTTTATTTGTTCTGATCGACGCGCTGCACTTGTGCAATTAAGGCGCGCACCAGATCAATATTTTTTACACCCGGGCCCGACTCGACACCGCCGCTCACATCCACGCCATACACACCAGTCTGCTCTATCGCAGCGCCAACGTTCGACGGCGTTAAGCCACCGGCCAATAACAGGTGATGGGCACAGCTTTTCGGCACTCGCGCCCAATCAAAGGATTCTCCGGTGCCACCGGGCACCCCCTTTTTATAGGCATCTAGTAAAAAGCCTGAGGCCGATGGATAAGCGGCCATGACAGTCGCTATATCGAGCCCATCTTGCATACGCAGGGCTTTAAAAAACGGACGCCTAAATTGCCGGCAATAGCTGTCTGGCTCGTCGCCGTGGAACTGCAACACCGACAGATCCACCCGCGCCAACACCTGCTCGACAGATACTGCATCGGCGTTAACAAACAATCCCACCTTGTGGGTTAGCGGTCCAAGCGCGGCGGCGATGTTGGCCGCAGTATCAATATGTACCGAGCGCGGACTGGGCGGATAAAACACCAAGCCGATGGCGTCTACACCACAGGCTTCGACCGCCAGCGCGTTGTCCACCGACGTCAAACCACAGACTTTTACCCGGGTACGCTGTTGGACCAAAGTGCCAATCTCCCACACTTTTCACCGACGCCGAATACAGGGCATCAGGATTCAAAAAATTGAGGCCGAATGGTAGCAGAAAAGCTCCCGCAAAGCCCCCAGCTAACGGCCGAAATCGCCCAGCTTTTCGGCCAAAAAACACGGCCCAGGCGGCATATTTGGAATCTGAAACAGCTCTGGGTAGGCAACATGCACCAAATAGAGTCCGTAGGGTGCGGCTGTCTCAGCTGCTTGAGTGCGATCTTGGGACGCCAAAACCTCCGCCACCCAAGCGGGCTCACTCCAACCCTTGCCCACGCGCATCAACACCCCTGCAATATTGCGCACCATGTGATGTAAAAAAGCATTGGCGGTGATCTCCATCACAATCAGATCGCCTCTGCGAGCGAGATCGATGCGCTTAATCTCCCGATTGGGGTGCCGAGCCTGGCACTGCGCGGCGCGAAAGGCATTAAAGTTATGCTCGCCGAGTAGATGGTTAGCGCCGGCCTGCATCCGCTCTATCGCTAAAGGCTCTTTACACCAAGTCAACTGATCGGCCATCAAAGCCGGGCGAAATGGCGAGTTAAAAATAATGTAGCGATAGGTGCGCTCGCGGGCACTGAAGCGAGCGTGAAAGGCCGCCGGCACTTCGCTGGCCCACTTAATCGAAACACCGCTCGGTAAATTTGCATTCACACCTGCCGTCCAAGCCTTAGCGGAACGCTGCGCGCGGGTATCAAAGTGGACGATCTGATGGGTTGCATGAACACTGGCGTCCGTGCGGCCAGCACAAGCGATGGTGATTGGCTCATTAGCCACTTGCGACAGCGCCGCCTGCAAGGCTGACTGCACTGTCGGCACGCCCTCCTCCTGCTGCTGAAAACCGCGGAAGCCGGCGCCGTGGTACTCGACGGCCAACGCCACTCGCCGCACGCCATCAGGTAAATCCATACCCGGCAATATTTCACAATTCGGTGTGTATTCTTTTTGCACGTGCCAGCCTATAAACCATCGGACATAAAAAAGCCCTGCAAGCTAACGCTTACAGGGCTTGTTGGCAAGTTTCAATTAACCGATGCGGCTAAGTAATTCCTGCGCTTCAGTTTTCTGCTGAGCATCGCCCTCTTCCATGACTTCGCCCAAAATATCAGCGGCGCCTTCGCTATCGCCCATATCAATATAGGCCCTAGCAAGATCCAACTTGGTCGCCACTTCATCGCTATCGGCCAAGAAACCTAGCTCGGCGTCCGCATCGTCATCCAGATCTGCATCCATCGCTTCGGTTGCGACTGAAGGGCTAGCTAATGGCGGTAAATCATCAGCGCCATCCTCTATCCCTAAGTCAGCACTAATATCAAACTCTTCAATCTCTTCTTGCGCCGGCGTTTCAGTGGCGAGCGAAGATAGATCATCGTCGTCATCTAGATCGGCTGACAAGGACTCCATCTCCTGATCCAACGCGGCCAAATCCATATCGCCGAAGTTATCATCGGAATCAAAATCATCGGCCTCTACGGACAACTCGTCGTCTGCTTCTAGCGTGGGTGTCTCGTCCGATGACGCCAAGCTTAACTCATCATCCAACGCTAAATCGAAACCGTCGTCCTCTTCAACCGCAAGCTCATCATCCAGAGACAGCTCAAAATCATCGCTCGCGACTGCCGCTTCTGAATCATCGAGTGACAATTCGTCATCCAGCGACAACATAAAGTCATCATCAGCCTGTGCGGATTCGACAGAGTCAGCCTCTACACTTTCCGCAGGTGCCGCAGGCTCAACATCCAAGTCGCCCAAATCCAGCGCAAACTCTTCAGTGTCATCGGATAAATCTAAATCCAGCTCTAAGGCTTCATCTTCAGACGCACCGCTATCGTCGAGATCAAGCGAGAACGCCTCTTCACCGTCTGTCTCGGTATCATCATCTAAACCATCCAGCGTGAAATCGAGCTCGTCGACATTTTCTGATACTTCGGCATCATCCAAGTTAAGCTCCAACTCCTCGTCGGACACCAAACCTTGCTCTGCCGCCAAACCACCAAAATCGCCGTCTAGGCTATCTAAACCTTCCAAACCATCAAAATCGGCCTCATCAATACCTTCTTCAGCCAAGCTCAACAGAGGGTCGGCGTCATCGTCCAAGTCAAACGCTGAGGTTGCTGCTGCCGCGGCACCAACACCAGCGATTTGAGTGCGATCAAAATCACCGGCGCCAGGAATCGAGTCGCGCAACTCTTCCGCTCTTTGCCTAGCGGCGAGATCGCCATTCTGCAATAGACCCGCATAGTGGGTATCGAAAGCCTCGAGGTTTTGTGTCTCGGCGTAAACTTCGAGCAACTTCAGCGTGACATCGACGCGTCCAGGCTCTTGGTCTAGCGCTTTTAACAGCATGTCCTCGGCTTGATCGTATTTACCGTAGGCTATATAGATATCGGCTTCACCGGCCACATCGGCGGTCTCCGCCTCGGCCGTTTCGACCTCTTCATAGGGTTCAACGGGCTCATCTTCGATATCGGGTGCCGAGTCAAAATCGGAATCATCGGGGAAGGAAAACTCTTCCTCTGGCTCATCTTCTTGCTCAGCAAAAGCATCAAACTCGTCCTGCTCAGCTTGAGCATCTTTGCGGCGCTTCCAGAAAAACAGACCGCCAATGAGCGCGATCAAGGCGAGCGCGACATACAGGATGTTGTCCATCACCGCATCCATCAGTGTTGGCTCTGGCTTCGGCGCAACAACAACGGTATTGGCTGGGCGAACGGGTTCGGCAGCTTTCGGCTCTGGCTCTTGCACGTCCGGCTCGGAAACAACGGGTTCCTCGCTGCCAACCTCTTGACCTGCAGCGAGCTGCATGGCCCGCAGCTCGTCGCTCGTGACTTCTAGCATGCGCTCCATGGTGGTAATTTGGGCTTCCAAATCTTCCACGCGGGTAACCAACTCGCTGTTCTGGCGACGCGCAGAGCCAAGCTCTTCTTGCGCAATCGCTAACTCGTTCTGCAATATTTCGCGCTGGCGGCTATTGCCACCGCCGCTGGATACATCCGTGGAAGACTCGCCCGCACTCAACTGCACCCGGCCTTCGCGCGAACTTTGGCGGTCTGCCACAGAACCGCTGCGGCTACTTGCATCAAGCGCTGCGCCGCCAGACCACTGATTGTTTTGGTAAGCCACTTCGTTAATGGCTTGGCGGGTGCTGAGCGAGGATATTTCGTCCGCTGCAGGCAAGCGTAAAACCTTACCTTTCTTCAGCAGATTAATATTGTCGTTAATAAAAGCATCGGGGTTTAAGCGCTGAATGGCCAACATGGTTTGCTGGACCGAATAGCTGCGATCCGGGCGCGCCATTAAGGCGATATCCCATAGCGTATCGTTAGCTTGCACGGCGTAGGAGCCATCAGAAGCTTGGCTGCGTGGCGCCGGCGCTGGTCGCGCGGCGGGAGTAGTCGGGCGCGTAGCGGCCGCTGGCGTGGCCGAGCGAACCTCAGGGCGCGGCTTCACTTGCTGCGGCTCAGCCTGCTGCTGGGGCGCAGCAACCGCCTTTTGATTCTTTTCACTGAAGGTGGGCAAATCCATCAGCACGGTGTATTCGCGCAACATGCGCCCAGTGGGCCACTGTGTTTCTAACAGAAAATTCAGATAGGGTTCACGCACGTCTTCTTTCGTGGTGACTCGCACATAGGGATTGTTGCGGTCATCCAACACCACTTCGAACTTCAAGCCGGTAAGAAAGAAAATACGATCGACATTGGCCCTCTCGTAGGCTTCCCGCGTGGCCAGACGAACAATGATTTCCTCTTCACTCAGGTCGCGAACCTGCAGTAACTTAATTTGGGCATCAAGAGGTTGGTTCAATGCCGAGTTGAGCTTGATTTCACCCAAACCTAAGGCAAAACCCAGATTGGAGACCAACGCAGCTGTTGCCCCAACTGCTAAAGCCAACTTACGAAGACGCATATGACGATCCTTTTATTATCTCCCTGACGTTAGACTGACCGACTTCCGGCCTTTATTTTGTCTAGCGCCATCCCAAACGAGCCCGAAAATCCTCCAACTGACATGAGGCACTTTATTGTGCTCTAACACCTCAGAGAGTCATGACGGTCATGAAGTTAGACTACAAACCTAGAATATATCTTCAATAGTGCTCGTAAGTCTGCATTATAAATAGCTTTTTATCAACAATTGAGCCCGCCAAGCAACTCAAGAAAACCTCTTCAGCCCCACCTAGACAGCGGGCAAATCAATACTTCCAGACATAAGGCGGCACTATAGTGTTAAAAAATAGCGCGAGATGCGGCAGGCTTCACACCTTCGAAAAGCCATACCAGAAACCTTAACCAATTGATTTAAATAACATTTTTAAATTCAGATCAAGACATCAGGCGACAAGATTCAAGTCTAGAAGATTTTACACTCGAGGAATAAGTAAAGGGCTGCAAATGCAGCCCTTTACTGAACACGGCAATACGAAAAACCGCTACCGATCCAACAATACCCGCAACATGCGACGCAAAGGTTCGGCTGCGCCCCACAACAACTGATCACCGACAGTAAACGCCGACACATACTCTGGGCCCATATTCATTTTGCGCAAACGACCCACGGGCACCGACAAGGTACCTGTTACCGCCGTTGGTGTTAATTCTTTTAAGCTCGCCTCGCGGCTGTTAGGTACTACCTTCACCCAGTCGTTAGCCGACGCCAAAATTTGCTCGATCTCAGCCAGAGGCACATCTTTATTGAGCTTAATAGTCAAGGCTTGACTATGACAGCGCATCGCACCGATCCGAACACACAAACCATCAACAGCTAAAGGGTTGGCCGAGCGACCCAATATTTTGTTGGTCTCAGCCTGACCTTTCCACTCTTCCTTGCTTTGACCGCTATCGAGCTGCTTATCAATATAAGGCAACAGACTTCCCGCCAAGGGCGCACCGAAGTTATCGGTTGGAAAGGCGTCGGCGCGCATACTGGCGGCAACTTGCCGATCGATTTCTAAAATAGCAGACGCTGGGTTATCCAATAGCGGCTTAACACTGGCATGAATGCTGCCCATCTGGCTAATCAGCTCGCGCATATTTTGCGCCCCTGCCCCACTGGCCGCCTGATAGGTCATCGAGGACACCCAATCCACTAAGCCCTCGCGGTACAAACCACCCAAGGCCATCAGCATTAAACTGACCGTGCAGTTGCCACCGATAAAATTTTTCACACCTTTCGTTAAACCCTCTTTGATCACGTCGAGGTTTACAGGATCCAGAACGATGATGGCGTCATCCTTCATGCGCAGGCTGGAGGCTGCATCAATCCAGTAGCCATTCCAACCGGCGGCGCGCAACGCTGGGAAAATGGCGTTGGTGTAATCACCACCTTGACAGGAAATGATAGCGTCCATCGCCTTTAAGTCATCAATGCTATTGGCATCTTTTAATGCTGGAATATCCTTGCCAATGGCCGGGCCAGTACCACCCACATTGGATGTTGTGAAAAAAATCGGCTCGATCAGTGCGAAATCATTTTCAGCAACCATTCGCTCCATGAGTACAGAGCCCACCATGCCACGCCAACCTACAAATCCAACTCGCATTGCTATCTTTCAACCTGTGATAAATAAATATTATTAAAGCGCTGCCACAACGGCATCGCCCATTTCTGCGGTACCCACTTGTCTCATACCTGGCGACATGATATCAGCGGTGCGTAAACCTTGATCCAAGACTTTCGAAACCGCTAATTCGATGGCATCAGCCACTGCAGCGTGGTTCAGAGAATAACGCAACATCATCGACGCCGACAAAATTGTTGCCAGCGGATTAGCCACGTCTAATCCCGCAATATCGGGCGCGGAACCATGACAAGGTTCATACATACCGCGTCGATTTTTATCCAATGACGCCGACGGTAACATGCCAATAGAGCCAGTTAGCATCGCCGCGGCATCGGAGAGAATATCACCAAACATATTGCCGGTAACCATCACATCAAATTGTTTTGGCGCTTTCACTAATTGCATGGCGGCATTATCGACATACATGTGCGACAAACTTACCTCTGGGTACTCGGGCGCCAATCGATCCATCACTTCGCGCCACAGCACGGTCGCTTCGAGCACATTCGCTTTATCCACACTGCATAAACGCTTGTTGCGCTTCATTGCCATCTCAAAGGCGTTCCGACCGATACGCTCAATCTCACTCTCTGAGTATTTATAGGTATTGAAGCCCTCGCGCTCGCCATTATCTAAGGTGCGAATACCACGCGGCTCGCCAAAATAAATACCACCTGTTAACTCGCGCACGATAAGAATATCCAGGCCCGCCACAATCTCTGGCTTCAGGCTCGACGCATCGGCTAATTGCGGGTACAAAATGGCGGGCCGCAAGTTGGCGAATAGCTGCAGCGAAGAACGCATTTTTAACAAGCCTTTTTCCGGGCGAATGGCGCGATCTAACTTATCCCATTTCGGCCCGCCCACAGCGCCCAATAAAATGGCGTCGGAGGAGGCGGCGCGCGCTAGAGTTTCATCGGATAAGGGCACGCCAAAAGCGTCGATCGAACAGCCACCCATCAAACCATCTTCAAACACCAAGCCCAAATCGAACTGCAGGTTAACCTTATCCAATACCTTACGCGCTTGGGCAACTATTTCTGGGCCAATACCATCGCCGGGTAACACTAAAATCTTTTTAGTCACAAGAATGTCCTTCGATTCACAGATCAGTTATTTAGCGGGCACAATGGCGTCGAACAACCAGGGCGCAGACTGTCGACGCGCCTTTTCATAGGCATTAATGGCTTCGGCATCTTGCAAGGTTAAGCCTATGTCATCTAGACCATTAAGCAGACAATGCTTGCGAAACGCATCGACCTCAAAACTGTACACGTCACCATCGGCGCTGCGAACCTGCTGAGACGCCAAATCAATTTCCAGCGAAAACCCCTCTAGCGCCTGCAACTTGGCGAACAAGGTATCCACATCGGCCTCTGCCAGCACGATCGGCAACAGGCCATTTTTAAAACAATTGTTATAAAAGATATCGGCAAAACTCGGGGCAATTACCGCGCGAAAGCCAAAGTCGTCCAGCGCCCATGGCGCGTGCTCGCGGCTCGAGCCGCAGCCAAAGTTCTTGCGTGCCAATAATATACTCGCACCCTGATAGCGCGCTTGATTAAGCGCGAAATCGGGATTGAGCGGCCGGTGACTGCAATCTTGATCAGGCAAACCTTCATCGAGATAGCGCAACTCATCAAATAAGTTTTTACCAAACCCCGAGCGTTTAATGGACTTCAAAAATTGCTTGGGAATAATCATATCGGTGTCGACGTTAGCGCGATCCATCGGCGCCACCACACCACTTACCGTCGTAAAAGCTTTCATGGTTGCTCCTTAAAAATCCCGCACATCAACGAAATGGCCGGCTATAGCTGCGGCCGCGGCCATGGCCGGGCTGACCAAATGGGTACGCCCGCCGTAGCCTTGGCGGCCCTCAAAATTTCGGTTTGAGGTAGACGCACAGTGCTCGCCATTACCTAATTTATCGGCGTTCATGGCCAAGCACATCGAGCATCCGGGCTCGCGCCACTCGACACCCGCTGCAATCAAGATTTTATCCAAGCCTTCGGCTTCGGCCTGCGCCTTAACCACACCGGAACCAGGCACTACCATGGCCTGCTTCACCGAGGCAGCCACTTTTTTGCCTTTAACAACAGCGGCGGCGGCGCGAATGTCTTCAATGCGAGAGTTAGTGCAAGAGCCAATAAAAACACGATCAACTTTGATACTGGTAATCGGCTGACCTGCGGTTAAGCCCATGTATTTCAGCGCCCGCTCCATACCCTCGCGCTTGGTCGGGTCCAGCTCAGCGGCTGGATCTGGCACATTGGCGCCAACCGGCAACACCATTTCTGGCGACGTACCCCAGCTCACCTGCGGCTCGATAGCGCCGCCGTCGATGCGCACGACCTTATCGAAATGAGCGCCCGCATCGCTATGCAAATTGGCCCAGTCCGCTTTGGCTTTGTGCCAATTTTCACCCTTGGGCGCATAGGTGCGCCCTTCGACGTAATCTAAGGTAATTTGATCTACGGCTACCATACCCGCGCGAGCGCCCGCCTCAATCGCCATGTTGCACACAGTCATGCGACCTTCCATGGACATAGCGCGAAACACCTCACCGGCAAACTCAATGGCGTAACCTGTGCCGCCGGCGGTGCCAATGTCAGCGATAATGGCTAACACCACATCTTTTGCCGTAACACCGTCACCCAAGCGGCCATCCACTTGCACCAGCATGTTATTCATCTTTTTCGCCACCAAGCACTGAGTCGCCATCACGTGCTCAACTTCGCTGGTGCCTATACCATGCGCTAATGCCCCCAAGGCGCCATTAGTTGCCGTGTGCGAATCTCCACAGACGACCGTCATGCCGGGCAAACAGGCGCCAGATTCTGGCCCAATCACATGCACAATGCCTTGGCGGCTATCATTTATTTTGAACTCCACGATGCCAAATTCATCGCAGTTGTCATCCAGTGTTTGCACCTGAATTTTGGAAACCGGATCTTCGATACCGGCCACGCCCTCGGCGCGCTCCTTTTGCGTGGTGGGAACATTATGGTCTGGTGTCGCCAGGATCGAATCCACGCGCCAAGGTTTGCGACCCGCCAAGCGAAGGCCTTCAAAGGCCTGAGGCGTGGTGACCTCGTGAATAATATGGCGGTCGATATAAATCAACGCCGATCCATCATCGCGCTGCTTTACCAAGTGGGCATCCCACAATTTGTCGTACAGAGTCTTGGCTACCATGGCTAGTCTCGCTTCTCTCGCAGTGACGTAAATTTCCAAAAACACTAGCGCAAATCAACATGCCAAGCGGTAACAACCCGCCCAAACGGCCTTGCGAACTAGGAATGGCACCAGTGTATGACCAAGGAAACAATAAAACAAATTCATTATTTTTATAAAATTGATTCCAAAATGGAATACTGATTAAATATACCTACGCTTTTATGACAACAGGTAGCCATGGACACCCAAAGCCTTGAGGCCTTTTGTGCCGTCGCCGAATGCAACTCCTTTTCTGAGGCTGCGGCGAAGCTCTTTCTCACGCAACCGGCGGTCAGCAAGCGAGTTGCCAACCTAGAAAGCCAACTCAACTGCCGATTATTCGACCGCATTGGAAAGCGCGTTCAACTCACCCAAGCAGGCCTCTTGTTGCAGCCCAAAGCGCAACATATTTTGCAAGCACTCGCCGACAGCCAGCGGCTGCTAGCCGAACTCGGCAATCAAGTGAGCGGCAAACTACACTTGGCCACCAGCCATCACATCGGCCTGCACCGCCTACCGCCGCTACTAAAGAGCTTCTCTCGGCGCTACCCAGACGTGGAGCTGGTGTTGCAGTTTTTGGATTCAGAACGAGCCTATACAGAAGTGCTACAGGGTAAGCACGATCTCGCCATCGTCACTCTTGAGCCAGTGGATCATCAACAAGTGGCGCGCGAGATCTGGTGGACTGACGACCTCATTTTCGTCTGCGCTAAAGACCATGCGCTAGCGCAACTCAACGACCTAAGCTTGGATCAATTAAGTGATGTGCCGGCTATCTTGCCCAGCCCAAACACCCACACCACCCAAGTTATCCAACGACTATTCGATGATGCCGGTGCTCGACTCAACGTCAGTATGACCACCCAATCTCTGGATACCATTAAGATGATGACAAGCATCGGACTAGGTTGGAGCCTTTTACCGAAAACGCTCATGGCAAACGAGCTGACGAAGCTCGAGCCTATGATCGATGGCAGACGCTTATACATCAACCGCCACCTCGGTTGCATTCACCACCCACAGCGCAGCCTAAGCAACGCCGCCCTCGCCTTTATAAAGCTATGTAATTCGCAAATTGCGTGATGCAGGCATTCTTTAATTCACTCTCATGCGGCTATAATGCCGCCACAAATTTTAGCCTCGACCTTGGTCGAGACAATCCGCCTGTCATACCCCAAATGGAGAGTTATATGACCTACGCAAAATCACTGACAGCCGCCTTATTTTTAAGCTTAAGCGCCGGCACTAGCCTAGCCGATACCGCCGCTATTCACATGGGCTTCGGTCTCTGGCAGGCAGACCCAGAGGGCAGCTTGTACGGCTACTCGTTGGACGAGCTCAACTACAAAAAATCCGACAATAATTTTTTCTACGCAGCGATTGAGCACCCTATTCCTTTGCTGCCCAACATTCGCATTCAATACAACGAACTCGAAACAAAAGGTAGCAGCGCAATCCTTACGGTACCTGCCACAAGCCGCACCAAACTCAACCACACGGATGCCGTGGCCTACTATGAGCTACTCGACAACTGGATTAGCTTCGATTTAGGTTTGGGTGTGCGTCGCTACGACGGCGGTTCCGAGCTCGTTCTAGGCGGTACGCAAATAAATGAAAGTGAGGCAGACGCCTATTTGCCGACCATTTATGCCGACGCGAATTTCGATCTGCCGTTTACCGGCTTATCGGTGGGGGGCAACTTCCAAGGCGGTAGTTTTGATGACACAGAATTTACCGAGTACAGTTTGCGCCTGTCTTACATGTACGACGCTATTCCCGATGTGGGCGCAGAGCTGGGTTACAAACGCCACAATTTATCGCGCTTGAATGATTTAGACATTGATGCCGATTTTGCCGGCCCCTACCTGTCTCTAAAATTATCCTTCTAATCGCTATTCGATTGAACTAAAAACGGCGCCAGAAGGCGCCGTTTTTATTGGTCTATTACACCATGTCTTTAAAGCCACTCGGCACCACTAAATTGACCGGTTTGGCAAAGCCTGGCACAGACATAGACGTCGCACTAATATTGAGCTCGGCCTCATCAATCATCCCCTCGCCAAACTTATAAATCGTATCAAACTGAGCTTTTGTAGCGCGCTCATCGTAGGCATTCGCCGCTGCTCGGGTTTCGGCACGTTTACGCTCATAGACCGAAAATGCTTGCTCGCCATGGCGCTTGGCCAACATATCATTGACCAAATTGGGCGACAAAATGGTGGCGGTAGCATTGTTCCCACCAAAGCCTTTCGAATTTAAAAACGCAATATCCATCGTGTGGTTGCGTTGATCCAAATCGCTGACAGGAATCAGCAAATGCTTCTGGTGCACATCTTCAGCCACCTTATCGATGGTTTTAACACCGGGAATGAAGCCGTACTTAAACACACCTAAGGTCGACACCAACTGATCGGCACTGGCCGGCGCCAGGGAGTGCCCCACATAGGCTTTCACGGCCGTGACAGGCCACTGCTCAATGCCAAACACCGCCGCTAAGCGATCGAAAATTTCACTTTCAGTGACCCGATTGGCCGGTGTACTCGAGCCGTGAGCCTGAATAAAGGAATGCTTTTGCACCCGCTCAGCACCCAATAAATCAATCGCACTGGCAACAGCTTTTGCCATGGTAATGTAATTGCCAGGGCCTGGCGCCGAGATAGACTTTTTAAAACCATCGGCGTTGATAAACACGTCTGTTGCGGCACCATGAATATCGGCACCCAGTTCAAGCGCCAAGGCGTCATCCATTAAGATCACATACTGGGTAGACTCGGCGATGGTAAAACCAACGTTGTCGCCGAAGGGGCGGCTAGCGCGTCGGTGATTTGGTGCTTGATCTGGGCGCAAGCCATCTAACTTGCGCAGGTTTTCATCGCTCGCTAGAGCCCCCATCGCACCGTAGCCATCCATCACTTCGGGCAATAAAGGCGCTTCAGCATTACCCACCACGGCTACGCGACGGCGCCCCGCGGTAATGTCGTTGATAGCCGCCTGTAAATTATATAAAAAGGTCGCACAAGCACCGACAATCGCGCCGGTATGGCCGACACTACCCAGTACATAGGCGTTGATAAAATCTGCTGGCATGGTGTTCAAGCCGAGCGGACACTGCTTAGCGCTCACCCTCCCGCCTTTTAAGCGCTGCTGCAGCATACCGCCAAAACCGTTTTCATCGAGCTGGCTCATGGCGTTGCTAGCATAAACACCAATTTCGTCTGGTTTTACCGCAGCGACAACATAATCCCAAGCGATGCCCATGGAATGCACAGCGTCAGAAGCACCGACGATCGCCATCTGCAGCGCGCGAGGATGGAAACGCGCGTTATAGTGATCGGCTGGATCATAACCGCTTGGCAACTGACCAGCAGCCTTAACCGGCATCTCCCGCAAACTATTCACCTTCGCTTCTAAGGTATCGGTAATCGTGACCTTAACGCGGCCAGGTTCGCCATCCACCGGCGAAACTTGCCAACAGGCAGGCAGCGGCTCGGGCAAATCGCGCTCGCGCGACAGGAACGTCGCTTGGCTTGCCTCGGGTGACAAAGAGACACTTTTGTGCCACTCCACCGCATCCACATCAAAGTACTGGGGCTCGATCCGACGAATAAGACTGCCGTCCAGCGCCGTTTGCGTGTACTTATCCAAAACAGCCTGTTCGGTCAGCAACTCATCTAGTCCGGCAGCCACATCCAACCACAGGCCACTCTCTTGATTGAACCTTACCAACTTCATCATCGCCGCTAGGCCAAGCAAGGTTTGATTGCGCGAGTTAGTGTCTAAACTGTCGATGACTGTGCGGCGGTAGGCGTGGTGCGACGAGCTTCTACCCGCAGCACTAAAACCACCAAACCCTACGATGACGGGTAACCTAACCATCTGATGCCTCTTTGAACTCAATAGAACGCGGCCAAAAATCATGGGTCCAACGCAGACTAAAAACACTGCTGACTGGAATATGCTGGGAGTGTATGAAGGTTAGCGCTGCAAATCTAAGGCATTTCAGCCTTAAATTATGCATTTATAGCCAAATTACCAGATTATCCCTTGCCAGTGACCAATTTGAAGGCATAGGATAGCCGCCTGTTCGGACAAAACTTCTAGGCATATCAGCCAAACAACTGTTTGCCGATAAATTAAACAAATCAGCGAAGCGTTAACCATGCATCAAATTGCCTTTGTGCTGTGCGAGCACATGCTTGCCACCAGCACGACACTCCCAATCGAAATGCTAAAAGCCGCGGAAAGTGCTGCGGTAGGTCAAGACCGGCAGGTGACGCGCCTCGCCATCAATACCGTCGCGGTCGAAAAAACGCCGGTAGAAACCCGTGCAGGCTTTCAGCTAATGCCGCAGTACGACCTCACCGACGTGCCAAAGCCGGACATGATTTATATCCCTAGCCTCTGGCGCAACCCCCGGCCTATCATTCGAAAAAATAAAGCGCTGTTAGACTGGCTGCGCGAGCAGTACTTAAATGGCGTGATCATCAGCGCGGTTGGCACCGGCGTCTGTTTCTTGGCGGAAGCGGGCTTACTCAACGACAAAGCGGCAACCACACACTGGTATTACTTCGACCAATTCCAAAAAGACTACCCGCTGGTGCAATTAAAGCGTCAATACTTTATTTCCCAAGCCGGCAGCCTCTACTGCGCCGCCAGTGTGAATGCGCTCGCTGATTTAACCGTGCATTTCATCCAGCGCATGTATGGCAAACCGGTTTCACTGCATGTTGAAAGGCACTTCTCCCACGAAATTCGCCGCTCCTATGAAACCACGAGCTATTTCGACGGTGGTACTCGCCACCACCCAGATGAAGAAATTATGCAAGCGCAAATGTGGTTGCAAGACAACTATGGCCGAGAAATAAAACTCAGCCTAGTAGCCGAGCGATTCGATATGAGCGTGCGCACATTTAACCGGCGCTTTAAATCCGCAACTGGCCAATCACCCCTGCAATATTTACAAGAAATTCGTATAGAAACCGCAAAGGATTTGCTAAAAACCAGCAACCTTTCCATCAGTGAAGTGGCGTTTAAAGTAGGCTACCACGACATGGGTCACTTTACTGGCTTGTTCAAAAAACTGTTAGCGACTACACCCAGCGATTACCGCTCTACCGTGAGAGCAAAATTATTCAGCGCCGTGTAACAACGGTTTTTTCAAAAACACGACATCTTTACCAACAAACTCTAGCCGCGCATTTAGCTTGGCGGCTAGCCAGCTGAAACTTTCATCGGAAAAAAAACTGATATGCGTTGGATCATTTTTGTAATGCCAACGGGAAAATGCCTCTAGATCAATCACCCGTTTAGTCATCAATGCCAGATACCCACCTGGCTTAAGCAATTGCCACATAGCCAACAAACTCAAACCAGGCTGTCGAAAATGTTCCACCACTTCAGTGGCACATACAAAATCATATTGGTGTTGCAGCACTGCGCCATCGCGAGCATAAAACTTATCGAAAATGGCAACCTTAAAGCCCTGAGCTTGCAACCAAGTTTGTAACACTGGGCCTGGCCCGCAGCCAATATCCAAACCTACACTGGCCGCTGACAACCGCTGCACTAGTGGGTCGGCCAAGCGCCTGAGAAAATTCAAATAACCGACATCACCCGCTAAGTTTTCGTGGTAGTCATATTCTTTTTTTTCAGCACGAAAAGAGAGATGCTCTCGCTCGGTTACGAAAACCAAACGACAAACGCAACAGCGCCAATAGGCGCGATGTTTATCGGTGTGAAAAGCCCCCGTGCTGGCGGACCAACACAGGGGGCAGATGACGGCAGACAACAGTTTATGCAGCGGCTATATGCTTGGCTTTAACGCCATTAATCGCAATGGTGCGCGGCTTCATTGCCTCAGGAAGCTCCCTGCGTAGCTCAATGTGCAACAACCCATTCGCCAAGTTTGCATTTTCCACCCGCACGTAGTCGGCAAGCTGAAAACGGCGCTCGAAATTGCGCTCGGCAATACCCTGATGTAAATATTGCTTTTGCTTATCTTCACTGCCTTTTTGACCAGAAACCGTTAATTTATTCTGATCTACATTAATGGAAATTTCATCATCATCGAAGCCTGCAACCGCCATTGTGATGCGGTATTGGTCTTCACCGGTGAGTTCAATATTGTAGGGTGGATAGCTCGGTTGATTCTGTTCAGTTCGAGATAAAGAATCAAGCACGCCAGCGAGACGATCGAAACCAATGGCGGAGCGGTAGAGTGGAGCTAAATCAAAGTTACGCATAGTAATATCCTCAATGTGAGCAATAAATAGTTCAGTCTATCGTTGATCAGACCTATAAATAATGCGCCCCGAATTCGGCGACGCCCTATATATCTAAGGGCATAGTTTTCACTTTCAAGTTTTTCAAAAGAATAATTTGATTTTCGTGGATGGCTAAGCCGACAGCCCTAGGCACCATTAGTTCCCAACGTAACCTAAAAGCGCACCAAAACAGCCAGAAGTGACACAGATCAAAAAAAACCACTCAAGGGGATTGTTTTTTTATTTCGCAGTGCCAATATGTAACTCAGGACGTCCGAAAATTTCAAAGCAACTTAAGGAGCACTTCTATGAAGTCAGCTGCGAGTATTGTATACAGAGATTTAGAATCGTCACCGGCACTGAATGACACTATTCAGAAGAAACTCGATAAGCTATTTCGCCTGTCTGAGCGCTTAAGCGTACAGCGCGTGGTTATTAACGCGCCCCATCAACATCACCACAAAGGCAGCCAATTCGAAGTTAGCTTAGAGATGACCCAAGGCGGAAAACCTCTGAATATTAGTCACAGCGACGACAGTGTTCATCTAGCCGTAAAAAGCGTGTTTAACTCGGCCGAACGAGCCGTTAAAGAGCAAGGTGCCAAATGGCGTAGTAAGCGCCATATAGACAAACATACCAGCGCACCTACCACAACAACTGAAGAAGAAGCCCCTCAAGCGTTTGACCAAGCCTCTTAGGATAGAAACTGGGCCGCTCCTCGGCCCAGCCCCTCAACCACTTAAACTTGAACTCACACAGTGCTATCTTGTCTTTATTGGTAATTACAGCCAGCAATGACAGAGGATCGCGTATGACACTAACACCGCCACCTGCTACCGGTCCTATTCGCCTTGCAGCGCTGCTACTTTTTACCTTTTGTACTCTCGTCCCCCTCAGCAGCTTTAGCTTAGATCCGCAATTTGAAGCCGATAGATTATTAATGGCAACGGAAGCCGCGCTATCCAAGGGCGATATCGCCGAAGCTCGGGGCTATAAAAATGATGCCCAAGCGCTCAATATTTCCCTACCTGCGGAATTTAATTACTTCATCGCGCTGCTGCTCGAGCACGATGGCAATACAACCAACGCTATCGCCTCATTCGAGCGCTACGTTGGGCAAACGGGTAAAACCGGACGTTTCTACAAGGAATCACTCGCCGGCATCACTCGACTAAAAAACAAGCCCACTTCCAACACCCAGACGAGTGCGCAAGATATTGCCTGGGGCGGCCCTTCACAACTGAGTCTTTCCGGCACCGAATACAGCAAGAAAATACAAAAACTCTATAAAGCATCGAGTGCTGCAGAGGGTTTAACGCGGCATATCAATAGCCTGTTGCAATTTTACGGTACGCCGCATAAGGCCAATGACAGCAAACATTTTTATGAGTTGAAAGTTGAGCAAGACATACTCATCACATTACTAAGAGCAGACAACGACAGCCATGACCTCCGCTTAAATGACTCTCGCTTCAGCGTTTTTGGCTTAGATCCCTACGTAAAATCTGATTGCGGTAAAGGCGTTGCTGATGGCCCCAGCTGCTGGATAAAAGACCCCCGCTCGGGCCAGCCCTGGCTCATTATTAAACCCTCCGATGAGGGTATAGCAGAAATCACCAAAGCGTTAACCTTGCTGATCAGGCAGCTACAACGTTGAGTAAATATTTAGGCGCTAGCGCGACGGCTAGGTAAAACCATGCAATCCGGTTCGAAACCTGGCGCCAAAATCTGTAGGTAGGTCAACTGGCTCTCATCGAGATAGGTGACGAGGTAGAGCTTCGACAAATCGGGATAGCCGCGCACATCCGGCGCAGACAACAACTCATCGTTTTCACCAAAACCTAGCCACATGCGACCAGCGGCAAAGTGTATTAAGCGTGAAATACCAAAATGTCGATGAAAAATTTCACGAATATTAAGCCCGAAAGTTTCTTGATTGTTCATAACGCCATGCTCCTTGGCTTATCGACCTGTACGTCGGTTCCCTAGTAGTTTGATTCTGTACAACTGACTACGGTGCAAAGCCAACTATGAAAAGGCAAAACATCTAAGTGGTACGATAGATCAATAATATGCCAATCCATTCAGTGGGTAAAGTGAATCATTACTCATATTTTGCTCTTAAATGAGCCTTTTAATATAACCCTTTCAACTAAACCACCAGCGCCAGCCTTGATCGCCCACCCGCCTCAAACCCTTATAACACCCAGCTTACAGCGTAGGCATAGGGAAAATTCGTATTTTGACCAATTCGCGCGCTGTAACCAACTCGAATAGTTAACTAAATTAGGGAAGGCTCCAACATCAGTTAAGCTCGGGACCTTATCCACTCAATCAAAGCGACACGAATCAACGAAGTCTGGTCACAAAACACCGTGAGAGGCCATAAAATCACTTTTTCAAAGGATCAAACAAAATTTCGTGAAGCTGGGTTCTCGAAACCCATTCTTGATCTAAAAAGCGCTTTGATTTCATTATTTCGGGCACAATTACTGTATCAATAAATATATTTTCAGTTAAGCTTGGGGCAAGCTGCTCGCCTTTGCACGTCCAATTATGTCCATGATGTAAAGCAGCTAGCATAACGCTATAAGCCGGCTTCCAGAGCTCCAATTCAGGAAAAACCTTTTTCAACGCAAGGAAAATACTCAAGCCTGAAAAATCCAAATCACCCCAAAAAAATGTCTGCTCCTGTCCACCATCAAACCAACGTCTTTCAAAATCATCCAGCACTTCCCTAGACGTAGTAGAGGAATAACTTAGGGTAACGCTGCTTCTATTTCTAATTCGACTCGAAGATAGTTTAAACCCCTCACAATAAATGACATGAAACGGTGCACCTAATTCAGACAATAGAATAAAGCTATCTAGGTTTTCAACAAAAATCCAAGGCTGCTGCTTAGGAGCCAGACAAACATTCACCAACATAGATCTAGGAGCTAGCTTCTGTAAATTATCTCCGTATATAGCCAAAAGATATTTATCACCTAAACGCTCTAAGTATTTACTGAGGCCCCAAAAATATTGGGCGCTTAGCGATCTAAGGGTAAAAGCATAAGGCGTAATGATTAACTCGTCTAAACAAGCAAGATGAGCCTGAATCAATTCCAAATCGGAAACACCGGGTATTCGCGGAAGCGGCTCAACCAACACGTCAACATTGGTTAAACGAGTCAAATCTAAGAGTTCAAGACTTTGCTTCCAATTTTCAGACTTTTTCCTTTCAACATCAGCTCCTGTATATTTGTCAAACTCAAGCTTCCCTAGGTCAGTAAGTCGAAAATCGGCAACTTCAGCACCATCTTTTAGAGATTTTTTCTCAAGCTCCAAAAAACCTAAGCGTTGCAGTTCGTAAAAAAAATCCCAGGCAATCCGCTCCTTCTCATCATTATGGGATACATACAACCAAGAAAATTCGCCACTTTCAGATACCCTTAAACGCCGCGCTCGACGTGAAAGTCGAGTGAGTATGCCATCACAGCCAATTGGAACCAAAGGAAAATCAGTCATTTAACCCTTCCAGCTCCTCGAGAAAATCCAAGCTAGCCTGATGGCGCAAGGTTTGGCGATGTTGCTCCATTAAACTCTTAACCGCATCTTGATTTAATACTTGCCGGTCAACCAGAACACGGGATTTTAGCTCGCCGATAGCTTGAGAGGTTGAGCATTTACTAAACACAAATTGATTGCTAACCAAATCTAAAAACGGTCCAGACTTGCTGGACGGCATAATAAACATTAACTGCAAACCCAAGGATTGCGTTAAGTAATTGATAACCTCTTTCGAGCGATGTTCATCCATTTTACTGAATGCTTCGTCCACCAACACCATGCGCAAATGGCTGCGTCCCTCGTTAAATCTAAAGGCCGAGGTGATTGCTGCGCTACGGATAATATAGGCCGGCGTTTCTAACTGGCCACCGGAGCCTGTACCGTACTGGCTCAAGGGAATAGGTTCCTTACCCTCTGGCTCTTTGTAAATTTCATAGCGCCGATAATTGCGATAGTCTGCCAAACGGGACAGCTCTCGCAAGGCGAGTTGCTCATCTTTATCCAACAACATAGCCATCAAACGATCGCGCACTTGTACGTGCTTTTTATCCAGCTTCATCTCGAATAGCGATTCGCCATCACCCAAGGCTGGGTTATCGATAACAGCCTTAAAAAACTGCCAGTACTCCTTAAACTCCGGCACCCAAGAATAGCCAAAATAAAATCTTTCTCGATCTGCACCAAAGCGATGGTGTTCAAGCTCCTTGTTCAACTGCTCCAGGGTTTGTTTACCGTCATTGATTGCCTGATAAATGGCGTGGCACAAATTAGTCACGAAAGCATTGTTAAAGCTTGCTCGCATCGCACTGATATCGGCCTGACGAGTCGCCAGAATATTATTTTTAAATCGGTTATATAGGCCGTCTAACTGACGTTGTAATTGGCACAGCGCTGAAAAATTAGCATGGCTTTCCAAATTGGCAACGTTGGGTTCAAAAACCACTTGATCAGCGGATTTAGCACTCTGATTGTGCTCCATCACATGGCTATCCAAACGGCGCACATTTTTACCTAAGTCCTCTCGCAACGCTGTTTGTTCTGCTAACAGCTGGGCTAAGGAGCGCGACGCGGCCCAGTCATCTGCTTGAGCAATAGCGCGCTCGGGGTTAAAGTCGGGCCACAAATTTTGTACATCCAACAAATTTTGCTCGGCGGTTTCCAGCACTTCCAATGCGCCATCTTGACGTTGATCCAACTGCTTACATTGGGTTTCCACTTGTAATAGCTGTGCCGCCTCTTTGATACGCAATTCCTGCGCTGCACAAATTTTTACCTGCTGAACATCTAATAGTTCACTGGCCTGCGCCAGCGACTCTTCTAGGGCAAGATGATCACTTACATCTAAACGCGATAACCGAACCGCCGCAGCGTCTAACTCCCGTTGTGTACCAATGAGAGATTGCATAATGTCGGCATAGTTGTTGGGCGCCAGCTTTGCCACTAGACCATAGAGTTGCTGCAACAAACTAGCCTGTTCGCGCGCCTGGCCTAAATGTAATTGCAACTGCTCTAATTCGAGTTCTTTAGCCGCCTTGGCGCGCAGTCGGGCTTGCTGACCAAACACCAATTCGGCATCATCGATATCACAGCGGAACAACGTATAATTGGCGGCACCCATGGCATCGCGGGTGACGCCGCGACGCACGCCCTTTAGCGCCTTAGCATCGTCGACGCATTTTACTTGCCCATAACTTGCCAATAAATAATCTCTCGCCACATCATGGCTAAACTGCATATGAGCGACAATGCTATCGTACTCTACTTGTAAACGGCTGCTGTCTGCAGCTGCTTTACTGCCTTGAATAACACGAGCGCGGTTATCGCGCCCCGGCAGCCCGCGCACGATCGCAATAGCCATTGCCTCAAATTCTGGCGCCACCAATATGCCAAAACGGGCACCACCAATATAACCTTCAATAGCCGCCTGCCATTGGGCATCAACAATTTCCACATGGTCACACAAAACACGCGCATCGGCCTGTGGCAATTGCTTGCGAATGGCATCGAGGGCCAAGCGAACCCCAGCAGGGTAATTCACTTGCTGTGATTCAAGCTGGCTAATTTCTTGAATTTTTTGCTGTCTTAAACGATCAGTTTTTTCAACCAATTGCACCTGGCGCTCTAACACCCGGCGCAAATCATCCCGAAGACCGTCGGTCTGACACCAAAGCTCGGCCCATTGATTGTGCAACTGTTGCAGCATGAGCGCTTGATCGAGCTGACTTTCCAACGGCGCCAAATCGACCCAATCTTTAGTCGCTAAGGCATGTACATCCGCGGGTTCACCGGCAACTTTCGTGGCAATTTTTGTAACCAGCTCACTCAAATGCTTATCGGCCAAATGTGGCCACAATTGTTGCTGCAAAATATCTGCGCGAATTTTCACGAATATTGCTGCGTTATTTTGCTCTTGTTGCAATTGATTAACCGCAGCAAGCAGGGGCACCATGCCCTTGTGCAAACTAGCCTCTAAGCCAGCTTGTTGCTGTAACAATTGTTCTTTATCGCGCAGCGCTGGGACCTGCAATTGCTGCAAGCGAATATCGTTGACTTCGTCTTGTAAACTACTGGCACGCTCTTGCGCTAAATGCGTTTCCCGTTCCAGCTTATCCACCTCGGCCCGCAAATCTTTTTGCCGTTTCTTGGCGGCCACATAATCCTTTTGACCTTCGCTGTAATGCAATTTTGCGGTGGCGTAATCTAAACCTTGCAACTCTAACCAATGGGCAATAAAACTGTCCGCGCCGTTGCGTGCTGCCAACAACCGCTCAGCCGCCTCACGCACCGATTTTGCATCCGCTTCCATGCTGTGGATACGTTTAAGCATCGCCGACACATCGCGAATGGCTTCACCAATATCCTTTTGCTCCAATATTTCATTGGCGACAAACTCATCGATGGCTTTAATAGGCTTATAGGCCATAAAGCGCGCAAAAGCTCTTGCCGCATTCATGGCTTCGCGTTCGGAAACCGCTTCATCTTTACCACGCAATGCGCCGTACAAGCGACACAAATAGGCTTTTTTCCTATCGTATTTCTCAACCTTTTCTCGACCGTAGCGGGCACATAACAACTGATTAATTTGCCCACTCGGCAATACGTAACGGCCACCCTTATCCTCCCGGACTAGGTCGGCAAGCACTAACGTTATCTGCGGTAAAATATAAAACGTCAGCTCGTCCAAACGCGCAATTTTTTGTTGGCCACTGCGCTCGACAAAGGCACTCATCGCGAGCAGCGCCGTAAAGGCTTCGGCGTCTTCGCCCGCATGGGGCGCGAAGACGGCGGCCAAATAGCCAAACGCCGAGTCTGGCCGAGCGTAGGCACCGTCATCACAACCTAAAACATAAGACGGCAAGGTGCGTACTTGCTTGCCGCCGCGGCCGCGCTGGGTCGACTCATCTTGGCCAGGATTGAAGTGAAACAAGCCATCGTGCGCGGCGGTCATCACCGTTTGAATCGCATCGGCGGCGGTGGTTTTACCCGAGCCATTACCACCAGACAACAAATTAGTGGGGCCAAATTCAAATTCACCGAAGGGAATATTGCCCCAATTGACGTAAATAAATTTTTGCAGATACATCAGTCTTCACCCTCATCTGCAGCGGTCAATAGAGATTCATGCTTAGCGTCGCCAGCTAACAAGGGCGCTAAGGCGTCTTCATTCACCAAGGTAAGAATCATGGGCCGAATTAATAACCAGCTATCGCCCTGCTGTAAATCGGCATCGCTCGCCATGCGAATAAGGCGCAACTGGCGCAGTTGGCGAAACAAGGCGCGGCGCTCTAATTGCTGCTCGGGTAAACTTCTGCCCAATAGATTTTTCATGGATAAATTGAGCGCCTCAAGCGATAAACTCGCGCAGCCCTTCTCATCCACGCGCGCCTCGCGCAGTGACTTCTCATACTCAACCGCCAGCACGAGCGTTAAGGCTACAGCCATCGGCGATAAGTTAGCCCGCAAACCGCCACCAGCGGGACCATCGTCGGCCTCGTCATCAACACCCGGAATGCGCGCACCGGGGGGCACCAAGCGCACATATTCGAAGCGCTGGTCGTGATAAAAACGAATGCCCGCCATCAACAAATAGTCATCGACAATTACCTCACAGCGGACAAACAGATCGTAGAATTCTGCTTCTATCTGGCTCTCATCACGGCAAATAATGCCGTAATCCAACAAGCGTTGGATCAAGCCCTGAAACTGCTGGCGCTGGACATCTTTTTCAGCCAAGGTTTTTTCTAATAACGCACTAATGTCAGACATGTAATTCTGGTTCTCGAGTATCTACCAAGGTCAACACGAAAGACTCGCGCTGGGTAAAATAAGGGTCGTTCGAATGCAGAGCCGTGAACACCTGGATGCCCTGTTCATCCGTTTGTACCGGTGTTACGTCGATACGGAAGTCCGAATTTAAACGCTCGCCCTGTACACTAATCAGGTGCGCCATAGCCATTAGCTCAGCGGCATCGCTAACCGGCAAATGCCGGCTGTGAACCTGCCCAGTCTGCAATAATCGCTCGGCAACAAATTCACGCAAGTGCAAATGAGAAATATGAAAGGCTTGGTCGATAACCTGAGCAATAAATTGAGCTTTTTGGGCGTCCACATCCAGTTCGGGCAGCTCTTCTACCGCGGCGCGAACCGTGCGCTTCGAGGCGCGGGTGCGCAAAGTGAACTGGTCTGCAGCTGGCCAGTTGGGTCGACAATAGGCCCAATGCTCACCCAGCAGGGTTAAAGTCGCTTCCTGATCCTCTGCCGACAAATCGCGCAGTGCACGGCAGGCATCTATAACCGGGTGATCAACCTGGGTGTGTAAATAGCTCAACTGGCGAATAATGATATCGGCGCGCGCAGTAAAGCTATTTAGCGATCGACGCAGTGCCGGCAGCATAATTTCACAGGCACTTTTTAAACGCTCTTCGATGCCGAATAAAAGATTTTCTAACAGCGACTGCCCCTCGACCACACGCCCCGGCAACAGTGTTCGGAGCTTTTTTTCCATCACTGTCTGCCAAAGTAAGTTCGCGTGTTCTCCAGCACCATAGGGTCTTCGGCGCCTGATTTTACTGACCAGAGAAGAAATTTGATCGCGGTATTTTTCCACGTTATCGGCGGACAACCTTACCTCTAAGTCAGGCCTAAATACTGTGTCGATAAAATCAAAAAACTGATCTGCAGCCTGCTCGATAAGCTGACGCGACTCGACCTCTTTCACTAATTGCAGCCGGCGTTCATCCAGTTCAGAAATAGCATCGGAAAAGTCGCTAATAATACGTTCGGAATATTCGAAAGCATCGAGTAAATCGTACACTTCACCTTTATCGTAAAAGGCCTGCAAGCTATTGCGCGTATTTCGAGTATTGCGATTGCGCGAACGGTAGTCGCTATTGCCTGTATCAATAAACGGCTGAGTAAAAGCGCGCCCCATGCGAGTAAAACTAAAATAGCTACGCAAGGTAGCCTCATCAAGCTGGCGCTCTAACCATCCGTATTCTAAAAGTGCATTGAGAATAAAGCCGGCCAATTCACGAGTTGATTTAAACCGACCTTCAGAAAACTCATCGTCACTGTCTAAGACCGGTGCCCGAGCAATAGCCTCAGAAAACACATCGATAATAAAGTCTCTATCTCGCCCTTGGCCATAACCCGACAGATCGGTATAAAAGCGTCGATACAATAATCGCACGCACTCGGCCACCACCTCGCGATACTTGCCCACGAAAGGTCGAAAAAAATGCAGCCTATGCTCTGAAAAAAACATACGAGAAGGTACTTTAGGAGAGACAGCTGGCCCGCCTTGAGCCAGCACTTATTTGAGTTTTTTAAACACGCAATGCTTAGCGTAATCGGCTGCTTCGTTGGCAGTCCATTCACCACTCGGCTGATCAGCCATCTTTTTACACCACTTTTCACTGCCCACTTCTGGTGCGCAAGCCGATATATTTACCAATAACAAGCCAAACACCAATACCTGTACAAGCTTCATATTCATCACTCAATATTAATTTAGGTTTCGCTCAACCAACGCACAGCATCAAGCGCAAAATAGGTAATAATCAAATCGGCACCGGCGCGCTTAAACGCCAGCAAGGACTCTAACACCACGGCCTTTTCATCAATAACACCCGCATTACTGGCCGCCTTAATCATGGCATACTCACCACTCACCTGATAAACCGCGAGCGGCAACTTGCTATTGGCTCTAATAGAAGCCAGCACATCCAAATACGCCAGCCCCGGCTTCACCATGAGTAAGTCAGCTCCTTCGGCTTCATCCATCATCGATTCAGCCAACGCTTCGCGCGCATTAGCCGGATTCATTTGATAGCTAGCCCGGGTACCTTTGAAATTGCTGTCCACCGCGTCCCGGAATGGGCCATAGAATGCTGAGGCAAATTTGGACGAGTAAGACATCACCGGAATATGACTGAAACCTGCATCGTCTAACGCCTCGCGAATTGCGCTAATCATGCCATCCATCATGCCCGAGGGCGCAATCATATCGACGCCCGCGCGCGCAGCGGTGACCACTTGCTTTTTTAAATTTACCAAAGTTCGATCATTATCCACATCGTCGGCCACAACCACACCACAGTGACCATGATCGGTGTATTCACAAAAACAGTTATCGCTGATCACCACCATTTCTGGCGCCGCTTCTTTTGCAGTTCGAATCATCCGCGCCATTAGGCCTTGTTCGGTCCAAGAGTCAGCGCCGCAGCTATCTTTATGGGTGGAGACACCAAACAAAAGAACCGCGCGAATACCTACCGCCCAAGCCTGCTTAACTTGTTGTGCCAGCTGATCTTCGGGGTAGCGAAATACACCGGGCATACTTTGAATAGCTACCGGGCTATCGATGTCCTCTTCAACAAAAATCGGCCAAATAAAATCGGTACTATTCAAATGTACTTCTTGTACAAGCTGCCGTAACGCCTGAGTACGGCGCAAACGTCGAAAGCGAAAATTTGGTTGGCTCATAACAAAGGGCCTTAATAATTTTTTAAAAGAAAGGCAATGCCTACCTACACTGCACCCGCGATATCATAAACGTCAAATCTAAGGTTGAAACCTGCATAATTACCTAACAATGCAGGTCTCTTTCAGAGCAAGAATTAACGCTCCCGGCGCCAGCTTGTACCATCTTTGCTATCTTCCAACACGACACCGGCAACTTTTAGTTGATCGCGAATTTCATCGCAACGGGCCCAATTTTTATTGGCTTTAGCTGTTACTCGCTCTTCAATTAACGCTTCAATATCTGCGGCTTCAATTTCACCGTCCGCGCCCTGGGTCAACCATTGTTCTGGATCTTGCTGCAGTAGGCCGAGTAAGTTTGCGCAGGTCAAAAGTTCAGATTTTAACGCAGCCTGATCGATAGCACCGGCTTTGTTTAAAGATTTTGACAGTGCGTGTAGCTCACTAATAGCCAACGGCGTATTCAAGTCATCTAATAAAGCGGCGTAAAATTTCGATGCTGAAATATCGACTTCAACCAAAGCCACATCGCTCACGGCTCTCAATGCGGTATAGAAGGAGTCCAGATTGGTTTTAGACTGTTCCAGCAGCTCGACCGAAAAATCCATATCAGAGCGATAGTGTGCACTCAGCAATGCGAGACGAATAACTTCACCGCTATAGCTTTCAAGTAATTCCCTGACGGTGCGAAAATTACCCAAAGATTTAGACATTTTTTCGCCGTCAATATTGACGAAACCATTGTGCATCCAATACTTAACAAAAGGCTCGTTGTCATGCGCGCAGCAACTTTGTGCCAACTCGTTTTCATGATGCGGGAAAATTAGATCTTTACCACCACCATGAATATCGATGGTATTGCCGAAGTGCTTTTCGATCATCGCCGAGCACTCTAAATGCCAGCCTGGACGACCGAAGCCAAAGGGGCTATCCCAGCCGGGTTCGCCTTTAGCCGAGGGCTTCCAGAGTACAAAATCGCCGGCATATTTTTTGTAAGGCGCCACTTCGACCCGCGCACCGGCCAGCATATCCTCTAAGGAGCGACCAGACAGCTTGCCATAATCAGCCATGGACTGAACGGCAAATAACACGTGACCCTGTGCTTCATAGGCGTGACCTTTAGCCACAAGCTGCTCGGTCATGGCAATCATCTCGCCAATATGTTCGGTGGCATAAGGCGTGATATCGGGCTCAAGATTATTCAGCGCCGCCATGTCTTTTTGATATTCTGCCGCAAAGCGGCTCGACACCACGTGAATAGCAACGCCCTCTTCGGCCGCTACTTTCATGATTTTATCGTCGACGTCGGTAATATTACGGGCGTAGGTCACCGAGGGATAAATCGATTTCAGCAAACGAAAAAAAGTATCGAACACCACAACCGGACGCGCATTGCCGATGTGCACCAAGTTATAAACCGTGGGCCCACACACATACATTTTTACCGCCGCCGGGTCTATCGGTGTAAAAACTTCCTTTTTACGGCTAGCTGAGTTGTATACCTGTAACGACATCATAAATTCCAAATATCAATGTGTGGGTTGCTTCTAAAAAAAACATCAAACGTTATTGGCCCAATTATCTTTTAACCCAATGGTGCGATTAAAGACTGGCTTTTCGCTGCTGCTGTATTTGCTATCGAGGCAAAAGTAACCTTCGCGCTCAAACTGATAGGCAACACCGGGCTCGGCATTGGTCAAACTCTTCTCTGCCTTGGCATTGCTGACAATCACCAACGCGTCCGGATTAATGGCATCAAGGAAGTTTTTATCGCCGGCATCTGGTGCTGCATCATTAAACAGGCGGTCGTATAAACGTACTTCACAATTAACGTTTTCAGTGGCAGACACCCAATGGATAACACCGCGCGGATTGATCCCCTCGGGTGGATTGGCGCCAACGGTGTTTGGCACCAAACTGGCTTTAATCTCTACAATATTACCGGCAACATCTTTAACGGCTTCGTCTGCTTTTATGATGTAGGCACCGCGTAACCGCACCCACTCACCTAAGACCAGACGTTTAAATTTCTTGCGCGACAGGCTGGTATCTTCGGTAAAATCGTCGCGCTCAATGAACAACTCTTTCGTAAACGGTAACTGACGCTCGCCCATGTCGGCATTATTCGGGTGTACCGGTTGAGTCATCGTCTGGGTTTCACCCTCAAAGTTACTGAGCACTACTTTGAGTGGATTTAACACGCACATAGCACGCGGCGCCGACTCGTTGAGTTCATCGCGCACGGCAAACTCCAACATGCCAACGTCCACGGTGCTAGCCGCTTTGGTCACGCCGATTAGTTCACAAAATTTACGCACAGCCGAAGCGGGATAGCCGCGGCGGCGCATACCGGAAATGGTGGGCATGCGCGGATCATTCCAACCATCCACATAATTATCGTCAACCAGCTGCTTCAGCTTTCGCTTGGAGGTAACGGTGTAGTTCAATTCTAAACGCGCAAATTCATACTGGCGCGGTTTACTGGGCACAGGTAAATGCTCGATGAACCACTCGTACAGCGGACGGTGATCGGCAAACTCCAACGTGCAAATAGAATGGGTAATACCTTCGATCGCATCTTCTTGACCGTGGGCAAAATCATAGGTGGGATAAATGCACCATTTATCACCGGTTTGGTGATGCGCCAACTTGCGAATGCGGTACAAGATCGGATCGCGCATATTGATATTGGGCGATGCCATATCAATTTTTGCGCGCAGTACACACGCGCCTTCATCGTACTCGCCAGCGCGCATTTTTTCGAACTCGCGCAAATTTTCTTCGACGCTGCGGTTGCGGTGCGGACTATCTTTACCCGGCTCTTTCAAGGAGCCGCGGTAAGCACGCGCCTCGTCGGGCGACAAATGGCAGACATAGGCATCGCCTGCATTGATTAAATAGATAGCCCACTCGTAAAAGCGCTCAAAGTAGCTGGACGCGTATTTAATATCGCCTGCCCAGGTGAAACCCAACCAGCGCACATCCTCGGCAATGGCGTCCACGTATTCCTGGTCTTCCTTACCCGGGTTAGTGTCGTCAAAGCGCAAATTACACTCGCCGCCAAACTCCTGCGCTAGGCCAAAATTTAAACAAATAGACTTGGCATGACCAATATGCAGGTAACCATTAGGCTCAGGTGGAAAGCGGGTCACGATTTTGGTGTGCTTTTTATCGGCTAAATCCTGACGTAGGATCTGCTGTAAGAAATTTTGCGGCTTGGTATCTGACATGTGAGCTCAACAATGGGTGAATTCGAGCGCCCTCGGTTCACGGGCGCAGACAAAGGCGGTATTATAGCCGGCTCCCAAACGGGTCAACACCCGTTATTAGGTAGAATTTTGAGGAAATACCATGATTACCCTACAAACTAACTTCGGCGACATCGTAATTGAGCTGAATTTCGACAAAGCGCCTAAAACCGCAGCTAATTTTCAGCAGTACGTTGAAGATGGTTTCTACGATGGCATCATATTTCACCGCGTTATCGACAACTTCATGATCCAGGGCGGTGGTTTCACCGCTGATATGGCGCAGAAGCCTACGCGCGAGCAAATTGAAAACGAAGCCGACAACGGCCTCGCCAACGAAGAAGGCACCCTCGCCATGGCGAGAACCTCCGATCCGCACTCGGCCAGCGCTCAATTTTTCATCAACGTGAAAAACAATAGCTTCCTGAACCACACCGGCAAAAACATGCAGGGCTGGGGCTACTGCGTATTCGGCAAAGTGGTGTCCGGCATGGACGTGGTTAAACAGATTAAAGCCGTTAAAACCGGTAATGCTGGTGGCCACCAAGACGTACCGGTTGAGCCAGTCATCATCCAAAAGGCCACTGTAACCGCCTAATGACTAGCTATTTCATCTCTGATTTACATCTAGATGCAGCGCGCCCGGACGTTACTCGGGCGTTTTTGCAGTTCTTAACGACGACTGCCCAACAGGCCAAGGCGCTCTATATTTTAGGCGACCTGTTCGAAGCGTGGATTGGCGATGACGACGATGCGCCTCTAGCACTAGAAGTCCAGGCAGCGCTGAAAGCCTACTCAGACGACGGCCACGCACTCTACTTCATGCAGGGTAATCGGGATTTTTTGGTCGGCGCTGCATTTTGCCGGCGCACCGGCGCAAAACTGTTGCCAGATCCAACGGTGATCGATCTGCATGGTAAAGTGACCCTGCTCATGCACGGCGATACCTTGTGCACCGACGATGTAGACTACCAACAATTTCGCGCCCAAGCGCGCAACCCGCAATGGCAGGCGCCGCTCTTAGCGCAGCCACTCGCCGCAAGACGCCAGCTGGCCGCTAAGATCCGCGCCGAGACCAGCTCACTCGCGGCCATGAAAGCCGAAGACATCATGGATGTGAATCGCGACGAAGTTGCGCGCGTCATGCTGACCCACCGGGCCGACTTACTAATTCACGGCCACACTCACAGACCCAACCGACACGCAGTTAACCTTAAAGGCCAACAGGCCGAGCGCATCGTTTTGGGCGACTGGCACACATCGCTTTGGTATTTGGCACTCTCGCCCAATGCGATCGAGCTGATCGAACAACCCCTATAACTCGTGGCGTTAAAGGCTGGGCACACCGCTGTGAAAGCGAAATACGGTGTCGCTAGACTCGATCAACCCTTGCTCTAACGTGAGAAATTTATCCAGCTGCTTTTCGATAACAGAGGGCGACTCCAACAAACCCGCCAAGGTCAAGTAATCTTGGTAGTGACGCGCCTCCGATTTCAACAACGACAAGTAAAAGGCCTTCAACGCCTCATCCAGAAAGGGCGCTAGCGCTTCAAATCGCTCGCACGAGCGCGCCTCGATAATCGCGCCGATTAACAAGGTGTCCACCAATTTTGCTGGTTCGTGGGTGCGGGCCGCCTGGCGCAATTCGGCGGCATAGCGTGCCGCCGACAATTGCACATAGGTCACCTGCCGCTTCTTCATAAAGCCCAGCACCTGCTCGAAATGACGCAACTCTTCCCGCGCCAGACGCGACATTTTGTTTAACAGGGTAAAAGCGACTGAGTCATCGAGGTTGTAAGGGCCTTTTTCGACATTGTTCATGCCGTATTTCCACATTAGCCCCTGCGCTGTTTGCGCCGCCTTAAGCTCGCAATTAGCGTGGTCGATCAACAAAATATCAGGCGCCTGTAGCGCCGCTTCGATCCAGCGCTGTGGCGTCGCACAGCGCAAAAATGCTTTAATTTCTGGAATTGCTGTCATAGGAAAGTCGTTAATGGGTGTTGTTTATCAAGAGGCCGGTATGGCCAAGCCTGGTGCGATATACGCATCGTAGTAAGCTACCGATAAGGCGTAGTAATCGGCATCAATATCGCTCTTAATTTGCGCCAGATCCGCAGCAACCAAGACCCGCAAACCGTAGTGTTCCGGCGCCTGGATTTGGCTGGCGCCCGCTCTCAATAAGTCAAAGACCCAGCAATAGGGGTCGCGATCATCGCGATAGCGCACGCGCTGTAACTCCAGCTGAACTTTAAGCGCCGTTAGGTCAGTAATTTCTAGGTAGCGCGACACCACCTGCACCAAAAACCCCGCCAAGCGCTGCTCGATAATCACGCGCTGTTCATGGCTATAGGCGTTCCAATCGATAACCTCGTGGGCAAAGCGCTTGCAACCACGACAAACACTATCGCCGATGCCAGTAGAGCAAATGCCAACACAGGGCGTTTTTACAGGTTTAAACATGGGACAACAGAAGATTCCAAGGCTAAATTGAACCGGTTTGCAGGGGTGGAACCATACCTTAATCACGACTGCCAAATCCACCTGCATTGCAACATAAGGCTGCTATGCTTAGGCAGGCTGACACGGCGGGAAAATGCCAACCAAGAACCATTCACGGAATAAATAGTCATTATGTAAGTAGTTGATTTACAAGGTCTGCACTTAACATAGACCGGTAAGTCCGGTAGAATTTCCACCCCGCAAAGAGCCCGAAAAGTGGCTTACACAATGATTCACATCGCCGCATACATAGCTGGCGCATAATCATGCCGTACCAGATTCCCAGTTAGCGCCATTTAGCGCTACCCGGGCCACGAAAGTAACCTAGCCAATGACATGGTCATGCCAGGCGCTTTTAATCACAGACACAGAGGATATTCATCGTGCTTGAAGCTTACCGTAAACACGTCGCAGAGCGCGCCGCCGAAGGTATACCGCCAAAACCCCTGAGTGCCGAGCAAACGGCCGAGCTGGTTGAGCTATTAAAGAATCCGCCCAAAGGCGAGGAAGACACTCTTCTGGACTTAATCACTAACCGCGTACCACCAGGTGTGGATGAAGCAGCCTATGTGAAAGCCGGTTTTCTATCTGCCGTGGCGAAGAGCGAGGCAACATCGCCGCTAATCAACCCAGAATCAGCAGTAAAACTGCTGGGTATGATGTTAGGTGGTTACAATATCGAAACGTTGGTTAGCCTACTCGATGATGCCAAATTGGCTAAAGCGGCGGCCGAAGAACTGAAGCACACCTTGCTCATGTTCGACGCCTTCCACGACGTACAAGAAAAAGCCAAAGCCGGTAATGCCAACGCACAAGCGGTCATGGAATCTTGGGCTAAGGGCGAGTGGTTCACCAAGCGCAACAAAGTACCCGAATCCACCAAAATGATCGTGTTCAAAGTCACTGGTGAAACCAACACCGATGACCTGTCACCGGCGCCAGATGCTTGGTCACGCCCAGACATCCCCTTGCACGCCAATGCCATGTACAAAATGTCGCGCGACGGCTTAACGCCAGACGACAACGGCACCACCGGCCCTCTCAAGCAAATCGCTGAAATCAAGGCCAAAGGCTTACCGGTTGCTTTCGTTGGCGACGTGGTTGGTACCGGCTCAAGCCGTAAATCTGCCACTAACTCAGTCTTGTGGTTCTTCGGCGACGACATTCCCGGTGTGCCCAACAAGCGCGCTGGCGGCGTGTGTATCGGCAACAACGTAGCCCCTATCTTCTTCAACACCATGGAAGATGCCGGCGCCTTAGTTTTCGAAGCCCCAGTTGAAAAAATGAACATGGGCGACGTGATTGAAGTACGCCCTTACGACGGCAAAATTTTAAGCGAGTCGGGCGACGTACTGTCTGAGTTTGAATTGAAGTCCGACGTAATTCTGGACGAAGTACAAGCCGGCGGTCGCATTCCGTTGATCATTGGCCGCGGTTTAACCGAAAAAGCGCGCGCCGCCCTCGGTATGGAACCCTCTACTCTGTTCCGCAAACCCGATGTTCCCGCCGCCTCGACCAAGGGTTTTACCTTGGCCCAGAAAATGGTCGGTCGCGCCTGTGGTTTGAAAGAAGGCTTAGGCGTGCGTCCTGGTACTTACTGCGAACCCAAAATGACCACCGTGGGCTCGCAAGATACCACCGGCCCCATGACCCGCGATGAACTGAAAGACTTGGCTTGCTTGGGCTTCTCTGCCGATTTAACCATGCAGTCTTTCTGTCACACAGCGGCTTACCCCAAGCCCGTGGATATTGACACTCAGCACACCCTGCCCGACTTCATCATGACCCGTGGCGGTGTATCGCTGCGCCCAGGTGACGGCATTATTCACAGCTGGTTGAACCGCATGCTGCTACCCGATACCGTCGGTACCGGTGGCGACTCGCACACCCGCTTCCCCATTGGCATCTCCTTTCCTGCGGGTTCAGGCCTTGTTGCCTTCGCTGCGGCAACCGGTGTTATGCCATTGGATATGCCTGAATCTGTATTAGTGCGCTTCTCTGGTAAAATGCAGCCCGGTATCACCCTGCGCGATTTGGTACATGCCATTCCTTTGTACGCCATCAAACAAGGTTTACTGACCGTTGAGAAGAAGGGCAAAAAGAACATCTTCTCTGGCCGCATCCTAGAAATTGAAGGCTTGCCAGATCTTAAGGTGGAACAAGCTTTCGAATTGTCTGACGCTTCAGCGGAGCGCTCCGCTGCCGGCTGTACCATCAAGTTAGATAAGGCGCCCATTAAGGAATACCTGACCTCTAACATCACCATGCTGCGCTGGATGATCGAGCAAGGTTACGGCGATGTTCGCACCCTGGAGCGCCGTGCCCGCAACATGGAAAAATGGTTGGCCAACCCCGAGCTGATGGAAGCCGATAAAGACGCCGAATACGCCGCAGTTATCGACATCAACTTAGCCGATATCAAAGAGCCTATCGTGTGCTGCCCGAATGACCCAGACGATGCGAAAGTGTTATCTGAAGTAGCTGGTCGCAAGATCGATGAAGTGTTCATCGGTTCGTGCATGACCAACATCGGCCACTTCCGCGCCGCCGGTAAGTTACTCGATGCAGCGAAAGAAGAGCTTTCTACCCGTCTATGGATTGCACCGCCAACAAAAATGGACGAGCACCAGTTGATGGAAGAAGGTTACTACAACATCTTCGGCCGCAAGAGCGCACGCACGGAAATGCCAGGCTGCTCTCTGTGCATGGGCAACCAAGCGCGTATTGCACCCAACTCAACAGCCATTTCTACATCCACCCGTAACTTCCCGAATCGCTTGGGTACCGGTGCCGATGTATTCTTGGGCTCTGCAGAACTTTCTGCGGTTGCAGCACTGATGGGCAAACTGCCAACACCGGCGGAATACCTATCCTATGCAGACAAGTTAGATAGCATGAGCGGTGAGATTTATCGCTACCTCAATTTCAACGAAATTGAGTCCTTCCAAAAATCTGCAGACGAAGGCAAGCGCATCGCCGCCGTTCAGATTCAGGATGTTGTGATGTAATCCATTCGCTGTCGATCTGCAAACGATCAAAAAAGGCCCGTATGAAAATACGGGCCTTTTTTTTGCTCTGCGTTGCGGCGGCAACACCTCCGCCAAATATGCCAATAGCATCTATACTCAAACCAATCATCACAGCTGCCCATAGACCTCTTCTAGGATCAACAGTGTCGAGCATTTCACCAAGGTTTCAAAATCTAACGCTGGCGTCGCTTAGTGTTTATTTATGCGCACTAACATTTTCAGCACAGGCAAGCTTGCTGGCGCTCACTCCAGCACAACACGCTTACCTCGCCTCCAAAAAGCAACTCACCTATTGTGTTGACCCCAACTGGATGCCATTTGAAGCTATAAAAAACGGTGTTCATATAGGCATGTCAAAGGATTATGTCGAGCTCCTTAGCACAAGCCTCGAAATCCCTTTTGTTCTTGTCCCCACTTCGCGCTGGCGCCAAACGCTCGACTATCTCGATCAAGGCCGATGCGACCTCATTCCCATGTTGAATCGCACAGAAGAGAGGGAAGCCTACGCCAAATTTTCAGAAGTTTACCTTACAGACCCTAATGTATTGGTCGTTCGCAATAGCCAAATGAGCAGTATCAAAAGCCTTTCCGACCTGCGTGGCAAATCTTTAGCCGTCATTGACGGCTATATGCAGGAGGAAAACCTACGCAACGCACATCCAGAAATAGCCCTTGTGCGGGTTGCGTCTGAACTCGCTGGTTTAATGCGCGTCTCAAGCGGTGACGTAGACGCCGTCGCGGGCTCACTACTCGCGGTAACTCGCCACATTCAAAATGCCGGTCTATCAAATCTTCACATTGCCACTGACTTGCCACAAGGAGACGAATTGCGTCTAGCAGTTAATAAAAACAATCCTGAACTGCTAGCCATTTTAGAATTAGCCATAGACAACTTTTCCTATCAAGATCACTCCCGTATCTACAGCAACTGGAACCCAATCGGCATCACCGCCAAAACTGATTACAGCCTGACCTGGAAAGTGGGCTTGGCATTATTACTAATACTGCTGTTGCTGTTTGAGCGGTACCGCACCAGTAAAAAGACGAACAGCCTTTTGCTGGAGAAAAATATGGAGCTGAAAGCAGTACATGCACAACTGTCAATCCAACATAAACATCTTCTGCACCTTGCTACACACGATAACTTAACAGGTTTACTTAATAGAAAAAGTATTCTGGAGCATATAGAGAAAGAATTAATCCGTTGGCGCCGTCAAGAATTCCCACTCACGCTACTAGTGCTAGATTTGGACAAATTTAAAAGCATCAATGACCAATATGGGCACAACATCGGCGACAGCATATTAAAAACCTTTGCAGCTACTTTAATTAACGTCGTCAGAGAAACAGATTTTTGCGCCCGCTGGGGTGGCGAGGAATTTATTATTGTCAGCTCCAACACCGATACTGCATCGGCAAGCATACTTGCAGAACGCATACATAAAAAATTGGAAACAATAACGAAACCTGGTACGCCGGTAGCTCACTGCAGCATTGGCATAGCCCAATACCGCCAAGCCGATGACTTCGAGCAATGGTTTGAACGCGCCGATAAAGCGTTATATCGGGCAAAAATGCGTGGAGGAAAATGCACAGTTACCGAAGCTGAAAATAGTAAAGAATAAACATTCAGGCGGACTAAACACTCAAACATTAAATTCTCATAAACAAGCGAATCAAACGGTTAAGCTGTAGAAAAATTTGCTCTTTAGTAAGTTCGCCACCCTCAGTTAAACCCTGGTATTCCAAGCGCTGCATTTCGCCCAACAAAAGCGCCGCATCAATTTCAGGCTGATCGGACCCTAGACGATGGCAGACCGCAACAAAATCGGATTTAAATCGTGTTTTTAACTGATAGCCAATATCGCGCAATCCTTTCTCAAGATGTAAATCATAAAACAGCGTCATCTCTAGAATCAGATTATCGGTTTTATTTTTGAATTCATCTAAGATATATTCAGCCGCCACTGTCGCCAACCAATCAGCAACCTCAGCCTTTTGCGCCCCAGTATCAACACTCATGGAATCCAGTTGGGAATTAATAGCAGACCAAACATCGCCCACAGCCTTCCCTGTACGCTCGCTATAGAATTCAAAGGCATGCCGGATAAGTTCCTGTAAATCTTTGAAGTAATATGTCGTTAACGATAGATTGACGCCCGCCTCGGCCGCCACAGCGCGATGCGTCACTGCATGATGACCGCGCTCAACAATTAATCTCAGGGTAGCCTCTAAAATAGTTTGTCGCGTTTGTTCGCCTTTTGCACGACGAGACTTGGTTGAATCGCTCATTACTCGATCTCTATTTTTTATTCTGCGTTCGCTCTGTGGAATTTTAGCGTAATAGTCGACTAGCCACTGCCCTCTCGACACTCCTAGACCAACCGCTGATCGCTCGAGTCGCTTATTTTTGAGCAAAAAATGCCCGCACCGTATCGGCCTCCCACATCGTATCTTGGTAGCCTAACTCAATCAGTTCGGAGCAAAACTGGGGCGCAAACAAAAGATAACTCGCCGCCGTCGCGCCGCCACCTTTTGCAGTTGCGCCGGTAGAACTGAAAAACCAGCGCAAGGTTTTGGGTAAATAGCGCACTTTTCGCCCTGCAATTTTATCCAGCTCTTGAGACGGCGAAATAATCAGACTTTCCACAGTGCGCAGGGGCAAGCCGGCTTCTTTGCGCTTCTCTTCTGGTACCATGTTAAGCAATTTATTCACTCGGTCTAAGTGCTCAATATCGGCCTCCATGCTATCGACGAAGGCGGCATTAAACAAATGACCGATAATTTGCGCCATCGACGGTGAATGGCGTACCGGCCGCCGCTTACCCCAGTGCTCGGGGTTTCTGTTACCACTCACCCCCACCACAAAAACTCTATCCGCGCCTAGGTGTAAAGCCGGGCTAATTGGCGCCAACTGCCGCAATGCACCGTCACCAAAATACTCTCTATTAATACGCACGGTTGGGAAAATCGTGGGTATCGCCGACGATGCCAATAAGTGACGCGCATCTAACTGCGTGGGTGTGCCGATACGATGGTAGCGACGCCAGCCTCTCAACTCAGGCTTGCCTTGAAAAAAGCTGACCGACTCTCCCGATGAATAACCCATCGCGGTAATACAAACAGCATCTAAACTGCCGCTTTCAATCGCCGGCGCGATATTTTTAAAATGAATGTTATCGTGAATCAGTTGATGCAGCGGCGAGTTATCTAACAACGCGATCGGCTGAGCCTTACCCACTCCTTGGTTAAAAAAAGACAGGCCTATTTTGCCGACACCGCGCAGTAAATCACCAAGCGAATTTTTATACACTTGATCGACGGTGAGGTTTTGCCACATACCCACTAGGTCAGTCACGGACTCCCGAAAAGACCCGGTATGACTGGCGATGGCAAGCGCGTTAATAGCACCGGCCGAGGTGCCACAAATTATGGGGAACGGGTTTTTCTGGCTAGCGGGAAGGATCTCGGCCAAAGCCTGTAAAACCCCCACTTGATAGGCCGCGCGTGCGCCGCCACCGGAAAGAACAAGAGCACTCTTCATATGACGGTAATCTTCCCTAGATGAGAAATAACTTGGAAAACCTGGCCGGCGCCTCGTTGCCCGATGACTTTCACAGTCACACATTGAGTAAGTAAAAGATGGACACTGAAGCGTCCATCAGGTTTCAAAAAACGGTATTCAACCTTCCCACGCCGCATGGGGTGATGCAGATCGAGCCACATGGGATATTCCTGCTAAGTCCAACGAATTGCGCTAGATTGACGAAATATCGCCGATCAAGCAAGCCTATGCCTTTGATAAGGTGAAAATTGAACGATTTTCATACAAAAATGCCAGCATTGAGCTGGCATTTTGCAATCTAGACTAACAGAGGCTATGAACACCGCTATGCTGCAGGTTTTAATTCTCGCCGTAAAATTTTACCGACATTTGATTTCGGCAACTCGGTTCTAAACTCAACGCTGCGCGGCACTTTATAACCGGTCAAGTTGGTACGGCAAAAAGCGATGATATCTTTTTCAGTTAAGCTAGTATCTGAAACCACCACAAACAGCTTAACCTGCTCGCCACTTTTTTCATCCGGTAAACCGACGGCTGCTGCCTCGATCACGCCTGGATGCTGACAAATGACATCCTCGACTTCATTCGGGTAGACGTTAAAGCCAGACACAATAATCATGTCCTTTTTCCGGTCCACAATACGCACGTAACCGTCTTCTTGAATGACCGCCATATCGCCAGTCTTCAACCAGCCCTCGGCATCCAAAACCTTGGCCGTTTCTTCGGGGCGCTGCCAATAGCCTTTCATCACTTGTGGGCCACGCACGCAAAGCTCACCGGCTTCGCCCTGTGCCAAGGTGTTACCCGCTTCGTCGATGACTTTCAATTCCGTTTCGGGTACCGGTAAACCTACCGTACCCTGCTGGATGGCGGCTGGCGGGTTAAAGGACACTACCGGTGATGTCTCGGTCATTCCGTAGCCTTCACCCACCACACAACCAGTCACTTCCTGCCAGCGTTTAGCGGCTTCCGTGGTCAGTGCCATGCCGCCAGACGCGGTGGTATGGAGTGATGAAAAGTCTAATTTGGTAAAGGATTCATCGCGGCAGAGTGCATTGAACAAGGTATTCAAGCCGACAAAACCGGTTATCTGCTTACCCTTGATCATTTTAACAAAGCCTGGAATATCCCGGGGATTAGGAATCAAGGTCGACTGGCAGCCAGCGGCCAGCAACGTCATGCAATGCAGCGTAAAGGCGTAGATATGGTACAGCGGCAGTGGCGCAACATAGTGCTCCTTGCCGATACTGACCGAATCACCAAGCATTTCGCGTACCTGTTGCATATTGGCAACCAAGTTGGCGTGCGTCAGCATCGCACCTTTAGCGACGCCTGTAGTGCCACCGGTGTATTGCAACACAGCAATATCCTGCGGCTCTTGCGAAGACGGCTCATAGCGGTTCAAGTCACCCGCTTGGAAAGTAGAGCGCAAGCTGACCTGGTGCTTAAACGAAACCTTAGGGACTTCCCGCTTTACGTATTTCAATACCGCGTTGATCAAAAACCGCTTAATAGGGGGGTGTAAGTCGCCGACTTCGGTCACGATCACTTGCTTAACGGCAGTTCTGTCCACTACCTGAGCAGCCACATCGGCAATATTGGCAAGCACAACCAACGCCTTAGCACCCGAGTCATTTAATTGGTGCTCGAGCTCGCGCTGGGTGTACAAAGGATTGGTATTTACAACCGTCAGGCCAGCGCGCAAGGCACCAAATACAACCACGGGGTATTGCAATAAATTAGGCAGCTGCACGGCAATGCGATCACCGGGCTTAAGCTCAGTGCGCTGCTGTAGATAACAGGCAAACTGCAAACTCAAATGATCTAACTCTGCGAAGGTCATGGTCTGACCCAAACAGGTAAACGCTGGATTGCCTGCAAAGGTTTCGCAAGCTTTGTTTAACACTTCAACCACAGTGCTATTAGTATCTATCACGTGTCCTCCTCCACCGTCACTCTTATCGTTATCGGCTACGAGTTATTGTGCTGGTAATCGCCTATGCCATTACCCCTAGTTTTGTTGCGCTCACGTTTTAATCTATGGGTGCGAAAACCTCGATCAGCTTTGACGCCAAGGCCAGGCTTCCCGCCACTTTGATATGGCCAAACATGAAGGCCTGCATGCCGCTAACTCGCCCCTGAAACAGTTCATCAAGGGTTTTCCATTCCATGGTAATGGTTAAGTCTGCGGAAGATGACGCGTCGCCGGCGTTAAAATCTAACTGCCCGCACTTTATACGCATATAGAAATTACTGCCATCGGGAATGACATACTGAAACAGCGAGTCGATACCAGCGGCCTGTTCTGGCCTAAAGCTGGTCTCGAATCGCTGCTGCAATTGCTGGAAAGTAAATGCCACTTGGCCCTATTCCAGTTTAGAAAGCGAAGTGTTCTGCTTCCAGAGCCATCAAGTTGTTGGCGCCAGACTTCATGGTGTCAACCAACGCACGAGTGCGTGGCAACAAGCGCTGATAGTAGAAACGAGCGGTCTTGAGCTTGGCTTCGTAGAAAGCTGCATCCGCCGCCCCACTGTCTAACTTAGCCTGTGCATCGGCAGCTGCCATAGCCCAGAAATAAGCCAGCGTGGCGTAACCAGAGTACATCAAGAAGTCTACCGACGCCGCGCCCACTTCCTCTGGGTTTTCCATGGCCAACAAGCCAATGTGCATGGTTAACTCGCCCCACTCTTTATTAATTGCCATTAACGGCGTAATAAATTCGGCGACCTTGTCGTTACCTTCTTGCGCCTTACAGAACTTGTGCACAATCTTGGTAAAACGCTTGAGCGATTCACCGTTGGTCATCAACACTTTGCGGCCCAATAAATCGAGCGCTTGAATACCGGTTGTACCTTCATACAACATAGAGATGCGGCAATCGCGAACGTTCTGCTCCATGCCCCACTCGGCGATAAAGCCGTGACCACCAAAGCACTGTAGGCCTAAGTTGGCGGCTTCAAAGCCGGTTTCAGTAACAAACGCCTTGGCAATCGGGGTTAAGAAGCCCAGTAGCTCATCGGCCACCTTACGGGCTTCTTCGTCTTCACCACGGTCAACGATATCAACCTGTTGCGCCGTGTAATAGATCAACATACGCGCGCCTTCAGCCAAGGCTTTTTGCGTCAGCAGCATACGGCGAACATCGGGGTGCACGATGATTGGGTCGGCTGGACCATCGGGATTTTTAGGGCCAGACAGGGCGCGCATTTGCAGACGGTCGCGGGCGTATTCCAAAGACTTCTGGAAGCCTACTTCAGCGTGCGCCAAACCTTGCAAGGCGGTGCCCACACGAGCGGTGTTCATAAAGGTGAACATGCAGTTCAAACCTTTATTTGGCGGGCCAATTAAGAAACCCTTGGCGCCATCAAAGTTCATCACACAGGTCGAGTTACCGTGAATGCCCATCTTGTGCTCGAGCGAGCCACACTTCAGCGCGTTGCGCTCGCCCACTGAGCCATCGGCGTTAACGTTGAACTTAGGCACGATGAACAGGGAGATACCCTTGGTGCCAGCCGGTGCGTCAGGCAGGCGCGCTAACACGATATGGACGATGTTTTCCGCCATGTCGTGCTCGCCGGCCGAGATGAAAATCTTAGTGCCAGAAATATTGTAAGAACCATCGGCATTTGGCTCGGCCTTGGTGCGCAGCATGCCGAGGTCGGTACCGCAATGAGGCTCGGTCAAACACATGGTGCCAGTCCAGCTGCCCTCAACCAATTTGGTTAGGTAATGCTCTTTTTGCTCGGCCGTGCCATGCGCTTCGATGGTATTCATAGCGCCGTGCGACAAGCCTGGGTACATACCCCAAGACCAGTTAGCAGAGCCTACCATTTCACTCAAGATAGTACCCAAGGACTGTGGTAGACCTTGGCCACCGTGCTCTTCGTGGTGACACATAGACGGCCAACCCGCTTCTACATATTGCTGGTAAGCGTCTTTAAAGCCGGTTGGCGTGGTCACTTCGCCATCATTCCACGTGCAGCCTTCTTTATCGCCCACGGCATTGAGAGGTGCCAACACGTTCTCACAGAACTTAGCGCCCTCTTCAATCACGGCGTTAACTACGTCTGAGCTCGCCTCGTCACCGCCGGGCAGAGACTGGTAATGCTGCTCATAGCCAAGCAGCTCCCACATTACATATTGGATTTCGCGCAACGGGGCTTTGTAATCACTCATGTCATCAACCTCTGGTTATTCGATTGGGTATTGCCACAGAATCCGTTATTACGCCTTGGCTCTCAATAGCGAAATCAACCACATTAGCTGACATTTTTGCGCGCCTCGGGGTGGCTTCGGCTCAAGTGTAGGCGCAAATAGCGGCCTCTGATGGGGAATTAGGGCTTTTCTAAGCCTTTGCGGTAGTCGCCAGGGGTAACACCGGTCCACTTTTTAAAGGCGCGGAAAAAGGCACTGCTTTCGTCAAAGCCCAAGCGCTCCGCGATGCAGCTATTGGTGAGTTCAGGGCAGCTCAAATAGTGGAACGCGGCCTCCATGCGGCACTCGTCCTTCAAGCGCTGATAAGAGGTATCTTCGGCTTGGAGTTTACGCCTTAGCGTGGTGACCGATAGGTTTAAGCGCGAGGCCACGTCTTCGGCGCTGGGTTGGCTACCACTCACATCTTTCGACAAGATAGCCCTCACTTTCGCCTTCAGACTTTGCTGGCTGGCATCGCTAATCACCAAGTGATAAGGCGCCGAGCGCACGAAATCCATCAGGGTATCTTGATTTTGCACCACCGGTGCGTCCAAGAAACTGGCATCGAACTCGTAACCTGTGAAGGCTTGATCAAAGTGCAATTGTGCTGGGTAGCACTCGGCCATTTCGCGAAACTCATCGGGACAGGAAAAGGCGAAGTAAATGCCGGTCAGCGGTATCTCTCGGCCTATTAGCCAGGAATTAAAGCGCTGCCATACCGCCAAACTCGTGCGCACCTGATTCGGTGTGGCGCTCGCGACCATCTCAGCGAAGGCCTCTGGCGTGACCGAGCTAATACCGCACATTTCCACCCGCGCGACACCGGGCAAGGGCTCCAAGAGACGTGACCGAACAAGAAAACCGCGGCAAATCTCACAAAACTCGCCAGAGCGGACGATGGCCTGACGGAGATTGGTGGATTGTATAACCGTGAGACACAAGAGCCGAAAAGACCCAAGCCGGACCTTGCCGCCGCTGAACATGCCAAAACATTCATCTTGCATCACCCGCATAACGCGCTGATACAACTGGCCGTACTTGAGTGCAGAGAAGCCTCGACCGGGCGTGAGCTCATCCTCAGCAATACCTAATTCCAGCATCAATTGATCGCGATTACCGCCATTCTCCGCCACGGTTTGCAGCAGAGTTCGGGCATATTCACTGGGTACACTGACGTCGGCTTGAGCCATGTAAATTACATTAATCTTTGCTAAACAGAAGGTGCCATAGTTTACGCCATAAATGCGCAAACAGATGCACAAGAACCACCGTCAAGGCGGCGGCAAACATGATAACTAAGAGCGCTAAAAGGCTGGCTAAGGTGAAGCGCAAGACTTCACTCATGGGCAGCTCCCACGCCAAAATAGCCGCTAAAACAAAGGCTAAACAGGCCGCCAAGCTCAATGCTAGCGAACCCTTTTTCTTAAACAATCGACCAATAATCATTCACAATCCAAATACTGAATATAATCGCCTAGCGCGACGGGATTAGCCTATCGAGTGCATAGGCTACGCCATCTTTTGATGACGAGCGAGTCACAAAATCAGCGCAAGCCTTGACGGCAAAGGACGCGTTTTCCATTGCCACACCCACCCCGGCCGAGAGTAAAAACTCACAATCTGAACCGCCGTCGCCAAAGGCAATAACCTGCTCGCGGGCTAAGCCATGATAAGCGAGCAGCTGCTGAAACAATGCGGTTTTATTCACCTCGCGCGACACCACGCTAGCAAACTGCCACAGGGGGCGCGACGGTAAGTGTGCATAAGCAAATTGAAATTGCGGCCAACTTTTCTCTAGCGCGGTCAGTCCCTGGGGGTCACGCGCCAAATTTGCGCCTAACAGTAATTTGTACACGGGCTGATCGGGCCAAGCATTGATGGCATCAAGCACTGGCGCAACACCCAAGTGGCGCGCGTGCTCGTGGCCAATATCGCTCATAGACTCGACCCGGTAATGGTCGCGATAATAGATTTCCGAATGAAACCCCTGCGCCTCAGCCTGCATCAATAATGGCGCCAGCTCCACCAGGGTCAAGGTGTGATCCGCATGACTAAGCCCCTCGGCCTCACAGAGCGCACCGGTATAAAACACACTCGGCGCGCTCATGGCGAGCTGGCGCTGCAGTGCCGCCGCGGCGAAAGGCGGCCTACCGGTTGCAAAAGCCGTCAAAACACCCTGCTGTTGAATACGCTTGATTGCCTGAGCGACGGTCGCCGACAGTGCCCCGTCGGCATCCAATAAGGTGCCGTCGATATCAAAATAAGCAAGACGAATAGATGACGCTGGCAACTCGCTTTGTGCAAGTTGCTCTAAATGAAGAGTTTCCATGGATTAAACGTGTAAGCCGCCTTCGTGACTCCATTCACAGCGCACCGAAATGCCGCCGGAACCCGGCGCGTGATAGCTACCATTAGATTCCCACGTAAAGGTGTGGGTGCCGGACAATTCGGTTTCTAAATGCACCGTTGCGCTAACCCAGTACATGCCTGCGAGCAGGTCTTCAAACTTGGCTAGCCACTCCTCCCACTCGTACTCCACCGCTTTATAGGACGCGCCGAAATGCATAACGTCGGTGTGGTATTGGCTAAGCGAGTGATTAATAACGGGGGTAGAGAACATGTCTCGGCACAGGAAAGGCCAATCATCGGCGTCGGGCAAAGACCCCATGGCACGGGCATTCACTTTGCGCCGCTCTTGGTCATTTAATGCACCGCTCACATCTTTAATGCAACCGTATACGATAGACTCCTGATCGTTATACATAGCACACAGCCTCGTCTCTAGTAGTGGGCAAAAAGTCTGTTTAGCACTGTACCGAAAACCGCGATGGGCAACAATCACCCATCTACTATCGGTCTATGGGGTAATCAAAACGGCCACCAGGAGGATTCTAAATCCTCGCGGCAGCCATTTAGCTGCTGGTTATAGCGATTAGCTCGCGCCGACACTTTGCGCGCCACATCTTTTAACCACGCTTTATTGTTAAAGGTGCGTCGATTAAAACCGCCGTGGCCCTCGTGATAGGCTAAATACAAATGATAGGTATCGTTCGACTTCACCTTAGACATGCGGCCGCTTTGGTAGTTATACCAACCAATAAAATCGATCGCATCGCCAAAGTCGTCGCGGTTTGACCAACTGTTGCCGCTGTTATTTTGATACCAACGCCAAGTTTCATCTTTCGCCTGCGAATAACCGTAGGCGCTGCTCGGCCGAGGGCCTGGAAAAATCCACAATATTTTTGTTCTTGGCGGCTGGGCCTTGGCCACGAACCGACTCTCTTGATGCATGATCGCCATCATTGAGGCGATGGGTGACTTCCACCGCTTTTCCGCGTTCTTTGCATCGTCATACCAATCGTCTTTTTCACGAAAAATGTCACAGAGATTATCGGGATTGCGCGGTGGCGACGTCGTGCACGCCGCATTCAAAAACAGCGTGCACAACAAAAAAAACCATCCGCACTTAGCCATTAGCTCACACCCCACTGTGTAAATTTTTCCAATAACCCGGCTTCGTCGAGCACCTCGATACCAAGCGCTTGCGCCTTGGCCAACTTTGAACCCGCACCTGGCCCAGCTACCACCACATGAGTTTTGGCCGAGACACTACCAGCCACTTTGGCACCAAGCGCCAAGAGTTTTTCTTTCGCCTCGTCGCGACTCAAGGTTTCAAGGCTACCGGTTAACACCCAGGTTTGACCGGCGAGTAATAAGGCGTCTTTAGCAGCAGGTTCATGCTCGGGCCAAGTTACGCCGGCCGCGATTAATGCGTGCACTTGTTGACGTTGTTTTTCGTCTGCGAAAAAAGCCACAATAGACTCAGCCGACACTGGGCCTATGTCATCAATCGCTAGCAAATTCTCTTTCGACGCGCCGATTAATGCCTCAAGTTTACCAAAATGCGCGGCCAACGATCTTGCCGTTGCCTCGCCCACTTCGCGCATACCAAGACCGAATAAAAATTTAGCTAGGCTGGTTTTTTTACTGGTTTCAATGGCAGCCAGTAAATTGTCGGCAGACTTTTCTCCCATCCGCTCTAGCGCCAATAATTGCGCTCTTTTCTCGTGTAAAGAATAGAGATCGGCGATGGCAGTCACTAAACCTTCATCCACTAATTGTTCGACCAACTTATCGCCTAAGCCATCGACATCTAAGGCCTTGCGCGACACGTAATGCTTTATCCCCTCTTTCACCTGCGCCGGGCAAACGGCGCCGCCGGAGCAGCGAACTGCAGCCTCACCCTCCACTTGCACCACGGGTGATTCACAGACTGGGCAAAGACTGGGAAAAATAACCGGTCGCGCATTGGCCTGGCGTTTGCTGATAATAACCGAGGCCACTTGCGGGATCACATCGCCCGCGCGACGGACAATCACTGTGTCGCCAATCATGACGCCCAAGCGCTCGATTTCATCGCGATTGTGCAGCGTTGCATTCGACACAGTCACACCGCCAACGAACACCGGTTCTAACCGCGCCACAGGTGTAATCGCACCGGTCCTTCCCACCTGAAATTCCACATCTAACAGCTGGGTCATTTCTTCTTGTGCGGGAAATTTATGGGCAATCGCCCAGCGCGGCGCGCGTGCAACAAAACCCAACTGTTGTTGTAGGGCGCGGTGATTGACTTTAAACACAATACCGTCGATGTCGTAACTCAAGCCTTGGCGTTTTTCACCCAACTCAGCAAAATAGGCCAAGCAACCCTGTACGCCCATTACGGCGCGCATTTCTGCGTTAATTAAAAAACCCCAAGTACTTAAGGCCAGTAATACATCGGTGTGGCGCTCAGGTAAGTCGGCGCCTTCAACCAAGCCAACGTTATAGCAGCAAAATTGCAGTGGCCGGCTGGCGGTAATTTTAGGATCGAGCTGACGCAAACTTCCCGCCGCGGCGTTACGCGGATTGACGAAGGTTTTTTCGCCGCGCTCGCGGGCCTTTTCATTGAGCAAATCAAAACCGGCCCGCGGCATATAGATTTCACCCCGCACCTCTAACACCGGCGGAAAACCTTGGCCTTGTAAACGCAAAGGCACAGAGCCGATGGTGCGCACATTGACGGTAATATCTTCGCCCACGGCACCATCGCCACGGGTAGCCGCCTGCACCAACAGTCCATCTCGGTACAGCAAACTCACGGCGATGCCATCCAATTTTGGTTCGCAGGCATACTCAATATCGTCTTTACTTTTTAAACGATCTTGTAGGCGCTTATTAAAATCGAGCATGTCTTGTTCGTCGAAGGCATTATCGAGCGACAACATGGGTACTGCGTGCGTCACTTGCGAAAAGGCGCTGAGTGGCTCCGCTCCCACGCGCTGACTGGGCGAGTCGGCACTAACCCACTCAGGTTGCTGGGCTTCAATATTTTGTAAACGCTGCATCAGGCGATCGTATTCGACATCCGGCAACTGCGGATCATCCAACACATAATAGCGATAGTTGTGGTAATTCAACTGTGACTTCAAGGCTTCGTATTCAGCCAACAAGGTTTCAACACTCATACATTTTCTTATGTAAAAAAGGCGCCGTAGCGCCTTAGATGTTTATTGACGGGCTTTGGCAAGCTGTTGCTTGCGCTCGTATTCCGAGACCCGGGCTCGATTATGTTCTATGGTTTGCGCTGTTAAGGTGCTGTGCTGTTCATCGCGCAATTCACCGCCTAAATCTTCGGCCAAAAATCTGGCCGCTTTTACCATAGCTTCATAGGCCGGCAAACTCTCTGCCTCGGACGGCAAAGTCATGAATAAACTCAGGCCCGGCGTTTCAATTTGATCCATCTTGTGCAGATCAAATACACCAGGCTGCACCATATTCACTAAACTAAATTGAATGGCACCTTCGCCATCAAGATCCTCATGCATATGAAAAATCTTGCGCGAACCAAAGCGCATGCCGGCGGTTAAGATCGCGTCTTTTATCGCCTCGCCAATAAACACCTCGCCTTTTGGCGCCATCACATTAATCACGAACACTTCTTCGGGCTCGACCTCGTCGATACCCTCGTCTGCCGCGGTAAAACTTGTGGTAGTCGGCTCTTGTGTTTTCACTGGGTCGCTGCGGCCAGAAAACAGCACTTTATCGTAATCGTCCTGCTCGTCTTCAACAACGTCATCCTCTGTTTCAATCGCATCGGCCGCATCAATCTCATCATCTACATCGGCGCGGGCGCTGAAACTCGGCTCACGCCGGTTTTCATCATCGTCAAATATATCCAAAGGCTCGGCCGCTGGATCGTCGTCAACATTCATCAACAAGGGCACATGCTGATCCAAATCCAATTCAGCTTGGGTAACCGGCGGCGCAACAGGCTTGGCAGGTTTTGTTGGGGTTGCTTTAGCCGCTGGCGCCTTAGCGGCAGGTTTTGTGGGCTGCGGGCTGGGAGCCTTTTGTTTCGCCGCCAGTGCTTCGCGCTTAGCCACAACGCGTGCGCCACCGTTTGGCAACTCGCTGCCGTAAGCCGCTAGGTCATCCTTATTGGTGCCCTTGTGCATGCTCAGTGACATTTTCATGTCGCCGCGTTTAGCCGCGCGCATGCGCCTAAGGCCATCCAGTAATACGCCGATAATCAAACAAGCGATAATGACAGTTAACCATTCACGCATGGCGAAATCCTTTCGTAGCGTCAGTAGTAAAGTCTTTCATAATTTGCGTCGAACACATCTCAGTTATTAATTAGGACGCAGCAAGTTCAGCTGCTTCCTCCACATCCACTGTTACCAAGCGAGACACACCAGGCTCATGCATAGTCACACCCAGTAATTGATGCGCCATCTCCATGGCAATCTTATTATGGGTAATATAAATAAACTGTACATGGGCCGACATCTCTTCAACCATGCGCGCATATCGACCTACGTTTGCATCATCGAGTGGCGCATCCACCTCATCCAACATACAGAAAGGTGCTGGGTTCAAGCGGAAAATAGAGAATACCAAGGCAATGGCCGTGAGCGCTTTTTCACCACCGCTGAGCAAGTGTATGGTGCTGTTTCGCTTGCCCGGTGGCCGCGCCATGATGGCGATACCCGTGTCTAATAAATCTTCGCCGGTTAACTCTAAATAGGCGTGACCGCCACCGAACACTTTCGGGAAAAGCTCTTGTAAACCGCTGTTGACCTGATCAAAGGTTTCTTTAAAGCGGGTGCGAGTTTCGCGATCGATACGGCGAATCGCGTTTTCCAAGGTGTCCAGCGCTTCCATCAAATCGGCATTCTGCGCATCCAAATAATGTTTGCGCTCGGATTCTGATTTGTATTCTTCAATGGCTGCCAAGTTAATGGGGCCTAAGCGCGTGATGCGATTGCCGATTTGCTCCAGCGTCTGCACCATGGGCTCTTCTTGTGCGTCTTCGGGCAGGGCTTCCAGCAGCGCCTCCAGCTCGAACTCTTCTTCTTTGAGCTGGTTTTCGAAACCTTGCTTCTGCACTTCCAAGGTTTGTGCCGCCAGGCGTTCTTGCTCCAAGTTGCCGCGCACTTTTTGCACGTCTTGCTCGGCGCGGTTGCGCTGCTGTTCGGCAGCGCGTAAATCGTGCTCTACCGTTTCTAACGCTTTGCGGGCGGTACCCAACTCGGCTTCAATGCTGACACGCTTTTCCAGCAGCGCTTCAAGCTCGAGTTTGTACTCTTCGATTGGATCGTGATTATCCGACAAGGCCGCTTCAAGCTGCTCGCGACGCTCGGACAAGCGCACCGACTGCTCCTGCAAGCGCGACATACCGGATTGAATCGCTTGCAACTGGGTGCGTAGCGATTGCACGCGCATGGCCAGTTCATGGCTGCGATCTTTATCGTGACGGGCCTTTTGCCTCGCTTCATCCAACTTGGCGCGAATACCATCGCGTCGCGTCATTAATTCCTCGCGCTTACCGGTATCGCGCTCCATGGCATCGATGGCCTCTTCCAAGGTCATTCGCGCCTCGGAGAGATTCTCCGCCTCTAGCTCCATTTGTTCGCGCGCTTCGCTCACTTCCGAGGTGATGCGTTTTTTGCGCTCAAGAATTTGCTCTACCCGCACCTGCCGGCCAGACAGCTGCGCCTTTAATTCACTAAACCGCTTGCCGTGCTCATCTAAGGCGCGGCGCAACTGCTCGCGGCTTTGCTCAAGTTCTTTCAAGCGCTCGCGGCCAAGGCTTTGTTGTTCGGACTGGCTGGCAACTAACGCTTCTAGCTCGGTAATTTCCGCAGAAATTTCCTCCAGCTCTTGCTTGCGCGCGATCACACCGGCAGTGGCATCGGTATCGCGCACAACACGCAGCCAGTTGGGGCCAATCCAGATGGCATCTTTGGTGATAACCGATTCGTTAGCGCTCAGGTTTGAACGCAGTGCCAAGGCCTCGGCTAAGGATTCCACCGCGTAAACTTGACCCACCAAAGACGCGATGCTGACATCGGCTTCAATAAAGGAATCTAAGGTGGTGGCCTTGGTCGACGCCGCAGCTGTCACTTGCGCCGAGCCATCAACTAACAACAACTGGCCTTGGGTTAGGCTGTCTAATACCGCCGCAACAGAATCTAAACCATCGGTGCACACGGCCTGCAAATTATTGCCCAGCACGGTTTCCACCGCTTTATCCCAGCCGTCGCGCACGCGCAAGCCTTCGGCTAAACGCGGTTTGTCTGCGAGGTTTTGATTTTCCAACCAGCGCGTCACTACCTTGTTTTGCTCGCCTAGGGCTGCCTGCTGCAAGGCTTCGAGCGACGCATGGCGGCCGCGCAAGGTTTGCAAACGGCTTTTCTTTTCATCCAGCGTGTTGCTAATCTGGTTGTTGGCTTCGCGCAGCTCGTTAATGTCGTCGCCAATTTGCTCATTGCGATCGCGCTTCTCTTCGCCGTCGAGTTCAAGCTCAGATAACTGTTCGCTCAACTCGGCAATTTCTTCTTCCACATCGCCGGCGGTGAGTTGCGATTTTTCTTCATCGAGCTTGCGAATGCGCTCGAGCAAACGCGATTGCACCTGCTCTAAATGCTGAATGCGCGACTGCTGTACCTCGGCTTTTTGCCGCGGTTCAGATGCGCGTTGGTTAAATTCGTCCCACTCCATTTGCCACTGCTGCATCTGCTCTTCAGCTTCCAACAACAACTCGCCAGAGTTATCGCCGGCCGATTGCACCATTTCTAATTCTGGTTCAATTTCCAACAACTCGGCCTGCCAGCCCTCGGCTTTATCGGAATCCAAGCGCAAGTGTTCTTCTGCTTCTTTGCAGTCTCGGCGGGTTTGCTCAAGATCGACCGTCAACTGGCGCACGCGATCTTGGGTGTGGGTAATGGTTTGTTCGATGCGGGCAATGTCTGAGCCAATAGCGTAATAACGACCCTGCACTTCGTTAAACTTGTCGCCAAGTTCTGTGTACTGCACCCGATATTTTTCGATCAACGTGTCTTTATTCACTTGCGCCGACACGAAGGCTTCGACATCAACTTCCAACTCGCGAATAGCCGTGCGCTTCACTGCCACTTGCTCCGCCAACACGCGGTAGCGCAAGGCTTGCAATTGCGCTTTTAACTCGCGCTCTTCTTTTTTGTACTCGCCGTATTTTTCCGCCGCTTGGGCTTGGCGTTCAAGGCGCGATATTTGGCGCTCTAACTCGTCGCGAATATCGGTTAAGCGCTCGAGGTTTTCATGGGTGCGACGAATCCGGTTTTCGGTATCGCGACGGCGCTCTTTGTACTTGGAAATACCGGCCGCTTCCTCGATGAAAATACGCAGATCTTCTGGCCGCGCTTCGATCAAACGGGAGATCATGCCCTGCTCGATAATCGCATAGGAGCGCGGGCCTAGGCCGGTGCCCAAGAAGATATCGGTGATGTCGCGGCGCCGGCACTTGTTGCCGTTTAGGTAGTAAAAGTTTTGCGAGTCGCGGGTCACCTTGCGGCGAATAGAGATTTCGGCGTAGCTGGCGTATTCGCCCAGTAACTTGCCTTCCGAGTTATCGAATACCAATTCGATGGAGGCCTGCCCCACCGGCTTGCGGCCAGCTGAGCCATTAAAAATAACATCGGTCATGTTCTCGCCGCGCAGGTTCTTCGCGGAAGACTCACCCATCACCCAGCGCACGGCATCAATAATGTTTGATTTGCCACAACCGTTCGGGCCGACCACGGCACCTAAGTTGGACGGGAAATTTACGGTGGTTGGGTCCACGAAGGATTTGAACCCGGCCAGCTTGATACATTTAAGCCGCATGAAACAGTTTCACTCTTTAAATAAGGTACTGATTTTTCTATATTTATGGGCAGTTAAACCTTACGGGAGGCAGCCGACCAGCGCGTCCATGACGCGCCTAGGAGGCTGTCCCTGCCGGCCATGTTTTGGCGCCCAAAGATGGGGCGATTCTACACAGAAGTCGCCCCCATTTCATCCTACTGTGGCACTTGAGTGGCAATCTCTAAATCCAGCGCCACACTGCCCTGCGCTAGGCTCACAGGCCCTGTTGCAGCCTGCCAATCGCCGGGTTGCGGCGCCGGGCTGCCAGACGCGGATAACCGTGCAATCACTTCTAATTCCCCGGCGCTAGACAGAGACATGCCGGCCATCATCGCCATGCTGTCGTCCAAAGTCACCGTTAACGGCAAGCTATTGGCATTCAGGCGCTGAATCGCTAGTGGCATTTTCGCCCCCTGCCAAGCGCGTGCGTAGACAAATAAGGTTTGCCCCTTTAGCGGCACCTGACTGGCGGCGGTAACCCGCACTTGAATGCTCGGCTTAGCGCTTGCATCGGGCTGACTCGCCGGTGCTTGGGCGCCAGCCACCTGTTCGCTTGCGGCCGCATCGCCACCTAATGCCGCTTGGGCGCGGGCTACGCCACCTTGCAGCGCATTGTAGGCTGGGCTGCCGGGCGTGGATTTAGACATGGCCTTCTGCCACAGATCTATGGCCTCTTGGTAGCGTTTTTGCTCGAAGGCATCGATGCCCGCCAAGCCCAACGAGGTGCCATTTTCCGGGTTGAGCTGCAGGGCGCGCTGGTTGATCTTGCGCACCTCCGGCGTCATTTGGTTATTCGATGCCAAAAACAGCGCCTGTGCCATTTCCGCCACCACTTCGGCCGCCTCCGGCTCGCGATTCACCACCTCTAAATACGCCATGGTGGCATCGGCGTACTGGCCAAGCTCCATATATAGGCGCGCAAGCATGAACCAGTTCTGGGTATTTTCTGGGTCTTTGGCCACTGTGCCGCGCAACACCTGCACCACCTGTTCCGCATCTTGGGGGCTGTCGATATGCTGCATCATGCCCCGCAGCGCCACTTCTTGGCTGGCGCCATGCTGCCAATACCAAAGCCCAGCGGCAACGGGCAAGAGCACCGCCGCCAGTAATAGCACCCAAAGGCTGGTATTGACGGTGCTCTTCGCCGGCGCAAGGGTGTCGGCTTCTCGGGTGTCGTCTAACAACAAAAAATTCAGCTCGTCGAGCATGGCTTGGTGAGATTGCTGATCCAACTCGCCCGCCGCCAATTGTGCATCCAACTCGACCTTGCGGCCTTGGTAGATAGAGATATTGGTCTCGCCCCGCCCTGCTGCCGCGCTTTGGCCTTTAAAAAGCAATGGCCATAAGATAAAAACGCCCGCCACCAACGCCATCAGCAGCGCCGCTATCCAAAATACAGTCATCTACTTTTCCTATTACTTCTTCTTTAATAGCGCGTCGAGTCGCGCCTGATCGTCGGCGCTAATAACAGCCGGCGTTGTGGCCTTGCGACGATTAGCCCAACCCAGCGCCACCACAACAATCAAACCCAAGCCGAGCAACACCAAGGGCGCGCCCCAGAGCAGATAGGTATTCCACTGCACCCGCGGCTTATAGAGGATAAAATCGCCGTAGCGCGCCACCATGAAATCCACAATTTCTTCATCCGTCTTACCCTCGTCGAGCAGCCGATACAGCTCTTTGCGCAAATCGCCAGCAATGGGCGAATCGGAACCGGCGAGGTTTTGGTTCTGACACTTAGGGCAGCGCATTTCCTCCACAAACACTAAATAGCGCGCGCGCAGGCTTTCATCTTTAAACTCGTAAACGTCGATCACCGCCTGGGCACCTAAAGACGCCAACAAACACGCCACACCCAACAGCAACAGGGCGCCTATTTTCGACACCCTAGCCCCTGCGTTAGCCACCCTGTTAGTACCAATAGCCACCGGCATTCCTCTTTCACAGCCCAAAAAGTAGCGCGGAGTATAACAACGCCACTGAGCAACGCCTACACACCAATGTCAGCAGCACCAAAGTCGGCGAACACCCTATAAAAAACCCAACTTGGTTGTTGACCTAGGTGGATTAATCAGTAGAATACGCGGCTCTTGAACAACGGGTGGTTAGCTCAGTTGGTAGAGCGGCGCCCTTACAAGGCGTAGGTCACAGGTTCGACCCCTGTACCACCCACCATATAAGGCAGTACGTAACATTAGTTACTTACGCCAACCGGTTATGCGGACCGGTAGTTCAGTTGGTTAGAATGCCGGCCTGTCACGCCGGAGGTCGCGGGTTCGAGTCCCGTCCGGTCCGCCAGTACAAACAAAAAAGCCCTCCTCGCGAGGGCTTTTTTGTTTGTGTTGGTGGCCCGGACGGGTGCGAGAGACCGCGCTCGGGTTCGACAAATTCGTCAGGAACGAATTTGGGCAACGGCTGATAAGCCGTTGGGGCAACGCCCCGAGGGCAGGACGCCCGAGTCATTCCCGTCCGGTTCGCCGAAGCCCGACTCTCGCTACAATCTCACTTTAGAACTGAGCCCCCTTTTAACTACCCCTTCAAAGGCCACAACCTTACAGCCCACACCCGCGCTCGGGTTCGATCAGCTTGTTGGGAACAAATTGAGACAACAGCTTTGCTGTTGGGGCAAAGCCCCGAGGATCACGATGAACCGAGTCACTATTCGTCAGGAACGAATTTGGGCAACCAATTAAAAACCGCAACCACACCAAAGCTCGTGCCAATCCCCAGCACCACCTAAACCTTTGCCACTCCATCACCAAAAGTAGGCGGCCTTAGGCGATACATCCCTGTCCTGAGTCGCTCTCAGGCCATACCGTCAAGCGGCACCGAGGTCCATTGCCTTTGCAATATGATGGGGCGCCTTAATTTGAAATGTCGGAATGAATACAAAGGAGTTGCAGGAATTAAGATGGGCGTCCAGCTAATTAATATTCAAGCTGAATTTTCCGTTTTCAGGAAGGGATTTCCGTACGGGGGATATATGCCTCCGAGGCGTATTATTTTGCGCCCGAGTCTGAAAATTGTGATAACTTCTTGAAATTAAAGGGATAGCTGGCGCTGGCACGATAGCTCCGCTCTGGATATATGCCTCGGAGGCGTAATATATTACGCCTCCGAGGCACTGAATAAGGCTGTTAAGTTTTAGAAGATGCTAAAGATTACGACTAAAGATTATCCAGGTGAATACTTTGTTCAGAGTGAATGCAGTAGTAGAGTTTCGTTCTTCCGAACATTGTCGGGCGCGGAATTTCATGGTTGCACTAACGGTAGACTTAAGATAATCGGAAGTAAAATACTTCTTTCCGGAGAAGAAGTCGGAAGGTTTAAGCAAGTACTGTGGACTTTTACAAACTATTTTGAATTCAATGTTTGTGAGCGAAATTATCGCATTGTAGGCTATGTAGGAACGCATAAGCTGAGTTTAGAATGCAACAATGAGCCTATCGCTGAAATCGACTTTAGCAGCCACGAGATGATATTGTTTCAGGAAAAATATGGCTGGGCGGAAATAAAACCTCTTTTCAAAGGCCATGATATTGCCCTACTTGTATCTCTTTATTCTTTGGAAAAAAGGATTAGGCCTAGTGAAAATGGGTAAAAACTTAACAAGGGCAGCCAAGTTCGCAGCTATCGCTGCTGGACTCGCTAACGCTCGCCCTTGCCACCGGCGTTAGCTATACGGAGAATTATGAGATATAAAATTGCATTAACTTTAGTTCTATTTTCTACAAGTTTGTTTGCAGGCTCTGTAGTACCAGTGTTAAATGGAACATGTTCGGAAGTAAGGGAAATATATAATTTTATACCTGATTCTCATGGAGGTGGTTTAGGAAAAGTAGAGTTCAGTAGCTATGAGGCGAACGTAGGTGTATTTTGTAAAAAAGAAGTTTTCGAAAGCGCAATAGTCCTGTTTGAATTTCAAAATCTATCTGAGGCGTCAGCAATATTTAACAGTTTAGAGCTATCTATTATTGACCAGTACGGTGGATATGATGAATTGCTTACACAACAATATGTCCAGGCTTTTTTACCGTTTGAACTAGTTGATAAAAAGTCTGGTGTTGTAGGAACGAAGGCCCAGCTTGAATGGGGGTCTAAAGTTAATAATCTCTCACTTAGCCTTATTAAATCGGGTGAGAGTTGGATTGTAAGTATATCTTTTGATGCAAAGTAAATTAGCTAACAAGCGTAGCCAGCCGATTTAGACCTGCACCACTTTAACGGACAGTAAATTACTAATCCGCTAAAGGGGTTCACAATGGGAATAACGAATAAAAGTCACTACGACAGCTATACCTTGGCCTACAAGATAAATGCAGTCAAACTCAGTAAGCGCAAGCACGTTAAGGCGATAGACGTCGCAGAAGCGCTGGGGATTCATCCAGTCATGCTGTATCGTTGGCGACAAGAATTTAAAGAAGGTCGCCTTTCCGAGAATAAGTATATGGTTGTCAAATCACCACCTAAACCCTCCAAAGAAGATCAGCAGGCATTGCAGTCGGCTAAAACACGCATCAAAGAACTCGAAAAACGTTTGGCAGCTAAAGAGGAAGAGGTAAATATCCTAAAAAAGGCCAAACGGTTCTTCTTGGATCAGCGCAAGAAAGATACGCGTTCATAGAGAAGAACCGAGACAGCCACAAAATTGTAGCTATGTGTGATTACCTCGACGTTTCACCAAGCGGTTATTATGACTGGCGGAATCGCGATACAAGCGATCACGCTCAGTACGATGAAGTTCTGGCTGCCCAAATTAAGGAAACGCATGTCGGTCATAAACGTAATTACGGCGCTGTTCGTGTGCACCCATATTTAAAGAGTTTGGGTTATTCGTGCAGCCGCAGGCGCATTAATCGTTTGATGCAAGTTAATGGCATTAAGTCGATATACCATGCATATAGGCAGAGGCGCGCCAGCGGTAGCAGCTCCCTGGTGGCAGAAAATGTACTGGCGACACAAGATAAAGCGATTGCTTTCGGCGAGCATTGGGCTGGGGATATGACCTACCTAAAAACAGGAGAAGGCCCTATGTACATGGCGGCTGTTCTGGATCTATTTACACGAAAAGTTATTGGCTGGGGTTTCTCGCGCTATCATGATACCGACTTGGTTAGCGGCGCATTAAAGATGTCGCTAATATCTGAGAGCGTAAAGGTAGGTTGCATCTTCCATAGTGACCAGGGTTCTGAATACTGTTCAGAAGCATATCAGCGGATTGTTACGAATGCTGGAATGGTCAGTAGCATGAGTCGCGCCGGCACGCCAACAGATAATGCATACGTAGAATCATTTTTTAAGACACTAAAAAATGAGTTGGCACATCATTGGAAATTCAGGACGATGGTCGAATGCGTGGCTAGAATTGTTGATTATGTTGAGTTTTACAACGAGGATCGACTACACTCGAGCTTAAATTATGTGTCACCTAAAACGTATCAAACAAAGAATGCTTAGTGTCCGTGAAAGTGGTGCAAGTCTAATTCGCTACGCTCTCGGCTGCTACGGGCGTTAAGTGTCATCATGGATAAGAATATCTCACCAGTCGGCTGGTACATCGGAACATACTTGGCAAGATTCATCGAGATAGAAGATGAGAGTAACGATGATCCCGAGACCAGATTTGCAACGTGGGAAAACACAGTTATTGTGAAGGCTCTGACTCTTGAGGAGGCCTTTGAAAAGATTGAGCGAATTGGTATCGAGCATGCTGAACCGTATAAAGGCGGAGAAACAGGTGTTCCAGTCCAATGGGAGTATCTCGGTATAATTGATCTGCTGCCAATTTACGAAGAATTGGAAGATGGCTCAGAGGTCATGTGGGCATCCAACCATCCTAAGAAGCTTAAAAATCTCAAGGCAATTGTTAAAGATGTCAGTGCATTTAAAGAGTAAACAGATTAATCAAAGGTCGCCTACGGCTGGACGCGTTAACGCGCGCCCTTTATTAAGGCGTTAAATTCAAGCACAGGTAAATAAATGCGCTCAATATTATTTCTGTTCTTCACTTCCATTTCGTTTTGCGCTATCGCCGATGGCGACAGCTTAGGTGGAAAAATTATTCACATTGCCTCAGTTGGTGAAGCAATTCTTTTCAAAATTGGTGGCAACACAGAAAGCACTCGCCCAGCTTGTGCTACGTCAGGGCGCTTTGCCGTTCATAAAGATAGCGCTCACGCATCTGTTGTACTTACAGCATTTGCCACATCAAAAACTTTATATAACGTTAAGGGTTCAGGCGTATGTAATCTCTGGGGTAACTCAGAGGACGTTCGATGGGTTGAGGTCTGCCCTCTTTCTGGCTGCCAGTAAATGAATTTAACTAGGCGCACAATTTCATTCCGGCCATTCTGGCCCCCATCGAAATCAAAGGATCAGATTCCTTGAAAACTTACCAATAGACACCCAACAGATTTTAATCCAACGCCAGCCCCACTACCCGACCCTTCTAGTCACATAATTGCCGGCATAACTTATTCGCATCAACCAAGAGCGCGAAAGCCCGTAAAAAATGAAGGTGAACATCCGCGGGTATTTTACTTTACCCTTCACCTAGTATAATCTCCGACTGTCAAGCCCTGCAGGCCATGCCATTAGAACTTGCACTGCAGGTATTTATCCACTTTTCCAAACCGTTGATTTTATGCGAAAATTAGTCATCCTCATAGTTTCTATTTTTCTCTTATCCTGCGCTACAGAATCAACAAAAGAGTCGATAAAATTAAGCGTCTCGGTTGAGGAAATGGCTAAGGCCATACAAGGCTTTAGAAGCTCTAACGGTGACCTTCTTTTCTTATTAACGATCGACAGAAAAGGCAAGGTAATCAAGTCTGATTTTATTGAAGGCAAAGTAAAATACCTTGATAAACAAAGAATAAAGACAATAGGCTTCCATATCAGACAGAAAATTACTTATCCTCCAGCCGCGCCAAGTGAAGCTGAATTCAGGCAGACTTTTTTCATTACGAAATACACATCAGAAGTTGAAAATAGTTAGCTATTCGGTTTAAGTGAACGCCGACCTACCATTTCGACTCTGTTAATTAAGAAGGCGTCGGAGTAAACCTACCCTGACCAAAAAGATATAAATCATTAGTAAACACCACCAACACACCATAGTGTCGGTCACCAAACGGTACCAAAATGGAATTCACATATCGTGAGGATACATTCCCGCAAATGAAGCGAAGAATGTTATTTAGAGGTTTTTCTCTATTTATTCTATCTACAGTATGTGCGCTCACATACTGGCATTCAACCCCTTGGTATCTATCAATTCTACCTGCTTCGGTGCTAATACTATTTTCTTTATCTGATCTATTTAGCATCAAGAGAGTGGAAAAATATCGCAAGGCGATCAAGGTAATCTTAGATAATATGGGTATAACTATCTGCGCATATGGGACTAGACCACTCACCTTTAAGTGGGACGCCATCAGCATCACAAAGGAGAACTCTTCGAATGGCACACTTAAGAGTTTTACTATAAAAACTGGTGATAGATACTTAAAGGAATTTGAGTTTACTAACGAGCTCTGCTTGTTTTCTGAGCTACACAGGGAGGTTTGCAACCGTCTCCGCACTTAACACATAGACATAGCGGGTTTGCCAAGGATAAAGAACACGATGAAAGCCATATTTTTATTACAACACCTACACGTAATATCTGAAGATAACGAATGCTGGAAAATAATCGGCCTCTATACTAGTGGAGAAAGGGCCGCCTGCGCAATCAAAAGACTTTCAACTCAACCAGGCTTCTCTGACTTTCCAAAACTTATCAACCCCCTAGAAGATGACGAGAGAAGTGGATTCTACATAGATAAATATGAAATTGGAAAAGACCACTGGGCAGAAGGATTCGTCACAATATAATGTTTTTCAAAACAACAAACACGCAACTATTAATTCCAATTGTAGCCATTCTGGCCGGCTGTGCGGTAGATAAACCTGTGATAACAGACCAGCAAAAGCTAGAGCATTTAAGGCAAAATACGTTTATTAATCGCTACAACACCATAGAAAAAGAAGAGATCGTTTTATACGCAATCGATCGACTCATTCAACATGATGAGAGCTACTGCCTAAATGGAGACAATACTTTTAATGCCAAAACCGTCATTGAAAGACTAACATCCAAAGGTATTGACTCAAAAACCTGCAAAGAAGACGGCGTCAGGATAAATTTCGTTGATGTTTTTGAACCAGAAATCGGTTTATATACCTTTAAATATATAGTTTGGGCGGGGCCGCTAGCGACATCAGCTCACCAATGCAAAATGCAGCTTACAAGCCTAACCTCCGAAACCGAGATAAAATGCAAGCTCATCTGGATATATTAAAGGCGATATAACTAAGAGAAAATATTCATTAGCGTCAATATTAGCTCCTGACTTAGATAGTGAAATAGAATCATGTAGCCGAGCAATATCAAAATTCCATTTCACAACAACGCTGGATAACAGGCTTAGTTCCTTACGACATAGCGGGCCAAATACACATATAGAGACACTAGGTGATCACCAGAGAATGAACGAATCAGACAACAAAGTAGAATGTGATATTCACGGAAAAACCGATGCTACTTTTTTATGCGCGCATTTGGTTAAAGGTGAAAAACTAGGGTTTAACCTTGGATATGACCCAGAAAACCCCAACAACCTATGGCCGGATGCTTGGTGTGACGAATGTGAAAAAGTGCTTGACACTGAAGATGAATGGAATGATCAATCTGAAAAATTCGCAGATATTAAGCTATTGTGCGTTCAATGCTACGAGGATATACGCGACCGAAATTGGGTTCAGGGCGACAGCATTTTCCACGAACTGGTTAAAACGAGCATTAGTTTTATCGAACCAAGGCATAAAGAATTTCTTACTAAATACCAAATCGATTCACACGAAAGATGGGATTGGTATCAAGAAACCGCAAAACTAGTGTTTTCCCACAACGGAGAGCCCCAAGTGGAAGCAGACATTCATTTTTCTGGCACTTACCCCACAAAGTCAGAAACGTGGATGTGGGCCTGGGCCAACGAAAACCTTGATGAGAAAGTTAAAACTTCCGCTAGAGAGATAAAGGTTATAGGCGAAGAACTTGGACTCAAGCAGTTAGTTGCCGGTCGCTTTACTACTACTGAAGTTGATGACTGGGAAATGACTTCGATTCTAGCTAAGCATTTAAATGCAATTGGGGTATATCGCACACCAAGTGAAAATGGCTTTACTTACATGGCCATTACGAAGGCCCACTGGGTCAACAATGGCAGTATTGCCTAACTGCCGGGCATCGAAATGTTTGAACCTAGAGGCCAAAAGATATTTGAGTGCCAGCCTAATCGTTAACTACTTTTAACCTATTACAGCCGAGCCACCCCATGAAAACAAAAGCCCTAAAACACCTACTCCTAATCGCCTCAGCAATTACCCTAGCAGCAAGCTCAGTATCAGCCCAACAAAACCAACCCCCAGAAACAACCAAAGCATTTATTACCGAAGCACCTGCAGGCGCATATAAAATAGACCTCTCCCATGCTGACCTCACCTTTCGCGTCAACCATTTGGGCTTTTCTCTATACACAGCGCGGTTCACAGGCTTCACTGCGCAACTGCATTTTGACCCGGCCAACCCAAAAGCAATGAGCGTGACCGCCACTATCGACCCACGCTCGCTTGCGCTGCCTTCACCGCCAGAGGGATTTCTCGAAACACTACTAAGCCCCGAATGGCTGGATGCAGCCCAATTTGGTCAGATCACATTCCGCTCCACTCAGGTAGAACCCACACATGCCAACGCCGTGCGAATCACCGGCGACCTGACACTCCATGGGATTACAAAACCGGTTATTCTCGATGCGAAATTTAACGGCGGTTATGCCGGCCACCCCTATGACCCAAATGGCCGAGTGGGGTTTTCCGCTAAGGGTCACTTTAACCGATCAGATTTCGGGATTAGGTATGGCATACCAGCACCGGGAACTACCATGGGCGTGGGTGATAAGGTTGAAGTGATTATCGAAGCAGAATTTACCGGCCCACCGCTCAAAATAGCTCAATGAAATCAATGTAAACCTATACACAGCCCACGATACCAATATATGAGAATTTCAGCTTGAAGGATTAGGACAATCAGAGTCACCTACAGAAGAAGGCAAAAACAGACAGCTAGAACCTATCAGTTCCGACTCAATCCCGCTCATTGCTCTAAAAACTAGAACCGCCCCGCTTAACATAAAAAGAAACATACACTATTGCTCACAAATACACTGGTACAACTCAGAGAATTCAGCACGCTTTATTAAGCCAAATAATGGATCATTAATTTTGTTGATGCTTTTATCTAGATCATCCAAGTCACTTTTTTGCAGCTGCTTTTTTGCGTAAGGAAAAATAATTGCTTCCTCTAAGCTCATATGCTTTTGAAGTTGGTGAATGTAATCTTTGCAAGCTATATGTAAATCACTCTTATCTATGGTGATGGTGTTTGTTTCGACATCCATTAACAACCCTTGAAGCCTTTCGCTCTTTTGATAAAGTATTTCGTGCTGCGATTCAACCTCTTTTACCGCCTGACTCACTTCAGGATCATCAATACACAAATAAGCGAACACTTTTTCTTCGGCAGGATGGTGAAAAACGTCTTGGTAAGTCGTCATATATAACAGTATATTTTGCCATTTGAAGTAATTTGGCTCTGAGTCACTCCGTTTTAATACCTCTAACTCCCTTTCGAAAAGCTCCAGCAATTTCACCACGTTTATATGATCTGTGTGCAACTGATCTAGAATAGTAGCCATTTCTAACCTCGCGCCTGAAAAGATTCAGACCTAACTGGAGCGCCTGAATTAAACATTACCTATTCCAAAACCGAATAAACCAACAGTAACTGGCATTTTGCTTTTGGATAATTGAATATCAGGTTACTGGATGCGTACTTTCAACTATTGATACAAATCAGTTTTTCACGATAAATTCGCAACATACCACCATTGAGAAAATTAACGTGGGTGTCCCATTAGCCGGTTATGCGGACCGGTAGATCAGTTAGTTAGAATGCCTGCCTGTCACGCCGGAGGTCGCGGGTTCGACAAATTCGTCAGGAGCAAATTTGGGCAACGGATGACCCTTTGATCCCAATGGTCGAATTGGCTTTTCCGCCCGAGGCCACTTCAACCGGTCAGATTTCGGCATTACCATGGGCATACCAGCACCGGGAACTACCATGGGCGTGGGTGATAAGGTTGAAGTGATTATCGAAGCAGAATTTACCGGCCCACCGCTTAGAGCGGCTCAGTAACAATCAACGAACAGTCCTGCAACAACCTGCTAGCGCCTATCTCGCTAGTCGGCGCGCAAGTATTCAGTCGGGCCGGTTGCGAGTTCGCCTTTAAATGTTTTGACTGGGGTAATCTTTAGCTCAGTAAAAATTCTGGGATTTGATAGCAATTGAGCAATTTGCGGATGCTCGTCACCTGCGTCGCTCAACCATAACGTTAAAAACGCCAAATTGTAGGGTAAAAACAAGGGGAAAGCCTTGTCATGATATGGCTCAAACCGAGGATGGGTATCTCGCGTGATGATGGCGCAGCTGTACTTTTCCCCGGGAAACTCCTGATAAACCGCGCCCAGAAGCATCAGTCGCTGGGTTGTTACCAAATAGTGTGTATTCTTACCAGCCACTTTTTTTCCTTCTCCCAGGCCGGTTGCAATAACAATCGCCCGGCGATGGCGAATTGCGTCGCGCCAGTAGAGCGATGTGAGGTTACGCGCATTGAAGGTTGTTCTTGGACCGACTTCAAGTTCTCCGCCCACGTCCCGACAGTCGTACCACCAGGTCGCATCCACCTGCTTCAATGCACCACCTTTTTTGATGAGCAACCCGTCGATTGTTCTTGTAGGATCACCGCCAAAGGCGGGGTAGTAGTGCTGAATCTTTGGTGTATCATCATCGGCGCCCTCGTAACGTCCCTCAGCCCCAAGTAAGGCTAAAAAATCATTCAGGGTGCGCGGGTCAACGTGGCGCCGGATATAACCACACATTGCATGTCTCCAAGATCAACATTCCCAAGGCCAACTAATAATTCCAAGGTAAACTAGGGCAATCGCCTTGCCAACCGATAAAGAACCGTCAAGAGCCTCTTATGTCAGATGTAAAATTTAGCGCCCGCTGGGCACTAGTAAGCGTTTTAATGTGTTTCTTAACATTTGGCTTAGGTTTTTGGGTATTTAACGAGGCAATACCCGGCTATAAACTATTAGCCTACCCCGGCATTGTAGCAACGCGGCTTTTTAGCGAAGAAATCGATTTTTGGCCCAAGCTCAGTATTATGCTAACGGGTCAATACATCGCGTACTTTTTAGGCATTTATAGCGTTAGAAAAATCATGGCGATCAGATCTAAAGGATAGCCAACACCAAAGGCGCGCCACAACGAAATATCACATGTTTCCTGACGACACTTCAGATACCCTTTCAATCACTGAGTGTTAATTAGTAAGTTGCCTAGCAAAGGCAAGGCCTCCCTAACATCCAACTTTTAGGCAGTAGATACCGCGTTATGTATATTGGCGAAGCAGCAAAGAAAACGGGTTTATCCATCAAGGCCATTCGCTTTTATGAGGCGCAAGGTTTGATTGAGCCGCCCACACGATTGGGGCGCTATAGAACTTATACAGTGCAAGACCTTGAGCTGTTGCTATTAATTAAAGAGGCAACGGAGCTTGGGGTCGCGTTGTCTCAACTCAAAGGGGTTATCAGTTACCGCAACGGCGAAATAGACTGGGAAAACATAAAGGTATTTTTGACCGAGATAAGGGCGCAACTCATCGAACAGCGCACTGATATCGAGCGAAAAATTAACAGCTTGGATGCCTGTTATGCCCAGATAAAACCTTAACCAACACTTGACTCTCCCCTTAAGGGGAGACGGTAGAATGCGCTTTCTTTAGGTAACGCGAGACATGGAATGCGCAAACGAGTATTGGTACTGGCCGCAAACCCCAAAGCAAATAGCTTTGTGAATGCGTTAGCCGATGCATACGCAACATCTGCCCGACAACAACATGACGTAAAGTTTCTAAACCTAGCCGACATGGTGTTCAATGTGGATCTGCCTGACGGGTATACTCAGGATCAACCCCTCGAGGATTCACTCAAAGCCTTTCAAGCAGCACTTATCTGGTGTGAACATCTCGTCATTTTTACCCCCAATTGGTGGGGCGCACTGCCAGCAAAACTAAAGGGGCTCATTGATCGAACGTTGTTACCCGGTTTCGCATTTCGGTATGAGAAGGGAAAGTCGATCCCCAAAAAGCTACTGCAAGGGAAAACGGCGCGAATCGTCATGACCATGGATACACCGCCTTGGTATTACGTATTGTTTCAAGGCGCGCCTGCCATCAAGCAGTTAAAGACAGCCACTCTTAAATTCGTCGGTTTCGGCTCCATTAAAAGTAGAATGATCGGCCCCATTATTAGTTCCACCAACGCTTCCAGGAAAAAATGGCTGGATGAAATATCGAAACTCGGGCTCACCGCCCGTTAACACTATCATCAAACTAAGTAGCGTCTATCTTTAAGCGCGTTTCGCGATTGCAAGGCCACCACTGCAACAAAAAATCTTGCATCGCTAAACGCGGCTTTCAAAGGCTGCGCGGCTATCCTAAAGATTCAGTTATCGCCTGAGTGACTGAATAATAGCGCCGACCTCCCGCCATGACATTAAGCGAGATAGTCGGATGCTAACCGCAACTATTGAGTTGCTCATCAGTTCATAGCTGTACCCTGCGTACATTTTATCTAACTGAAAAAATATCAAGCACTAATGAAAATCTCGCGAACTCAATAACAATTCCGGCATTAAGTGCGAGTGGTCTTCAATGTGCCCTGCCACTAAATGCACCACCCTGCCCTCGCGCTCCACTACCCCTTTCACCAGCAATAAACGCCCCTGCAGAATGGCCCGTCGGTAGCGCTCTTGCAATGATGCCCAGACCACGACATTGGTGTTACCGGTTTCATCTTCCAGCGTGATAAACAAAACACCCGATGCTGTGCCGGGTCGCTGCCGACCGGTCACTAAACCTGCAACACGCACGAAGCGACCATGTGCCACGCTTAGCAATGCTTGCGCATTTTTACAGCCGTTAAAGACCGCCTGCTCGCGCAATAGCTGCATGGGGTGAGCCGTTAAACTTAAGTGGTGCGTTTGGTAATCCATTACGAGCGTGTCGTAGCTGCTCGCTTGGGGCAGGGGCAAAGCCTGTTGCGCCACCTCGCTATTGGCTAACTCCGCCGTGGATGCCAACTGCACATGATTAAACAGCGGCGTCTGATCTAGCGCGAAGACATCCCAATGCACATTAAAGCGATCTTGATTGAATTGCCGTAAAGCGCCACAACCGGCTAGCAGTTCCAATTCCGCATCAGATAGCTGGGCGCGCAGCCGTAAATCTTGCAAAGAGGAAAAGCGTTTCTTGTCCCGCGCAGCGATACAGCGCTGAATCGCTTCTCGCCGCAAGCCTTTTACTAAACGAAAACCTAAGCGCACGGAAGGCGCCGCCTCTACTGCGGCCTTGGCCTCAAAGTTTTCCAGGCTATGATCCCATTGGCTCACGCAAATATCTATATTTTCCACGCTAATATGATGGCGACGTGCATCCTGCACCAGCTGCGATGGCGAATAAAATCCCATGGGTAAACTGTTTAACAAACCGCAATAAAATGCGGCTGGGTAGTGGCACTTTAACCAAGCCGATACATACACTAACAAGGCGAAACTGGCGGCGTGTGATTCCGGAAAACCGTACTCGCCAAAGCCTTGCATTTGGCGAAATAAACGCTCAGCAAAATCCTCACTGTGACCACGCTCGGCCATGCCTTGCATTAATTTATCGCGAAAACCTGCCAAGTTGCCGTTGCGCCCCCAGCTGGCCATAGCTCGCCGCAATTGATCCGCCTCTCCGCCGCTAAAGCCTGCAGCAACCATGGCCAATTTAATCACCTGCTCTTGGAAAATAGGCACACCTAAGGTGCGCGCCAATACTGCCTTTACATCGGCGTTGGGGTAGTCGACAGCTTCTTCGCCATTGCGACGGCGCAAATAGGGATGAACCATATCACCCTGTATAGGGCCTGGCCGAACAATAGCCACCTCAATCACCAAATCGTAAAACGTTTTTGGTTTCAGCCTAGGCAGCATGGCCATTTGTGCCCGCGACTCCACTTGAAAAACACCCACGCTGTCACCGCGGCATAACATGGCGTAAGTTTTTGGATCTTCTTGCGGCACCTGATATAGATGTATCGGCGGCGTTTGGTAGCTATTAATGAGATCAAATATTTTTCGAATGGCGGTCAGCATCCCCAATGCCAACACATCCACCTTAAGTAACCCCAAGGCCTCAATGTCTTCTTTATCCCACTGAATAACCGTGCGCTCGGCCATGGCGGCATTTTCCACCGGCACCAAGGTGCTGATCGGACTTTTGGTGATAATAAAACCACCCACGTGTTGAGAAAGGTGCCGAGGGAAACCCAACAACGCCTGCACCAGCGCTAAAAATTGCTGTACCAACCGCCCCTCTAATTTTATATTGGCCTCCTGCAACCGCGTCAACATCTGCGCAGGCTTATCCCACCAGCTTAGGTTACGGCTAATTTTCTCGAGTAACAATGGGTCTAAACCTAACGCCTTACCCACATCGCGAATCGCGCTTTTGGGCCGATAGGTAATCACCGTTGCCGCTAAGGCGGCGCGCTCGCGGCTATATTTTCGGTAGATATATTGGATCACCTCCTCGCGCCGCTCATGTTCAAAGTCCACATCTATGTCCGGAGGCTCATTGCGCTCCTTGGATATAAAGCGCTCAAACAATAAATCACTTTGCGCCGGGTCCACCTCGGTAATAAACAGGCAATAACACACCGCCGAGTTGGCCGCAGAACCTCGCCCTTGGCATAGAATGCGCTGGCTTCTCGCGTAGCGCACAAGATCGTGCACGGTTAAAAAATAATACTCGTAGTGCAACTCTTCAATTAAGCTGAGTTCCTTGTGCAATTGCTTTTCCATTGCTGGGGTGGTGCCATTGGGCCAGCGCAAAGCTGCGCCTTCATAGGTTAGCTGTGCTAAATAAGCGCTTGCAGATAACCCCTCTGGCACCACCTCAGGCGGGTATTCATAGCACAGCTCGCTCATAGAAAAATGACACAAGCTGGCGATGTGCGCAGCTTCTTGTAGCAACGCCTCCGGGTAGAGCGTTTTTAGTTTTTCCAACGGCCGCAAGTAGCGCTCGGCATTAGCATGGCGGCGCACACCCAATTCAGCCACCGAGCAGTTGTAGCGCGTAGCTGCCAACACGTCTTGTAAGGGCTGGCGTTTATGGCAATGCATATGCACATCGTTACACGCCACCATACTGATACGCTGCTCGCTCGCGGTTAGATAACAGCGCTGGTAGTAGACCTCATCCGATGATTGTTGCAACAGCTCAACACCCAACCACAGGCGCTGCTTAAAATAACGCGACAGTAAGCGACTCTGGCCCAGCCAGTCTTCAGCCGTTTGCGCCTGCACCGGCAACCAAATAGCCAAGCAGTGCTGGGTGCCAAATTGCAATTCCTGCAAAAAAAGTTGATAGCTACCTTTTTCAGCACGGCGTCGAGCGCGGGTAATCAGCGCGGAAATTTCACTGTAGGCGGCGCGATTAGGTGCCAGTAAAACCACGTGAGCTGGGGCCAGCTTCGCCTGCTTATCTTGCAACCAAAACTCGCTACCGACAATCAAATGAAAATCCAGCTGCTGCGCTGCCACATGAGCTTTAACCACGCCGGCAAAAGAGCACTCATCGGTAATAGCTAAAGCTTGATAGGCTAAGGCGTGCGCACGCTGCACCAACTCTTCCGGACGAGAGGCTCCGCGTAAAAAACTAAAATTACTAACGCAGTGCAACTCAGCAAACATAAAAACCCGCCATGAACCATTGCTCTCGCTGCTGGCAGAAAAAAACACTGTAGTAATGCTGCTGTGCCTTGGCGATAAAATAATCTCTGCGCGCGCGCTGCTGCCACCAGTGGCTATCAAAACGCGCTGCGCGACTCACCAGCTGCAGCTCTTGCCTGAGCCCGTCTCTATACCAAATTAATTGCTTTTTGCGCATGAAAAGCGCTTGCGGCGGATGTAGTAGCCAGGGGCATAACCAATGATCAACATCTAAGCCAACAGCGCTGGCGGCCTTAACTTTATTGCTGACAAACGCCAACTGTTCGCATTGCTGTTTATCCGGCAAATGCTCCGCTTGCAGCCTATAACTGCAAAATTGTTGAGCGCTAAAGCGTTGATAGAAGCGATTCATTAAACGCTCAATATCATCACTTTTATCGCGCATATCGCGAAACAATCCCTTCGCCACAGGTGCAGCCGACGTTAAACCTAAAGCCTCCAAGCCCACCTGTTCGATAGCAGAGGACCAGCGTAGATTTTCCAATTTTAAACAGGTGAGCTGGTAAAACTCATCTGTATCGCTGTGCGCACTCTGCACAGCCACAATTATCTGACTTTCGGTTTTATCTTCATGGTAAAAACACCAGCAAATACGCTGGGTTATAAGTTGCCGCAGACGTAGGAACTGCTGTAATTGTCGCAATAACAATTGCAAAGGTTCTTGTAAATGGGCTGCATCGGTAAGGCCATAGATAAAAGCCAAGCGCTGATTAAACGCTGGCGCTAACGTTAAGGCACTCACCGGCTGTTCTTGCAGACCGCACAATTGCTGCAAATAACGCACAGCATCTTTACCAAAACGCTGGCCTAGTTCACTCAAAGGCAGAGCCGTAAGCTGACCTAGCTGGCGAAAACCGGAGCTAGCCAAACGCTTCAATAAGGCCGCGGATACATCTAATCGCGACACTGGCAAGGCACTCAACAACACACCCAGACGCTGCTCAGCTATCGCCGCTTGCTGTTCAACGAGGCTTGGTGCAGCCTCTAATACTTGGCTTTTTGCTAGCAGCTTAGCAACCATGCGGGTGGGACCTAGGCCGATAAAAACAGCACAACGCCATGCGGCTAATTCCCGCGTGATTCGCTCTAACAACATCGTCTGACCATGGAATAGACGTAAACTGCTCGCTACTTCAAGGTGCAAAAAATCCGGTTCATCCAGCTCAACATAAGGCGTAAAACCATAAGCCCACTGCGCTAAATTTTGTAATAAATGCAAACCCTGCTCTGGTTCGAATACACGCAAGCAAAGCTGAGGTGACAGCGCCAAGGCGCTGGTCACACTCATGCCCTCTGTCACACCCGCCGCTCGCGCAGCAGACGATACCGCGACCAAACGTTGACCGCTGTACAACGCCAGTGGGTAAGTCTCCTGACTTGCGCGCAGCCAATGATCTAGCGCTAAGGCTGGAAAGTACAAACTCACATAAAGCCGGCCTGTCTTTGTACCTAGCGCCGGCAAATCGCGTTGAGCAGCCATGGCATCAGCCATTAACCAATGACGCCAACTGTGCCGTGCGCTGAGGCACAACACCTTGCCGCAGCACCGGTAAATTTTCTAAATGCACAGGCCTGTTTTGTACCGGCTGTAACGTCAAGGCCGCCAGTTGCGGCCAGAGTGACAACTGCACCTGCTGCCCGGCCCAACCTCCGCGCTGCTTTAATACGGTGAGCTGTAAACCGCCATCACACACCTCAGCTGCTAACCGTAACGCGGCCGGAGCCGCGGTGTGCGCCGCTTGACGCGAGCGCAACAACACATGCCAAGCACCGCCTTTAACAGCAGCCTGCTGTAATTGGCGCAAATCGCGATCCGTAATCGCCTTGTTAGGCAACCACTGACACACCAAGGCGCTAGCGCCGGCGCGCAACGCTTGGTCGGCAGCCCACAAATTGTCGTGCACACTCACGTTGCGCAGTACCAATAGTTGTTCAGGCGCCACGCCAGCATGGGCGAGGTAAGCGGCGCTCGGCACGCAGGGAGGATCAATGAGAAAAATATAGCCCGGTAAGCGCGACACCAGTGCCGGCAACAGTAATGGCCAATTTAAACCGTCGGACAACAGCTCTGTACTGGCGCCCAAAGGCCAGCCGCCATCGTGTAGCGCAGCATCGAGAGCGGGAAAACCGGTGCTGATAACCTCTCGCCTCTGCATGGCGGAGCGAGCACGCCAAATATCTGCACGCGTATGCAGGAGCTGCTCTAGCACATCGGATGTAGAAGCTTGGCCGGCCACATCGGCTGCAAAAGTAGAAGACGGCATACTGACCTCACACACTGTTCGGCCAACCAGATTACTGTATTTATATACAGCATTTCAAGTGGGAAATTCACCGCCTCTCAAACCCGCCGCCAGCACAGCCAAACGGCGCCAAGAAGCAATAGTGGCGAAATACCTGACTTAGGCACCCACACCTATCGCTTTCGACACTATATCGGAGGGCAAACCAACGCAGCCCGAATCACTGGCGATCCAACCCCACACAGAATCACAAGACCCGTTGTGCTCGAGGCGACATGTAACAGCGGCTGTGCCAACCACCGCTTGAATCTAATATGGCCAGTATCGCTATAACCGACATTTAGTAAGCATCTGTAATTGACGTAGGAGTCATAAAGAAACTTTTCATGAAGCGGCCTAGCTTTACTCTAATGACGCTACCTTCGCTCTAAAATCTGCACTCTTAGCCTATGATTATCGCTATATTAACAAGGCAGAAAAGGCTGTTGACTCCCACTAATAAGACAGTAACTTTTAGTAACTTGAAGGATGTATAGGTTACATCTATCCACCCAACCATTTTTTGAATTGCGCCGTGCGGGTTTTACTTGTGATAAGCGGCTCGCTTAAAACACTCGTGGTTATGGCAACGGTATCCTTTCCGTAATTTTCAAAGGTCGAAATATAGTCCAGATTTATCAGGTCACTGCGGTTAATACGGAAAAATTGTTTTGGATCAAGCTGCTGCTCAAGCTCAGAAATCGAGTTACCCGTGAGCATATGGTGTTGACCGCTTCTATCGTACGCAGAAATTACGCCGGACGCCGCGCGTAAACACACCACATCTTCCGCTTTTAACACATCGACTACCTGTGCTTTACGCAACAAGAACCGGCTTTTATATCCAGTGCCGTTATTAACCGGCGCCGCCTCCACTGAGGCCACAAAGCTTGCTTTTAATTGCTGGTAGCCAAGCATGGCCTGCGAAAAACGCTTGTAGGAAAAAGGTTTAAGTAAGTATTCAATACCTTGATTTTGAAAGGCCTGGACCCAATGCTGATCATAAGAGGTGGTGTAAATCACTGGGCACGGCAAATCGAGCGCACTTAGGGCATTAAATACCTGTCCATCCAATAATTCGATATCCGAAAAAATCAGGTCTAACTGTTGCTCTGACGCAAAGAACGCCAACACATCAGAGGTTTTATTGAACCGAGCAACAATAGTCACATCAGGGAAATAACGACAAATGAAACCGACAAGTTTTTTCTCTGCCAGCGGCTCATCCTCAATAACAACAACTCTCATGCGGCCTCCCTTTGTTTGCAAAGCGGTAGAACCAATTCAAAATAATCTTGCGTGTGCGCCACAGCCAACGGCTGCTTAAATATCGTATTGCAGCGCACCCTTAAGTTTGTGATACCCAACTGGGTGGATTCCAGCTTGAATTTTTTTTCATTTATCTGATTAAAGATTCGCACCTGGTCTTTCTCAACAGTTATCTTTATGACAAGGGGGTTTTCTTTATCCCCTTGGTTATGCTTAATTGCATTTTCTAACGCGAGCTGCAAAGAGCAGGGCAACACATGGCTTGTCAAATCGGCCTCGGGCATAATTTCCACCTCTAGCATGTAAGCGTTGTCAAAGCGTGTACTTATCAAGTGCATATAATTATTTGCAAAAGCTAACTCTTGTTTTAACGAGACCAATGCGTGGTCCTTATGTTGCAGAATGTAGCGGTAGATATCACAAAAAGTGTTGAGATATTCATCTGCATCGTCCGGGTCTTGCTGAATTAGCGCTGAGAGTACATTTAGATTATTGAATAGAAAATGAGGATCTATGTGCTGCTGCAGTGTTTTTACTTGGCTTTCAAGCAGAGACCTCTCCGTTTGCTCAAGGGTTATGCGCTGCTGTTTTACATGCTCGAATACTTTAAATAAGAGTGTAAAACCACCGACTATGGTGTGCAAAATAAATTGCATGCTGATTAGTAAGATAATATGGGCTGCGGTTATGGCTTGAATACCAATCGTTCTCTCGAGCACCAAAATTAGCCCAGTCACCACAACAGTAAAGCTCACATTACTGCATATAAAAATCCGAATATAGCGTTTGGTATCGGGGAGCTGTTGTTGCCGCAGCTGAAAATAATCAAACCAGCGCAAGGTTAGCCACTGAGCAATAAAACATTGGAGCGCCATCCAGAATGGCGCATCGAAGTGCCATGGGATAGCCTCTCCGGGTTTGACCTGCAACAGCGCTGAGTACAACACCATAAACAAAGAAAACAGACAAATGATGATGAAATTAGTTAATTTATTCATGGTGTAATCTTTTTATTATATCGGCTTCTGGATTTCAGGTAAGCGCATAATGACGTTGCCTGCGTCGTCTAGAAACTCCAATTTTGCTTCACCCTCTTTTGTTACTATAAGCTGAATACGTTTGTTGCCCTGCGCATCGTTCAAACGAAGCTGGGAATCGCCGTTCAAAGTACCGTAAAAGGCGCGCCGCGCCGCTTCTTTATTTTCCTCATTAAACTGTGCTTCGAGCCGAGCCATGTTTTCAGTATCGCCTTCGGCTTCAGCCTTAATAAAAGCATTAGTAAGTTCAAAATCCATGTCTTTACTTGGTCTATCCATAATGGTTAAGCCGGTTATCATGAAATCTTGTTGTTCAATGTGCTGCAACATCATGGTTTGATCTTGATTGTAGCGATCAAAGGACATATGCAAGCCATGAGTCACTTTATCATTTTCCTTCTTGCCCCTGAATATAAACCCGCCATTCTCTGTGCCCTCATCATTGTAAAAAATCATTCCAGGGCGAGGCTCTTTGGAGCGGAAAACTTCTTTTCCGTACTTATTCACGCCAGGAGCCTTATCTGAGTTCGCAAGCACCATACGGTTTTGCCCGGTTTTTTCAATAATATTGATGCGCTCAACGGAAATTTCTTCAAACTTGGCGACATTTGGTGTGGTATGAGAATAACCAAACGCCAGATAACAACCCAGCGCCAAGATGCCTGTGCCGAGAGCGCAGTTGATCATTTTTTGTACTTTTAGCTGCTTAACTATGGTTGCTTGTTGGGTATTAAGTGTCATATCTGCTTCCTTCAAAATATTTAGGTTTAAGTTCTTAACGACCGTAATCACTTGCGATATGGCTAAGTTATCGCGCTAATTATCCTGAAAATACACAAAAGCCCCGAACGGGGGGGGAATCCAAATAAGGAGCAGAATTTACGGCTTGAAGTTGGGGTGGGCTCTTGATGACTGCTGTAATGTGTATGTATATCAGCCACGCAATCCGTCAACCCATACTCAGTAAAATCACATCGCGCACTTGTTAAGGGGCAACCACCAAGGGCTAATATGCTTAGGTACAAGGTGTACCGCGTGATGAAAATGCAGCGTGACTGACTTATTGGCATAATTAGTTGGTTGGGCACTTGCTACAAATCAGTTTCGCTTTTTAATACTTGCCTCTGTAATCAAAGAGCCTCTTCTTGCTCACCGCCTGCTAAGCTAACGCATACCCATTACATTTAACCCCCAAGGATACACGTTGGAGTAAGAGCCATGCATTGGACCGATATCGCACCGGCGGCGGTGACGCTTTTTTTGATTATGGACCCGCTCGGTAATGTACCGATTTTTAACGCCGTGCTGTCGCGTTTAGATAAGAAGCGTCGCACGCCCGTGTTGGCGCGCGAGCTCATTATTGCCTTGGTGATTTTGTTAATTTTCTTGTTTGCCGGTAACGCTATATTGGCCTTTTTGGGCTTAACCCAGTCCTCGCTGAATATTGCTGGCGGGGTTTTGTTATTTATTATCTCGCTGCGTATGATTTTCCCGGTCAGCCACGAGGTAGGTGACGCGACTGAGGTGGACGAGCCTTTTATCGTGCCGCTTGCGGTACCGATGATTGCCGGCCCCTCCACCATTGCGGTGTTACTCTTACTCAGTTCCAACCAGCCAGGTCAGATTGTAGACTGGAGCGTGGCACTACTGCTCGCTTGGGGCGCGTCCTCTGCCCTACTTCTAGCCTCACCGCTGATTATGAAGGTGATTGGCACCAAGGGCTCGCGCGCACTTGAACGATTGATGGGCATGATTCTGGTCATTCTCGCCACGCAAATGTTGCTTAACGGCATTCGCGATTTTGTTACCAGCTTTGGTTAATGGCGCCGCATAGATTGGCCGCCATGGGTTTAACCTATGAGCAAGGATTAGTGAGTATATTACCCGTGGCAGATTTATCACTGAGAATAATATTAAGTAACACTGACAAAAATCGGGTCAGCACTTACCAATCAATCGGCTGATGGTTCCAGTCGATAAATTGTAAGCGGTTGTCGATTGGGCGAGCATCCATTAGCCCACTCAAACGAGCGACAACAAAACCCGGGCTAAACAATTTGTGTTCCGGTACCCGCGCTTGAAAAGGTGCAGACAATGGCGTGTTAGTCGTGCCCGGGTGAAAAGCCAGCAGCCGCACACCCTTGGCGCGACGTGCGTATTCCACACTGGCGGTTTGCAGCAACATATTTAGACCCGCCTTAGCGGCGCGATAGCTGTACCAGCCACCCAAGGTATTATCGCTAATGCTGCCCACCCGAGCGCTACAGGCGGCGATAACACACTCACTGGTTTGCACCAATGGCAACAAGGCTTTTAGCCACAGCAAGGGGTAGATGGCATTGGCAAAATAACTCGCTTGCAGGTGCGCTAGCTGTACATCCTCTAAGCGCTTCTCTGGCTGCATAGCGCCGCAGTGCAACAAACCCGTGCAAATGGCGATACGCGAGAAAGTACCCGCATAAGGGGTAAGCTGTTGTGCCGCTTGGGCAATGCCGGCTTCAGTATGCGAGCACTGAATTGAGCTAGCGCCTTCTGCGCGACTGCCTACGCCAATCACCTCATCAAACCTACCACTGGCGCGCCAATGCTGTAGCAATGCGTAGCCAATGCCGCCTAGGCCAATCACTAAGGCTCGATTCACGGCACAACTCGCTTTATATCAACGCAGGCTTCACAGCGCGCCTGACCGGTAAGCAAATAAGAAATACGATAGCGGTGCCGAGCGAATAATCGATAGACCAGATCGGCAATGGGCTTTATGAGCGGCCAACGCAAGGCCTTAAAAAGCGGATTACCCACCAATGCCCAAGCTTGAGCGGTAACATCCAGACCCAGCAACAAGTCGCCATCCCTCGTTTGGCCATGCAAAACCGCGTTGGCACGCTCGGGATGAATATGCGGGAAGCGCAAACTAAAATCGGGCTGAAAAATATCTTCAAAATCCAACTGGCCGCTATTACGCCGTTGTAAGCTCAGCATTTCCTTAACGCATAAAGGGCAGCGGCTATCGTAAAAAATGGTCAGCACACTCATATCTGCAATACCCAATAAATCGCCAATGCATGGCACAAAATCACCGTACCCGTAAGCCGCCGACGCAGACGGACATAGTCAGGTGACCGACCCGCAAAGCGCTCAGCAAAAAAACTTAGATAGAAACAAACAGCCAACAATGTCAGCCCTGCGACTGGGCGCACGAAACTCAACAGCAATGCGCCGACGGCCAACAGCACGATTAAATTAGAAGCCAGTGTCAACGCGATGTTTGGCGCTCGAGGCTGCCACAAACTACCCGCCAAGAAGGTGGCAATCGCGCAGCTATAACAGCTGAATAACAACAAGCCCAACTGGGCCTGCTGCACGAACGCCATCAACACCAAGGCCGCAGCAAACGGCAGCAGGCCCAAATAGCCAAGCCACACCATGGCAAGGTGCACGAGGTCAGCGCTATGGGGTTCGCGGTGCTCTTGTGGGAGAATTTTCATAGCCTGTATACGGACAAGCATTAGGATTGGATGCCTAGCAATACACCGTCAAACAGGCTCAGCTGACGCTTAGAAACCTCGGCCAAAGGCAGCACCGATACGGTTCCGCCCTCCTTACATCGTTAGAATTGTAGGCGCCAGCTCACGATCTTATGCCTCCGGCCAAGCGCTAGGCAGGGTTAACGTCAGCACAGGAATCAAGCAATTTTCTTAACATTACTGATGAACCTGCCGATAAAACCAATAATGCACCGAGAAACACACGCTGCTGGCCTCCATCGCGCTTCAAGAATGCCGGCAAGTCAGATACAACCTAGGTCTGTAGGGGAAATTATGAATGCCGCGCTGCTAGACATTGATACAGTTAGCCATCAAAAAATAGTTTTTTGCCTAGATACCGTCACCAAGTTAGACCGCGACACCTTTCTATCCCTAGCCTCCAATAAAGGCGATGAGAATGCAGGCGACCTCTTTATTATTGATATCGCGAGATGTCTTCTCACGGGTGATATTCAAGCGCTGCGTCAACTGGTCGGCCGAAGTGGCTTCATCAAACAACCTTATATGGTGCTGCTGAAGCGCGCCTGCCAAGCCTTATGCGCCGGGCGTGCGCACGATGTGATTAAGATCGTCGTTGAACTCGAAGCTACCGGCATTTCAAACCCGCTGTGCTATGTGTTAGCCGCCGAAGCGCAAGCCATGAACCATCAATATACCGAAGCGTTTCATAATTTCTCAACAGCGATTAATCTATTCGCCTGCAATGAATACCTGATTATTAGGTCTCGGTATTGTCTGCAGCACATAGAAGCGACTAAATATAGCTTGCCACTGGAACAAGGCGCGATAGATTATCTACAGGATCAGCGTTTCGATAGTGCCGTCATATCTCCGCTGGCGTCGTCCCTGATAAAATACAAATACCAACTCGACAACCGAACGCAAGCCAACTCGTTTGATGTCTCTGGCTATAACAACCTTAAACACGATGTGTTCTTTCTCGAGGTGCTGAAAAGAGTTTTATTACCTGACCCTGACATTGAGCTATTTCTCATCCAGCTGCGCAACTATTGTCTAAACACCTTTGCACACACGAAGGAACTCACGCCATCTGATATTGAGATTCTATGTGCACTGTCACTACAAAACGACTTGAATGAGCATGTACATTTCGTAACAACCGACGAATCGGAAGCCGTCGGCAATATTCAAGCGTCAATTAACAGCATGCTTAAAAACCCCACGGTAAACGCTAACCAACTGACCACTCAGATACTCCTAACGTCACTTTATGAACCTTTAAGTGAACAGCCCTATTTTATCCAACTGTTAGAATTTTCTATCAATGACTGGCCAGCTGAAACCCAACCCTGCTTAGACAGAATTCTATATCAATACAAAAACGAGCTTGAATTCGCCAGCTCAATCCAGAAACTCACCTCGATCAGCGATGAAGTCTCTCTACTCGTAGCTAGTCAGTACGAAGCTAACCCCTATCCGCGCTGGCATGAAATCAGTAGATTAGAACATAGCGAAGGCTACGCTAAGCATAACGGCATCCATAAACCTCCCTTTATAAAAGCCAAACATTTTGAAAAGCCGCTAAAAATACTCATTGCAGGATGCGGTACAGGTAAGCATCCCATCGCATTAGCACTTAAATTCCCCAATGTGCACATAACAGCGATAGATCTAAGTCGACGTAGCCTTGCCTACGCAACGATGAAAGCAAAACAATGCAACCTGTCCAACATTAGCTTTTACCAAGCCGATATATTGGCGCTGGCTGAATTTAAGGAAAGATTCAACATTATTGAATGTATGGGGGTCTTACATCACATGCAGGACCCCATTGCGGGGCTACAGATACTGAGAGGTTTGCTGGTAAAAAACGGCGTAATGAAGCTCGGGCTTTACAGTAAAATAGCGCGTGAAGAAATAGCGAGTTTCCGAGAAGGTAACTCCTGTGAGGGGACGAAAGACGCTATACGCGCCATGCGGCATGAGGTGATTACAGCGAATAGAGAAAAATACGACAACTGCCTCAAGTCCAACGATTTTTACTCAACCAGCATGTGTAGAGACTTATTATTTCACGCGCAAGAGCATACCTTTTCACTTACCGAATTGGATGCCATTTTACGTAAACATAAATTACTTTTTAAAGGTTTTACATTCAACACCGCAGAGACATTCCAGACATTTACAATGAGCCACGGGTCATCGTCTAAGTTACTCGACCTGCAGGCCTGGCATCAATTTGAGGCACGCAACCCACTGACCTTTGCAGGTATGTATCAATTTTTTACCCAAATTAATTAAGCTTTAGGGCCGCCACCGAATCTTAACGGTCGCGATAGCAGCGGCCACAAAAGAAGCGCTACCGCTAGTCTTCGGCCTTGGGCGAGTCAGTAAGCACTGTGCGCACTGCATGACGTGAATGCACACCAAAGCGTTGCGTTAATTGTACCAACAACAACTCCAAGGGCGATTGCTCGACAAGTTGCGGTATTGTAGGAAATTGAACCAGGTTAAACGCAATCAATGCATCCAATTGATCCGCCGAAGTACGCGCCTCGGCCGCAATAACGGTGCGCAAATAAGCAGGGTTAAAGGGCGGATAATCGCGCTCGTTATTGTTAGTACGATAAGCGGCTACCAAGGGGTGCTCTAGCTGCTGATCGACAAGTAACTCAGCCAAACGCTGGTATTGCAAGGTCTCAATATAGGTATGAAAGTCGGCATTGCGGGCGATGACCATCTGTTTTGCTTGGCTGAAGCCCAAGCTATCTTGGGCGTAAATCCACAACAAATCTGCCGTGCTGCTGCCCGGTAACACCGTAGCGTGGTAAGGCTGAGTGAGATCTTGCACATAGTGCAAGCCCCAACCCATAAACCGATAGCCCCAATAAGGATGGCCGGCCTCAAAAGCAAATTGCGCGAGCGAAAAAAACTGATAGGCGCGCCAATCGGCAAAAGTATTTTTTAGAAAGCTACCGAGGCTAAAAATAATAGCCGATTCGTGAAAGTAGCCCATGTGAAAAGGCGCTTGCGAAGAGTGCTCGAAACGGCTGTCGCCAAAGGGCTGCACGCCAAAATTATACAGGCTTGCTACGGCACTGGGGTTATCACTGAATAAATGTATGTCGTGGCCATAGTCTGGCTCGTCGGCGGCGCTGGCCAACACAGATAGCGCACTGATCGTCTGGCCCTTGACTAGGCTAAAAAAATGCCATGTTTGCCAAGCGTCGAGGTCGCTAAAAATGACTACCTCACTGGCGCCAAGCGGCGGTAAAACAGCGGTATCCTTAGCGCCGGGAATAGCTTGCACAAAAGTCGCTAATTTTATCTCGGGGTTTAAGCGCAAGGCCTGTAAAAAAGCGCTGCGAAGATCGGGCGCGTCGCCGGTCCAGTGCAAACTTTCTGGCGCCGCCGGCACTTGGGGAAAGTGCAGCCGGGCAAACTCTTCCTGTGCAGCTAAGCGAGCCACTAATGCAGGCGCCTGCGCCCGTAAAAAATCCTCCAATGGCTCGACCTCAACCTGCACATCGGTCAATTCCGGCATAACACTCAACGCCAATGCCGAACCTGGTGCATGATTACTCCACGCAAATACAGGCGCGGCCGTTATCGCGAACACTAAGGGTAACACTATGGCTAACAACGTTAATGCTGCGTGTAGCAATGGCTTTCGCATCTAACCTTCTCTCGTATGAATTATTGTTATCTTTTCAGTTTGGCAACGAAAATTTTTTCCTGTTAAAACAATCGCGCCAACATACGCGCAGCCAACCACTCGCCAAGCGTCTTAGGCTGATTCAACTCTAGACGTATTAAACACGACTGAAACTCGGCCGATAACCGCCTTGGCCACAATGCGCTTAGCGCTAACAATACAGCACTGAGCGGTGAGCTAAGTGCCTGCTGCAATCTGGTTAAGGCATCGATTATACGCAGTTCTAGCGCATCAAAATCTGAACCAAAGGGGTAGCGATTAAAAGCAGAAAGCGCAGACAGCGGCGCCAAGCGCGCGGGGAGATTGCGTCGCCAATGGGGCGGTGGCACAAAATCCGCCGCCAATTTACCCGCGGCTTTGGCACTTGCTATCAACTCAGATTGAAACCGTGCGTCACTGATGGCGAGCAGGCGCTTGACGATTTCCTCATCGCACTGGCCGCGTAAATCGGCAATGCCGTATTCGGTTATCACAATATCGCGCAGGTGTCTCGGAATGGTGACATGGCCGTATTGCCAGCGAATATTTGATACCGTCCGGCCGCCCTGCTCGCGGCTAGCGCGCAGCATAATCACTGAACGCCCCTGCTCTAGGGCGTGCGCCATGGCGACAAAATTGTATTGACCGCCCACGCCGCTAACCACCCTGCCGTCGTCGATGCCATCAGAAACAGCAGCACCCAATAAGGTATGCAGCATGCACGAGTTAAAAAACCGTGCATGCTGGCGCTGTACTCGGTCGAGGGTTTCACGCCCGCCATAGAGTTGATTGACATGGGAGACGCGCTGCATTTTTATGCCGCTCCAATCTTTGCCTGTCAATGTTGACAGCCAATGATAAAAAGGTTTTGAACCCAGAAAAAAAGCGCCCTCCAAATAGCGACCACCTTGTAGCGACTGGCCCACTAGAAAACCGGTTAGCTCGGCCATATTTTCCGGCTGCGTCAAATCCACACCCAGCGATACCGTTTCGTTAATCCTTAACCGGTCGCCTTGTAGCGAGGCCGTTAGTGGCAACAAACCGAGGTTTTGCAAACGCTGTACGCAGGCAGTCGTAAGCGGTGTTTCGATCACTTCCGCCTTCAGCAGTACTGCCATGTGTTCTGTGCGCAAAGGCGAGCGGATTTGATCATCATTGAGTAACGATTGCAGAGCTATGTCATCGTACACTTCGCGCACTAAAATGCCGGCTTTGTGTAAATGCATGAAGCTATCCATGACAATTTCAGTGGCGCCATAGAGGCCTTTAACAAAAGGGGCACTGCCACCCACACGCAGACTTAAGGCGCGCTCTTCAGCCGTTGGTGCCAACAATGAAAGCGCTGTTTGGTAATCGCCATTGTGTTGATGGCGCACAATTAAGGCATTGGCAATTGCATCCGACAATGCGCCAATACCCACCTGAAGGGTGCCACCATCTTTCACCAAACTGCTCGCGAAAAGCCCAATGGCGTGATCGGTTGCGCTGATTGCCTCGCGCGGTAGCGCAAATAGCGAGTCACCCGCACCGCCTTCGTCGAGCAACACATCAAACTCAGCCGCAGAGCACTCGGCATCGCCACCTAAAAACGGCATGTCCGGATTCACCACGGCGACCACTAAGCAAGGTTGCTGCGCTTGTCGTAGCAGCGTAATAAGATCTAACGTCACGTCGGGGTTGCTGGCTAAACTCAATCGATCGCCGCGCCGGGCCACTTGTTGCACAATGACATTAACACCGGCAGCGGCCAAATCGCGCGCCACGTGCGTGTAGTTTTGGCAAATGTAATCGCGCTGTGCCACCGGATTCGCCAATTGGCTACCCGGGCTAAAGTAAAATTCATGCACCCGAACATTGGCAGCCAATGCTCCCCGCTCACGATCTTGCACATAGGTAAGCGCGGGATAATCCGAACCAAAATGGCGTGCCACAAAGGGCGCTAAGAAGCGTTTCTGCAGCCAATGTTTTGCCTGCGGAACCTGTAACGATAAGGCCGTGTATAGGGTGAGCGACGCACTATCGGGCTGTGCTTGCACCTGCGCATAAAGCGCATTCAACAAACGATTGGGCTTACCAATACCGAGCGGCGCGGCCAACACCAAGCGCTGGCCTGCGCGCGCAAAAATCTCAGCTACCACATCATCGAGCTGATGGTAAAGATTACCTTGCTGCATGAAACAATTTTTCCGTTCGAGACGGCTAACTCAAGTAGCCTGTCAATCGCCAATGTGTAAAAGAACAGCATTCAACCAATCGCTAGCGCGCCAATGCTTGAAACTGACTAAAAAGCCCGATAATCGAGCCAAATTTCGACATCGTGACGCTGCACTCTGCCGCCCTATCCTTATCTATCGAAAACGCTAAAACAAGCGCTCATACGCCACCGGCAGGCTATTGAGCTCGCGCACTTGAATCTGTCTGAAGAACACCTCTGCGGCCTCGGACTGTAGCTGAATCTTTCCCTCCCGCAACGGGAGAAATTCGCTGCCCTCTTTATAGCGAGAGTTGCGCAACACCATCACCACCTCGCCATTGACGATATGCAGACTCTGCCCTTCGTAGCAAATCAATTCAACATCCGTCCAACCTTGCTGACTCTCTCGGTTTTCGCGGCGAAGAACAAAGCCTTTGATAGCCTGCTCATAACCAACCGACAAAAATGGCTGCTCAAGGCTTGCCACAGGGTTCATGATGTATTCTGGTGGGAAAGCTCTGATATCCATAGCCGAGGTGGCTTGGCTCCAGTAATCGCCGATATGCCCTTCCATAATTTGCAACTCTTGGCTCAACATCCAAGAGCGCCAGTGGTCAGCGCCGTAAGGACCAATGGAATGATAAAGAATACCCGTATCGCGCAATAGATCGGCGCGCGCTGGCCACTTTTTCTGGCCCCATTGCACCTGTACTTTTAAATGGTAATTACGATAACTACGTTTGGAAATCAGTGCGCCGTATATCTCGCCGCTGACCCGTAATACTGGCTCACCATCGACCACACTGACGCTGAATACCTGCGCGGCAGCTGGCTGGTTAAACCCAACCGGCGCTTCTGGCGGCTTGGCGCCATCATAACCCGGCTTGAAGCGATAGCTCAGGTAGCTATCCCACTGCGACAGGGAGCTGTCTAGCAACGAACGCCATTGTTCAGCTTCTGATTCGACTTTCTCGTCACTATGCTGCGCAAAACTCGTCGCGCTCAGTAAATAAAAGAATACCAGAACAAGTGAGCGCTGCATCGCCGTTTTCCTATGACTAATAACCTAGCGGAGTGTAAACACCACATCCATGCTTAGCCAGTGTTTCCTGCCGTGCTGAGTTGTCATATACAAGCTTTATACAGGCCTCATCAACGCCGTTTAACACCAGCTACTGCTGAGGTTAAACGGCATTGTGAGATCACTCAATCGTTTATGCTTTAGGGTTAATGGCTGTATAGGAAAGTTTACGCACTGGCATTGCGCGATTCACCTAGTTTTTTTGCCAACTCCCGCCCGACTTTGCCAGTGCATGCCCATAAAATTAGTGCCCCCCATACAAGGAGCGAAAACCCCGCAGGAATATTTAAGACCGCAATTTTTGCTAAATGTTGTCGGTTAAAAAAGACCGCCAGCAAGGTCGGCAAAAAATAAACGATAAAGAAGAACACCGCAAAACATACGAGCTGAGCCACACTGCTTTGCTCTACCAGTGCCAAATAATTATTGAGAAATTCGTTCATGATTATTGCTCCAAATTACCAGTTGATGTAAGGGTTGATAGTGTTTCCAATTCAGCACGCAATGTCGCTACCGAGTAAATCTTGCCTCGTTGAATGACCTGACTGACGCTCTCTACAGCCGTAATATCCTGCAATGGGTTAGCGGTAAGAATGACAAGATCCGCATAAAACCCGGCGCCTAGCTGCCCAACTTTCGGCAGGTTTAATTCACTCGCGGCGGTACTGGTTGCCATTTGCAGAATCTGCCAGCTATCAAGGCCGGCTATTTGATGCAGTGCCAGCTCGCGCCAATACCAGTGGCCGGCAGCATAGCTATCGGAGCCGATCAGCAGCGGCACACCGGCACGGTGTAAACGCGTCACCAATTCCAACACCTTCGGAAAAACCGCTTGTGCGCGCGCGAAATCGTCCTCACTCCAGTTGTACAGAGACATACCTAAATTCTGACGCCAGGTCGATGCAATGGCTGGGTGCTGCTGCCAGCGGCGCTCTGGGTACAACTCGGCCAACTGCGGGTAGAAAAACATCATCTCATTGACCAGCAAGGTGAGATCTACCCGGACTTTTTCTGCCGCCAAACTGGTAAATAACTGTTGCATCGGTGCTGCGTCATAATCCACCAGTTCAAACCAGCGGTAGAGATATTGACTACTACCGGGCACGAGGTCGACTTGAAATTCGGCACGGCGATCACTCGGTAATAAATCCGGCGACGGCATGAGTGCATGGGTGAGCGCATCGACACCGGCGTCCACGGCAAACTGCCAACTCACTTGGTCTAAATGAGCGATACTTGATAAACCGGCTTCATGGGCTAGCGCGATACCCTGACGCAATTCGGCTTCAGAAAGGCCTTGGTAAAGTTTGATATGACTAACACCGAGGGCTTTTTGACGCGCAATTTCGAGCTGCCAAGCTTGTTTGTCCGCGGGGTAGACCGTGCCTCCAGCAATTGGCGTAGGGTCAAAACTCAGTCCCGCATAGCTCAACGCGGGGCCGCGCCACAGACCATTTTGCTGATTGACCGCATAGACATGGTTAGCCTCTGGATCGCCAGCCGGGCTGAAGGCCGACGTTACGCCGGAAGCTAAGGCGGCAAGCGCATGAAAACGGGTTATGTCTTCTTGGCTAGTCATACTGATGCTGGGTACACCGTTATCTACCGACACCGAGAGCGGGCCCGCGGTTAAATGCATATGTGCGTCCACCAGCCCCGGCAACACATAGGCACCCGCGACATCAATGCGCTGCGCCAACGCCGGCCCAGCGCCGGTGCCAATCGCAACAATCGTGTCACCGGTTACCTGCAACCAACCATCGGCGGTAATCGACTGGCGGTAGGGGTCGATAAGGTTGGCATTGTGCAATACATAACTGGTAGGCGCCGCGAATGCGTGCGCGTAAAGGCACAAGAGTCCACTTATTGTTATGCCTAGCTGCTTTAGTATCTTAGTTATCATCATGTCTCCGGCTGTCTCTCAGCCTTTTCAATGTGTTCGATAACCTCAGTCGGATACTGCCTAGGAAGTGTTACAAAAAAAATTGTGTAACACTTTGCCGCGTCCGTCAGACTCCTATGACATAGTCAGACACATTGCGCTCACCGAAGCCCGAACGGCATCAATGGCCTGACATAAGCACTGCCCAGAAAAAGGTTGAATGAAAAATAGAAAATCAAATTGAAAAACAACCGCCGATAGAACAGCTATGGCACACGTATTCAGCGGCCATTATGCGGACACTGTCAGGTTATGAAGCGGATCAACAGTTACGCGAAGATTTAGCGCAGGAGATTTTTTACGCTATGGCCCTTTCAGTTGATCGGATTACCGCAGCCGACAACCCACGCGCCTATGTCTTTCGTATTGCCCACAATGTGGCGGTTGACCACATAGCGCGGCAGGTGCGCGACAAAGCCGAGCCGTACGAACCTGAGCAGCTAACCCAGCTAGTCGACGGCAACCTCCAGTCCAGCGATGACTGTCCAGCCGAGCAGCTAGAGCGCAACCAACAACAGCAGTTATTGCTGCAGGCGGTACGCGCCTTAGACGCTCCCTACCGCCAGGTCATCATGTTGTTATTGGAAGATTTAGCCGCGACAGAGATTGCCGACATTCTGCAAATCAGCGCTGGCGCCGTGCGGGTTCGCATCAATCGCGCCAAAACAGAATTAAAAGCACGATTAGAACGCGACACATAAAGACTTACAGCCTCCGGAAAGAACGACCAACAACAATTGCAACAATATCGCGCCGAGAGCACTCACGATGAAACAGAAAGAACACGACAACGATAACCTGAATGACCTAGGTTTAGACGCACTCCGCGCAACCTGGCAAAGTCAGCCAACAGATAACCCAGTGAATTTTACCACCGCACGCAGCCAGCAGCGCAAACGCCGACTCTGGTTTTACCTAGATCTGATCCAAGCCGGTGTGTTATTGCTGGCGGGGTTATTTTTTCTCACTTTACCGGCCTCTCCCGCAACGCTCATCGCTGGCCCAGTTATGCTGTTTAGCGCCGGCATGACACTCTACTACGCGTTCAATATCCACACTAAAGTCATAAACTACTCCGACTGGAGCACTGAAGGTCTGCTTGAATTCCGCCAATTAAGTTACGCCGCCAGCATCAAACACCTACGACTCAATCAACTGGGATGTGTTATCGTGCTAGCGTTCACGGCTGTGTTAGCAACATTAAAAATGCTTTGGCCGGCGTCTATACCAAGTGATTTAGTCATTGCGTTTTTAACCCTAGCGCCTTGCGTGTGCTTGCTGTTTATCTACCTACAAAGACGCGTGCGACACTATCAAGTGCTGCTCGCTCAAGTGGCACAATTAAAGCGAGAGTTTGATAATGCTTAGCGCCGCAAGTGCTAGGTGCCAGATTCATCCGCCAACCGTTTGCGTATCAACACCTAATGGGAAAGTTTTTCTAATGCGCTGGCCAACGCCTCACAGCTCATCGGCTTGGCAAGCTAGCCGTTCATCGCCACTGCAAATGCCTCTTCTCGGTACTCTGTCATAGCATGCGCACCAAGATCAACACTGGAGCTGTGCAGGTTTTTGGTTGTTAGATTCACGAGTACCTGTCGTCACCTACCGCACAAGTTAACCCACAATAAAACTGACACAGGTCGTTGTGCTACCGCCTAAATTAACCGTCATCATGTTGCGCGCATTTTCTATTTGATATTCACCGGCGCGCCCGGCCACCTGCTTGTAGGCGTCCAGCAACATACGCACTCCCGTAGCACCCACCGGATGCCCCAAGCCGATTAAACCGCCGCTCATATTGACCGGTAAGCTACCCGTTGGCGACGTAGTACCGGCCTCTAGCGTTTTCCATATTTCGCCCGGCTTATTTAGCCCCGCGTGATCCAGAATCATGTATTGCGTAATTGAAAAACAATCATGTAATTCAATACCATCAACACCATGAATATCTTCAAGCTGCGCACGCTTTAAGGTTTGCCGAAATAGCGCGTCCACATGGGGAAAAAGATAGGGTTGGTTATGGTTCAAACGTTGTTTTTCTTTAAACAGTAGCGGTGCATTCACATGTCCCCAACCTTTAATCATCGGTAAAGATTCGAGCGTGATACCACGCTGCTGCGCATAGCGCTGCGCGCTGGTTTTTGACGCCAAGAACACCACCGCAGCACCATCGGTTATTTGACCACAGTCTTGACGACGAAGATTACCGCACACGACTGGGTTGGCCTCATCATTCTGAGCAAAACTTTGCTCACCAAATTTCCAGCCTCGGGTTTGAGCTTTGGGGTTTCGCTTAGCGTTAGAAAAATTTTGCTCTGATATTGCAGCCAAATGCCGATAGTCCACGCCGTAAGTTTCTTGATACAGACTCAGCACATCATCAAAAGCCGCCGGCCACAAGTATTCTGCCTGCGACCACTCCTGCCCAACCCAAGCTGCCGCAGCTAAATTGTTAGCCGCTACATTGGCAGACACATTGCGCATCACTTCCAAACCAACAACGCAAGCGACGCCATAACGGCCAGCTTCCAAATCGGCCATAGCTGCCAAAATTGCCATTGAGCCAGAAGCACAGGCCGCTTCATGGCTCGAGGCTGGCATGTAGGCCATGGCCGGATCTACATGGCCAAAAAATCCACCCAAATGCGCCTGTCCCGTGAAGGATGCCGAAACAAAATTGCCCACATGACCCACGTCGACATCCGCCGCGTCAAGCGCGGTGGCTTGTAACCCTGCTCGCACTGTGTCAATGAACAGTTGCCCAATATCGCCGCCTGTACGTGCAAGATTTTGGGCGAAATCACTTTGATAGCCGCCCAGTATATAAATTGGTTCAGTTGCCATAAGTATCCCTGCGCCTCAAAGTTTTATTCCCGCGTAATCAACGTTGCCACACCTAAACCAGCGCCGCCACAAATGGCAGCAATACCCCGTTTTAGATCCCGCCGCTCCATTTCGTCCAACAACATGCCAATGAGATTCCCCCCGGTAGCGCCAAGTGGATGACCCATGGCGATAGCACCACCGTTAACATTCAACTTATCGTTATCGATGGAAAAATGACGTTGGTACAGCAGCACACTGGCGGCGAAAGATTCATTCACTTCCCACAGGTCGATATCGGAAACCTTTAACCCGGTACGCTGTAATAATTTTTCTGTAGCGCGAAGATGACCCGTTAACATTTGCACCGGTTCATCGCTGGCATTGGCGAAGAACTGCACTTTGGCGCGCTTAGCCCAACCTTTATGTCGACAGCTTTCGGCATTGGCCAAGAGCACCAATGACGCGCCATCCACCAACGCTGGCGCATTGCCCGCCGAATGTAATGCTTGCAAGGTTAAAGGCGCGTAAACGCGATCAACTTGTACCTGCCCCATTGCTAACTGCTCTGAAAAACTTGCAGGTAAAGCCGCAAGCGTTGTTTCATCAGCAGTTGCACGAATAGCATCATCCGCCGCTAATAACGGCTTGCCATCAGCGTCTTTAAGTGTAATCAGCGAGCGATTAAAAAAACCCGCCGACGTCGCCACTAGTGCTCGCTGATGGGATTGAAGCGCGAGATCATCAAGTTGTTGTCGACTAAAACCAGCCCGACATGCAATGAGATCTGCCGCCAAACCCATATGCATAAAACGCGTGCTTTGCATCACAGCAGGATCAGAGTACCAAGCCCCCTTATCGGCAAACATGTGCACGCGGCTAAGCTGCTCAATGCCGCCGGTAACAAGAATGGAATCCATACCCGAGCGTATTTTACTGGCACCAAAATTAACCGCATCGAGACCGGAACAACAAAAGCTACTTAAGGTAATGCCCGAAACGGTGTCAGCCCAGCCCGCGTGAAGCGATGATATTTTTGCAATATTTGCGCCTTGATCAGATACCTGACTGGAGCAACCCAATATCACTTGATCGACTTCGTCGCTGGCAAAACCATTCCGCTCTAGTAATGCGTCGTACAACGGCTTCAGTAAATCCACAGGCTTTAGGCTCGCATAAGCCCCCTTTACCGGGTGCGCCTTGGCCCGAGGTATTCGAATCGCGTCGACAATATAGGCTTCAGACATCATGAAAACGCCCCAAAACGCGCTTCATTCCAAACCCTGCGCCGCGCGGATGCTCTCGCCACTGGCCCAGGTTGCGTGTGTCCCACTGCAAATTCGATGGGGTAATATAATTCGACAAACGGGGCCTGCTTCAATATTTTTTGCATCGATCAAGACGCACTCAGAACGATCAGCTTTCATATCAGTAATAAAGCTTACAAGGTACCCGTCGTCTTCATCCTTAGCATTCACCCGCGGCGCAAATGGCGCTTCGCTACCAAAACGCTGTTCGCCAAAGGGAAGCGACCAAGACTCACCCGTTTCTAGATCATGTTTCACCAAGCCAGAAAATAAAAACCAATTTGGCTCACCCCATACGGAATACACATAGCGTGATTTTCTGCCGGCATATTGCTGATTAAAGGTGCCGAACTCGAGTGCGCGATCATCTAGACGCTGCTCAACAACGGCGCCTGTTTTTAAGTTAAAGCGCCAGCGATGCAATTTGGACTCGAAACAATTGATAGCAATATTCGCCATCATTTTACCCACAGCTCTTGGCAAGCCTTCAATCGGTTCCGGATCAGGCTGGTCTTGGAAATAACCATCCAACACGATTTCATCGCCCTCTTCGTAGGCGTTCATCCAGTGCAAGACATAGGTGGGGGCAGCCTCGAACCAACGCACATCTGCCGCCGTGCCGAAGCGCGGCAAAATCGCAAAGCGCGTGGGCATATCAGGAAAATACTTCGCATGATGACGTCCTTCTTTCAAAAGTTCCGGGTCCCAAAACAAGGGGAGGTCTACCAAGATAGAATAATGTTCCGTAAACGCCATGTCGTGCGGCAAGCGGGGGCCAGGCAAAGGCACTGGCGTGTAATGCACTAGCTTATTGTTTTTGTCCACCACGCCATAATGTTGGTACGGCGGGTATTTTGAATAATTGAAAAACAGCAGCTCGCCGGTTTTCTCATCCACCTTCGGATGCGCAGAAATACCCTCCAAGGGCGTCCAGCTTTCTGTGCCTTCTTGTTCCAAGGTGTAAGGATCTAATCGATAACCTTCGCCACATTGCCAAAAAGTCGACAGTATTTTTCCAGCATGTATAACCACGTCCGTGGAGGACGCGTCTTTCACCGAACCCTGAGCACCACAGCCCGGGCGCTTGGAAAGTGCCGGATTGTTTGCGATGCCCGCCCATAACGCTTCGCCCGCTTCTTGCTCTGCGTTAAAGCCGCGGGTGCGCACAAAGCGATTGCGGTATTCGGCCTTGCCGTCCTTAAACGACATCACATGGAGCATGCCATCGCCATCAAACGGGTGATAATGCCCTAAAGGCTCTTGCGCTGGATTTTCTGTATTGCGCACGTAAACGCCATCGATATCCTTGGGAATTTCACCGACAACCTCTAAGTCAGTCGCCGTGAATTCAGTCGCATTGGGGCGCCACGGGCCTGTTAGATAGGGATGTCGACTGGGCTTTAAGCTGGTTTTAACAGTGTTTTCATAGGTAATGGGCATCTTAAATTCCTTGTAACAGGCCATTAGGTTAGCCAGCTAAACGACAATAGCACCTAGCTTGCCATACTGCGCTTTATTACTTGCACTACGAGACCACATGGCTTGCATTATGATACCAAAACAGCGAAAGTCAACACCTGACAAAATTCAGCCACGGCACAGCCGCGAGGGTTCACTCGGCCTACTCGCAGGACATATCAACCTCTATGACCCAACAACAACTGATGGTGAACGCGACCATCGCCCATGGCTTAGATGTCATTGGCGATCGATGGGCGCTGCTGATACTGCGAGATGCTTTCTTAGGTTGCACGCGCTTTGAAGCGTTCCGCCAGCAAAGCGGCATAAGCAAAGCGACCCTCACCCGTCGATTGGATGCATTAATTGCCGAAGGCGTACTGCAGAAAAAAGCCTATGCCGCCAACCGCTACGACTATGTTCTTAGCCAGAAAGGCAAACGCTTATTTGCCAGCTCATTACTGGCTTGGCAGTGGGAAAATCAGTGGTGCAAGCAAGAACCCACATACCCGCTGCCACCAAAATTAGAACATGTGAATTGCCAGCATACGCTCGAACCAGAAGCCGTTTGCAGCCACTGCAACCTGCCCATAAAGCTCAATCAAATACAATTACCTTTGCAGGCATTGAATGCATCGCAACAAATAGATGCGATGCAATCGCTGACCAAACAAAGGCGTGTTCGATCCACAGAAAAACCGGTGGCGGTGAATGAAAGCCTAGCCACCATCAGCGACCTCATTGGCGATAGGTGGACATTATTGACGTTAATATGCGCGTTTTTTGGCGTAAAACGGTACGATGATTTCTTATTACACCTGCATATCGCGACAAACATACTGACGCAAAGACTAAATCATTTAGTTGAGGTCAAGGTATTGGAGCGTAAACCTTACCAAGAAAACCCCGTACGCATGGAGTATCTACTGACCGAAAAAGGTCGATCACTTTTCACTATTGTGATGAGTCTACGCCAATGGGTGTGCATGGAATACCAAGTGACTTCAGAGCTGATAGAGCCCGCTCATAAACCTTGCGGCCGCCCATTGCGCATAGAGATACAGTGCAAACACTGCAAAACCGCAGCTACAACAAAAGACGTTACTTTTTTGTAATCATCCGGTAGCGGCGCACGGACGACTTACTATCAGCGCCCATAAAGTTGAGCTGCGGGCCGAAATAAAACCCACGAGGTCAAAATATATTTATCCTCACTGATAGGCACGCAGCCCTTATGGGTATGGGTAAACCCCCCCGGAAATAAGACTAAGTTGCCGGCCGTCGGCTTTAGCTTTACCTGCTGGTAAATAAACTCTGTTTCGCCTCCCTCACTCACGCCATTTAGGTAATACATAAACACCAAGGTTCTATGCAAACTATCTTGCTGAGGATCGCTAGGGTGGGGATAAATTTCCGAGTGCCAATGGTGATAGCCGCCTTTACCCTGCGAATACTTTTGTAAATTAATACTACCTAGCCGGTAAATACTGCGAATCACATTCAACAACAACGCGTCGTCAAACTGGGTAATATTGGCGTGCGTAATTTGAGTGGGCTGCTGGGTTTTCGGGTCTAATACTGTGGGTGAGACAGCGCCGGCTATGATGGAAGGAAAGCGCTTTACGTAGTGCAGCAACCCTTGATAGGTAATCTGTTCTAGCGTATTGAGTTCCTGCTGCCAATCCGCTTGATCGTTTAACATTAAATCTAGGCTGTGCTTTTTACTAAGATCGACACCCTGCCCTGTTTGCCCAGCACTGGCCTGCCCAGACGCCTCAAATTTATTGATCAAATGCTGGCACGCTTCAGCACTTAATGCCTGTGAAAACTCTTGAATAAACTTCGCCATCTGCCCCACTTCTTTTATTCTAATAATAAAAAGCCGTCGCAACCTCACAAAGCGGCGAGCGCGATAGCCAAAGCTCGAGAACATAAAAGCTGGAACTGTAACAGCAGAACGCCATTACTGAAAAGGTTGTATGGCAATGATTTGTATCGCCATACTCAACTCAGGCAGATTTAGTCATGTCGCAGTCAGAATTATAACTGCCTGCTGCAGATTACTTTGCCTCAGTGTTGGGGTGGTCTATCGCTTCACAATCTTGTTTGAAGTGACGATAGGCATAGCGTCCAACATACCAAACCACAGCACAGGTTGCCAAAACGATAACGATCCCGTAAGCCACAACACCGTCCATATACATAGTCTTCACTCCTCTATTACCATGGTTGTAGAGTAGCGAAGTTAAGGCGTGCACGTTTTGATCAGGATCAACTAAATGTCGGCTAAGCCACCCGCCTCCTAATTTGCGAGGCGCTGCATAAGCGGCTGTAATTTTTCCCGCCAAACGCGTTCATCCACGACACCAACATGCTTGTAGCGAATAACACCCTGCTTATCGACGACATAGGTTTCGGGCGCCCCAAACACACCCAAATCTAAGCCCATGCGACCATCGGCATCAATGATTGAGAAGCTATAGGGGTTGTGTAGTGTCTGCAGCCACTTTTTCGCTTCGGCACTATCATCTTTGTAATTTAGGCCGATGATACGAACCCCCTGCTCGGCCAACTTGACCAAATAGGGGTGCTCAACGCGACAAGAAATGCACCAGGTAGCCCAGACGTTTAACAGAGTTACCTGGCCCTGAAACACGGCTTGGGTGACCTTTTCAGTGTCGCGCTCTAAGGTTGGTAGCGCAAACACCGGCATGGGTTTATCCAGCAGCGCAGAGGGCATAGCCGCTGGATCTAAGGCCAAGCCTCGCCACAAAAAACCCGCCAAGATAACGAACACAAGTAAGGGTAAAAATAATTTCAAGCGCTGCAAAATAACATTCCTTAGATTAAGCTTTGACCGGCACCGACGCGTCAGCGCTAGCAGGCTCTGACACACGGTATCGATAGCGCTTATCCCAGAGTGTCATCACACCGGCAAAGCACATAAATATCGCCCCCAGCCAAATCCAGCGCACGAAAGGCTTAAACTGCACGCGCACCGCCCAGTCGCCGTTGTCGAGCGGTTCGCCCAAGGCAACGTATAGGTCTCGGAAGATACCGGCATCAATGGCGACCTCCGTCATCAAGCTGCCGCCGGAAAGATAACGACGCTTTTGCGGGTACATAGTCGCCACAGGCTGACCATCGGCGGAGACGATAATATGCGCTTCGTCTGCCAAATAGTTAGGCCCGCGCAGCTGGCGCATTTCAACCAGTTCGAAATGATAACCTTCGATATCCAGTGACGTACCGGCCGACAAACGCACGTTGCGCTCTTCGCTGTAAATTGAGACAAACGCCACCCCCATCAGGGTTACAGCCATACCCAGATGCGCTAAATGCATGCTGAAAAAACTCAGCGGCATTCTACGCAAGCCGTGCAAAAAGCTGTGTTGATGCTGGGTTTTATTGAGCAAGTCGCGCACCGCCGCCAAGACCATCCAGCTGGCAATGGCAACGGCGACCGACGCCTGCCATTGATAAGGCGTTTCATACAACCAAGGCACGGTAGCACCGAGCAACAAGGCACCAGCGAAGGGCCAAGCCAACCAACGCAAGAGTTTTTCTAACGGTGTGCGCTTGTAGTGGGTTAAGGGTCCAATCGCTAAAAGCACGCATAAAACACCCATAATGGGTATGAAAAAAGCATTGAAGTACGGTGGACCAACGGAAATTTTACCCCAGCCTAGAGCATCGGCAATGAGCGGGTAGAGTGTGCCCAAAAGCACGGTTGCGAGCACCACGATCAGCAGCACATTATTCGCCAATAAAAACCATTCACGGGAAAGTCCCACGAAAGAGACCGAGCTTTTAACCGCCGGCGCTCGAAACGCATAGAGCGTGAGTGAACCGCCAATGACGACCAACAAGAAGGCCAAAATAAATAAACCGCGCTCTGGGTCTGTGGCGAAAGCATGCACCGAGGTGAGTACACCCGAGCGCACCAAAAAGGTACCCAATAAGCTTAAGGAAAAAGCGAAGATGGCCAGCAATAGGGTCCAACTTTTAAACACACCGCGCTTTTCGGTAACCGCCAGCGAGTGAATCAACGCCGTACCTACTAGCCAAGGCATAAAGGAGGCATTTTCTACTGGGTCCCAGAACCACCAGCCGCCCCAGCCGAGTTCGTAATAAGCCCACCAGCTACCGAGAGCAATACCAATCGTGAGAAAGGCCCAAGCGAGATTAGTCCAAGGCCGAGACCAGCGCGCCCAGGCGCTATCTAAGCGACCGGAAATCAAGGTGGCAATGGCGAAAGCAAAGCTGACAGAGAAGCCCACATAGCCCATATAAAGCATGGGTGGGTGAATGATCAAACCGAAATCTTGCAACAGCGGATTTAAGTCGCTGCCCTGCCCAGGTGCTGATGGCAAGAGCCGATCGAAAGGATTGGATGTGAGCAAGGTAAATAACAGAAAGCCTACGGCTATCATGCCCATCACCGACAGGACGCGGGCGCGCATATCCATTGGCATGTGGCCGGACTTCAACGCGACCGCAAAGGTCCAGAGGGTTAAAGTCAGCACCCACAACAACAGCGAGCCTTCGTGCCCACCCCATACGGCGCTGAGTTTAAAATACCAAGGCAACAGGCTGTTGGAATTATTCGCGACATATTTAACCGAAAAGTCATCTATGTAAAAAGCATGACTCAAACAAACAAACGCGATGGCGACGAAAACAAATAGGCCAGTGGCGAGGGATGGCGCCGAGCGCATGAACAATTCACGCCCGGAAAAGCTACCAATTAATGGAATAGTCGATAAGAACAGCGCGAGGCCCAGCGCTAAAATGAGCGCGAAGTGACCGATCTCAGGAACCATAATTTAACACTCCACAGGTTTTCTGATGCTCAGCACCCTGTTTTTCTGCATTTTTTGCCATGGTGTCAGCCACCTCTGGCGGTGTGTAATTTTCATCGTGTTTAGCCAATACTTCGCGCGCAGCAAAAACGCCGTCGCTGTGCAACTGACCATTAACCACAACAGCTTCGCCCTCGGCAAAGAGATCCGGCAAAATGCCATCGTAGGTCACTTTAACCTCGGCGATGCCATCAGTAATGGCAAAGGAGACTTGTAGTGAGCTCTGATCGCGCATAACCGATTTTGGCACCACGCAACCACCGGCGCGTATGGTGCGATCCACCGGCGCTTCGCCATTAACGAGTTTTTCCGGCGGATAAAACAAATTAATATTTTCGCGCAAGGCGAAAACGATCAAGCCAATGGCAATGGATGCAAACACCACCACAAAAAGCACTAACATCAAACGCTGTTTACGTAACGGGTGCATGAATACAATCCTATTGAGGAGACGATGCCGCATGCTCGCTGCGGGCTTTTTCAATACGGGCCAAACGGCCCTGCTCGACCAGTGCATCGCGGTGTAGTTTTAACGGCCACAGCACCAGCCACGCCAGCACTAGCAGGGTGATCACCACCACCGACCAAACAAAGGGGCCGTGTGTGCCCATGGCCATAAAACTGGCCAGAGAATCAAATTGGAATGTCATATTACTGGCCTCCACTGAGCGCGCGCACCCATTGGGTTTGACGCTCGCGATTAACAATTTCAGCACGAGTGAACAAAATCAATACCAGCGCGTAAAAACAATACATAGCAATAATCATCACCAACAGCGGGTACCACATATCTGGGTGAATAGTGGAGTTAGACGTGAGCTTCAAGGTTGCCGGCTGGTGCAAGGTATACCACCAATCTACCGATTTATAGATGATGGGGATGTTAACCGTGCCCACTAAGGACAAAATGGCGCTGGCGCGCGCTGCAGTCTGCTGGTTGACGAAAGATGCCTGCAAGGCAATTACGCCCAAATACAGAAAAAACAAGACTAACATCGAGGTGATGCGCGCATCCCACACCCAGTAGGTACCCCAGGTAGGCTTGCCCCAAATGGCGCCGGAAATGAGCGCGAGAAATGTCAGTGCGGCACCAATGGGCGCCGCAGACTTCATCACCATATCGGCCAGCTTCATTTTCCAAATCAAACCAATAGCGCCGTTGATGGCCATGACGTAATAGCCGGCCAAGGCTAAAAATGACACCGGCACATGGATGTAAATAATACGGTAGCTATTGCCCTGCTTGGCATCCATTGGGGCAAACCCTAAGCCCCAGACAAGACCCAAGGCAAGCAAAGAAAAAGTTACTAGTGCAAGCCATGGCAACCAGCGACCGGTATTTTCATAAAACCAGCGCGGGGAACCCAATCGATAAAACCATTGCCAAGCCACGTTATTTCCTCATTAGAATTTTAGCCTTGCCACTGCGGTAGCGAACTAACCTTCACTCGAAATCCGCAATGCGCCCGCCACGGCAAAGGGAGCTGTCGCAACCGCCAAGGCCAAGATGGCGCCCAATACAGCCAGCTGCCCCGTGTGGGGGAAACCTTCAATCGCTCGGCTCACGCCATTGGCGCCAAAAATCAATACCGGCACATAAAACGGCATGATGATCAGCGAAATAAGCAATCCACCTTTACGTAAACTCACCGTTAGGGCCGCGCCAATGGCGCCAATAAAACTCAAACAGGCGGTGCCAATCAACAAGGACAAGAGTAACGGTACATAGCCCTCATTGGGGAGCGATAACATAAGCCCCAACAGCGGCGACATCAAGGTCAACGGCAGCCCAGTTACCAGCCAATGCACGGCAATCTTAGCCAGCACCAGTAAGGGCAATGGGTGCGGCGAAATCAGTAGCTGATCCAAGCTGCCGTCGTCCATGTCGGCACGGAATAGCGCATCGAGCGACAATAAGGTGGCCAACAGCGCCACCACCCAGATCATGCCGGGCGCCAAGACCGCCAAGAATTTCGCATCTGGGCTAATGCCTATTGGAATCATGGTGATCACCAACAGGAAGAAAATCATCGGATTAGCCCAATCGCTGCGAGCGCGATAAGCAAGCTTTAACTCGCGCGAAAACTGCTGCGCTAAAGCGCGGCCCAAAGAATCAGCCAAGGCTCACCTCGGGAATGTATTCGCCCAAGGCCAGCACCTTAAGGGAGTCGATGTGTGGCTTCTGGTGGGTGGTCATAATCACGCAGCCGCCAGATGCGGCGTGTTCGACAAAGCGCTGCTCTAACGCCGCCACCGCTTGAATATCCAGTGCGGTAAAAGGCTCGTCGAGCATCCACATGGGCTGAGTACTCAAGGCCAGCCTAGCCAAGGCCACACGGCGAAGCTGGCCGGCCGACAGGCGATAACAGCCAACATCCTCGAAACCGTACAACCCAATTTCAGTGAGCGCTTGCTCCACCTGACTAGCAGACGCATCTGGACAGTAACCCCGCAGGTTTTCACGGGCAGTAAGCGCTGTTTTGATGCCTGGCTGATGGCCAATATAGAGTAAGGCGCTGGCGAAATCGTAGCGACAGCTATTGATAGGCCGCCCCTGCCACAGCAACTCACCACCAAATTCCCGCGATATACCGGTTAACTGACGCAATAGAGATGTCTTGCCAACGCCATTAGGTCCTTCGATATGCCATATCTCGCCCGCTGAAAAGCTGGCATGCAGGCCTGCGAACAACAATCGATTGTCGCGCTCGCAGCTGAAATCCCGTAATTCTAGCAAGTACTAACACCATTGATTATGACTAACCCCTGCCGATAACAGAGAGCAAGCTATAGTAAAAAAGGGTTTCGATTATAACCAGCCCCTAGGTCACAATCACGTCTTTAAACCCAGATCAAAAAGCTAAATGTGACTTAGCGGCAATGGTTAGGGTGACGATAGGGTTATTTACGGTTAAAAAAGCAGCGATTCGCAAAATAAACTAACTCACTTGAAACAATTCATCGCAAGCGGTTAAACGCGCTAGATGACTAGGCTGGGTGACGGCCCCTTAACCGCACAGTCAGGAGAAACAACTAGCCCATGGTCAGCAACATTCCGAGCCCCCCAGCCAGCAACTCAGCGCCGGCAGCTAACACCTCAGTCAGCGGCGCCGAGCCGAGCAAGATAGTGCAGGCCTTCGCCACCGGCGCATCGCTGTGGGTCAAAATCAGCCAAATTCAGCCCATCAATGCCGAGCTGAGGCCCTTAACGCAACAAACGCTAGAAAAGGCATTTACGCTTGGCGCGATGCCAGCAATACTGACTGAAAAAGCAGAGCTTACCTCGGCCAAGGGCCTATTGGCGGCCATTTCGCAACAAGCACCCAGCCCAGCGTTAAGCCAACCCCAGACGCAAAATCGACTTGGCCAGCTAACGCAATTATTGCAGGCAAAACAACTGTTTCTCGTGCAGGCATTACTGAAGGCACAACCATTTCACTTAATTACCGATAAAGCATTAACGCCCAATAGCCGAATTCAAATTCAACCCGGGCCGCAGGGCTTTACCTTGCTGGCGCAACAGGCCCCCAACAATCAAACGCCCACTCAGCTGACAAGCAGCGCCGACGCGCCGAATCAACTCAACCCGCACGACAGAAACGCTCTACTCGCCCTATTGCGCCAAGCGCTACCTACACAACAGTCGAGCGCCAACGCGGTAAAAGCATTTCAACTGCAGCTCAACAATCTTCACCAAGACCTAAGCAGTAACACCGCCAGCGCAAGCCAAAAAATGCTGCTCGGCGCGCTGCAATCACTCACCCAAACACTGCCGGCAAACACCAGCGCGCAGGCGTTAAAGGCTGCCATCAACAACAGCGGCCTTTTTTCTGAAGCCAAGCTGAACCAGTGGCTGCAAAGGGCTGACCCGCAAGCAGCCAACAGCAGCGCCCTTAAAGCACCACAAGACAGCAAATTACAGCTCTGGCAACTGTTTGGCCTTCTTTCAAACCAGCCACAAACACCTAGCGCCATCACCAACGCAACAAACCCCAGCACGGCAAAGGACGCTACTCTAACTCAGCAGCTACTCAATTTATTGGGCCTGTCACTGGAGAAAACGCCGGCAAGCAGCGCCGATAAAACGCAATACAAGCAAGCCCTGTCCGACATTGGCAAGCAGTGGCTGGCAAAAATAACGGCTCAACAGTTGGCTAATCTCATCGATGAACCCGACGGTAAAACCCTCAAAAACTTAACCGTAGAATTGCCCGTGCGCATTGAGCAACAGGTCACGCCACTGCAATTACATTTCAGTAAGTACTGGCAAGAGGACGAGCAGGAAAGCGATAACTCAACACCAGCAACGGCAGAGAAAAAACGCGGTATCGTTTGGCAAGTGACGCTCAGCATCGACGTAGAAACGCTCGGCACTATTGATGCGCGCATTCGATACATCCACGAGCGACTCCAGTGCAGCTTGTGGGCAGAAAAGCCTTCGACCCTATCCCTCATTGAAAATCGCGCCAGCCATTTGGTCGACAGCATCCGAAAAAAAGGTTTGGCTGTTGAACCTATCCACTGCCACGCCGGCCGTATGCCAAGCCCCAGCAACCGACTCAGCCAGCCACTACTGGATACCCATGCCTAAGCTCAACGAAAAAGATATCACTCAAGCCGTCGCCCTTTTTTACGATGGCGACAGTGCACCGCGGGTCATCGCAAAAGGCGACAACCTTTTGGCCGAACAAATTGTCGCACTGGCCCAAGCACACGATATCCCCCTGTGCGATAACCCCAGCCTCGTCAACTTACTCATGCAACTAGAGCTCGACGATGAAATTCCTGAAGCACTTTATATCGCGGTGGCACACATACTTGCCTTCGCTTACGAACTGAGCGGTAAATTTCCCGTAGATCACTAACACTGCAGCCCAACTACCACTTTGACGAGCGTCAGCTTACACTGCGCCGATACTCGCTAAACTCACACTCGAAAAACGTTGAGCAGCCATCATGAAAAACCTAATTACCGCCAGTAAGCTCAAGGCAATGATCGACAACGCAGACAACCTTGTTATTTTTGATTGTCGCTTCGCGCTCAATGACGCCGAGGCAGGTCGCTTAGCCTATCTCGCCGGCCACATACCCAACGCTCACTACCTAGATTTAAATCGCGATCTTTCGTCGCCGGTAACAAAACACGGCGGCAGACATCCGCTGCCAAACTTTTCAAACTTGCAGGAAAAACTGCAGAGCTGCGGCGTTAATCAAACATCACACATTGTTTTATACGATGCCCACAAAGGCGCTTACGCCTGCCGGGCTTGGTGGTTACTCGCCTACTGCGGCATTAAAACCGTCAGCATTTTGGACGGTGGCTTAGCCGCATGGCAGCAACAGTTTTCTTTGAGCCAACAGGAAGCTTCCATCGAGACTTATACAAAAGATATTAACCCGCTGCAGTTAACGCCGGGCCAACTTAACATTCGCAACCAGCAAGATATCATCGACAACAGAGAGATTGGCGCACTGATAGATTCTCGCGAAGCGCCGCGCTTTGACGGCACAACCGAGCCCATTGACCCTATCGCAGGGCACATTCCCGGCGCCATCAATCTGCCATGGCAAACAGCAACGACTGACGATGGATTTTTTTTAAATGAGGAAGCCGCAAAGCGGCGTCTGTCACACTTAGTAAACCAGAACAGTGCGCCAACGGTTTATTGCGGCTCGGGCGTGACGGCTTGCGTCAATATTTTTGCCCTAGCGCAAATAGGGGTTGAAGCAGCACTCTACCCTGGCAGCTGGAGCGATTGGTGCAGTTATATTACCGACGCTAATCGCTCAGCCCGTGTTGCCACGAGCTGAGCAGCATGGCTGTTACTCAGGCATCAAGCACACGCCCGTGCCGGCCAAACCACAATAGCCAGCCGGATTTTTGGCTAAATATTGTTGGTGGTATTCCTCGCCATAATAAAACACCGGCGCCGGTGCAATTTCCGTGGTGATGGCGCCCTTACCCGCCTCTTTTAAGCCTTTTTGAAAGGCCGCAAAGGTCGCCTGGGCGCGCTCGATTTGACGATCGCTGGTGGTAAAAATCACCGAGCGATATTGGGTGCCGAGATCATTGCCCTGACGCATGCCTTGCGTCGGATCGTGCACCTCCCAAAAAACCCGCAGCAAATCATCATAACTAATGACCGAGGGATCAAAAGCCACGAGCACAACTTCTGCGTGGCCAGTATCACCACTGCAAACCTCTTCGTAGCTTGGGTTAGGCGTGTAACCACCCGCATAACCAACGGCGGTGGCATAAACACCGCGCTGTTGCCAAAACCGGCGCTCTGCGCCCCAAAAGCAACCCAAACCAAAATAGGCCAGCTCAATTCCCGCCGGAAATGGCGCCTTGATACTGACACCATTGACAAAATGCTTACCGGTTATTTCCAGTGCCCTGTCTCGGCCTTTCAATGCGGCAGCTGGATCTGGCATTTGCTGCTTACCCATACATCACCTCTACCAATCTTAAAAAAAGTCATCGCCTCGGATAGGACGAACAAGCGGCGTAACTCATCCACGCTTTGAGCGTCCGAACTGGAAATTGTTACGGTGCGCAAACAAAAAAGCCCCGCTAAGTGCGAGGCTTTTTCAGTACGGCTTACACCTTAACGCTTATCTAACGCCACGAAATCGCGCGCCGTATGACCAGTGTATAGCTGGCGAGGACGACCGATCTTGTAAGGATTAGAGATCATTTCATTCCAGTGTGCAATCCAACCCACAGTGCGGCCGGTGGCAAAAATTACCGTAAACATTTCGGTTGGGATACCGATAGCTTTCATGATAATGCCAGAGTAGAAATCGACGTTGGGGTACAATTTCTTCTCGATGAAGTAAGGATCTTCTAAGGCAATCTGCTCTAAACGCTTAGCAATAGCCAATAGTGGATCATTGTCTAAACCAAGCTCAGCCAACACTTCGTCACAGGTTTCTTTCATCACTTTAGCGCGAGGATCGAAATTCTTGTAGACGCGGTGACCGAAGCCCATCAAGCGGAATGAATCGCTCTTATCTTTGGCCTTGGCAATGTAAGTATCGATGTTATCAACGGTGCCAATTTCCTCCAACATTTCCAACACGGCTTCGTTGGCACCACCATGCGCTGGGCCCCACAAAGTTGCGATACCGGCCGCCACACAGGCAAAGGGGTTGGCGCCAGAGGAACCCGCCAAACGTACAGTAGAGGTAGAGGCGTTTTGCTCGTGATCAGCGTGCAACAAGAAAATCTTATCCATGGCACGCGCTAAAACGGGGTTTACCTTTGGATCATCACAAGGTGTACCAAACATCATGTGCAGAAAGTTTTCTGAGTAGCTCAGGCTATTATCTGGGTACATGAAGGGCTGACCAATGTGATGTTTGTAACACATAGCCGCCAATGTTGGCATTTTCGCGATTAAACGATGAGCGGAAATCTGGCGATGCTCGGCGTTATTAATATCGAGTGAGTCGTGGTAGAAAGACGCCAATGCACCTACAACACCAACCATGACGGACATGGGGTGTGCATCGTAGCGAAAACCACGGAAAAAGTTAGTTAACGACTCGTGCACCATGGTGTGTTTCATAATGGTGTCTACGAATTCTGTTTTTTGCTCGGCGTTAGGTAACTCGCCGTTCAACAACAAATAACAGGTTTCTAAATAATCTGACTTGTCTGCTAATTGCTCGATGGGATAGCCGCCGTGCAGTAACACGCCCTTAGCACCATCGATAAAGGTCAGTTTTGATTCACAGGCCGCCGTGGCCATGAAACCAGGATCATAGGTGAAGTACCCATTGGCCGTAAGGCTGCTGACATCAATAACATCGGGACCGGTTGAACCGGAATACATCGGCAAATCGATGGGATCACGTCCCTCTATTACCAGTTGCGCTTTCTTCTCAGCCATCTTGGGACTCCTATATCTGCAAGTTGTAATCGTCTCTTCGTCGGGGCTTGCATACCCTCTTATATAGCACTAAATCACCGCAAGGGCCTTTAGAGCGGGCACAACTATAAAGTTAAGTTTGTTTTTGTCAAATAGATAGTCAATTATAGCGCTTAGCACCAAAACCGCCCATTGCGACCTTGGTCTTATCTAAAATGGTGCACGCTGCACACAAAACGACCAATACGCACAGCAATGCGACAGCGGGCAAATTTAGCTAGGATGCCCAAACCAAAAAAAGCGCAAAACCCCCACCAAATAAGGACATAAGTGCCGGAATTCGTTTGTAATTTAAATGTCGCCTACTTATAATTTCGCGCGTCTTGCAGGGGGGGTAGCTGGTTAATTGCCTCATTGCTACCTATGCTAGAGAGATTGTGTGCTATGTATACTCTCTCGAACCGCCCACATTCTGGGCAATAAGGTGTGACTTAACGTGAACAAAAACAGACCGGTCAATCTCGACATCTCCACCATCAATCTTCCTATTACTGCTTATGTTTCTATTCTTCACCGTATGTCTGGTGTTGTCCTGTTCGCAGGCGTCGCCGTTCTATTGTGGGTTTTAGAAGCAAGCCTGACCTCTGAGGCCAGCTTCGCAGAACTGAAAGAGCACTTCCAAAGCCCGCTTTGCCAATTTGTCCTTTGGGCTACTTTAGCCGCCCTTGCGTATCACATGGTAGCAGGCATTCGACATCTGATAATGGATGCCGGTGTTGGCGAGAGCTTAAAAGGTGGTCAGATCGGCGCGAAAATCGCGTTGGTTGTTGCCGCCGTTATTATTGCAGCATTAGGAGTATGGATATGGTAACCGCCGTAACGAGCTTTGGGCGCAGCGGTCTTTACGACTGGTTGATCCAGCGCATCAGCGCCGTGGTCATGGCCGCCTACACAATTTTTCTCGCAGGCTTCATTGCTAGCACGCCAGATTTAACCTTCGAGCTGTGGCAAGGGCTGTTCAATCAGCTTTGGATGCGCATTTTTACCTTGGCAACCCTCCTATCTATTGCCGCGCACGCCTGGATTGGTTTGTGGGCCGTGTTAACGGATTACCTCACCAACCGATTAATGGGTACCAAAGCGACCGTTTTGCGCCTTTTGGCACAATTGGGCTTAGGCGTGATCACCTTGACCTACGTGGTTTGGGGCATCGAAATTCTCTGGGGGCTTTAATACATGTCTAATATGCGTACGATTTCATTTGACGGTATCGTCATCGGTGGCGGTGGCGCAGGTATGCGTGCTGCCCTGCAACTTGCTCAATCCGGTTACAAAACCGCGGTAATTACCAAAGTATTCCCCACTCGTTCACACACAGTGTCTGCCCAAGGCGGCATTACCTGCGCGATCGCCAGCGACGACCCGCAGGACGATTGGCGCTGGCACATGTACGATACCGTTAAAGGTTCCGACTATATCGGCGACCAAGACGCTATCGAATATATGTGTTCCGTTGGCCCAGAAGCCGTTTATGAATTAGAACACATGGGTCTGCCCTTCTCGCGCACCGAGGAAGGCCGTATCTATCAGCGCCCATTCGGCGGTCAATCTAAAGATTTCGGCAAGGGCGGCCAAGCCGCTCGCACCTGCGCTGCAGCCGACCGCACCGGCCACGCCCTGCTCCACACCCTGTACCAAAACAACATCAAAAATAACACCGTATTTCTAAACGAGTGGTTTGCTGTTGATCTGGTTAAAAATGCCGACGGCGCCGTTGTTGGTGTTATCGCCATGAACATCGAAGATGGCGAGGTGGTCTACGTTAAATCACGCGCTACCGTATTCGCCACTGGCGGTGCAGGTCGCATCTACGCCTCAACCACAAATGCGCACATCAATACCGGCGACGGCATTGGCATGGCACTGCGCGCAGGCTTCCCCGTTCAAGACATCGAGTTTTGGCAGTTCCACCCAACCGGTATCGCCGGCGCAGGTGTGCTGGTAACTGAAGGCTGTCGCGGTGAAGGTGGTTACCTAATCAACAAGCACGGCGAGCGTTTCATGGAGCGCTATGCGCCCAACGCAAAAGATCTTGCGTCGCGCGACGTTGTTGCCCGCTCTATGGTATTGGAAATTTTGGCCGGTAACGGCTGTGGTCCAGATGGCGACCATGTACTTTTGAAACTCGATCACTTAGGTGAAGAAGTTCTGGAAAGCCGCCTGCCCGGTATTTGTGAGCTGTCGCGCACCTTTGCCCACGCCGATCCAGTCAAAGAGCCGGTGCCCGTGGTACCAACCTGTCACTACATGATGGGCGGTATTCCCACCAACGTTCACGGCCAAGCACTGACCATGAAAGACGGTAAAGATGCCGTCATCGAAGGCTTCTACGCCTGTGGTGAAGCAGCTTGCGTATCTGTGCACGGCGCCAACCGTCTCGGTGGTAACTCACTGCTAGACTTAGTAGTTTTCGGTCGCGCCTCTGGCTTATTCATTGAAAAAGCCCTGCGCGAAGGTATCGAGCACACAGCGGCTACCGATGCTGACATCGAGCGCGCCATGGCTCGCTTAAATCGCATTAATACATCGACCAGCACTGAAACAGCACCGGCGCTGCGCAAAGAGTTGCAGACTATCATGCAGAACCATTTCGGCGTATTCCGCAATGGCGAATTCATGAAGGAAGGCATCAAGAAGCTAGCAGAACTGCGCCCCCGCATTGAAAATGTCGGCATCACCGATAAGAGCAATGCCTTTAATACCGCGCGTATTGAAGCCCTGGAATTGCAGAACTTACTGGAAGTCGCCGAAGCGACCGCGATTGCCGCTGAAGAACGCAAAGAATCTCGTGGCGCCCATGCCCGCGAGGACTTTGAAGATCGCGACGATGTGAACTGGTTATGCCACTCCATGTTCTTCCCTACAGAGAAGAAGGTTGAGAAGCGCGGCGTAAACTTCACGCCAAAAACCATGGAAGCGTTCGAGCCTAAAGCTCGTACTTACTAAGTCTGGGGAATGGTGACATGTTAAAAGTAGAAATTTATCGCTATAACCCTGAGTCAGATAAAGCCCCTCATATGCAAACCTATGAGGTAGATACCCAAGGTAAAGACTTGATGGTATTGGATGTGCTGGAGCTGATTAAGTCTCAGGATGCGTCCTTGGCCTACCGTCGCTCATGCCGTGAAGGCGTGTGCGGTTCAGATGGTATGAACATCAACGGCAAAAACGGCCTAGCTTGTATCAAGCCGATATCAGAGTGCGTTACTAACAACAAGTTAGTGCTTCGCCCACTGCCGGGTTTACCGGTAATTCGCGACCTCGTTATCGATATGAGCCAGTTTTATGCGCAGTACGAAAAAGTGCAGCCGTATTTGCAAAACTCTAATCCAGCACCTGCCATCGAGCGCTTACAGTCGCCCGAAGAAAGGGAAAAGTTAGATGGCCTGTACGAATGTATTTTGTGCGCATGCTGTTCAACCAGCTGCCCGTCTTTCTGGTGGAACCCCGACAAATTTATCGGCCCAGCCGGTTTGTTACAGGCCTACCGCTTTTTGGCAGACAGCCGCGACAATGCCACCGATGAACGCCTAGCGAAGTTGGATGATCCGTTCAGTGTATTCCGCTGCCACGGTATTCAAAACTGTGTTGCGGTTTGCCCGAAAGGTCTAAACCCAACCCGAGCCATTGGCCACATCCGTAACATGCTTTTACAACGCGCTGTATAATCAGCGGCAGGCCTAGGCCTGTTATACCGAATGTCGCGCTAACCCCCAATCTCGGTTGGGGGTTAGTCTTAAAAAAATATAGGCGACAGGATTACCATTCAAAGAATGGTCTATAAAGGTGCGGAACCCAGGCACAGATTACAGGCAATATCATGCCTGAATCTTTGCCCTACTAAAAAATTATTTGCACGGCATTTATGTTGTAGCGAGTGAACTAAACAGTGTGGCTCCAAAAGAAGCCGCATATGAAACGGCTAGTATTACGCTAGTAAGTAGCAGGGGTATGTCGAGCAAAGCTCGATCTATCTGTGAGGGCGATGAATATCATCACTGCTTTCATGGGGTAAACCGCTTGATTGGTGCAAACCAATCCAGAATGTAGTTGGTTTTAGAGCGTGTAAACGCCCTATACCACTCACGCCCTCACAGCTAGACAAGTACCCCATCGAACAGGTGGGTAAAATGCAAGAAAGCATGTTGGAGCTGCTCCGGAAGTCTTCCCATATCTCTGATGGGAACACGGCCTATGTAGAAGATCTTTACGATACCTATTTACACGACCCCAAGGCCGTGACAGAAGAATGGCGTCGTTACTTCGAACAACTGCCACGCGTTGACGGCGTTGTGGTTCAAGACACACCGCATTCTGTCATCCGTGATCATTTCGAATTGCTCGGTAAAAACCGTGCACGCCCGATAGCGGCTCCAGGTTCTGGTGGCGCAAACATTGAACACGAACGCAAACAGGTTAAAGTTGTTCAGTTGATCAGCTCATACCGTTTCCGTGGTCATCAACGCGCCAAGCTCGACCCACTAGGCTTGATGAAGCGTGAAAATGTACCTGATCTAGAGTTGGCCTTTCATGGCTTGACTCCTGCAGATCTCGACACTGTGTTTCAAACCGGCAACCTGTTTATCGGAAAAGAAGAAGCGCCGCTGCGCGAAATTATCGACGTGCTTGAGCGAACTTACTGCGGCAATATCGGCCCAGAAATTATGCACATCACTAACTTTTCTGAAAAGCAGTGGTTGCAGCAGCGTCTAGAAAGCGCCCGTTCGCGCCCAGCCTATGCCAATGACATAAAACTCAATATTCTGGAGCGTTTAACCGCTGCGGAAGGTTTAGAGCGGCACCTCGACAGCAAATACCCAGGCACCAAGCGCTTCGGCATCGAAGGTGGCGAGTCTATGATTCCGCTGCTCGATGGCCTCGTAAAAAGCGCCGGCGCGCATGGCGCAAAAGAAATTGTGCTGGGTATGGCGCACCGCGGTCGTTTGAACACATTGGTTAACGTTTTTGGTAAAAACCCAGCAGAACTTTTCGAAGAATTCGAAGGTAAGAAACTCGTTACCACCTCTGGCGATGTGAAATACCACCAAGGTTTTTCATCTAACATCATGACGCCCGGCGGCGAAGTTCATATAGCCATGGCGTTTAACCCCTCGCATTTGGAAATCGTCTCGCCTGTTGTTGAAGGTTCAGTGCGCGCCCGCCAAGACCGGCGTGCAGATCCTGTCGGTACAAAAGTTGTACCGATTGTGATTCACGGCGACGCCGCCTTCGCCGGTCAAGGTGTGGTGACAGAGACATTCCAAATGTCTCAAACCCGCGCTTACAAAACCGGTGGCACCATTCACTTAGTGTTAAATAACCAAGTGGGTTTCACGACCAGCCTACGCGAAGATGCACGCTCCACGGAGTACTGTACCGACGTTGCCAAAATGATCGAAACACCGATCTTCCACGTCAATGGCGACGACCCAGAAGCGGTTATGTTCGTCACCCTGCTGGCGATGGATTACCGTTACGAGTTTAAGAAAGATGTGGTTATCGATTTGGTTTGCTACCGCCGTCGCGGTCACAACGAAACCGACGAGCCCTCTTCTACTCAGCCGCTCATGTACAAGAAAATTCGCAACCACAAAACCACGCGGACACTTTATGCAGAACAGCTGGTTTTGGAAAAAGTACTGAGCGAAGCGCAAGCGCAAGAGATGGCCGACAACTACCGCGCCGCGCTAGATCGCGGCGAGCATGTTGCCAGTGGTTTGGTGAGTGAGCCCGATAAAACCCTATTTGTCGATTGGTCGCCCTACATTGGCCACGATTGGACTGCCGAAGGCGATACTCGCGTGCCGATGAAGCAATTGCAAAAAATTGCCAATCAGATTTGCGAAGTTCCAGACGGTGTGGTTGTACAGCGTCAAGTATCAAAGATATACGAAGACCGCATTAAAATGGCCAGCGGTGCACTACCCATCAACTGGGGTATGGCTGAGCTTTTAGCCTATGCCACCATTATTGATGAAGGCACTCGTGTACGCTTAACCGGTCAAGACGTAGGTCGCGGTACTTTCTCGCACCGGCATGCCGTTATACACAACCAGAAAGATGCCAGCCGTTACGTGCCGCTGCAAAACTTGAAGAAAGATCAACCCAACTTCGACATCTTCGACTCACTTTTGTCTGAAGAAGCGGTACTCGCTTTCGAATACGGTTACGCCACCACCACCCCAAACGCCATGGTGATTTGGGAAGCGCAATTTGGTGATTTCGCCAACGGTGCGCAAGTGGTTATCGATCAGTTTATCACCTCGGGCGAACACAAGTGGGGTCGCTTATGCGGGCTGACCATGTTGTTGCCACACGGTTATGAAGGTCAGGGCCCGGAGCACTCAAGCGCGCGTTTAGAGCGCTTCATGCAGCTGTGTGCCGAACACAACATTCAAATTTGTATTCCCACCACGCCGGCGCAAGTGTTCCACATGTTGCGTCGCCAAGCGGTTCGCCCTATGCGTCGACCTCTTGTGGTGATGAGTCCAAAGTGGATTTTGCGCCATAAGTTAGCCACGTCAACTTTAGAAGAATTAGCCAATGGCCAGTTCCACAATGTATTAGGTGATTCAACGGTTAATCCGAAGAAAGTGAAACGCGTTGTTCTGTGCTCCGGTAAAGTTTATTACCACTTGCTCGAAGCCAGGATGGAACGCGGTCAGGAAGATGTTGCGCTTATTCGCTTAGAGCAACTCTACCCCTTCCCTGAAGACGAGTTCGTTGCGGCAATCAAGCCCTACAGCAAGCTCACTGACTTCGTTTGGTGTCAGGAAGAACCTATGAACCAAGGTGCTTGGTATTCCAGCCAACATCATATGCGTCGTGTGATTTCAAATATCGCACCTAAGGCGTATTTGAACTTTGCTGGCCGCGAAGCCTCTGCCGCTCCGGCGGCGGGTTACATGTCTACGCACCTTGAAGAACAAAACCGTTTTATCGATGACGCGCTGACTGTTAAGTAACAGTCACTTACAGATTTGGCCAAGGCTAAGGAAAAAAACAATGAGTATCGAAATTAAAGCTCCACAGTTTCCAGAATCAGTACCTGACGGCACCATCGCCACTTGGCACAAGAAAGCCGGTGAAGCCGTTAGCCGCGACGAACTTATCGTAGACATCGAGACCGACAAAGTGGTGTTAGAAGTCGTCGCGCCAGCCGATGGCGTATTGGCTGAGATTTTAAGGGAAGAAGGCGACACTATTCAAAGCAACGAAGTCATTGCTCGCTTGGTTGAAGGCGCCGCACCAGCAGCCGGTGCTGCGGCTCCAGCTGCTGCAGCAACTGCACCGGCAGCCGCAAGCAACGAGAAGTTGGTTAACCCGTCGGCTCGGAAAATGGCGGATGAAAACAACGTCAACGTAAGCGCCGTTGATGGTTCAGCCAAAGGCGGCCGCGTGACCAAAGGCGACGTTATCGATCACCTGAAAGGCGCCACTGCTGCACCGGCCGCGCCCGCTAAAGCAGCTGCTGCTAGCGCCGGTATTGCGATGCCCGTTGGCGAGCGCACAGAAAAACGCGTTCCTATGTCACGCATGCGTGCACGTATCGCCGAGCGCTTGTTGGAAGCAAGCCAAACCACCGCCATGCTCACCACCTTTAACGAAGTGGATATGGGCCCGGTGATGGAATTGCGCAAAAAGTACAAAGAAGCCTTCGAAAAGTCGCACAACGGTACCCGCTTAGGCTTCATGGGCTTCTTCGTCAAAGCGGCAGCCGAAGCCCTGCGTCGCTTCCCCGCCGTTAACGCCTCCATCGATGGCAACGACGTGGTTTATCATGGTTTCCAAGACATTGGCGTAGCGGTATCCACGGAAAAAGGCCTGGTAGTACCGGTACTGCGCAACACCGAAAACATGGGCTTAGCCGATGTTGAAAACACCATTCGCGATTTCGGCCTGCGCGCCCGCGACGGTAAGCTAGGTATGGATGATATGATAGGCGGGACCTTCACCATTACTAACGGCGGCACCTTCGGTTCATTGATGTCAACACCTATATTGAACCCGCCACAGACCGCTATTTTGGGTATGCACAAGATTCAAGATCGCCCTATGGCCGTCAACGGTAAGGTGGAAATTCGCCCGATGATGTACTTGGCGCTGTCATATGATCACCGTTTAATTGATGGTAAAGATGCTGTGCAGTTCCTAGTTGCCATCAAAGACATGATTGAAGACCCAGCGCGTATTTTATTAGAGATTTAACGCGCAGGTTTATTGGTTTCTCGGGGAGCTCTGCTCCCCATCATTTATTCAGTATTGAGGACAAAAAATGTCTGAAAAATTTGATGTTATCGTGATCGGTTCGGGCCCTGCGGGCTACGTAGCCGCCATTCGTGCCGCACAGTTAGGTTTAAAAACGGCTTGTGTAGAAAAGTGGCAGAATGCCGAAGGTCAAGGTGTTAACGGCGGCACCTGCCTAAACGTAGGTTGCATTCCCTCTAAGGCACTGCTCGACAGCTCCTACAAATACCACGAAGCCAAAGATGACTTGGGTATCCACGGCATCAGCACCAAAGATGTAAAAATTGATGTGCCCTCCATGATCGCGCGCAAAGCGGGTATCGTTAAGCAATTGACTGGCGGCATCGCCGGCTTATTCAAAGCCAACGGCGTGACCTCTTTCTACGGCACCGGTAAATTATTGGCCAATCGCGTTGTGGAAGTCACTGGACACGACGGTAAGGTGCAGTCCTTGTCTGCCGATAACGTGATTCTTGCATCGGGTTCTATTCCCGTGAACATCCCTGTTGCTCCTGTCGACAACGACGTGATCCTCGACTCAACCGGCGCCTTAGAAATTGAAGCCGTACCCGAGCGTCTCGGTGTTATAGGCGCAGGTGTTATCGGCTTGGAGTTGGGTTCAGTATGGAACCGCTTGGGTTCAAAAGTGGTGCTGCTTGAAGCCATGCCAAACTTCTTGGCCATGATGGATCAACAAATCGCCAAAGAAGCTAACAAAATTCTCACCAAGCAAGGTTTAGATATCCGCTTGAACTGCCGCGTGACCGGCTCAGAAGTGTCTGGCAAAGGCAAAAAGAAAACCGTGACCGTGAACTTCACCGATGCCGATGGCAAAGAGCAGAAAGAAGTCTTCGACAAGTTGATCGTGTGTGTGGGTCGTCGCCCATTCACCCAGAACTTGTTGGCACCCGACAGCGGTGTAAACTTGGATGAGCGCGGCTTCATCTACGTGAATGACTTATGCTCCACCAGCGCCCCAGGCGTTTGGGCGATTGGCGACGTCGTACGCGGCCCAATGTTGGCGCACAAAGGCAGTGAAGAAGGCGTTGTGGTTGCCGAGCGTATCGCTGGCCAAAAAGCCATTGTTAACTACGATATTATTCCCAACGTTATTTACACCCACCCAGAAGTAGCTTCGGTTGGTAAAACCGAAGAGCAGCTTAAAGCCGACGGTGAGCCCTACAACGTAGGTGTATTCCCCTTCGCCGCCAGTGGCCGCGCTATGGCTGCCAATGAAACGGCGGGTATGGTTAAGATTTTGGCTCACGCCGATACCGATCGGGTATTGGGTGCGCACATTGTTGGTCCATCTGCCGCCGATTTGGTTCAGCAGGTTGCCATCGCTATGGAGTTTGGTTCGAGTGCTGAAGATATCGGCATGACAATCTTTGGTCACCCGACTCTTTCAGAGGCGGTTAAAGAAGCGGCACTGGCCGTGAATGGTCACGCCATTCACATCGCCAACCGCAAAAAGCGCAAATAATAACAATACGGCGTATTGAGCCCTTCGGGGTTTTAAAGGGGGCTAACTTGCCTAGCGAGTTGGCCATCACAGGTACAGCGTATTGTGGTTATGAACATCTGTAGGCGAAGGTCTGCAACATAAAGCAATCGCACAAAGTGGAATGACATCATGAATTTGCATGAGTATCAGGCAAAGCAACTATTTGCCGAATACGGTCTCCCGGTATCCAAGGGTGTAGCAGCAACTACACCTGCCGAGGCTGTAGCAGCCGCCGCCGAAATCGGTGGCGACAAGTGGGTAGTTAAAGCACAGGTTCACGCTGGTGGCCGCGGTAAAGCGGGCGGCGTTAAGTTGGTTTCTAGCAAGCAAGAAATCGAAGATTTCGCGAAAAAATGGCTGGGCAACAACCTAGTAACCTACCAAACAGATGAAAAGGGCCAGCCCGTTTCATGCATTCTGGTTGAGTCTTGCACCGACATCGCGCAAGAGCTGTACCTAGGCGCGGTAGTAGACCGTTCAAGCCGTCGCATCGTTTTCATGGCCTCTACTGAAGGCGGCGTGGAAATTGAAAAAGTAGCCGAAGAAACCCCAGAAAAAATTCTGAAAGCCGTTATCGATCCCTTAGTAGGCGCTCAGCCCTACCAAGCGCGCGATTTAGCTTTCCAGTTGGGCTTAAACGCGGCACAAATTAAGCAATTCACCAAGATTTTCTTGGGCCTTGCCAAAATGTTCCAAGACTTCGATTTCGCCCTGTTGGAAATTAACCCACTGGTTATTACCGAAGAAGGCAACCTGCACTGCTTAGATGGCAAGATCAACATCGACGGCAACGCCCTGTACCGCCAGCCAAAAATCAAAGCCATGCACGATCCTTCACAGGAAGATGCGCGCGAAGCTAATGCGGCCAAGTGGGAACTTAACTACGTTGCACTCGAAGGCAACATCGGCTGTATGGTTAACGGCGCGGGCCTAGCGATGGGCACCATGGACATCGTTAAGCTGCACGGCGGCAAGCCTGCTAACTTCCTAGACGTTGGCGGCGGCGCAACCAAAGAGCGCGTTATCGAAGCATTCAAGATTATTTTATCTGACGATGCTGTAGAAGCGGTTCTGATCAACATTTTCGGCGGCATCGTTCGCTGTGACATGATTGCAGAAGGCGTTATCGGCGCAGTTAAAGAAGTGGGCGTTAAGGTACCCGTTGTTGTTCGCCTAGAAGGTAACAACGCAGAACTGGGTGCTAAGGTACTGAGCGAAAGCGGTTTGAACATCATCGCCGCCACCAGCTTAACCGATGCTGCACAACAAGTTGTTAAAGCAGCGGGAGGCAAATAATGAGCGTTTTAATTAACAAAAATACCAAGGTTATTTGTCAAGGCTTCACTGGCGCACAGGGTACTTTCCACTCTGAACAGGCCATTGCTTACGGCACCAAAATGGTTGGCGGTGTAACGCCTGGTAAAGGCGGTCAAACGCATTTAGGCCTGCCCGTGTTCAACACCGTGCGCGAAGCCGTAGAAGCCACAGGCGCTGAAGCCTCGGTAATCTACGTACCAGCAGCTTTCTGTAAGGATTCCATCCTAGAAGCGGCTAACGCCGGTATTAAATTGATCGTGTGCATCACCGAAGGTATTCCAACCTTAGATATGCTGGATGCCAAGGTTAAAGTGGACGAGCTAGGTGTTACCTTAATCGGCCCGAACTGCCCAGGCGTTATCACCCCAGGCGAATGTAAGATCGGCATCATGCCTGGTCACATTCACTTGCCAGGTAAAGTAGGTATCGTGTCGCGTTCAGGCACCCTGACCTATGAAGCTGTTAAGCAAACGACAGACTACGGTTTCGGCCAATCTACTTGTGTAGGTATTGGTGGCGATCCAATTCCTGGCTCTAACTTCATCGACATTTTGAAGTTGTTCCAAGACGATCCAAAAACCGAAGCTATCGTTATGATCGGCGAAATTGGTGGCTCTGCTGAAGAAGAAGCGGCAGCGTTCATCAAAGCTAACGTGACTAAGCCTGTTGTATCTTACATTGCCGGTGTTACTGCACCTGCCGGTAAGCGCATGGGCCACGCCGGCGCCATCATCGCGGGCGGTAAAGGCACCGCTGACGAGAAGTTCGCAGCCCTTGAAGATGCAGGCGTTAAAACTGTTCGCAGTTTGGCCGACATCGGTGCAGCGCTGAAAGAATTGACGGGCTGGTAATTCTCCACTGTCACAAATCTTTCATAAAAAGGGCCGCTTCTGCGGCCCTTTTTATTTTCCTTATCAACCCCTGAATCCCCCCTCTTACCTTTAAGTTTTTCAGCAGCTGCCGATATCTTGCATATACTTACGGAGGCTAGACAGCTTCTATAGTTGTTTCGACTATTTAAAAGTATTTTTTTAGAACATTTCAAAGCAGTGGAGAAACCATGAATTGGCTGACTGGCAGTATGCAAACAAGGCTCATGTCGCTGGTAGGGGCAGGTCTATTAGTGATGGTTCTTGTAGCAGAATATACTGTATCGAGCTTGGGCAATAGTATCGATGGGTACCGCTCAATCATGGCTCAACAAGTATCCTATGAACGCGGCATCAGCAACCTTAACTATGAATTTAAAATTCAGGTGCAAGAGTGGAAGAACGTTCTCTTACGGGGCACAAATGAGGCCGACCGCGTAAAATACTGGCAGCGCTTTAAAGACCAACAAGCACTGATTCAAGATCAAGCCAAATCGCTTGAACAAGCCATGAATGGCAGTCCCTTTCGCAATCAAGTAGAGCAATTTCGAGATGCCCACAAGGCTATGTTTATCGCCTACAACAAAGGCTTCGAAGATTTTGTTTTTAGCGAATTCAATCCCACCGTAGGTGATGAAGCCGTCAAAGGTATTGATCGAGAGTCGGCGAGATTGTTAGACCAAGCTTCCGAGCAAATTGCACAGCTGGTACAAAAAGATTCCATAGAACTTAATGTGCAAGCCGAACGGGTAAGCACAATTGCCGTGTTTTCATTGCTAACCGGCGCTGCTGTCATTTTAATAGCACTGTGGGTCACGCTGAAAAGCAACATCATCAATCCCATTCACGGCATGATGCAAGACATCAACCGCTTCGGCCGCGGCGACTTCAGTCACGCGCTGATGAGTAGTCGTAGCGATGAAATCGGCCAACTCACGCGCAACCTCGAAACCATGCGATCTGAAATTGTCGCCATTATTTCTGCGGTGCAAACTGCCTCCAATTCATTATCGATTGCGTCTGAAAACATCAATGAGACAGCCTCCGAAATCTCGCAACACACGGGTAAAACGGAACACTACACCGACCAAGTATCGACCGCCATTAGTGAAATGAGCGCGACTGTGCAGGAGGTTGCTGGCAACGCAGCAGGTGCTGCGGAGGCCGCTCAAGCTGCCGACACCAATGCGCGAGCGGGGCTTAATGTGATGGATCAAACCATGAGCGCGATTAATAACCTGTCGCAAGAAGTGGTAAAAATTGCCCAAGCCATGGATAAGCTTGAGCAAGATACCTCGAGTGTTGGCACGGTACTCGGCGTGATAAAAGGCATTGCCGAACAAACCAACTTACTGGCACTTAACGCAGCCATTGAAGCCGCCCGCGCCGGTGAACAAGGTCGAGGCTTTGCCGTGGTGGCCGATGAAGTACGCGGCCTAGCACAACGCACGCAAGAGTCTACCGCGGAAATTCAAACCATCATCGAAACCGTACAAAGTGGCGCCGCCACGGCGGTGCGCGCCATGCGCGATGGACAAGACAAAACCCATGCAACCGTCGATTTAGCGGGCCAAGCAGGCGATTCGATTCGCGCTATCACCGACGCTGTGTCGCGCATTCGCGATATGAATACGCAAATTGCGACGGCTGCGGAAGAGCAGAGTTATGCCTCAGAAGAAATAAGCAGAAATGTAACCGGCATGGCTGAACTGGCGCAAAACGCTCACTCTGCTGCCCGTCGCTCGACCGAAATTGCCAACAGGCTCGATGCCACGTCCTCGGAACTCACCTCGTTAATTGCTCGCTTTAAAGTCTAACAAGCCAAGCTGCGTTGGCACGACCGACGCAGCTTTCGCCAGCCTAGAGCATCAAAGCGTAACGTTTTTATTCAATCGCCGCCTCGCGCAGCATGCGCTCGTTAACTTCACGCCACTGCGGCAAACTTTTTTCACTATCGCCAGTTAATTTTTTATCTCGCGACTTTGCCAACCACAAGCCATCACCATTAAAACTATAAATGGGGAATAAATCGGTGCGCTGCGACGCAGGCAAAATCGTTTTATTGATGTTATCGAGAATTAGCGGCTCCGCGCTCGGACTCGGATAATAAGCCAACACCATATGCGCTTGGTTGTATTCCAAAGCCTTCACATAAGTGATGCGCAATTTATTGGGGTCTAGCTGGGTGTAATGCAAGGTGAAATATTTGCCGATGGAGAAGTCTTCACAGTCGCCGGCATTGGTGGCAAGGGTTTCAATAGGCGTGGCCCAATAGTCTTCTTTGGCCCAATGCTCCTGATCGCTGAGCCAGCGCACTTGGTTAAAAAAATCATTGGCGCGGATCAATTTTTCTAGCTCGTCAGGCTGAAGTTGATTGGTTTCCTGCATAGCCTTAGGCCAGGCTTCTACCCGCGCCTTAGCTGCTTCACCCCATTGACCTTGCACCCAAGCAAGCAATGCCGGCGTTACACCGTAGTCATTAACCTGTGCCATCACCCATGTGGTGGGAAGTGCCGCTATGGCCAATACCGCAAGCCCGTGTTTAATCCCCAACTGCACTCTCACCTCCAAGGTCGACTCCAAAGTATAGTCGCACTGGTTCGCCTTGCGGGTAAATTACCGGTAAAATTCCCAGCCAATTCTATCGACCCTCAAAGAGCCGAAACATGAGTATTCAGTGGTACCCAGGGCACATGCACAAAGCGCGCAAGCAGATGATTGAACTGCTGCCTAGAATCGACGTATTAGTAGAGATACTCGATGCTCGCCTACCCCACTCGAGCCAAAACCCCGTCATTGCCGAGGCTGCCGGCGATAAGCCCGTCATCAAGCTGCTCAGCAAAGACGATTTAGCCGATCCCGAACTGACCACCCGCTGGCAAGCTCACTTCGAACAAGACAGCAATACCCGTACGCTGGCGGTAGATTTGCGCTTCCCCGGTAAGCTAAAGAGCCTTATACCGGAGCTGTGTCGAAAATTAGCGCCCAGCAAAGCCGAGCAAAATCGCACCATCAATGTGTTAGTGGCGGGCATCCCCAACGTGGGAAAATCCACCTTTATCAACACCATGGCCGGCCGACCGGCAACCAAAACCGGCAACGAACCCGCGGTTACCAAAGCCCAGCAGCAAATTAACCTGCCCGATGGTGTGATTTTATTTGATAGCCCCGGCATGCTCTGGCCCAAACTCGAACACGACAACACAGGCTTTCGCTTAGCGGCCACCAGCGCGATTAAAAATACCGTCATCGATTTTGAAGACCTAGGCGAATACTTGGGCGAATTTCTCATGGCCCATTACCCCGCCGGCCTGCAAGAGCGCTATTCGCTCAAACAGCTACCCAAGGATACCCATGGCTTGTTAAGCGCCATCTGCACCCGCCGTGGCGGCATGAAAGCCAATCAAGTGGACTTCTACAAAGCTGGGGAGATTCTCATCTCCGATTTCCGCGCTGGGCGCCTAGGTAGAATTACGTTGGAGAGCCCAGAGGTGATTGGTGCAGAGCTGGAAGAAATCGCGGCAGAGCGCGCCCGCAAAGCCGCCTTAGAAGCGGAAAAAGAGGCACAAAAGGCGCTTAAAAAAGCCGGTAAACGACACACCTAACCTGTAAAAAGCGTCGGCCAATTATGTTTTTTCCCGAGTTAAGTCCCCTAGCCCATATCGGCATTGCACTCATATTTATCTGGAGCGGTTTCGTGCGCTCGGGCTTAGGCTTTGGCGGCGCGGTGCTGTCGCTGCCGTTTTTACTGCTGATCGACAACCGGCCACTCGTGTACTTACCGATCATTGCGGTACATCTCTTGGTGTTTAGTGCGCTCACACTCTGGCAGGGGCGCAGTAGCAAGGCAGCGCAGGTGGATACGGGCAGCGCCTCAAGCGTCGCTTGGCCCTATCTCGGTAGAGCACTCCTGATTATGCTGGTTCCAAAACTGATTGGGGTTTTTGGTCTGCTGGCCCTGCCTAATCACATTATGACCGGCATTATTTTCGCCATCGTTCTGCTCTACTCCCTGAGCTATATTTTCAACAAACCCTTTGTCAGTAAACAGCCGTGGATGGACGTCATGCTACTCATGCTCGGCGGCTACGTCAGCGGTACATCGCTCATCGGCGCGCCGTTAATTGTTGCCGTGTTTGCCACCCACGTGGCGCGCGAGCAATTACGCAACACGCTGTTCGCGCTCTGGTTTATTCTGGTGAGCATTAAAATGGCGGCCTTCCTGTGGGCTGGCATCGATTTACAACTCCTGCAACATATTTGGTTGTTACCTTGTGCAGCCATAGGCCACCAACTCGGATCGCGTTTACACGACAAATTGCTGCAAACCGACGCGCGCATATTCTATCGCTGGCTCGGAATTGTCTTGCTGTTTGTGTCCAGCTTTGGCTTGGTCAGTTCGCTAGTTTAACCCGCAGCGGGATCTGGCAAACATCCAATACCCTTGGAGGCTTTTCATAAAAAAACGCTTGGGGTCGCTCTAGGCGATCGATAAGCTTCTCTTCAAACAACTTGCCCTGGGTTTCTTCTACCATCAACGCCAGTTGCTGAGTCTTAGGTAGCGCGGCACCAACAGCCGCCCAGCGTATTTTTGTTTGCGGCTTATCGGCTGCGATAATACCAGAGCCTGTTACATCGGCGCGAATGATTTGCTGCACCTTATCCATGCCCCAAATCACTCGCCCAAACACCGTCATAATGCCATCCAAATAGCGCGGCGCCTGCCCGATAACGATATAAAAATCCGTTGTTGCCGAATCGGGCTCATTCGCCCGCGACATACCTAAACTACCAGGGCAATGCAGCAACCAACTGCGTTTTTTGTCGGCATCGAGACCGACGGCAAAGCCGTGCTTAAAGCCAGTAAAGGCGGCAAACAAATCAGGTGATGGCACCAAGGTTATAGCGTCTGTCGGCGCGACCATGCGCTTAGCTTCCATTGGTAAGGGTGGATAGTTGGGATCCGGCGCTTCATCGTTGGCGCCACCTTGTGCAACAAAGCCGTCGATAACCCGATAAAACATTTTACCATTGTAAAAACCTGCGCCCGCTAATGCTTTTATTCTTGCCACGGTATTCGGTGCATAAATGCCATTTAACTCGACCACAACCAAGCCCGAATCTAGGTGTAAATAAAGTAACTCCGACTGATCCACTAGGCGAAAACTTTGTGCCATGGAAAATTGCGTGATAACAATACCCAACCCCATGGATAAACCTAATAATAATTGCCGCATAAATTCTTCCTTATTCTTATTCGTTAACCAGACTAAACGTATAAAAATTAGATTACCTCAAAGGCATCAATCAAGACACAAAACTGTCATCTAACTGCCATTAAACCAACAAATGTTTGACACAAAGCTGCTCTAGATTAGCCCCACCAAATAGAGGGTTAACCATGTCGTTAGTCGCAAGAACTTTTACGCTGGGTCTGTTGGCCACCACGCTGTTCGCCTGCGGAGAAAATTCCAGCGGGGAAAAAAATACTTTTAAGGATTTCCCAGCCGTGGGCCAACAGCTTGTCTACACGCCAGACGATCGGTTATTTAATCGCGAAGCACCTATTCCGCCACAGTGTTATACCAAAACAGAGCAGCGCTACAACCCTTGCTACGTATGCCATCAAGCCTATACAAAAGATACCCATGCCGCCTATCGCATGAATAAACTCGACGATGCTGCCCTGCAAGGCACCTATCTTTTTTCTGATATTGGCATGAATAATCAGTGGCAAAATTTATTTGAAGATCGCCAAGACTACGTCAACAACATCTCAGATAGCGCCATTCTAGATTACATTAACACCGACAATTACAACCCCTTAAGACAACATTTAAAAGAAAACAACTGGCAGGGCTATCTACCCGATCTTGCCCACTACGCAAACCCTCAGCAAGCCTTCTCTGAAAACGGATTGGCGAAAGATGGCAGCCATTGGGTCGCCTTTAATTACAAACCTTTCCCAAGCACCTTTTGGCCCACGAACGGTTCGACAGATGATGTGATCATACGCCTGCCAGCTGCCTTCTATCAGCACGATGGTCACGACGACCCAAGTATTTACTGGTTGAATTTATCACTCCTTGAAATGAGCATCCAGTCGCTTGATACAATCAGCGTCCCGCCTTTCAACGAAGTGCACTATCAGATTGATATCAATGGCGACAAAAAATTTGACACAGCCGTAGATCAGTTAGTTTATCAAGGCTATTACTTTGGCGACGCCAAAGATCAAGCCGTAACACCCCAGCAATACCCCCTTGGCACCGAATTTTTACATAGCGTTCGCTATGTAGGCGTGTCCGAGGCCGGCGATATTGGCCCATCAACGCGCATGAAAGAGTTGCGCTACATGAAAAAAATTCGCAGTTTAAGCGAATCGGAAATCGATAATCGTTACCGGCGCGAACGCAAAGAAAAAGTCGATGAAGAGCTACCCTATTTTGTCAATCACCGCGACCAAGGTATGGACAACAACTTTGGTTGGATGCTCACCGGTTTTATTGAAGATGCACAGGGTTCACTGAGACCACAAACCACTGAAGAAACCATGGCGTGCATGGGCTGCCACTCAGCCATTGGCAGCACCATCGACCAAACCTTTGCCTTTGGGCGAAAAGTTACCGGTCGCGAAGGCTGGGGCTACATAGATTTAAAAGGTATGCCGGACGCGCCCAATCTCAATTCAGATCAACCGGAAATTCTCGACTACTTAAAGCGCGTCGGTGGCGGCGATGAGTTCCGTCAGAACCAAGAAATGCAGGCGCGTTGGTTCAACGCCGATGGGTCGTTAAAACTCGCCGAGATTAAACAGGCCGACGTTTATCAATTGATCACGCCGTCACCGGAAAGAGCGTTGCAACTCAATAAAGCCTACACCCATTTGGTGCGCACCCAACGCTTTATCTTTGGTCGCGATGCTAACTGGCTACCGGCCGAAAATGTATTAAAAACCGTGGATGAAAGCATAGCACCACTCAATGCTGAACACCGCGTTAGAGGCTGGGACATCCGCTTGAACTGGCCCTCAACCAGCGCACAAAAAACCACGCAAGAAACGGTTGCGCGCTAAAAGTTTACCAAACGTAACACTCAGCACATCAAATAACTAATGTCGATACACTTAGGGAGACACCATGAACTTTCAACATAAAACACTACTGGCACTCGCCATAACAGCTGCACTCAGCGGTTGTGGTGACGATGGCAAAGATGGTCAGAATGGCGCCGACGGTGCGAACGGCACTGACGGCAGCAACGGCGTAGATTTAATCGCAGCTCCACGCTTGACCCGTTTGGCCACAGTACCCTTGGGCGCTGAGATTACCGGCCTATTTAAAACCGACAACGGCGAATTATTTTTTAACGTGCAGCACCCTTCCGATACGCTTGATGCCCCCGAAAACAACGCCGCTGTTGGCGTCATCGAAGGCTTCGATATAGATCAACTAGATCCTCGCTTAGCCGCCGTGTCCGCACCCGCCTCAGGCGCCGCAGAAGCAAAACAAGTGAACCTTGCCATTGGCAGCTACAAGGTACTCGGTCGCGCCGGCGACACTTACCAAGGTGCACTGCCTTTTGGTTTAGGCTCAATCAATAATGGCGACGAATCCGCCGCATTAAAGCAATCACAAGATCCAGATTTTAACGCCTTCGTGGCCAGCAATGCCGACGGTTCGGAAGGGTATTTATTCACCAGCTGGGAAGATCGCCCCGGCGCCGTTAGCCGCATGAATGTAGCGCGCGCCGACGAAGGCAGTTGGTCTGTGAGCGACGTCATGAATGTCGACTTCAGTGGCGTTCTCGGTACATTGATCAACTGCTTTGGCACGCTGTCACCCTGGGGCACACCTTTAGTGTCAGAAGAAAATTATGAAGCTGAAAATACCGCGCACTGGAACGACAGCAGCTACACCTCTGGCTACCCAGGCTATAACGATGTAAAACTGTTGCAAGATTATCTCGCGGGCACCTACCCCAACCCTTACCACTACGGCTATATCGTCGAAATAACCAATCCAACATCAGCCAACCCCGTGCCGGTAAAACACTTCACCCTAGGTCGCATGGCTCATGAAAACGCGGTGGTCATGCCCGATCAAAAAACCGTTTACCTAACCGACGACGGTACCAATAAAGCCTTTTACAAATTCGTTGCCACTAACGCTGGTGATCTAAGCGCGGGCACCTTGTATGCCGCAAAAGTCACCCAAGATGCAACCTCAGACACCGCACGCGCCGGTATGAATATCAGCTGGATTGAACTTGGCAGTGCCACCAATGCGCAACTCGCCACCTGGATTGCCGATTACGACGGCATTGATGAAACCGACTATGTGGACGGTGCCACTAGCTATATCACAGACGCAGAAATTCAAGACTGGGCAGACAACAACACCGGTGACGATCGCTATGCCTTCTTGGAATCGTTAAAAGCCGCCGCGGCTAAAGGCGCCACCACCGAATTCCGCAAAATGGAAGGTATCAACATTAACTACCACGGCGTAGCGGCCAATACCGTACCTTTCATGTATGTCGCCATGTCGGAAGTAGCCAAGGGTATGTCTGACACCAGCGGCGACATTCAGTTAACAGAAAACAAGTGCGGTGTGGTTTATCGGCTCGGCTTAGATGCTAGCTACAACACTAGCCGCATGGAACCCGTGGTTGTCGGCGGCCCCTACGATTCAACTGCAGCGGCCAACGCCTGCGCAACCAGTGGCATCAGCAACCCCGATAACTTATTGGTGTTGGACGATGGCCGTGTGATCATTGGCGAAGACACCTCAAATCATGAAAACAATATGATCTGGGTGTATAACCCAGCGGGCGAATAAATAAACTCTCAATAACCAACGTGTTACAGGCTAGATGTTTAAAGGGATAGCGTTGCTATCCCTTTTTTTATTCTTGTAAGACAGGCTTATAACCAAACGCCAATTGCACTCCCAGCAAGATATTGCTTAAATGTCATAAAATGAATCAAGGTTCACTTTATGGCATACCAAGCGACCGAACACACCGACCAGCTCAGACAGGCCAACCTAGAAAATCTTTTACACAAGGGCCATCAACTGGTGGCAAAGTCTGGTTTTCAAAACTTATCCATCAGCAAGGTCACAGCCGCAGCAGGTATGGCCAGCGGTAACCTGTATCGCTATTTCGACAATAAAGACGCCCTCGCCGTCGCCATTTTCGAGCGTGCAACAGAGCGCGAGATAGCCGCCGTTTTTGACTCGGTAAATCACACCGCTGCCGCGTCGGTAAAAATAGAAATGCTGTTAAGTGCATTCTGCGAACGAGCACTGGCCAACCCAAAGCTTGCCTACGCCCTTATTGCCGAACCCGTATCCCCAGCCGTGGAAAGCGCACGGTTACGCTACCGCGGCATCTGGGCTGAGCGCTTTGCGCAAGTGATTGAGACGGGTATCAACAACAAGGAATTTACGCAACAGCCCGCTATGCTCGCCGCCGTCGCCATTGTTGGCGCCATGGCAGAGGCCGTACTGCACCAAGCCAATCATAAAATCATCAACCGACTCGCCACTCAGCCCTTAGTGGCCTTTTGCCTACGGGGTTTAGGTCAAGGAGAAGCCCATGGAAAATAACACCACGCACGCGTTCTTGGCAGACACCCACGTTGTTGAAAATCAATCCGGAGCGCTAGAAAACTACAACAGCTTTCAACACGATCGCGCACTGATTCAAGCGACTCAGCATTTTAATGATTCACACAAACAATCCCTCAATGCTTTTGGCCAGCTGTGTGGCAGCGCTGAATACCTTTATCTAGGCCATCTCGCCAATCAAAACAAACCCCAATTTAAAACCCACGACCGCTTTGGCAAACGCATCGACGCCGTTGAGTTTCACCCCAGCTACCACCAATTAATGCAATCGGCTATCGAGCAGCAACTGCATAGCTCACCCTGGATGACACAAGCGGCCAATGCCCATCAATTTCGCGCGGCAAAATATTACTTACAAGCACAAGTTGAAGCGGGCCATGGCTGCCCTATCACCATGACCTTTGCCAGTCACCCAACCCTAAGTAAGCAGCCTGCGGTTGCGCAGGCTTGGCAGCCACTCATTCAATCCTCTCGTTACGATGCCAGCAATAAACCCTGGCAAGAAAAAAGTGGCCTCACCCTTGGTATGGCCATGACCGAGAAGCAAGGCGGCTCGGATGTTAGAGCCAATAGCACCAAGGCTTATCCGGTCGGCCAGCCAGGTGCGGGAGAGCTTTATGAATTAGTCGGTCACAAATATTTTGTGTCTGCCCCTATGAGCGATGGCTTCCTAGTGCTGGCCTACGCCACGGGTGGGCTGTCGTGCTTTTTAGTGCCCCGCTGGCGCCCAGACGGCAGTAAAAACCCGCTGCAAATTCAACAGCTAAAAAATAAAATGGGCAATGTTTCCAACGCCTCGTCGGAGGCAGAACTGCGCGGCGCACTCGGCTGGCTTATTGGCGATGAAGGCCGTGGCGTGGCGAATATTTTAGAAATGGTTTCGTTAACGCGCTTTGACTGTATGATCGGCTCTAGCGCCGGCCAGCGCGCCGCCGTAGCGCAAGCTATTCACCACGCCGAGCGCCGGCAAGTATTTGGCGCGCACTTAGTGAACCAACCATTGATGAGTCAAGTACTCGCAGATTTAGCATTGGAAAGTGACGCATCTCTGGCGTTAACATTGCGTATGGCAAAAGCCTTAGATAACCCCAGCAACGAACTCGAACAACAATTATTGCGCATTGGCACAGCGGTGGGAAAATACTGGATTTGCAAACGCACTCCCGGTCACGCCTATGAAGCGATGGAATGCATGGGCGGCATGGGCGTGATGGAGGACGGCCCACTCGCGCGTTTATATCGAGAAGCGCCCATCAATGCAATCTGGGAAGGCAGTGGCAATGTTCAATGCTTAGATCTCATGCGTATTATCACTAAAAGCCCGCAGTGCCTTGACGCTGTTTGGTCTGAAGTAGCCAATGCTGCCAGCGATCAACCACTGTTACGACATTACCTAAACCAAACTCGTCAACAGTTCAGCCAAGCTGGCGTAGACATCTTGAATCACGGGCGCTATTTCATGGAGCGCTTAGCATTATGTTTGCAAGCATCGAGCTTAATTCATCAGCAATCACCGGTTGCGGATGCCTTTTGCAGCAGTCGATTACAACAAAATAGTCAGGCCCTTTATGGCGCTTTTGCTCAGTCTATCGATTGCGCTGCCGTGGTTCGTCACGCCAGCCCGCACCCCTAACTGCATCGACAAAAAAGCCCCGGATGCAACAGCAACCCGGGGCTTCTAAATCATACACATTAACGCTAAAAATATAGGCGCAGTCTTAATGGCCGTTAGCAGTTATTAAATAACTTCAAACAAACCTGCCGCACCCATACCTCCGCCAACACACATAGTCACTACCACATAGTTAACACCGCGACGCTTACCTTCAATAAGTGCATGCATCACCATCCGCGCGCCACTCATTCCGTAGGGGTGGCCAATGGAAATAGCACCGCCGTTGACGTTCAGCTGCTCATCGGGAATACCCAGCTGGTCGCGACAATAGATAACCTGAACCGCAAAGGCCTCGTTTAATTCCCATAAGCCTATGTCGTTAATGGTTAAGCCATGGCGCTTGAGCAATTTGGGGATGGCAAACACGGGGCCAATACCCATTTCATCCGGTTCGCAACCCGCAACAACCATGCCGCGATAGATGCCTAACGGTGCAAGGCCGCGCTGCTCGGCGAGCTTGCGCTCCATCAGAATAACGGCCGCTGCACCATCGGATAACTGCGAAGCGTTACCAGCCGTGATTGAACCGCCATCGCGCACCGCTTTTAAACCATTCAAACTGTCCAAGCTGGTCGAGGGACGATTACCCTCATCCTGCGTCAGTGTCACCTGTTCTTCCGTCGCTGCGCCGGTGGTTTTATCGAATACCAATTTAGTCGCGGTCACCGGCACAATTTCATCGGCAAACTTTCCAGCCGCTTGCGCTCTCGCCGTGCGCAATTGCGACTCCAATGCGTACTGGTCTTGCGCGTCCCGGGAAATCTTGTAACGTTTCGCCACAATTTCAGCGGTATCTAACATAGGCATATGAATATGTGGCGCATGCGCGATGGCCATTGGATCTACCATGCGGTGAATATTCATGTGCTCGTTTTGCACCAAGCTGATGGATTCGCAACCACCCGCGAGCACCACTGGCGCACCATCGACAACAATTTGCTTGGCCGCTGTGGCGATGGACATTAAACCCGAGGCGCACTGACGATCCAAGCTCATGCCCGACACAGTCACCGGTAAACCGGCCGCCAAGGCCACTTGGCGGCCCACATTAAAACCTTGCGACCCCTGCTGCAACGCGGCGCCCCAGACACAATCATCGATTTCAGCAGGCTCGATCCCCGCGCGCTCAACCGCGGCTTTGATCGCCCAAGACGACAAGCTCGGCGCCTCTAAATTATTAAATGCGCCGCGGTAAGCGCGACCAATCGGCGTGCGTGCAACTGAAACAATAACGGCTTCTTTCATGGTGCGTTTCCTTTCATTATTTATTGGCTTGCACGTAAGTCATCGCTTTGGTCAAAAACTTTTCTGATTGCTTCATGCCACTGGCTAATTCAGCCTGATTGCCGATATCGCAAATACCGTCCCACTGCTCCAGTACTGTCTCTGGGCTCTGCTGATCTTGCGGAATAAATACTCCGTCCGTTTCAAATAGACGGGTCGACGCATAACCACCGGCGCCAGCACATAAGATCATGCGATTCGGCGCATCGTCATGGCACAGCGTTAGCGCGCCAGCGGTAACGGCTTCAGGCTGCAACATGGCACAAATTTCTGGCGGCATAATATCTTCGGTCATTCGCGTGGCCGCTGTCGGCGCTAAACAATTGACCCGGATATCATTCTTCTGCCCCTCCAACACCAAGGTGTTCATGAAACCAATGACCGCCATTTTTGCTGCACCATAGTTAGTTTGGCCAAAATTTCCGTACATGCCAGAGGACGATGTAGTCATCACAATGCGACCATAGTTTTGCTCGCGCATAATGTCCCACACGGCTTTGGTGCAATTAACCGAGCCCATTACATGCACGTCCATCACTAACCGAAAATCCGCCAAATCCATTTTTGCGAAGCTCTTATCGCGCAGGATACCGGCGTTGTTGATTAGAATATCAACGCGCCCCCACTTTTCCATGGTTTGTGCAACCATGTCTTGGACTTCATCAAAATTCGCCACGTTGGCGCCGTGCGCTATAGCCTCACCACCCGCTGCAATTATGTCGGCAACCACAGCTTTCGCGGCTTCAGAGGAGCCACCGCTACCATCGCGAGCACCACCCAAATCATTAATCACCACTTTGGCGCCGCGCTTGGCAAGTTCCAGTGCGTGCGAGCGCCCTAAACCATTTCCCGCACCCGTAACAATGGCAACACGGCCGTTAAAATCAATACTCATGGCTAACTCCTGTGCCGGGCGATTCCCGCCCTATTAATATTTTTACATCAAGCAACGATTTGCATACCGAGCCAAATAGCACTCAGTGCAGGCTTTTCCTCGCCTTCAATTTCAATGCTCACATTCGTACGCGATAAAAATTGACCAGGACTCTTCTCAATAATATCGAGTATTGTCGCATGGGCGCGAATGCGGCTACCCACTTTCACTGGGTTGATAAAGCGCACTTTATCAAAACCATAATTAATGCCCATCACCGTGCCATCAATCACTAAAGAAAACTGTTCGGCAAAATGTGAGAGCATCGATAAGGATAAAAATCCGTGCGCAATTGTAGCGCCAAAAGGCGTCTTTGCGGCGGCATCTGGGTTTACATGAATGAACTGGTGATCCAAGGTGCAGTCGGCAAAAGCATTGATCTGTGCTTGAGTGACTTGATGCCAAGCGCTGGGCTCAGCCTGATAGCCCGCGTATTGTTCAATATCCGTTCGATTAATGGTTTTCACAGTGCATCACTCCTTACAATTATTATCATTCATTAGGGTTAAAACCAGCGCTCTTCCATATCGAAGGCACTACTCTCCAAGTTGCAAAGCAATGCCGACCAAGCGTGAATTTCTGGCAACTCGACGTTAAAAAAGTAGCGTAGTGCTTGCAGCTTGCCCAAATAGAAATTGCGATCGTCCTCGTGGCGCGCAGCATCCAAACCTGTTTGCGCCGCGATGCCCTGCTTGAGCCACATCCAAGCAATGACGATATTGCCAAATAGTTCGAGATATTTAACCGAATTCGCCAAGGCCAGATCGATCGGCTTTTCCATCATCGCCGCTAATAAACTCTGGGTCGTCGTTTGTAAGACCGCGAGGCAGGCAGTGAGTTGCTCGGCGAAAGCCTGCAAATTCTTGTGTGCTTTTGCTAACGCTATGGTCGCTTCAATAGCCGCCACACAGGCGCGATAACCGGCCATATTATTCATCGGCACTTTACGCGCTAACAAATCTAAAGACTGCACGCCATAAGTCCCTTCATGAATAGCATTCAGGCGATTGTCGCGGTAAAACATTTCAACTGGGTGCTCGTTAATATAGCCGTGGCCACCCAGCACTTGAATTGCCAAGCTGTTTGCTCTTGGGCCATATTCTGATGGCCAAGATTTAATCATGGGTGTTAAAAAGTCTAACAACAAATGTGCCTGCTCGCGCTCGGCCTGGGTTTCTGCAGTGCGCTCGTCATCGGATAACTGGGCGCCAAAAAGACAAAGTGAGTAGGCACCTTCGGCATAAGCTTTCTGCGCCAACAACATGCGCCGCACGTCGGGGTGTTTGATGATATTAACCGGTGCAGAGGCTGGGTCTTTCGACGAAGGCAAGCGCCCTTGCGGCCGTTCTTTGGCGTAATCCAATGAATATTGATACCCCGTTAACGCCGTTACCGCAGCGCTGGTGCCGACCATAATACGGGCTTCATTCATCATGTGAAACATATAGCGAAGCCCTTGATTCTCCTCGCCCACCAAATAACCTACAGCGCCGTCTCGCTCACCAAAACTTAGGGCGCAAGAAGTTTGCCCTCGGCCACCCATCTTATGGAAAAGACCCGCTAAATGAACATCATTGCGCTCGCCCAGGCTGCCGTCTTCGTTCACCAACAGCTTCGGCACAATAAAAAGTGAAATACCTTTAATGCCTTTTGCCGCACCTTTGACCCGCGCCAACACTAAATGCACGATATTGTCTGTCAGCTCGTGATCGCCACCGGAAATAAATATTTTACTGCCGGTTATCCGATAACTGCCGTCGTCGCACCGCACCGCGCTGGTACTCAAATCCGCCATGCTGGAGCCGGCCGATGGCTCTGTCATCGCCATGGTGCCAGCGAAACGCCCCTCTCGCATGGGCACAACCCATTTGGCAATTTGCTCGGCGCTGCCGTGGGATTCAATCAAATTGCAATTAGCATTGGTTAAACTGGTATAGCCAAGCGTGGTGCTACCAGCAGCCGATAGATAGGCTGTCGCGGCGCTGGCAACAATTGGCGGCAACTGCATGCCACCCATTTCATAATCGGCACAAGGGCAGGCCAAACCCGAGGCATTTACTGCGTCGATAGCCGGTTTAATTTCAGGAATCATGCTAACGCGCTGACCATCAAAGGTTGGCTGATGGGTATCGACTTTTTGGCGAATCGGCAGGAAGTGCTTTTCTGCCACTTTGCGGCCTAACTCCACCGCAGCGAGGAAAGACTCCTTGTTATGGTCTTGATAGCGCTCGCGGCGTGTTAGTTTCTCAACGTCGAACACTTCGAATAACCAAAAGGCGATATCGCGTTCATTCAAGATAGGTGCAACCATAACTCTCTGCCTTATCGATTTGCGTTAATATAACCAGATTATTGACGTGTTTAGACCGGCAAGCCATGACATTGAGTGTCCGGTAGACCCCAGCTCTAAACCGCGCGGAGACAAGTAAGGTCAGCCATGAGCAAATCCACTCACTCAAAAGCCTTTGGTCGATTTCTACGCTTCTGGCGCGGCGTTCACACGCTGAGTCAAGAAGAGTTGGCGGAACGCCTCGGCAGCTCGCCTCGGCATATTAGCCGGCTCGAAAATCACGCCAGTGCCCCCAGTGAAGCGCTGGTGGAGGAAATTGCTAAGACCCTCAACCTCGGCGAGCGCGACCGCAATCACCTGCGCATCGCCGCCGGCTTTTATGTGCAAGAAACGGCGGTAGACTACAACGATACCCACCTACGCTGGCTGCGCAAGGCCATGGGCTTAACACTCAAGGCACTGAACCCATTTCCCACCGCGCTCACCGACAGCACGGGCAAAATTCTTATGGTCAACCAGGCCTGGGTCAATTTTTATCAACCCCGTATCGGTGCCAGCAATCTCGAAAAAGTAACTAACCTATACGACTTTCTATTCACCCAAATGGGCGACAGCACCCTATTAACTGGCTGGGAGGATACCCTTTCCATGATCCTCATGGCGCTCAAGCAAAACGCCATGCTGAGCAACTCAGACAGAGATTTAACCACCTTTGAGCGCTATTTAACCCATAAAAATGTCCCGGCCGATTGGGCCCAGCGAGCCGCAAAACTCGAGCCCATGGCCAGCTATCGCTTACAAATCAACTATGCGGGTAAATTACAGCGCTTTTACAACGTCAGCCAAACGGTCGGCGCCTTAGGCCCAGCCGCTTATCTGGCCGAACCGCGCTTGACGGTCAGCACCTTGTACCCGGAAGACGAATCGTTAGATTTAACCGATTTAGTAGACCCCAAGACGAAACACCCGTTATTACCCTAAACCAAAGGCATTAGGTCAAATAGCTATAACGGGCCATAGAGCGCATCGCTCGCGATCAATATGATCGCAATTAAGGCGCCATCTATCGCATGAACCATGACATTGAGGCTAAGTCTCGCTATGTTGAAATATACGAGAGTGTTAGGGAGCCGCGACAATGTACTACCGTCAGCTAGTTGTCAGCTTGTGCCTATGTTTAATCGCTGGTTGCCAAACAACACCGGACATCGCCGATACGTCGCCAGAACTGTTAAAGCGCGCGCTGGCAGGTAACGCCTTCAGCCAAAAGCCATTCAATGAAAATGTCGATTTCACCTTACCCGACGAAGACCCCTTTGCGCTAACCGATGAAATGAAGCTGTTTGCACAGCATTACGCGCCCAAAACCATGAGTGCCCACTTTCGCCTGAGGCAACTCGTTTGGGCCATTATGAACCCCAATACTCTTGGCTTGGATTACAACCCAAGCGCCACCTACACCGCGGCTGAGTCCTTTGCCAGAAGAGAAGCCAATTGTCTGTCCTTCACCATGTTATTTATAAGCATGGCCGAGGAAGTTGGCTTAAAAGCAGAGCTCAATGATGTCGCTATTCCGCCAACTTGGGACCTCCAAGATGGCAATCGATTAGTCTACTACCGACATGTCAATGCACTGGTCAAACTGCCGCATTATCAAGATATGGTGGTCGACATTAATATGGAAGACTACAACGAAAATTACGAGCAAAGCACACTTTCCAAAGCCGAAGCCGAAGCGCTGTATTACAATAACCGGGGCGTAGAGGCCATGAACAATCAAGCCTTTACTGAATCATTTCTCTATTTCAAGAAAGCCATACTGCTTAGCCCTACCACCCATTTTATCTGGAGTAATTTAGGCGTACTCTATAATCGAACGAATCAAAAAGACCTTGCAGAGGCGTCTTTTAAACACGCGCTATCCTTCGGAAAATTTGAACCCGTAGCCGCAAGCAATTTAGCGCGGATTTACGAGACCAGCGATCGCGAATCTGAAGCGGAAGTAATCCAGCAGGCGCTGAAAAACTTCCATAAGCGCAATCCTTATCTTCAATTCAAACGTGCCCTAGATAGCCAACAGCAGAGCGATAACGAAAAAGCCTTGGCTCACGTCAATAAAGCGATAAAGCTATTTGACAAAGATCATCGCTTTTTCTACTTACGGGCCCAAATTTACGCAAGCCTAGGCATGAAAGCGAAGGCAACGGAGGATTTACAAACTGCTGAAGATATTGCCTTAAAAGCCGACGAAAAAGAAATATATCAAACCAAGCTTGAGCGCCTAGCGGCCTTACATTGAAAAACCAAATGTATTGGCGTAACTACATAGCCCACCTTAAAAGCTATCCCCTATTGGTTTATCAATACCACGATTGAAATCGCTTACCAAACTGGAGCAAGGTTAACGCGGTTTCACCTGCACCGCGTTAAAAGGCGGCCTTGTCTCGACCCTCCGCGCCGTTTATGGGATGATGGTCGCGCCTGTTGAACGCCCGTCCAACAATAATAATTAATTAGGAAATATGCTATGCAAAAAATGGCCTACACCCTATCGGCTCTGGCAGCTACGCTGTTACTCGGCGCCTGCGAACCGAACACATCAACACCTTCAACACCCAGCAAAGCCGAAGCAACGGCTGCTGAGACCACGCAATCGGAATCGCAAAAATTAGAGCAATGGTTAAATGCGCGCTATGAAGAGCAGTTGCAATTCAGCCCCATGTCGCTCAGCTACCTAGGCCGAAAAGATCTCTACAACCAAATTGACGACGTCAGTGACGAGGCCCATGCGCGTCAGCTTGCTTGGCTTGAGGATAGCGTTGTCCAGCTCAAGAAGACTATTAATTACGCCGCACTCTCGGACGAAGCGAAAAGCTCCTTTGATCTGTGGATTTTTCAATACGAAGAAGAAAAAGCCGACAGCAAATTTCGCAACAATAGCTACATCTTTAATCAAATGCGCGGTCCACAAGCGTCCTTACCAACCTTCTTAATGAGTTTTCATAAAGTTGATAATCGCAGTGATATGGAAGCCTATGTCGCGCGTATTTCTGGCATTTCCAAAGCGCTCGGTCAATACCTTGAGCGGGCAAAAAAATCCGCATCGCTCGACGTGAGAGCGCCACGCTTCGCACTCGAAGGCAGTTTGACGCAAGCGCAGAATATGATTACCGGCCAGCCCTTTACCGAATCCGACAAAGACTCGCCGATTTGGGGTAATGCGAAAACCAAAATTGCCCAACTGCAAACCGATGGCTTAATCACTCAAGACGAAGCCAGCGAATTACAGGAAGCAACACGCAAAGGATTACTATCGGATTTACTACCCGCCTACACCGCACTGAACAACTGGTTAAGTGCAGAAATAGCGCTCGCGCCGGCAAGCACCGGTGCCAGCACGCTACCCAACGGCCAGGCCTATTATCAGCAGCGGTTAAAATCCATTACCACCACAGACATGACGCCCGAACAAATTCACCAACTGGGCCTAGCCGAAGTCGCACGTATAAAAGCGGGAATGGATGAGATTAGAAAGGAGGTGAAGTTTGAAGGTAGCTTGGCCGATTTTTTCGTTTTTATGCGCACCGACAAACAGTTTTACTACCCCAATACCGACGCCGGCCGCCAAGGCTATTTGGATGATTCAAAGGCTTTCCTAGACGCCATTAAACTCAAGCTACCCGAGTACTTTGGCATTCTGCCGAAAGCCGATTTGATCGTTAAACGCGTTGAACCCTTTCGCGAGCAGCCAGGCGGCGCGCAGCACTATTACACGGGTACAGCCGATGGTAGCCGCCCCGGCATCTACTATGCGCACTTGGCCGACATGAACGCCTACTCTCAGGCCGACATGGAAACCATTGCCTACCACGAGGGCAACCCCGGTCACCATATGCAGCGCTCTATTGCCGCAGAAATGACTGGCATCCCCAACTTCCGCACCCAAGTGGGCTTTACGGTTTACACCGAGGGCTGGGCCCTGTATGCGGAAAAATTGGCCAAAGAAATGGGCGCTTTTTCCGACCCTTACAAGCGTTTTGGTAATTTAACCGCCGAAATTTGGCGCGCAATTCGCTTAGTGGTAGATACCGGCATGCACGCCAAAGGTTGGACGGAAGAGCAAGCTGTAGAGTACTTCTTAGCTAACTCCTCGATACCAGAAACCGCCGTGCGCTCGGAAGTTCAACGCTACCTCGTGTGGCCAGGTCAAGCGACCGCTTACAAAATAGGCATGATTAAAATTCAACAACTACGAGCCAAAGCCGAAAAAGCATTAGGTGATAAGTTCGATATTCGCGGCTTTCACGACACCATCCTAGGTGGCGGTGCGCTACCTGTACCTATGCTGGAAGATCGCGTTGATCGCTGGATAGCAATACAACAAGGCTGAGCTGAAACAGCCATACCTTAACCATGGACACCTAAGGCTAAGCCCGACCGATAACTTGGTCGGGCTTTTTTATTCTACTTTTATTCTACTACGAATTTTTCAAAACCTAAGGTCACGCGCCTCTAGGTTTTCTTTAGCCTCGGCAAGTAGTTTTTCAATTGCGTTTGACTCACTAAAAGCCCTAATAAAATAAACGAAAAGGCAAATAGCTTACTCACCCCCACTGCCTCGCCGTAAAAAATCACACCACCTAACAGCGCCGCAACAGGCGTTAAAAAGGTGAGCGGCGCCACGGTAGATAACGGGTACTTCACCACCAACTTATTCCATACCCAGTAACCGAATAACGTCGTCGGATAGGCCTGAAATAAAACACTAAACCAAACGCTTTTCCAATGATCGCCGGCAAAGCCCATAAGAAAATTTTCGCCATGGCTTAACCACGCAATCACACACAAGGGGATGGGTGCAAACAATAAACCCCAAACACAAAAACTAAACACCTCCCGCGTGCCAGAGCGTTTAACCAGTATGCCGTTAACACTCCAACAAACAGCGGCCACCAAGGCAAAGGGCAAACCCACCAACGGCAAAGAACCATCCTCAATAAACAAACTGATGGCCAAACCAATTAACGCCAAGGCAACACCCAGGACTTTGTTTAGCGCGATATGTTCTTGCAGCCACAACCAACCCAACAATAAACTCGATACCACACTCAACTGCAACAGTAAACCAGCCATACCTGGCGATACGCCAAGCTTCATGGCCACCGTCATCATGCCCCACACGCCCAACCCAAAACTTAAACCGTAGCCCACCAAATAGCGCGTTAGCACCTTCGGCCTCGGCACAAAAAAAAGCGCGGGAGTCGCAGCAAAAAAGAATCGAGCCGCCGTAATCATAGTGGGGTGTGCGTGCTCCACGCCCAGTTGAATCACTGAAAAATTAAAGCCCCACAGCACCATTAGGGCGATGCCTATAAACAGATCTCTTGCGCTCATACGTTTTACTCCCAGCAGAATGGGGTAATTATTGCCATTCCTGAAAAAGTAAACAGATACACATTTAGATAAAAAATAATATACAGATGAAAACACGGCATGGCATCATGAGCGAAACATACACATGTGATGTCAGCCATGCACTATAAAAACATTGCTACCAATATCATCGACGACATTGAAGCGGGGTTGCTCGCACAAGGCGCAAAATTGCCGTCGCTGCGCGCCAGTGCCAACCGCCACGCCGTCAGCATCACCACGATGATTAATTGCTATCGCTATTTAGAAGAATTGGGCTGGCTGGAGGCCATGCCGCAACGCGGCTACTTTGTCAAAAAACCTATGACCGTGCATCCGACGCCGCATCAGCCTCAATTCAAAGGCCGCGCCATACAACCCAAGCTCAACGCGCGCTACGAGCCAGTAGAGGCGCAGCCAAAACGCTTAAACAGCAAGCCACATCCGATAAGCCCCTTTGGCACATCGCAATTGGCACCCAGCCTGTTACCGACAGAAAATTTACAGCGCAGCTTCAAACGCAGCTTGAATCGACTCGGCGACGGACTCAATTTTTACCCGTCGGTGCAAGGCGAGCCAGCACTTCGACAAGCCCTATCCCAGCACTTTTTGCAACAGGGCTTCGCCTTTCACGGCGATGATCTGGTCATCACCAATGGCTGTTTAGACGCGGTAAATTTCGCCATCGAGGTCACCACCAGTATTGGCGACACCATCGCCATTAGCTCGCCCTGCTACAGCGGCCTGCTCGATCAGCTGACCAATAAACAACGCAAAGTCATCGAGATTCCCTGCACAAACGAAGGCATTGATCTACAGCAACTAGAGCGCCTTTGCCAAGACAAAAAAATCCAAGCGGGGCTATTTAGCACCACACACATGAATCCACAGGGCATCAGCATGACGCCAAGTCAGAAACAAAAGCTGGTAGCGCTGGCAGAAAAATATCGGGTGCCGATGATTGAAGACGACGTCTTTTTAGAGCTAGGCACAGAAAAAAACTGCCCCCTACCGGCAAAGCATTGGGATAAAAACGGTTGGATTCTCTGGTGTGGCTCAGTCTCAAAAACCTTAGGCGCAGGCTTGCGGGTTGGCTGGTGTTTACCGGGCAAATACCTACACGATTACACTAGTAAACAGAAAACCACGCACATTGGTGTCAGCAAGCCGGTGCAGCTGGCGGTGTCGGATTTTATCCAAACCGGACAATACCTCGCGCACTTACAGCGACTACGCCTACGGCTTATGCAGCAATTGACAGCTTACCGAGACATCATCAGCCAGGAACTGGGCGACACTGTCGCCATCAGCCAACCCAAGGGCGGCACGGTAATTTGGCTTGAGGCTGAGGCATTGAAACAGCCCGATCTCCTTAAGAAGCTGGAACAAAAGTTCGACATCAGGCCTGGGCGTGCCTTCTCTACCCTCTCCCACTACGATACCTACATCCGCATCAACGCCGGCTGGCCATTGGATGAATGCCTTCCCGATCAACGCAGCGTCAAACAGCAGCTCATAGCACTCTGTCACGCCATAAAAAAAGCCCGCTAACAAACAAGCCCCACCGCTAATTGCCCAGCCAGCAACATCTCACATTTTCTGCGCCCACCTTGGCTGGCACGCCTGTACATGCCTTTTTTGTTCAATTTTGGTGCAAGCAAGGGTAATCTCCCATAAATGACAACGTTGTCCCTGCCGCCACCGCACTAAAGGGGTCATACCGGCGTTAATCACACAACTCCAAGGAGAAGATAATGATAACAACAGCATCCATTTTCCGGCCCCGATCTGGCCTCCAACGCCTACCCAGCCAACTAAAAATAGTACCCCTAAGCCTCGTCTTTGCGGCACTCATCACCCCGCTCAGCCACGGCCATGGCTATGTGCAACAGCCACAAGCGCGACAACAATTTTGCGTAGAGGATGGCGGTTACTGGTGGCCAGATGACGGCTCCAACATGCCCAATAGTGCCTGCCGTGCCGCCTTTTTAGATTCCGGTACCGTGCCATTCACCCAGCACCACGAGTTCTCGGCCAATGTGGCTAACTACAACAACATCGAAGCCGTTAAAGCCGTGGTGACCGATGGCAATCTCTGCGCCGCCGGCGACCCAGCCAAACGCGGTATGGATTTACCGCACCCAGACTGGCAAAAAACGCAGGTTGTCACCAACGCCCAAGGTAAAATGGACTTCATCTTTTATGCTTCAACGCCCCACAACCCTTCCTTCTGGGAGTTTTACCTCAGTAAGCCGGGCTTTGATTCAGCCACCCAAGTACTGAACTGGCATCACCTCGATTTAATCGACAGCGCCGCCAACGTGGCTACAGAAGTGGTAAACGGTCAGCGAGTTTACCGCATGCCCGTGCAGCTACCGGCCAACCGCCAAGGCAACGCCATTCTCTACACCCGCTGGCAACGCGACGACCAAGCCGGCGAAGGCTTTTACAATTGCAGCGACATCAGCTTCGGTGGTGTGAGTGAGCCGCAATGGTTCGAGAAAGGTTATTACCTGCCCCAAGGTACAGAGGCAGTCGCGGGCGACAAGGTGTGGTTTCGAGTTTTCGATGGCAATGGCCAAGAGCTTGTTTTCGAGATTTTACCCATCACCGGTAGCAACCAAAACGCCAACAGCTGGGCGCAAGAATTGGTCGATAAGCTGACGGCAAATCACGGCCAAAAGGTTCAAGTGGGGGTTAAAAATAACCAAGGCGATATCAACTACAACACCGCCGACCTGCGCGCCAACCAAGTCTGGCTGGCCAACAACCAACACACCTTTGCACTCGATGTAAAAAAAGCACAAACCAATCAAGCACCAAGCGTGTCATTGACCGGCAGCATCATCGCTCAGGCCAACCAAAGCGTTAATATTACCGCCCTCGCCGAGGACCCAGAGGGCGATACCCTAACGTATCACTGGCAAGTGCCTGCAGAGCTCGCGGCTAGCGGCACCCATTCAGCCACCCTAAGCGTCAACACCGGCAACCCCAGCGCCACCAAGCAACACAACATTTCGGTGCAGGTATCCGATGGGGTTAACAACGTCAGCGCGCAGACTATATTGACCGTTAACGTCAGTTCGCAAAATTGCCAAACCACAGACCCCAACGCCCGCAACTTTCCCGCTTGGCAAGTGGGCACTAACTACACCCAAGGCCAACAGGTCAGCCACCAACAATTAGTCTGGCAAGCCAAGTGGTGGAACAACAGCCAACCCAGTTTAAACAACGACGCCTGGCTTCTGGTCAGCAATATTGCCCTGCAATGGCAGGCCGGCAAGAGCTACAGCAGTGGCGACAAAGTCGATCACAACCAACGCCAATGGCAAGCTAACTGGTGGACCCAAGCCGAGCCAGGCAGCGATGACAGCTGGGCCGATATAGGCGCGGCAACCTGCCCGTAAATTAGCTTGGACCTATTGGTTTGAGATCAGTAAAAAAGATAAAGCCGCAGCGCGTTTATGTTGCGGCTTTTTTTAAGGCACTGACGACTACGCATTAGGCGCTATAGACGAAATACAATTCTAACTGAATGCAAAGATTAAAATAGGCTTGCATTACTCGCCGTCGCACACCGAAAACGAAGGTGGAGTTGAGGGTAGCGCCGAGATAGACATTCTAGAAAACGCCGTAAAAACAGCACCTGCACCAAATAACGAGACGTCTCTAAGTCGGCGGGCTCAAGGCGTTAGGAAAAGCAAGCAGAGCGCACAAGCAAACAAAAATGAAAGCCGGAACTCCCTATTACGATGCCTACGCGTGTCTTTGGCGTCTGCAATAAAAATGGCGCTTGGTCATTTTACGGCCAAAACATTCACCGCGATCACGAGACAATTGGGCTTCAAATACTTTAGCCATCGCCACTGAAAGTAGCCCGTTTAAGCACGCCAACCTTAACCCTCCACGGCGCGTTAAGGTTGGCGTTCGCAAAAAACTAACGAACTTTCAGGCACCCATAAAACGCGGGCACCACACCCGTAAGCATGGCCCCAAACAACACGTAAAAGGGCGTAACCAGATAGTGCAGACTAACCGTCGTCAAGCCAATATCTACACCATAATTCACCATTACCCAGTCGTGTGCGGCAGTGATAACCGCAAGAACCGATAAACTTCCAAGCAAAATGCCCAAGAGCGAAACGCATAAGGATTCAATTTCAATCAGGATGAAAATTGTACCTGAACTCGCACCCAAACTGCGCATAACCGCCAGCTCATAGCGGCGCTCGCGCATGCTGGCAAGGAGCATGGCAGCCAAGCCAAGAAGTGACGCACATAACATCAATCGAGCCATCAAATGCAAGGTGTTTTCTAATCCACGGCTCATTTGCCAAAGTTGGGATAACGCGACGCCCGGCAAAATGGCGGTTAGCGGTTCACTGGTAGCCGCGTTGATTTCGCGCTGAACCTTAAAGGTCGCCAATTTAGAGGTTAATCCAATCATAACCGCGGAAATGCTCGCAGGTTCTAGTGGCGACTGTTCACTGTTGTGGTGAGTGGTTGGCTGATGAATAGCGTCTAGTCCGGCCAAACTCACGTAGATTGCATTATCCACGGGCGTACCCGTCGCGGCCAAAATGCCAACCACGCGGAAAGGATAGGCGTCGTGTTTATGAAAGCTGATGGCCGCCAACCCGTGCGTTAAAACAAGCTTATCGTTCAATTTGTAATTCAATTCTTGCGCTACTTGCGCGCCCAAAACCACGTCATATAAATCGGAAAATGTATGACCTTGAGTAAAAATCAGAGGACGAGACTGAGCATATTGAAACTGCTTAAAAAACTGACTCTCAGTGCCCACCACACGGAAGCTTCGATGGGAGTCTCCTAAACTGATGGGTATAGTCCAGGCCACGCTTTGGTGATCCTTTAGCTGCTGATAGCTGCGCCAAGACATGTTTTGTGACGGACTGCCAATACGAAATACTGTGGTCAATAGCAGATTGATATCACTCGTTCGCGGTCCAACAATTAAGTCCACACCCGAGATAGTACTGTTAAAGCTCTGCGTAGCGGCATGGCGCACGTGCTCGATACCAAGCAAGGTAAAGACGCTCACGGCTATCGCAGCCACCGTCAGTCCCATTGAGCCACGCCGATAGAGTAAGCTTTGCCGAGCAATATTTAGCAACATACTAATCGGCATTTTTGATTTCTCCCTCCACAAAATCGAGTGCTAAATCTTGAAGGCAAACGGATTTATCAAAATAAGAAGTAAGACGAGTATCGTGGCTGACAAAAATAGTCGTCGTGTGCTGATGTCTATCAAGGTGTCGGATTAAAACCTGCATGAACAGGTTTCGATGGGTCTCATCTAAGGCAGACGTCGGCTCGTCGAAAAGTAAAATTTGAGGTGCATTAATCAAAGCACGGGCAATAGCGACGCGCTGCTGTTGACCAATACTCAGAGCTTCGGCGCGCTGGCACCATAGATTAGGCGCTAACCACGTATCGTTTAGCAGTGAGCGCGCCAACGCTGTTGACTCGACACGGGATTGACCGGCGAGCATTGCCGCCAATGCCACATTATCCAAGCTCGACAGATAAGGGATAAGATTAAATTGTTGGAATACCGTACCGATATTCAGGGCCCGAAAACGGTTGCGTTCGCTGGTCGACAATTGACTGAGTTCTTCCCCGGCCACGCTGAGATGGCCGGTGCCGATAAGCTGCCCATTCAACAGCTGTAGCAAGGTAGACTTCCCCATGCCCGAAGCGCCGTGCAAAAACACACGCTCACCGGCCCCCACCCGCCATTGAGGTATGTTGATCACGGGTTGCTGGGCTCGGGAATAGCTAAACCGCAAGGCCTCGGCAGAAATAGCGGGCTGGCCGCTTAAAGCGCTAGAGGGAGAAACGCCCTGAACATCTTGGATTTCAATCATTTTAATAGAGAATGGCACAGCCAAAATGATACGATATATCAATTACTAATGATAGTGAAGTAAGCTACTATGAAATCACCCTTAAACGTGGCAATAATTCTGATCCTGAGTCTGTTGCTTGGGTGTTCAAAAAAAGATATCGATCGCAAAGCTGAGGCTGAACTGCGCCAGCCAACAACGCAACCTTCAAACCAACCTCCATATCAACTCGTTACCCACCGCAGTCACGTAAACGGTGCTGTAGATAACACCCACTACACGTTGGTCGAGTGGGTAGATTTGATTCCAGATGATGATCTACATGCGTTGGAAAACCCGCCTGCCTACATCGACGACATAGAGGATGGCAGCCCAGATGATAGCTTGTCGAGTCAACTAAAAACCTCGAGCTCTCCCACCGAAGATCGCTACCAACAAGCCTTAACCTCGACAAAAATCCGGCCCGAATTTAATGGTCGTGATATTCGCATTCCCGGGTTTATCGTGCCGCTGGATTTTAATGAGCAGCAAGTCATTACCACGTTTTTTCTCGTACCTTTTTTTGGCGCCTGTCTACATTTGCCCCCGCCGCCGCCAAACCAAATTATTTATGCCGAATTTGAACCGGGTTTACGTTTAGAGGCACTCTACGATCCGTTTTGGATTCAAGGCAGACTCTCGACTACCTTAATCGAAAACGAGATGGCAACAGCGGCCTACTCCATCAATGTGGTCGCGATCGAAGCCTATGTCGACACTGGCATGGACGACGAAGATTTCGAGGACTAACGATATGAACGTGTTGTGGATAGTTTGTAGCGCCACCATTTTTATCATTGGCAGTCGAGCCCAAGCCTGCGAGTATCATGGTGGCTTCGGCGCGCCGGCTTGGCCGTACTACAGCCGAGAAATGATGAGTCCAAGAAGCAATGAATATTCGTCGGCCCTGCAAACTGTCATCGAATCAGCCATTGTCCTGACCGCCCCCAGCCTGTTAAATACCGAGCAAGGCAAAGAGACTAAGCTGAATATTAAGTACCGAGACACATCGAATGAACAGGCGTCGGGCATTCAACTATTGATAGATGCCGGCCCTAAAATACTCGCGATGGTCAATGACGTTAGTGTGTTCGACAAAGCCGGAGAGCACAGCTTTAACCTAGTGCCAACGAGTACTGGCACCTATCGAATCAAGGTTACTGCACAATATATCAATCAACCGGGTTCACCGGCGCGCCACCAAGTCATTTACCTAAAAGTTTCTAAATAATGACCTTCCGTTTAATGGGCCATGCCCCGGTAGGCGCGCTATTGATCCCCGTCGGGGATGCAATATCAAAACTATGTCGACTTTGATGAGCCAGCTGTCAGTTAATCGGTGAGACATTGTAACAATTGAAGCTGACTTAACGGTTCATCCTCGGAGGCAATGATCTCAATACGGCTTTCCAAACAATCATCCAACTCAAATTCAGTTAATGCATCGGGTGTAAGATTGTAACCAAACACGCCTTCCTGAGTAATAAATACCGCTTTCATGCGCTCGGCGCGGAGACCGCTTAACAGGGTAAAAAGTGCATCGCGGTTAAATACTTTTTCAGGTGAAAAGCGCCAACCAAGGCTACGAAAACCTTCACCTGAATTCTCAACCTGAAGGTAACCGCAGGCTGGAATAGGTGCCGTGTTAATATCAAGTCGTTCATGATGATGATCGGGCCGATGAGCCTGTGTTGGCAGCACTCTCGCCGATGCCGATGCCCCCTGCAAAATAACGGCATCTATTTTTCCATAGCTGGCAAAATAAATTCGTGGAGAGGCACCAGAGCGTCTCTGTATATAGTCTTTCAATAGCGCCTTATCGGCCTGTTGATAGAGTTCTTGCTTATTACCCACCACAACATCTGCAATATCAATTTGTTGGTTAAAAGTGTCGTGATTGGTGTAGCGTGAATCATGTAGTTTCCTGGCATCAATCAGTGTTACGCACTTTTGAATATCCAGTACACCGCGATAGTGATCAGCGCTTAACACCTCAAGCACCTCTTTGGGATGGCCAAGGCCTGTGGGCTCAATCAAAAGGCGGTGAGGTTTGGCACGACTCAGCAATTGATTTAACGCAATATGCATGGGCAAGCCCGCCGCACAACACATACAGCCACCCGGCACCTCGCGAATAAAGACGCCGCAGCCTTCTGCGTGCTGGCCCTGAATTAAGCTGCCATCTACACCAATTTCACCAAACTCATTAACCAGTACTGCCCAGCGCTCACTCTCAGGTTTCGATTTTAGTAAGTGTAATATAGCGGTGGTCTTCCCTACACCTAAAAAGCCCGTAATAATATTCGTAGGGACAGACAAGACGGGTTCTACATTAGTATCCATTTTCACCCTGTTGTAAAACGACCTGTTGATTGTTCGAATCCACCCACAGGTAAAAGCACGTTCGGCGGCCAGTGTGGCAGGCGGCGCCTGTTTGTTCGACTAAGCACAAGATAGCATCACCGTCGCAATCAAAACGCATACTGACTAACTGCTGAACATGGCCACTGGTCTCGCCTTTTATCCAGAAATCACGTCTACTACGAGACCAATAGGTCATATGACCTGATACCAAGGTTTTCTCAATTGCCGCCTGATTCATCCACGCTTGCATCAGCACCTGCCCACTCATATGGCATTGTGTTATGACAGGGATTAAGCCCTCCGCGTTAAAGTTTAAGCGCGCAATACATTCACCTAAGGACTGAGTAGCACCGTCGTTCTGCGCTTCTAATGTTTGGTAAAAACGATTGAGCACTCAGGCAGCGCTCGCTAAACAATTATCACACAGGCATTGCAGCTCTAGCTGTGAATTCATCAGCTTGTAGCCGGCATCGGCAACTTGCTTATCCAACTCTTCAACAATACGTTTCGCAATAGCAATTTCTTTCACACTTTGACACTTTCCGCAAATTAAAAACTGCGGTATTTCGTGTGCATGGCTACAGGCAATATGGGAGCAAGCGACATATTTATTGGTTGAACTGAGTTTATGAACCAACTGCTCCGATTCTAAAAAATCCAGGATACGGTAAACCGACATCACAGGCATCGAGGTGTCTACGCTTCTGTTATGAGTGTCAGCCACCTCGTAAGCCGACAAGGGCGTTTTAGAAACCAACAAAAGCTCCAGTATTCGTTGTCGCTTTTCTGTTAGTCGAGCGCCGGAGTGCGCGCAAATATCCTGCGCTTTATTCATGATGTTGGTTAATTGACTTTTCTTCATTGCTATATCTCCAGTACCGCATGATCCCTAGTAAGCAAGGTTGCGCCCTGCGTGCCATTTGCAACCCATTGGGCTTGTATCTTTTCAAAGCCTCTGAAGCGGTTAAATAGCAGTGTTAAGCTTATGGTCAGCGACGCTGACGCATTGCATTGCCACGCATAGCTAAAACGAATGTCCTGATGTGTTGCATGGGCTGGCTCATCGCGCAGCGAATCCACCGCAGCGCCGTCGGCTATCTGTGCATCATGCGTGTGCCTTCGATGATTCGCAACCGTCGGGTCTGGCACTTTTTTCATTTTTTCTTCTGCCTGAAAAGGCAGTTCAATCTTAACCATCTGGATCTTGCAATCAGGTTGAAGGTCGATGATGTTGTTCGGTGAATGTAAGCTTTTTTCAACTAGGCTCAGCTGTTGCCATTGCTCCGCACTTTGCGGCCTGCGCTCGAAGCCCAGCATATTGGCAGCGGGGGTTTCAAAGTCAATAAGCAGTTTGCCATCGCCTGATAATATCGTCATTTGCGCCACACCATGGATGTGAGCCTCTGGGTTATGACGGTTTTCGGCAATTCCTTGTCGGCAGAAACAACACAGCCCAACGGTAACCAGCCCGAGTAAAGCCCGCATAAATTACCCTCAAATACGCTTGAATCGAAAAAACGCGGAAGCCAAGGCCTCCGCAAATACCCCGCTAGGGAGGGCGGGGGTACTTTCTCACATCATCAACTGCTAGTGATCGTGGCTCTCCGCAATGCCCAACCAAGTGATCATGGCAGGGGCATAATCCAGTTCGATTTCACTCGTGATGGCCAGTATATCTAAATCAACCACCACAATGTGCTGCGAGATGGGGTCTGCGACATAAACCGTGTGGCCGTTTTGTGCAAGGGTCATAGAAAACTTCATGCCCTCAGGCATTGCGCTCACATCGGCATCGGTAATTGCCAAACGTGCACCGTACGCCCAATGGGTATGATCACCGTCCTGATGAGGCTCGATTAAGGTCAGGTAACCTTGGTCGTCCAAAATCACAAACTGCTCAGCCTCATAAGCAAATTCACGCGCAACAGGTTTGGCATTTACCACAGGCTGCCAATCAATGAGCGTAATGTCTCCACGCGTTGGATCTACCGCAAAAAACTGGCTAACGCCGCCCGCACTCGCCGAGCCAATGAATTGGCCACTTGCCTCGTGCCCCCACAAGCTACCGATGCGAGCGCCGTCCAGCATCGTGTCTGGGTTAAGTAGCTTTTGCGCACTATAGGCATCTCCGCTCCCCTGCGTCGCCACTAAAACACCATCGCTACAACCAAATACCACGTGGGTTTCGTTTTGCGCAGCGCCGTGTAAGTTGGGGCACACCACATCAAGCGTTTGCTCTAGCGCATATTCACCATCATGCAGATGATAAACACCCACTAGATCTGGCAGTATTTTATTGGTCGATGTACTTTCGACATCATCGCGCCGCACGGTTGCTAACAGATGCTCGCCACGGGGTTTAGCCACGCCGTGCATCGGCACACTAAAATTTACCATCGCGGGGGTGCCCGCATCCGCAATCACTTGGTCGTCAAATACTTGAACCGCCGCATTGCTGCCGGCACCTGCATTGCCATCAAAAAACACCGCAACGTTGCCTTCAAACATATCGTAATGTGTCGGGCGGCTACCGTTCAAAGAGAAATTTGATAACACGGGCGTGGCTGTGTACTGATCAAAGTGATCGTCATGAGGCTCCTGCCACAAACCACCGTCGACAAAACCAACCGTATCGGCATTGCGCTCAATCAAGGCGGCAAAGCGGTAGCCACCGGACGCATAGACGGCACTTGGCAGTGCATCGAGGGGAATGGTGTTAATTAGATTCTTGTCATCTAAGTCAAACACTTGCGCTTCAATGCTTGCGGTATTCAGTACAAACAAGCGACCCGCCGTTTCAGCACCGTGATTGTGGCCATTATCCACACCGGGAATGGGCTCTTTTTCAACAATGGTGGTTTTGGCATCCCCACAACCGATGAGTGTGAGTGACGTACTTAGCGCGATGAAAAAAGCCAGGGGCTTAAGCGCCAGCAATTGTTTTTTTGTAACAGCGTGTTTCATGTTTTCTCCTCAGATAATATTTAAAGGCGTTAAATAAATGCCGTTTAACTGTGTTGCCTAGCTAGGGTGTATCACTAGAAAGTACCGCGCAGACCCAGCGTAAAATTCCGCCCAGGTAGCGGCGCTATATCTTTAATAAACGAGGCGTGAACGCGGGCTTCGGTGTCAGCAATATTCTCGGCCTTTAGAAAAATGGCCAATGTATTGGAGCCGACGGGTAACTGGTAGGTCACGCTTGCATTCAGCAAATCATAACCATCGGTGGGTGTTTCTAATGGTGCAGTTTTCGACTGCTCGGTGTAGTGCGTCCAATTCACGTTTGCGCTTATGCGCTCGCCGGTGTAATCCAGGTCAGCACCAAAACGCAGCGGTGGCGTTCTCGGTAAGTTGGTGCCATCGGTGAGCGCCGCATTCACGTAGTCCGAAAAAACGGCGGTTTTCCACCCATCGCTAAATTGCCAAATACCTTGCGCTTCAAAACCATAGAAATTTGCATCGGCGTGGCTATACACGTACACAGGCAGTTCATCGTCATGCACGCCCCCTACGTCATGACCATGGCTATGGCCATCATTGTGATCGTGGCCACTTTCGGCATAAAGCCCCGTTGCACTCTGGTAGTAATAGTTATTAATTTGGTTATAGAAGGCATTTAAAATAACACCCATATCACCCTCATATTTTCGAAAGGTGAGATCAATATTGTTGGATGCTTCCAATTCCATATCGACATCACTCAACTCAAAATGCGATTCACCATGCTCCTCGTGCGCGGTAAACAAAGCACCAATTTCATAAGATCGGGTACCTATATGGGGGCCGAAGGATAAAAGTTCCGACGCAGAGGGTGCCCGTTGCGCGTGTGAAAGAGAGATACCTAGGTTGTAGCCTGGGCTGAAATCCCATACCGCACCCAATGATAGGCTGACAGGCGTAAAATCATGCTCCACGGCAAATACACGGATGTCTTCAGCGGCATGACCGTTATTTCCAGCAACAGGGCTGTCATGATCGTGGACTACCAAGTGGGGTAGCAGTGCATTATCGGCGACGATGGTTAGGTGTTCGACGCGCGCACCCAGTTGCACTAACACATCGCCAATGTGCTTTTCTTCCATCAGTGCCATGGCGAAGGTTTCGGATCTTGACGCCGGTGTAAACGCCTCCTCACCTTCAGCCGCAACGTCACCACGTTTGTAATGGAAATTAATTCCGCCCTTCCAATGTGCCCACTCTTGATGAAACAGATCGACACGAAGCTCCGAGGTTTGATTGGAGAACCTTGTACCCACTAGCCCCTCTTCTACTTCAGCATGGGTGTAATCGGTATAGGCGGCACGCGTATGAATGGCGCGCAACCACGGTAGGTCAACATCCAACTCACTCAATAATTGATAGCGGTCCTGCGCCAAGTCTGCATAAACACGCTCTGGTGCTGCAGCTCCACTTTCATGACCGCCGTGACTATGGCCGGGAATACCGTATTCACGATCCAGCCGGCCAAGCGATACACCCACATAGCCATTGTCCAATAAATAGCTGGTGCCCAAGGTGTAACCCGTAGATTCTTCGGCACTGTTAGCAACCGTAAAATCACCTGTGTGTTGATCAGCATGGCCCTGCTCGGGCGCGACAGGCACGGTGTAATCATCTGCCTCACGCCAAAACCCATCGCCATAAAACGCGAAGCTATCGGTGCCTATCGTGGCATTGAAAGACGCTAGATTTTGGTGGTTGACAGACTCCCGGCTTAATAGAACTTCAGCGCGGGTTTCGGCATCCGTTGGCACGCGGTTATCCACCACGTTTACGACACCGCCAATGGCACCGCTGCCATAAAACAAAGTGGCCGGGCCGCGCAAAATTTCGACTTGCTGGGCGGTTGACACTTCCGCTGCCACCGAGTGATCTGGCCCCACGCGGGAAACGTCGCTCACGTCCAAACTATTTTGAGTGATTAACACACGTGGGCCACTTAAACCGCGAATAACCGGTGTGCTGGCCACATTGCCGTGAAAATTACTGTTCACACCTGGCTGCCGCACCAAGGTGTCGCCCAAGGTAGCGGCTTGCTGATTGCGTAAAGCGTCGCCGCTGAGCACGGCAACCGGTATCGCCGATTCGATAGCTGAGGCATGAATTGGCAAACCTATAACATCCACCTGTTCTATCACCGTTTTTGCTAAGGCGATCACAAGCGTCGTGCGCGCCTGGTCATCGAGGTGCACCATGCGATGACTAAAACCAGGGGCGGTGATATGTATTTCTTTTACATCATCATCCAAATTAAAACGGCCTTGGGCGTCGCTAGATAAGAATTTCTTCGAACTTTCTATTTCAATCGTTGCGCCCGCGATTGGGGCGCCCTGGTCATCCACAACTCTGCCATCGAGGGCGTGCGAATTCAGGCTGGCCAGCGCGATTGCCGCCGCCAAGAGTTTGTACTTCATGGTTTACTCCAAGGGTTAATCAAGTAGGTTTTTTGGACTTTTTACGGATCGTTAAGCAAAATCCAGCGTCAGCACCAATCGCGGTTCGGTGTCAGAGGCCGGCGGCGAGCGATGCACCAAACCGCGCCCGCTGTTGCCCTCCCAGGTTTCGCCTTTTAATAACGCCACGTCGCCAACGCGTAAATTTTCATGGCCAATATTGACTCGCGGGTTCAACGAAGCCTGTGATGATCGATGCATCTGCTCAGGCTTGTGCCATTGTGTACCTGCACCGGCATAGGTGCTGATCAGACGACAAGGCACCTGATCAACATGAAACTTGGGGCACATAGCCGTGCGTAAAACCGCCATGCGAAAACCAACCTGTTCCAACTCAAACAGGCAGCTAAACATCTCCACCACAACGGCGACGTCATCAATAAATGCCTGACGGCTAGTGGCTAATGGCAACTCTTTGCCCAACTGTTGCGCAACTTTCTCTGGCTGCTGAATAAAGCGCGTGCGCCAATGCGGCGACACAGCCATTAAATATTGGGCGTAGTGCGCGATGCTGGTGTTTAAATCGCGCTGCCAGATGGCAATATTGACGTCGGATCGATAAATTTCCGTTAAGGCACCTGGGTGAAAATCCACGGCCAAGGATAATGCTGCACTCATAGCGCCAAACTCCTAAACCTCTGCGGCAAAGCTTTCATCCGTGGACTCCTCTACCCATTCGGAAAAGGGATCGTCCAATGTTTGCCAATAAGCTTCACCCGCCACCAATTCTTCATCGGTTAATAGACATTGGTTCAGCGATTGAACAACGAGGTTTTGATTGAGGTTTTGGCCGATAAAAACCAACTCCTGACGCATATCACCAAAAGGTTCAAGCCAGCTTTTTTCAATCGAGGCAAGGGTGTCGGGATCTTCTGGCCATTGTGTTTTAGGCACAGCTTTCCAAAACAGTCCGGCAAAACCATAGCGCGCAATACCACCGGCCTGATTCCACTGCCCAGCAAATTCCGGCCGCGAGGCCAACCAGAAATAACCTTTCGATCGCAGCAGCTTGCCTTCAATGTGTTTACTGTGCAGAAAGTCAAAAAACTTTTTGGGATGAAAGGGTTTACGGGCGCGGTAAACAAAGCTGCTAATGCCGTACTCTTCCGTCTCTGGCACATGTTCGCCACGTATTTCTTTGAGCCAGCCCGGCGCTTGCTGGGCTTTTTCAAAACTGAATTTTCCGGTTCCTAACACTTCAGCTAAGTCGACCTCACCTTCGCACAGTGGCAAAACTCTTGCGTCTGGATTTAACGTGCGAACCACAGCTAAGACTTTCTTGGTGTGGGCTTTGCTGACTAAATCTGTCTTACTGACCAAAATCACATCGGCAAACTCAACCTGATCGATCAGTAAATCAGCCACTGTGCGCTCATCGCCGTCACCGAGATGTTCACTACCATCGTGTAAGTGGCGCGCGTGGTTGTAATCGGTTAAAAAATTGACTGCATCGACCACGGTTACCAGAGTGTCTAGCCTGGCGACATCCGCTAAACTTCGACCAAATTCATCGGCAAAGGTAAAGGTTTCAGCCACGGGTAGCGGCTCTGAAATACCCGTGGATTCAATCAACAGGTAATCAAACCGGCCCTCCTCTGCCAGCTTTCTAACCTCTATCAATAAGTCTTCCCGCAAGGTGCAGCAAATACAGCCGTTGCTCATTTCCACGAGTTTTTCTTCATGGCGATTCAAACTGATTTCGCTTTGTACCCTGGCAGCGTCAATATTGACCTCACTCATATCATTCACAATAACCGCCACACGGAGGTTGTCGCGGTTATGCAAAATATGGTTCAAGACCGTGGTTTTGCCGGCACCTAAAAAGCCCGATAACACCGTCACCGGTAAACGCGCCGATTTATCCACAACGCTTACAGCTTCAAAGTCGGGTAAAGGAAATGTCATCCATTTGCCCTCGCGCTTAACAGATGTCGATTCATCAAATGCGCGCCGATAATCGCTAGGCAAGAGGCAACAACCCAGTAGACCCCGCTGGCTTCTGAGGCAAACAACGCAAACAGCATCAATACCGCCGCCGCAATCGCCAAAAGCCCCGGCAACAAACGCTTATGCACACGCCAACCAGACGGGAAAGCCCAAAGAGCAATGAGCAGCATCGCCACACTCAACCAAAGGTGCATGGATTCACTGGATAGAATGGCAAAGCCAATAAACGACGTGCCCGTAGCGGCTAACACCGGCAAAAGCGCACAGTGGATTAAACAAAGCCCAGAACAGGCCGCACCCAAAACATCTCTCATGATTCAACACCTAGCCTTTACGCGCTAACGATATGATATACTGTATCATTAACAGATTAAGGTGCAAAACAGATTTTGTCTAGCGTAACCAGTTCGCATAATCGGGTGATACACAACCCCTGCCCGGCTAAAGCCAAACCCAACCTAAGGGCAAACAAAAGGCCGCCGATTCAAATAGAAATGGTGACAGCAGCGACGGCAAATGGGCTCATCGTCGGTGCGGCTGTGTGTGAAGCGACAGTTGCGTTAACGCGGTTTATTTAATGACCTAAAAACGGCCGACCCGTCGGCTTGCGGATTTTGCGAGTCAAAGAGAAAGGATTACAACAAGAGACAATGCTATGCATTGCCTCAGTATACGAGGTCATAGGGCGGCTTGGTTTGCACGTGAATGTTCATGGTCATTGCGCTGGGCATGCGGTCGGTGCGGTAGCCAAGCACCACCGGCGCATCGGTGCTGCGGCTACAAATCCACTGATCCCGAGCGTCATTTATCGGTATGCAATGGGCATCTAACGGATTGGCAATGGCAAACTCAGTAGCCGACATCGCATCGCTGTAATTAAATAAAGCCACCCAATTGCTAGGCGTCTTACCCTTCGGCGCCAAACCAAAGAACACACCCTGCAACGTATAACCACAGCGCTCGGCACTGCGATCCGGCACCGGAATACTGACCTCGTAGTTACCATCAAAAACCTCAGCCACCCGCGCCTCAGCACTATAGCGACGCCCCCAGCCGGCAAACAGCGACCAGTTTTCACAACCGATACCATCCTTGCCAGCAAGATAGCTCGAGCTAAAGGTTACACTCAGCGAAGGATCAATCTTCCCACGCACAACCAGCTGAGGCTCGCCCGGAAAAAGTCGGGAAAAAACACTCAGATCACTGAGCACAATCAAGACGGCCAAGCCACCCAAAATGAGCAAAAGGTGTTTACCAATAGGTTTGCGGGTAATGTCCATATAAAAGCTTCTTGCGAAAGTTGGAAGAGCATATCTGAAGCTTGTTGGGAAAGCTTCTGGACAGAAGGTAATGGGCGGGCAGCTGCCTATGATCTTGAATTTTGAAGTTAGGGCAATTATTTACAAATGCTTATAAACGTAATAGCTTCGAAGCCTATACTTCCAAGCAATTTTAGCCCCCCCTCCTTTAAAGCCACGAAAGCCATGATCGATTTTAAGAATGACAAAGAAAAAGCGCTACTTGTAGAATTTGCGTCGAAGTTCGACGATAAACGTGCTCTCCAGCTAATAGAGAGCGGCGCTCAAAGCGCCTCCGATGCCGCCCACTTAGCAAAGCTCTATTGGTCGATAGTGGACAACACCTTGGATCGAGACATTGAGCCGCTTTTAGAAAAAGTTTATACGACGTTGCATATTCACTGCTGGAATGAGGGTTTTGAGACTGCATGGGAGAAGGAAGCTTCCCAGTAGGAACTCATCTAGTCAATGACACTCTTCGGCCAATGCCAAAGCGCCCTTAATAGGCTTAGTCATCGCTCGCCTCACAATCCATTACCTCTGAGGAGTTGCCGAAATAGCGAATCTTCTGATCCTCTAGCACACCCGGTGCGGCACGCATAACCTGTTGGCCTTTTTCGCTGGTCGCGTCAAAATTCACAGGATCAAATTGTTCACATTTCGATAATTCAAGCAGCCCCATTTTTTGCTCTTCAAGATAGCGTTCAAAAAGTGCCAACGCTTCTTGCATGCTGGTAGCCGGCACAACCGCCGTACCAATCATATACTCAGAGCCATCGTCATTCATTGGCGACAGTTCGTCCAGACTTGCTTTGTGATCAATCAGCCAAGCTGAAATAATTTCCATTCATTGACCACTATGTTACTCGCCTTTTGTCAGTAAAGACCGAAAAAATAGCTAAACACATATCATATAACATGGTTATTGACTGTTCATTGCTGAATCTTAGTCTGATAACAATAGCTTGGAGTAGGCCCCCAATCAATCCACCCTACTACCGGCCGAAAGCATAGCTTTGTACCAAGATTTTGATATAACATACTTCAACACCAACTATCATCGACTAGTTATCTTGCCCTCAAAATGGCAAACCCATAGATTTAGATAGCCATAGTTAAACGGAGTTAATTATGCCAGTTCCAGCCAACCCCAAGCGTTTCCATGAAATGGACAGAGTCGAGCAAAAAATTCACTCCGTCAGCCAAAAAACTCAACTCACGCAAATTGACTTGGCTATTGTTGCCGCTGTAGCACAGGTAGAGACCGTTTTAGATAAATATCGTTATAGTGCCGATGATATGACTCGCAAAGAACGTCGAGATGAAGAACACCAATCCAAACGCTTGAGTGAATTCCTCGAATCTAGTGGTGATCACAAACCGCACCCTTTGTGCCACGCCCATGCCATTGTTTCTGGCGCGCACAAAAGTGCGGCGACCGCACGAGCAATTCTCGCCTTTTACAAACTCAGAATTGACGATCCCTACAACGGTTGTTGGCTACCGGAAAATACCGCCGCCAAATCAAAGATGCCACGCTCCCTTAAACACGCTGTGCCCCACAGCAGGATTCATCGCCACAACTACTATTTTTGGCTCGCTACGCTGATCAACATGAACAAGGTCAAAGCAGCAGACGATGTAAAATACACCCTTAAAACCATAGGCCTACAGCTGCAAGCTGGCGCGCAACCGGATTACGTTATGCTCAAAAAAGGTCAGGGGATACCCGCATGATTTATCGTATTCACCCAGACGTGAAGCATTATCAATTATTTCACCTAGACGCAGATCAGGTTGAAGCCACACTCGGTGAAGACTGCCTAATCTATATGGACTCCCGCCCCACTCACTACCTGTCGCACTGGAAATCACTGGAGATAGAATTTTACGACGCCTATGAAGGTATGAGTCAAAAATCAGCGACTAAGCCTCTGCCTGATATCATCAGCGATAACAACGGAAAATTATTTTTAAGCGATGAAGCCTATCAATGCCTAAAGGAACTATTGACAGGCTGCGGAGAATTTTTACCCGTGACTTTCGGCCAGATGTCAGGCGTTCTTTTTAACCCACTTGCTTTAGCCGAAGAGACTAACGCCGTCGATATATCCCTAACGGTCCGCGACAAATGGGGTAATCTGAACAACCTCGCTTTTCACGAAAACAATCTTAAACACCCTTTATTTAGGACTGAGCAAGATAGCTTTAGGGGTGTTTATTGTACGGAGCAACTAAAAATGGTGATTGAGAAAAACGAGTTTACCGGATGTATTTTTGCGATTGATTTGGCTGATAAACCGCCGGCGGATGGGACGGCTGAGATGGGTAGCGTTAACTGATTGGGTGAGTGGTGTAAGCGGCGAAATGGAAATGTAATTAATGAAACAATTTGATCAGATAGAATTAAGCTGTGCTGATTGGGTTTAATTCTTATTTGACCCTGATATTTATTAAAATAAGTGACTGCATTGAACCAAGTTCTTATAAAAAAGCTAAACGGGTCAACCACAATAGTTTAATGCAAACAACGCATTCCACTGAACGGCCTTCGCTAGATTACGACTGCTTAATCTTGGATGCGTAATGCCGACAAGACGGCAATTTCATCGATGGTACACACATGCTAAGTAGCGATTGAACCGATGACAGGAAAAACCACTGACCAATTCTCAGCTGGCGAGCAAGCTTTGGGATACATCTATCAAGCGCGTCTCGCCCTGCTACAACTTCTCCAATTGCCGGAAGACACTGCCATCTTCCTGGAAAAGGACGACGATCTCGACTTCATCGACGACGAGGGAGGCAAGTCCTTGGCATCACTTAAACACAAGGCGATTGGCGATAGCTTGACCAACCTTTCGGCGGATTTCTGGAAGTCCGTCAACATCTGGCTTACGCGGTACAAACGGAATGGCCGTGCCACTTCGAATCTGCGGTTCTTTCTGTTCACCACCGGCACAGTGTCGAAAAGCTCGTTCCTAGCCCGTCTTCTTCCCGATCAGCCCGTCGCCACCGGCGATGAGACAACGCTGACCGAACTTGCCGATGCCGCGCTTGCCGAATCGACATCAAAACTCATCTTGCCAATCGCCACAGCTTTCAACGAGCTGAGCGATCCCGATAAACAGGATTTTCTCGAACGCATCACAATTCTCGATGGCAGCCCACGCATCGGGGACATCCCGGCGCTAATAAGGAATAAGCACATGAGAAGCATTCGACGCGAGCACCGCGAATTCATCTTCGAGCGAATGGAGGGCTGGTGGACCAATGCCGTGATCCAACAGTTGACTGGCGCGAGGCCCGAAGGGATCTTCGGTAACGAGGTATCGGACAAACTCTCAAACTTCGCCGAGGAATACAAGGCAGATAACCTGCCTATCACCTTCCGTGGAAAAATGCCCTCTCACGAGATCGACACTGATACTGACCCGCGCCTGTTCGTGGCGCAATTGCGCGAGATCGGCATTTCCTCGAATCGGATCAGGAGCGCGATTCTGGATTACTACCGAGCGTTCGATCAACGGTCAGCCTGGGCGCGCGAGAATCTGCTCGCGTTGGGAGAGGTCGAGGAGTATGAAGACCGCCTCGCCGATGAGTGGGGTCGCTACAAAGATGTCGTTTTCGAGAAGCTGAATGGTGACAGCGGGGAAGAGGCACTACGCGAAGCCGGCTCCACCCTCTATAACTGGGCAGAATTTGAGACAGGGAAGATCGAATCTCTCCGCATCCGCGCACGGGTGGCGGAGCCATACGTCCTTCGCGGAAGCTTCCACATCCTAGCGGATGCCACGCCAGAACCCAAGGTGTATTGGCATCCCAGATTCCTCGATCGCCTCGGCAAAGCGCTGGGGGTGACCCCGTGAAGCGATGGGATCAGCGCCCCTTCGAGATTCGGAACCTGTTCAACCCCGCTTTCTGCGGCCTTGTCTTGTCCCGCGCATTGAACGGATATGAGGAAGGAGACGCACGCGGCATGCCATTTTCCCTAACACTGCTTGTCCTGCCCCTCTGCCTGCACAAGGATTCGCGCGAGGCGATAGCAAGCAGTCCACGTAGCTATCTAATCAAGACTGCAGAGAGGAACCAGCAGATTATGGTGGGCTTCGCCGACCGAGTCACTCAGATGCTGCCGTATGCGTTCGAGGGTTTTGGGCTGCTGATGGAAAGGGGCTGCATCACAGTAGCGGAAGACGGTCGTATCAAGACCGTGCCCAAGAAAGTGCGCAAGGCCCTTAATGGAACCGCTGAAACCGTCGATTGCCAGAAAGTAGCTCGCATTGTCGGAAAGGAATTCGCACGCATCGCCGACCGGGCGACTGTTTACACAACTTTCGGGATTCGACCATGAAAATCAGATCTATCCATGTCTACAGCCATGATGGTCAGCGCCGTGATCTTGGGTTTAAGGTAGACGGACTCAATGTTATCACCGGTCGCTCCTCCACCGGCAAGTCCGCGCTCTCGGACATCATCGAATACTGCATGGGACGTTCCTCGTTCAACGTCCCCGAAGGCATCATCAGCGACAAGGTGGCCTGGTTCTGCGTGATCTATCAGTTCGAGAAAGAACAGATGCTGGTAGCCAAACCGACCCCGCCTAGCGGTGGAGCTAGTTGCAGCACGGTAATGTTGCGAAGGGGGCCAAAATTGCAGGCGCCCGAGTTCAGGGAGTTGATGGTAAACACTGACGATGACAGTATCGTCGAATTGCTGTCACGCCTGCTCGGCATTCCCGAGAATCGCACCCAGGTTGCACTTGAGCAAAGCCGCGATAGCTACGACGCGAACGTCAAGCACACTTTCTACTACCTGTTCCAAAAGCAGGGGCTAGTCGCCAATAAGGACCAACTTTTCTATCGACAGAATGAGCAGTTCCAGCCGCAGGCGATCCGTGACACGCTGCCGATCCTGCTCGGGGTCTCCTCGAATGACCGCTATGAGCTGGAATCTAAGTTGCGTATAGCGCAACGAGATATGAGAATCAGCAACAAGAAGCTGGAGAAGGCGCGCGACGCCGTCGGCACATCGCATGAGCAAGCTATCGGCCTTTACTCGGAAGCAAAGACTGTTGGGGTCATCGGAAACACAGACGAGAATCAAAATGCTGAGGGAATCATCAATGCATTGAGGTCAGCACTGTCGTGGAACCCCGAAACAGTGCCGGACGACGATGGCAGTCGCGTTTCGCTTCTAGAGGATGAGATTGCCCAGTTGCGCCAGGATCGCCGCGACGCTCAGGCCCGGCTCGACGCCGCGCGACAGTTCGCTAAACGTGCAGGCGGCTACGAAAGTGAAGCAGCAGAACAAATAAACCGGCTCGCCTCAATCAATGCGCTGCCGAAGAACCCCGACAGCGGTGAGTGGCAATGGCCGTTCAGCGAACGGAATTTGGCGCTGGAGTCCCCTCTCGCCGTTGTCCTACTCAACGAATTGGAATCACTCGAAAAGGAATTGCGCATCGCCACCGGCCAGCGCCCTAAGCTTGAAACCTACCTAGCGGACCAGACCGGCAAGGCGGATGGAATAGCGGGACATATCAAGCAGAAGGAAGCAGAACTGTCCGCGGCGATCTCGGCCAACGAAGTTATCGCCCAAATGGGTAACCGCAACAACGCGGCCGCGCGCGTGGTCGGCCGTATCAGCCTTTTCTTAGAAACACTTCTCCCGAATGAAGACCTTGCCAAACTGGAAGCTGAGAATCGTCGTCTTACCAATAAAGTTAAGCAGCTTGAAGAACAGATTGGCGCCGACGACAGCAACGAGCGCCTGACCTCGATCCTAAGCAACATCTCCGCAAAGGCGTGGCGATACATCCAGAAGTTCAACGCCGAATTTGCGCCTTACCCTGCACGACTCAACCTGCCGCAGCTGACGATCATCTTCGATCGGCCGGGGCGCTCTGTGCCCATGAGTCGGACCGGCGGCGGCGAAAATCATCTGGCCTATCATCTGTCGGTGCTACTCGCCTTACATCTGTACGCGGCGGAGAACAACTGTCCGATCCCGCGCTTCTTGCTGATCGACCAACCTACTCAAGTCTACTTTCCGTCCGAACAAACTTACAAAGATGCCGATGGTTCGGTGCAGAACACCGAAAAGGATGCCGATCTCGATGCAGTGCGTCGGCTGTTCGAGTTGCTGCTTAAGTTCACCCAAGAAGACGTCCCTGGCTTCCAATTGATCGTCACTGAACATGCGAACCTACGCGAGCAGTGGTTCCAGGATGCGCTGGTCGAGGAGCCGTGGACCAAGCCACCCGCGCTGATTCCAGAGGATTGGCAAGACCAGTGATCCATGTCCTGTGCCGCCCCTCACTTTCATTGGAGAGCCCCTTTTTTCGAGCCGCTGCGTTTTACGCCCTGCATTTGGACTTAATATGGACTTAAATTTCAGGCACAAAAAAGCCCGCGTTATTAGCGGGCCTCTAAGTCGTTGATTTATTCCCAAGTTCGGCTACGAAGTACCGCCTTTGGGGCCCCTTGCGAAGTGGTGAGAGGAGGATGAATTTTGGAGGGCAAATGGGTAGGACACCCATTTGAGCGACGTTCCGACATGGATGGCGGGTCGCCGGCGACCTTCAAAATTCGCCCGGAGAGAACGAACCCGTTAGGGCGCGCAGCCGGGGTGGATTTCTTTTGGTTCGTTTTCTTTGGCCACACAAAGAAAATGAACAAGTATCTAATGGCGCCACGCATGGTTAATTGGGCGGGATCATCAGGTAAAGCGCCAACCCCCTGCGCTCGGGGAAACCTGCATAATGAACATGCTTGTGCCACACCGCCTGCGGGATGGACTCGCACCCTACGGGGCCGGCCAACAATCATAGATTGCTGTCGTTCAGCTGCGCACAAAGCCGTGCTTTGTAAACGCTTGCTTCACCCTGTGCTCGGGCCTGCGGCCCAATGGCTGAAAAACGCCATTGCCCAAAATTGCTCCCAGCAATTTTGTGAACCGCTATCTGCGATTCTCACCCGCATAGCGCCAGCCATAAAAAAACCCCCGCGTTTTCACGCGAGGGTTTTTAATATGGTGGAGCTATGCGGGATCGAACCGCAGACCTCAACACTGCCAGTGTTGCGCTCTCCCAGCTGAGCTATAGCCCCAAATTTGGGTGGCCTTCTTGCGAAAGCGGGGCGCATTGTATCACCCCGCCTTTGCCTGTCAAGCTTTATAAATCAAAACCTTATGAAGACTTTTAGCGTTTAAAGAGACTCGGTTTTGCCCAGCTGTTCGTAGGCCTTTTCGAGCTTTTTCGCCTGTTTTTTGCCGATTTCACCAAATACGCTGTTCAGCGCATGGCGCAGTCTCGCTCGGCTCATATCAGGCCCCAGTAAGGTCATGGAGTCCATCACGGAAAAAGACGCGGTGGTGCCGGCTATGGCAATGAACAGTGGCGTTAAAAAGTCTTTAACCTTGATATCCATTTGCGTGGCCAGGGTTTTCAGCTCGTTAAAGATGGCATCTCTGTTCCAGGGGCTCAGAGTTTCTAGGCGCCACAGGGCGAATTGCAGCACGCTCTTGAGCTGGTCTTCGTCCATTTTAACCTCGGCAAAGCTGGCCGGTGTCAGAGGCAGCTGACCGGCGGCCATGAAGCTCATTAACGGCGCGAAGTCGGTGAGCTTGTTCATGCGGGTTTGCGCGTGGGGCAAGAGTGCCGCTAGGCGCTCGCTGTTGAACATCCACTGGTGTAGGCGCTCAGCTAGCTGCTCGAGGCTTAAATTCTCGCGAATCCACATACCATTGAGCCAATCGAGCTTTTCCACGTCAAAAATCGGCCCGCCGAGGGAGACGCGATTGATGTCGAAGTTATCGATCATGTCTTGCAGGGTAAATTTCTCGCGCTCGTCGGGCATAGACCAGCCCATGCGACCAAGGTAGTTCAGTAGGCCTTCTGGCAAGTAACCCATGTCCTTGTAATAAAGGATGCTGGTTGGGTTTTTGCGCTTGCTGAGTTTTGATTTATCGGGGTTGCGCAATAGCGGTAGATGACACAATACCGGCATTTCCCAGCCGAAGTATTGGTACAACAACTTGTGCTTTGGCGCCGAGTTAATCCACTCTTCGCCGCGCAAGACGTGGGTGATGCCCATTAAGTGGTCGTCCACCACGTTGGCCAGATGATAGGTGGGTAAACCGTCGGACTTCAGCAGTACTTGGGCATCCACCTGCCCCCAATCTAGCTCGATGGTACCGCGCAATAAATCGTCGACGGGGCAAGGGCCCTCGCCTTCGGGCACCACCATGCGAATCACGTAAGGCATGCCTGCCGCTTCGCGCTTAGCCACTTCTGCTGAGTCTAAGGCCAATTCACTCGGCTTAATGGCGGCAAAACCACCCTGCTCGCGCCGCGCCTCGCGCAGCACATCAAGCTCTTCGGGGGTGCGGTAGCATTTGAAAGCATGGCCTTTGGCCAGCAGCTCATCACAGTATTTCCGGTAGATGTCGCTGCGCTCGCTTTGGCGATAAGGGCCGTGAGGGCCACCTACATCGGGGCCTTCGTCCCAATCGAGGCCTAGCCAACGTAAACTATCGAGAATAGCCTGTTCCGATTCGGGGGTGCTACGCACTTGGTCGGTATCTTCGATACGCAGTAAAAACTCGCCGCCTTGGCTTTTGGCAAAGCAGTAGTTAAACAAGGCAATATAGGCAGTACCAACGTGCGGATCGCCGGTCGGCGATGGCGCAATACGAGTGCGAACAGTCATGGGGCTAGTTTCCGATCTGTGCTAACAATTAGGTTCAGCCACTGAAAATGGCCGGGTGCGGCATTATACGCATTTTGTGAACGGCATCGACAATGACTAATCAGTCACAAAAAAACACGGCCAATATTTTGACAAGAGTCTCCGTGACTCTTAGTATCCGCGCACAACGCCAATTGACCGTCATGGAAGTTAGAGTCAGGTTCACAAAAGTAGCTTCTACTTATCTTTTTGACATAAAAACTTGCCCTAAATTACGCAATTTTTACGTTCTTCATCTAACCTGTTTCTTAACATCAAACGAGAGAGTACGACTATGAAAAAAGCCTTACTTGCGACGGCGGTTGCTAGCATGGCAACGGCCTTGGCAGTTAACGTCAATGCAGCCGATATTCGGTGGAACGGCTTCGCTTCTATTACTGGCGGCATTAGCACCAGCGAAGCGGAGCGCGATGATGGCCAAGAGCTTCGTCTCTACGGCTATGACGATGACTTTAATTTCCGCCCAGAGTCAAAACTAGCGCTGCAGGCCTCTAGCAACCTAGGTAACGGCCTTTCGGTAACCGCGCAAGCCATTGCTCGCGGCTCTGATGACTTCAACGTCGAAATGGAATGGGCCTTCGTGTCCTACGATTTCGGTGAATCTTCGCGTATTAACGTCGGCAAACTGCGTATTCCTTTTTACCAGTATTCAGATTTCTTAGACGTCGGCTACGCCTACCCTTGGATTCGTCCACCAGAGTCAGTATACGACTTGTTCTTCTCCACCATGGAAGGTGCAAACCTTCAGTTTAATGGTGCGATGGGCAGCTGGGACTCGGGCTTACAGCTGGTTATGGGCCGTACTGCAAATGAACTTATCATTTCAGGCCTAGAGTCAAACGCAGATCTGCGCAACTTAGTTGGTGGTGCATGGACCATTAACAATGATTGGCTAACCTTGCGTGCCGCCTACTTTCAAGCGGATACAACGATTGGCAACACCTCTCTAGATTTTCTAGAGACAAATCTCGCAGGCGCAGGCTTTGCCAGCCAAGCTGACGCCTTTGCGGTAAGAGATGACAAAGGGTCATTCGTAGGTCTTGGCTTTAAAGTTGATAAAGCCGGTTGGTTATTTGCTGGTGAAGCCACGCAAATTAAGGTAGCTGATAGCTTCATTGCAGACCAAGACTCTGCCTACCTGACCATTGGCAAAACCTTTAATGACCTGATGTTCCATGTCACCTATGAAATTCAAGAAGATACGCGTGTAGAGGGAATCACTGACGGCATACCGTTCCCTACAAACACCGGGCTTGACCTCTTAGTTGGAGGAGCTGAGGCCGCAGCAGATTCATCTGAAGGTACCAACGACACGGTCACAGTAGGCATGCGTTACAACTTCCACCCTTCTGCCTCTTTCAAAATCGACTACTCAATTCGTAGTTACGATACCGATGGCGGCAATGAAGTGGATGGCGACGCAAGCACATTGCGCTTCTCAATTGACTCAGTATTCTAAGGGAGGATTAACATGAAAAAGTTTTTCACCAAGAAGATTGCCTCCCGTTTAGTGTTTGCTGCCACAGTGCTAATGAGCTGTGCAGCATGGTCTGGCGTGGCGGTAGTGGTTCACCCTGGTAACGCTAACAGCATGAGCGAAGACGATATTTCTCGCGTATTTCTAGGCAAGAAAAAGTCTTTCCCCGATGGCTCAGAAGCGATACCTGTGGATCAAGCCGACGGCTCTGCCAACCGTAGCGCTTTTGTTTCTACCGTTCTGAAAAAGAACGATCAGCAAATCAAAGCTTACTGGGCTCAGTTACTTTTCACCGGTAAAGGCACACCTCCGAAAGAAGTGGGCGCTAGCGCTGACGTGAAAAAGTTGATCGCGCAAAACCCATCACTGATCGGCTATATCGATACAGCCGATGTGGATGCAAGCGTAAAAGTTGTGTTCCAGTTCTAACTGGAACCGACTAAAAAAGGGCAGCGTTTTCGCTGCCTTTTTTTATTTTAAAATCCACTCTCCCGCCAAACCAAACCTACTCAACCCCTAAAGCTGTTGCGCTGACAAACGTTATACCTCGATAATTTCTCGAGGCAGATACAGTGAAAATGTGCTGCCCTCACCTAAGCAAGATTCAAACTCGATTTTCCCACCCAGCATTTTAGCCCACTGCTGACTCAACATTAACCCAAGGCCCGTACCTGTCGCGCGGTGCTGATTTACGCCTCGGGTATAGGGCTCAAAGATTAGGTCGCGCTCTTCATCGGCGATGCCCAACCCCGTATCCACAACTTTAACTTGCAACCACACTCCCTGTGTAACCCAACTTATCTGCACCGACCCCCGCTTGGTAAACTTGAGAGCATTGCCGAACAGATTAACTAATATGCGACGCAAAAGGCCTTTATCGGTTTTAATCATCAAGGTCTTATCGGAAACATTTTGAAAACTAACATCAGCGTTCACTAAGCTAGCAAGATCGCCCATCAAAACGTTTATTTGCACGTTTAGGTCTAAGTACTCTTTATGTATTAGCAGTTCAGACTCATTCGCCTTCGCCACATCCAACAAATTATTGACCAGCGCCAACATATCTTGACCGTTCGCCAAAACCCGTTGTAATGCATCTTCGCCGCGTGCGTCTATCCCCTTTCCTTGGCCAAGCTGCTTGATCAGCATAGCCGTAAAGCCATTGATGGCGTTTAGTGGCGTCCTCAGTTCATGGCTCATCGAGGTAAAAAATGCTGTCTTTTTTCGCTCTGCGGTGACGGCCTTTTGCTCTGCCTGAATTCGTGCCTTTACCTCCTCGTGCAAACTATCGATAGATTTTAGCAATGTCGATTCAGACAGCTCCACCTGACCAATCAAGCCCATTAGGGATAAAACCACTGCAACACCTTGCATAAGCTGCTGAAGCCGATCTTGCCAATACTGAAAAGCGGGTAGCGTCAGATTGGGCGCGTTAAATCCCAAGAATTCAAAACCCCAAAGCAAACCGAAAGCCAGCAGCGTAAAAAAAATCCAGTGTTTCGCCGCGCCCATACCACCCATGACACCGGCAATAAGAGGAATATAAAGCAACCAGGCAGAGGCCACACTGCCGAGCCCGCCATTGGTTAAGCAAGCCGTAAGGATAGCGACCGAAGCGCCCAACATGCTGAGATGCAACGCCGCGCCGCGAGCGGGCTTGTGGTAAGCCAAAAAAAGCCCTAAAAGGGTTAAGCTCCAAGCCACAGACAAGCCCCATACGCGGTACTCAATCCACTGACGTACAGCCATGAATAAAAAGACAAAAACGAGAAAAGAAACCAACCACTGACTTTTGCGCAATAAGCTTAATTGACGTGCTTCTACCGCAGACAAGGTTGCCGGGTCATCACCTGCGTAAAGTGCCCACCGAATAAACGCTGCCAATATCAACCTCCTTTTATCATCTGTAGAAAGCTTAGCTTATGCCGCACACTTCACCGGTGACGACAACAGTAGCAGCAGCGGCCCGACAACGGTATTATGCACAGCCGTCCTCCAATACCCTATGATCATGCTTTTATTTGTCGACAACCTGACCAACGTAGACTTTAGCTACCTGCACACCGAGCGTGGCATGTTAGGTGAAACGTGGCTCGCCAGCGCATCACTCGAAGGCGCACTCGATGAACAGGGCATGGTGTGTGATTTTGGCGACGTGAAACGCCTACTGCGCCACTTCCTCGATAAAGAACTCGATCACTGCCTACTGGTGCCTACATTAGCACCAAACCTAACGATCGAGCAGCAGGACGACTACATTAGCTTAACCTGGGCTTACGGCACGGATAAACAGCTGAGCTGTAAATCGCCTGCGCAGGCGATAGCGCTGATAGAAACCACGGAAATCACGCCAGAAAGCGTTGCAACTTGGTGCATAGCTCAGCTCAAACAACATTTTGCCGACTCGATTGCACGACTGGACATCAGCTTCGCCGACGAGACTATCGATGGCGCTTTCTACCATTACTCTCATGGCCTTAAAAAGCACGCGGGCAACTGCCAACGCATCGCCCATGGCCATAGATCGAGAATTAACATTTGGCTAGATGGCGCAAAAGCGACGCACTTAGAAGCAGATTGGGCCAAGCGCTGGGAAGACATTTACTTAGGCTCGGACGAGGATCTGGTCAAAAGTGACCAACATCTGCACTTTGAATACGTCTCTGCTCAGGGCCCGTTTGAACTGAGCATGCCAAAAAGCCAGTGTTATATGATCAACACTGACACCACAGTAGAGTGGCTTGCACAACACATCGCCAACACCTTAGCGCAGGAAAACCCTGGCAAGACAGTGCGCGTACAAGCCTTTGAAGGCCTGCATAAAGGCGCCATTGCAGAAGCGAAAACATAACCGCTTCTGCGACACCCGCGGTGTGCACCAAGACTTTACGACAAGCCCTAAGCACACACACCCATACACGCCATTAAGATAGCTAGCGCTCAGTTTGAGGCTGGCTTATTTTATCCACGATAACAGCACAAGCGGCATCACCGGTAATATTCAAAGCCGTGCGAATCATGTCGAAAATTCGATCGAGGGCAAACAACAACGGCAAGCCTTCGATGGGAATACCCGCGGCCAGCAATACCGCCACCACCAGAAACGATGGCCCAGGTACGCCCGCCTGACCAATCGCACCCAAGGTAGCGGTAAAAATGATTGCCAGATACGCAGGCAAGCCTAAGTCCACGTTGAACACCTGGGCAAAAAACACCGCCACTAAGCCGTAATAAATCGCGTTGCCGCTCATATTAATGGTTGCACCCAGAGGCAACACAAATGCTGCGGTCGGCTTGGACACTTTTAGCTCTTCCTCAACCACCTCTAAGGTAACCGGCAAAGTGGCCATTGAAGAGGATGTGGACAGCGCTACCGCTTGTGCCTTTTTCATCTTGGCCAAAAACTCGAGCGGAGACTGATCAGAAAATAGCTTAATCAACAATGGGTAAACGCCAAAGCCAAAGACCAAAATGGCCAGCACGTACACAATAAACAGATTCATCACGAGGCTTAACATGGCAAAGCCGAAGGTGCCCACAGCATCGGCCATCAAGCCAAATACACCTAAAGGCGCCAACCACATGACCACATTAATCATCCAGATAAAGGCGCTAACCAAGGTATCTAAACCGGCCATCAAAGGCTTGCGATTGGCCTCTGGCTGGCGCGACAGGGCAACACCGAGAAACAGGCAAAACACCATAATTTGAAGAATATTGCCCTGATTCAGCGCCTGAAAGATATTGGTCGGAATCATGGCCAGCACCGTGTCGACGAAACCGGGTACGCCGCCCTTGTCGGCCAGCTCATTGGAAAATAAGTGTTGCGCCGCGCTAAGGTCTACGCCCTCGCCCGGCCTAAATAGCTCGCCGGCGAGCAAGGCCAAGGCCACCGCAAGCGCCGACGTCGCCATAAAAAAGCCAAAAGTAGCTAAACCCAATTTGCCCGCCGCTGAGCTACCGCCTAAATTTGCGGCACCCGATACGATGGCGATGGCAATCAACGGAATAACCAACATCTTAATTAAGTAGATAAACAGGTCTCCTAAGGGCGCAAACATGGATGCCGAGGGCCCCATAATTGCGCCGACGACTGTTCCTACAACCATTGCGATGACCACCTGCACGCCTACATTGGTCATTGCGCTCTTAAAACCCGCCATGTGCACCTCTAATTTAAGTGTGTATTGTTATCTAGCTTATAGGACGAATGCTTGCCGTGTTTGCCCAATGGGGAAATGCGATATCGCCAAAGGGGTTCTTACTATCGACATTGGCCGGCTGAAACGCCGAGTACCCGAACTAGGCTGTCGCTTCGGCACCCTAAATCAACTGAAAAGCGCTGCTCAATCGAATTCAAAGGCTATTGCCCTGCATAAGTGCATACGCATGAACGCGCAGGAACTACCGTCCAACCCTCCTCCATACAAAAAAACCCCGCTCTGACGAGCGGGGTTTTACTTGTAATGGCGGAGAGGGGGGGATGGATGGGGCTTAACGCCCCACCCCTTCGGGGCGCCTGCGCTTTCGCTTCGGCGTCCTAAAACGGCTGAAAAGCGCCGTTTTAGTCGAACCCGCGGGGGTTCTCAACCAACCCCTGCTCCGCACAAATAAAAAAAGCCCCACTCTCTCGAGTGGGGCTTTTTTTATTTGTAATGGCGGAGAGGGGGGGATGCGCGGCGCTGCGCTTGCGGGTCTCCGCTTCGCTCCGGCTCGAACAGGGGTTCTCATCCAACCCTTCTACCCCATACAAAAAAACCCCGCTCTGACGAGCGGGGTTTTACTTGTAATGGCGGAGAGGGGGGGAGACTAAGCCAACCACCCTTTAACCCCAGACACCGCGTATTATCTAGCGCTCAGCCAGCATTTGTGTCAACATTTGTGTCAACATTGAAGGAACGAGCACCGATGTCAGACACAAAACACCTCATACAGCGCCGTGGCATTTGGCTGTTCAATTGGCGCGTTCCGTCTGACTGTAAAGACGCGTTCGACGGCAAGACCTATCTCACCAAGAGCCTGCAAACGCAAAGCTTACGGGAAGCACAGCACCGGAGAAACATAGCGTTAGCTGAGTGCTCAAAGGTCGTAGAGGAAGTAAGAAGCGCCCACGCTGGTGATCCCAAGGCACTCTTCAGGCTTCACCTTGAAAACATGAAGAAAACAGACCACGAAGACTTAGCGGCTGCTTGGTCAGCGGTGGAAGACAAGACACCAACTGATCCCTTTGATATCAGTTTCAAGGAAGCTCTTAAGGTCGAATACCTAGGGCACGTCTCAGAGCTGGTAAAGTGCAGCCTAAAAGACACACTGAAGGCCTACCTAGAAGATCGAGGTAACGCACGTTCTCGCTCTACTGTTTTGAAAGTCAACCGAGCCGTTAAAGTGTTTTTAGAGTACATAGGCAAGGACGACATCACCATTGAGGCCGTGACTCGCAAAACCGTTAAGTCCTTCATTAAGGACACTGGTAAACATCGGAAGAGTGCCACAGTCAAAGGCATAATCTCCATGCTATCTACCTGTGTAAAGGTTGCTATGGATGATGGTCTAATACCGGATGACTACCCTAACCCATTTGAAAGACACACTATCAAAGGCGGTGATCAAGAGTCCTATGACATGTTCCCGCCAAACAAGCTCAAAGCGATTTTCGAGCTAACCGAGAAGTATAAAAATCATCCAAAGCTTTACCACCGCTACTACATGCCAAGGCTTGGCTACACGACAAGCTGCCGCATTGAAGAGCTAGCGTCACTACAACGTGCGCAGGTTTTAGAAGAGAATGGCATACTATATTTTTGGATCGCACATAAAGACCGAGCGACCTACAAAGGTAAGACCGTTAACGCTATGCGAAAAATCCCGATACACAGCACCCTCGTTGAGGACATTAGGGCGTTACGTGACTCTGGCTCATCAGACCTCCTCTTCCCTATCCTAGAAAGTAAGCGACGAGATGGAAAATGCGGAGACAAGTACAGCAAACAGTTTGGCGAATTTAAGAGAAAAGAACTCGGGATATCAGAGAGAAAACAAAGCTTCCACAGCTTTCGTGTACACCTGAGCACTGGCTTTGAACGCGCAGACGTTCCAGAAAACAGAGCCGTATGGATAATGGGGCACACTAGAAACCTAAGCCTGTCCTATGGCCTCTACAGTAAAGGGCCGAGCTTGGAGCAACTAAAGGCTGACATTGAGAAAGCTGTTGTCTGGCCATAAGTTGAATTAGCTATATCAATAATCCTAGCGTTATCGACTTTCATTAAAGTAAGAACCAGAATAACTTAATAGACCTTTAAGTTGGAATATTCAACCCTAGCATTTTGATTTATCATTGCTTACAAATATCAGCTTTTACCTGCGCAACTTATTTTCGAAAATATTGACGCGATGTGTTATATAGTCACCGACCCTGAATTTAACTGTAAGAGATGAGAATGAAACCATATCAAGCGATCACTCTGTTACCGATTATTGTCGTATTGATCGCCTGTGCACCACCCGCATACTTACAACCCTCTATTGAACAGGGCAATATTGCTTACATTACTGTTTCAAATGAATCTTTAGAAGATCTAAGCATGGCGCGATATAAAAAGCCTGCCAGCTGCGAAGAGCCTGAATGGCTTTTAGATGATATTTTTATTAAACCAAAAACAGAAAGGGTCGTTCGGTTTTTAGGAAATGAACTTCAAACACTCTTATTTACACGAGGCTCGCGAAGTTCGCTAAATTACAAAACAGATCAATTAGAGTGGTGCTATATCGCAATTTCATTTACCCCACTAAAGGATGACCACTTTAAATTTGTAGCGAAAAGCGAATTAGATAAGTGTGTTGTTCAGACATTCGAAAGGAACGACTTAGGCCATTGGTTTGCCAGTAATAAAATGGTAAAAAGAAAAACAGACGATTTCAGCTTTTACGAAAACTCGCCATGTGGCGATGAAATTTAAAAACGCACCTAAGTATCCCTGAGGGTTCTGATATTCCCGAAAATAGGGCTGCAAGGATAATGAGGCACACCAGAAACCTTATCCTTCCCTATGGTCTATACAGTAAAGGACTGAGCTTGGAACAACCAAAGGCTGGCATTGCGAAAGCTGTTGTATAGCCTTAGGTTAGACATTAGTGAATATAAAAAATACACACTATTACCGTAAAAACAAAGCATGTTAAGCCATTCATATTTACCTTACCTATTGCTGTAACCTCAGTAATTATCCGATAAAAATAGTTTTCCCAAATAATCTATAGATAAATAGTGAGTATATTTACTAGTGAGTCAACAGAAATCTCTTCGCCGAAAAAGTAAAACTAATAAGCGATTAAAGACGACTCACGAAATAATCAACACATGCTCCTCTATCGAAGTCCAACCGCTCAACCACATCCGTTACAGGCCGCCCCAGCCCAAGCAGGGCGACAATCCTGATGGAAGCACGGCCAACACCGAAATGATGATTTAGACGCCAAACTTAAAACTGAGCTAGCGCACACCTGTAGCTATATGGGTACTCAAAACACTCTCAAATACTAGGCGAGTATTTAAATACCCTCTTGCGAGAAAATTTTGGTGGCATACCGTTTAAAAATAAGTAATTCTAACCCAATATTTGACAACTCCTTCAGATTGATGGTCTGGTGGAAAAACGAGCGATCTAAGCTGAGAATCATAAGCCAGAGTGAGACAGCACGAAAACATCTTCAAAAAATTATCTTTCACTAAAGTATAATTCATATAACAGGCAAAAAAGTATCATTAAAAGGAATTAAAAATGATTGATTTTAGTAAAATCGGAACAGGAAATACTGCTGAAACTGTACTTCCGCCAAGGGAAATTTTTAACGCACTTCCAAAGAAAAATGCTGTTAAATTTCAATACCCTAGAGACGTGCAATCTCAAGTCTGGGAAAAGTGGCATGGCCGAAGAGATGAAAACAGCCTTGTAATAAAGATGAATACAGGCAGCGGAAAGACCGTAGTGGGTCTACTTATTCTCAAAAGCTGCCTTAATGAAGGCAAATCTCCTGCCGTCTACGTATGTCCGGACAATTATCTAGTAAAACAGGTAATCGATGCGGCAAATGAATTAGGTGTAGAAATAACAGACGACCCTCAATCTCCTAGGTTTCTTTCAGGTAAATCTATATTAGTTATTAACATATTTAAGCTTGTAAATGGTAAGTCAATATTTGGTGTTGGCGACGAGGGGTCGAAACTAAAAATATCGAGCTTAATAATTGATGACGCTCACGCCTGCCTAGATACGATTGAAGACCAGTTCACGATTAACATTCCTTCCGATAGACCTATTTTTACACAACTCTATCAAATATTCAGAAATTCACTTCATGAACAATGTGAGTCCAAAGCACTCGAAATAGAAAATGGCGACCCAACAAGCTACATGCAAGTTCCATATTGGGTCTGGCAGGAAAAAATCAGCGAAATAAGTAAGATACTTATTAAAAACAGCTCAGAAGATAGCCTAAAATTCACTTGGCCTTTAGTAAAAGAAAACCCCAAATTGAGTCATTGCGTGGTCAGCTCCAGTGGGATAGAAATTTCTCCACATTCGATACCAATTCATATGATACCCAGCATTGTTGATGCAGATAGAAAGATATTTATGACTGCAACATTAGTTGACAACTCTATCCTATCGAGTCATTTTGCAGTACCTGAGAACCAAATAGACAAACCTATTGTGCCCGATTCAGCCGGTGATGTAGGTGACAGAATGATATTGCTTCCTCAGGTCATTAATACAGAAACAACGGATGAAGACATCAAAAAATACGCCAACCACGCTTCTCAGAATATGAATGTAGTTGTGATAGTCCCCTCCCAATATCGCGCCAATTACTGGAGTGACATATCGAATTTAACACTAACCGCTAGCAACCTTTACGACGGTGTTGAAAAATTAAAATCTGCACATATTGGTCTAGTAGTTCTAGTTAATAGATATGACGGGGTTGATCTACCTGGTGACGCATGCAGGCTTTTAATCATTGATGGATTTCCTGATGTCAGAAAGAAAATAGACAAAATTAAGCAGGGAATTTTGATGGGAAGCACTAGGCAATCGAGTCAAATAGTCCAGCGAATTGAACAAGGAATGGGAAGAGGAATCAGATCCAACGATGACTTCTGTGTGGTATTTCTAGTTGGAAGAGATTTAACCAAACAACTTTATACTCAAGGGGCAATCGAAAGACTATCACCAGCAACCAAAGCCCAACTAAAACTATCCGAACAAATATCCGAACAAATCCAGGGAAAGCCGATTCACGACATCACGGATACAATAAACTATTGCCTATCCAGAAATGAAAAATGGGTTGCAGCGAGCAAAGGAGCCTTGGCTAGCTTAAAGTATTCCGAAGAAAACACTTTGGATGAAGTTATCATATCCTTCAGAAAAGCCTACGACTCCGCCTCAAACAACAACCCAAATTTGGCAGCAAAAGCATTAGAAACACAAGTCAATAAAATAAAAAACGAAAAAGAAAAAGGTTATATCAAACAGATTTTTGCGGAATATACAAACCTGTATGACATAGTTGAGGCTCAAAAAATTCAGATGTCTGCCGTTGCGAACAACCGACGAATATTGAAACCTATTAGCGGCATTCAGTATCACAAAATATCTGGCAACACTCTTGATCAAGCGAGCACATGCAGCAACTATCTGAAAAATAATCACAGCGACCCAAACAACCTTATAATCACATTAAATGGACTAATCGAAGACTTACAATTCAAAGAAAATAGCTCTAATATTTTTGAGGAAGCAATGAAACAAATTGCGCCATACCTAGGATTTGGAAGCCAGCGGCCTGAACAAGAATACAAAAAGGGACCTGACATACTTTGGAGCATTGGAGACCTTAAATATTTTGTAATTGAAGCAAAAAACGAAGCTAAAACTCTATTTATTAGCAAAGATTATTGCAACCAATTAAACGGATCATGCAACTGGTTTGAGGAAAAATACGACTCAACATGCTCCTACACTCCAATACTAATTCACCCATACAATACATTTGAATACGCTGCTTCACCGAAGCAGTCAACACGAATTATGACAATAGAAAAATTGGATGAATTCTGCAAATCCACCCTTAGCTTCATAAAGTCAATATCCAGCAACAACGAACTAGGGGATCAAGCCGCAATACGAGAAAAGTTAATTGCACATAAACTACGCGCAACAGACTTCGAGAGCACTTACACTGTAAAATATACATCCAAGAAAAAATAATTGTTTACAATTAAGTTTATAATTCAATGAACTCATAACTAGATATTACTAACAAACATATAGAAGTCGAACCACTAGAGACATAACCTTATGGAACAGGTGATTAAAATGGATTATTCAGTTACCTACGAAGAGGATTTTTTGATTCGGGAAATTGGAGCTATAGCCTCTAAAGCAGATATAGCGATCACCGAATTAATAGCGAACGGTCATGATGCGGGAGCATCAGAAGTAAAGATAATTTACCCACAGGAAAAAGACGGTCTATTAACTGTAGAGGATAACGGCTCAGGAATGACTGAGAAACAGTTTAGCGCAAGATGGTTAAAATTAAGGTACGACAGGAGAAAGCATCAAGGCATATACGTCACAATCCCAGAAGATAATAAAATTGAAAATAAAAGGCGAGCGTTCGGTAGAAATGGAGTAGGACGACATGCCGGACTATGCTTTAATGATGACTATGAGGTGGAAACGTGGCGCGACGGAACTTCACATAAATACCAATTAAGTCTAACCTACGGCCCGCAGCCTATTAAAGTACTAAACCACCAAAAAAATGACAAAGTCGGCCACGGAACCATTGTTAAAGTTTTAGCAAAAAAAAATCTAATATCTACAGAAGAGCTAACCGACATAATTTCCGCACGATTTCTATTTAACCCAGAATTCAAAGTTTATATTAATGGGAAACTGATTACTCTCGCAGAGCACCCAGGAATTGTAAAAACTGCAGAAATCAACCCTGTAGGAACTATAAAGCTGAAACTCACGCTTGTCGACGCCTCCGTTGTGTCAAGAACCTCACATCAGCACGGAGTAGCTTTTTGGCTAGGAGGTCGGTTATTAGGCAATCCATCTTGGTCCATCAACGGAGAACAGGTACTAGATGCAAGGCGCTCTTTTGCTAAAAGATATACCCTGATAGTTCAGTCCGACGATCTATTCGATTATATTGAAGCCGATTGGTCCAGATTTAAACCTGACTTTGCATCTTTATCCTTAATCACACGCGAGATATCCACATTTGTGAAAACGTGCTATTTAGAATTTTCCAAGAACGAAATCGATAGCGCTAAAAGGCAAATCATCGATCAAAACAAACAGGATATTCACAATCTACCTAAACTAGCCCAGAAAGAACTCTATAGATTTATAGATCAAATATTAGGCGAGAACCCCGACATTAAAATTGATTTTTTAGAATTGGCGTTTCGCGCCGCCATTAATCTCGAGAAATCACGTGCGGGAATATTACTTCTTCATAAATTAAACGTCATTTCGCCTGATGATGCCGATGCCCTCAATAATTTTCTTGAGGAATGGAACGTCTCTGACGCAATGTCAATTCTGGCGGAGATAGACTCCAGAATAAAGATTATCGAGGCTATTGAGCGTCTAAGCAGCGACCATACTGCAAGCGAACTACATACACTGCACCCACTATTAGAAAAGGCCAGATGGGTATTTGGTCCGGAATTTGACACGCCAGAATACTCAAGTAATCGAGGACTTAGAAAGACTATGGAGATTGTATTTGATAAAAAGTACAGCACTGAAAATTTCATAAATTCAAGACGAAGACCAGATATAGTAGTTGGGGCTAAATCATCAGTAAGCGCATTAGGATTAGAGGAATTTGATGGTGAAATTAGAAAAACTAAGAAGGTGCTTCTTATCGAGCTAAAGAAAGGTGGCTCGGAGATAGGTAGGGCCGAGATGGACCAAGCAAAATACTATGTGGAAGATATTTGGCATGCCGGCGTGGGCTCTTCACAGCCATTTATAAAGGCATTTGTTGTCGGTGACTTTATAAATGACCACACTGGAAAATATCAATCGGTTGGCAAGACGAAAGACCAAAAATTTGGAGAGGTTCATGCAGTAACTTTCGGTGAGTTAGTTAGAACAGCAGAAACAAGATTATTCTCCCTTAGGGAAAAAGTCGAGACTCGATATCAAAACTTGGAAGAAGATAATCTATTGACTGAGTTGCTCGGCACTCCAGAGCAAAAAAAGCTGGAGATGGATACCACAAGATAATAAACCAACATTAAGCCTTTGAACTGGACTTCATTTTAATCACCTACAATAGGCGACCTCTTACCTTTCAGAACTTCTGCTGCCCACCTTGAAAATATATGACGGCGATCGAAAAAATGAGGCTCGGTATGTAATCTGGCGATCCGTAAAAAAGTCAGTTATAGGATACCCATTCATAAATTTAGGTCAAGTTTCACACTGATAGCTTATTCAGACCAATAATCCCAAACTAAGAATTAGAAATTTTACAAAAACCTGAGCGCCCTTTTTAATAAATCTCGGCGCATAAATCCCCCCGTACCCCCCCTCGATTCAGCCCTGACAACGGTTAACATCATCAAAAGAAACGAGAGGTTAACCTCCCTCCTCTACCTGCTGCTACCTCTACCCTAGCTCACAAGGTAAGAGTTTTGAGCCACCCTGAATCGATAGGCAACACTAGGCTCACAAGTCGTATTGACAAATTATGAGCCTACCACTACATTATGAGCCATCTTATGAGCCAAGCAGAAGGGATACCTCATGACTGTCATTGCCTACTACCGAGTGTCTACCAAAGACCAGACCATAGAGACCCAGCGTCACGAGCTGGAGAAGACCTACAAGATTGATCACACCTTCGCTGATGAGGCTGTGTCTGGCACCGTTAAGGGTGAGGACAGGAAAGGCTTCTCAGAGATGATGGCGTTCGTCAGGAGTGGAGACACACTTATCACTGTGGATCTTGACCGGCTAGGACGTGACAGCATCGACGTACAACAGAACATAGCCAAGCTTAAAGACAAAGGCGTGAACATCATCATCACGAGGCTAGGCGTTGACCTAGCGTCTGACGCAGGCGAGCTACTGGTTACCATCCTGTCTAAGGTGGCAGAGATGGAACGCAGGAAGATGATGGAGAGAGCCAATGCAGGACGAGCTAGAGCTAAGGCGCAAGGCCTTCCACTCGGCAGAGGTCGTAGCGTTGAACCATCAGTGGTCAAGAAGGCAAGAGAGACGCTCAGCATTGCAGATACAGCAGAGAGCCTAGGCATCAGCATTGCCACAGTTAAGCGGCTACAGAGAGCCTGACACGACCTATAGGAGCAACTTCCAGTTAGGATTTCTATAGGGACACCAAGTTAACGCTTGGTATCCCTTTTGTTTTCAGCGCTGTTCATTTATTGATCGACACGCGCCTTCACACCTGATGTTTTCTCCCTCATTGATAGAGACAATTATTGACACTCCCGTACCTCCATTTTTTTCCACATAGAGCTGTCTTGAAGATAAAATCCCGCACAGATAAATGGAGATGTAACAAATGGAATACGACCACGGACGGCGGGTTACTAGCCACTACTACGAACAGTCCCCACTAGAGCGGGCTATCGCAGAATTCGAGACTAAGGCCAAGGCGCACTACAATAGCGCCGAAGTCATCCCCAAGAACGAAACCCCTGAACAGCTTGCAAAGCGTGAAAAAGAACTGGCCATGGCTCTTGCTCATCTGCGCCTTGAACGACTCAAGACATTTACACAGATTCAAGTTCAGTGTCGGCTAGATGAATACAGAAGAGCTGCAAGCGGCGCTACTGAAGGTGAATGGGATGACATGCAGAAGGCACAAAAAGAACTCGCCAATGAAAAACATCACCCGACCGATAGACTAGCCAACTTCATGCGCTCTGAAGGACGCCCCCAGCCCAGCCCTAGATTTACAGCACATCACTTAGTACAAGGTAAAGGCAAAACTCAGCTAGCTGCAGAATCTCGCGTGGATCTACACTTTCACGGCATTGGGATAAATGATCCCGATAACGGCGTGTGGATGCCAATGCATAAGGCTGACAAGGGACACTGGGCCTACAAAAATGCCGCTGCCCACAGTGAAATCCACACTCATAATTATGAAAAATGGGTTCACACACATACCCAGAACTTGGACTCAGCACAAATGATGCGAGACAATCTACTGATCCTAAGAACTCACTTGAAAAACGGGACGCAGCCGAAACAGGTTACTGCTCGCCCAGATAAAAATTGGAACGGAATAGATGAATAAGATCCATGGGGACTTACAAAACTTCCAAAGCCTGAGCTTGGACTGGGATGCCTACATGGATCTATTTGCGCCTATTCTTTCGCCAATAAAAGCACTTAACTTGGCAAAGCATGACCTAGCTCTAGCTCCTCACTGGAAGCCGCTCCAACAGACAAAATTTGTAAATGAAGGCACCACCACTCTTGCTGACATTTCCGTCTGGCGATCAGGATGTCTTTTACTAACAAAAACTGCGGCTGAAGTACTAGAACCCTTTTTGAACGACTGTGGCGAACTATTGCCTTTAGCGTCCGGTGAGGTTGAAGCCTATCTGTTCAACTGTCTTCTAACTAAACCGTTAGAGGAAGCTCAGAGTACTGACATTTTCAAGTCATCACCAAGTATGGGTATAGATTTGTATTGTTCAGATAGGTTTAAAAAAGCCGTTGAGGATTCCTCACTAAGCGGAATCTACTTTACAAAGGATCTGACCACCCTAGCCTAAAACTGCCCGTCAAGATCAAGGAGGATCAGAATGGTCGTAATAGATGTAAAACTAAGTGAGACACTACACATCGGCGATGACATAGAAGTCAAGGTCTGCCAAATCGACCGAGCCGAAGCAAAGCTTGGCATTGCGGCACCGCGTGAAGTTGTCATTGTTCGAAAAGAGCTTATTGAAGACACCCCCTGCCTGTACAAAAAGCATACAAATAATTAATACGACCTATAGGGTGGGAAAAACCCCAAGAAAACACTTAGTGTATACCTAGACTTAAACGTAGGTGGTTACTGTGTACCTAGAACCAACCTAGTGCCTACTACTAGGGCCTACCTAGAGCTAACCTAGTGCCTACTACTAGGGCCTACCTAGAGCCGACCTAAGCTCTCATCTTACTTATCATCATTAACGACAATGATTGAGTAGATCTGTAGTCAACTTAGCGTCTACTAATAGCCTCACTAGTGCCTAGGATCATCATCCTACCTGTCTTAATTAGATGAAGGTGATTGAGTCAGAGCTATAGACAGCTCCGCGTCCAACCTAAGCTTAACTGAGCACTACCTACTCCATATACCAGTAGAATTGAGAACCACACAATCTCTAGTGTACTGAGCGCTCCCTAAGCTACTTAGATCCTCCTTTACCTTGTCATAACAATAGCTAGGTACAACCTACCCCTAGTCGACCAAGCCCCTCCATCCCTATCCACTCAACACCATCTAAAAGACCTAGCGACCTACTAGCTGCTCTGCTCTTCATCCAAATTGAGTCGAGCTGTAGTCATCGCCGAGTTAATACGACCTATAGAAGAACCAATAAATGTCATGCATAAGTTGGCTCTCGGCTCTTACCCTCCCGTTACGTTCAGTGACTTATGGGAGGGATTATTTTCTTAATGTAGTACCCAACAGGTATAAGACATGAATACAAAACCTAAGGCCTATTCCCGTGGTCAACAGCTAGTCCCTATACACGTCAAACTCACCTCACTCTCTGTCATAAAGTTAGACAGGTACCGTGAGCGCCTCTCTGACGAAAGTGGTCACTCGAGCGTGTCTAGATCATTTGCCCTAAATCACCTGATCGCCAGCTTCCAGATTACTAAGTAGGGCGAACTAGAGCGATAACTATTGAACCTATACAATTCAACGCAGAAGAACAGAAGCAAATTTATGAATTCACTTAACAAGAACACAATGACAAACATTTTTAAAACCGTAGACAACCGCATCCAACTGACCCAGCTATGGGAATCCTTTGCTACTAAGGAGGTCATCGCACTGGACGACCTGAACCTTACAATGCAAACCCGCGTTAGAGGCACAGACGATGACGTTGTCGATGAGTACTCAGCCGCGCTTGAAGCTGGCGCAGTATTCCCGCCAATCGATGTGTTCTGTGTTAATGAAGAAGGTGGTCAGGAACTTTACTTGGTTGATGGCTTTCACCGCAGCGCTGCTTATAAGGATCTGTTGTTTGTTACAACCGAAGCCCGTGTTTTTCATGGCCTATCTAAAGATGAAGCAAGGCTATACGCCCACTTCGCTAACTTAAAGAATGGCAAAAGCGCGAGCACAGAGGACATCATCGCTGCCATCGGTGCGTTGATCAATATGGAATCAGCCAAAGAGATTGCCTTCAAAAGCAAATATGAACTCGATTGTGCAGCCATCGCTAAGTGGGTCGGCTGTACACAACGTCACGTACGTACACACACAACCGAACTGCGTGATCACTTGCAGACTATGCGCGACGCTGAGATCGAAGTGAGGACGCTCGGTGGTGAGAGTCAGCGTAAGGTAGGTAGTGAAGTCGGTGTCGACCATAAAAGTGTCAGTAACACGATCAAGAAGCTTGGGGAAAAACGGAACAGTTCCGAAATTCCCCACCCCGTCACCTCAAGCCAACTCTTTGACAGCGCCAAGTACGAAGAAGATGAGGCGCCCTTTGATACTGAAGACGGCACAGCTACGTCCGAAAGTCCCGTAAGCGAGACTAAATCTACTCCCATCTACACCCCAGGAAAACCACTAACGAAGGCTGAGATGGATGCGGCCTTGGAGAAAGTTGAAGAAATGAACCAGAGAGGCTTCGCGACAATCGCACGGCACATGAACAAGACAAGTAAGGCACCGAAGAAAACTAAGGCTGACTTAGCGTCTGACGTGATCACTGCGTTTGGTGCTTTTGCGTCCAAATGTCCCGACGTCGAGACTGGAAAGTACGACCTTAATCAACTGATCAAGGTTGCAACGTGTACGGCTGGTGTGCGTGAGGACATCAAAGTAGTCCAGAACTTTTTAAATTTGCTCAATGAGGCACTAAACACTCAAAATAGTCCATCAAACCTTCTACCCACTGAGGAGACAGTATTTTCTTATTAACAGGCAAAACTAGCGGAGCCGGATTTTCGAGTGAAGGCTCCCACCATACCAACACTTAATTTGTAGTTTAACGAGCTGAGATAAGCTCAATAATTACCTGCAGCGCCCCACTGCGTTTTATAGAGAGGCATTCGCCTCCGGCAAAATGACCACACACCCCCGTACCGATGACTCAATCCAGCTTGAGCTATAGAGGCAAAATCTAAAAAGACAATCCTCAACATCATCGTCGCCCCCCTACGCTCGCCCAACCACTCCAATCAAGCTATTCAAACTATGCAACCACTGACCCAAGCCTATCTTCAGGAATGCTTTACCTATCGCCCAGACGCAGGAACACTAAGATGGAAAGAACGACCACGCAAACACTTTAGATCATTATTTGATCAACTAGACTTTAATGAAAAATATTCAGGCCGAGAGATAGAAAACCAAACCTACAAAGACAACACTGAGAAAGCACTCAGAGTTAACGATAAGTACTCAGCCCACCCCAAAAGGATCATCTGGTGCTTGATGACTGGCAGCTACCCAGCTCGAGCAATCGGATTTGTTTCAGGTAATAAGCAGGACTTACGCTGGTGTAACCTGTGTTTGGTCTCGAAGTTAAGCCCAAATTACAGGTACAAAAAAAGAGACTCTGAGGCCTCTTTCTGTGTGTCAACAAATGTGTCAACATTTCAAATTCTTAAGTGACGTAAGTCATTGTCACATAAGGATTTTTTAATAATGGCGGAGAGGGGGGGATTCGAACCCCCGATACCGGATTAGGGTATACGCCCTTAGCAGGGGCGCGCCTTCGGCCACTCGGCCACCTCTCCAACAAGGGCGGCATAATACCACATCTATTAATAAATCAAAGGCTTATGTGATTTTTTCTTAGGTTTTTAACTGCTCAATTTTCATGCAGTAAAAACGCAAATGGCGACCCGAAAGTCGCCATTTGAGAAACATTACGCGAGCTTGCTTACTCGTCGTTATCCTGCTTTTCTCGCTGGATACGCTGGTAGATTTCTTCGCGGTGCACGGCCACTTCTTTTGGCGCATTTACGCCAATGCGTACTTGGTTACCCTTTACGCCAAGTACTGTGACTGTTACTTCGTCGCCTACCATAAGCGTTTCACCTATGCGACGTGTCAATATCAACATCACGATTCTCCTTAAAATCATCCTGTTGTACAACGGTACCACAGTGGTGGAGGCCGTTGCTGGTTATCGCTAACCTTCTTCCTTAAATGCCCGGAGTTACCCCAGCGAGTTACCGCTTAAGTAAAGCCTAGAATTGCAAAAAAGAAAACAACTCTACCAATGTCTGCCGAATAAGGGGGTAAGACGTTTAGTAAGCCCCAACCCCCAAGCTCTATTTACCACTTATTTTGTTTGTTGTGGCTCTAGGTGCATATTAAAGGCTGCGTGCAATCCGCGCACGGCTAATTCCAAGTATTTTTCATCAATAATCACTGAAATCTTAATTTCTGACGTGGTAATCATCTGAATATTAATATTGTCTTCCGCTAACGCCTTGAACATGGTTGCCGCTACACCGGCATGGGAGCGCATACCTACACCGACAAGGGAGACTTTAGCAACGTTGCCATCACACAACACTTCGCGCGCGCCAACATCCTTAGCGACCTGCTCAAGCACGGCACGGGCTTTTTCCATGTCGTTTTTATGGACGGTAAAGGTTAAGTCCGTTGTGTTGGCAGAGGATATATTTTGTACGATGACATCGACTTCTATGTTGGCCTCGCCAACCGGTGCCAAAATACGGGCGGCCACACCGGGTAGATCGGGCACACCGGCTAGGGTGACTTTGGCTTCGTCGCGGTTAAATGCAATACCAGAGACTATGGGTTGTTCCATGGTGTTAATTTCCTCATCGAGGGTGATCAATGTGCCAGGGCCGTCTTGAAAGCTGTGTAATACACGTAATGGCACGTTGTACTTACCGGCAAACTCCACTGAGCGAATTTGTAAAACTTTTGAGCCAAGGCTCGCCATTTCAAGCATTTCTTCGAACGTAATGCGATCTAAGCGGCGTGCACTGGATACCACGCGAGGGTCTGTGGTGTAGACGCCATCGACATCGGTATAAATCTGACATTCATCGGCCTTCAACGCCGCCGCCAACGCCACACCGGTGGTATCAGAACCGCCACGACCTAGGGTGGTAATGTTGCCTTTTTCATCGACGCCCTGGAAGCCGGCGACAACGACAACGCGACCCGCTTTTAAATCTGCCCGAATATTTTCATCGTCGATTTGTTGAATGCGCGCCTTATTAAAGGAGTCATCGGTAATAATGCGCACTTGGCCGCCGGTGTAAGAGCGCGCGTCGTAGCCGCGCTTTTTCAGCGCCATGCATAACAACGCAATCGTTACCTGCTCGCCCGTAGACACCAATACATCCATTTCCCTCGGGTCAGGCGTGGCTTGAATATTCTTTGCCAAATCTATTAACCGATTCGTTTCACCACTCATGGCTGATACGACAATGACCATATCGTGGCCTTGATCGCGAAACTTACCGACTTTTTCGGCTACTGCTTCTATACGCTCTACGGAACCCACCGAGGTTCCACCGTATTTCTGTACCAACAGGCTCATGAAAAAGCCTTCCTCTGTCTATAAATGAAATGGTTAAGTTGCCCTAAATTCAGGGAGGCGCAACTTAATCATAAAAAAACACCAAAGTTAAGAAAAAATCGCGCAATTACACCAAAAACAATAATTTATGGCGCCGAGAGGCTTAACTTAACTTTGTTGAGACCCAATCCGGCACGGACGCTAGCATCGCTGGCAAGGCGGCAATATCGGAACCACCACCTTGAGCCATATCAGGGCGACCGCCGCCTTTGCCACCTAAAGCGGCGCTAGCAAACTGCATTAACTCACCCGCCTTCACTTTGGCCACCAAATCTTTGGTCACACTGGCCACCAAGGCAACCTTATCGCCTTCAACAGCAGCCACTAAGACCACCGCCGTGCCAAGTTTATTTCTAAGCTGGTCAGCCATATCGCGCAGTGATTTGCTGTCGACACCGTCGAGGCTGACAGCCAAGACTTTAGCGCCGGCAATGTCAACGGCCTGACTGACCAAATCACCGCTAGCCAAAGACGCTAGCTTTGATTTCAGCGCCGCCAGCTCCTTTTCCAAGGTTTTTTGGCCAATGACTAGCTGTTCGGCTTTTTCTAGCAATTGGTCGGGGCTGGTTTTCAGGGTGCTGGATAACTGATGTAACGCGTCCGCCTGTTGCTCTACCTGCTGAAGCGCCGCCGCGCCCGTTACCGCGTCGATACGCCGAACGCCCGAGGCGATACCGGCCTCGGATATAATTCTGAACAAACCAATATCGCCGGTTCGCTGCACATGGGTGCCGCCGCACAATTCCACCGAAAAACCTGAGCCCATGGTTAAGACGCGAACGGAATCGCCGTATTTCTCACCAAACAGCGCCATAGCACCCTTCGTCTTGGCGGTTTCCATATCACAAACTTCCGTTTCAACCGGCGAGTTCTGACGAATTTCAGCGTTCACCATCTGTTCAATAGCGCGTAAGTCTTCGGCTTTAACAGGTTCTGGATTAGAGAAATCAAAACGCAGGCGCTCAGCATTGACCAAAGAGCCTTTTTGCGTCACATGCTCACCCAAGACCTTGCGCAAGGCCGCATGCAATAAATGGGTTGCCGAGTGGTTCAATGCAGTTTGCTGACGTACACTCGCATCCACGTCGCCGATCAAAGCATCACCAACAGCAATGGTTCCAGACAACAACTGCCCCACATGCAAATGATGGGCGCCCTGCTTGTTGCAATCTTGTACTTCAAACTTCGTGTCACCGGCGAGTAAATAGCCGGTATCGCCAGCTTGACCACCCGACTCCGCATAGAAGGCGGTTTGATCCAACACCACAACACCCTGATCGCCCGCCGCTAAAGACTGAACGGATTTACCATCCTTCAACAGGGCGAGAACTTTACTGTTAGTTTGCAGGGTTTTATAACCGTCGAATTCGGTTTGCCCTTCTAATTTCAGGGTATCGCTGTAATCCACTTTAAAGCTACCGGCCGCGCGGGCGCGCTTGCGCTGCTCGTCCATAGCCTTTTCATAGCCAGCCATATCGAGCTGCAAACCGCGCTCACGTGCGATGTCTGCGGTTAAATCCACCGGAAAACCGTAGGTATCGTAAAGCGAGAAGACAGTCGCACCGTCTATTATTTTGCCTTTTACATCAGCCAAAGCGCCTTCCAGCACGGTCAAACCTTTGTCCAAGGTTTTAGCAAACTGTTCTTCTTCGGCCAACAGCACCTTGGTGATATGGGCTTGCTTCTCGCGTAATTCTGGGTAGGCATCGCCCATTTCATCAGCCAAGGCGGCGACAAGTTTATGGAAAAACGCCTGCGTTTGACCGAGCTTGTGACCATGGCGAATCGCTCGGCGCATAATGCGACGCAAAACATAACCGCGACCTTCATTGGACGGTACAACGCCGTCGATCACCAAAAACGCGCAGGAGCGAATATGGTCGGCAATCACCCGTAGCGACTGATGGGTAATATCAGTGGTATTAGTTTCTTTCGCCGCGGCTTTGAGCAAATTTTGAAATAAATCGATTTCATAATTCGAATGTACGTGTTGCATCACCGCAGAAATACGCTCCAAGCCCATGCCGGTATCCACAGACGGTTTGGGCAAGGGATTCATGGTGCCATCGGCACTGCGGTTAAACTGCATGAAAACGTTGTTCCAGATTTCGATGTATCTGTCGCCGTCTTCCTCTGGGCTACCCGGTGGGCCACCGGCAACCTCTTCACCGTGATCATAGAAAATTTCTGAGCAGGGGCCGCAAGGGCCTGTGTCACCCATGGCCCAGAAATTATCGGAATTGTATTTTCCGCCTTTGTTATCGCCGATACGGATAATACGCTCGGTTGGTACGCCAACTTCCTTAGCCCATATATCGTAAGCTTCGCTGTCGTCGGCATAGACAGTTACCCACAATTTTTCCGCCGGAATATTCAAACACTCGGCACTGGTGAGAAATTCCCAAGCGTAAAAAATAGCTTCGCGTTTAAAATAATCACCAAAACTAAAGTTACCCAGCATTTCAAAAAAAGTATGGTGCCGCGCTGTATAACCAACGTTTTCTAAATCATTATGCTTACCACCGGCGCGCACACAGCGCTGCGAACTCACGGCGCGCGTATAGGGACGTTTATCGTCGCCCAAAAAGACATCTTTAAATTGCACCATCCCAGCATTGGTAAAGAGCAGCGTAGGATCATTACCGGGAATCAGTGAGCTTGATGGCACAATGCTGTGCCCTTTCGATTTAAAAAAATCTAAAAAGGCTGCGCGAATATCGGCGCTTTTCATAATCTAGTTCCAATGTTATTGCGTGAGCGCAATGCGCTAATTTAATTCGAAAGGGTATTAAAAACCTAAACCCGCTTCGGTGTAGGCCTTATTACCCAAAATATGCAAATGCAAATGAAAGACCGTTTGCCCAGCCTGTTCGCCATTATTAACGATCAAGCGGAAGGCATCACCGCAGCCAGCCGCTCTGGCAATGTCGCCCGCCTTAATCATTAAGTGCCCCAACAATTCCTTATCTTCTGGGCTGGCGTCCACTAAACGCGGGATTGGTTTGCGTGGAATCACCAATAAATGTACCGGCGCCTGGGGATTGATATCGGCGATGCATACGCACAGCTCATCTTCGTAGACAAACTCAGTGGGAATATCCCCGCGGATAATTTTACTAAAAATAGTCTCGCCACTCATGATTCACTCATCCTTAAACGAAACCTTGGGTTAGTTAGCGCGATCAGCTTTTTCATCATCACTGAGCGCACGAGCTTCAGATTCCAACATCACGGGAATACCATCGCGCACAGGGTAAGCTAATCCGCTCGCCCAGCAGATGAGCTCTTGCTTTTCAGCGCTGTACTCTAAAGGCGCTTTACTCACTGGGCATACAAGAATGCTGAGCAATTTTTGATCAATCATATCCACTACCAAGGCCGGTGCAAAAGGGCCATATAGTACAACGCCCAAGACAAGCTGTCTCGGGCGTAGCGGATTTTTTAAGGTATTGGGGCTGGTTAGCGCTTAGGCATAGGGCCCACAAGCGTCTGCGGATCGACTCGATGCTCGTACCAATTCATCCGCCAATCGAGGTGCGGCCCAGTGGCGCGACCAGTAGCGCCCACTTTTGCGATGGCGTCACCCTGCTCCACCCGCTGACCTTCTTGTACCAAGATTGCCGATAGGTGAATAAACGTAGAGGTTAAGCCGTGACCGTGGTCAACAATCAAGGTGCCGCCGGAGAAATACATATCGTCGTAAGCCAAACGCACAACGCCACCTGCAGGCGCGGTCACTACTGTGCCCGTTGGCCGAGCAACATCCACACCGAAATGAGGATTTTTAGGCGTGCCGTTATACACCCGCTGACTACCATAAACCCCTGTAATGGGCCCTATTAAGGGCCAAACAAAGGCGCCACTAAAGTCCGTTAACGGGCTGTCGATATCGCGCGCTCGGTAGGCAAGGCTCGACTCTTTACGAATCCGCGCCAGGTCTTCCTCGGGTGGATTAACCGTTTTTTCAGGCACGCCTTCTACACGCTGAATGTTATAACTGCGCGCTTGCACACCAATATCGAGAATGGATTTTTTACCTGCCCGATCAATAAGGGTTAAGCGCTGGTCTTTTTTGGTGTCTCGGCCAATGCCAAATACAAATTGACCGTCAGCGCTCAGGCGCAAGGCTCTATCACCGATAAATACCTGTGTATTAGCGGGCGCCTTGCCGCGCACCACTGCACCTTGCACATAACTGGGCTGCAAGGACAAGTCTGCCGGTGTTAAAGCAAAAACCGCCGGCACCGACAACAACCACACCCCGCCACTAAATAAAGCCGCCAGCTGAAAGCGCTGTGCCAATTTACGGGGCCGTAAATGACCCAACAGCGGCTCCAGCAGCCTGCTAGCTATCGACATATAAATTACCACCGGTTAACAAATCGTCAATAATTTGCTGGTTGGTTAACGTACCCGCAGCGGTGAGATCTAGCCCCTGCAAAATAATGACCTGACCTGTTTCAAAGCTCGCGCCAGCATTGGCATCCACACTAATATAGGTGTTGCCATCAACCACACTGAACTGTAAATAATCGAGCAGATCGCCAGACTCTTCGCCGATTAACAAATCAGAGAGGTCTAAAACATCGCCTTCACCGACATTGAAATCAGTCACTGTATCTGTGCCAGCATTGCCCGCAACCCACATGAAACGATCACTGCCATTGCCGCCCGTTAGCGTGTCATCGCCACGACCACCAAAGAGGATGTCGTCACCTTCGCCGCCGATCAACGTATCCTGATCTAGGCCACCGTAAAGAATATCGTTGCCGGTACCACCATTGAGTAAATCATCGCCGGCCTCACCAACCAATAAATCATCGCCAGAGCCACCATACAATTTATCGTTGCCATCGCCGCCGTACAATCGATCGTTATCAGCACCGCCAAACAATTGATCATCTCCGGCGCCACCTAACAAGATATCGGCGCCGATGCCACCATCAAGTAAGTCATTACCCGCATCGCCAGCAAGATGATCATCACCGTCGTTGCCATAAAGCTCATCATTGTCGGCTCCGCCAGATAAATAATCATTACCCGTGCCGCCACTAATAATGTCTTTACCGGCACCGCCGGAAATACTGTCATTGCCGGCACCACCTGACAGTATGTCATCACCGGCCGCACCGGTAATCGCATCATTTAGGGCTCCGCCGATAATATTGTCATTACCTGCAGTACCCGTGATGGTGTTGTTAATGGTGTAAAGCGCAAGTTGAGCAATATCAGACTGACCGTCCGAATCGGTTAAGGTGTAATCAATTAATACCGGCGCATTAGCCGCTAACAATGCATCAGAAGACAGCGTCGTGTATGTGATGTTGCTGATCCGAACATAGGTATCGGCAGTATCAGCAATAAAACTCACTTTTCCTATTTGTGGATAATCCAATCTAGAAATCGTTAGGGTGGCACCTGTTACATTTTCAGTACCAAGCACAGTAACCCCATCAACGCCATAAATCACCAGAGTAACCGACTCTGCTGCTCGGTCGTAGCTGGTCAATGTAAAGGTGATGTCGTGTACGCCAAATGGATTCAACCCTTTGGACATAAAATTAATATCGACTCGCTCACCTTGGTTAATACGATCATTCCAGCCGCCACCTTGCACACCAATACCGGTACTCTGGTATGTGATGGCACTGCTTGCACCTGACGCGCTAAAACCGGCCAAACTAAAACCGCTATTATTCACATTAGTCAGAGAGGTCGTGTTGACAGAATGATCAACGCCGCCGTCTCTCGCAAAGTTATAGTAGCCGTTGCTACGGAACACTAAAGTTGAAAGATCGCTTGAATCGGTAACAACAATCTCTCGAATAAGCGTACCGTTAATATCTGTTTCCGTGCTGTAGCTCCAACTCAACGTACCTGAGCTTCCTGCTGCGGGTGCAGTGGTGAAATCAAGATCAAACTCAATGCCCTTATACTTCACGTTCGATACATCGGCATTATCGACAACCTTATCAACTCCACCACCTTGTATCGCAAAAGGTGTAAAGCCAGAACCTAATGCTGGGCCACCATCGGTACCCACACCGGAAATCACATTACCTTCCAGCGGCTGATAATAATCACCAACATGCAAATCGTCTCTCGCGTCTGGCTTGTCATCGACAATGTAAAAACGCGCAGTTGCAGAGGCGCTATCGTTATCGCCATCAACAACCGTGTAGTTAAATGAAAATTCAGAACCGGCATTACCGTTCGGTGCGATAAACAAATAAGATCCGTCGGCAAAATCCATGGTGAACGTGCCGTACTGGAATCCATCATTGGCATCCAAAATGACTTTAGTGCCATCAATTTCCAAACTGACTGGCAGTGCAGGACTGACACTAAAATTCACACCGTCATAACTGATGGTATGCGCCACCGCAGGATCACCCAGCAAAATTTCGATCGAGGCGACATGACCACCGTCAGCGCCCATTGCAACGCGTGTAATAGTACCTTCCTGCGTAATATTGCCACCAAAAGCTGTAGGTACAGTGCTTAGCAATTCAGACTTCAATAATGATACATCCGACACGATAAGCGCGTTGTCAATAGTGCCATGACCACGGCCATAGGCATCAATATTATGGGCATAATTTAAATCGGTAAGGTTTGTGGGCAAGCCATCGCCAATACCCACGGAGTAAGACTTAATGCCATTGGCATTCACAAACTCCCGGTAACCCATATTTACCGGACTACCATCAGCCGTTACCGCACCATCCGACAAAAAGTAAGAGATGTTTTGTATATTATCCGCTGAATTTTGACCCGCTAGATCAGCTGTAAACTCGTTGCGAATCATCGACAATGCATCTACATAACTGGTCTGATTGGTCAGACTTCCTGTTCCTAAATGGTTGCTATAACTGGTTTGGTTTACATCTGTTACCGCCTGAATAGCCGCTTTAGCCGATTCAAAATCTGTAAAAGTACCTACCCGATGCGCGCCATTGGCAAACAACAATAAAGTCAAACTCACCTGTGTTGATTGGTTGAAATACTCCTCAGCCAAGCTCACCAACGATTCCTTCGCGAGTGATAAACGTGTATCACCGCTAGAGCCCACCGCCGCATTCATACTGGTAGAGATATCCAGAGAGAACATCAAATTAAAAATATTTTCTTCCGACTCAGGAATCGTTTGCGCCACATTAGATGCAATAGGAATATCGTCAACGATGGTGATGGTCAGATTATCCGATAAAGGTGTGACGTTAACAAAGTTATACGTAAACACTTCGTTCACATCGGTACCGGTGCTATTGCTGGTTGAAAGCTGATAGGTGTAATCACCTGTATTGGCGTCGACGGTCAATACACCCAATGGCGTGGTAACAGTGATAACGCCACCGACGGGTGAATAGGTTGTGCTATTAAACTGAATACTGGTTAAGGTGCCACCACCAGAACCGTCATTATCGAAAAGGTTGCCGCTCGCTTGCGCTGACTGGCCCTCCACGCCAGAGCCTGAAGGTAATCCGCTTTCATAAACCGTATTAAAATCTGGTTGGGTAGCACCAACGTTCAATGCCGTTGTGCCGATCGTTGTCAGTTCACCGTCGAATACCGAATAGGTAAAGGTATCTGAGGCTTCAGCGCCACTGGCGTCAAATACCAAAGAGGTAAGTTGCCCGAGCGTTAATACTTGCCCAACGGTAACCTGCGTTAGGCCATCCGCCATCATTACAATGCCCGTGGTGATATCGGGCAAGGTCAACACGGTTATCAACAGTTGAGAGTCATCTGAATCAACATCGGTTGGCGCCTGAATATTCAACGGCGTACTGAGCGTCCCCTCAACAACAAACTTACTGTTGTCGAATACCTGAGGGGCGTCATTTACCGGCGTAACCTGCAACTGGAAAGCTTCACTATCAAAAATGTTTGCAAAATTTTGATCGTAGGCCGTTAGCGACACATTGCGTATTGAAACAGACGGATTTTCGGAACTGTTTTGGTACGTTAAGGTATCCAACACGGTAATATACTCACCAATATCCGCACCACCAGATAAAGTTAGCTGCCATGTTGTGCCAGTTTGATTAACCACAGCCGTTACGTTGGTACCGGCCGTTAAATAATCAATAACATCCTGCGCGTTGATAAAGCCATTAATGGTCACAACTACCGACGACAAGTTATTGCTGTCGGCATCGGTAATGGTGAGACCATCAAACAAGGCCGTACCGACAGCATTTTCGACATAGGTTACGTCGGCAAGTGCGCCAATCGTTGGTGGCGAAATTGTGACGTCGCTAACTTCCACTGTAACCGTGGCTGTATCTATTTCACCATCATCGTCAATTAACGTGTAAGTAAACGTATCGGTACCAACAAATCCGTTAGCAGGGGTATAAGTAAATGTACCATCGCCGTTATAACTAACGCTGCCGCCAGCGCTTGAAAGACTATCAAAAGTAGATACCACAGCGCCGTCAACCAAGGTGTCGTTGGCTAACACATTACCCGTCACAAGCACTTCATCTTGACCGGTAAGATATAGATCATCCTCTGCTACGGGTGCGCCGTTATTGGCACCAATAGTGCCGACAGCTTGTACACCGTTAGTAATGAGGTGAGAGCCAGGCGCGTAATTAACCGTTTGATTGAAACCTGTCACATTGAGGTAAAAGTTCTCGTCACCTTCATAAACATTTGCGTCACTGTTGATGGTGATAGAAACTGTTGTGCTGGTTTGGCCAGCTAAAATAGTGCCGGTTAAAGGACCTACCTGCTGGTAATCTGATCCACCTTGTGCGCTTCCATTGACGGTTTGATAGGTAAACGTCAGGTTCGACGCTGGTGGCGTATCAATGTTTATCGTGAAAGTCAGTGTGGTGGTACCAGACTGAGGTTCCTGTACCGACATATCGGAAATCGAAACCGTCGGCACCAACACCATAGTCACGCTAGTGTGAGCAACATTACTCCAAGCCGAGCCATCGTTAACTGACACTTGAATGTCTTTAGCTGCACCAGACGCTGAGCCATCGTTAGTAAACTGAACAGCTCGAATCGCGCTCTGATAAGCCGCCAAAGACGCACTACCCGACAGCGTTAATAAACCTGTTGTTGGGTTATAGGCACTGGCAACAATACCCGCGGGTAAAGTGCCCACAGTGAGAAAGTCGCCTGCTTCAACGTTAGAGATCTGAACTCTAGCTGCCGTTATCAATGCACTATCCGCATCCGAAATCTGAACATCAACGTCGGCAATTCGAACTGGGGCTCCGCCCTCAGTAAAGGACGTCTGATAATTAAACCCTGATGCACCACTGGAATTATTGCCATCCAAATCAATCACTGCAGCGACATCATTAACGTTGCTGACGCTCACCGCGATGGTTTGGGTACTGCTCAAGGTGCCTTCGCCGTCGTCGGTGGCAATCACTTGCACATCGAACGGGCCGGGGTTGGTTTCATAATCGGGCGCGCTAACAAAGCTTAAGTTGCCGCTCGCATCGATCGAGAACAGCGCCGCATCGGCACCGCCCAAGCTGTACGTAATCGTGTCGCCTTCGGCATCGGTGGCCGCGTAGTTGCCCACCAAGGTGGTGTTTTCCGCCACGCTCGCACTGGTGTCGGCACCCAACACCGGGGCCGTGTTTTCAATCACGTTGCTGACGCTCACCGCGATGGTTTGCGTCGTGCTCAAGGTGCCTTCGCCGTCGTCGGTGGCAATCACTTGCACATCGAACGGGCCGGGGTTGGTTTCATAATCGGGCGCGCTAACAAAGCTTAAGTTGCCGCTCGCATCGATCGAGAACAGCGCCGCATCGGCACCGCCCAAGCTGTACGTAATGGTGTCGCCTTCGGCATCGGTGGCCGCGTAGTTGCCCACCAAGGTGGTGTTTTCCGCCACGCTCGCACTGGTGTCGGCACCCAACACCGGGGCCGTGTTTTCAATCACGTTGCTGACGCTCACCGCGATGGTCTGGGTACTGCTCAAGGTGCCTTCGCCGTCGTCGGTGGCAATCACTTGCACATCGAACGGGCCGGGGTTGGTTTCATAATCGGGCGCGCTAACAAAGCTTAAGTTGCCGCTCGCATCGATCGAGAACAGCGCCGCATCGGCACCGCCCAAGGTGTAGGTAATCGTGTCGCCTTCGGCATCGGTGGCCGCGTAGTTGCCCACCAAGGTGGTGTTTTCCGCCACGCTCGCACTGGTGTCGGCACCCAACACCGGGGCCGTGTTTTCAATCACGTTGCTGACGCTCACCGCGATGGTTTGCGTCGTGCTCAAGGTGCCTTCGCCGTCGTCGGTGGCAATCACTTGCACATCGAACGGGCCGGGGTTGGTTTCATAATCGGGCGCGCTAACAAAGCTTAAGTTGCCGCTCGCATCGATCGAGAACAGCGCCGCATCGGCACCGCCCAAGCTGTACGTAATCGTGTCGCCTTCGGCATCGGTGGCCGCGTAGTTGCCCACCAAGGTGGTGTTTTCCGCCACGCTGGCACTGGTGTCGGCACCCAACACCGGGGCCGTGTTTTCAATCACGTTGCTGACGCTCACCGCGATGGTCTGGGTACTGCTCAAGGTGCCTTCGCCGTCGTCGGTGGCAATCACTTGCACATCGAACGGGCCGGGGTTGGTTTCATAATCGGGCGCGCTAACAAAGCTTAAGTTGCCGCTCGCATCGATCGAGAACAGCGCCGCATCGGCACCGCCCAAGGTGTAGGTAATCGTGTCGCCTTCGGCATCGGTGGCCGCGTAGTTGCCCACCAAGGTGGTGTTTTCCGCCACGCTCGCACTGGTGTCGGCACCCAACACCGGGGCCGTGTTTTCAATCACGTTGCTGACGCTCACCGCGATGGTTTGCGTCGTGCTCAAGGTGCCTTCGCCGTCGTCGGTGGCAATCACTTGCACATCGAACGGGCCGGGGTTGGTTTCATAATCGGGCGCGCTAACAAAGCTTAAGTTGCCGCTCGCATCGATCGAGAACAGCGCCGCATCGGCACCGCCCAAGCTGTACGTAATCGTGTCGCCTTCGGCATCGGTGGCCGCGTAGTTGCCCACCAAGGTGGTGTTTTCTGCCACGCTCGCACTGGTGTCGGCACCCAACACCGGGGCCGTGTTTTCAATCACGTTGCTGACGCTCACCGCGATGGTTTGCGTCGTGCTCAAGGTGCCTTCGCCGTCGTCGGTGGCAATCACTTGCACATCGAACGGGCCGGGGTTGGTTTCATAATCGGGCGCGCTAACAAAGCTTAAGTTGCCGCTCGCATCGATGGTGAACAGCGCCGCATCGGCACCGCCCAAGCTGTACGTAATCGTGTCGCCTTCGGCATCGGTGGCCGCGTAGTTGCCCACCAAGGTGGTGTTTTCTGCCACGCTCGCACTGGTGTCGGCACCCAACACCGGGGCCGTGTTTTCAATCACGTTGCTGACGCTCACCGCGATGGTTTGCGTCGTGCTCAAGGTGCCTTCGCCGTCGTCGGTGGCAATCACTTGCACATCGAACGGGCCGGGGTTGGTTTCATAATCGGGTGCGCTAACAAAGCTTAAGTTGCCGCTCGCATCGATGGTGAACAGCGCCGCATCGGCACCGCCCAAGCTGTAGGTAATCGTGTCGCCTTCGGCATCGGTGGCCGCGTAGTTGCCCACCAAGGTGGTGTTTTCGGCCACGCTGGCACTGGTGTCGGCACCCAACACCGGGGCCGTGTTTTCAATCACGTTGCTGACGCTCACCGCGATGGTTTGCGTCGTGCTCAAGGTGCCTTCGCCGTCGTCGGTGGCAATCACTTGCACATCGAACGGGCCGGGGTTGGTTTCATAATCGGGCGCGCTAACAAAGCTTAAGTTGCCGCTCGCATCGATCGAGAACAGCGCCGCATCGGCACCGCCCAAGCTGTACGTAATCGTGTCGCCTTCGGCATCGGTGGCCGCGTAGTTGCCCACCAAGGTGGTGTTTTCGGCCACGCTGGCACTGGTGTCGGCACCCAACACCGGGGCCGTGTTTTCAATCACGTTGCTGACGCTCACCGCGATGGTTTGCGTCGTGCTCAAGCTGCCTTCGCCGTCGTCGGTGGCAATCACTTGCACATCGAACGGGCCGGGGTTGGTTTCATAATCGGGCGCGCTAACAAAGCTTAAGTTGCCGCTCGCATCGATCGAGAACAGCGCCGCATCGGCACCGCCCAAGGTGTAGGTGATCGTGTCGCCTTCGGCATCGGTGGCCGCGTAGTTGCCCACCAAGGTGGTGTTTTCCGCCACGCTGGCACTGGTGTCGGCACCCAACACCGGGGCCGTGTTTTCAATCACGTTGCTGACGCTCACCGCGATGGTTTGCGTCGTGCTCAAGGTGCCTTCGCCGTCGTCGGTGGCAATCACTTGCACATCGAACGGGCCGGGGTTGGTTTCATAATCGGGTGCGCTAACAAAGCTTAAGTTGCCGCTCGCATCGATGGTGAACAGCGCCGCATCGGCACCGCCCAAGCTGTACGTAATCGTGTCGCCTTCGGCATCGGTGGCCGCGTAGTTGCCCACCAAGGTGGTGTTTTCCGCCACGCTGGCACTGGTGTCGGCACCCAACACCGGGGCCGTGTTTTCAATCACGTTGCTGACGCTCACCGCGATGGTCTGGGTACTGCTCAAGGTGCCTTCGCCGTCGTCGGTGGCAATCACTTGCACATCGAACGGGCCGGGGTTGGTTTCATAATCGGGCGCGCTAACAAAGCTTAAGTTGCCGCTCGCATCGATCGAGAACAGCGCCGCATCGGCACCGCCCAAGGTGTAGGTGATCGTGTCGCCTTCGGCATCGGTGGCCGCGTAGTTGCCCACCAAGGTGGTGTTTTCCGCCACGCTGGCACTGGTGTCGGCACCCAACACCGGGGCCGTGTTTTCAATCACGTTGCTGACGCTCACCGCGATGGTTTGCGTCGTGCTCAAGCTGCCTTCGCCGTCGTCGGTGGCAATCACTTGCACATCGAACGGGCCGGGGTTGGTTTCATAATCGGGTGCGCTAACAAAGCTTAAGTTGCCGCTCGCATCGATGGTGAACAGCGCCGCATCGGCACCGCCCAAGCTGTACGTAATCGTGTCGCCTTCGGCATCGGTGGCCGCGTAGTTGCCCACCAAGGTGGTGTTTTCCGCCACGCTGGCACTGGTGTCGGCACCCAACACCGGGGCCGTGTTTTCAATCACGTTGCTGACGCTCACCGCGATGGTCTGGGTACTGCTCAAGGTGCCTTCGCCGTCGTCGGTGGCAATCACTTGCACATCGAACGGGCCGGGGTTGGTTTCATAATCGGGCGCGCTAACAAAGCTTAAGTTGCCGCTCGCATCGATCGAGAACAGCGCCGCATCGGCACCGCCCAAGGTGTAGGTAATCGTGTCGCCTTCGGCATCGGTGGCCGCGTAGTTGCCCACCAAGGTGGTGTTTTCCGCCACGCTCGCACTGGTGTCGGCACCCAACACCGGGGCCGTGTTTTCAATCACGTTGCTGACGCTCACCGCGATGGTTTGCGTCGTGCTCAAGCTGCCTTCGCCGTCGTCGGTGGCAATCACTTGCACATCGAACGGGCCGGGGTTGGTTTCATAATCGGGCGCGCTAACAAAGCTTAAGTTGCCGCTCGCATCGATCGAGAACAGCGCCGCATCGGCACCGCCCAAGCTGTACGTAATCGTGTCGCCTTCGGCATCGGTGGCCGCGTAGTTGCCCACCAAGGTGGTGTTTTCCGCCACGCTCGCACTGGTGTCGGCACCCAACACCGGGGCCGTGTTTTCAATCACGTTGCTGACGCTCACCGCGATGGTTTGCGTCGTGCTCAAGGTGCCTTCGCCGTCGTCGGTGGCAATCACTTGCACATCGAACGGGCCGGGGTTGGTTTCATAATCGGGCGCGCTAACAAAGCTTAAGTTGCCGCTCGCATCGATGGTGAACAGCGCCGCATCGGCACCGCCCAAGCTGTAGGTGATCGTGTCGCCTTCGGCATCGGTGGCCGCGTAGTTGCCCACCAAGGTGGTGTTTTCCGCCACGCTCGCACTGGTGTCGGCACCCAACACCGGGGCCGTGTTTTCAATCACGTTGCTGACGCTCACCGCGATGGTTTGCGTCGTGCTCAAGGTGCCTTCGCCGTCGTCGGTGGCAATCACTTGCACATCGAACGGGCCGGGGTTGGTTTCATAATCGGGTGCGCTAACAAAGCTTAAGTTGCCGCTCGCATCGATGGTGAACAGCGCCGCATCGGCACCGCCCAAGCTGTACGTAATCGTGTCGCCTTCGGCATCGGTGGCCGCGTAGTTGCCCACCAAGGTGGTGTTTTCCGCCACGCTGGCACTGGTGTCGGCACCCAACACCGGGGCCGTGTTTTCAATCACGTTGCTGACGCTCACCGCGATGGTCTGGGTACTGCTCAAGGTGCCTTCGCCGTCGTCGGTGGCAATCACTTGCACATCGAACGGGCCGGGGTTGGTTTCATAATCGGGCGCGCTAACAAAGCTTAAGTTGCCGCTCGCATCGATCGAGAACAGCGCCGCATCGGCACCGCCCAAGCTGTACGTAATCGTGTCGCCTTCGGCATCGGTGGCCGCGTAGTTGCCCACCAAGGTGGTGTTTTCCGCCACGCTCGCACTGGTGTCGGCACCCAACACCGGGGCCGTGTTTTCAATCACGTTGCTGACGCTCACCGCGATGGTTTGCGTCGTGCTCAAGGTGCCTTCGCCGTCGTCGGTGGCAATCACTTGCACATCGAACGGGCCGGGGTTGGTTTCATAATCGGGCGCGCTAACAAAGCTTAAGTTGCCGCTCGCATCGATCGAGAACAGCGCCGCATCGGCACCGCCCAAGCTGTACGTAATGGTGTCGCCTTCGGCATCGGTGGCCGCGTAGTTGCCCACCAAGGTGGTGTTTTCCGCCACGCTCGCACTGGTGTCGGCACCCAACACCGGGGCCGTGTTTTCAATCACGTTGCTGACGCTCACCGCGATGGTCTGGGTACTGCTCAAGGTGCCTTCGCCGTCGTCGGTGGCAATCACTTGCACATCGAACGGGCCGGGGTTGGTTTCATAATCGGGCGCGCTAACAAAGCTTAAGTTGCCGCTCGCATCGATCGAGAACAGCGCCGCATCGGCACCGCCCAAGGTGTAGGTAATCGTGTCGCCTTCGGCATCGGTGGCCGCGTAGTTGCCCACCAAGGTGGTGTTTTCCGCCACGCTCGCACTGGTGTCGGCACCCAACACCGGGGCCGTGTTTTCAATCACGTTGCTGACGCTCACCGCGATGGTTTGCGTCGTGCTCAAGGTGCCTTCGCCGTCGTCGGTGGCAATCACTTGCACATCGAACGGGCCGGGGTTGGTTTCATAATCGGGCGCGCTAACAAAGCTTAAGTTGCCGCTCGCATCGATCGAGAACAGCGCCGCATCGGCACCGCCCAAGCTGTACGTAATCGTGTCGCCTTCGGCATCGGTGGCCGCGTAGTTGCCCACCAAGGTGGTGTTTTCCGCCACGCTGGCACTGGTGTCGGCACCCAACACCGGGGCCGTGTTTTCAATCACGTTGCTGACGCTCACCGCGATGGTCTGGGTACTGCTCAAGGTGCCTTCGCCGTCGTCGGTGGCAATCACTTGCACATCGAACGGGCCGGGGTTGGTTTCATAATCGGGCGCGCTAACAAAGCTTAAGTTGCCGCTCGCATCGATCGAGAACAGCGCCGCATCGGCACCGCCCAAGGTGTAGGTAATCGTGTCGCCTTCGGCATCGGTGGCCGCGTAGTTGCCCACCAAGGTGGTGTTTTCCGCCACGCTCGCACTGGTGTCGGCACCCAACACCGGGGCCGTGTTTTCAATCACGTTGCTGACGCTCACCGCGATGGTTTGCGTCGTGCTCAAGGTGCCTTCGCCGTCGTCGGTGGCAATCACTTGCACATCGAACGGGCCGGGGTTGGTTTCATAATCGGGCGCGCTAACAAAGCTTAAGTTGCCGCTCGCATCGATCGAGAACAGCGCCGCATCGGCACCGCCCAAGCTGTACGTAATCGTGTCGCCTTCGGCATCGGTGGCCGCGTAGTTGCCCACCAAGGTGGTGTTTTCTGCCACGCTCGCACTGGTGTCGGCACCCAACACCGGGGCCGTGTTTTCAATCACGTTGCTGACGCTCACCGCGATGGTTTGCGTCGTGCTCAAGGTGCCTTCGCCGTCGTCGGTGGCAATCACTTGCACATCGAACGGGCCGGGGTTGGTTTCATAATCGGGCGCGCTAACAAAGCTTAAGTTGCCGCTCGCATCGATGGTGAACAGCGCCGCATCGGCACCGCCCAAGCTGTAGGTGATCGTGTCGCCTTCGGCATCGGTGGCCGCGTAGTTGCCCACCAAGGTGGTGTTTTCCGCCACGCTCGCACTGGTGTCGGCACCCAACACCGGGGCCGTGTTTTCAATCACGTTGCTGACGCTCACCGCGATGGTTTGCGTCGTGCTCAAGGTGCCTTCGCCGTCGTCGGTGGCAATCACTTGCACATCGAACGGGCCGGGGTTGGTTTCATAATCGGGTGCGCTAACAAAGCTTAAGTTGCCGCTCGCATCGATGGTGAACAGCGCCGCATCGGCACCGCCCAAGCTGTACGTAATCGTGTCGCCTTCGGCATCGGTGGCCGCGTAGTTGCCCACCAAGGTGGTGTTTTCCGCCACGCTGGCACTGGTGTCGGCACCCAACACCGGGGCCGTGTTTTCAATCACGTTGCTGACGCTCACCGCGATGGTCTGGGTACTGCTCAAGGTGCCTTCGCCGTCGTCGGTGGCAATCACTTGCACATCGAACGGGCCGGGGTTGGTTTCATAATCGGGCGCGCTAACAAAGCTTAAGTTGCCGCTCGCATCGATCGAGAACAGCGCCGCATCGGCACCGCCCAAGCTGTACGTAATCGTGTCGCCTTCGGCATCGGTGGCCGCGTAGTTGCCCACCAAGGTGGTGTTTTCCGCCACGCTCGCACTGGTGTCGGCACCCAACACCGGGGCCGTGTTTTCAATCACGTTGCTGACGCTCACCGCGATGGTTTGCGTCGTGCTCAAGGTGCCTTCGCCGTCGTCGGTGGCAATCACTTGCACATCGAACGGGCCGGGGTTGGTTTCATAATCGGGCGCGCTAACAAAGCTTAAGTTGCCGCTCGCATCGATCGAGAACAGCGCCGCATCGGCACCGCCCAAGCTGTACGTAATGGTGTCGCCTTCGGCATCGGTGGCCGCGTAGTTGCCCACCAAGGTGGTGTTTTCCGCCACGCTCGCACTGGTGTCGGCACCCAACACCGGGGCCGTGTTTTCAATCACGTTGCTGACGCTCACCGCGATGGTCTGGGTACTGCTCAAGGTGCCTTCGCCGTCGTCGGTGGCAATCACTTGCACATCGAACGGGCCGGGGTTGGTTTCATAATCGGGCGCGCTAACAAAGCTTAAGTTGCCGCTCGCATCGATCGAGAACAGCGCCGCATCGGCACCGCCCAAGCTGTAGGTAATCGTGTCGCCTTCGGCATCGGTGGCCGCGTAGTTGCCCACCAAGGTGGTGTTTTCCGCCACGCTCGCACTGGTGTCGGCACCCAACACCGGGGCCGTGTTTTCAATCACGTTGCTGACGCTCACCGCGATGGTTTGCGTCGTGCTCAAGGTGCCTTCGCCGTCGTCGGTGGCAATCACTTGCACATCGAACGGGCCGGGGTTGGTTTCATAATCGGGCGCGCTAACAAAGCTTAAGTTGCCGCTCGCATCGATCGAGAACAGCGCCGCATCGGCACCGCCCAAGCTGTACGTAATGGTGTCGCCTTCGGCATCGGTGGCCGCGTAGTTGCCCACCAAGGTGGTGTTTTCCGCCACGCTCGCACTGGTGTCGGCACCCAACACCGGGGCCGTGTTTTCAATCACTTGGACGATATTGACGGTAGCGGTAGCCTCGGCAGATGTCGCCGTACCGTCACTGGCCGTTACACCAATAATTTGGTTGGCCAATGTTTGCGTGTCATTTTCAATGGCCGCTTGACCTGCCGCAGTAAGCGTCACCACACCGCTGTTCGGATCTAATATCTCGAAGTAGCCATTGGCGTTGCCGCTGGTAATGCTGTAAGTGAGGATGTCGCCATCAAGATCGTTGGCTACGAAGGTCGCGACGATGTCACCAGCGACAGCGACATTTTCAACCTGTGTGCTGCCTGACGCTGAGTCTATGGTTGGAGCATCGTTGATATTGGCAACCGGTGCGGTGGCAGCGGATGTGATTGTAGAAGTCTCACCCAGCGCGTCGGTATAAACGGCGCGTACGGTGATAACCGTTCCAACTTGCGCATCGGCTAATTGAAACGTTGATCCGGTTGCGCCATCGATAGCAACACCGTTAGAAAACCACTGATAACTCACCGCAGGACTAAGGCCATCTGGATCGGTGAGCACCGCTGTGAGCACTTCGTCTTCCTGCACAGAGCCAGAAATGACAAGACTGCCGGGCTGATTAACGGGCTCGGCCTGATAACTCAGTTGATTGGTTACCAACAGGCTGTTGCCTGCCGCATCGGTCGCGGTAAAGCTCGCCAAAATGGAGAGATCGCTATCGGCTTGTAAATCCGTGCCGGCAATGTCAACGGTGAAGCTACCATCAGCCGCGACAGCAGCGGTGTAAGCAACGCCATTCACCGTCAAAGTCACCAAATCGCCAGCGGTGAAATCACCGGTTACAGAGCCACTGATAGGGATATTACCGGTAGCTTCGGCGAGCGTCAGGAAATTATCAGGCGTTACGGGCGATGAGAAACCAATGGCACCATTAACGTCTGAGTCGATACTAAAACCGCGGCTCGCGCTAGCGGTTCCAGCCGTGACACTTACCGTATACTGACCATCGGCGGCAGCCAGTAAATCTGCACTAGGAACAGTTGCCGACCAAACACCATCGACCACCGTTGCGGTGTAAACAGCGCCATTAAAAGTGACGCTAATGGAGCCGTTCGGCACATTAGCCGCCTGCCCTGTTATTACCAGCGGCTGAGCCTGTTCCTGGGCATTCAACACATCATCTATAGCCAACGCATCAATCGACAAGATGGGCGTTGGCGCCGCTACAAACAACCCATCGCTGTCGCGGCCGCCGATATCTTCGAAGCGTCTATTGCCGTCAAAACCTTGGGTGTTGGTTTCAAAGCCACTGTCCGGGGTGACTCGTTCCGCCGTTAAATCGATTCGCACACCCGAGGTACCGGCGCTACCGTCGCCGCCGCCAGTCTCACCGGCGGCTGCCGATGGCAAAACGTCGTCTAACGAGCGTCCTTCAGCAATGGCTTGTTCAATAGCGTCAAAATTCACCGCGCCCTGAATGCTGCCTTCGACCTCTTTGTTATCTAGCTGGGCGAGAAAAGCCTTATCAAAACGCATTTTTTCCGATTGCCCAAGCGTGACCACGGCATCGCGCCCAATGGCCAGCATAAGCACAGATTGCGTATCGGTATTTAGTAAGTCGTTAAGCCGGATTTGATCATTTGCAGTCAACGGCGTCTTATTGCCATTGGCATCCGTAACCCAAGCCTGCCCCTGTACGGCAAGAACTTGAGCGGATGTTACATTTGCTGCGAAAGAATTAGCCATGCTTACCTCAAACTACTAAATCAAAGGGGGCTCGCCCCCAGTACGCCGACGTTAGGTCGGCAGGGTATCCTTACAGTTTAGTGGCTATTTGCCACTTAAATAGGCAGTAAGATCGCCCTTTGCATTCAAAATACGGTATTGGGCAAATAAGCGATCATAATTGGCCCCAATCAATGAGCGCTTGGAATCCACCAGCTCATTTTCCGTGTTCAACAAATCCAATAAGGTGCGACGACCTATGTTGAACTGCTGCTGATAGGCCTTTTTGGTGCTAGTCGCAGCGCGTACATGCTCTTGCAAGTAACGCAGTTGATTGCTTACCGCCTCGTAGTTACTCCAAGACAAACGCATACTTTCAATCACTTGACGGTGTGTGTTGTTGCGAATTTCACGGGCCTCTTCCAGCAAGTAGGCAGTTTGACCGCGACGAGCCTTATCCGCACCGCCGTTGTAAAGGTTATAGCGCAAACGCAAAGCAACAACCAAATCCTCGTCTCTACCTTCAACACCGCCAATATTATTGTCGATGTTCTTATCCGCCTCTAGTTGCAGGGTCGGCCAGTAATTACTGCCCGCAGCCTCATATTGAGCTTGCGCGGCACTCACATCGGCAACAGCGGCGAGCAGAGTGGGATGACGCTCCGAGGCCTCACCCACGGCTGCCTCCATATCCGCGGGCAACTGCACTACTTGATTCGGCATGGCCATCGTTTTGGTATCGGGTAAAAACCCAACGACGCGATAGAAGTTAGTGCGCGCATCGAGCAGATTGTTCTCTGCCACCACTAAATTGCTATTGGCCAAGGCTAAACGTGCGGAAATCTGATCAAGATCGGCTTTGCTGCCAACTCCTGAGCGATTGCGTAGCACCATTTGATCGTAGATATTTTGGTGTTCCTTCAAGCTATCTTTAGCCAACTGGAGCAAATCCACTTGGCGCAGCAAGTTGAGGTACACCTCTGCAGCGCGAAGGGTGACATTGTCAGTTGACGCCAAGGCCTGGTAACTGGCGCTATCGACGCGGGCGCGCTGACGATTTACTTCTTCCGACGTCGCAAAACCATCGAAGACCATCTGGCGCGCTTGCAGGGACAATTCGTTTCGATCTAAAGAGACAGTTTCATCTAAGGTAGACGGATTGCGCGTTTCCTCGTAGCCCACACCGGCAGTGACATCGACCCTTGGCAGATAACCAGCCTTGGCTAGGCTCACCTCGGCTTTGCGGGAATCTAACTCATGCTGCGCAGCCAACACCTCTGGATGAGATTCGAGAGCCTGTCGAACCGCGTCTTCTAGAGACAGTGCGTGAACAAACGTAGCTGCGCCTAGTAAAGGCAAGCCAATAAGTAGCGATCTAGTGAACTTCATGAATTCCAATAACTCCTTGATCCTTCAACACACTATTGCGGAAGACAAATGTGAGACATTCCACATTTACGACTGAGAAAAGGCAATAATGACCTAATAAAAACTTCTTAAAGTGTAAAAACGAATAACTGAGCGGTCTAACTGATGACCATAAAGGTACGCCTGTACCACAAAAGTTCGTTATAAAAGCGTGCATTTTGCCATTGTGCAGGGAATTAAGCGCCAAAAATAGGGCATAACCCGCCAAGCATATGACAATAATACCGATATTAGAGACAACGCAGGCAAAAAAGTTCTAAAAGAGGTAGACGCTTATGCACTATCAGCGCTCACGGAGGGCTAACTGCTTCGTTTTGAGAATCGGTTTGAGCAGATAATCGAGTATGGTCTTCTCGCCAGTCAAAATATCAACACTGACCACCATACCGGGAATAATAGGCAGCGGATTAGCCGCATCGCCAAGATATGCCGAACCCGTTTCGATTCGAACAAGGTAATAGCTATTACCCTCCTCATCGACAATGGTATCTGGGCTGATCTGGACTACATTGCCTTCTAGTCCACCGTGGATGGCAAAGTCGTAGGCGGTGACTTTGACGTTGGCGACCTGGCCAGGCGTTATAAAGGCAATATCAGCCGGCCGTACACGAGCCTCAACCAACAACTTATCTTCATTGGGAACAATTTCAACAATATCCATGCCCGGGCGTATCACTCCGCCAATGGTATCCACCAACATTTGCTTAACGGTACCGGCCACAGGGGACCTTACCAGCGTGCGCTTAACTCGATCTTCAGCCGCCTTGCTGGACTGCAACTGGCGCGATAATTCACCTTTAACGTCAGCCAATTCCTTTTGCACTTCTGACTGAAAAGCAAGCTGTGAAGCCGCCAACTTTTCTCTTACCTCATCTAGGCCAGCTTGCGCCCGAGGGATGCCGAGTTGAGCACTCTCAAGCTCACCGAGTAGGTCGTTCGCCTGCCTCTCTAAGCGCAACATTTCAACCTCAGACACAGCACCGTCCTGAACCAAAGGCCGGGTCAGCTCTAGCTCGGATTCCAATAACTTATAACTGCGCGCTATCTGCCGCTCCCGCGCCACTAGCTCGTTGAGCTCCTGTTGTTTTTGTGTCGCCTGCTCGCGAAATACCGACTCACCCGTTTGGCGCTCTAATTTACGCGAAGTAAATAAGGCAAATTCTTGCGCGACAAATTGCTCGTCAACATCTTTGATACTGTCAGGTGAAAAATCTCGACCAGCGGCCTCAGCCTCCAACCGAACCACTTTTGCGGTCAATTGATCGAGCGTTACATCCGTTTCAAGGAGCGATGAATTAAATAAGGTATCATCGATACGCAACAAAGGTTGATCTCGGGTCACCACCTGACCTTCACGAACAAATAACTCCTGAACAATACCGCCCTCCAAATTCTGAATAACCTGCAGTTTTTGCGACGGAATAACCCGCCCTTCGCCACGGGTGAATTCATCGATAGATGCGAAGCTGGCCCATAATAAAATGACCACAAAAAAAACCGCTACGGCCCAGAGCAAGGCCTGCCCACCGCGGGGAGACTGTTGCAATACAGCTGCGGCAGAAGACGACATGTAATCCAAGTCATCGTCAAAGTGCGGCCTTTCTACAGGATCATCAGCCGAGCCTACATATTGACGCCATTTAGTGAGCGGGTGAAACACGAAGCTGCCCCTTTTTGAGTGCTTCAAGCACAGATTCTTTAGGCCCATCGGCAATTAATCTACCTTGATCTAACACAATAATGCGATCAACCAAGGTTAAGAGCGACGTTTTATGGGTTACGACGATTAAGGTTTTACCATCGCAGGTTTGCGTAAGGTGCCGCTTTAAACGCTCCTCGGTACTATTGTCCATCGCCGTGCTGGGTTCGTCCAAAATATAAATGGGCGGCTGATTGAGCACCGCGCGCGCGATGGCAATACTTTGGCGCTGACCGCCAGACAACGCAGCACCGCGCTCGCCAACCTGCCGATCCAAGCCATTGGGATGGGCATTCACAAACTCAGATACACCGCTTATTTCCGCCGCGCGAATTACATCGTCATCGGTTGCTAAGGGGTTGCCGTATAAAATATTGTCCCGCACCGAGCCAAAAAATAACGTGACATCCTGTGGGACTGAGCCAATATGCGCGCGTAAATCCGCTGGATCGATTTGACTTTGGTCGACACCATCAATCAACACCGCACCCTGTGTCGGCCGATATAAACCGGTCATCAACTTTTGCAGCGTTGTTTTACCTGAACCTATGCGCCCAATAATGGCGACATGTTCACCCGCATCAATCGTGAAACTAACCTGCTCAACCGCTGTTTGTTTTTCGCCCGGGTAGGAAAAGGTCACTTTATCAAAGGTGATTTTTCCTTTTAACTGCGAGCGCGCCACAAAAGGCTTTTCATCGTCTCGCTCCTGGGGTTTATTGACGATGGCATCAAGCGATTCCAAGGCCGTTTTGGTTTGGTGAAAATTCACCATCAACCCAGACACCTGCGCCATGGGCGCCATTGCCCTTGCCGCTAACATCACGCAGGCAATTAGGCCACCCATGGTGAGATCGCGCTCGGCAATCTGATACACACCCACAATCACCACAACAACACCCGCTACTTGCTGAACCATGCCGGCGCCTGCAGTGGTCGTGGATGTCAGTAGTTTGACCCTCTGGCCCCATTGCGCCAGATGCCCGACTGACTTTTCCCACGAGCGCTGCAATCGACCTTCGGCACCAATTAATTTCACCGTTTCTAGGGCCGTCAGGGTTTCCACCAAGGTCGCATTTTTCTGTGCCGATGAGCGATAGGTCTCTTCAACGGCAAAGCCCAGCTTGCGTTGCATGTACCAGGAAAAGAACAAGATAATAGGAATAGCGCTCAGGGGCACCAACACTAAGGGGCCAGCCAAATATACGATCACCACAAGGAATAAAAGCGTGAAGGGTAGATCGACGAATGCCGTTACCGTTGAACTGGTAATAAAGCTTCTAATGGACTCAAATTCGCGCAACTGGCTAGCAAACACGCCCACCGATTGCGGATGCTCTTCGTACCGAGCCCCAAGTACGCGCTCGAAAATATAGGCGGACAGTTGCACATCGGCTTTCTTCCCCGCCACCTCGATAAAATAGTTACGCAACAACTTTAAAATCAAATCAAAGCCGTATACCAAGATAACGCCGATTGCCAACACCCAGAGTGTTTCCAGTGCGGCATTTGGTACCACCCGGTCGTACACGTTCATCACAAACAGTGGGTTGGCCAGAGCAAACAGATTGATCAAAACCGAGGCGACCAACACATCGCGATAGATGCGCCAGGACTTACCAATCACCCGCCAGAACCAATGCCCGTCGTGATGACGCGCCAACTCTAAGGTGCGCTCGTCATAACGGTGCTGTGGCTTACAAAATATACAAAAGCCCGTATAAGATTTAGCCAACGCTTCCGAAGTCACCGTGACACGCCCATCGGTTGCCGTATCGAGTAAAAGTAAATCACCGCTGTCTTCGCGGCTGAGTAAAACAACCGCTTGGTTATCCTCAAGTAACAGTACGACGGGTAGCACCAAAGAGGGGATTTCATCTAATGTGCGCTTGGCTACTTTGGCCGATAACCCCGCGCGCTTGGCGGCACGCACGAACAAGTCTGGCGAAAGGCGATTATCCACCAATGGCAGCCCCGCCACGAGCGAGGTAGCCGAACACTGGCGATGCTCTCGCTTCGCTAAAGAAAGTAGGCAATCCAACAGTGGATCATGTTGCCGCTGGCTTTTTTCATGAGAAACGCCCGCCAAGGCCTCTGAATTCATTGCTATGCTCTGTAAGACTGTAATTTGCAGCATAGTCTATTAAGCCACAGCACAGGTCAACTCATGCCCTACGTTAAACGCGATTCTGCCGGTCGAATTGTAAGCCTGCATGGCAGTGCAGAAGAAGCCGGCGAACAACTCAGCGCCAGCCACCCGGAGGTTGAACGCTTTTTAGCCCAAACCACCATGCCGACACCGGACGCCTACAAGCGCGCACTGGCTGAATCGGATCAAGATATCGCCCGCATCACAGAGGATTTAATTCACTTATTAATATCCAAAAACCTCATTCTGTTCACCGATCTTCCAAATGTAGTGCAACAGAAATTATTAGACAGGGAAAAGCTGCGCTCCCACCTACAAGAGGCAGAAGACAACTTTTTAGACGATAGTGAGCTGCTATAAACGGTGAGCCCGTTCCACTTAACGCAAACTTTTTACACCGACTCGCGCTGAATCAAGGTCGATTTAACGCGCTGGTGCTGCACGATGGGCTCGGAGGATCTTAGCTGCATCAACATAAGTTGAGCCGCCTGTCGCGCCATTTCTACGATGGGCTGGCGCACAGTAGTCAAACCTGGCCACAGTTGTTCGGCTGCAGGAATGTCATCAAAGCCGGCGATGGCTACGTCACCGGGAATTTTCTTGCCCAGTTTATGGGCTAGTTTAATCGCACCGGCCGCCATATCATCGTTGCTGGCAAAAATAGCGCTCGGGGGATTTTCCGACAGAAGAAGTTTTTCGGCCGCATAATAACCAGATTCAAAACTGTTCATACCTTGCACTACCAAACGCTTTTCAACCGGGATGCCCTGATACATTAGTGCCTTTTGGTAACCTTGGTAACGATTTGCCATCGCCTTGTGATCAGGGTGCCCCAAAATATAACCAATGCGTTTATGGCCCTTTTCAAGTAGCCGAGACGTCATCGCAAATGCCGCTTCTTCATCATTGGTCATGACACTTGAGCAGGGAATGGCATCCTGAGCGGGGGCTATAACCACCACCGAAATGTGCAGCTCCATCAAGCGCCGCACTAAATTCTCATGGTCGGACAAAGGCGGGGTCAACACCACACCATCGACGCGCGACTGGCGCACAAGGCTCACAACCTGTTGCTCCAACTCAGGGTCTTTATGGTCACAAGGGTGAATTAAGAGGTCATAACCGGCTGGTCGACACTCGGCCAATATGCCGTTTTGCACATCGATAACATAACTGGCTGAAGGGTTGTCGTACAACAATGCCACTAAGTATGAACGGTTACTCGCTAAGCTTCGCGCTGATTGGCTCGGGTGATAACCTAACTTATCGATCGCCTTTTGCACTTTCTCTCGGGTAGCCGCACGCACATTTGGTTCACTATTAACCACGCGAGAAACTGTTTTGATAGATACACCAGCCAGTGCTGCTACATCATCGATAGTTGATTTCGCCAACGATCGCCCCAGAGTAAAATAAATATCACAAGTAATTTAAAACCAATTTACAACGCCGCCTACTGCAGCGCTCTATAGCTTTAACGAAAAATAGAAAGCCGGGCCAAGGCCCGGCTGAAGGCCCAAACGATTACTTAACCGCCTGCCCTACTTTAACGATTTTCATGGTGTTAGTTCCGCCTAACACATTCATGAAATCGCCTTTGGTAATAACTACCAGGTCACCATCGTTCACAATGCCACGCTTTTTCAACTCATCGACAGCGCTTTGATTCACCAATTCATTGGCAATCTCTTTGTTATCGAAGGGAATGCTGTGTACACCGCGAAACATGGCCACACGCGCCTGCGTTTCTAGCTGTCGACTAAAGGCAAAAATGGGTAATCCGGAGCTGATACGAGACATCAACAATGGCGTACTACCAGATTCAGTCATACAAATGATGGCTTTTACGCCCTGCATACGGGTTGCCGCAAACATTGCCGCAATCGCAATGGACTGGTCAACCGATGCCAAGCTCATATTGAATGATTCGAGCGACGAATTAGCCTTGGGATGCGTTTCTGCGCCCAAAATAACACGAACCATCGCCTCAACCGTTTCAATTGGGTATTTACCCGCAGCTGTCTCCGCCGACAACATAACCGCATCGGTGCCATCCAATACCGCGTTGGCGACGTCGAACACTTCAGCGCGCGTGGGCATAGGGCTATTGATCATAGACTCCATCATTTGCGTTGCTGTGATTACCACTTTGTTTAAGCGGCGAGCGCGACTAATCAAATCTTTTTGCACACCAATAAGCGCAGCATCGCCAATTTCAACACCTAAATCACCACGGGCGACCATCACGGCATCGGATGCGCAGATAATATCGTCTAGGCAATCTTTGTCGAATACGGTCTCAGCGCGTTCAATTTTTGCCACTATGCGAGCCGTGCCACCGGCTTTAATCAACAGATCACGTGCTCGGTGAATATCGCTAGCTTTGCGCGGAAACGATACCGCTAAGTAGTCAACGCCAATTTTTGCCGCCAACTCAATATCCCGATGATCCTTTTCAGTCAAGGCCGGCGCCGAAAGCCCACCACCTTGGCGATTGATACCTTTGTTATTTGACAGCGCACCGCCAACGGTGACGGTACAAAAAATGCGGGTGCCAACCACTTGATCTACTTCGAATACAACGCGGCCGTCGTCAAGCAATAAAATATCACCAGAGCGCGAATCACCCGGCAACTCTTTGTAGTCAATGCCTACGCCGTTCTGATCGCCAGCGTTGGTGTCTAGTTCCGAATCGAGAAAAAACTTATCGCCTTTGGCTAATTCGATTTTGCTGGTTTTGAACCGAGCAATTCGAATTTTAGGCCCTTGTAAATCACCCAATACCGCTACATGACGATTGTGCTTGGCGGCAAACTCTCGCACCAAATCCGCTCGCAGCTGATGGTCCTCGGGTTGACCGTGGGAAAAATTTAAACGCACGACATCGACACCAGCTAGAATCAAACGCTCCAGTACTGCTGGATCATCCGTTGCTGGGCCGAGTGTAGAAACAATCTTGGTTCTTCTTAACATAGCTATTCCGTAATTCTGTGAGTATGGACTGAGCGCACCGTTCGTGGTTAGCGCTAAGTCGTCAGGCTCCCTCGCCTGTTTATCCGTAAGCCGCCCTTCTAACGAGGCAGCTTTACGGTACTGAACCTTTGTCTTACTTGGCGTTCATCAATGCGATGGTATTATCGAGCATGCGATTTGAGAAGCCCCACTCGTTATCATACCAGCTCATCACTTTTACCCATTTACCTGCCACCTTCGTTTGGGTGCCATCAAATACCGATGAGTGGGTATTGTGGTTGAAGTCAATGCTCACGAGCGGCTCGAGATTGTAACCCAAGACATTCTTCAAAGCGCCGGCGCTGGCTTTTTCAATCAACGCATTCACTTCTTCTGCACTGGTTTCACGGCTAGCCAAGAAGTTAAAATCCACTAAGCTCACGTTAATAGTCGGCACACGAACAGCCATGCCGTCCAGCTTACCTTTCAACTCAGGCAACACCAAAGACACAGCACTAGCGGCCCCAGTCTTAGTAGGAATCATCGACTGAGTGGCACTGCGTGCACGGTACATATCGTCGTGGTAAACATCGTTCAGCTTCTGGTCATTGGTGTAGGCATGTACGGTGGTCATCATACCCTGCTCTATACCAATGGCATCGTTCAATACTTTAGCCACAGGCGCTAAACAGTTAGTGGTGCAAGAAGCATTGGAAATGATTTGATGATCTTTAGTTAACTTGTCATGATTAACACCGTAAACCACGGTGATATCCGCATCCGCTGCAGGCGCAGAAATAATGACTTTTTTGGCGCCGGCATCAATATGTGCACTGGCTTTAGCTTTGCTGGTAAAAAATCCCGTGCACTCATAAACAACATCCACACCCAACTGCGCCCACGGTAGATTTTTTGGATCGCGCTCGGAAAAAATCTGAATCACATCGCCATTGACGATCATCGCGTTGCCATCGACATCCACAGTGCCAGCGAATTTACCATGTACAGTATCGTAACGAGTAAGGTGCGCATTCATCTTTGCATCGCCCAAATCGTTAATTGCAACAATTTGAATTTTTTCCTTCAAGGCGCTTTCATAGAGGGCGCGCAAGGTATTTCGACCAATTCGGCCATAGCCGTTAATTGCTACTTTAATCATGATATTTACCCTTAAATCTGTCTTTTCAATAAATTGGCGTAAATGTTAAACCGCGTCAGATTTTTATCTGCTCTTGGCTTTACGGATATGTCCGATGTCTCTCGGCTATACACTTCTCTCGAAATGCCCTGCTATTAGCGAAGGCATTCACTTCTCACCTCATTCTTCAAATTACTTTCCAGCTGCTGCACGCGCTTCACGGGCCAATTTCTCAATCCCGGCCCAATCGCCTGCACGCATTAACTCAACCGGCGCCATCCAGCTGCCGCCAACGCACACAACGTTGGGCAAACCCAAATAGTCATTCAGGTTTATTAAACTAACACCACCGGTTGGGCAAAATTTCACTTGTGGTAGCGGGCCACTAATGGACTTCAACATAGGCACACCACCCGCCGCCTCAGCGGGGAAAAATTTTAAATAACGCAAGCCGCGCTCCATTAAAGCCATCACTTCACTGGGTGAATTAACGCCGGGTAACAGGGGCACACCGGAGGCAATTGCCGCATCAATCAATGCTGGAGTAGAGCCAGGAGAAACTAAAAATTCAGAACCCGCCGCCACAGCGCGTTCGACATCGGCAGGTGTATTCACCGTACCAGCGCCGACAATGGCACCTTCAACTTCTGCCTTAATTTGCTTGATTGCTTCTAACGCACAGTCTGTGCGCAAGGTAATTTCGAGCACAGGCAGACCACCAGCCACTAAGGCTCTCGCCAAGGGCACGGCGTGCTCAATTTTTTCGATAACCATTACCGGAACCACGGGTGCCGCATTTACAACTCGTTCAATTGCTGAAAACATAATTAATCCAAAGTTACGAATGTTCAGCCAACAAAGCTGCTGCACCGATAAGTGCAGGCTCATCAGCCACGATTAGAAAAACAGGTATCTCTTGTACATAGTGCGACATGACCGCCTTGTCACAAAACCTTTCGACAAACGGGCTTTGCAACAAAAACTCACGCACCCTCGGCAAAATACCGCCACCCAAAAACACGCCGCCTAAGGCACCAACCGTTAAGGCTAAATCTGCGGCTGTAGAGCCCATCACGCCGCAAAACAAATTAAGCGTATCAACCGCCAAACTGTCTTCACCAGACACAGCCGCAGCACTGATAGCAGCAGCAGATTTTGCTGCAACAACTTGTCCACGAACCGCAGCAAGACCTTGATAAATTCGCACTAGGCCTGCACCCGAGAGGAAAGTCTCCTTCGACAGATAACCTTGCTTAGCCTGCAAATATTGACACAGAGCAATTTCTTCTTCGCCACGCGGTGCAAAGGCGGTGTGGCCGCCCTCACCGCTAAGGGGCATCCACGTGTCGCCGACTGGAACGAGCGATGCCATACCCAAACCCGTGCCAGGGCCGAGAATGGCACGGGGTGCATGCTTTTGTTGTCCTGGCTTTATCTCAATAAGTTGCTCGCCCACAAGCGCGCTAGTGGCGTAGGCTAGTGCGGTAAAATCATTAACAATTAACAGTTTGTCTAATGAAAACGCGGCTTCAACCTCGCGCACTGAAAATGACCAGTTGATGTTAGTCATTTCGATACGATCGCCTAAAACAGGGCCGGCCAAAGCAACGCAGACATGACGAACCTTTACGCCCGCCAGATAATCTATATAGGCAGCCAGCGAATCTTCAAACTTGGGGTGAGTTTTGTTTTCAAAGGTTTTTATTGATTCAATGCGATAGTGACCGGTGGCCTCTAACGCCGTCACCAAACCCCAACGCGCATTGGTTCCGCCAATATCGGCAACCACGTAAGGGAAAATGGCTTGATGGTTTTGCGCCATATTCGTTGATGCCAAAGCGCTCATCACAAGTCCTCGTTTACCGTCAAATCAAAACTACGAGCGCCTGTGGCAGCACCGGTCACTTGATTGCGCAGAGCCGCGAACAACTCTCTGCCGCAACCTGTTTGATTCGCGGATAAATCCGGCATAGCCACAATACGTGCGTCTAATACGGCTTGATCAACCAGTACATTTAATTCGCCAGTGGTTGCGTCCAAACGCACTACATCACCACTTTGAATTTTACCGATAACACCGCCGGCCGCGGCTTCTGGCGTGACATGAATGGCCGCAGCCACCTTGCCCGATGCGCCACTCATGCGACCATCGGTAACCAATCCAACTTTGAAGCCCTTATCTTGCAAGCTACCCAGAATAGGCACTAACTTATGTAACTCTGGCATACCATTGGCACGCGGTCCTTGGTAGCGGAGCACAGCGATAAAATCTTTTTCCAGCAAGCCCTGCTGAAAGGCAGAAATAAATTCGGCCTGGCTTTGGAAAATAATCGCCGGCGCTTCCTGCACGCGATACTCCTCTTTCACCGCAGAGGTCTTAATCACACCCCGACCTAAATTACCCTTGAGAACTTTTAAACCGCCGTCGGCGCTAAACGGGTCTGTCGCGGCGCGCAAAACACTGGTATCGAGAGATTCTGTCGGGCCATCAGCCCAAGCCAATTTACCCTCGCGCAGTTGCGGTTCGGTGCGATAAGCCTGCAAGCCTGGCTCGCTGTGAACGGTGAGTACGTCGGCATGCAACAAACCTGCATCTAACAGCGTTGCTATTAAAAATGACATGCCACCCGCAGCTTGGAAGTGGTTAATATCAGCCACGCCGTTAGGGTAAATTTTGGTGAGTGACGGAATCACCGCCGATAGCGCTGAGAAGTCATCCCAGGTTAAAACAATACCTGCCGCCGCCGCCATGGCCACTAAATGCATGGTGTGATTGGTTGAACCACCGGTTGCCACCAAACCTACCACAGCGTTAACAATGGCTTTTTCATCAACAATTTTTGCCAGTGGGCGATAGTCCGAACCGCTCTTAACTAAGTTTAACACTTGCTCACTTGCGGCTGCGGTTAAGGCTTCGCGCAAAGGCGTGTTGGGGTTGATAAACGAACTGCCAGGCAGGTGCAGCCCCATGATTTCCATCAACAACTGGTTAGAGTTTGCGGTGCCGTAAAATGTACAGGTGCCCGCAGAATGATAGCTGGCACTCTCCGCCGCCAATAATTCTTCGCGCCCTACTTTGCCTTGGGCAAACAACTGTCGAACCCGAGCTTTTTCGTCATTGGGCAACCCCGATGGCATGGGTCCCGCAGGAATAAAAATCATCGGCAAGTGGCCGAAGGATAAAGCGCCAATCAGCATACCGGGAATAATTTTATCGCAAACACCCAAACACAAAGCGCCATCAAACATGTTGTGCGACAGGGCAATGGCGGTTGACATGGCGATAACATCGCGCGAAAACAGCGACAACTCCATGCCTGGCATGCCTTGAGTAATCCCGTCACACATAGCCGGAACACCACCGGCAAACTGAGCCACACTACCCTTAGCGGCAATCACTTTCTTAATCGCTTTTGGCGTATCTTCGAAGGGTTGGTGCGCCGACAACATATCGTTGTAGGACGAAACAATGGCAATGTTGGCAACATCAGACTGCGCCAGCAGCTCTTTATCTGTGGTACCGCAGGCGGCAAACCCATGGGCAAGGTTGCCACAAGGCAGTGTTTTACGGTGCGGCCCCTGCTCGGCTTGGGCTTCCATACGGGCAAGGTAATCGGTTCGCGTAGCGCGACTACGTTCGATAATGGTAGCGGTCACTTTGGCCACTACGGGGTTGAGCTTAGTTGTTGCTTCGGAGGTCATGTTAAGCCTTTTACAAAATTCATTGACGTGATGGGCTATTTCGCCCAGTAAACATCCAGATCAACCTGCTGCTGTTGTAGCACCGCGGCGACGGGCATATCACTGATGTTCTTCATTGTTTTTGCCTGTTGATAGACCGCGAGCTTATCTTCGCCGGTGATCAACAAAATTAATTTTTGGCTGTTTAGAATGCCATTCAGCGACAAGGTCATTCGGTCAACCAACTCACCGGTGACCGCGCTCTGCTTGGCTGTAATCGCCACGCAGTTGGGCGCTGAATCGGCCAGTGCCGCCTCTAATCCCTCGGCGTTGGGAAACAATGACGCGGTGTGCCCATCGGGCCCCATACCTAACACTGTGACGGCAAAAGGTTGGTGCAATTGTTGATAAGCTTGATTAACCGCTGTAACCGCTGCTTGGGGTTTAGCATCCGGTGTTTTCATGCCAATCACTTGCTGAGTTGGAAAACAGTTGCGCAACAGGGCCTCATTACTCCCTTTGTGCTCCAAAGCAACCCAGCGGTCATCCACCAGCGCCACTTGCACGCGTGGATCCAACACCTTACCCAAGGCTTCATACACGGGCCCAGGTGTGCTGCCACCCGACAACAGTAAGCTAGCCTTACCAGCCGTTGCTAGCGCCACATCGACCTGCGCCAACAAGTCCTGTTCTAACTGCGCCTGCAGCGCCTGCTTTGATTCAAAAAAATATTCTTTAATCACAACTTAATCCTGCACATGCCATTGGCGGTTATCGTCTGCCATTAAATCTTCCGAAGATTCAGGGCCATTAGTGCCCGCGGCGTAATAAGACAGCGGCGCCAAATTCTTCTTCCAACCGGCAATAATGGGGTCGGCCCAACGCCAGGCGTAATCCACTTCTTCTCGGTGTACAAACAGCGTTCCATTACCCGTCATAGCATCCAACATCAAGCGCTTATAAGCGTCGGCCACAGGTGCATTGCACTCAGCCGCCAAATCAATTTCAAACTCAATGGGGCGCAGTTTTACATCGGCGCTGGCGATATCTTTGCTCATCAAATTGATATAGATGTGCTCTTCCGGCTGCAGACGAATAACTAATTGATTATTTTGCTCGGAGCCAAAAAGGGAATGAGTAACAGGTTTGAATTGAATGACCATTTCGGCGTAGCGACCACTCATGCGCTTACCGGTGCGCAAATAGAAAGGTACGCCCTTCCAGCGCCAATTATCGACAAAGGCGCGAATTGCAACAAAGGTTTCTGTCCTACTTGGCTTGCCAAGATCGCCAATATAGCTGTCAACCGCCTTACCACCGGCCTCACCATCGACATATTGTGCGCGTACCGTGTGCTTGCCAATGTCCTCGCCGGTAATTTTTCGAAGCGAACGCAACACTTTTATTTTTTCACTGCGCACACTATCGGCATCTAACGCATTGGGTGGATCCATGGCAACAAAACACAATAACTGCAACAAATGGTTTTGCACCATGTCGCGCATAGCGCCGGCGCCATCGTAGAAACCACCCCGGCTTTCTACGCCTACAGATTCGGCGAGAGTAATCTGCACGTGATCAATGGAATTAGCGTCCCAAATATTCTCAAACATGCGGTTGGCAAAACGCAGCGCCAATAAATTCTGAACTGACTCTTTACCTAGGTAATGATCGATTCGAAAAACTTGTGATTCAGTGAAGTAAAGTGCGATTTCGCTATTGATAGCTTCCGCTGATTCGCGATCGTAACCCAAGGGTTTTTCTACGATAACCCGCGCGCGCTCGCTGACTAAATCCAAACTCGACAAGGTGGCGCAGACGCCACCAAACAGCGACGGCGGTATGGCAAGATAATAAACCGGTGTCGCCTCTGAAGCCTTGAGCAGCTCGGCCATATCGCGCCAACTGGCCACATCACTGAGGTCTACATTAACGATAAACAAACGCTCGGCAAATTTCGCCCACGTCGATTCTTCAAACTCGCCCGGCCGCAAAAACTTCTGCAACGCATTTTTGACTGTCTGTACGAATTCCTCTTGCGTGGTGCTACCACGGCTGGTCGCTAAAACGCGCGAACCCTCGACCATCCGGCCCTCTTCTTCGCAACGATACAGCGCAGGCATAAGCTTGCGCATCGATAGATCGCCGGTACCACCAAATATCACCCAATCTGTCGCTTGCAATTGAAACCCCTTAAATTATTTCTGCACCTGCTTACCCACTTACCCACTACCCGACCCAGCCAAATAACCACTCTGTTTGCGGGAATGGCAGCATAGGACACTAAGGGGAAGCATAATTATTAATTGACAGCGCTGTCAATGATATAGCAGACGCAATAAGCGGTTTTGGCGATTCATACGTATGCAGGGCTGTCTTTTATATGTTCAAGCCCACTAACAGCTTGATATGTATCGAGGACCATTATGCCACAATTAGCTAGCAGACAAAGCCCCATTATTGCCGCTGAGACCGACAAAACCCACACATTATCATTGACAGCGCTGTCATTTTAACTCAAAGTCACGCCACTAACGATGAAAAGCTACGTCTAAAACTTAGAAACTGATGACGGCGCTATCAAATACTGTTAGAGTTCATATGACTATAAGCATAAGATTTTAGGAGCGTGACACATGGCCAGTACGACAGAAAGTGCGAGCTATCAGCTATCGAGTGAAGCCCAAGATAAGAACTACAATGTGCCCTTGGCGGCACTCACGATCTTATTTTTTATGTGGGGTTTTCTTACCTGCCTCAACGATATTCTTATCCCCCATTTAAAAAGCGTCTTTTCGCTCAGCTACACGCAAGCCATGTTGGTACAGTTTTGTTTTTTTGGTGCTTACTTCGTCGTATCCATGCCAGCGGGCCACCTTGTTAAAAAGATTGGCTTTAAAAAGGGCATTGTCACCGGCTTAATTGTCGCTGGTATTGGCTGCTTGATGTTTTACCCAGCGGCCAGCTTACGTTACTACCCACTATTTCTCGGTGCTTTATTCGTACTCGCCGCCGGCATCACGGTACTACAGGTTTCAGCTAACCCCTATGTGACGGCGCTAGGTCCACAGGCCACAGCATCCAGCCGATTGACCATGACCCAAGCGTTTAACTCGTTAGGCACCACCGTCGCCCCCTACTTTGGCGCCACACTCATATTATCTGCGGCGGTGTTAGGTGCAGAGCAGCTAGCCGCACTTAGCCCAGCAGAGTTAGACAGCCATCGCGCTCAGGAAGCGGCCGCTGTGCAACTTCCGTATGTTGGCTTAGCGCTGACGTTGTTCGCCCTAGCCTGCATTTTCGCGTGGTTTAAGCTTCCTGCCATCACCCCTGAGGAAACGGTGGTACACGGCGGTGACAGCGACACCATTTGGCATCACCCCCATCTCATCATGGGCGCCATAGCCATCTTTTTATATGTAGGCGCGGAGGTTGCGATAGGCAGCCTACTGGTGAATTACTTTGCCCTTCCCGAAGTCGCCAACATGCCAGAAGCGACTGCTGCCGAGTACATTACTTACTACTGGGGCGGCGCCATGGTCGGTCGCTTTATTGGTGCGGCAGTGATGCAAAAATTGAAACCCCAATACGTGCTCGCATTCAATGCCACTGCCTGTGTCATTTTGCTGGCGGTAACCATAATGACCAACGGCAATATCGCACTTTGGTCTGTGTTGGCCGTTGGCCTATTCAACTCCATTATGTTTCCCACAATATTCGCCCTAGCTATCACCGGCCTAGGCCGGCTCACCAGCAATGGCGCCGGCCTCATTTGTCTATCGATTGTCGGTGGCGCCATTATACCGCTCATGCAAGGCATGTTGGCCGACGGCATTGGGCTTCAAATTTCGTTCATATTGCCTTTGGTCTGCTACGTCTATATCGCCGTCTACGGACTCAAAGGCTCACAGCCTCGCTAAGTGTGATGCACCGCTTGGCCCGCACCCTGTGCGGGCTTTTTTTTGCCCGACAAATACCGCCCCGCCCCTGCTACAATAGCCAACCAAAGCTCACCCCTAATGAGAAGCTTGACCCTACATGGGTTGCACGACTTTTGAACCGTCACAGGAATTACTCATGCTGCAAAAGACAGTTACCATGGCCGCCACTAAGCGCGTCGCGCTAGTGGCTCACGACAACAAAAAGAAAGAGTTGGTTGCCTGGTGCAAAAAGCACCATAAAGATTTAGCGCCGCACACACTTTACGGAACGGGAACCACCGGTGCTGTCATTGAGCGCGATGCAGACTTAACAATCAATAAGTTAATCAGTGGCCCACTGGGTGGCGATCAACAAATCGGCGCGCTAATAACCGAAGGCAAGGTAGACTTTCTGATTTTCTTTTGGGACCCATTCGAGCCACTGCCACACGACCCCGATGTAAAAGCGTTGTTGCGGATTGCTGCGGTATGGAATATTCCCGTTGCCTGCAACCCCGCATCTGCCGATGTGATGGTGCACTCAACACTGTTTCGCGGTAGCTTCGACCGGCAAGTGCCCGACTATGAAGGCTACTTAAAGGAGCGGCTGGCAAACTAAGCTTGCATTTAATTTTCCAGTCATAAAAAAACCCGCGTTAGCGGGTTTTTTTATGACTGTATACTTACTTAATGACAATCAAGGCTGGCAGCTAATGTTGGCATCGCTGGCCGACATAGGCAGCAGCTGAATATTCGCCAAAGAGAGGTCAACTTTACTCGCTGCATCAATGGCAAAGGGCGCGGTAATAGCGTCTATCTTAAGCCCGGCATCGACAAAGCACTGTAAATCCACTGAAACTTTTTGCCATTGATTAAGCTCAGCTTGCTTCAACAACCCGCTCATGTCTACAGCACCCCGACAAGCTTCGCCACAATCAAGACGGATTGCAGCAGCGCCTTCCGGTACTGCGTTCACTCGCAAATCAAGTATCAAGCTCGACTTGCTGGCGAGAAAGCCAGAAAAATCGACGCTGATATCCGAGGCAATAACAACCGAGGCAGGTTCAGTACCGGAAAAAATTAACCGCCGTGCATCGTCCTGTAATAGATAATCGTGGCCGGTTAAACTTACCGCGGCAGACTCTGCGGTGTTTGTGGTCACTGGCTTTTTACCTTCGCTATCGACCAAATAAATTTGCCAAGGATCGAGTACACGGCTTTCAAATATGCCCAAAGGCACTGGCCCTTGACCAGACGCTGTCAGATTACGATCTTCGGGTAAGTTACTCAGCAAGGTATCCTTATCGCTGTAAGACAGACCATAACCATAGGGGAATAAAGGTTGGTAATCTTTATCGCCCTTATTCAATACCACTTGGCTTAAATCCTTCGGCCAGCTGAAAGATAACTTGCCTTTAAAATCAACATTAATCGAGCCGTCCGTTTTAGCCATTATGACATCGGCTACGCCTTGCCCCTCTGAGCCCGGCAAAAACGCCGCCACAAAGGCATTGGACTGATTCAATTCAGCATTAACCCACAAAGGTCTACCGGACAAAAAGACCGACACAACAGGGATGCCTTGAGCCCGGAGCGACGTCAATAACTGCAAATCTTTTCGCGTAGCCGGTTGATATTCCAGCGAATTAATATCACCTTGCCACTCGGCATAGGGATTTTCACCAAAAACCACAATTGCAACATCCGGCTTTTCCTCGAACTTACCCTCTTCGCTCAACGTGACTTTGCCACCGGCAGCATCGACCACCGATTTAACGCCAGCGTAAATAGACGTCGCGCCAGGGAAGTCGGCATTGGTATTGCCAGTGCCCTGCCAAGACAGTGTCCAGCCGCCCGACTGTTTGCCGATATTATCGGCACCGTCGCCCGCCATTAAAATATGCTGTTTGGGGTTGAGCGGTAAAATCTGATCTTGATTTTTCAACAACACCAAGGATTCACGTACAGCCTGACGAGCCAGTGCGCGATGCTCAGGGTTGCCGAGCACGTCGCCAACACCGTTAAGTACTGCGCGCTGCTTTGGCGACACACCATCAAATAGCCCGGCACGCATTTTCACGCGAAGAATACGACGCACGGCGTCGTCCAAGCGCGCCATGGGAATCTCACCGCTCTTGGCTTGACGAATCGTGCTTTCTAACAAGTCATGCCATTCTTGAATAGCCATGAACATATCTAAACCGGCATTAATAGCCTGCGCACACGAGGTGAAATCACAGCCGGGCACGAAGCCATGACCGTTCCAATCGCCAACGACAAAACCATCGAAACCCATTTGATTTTTTAAGACTTCAGTTAGCATATGGAAGCTGCCGTGTAGCCGCTCGCCATTCCAACTGTTAAACGATGCCATCACGGTTTGCGCGCCAGCACCTAAGCCAGAAAAATAGCCCTGCGCATGAATATCTCGCAACTCCAATTCGCTAATTTTTGTGTCGCCGCGATCTCGCCCCATATAGGTGCCACCATCGCCGACAAAATGCTTAACCGTGGCCACCATCTTTGAGGGTGAAAACAACTCGCTAGTGCCCGCTTCACCTTGAATACCCTTTACCATTTCGGCGGCAAATTGGCGCACAACCTCTGGGTCTTCCGAATAACCTTCGTAGGTTCTGCCCCAGCGGTCATCGCGAGGCGTTGCCACCGTGGGCGCAAAAGTCCACTGCACACCCGTGGCGGACACTTCGCGTGCTGTAGCAGAACCAATGGCGCGAATTAATTCTGGATTGCGGGTCGCGCCCAAGCCAATATTGTGGGGAAAAAGCGTCGCGCGAATAACGTTGTTGTGACCGTGCACGGCGTCTGTGCCCCAGATAACCGGAATCGCAAGATCGCCGTTGCTGGTATCCATGGAGGCCTGATAAAACGTCTCAGCCACATTCACCCAATCGGTTTCACTGGCGTACTTGTCGTTATTGGGAAAGGTACCGCCGCCATTGAGAATTGAGCCGATATGGTACTGTTTCACTTGCGCCGGAGTTATGTAGCGAATCTCAACCTGTACCAATTGCCCGACTTTCTGCTCAACAGACATCTGGCTTATCAATTCAGTGATTCGAGCTTCCATTTTTGCGTCGGCGCGAATCGGGCTGTTGACCGGCGCCCAATCGACCTGAGCAGCCGGCGCGGGCTGATCTGAACGACAGGCCGCTAGTGCCAATAATAGACACCCTAGGCTCCCCAGTTTAAGCGTGGTTTTCATAACACTGCCTTTGAATTATGCGCTGATATTCAGCCTATTTTTGACATTCATTCGCCCAAACGGGCGCAACGATATTATTTTTATACGTCTCGCATCTAAATATCTAAGGTCTTAACCTTGAAAAATACCGACCACCAGAGGTGGCCGGCAAAGCGAACGAGAGAATACGCAGCCTGATGTACCCATACATCAGATTACCGGTGCTTACTAAACACCCGTGGCTCAAGCCCCTTGAAATACGCATCAAAAAAGGCCCACAACCGCGCCACACCACCAATATAGTCAAAACTACCATAAGAATGCAAGACCCTTGTGACGATATCTTGCATTTGGGTGTTTGGATGTGTGTTTCGTCATACAGTCACTGAACCCTATACTCACTCTAAAAATCAGCCATAGGACGCCGGAATGTTTAGATACCTCGCCTGCTTTAGCCTCTTACTTAACCTGCTGGCCTGCTCTAAAGGCCAACAGACCGCTGAGGATTATCAGTGGCTGGAACACGTGGACGGCAAAGCTGCCATCGCCTGGGTCGATGCCAACAATAGCGAAACGGACGCTAGGCTCGGTAAGTCCGCGCTCTATCAATCCCTTTACCAGCAGGCGCTGGCGGTAATCTCTAGCCCAGAGCGATTGCCAAGTATTCATCAAAAAGGCGAGTACGTTTACAACCTATGGCAAGATGCAGAGCACCCGCGCGGGCTTTATCGTCGCAGCTTAGCCAGTGATTTCATTGCCAAATCTCCCGTGTGGCAAACCGTGATTGATCTGGATGCCTTATCGGCCGCCGAAAATAAGCAGTGGGTGTTTAAAGGCTTAAATTGCCTCGCACCGGAATATCGCCACTGCTTGATGTCCCTGTCAGAAGGCGGTGGCGATACGATTGAAGTGCGCGAGTTTAATGCCGAAACTCTGAGGTTTGTCGCGCAAGGTTTTAATCTCGCTGCGGCAAAAACTAACATCGACTGGATTGACGAAAACCAAGTCTACCTCGGCACCGATTTTGGCGCCGACAGCCAAACCAACTCTGGTTACCCGCGCCAGGTTCGTCTTTGGTCGCGCGGCACCCCGTTTACCGATGCCAAACTTCTGTATAGCGCCGATAAAACCTCAGTTTCCGCCAGTGGCCATCGCTACAAAGATGGTCAATACAGTGTCGATATCATCACCGATGCAACCACTTTTTGGGAATCTCGCTATCACCTACTGGTCAACGGTGAACTGAGCGACATAGCACTGCCGCCAAGCGCAACCATTAACGATTTTATAAAAGGTCAATTGCTGGTTTCCCTGAAACAGGAATGGCAGTTCAACGGCCGGATATTTCCGGAGGGTGCGGTCCTGTTAATAAGGCCACAGGCACTGGTCACGCCAGAAAAAGCAGCGGCCCATGACATTACGCTGCTTATAGAACCGAGCACTGAGTTTATCGTCGAAGAATTACACACAAGCCCAAGGGGCATTATCGCCATTGGGTTAGTGGACGTAAAAGCCCAGGCGCGCTTATACACCTCGATTAACGGCGCATGGCGTTTCGAAGCCTTAGACTTACCCTCGGTAGGCAGCCTAAGCATTGAGACTATCGATCAAAAAAGCGGCGCATTTTTTGCGCGCTTTGAAGATTTTCTTACCCCACCGAGCCTGTACTACATCGACACCAATCTCAAATCACAGCTGGTTGCCGCGCAGGCCGCCAGTTTTGACGCTAGTCAATTTAAAGTCGAACAATTTTTTGCAAACTCTGTCGACGGCACCCGAGTCCCCTATTTTGCGGTGATGAAAAAAGACATCGAATTCAACGGTAAAAACCCAACCCATATTTTCTCCTATGGCGGATTTCGAGTTTCATTAAAGCCGTCTTACTCAGGCTCTTATGAAGACTTAAACGGCGCCTACGGAAAACTTTGGCTAGAGCGTGGCGGTGTATTCGTGCTCGCCAACATTCGCGGCGGCGGTGAATATGGGCCGGCATGGCATAGCGCTGTGCTGTTAGAGAATCGCCACAAAGCCTACGAAGACTTTGAGGCAGTGGCGCAAGACCTGACTAACAAGAAGATCACCTCAGCCAAACATCTCGGCATTGAAGGGCGAAGCAATGGCGGGCTACTGGTAGCAGCGACGATGGTCAGGCACCCAGAATTGTACGGCGCGGTGATCAGCGGCGTGCCGCTGCTCGATATGCAGCGCTACCATACGCTATTAGCCGGCGCGAGCTGGATGGCAGAGTACGGCAATCCCGACATTGAATCGAACTGGCAGTGGCTGAAAGCTTATTCGCCCTTTCAAAATGTCGGCGCTGATCAACACTACCCGCCGATTTTGTTTTACACCTCAACCAAAGACGACCGCGTACACCCAGGGCACGCACGAAAAATGGCCGCCAAAATGAAGGCCCAAGGCCATAGTGTTGAGTATTACGAAAACCGCGAAGGCGGCCATGGCGGCTCCAGCACCAAAGAGCAACTCGCAAAGCGCATTGCTCTTGGTTACACATTATTGTGGCAAACCCTACCCTAGCTGCTGAGCTCTCACGTAGCGAATAAGGCCCGAGGTTGAACCGTCCTGTGTTATGGGCGGTTCTTCTCCCGCTAACTGCGGCTCCAACCTATTTGCTAACAATTTACCTAGCTCAACGCCCCATTGATCATAAGAACACACATCCCAAATCACGCCCTGAACAAATATCTTGTGCTCATACAATGCGATTAAGCCACCTAGGCTTTGCGCTGTAATTTTCGTCATGAGTAAGGTGTTGGTCGGTTGATTACCACGATGCACTTTGTGAGGCGCCAAAGCGCCTTGTTCTGCCTCTGGCAAACCTCGCGCCGCGAGATCCGCTAACACAGCCGGCTCACCCACGCCTTCCATCAACGCCTGGGTTTGAGCCAACAAGTTGGCCAATAGATTAGTATGATGCCCTTCGGCATCCAATACCGGTGTAACTGAGCCAATAAAATCTGCGGCAACTTTATGCGCGCCCTGATGTAAAAGCTGGTAGAAAGCGTGCTGCCCATCTATGCCCAGCTGCCCCCATAAAATCGCACCGGTTGTATATGGAACCTGCTCGCCACGCCGGTTCACGGTTTTACCGTTGCTTTCCATCTCCGCCTGCTGAAGATAGGCGGGTAAGAATTTCAAAGCTTGGTCGTAGGGTAAGATGGCTTGGGTCGGCATGTTTAAAAAGGTGTTGTTCCATACGCCAATCAACGCCATTAACACGGGCACATTATCGCGTTCGGGCGCCTCAAAGAAATGTCGATCAATCTCATAGGCCCCCGCCAACATTTGCTCGAAATAAGAAAAGCCTAAGTACAATGCCACGGGTAAGCCAATCGCCGACCAAAGTGAAAAACGGCCGCCCACCCAATCCCACATTTCAAAACAATTTTCCGGCGCTATACCCATAGCCTCGGCCTTTTCAACCGACGAGGTCACCGCCACAAAGTGCTTTGCTACAGCGCCATGTTCACATGCCCGTTGCAGCAGCCACGCTTTGGCTGTTTGTGCATTTAACATCGTTTCGCGCGTGGTAAAAGTCTTCGAGGCGACCACAAATAGGGTTCGCTCCGGATCTAAGCTGGCTAGCACGCGGCGAATTTGTACGCCGTCTACATTGCTCACGAAATGCACCTTCAGCGTGTCATCGGCGTAGGAAGCCAAGGCCTCGCAAGCCATCTGCGGGCCCAAATTGGAACCGCCAATACCAATACTCACCACGTCGGTAATAGGCTTGCCGCTATAACCTAGCCACTGGCCTGCGCGAACGTCAGCGCAAAAACGACGCATTTTTTCCAGCTGGGCATGCACTTCAAGTGTGATATTTTTACCGTCGACCCAATAAGCGCGGCCGCTCCTATCGCGCAATGCCACATGCAACACGGCGCGCTTTTCGGTGCTGTTGAGCGGCGCCCCGTCCCAAAGCTGCTGGCGCCAAGCGGGAAGATCAACCGCCTGGGCTAAATCGAGCAACTGCCCAAGGGTGCTTTCGCAAAGGTTGTTCTTAGAGAAATCGTACAACGTACTGGCAACCTTACGGGAAAAGTTTGAAAACCGCTGTGCATCTTGCTGAAACAAGTCTGAGATAGGGCGGTCTTTAACAGCTGCAGCGTGCTTGACCAAAGACTGCCACTCGGGCAATTGCGTTCGGGACGTCATAACAATAACCTTATTTGAACAAAAAATGACAACGTTGTCTCATTCTCCCTAAGTGATCAAACCTTGTCAATGTGAAACTCGCTTGCCGCTTGCCACCGCCGACTTAACCTGCAGCAGGTTAAACTGAGCGCAGCCTGAACGGTGTTTCGGCTTGCCGAAGCCCGCGAATCGCTCTACCCTAGCCCCATCATCAAATCGGTATTTTGCAAAAAGGCAACTCAAACCCCATGAAGGCAACCATCAAGGACGTGGCAAAACTTGCCGGCGTTTCATTTAAAACCGTTTCTCGCGTTATCAACCGCGAGCCTAGTGTTGGGCAAGAGCTGCAAGAAAAAGTACTGGCTGCCGTTAAAGAATTAAATTATCAACCCAATTTAGGCGCGCGACTGATGCGCGGTGCTGCCTCGTCGATCGGATTCATTTACGACAACCCCAACAGTAACTATGTGATCGAAATGCAAAATGGCATTTTGAGTACCTGCAGAACAGAGGGCTATGAATTAGTCATACACCCCTGCGATGCTAAATCGCCCGACATCCTTGCCGAACTGACAGAAATGCTTGACCGCTCGCGTGTTGGCGGCTTGGTTTTAACACCGCCACTGTCAGAAACGCCGGCTGTTATCGCCGCGCTAAAAAAGAAAAAAGTGCGTTTTGTCCGTATATTATCGGGCTCCCATGCGCCAGACAGCCAATCGCCCTGCGTCTTCATTGACGATAAAACCGCTGGCTTCGACATTACCCAATATTTAATTGACCTCGGCCATAAGCGCATTGCATTTCTCGGCGGCGATATAGAACACGCCTCCAGTGGCGAACGCCTTGAAGGCTACAAAGACGCGCTGAAAAAAAATAATTTACGCATCGATGAGTCACTCATTTTGCCCGGCGAATACGCGTTTGAATCAGGTATAGAGCGCTCTAAAAAATTATTGTCACTCGCCAACAAGCCGACGGCCATCTTCGCTTGCAACGACGAAATTGCCGCAGGTACGTTGTTTGCGGCTCGTATTTTAGGCGTTTCCGTGCCCCAAGCGCTCTCGATTGTAGGCTTCGAAGATTCGCCCTTTTCGCGCCAAGCTTGGCCCAAACTCACCACCGCGCAACAGCCAAACAGCACCATTGCGCAGACAGCAGCCAAACTTCTCATCAACGATATTCGCTCCCAGCGAAATGACGATAGCGATGCCGCGAACCAAGGCTTCTACCCCAAACTGGTGGTTAGAGACTCCAGCTGCCCCGCCGCACAATAAACTACGCGATAAAACGGGGCTTTACAGGCCCGTTTTTTTACCCCACAATGACAACGTTGTCTTAAATTTATTGGGGAATCCGATGTCCAGCGCGCTAGCCACCATCCAAGCCGAACAAACCTTGATGTATCAAGAAGCCGCATCGAGTGCCGATGTGGTGGCCAACCAACAGAAACTGAACGAAGACGCTATTGAACAAGCGGTAAAGGCTATTAAAGCCTTCAACCCCAGCGCCGTGGTGACCATGGCACGAGGCAGCTCGGATCACGCCGCCACCTACGCCAAGTACCTGATCGAAACTCGCACCGGCATATTGACCTCCTCGGCGTCGCCCTCGGTGAGTTCGGTTTATCTCGCTAAACAGCGATTGCAGGGCGTTTTGTATATTGCTTTCTCCCAATCGGGAAAAAGCCCCGATTTATTAGCCGGCGTTGCGCAGGCAAAAGCCGCCGGCGCGTTGACCTTAGCCATTGTTAATGTCGAGGATTCACCACTGGCACACATGGCAGACCTTGTCATTCCGCTACGTGCGGGACCAGAAAAAAGTGTGGCTGCCACGAAATCTTACATCGCAACACTGAGCGCCATACTGCATTTAGTGAGCGAGTGGAGTGAGGATCAGCTATTACAAAAAGCCTACAAACAGCTACCCCAATTGCTAGCCGCCGCTTGGCAGTGCGACTGGTCCGCAGCGCTCGAAACCTTAAAAGACGCATCTAATTTATTCGTGATTGGCCGAGGCCTAGGCTTTGGTGTGGCGCAGGAAGCAGCACTTAAATTTAAAGAAACCTGTGGCCTACATGCCGAGGCCTTTAGTTCCGCCGAAGTAAAGCATGGCCCTATGGCCATTGTTAAGGCGGGCTTCCCAGTACTCATGCTGGCGCAACAAGACGAAACTAGTGACGGCTTCAATGCCTTGATCAAAGATTTTGAAGCCCGCTCGGCCAAGGTCTTGGTTGCTAGCGAGCGAACACTGGGTCCACTCAGCCTAGAAGTGGTGGGTGGTGCCCATCCCGCGTTGGCACCGCTACTGGCCATTCAAAGTTTTTACAAAATGGCCAACGCATTATCGGTTGCGCGCGGTTACAATCCAGATGAGCCACCACACCTTCGCAAGGTCACGGAGACCCTGTAATGCAACGCTTAACCGCACTCATTAATGCCGTCATTTTTGACGGCGATCAATGGCATAGCGATAAAGCGCTGCTGCTTGCCAACGAAAAAATTCACGCGTTAGTGCCACTAGGTGACTTGGATAAGACTCACTACGATCTGGTCGACCTCACGGGCTTGAAGCTAATTCCAGGACTCATAGACACCCAAGTTAACGGCGGCGGCGGTGCACTGCTAAACGATGAGCCCAGTGTTGCAACACTTTGCACCATAGGTGATGCCCACAGAAAGTTGGGCACCACCTCTTTTTTACCCACCTTAATCAGTGACGATCTTGCGGTGGTAGCGGCAGCGATTAAAGCCGTTACTAACGCCTTGGCAGAAAAAATTCCGGGAGTTATTGGCGTACACTTAGAAGGGCCGTTTTTAAATAGTTTGCGTAAGGGTGTACACAACGCTGAAAAATTTAAAGTAATAGACGAGCCTGCCTTTGCACTACTGACCTCGCTAAAAGCCGGCAAAACGTATGTAACCTTGGCGCCGGAATGCACAACGCCGGCAATGATAAAGCGACTTACCAGCGCCGGTGTCATTGTTGCCGCTGGGCACACAGCGGCGACCTACGAAGAAACTAAACTCGCCCTCGATCACGGATTAAAAGCCTTCACCCATTTATTTAATGCAATGACCCCACTCACCAGCAGAGAGCCCGGTGTGGTGGGTGCGGCCTTAGAAGATCCCAACAGCTGGTGCGGCATTATTGTCGATAATTATCACGTTGCGCCTGCTACGCTGAAGGTCGCCATTGCCGCTAAAACTAAAGGCAAGATAGTACTGGTCACCGACGCCATGCCGACGGTTGGCGCGCGCGAAAAATCCTTTACCTTAAACGGCGAAAAAATATTTGCTAAAGACGGCCGCTGCGCAACAACTAACGGTACCCTAGCCGGCTCAGACCTCGATATGATGAGTGCAGTTAGGAATACCCATGAGTTGTTAGGCGTAGAATTAGGCGAAGCCATTCGAATGGCATCGACTTATCCTGCCGACATGTTAGGCCTGGCCTCGGAGCTTGGACAATTAAAGCCTAACTTTCGCGCCAACTGCATTACAATCGATGACAACTTTAACGTGCATCACAGTTGGATAGATGGTCAGTTAATTCAATACATTTAGTCGCAACATAACTCTACATAGCGCCACCAAAAACGACGCACTAGGTGGTTGTGCGCCACCTATTCTTTCTCGTCGTACCGCCATCGAATTCAATGAACCGGCAGTCACAAATGCGCCTGATAGATAATTAATGAGCTGCTACTATGGGCCAATAATAAAACCCTTGGAGTAGGCATGAAACTTCTGCGCATCTTATCGGCAAGTGTTATCGCACTTACGGTCATTACAATAGCCGCGATCTACCTCATGTTGCGCATGAGCTTGCCGCAACTCGATGGCACGCTGACACAATCCGAAATACAAGCTCCCGTTACCATCGAGCGCGACGCCCAAGGTATCGTAGAAATTACCGGCAAAACCCGCGCGGATATCGCCTTTGCCTTAGGCTTTACCCACGCACAAGAACGTTTTTTCCAAATGGATTTGCAAAGACGCAACGCCGCCGGTGAGTTATCCGCGCTGTTTGGCGAGGCTGCGCTAAACCACGACAGGCAGGTAAGGTTACATAGATTCCGAGCCCGCGCTCAGCGCAACTTACAACACTACCCAAGCCAAGCTGTTGAAATTTTAAACGCTTACAGCAAAGGGGTTAATTTCGGTTTAGACAGTTTGCCGGCTGCCCCTTTCGAGTACACCCTGTTAGGACAAGCACCTAGCCCGTGGCAACCGGAAGACAGCATCTTAACCGTATTCAGCATGATTCTGGTGCTGCAAGACGATCAAGGTTGGTTCGAGCGCACCCGCGGCATTATGGCCGAGTCTCTACCCGCCGACCTCTACGCATTTTTCACTCAACAAGGTGGCCAGTGGGACGCGCCCTTGATCGAAAGTGCGAGTACTGGGACCACTCTACCGCCAGCGCCCATACCAAGCACGGGCTGGTCAGACTTAATGCCTGAATCGACCGCCATGCGCTATGTTCCGATGGTGTCGGAAGATGTGGTCGTAGGCAGTAATAATTGGGCGGTGTCTGGCGCCCTGTCTAAGCACGGCGGCGCCATGATTGCCGATGACATGCACCTCGCCATTCGGGTGCCAAATATTTGGTTTCGCGCCCAGTGGCAACATCCGGATACCGGCCGCTTGGTCAGCGGCGCGACGCTGCCAGGTACACCCTTAGTGGTCGCCGGATCAAACGGTAAATTGGCATGGGGCTTTACCAACACGCAAGGCGACTGGTCCGACGTCATTTTGCTCGAGCTCAACGACAGCAAGGACGCCTATAAAACCGCGCAGGGTTGGAAGCCGTTTGAGCGCTTCCAAGAAAGCATTCACATCAAAGATCGAGCGGCGCAAACCGTCGAGGTCCGTGAGACTCAGTGGGGGCCAGTTATCGGAGAAGACCCAAAAGGTAGGCTGTTGGTACTGAAGTGGACAGCGCACGACATAACCGGTGCCAATATGGGGCCCTATGTGTTGGAATCGGTGGAATCAGTGCACGACGCACTCAAACTCGGCCCCAGCTTCGGCATGCCGCATCAGAACCTCGTCATGGCAGACGACAGCGGCGCCATTGGCTGGACAGTCGCAGGCCCCTTCCCCAAACGCGTAGGCACGGACGGCAGGCTGCCTGAAAGCTGGAGCGATGGCTCTCGCTCATGGCAAGGCATTCGCGGATTGGATGAGCATCCCGTATTAGCCACACCGGCACATCAACGCCTTTGGACGGCAAATGCAAGAACCCTTTCAGATGACGCCTTTAAGATGATGGGCGACTCCGCCTATGCCCTCGGTGCGCGACAGCAGCAAATTAGAGACGACCTATTTGCCGCAGATCGCTTCGACGAAAAAGCCCTGCTCGACATTCAACTAGACGACAAGGCCGTTTTTTTAACGCCATGGCGCGACCACCTATTACAACGGTTGTCACGGAAAGATATTACTGAGCCATCGTTGATTGAAGCAAAAACTCATCTTGAGCAGTGGACGGCACGGGCGGAGGTTGATTCCGTCGGCTATCGGCTCGTGCGCGAGTTTCGATTAAAAACCATCGAGTACTTAACCGCGCCTCTCATTAGTTATATGCAAACGATAGATCCAGATTTCGACTTGGCTAAAGCCAACCGCCAAATTGAATACCCAGCTTGGAGCCTAATTCAAACGCGCCCAACACATTTGCTCAACCCCGATTTTAGCAGCTGGGACGAACTCGAACTGTTCGCCATCAAAGCGGTAGTAGAGCCTTTATATGAGGATGCAAGCTTGGCCGATAATACCTGGGGCGAGGCCAATAAAGTCATTATCGAACACCCCATGGCGCGCTTCGTTAGCCCTATTAAATGGTTTATGTCGATGCCCCACGAGCCGCTCAATGGCGACACGCACATGCCGCGCGTGCAAACACCTACGCACGGCGCCAGCGAGCGATTTGTGGTGTCGCCTGGTAAGGAGTCAGAGGGTATTTTTCACATGGCCACAGGTCAAAGTGCACACCCACTGTCGCCATTTTTTGGCAATGGTCATAGAGATTGGGTTGAAGGCAAGGCCTCGCCTTGGCTTAAGGCTGAAACCCAATACAGTCTCACTATCCAGCCCTAAACAATAAAAAAGGCCTTCAATTGAAGGCCTTTTTTATTATGACGCAACGACACTTAAGCTCGCGACTCTTTTCGCACGGTCACATCTTCCACCGGCGCACTGCTCGGTGCGGGAACCGAAATATTTGCCTGACTGACACTCACCTTATTTTCGAGCGTGTATTCAATAATACCGACGCTGATATTATCCTTGCCACCCATTTCATTGGCTTCTGAGATAAAACGATAACAACACTCCAACGCTGGCCGATGAGTGGATAGAACAAATTCGAGTTCTCCGTGATCGAGATACTCTGTCAAGCCATCGCTACACAACATCAACAGCGAATTTTGTATCAATGCATAGGTATTGATATTAGGTTCAATAAATTCCGTCACACCCAGCGCCCTGGTAATGTGATTCCTAACCCGGCTAGAGCGGGCCTGAGTAACGGTCAGCGACCCGCTATCGATCATCTCTTGAACCAAACTGTGATCGCTGGTGAGCTGGCAAAGACCATCCTTATTCCAGAGATAGGCACGCGAGTCACCGAGATGAGCAATCGTCACCTTATCCTGCCAAACTAACGCCAGTACAATGGTACTGCCCATATTGGCTAATTGAGGGGCGCTTACTTTTGCATCCAAAATGCCGGCGTTTGCCGCGTTTAAGGCATCCAAAATTTTAGAGTGAATAACTAATAATTGCTGGTCAGGCGTGCAGGCCTGAAAGGTACTGGTAGGCAAAGTTTCAAGATGTTCAGTTACACACTTAACCGCAATTTGACTGGCCTTAGAACCGCCCGTATAACCGCCCATACCATCGGCAATAACAACAAAACCCATTGGTAATGAAGGATGATTATACCAACCAATGTGGTCCTCATTTTCATCTCGCACTTGGCCAATATCTGTTCGACCATTAATAGCAAGGCGAATTGCTTCCTTTGGTGTCATCGCACTAATCCAATGTGGCTCCTGCCGCCTCCATCAGGCAACATGCTGCGCTGGCATTCTAGCGCAATACAATTTCAAAACTAAAGTAAGTCCGCCGATTTATAATTGATTCATAGCTCAAAGACGCCAGAAACAAACCGAATAAGTACCATAGAACCACAAACTCTTGCGACAGGTATTTGAAAAATTGTACTGAGGTTTGCGATAATGCGCTCCCTTATAGGGAAGGCTATTCAAAAGGATTCGAAACCAAATAGGGACTGCCTGCCAAGATGGCAAGATTACCGCGACTCAATCTACCCGATATACCACAGCACATCGTGCAAACAGGCCACAATAACCTACCCTGTTTCTTTGATGATGAAGACTACGAGTTTTACTTACAAAGCCTTAAAACCGCTGCGGAACAATATCGCGTCGATATTCATGCTTACGTATTACTACCCAACATGGTGCAATTCATTGCTACGCCTCGCATAGAGCAAGGTATTTCATCGATGATGCAATCTCTGGGTAGACGCTATGTGCAATATGTTAACCACCGCTATCGCCGCTCTGGCACCCTTTGGGGTGGGCGCTATAAGTCTAGCCTTATCGACTCAGAAGCCTATTTGCTGACCTGCTATCGCTACGTAGAACTCAAACCTATGTATTTGGGCTTAGCAAACGAGCCAGGCGAATACCCTTGGTCGAGCTTTAACTTTCACACAACCTTAGAGACAAGTGAGCTGATTAAAGACCACAGGCTTTACACTGAGCTAGGCAAAAACACACGCGAACGAGTACAGGCGTACCGAAAGCTATTTCGCTACGCCTTTGACTCTCGGCTACTCACGTATATTGCGGAAACCGTTAAGCTAGGCCAAGTGTTAGGCGGGGACTCCTTTAAAGACCGCATCGAGCGGATTGCCAATCAACGTGTACGACCACTCAAAAGAGGCCGCCCACGCAAGCAGGACGAACACCCTGCGAAGGCAAACGAGAACAAAACCAGCACAGTTTGAGTTCATTCAGGGCAAATTTACAACAGGATTGGTGCCTATGATGACCTAACCTGAAGCCACCAAATTGCTCGATCGGACCTAAGCGTCGCTTGCCTATGCTGTCTTATCCTAGCTAGCGCTCTATCCAACGACACACTCACATGAATCGTACGTTTAAAACCTCAGCCAACCCATCTCTGCCACATATTACTGGTCGCCACCTAGGTTCAAGCCATGTTAAAAAGCGCGCGGCTGAACCTAACAGCTGACGTAATTATCAATCACAGGCTAAACGCCTAGATAAAAATTTATCGTGAGCTCAGGCCTTAGCTGTTAAAGCCAACCTTTCTACCCGGCGCAACAATTTTGTACATGCATTTTTACTCGCTGCAAGCGATATCGCGTCCTTAGCAATCGATAGACAAGATCACCCAGGGATTCATTGGGATTTAAATCGATCGTGCTTTTGCGAACCTCTGGAACCATTACGTCGGCAACTCCATTAGGTAGTAAAAATAGCGTAAAAAGTGGGCGGGGTATCTTGCCGGCCTAAACGTGAGCAATAAGCGCGAGACAAAAAATTTGTCGATAAATGTAGCACACGCGTGACTAGCTTCAACACTCGATTCCTATGAAAATCCCGTGCCACACTTGCTGCAGCTTGCAGGCTAGCTGTAAAAAAACAATATTAAAAAACGATACGATCTAAATGGTTTTATTTTCCCAATTTGGCTCGGCGAAGCAGTCAACAAGTAATACTTAACGCTAAAATCATAGCGCTGATAGAAAAGATATACTCGTAGATAGTTTTTCTATATTCAACACCAAACCTCTATATATAGCCATTCAGCTGCCTGCCACGCCCAACACCAGCGCAAATAGAATAGATCCTAAATACAATCGAATATTTATAAAAATATTAATGGTAATGAGAACGACCACAAACGCGCCATAGACATAAACATAAACATATCGTTAATATCCAACAACATGAAGGGCGAAAACATCAATTACTGACATAGGCTTAAGAGCACGTCACTAATGCGCCAGACACTCACCAAACTGTCATGCCTGCTGGAAAGTTCACTGCATATTAAATAATTTCGTAAAAAAGTATATCAAGTGATCGGGATGATATTTCGGAGGCTCTTGGGGCAGCTCGTCGTTGCTAGTCGCCATGTGTTGCGCTCAACTTAGTCGATTCAATCGCAAGATGCGCAGACTAATACATTCAGATCACTTATTAAGCCTTTGAGTTGGGCACTATCCAGCTGAAATCTACGTGCAATCCAACTGCTTTTGCGCATGGCGCTCGACCGCTGCTGCTATAGCATCAGGATTAAAGCCTCTAGCCGCCAAAAAACGGTACCATCTAGCCTTTTCCTGTAAATCACATCCTTGGTTTTTAAACTTTCGCTCTAATTGCGCCAAGGCTATATCCTGCCAACAAGTGTCAGCCTCGTACAAGCATGCCTCTATCAGCGCTGGTGGCACGCCCTTTTGACGAAGCTTCATGATTAACCAGTTTTCGCCCTTCCCTTGGCTAATACCATAGCGAATATAACTTTCCGTATAACGCTGATCATTTTGATAGCCAAACTCTTGAACCCGAGCTAACACACGCTCAACATGATGTTGCTGCTCGGTTTTTTCTAGCAACTTTCGCGTGAGTTCCGTTTCACTGTATTCACGTCGAGATAAAAGGCTTAACGCCGCGTCCATAATTTCTGCTTCCGTTTGTAACGGCGCCCGTGCAGATCTCATGTCAATATCCTCTTGTGCTCATTTTACGCAAAAAAAAGCCCCGCAGCTTTGACACTGCGGGGCGAGCTAACAACCTTATGATTCTTCCGTTTCTACAACACTATCTTCATCGCTTGAAGATTCAGCCTTCATCTTACCGCCCAACAACTCCGCTCTAACTTGTTGCTCTATTTCCGCTTGTATTGCTGGATTTTCTACTAAAAACTTACCAACATTACTCTTACCTTGGCCAATTTTATCGCCTTTATAACTGTACCAGGCGCCCGCCTTATCAATGAGCCCCAGCTTCACGCCAAAGTCGATAATTTCGCCCTGCAAGTTAATGCCTTGACCATATAAAATCTGAAACTCTGCCTGCTTAAACGGTGGCGCGACTTTATTTTTTACCACTTTAACGCGAGTCTCGTTGCCAATTACCTCATCGCCATCTTTAACCGCACCTGTGCGACGAATATCTAAACGGACAGAGGAGTAAAACTTGAGTGCGTTACCACCGGTGGTGGTTTCCGGGTTGCCAAACATCACACCAATTTTCATGCGAATTTGGTTAATAAAAATTGCTAGGCAGTTGGCATTTTTAATATTACCTGTGATTTTACGCAGCGCCTGAGACATCAAACGCGCCTGCAAACCAACATGATGATCGCCCATTTCACCTTCAATCTCAGCCTTCGGCGTAAGTGCGGCAACGGAATCTACCACGAGCACATCCACAGCACCGGAGCGCACCAGCATGTCGGCGACTTCCAAGGCTTGCTCACCAGTATCTGGCTGAGAGACGATAAGATCGTCAACGTTGACGCCCAGCTTCTCTGCATAAATAGGATCTAACGCGTGCTCCGCATCAATGAAGGCGCATACGCCTCCTTTCTTCTGAGCCTCGGCAATTACTTGCAAGGTCAAGGTGGTTTTACCGGAGGATTCAGGGCCGTATATTTCAACGATACGCCCCTTGGGTAAGCCGCCTATGCCCAAGGCAACATCCAAACCCAATGAACCGGTTGAGATAGATGGCATAGCGATGCGCTCGCGATCGCCCATACGCATCACGGTGCCCTTACCAAATTGACGTTCAATTTGAGCGAGCGCTGCCTGTAGGGCTTTGTCCTTGTTCTGATCCATGTTGATACCTTTGTAATTTTCTAATTGTACGTTGTCTGCTCATTGCTGAGCTTGTTAGCAAAAGGTGTTGGCTTAACCAATCTATGTTGAGTAGCTTAAGACAATTTAACTGTATGCGCAACCAGTACTATATGGTTATACAGTAAAATTTAGTAATTTCCTTAATTCGATCAAGGCAAAAGCAACTGCCTGCTCTCTTACCGACGCTCTATCGCCGCTAAATACGCGGTGCTGGGAGCGTATGCCTTGAGGGCCTGCCCAAGCGAACCAAACCATACCCACAGGCTTTTCTGCGCTACCGCCATCGGGACCGGCAATGCCCGTGGTGGCAAGCGCCCAGGTGGATGAGGCGTTAATTCTCGCGCCTTCCGCCATCTGCTCTGCCACTTGGTGGCTAACCGCACCATATGCCGCGAGAGTCGCTTCATCGACGCCTAGCAGCTCTATTTTGGCGCTATTAGCATAGGTAACAAAGCCATAACCAAACCACGCCGAAGCGCCGGCCACGGCGGTGAGTGCCTGCGCAACGCCGCCACCCGTGCACGACTCGGCAACGCTCAGGCTCGCCGATTGCGCTATGAGTTTATCCGCTATCTGCTGAACCAAGGGATCGTGACTGACTGTCATTAACTTCTCCTAAACAACGTTTATGGCCGAGGTAGATTTGCGTAGAATACCCCGCTTGATCCTGACAAGCACAATCAACATTATGAACCAAGCCGTCCAAGACCTCTCCAACGAAACGCCGATGATGCAACAATACTTACGCATTAAGGCCGAGCACCCCCACGAAATCGTGTTCTACCGGATGGGTGACTTCTACGAGTTGTTTTTCGACGACGCCAAGCTTGCCAGCGAGCTATTGGATCTGACGCTCACCGCGCGCGGCAAGTCCAACGGCGAACCCATCCCCATGGCAGGCATCCCCTTTCACTCGGCCGATGGCTACCTCGCACGACTGGTTAAACAAGGGGTGTCGATCGCCATTTGCGAACAAGTGGGCGATCCAGCCACCAGTAAAGGGCCGGTCGAGCGCAAAGTTATGCGTATCGTTACACCCGGCACGGTCAGCGACGAGGCGCTACTCGACGAGCGCCAAGACAACCTATTGGTCGCTGTGCACACCCAAAATGAAGAGTACGGTATTGCCAGCCTTGATATCGGTTCAGGCCGGTTCATGCTGTTAGAGGTCGCAGGCCTAGAAGCCCTAGCCGCCGAGCTGCAACGGTTAAATCCAGCCGAGCTCTTAGTGGCCGATGAATTAGTGGAGCTAGAGCTCTTCGCCAAGCGCCGAGGTTTGCGCCGCCGAGCGCCTTGGGAATTCGAGCTAGATACCGCACAGCGATTATTAAACCAACAGTTTGGCACCCAAGATCTCGATGGTTTTGGCTGCTCTCATCTGCGCCTAGCCCTATGCGCTGCTGGTTGCCTGCTTAGCTACGCGCGTGAAACCCAACGCACGGCTCTCCCTCACATCCGCACCCTCGCCTTTGAGAACCGCGACGAAGCTGTTGCCATGGATGCAGCAACCCGACGCAACCTCGAACTCGATACCAACCTCGGTGGCGGCGAAGAGAATACCCTGCTGTCGGTGATTAATACCGGTGTCACCGCCATGGGACGACGCTTGATGCGGCGTTGGGTCAACCGACCGCTACGCAATATAACCACACTACAGCAACGCCAAGATGCTATCAGTTGGCTGCTCGCCGACTACGCCTTTGAACCCATCCGCCAAAGCTTGAAAAATGTCGGCGATATGGAGCGTATTTTGGGGCGCTTAGCGCTGCGCTCTGCGCGGCCCCGAGATTTGAGCCGTTTACTTAGCTCGCTAGCCTGCTTCCCCCTATTACAACAGCAATTAGCCGAATCGAACACCGCGCGTATACGTAAGCTGGCCAATCTAGTCGGCGAATTTCCACAGCTGGTGGACCTACTAGGCCGCGCGCTGATCGAAAATCCACCGGTAGTCATTCGCGAGGGCGGCGTCATTGCCGAAGGCTTTGACCCAGAGCTAGACGAACTGCGGGCTATCAGCACCAATGCCGGCCAATTTTTAATCGATTTAGAAACACGGGAGAAAGAGCGCACCAAGCTTTCCACCCTGAAAGTGGGGTACAACCGAGTGCACGGCTATTTTATCGAGCTGAGCCGGGGCCAAGCCGATCAAGCACCGGCCGACTACATTCGCCGCCAAACACTAAAAAATGCCGAGCGCTTTATCACGCCAGAGCTAAAGCAATTCGAAGATAAAGCGCTTTCGGCCAAAAGCCGCGCCCTAAGTCGCGAAAAAGCACTTTATGAGGAACTACTAGAAACCCTTAACGAACACCTGCTGGCATTGCAGGATGCCAGCGCCGCGGTGTCTGAGCTGGATGTGTTAGCAAGCTTTGCCGAGCGCGCCGAGCACCTCAATTTTTGTAAGCCCTCACTCACCGAGGAGCCCGGTATTTACATAGAGAAAGGTCGCCATCCCGTGGTTGAGCAGGTTTCTAGCCAGCCATTCGTTGCCAACGATCTTACGTTATCGCGACAACGCCACATGCTCATCATTACCGGCCCCAATATGGGCGGTAAATCCACCTATATGCGCCAGACTGCACTCATCGTGCTGATGGCACAAATTGGCTGTTTCGTGCCCGCGGCACGCTGTGAGCTGGGCCTAACAGATCGGATTTTCACCCGTATCGGCTCGAGCGACGACCTCGCCAGCGGCCGCTCAACCTTCATGGTGGAGATGACCGAAACCGCCAATATTTTGCACAACGCCACACCACACAGCCTAGTCTTAATGGATGAAGTGGGTCGTGGCACCAGCACCTTCGATGGCCTCTCGCTGGCCTGGGCCGCGGCCATGCACTTAGGTCAAACGGTAAAGGCATTTACCCTATTTGCTACCCATTACTTTGAAATTACCGCGCTGCCGGAAACCCTCACCGGCGTTGCCAATGTGCATTTAACCGCCACAGAACATAACGATAACATCGTGTTTTTACACCATATTCAAGCTGGCCCTGCCAGCCAAAGCTACGGTCTTCAGGTCGCAAAACTAGCCGGAATTCCCGAGGCCGTATTAGCCATGGCGAGGCTACAATTACAGCAGTTAGAAGCCGGTAGCCATGGACAGATTATCGCGCCAAGCGATGCTGGTGTTATTCTAGAAAAGCAACTCACAAGGAAAAGCGAGCCGGTGCCAGATCCTTGGCAAGGCGAACTGTTCAGTGCACCGCCGCATCCCGTGGTGACAAAATTGGAGAAATTAGACCTAGACGAGCTAACACCGCGACAGGCACTAGATCTCCTATACGCGCTAAAACAGCAGATTTGAGTGGAGTTAGCCGCAAAAGATTAGAAACCTGCCAAAGGTTACGGTAGAATGCCGGCGAATTTTTCGTATTAAGACGGAGTGCAATAGATGACATTCGTAGTTGGTGATAACTGTATTAAATGTAAACACACCGATTGCGTGGAAGTGTGCCCCGTTGATTGTTTCTATGAAGGCCCTAACTTCCTCGTCATTCACCCAGATGAATGTATTGATTGCGCCCTGTGCGAACCTGAGTGCCCAGTGGGTGCCATCTTTTCCGAAGACGAACTACCGGAAGGTCAGGAAGTATTCTTAGAACTGAATGCTGAGTTGGCGCAAGTCTGGCCAAACATCACCGAGATGAAAGACGCCCCAGCGGATGCCGCCGAATGGGATGGCGTTGAGAATAAGTTGCAATATTTGGAGCGCTAAGCACGCGCGCGCCAATCTCCAGCTATAAAAAAACCGCGCTCGGCGCGGTTTTTTTATAGCTGGACCTTTAGCCTATTCGACGCCTTGAAACCACAACGCCCAACAAGCCCGCCAAGAATAAAATAAGGCTGCCAGGCTCAGGTACTTTGGCATTAAACATCACATCATCAACGGCATAAAAGTCACCGGAAAAAATGGCTCTAGCAATATTAACACCGCCAGTATCTGCCCCGACCCAATCATACACAGATCCACTACCAAAAATAGTTTCGATCAAGGTATTACTCGAGTCATATAACGACAACCAACTGGATGCGGAATCCACAAGATAGGCACCAAACTGGGTGACGTTAACGCCAGTGAAATCAAAAATCACACTGCCATCCCAGCTATTGTTCGGCTGACCAATATAGATTGGGTCCGAATAACTGCCACCTGTATCTTCAGCCGTTACAGTAGAAGCGGCGCCGCTCCCATTGTTTCCTAAGGTTCCCGATATGGTCAATCCGTAACCCGCATATTGATTAGAAACGACAGTGCCCGCAGCCAACTCATCAAAGTTTAAGAAAACACTACCAGCATCCATATCTGCCTGCTCTATCGAAATGCCATAAGCACCGGTTGAAAAAACGGCAACCGCAAGCACAGCTAACATCGATCTCATTTTCATAACAAATTCCCTCTAGTTTGAAATAGTGATACTACGAGGCCAGCTAAAGCAAGATGCGTCCCAACAACGAAAATTTGCCTTTAACTCAATCACTTAGCGTCTCACAGAGAAAAATGTACAACAATCACTAGGTGAAAATGTAAAGTATCTCGACGCAAAAACTTAATGCCTAAACTAGTACCAAATAACGAGATCGATTACCTAAATGCCCTTCAGAATCTACGTTGGATTATCAAAATATGCCTTAAACGTCGAATGGTTAATCTTGTAGCATATGCACGGTACTGGCCAAATTCTTTTGCTTGCTATCGATAAGTTTGAATTCATTCCAGCCAATTTTTACCACATCGCCATGATTTAAAATCACCTTGCCTTTAATTTTCTCGCCATTCACGCGCGTGCCGTTAGTGCTACCCAAATCTTCTAACACTATCTCTTGATACTCGGGAAAATCGGGGTTTTTCCTAATCGACACGACAGCATGGCGACCGCTGACCGCGCCATCATCTATTTGCACCCGATTATCGGCATGGCGACCAATGGTCAGTGGTGTTTTATCTAAGTCGAACTTGTTAACCACGACGTCATCAATTAATTGCGCTAACTGAGCCATATACACCTCGTCTAAATATTTGCAACAGATTCAAATTTTTCTTGGCTATTCAAAATCCCGCGCTAGCGATTTACGAATAGCTTCGGCCATTTCCCGAGCATTGGCAAAGCGGTCTTCTGGGTCCTTTTGCAATGCTTTATTGGTGATTCGCGTGGCACTCGGAGGTAATTCTGCCCTGTGCGTTCTTACGCTGGCGTGTTTACCTTGCAATATTTGATAGGTCAAATTAGCAAGGCTATCGCCGTCAAATGGTAGCTTACCGGTGAGTAGCTGGTACATAGTAACGCCCAAGCTATAAATATCTGCGGCTTCGCTCACCTTTACGCCCTTAAGTTGCTCGGGCGACATGTAGAGCGGACTACCCATAACGTCGCCAGTGCGTGTTTTGGAGTTATCCACCAAGCGCGCGATACCAAAGTCGCTAACCTTCATGCGGCCAGTTTCCGGGTCGTAGAGTAAATTACTGGGCTTAATATCGCGGTGAATAATTTGATGTTTATGCGCGTAAAATAATGCATCGGCGGCTTTGGCCATTAAGCCATATACTATCGGCACCGGTAGCAAACGCTTAGGATTGGTAAAATAATTCAATGCTTTACCAGGCACATAGTCCATCGCGATAAACGCTAAATCAGCTTCTTCTCCGGCATCAAAAACAGAAACGATATTTGGGTGACTTAATCGACCCGCCGCTTCAGCCTCTCTAAAAAAACGCGCTTTCAATTCTGGCAATTGACTCGGCTCGAAATGCTTATAGTGTAAAGTCTTTATCGCCACCATGCGGCTAATGCGTGGGTCTCGGCCAAGATAGACCACCCCCATTGCCCCACGGCCCAATTCTTTCTGTATTTCATAGCGGCCTAACACAGGTTTATTGATGATCTGCTCATCAATCACGAGCGTTGCATCCAAGCCCCCTGCTCCCTGACTACCCGACAACTCTTTCAGGCGTGTTAGACGGTTTTTAACATCAGAAAATTTTGGTGCCTTGATTAAAATATCGCGGTAAAGCTGTTCCGCTTGCTCATATCGGCGCTGCTTTTCGTAACTCTGTGCGATGTCGTAACTTGCTTGCAGCTGCCAGTTTTCTGGGCCGAACTGCATTAAATTATTCAAATGATTCTCCGCCTCAGCCAGTTTGCCGGAGCCTATTTGCTCGCGCACTATTTGCTGCCAACCCAAGCGCCAGCTTTGTCTTAGCCTTTCCAAAGGCCGAGAAAAACCTACCCCAATGAAACGTAGCATCACGGCGCACCAGATAAACATCAGCGCGGCACCCGTGGGTAACCACCATTGGTAATAGATATGCGCGGCAAGCTGCAATGCCACCAATGAAGTGGAGACTAAAACCAGACTCAGCACCAACACAGCCGAACCAGCGCGCAGCCAGATAGGTGCGCTGAACAAAGCCAGCAATAACACGCTAAGAGGCAGCCAAGCCCAAGCCCAATCAGGGCTTTTCGGGTAGTGATCGGCCAACAGCGTGTTCAACGCTGCCGCTGCTAACAATGCTTGAGCATTCGACTGAGGCGCAATCAACAAGAGATCAAATTCACTTAACCGACCAACTACATCGTTCATTGGTAAGACCACCGGCGCCAAACGCCAATCCACCGGAATCACACCGCGGGCATTAATAGATCGGCTCCACGAGCGCTCGGGAGCCTGCAGTCGGCCATCAGCCCATTGCAAAGCACCTAGGGCTTGGCTGTGCTGCGCCAATAGAAGCGGCGCCGTTATTAATGTTTGATGTTCGCCAATTTGGCCCCATAAACGCGCCTGACCAGGCGCACCAGCACCTAAAAACTCATAGTGCTGCCGCGCTGCTGGTAAATTTTGTAAGCCCTGCGGCGACTGATCGCTACCGGCCAACCACTGCAGCAAGCCGACATTCCAAGGCGACGCCGTCAACTGAAACCTCAGCGCTCGTCCGCCACCTTGATCCAACTGACCCCACGGCAAAAACCAAAAAATATCTGGGCTCTCAACAAAATCTTTCCACTGTTGTAATTCCTTCACCCTCGCTAGTAACAACTGGCGCTGCGCGAGTACAGTGTCGCTCTCATCTGCAGACAGTGCCGTCGCCAAAGCCGCAAAGTCATCTGGCTGCGTAAAGCCTGCAACACTAAAAGGTGAAGGTAAAAAGACATGAAAAGGCACACCCTTGCGGTGCAAATCGATGAGTTTTTCGGCCAACGGGTGATTTACGGGAAGGCGTGTGAAATCAGCCAGTAACGCATCGGGAATTTCCGCCAAACCAATCTTAACCGGCGCCGGCGGTGGCGCACTTAAGGAATAGCTGGCCGACAACAAGCGCTGATCCAACCACTGTAGAGGTTGTTGTAACCAGACCGGCCACTGCAACGCCATCACAAACCCGAGCGCAAGCAGAAGGTAGATGAGATCAACAGCGTTTAATTGGTTAAATATTCGCCTAAAAGGGCGCATGCGCAATGCCATTATCGATATTATTAGCTGGCAGTTTACCCTTATTTATCAGATGTGTAATAGACGCCTGGTATCCAGCTTTTCTTAATTCGCAAGGTGCGCTCCATGCCCTCGGCCAACTTTTCAATCCGGGTAAACTCGTGCAGACCTACGGTCAACCACTCACCCGTTACTAGGGTACCTGAAGCAACCTTTTTACCCTGATAAAGTACACCATTGGTACTGCCCAGATCTTTAAAGTGAAACACACCTTCGGCGTCCACCGTGATTTCGGCATGTAAACTCGACACAGTGGAATCTTCAAGCACAATATCGTTATCACTTTGGCGACCCACTAGCAGTGCGCCATCTACATGGTAGTGCGCCACAATTGCGCCATTTAGGCAATGCTGTAAAAACGCCATCTTAATCCTCACACATAAAAAAGGCCTGGTTACCCAAGCCTTCTCCGTATTATTCCCACTCAATCGTCGCTGGCGGTTTGCTCGATACGTCGTAGGCGACGCGAGAAACGCCGGAGATCTCGTTGATAATACGGTTCGACACGGTTTCCAACAACTCATAGGGCAAGTGCGCCCAGCGAGCCGTCATAAAATCGATGGTTTCCACGGCGCGTAGAGCAATCACCCACTCGTATCGACGACCATCGCCAACCACACCGACAGACTTGACCGGTAAGAATACCGCGAATGCTTGCGAGGTTTTGTGATACCAGTCAGCCTTATGCAATTCTTCTAAGAAAATAGCATCGGCTTCGCGCAAAATATCAGCATACTCTTTTTTCACTTCACCCAAAATGCGCACGCCCAAACCTGGACCTGGGAATGGGTGACGGTAAACCATGTCGTAAGGCAGACCTAACTCTAGGCCTATTTTACGCACTTCATCTTTAAACAGTTCGCGCAGTGGCTCGACTAGCTCGAACGCCATGTCATCGGGTAAACCGCCCACATTGTGGTGTGACTTAATAACATGGGCCTTACCGGTTTTACTGGCCGCAGACTCGATCACATCGGGGTATATGGTGCCCTGCGCCAGCCACTTAATGCCTTTGAGCTTAGTGGCCTCCTGATCGAACACATCAATAAAGGTATTGCCGATAATCTTGCGCTTTTTCTCTGGGTCGTTTTCACCCGCCAAACGCGATAAAAACTGTGTTTCTTCATTAGCGCGAATAACTTTGACACCCATGTTTTTCGCAAACATGTCCATCACTTGATCGCCTTCGTTTTTGCGCAACAACCCATTGTCGACAAAGACACAGGTGAGCTGGCTGCCGATGGCCTTGTGCAACAGCGCTGCAACCACAGATGAGTCCACACCGCCGGACAAACCCAGTAACACGTTGTCGCTACCCACTTGTTCGCGCACGCGGTTAATCGCATCTTCAACAATATTGGCCGGCGTCCACAGCGCTTTGCAGCCACACAACTCCAATACAAAGTGTTCGAATATGCGGCGGCCCTGCAGGGTATGGGTCACCTCGGGATGGAACTGCACACCAAAAAAGTCTTTTTCCTCGCAGTACATACCGGCGATGGGGCAAGAAGGCGTTGACGCCATCAAGGTAAAGTTGGCTGGCATGCTGGTTACTTTATCGCCGTGGCTCATCCACACATCGAGTAAGCCAGCGCCATCTACAGCGAGATGATCTTTAATATCGTGCAATAGCGCACTTGTACCTTCGACCTTCACCTGCGCATAACCAAATTCACGCACATCGCTGGTAGAAACTTTACCGCCCAGCTGCTCGGCCATGGTTTGCATACCGTAGCAAATACCAAGCACTGGAATCCCAAGCTCGAAAACGGCTGCATCGGCGCGTGGTGATTCACCCTCGGTTACAGATTCAGGACCGCCGGATAATATAATACCCTTGGGATCAAACTCGCGAATTTCGGCTTCGGTCATGTCGAAGGCGCGCACTTCGGAATAAACACCAATTTCCCGAATACGGCGGGCGATGAGTTGGGTGTATTGAGACCCAAAATCGAGAATTAAAATACGTTGGGCGTGAATATCTTGGCTCATGAGGGCTCGCAACTTTTTACTAACGAAACTGACAAAAGAGAGAGGTTTTTCTCTCCCCCGAAAACAAAAGTGACCGGCCTTGGCCGATCACTGTCTTATCAAGCGTGCAACTTAACGACCACCAACAGGGTAGTTAGGTGCTTCTTTGGTTATGCTCACATCGTGCACATGGCTCTCGCCCATACCGGCGCTGGTAACCCGTACAAATTCGGGTTTCGTGCGCATGGTCTGCATATCAATCGAGCCGGTGTAGCCCATGGCAGAGCGCAAGCCGCCCATCATTTGGTGCACGATGGCAGACAGCGGCCCCTTGTAAGGCACGCGCCCCTCAATACCCTCTGGCACTAGTTTTTCAGTGCCTTGACTAGCATCTTGAAAGTAGCGATCAGACGAGCCTTGGGTTCTCGCCATGGCACCGAGGGAACCCATACCGCGATAAGATTTATAGGTTCGGCCTTGGTACAGCTCAACCTCGCCCGGCGCTTCTTCAGTACCGGCGAACATAGAACCCATCATTAAACAATGGGCACCTGCAACAACGGCTTTGGAGATATCGCCAGAGTAGCGAATACCACCGTCGGCGATAACAGGAATATCGGTATCTTTCAGCGCTTCTACCACGCCGGCGATAGCAGAGATTTGTGGCACACCAACACCGGTTACAATACGCGTGGTGCAAATAGAACCAGGGCCAATACCGACTTTAACCCCGTCGGCACCGGCTTCAACCAACGCCAACGCTGCAGCGCCAGTGGCGATGTTTCCGCCAATAACCTGAATATCAGGGTAAAGGGTTTTTATACGCTTAACTCTGTCTAGAACATTCTTTGAGTGGCCGTGTGCGGTATCCACAACGAGCACATCCACACCGGCTTCAATCAGCGCTTTAACACGATCGTCGGTATCGGGGCTGGTGCCAACCGAGGCGCCAACGCGCAAGCGGCCCGCTGGGTCTTTACAAGCACTCGGGAAGTTTTCAGCTTTGCTAATATCTTTAACGGTAATCAAGCCGCGCAACTCGAACTTATCGTTCACCACCAACACTTTTTCAATGCGGTGTTTATGCAACAGTCCACGCACAATTTCAGGCGCTTCGCCTTCTTTAACGGTCACCAGCTGATCTTTCGGCGTCATGATAGAGGCTACCTTAGCCGCCATATTGGTTTCGAAGCGCACATCGCGACCCGTCACAATACCCACCAAGTCGCCATTATCTAATACCGGCACACCCGAGATATTGTTGGCGCGCGTCAGTGCCACCAACTCGGCAATGGTAGCATTGCTGTCGATAGTAATCGGATCTTGAACAACGCCGGCCTCAAACTTCTTCACTTTGCGCACTTCGAGCGCCTGCTGCTCAATGGACATGCTCTTGTGAATAATGCCAATACCGCCCTCTTGCGCCATCGCTATCGCCAAGCGAGACTCGGTGACAGTATCCATAGCCGCTGATACCAGCGGAATATTGAGCTGAATGCCACGGGTTAATTGGGTCTTGAGCGACACGTCTTTAGCGGTAATATCCGAATAGCCGGGTACCAATAAAACATCGTCGAATGTCAGTGCTTCTTGTGCAATTCGCAACATAGTTTGCAATCAACCTAGTAAATAGAAGGTTTAGAAGGTAAACGGTCGATTATAACGATTTGAACCTATTGGGTAAACTGGACGTCTCTCTTTTTCAACGTATCTGAGGCTATCGCTTGCCTATAACAGCCATATTACAGCGCCTATGGCTGCAGATTACTGCTCGCACCGGCCCAATTGCTTGGGTATAGTCAGCTTTTTGCCGCCGCTCGAGAGCCATGACTGCTGCCACTGCCGATAAAAAGCTTTACACCGTAAGCCAGTTGAACCGACAGGCGAGACAGCTGTTAGAGACGCACCTTTCCCTGCTCTGGGTGGAAGGTGAAATCAGTAACTACACGCGTCCGGCCTCAGGCCACAGCTATTTCACGTTAAAGGACAGTGGCGCACAAATTCGCTGCGCCATGTTTAAAAACCGCAGCCAATATCTACGTATTCAACCCAAGAACGGCGCCAAGGTACTTATTCGTGGTCGCGTTAGCTTATACGAGGGACGAGGTGACTATCAGCTCATCGCCGAGCACATGGAAGATGCCGGCCTTGGTGCTTTGCAACGCGCCTTTGAAGAGTTAAAGGAGCGCCTCGCACTCGAAGGTTTATTTGAGCCACGCAATAAGAAAGAAATTCCACTGCCTGCCAAGCATATCGCCATCATCACCTCGGGCACGGGGGCCGCACTTAGAGATATTCTGGCGGTGTTCAAACGCCGTTGGGCGGGTCAACCCTTAACCCTCATACCAGTACCGGTACAAGGCGCTGACGCGGCGCCCGCCATCGTTAAAGCCATTGAACTGGCCAACCAACAAACGCAGTTTGACGTTATTTTGCTCGCCCGAGGCGGCGGCTCGCTCGAAGACCTGTGGAGCTTCAACGAAGAAACTGTGGCGCGCGCTATTGCCAATAGCCGACTGCCCATCGTCTGCGGCGTAGGCCATGAAACCGACACCACCATCGCCGACTACTGCGCCGACCTAAGAGCGCCCACGCCGTCGGCAGCGGCGGAATTACTGTCGCCCGATGCCAGCGATTGGCAGGAAAGTTTTACTGGCTTTTCCTATCTGCTTGAAGAGGCCATGGAGCGAAAGCTTAAACACCTGGCCCAAAGAACCGACTTTTATTCGCACCGGCTTAACCGCTGCGAACCCAAGTTGGTACCCGTATTGGAGCAGGTAAATCGCGCTCAGCGTCAGCTGCACCTAGCCCTAAACAATGCCGTAAGTCGAGCCCAGATAAAAGCCGAATACCTCACCAGCCAGCTTCAGCAGCTACATCCCGTGCGGCAACTACAAAGTAAAAAAATCCATTTCCTGCAGATTGAAAAGCGTTTACACAACCAAGATCCCGCTCGGCAAATTCAGCAGGCAAAAGATCGAGTCAGCTTCGCTTTACAGCAACTCACGGCCAAGCTGCAACAGCAGCTCGAAAGCCAGCAACATAGTTTACATTTACACATGCAAAGCCTACACAACCTTAGCCCCTTACAAACGCTGGAGCGCGGCTACGCGCTAGTTACCAATGATAGAGCTCAAGTCATCACCAAAGCGTCGCAGTTAAAAGCCGGAGAAACCGTGCGTGCGCGTTTACACGAGGGCGAATTCAGCGCCACTGTAGAAACCACCAACGGTTAATCTTCCCCCGCACTGCTCGATTAAAACTTGCAGCCACCTGCCGCCCTCTTTAAACTGCCAGCTCTTGTCGGGGCGCCCTGCTCCGCAATCTATAATTTGAAGCAGTTCAAATAAAGGCTGCTTCAAATTATAGATTCAAATGTTTGCTGTGCAGGGCTGAGATCAGTTCGCTGAACCCGTAGAACCTGATCAGGTTAACACCTGCGTAGGAAACAAGAGATGCCCGCCATTAGACATCTTTGTATTTCTGCGCCCATGTTTATTAACAGGCAGCGCACGTGACACTCACTCGAACAGCTCAACCACGCATTGCAATCCTCGGCGCAGGCCTATTAGGCAGGCTGTTAGCGTGGCGCTTGCTCTTAGAAGGCTACAAAGTCTATTTAATTGAAGCCGCCGGTTTCACAAACTCGCGCGCGGCAGCCTTCACTGCCGCCGGCATGATATCACCGCTGAGCGAGCTCGCCACCAGTGAAAAACATATCTATGACTTAGGCATAAAATCTCTTGCCTTATGGCCCCTTTGGTTGAAGACACTTACCGCAAAGCGTGCACTTTTTTTTGCCAAAGGCAGCATCGCCCTAGCCCACCCACAAGACCAAATAGAACTCGAACAATTTTACCGAGACATAAGTTACAAACTACGCGGCGAGAGTTTCGCGGCAGAATGGTTAAACGCCGCTCAACTAAAGGCGTTGGAACCGCTGTTAAGTCATTTTAATCGGGCGATTTACTTGCCGAATGAAGCCCATATAGATAATCGACATTTGTTGTCGCGACTACTAACCGCCATTAAAGATCATGGTGGCATTTGTATTGATAATTGCCCCATTAACATGATTGACGATGAAATATGTGAGCAATCAACGATAAGACTTCAGCAGCACAATATCGCCAACAGTTTTGATTACCTGATTGATTGTCGAGGGATAGGCGCCAAAACATCTTTAAATGCACTGCGCGGCGTGCGCGGTGAAGTGCTCTGGGTCGAAACTAAAGACGTTACGTTTCAGCGCCCCATTCGATTAATGCACCCACGTTACAAACTCTATGCCGTACCAAAGCCTCATCAGCAGTTTATTATTGGTGCCACAGAGATTGAAAGTGAAGATATTAGCGCCATTAGCCTGCAATCAACATTGGAGCTGTCGAGCGCGCTCTACACACTGCATCCGGCGTTTGCAGAGGCGCGCGTCATTGAAACGGACACCAACCTTCGACCCGCTTATCCGAACAACCAACCGCACATAATTCAAACCAATAAACACATGAGTATTAATGGTTTGTACCGACACGGTTTTCTACTGGCGCCCGCCTTAGTGGCTGAGTCCATACAGAGAATCAACGCGCAATTTACACCCCATTAATATTCCAATCACTACCAAAGCGAGGGCGCCTTATGCAAGAGTTCATGATTGTTCATCTCAATGGCGATCAAAAGTCAGTTGAAACTAATATCAGTGTCAACGCTGCATTAGATAGCTGGCAGTTGAATCATGGTAAATTTTCGCTCGCTATCAATAATGAATTTTTACCGCGCTCCCAGTACTCAAATTATCAACTCAAACCCGGCGATTATATTGACCTACTGACACCAGTGGCAGGAGGTTAACATGGACAAACTTCACGCGTTAACGCAGCTCAAATACGCGCCTACATTACAATTGTATGGCGAGTCGTTTAACAGCCGGTTTCTCATAGGCTCGGCGCTGTATCCATCTCCGGCCATCATGAAAGATGCCGTGACAGCGAGCGGCGCGAGCCTCGTCACGCTGAGTTTACGCCGACAAGACCCCGCGAATCGCCAAGGTGAAGCTTTCTGGCAGGAAATACAATCTTTAGGCTGCCAACTACTACCTAACACAGCGGGCTGCAAGACAGCAGAAGAAGCGATTAACCTAGCGGAAATGTGTCGCGAAATTTTCGACACAGATTGGATAAAACTCGAGGTTATCGGCGACGATTACAATTTGCAGCCCGATCCTTTCGAGCTGGTAAAAGCCGCCGCCGAGCTTATTAAGCGGGGTTTTAAGGTTTTACCCTATAGTACCGACGATCTTATTCTTTGCTTACGGTTAAGAGATGCGGGCTGCGAGGCCGTTATGCCGTGGGGGTCTCCCATCGGCACGGGGCTGGGGCTAATGAACAATTACGCGTTGAGAACCCTGCGCGAACGGCTGCCCGATACCCCGTTGATCATCGACGCCGGCCTCGGCGCCCCTTCAGATGCCACGCAGGCTATGGAGCTAGGCTTTGATGGCGTGCTATTAAACACCGCCGTGGCAAAGGCGCTCAACCCAGTGGCCATGGCATCGGCCTTCAAACTCGCCATAGAGTCAGGCCGCTTAGCCTATCAAGCTGGCTTAATGTTACCGCGTCAAAATGCGAGTCCTTCCACATCGCCTATTGGCCAACCGTTTTGGCATCACAAGTAAACTTCGGCTAGGGGCGGCTTTGTGGTATAAGGCAGTCTAAAATAACCAGCCGGCCACCTATCAAGTGCAAGGAGTCAAACGACCCAATGGACAGTAGCCTAATCATCATTGCCGCCTTCGCCTTCGGCTTTATCGCTCGGCAAATTGGCCAGCCGCCACTGGTTGGCTACCTTATCGCAGGCTTCGGGCTAGGGCTCGCTGGTTTTGAATCCTCAAAAACCATCGAGTTTATTTCCGATACTGGCATAGCCTTAATGCTGTTCATCATCGGACTAAAACTTGACTTAAAGAGCCTATTGAAACCCGAGATCTATCGTTCTACCGTCGAGCATACAGTGTCTTATGGTGCGATCACCTTCGGCTTTTTGTTATTTATCGGCGCTCTTGGCCTGCCTTTAGTTTCCGATATCAATTGGCAGCAAGCGGCATTAATCGCCTTCGCTCTCAGCTTCAGCTCTACTGTATGCGCGGTTGCTATGCTGGAAGAGCGGGGTGAATTTCGCGTCCGTCACGGTCAACTCGCCATTGGCATTCTAATTGTCCAAGATATTGTTGCGGTTTTATTTTTAACCGCCTCCACCGGAAAAATCCCCAGCCTGTGGGCACTCTTGCTACCGCTGCTTTTCTTTGCTCGACCTCTGTTCAGCTACGTCATCAAAGCCAGCGGACACGATGAAATACTCATTCTTGCAGGCATCATACTCACCGCCCTCGGCGGCACTTTGTTCGAACTTGTTGGCATGAAAGCCGATCTCGGTGCGTTAATTTTCGGCATGCTCATTAGCGGCGACAAAAAAGCGGGCGAGCTGGCAAAAAGCATGATCAGCTTTAAGGATATCTTCCTAATCGGCTTTTTCCTTAATATAGGCCTCGCCGCTGAGCCCACATTAACCATGTTAGGTATCGCTCTGGTGCTTTGCCTGTTACTACCGCTTAAAGCGGCGGCATTTTTCTTCCTGCTTACTCGCTTTAAAATGCGCGCGCGAACGGCCATGTTAGCGAGCTTAGCGCTGACCCAATACAGTGAATTTGGTTTGATAGTCGCCGCGCTAAGTTTAAAGCTCGGCTGGCTCTCGGAAAGTTGGATGGCAACCCTCGCCATCGCAGTCTCAATATCCTTTGTCTTATCCACATTGATTAACGGCAGATCCCATCAGCTTTACGCGAAATATAAGGACGTATTAAAACGCTTCGAGACAGATCTCGATACCGATGATGATCCCCAGTGCCCAGCGAAAAATGTGGAAGTACTTATCGTCGGTATGGGCCGCGTGGGTTCCGGAGCCTACGACACCATACAGAATCAATACAACCTACGGGTTTGCGGCGTCGATACCGACAAATCAAAAATGGCTGCGCACAAGACGGCTGGGCGAAAAGTTGTTTACGGTGATGCCGAAGATGCCGACTTCTGGGAAGGTCTTCAATCGACACGCTACAAACTCGTCATGTTCACTATGCCATCGCTGTCCGAAATGGTGGATGCGGTGGAGCAGCTTCGCCACTCCGGCTACAAAGGCAAAGTCGCAGCCGTTGCAAAATATGAAGACGAGCGCGCAGCCATGAAAGCCGCCGGTGCCGATGTTGTTTTCAATTACTACGCTGAAGCCGGTGCGGGTTTTGCAGAGCACACACTTTCAAACCTGCTAGACGTATTGCCGCAGAAACCTGCTGCAGCGGTTTAAATGTTTGGAAAGAAAAGATTGAGTTAACAGGACACAGCTGACAGGAAGGACGGCAGGCGGCTCAGCTGTAAGCCGGATTGCTGGCCCTACAATCTACAAAAGTTTCGAGCGACTTATTTATCGTCGCAAGTAAAAAAAGCCCAATCGTGCTTACGATTGGGCTTTTGCACTTCTGGCCTGCCGTTTTTTTTAACATGGTTCACGGATAAATCCTTACACCACAGTCTTCGCGGTAAAACTTCGATAAACCCTCAAGGTGATCCGCTGCTACGGCAGGAATCACCAGCAGCTAGGTGTGTTCCTCCCCGATATCAATACTGGCACGCCTTCACATGGGGGCGGAGCTGCGCGTTGAGGTTGCGAACAGCAACCTGCGCTGCGGGGCGCGGCCAGCTGCGGGGCAGCCATCCGCTTGTCGGCCGGACCGCCGGTCCGACGCCTCGGCGAGCGGCCCCAATCCACAGGGAGGTGGCGGTGCAGTGAAGGGCAGGAAGCCCGAGAACTGCCACAAATAAAAAGAGGGGTGGTGCGGCACTCCGATTACCCTTGTGAGAGCGCACAAAGCAAAACGCCCTGCAGGATATCCTACAGGGCGTTTTTAGTTAGATGCTTGACAATGTCCTACTCTCACATGGGGAAACCCCACACTACCATCGGCGCTAATTCGTTTCACTACTGAGTTCGGGATGGGATCAGGTGGTTCCAAATCGCTATGGTCGTCAAGCAAACTGGTATGGGTGAATGGCTCCGTCTGCAAAGCATTGCTTTGCGGGGTCATGAACGGCCAGCCATGGAGGGCTGGACTGGGCTCAAGTACCATGGACGGTTACTTGCGATTCACTCCAAATAGGGCGATAAATGCCTTTGTCATCTTTCAATCACAAAGTCGTCGTAATAATAACTGTAGATGCTGAGTCTCTTTGTTACATAAATCTGATTCATTTGTCGTTCTGGTTTCTCAGACATAACTTCAGATCGTTCTCAAATCACTTTATTTCATTTCTAAAAAATAACGTCAACACAATCGTTTCTGTTATATGGTCAAGCCTCACGAGCAATTAGTATTGGTTAGCTCAACGCCTCACAGCGCTTCCACACCCAACCTATCAACGTCGTAGTCTTCAACGGCTCTTTAGGGGACTTAAAGTCCCAGGGAGATCTAATCTTGAAGGAGGCTTCCCGCTTAGATGCTTTCAGCGGTTATCCCGTCCGAACGTAGCTACCGGGCAATGCCATTGGCATGACAACCCGAACACCAGAGGTTCGTTCATTCCGGTCCTCTCGTACTAGGAACAACTCTTCTCAAATCTCCAACGCCCACGGCAGATAGGGACCGAACTGTCTCACGACGTTCTAAACCCAGCTCGCGTACCACTTTAAATGGCGAACAGCCATACCCTTGGGACCGGCTTCAGCCCCAGGATGTGATGAGCCGACATCGAGGTGCCAAACACCGCCGTCGATGTGAACTCTTGGGCGGTATCAGCCTGTTATCCCCGGAGTACCTTTTATCCGTTGAGCGATGGCCCTTCCATACAGAACCACCGGATCACTATGACCTACTTTCGTACCTGCTCGACGTGTCAGTCTCGCAGTCAAGCTGGCTTGTGCCATTACACTAACCTCCTGATTTCCGACCAGGATTAGCCAACCTTCGTGCTCCTCCGTTACTCTTTGGGAGGAGACCGCCCCAGTCAAACTGCCCACCATGCACTGTCCGCAATCCCGATTAGGGACCTACGTTAGAACCTCAAACATACCAGGGTGGTATTTCAAGGACGGCTCCATCGAAACTAGCGTCTCGACTTCAAAGCCTCCCACCTATCCTACACAAATAGGTTCAAAGTTCAGTGCAAAGCTACAGTAAAGGTTCACGGGGTCTTTCCGTCTAGCCGCGGGTACACTGCATCTTAACAGCGATTTCAATTTCACTGAGTCTCGGGTGGAGACAGCTCCGCCATCATTACGCCATTCGTGCAGGTCGGAACTTACCCGACAAGGAATTTCGCTACCTTAGGACCGTTATAGTTACGGCCGCCGTTTACTGGGGCTTCGATCAAGAGCTTCGCTTACGCTAACCCCATCAATTAACCTTCCAGCACCGGGCAGGCGTCACACCCTATACGTCCACTTACGTGTTTGCAGAGTGCTGTGTTTTTAATAAACAGTTGCAGCGGACTGGTTACTTCGACCACCGACAGCTTACGGAGTAAATCCTTCACCGTCAGTGGCGTACCTTCTCCCGAAGTTACGGTACTATTTTGCCTAGTTCCTTCACCCGAGTTCTCTCAAGCGCCTTGGTATTCTCTACCTGATCACCTGTGTCGGTTTACAGTACGGTTCTTTGTTACCTGAAGCTTAGAAGCTTTTCTTGGAAGCATGGCATCAACCACTTCGCTCAATAAATTGAGCTCGTCATCAGTTCTCAGCCTTAGGGGACC